>CAVOTH010000001.1:0-271676 GCA_963699085.1 uncultured Acidimicrobiales bacterium
TCTTTTGTCGCTGGCGGAACCATTGCTCAGCGACACACGGGTGACATCCTGAGAGAGGTCATGGAGTCGGCCGCGGCCCACGACATCCCACGGGCCAACTGCGACCTTGCTTTGGCGGCCCTGAGCTGGGGCACGGAATGCTGCCCGATACAGGCCGCACCCTTTTCAGTGTGGCCCGAATCGCCGGATGGACTGCGCACTACATGGAAGAGCTGGCTGAGCGTCCGCTCGGTTTTGGGCCCGAGCCGTCTACAGCGTCGGGTGACCCTGTAGCTGACCGACATCCAGGTTGCTGAACTGTGCCTGAGACCTCGTCCATCGGTTGCAACGCTGGACGATCAAGGGCCGCGGCCACCTGGGCCTGCTCGATGGGTGTGAGGGGACTGATCACGCCGGCACGGGACGCGTTCAGCAGAGCCGTCGGATCCTCGCAGTCGGGGCAGGCCAACCATACGTTGGCCTGCCCATATCCATTGGTCTCGATCAGGAACTTCCCGTCGGGACTGAGAAACGGGGAGTTCGTGGAGGAGAAGTCGTGGTCGACCTGGAACGTCTGACCGGATGCGACGTCCCACACCCGGACGGTGTTGTCGAAGCTGGTCGTCGCGATATAACTGCCCTGCGGACTATAAACCACGCCGGTGATCTCCCGTGAATGGCCCAGCAGCTCCTGGACCTTGGTATCGGTAGCCACATCCAGGACGGTGACATTTCCGTCCAGGGACCCGATGGCCAACTGGTCGTTCACCGGGTTGAAGGCCGCAGCGTCCACCTGACCGTGGACGTTGAAGGTCTCGAACGGCATGGCCGAGCTGATTCTGCCGACCGAGAGCAGCCCGCAGGGTGAGAGGTGGCCACCAGTCGGTCGTCATCACTGATGACTGGGGCTCCGGCCCCGTTCTGCACACACTGCCTCGGCCAGCCCCCAGCACTGACCGAGTGGTGGGTCAACAGGTTGGTGACCATGAGTCGACCTGTGCCGTAGGCCACCGCCATCACCCGGTCGTCGTCGCTGAAACTGATCGTCTGGACGACCATCGAAGGCAGAGTCAGCTCCATCCTCCCGGTGGCGACGTCGAACACACTGACTGGGGACGTCGGGTTGGTGTGGTTCCACAGGGCGACCAGTCTTCCGTCCGGACTCAATGTCGCGCATTCGTCCGCCGCACCAGTTGGAACCACGGTGGTCACCGTGGTCGGCCGGAATGAGGGCACCGCCCAGGTCTGGAGCGTGATGGCGTTCCCGGTCTGGGTGAGGCCGATCAGTTTGTGCGGCTGCCATCCGAACTCCCCGTCGCAGCTCCCCGCCGGCTGGGGCAGCGTGGTCAGCCACGACTCGCCGGACTGGTAGATCCGTGCGTTCCCCTGGTTGTCGGCGTCGACCAGACGGGTGCCATCAGCACTGAAGGCGAGGGTGTTGATCTGTGCCCCTTCCCCCTCGAGGTTGAACACCTGGTTGTCGACGGGCAGTATGGAGGACCACACCCCACCGGTGCCGTCCTTCAGGCCCACGGCGACGTAGTGCCCGTTGGGGCTGATAGCCACTGAGCTGATCGCAAATTGGATGACCGTGGTCACCGTGGTCAACATTTTCCAGTTCTGCGTGTTCCACAGGTCGACCTCGCCACTTTCCTCGACGGCGGGTCCGTCGGTATTCGTGCCCACCACCAGGGTGGCGCCCTCGATGGCCACGGGGTCCGGAGTACCTGTCGTCACGAATGGGCTGTCCGGAGGTACGAGTGTCCGGACGATCGCCCCATTGCTGATGTTGACGACTTCGGAGTACCCCGCAGCCGTCCCGATCACCAATGACCGTCCATCCGAGGTGAATGCCGCCGTGTGGTCGCTGTCGGGTTCAGAACGGGACCACACGGCGGTCCCGGTGGCCAGATCCCACATGGTCGTGCCCAGGCCGGTGGTGGCGGCCAGCTGGGTGCCGTTGGAGTTGAAGTCCAAGGCGTTGGGCTCGCCATGACCCGGCATTTCGGACTCGATCCGTCCCGTCGACGGATCGAGGAGGTCGATTCCGTTCTCGGTACCCACCGCGAGGACGGATCCACCCGGGCTGTAGGCCACGGCACTGGCCTGGGCGGCGACATGGCGCCGGTAGATGACCCGGCCTGATGCGGCGTCCGCCACCACGACCTCGCCGGTGCACAGGCTCTCGGCCACCCAGGTGCCGTTCGGGCTGAATTCGGTTGCCGGTCCACTCCCGAATCCGCACTGCTCGCTGGACTCGGTCGGAAGTGCCACCCGCACCCTCGACGCATCGAGTGCTTGGCGCAGGGCCCCGACGGCCTCGGGCGTGGGCGCCATCCGCACGGCCTTCTGGGCCAGGATGATGGACACCTCCGGATCGGTGGTGAGCTCGAGCTGGCTCTCGGCCGCCAGGAACTGGGACCGGGAGGCGTTGGCGTTGGATACCGCCTGATTCCTCGACACCAGGGCCAGGGCCCCCAGGCCCAGGGCTACCACGGCCACGGCGACGCTGGTGGCCAGCACCCGTCGGCCTCGACGGACGTTCGACTTGCGGCTGGCCAGTACGTACTCGACCTGGAGGCCGGTCGGTGCCGGATCGGACACCTGGGAGGATCGGGCCAGCCAGTCCTCGGCCGACCGCAGTTCACTTCCTCGGAGGAGCAGGCTCCGATCTCTCCCTTTGGCATCCCACTCCAGGCTCTTGGTCAGCCAGCGGGTGTGCTCCCTTCGGACCTCCAAGTCGGTGTCGAGGGCCCGGACCACCCGCTCGATCGATGCGTCGAAGTCGTCGTGAGCGGTGAACGGAATCCAGTTACGGTGACGAATCTCCTCGGGCGCATCGTCATCGGGAACCGCTATGTGGAGGACGGGGACGATCCGCTTCTCGAGCTCGAGGGCGTAGCTGACCTCCTGGTCGCAGTAGGCCGAGGTGACCGAGTCCGGGGTGATTACGAACAGGAATGCATCCGAACCTTCGATCGCCGATCGGATGGCCTGGGGGAACACCTCTGCGTCAGCGATGCTCTCGGTGTCCAGCCAGGGTCGCTTGCCCAAGACCTCGAGGGACGCGGCCATCCGCTGCACGAACTCGGAGTCCCGGCGCGAGTACGAGATGAATACGTCAGGCATAGACATCCGCCTCGATCTCCGGTGGCCGCCAACGTGTCGGGCCTGAAGGCCACGATAGGCGACTGTCCCCGGGCAATCCAGAGGTGGCATCGCTCGATCTGGGGAACGCGGCCTACCCGATATCCGGCGCCTGAGCTCGCCAAGATCAAGGATCGTGAGGTCTCGACCACGTTGCCTTGGGAGAAAGGGCGCGATCAGGCAGAGTTCGCGTCGTAAACCATGGGAGGCACAAACGATCAAGCGGCCGCGGCCACCTGCGCCTTTTCGATGGGAGTGAGTGGAGAGACCACGCCGGCGGGTGATGCCTGCAGCAACGCCGACAGGTTCTCACAGTCGGGGCAGGCCGGCCACACGATGGTCTGATCTCTCAGGCTCAGCTCGACGAGGAACTTCCCGTCGGGGCTGATGTAGGGACCGTCGTAAGGAAACGAAAAGTCGTGATCGACCTGAAGGGTCTGACCGGAGGCCGTATCCCAGATCCGGATGGTGTTGTCGAAGCTCCCCGCCGCTATGTAGCGGGCTTTCGGTCCGTACGCCGTGTCAGCCACCTGTCTCGAGTGGCCGAGCAGCTCCTGGACCCTCCTATCGGTAGCGACGTCCAGCACGGTGACGCTTCCGTCCAGTGACGTGAGTGCCAACTGGTCGTTCACCGGATTGAAGGTGGCGGACTGTACCGGAGCCGTCATCATTGAAGCTCTCGACCGGCTTGGCGGTACTGGTATGTCCGATGGTCGCCAGGCCGCACAGTGAGTTGGCCGCCACCAGACGGTCGTCACTGCTCTGACCGGCCCTCCGTCCAATTCAGCGGACACTGTTTCGGCCAGCCCCCGGAGCGCACCGTACGGTGGGTCGACAGGTTGGTGACGAGGACTCCCCGTGCCGCTGGCCACCGCCATCAGCCGTCCGTCGTTGCTGAAGGTGGCCGCCTGGACGACCATCGTGGGAAGTGTGAGTCGATCTTCGGGTGGCCACGTCAAATACGCTCACCGTGGATGTTGGTCGCCGTCCCAGAGCCCCACCAGTCGACCATCCGGGCTAACCGCCGAGCACTCGTTCGACTGGACTGAGGGGAACACAGTGGTAGCTGCCGTCCGCCGGAACGACGGGAGCGACCAGGTCTGCAGGGTGATCGAGTCTCCGGTCTGGGTGAGGCCCAGCAGTTTGTGCGGCTGCCATCCGAATTCCGCACCGCAACTGTGCGCCACCATGGGCAACGAGAGCAGCCACGGCTCCCCGGACCGGTAGATCCGTGCATATCCCTGGTCGTCGGCATCGACGAGCCGCAGCCGTCCGGGCTGAAGGAGACCGTGTTGGTCTGTGCGCCCTCCCCCTCCAGGCTGAACAACTGGTCGTCGCCGGACTGGGACCAGACCCCTCCGTGCCGTCATCAAGGCCCACCGCGATGAAGTCCCCGTTGGTGCTGATGGCGACCGCGCTGATCGAGGCACCGTGACAGGGTCACCGTGTTGACAAGCCACCAGTTCTGCGTGTTCCCAGGACTAACCAACCGCTGGCGTCGACGTGGCCCAGTGCCTCCGTGCCCACCACAAGGGTGGTTCCCTCGATGGCGACGGGTCAGGGGTGCCCGTGTGGCGAATTGGTTGTACGGCGGTACGACTTTCCGCACGACCTATCCATGGCGATGTCCACGACCTCGGAGTAGCCCTTGGCCGTGCACACCACCACGAACTGACCGTCCGAGGTGAACGCTGCCGTGTGGTCGTCGTTTTGGTTCGGCCAGCGACCAAACGGGTGTCCCCGTAGCCAGGTCCCACAGCGTCGTACCTGCGCCCGAGGTGGTAGCCAGGAGGGTGCCGTTGGTATTGAAATCCAGAGCGTTGGGCTCGCGTGGCCCGAAAGTTGGGAATGGACCTGTCCCGTCGACGGATCAGGGAGGTCGACGCCACTCTCGGTCCCGACGGCGAGGACGGACCCACTCGGGTTGTAGGCCACAGCACTGGCCTGGGCGGCGAGATGTCGCCGGTAGTGACCCGCCCCGATGCGGCGTCCGCCACCACGACCTCCCCGGTGCACAGGCTCTCGGCCACCCGGGCCCCGTTCGGGCTGTAAGCGGTTTCCGGTCCGCTTCCGAATCCGCACTGTCGGGCCGATTCGGCGGGAAGTGCCGCCCGCACCCTCGATGCATCGAGCGCTTGGCGCAGGGCCCCGATGGCCTGGGGAGTGGGCGCCACCCGCATGGCCTTCTGGGCCAGGATGATCGATACCTCGGGGTCGCTGGTGAGCTCGAGCTGGCTCTGGGCGGCCAGGACCTGGGACTGCGTCGCGTTGGCATTGGACACCGCCTGATTCCTCGACAGCAGGGCCAGCGCCCCCAGACCCAGGGCCACGATGGCCACGGTGACGCTGGTGGCCAGGACCCGTCGGCCCCGACGGGAGTTCGACTTGCGGCTGGCCAGGACGTACTCGACCTGCACGGCGGTCGGTGCCGGATCGGACAGCTGGGACGATCGGGCCAACCAGTCCTCGGCCGACCGCAGTTCACTTCCTCGTAGGAGCAGGCTCCGATCTCTCCCTTTGGTATCCCACTCCAGGCTCTTGGTCAGCCGCGGGTGTGCTCCTTTCGCACCTCCAGGTCGGTGTCGAGGGCCCGCACCACCCGCTCGATCGATGCGTCGAAGTCGTCGTGAGCGGTGAACGGAATCCAGTTGCGGTGACGAATCTCCTCGGGCGCATCGTCATCAGAGACGGCGATGTGTAGGACGGGGACGATCCGCTTCTCGAGCTCCAGGGCGTAGGTGACTTCCTGGTCGCAGTAATTGGAAGTGACCGAGTCCGGGGAGATCACGAACAGGAATCCATCCGAACCTTCGATCGCCGATCGGATGGCCTGGGGGAACACCTCGGCGTCGGCGATGCTCTCGGTGTCCAGCCAGGACCCCTTGCCCCGGATCTCAAGGGATGCGGCCATCCGCTGTACGAACTCGGAGTCCCGACACGAGTACGAGATGAATACGTCAGCCATAGACATCCGCCTCGATCACTTGACGTGCAGCCGTTCGTCGAGCTTAGGCCACTGTTCCAGGCGGGCCGGTAAGGGATCCATCTACGATGCATCAATGGAATCGGCGGGCGAGGAGGAGCCGGAGCCGTCCACCCGGACGGCTGGCGAGTGGCTCGAGGAGGTGCTCCGGAACGAGCGTCGAGGTGAGTTCCTTACCGCGTTCGACCTTGCCGAACGGGGCCTCGGTGAGTATCCCAGCGACGTCCCGCTGCGCTACCACGCGGTTCTGGTCCTGGCCCGGGCCGGCTCGACTCTCCAGGCGATGCAGCGATTCGTCGAGTTCGACCTGGAAGCGGTCGGCTCCGAGGACACCGCGTACTGGGAGCCCGACTGGCCAAGGACCGGGCACTTCGTGCCACCGGAGATCCGGGTTCGCCTGGCTCGGGCGCATCCGTGGCCTACCGTCGGATCAGTGACCGCACCCATGGCTATTTTCCTGCCATCAACGCGGCCGCCTCTGACCCTGGTGGCGGAAGACCCTGTCGGAGCACGGGCCCTGGCTGAGGACGCGCTGAGGCTCGTCGCCTCCTCCGGTGATGGGAGCTACTACGCAGCGGCAACCGAGGCCGAGGCACTGTTGCTGATGGGGGACGGAGTCGGGTCGCACTGGGCCTCGAGCGCGCCGGGATGCTGCACGGCGACGACTTCGGGGTCGTAGCAAGGGCCCCGAAGTCGTCGCCGTGCAGCATCCGGCGCGCTCGAGGGCCGAGTGCGACCCGACTTCGTCCCCCATCAGCAACAGTGCCTCGGCCTCGGTTGCCGCTGCGTAGTAGCTCCCATCACCGGAGGAGGCGACGAGCCTCAGTGTGTCTTCAGCCAGGGCCCGCGCTCCGAAGGGTCTTCCGCCACCAGGGTCAAGGTGGCCGCGTTGATGGCAGGAAAGTAGCCACGGGTGCGGTCGCTGATCCGACGGTAGGCCGCGGACGCCGCCCGAGCCAGGCGAACCCGGTCCTCTCCGGTGGCACGAGTGCCCTGTCCTTGGCCAGTCGGGCCCCAGTGCCGCGGTGTCCTCGGAGCCGACCGCTTCCAGGTCGAACTCGACGAATCGCTGCATCGCCTGGAGAGTCGAGCCGGCCCGGGCCAGGACCAGAACCGTGTGGTAGCGCAGCAGGACGTCGCTGGGATACTCACCGAGGCCCCGTTCGGCAAGGTCGAACGCGGTAAGGAACTCGCCTCGACGCTCGTTCCGGAGCACCTCCTCGAGCCACTCGCCGGCCGTCCGGGTGGACGGCTCCGGCCCCTCCTCGCCCGCCGATGCCATTGATGCATCGTAGAGGGATCCCTTACCGGCCCGCCTGGGAACAGTGGCCTAAGCTCGACGAACGGCTACACGTCAAGTGATCGAGGCGGATGTCTATGGCTGACGTATTCATCTCGTACTCGCGTCGGGACTCCGAGTTCGTGCAGCGGATGGCTGCGTCCCTCGAGGTCCGGGCAAGGGGTCCTGGCTGGACACCGAGAGCATCGCCGACGCAGAGGTGTTCCCCCAGGCCATCCGATCGGCGATCGAAGGTTCGGATGCATTCCTGTTCGTGATCACCCCGGACTCGGTCACTTCGGCCTACTGCGACCAGGAGGTCACCTACGCCCTGGAGCTCGAGAAGCGGATCGTCCCCGTCCTCCACATCGCCGTCCCTGATGACGATGCGCCCGAGGAGATTCGTCACCGTAACTGGATTCCGTTCACCGCTCACGACGACTTCGACGCATCGATCGAGCGGGTGGTCCGGGCCCTCGACACCGACCTGGAGGTCCGAAAGGAGCACACCCGCTGGCTGACCAAGAGCCTGGAGTGGGATACCAAGGGGAGAGATCGGAGCCTGCTCCTCCGAGGAAGTGAACTGCGGTCGGCCGAGGACTGGCTGGCCCGATCGTCCCAGCTGTCCGATCCGGCACCGACCGCCCTCCAGGTCGAGTACGTCCTGGCCAGCCGCAAGTCGAACGCCCGTCGGGGCCGACGGGTGCTGGCCACCAGCGTCGCCGTGGCCATCGTGGCCCTGGGCCTGGGGGCGCTGGCCCTGGTGTCGAGGAATCAGGCGGTGTCCAACGCCAACGCCACGCAGTCCCAGGTCCTGGCCGCCCAGAGCCAGCTCGAGCTCACCAGCGACCCCGAGGTATCGATCATCCTGGCCCAGAAGGCCATGCGGGTGGCGCCCACTCCCCAGGCCATCGGGGCCCTGCGCCAAGCGCTCGATGCATCGAGGGTGCGGGCGGCGCTTCCCGCCGAATCGGCCGACAGTGCGGATTCGGAAGCGGACCGGAAACCGCTTACAGCCCGAACGGGGCCCGGGTGGCCGAGAGCCTGTGCACCGGGGAGGTCGTGGTGGCCGACGCCACATCGGGGCGGGTCATCTACCGGCGACACGTCGCCGCCCAGGCCAGCGCCGTGGCCTACAACCCCAGTGGCACCGTCCTCGCCGTCGGGACCGAGAGTGGCGTCGACCTCCTCGATCCGTCGACGGGACAGGTCCATTCCCAACTGTCGGGCCGCGGCGAGCCCAACGCCCTGGATTTCAATACCAACGGCACTCTCCTGGCCACCACCTCGGCCGCAGGCACGACACTGTGGGACCTGGCTACGGGATACCCGTCTGGTCGCTGGCCGAACCAAACCACGACCACACCGCAGCCTTCACCTCGGACGGTCAGTTCGTGGTGGTGGGCACGGCCAAGGGGTACTCCGAGGTCGTCGACATCGCCAGTGGACAGGTCATGCGGAAACTCGACCGCCGGAAGACCAAATTCGCCAGCACGGGTATCCCGGATCCCGTCGCCATCGAGGGAACCAACCTGGTGGTGGGCACGCAGGGCACGGGGGCCAACGTCGACATCAGCGGTTGGGTAGACCTGTGGAACACGCAGCACTGGCGGCTCGTCAACACCGTGACCTCGGTCACCGGTGCCTCGATCGGCGCCGTGCCATCAGCACCAACGGGGACTTCATCGCCGCTCGCCTTGAAGACGGCACCGGAGGGGTCTGGTCCCAGTCCGGCGACAACCAGTTGTTCAGCCTGGAGGGACAGGGCGCAGAGATCAACACGGTCTCCTTCAGCCCGGACGGCAGCCGGCTCGTCGACGCCGACGACCAGGGATATGCACGGATCTACCGTTCCGGGGAGCCGTGGCTCCTCTCGTTGCCGATGGTGGCGCACAGTTGCGGTGCGGAGTTCCGATGGCAGCCGCACAAACTGCTCGGCCTGACCCAGACCGGGGACTCGATCACCCTCCAGACCTGGTCGCTCCCGTCGTTCCGGCCTACTGCAGTTACCACTGTGTTCCCCTCAGGTCAGTCGAACGAGTGCTCGGCGGTGAGCCCGGATGGTCGACTGGTGGCGCTCTGGGACGGCGATCCAACATCCACGGTGAGCGTATTGGACGTGGCGACCCGAAAGATCGAACTCACCCTTCCGACGATGGTCGTCCAGGCGGCCACCTTCAGCGACGACGGACGGCTGATGGCCGTGGCCAGTGGCACCGGCGAACTCCTCGTCACCAACCTGGCGACCCACGGTACGGTGAGCTCCGGGGGCTGGCCGAAACAGTGTCCGCTGACACGGTCACGGAGGGCCGGTCATCAGCAGTGACGACCGTCTGGTGGCGGCCAACTCACCGTGTGGCCTGGTGACCATCGGACATACCAGTACCGCCAAGCCGTTCGAGAGCTTCAATGACGACGGGCCGGTACAGTCCGCCACCTTCAATCCGGTGAAGGACCAGTTGGCACTCACGTCACTGGACGAAGTGTCACCGTGCTGGACGTCGCCACCGAAGGAGGGTCCAGGAGCTGCTCGGCCACTCGAGACAGGTGGCTGACACGGCGTACGGACCGAAAGCCCGCTACATAGCGGCGGGGAGCTACGACAACACCATCCGTCTGTGGGATACGGCCTCCGGTCAGACCCTTCAGGTCGATCACGACTTTTCGTTTCCCTATGACGGCCCCTACATCAGCCCCGACGGGAAGTTCCTCGTCGAGGTGAACCTGAGTCAGCAGACCATCGTGTGGCCGGCCTGCCCCGACTGCGAGAACCCCTCGGCGCTGCTGCAGTCATCACCCGCCGGCGTGGTCTCTCCACTCACTCCCATCGAAAAGGCGCAGGTGGCCGCGGCCGCTTGATCGTTTTGTGCCTCCCATGGTTTACGACGCGGAAACTTCTGCCTGATACGCTGCCCTTTCTCCCAAGGCAGCGTGGTCGAGACCTCACGATCCTTGATCTTGGCGAGCTCAGGCGCCGGATATCGGGTAGGCCGCGCTTCCCCAGATCAAGCGATGCCACCTCGGAATTGCCCGGGGACAGTCGCCTATCGTGGCCTTCAGGCCCAACGTTGGTGGCCACCGGAGATCGGGGCGGATGTTCGATGCCTGACGTATTCATCTCGTACTCGCGTCAGGACTCCGAGTTCGTGCAGCGGTGGCCGCGTCCCTCGAGGTCTGGGGCAAGCGACCTGGCTGGACACCGAGAGCATCGCTGACGCAGAGGTGTTCCCCCAGGCCATCCGATCGGCGATCGAAGGTTCGGATGCATTCCTCTTCGTAATCACCCCGGACTCGGTCACCTCCACCTACTGCGACCAGGAAGTCACCTACGCCCTCGAGCTCGAGAAGCGGATCGTCCCCGTCCTCCACATAGCGGTTCCCGATGACGATGCGCCCGAGGAGATTCGTCACCGTAACTGGATCCCATTCACCGATCGCGATGATTCGATGTTGCGCTCGAACGGGTGGTCCGTGCCCTCGAAACCGACCTGGAGCTGCGCAGGGAGCACACCCTGTGGCTGACCAAGAGCCTGGAGTGGGAGTCCAAGGGAAGGGATCGGAGCCTGCTGCTCCGAGGAAGTGAGCTGGGAGAAGCCGAGGACTGGCTGGCCCGATCCTCCCAGGTGTCCGATCCGGCACCGACCGGCCTCCAGGTCGAGTACGTACTGGCCAGCCGCAAGTCGAACGCCCGTCGAGGCCGACGGGTGCTGGCCACCAGCGTCGCCGTGGCCATCGTGGCCCTGGGCCTGGGGGCCCTGGCCCTGGTGTCGAGGAATCAGGCGGTATCCAACGCCAACGCCTCCCGGTCCCAGTTCCTGGCGGCCGAGAGCCAGCTCGAGCTCACCACCGATCCGGAGGTGTCCATCATCCTGGCCCAGAAGGCCGTGCGGATGGCGCCCACGCCCGAGGCCGTCGGGGCCCTGCGCCAAGCACTCGATGCGTCGAGGGTGCGGGTGGCACTTCCGACCGAGTCCAGCAAGCAGTGCGGATTCGGGAGTGGACCGGCAACCGAATTCAGCCCGAACGGCACCTGGGTGGCCGAGAGCCTGTGCACCGGCGAGGTCGTGGTGGCGGACGCCGCATCAGGCCGGGTCATCTACCGGCGCCATGTCGCCGCCCAGGCCAGTGCCGTGGCCTACAGCCCGGGCGGATCCGTCCTCGCGGTGGGTACCGAGAACGGAATCGACCTCCTCGATCCGTCGACGGGACGGATCGAGTCCGAAATGCCGGGTCATGGCGAGCCCAACGCCTTGGACTTCAACTCCAACGGCACCCAGCTGGCCGCCACCACCGGCCTGGGCACGACCATGTGGGATCTGGCCACCGGGACCGCCGTGTGGTCCCGTTCTGAACCCGACAGCGACCACACGGCGGCATTCACCTCGGATGGACGGTCATTGGTGATCGGGACGGCTGCGGGGTACTCCGAAGTCGTCAACATCAGCAATGGGGCGATCGTCCGGACACTCGTACCTCCGGACAGCCCATTCGTGACGACAGGGACTCCGGACCCCGTGGCCATCGAGGGCACCACCCTGGTGGTGGGCACGAATACCAACGGACCCGCCGTCGAGGAAAGTGGCGAGGTCGACCTGTGGGACACGCAGAACTGGAAAATGTTGACCACGGTGACCACGGTCATCCAATTTGCGATCAGCTCAGTGGCCATCAGCCCCAACGGGCACAACGTCGCCGTGGGCCTGAAGGACGGCAGCGGTGGCGTGTGGTCCTCCATATTGCCCGTCGACAACCAGGTGTTCAACCTCGAGGGGGAAGGGGCACAGATCAACACCCTCGCCTTCAGTGCTGATGGCACCCGTCTGGTCGACGCCGACAACCAGGGGAACGCACGGATCTACCAGTCCGGCGAGTCGTGGCTGACCACGCTGCCCCAGCCGGCGGGGAGCTGCGACGGGGAGTTCGGATGGCAGCCGCACAAACTGATCGGCCTCACCCAGACCGGGAACGCCATCACGCTCCAGACCTGGGCGGTGCCCTCATTCCGGCCGACCACGGTGACCACCGTGGTTCCAACTGGTGCGGCGGACGAATGCGCGACATTGAGTCCGGACGGAAGACTGGTCGCCCTGTGGAACCACACCAACCCGACGTCCCCAGTCAGTGTGTTCGACGTCGCCACCGGGAGGATGGAGCTGACTCTGCCTTCGATGGTCGTCCAGACGATCAGTTTCAGCGACGACGACCGGGTGATGGCGGTGGCCTACGGCACAGGTCGACTCATGGTCACCAACCTGTTGACCCACCACTCGGTCAGTGCTGGGGGCTGGCCGAGGCAGTGTGTGCAGAACGGGGCCGGAGCCCCAGTCATCAGTGATGACGACCGACTGGTGGCCACCTTCTCACCCTGCGGGCTGCTCTCGGTCGGCAGAATCAGCTCGGCCAGGCCGTTCGAGACCTTCAACGTCAACGGACAGGTGGACGCTGCGGCCTTCAACCCGGTGAACGACCAGTTGGCCATCGGGTCCCTGGACGGAAATGTCACCGTCCTGGATGTGGCTACTGATACCAAGGTCCAGGAGCTGCTGGGCCATTCAAGGGAGATCACCGGCGTGGTTTATGGTCCGCAGGGCAGCTATATCGCGACGACCAGCTTCGACAACACCGTCCGGGTGTGGGACGTCTCATCCGGTCAGACGTTCCAGGTCGACCACGACTTCTCCTCCACGAACGCCCCGTTTCTCAGTCCCGACGGGAAGTTCCTGATCGAGACCAATGGATATGGGCAGGCCAACGTATGGTTGGCCTGCCCCGACTGCGAGGACCCGCCGGCGCTGCTGAACGCGTCCCGTGCCGGCGTGATCAGTCCCCTCACCCCCATCGAGCAGGCCCAAGTGGCCGCGGCCACTTGATCGTCCAGAGTTGCAACCGAAGGACGAGGTCTCAGGCACAGTTCAGCATCCTGGATGTCGGACCAGCTACAGGTTCACCCAACGCTATAGACGGCTCGGGCCCGAAACCGCAGCGGACGCTCAGCGAGCTCTTCCATGTAGTGCGCAGTCCATCCGGCGATACGGGCCACACTGAAAAGGGTGCGGCCGGTATCGGGCGGCATTCCGGTGCCCCAGCTCAGTGCGGCCAAGGCAAGATCGCAGTTGGCCCGTGGGATGTCGTGGGCCGCGGCCAACTCCATGACCTCTCGCAGGATGTCACGTCGGGTGTCGCTGAGCAACGGCTCCGCCAGCGACAGGAGAGCGAGGAACCTCGGGTCGCCGTTCCTGTAGACCG
This sequence comes from uncultured Acidimicrobiales bacterium, assembly GCA_963699085.1. Lineage (GTDB taxonomy): Bacteria > Actinomycetota > Acidimicrobiia > Acidimicrobiales > RAAP-2 > Bog-756. The sequence continues at coordinate 13,635 of CAVOTH010000001.1, forward strand.
TGTGTCCGAACCCCGGTAGTAGACGATGTTCGCGCAGTGTGTCGTTCAGGGCACGGGACGCGCCGTCCCGCTCTGCGATGACGAGGAGCTCATAGGCCTGTTGACTGGCCCCGCCATGAAGCGGTCCCGCCAAGGTGGCCATCCCGGCCAGCAGCGCGTCATAGAGGTCGGCCCGAACCGATGCCGCAATACGGACCGCCAAGGTCGAGGTGGCCAGTTCGTGGTCGGCCATGAGGACAAGGGCGGCATCGACTGCGGTCGCCGACAACGCCGGATCTGAACCACCGAGCCGATGAGCCAGACGCTCCGATATCGATGCAGTCGGGGGTTTCGGTGGCCGGAGCTGTACCGACGACGTCCACCAGGGCGGCGACGACACGCCTCGCCGAACGACATACGGCATTCGGTCGTGCGTCCGATCGGAGGGGATCGGTGGCACCACACATGACGAGAGCCCAGCGCATGCGATCGAGATTGTCGCTGAGGGGACATTGGCCGAGCGGAGGAGCAGGCCACTCGCCGTTTCCCTCCGATCCCCACAGAAGAGCGGCGACCTCCTCGAAGGTCATCTCCCCCACCAAGGAGGTCGCCGCCCGACCTCGGTAGAGCGGTCCTTCGTCCAGGAGGAGCTGTGTCACCCCAGTTGTGATGGTGGCCAACCGACTCTCGGTCTGTCGACCGCCTCGACTGCGAGCAGCCAGATTCTCGATGTCAGACAGCTCGAACAGGCTGCCCCGCCCCGAAGGATCGTGATGGGACGCGATCAGGCCCCGGCTCACGTACGCGTAGAGAGTGGCCACCTTGACCCCGAGCCGTCGAGATGCCTCTGCGCTCGAGAGCATACGGTCCACCCCGTGACTTTATATTGACTTGATCAACATTTACAAGACCGGGATCCCTCCGTCATAGTGGATGGCATGGAAACCACCGTCCGCGATCTCATGACATCGCCCGCCGTGACGTGCGCCAGCACCGATTCACTGGTTGAGGCCGCCCACCTGATGCACGAGGCCGACACAGGTTCGGTGATCGTCACCGAACTCGGAAAGGTGGTGGGGATCCTGACGGAACGTGATCTTCTGCGGGCACTGGCGGTGGGCGATGCCAAGAGCGACCAAGTCAGTCTGTGGATGACGGTGCGTCCCGACGTGCTCGGGCCCGAAGAGAAGGTGGACGCAGCATGGTCCAGCCTGACCGCCCACCATTACCGGCACCTTCCTGTGGTCGACGGCGACGAGTTGGTCGGGGTGGTTTCGCTGCGCGACCTGATGGGGATCGCTCGCATCCGCCCCGCCACCGAATCCAGCCGGGACACGCCGGCTGGTCTCGACGGCGTGGTGGTGGCCGAGACGACCATCGGAGACGTACGTGGAACAGAGGGCTTCTTCCACTATCGCCAGTACTCGGCGGTGCAGTTGGCTGAGCAGCGGACCTTCGAAGACGTCTGGCACCTGTTATTTCGCGGCGAGTTGCCGGATGCGTCCCAATCTGCCGCCTTTGTCGATGTCACGAGTCGCCTGAGAAGCATGCCCCCAGGGCTGGCCGCACTGTTGCCCTCACTGGCCCGTCTCGGATCGCCTCTTGATGTACTGCGTACTTCGGTTTCGCTGCTCGGCGCCGAACTCGGGTGGCTCCCCACCCACGACATCGGGTCAGACGAGCTGCACGACCAGGCACTTCAGCTCTGCGCGGTGGTACCGACAATATTGGCCGCCGCCCATCGGCTGCGACAGGGGAACGACCCGATCGAACCCAGGGAGGACCTGGGATTTGCTGCCAACTACCTGAACATGTTGACGGGAGAGGAGGTGGTTCCCCACTATGCCCGTGCAATCGAGCAGTACATGATCCTGACGATCGATCACGGTTTCAATGCCTCGACCTTCACCGCCCGAGTCGTGACCTCGACGGGTGCCGACCTGGGCGCGGCGATCGTGGGCGCCATCGGGGCACTCTCCGGTCCCCTGCATGGGGGAGCGCCCAGCCGGGCCCTCGACATGCTCGACGCCATCGGCACTGCCGACCGTACAGAGGCCTACATCCGCGAAGCGGTAGAGGACGGCGAACGCATCATGGGATTCGGCCACCGCGTCTACAAGACCGACGACCCACGCTCGCTTCTCTTGCGCTCGGTGGCCCAACAGTTGGGCGGTCCGCTGGTCGAGCTGTCTCAGTCCGTGGAGCGCACCATCGTCGACGTGTTGTCCGACCTCAAGCCGGGGCGTCAGCTCTACACGAACGTGGAGTTCTACGCCGGAGTGGTGATGCTCACCTGCGGCGTCCCTCGCGAAATGTTCACTCCCACGTTTGCCGCCGGCCGGACGATCGGCTGGAGCACCCACATCATGGAGCAGGCGTCCAAGAACCGCCTCATCCGCCCGTCAGCCCGCTACGTAGGGCCGCCTCCACCGCAACCGGTTCCCCATCTCTAGGGCCGTAGAAGCGGCGCGGGCAGTAGAAGCACCACGGGTGGCGTGGAGTCGCATATCCCGCTGACTCCCCCATCCGGACGCGAACAGAGACTCACCCGGCGCCGCTTTCTCCCGTGTGCCTAATGTCTGCCAGGCGGCGCCGCATGGCAATGATGACCTCCGGGCCGGACCAAGCGATCCTGACCGTGGTGCTTGGCGTCGACGGACCTATCCAGATCCGATGAAAGGAGATATCAGTGGCAGATACTGATCCTGCAGTGACCCCTACCGGGCACACCGCCGAGGGCGGAGTTCTGGTCGGCAGTAGTAACGCGGGTCGGACCATGATCCTCTTCGAGGATCCCCAGTGTCCCTACTGTCGCCAATTCGAGGAGCTCAACGGAGCGTCGGTCGATGCTGCCGTGGACGCCGGTCAGCTGACGGTCGAATATCGAATGCGCTGCTTCCTGGGCCAAGAGTCGGTACGGGCAGACAATGCTCTTGCCCTGGCCGCAGAAGTGGGTCTCTTCGACGAACTGCGCAAAGCACTCTTTGTGGCGCAGCCACCCGAAGGTACCGGAGGCTTCACGACCGACGACCTCGTGCGTCTCGGTGCCCAGGTGGGACTGACCGCATCGGATTTCGTCTCGGGGATCGAGGATGCACGATATGAAACCTGGATCTTGAGGCGCGAGTCGCTCTACGAGACTGAGGATCCGCAGGGAACGCCGGCCGCGTGGCTCAACGGCAGCCCTATCGACTCTCGAGTGCTGTTCGACAATCAGAGCTTCGAGGAACGGCTTCGTCTCTAGCGCCAAGTCACCTTCCATCCGTGTCTATGGGTCGAGGCACTTACTGCGGAGCGGCTGATCAGGTCTTACGACATGGCCGCCACGGATACCATCACACAGGTGAGTGTGTACTCGGCTCAAGGTCGGATCCGCCTCGACCGGGTCATGAGGTACGAAGGGCGCGGCGCCGATGTAAAGGCCCGAATCCCCGTCGATGCTGATGTCCGATCGACCGACCTGATGGAGGTGCCACCATGGACATCCTGCTCGTAATTGGATCGGCCGAGCTCCCCGAGCGCGTGTTCGCACGCGCCCGCCGGCGGGTGGACGCCGCCTTCGGCCCGCCTGGCCGCAGATGAGCGGCGACGGGCTGGCCGGCACCGGCCAGCCGGGGTTCGAGACCAGGGCCATCCATGCCGGCCAACCACCGGATCCGATCACCGGGGCGGTGATCCCGCCGGTGTCCATGGCGACGACCTTCGCACAGGAATCTGTGGGCGAGCACCGTGGTTACGAGTACTCCCGGAGCGGCAACCCGACCCGGACGGCACTCGAGACCTGTCTGGCCTCCCTGGAGCAGGCTGAGCACGGTCTGGCCTTCGCCAGTGGACTGGCTGCGGAAGACGCAGTGATCCGTCTGCTGCACCCTGGCGATCACGCCATCATCCCGAACGACGCATACGGGGGTACCTATCGCCTGTTCGACAAGGTGTGGGCTCCGGCCGGGATCGAGTTCACGCCAGCGGATCTCACGGCTATCGACAGGATCGAAGCGGTTTGGCAGGAACGAACGAGGATGGTGTGGATAGAGACGCCGTCAAATCCCCTCCTCTCAATCGTCGACATCGGGGCCGTGGCCGCATTCGCCCACGAGCGGAGGGCCCTCGTCGTGGTGGACAACACGTTCGCGTCGCCGTATCTGCAGCAGCCGCTGCAGTGGGGAGCGGACCTTGTGGTGCACTCGTCGACGAAGTACCTGGGTGGCCACAGCGACGTGGTCGGCGGCTTCGTGGCAACCGATGACGACGAACTGGCCACGCAGATCGGGTTCATTCAGAATGCGGCAGGCGGCGTTCCGGGGCCGATGGACTGCTACCTGGTGCTGCGGGGGATCAAGACGTTGGCTGTGCGTATGGATCGTCACTGCGCCAATGCGGCCGCCGTAGCTGATCACCTCTCCGGACACCCCGCCGTTACTTCGGTCCTCTACCCCGGGCTGCCGGACCACCCCGGCCACCAGATCGCACGGCGCCAGATGAGCGGCTATGGCGGCATGGTGTCGTTCGTACTGGCCGGGGGCGAGCCAGCCGCCCTCGAGGTCGCCCGCTCTACTTCGCTTTTCACGTTGGCGGAGTCCCTCGGGGCGGTCGAATCGCTCATCGAGCATCCCCACCGGATGACTCACGCATCCGTAAAGGACTCACCGCTCGCCGTCGTTCCGGGACTGATCCGTCTATCGGTCGGTCTGGAGACTCTCGACGACCTTCTCGACGACCTCACCACCGCACTCGATCGAGCCGACGATCCGAACACCAGGTAGCGCCCGTTTGCGGAGTTGGCCTAGCCGGGTTCGGAGCTGCGCTCCTTCACCACATCAGATCCACCATTGGTTGCAAACTCCACCGCCGTCACAGGATGGCGTCCCCCAGGAAAGTGGAGCAAGTGACCCTCTTCGGAGCGAACCCGCTCGAGGTGGATCCGTCGACCGTAGACCGTGGTCAGCGCCAGGATGGCAGATGCCAGGAGAAGGACGCCGGCGATGTTGAGCGAGAAATGGAGGCCGCGTCCGAAAGCGCCATAGGCGGCGGAGGTCACTTCGTTCACGATTTGCGTAATGGCGTGGCTCTTGCCCGTCGCCGATTTCGCCTCGCTCTGGTAGGAACCCGTGGTCACGGCCGAGATGACCAGGGACTGGTAGGACTTCGGGATCCCGATGGCAGTGAGCCGGCGGACCAGGTTCACGGTCAGTTGCCCGTTGACGATCGACCCCAAGACGGCCACACCGACGACCGCACCGAGTTCCCGGAAGGTATTGGTGGTCGAGGCGGCCATGCCCGAGTGCTCGGGTGGGACCGACCCCAACGACGCCGAGGTCACCGGAACCATGGCCATGCCCACCCCGACTCCGGCCAGGAACATGGTCCAACCGATCTGACCAACCCCGACATGGGGGTTGATCATGGAATTGGTGAGGAGGATCCCGACTCCGGCCAGCAGGCATCCGGTGGCCATCGGGATACGAGGTCCCCAGGCCGCCACCCAGCGACCGGTGAAAACCGATGCCGCCACCATCCCGATCGCCAGGGGAACAAAGTTCACGGCCAATCCCAAGGGAGACACCGACACCACCACCTGGAGGTACAGCGCCACCATGAAGAAGATGGCGAATGTCCCGAAGTAGGCGGTGAAGGCGATGATGCTGGATGAGGCAAAAGCGGGTTTCTTGAAGTAACGGACGTTGAGCACCGGATTCTTGGCCCGGAGTTCGGCGAACACGAACGCGACGGCCATGACCAGAGCGGACAGGAACAGCAGGTCGATCCACCAGGTGCCGTATCCCGCGGACTCTCCCACGATGATGGCAAAGGTGAGCGATCCGAGCGCCACTGCTCCGAGGAGCAGCCCCGGTACGTCAAACCGGGTCCGGATCGGATCGGAACTCTCGGGAAGCACGATGGCGGCGAGGATGAAGGCCAGCGCGCCAAAGATCACATTGGCCCAGAAGATGGCCCGCCACGACCAACCGAACACCAATAGACCACCGATGAGTGGACCGAGGGCCAGACCCAGACTGGACACGGCGGCCCACATTCCCAGGGATCTCGCCCGCTGAGCGCTGTCAGGGTAGAGGTGCCGGATCATGGAGAGGGTGCCGGGCTCGGAGGCGGCGGCACCAATGCCCATCACCACCCTGCCGGCGATGAGGATGTCGGTGGTGGGAGCGCAGGCGGCGATCACCGAACCGGCGCAGAATACGGCCACGCCGAACAAGATCACCTTCTTTCGCCCGAGCAGGTCGCCGATGGTTCCGAAGCTCAGCATCAGACTGGCAAAAGTGAGCGCGTACCCGTTCACCACCCATTGCAGTTGACTGACCGAGGCGTGCAGGTCGCTCTGTACGTTGGCCAGGACCACCGTCACAATTGTGTTGTCGAGGAAGGTCAGGAACAGGACGAACAGGAGTGTCGCCAGAGCCAACGATCGCATCCGTGCCGTCGGGGCGGTACCGTCCCCCCGCCCATTAGGGCTGCTTGGCGCGTCGCTCATGCAGACAGCCTATTTAGCTCCATCTGAAACCGAACGCAGCAGCACCGCATGACGGTCCCCGAGCTTCACATTGGCCTGCGACTCAGGTTCGAGTGTTGGCGTCACGCCGGATTCTGTTTCGACGGACCCCTGAATAGATACCCCAGCCGATCAGAACGACCAGCCAGAAGCTGAAGAATCGGAAGATCAGTACAGAGCCGAGCGCCGGGGCCGCTCTCATGTGGGTGGCGACGAGGCCCGCCGCCAGCACCGCCTCGGTCACACCCAAGCCCCCGGGAGTCAGGTTGAAACTGCTGGCGGCGGCGCCAATGCAGTAGATGAGGATCACTTTGGTCCACGGGACGTTGGCTCCGACGGAGAGAATCGCGGCCACCAGACAGGCCACACTGGCAAACCAATTGACGCAGGAGAGCCCGATGGCCTGTATCCAGTCGCGTCCGCGCATACGAAATGCCGACAGTGCATCGACTGCCGCCTCTGTCACGACGACAGGGTCACCCTCCGGACGCCCACTCACGCGCTGGGAAATGCGGACGAACCGTGCTCCTTGTCGAATGATCAGTTTTCGTGAGCGCGGTCGACTTAGCGCCACTACTCCGACGACGGCGGTGACGACGATGACCACACCTCCGAACAAACCGCTGAAAGCGGCTTCGGGGTTGCCTGACACTGTCGCTCCGATGGCGATGAGAAGGATCCACACCAGGTTGGAGATCACTCCAGAAATCAGCAGAGTCCAGCCGGCTGGCGCCGGGTCGTCGGCCGCCTGACGAAACCGGCTGAACGTAAATACACTCCCTGCCCCGGGACCGATCAGCGGAATCGAGACCGAGATCGCATTTCCGGCGAGAGCAGTGGCGGCCACGGAGAGGACCGACGCGTGGACACCGGTCGCCCGTAGGACTATTCGCTGGGTCCGGGCGAATGCCATCATGGACAGGAGTTCGAAGCCGGCAGCAGCCAGAAGCCAACCCCAATGTGCTCGCCCCAGAATTCTGAACGAATGGCCGATGATCGTCCGTTCGAACCATGCAAAGGTGATCGCCCCCCCGATCACCAGGACCTGTACGCCGATTTGGAGCCAGCGGCGCCGGCCCCACCCACCCTTTGGGCGCTCGCCGATGGCAGGTGCCAGCGCTTCGTCGGGTGTGGGATCCAACTTACGCACGGCGGGACCATCGTCGATGGCCTCCGAATCCCTGTGAATGGTCTGTAGCGCTCATACTGATGTGATCTGACTGATCGGTGCCGTGTTCGGGTAACGGCATCATCACAATTGAAGCAGTCGAACCCCGACCGCGAGTCACGGTTCAACGTAATGATTGCGGGACGTCTGGCGGGACGGATTAAAGGGCGGTTCAGGTAGAGACGGCCCTTGACGCATGAATCGCTCCGCACCACGGTATCGGGGCTGTCGAATGTGACGAGCAGGAGCCTCTGGCGAGCGGCGAATCCATCTTCCGGGCCAGTCGGCATTTCACGGGGCGAGATGACCCGATTGCCCCGGCGTCCAGTGGCTGAGATTCGCACTTGTGCCCCGGCATCCTCGATGCCACGCTCGGGCCCTGGCACGGCGTATCCGGATAGTCTCCCGATGTCAGGACACTCGAGAGGAGTCGACAATGGCCAAGTCGCTGTACACGGCCCACGCCCATGTCGTGGGCGGCCGGGACCAAGGTCACGGCGTGACGAGTGACGGAGCGTTGGACGTGCAGCTGCGCACTCCCGTTGAGATGGGTGGTGAAGGCGGGGGAACCAATCCAGAGCAGCTATTCGCGGTGGGCTACGCGGCGTGCTTCGAGGGTGCCCTGGGCGTTGTCGGACGTCGCGAACAAGTTGATCTGGGTGCCGTCTCCATCGATTCGGAAGTGAGCCTCATCACCACCGAGAACCGCGGCTTTACAGTGGCCGTGGCACTAGACGTGTCGCTACCAGGAATAACCGACTCCGAACGTGCCGTCTCGATCGTGTCCGCCGCCCACCAGGTGTGTCCCTACTCAAACGCTACCCGTGGCAATGTGGAAGTAAACCTGAAGGCCAACGGCCATGCGGTGTCAACAGCCGAATCGGCAGGCTCCTGACCGGTCGGTCACCCAGGCCGAAAACGGATGGGGTCACGATCCCAACAGGCGTTGCCAGTTGGAAGGGACCCGTCCATCCGGTCCGGGCACAGGTTGATCTACAGGATGATGCTCCGGGGGGCGAGACGTGGCCCCTCCGTGTAGTCCTCTGTCCGGTAGTTCCAGAACCAATCCTCGCCCGGCTCGAAGCTGCGGATGACCGGGTGACCTGACGATTTCGCATGCGCGGTCGCGTGTGCGCCCGAGCGACTCGTCACAACACCCGATGTGACCGCACTGCGCGCACCTACGCAGATGGAGCCACCAGCTCCCGGACGCCAGGCACTCCACGCAACCTGTGCCACTCGGCGGTATCTCAGGATCGATGGATTCGGTCATACGTGCACCTCCGACTGGAAATTGATCAATGGATTGGGGAGCGAAGCACGAGGTCTCACGTGATCAGAAGGCTAGGTACCGGTGCACCGATCGGACCGATGCAGAGCCCTCTCCCACCGCAGCCGCCACTCGCTTGGTGGACCCCGATCGCAGGTCTCCGACGGCAAACAGGCCGGGATGGCTGGTCTCGAACGGCAGCGGCGACCGGTCCAGTGTCTCCCAGTCTTCACCGAGCTGGTCGACGCCCAGCGACAGGTCGGTCAGCACGAAACCACTGTCGTCGAGTGCCGCGCACCCGTTGAGCCACCCGGAGGAAGGGTCCGCCCCGATGAAAGAGAACAGTCCGGCACAAGGCAGGACCTCCGAGCCGTCCGGGCCCGTGAGATGCACCGCCCGCAAAGTCTCGTCTCCGTCGAGTGCTGTCACGGTCGTGTTCGTCCGCAGCGTGATATGGGGGTCGACCTCGATTCGTTCGGTCAGATAGCGTGACATGTCCTTCCCCAGATCCGAGCCCCGGATGACCAGCGTCACCGCGCACCCACCCTGGCTCAGGAATATGGCGGCTTGGCCAGCCGAGTTACCACCCCCGACGATCACCACGGGCGACGCTCCGCACATGCGTGCCTCCATGTCGGTGGCGGCGTAATACACCCCGTTGTCCTCGAATTCACTGAGTCGTGAGGCATCCAGGCGGCGATAGGAGGCGCCGGTTGCGGCGATGATGGCCCGCCCTGCGACCTCGCTCCCATCGTTCAGTCTCGCCACCAGGTACCCGCCGCAGCTTCCGAGCGATGCCACCGTGCAGGGTGTGGTGAGGCTGGCCCCGAATTTTCGGCCTGGATGATCGCCCGCTGGGTGAGCTCCCAGCCGGACACGCCCATGGGAAACCCCAGGTAGTTCTCTATCCGTGAGCTCATGCCTGCCTGCCCGCCCGGCGCCGTCATCTCCACGCCGAGCGTGTGTAGTCCCTCAGAGGCTCCGTAGACGGCAGCCGCCAGGCCGGCCGGACCGCCCCCCACGACAACCAGGTCGAAGCAACGCTCCGGCAGGCTGTCCACCGTAAGTCCGAGATAGCCGGCCACGTCACCAGGAGTGGTCCGACGAAGCACCGTGCCACTGGCGATGACGACAGGAAGCTCGGTTGCGGCGATTTCGAGATGCTCCAGAAGAGCAGCCACCTGAGGGTCTCCATCGGCGTCCAGCCACTCGTGGGGCACCCGGGTCCGGATCAGGAATTCCCTGATACGGGAGGATTCCGGGGAGAACTGCGACCCGATCACCCGGATTGCCGGCGCGGCCTCGTCCATGAGCAACCCGCGCCGGGCTATGAACGCAGACAGGATGATGTCTCCTAGCTGCGGCCTCGTCCCCATCAGTTGCCGCAGCTGATCCCGGGTGATCGCGACGACCTCGCCTGACTTGGCGACCCGGGCCGAGACGAAGACCCTGAGCCCGCTCAGCATGTTGAGCTCACCCAGGAACCGCCCAGCTCCGTGGCTGAAGATCACTCTCTCATCGCCGTCGACCGTCACCACGATGTCGACATCAGCGCTGATCAGAACGTAGAAGTCATAGGCGTGGTCGCCTTCCCGGTAGAGATATTGCCCTTTGTCGACATGGCGGCGGACACCCAATTGCGTGACCAGGGCCATATCTGCGGCGCTGAGCGTCGGGGTTGCTTCTTCCACGTCTCCCATGTCACGGAACCTCCGTTTCTACACCCCGTCCCCATCTTGGCAGTCCACAGTAAACGACCGCACACGGAATCCAGGCGGCCAGACCTCCGGCCACCCGGTCGGGCGGCTATCGACTCTGGATGCACCCGGGCGCCCACCCGTAAGCTCGGACCGTGGACATCCGACACGACGCGCTCCTGGCCGACATCGACGCCTGGCTGGTGGCGGCGCGGGCCCTCGGCGATGCCTTGAAGGACAATGCCGATCAGGTTCAGAAGGGGCGCGACATGGTCGCCCAGGGCATGTCCGTGCCCGACGGCATCGCAACCATGAGCACAACCGAGCGCTACCTTCGGATGAACCATTTGCTGGCCGACTTCGACGTGGCCCGCTTCGCCCTCCGGAGCTCGCTGATCAACGCCGCACTGGCCGAGGGCCTGAGCCACCGCGAGTTGGTCGACCTCCTGGGCGTCCCTCCCGAGCTGACAGCGCTGGTACTCGACGAGCTCGAGCGCGGCAGCTCAACCGAGACCTGACCCGACCCGTTCCGGCCCGATCACCGTCGGGCCCCCACGCCTGTCTCGTGGACATCGGACTGGACGTCCTTGATGGTGGCGTCCGGCTTCTGCTCCAGACCGAGTAGCTCACCTTCGTTCAGCCGTTCATTGGCGATGAGGAGGGCATCGATCTTGGTTTGTAGCGCCCGACTCTCGCGATTCTGGGTGGACTGGATGATGAACACCATGACGAATGTGATCACCGTGACGAACGAGGTGATGGCGCGCTCGGCACCGACGTCATAGAGGAGGCCGAAGGTCCACAGCACGACCACGACAAAGGCCGCCGCAATGGCGGTCAGGGAGCCGAACACCCGGGTCGTACCGGAGATGGCGTGGTTGGCACGATGGTGCAGAACGGTGCGGTCGATGCGCTTCACGGGACGGCTCCTGGATTCGAACGGTTAATGCGTACTAGCCCACCGTCCTCGGACACCGACGGGCGGCGCGCAACTTGTGCGCGCCGCCCGTGGCATTGGGTGGGAAGAATCTGACCTTCTGGGGAAGGGCACTCAGAAAGAGGTGTCCTCCCGCTGCATGACCGTGCCGTGTCCGTCGTCCACTACCGTGCGGTGCTTGTGGAACACACCCCCACCGGCGACGAAGCCGATGAGGGACAACGCGACACCTACCGCACCGGCGATCATGAGAATGACGCCAACGGTGTGCACATTGAACCCGTGCTGGTCGCTGCTGACGGTCAGGGCAAAGTCGAGGACGGCACCCACTGCAAAAGCGATGATGCTGGCTACGAGTCCAGCTGCCATTGGTCGAACTCCTCCGGTCGTGGTCCCGGTTCCCGGGTCCTGGTCTGCTTGTGCTCTACCCACAACCCGGCCCGGCAAACCTCACGAAAACAGATAGGCGTTGACCGTGTCAGCCGACCGCCTCCCCTGGTCCATCGCCATGTGAGTGAATGCCCCCTTCCCGGTCACACCGCCCACGGCCCAGGCGCGATCGACGACGCCGACTCGTCGAGTTCAACAGTTGAGGCTTACAGACTCCGCCGGTGGGTAAAGCACGGGTCTGAAGCGGGCGCCGCTCGTAAGCGAAGCCCGGACAGCAGAAAGAGGCGAGGGTGATGAGTGAGATCGCGGCCCGAGTTCGAGTCCAAGTTGCCGAGTCCAGGCCAGGCCGTAGACACGAACGTGATCGCGAAGAGCAGCAACGCGACTCCCAACTCGACCGCGGCGTCGACGCATTCACCGAACGTACCGACTACCCCTTGATCGTCGTGACCACGGCGTCGCCCGACGGCGAGCTGAGCGGATGCCTCGCCGGTTTCATCACCCAGTGCAGCATTGAGCCCCCCCGCTTCTTGGTTTGCATCTCAAAGACCAACCACACATTCGACGTGGTGACCCGCTCTGAAGTCCTCGCCCTCCATCTGCTCGGCGATGACCAGAACGATGTCGCATCCCTGTTCGGCGAGGCAACGGGCGACGAAGTCGACAAGTTCGCCAACATCAGCTGGCACGCCAGCACGCTCGGCGTGCCTGTGCTCGACGAGTGTGCAGCGTGGCTGGCAATGGGAATCGTGCGCCCCATCAATGCCGGCGACCACATGGCCTTGATGACGTACCCCTTGATCGGCGGACCGGGGTCCCGATCAGGCCTGCTCACACTGCGTTCCGCAATCTCTCTGGAAGCCGGCCACTCGCCCGATTGATCGGCTTTCCGGCATGACGGCGTTTAGGCCGAACTGTCGTGGGAACAGTTACAGAATCAAGCCGAGCCGACCGGACCGGCTCACGAAGAAGGGACTTACATCATGGTGGTTGCCCTCGCGCTGCTCATGGTCCTACTCCCAATCGGACTTGGGTTCACGTTCCACCTCCTGTGGATCCTGGCTGGGGTGTTGCTCGTGCTCTGGCTCATCGGCTTCGCCATCAGCCGAGGCCAAAACTCCGGCCAGCGTCACTTCTACACCTGGTGACGCTGGACCGATGTCACCTCCGTTCGTCGCCGACGGGCAGATTCTGTTGTACCGATCCGGGCAATTGCCCGGGAGAAAGGAGCGCCGCTCCATGAGCAAGAACAAGGAGACCGGCCCCAAGGCCGCAGCAAGCGGAATCATCGAAGACATCAAGGGCAAGGCCAAGGAAGCAGCCGGCGCAGCGACCGGTCAGGCCGACCTCCGCAAGGAAGGGAGGGCCCAGCAAAGCAAGGCCTCAGCGGAACGCGATGTCGCCGCCAAGGAGACCGAGGCCGAGACGTCCCGGGCCAAGGTCGCCGCATACGAGGCCGCCGAGCGCGCCCATCAGCGCTGAGGGACTTTCGACGACGTGCCGGGTTGATCCTGATGGCAGGAGGGGCTGGCTTCATGACCGGGAGGTGCCGACGCATCCCCCGGTCATGTGGGTTCCGGATTCCGGTTGCCCGGGCGTCGAACCGCCGGTTACGGGCAGCGATCGGGCCATCGCCGACTGAATGGGAACACTCCCAGGGCGATGCCCCGTTGCCCATCGCCCCCAGCCACGACGCTGCCTGGGGGCGCCGGACGCAGTCCCTGTGGCCGGACCGACCGGGCCCCCTATCTTGTCAATGTGACCCGCGGGTGACACCATCTCCCTATGGTGCGGCGACGATGAGCGACGCCCTTGACCCTCACCGGGACGACTCGGACGGCACTTCGTCACAACCGCGGATCGGATCCGCCGCCCGCACCCGTGGGATCTCCACTGTCGCGGTGCTACGGATCGTCCTGGTGGAGGACGACCCAGGAGATGCGTTCCTGGTCCGGCGAGTTGCTGGACCTTGCCGGTGGGGGTTACTCGTTGGTCTGGGTGCAGGATCTGGCCGGCGGGCTGGCCGAGCTCGATGTCGGCGCCGACTGCGTGCTCGTCGACCTCGGCCTCCCCGACGCGGAGGGGCTCGAGGCCGTGCGGGCCGTCGTGGACCACCCGACCGGAGCCGCGGTGATCGTGCTGACCGGACTTTCCGACCGGTCTCTCGGTGGGGATGCCATGCTGCTCGGCGCCCAGGACTACCTGATCAAAGGCATGATCGATCACGAGACGCTGGCTCGTTCCGTGCGCTACGCCATCACCCGCCGCCATAACCAGGAAGCCTCGCGCCAGCTCGGCGAAGCCCATCTGTTGCGAGCCGAGAATGCCCGTATGGAACGGGGTCTGGTCGCCCGACCCATCGTCCACCATCCCCGTCTCAGCTGGGCCGTACGGTACGAGGCGGGCGGGCGGAGGGCATTGCTCGGCGGCGACTTCTTCGACGCCATCGAGCTGGACGACGGAGCCGTGCGGGTCGTGGTCGGCGACATCTGCGGACATGGCGCCGACGAGGCGGCGCTCGGTGTCGCACTCCGGGTGTCCTGGCGGGCGCTCGTGCTGTCCGGGAGCCGATCCCGATACGACGCTCGAATCGGTTCAGCGGGTACTGTTGTCCGAACGGAGCTCGGACGAGACATTCGCCACACTCTGCGATCTCGAGTTCGATGCCCGGGTGGACAGGGTGTGGATGCGCATCGCCGGACACCCCAGCCCGCTCGTCGTCGGGCACGACGACGTCCTGGCTATCCCGGACGGGCAACGAGGACCTCTCCTCGGCGTCTTCGACGACGCCGATGGCCGCCGATCGAGGTCAATCTGGGTGCGACCTGGACACTGGTGGTGTTCACCGACGGCATCATCGAGGGTCACACTGCCGACGGATCCGAGCGGTTCGACTCCACCATGCTCGCCCGCGTCGCCGCCGAGGCCGGACCTAGCCAGTCGCCTCGGGAGTTGGCCGACACACTCGTCGAGGCGGCCGAGAAGGCGAACGGTGAGCCACTGAAGGACGACGTCGCCCTGGTGATCCTGGCTGCATCACCCCCCGACGGCCGGTGAACACCGAGGCCGTCGGCGAGCCGCACCACGTCGCCAGGGCGCATGCCAGGACACTGCGGAGCCGCCTGACGCTGCTCTTCGTACTGGCCGGCATCATCGTCGCCCTGGTCACTGCGCTGTGCGTCGTGAGTTTCGTCCATCTCACTGACACCCGTCGTACGTTGCTGAACCACATCGATCCCGCGAGCCTCGATGCCGACCGCGTGTTCGAGGCCACCCTCGATGAGGAGACCGGCATCCGCGGCTATCTCCTCACCCGGGATGTCACATTCCTGCAGCCGTACGTCACCGGAACGGGCGAACAGCATATGTATTCGGCCAAGCTCCAGTCCGCGCTGGCCGGCAGTTCCGGTCTCGTCGGCAAGGCGGTGGCCTTCCAACAAGCGGCGACCCAGTGGACCACCGACTTCGCCGTCCCTGCTTTGCTCGCCACCCGAGCAGGAAGTACGAGCTATGCCCAGGAGGACCTGCTGGGGGCGGGGAAGGCGCGCTTCGACCTCATCCGAGCGCGCTTCGCCGACCTGAACGCGGCCCTTTCCGCCGAGCGTGTCGCCACAGGCGCTGCACTGACCGACGCCACCACTCAGCTCATCGTGGCCCTGGGTGTCGGTCTGCTGCTGGTCCTGATCGCCGGTGTCTTGTCTGGCCACTGCGCTCCGGTCATGGGTGACCCGCCCACTCGAAGCACTGGGCGAATCCGTCCGACGGGTCACCGATGGTGATCTGGCCCATCGGATCGAACCGGGCGGACCGCCCGAGATCGCCGACCTGGGGACAGGGGTCGAGGCGATGCGTCAGCGCATCGTCAGCGAACTCGATGACATCGCTGCCGCCCGCGCCGACCTGACCGAGCGGAATGCCGACCTCGTCCGTTCGAACGAGGAGCTCGAGCAGTTCGCCTACGTGGCGTCCCACGATCTTCAGGAGCCGCTCCGCAAGGTCACCAGCTTCGTGCAGCTCCTCCAACAGCGTTACCAGGGACAACTCGACGATCGGGCCGACCAGTACATCGAATATGCCGTCGACGGGTCGAAGCGGATGCAGATACTGATAAATGACCTCTTGGCATTCTCCCGGGTGGGGCGCATGACAGACGGCTTCGTCCCGGTCGACATGGGGGAGCTTGCTCGCGATGTGGTGGAAGGGCTGTCCCAGGTGGTCGACGAGTCCGGGGCCGAGGTAACCATCGGTCCGCTTCCGACCATCGCTGGTGACCCCGTCCTGCTGACATCACTGTGGCAGAACCTGATCGGCAACTCCCTCAAGTTTCGCGGGACGCAGGCCCCGGTGGTGACGGTTGATGCCGAGCGTTCGGGCGACACCTGGCGATTCACCGTTACCGACAACGGGATCGGGATCGAACCCCGATTTGCGGAGCGGGTATTCGTGATATTCCAACGACTGCACGCCCGAGATGCCTACGAGGGCACCGGCATCGGACTGGCCATGTGCAAGAAGATCGTGGAGTACCACGGGGGCACCATCGAGGTCGACGCCGGGTACCACGGTGGCGCACGTCTACACTTCACCCTTCCAGCCGACGAGGAAGGAGGCCCGGCATGGCCAACGCACTATCCGGCAGCGCCATCGAACTCCTGATCGTCGAGGACGATCCCGGTGATGTGCTCCTGACCAGGGAGGCTCTCGCTGGCTCGTCGATCGAGCACAACCTGCGGGTGGTCGAAGACGGCGAGGCAGCCATCGCCTACCTGCGTCAGACGGGTGTCCACGAAGATGCGCTCCGCCCCGATCTGGTGCTACTCGACCTTAACCTGCCCCGGTTGGACGGCCGCGAGGTGCTCGCTCAAGTGAAGTCGGATCCGGCGTTGGCAACCATCCCCATCATCGTGCTCACCACGTCCGCCGCCCATGAAGACGTGATGCGGAGCTATGAGCTGCACGTCAATGCCTATGTGACCAAGCCCGTCGATCTGGATACCTTCACCCAGGTCGTCCGCCAGGTTGACGATTTCTTCACGACGGTCGTGCAACTTCCGACCCGAGACTGAGACCTGGCTGGGCTGACCTGAGCGAAGTGGCCGCGCGCCGCGGCCCGGGCACCAAGCTCAGGACTCAGAAGTGAACGATTCCCGGAGGTGGGCGATGCTCGCAGTCAACAGTCGCGACACGTGCATCTGGCTCACTCCGATCTGATCGGCGATCTCGGACTGGGTGAGTCCGTCGACAAAGCGGAGCCGGAGGATGACCCGCTCCCGTTCGGGAAGCGTCTGCAGCGCCTCCTCCAGGACCTGGTGATCCTCGGACCCGACGAAACCGGCGTCGACGTCGCCCAGACGTGAGGCGATGGTGCCGTCCTGTCGGTCCGGTGCGTCTATCGATGTGGTCCGGTAGCCCTGGCCGGCCTCCATGGCCTCGAGCACCGCCTCCTCGGAGGCGCCGGTGCGCTCGGCCAACTCGAGGACGGTCGGGGGATGACCCAACTCCTGAGCCAGTGAGTCGGCAGCGATGCCCAGCTCCAGATAGAGCTCCTGGACCCTTCGCGGTGCACGCACCGCCCATCCCTTGTCACGGAAGTGCCGCTTGAGCTCGCCGAGCACCGTCCGGGTGGCGAACGTGCTGAATTCGAAGCCCCGGTCGGGATCGAAACGATCGACGGCGTTGATCAGGGCGAGGGACGCCACCTGAACCAGATCGTCGTGGGTCTCGCCGCGGTTGGCGAACCTCCGGGCGAGCTGGTGGGCGAGACCGAGGTGGTCCTCGACCAGCTGTTCGCGGAGTTGGGGATCACGTGTGGAGGCGAACTCGACGAAGGTGGCGCGGGAGGAGGCCCGCTCGGATGCGGACGCCATCAGGCATCGCGGTCAACACGCCGCTTGCACAACCGGGCGCCTCTGAGTCCCTCGAGGATCGCCGCTCCGTGCTCGTCGACCAGAGCATCGAGGATCCGCCCGGACAGGTCGCCGCCCTCGGGGACCTCGTCGTCGCGCGATCCTGATCGTCCGATTCCGACGAGGGGCCGTCATACAGGCACCACACCTCGATCTGGCCTGGCTGTCCGTCGAACCGGAGCTTGAGGGTACCGCTCCGTCGGCCGTCGAGGACCAGGAGGCAGAGCTCGTCGACGGCAAGGCGGAGATCCTCGATCTCCTCGATGTCGAACGCTGATCTGGATGCCACCGTCGATGCGGCAAGTCGTGCGAGCACCAGAAGATCGGACCCGACTGGGATCGTCAATTCGACCAGACCAGCCGCAGGCGGGCCGTCTGTCGCCCCGGGGACGCCGTGGTCGGACGAGTTCGCAGTCACCGGCATCGTCCGATCACGCAGTCAGTGCAAGGTCGAGGGTGGAGTGGATGATGAACAACTCGGTGAGCCCGGTGATGTCGAACACCTTGAGAATACGTGGCTCGCCTACGACGATCCGTAGTTCACGCCCATCGTCGACGCATCGTTTGTGGGCCCCGATCAGTACACCCAGTCCGGTCGAGTCGATGAAGGTCACCTGTAGGAGATCGACGACGACCATGCCCGAGTCCCGCTCGATCACCTGGCCGAGGCAGTCGCGCAGGGCCGGCGCCGTCGCCACGTCCACCTCTCCGGAGACACTCACCACCGTGGCCGCACCGCTGACCGATTCGGTCACACCGAACATCTGTTCCACCTGAGCCTCTCCTCTCCGTCCGTCATCTCAGCAGCCCTGGTACCGATCGGGGGTGTGAGTCGTCATCCATGCCTACCCGGTCGATCACGCCATCAAACATCGCACGCCAGACGTGGAGTTGCAGCCCCACAGTAGCCACGCGGGGAAGGTGTCCAACCCTGTGGGCTCGGTGCCTTGAGCAGCGAAGTTCACGGATTTGTCCGATTGAGCAACCGTGGCCCTGGGTAGCACCCTCGCCATGGCTCCGGCACCGATCCCTTTCGAACCGATGGCGCGACTCCAGGCGACACCATTTCAGGCGTCCGAGTCCGAACCTGAACCGGTACGTCTATCCGTTGCCCTCACCTGGATGAATCGTCGCTGCGTGCTACTCATGACAGGCGACCTGGACGCCGACACGTCGGTCGCCCTCGAGTCGGTGTTCGAACAATTGATCGGGTCCGGGTTCGACGAAGTCGTGCTCGATGTCGGAGAGCTCCGCCACCTCGACGAGTCCGGCGCGGTCGCCCTGGCCAAGTTGTGGACCCAGCTCCGCGACGACGGGGTCATCTGCCGGGTACGGGGTCTCCCCCCGATGTTCGCCGACAGTCCCCTCGAATTGCTGATCCACGTCCGAGAGCTCGATCCGGTGCGCTGCACCCTGGGAGCATGACGAGGATCGGGACCGACCTTTCACGTTCCGACCGCATCGAGCGGGACCGGACATACCTCTTGATCTGAGGTTTGGCGAACCTCTTGATCTGAGGTTTGGCGAACCAGATCGAGGGGAACATATGAAGAAGCTGCACTCCTCTCTTCTCTCAGACGCGCCGCCCTCTCCTCGGTCACGTAGGGGGCGGTGTCGCGTCCGAACCTCTGGTTCCGGGGCTCCTCTCCCGACGTTCCGGAGCTCATCAACCGGTGGGTGCCTGGCCTTCCATTGCGTCGAAGTCTTCCCAAGCGTCGGCGACTGCCGGGCTATCCGCCTCGGGCAGGGGATCAGGAACCAGGTCGTCGGCGTCTTCCACCGCGTCGTCGGCGTCTTCCACCGCGGTGTCGGCAACTTCCGGGTCGAAATCCGCCCCAGCCCAGTCGCCGGGGGGATCACTGGTCGGAAACGAATCCCGGCCCTCTTCATCTTCGGGATCCACCTCGATCTCATCCTGATTCATCGGCATTCCTCTCTGCGTCGTCCCACAATCGGCGGGACCCGCCCTCCCATCATCGTTGCGGGAACGTCCGTCGGCATCCTTCCCCCATATCAACACCGGAAAACTCCCGCAGAACGGCCGAGGTTTGGACAGCGCCGAGGCTGGGTATGAGGAGCAGTGCTCAACCGACCGAGAGGTACCCGTGCCGCAGATCCCCGACCACCTCGACGTCTCGAGTGATGGATCGCCAACTGCGTCTCGGCAGCCGGATTCACACCATCACCAGTCGCCCCGGGCAGTAGTCCACCCAAGGACAACCGGGCCGCCGGTACGCTTGGAACCAGTTATGGCCTCCTCTGCGGTCGCATCCCGTACCGTGCCGCCGCAGCGCGACGACGCCTACCGCCACGAGCTGTTCCTCTACGACGACGAGGAAGAGTATGTCTCGGTGCTCGCAGATTTCATCCAGGACGGCCTGGCCGCCGGAGAATCGATTCTGGCGCTCCTACCCGCCGACCACCTGTCTGCTGTCCGCTCGGCCGTGGTGGATAGCGATGGAAGCGTCCGGTACGCCGATGTGTCCGTGGTCGGCGACAATCCCGGCCGGATTATTGAAGTGTGGCGTGATTTCCTGGACAGATGCGACGGTCCGGCCCGCGGTATTGGGGAGCCGGTGTTCGTCGGACGCGACCCGGACCAGATCGAGGAGTGCCGTCGCCACGAGCGACTGCTTGACGTCGCCTTCGCCGGGCGACCGTTCCTGCTCCTCTGCCCCTACGATGCGAGGGCGCTCGACAAAAAGGTGGTGGACGACGCCATTTCCGCCCATCCGGTGATCCTCAAGAAGGGTGAGCGAACGCCCAGCCCGACATTCCACGTAGACGAGCTTCTGACCGACCTGTTCGAGGGGTCGCTCCCCCCGCCGCCGGTCGCTCCGACAGAACTGGAATTCGGGCGCCACGAGCTGGCCGTGGTTCGTCGATTCGTGGGCAATCTTGCCACCCAGATCGGCCTCGATGGCGACGTCGCCGCCGACATGGTCCTGGCCGCCGATGAGATCGCCACCAACTACATCATCCACGGAGGATCTCGGGCCACCGTCCGATGTTGGGGCGACGGGGATTCGTTCGTCTGCGAGATCCGCGGTTCCGGGACTATCCGTGATCCATTTGCCGGCCGCATCCGACCCCGACCGGAGGAGCCAGGCGGACGCGGACTTTGGCTGGCCAATCAGCTGTGCGATCTGGTTCAAATCCGGAATACCGGAGACGCCAGCAGCGTCATCCGGATGCGGGCGCGCCTTCCACGACACTGACCTGGGGATATGCCAGATCGAGCCAACCGGCGTCGCCGATGCGTGTCCAGCAGTCCCGACCCCTCGTCTGAGCGGGGTTGAAGGCAGGCTTTGAGGGTTTCCGGAGTAGCAGCCTGGGTACCACTCCACCCATGCAACCGACATCGCGGCATCGACCACCGACCCTGGAGGTACTCACGCCACGTCAGGCCGCCGACGGCACCACGACCCGCAAGCCGGCCGACGCCATCGCGCTACTGACGGTCGACCATCGGATGATCGAAGAGCTGTTCACTGCGTTCGAGGAAGGCGGCGAGCATGCCCACGATGTCCGGGCCGCACTGGTCGACCGCATGATCACCGAGCTCACCATCCACTCTGAGGTCGAGGAAGCGATCGTGTATCCGGCGGTACGGGCCGTGGACCCTGATTCGGTGTCCGACGTGCTCGAAGCGCTCGAGGAACACCACGTCGTTGCCTGGCAGCTCCGTGAACTCGTCGGTCTCGACCCCGAGCACGAGCGCTTCGCCGCCAAGGTCAGCGTCATGATGGAGAATGTTCGCCACCACATCGAGGAGGAAGAGGAGGACACCCTCTTCCCCGCGCTGCGCACCCATCTATCGCGCCCACAGCTGATTGAAATGGGAAGGACGATGCAGGGCATGCGGTTCCAAGTGCCGAGCCGGCCTCTGCCGTGTCTTCGGGTCGCGGCCTCCACATCCACGGGGCCGGATACCCGCCGGGCGTTCGAACACCACAGCGGCGCAGTCGCCGGTCGACACGACTGAGAGTTCTGGTGCGTGGAGCACCCCGAATCCAGTAGACCCAGCTCGCTGCCAGCCTGTGCCCCGCCTGCGTGACGGGTTGCAACGTCGGTGTTTCTGAGCAAGGTCCGTCCGCTCCACTTCAAAGTATGAGTTCCACCGAGCGACCGTTCGTTGCCACCCCGGTCGGCCCGCACCTGTCGGCGTCCGTATGGAGCGCGCGGGGTGCGATGACTGAACGACGTCGAAACCCGGCGGTCGACTCGCTGGTGAGGACCCGGGAATGTCCGGGGATCTGACGGCCAACCGGCCCGGCGATGCCGCCCGACGGCGGGCGATCGAGCTGCGCCGACAAGCGCCGGTCCTGACCGCACTTGCCCGCTTACTCAACGTCCGCACCCAGGAGAGTGCCTTCAGGATGGGTGCCGATGGCGAGGAGAACGTGGCCAGGAGACTGGCGAGACTCAACTCCGACTGGCACGTTCTCCATGCTGTTCCGGTGGGGGACAAGGGGAGTGACATCGACCACGTCGTGGTCGGGCCACCGGGAGTCTTCACCCTCAACACCAAGAACCATGCCGGTAACAACGTGTGGGTGGCAGAGCGTGCGTTCATGGTGAACGGCCAGAGGACCCGCTACCTCCGGAAATCACTGTTCGAGGCGAAGCGCTCGTCGCAACTGCTCTCATCGGCCTGTGGATTCGCGGTCCCCGTCGAGCCGGTGATCGTCGTGATCGCCTCTCAATTGACGGTCAAGCACCGACCCACAGGAGTCCACATAGTGGAGAGCAGGCACATCGTCCGGTGGCTACGGCACCGGCCGAAGGTGCTCACGTCCCAAGCGGTCGAGGAGATCTTCGAGCGCGCCCGATCGGCATCGACGTGGACTTCGACCGGCCTGGGGCGGCGGCGGCCGGGTTAGCTGCGTTCCCCGATTGCCTGGGTCAACCCAGGTTTGCGTCAAGGTGTCAAACGGGCATCGGACCACTCCGGCCGCCGGAGTCCGCTAGAGCGACGGCCGACCAGTTACTCCGCGGAGAGCTCGCCGGCCCCTAGGTTCATCCGGTCCTGCCAGGCGGGTACCGACCCGGGTGAGCCAAAGGCCGAGAGGACGCACCACGGTCCGACGCGGCCGGATCGGCCGGAAGTTCCTCGGCAACGCGTTCAGGTCGCGTCGTCGCTCCGCCACCAAGCGACCCACCAATGAGGGGTTCATCGATCCTTCAATCCAGAGCGCGAGGCCATAGAGACATGATAACTCCAGGACTTGACTTATACAACTATGAACCGATATAGTCATGGCACTATGCAAATCGCCGACTCACTCGAATCTTCAACCTCGGTAACCGTTGTCGGTCCGTCCTTGGCGCTGGAGCTGCCATGGGCTATTCATTCCGCCTCGTCACCGAGGCTCCGGGCACAGCATCCGATCCTCGAGGAGTTGAACAGAACACACCCCGAGCTCGTCCGCCAGGTCCAGGAATTCTGGGACGACGGGGGGCAATTCATCGCCGAGTTGGAGGTGATGGCCTATGTCACCGGGGCCCTGGGGGAATCTGATTTCGACCGCCTCTTCGACACCATGGCGGGGGCCCGGGACACGATTCCCCTGGACCTCCCGCTCCGTTCGGAGACGCCGGAAATCCGCGACCTGATCAACTCCCGCTTGAGCCAGTTGAAGAGCGACGACCGGCGTTGGCAGGACTACCGCGCTCTCCTCGCCGCCCTCTATGAGCCACTCGACGAATGGTGGCGCACCGTCGGGCGGCCCACCGCTGAACATGCGGTCGCCGCCACCCGGCGTGCACTCGAACAGGGGGGCGAATGGCGACGCATGGTCTCGTCCGACTGCGTGGAGGTCAACGGCCACATGGCCGAGATCCCCGAGCAACACGAGTCCATCGTGTTGGCTCCGTGCGCCCTGTTCGGAAAGGGCTTGTATCTGGACCTCCCGGGTTGCCAACTGTTCGGCGTCGGGGCCGGCCTGGGGGAACTCGGCGCTCGGGCCCGAACCGAAGACCTGGCCCGGTCCATTCGGGTGTTGGCCGATCCGACTCGCCTGGCGATCCTCGATCATCTCCGCACCGGCGAGCGATCGATCGGTGATCTCGCCCTCGACTTCGACCTGGCGCAACCCACGATCAGTGTCCACGTGAAGCAACTCCGCCAGGCTGGCCTGGTGGCCGCCACCCGGAGGGGACAGCGACTCGAACTCTCGGTCAACTCCGATGCCGTGTCCGCACTCGCCGACCGTCTCTCCGCTCTGGTCGACCGCTGACCAGAGGATTACGGATACTGGCCATTGCCATGTCACCCAACTGTTGGGATACTTGTGGGACGCCAGACGGCGGAATGTCGGCGTGGCGTCGACAGTATGGGCAGAGGCAGGGGCAATGGCTAAGAGGACTCGCCTTTCCCGGTCGGCGAGAGGCGACCGTGTTCAGTGGCATCCCGGTAGGGGCGCCAAAGCTGCAGTTCTCACCGGGTCGATCGCCAGCATCCTCATCCCGATGCTCTTGGCCGCACCCGCTGGCGCCGTAACCCCATCGGTACCGGTATGGACACTGTCCAGCCCGGCGACCAGCCCCATCGCACGGGCGTCGGCGTCGATGGCCGACGATCCGGCCACCGGACAGCTCATCCTGTTCGGCGGCGCCACGGGTAGCTCCACCAGCGCCAAGGACACCTGGGCGTGGAGCGGTGGCGACTGGACCCCACTCTCCCCGGCCACCAGCCCGTCGGCCAGGGCCGGAGCGTCGATGGCCTATGACCCATCGACCCAACAGCTCCTCCTCTTCGGCGGCGCGACAGGACCGGCATCCAACGTCAACGACACGTGGGAGTGGACGGGCTCGACGTGGGTGCGCCAGAAGCCGACCACGGTGCCACCGGCGGCCTTCGACTCCACGATGGCGTACGACTCCGCCACCGGTCAGCTCATCCTGTTCGAGGACATCTGCTCCCGCAACGTGACCTGGGAGTGGACCGGCTCCAACTGGGTCAACCTTCATCCGGCGACCAGCCCATCGGCTCGCTGTGGCGCGACCGTCGCCTACGACGCTTCGTCCAGTCAACTCATTCTCTTCGGCGGCCAGAGCGGCACCACCTACCACAACGACACCTGGTCCTGGACGGGTGCGACATGGGAACGCCTCGCTCCGGCGGTCAAACCGGGGGATCTCGGATACACCTCGCTGGCCTATAACCCGTCCGCTGGCCAACTCGTGCTGTTCGGTGGATACGACGGAACCGAGGCGACCAACAAGACCTGGACATGGAACGGAACCACCTGGACCAAAGCAAAGGCATCCGTGAGCCCGTCAGACCGATTCTTCGCTCCGATGGCCTTCGACCCTTCTTCCGGACGGCTTCTCCTGTTCGGTGGGTACGACGGAACCAACTACTCCGGCCAGTCCTGGACCTTCGGTTAGAGAGGACCGTCCGAATTCGGTAGGTGGGACGGCTCAGACCACAGAGGAGTTCGGAACCCCGCTGTTACGATTAGGTTCTCGTCATCGGCACCTGCGACAAGGCAGGAGTGAATCTGAGGAGAAGCGAGTGGCTCGGGCTGAACTGACAGGACCTGGATCGGATATCGGAACGCTCATCCTTCGGCTCACTGTCGGGCCGATGATGATCGCCCACGGGCTCAACAAGGTCCGGGGCCCGGGTGGCCTCGAAGGTACCGCCAAGTACTTCCGGTCCTTGGGGCTCGAGCCGGCGGCGGTTCATGCCCGTGTGGCGGCGGCCACGGAGATCGGGACCGGTACCCTTCTGACGATCGGGGCCATGACCCCGTGGGCATCGGCCGGGGTGATCGGGATCATGGCCACCGCCTCCGCCACCGACCACAAGGGCAAAGGGTTCTTCATCTTCAAGGGCGGATGGGAGTACGTCGCTGTGGTCGGCGCGGCCGCCGCGGCCATCTCCGCCCTCGGTCCGGGTCGCTTCTCCGTCGACGCCATCAGGGGAAAGCGTCGGTCCGGACTCCACCTCGCCGCCCTCTCCACCGCGATCGGGGTGGGTGCCGCTGCCGGTCTGTTGGCTACGGCCCGCAAAGAACCTGAGGATGCTCCGCCCTCCTGACCCTGATCATGGCCAGGGGATCTGCGGGTCCTCGTCGATGATCCGGCCGGGGAAATCACGGCGCCGGGCTCGGACGGGACCGTCAGTCCGGCTCACTTCGGCCATGCCTCTGTTCGGGCGACAAGATTCCGACTCACTCCTCATCGAAGGGACGTGACATGGGCGACAAGGTGACATTGGAGGTTCGGGAGTCGATCGCGGTCATCACCAACGACAATCCGGACAAACTCAATGCGTTCGACGACGAGATGGATCTGCTGCTGTTCGAGATGCTCGCTGACCTCAAGGGCCGTCGTGACGTTCGAGCGGTCATCTGGCGAGCCGAGGGGCGGGCGTGGTCTTCGGGACGTGACGTGTCCGTCATCGGTCACAACGCCACTCCCCTGAGCCACCACGAGCTCATGACCCGTGGACATCGCGGCATCCTCCAGGTGTTCGAGCTCGACGTTCCCATCATCGTCGCCCTCCACGGATGGGCCATTGGTGGATCGTTTCAGCGTGCGCTCCTCTGTGATGTCCGAATTGCAGCCACCGGCACCCGGTTCAAGCTCCCCGAGCTGAGCCACGGGGTCATCCCCGACACCGGTGGAATCAGTCGGCTCTACCAGATCTGCGGTCCAGGAGTCACCAGCGACCTCATCCTCACCGGACGCACATTGTCAGCCGAGGAAGCCCATGCACTTGGGATCGTTTCCCGGGTCGTCGCGCCCGAGGAGCTCGACGACGAAGCGTGGGGTATGGCCCAGGCTGTCGCGGCCGCGCCGGCCGCTACGGTCAAGCTGGCCCGACGGGTCCTGCAGCATCTGAGCGAGCCGGGTGTGCGCGCGTCCATGGACGACGAACTGATCTACCAGACGTTCATCAACAAGTCCTCGGACTTCGCCGAGTTCAAGGCGGCCCGCCAGGACGGCCGTGCTCCCCGTTACACCGGTAGTTGACCTCGTCCTTCGGCACGCTCCGGGTCACCGCATCGACAGTCGGTCTTCGGCGCCGGCGATCTTGTCCTGGTTGAGCATCATGGTGAGGGATGCGATCTCGCCTCCCCGGACGGATCCGGTCAACACGATGGACCGCCCGGTCGCGTGGATGAACAGGCATGCCGCATAGTTCACGTCGCCTTCGGTCACCGTGGAATCGACCACCCGGTGGGACAGGTTGGTGAGGAAGCGGGCCACTCGATCCCGCCCGATGACCGGTCGGCGGGCAGCCCGCTGGTCGGCCCCTCCATCACTGATGAGGACCACATCAGGGGCCAGCAGCTCGAGAAGGGCGGACTGATCGTCCTCGACCAGGGCAGCCACCAGGCGTCGGAGTAGTTGGTCGTCCAGGGGAACGAGTGATGACTCACGGGCGGAGTGCATGCGGATCCGGGCCCGGTGCACCAGCTGGCGGCAGGCGGGCTCGTTCCGCCCGAGGGTGGCGGCCACGGCGGAATAGGGCTCGCCGAAGACGTCGACGAGCACGAAGGCGGCCCGCTCCAGGGGACTGAGGCGGTCGAGCATGACCAGGAACGCCAGTGTCAACGAGTTGGCCGTATCGACCACATCTTCGGGCGTGGGCTGAATGGCGACCGGCTCCGGTAGCCAGGGCCCCACATATCGGGCGCGCTCGGTGGCCCGCCGGCGGATCCGGTCGATGGACATCCGGGTCACCGTGGTGGTCAGCCACGCCGCGGGTACGTCGACCGTGGAGCGGTTGTGCTCGTAGCGGATCCAGGCTTCCTGGACGATGTCCTCGGCGTCATGGTGCGATCCGGTCATTCGGTAGGCGATCCCGGCGAGGCGGGCCCGTTCGCGCTCGAACGCAGCACTTGGACCGGTCATCGGAGCGAGGCCTGCCGCCCGGCGTCGATGCCGCTGGCCACCGCGGCGTCAGCCAGGAGCCCGATCCCGCCGACCCAGTCCCCGGCCAGGAAGCAACCCGGCATGCCCGGCACCCGGGTGCCGGGTCGCCCGGCCATGCCCCGACCGGGCCGGGGCAACCCGTGGGCCACCGTCATCGAGGCGAGGACCCTTCGTTCGATCACGGAATCGCCGGACACACCGGCCAGAGCCAGCATCGAATCGAGCCCATCGACCGCCGCGAGCCCGTCCCCTCCGTAGCGCATGGCGCACACCACGGCGCGACCGGGAGGAGCCAGGTTGGCGCCGGGTGCGTGCTGGGACAGGTAGACGGGCTCGTCGAGACCGAGGATGAATTTCACGGGTGCCGGAGCCGCCACACCGAAATCGACACACGTGGCCGTGACCTTGCTCCCGAGATCGCCGGGGACCGCTCCCGGCAGCAGGCGCTCGACGTCGTCGGGCCCGCCGGCGGCCAGGACGACCGACCGGGCGATCACCGTCCCTTCACCCACCGAGACCCGGATCCGGGTCGCATCGGCGTCGAGCCCGGTGACAGGTCCACCGTGGCTGACGTCGACTCCGGCATCGTAGGCCGCCTTCACCAGCCCGTCGACGATGGACTGCCAGCCTCCGTCGAGATACGTGACGCCGCCCGTCGACAACCGGAGCTGGACGGCGGCCGCATCGGCGCTCAGCTCGTCGAGGTCCGACGCGTAGGTCGAAAGTCGGATGAGCGCCTGCAGTAGCTCGGCGACGTCCTCCCGGTCAGTGACCTGTTCGGTCCACGCCCGAGCGGACAACTCGACCAGTTCGGGGGTCGAGCTGCGCGGCAGCGACGTCATGACCCTGGCGAAGGCGAGACGGCTCCGCACGGGCAGAAGGTCTGACCGCATCAGTGCCTTCGGCGAGGTCGGCAAGGAGAACAGCGACCCGTTGCGGAGAGCACGGGCGCCGGCGAGCGGTGCCCGGGAACCGACCAGCGGCACCCCCAGACCGTTCAGCGCCGTCCTACCCACCCCACGGTCGTAGAGGGCGTGTGGCCCCCGGTTGAACGTGAAGCCCCGTCGCAAGTCGCTCTGGGCGCGTCCACCGAGACGGTGGGCCTCGACCAGTCGAACCGAGGACCCGGCCCGCGCCGCCTCGACGGCAGCGGCTAGTCCGGCAAGTCCTCCTCCCACCACCACAACGTCGACCGAGGCCTCCATCCCGTCCTCCTTATCTGCTCACCATCTTCGTCGGTTCACCTGTCTGACGTCGCACGGCATCCGGTTGTGACACAGGATTCCGGCCGGCCCGGACCCCTGGTGGTATCGACGCCCGACGGGGGCGCGTCCGCCCGGCAGTACCGTGGTGCCAGTGAGCGTGCTCGTCGATCTGCAGGGCGTGGGCGTCACCATGGCCGACCGGGTCCTCTTCGGCGACCTCGCCCTCACCGTGAACACGGGCGACCGGATCGGTGTGGTCGGCATCAACGGGACCGGAAAGTCCACGCTGCTCCGGGTGATGGCCGGTCAGATGGAGCCCGACTCCGGAATTGTCCGACGGGGTCGCGGCGTGCACACCGCGTTCCTCGGCCAGACCCCCGAGTTGTCGCCGGGCACGGTCCGCAGCGCGGTCGGCGACGGATGGGAGGCCGCAGCGGCACTCGACCGGTTGGGCATGTCCGGCTTCAGCGATGCCGACGTCGCCACGTTGTCGGGTGGGCAGGCCAAGAGGGTGGCTCTGGCCCGGGTACTGGCTGCACCCGGCGAGCTCCTGGTCCTCGACGAGCCCACCAACCACCTCGACCTCGGTGGCGTCACCTGGCTCGAGGACTGGCTGGCCGCCTACACCGGAGGCTTGGTCGTCGTATCCCACGACCGCTATCTGCTGGACCGGATCACCACCCGGATGGTCGAGCTCGACCGGGGGGCGTCCTACGTCCACGAAGGTGGCTATGCCTCCTACCTGGAGGGCCGGGCCGAGCGCGAGGAGCGGGCGGCCACGGCCGAGTCGAGCCGACGCAACCTGGCCCGGAACGAGCTGGCCTGGCTCCGGCGAGGGGCCAAAGCCCGCAGCCGCAAGCCGCAGGCGAGGGTGACGGCGGCCAAGGCGCTGATCGCACGCAAGGCGGCCGAGGCGGCGCGTCCCGACGACCTCGACATCGATGTGACCATGTCCCGGCTCGGCGCCCTGGTCATCGAGTGCTCGGACGTCGGATTCCAACACCAACCCGGGAATCCGGTGCTCCGCCATGTCGACCTGCTCCTCGGCCCCGGTGACCGATTGGGCGTGGTCGGTGCCAATGGCACGGGCAAGTCGACCCTGCTCGACCTCCTCGCCGGCCGGCGGGCGCCGTCAACGGGCACAGTGGTCGTCGGTCCGACCGTCGTCGTGGGCTACTACGACCAGAACGGGCAGGAACTCGACCCCGCAGCCAAGGTGGCTGAAGTTGTCGCCGGCCCCCACCGGACCCCTGGGTCGCTGAGCGATGTCGCCCTCATGAAGCGCTTCTGGTTCACCGGCAACCTGCCGTTCACCCGGGTGGGGAATCTGTCCGGGGGCGAGCGACGTCGCCTGCAGCTCCTGGCCGTACTGGCCGACAAGCCGAACGTCCTACTGCTCGACGAGCCGACCAACGACCTCGACCTCGACACCCTGCGGATCCTCGAGGACTTCCTCGACGAGTGGCCCGGGACGCTCGTCGTGGTCAGCCACGACCGCGCCTTTCTCGACCGGACCATCGACACGGTGCTCGCCGTCGGTCCTGACGGGGTCAACCCGGTGCCGGGCGGGCTCGACGCCTGGCTGACCGGCGTCATCGCTCCGCCCGCCCGCTCCACCCCCGAGCCGACGACGGTCATTCCTGCGGCCGACAATCCCGTCGCCGTTCCGGCCCCTCCCCCGATCGGGCGCCTCCTTCGCGACACCGAGAAGCAGCTGACCCGGCTGGGCCGCCAGCGGGACAAGTTGCACGATGCCCTGGTGGCTTCGACCGATCACGTCGAATTGACCCGGCTGGGTGTCGAGCTACAGGCCGTTCAGGCGGAGCTCGACGCCGCCGAGGAACAGTGGCTGACCCTGGCCGAGCAGGCCGAGAGCTAGCGGCGACCTGTCGTCGGGTCGTGCCTGCGGGCGCCGTTCCGAGCGCCCATTTGGCTTCATTTCAATTGGTCGGTTATCAATTTATTCAGGGTGTCGCCGGTTGTGGATACAGTCGTACGCATAGTGGAGATACACACCGTGCACCAGGTGGCACCGGGGCCCGAGAACCGCGGGCGTCCACGCATCCACGAAGACGACGAGATCCTCGATGCCGCCCTTGTGGCCTTCGCCGCCCAGGGCTACGAGGCGATGTCACTCCGTGCCCTCAATGCCCAGCTCGGCCTCAGCCACGGGACGATCAGCCAGCGATTCGGCACCAAGGAGCGCCTGTTCTTCGCCGCCATCGACCAAGGATTCACGTCCTTCGTAGCGGACGTCGAACGCCTTCGGGGCCACCTGCTCGCCGCCATCGACCGCACGGACGAACTCGAGGATCTGCGGGTCACCATCCGGGCGTTCCTCGGCGCCGCACACCGGCATCCCGAACTCGGACGCCTGGTGAACCAAGAGGGGCTGCAGTCGACCGGACGCCTCAACTACTTCTTCGAAACGGTGATACTCCCGATGTTCGGCACCATCGGCCAGACTCTCGATCAACTCCGCCTCGAAGGTCGGATCCGACCCGTCACCATGCGAAGCATGTTCTTCCTCGTAGGCAACGGTGCCGGGGCTCCCTTCACGCTGACCGCGCTGTCCGAGGCATTCGACGCCATCGACGGCCCCCTCGATCCCGAGCAACACGCCGATGACATGACCGACCTGATCATGCGGGGTATCACGCTGACCGATGCCGATGCCCCGGAGGGAGCGACGTCCAGCCTGCGGGCGCTGGCCGGTCCCCAGCCCGAGCTGTCGACCTTCTCCGCCTGACGCCTGCCGCCCGGTCCGGTTCTAGAGTGCCGAGACCGACACCACCGAGGAGCCCGTCACCATGAGCAAAACCGTCATGATCACCGGAGCCGGTTCCGGCTTCGGCAAGGGCGCCAGCCTGGCACTGGCCGAGCGGGGCCATACCGTAATCGCCACCACCGAGACCGAAGAGCAGGCGGCATCGTTACGCGCCGAGGCCCCGCAGCTCACGGTCGAGAAACTCGACATCACATCCGACGACGTGGCTTTGGCTGCCAACTGGGATCTCGACGTGCTCATCAACAACGCCGGGGCGGGCCAGACCGGTCCGATGGCGGACGTCCCCATCGACCGGGTGCGTCGCCTCTTCGACGTCAACGTCTTCGGGACGCTGGCGGTGACCCAGGCAGTCCTTCCCCGGATGGTGGCCAGAGGGAAAGGTCGGGTGATCATCATGTCGTCGATCGCCGGGGTCATGTCGGCGCCGGCGTTCGGCCCCTACTCCATGACCAAGCACGCGCTCGAGGCGATGGGCAAGGCGATGCGCAACGAGTTGAGCGGCCAGGGGATCGATGTGTGCCTGCTCAACCCCGGCCCCTACCTCACCGGCTTCAACGACAGGATGGCCGATTCGATGTGGGAGTGGTTCGGCGCTGACGCCGTCAACGCCGCCTCGACTCCCTTGTTCGAGATGATGCGCGACTTCGTCAAGAACGACCAGGGTGACCCGGTCGAGGTGGTGGACAAGATGGTCGAACTCACCGAGGCCGAGACGACCGAGGAACACAACTTCGTGCCGCCCGAGCTGGCCGCCTTCCTGGGCGGCTGACCGGCGCGGCCGCAGGACCCATTTCGAGAGACCCATTTCGAGGTGTCCCGGCCACTAAGGTCCTGGTCAGAGCGATTTCTCACAAAGCTGGATAAATTTCGAGATTTCCCTCAAGTTATCGGGCTGGCGTGCCGATATGGCGGTGAGAGGTCGTCGCCCCCTGGCAACGGCCGAACCGGAGGGCCGCCTCCGGCATGCCGACCGGGGTCGACCGACCCCGCCCGTTCAGGCCGTCCCGGTCGGCACCCGCTCCCGCTGGACCAGCCCGAGGGCGACGCGCCAACCCACCAGCCCCAGCCCGACGAAGGCGAGGGCCACCCCGATGAAGGCCGGCGCCACTCCCTGTCCGGACGCGGCGCGGAGAACCATGGCGGCGGCCACGCAGACCGGCCAGACGGCCACGGCGGTGGGGATCACGGCGGCCGGCAGGCGCCAGGCCCGGATCGCCGCCCATCCGAGCCCCAGACCGAGAAGGAACGGCCACAGTGTCCGCGCCACCCCGGCCAACGACTCCCCTTCAGCGTGCGACGACCGCCCGATCACCACGAAGACCACGATCCAAGCAACATCGGCCATTGCCGCCGGGACCGGTCGGCAACGTCCCGACCGCAGCCAGCTCCCGCTGGTCATTGGTGCCCTGCCGGTCCCCTCCCGGGGTCAGACATCGCGCATCGCCGGGTGCACCTTGGCCATGACCGGCAGTAGAACACGGCGCGGGGACAGCCAGCCCGCGGCAGCCGACGCTCGGTTGGCCATGCCGGGGATCGCAACCGCCCGGTTGGCGTCCATGCCGTCCACGCCCGCGCGGGCAACCTCTGCGGCGGACACCCAGAACAACTTGGGCATGGCGGCGGCCATCTCCTCGGGGTCGATGCCCGCCGCCTCGGCGAAGCCGGTTTCGACCGGACCCGGACACAAGGCGGTCACGGTGACCCCCCGGGAGCGGAGCTCCTGGCGGATGGCGTGGCTGTAGGAAAGTACGAAGGCCTTGGCGGCCCCGTATCCGGCCTGGCCGGGAACGGGCTGGAACGCCGCCGTGGAGGCGACGTTGAGGATGCACCCACTGCGTCGCTCGGTCATGCCCGGTGTGAACAACGAGCACAGGTGCACGACAGCCTCGACGTCGGTTCGGATCATGGCCATCTCGCGGTCGGGGTCGGATCGGTAGACCGGTCCGAGGGTCGAAAATCCGGCGTTGTTGACGAGGACGTTGACCTCGAGCCCCAGTTCGGTCAGGCGGCCGGGCAGCCCGGCCCGGGCGGCGGCATCGACCAGGTCGGTGGGCAGCACTTCGACCCGGACACCATGGCGCGCCTTCAGCGCGTCGGCCAGCTCGCGCAGCTTCGACTCGGTGCGGGCCACCAGGGTGACCCCCAGACCCCGGGCGGCCAGGAATCCGGCGATCTCCTCGCCGATGCCGGAGGACGCTCCGGTCACCAGGCATGTGCGGTCGGCTCGGGGGGCAGGCAGGCTCATGCGCCCGAGCGTACGCCTCCGTGCCCTGGGAGCGTCCGGGGCCGATCCATCAGCGGCCCGGCCCGATGTGGTCGACGTCCCGTTCCTCGATCGACCGAAGGTGCAGTGCCCGCCTGGCGATCAGCCACCGGTGAGATTCCCGTCGGTACTCGTCCTCGTAGCGGAGATACCAGATCGTGTCGATCCCGGGACCCCCGTCTGGACCACGACCCGCTGCGCCCGGGGATGCCGAGAGGTGGTGAGCCACTCCGATCACCGTGCCGACCGCCGTGCCGGCCCGCAGCTCATACGAGGTGGCACCGACCCGGTGGCTCGTGGAGTGATAGCGGGCCAGACCGGATGGGATCCTTCGCAGCTGATCGGCTCCCGTCCGGCAGATGGTCGGCTCCCCGCCCCGGGTGACATCGGGCACCCACAACTCACCGTCCGTCGTGAAGAGTTCGGCGAAGGCGTCGCCGTCCAGCGCATCCACCGCCGCCGCATAGCCCGTGGAGAGATGGCGGAGATCGTCCAGGTCGGTCATCCCGCAGTGGTCAACCCGAAGCGATCGGCGAACGCCGACACCTCAGCGGCGAGACCGTCCAGGTCCTGGCTCATCGACGTGGACAGGAGCATCCGATGGATGCCGGCGGCCTCGGCCGTGGCCACCTCCTCCTCGGTGGTGGTGGGCAGGTAACCGGAGACCGAGAGCTCGATGGCGTCCGGGTCCCGACCGGCATCGCCGGCCGCTTCACGCATCTGGGCGATGCGGAGCGCGAGGTCTTCGGCGGAGAGCCCGAGGGGTTGGAAGCCGTCTCCCAGTCGTCCGGCCCGACGCGCCGCCGCTTCGCTGTGCCCACCGATGTGGAGGGGAACGCCGCCCGGACGGGGCGGCTTGGGGAACGAGTGGGCGTGCTCGAAGCTGACGAACTCACCGGAGTAGGTGGCACCCGCCGGTCCCGAATCGGCCCACAGGACCCGCATGGCCTCGATCGTCTCGTCGGTCCGGCGGCCACGGGTGCGGGGGTCGGCACCGGTGGCGACGAGTTCCTCGTCCATCCAGCCCACGCCCAGGCACATCCGCACCCTGCCCTTGGCCAGCACATCGACCGTGGCGATTCGCTTGGCCAGGACGACCGCCTGGTGGTTCGGCACCACCAGCACGCCGGTGGCCAGGGTGATCCGCTCGGTCACCGCAGCCAGGAAAGCCATCAGGTCCAGCGGGTCAGGGATCCTGCAGTCGTCGGGCAGCGGCATCTTTCCCGACGAGGCGTAGGGGTAGGTGCTCGCGTAGCCGGAGATCACGACGGCGTGTTCGACCAGAACCAGGGACTCGAAACCACAGGTCTCGACGTGCCGGGCGAATGAAGTCATCCAGTCCGGGTCCGCCGTGGCCCCGGTGCGGACGGGGGGGATGATGCCGAACTCCATGTCCTGGCTCCTTTGCATTGCTCGTCTCCCGGGACCCGTGCCCCGGGACCGGCGGCCGACCGAGCGTACGCACGCCCGGCCCTGCGCCGCCATGTCACCCTGCCCGCGGGCCACCCCCTCCAGCTGAGCCACGGGATGCCCCGCCGACAGACCGACCTGAGGCGGGGCGGCCGTCCATGAACCGCACTGATCGCTATCGTGGTCCGAGCAACTTCAGCAGTGGGCCCAGCTCCGAGGCCAGCCACGACGGAGACCCCAAACCCATGACCAGATCCGGCGAAACCAATCCGAGTTCCGATCCAGAGCCCGCAGAAGGCTCGGGTGGAACCAGACGCCATGGATCGATCAGTCGGCGCGCCTTCCTCGGGTGGACCGCAGCCGGCGGTGCCGCTGCCGCGGCCATCGCCGTGGCCATCGAGACCGAAGCAAACCCTTCGCATCCCAAGGTGGCCGGTGCGTCCGCGCCGGCTCACACCCACCGGACCGCCGCGGGTCGCCAACGCGATGCGGTGCGCTTCCTCCATGTCGACGGAGTGATCCTCCCCGTCTCGCCGGCCATCGTCGCCGAGAACCGCCGCACCGGCGCCGCCTGGTGGGTGACTTCGGCACAGGACGCAGGAGCCATCGAAGGATTCGCCGACCAGGTCAGCGCCCAGGTCGGTGACACGGTGACGCTCCGGGTGAGTACGGCGGCACCCACGTTCCATGTGGAGGCCTTCCGCATGGGCTACTACCAGGGGATCGGCGCCCGCAGCGTGTGGACCTCGGTCGAACTGCCCGGCGTGCAGCAGGCGCCGCCGTTCCTGATCCCCCCGACCAACACCATCGAGTGCCAGTGGACCCCGTCCCTCGATGTCACCATCGATGACTCGTGGCCGCCCGGCTCCTACCTACTCAAGCTGATCGGGGCCACCGGGGAACAGGGGTTCATCCCGCTGTGCGTCCGCGACGACACATCCAAGGCGTCGATCATGATCATGCACTCGGTCACCACCTGGCAGGCCTACAACCGGTGGGGCGGGTACTCGCTGTACTACGGGAATCGGAACGGTGCCCTCACCTACACGCAGCAACCGGGTGATGGCACCTATGACGACCGGGCGCGCATCGTGTCGTTCGACCGTCCCTACAACCGCGACTGGGCGTCGGGGGCCGCCGATTTCGTGGGTAACGAGTTCCCGGTGGTGTTCCATGCGGAGCAGCTCGGTCTGGATGTCTCGTACTGGACCGACATCGACCTCCACCGGCGCGCCGATCTCCTCGCCAACCATCGTGCACTGCTCAGCCTCGGTCACGACGAGTACTGGTCATCACCGATGCGCGCCGGCGTCGAGTCGGCCGTGCAGCAGGGGCTGAATGTGGGCTTCCTCGGTGCCAATGCCTCGTATCGCCAGATCCGGCTGCAGCCGTCGTCGCTCGGAAGCGACCGGGCGGTGGTCTGCTACAAGTCGGCGGCCGAGGACCCGATGGCCGCCGAGGACCCGGCGCTGGTCACGGTGAACTGGGACCAGGCACCGGTGTCCAATCCGGAGTCCTCGATGACCGGCAATACGTACCAGGACATCGACGCCGAAGCCGACATGGTCATCGCCGACCCGACGTCGTGGCTGCTGGCGGGCACCGGACTCACCGCAGGCCAGCATCTGCCCAAAGCAGTACAGGGCGAGTTCGACCGCTTCGTGGCCGGTCCTACCTCACCTGCCACTACTGACATCGTCGCCCACTCGCCCGTTGCCAACCGACACGACAACTTTTCGGACGTCACGTGGTACACCACCATCGGTGGCGGCGGAGTCCTCGACACCGGGAATGCCCATTGGGTGAGTCAGCTCGCTGATGCTCCGCTCATCCCATCCAACGTCCTACCAGCGCCGGTGGCCGGGGTCACCCCGTACCTACGGCGAATCATGCTCAACGTCTACTCGGTGCTCGGCGCAGCGCCGGCCGGGGCCACCAACCCGTCGACAGGGGCGGGGCGGGACGCCCTCAGCCAAGGGCCAACGTCTCAGGTCCCGACGAACAACCTGGCGTGACCTTCGACCGGCGACCTCGTCCGGCAGGCACGCGCGTCAGCTCGGGACGTACCGACGCGGCCAGTGCCCGGCAGATGGGCATCGAGGGCACGGACCGGTCCGGCCGTGGAGGCCGGTCCCGGTCGATGTGCCGTCGGTTGGTCAGAGTCAGTCGCTGAGCGTGATCGGCTCGTCGTCGAGGAGCAGGTCGTCGACCGGCAAGGCCGGCTCGCCGGCGGCCTCGGCGGCCTTGGCCGCGTTCTGGGCGGCCAGGTGGTCCCGAATGCGCTCGTCGACCTCGGCCATGAGCTGGGGGTTCTCGGTCAGGAAGCTCTTGACGTTCTCCCGGCCCTGACCCAGCTGCTCCCCCTCGTAGGTGAACCATGCGCCGGACTTCTTTATGAAGCCGAGCTCGACGCCGACATCGAGGAGCGAGCCCTCGCGGCTGATCCCCCGGCCGAAGGCGATGTCGAACTCCGCTTGCTTGAACGGTGGGGAGCACTTGTTCTTGACGACCTTGACCCGGGTCCGGTTGCCGACCTGGTCGGCACCGTCCTTGATGGTCTCGATACGCCGGATGTCGAGGCGCACCGACGAGTAGAACTTGAGGGCCCGGCCGCCGGGGGTCACCTCGGGCGAGCCGTACATGACGCCGATCTTCTCGCGCAGCTGATTGATGAAGATGGCGATGGTGCGGGACTTGGACAGCGTCCCGGTCAGCTTGCGCAGGGCCTGGGACATCAACCGGGCCTGCAACCCGACATGGGAGTCCCCCATCTCCCCCTCGAGCTCGGCACGGGGGGTGAGAGCGGCGACCGAGTCGATGACCAGGACGTCGAGCGCACCCGAACGGATGAGCATGTCGGCGATCTCGAGGGCCTGCTCGCCGGTGTCAGGCTGGGAGATCAGCAGATCGTCGATGTTCACACCGATCGCCTTGGCGTATACCGGGTCCATGGCGTGCTCGGCGTCGATGTAGGCGCAGATCCCGCCGTTGCGTTGGGCCTCGGCCACCACGTGCATGGCGAGTGTCGATTTACCCGACGACTCGGGGCCGAAGATCTCGACGACCCGGCCACGGGGGAGGCCCCCGATACCGAGAGCGAGGTCGAGGGCGAGGGCGCCCGTGGGGATGGCCTCGATGTTCATGTGGAGGTTCTCACCCATCCGCATGATCGAACCCTTACCGAACTGCTTCTCGATCTGCCCCAGGGCCATGTCGAGTGCCTTGTCACGTTCCATGTCTTGTCTGCTTCTCCTCGGTGCTGTCGTTCACTGGACACCGCCGACCGTACGAAACGGGTGTGACGCCCGTCCCCCCGGAGGGTTCCCGGAGCCTCGGCCCCGGAGGTCGGCCCGCTCTGTCTGCGGTACGAATTCGACTGCGATGCGACGCTCACTGCGGTACGACACGGCCACTGTAGACCCGAACGCATGTTCGATGTGGGATCCCCGCGTCCACCGGTGGTGGGTTCCGACCGAAGTAGCGTCACCGTGATGCCGGACGACCAACCGACCCCACCCGAGCCCTC
The DNA here is from genome assembly GCA_963699085.1 of uncultured Acidimicrobiales bacterium. Taxonomy (GTDB): domain Bacteria; phylum Actinomycetota; class Acidimicrobiia; order Acidimicrobiales; family RAAP-2; genus Bog-756. Next base: position 52,573 of record CAVOTH010000001.1, read on the forward strand.
CGACACGGCCGCCGGTGCCGGGCCACCGCCGTCCCGTCCCGCAAGGAGCGGCGCGAGGAGCGCTCGGGACCGTCCCGGACCAGGTGGTACGTGCTGGCCGCAGTGGTGGTGGTCCTCCTGGTCGGCGGCATCTTGGCCGCGGTCCTGGCCGGTGGTGCCACCACCAAGAAGAAGGCCGCAGCCGCAGCCACCACCACCACTGCGACCACTGCCGTGCCTGTGGCCGTGACCACCTGCCCGCTCACCGGGACACCTGCGCCGGGCAATGTCGTCCCGGCCCGGCCCGCGCTCGCCGTCAAGATCGGCAACTACACCGGTGACCGACCCTCCGATGGACTGAACCAGGCCGACATCGTCTTCGAGGAGCCGGTCGAGGGCTCCTACACCCGTCTGGTGGCGGTCTTCCAGTGCCAGGGAGCGGCACTCGTCGGGGACCTGCGCTCCGCAAGGGAGCCCGACATCGCCATCCTGTCCCAGCTGTCGCATCCGCTCTTCTTCCATGCCGGCGGGATCGACCCGATCTTGGCCCTGGTGTCGGCGGCGCCCCTCCAGAACGAGGACGTCCTCGGCGGTGCCGCGGGCTCGATCATCATCCACCCGAGTGGGCGGTACGCCCCCTACGCCGATTTCCTATCCACCTCCGCCGCCTGGGCGCTGGCTCCCTCCGACACGACCCCACCCGCCCCCCTCTTCACCTACAGCCCGTCGCCTCCTGCCGGTTCGGTCCCCGGTTCCGGCGCCACGGTGCACATCCCGTTCTCCACCGAGGCGGACGTGACCTGGACGTGGAACCCGGCGACGTCCAGCTATCTGCGGGCGTACTCCGGAGTACCCGACAAGCTCCTCGACGGCGCCACGTCATCGGCCACCAATGTGGTGGTCATGACGGTCGATACGTTCACCGGTCCGTGGGTCGAGAACAGCGAGGGTGCCCACGAGGTCGAGGTGACCGCCACCGGCTCCGGTCCGGTGGTCGTGTTGCGCGACGGGGTGGCGATCACCGGGACCTGGTCCCGCACGAGCGTGAACCAGCCGGCGACGCTGACCGCCACCGACGGGGAACCCATCACTCTCCAACCCGGCAACACCTGGGAGGAGCTCGCGCCCCAGGGCATCCCGATCACGGTGACTGCGGCGTCGTCTCCGGTGGCTCCCACCACCACGACGACGAAGGCCTGACCGGCTGCGTCAGGTCGGGTCGGGCACAGCCAGCGACCGCCGCAACAAGTCAAGGGCGGCGATGGTGGCGTACTGGCGCACCCGGTTCCGGTCACCGGGGACTGTGAACGCGAACGCCTCGGGCTCGGCGTCCGGGTCGGGCGAGCCCGACGAAGACCGTTCCCGGTGGCCGGCCGTCCTGCTCGTCGGGACCTGCGACCCCGGTGATGGCAAGCCCCACATCGGCGCCGAGCACCCGGCGGGCACCCTCGGCCATGGCCATCGCCGCGGCCTCGGACACCACGGGGCCCTCGGGGACGCCGAGCACGTCGAACTTCACCTCGGACGCATAGGACACCACCGAACCACGGAACCAGGCGCTGGCGCCCGGTACGTTCACCAGTCGCGAGGCGGCAAGACCGCCGGTCAACGACTCGGCCAGACCAACCGTCCACTCTTCGGTCGCCAGTGCCCGGGCCACGGCATCCTCGATCGCCTCGTCGTCGATGCCGAAGACCACGTCTCCGGCGACCTCGGCCAGGATGGCCCGCACGGCGCGCTCGTGCCCGTCGAGGAGGGCGGCGGCCGTGTCGGCATCGTCCGCCCGCACCGTGACACGGACCTTGATCCCCTCGATGCCACTGGCCAGAAATGCGATGGTGGCGCTACCTGCGGCGGGGCCCGCCGCCTGATCGTCGAGGGAGTCGATGTACCCGGCCAGGGCCTCACCGAGCCCCGACTCGCTCATCCCCCAGGTGCGGATGACCCGGCTGGCGATCGTCCCCTCGAGCTCGCCCCGCTCGGCCATCCGGCGCTGGAGGTCCGGGGCGATGGCGCGCTCGAACATGTCGGACATCTCGTAGGGGACGCCAGGAACGGCGTAGACGACCTTGTGGCCGACCGGGCAGATCAGGCCCGGTGCGGTCCCCTTGGTCTGGGGGATGATGCTCGCTCCTTCCGGGACGTCGGCTTGACGGAGGTTCGACTCCGGCATCTCCCTACCCCGGCTCGAGAACATGGAACGGATCCGCTCGACGACTGCCGCGTCCCGTACCAGAGGGACGTTCATCACCTCAGCCAGCGCGTCGCGGGTGATGTCGTCGTGGGTGGGCCCGAGGCCACCACAGACCACGACCCCGTCACTGCGGGCCAGCGCGGTTCGAAAGGCCAGCACGATTCGGTCGTGGTTGTCCCCCACCGCCTGGTGGAAGTGGGAACTGACACCCAGAGCGGCCAGGTGTTCCCCCAACCACTGCGAATTGGTGTCGGCGATCTGACCGAGCAGCAGCTCGGTGCCGACGGCGACGATCTCGATGCGCACGTAGGTTCAGGCCGCCCGTTCGCCAGCCGCTCGGCGCCCGTCGACGTAGTACTGGACCCCGGTGAACACCGTCAGAAATGCGGCGACCCACATGGCACTGTTCAGGAGCGTCCAGTGCCCGGCCAACGGCGGTGCCAGGCACATGCCGATGGCGATGTCCTGGATCAGCGTCTTGAATTTCGCCGAGTTGCGGGCCGGGATCGAGATTCCGTGGCGACCGGCAACCGAGCGGTAGACGCTCATGGCGATCTCCCGCACGGCGATCACCGCCACCGGCAACCACCAGATGATCCCCTTCGCCACCAGCGCCACCAGGGCGCCCAAGACCACGACCTTGTCGGCCAGCGGGTCGAGGAACGCTCCCGACCGGGTCGTGCCCTGTTTGCGGGCCACCCATCCGTCGATTCCGTCCGACATCGCCAGCAGCCCACCGAACACGAAGGTGATCCAGCTGGCGCCCCACAGCATGATCATGACGATCACCACCGGGGTGGCCAGCAGCCGGATGGTGGTGATGGCGTTGGCCGGGGTGAGCAGGGCCGAAGGTCCGAATGTGGTGTCGCGTACCGTGGGCACGCCCGTTGACGGGATGCCCGATCCGATGGTTCCGTCGCTCATCGCCCGCCCGTCCCGGCGCCGGCCAGCGGGGCCAGCCCATCCACCGTGCCGCACACCTCGGCAAAAAGATCAGGTCCGTCGGCGTCGGTGACCTCGACCTCGACGAATGCGCCCACCGGAAGGTGGTCCGGGACGGTGACGATCCCGTCGATCTCGGGGGCCTCGCGGTAGGAGCGGGCTTCGCCCGGTGCGTCGATCAACACCTCGATCGTCGAACCGATGAGCTCCTCGCGCCGTCGGGCGGTGATCCCGTCCTGCAGTTCGGTGCACTCGCGGATCCGCTCGGTCACCAACTCGTGGGGTACCTGACCATCCAGGTCGGCGGCATAGGTTCCCGCCTCGTTGCTGAACGGGAAGAATCCGACCCAGTCGAGCTCGGCCTCGGCGATCCACGCCAGCAGGTGGTCGTGGTCCGCCTCGGTCTCCCCCGGATACCCGACGATGAATGACGACCGGAATGCGGCGGTGGACTCGACGGCCCGGATGGTCCGGATCCTCTCCAAGAAGCGATCGCCCTCACCCCATCGGCGCATGCGCTTCAGCAGGGGTCGCGACACATGTTGGAGGGACAGGTCGAAGTAGGGCACGCCGGTCGCCAGAATGGACTCCACCAACGCGTCGTCGAGGGTGGACGGGTAGAGGTAGAGGAGCCGGGTCCAGTGGACCAACGCCGACACCCGGGTGACCAGGTCGACGATGGGACGGCCTCCCCCGATGGCCGGACCGTCGATCCCGGGCTCGACCCGGCCACCCGACCGGTCCAGCGCATAGGACGAGAGGTCCTGGGCCACGAGGACCACCTCGGCCAGCGATCCGTCCGACGCCCCCAGCTGCTGCACCTCGTCGAGGATCGATTCGACCGACCGCGACCGCTGCTTACCGCGGAACGACGGGATGGCGCAGAAGCCGCAGTTCCGGTCGCACCCTTCGGCCACCTTCACGTACGACCACGGGGCCGTGGCGTGGGGTCGTGGAAGGTTCAACAGGTCGAAGGAGGGCAGCGGCACCCCGGCGGGCTTGGTCCCGAGCGTCACCGGGGTCCGTTCGGGACCCTTGGTCGCGTACAGCGACGTGCCGAAGGGCGCCACCAGGTCAACTTCGGGCAGCGCCTCGGCCAGTTCTTCCCCGTAACGCTCGGCCATGCAACCGGTCACGACGAGGCGGGCGCCGTCTCGGCGGGTGTCGGACAGGGCGAGGACGGTGTCGATCGACTCCTGTCGGGCGGCCTCGATGAAGGCACAGGTGTTGACCACCACCAGATCAGCCTCCTCGGGGGAGTCAGCCGCCTCGAAGCCGTCCATGGTGAGTGTCCCGACCAACTTGTCCGAGTCGACCTGGTTCTTCGGGCAGCCCAAGGTCTCGATCCAGTACCGCTCGGCCACCGGCCTAATCTACCGGGCTGCGGGGTCTCTGGCGCTACAGGCATCGGACGCGGCGACGGGCCCAACCAGAGGAAGGGCCCGTCGCCGGCACGCGGAGAGGGAGGGATTTGAACCCTCGGACCCAGTTACCCAGGTCAACTCATTAGCAGTGAGTCCGATTCGGCCGCTCTCGCACCTCTCCTTGTCTGGTCAGCGGCACTTTTTCCTGTCTGCCGACTCCCACAATCGGCCTCTGTCCCGTCTATCCCGGTCATCTGAACCTGAATCAAGACTTCGAGGCGTCACAAGGGTACAGGATCGATTCCCCGACGAATCCCGGAGCCGTCGTGGCCGAGGGCTCCAGCGGTCCTGGTCCGGCCCCTGGCCGGCCGGTGCAGCCTCATCGCCGAACTGTTCGATCTTTTGGGGCTGAGCATTACCGTTGTGGGTGGTGGAATCGGGAGTGCGAGAGCAAGGATGGCCCTGGTGACAGACGACTACGGCAAAGATCCGGAAACGATCACCAAGCTCAACGCGCGACAGTTCGCGGTGACCCAGAAGAACGCCACCGAACCTGCGTTCGACAATGAGTTCTGGGACAAGAAGACGGCGGGCATCTACGTGGACATCGTCTCGGGGGAGCCACTGTTCGCCTCCAAGCAGAAGTTCGACAGTGGTTGCGGGTGGCCCAGCTTCACCGTTCCCCTGGAACCAGCCAATGTGGTGGAGAAGTCGGACACGAGCCACGGCATGAGGCGCACCGAGGTCCGTTCGAAGTACGGCGACAGCCATCTCGGGCACGTCTTCGACGACGGGCCGCCCGAGGAGGGTGGTCTGCGTTACTGCATCAACTCGGCCGCCCTTCGGTTCGTGCCTTACGAGGATCTCGAAGCCGAGGGCTACGGGGAGTACACCAAGGTCTTCGATGAACCCACCAAGCCGGAGGAGGCAGTCCGATGAGCCAACGCACCGAAAAGGCCATTTTGGCCGGAGGCTGTTTCTGGGGGATGCAGGACCTGATCCGCAAACGCCCCGGCGTGCTCTCCACCCGGGTGGGCTACACCGGCGGCGACGTGGCCAACGCCACCTATGGAAATCATGCGGGCCACGCGGAGGCCATCGAGATCACTTTCGATCCCGACCAGACATCCTTTCGGGACCTGCTCGAGTTCTTCTTTCAGATCCACGACCCCACCACGATCGATCGTCAGGGGAACGACAGGGGCACCAGCTACCGCTCGGCGATCTTCTACGTGGACGAATCCCAACGCAAGGAAGCTGAGGACACCATTGCCGACGTCGATGCTTCGGGCCTCTGGCCCGGCAAGGTGGTGACCGAGGTGACTCCCGCGGGACCCTTCTGGGAGGCCGAGCCCGAGCACCAGGACTATCTCCAGCACTACCCCAACGGCTACACCTGTCACTTTCCGCGCCCGGGCTGGGTGTTGCCCCGCCGAAGCGACGTCGCCTGACGACCCGCCCGCTCACCACTTGTGGCTCGGAAGCGAACGAGCCGCACCGAAACCGCGCCACCGCAAGAGTGAGTCCGGACATTCGCCCGGGCTTCCTTAGACCGCCGAAGCTGATCGTGAAGTCAAACCCCTTCGAGAGTTTGCTTGCCTTCGGCCGCCTCGGCCAGTGCCACTCGTCCGACTTCCGCCAGCGTGTTCTCGGGCGGAAGTGGATGTGTCAGACCCGCCCGCGTGTCCCGCACCACTCGCTCAAACGGCAAGTCACTCATGTATGCCTGCGATCCGAGCATCTCCGTCGCCAGCTCTGCGGCGGCTATTGAACTCAGCACGATCTGGCGTTTGCCCAGCATCGTCCTCACCATTTGGGCCGTGGTGCCCAACGAGTCATCAGTGGTCTGAGTGGTGAGACCCACAAGCGCCCACCATCCCATTCTGACCTCGTGAGTCAACAGACCGGCAAGGTGCCTGGTCGACTGGTTGTCCGCTCGGGATGTCCCGGCCACCCTGGCCAGTGCCTTGTCCCGGATGCCGGTCGCCGCGCCCAGGTAGGTGGCTGCAATGATCGGCAGCGAAATGTGCAGCCCGGGCATCCGGATGCCCGCAGGCGCCTGGTCCCGGGACTCGACGGCCTCCTGCGTGCCTGTTGCCGGCCCTTCGGCACGGCGAGCCCCACCTGGGCGCCGGTGACCTGGTCGCATCAGCTGAGCGGGGCTGTCGACATAGAGTGCGTACTCCTCCGGCACGAATGCGTTGTCGAACTGCACCGAATTGCTCCCCGAGCCCCGCATCCCCATGGCGTGCCAGTCGTCGACGATCTCGACGCCGTCCGCCTGAAGGGGTGCAAGGACGGAGATCACCCGCGACCCTGTCGGGAGCACAAGCCTTGCGGCAGAGACGAGCGCGTCTGAACCCGGTGCGCCGCTACAGAGCCGACGCCTGCCACTGATCGTGAACCCCCCGTCACAGGGGCGCGCCTCCACGGTGATCATCGCCGGATTGAGCGTTCCGCTCGCAGAAAGGATCAGGCCTTCGTCCACGACCAGGTTCAGTATCCGCTCCGATTCCGAATCACCTTTCAGCCTCCGCCAAGCCATCGTCATCACGGCATGTTGGTGCATGGCGATGGCGAGCGAGGTCGACGCACACTCCCGTGCGATCGCCGCTTGGGCCCGGCACACACCGAGGAGACCGTGTCCGTGGCCCCCTAGATCGCCTGGTACCGAGATGAGGCCGTATCCCTTGTCGCGAATTGCCTGGTAGGACTCGGAGACGAAGCTGCTCTCGGCGTCGTGGCGTGCGGCGTGCGGCTCGGCGACCGCACCGATCTCCCGTCCGAGAACGACGGCGGAGGCGACATCCTCCACAGACTGGATGACGGTGTCCACGTCAGGCTGACTTGGCGGGCATGAGCGTCCGCGACCGGGCTTCAGCCACTACCCGACGAACCGTGACCAGGTCGTCGGCGACCTCTCTGTTGGCATGTGGCCAGTTGCTGTCACGCTCGATGATCACCGCCTCGGGGGTGACCGACTCCAGGAGGACTCCGAGGAGGTCGATGGCCTCCGGATGTACGACCTCGGAGTGGCTGTCGACAAGCTCGCCGTGTATCCAGCGCCCGCCGGCCAGGTGTACATAGCGAATCCGCTCCGGCGGGATTTCCGAGATGAATTCGGTCGGCTCCACCGGGCGGTTCTGTCCGTTGATCCAGATGTTGGTCAGGTCCAGAAGGCAGTCCCAGGCATCCGAGCGTTCCAGTAGGAGGAGATAGAACTCCTCGGGGGTGTACTCCGACCCGCTGATCGTCGTCTTGGTGGCGAGGTTCTCAAGGCACGGACGCCGGCCTGTCACCTCGGCGATGAGTTCGATATTCCTGCAGGCACAGTCGAGCAACTCGTCGTCGTAGAGATTCGGGGCGAGATGGCCGAGGGATCGATCCCTCGAAGCGGTGAATGCCAGGTGGTCGCTGCAGATCGTTGCTCCGGTGTACTCGGCCAACGTCCGTATCTGTTCCAGATACTCACGGGTCGGCCCCGTCGCCGACGCGACGTTGCCGGAAAGGCCGTGCAGGATGATCGGGAGCCCGCGGAGCTTGTCGAGCTCCCAGGACCGGCTGACCCCACCGGTAGCGAAATACCGGTTGGCGATCAGTTCGACGCACTCCACCTGTTGTGCCCCATCTTCGAACAGGTCGCGGAGCTCCGGTCGATAGCCGGCCCCGACAGGGATCAACGCCACTCGATCACCCTCTTCCTGATCAACCGATCGACGACCCACTCATCGTCGCGGTGCTGGCCCGGACTCAGGTCACCAGTTCGACCTGGCACGCGCGCGCCAGCGGATAACGACGCTACCAGATCGAATTCCGGGTCCGTGAGCCGAAGCACCCGGAACCCGATCGAGTCTCCGACGTGAACGAAACAGAGAGTGGAGCGATCACGTTCCGGGAGTCTCCAGGTCGCTCCCCTCTGATGATAGAGCTGTCGCAGATCCCACTCGAACGAGGCTGCACTCGCGCCGGACCGTAAGTGGATCCGTCCGTTCGACGACCTCGGAGGAGAAAACGGCAGAGTCCGCTCGATGGATGCGACGTTGCCCCAGAACGAGGCGCTGCGCAGCTGCTCGAACTTTGCCATCGCCGCAATGACCTCCGCCCACTCGGACCCGTCACTGCGCTCCTTTGTCTCGTTGACGATGAACTCCCCGAATCGCGCCGTCTCGGTGGCGAAAGACTCCGTTGCCGGATGTTCGTCGATGAACTTCTCCACCATCCCCGTACTCTCACGTCCGAGGAGTGCGAACGTCCGACGGGCATTCCAGCGGAGCATGGTGGCTCGCTTGGCCACGAACGAGTCAGTGAGATGGGCGAGGTCCTCGCCCATGGTCGTCAGGCGGTCGATGTCCACTGGTGCCAGGCCGAATGCGGTGGCAAAGCCGATACCGTCCGCCCCGAACGAAGCCCGCGCCGCAGGACTGGTGATGACTGCCGCCATCGCAGATTCGAGCCCAATTCTCACGGTCGGTGCTTCGATCATCACCTTCGGTGCCCCCCTCTCTGACCACCGCTCCCGTGGCAGATCCGCCATCCGCATTACCCGCTTAGCACACTACTCGCCGGAATATGCATCACCGAGCGCGCGGCGGTCGCGCGCTGCTACCATTTTCGAATCTGAACCAGTCGGTGGACTCGACCCGGAAAGGGGCATCATGAGTGAGGACGATGCAGAACTGGCGCGGGAGTATCAGCAAGGAACGATTGACCGGCGAACGCTCATCGGCAAGCTGCTCGCGGCCGGCCTGACCACCGGAGCGGCGGCGGCATTTGCCGGTGCCATCGGACCGGGCGTCGCTGGAGCAGCCGCCGAGGACACTCCCGCCGATCCGGACGTCGCCGCGGGCAGCGGCAAGCCGACGGTGACGAAGCTGAGCCACGCTGCCGGACCTGAAAAGGGCGGCAACAAAGTCAGCATCTCCGGCACCGGACTCCTCGGCGTCACGAAGGTCCACTTCGGCACGAAGTCCGCGAAGATCGAATCGACATCGGCCACGAAGGTCGTCGTGAAGGCACCCGCTGGCAAGAAGACCGTCCAGGTTACGGTCACCACCGCCAAGGGCACCTCAGCCACGAGCCAGAAATCCAGGTACACCTATCTGGCCGTTCCGGTCGTGTCCAGTCTCTCGCCGGCCACCGGCCCCGAAGGCGGCGGCACAACCGTCGTGATCCACGGTGAACATTTCGCGCACGTGCTCGGTGTCACGTTCGGGACCGCCACGGCCGTCGTGAAGCACATCACCGACACGAAGATCACGGTCACGTCGCCTTCCCACAAGTTGACGAAGAAGAAGGCGCCCGTCCAGGTCCGGGTGCGAACCCTCGGCGGCATCTCGGCCCTCAAGGCGGGCGACAAGTTCACGTACAAGGCTGGAGCACCGACTCCGCCCACTCCGCCCACACCGCCCACACCGCCGACGCCACCGACTCCGACGCCACCCACTCCGAGTTGCGGGTCCTGTGGCTCCTGCGCCTCCTGCTCCTCTTGCAGTTCCTGTGGCTCGTGTGGCTCCTGCGGCTCTTGTAGCTCGTGTGGCTCCTGCGGCTCCTGCGGCGGCTGCGGTGGTTGCGGTGGTTGCGGCGGTTGCGGCGGATGCGCCCTTCCGGAGACGACGAAGTCAGTCCGAAAGGCACGAGCTGGAAACCGCAAGTCGGCAGACAAGCTGTTCGATGCCCGTGGAAAGGGTCTCAGCCCGCTGAGCCGGTCCCGCTCCCGCGGCGCTGGCCTGCGTCCTCTGATCACGGCGTCTCACGACCGCTGAGGCCGGCCGTCGGGCCGACACCATGGAAGCATCCACCGAGGACCTCGGCATCGACGATCTCTCGGATATTCCCTTCGGGTGGCGCCGTCGCGCCACGGTGTTGCTCCTATGCGACACCCCGGTGGTCGAGGTGATCGGCCAGATGACCGAGGACGGGATCTCCGAAGAGGACGCCGCAGCTGCATGCGCCCGAATCCTCACCGATCCGACGCTGGAGGCCGGCCAGTGGGCCATGGCTCAGCTCGGCAAGCTCGAATCGGTCATGGACGCCCGGCGAAAGATGTCGGACCTGCTCGATCCGCAGCCGGAGATCGAACGGCGCAAGGGGCTGAGCCGAAAGAAGTTCCTCGCCGAGTACTACGCCACCAACCGCCCGGTCGTTCTCGAGGACATCTGTGAGGAGTGGCCGGCGCGTCGGCTGTGGTCGCCGGAATACCTGATGGAGACCATCGGTGACGCCGAAGTGGAGGTCATGACCGACCGGGGCGAGGGGAACGGCAATGACATCAACCTCGAACAGTTCCGGAGCCGTATGGGATTCGACGAGTACGTCAAGCGGGTGCTCGCCACCGAGTGGAGCAATTCGCTCTACCTCGTCGCCAACAACAAGCTGATGTCTGAGAAGGTGGCACAGCCACTGTGGAAGGACTTCACCCTCGACAAGCGATACATGAAGGCCGACCGCAATCGGACCAGCACGTTCCTGTGGTTCGGACCCGGCGGGACCGTCACTTCCTTGCATCACGACATCATGAACATCATGTTCCATCAACTCGACGGCTGGAAGCACTTCATCCTCATCTCGCCGCTCGATACCCATCTGGTGGGTAACAACATCGGGGTCTACAGCGACGTGGATCCACTCGACCCCGACATCGAGCGCTTCCCACGGTTCGCTGAGGCGAGACAGCTCCAGGTGACACTCGGACCGGGAGATGCGTTGTTCGTGCCGGTGGGGTGGTGGCACCACGTGACTGCTCTCGAGACAAGCATCAGTCTCTCCTCGACGAGCTTCGCCTTCCCGAACACGTTCGACTGGGTCCACCCGACACTGGTCGCGTAGCGGCACGCGCGTGCCGGTCCTGGAGCCTTCCGCCGTCAAACGCTCATGCATCATCTGCTGCCTCCCGCGGTCCGGCAGTTGGCTACTGGCTGAGGCGCTCAACAACACGACTGTCGTCGGGCAGCCGGAGGAGTACTTCCGCCCGGACCACACCAAGCTGTGGCAGGGGCGCTGGGGACTAGCGGCGGACGATCCATACCAGCGTTACATCGATGCCGCGCTCGACTACTCGACCACGGACAACGGCGTCTTCAGCGTGAAGTTCCACTGGTACCAGATGGCCTGGTTCCTCGAACAGTTACGGGACATGCCTGGAGCTGACCCCGATGCCAGTGACGCCGAGCTGATCGCCTCCAAGCTCGTCAACCCGGCCTACGTGTACCTCACCCGACGTGACAAGGCCCGCCAAGCCATCTCCTACTGGCGTGCTGGTCGAACCGACACCTGGTTCGTCACCAAGGAGGGCGACGGAACCTCAGATGGCGGCCCCGGCCTGCCCGACGTGGGCGGGGTCGGACGAGGAAGCGACGACGAGCCGGACTTCGCGCGCATCCGTTGGCTCGAGCGTCTGCTGATCGAGCACGAGGCCAGTTGGTTGCACTACTTCGAGGCCAGTCGGATCCGGCCGTTCACCGTCCTCTACGAACACTTCGCGGCGAACTACGCGGCAACCGTCGCCGAAATAGTGCGGTGGCTGGGTGCTTCGCTGCCCGAGGGGCTCGAGCGACTGGACCCGGGACTCGAAAAACAGGCCGACGAACACACCGAGTCGATTCTCGAACGGTACCTGGAGGTCCGCGACACTCTCTGACGCCCGACGCGTTCCCGAGCTTGTCGCGGGCGACGTCGGGGCGATGTCCGGGTCTTCAGCTCGCGGCCCCGCCGATGTCCGGCCTACACCTCGGGCTGCTCGTCAGCCATGTCCCGGAGCTTGTTCTTCAGGAGCTTGTCGAGGGTTCCGAGCGGGAACTCCTCGACCACGTAGACCGCCCGCGGCACTTTGAACTCGGCGAGATTGCCTTTGCAGGCTTCGATAACCTGCGCTTCGAGCTCGGCGTGTTCTGGTGCGCCGGGGGCGGTGATCACGAAGGCCACGACAACCTGATCGAGCCATTCGTGCTTCTTGCCCACGATGGCCACTTGGGCCACGCCGGGCACGGTGGCCACGATCTCCTCCACCTCACGAGCCGAGACGTTCTCGCCCCCGACCTTGATGAGGTCCTTGTCCCGCTCCTGGTAGAAGACGTTTCCGCCGGCCCCCATCTGAACCATGTCGCCCGTCTTGAACCATCCGTCCTCGAACGAGGCCTCGTTGGCCTCGGGGTTGTCGTAGTACTCGAGGAAGATTTCGATGCCCCGGGTCCCACGCATCCACAGCTCACCGGTCTGCCCCTCGGGACAGAGCTGCCCGGTCTCCTTGTCCACCACGGCGATCTCATAGCCCGGGGCGACATGGCCCATCGATCGGAACGGCAACTTCTCGCTCGGCTTCCCGGTGATGGCATGGGACACCAGTTCGGTCATGCCGTAGGCGGCATAGACGGCGATCCCGAACATCTTGTCGAGATCGGGCATGATCAGCCCGAAGACGCCCACCCGGAGCTCTGTCTCCGGTCGGTCGGCCTGGGCCAGCGTTCCCATGACGAACGGCATGAGTGAGATGTGGGTGATCCGGTGACGGGCCACCACGTCCCAGAAGCGACTGGTCGACCACTTCGGGGTGAGGACGACAGTGGCACCGACGCCCAGGACCGGAAAGAACGTCCAGCTCTGGGCGTTGACGTGGAAGAACGGAAGATAGACGAGATAGCGGTCGTCGGCCCCGAGGTCGATGTTGCGCGGGCCGAGCCGACTGGCCCACACGGCATTGGCGTGGGTATGCACAACGGCTTTGGGCTTATTGGTGGTGCCCGAGGTGAACATGATGCCGAACGGAAGCATCGGTTCCGCGGGCCGGCCCGGCCACGCCGCGGCGTCGCCGAACAGGTCGTCGAACCTACCGAGCGTGAGCCCGGACAAGTCCGCCTGTGCCTGTTCGCCGGAATCATCGTCGGTCACGGCGATCCATTGCAGCGACGGACCCGCCTCGATCACCATCGACGCGAATTTCGGCTGGGTGATAGCCGCCACGCACTGGGCCTTGTCGATGAAGTACGTGAGCTCGGCTCCCACCGACTTGGTATTGGTCGTCACACCTACGGCACCGACGGTGGCGCAGGCCAACCATGCCAGGACCAGCTCGGGACAGTTGTCGGCATGGATGAGCACCTTGTCGCCTTTGGCGATGCCCCGGCTCACCAGACCGGCCGCCAGGCGCTGGGTGTCCTCGAGCAACTGGGCGTAGGTCCACTGGCGGCCCTCGGAGTTCGGCGGATCCCAGACCAGAACCGGATGGTCCGGGCGGTGCTCCGCCCAGTGGGCGAGTAGCCAGGGGATGTCCTGGTCATGCATCTGGAATTCCTGGAGTGCGGCGTCGTTCATGACGCCAGTATGTCCGAACACCGAGGCGGTCGAACAGCGAACGGGATTCGGTCGGCGGCTCGAGCAGCCCTCAGATTGGGAGATACCCGCAGGCTTCACCATGGGGAGTATCCAGGTAGATCTTGGATTCCGGGGCCCCGCAGAACCGCCCGTGGCTCCACCGGATCTCTATGTGTCCCACGGTCTCCCGGCTCACACCGGTGTCATTGTCAGTGAAGTGCGCCCGCCATTCGACCTGGGGCTGTCCGGCACTCGCCGGATCGACCTCGAGACCGCCGAACGCGAACCGGCGGCGGAAATCCCAAGGGGTCAGGACGCGGAGCCGGGCCGGCCCGGACGGTTGACGTCCGAGGATGAAGTACGGGGCGCTGTGGATACGGAGGAGCCTCCAGTAGAACCGCTCACGATCCCGCTTGGTGGCCAGTGTCCGATTGATGAGTTCGGCGCTCCTGGCACTCACGGCACCGACGAACTCGGATACCTCAGGCGCGAGGGCAGCCGGCCAGCGACGAGCCAGCCGGTCCTTCAAGACGTCGCGTTGACTGCGGGTGAGCTCCGCCGGCAAGGAGGGAAAGCCGTCGAGGTCGAGGTGTCGGATCGAAGCTGCATAGAGGCTGGCCAACTCGACCGGAGCGATCTCCTCGTACCAGTCGTGGCCGCCGAGGTCAGGATTGCGAAGTGCCGATCGGAACAGCGCGGCAGGTGACGGATTGAGGAGGACCTTTGACAAGTTCTTGCAGCTGACCATGAAGACCCCGTCGATGCGCAGATCGGCAGGGAGCGGATCATCCTCCGGCGACTGGTGCGGGCCTTTCCACTCGATGGTCTGTGGCGGTCGGCGCCTCAGGCCGAGGTCGGACTCGTAGAAGTAGCGCCCGTCCTCGAACGCATCGAGGAACTCTCGTGAGCAGGCGCCGGTGGCCCACCACTCCCGGAGCGACTCCCAATCGACAGGGTCCACCCCGACCAGTTCAGCGGGTGCGCCTCCCTCGAAGACGGTCTGCAGGTCGATCCTCGGGATCATCCCGAGCCCGGTCCCGATCTCCGTGACAAGGGTGAGTTGGCGGCTCATCCCTGGTCGAGCAGCTCCTCAGCCTCTACGGCGACCCGGGACTGCGCCGAGCGCGATGTACGTCGAGTCGGTGTCATAGCCGACGTAGTGGCGACTGGACCGCAGGGCCGCCACCGCAGTAGTGCCGGCCCCGACGAAGGGATCGAGGATCAGGTCACTCTTGTACGAGTACAGCTCGATCAACCGGCGGGGCAGCTCCACCGGAAATGGTGCCGGGTGTCCGACCCTCTTGGCCGATTCAGGTCGGATCCTCCACGTGTCGAGCGTCGCCTCGTGGAACTCCTCCTTGGAGATGGTGTTCTCGTGCGGCAAGCCGAGCTGGGCTCGCCTCTTCCGATCGACGGCTCGATCCAGTCGGAGTTTGCTGGCGATGATCACCCGCTCGCTGACATCTCGCAGAACGGGATTCGACGCAGACATGTACGAGCCCCAGGCACACGACCCCGATGCCCCCTCTGCTTTGACCCAGAGGATCTCGCCCCGCATCAGGAAGCCGAGATCATCCTGGAGAATCGTCGTGACATCGGCACTCAGTGATCGGTAGGGCTTGCGGCCCAGGTTTGCCACATTGACGGCGATACGTCCCCCCGGCTCGAGCACCCGCCAGCATTCTGCGAACACATCGCGCAACATGAGGAGGTAGTCGATGTAGCTCGACGGCACTCCTCCCTGGCCGAGCTCGGTCTCGTACTCCTTGCCGGCGTAGTAGGGCGGTGATGTCACGACGAGCGCCACCGAGTCGTCGTTCACGGCCGACATGTCTCGGGAGTCGCCGGTGAGCAGTTGGTCAACCACGTCAGGAGCGGAGGGGACACCCGTCGAGTCCTGCTGCATCGGCGCGAACCGACTGTAGAAATCGGTGGCATCGTGGCCCTCCCGTTTCGAGACTCCGAACGTGGAGGTCTTCGTCGACGTCCCACGCCGACGACTGGCTCCCACTGGCCCTGCGGGGATCGTCACCTGGTCATGAGTCACGTCGAGTGCCCTTCTGGTCACGCTTGAACCTAGCCTCCCGTGGTCGGAGTAGACCCTGATGGGAGCCATCAGCCATCGCTTCTGGGTGGTGATCGGCCCCTTCGCCGGTCGGGACCTCCGTTGCCCGGGCCGGCGCCCTTCGGCTTGGGTCGCCAATGTAGTTTCAGGCTGTATCGCCGGACCCGTGGAGAGCACTGGTGCTCCGGGTGCGCACCTGTGGGGGCCGGGCCTCCCACTATTCCGGGTGGATTCGCCGGATAGTGCCTCCCTAGACTCCTCCCATGAGCACCCCCGTCCATTGGTTCCTGCCCACCATCGGCGACAACCGGGACGTCGTGGGGGTCCCTGACCGCGGCGACGCACTGACCGACGCACCTTCATGACCGAAGTTACCGGTCCCGGATCCTTGGTGGGGGTGAGCAGCGGTGATTCGGCGACGTCGAAGACGAGGGCCTTGGCCGCGGCGGCGTTGGAAATCGGGGGCGGGGGTCTCCTCATCGACCTCATCGACCTTCCTGCTGACGCGCTCCTCGGGCGTCGCCAGGATGACGCAGTGGACGAGGCGGTGTCGGCTGCATCATCGGCTTCGGTACTGGTGCTCGCCACGCCCATCTACCGGGCCACGTTCAATGGTTCGCTGAAGGCGTTCCTCGACCGCTTCGGCGCAGATTCCCTGGCCGGCACGGCGGTCGTTCTCGCCGCCACCGCCGGCGGCCCCACCCACTACCTCAGCCTGGACACCGGCGGTCGGTCGGTCGTCGCCAGCCTCGGTGGGTGGACGGTCCCCACCGTCGTGTACGCCACCGGCGCGGACTTCCACGACGGCCGACCCTCGAAGGGCATCATCGACACCCTGCAGACCGCGCTGGCCGAGGCCTGGTCGGTGGGCGGCGCGACCTGAGTCCGCCGTAGCCCCGGATCGGGTTCGGGTTCGGTGACCTGACCTCTCCCGATCGGGGTGCTCATGCACCTCTCCTGTCCTGGTCAGCGGCGTGTTCTCCCACCGCCTGGCTGCCAGCTACCGGCCCCCGAAGAACCGCGCCTGGTCCAAATCTGGGCAGCGAGCCGACGTGGTCATTTTGGTGCGTAGAGTGGGGAGGCGGTGACGGAGTGCACTGGGAAGTCCGGCAGCCAACGAACGAGTGCCGCCGGGTGAAGGTCCCGGTCGTCTGACGTCCGTTTGACAATCACCGGGCCGACCGACCGGATCCGGACACAGGAGTGTGCTGGCCATGACCGGTGATCGTGAGTTGACCCCCTACGAACTCGAGGTCGCCGAGGCATTGACGGCTCGCCACGACTCTGCGGTGCACCTGAAGGGTGTCCTCGCCGAGATCGTCAGCACCTACGACAACGATCTGACTGACATCATGGACGGTCGGTCCCTGGACATCCTCCTCCTGCCGACCGCCGGTCAGATCCGTCGGACTGTGAGCGAGGCCGTGACCGTATTCGAGGCCGCCCGACACCGCTACCGACTGGCACTTGTCGCCGTGGGCTTGGATCACAACCTCACCGCCCGCCAGATCGGAGATTCATTCGCCTTCTCACGCCAGTTGGCCAGCCGGTACCTGAAGGAAGCCCGGGCCAAGTGGCCGGAGCTGGAGGCCGATGCCCTGGACGAGTCCCGCGAAGCTGTCGAGCACATGCATGACCGCGATTCACGCGCCGTCGCCGCCGATCCCGGGGGATGGGGCCGCTGACTGACGGTCTCGCCCGGTTGTTGGCCGGTTCGCCGACTGCGTGCAGGATGGGGCACCATGCCCGATCGAGTCGCCTTCCTCCAACACAGTTCCTCCGATGTCCCGGGGCTTCTCGGGACGTTCGCCGTCGAGTTCGGCCTTGACGTCACCATCCACCGTCCCGACCACGGGCCCGATGCCCTTCCCAGGCCCGGCGCCTTCGACTTCCTGGTGGTGATGGGATCGATCGAGTCGGTCTACGACACGAGCGTCAAGTGGATCGCTGCTGAACGGGCGGCCGTGACCACGGCCGTCCACCGAGGGGTGCCGGTGCTCGGTGTCTGTTTCGGCGCCCAATTGCTCGCCGAGGTGCTCGGTGGAACGGTGAGCCGTGCGCCGCACTCTGAGCTCGGCTGGGGCACCATCCGAACCGACGATCCGGGACAGTTCGGGCCCGGCCCGTGGCTCAACTGGCACCACGACACCATCACCTGTCCGCCATCGGCCGTGGCGCTGGCCCATACCGACGCCGCACTCCAGGCGTTCGTCGATGGAATCCACTCCGGAGTGCAATTCCATCCCGAGGTGACGATCGATGTCGTCAACGGTTGGATCGACGATGCCCGCGACCGGGACGAGGTACCCGATGAGGAGGTCCGGACCCTGCTGTCAGGGTTCGACCAACGGGGCCACGGACCGGAACGTCAGGCGCGTGACCTCTTCGAGGGGTTCCTGGCCCGTGCCGGTCGTCCATCCTGACCTGCCCGGACTGACCTGGCGGAGTGACCGGCGGGAGGATGGCGAGTGCCCGGACTGGATGGGCAGTGATCGGCGACGATGACTGTGGTGACGGTTCCGGTCCCGCTGGTTTCGCACTCTGAATCGGTGACCAGCCCGGAGCGACTCATTCAGCTCGGGTCGCCGGTCCCACTTCCGCATAAGACCTGGTCAACCCACGAAACTGTAGCGATCCGTGCCGCCGGTGGCAGTCCGTCCGTCGCTCCCGTTTCCGGTCCCAGGGGGTGATCCCGGAGAAAGGTGGTGTTGCGCGCGGGCCCCACACGTGGTTTGCTATTAGCACTCGACACCTACGAGTGCTAACGATCACGGAGGAACACCTGATGGCCAAGCTCATCACGTTCGACGAAGAGGCCCGCAGGGCCCTCGAGAGCGGCATGAACAAGCTCGCCGACGCGGTCCGCGTCACCCTCGGACCCAAAGGCCGCAACGTCGTTCTGGACAAGAAGTGGGGCGCACCCACCATTACCAACGACGGTGTATCAATCGCCAAGGACATCGATCTGGAGGATCCGTTCGAACGGATCGGTGCTGAACTGGTGAAAGAAGTCGCCAAGAAGACCGACGATGTCGCCGGTGACGGCACCACCACGGCAACGGTCTTGGCGTGGGCCATGGTCCACGAAGGACTGCGCAACGTCGCCGCAGGCGCCAACCCGATGTCCCTGAAGAAGGGCATCGAGGCTGGGGTCGAAGCCGCGGTGTCGTCGCTGCGTGGCATCGCCAAGGAGACCGACTCGAAGGGCCAGATCGCCCAGGTGGCCTCCATTTCGGCCGCTGACACCGAGATCGGCGAGATGATCTCCGAGGCCATCGACAAGGTGGGCAAGGACGGGGTCATCACGGTCGAGGAGTCACAGACCTTCGGCATGGACATGGACCTGGTCGAGGGAATGCGCTTCGACAAGGGCTACATCTCGCCGTACTTCGTCACGGATCCCGAGCGCATGGAGGCCGTCCTCGAGGACACCTACGTGCTGCTCGTGGGCTCGAAGATCACCGCCGTGCGCGACCTGCTCCCCGTCCTCGAGAAGATCATGCAGTCGGGCAAGCCGCTGGTGATCATCGCCGAGGACCTCGAGGGCGAGGCTCTGGCCACGCTGGTCGTCAACAAGATCCGTGGCACGTTCCGCAGCGTCTCGGTCAAGGCCCCCGGGTTCGGCGAGCGCCGCAAGGCCATGCTCCAGGACATCGCCATCCTCACCGGCGGCCAGGTCGTCACCGAGGAGGTCGGCCTGAAGCTGGAGAACATCGGGCTCGACCTGCTCGGTACCGCACGCAAGGTCGTGGTGACCAAGGACGAGACCACCATCGTCGAGGGCGGCGGCAGCCATGATGAGGTCAAGGGCAGGATCGCCCAGATCAAGGCCGAGATCGAGAACACCGACTCCGACTACGACCGGGAGAAGCTCCAGGAGCGCCTGGCCAAGCTGTCGGGCGGCGTCGCCGTGATCAAGGTCGGGGCCGCCACCGAGGTGGAGCTCAAGGAGAAGAAGCACCGCATCGAAGATGCCGTCTCCACGACCAAGGCCGCCATCGAGGAGGGTGTGGTGCCCGGAGGTGGTGTCGCCCTTCTCCGCTCGCAGACCGCCGTACTCGAGGCCGCCGAGAAGCTCGAGGGTGACGAGGCCACCGGTGCCCGCATCGTGGCCCGGGCCGTCGAGGAGCCACTGAAGCAGATCGCCGTCAACGCCGGTCTCGAGGGTGGCGTCATCGTCGACAAGGTCCGCAACTTGAAGAAGCCGTCGGAGGGCCTCAACGCCGCCACCGGTGAGTACGTGGACATGTTCAAGGAGGGTGTGATCGACGCCGTCAAGGTGACCCGCTCGGCCCTGCAGAACGCCGCATCGATCGCCGCACTGTTCCTGACGACCGAGGCGGTCATCGTGGACAAGCCCGAAGAGGGCGGGTCCGGGATGCCCGGCGGGGGCATGGACGACTTCTAGTCCGCCGCTCCCCCGTGGGTCACACGGTGTGATCCCCGAGCTTGAATCAGACGATGGGCGCCCCAGTGGGGCGCCCATCGTGCTGTTCCCTAGACTGGCGTCCGTGACCGAGCCCGTCGTACCCTCCATCGGCTGGGGTGTTCTCCACCTCTTCTGCAAGCTCACCGACACCCACTCAGGGGATTCGTCGCCCCGCTGCGACTCCGAGGCGGTGGTCCGGGCCGTGAAGGACGCCCAGGCCGACGAGGTGCAGGTGGTGACGGTGGCCATGCTCGGCCACAAGGCCGACATCGGTGTGATGGCATTGGGTCCCGACCTGTGGCGGCTGCGCCGGCTCCAGTCCGATCTGCAGGCCGCCGGCCTCGTCGTCGTCGACTCCTACGTCTCACTGACCGAGGTGTCCGAGTACGCGGCCGGGGTGCCCGACGAGATGAAGCAGATGCGTCTGTACCCCACACTCCCGCCCGAGGGGAAGCCGGCCTTCTGCTTCTATCCGATGTCGAAGCGGCGGGGCGACGTCGAAGGGTCGAACTGGTTCACCATGCCCTTCGACGAGCGAAAGGACATGATGTACGCCCACGGAGCAGTAGGGCGGAAGTTCGCCGGGCGCATCCTCCAGGTCATCACCGGCTCGACCGGCATCGACGACTGGGAGTGGGGGGTCACCCTGTTCGGCGTCCACCCCGACGACCTGAAGGAGTGCGTGTACACCATGCGCTTCGACGAGGGCTCGGCCCGCTTCGCCGAGTTCGGCCCCTTCCTGACCGGCATGGTCGCGCCGGTCGAGGACGTCCTGGCCCAACTCCTACCCCAGGGCTGAGGGCAGCCGTGACCGACCTCGCCGCCCGTACCGGACTCCCGGGATCTGATCTCTCGGCCAACGGCCCCGACCTGGCCGATATCGATGCCCTGCGATCTGAGTTCCGGTCGCTGGGCGATGTGGTCGTGGCCTTCAGCGGCGGCGCCGACTCCGCCTTCCTGGCCCGGGTCGCCACCGACACACTCGGGGCCGGGCGGGTACTCTGCGTGACGGCGGTCTCGCCGTCGCTCGCCCCCGAGGAGTTCGACGACTGCCGGGCCCTGGCCGCCGAATGGGACCTCCGCCATGTCGAGGTGACCACCGACGAGCTGGCCGACCCGTCCTATGCCGCCAACGACGGCAGTCGGTGCTACCACTGCAAGTCGTCGCTGATGGCCGCTCTCGGTCCGGTCATCGCCGCCGCCGGCTCCGGCGCCACCGTGGTACTCGGAGTCAATCTCGACGACCTGGCCGACCACCGTCCCGGCCAGGCCGCCGCCGCCGAGCGAGGTGCGGTCTTCCCCCTGGTGGCGGCCGGGTTCACCAAGGCAGACGTCAGGGCCTGGTCTCGTCGGCTGGGCCTGCGGACGTGGGACAAACCGGCGGCCGCCTGCCTGGCCTCCCGGGTGCCCTACGGTACGCGGGTGACCTTCGCCACCCTCGACTCCGTGGCCCGGGCCGAGTCGGGACTCCGTGCCCTGGGGTTCCGCCAGCTGCGGGTCCGCCACTACGGCGACACCGCCCGCATCGAGGTGCCCGCCGACGAGCTGGCCACCGTGGTCGAGCAGCGGGATGCGGTCTGCGACGCGGTCCATTCCGCCGGCTACCGCTACGTCACACTCGACCTGGACGGATTCCGTTCGGGCAATCTCAACGACTCGCTCGGGGCGACCACCCCCGAGGGCCCGTCCACCGGGAGCACACTCACCACCATCGACGGCATGGAAGGCGACAAATGATCGGAGTCCGGGTCAAGCTGACCTTTCCTGAGGAGTTGGTGCGTGAGCCGGTTATCGCCCGGATGACCGCCGAGTATCCCGTGGTCCCCAACATCCGCAGGGCCGACGTCGGCGAGCAGGGTGGGTGGATCGTGTGCGAGCTGGACGGTGACGCCTCGGTGGTCGACGACGCCCTCGCCTGGCTGCGGGCCGAGGGAGTCCAGGTCGACCTCCTCGGCGACATCGTCGAAAGCTGATCCTGTCCATGACCAGTGACGGTCTCCCTGGAGATCCCGACCCGTTCGCCGCCAACCGGCTTTGGTGGGACAGCGCCGTGCCCGTCCACCTGGCCTCCGACTTCTACGACGTGGAGGGCTGGCTGGCCGAGGGGCGTGGCCCGCGGCCTCGCGAAGTGGCGGTGCTCGGGGACGTCAGCGGACTCGACCTGGTCCACCTGCAGTGCCATTTCGGCAAGGACACCCTGTCATGGGCCCGGGCCGGCGCCCGGGTCACCGGGCTCGACTTCTCGGAGGCGGCCATCGCCGCCGCCCGGGACCTGGCCGACCGCGCCGGTCTGGGCGATCGAGCCGACTTCGTGTGTGCCCCGGTGGCCGACGCCGTCGAAGCGCTGGGTGGGCGTACCTTCGACGTGGTCTACGTGAGCCTGGGTGCCCTGTGCTGGCTCCCGGACATCGGCGAGTGGGCCGGGCAGGTGGCCGGGCTGCTGCGACCGGGCGGGCGGCTGTTCGTCCACGAGGTCCACCCGGTGAGCATGGCGCTGGCCGACGACAGCCTGACCATCGTGTACCCCTACTTCGAGGAAGTCACCCCATACCGGGATGCCGAGGCCGGCACCTACGCCGACCCGACGGCCACGGACGCGCTGCCGGGAGATCCGACCTTCGGCTGGAACCATGGGATCGGCGAGATCCTCGGGGCACTCCTCGACGTGGGCATCCGGATCGACCGGCTTGACGAGCACGACTGGACCAGCTTCCAGCGCTTTCCGTGGCTCATCGAGACCGGCGAAGAGGAGTTCGTCACACCGGAGGGGACCATCCGGGTCCCTCTTTCGTTTACGCTGCTCGCCAGCCGGACCTGATCCCGGTCAGGCCTGTTCCGGCGGGCCCAATCCTAGGCACGCCCGATCCAGGCAGGCCTGGTCAGGCCGGGGGGTCGTCCGGGTTGCGCACCGTCCAGCCCGCGCCCGACACCTTCCGAGGCTCATAGAAGAGGCAGCCTTCGGGACAGGCGAACGGAAGTTGCTCGTTCGCTCCCACCCGGCACTTCTCGAGCTTCTCCTCGCGCGTGGTGGTCTGCATGATGTAATGACGACAGTCATCGAGAACGGCCACGACCCATTCTGCCCGAAGCTGGTCGGTCTGCGGGGTCAGTGGGGTAGCGTCGGTCCTGTGGTTCCCACTTCTTCCGCCGACGGGGCCCCTGGTGACGCCCCCACCGTGAAGCAGCTGCTGCGCTGGAGCGAAGCACTGTCCGGCATCGCCCGGACCGGGCTCGGGTTCACCGAGTCGCTCTACGAACAGGAGCGTTTCGAGGAGATCCTGCACGTCGCGGCCGACATCCGGGCCGCGATCGACGGCAACGAGGGCGCCGAGGACGTCGACGGGGTCGTCAACGACTGGCTGACGTCGGTGGGCAAGGGCGTCCCGGGCTACGTGACCCCGAAGGTCGCCGTCGGGGCCGCCGTGGGCAATGACAAAGGGGAGATGCTCCTGGTCCAACGGGCCGATTCCGGCATCTGGCTCTACCCGACCGGCTGGGCCGACGTCGGCTATTCGGCAGCTGAGGTGGTGGTGAAGGAGGTCCTGGAGGAGACCGGCATCGAGGTCGAGGTGGTCCGTTTGATCGCCGTTCTCGACGGTCTTCGGGTGGGGATGAGTCGCATCCCGCTGTACTCGCTGGTCTTCCAGTGCCGCCCCATCGGCGGTGTGCTCAAGGCCCATCCGCTCGAGTGTGCCGACGTGGGCTGGTTCCCGATGGATGCACTGCCGTTGCCGCTGGCAGGGGCCGAGCGCTGGGGGGACCACGTGTTCTCCGCTCTGCGTGGCGACCCCATCGAGGTGCTGTATGACTCAGTTCGCTCGCCCGTCTGGCGGGGCGACCCCGACAAGGTCTAGACGACGCCGACATGCCCGTCGAAGTCTACGAAGCAACCGAGGTCACGGACGAGTTGGTCGAGGCGTTCGCCCGTCTGATCCCCCAGCTGTCGTCTTCGTCCGAACCGACGAGCCGAATCGAACTCGCCGAGATCACGTCATCGGAAGCCGACACCTTGCTCATGGCGCGGGACGGCCAGGGTCAAATCGTGGGGTCGCTGACCTTGGCGGTGTTCCGCATCCCGACCGGAGTGCCGCGCGTGGATCGAGGACGTGGTGGTCGACGACTCTCCGCGAGGCGCCGGCATCGGCGAGGCGCTGGTGGATGCGGCAGTCGAGCGTGCCCGATCATTGGGCGCCAAGACGGTGGACCTCACGTCCCGTCCGAGCCGCGAGGCGGCCAACCGGCTGTATGTGCGGTTGGGCTTCGTCGCCCGCAGTACCAACGTCTACCGCCGATCGCTGGAAGTCCCGACCGAAGGCTGACAGCCCGGGCGTCCACGCCGTATTCGCCGGTGTCGGGGCACCGGCGGCTGTTCCGGGGCCATTTCCGCCCAGCTACTCGGGCCGTCGGGCCGTCGGCCCAGGTCGCAGATGGCGCGCCTAGGCCGACTGACGGCTCTGGAATCCGACGGGGCCGACCGAGCCGGTACGGCGCCCGGCCACACGCGTACCGATGGCGATCAGCACCTCACCCACGGCGACCCGGACGCGCGCGGTGCGGCGGGTCCGGACGGGCCGCCTCGAATGGCGGTGCCGGGCCTTTTCGATTCGCCGACGCTCGATGACACTGTCGTCCGCAATTTGATGAAGTAGTTGGGGATGCATGGAAATGCTTTCGGGGAGTCGCCGAACGATGCGTCCGACGGAGGGGTGTGTGCTGCAGTGGCGGGGTGCAGGAGTGCACCGAGGGCTGGCGACAATCAGCTCCGAAGCGGAGGGATCGCAGGGGTGGCCCGATACGGGCCGACAGTGACCTCGCTCAGGTCAGGCGGTTCGGGATGATGCCCGACACACGGCCATGCCGATGGGATTGCCGCTCATGGCGCAGTTGATCGCGTTCTTCATCGGGCATCTCCTCTCGTGGCTGGCGTGTTGTCCGAAGCATCACTGTACCAAGCGATCCTCGTTCTGAGAAGGGGGTAATTCGCGGAAATCACAAACTGCGCACGTATAGCCCGATGGCGAACAACCGCCGAACAACGGCACTGAGTGATCCTCGAAGCGCGCCGACGTGACACCTGGGGCTCAGCTGCCGAAGGGCTCCTCGAGGAGTGTCGGTCGGTGACTGAATAGGCCGTGCCTTCGGCGTATCCCAACAGTTGGCCAGCCGCTTCGTGAAGAGCCGCCTGGTCGACGCCGGCGACTGACTACCCGCCGTATTCGAGGACGCACTCGACACATCGGATTGACCCACCATCGAGCAGATTCCTCAAGGCCTCACATCCGGGAATCAGCCGCCGGTGCATTCCAATATCGCTACAGGTGTTGCGCAAATTGGATACGGCGGGTACCTTACGGCGCCGGGTCCGTCGAGCAGAAGGTCCCGCCACCTTATGCTCCGGACCCGGCAGACTTCCCTTCCAACGACTCAGATTGCCACCGCCACCAGGTAAAACAGTGATGCCCTGATCGGTCACCGGTTGGCGTCGTTGCCGAGCCACTGGCCGGCGATCAGCGACAGGAACTCGGGCTGGGAGCGGAAGCCGAGGCCTGCGTAGAACCTGCCGGCGTCATCGGTCTGCAATCCGATGTGCTGGCCGGGGACCTGGTCCACCAGGAACCGCACCATCTGCGACCCGATTCCCCGTCGACGGTGAGACGAGGCTGTCCATACGTCGAGCAGGTAGGCGTTGCACACTCCGTCCGAGAGCAGGCGCGCCGTGCCGACGACCCTTGAGCCGTCACGGACGAACGCCACGTGCTGTGACTGGTCGAACGACCGTCGGAGCGCCTTCGCCGATCGTCCGTTGTCGAAGTCATCAGCGTCGAGGTCCGCTTTCAGCTGCTCCCAGTCGATGCCCGCCGTCGTGCCGTCGATCTCGAGGCTCATGGGAAGAGCATGCCCACCTGCGATCGACTTGTCGATCGCCGCGGTCAGTCGTCCAGCAGACCGCACCCCACCACGGACCAGGACGCCATCACCGTGGATGCGACAATGACCAGGTGGAGATCGGGGAGCTGGACGGAAGCCATCGGCTCGAGGCTGTTGCGCTGTGGAAGCGGTCAGGACTGACCCGACCGTGGAACCCGCCTGACGAGGACTTCGATCGGGCGGTCGCCGGTCCAGGTTCTGCCGTGCTCGGGGCATTCGACGGCGATCGCCTGGTGGCGACGGCCATGGTCGGCCACGACGGACACCGGGGCTGGGTGTACTACGTGGCTGTCGACCCCGACGTCCAGGCCACCGGGATCGGGCGGGCGGTGATGGATGCGGCCGAGGTCTGGGTTCGGGATGCCGGGATGCCGAAGATCCAGCTGATGGTGCGGCCGACCAATACCGCGGCGCTCGGTTTCTACGACGCCATCGGTTTCAACGTCGAGGACACGGTCGTCCTGTCCCGATGGCTGGACAAGCCGTGACCGCCCAGGCCCGCCCTATGCGTGCGCACGCGGCCGATCAGTCGCCGGCCCCGGCGCGGCTCTGGATCCACTCCTCCGTGGTGATCACGGATGCTTGCCGCGGGAAGACCTTCTCCGTCAGGACCCGGTGGACCTCGGGATCGGCGTCGGCGCACCCGTCCGCCAGCACGGTGAGGTCGTAATCGAGGTCGGCGGCCTGGCGGAGGGTGGAAAGTACGACTCCGCTGGTGGCGATCCCGGTCAGTACCAGCGACCGCACCTCGAGTGATCGGAGAACGACCTCCAGGTCGCTGCCGGTGAAGGCACTGACCCTCTTCTTCACCACCACCACGTCGCCGGCCTCCGGCCCGACGGCCGGGTGGATCTGGGTCGCCGGGTCGTCGAGTGCCATGGCCGCCGAGGCGGCGATAGCCGAAAAAGCCCGGTTGTGGGAGCTGATGTCGGCTCCGTCGGGGCGAAATGCCACGCGCACGTGAACAACCGTGACACCGGTCTTCCGGGCAGCCGCCGTCACCTCGCCCAGCCGGACCAACAGCGCATCCGCCTCGGACGGCACCCGCGCCACGATTCCGTTCTGTACGTCCATGACCAGCAGTGCAGTGGTTTCCATTCTCCCAGTCTTACCCTGCGCGGGAGAGGTGGACAGGCCGGAAGGTGAGGGTGCGGCCGGGCCGGGAACCCGTTGGTATCCGGTCAGTCGGCCTCGGCGCTCACGTTGAACATCCACCGCACGCCGAACCTGTCGAGCGTCACACCCCAGTACGAGCC
Organism: uncultured Acidimicrobiales bacterium; assembly: GCA_963699085.1. Taxonomy (GTDB): domain Bacteria; phylum Actinomycetota; class Acidimicrobiia; order Acidimicrobiales; family RAAP-2; genus Bog-756. Next base: position 80,036 of record CAVOTH010000001.1, read on the forward strand.
CCAGGGCATCAGGTCGAGGCCGACCGTGTCCGACCCACCCTCGGACAAGGTGGCGAACAGGCGTTCAGCCTCCTCGCGGGTGTCGGGTTCGAGATTCAGGGTGGTGTTGTTGCCGATCCGCAGGCCATGGCCCATGGACTCCAGCATGTCGGTGCCCATGATCACGTGACCGGCCAGGATCGGAAGCTCGACGTGCATAACCATCGGGCGCTCGTGCTCAGGCAACTGGGGCGCATCCGGAGGGGCGGGAACGTCACCGAACCGACTGATCGGAACGCTGAACTCGGTGCCGAAGACCGAGGCGTAGAAGTTGAACGCCTCCTCGGTGTTCCCCATGAAGTTGAGGTAGGTGCTGACTCGGCTCATCGATCACTCCCTGTCGAACTGTCGGGATGCCATCATGCACCGATCGCCCGATCGGTGCCGGATCGGGCGGAGGACTTCCATTCGCAGGTCCGGTCAGCCAGGGAGGATGCCAGTGGCCGAACTGGCCACGAAGGTGGCTACCAGCCGCTGGTCCTCGACCATGGCCCGGCGGAAGGCATCCCAATCCTCGTGTTCGCCGTTACCACGACGGTAGTAGTCGACCAGCCTGTCGACCACGGCGTCATCGGGCGACCGGGCTACGTCACTCAGTTCGACCCGCCCGTCGAATCCCGCCCACACGAACACGTCGTCGCTCGGTACGAAGAGGGCAGCCCGAGGATCACGCATCAGGTTCTTCGTCTTGGCCCGGGTCGCGGTCACCGAGATGGTGAATCGATCACCATCGAGGAGGTAGAAGATCACCGACTGCTGGGGACGGCCGTCGCTGCGAATCGTGGTGAGGAGTGCATTGCGGCGACCAGCGGCAAATGTAAGCGCCCGATCGAGGTCCATGAACGCATGTTAGGGGGACCGTTCGCCCCTGCATCCACCCGTGTCGGCCGGCCTGCCGCCGCTGCCGGCGGTCAGACGGATAAGGAGATGGGGCCGTCGATGAAAGCTGCGATCACACAGTCGGATCGAGCCGGCGGAATCGCTCACGATCTCTTGTCCTCGATCTCCCACGCGCCGTCTCCTCGAGCAGGTGGGCGATGATCCACAGCAGGTCGACCGGAGGTTCGACGTTGTCGGCACGGCGGTACTCTCCGGAATCGAGGGCGTGACGGGCACCTCCGACGTGGTGGACCATGCCGGGGTGCCCAGCGGTACGCCTCCGACGACTGGACTCACGGACAGGTCGATACTCGTCCGTGCTTCCGGGCTCAGTCGTCCCAGCCGTACTGGGGGCGACGGTCGGGAGGCACCAGGTCGAGATACTCATCGGCGTGGGTGTCGATGAAACTGCGGACATAGGGACAGTGGGGCAGAACACCCAGACCGCGTCGGCGGGCGTCGTCGAGCGCGAACCGGATGAGTACGCCCGCCAGCCCTTGGCCGGACCACTTGACATCGATCTGGGTATGGAGGAATTCGATCAGTCCGTCGGAGATCCGGTAGCTGGCAAAGCCGACCACGGAGCCGTCCTCCTCTAGCTCGTAGCGGAATCTGGCAGGGGTGTCGTGGACATCGGTAGTCATCGGATTCCCTTCCGGTCAAGGTCGAAGGTCTGGCGCGCGTGCGAATCGGTCGACATTGGCCTCCCGGGATTGCGGCCACGGACGGAGGCCCCGGAGCGGGTGGCACCCTAATGGACGCACTGGGATGGGCGCACTGACGTCGACCAGCAGCAGGTGCCGGGAATGCAGCAGGCCCTTCCGGCTGTTGAACACTGTGCCGCGCCGTCCCTCACCCTGGCACCCCTGGGACGGCGAGCGCACGGGACGCAACGATGGAGGCGAGGCCCGGGGACTTGACGATCGCCTTGAAAATCGGTCGATCCAGGTGGTTTGAGGCTCAAGGCGGCGAGGTAGGGATAAGAGGGCGAGGAGGCACAATGCGAGAGGGAAATGGCTACTTCGGACGGCTTGCCCCGGCCCAGCCCGACGCAGATTTGCGACCTCGAGTCGCAACCGTGGCCGACGCCTGGGCGCAGTGGCGTCGACCTGTCGCTGTCATCATTGGCATCGTCGGGATCGCTCTCTACAACTGGTGGCTTCCTGTAGCTCTTCTGGGCCGACTGTTGACCACGCCGAACGAGCTGTTCAGCGACCTCGAGGCCACCGGGCGCCCCGATGCCTCACTTCTGCAACACCTCGACCTTGCCGCCGGGATCGTGATGGTCGTCGCCCTTCTGCTCCGTGGTCGGGTCGGGCCGGACGGCCGCCGGTCCGAGTGGCCGTGGCTCGTCGCCTGGGCTGTGGCGGGGGCCGTCGGGGGACGATTCTCCTACGCCTGCCCCGAAGGTCTGAGCGCGGCATGCAGGTCGGCGGAGTGGCGACTGGCACTTCCGCCGCACCACTATGTCCACGTCATCGCCGGCATCGTCGAGTTCGCCGCCGCGACGGTGGCGGTCTACCTCGCCTGGCAGCGGACCCGCACGCGTGAGCGGCCAACCACCCGCACCATTCGGTGGACGGGGCGGGTGCTCGTTGCGGCCTACCCGTTGCTCGGGCTGTCGTATCTGACCGACCGCCTCGGTGTGTTCGCTGAGCCGATCTTCTTCATCTGCTTTTCCGTGATGGCGATGGTGGAACTGCTCGAGCCGGATTGGAGCCCTCGATCTGCGGACGCAGGTCAACGAGCCGTGGCCGCCGATCAACTGGCCATGGACGCTGACCCGCAGGCCACGGTCTGCAAGTCCGCCCGGGACGGGTGATCAGGGCGGCGGTAGACCCGGGGACGTCACACTGGTTCCGACCGGGTCCGGCGTGACTGCGGTCACCACCATCGAGGTCGTGAGAGCCGTTCGGCCCAGGTCGGCTCGGTCCCGGTCCTGCGTGCCCTGCCCGCCTGCCGGATTCAGCCCTCGATCGGGTGGCTGTAGGGCCTCCCCCCTTGGCTGCACGACGCCTGACCCTTCACGGGTACTGGGTGACTTGGCGCCAGATGTGGGCCCAAGAATGTGGACTCAGTCGGCCGACTGACCTACCGGCCGGCCTGTATTAGTGGTCGTGGGCGTGTTCGTGCTGGTGGTCGTGGTCGTGGTCGCCTGAGGCGATCTCACGCTGGATCTCCTCCATGTCGAGGTTCACGGCCTGGGAGATGAGGTCCTCGAGCGCTTCACCGGGGAGGGCACCGGGCTGGCTGAACACGATGACCTGATCACGGAGGATCATCAGTGTCGGGATCGACTGGATACCGAACGAGGCGGCCAGCTCCTGTTGGGCCTCCGTGTCGATCTTGCCGAATACGAGGTCGGGGTGAGCTTCAGAAGCCGACTCGAAAATCGGACCGAACGCTCGGCAGGGCCCGCACCACGAGGCCCAGAAGTCGACCAGAACGGTGTCGTTGCTCGACACCACTTTCGCAAAGTTCTCGTTGGTCAGTTCCACTGTCGCCATCATGCGCTCCCTTCCGAGCTCTCTGGCATGGTCAACACCGACGCGTTGCCTACTATTTCAGCCCGTTGTCCGTTTGTGACGGCCCGTTTCACGGGTCCGTTTCCGGAAGCGAGCACGGCATCGATGCAGAACCTCTGCCGTCGGCTCAGCTGATCTTCTGAAGGTCGACGATGAAGATCAGCGTGTCGTTGGCGGCGATGCCCGCACCTGGGGACGAGGCACCGTAGGCGAGGTTCGGCGGGATGATCAGCTCCCGGCGGCCACCTACCTGCATGCCCACGACACCCTGGTCCCAACCGGGTATGACCTGGCCCTCGCCCAGCGTGAACTGGAACGCTTGATGGCGAGACCAGGAAGAGTCGAACACCTTGCCACTCGAGTAGGCGACGCCGACGTACTGGACCGACACGGTGTCCCCGGCCTTGGCGGCGGGACCGGTCCCGACGATGAGGTCCTTCGACTCCAACTGGGTCGGGGGTGCACCGGGCGGAACGGTGATGGTCGGCTCGGTTCCGAGGGTCCCGGCCGCCGACGGGTCGGAGATCGTGCCCATCGACGCCGTGGAGGCTGGTGCCGTTGTAGTCGCCGCACCGGTGGTGGTGGTCGTGGTCGAGTTCGATGACGAACTTCCGCACGCAGCCATTCCCAGGCCTGCCGCGGCCACGAGGACGAGGGTCAAGGTTCGGACGCGGGTCATGTGGGGGAATTCCTTTCGGTGTTGTCCGGGCCGGACGCCGACAGCGGCCCGACCGATTGTCAGACGGTAGTCGCGCAGACCGGGCACCGCCGATCAGGCCGGCCCGATACACCCGGCTGCCACCATGGCCCGATGCTCCTCGACCGCCTCGCCCTGGTCACCGACCAGCTCCGCTCCTCGGTGGCCGGGCTGGACCCCGAACGGCTCAGCGGACCTGACGCCGCCCGCCTTCTATCGGCGTTCGCCGAGATCGAACGCCTGGGGGCGGCCGGCAAACTCCTGTCGGCCCGTCGGGTGGAATCCTCCAACGTCTGGCGGCGTTCCGGACACCGGTCGGCCGCCGCCCATGTGGCCGACGCCACAGGAACGGGGATCGGCCCCGCCATCACCGCCCTCGAGACGGCCCGCCACCTCGGGTCGTTGCCCGCCACCGACGAAGCCGTCCGCCAAGGCCGTCTGTCCGAAACTCAGGTCAAAGAGATCGCCGGGGCCGCCATCCTCCAGCCGGAGGCGGAGCTGTCCCTGGTGGAAGCTGCCGGTGAGCAGCCACTCAGTGTCCTCAAGCTGCGCTGCAAGCGGGTCCGAGCCGCCGGACAGGATCCGCGCGCCTCATACGAGACGATCCGACGGGGTCGCTACTTCCGCAACTGGGTCGACGATGCCGGCGCGGTGCGCTTCGACGCGCGTCTGACCCCCGACGAGGGCGCCAAACTGCTTGCCTCGGTCGAGGCCGAGACCGACCGGCTGATGGCGGCTGCCCGGAAGGCCGGTGTGGACGAGCCCCGCAAGGCATTGTCGGCCGATGCCCTTGTCGGCCTCGCGTGTGGACGATCGGAGTCGGCCGGTGCATCTGGATCCGCATCCTCTGGCGGCGCCACGTGCGGGTCGACGGGATCGCGCCCGGCCGGCAGTCCCTCCGCCGTCGTCCATGTGCGGGTCGACCACGCTGCACTCATGCGGGGGCACGTCGATGCCGGCGAGCTGTGCGAGATCCCGGGTGTTGGCCCTATCCCGGTCGAGGTTGCCCGGCGCCTGGCGGCCGACGCCTACCTCCATGTCCTGGTGACCGACGGAGTCGACGTGACCGCGGTCGCCCGTGGGGGCCGCACGATTCCGGCGGCCCTACGGGTGGCGTTGAGCGAACGTGACCCGCTGTGCGTGGTGCCCGGGTGCGACACACGTGACCACCTGGAGATCGACCACCTCCTCCCGTTCGCCGACGGCGGCGAGGCAAGCATGGCGAACCTCGCTCGGCTGTGTCACTGGCACCACTACCTGAAGACCCACCATGGGCACCGACTGGAGCGCGGCGAGCCCGGCGGCGGGCCTGGCGACGCACCAGGTCCGACCTGGCTGTGGAGGGCGCCGGACGAACCGCCGGTCGTCCCACGACGAATCCGACGTTCAGGCTGACTCACGCCATGCCCTTCCGGCCGGATGCCCGCCCTATGCCGGGTCGTCCCGGTCGTCGACGCCACCTTCACGCCGGTCGGCCGACCACAGCGGTGTCGGCGCTGTCGCCTCGGTCCCAGCGTCGATGTGGTCGCCGCCGTCGTTGTCGTGGTCGTCCATCCACGCCGCCTCAGCTCGTAGGGCGAGCTCGCGCAATGGCATACCTGTCCGTCGGGCTGCGGCGGCGACGTCATCGTGCTCCGCCTTCACCCGTCCGGCCCCGACCTTCACCCGGATGAGTTGACCATCGACCACCACCGACTCGATCGACCGGGCGGCCGGCCAACGCTCCGCCGTGGTGAGGCGCACGCCGAGCGAGCCGGTCGTCGAGCGCAGGACCGTGCGGAGTTCGGGCACGAGTACCGGTTCGCATAGAACATGCACCACGAATCCGGGACGGCCCTTCTTCATGATCACGGGCGACAGCCAGGCATCATGAGCACCCGACTCCAGCAACAACGAGACGGCGTGGGCCAGCTGCTCTCCGGTGGCATCGTCGACCGTGACCTCGAGCATTGCCACCGGCTGGCCGGCGTCGGCTTCACGGTCGGTGCCCCCCGCGCCGTCCCCACTCATTCGGGTGCCGATCACCACCTGCGTGCAGTTGGGAAGCTCCTCGAGCTCACGGCTTCCTGCACCGAAACCCTGGGCGGCCACCTGCATGGCCGGCATCGGCCCGAATCCGGACGAGAGGGCGGCCAGCAGGGCGGCACCGGTCGGGGTGGTCAGTTCGAACGGTAGGTCGCGCCCCCAGGATGGGACCCCCTTCAGCAGACCGATCACAGCCGGCGCCGGGTTGGGGAGCATCCCATGGGCAGCGCGGACCATCCCCGTTCCAGTGGCCACGGCGCTGGCCCGAACTTCGTCGACCCCGAGGAACTCGAGCGCCGCCGCCGTTCCCACGACGTCGATGATCGTGTCGTGCCCTCCCACCTCGTGGAAGTGGACCTGTTCGACGGGACGTCGGTGGAGTGCGGCCTCGACCTCGGCCAGAGCGGCGAATGTGGCGAGTGAGCGGGCAGCCACCCGCTCGGGCAGGCGCGCCTCCTCGACCAGACCCACGATGTGGGAGTACGTGCGGACGACCACGTGATCCTGCACCGTGACGATGGCCCGACTGGCGGCGATTCCGCCGCGCAGCACCGGCTCGACCTCGAGACCCCACCCCCCGAACGGCAGCCGGTTCGAGCAGTCCCACGACCTCGTCGACATCGGCACCGGCGTCGATGAGGCTGCCGAGAGCCATGTCCCCGGCGATCCCGGCGAAGCAGTGGAACCAGGCGACGGTGCGGCCGGATCCATCGATCGGCGTGGCCAACGGGCTCACGGGATCATCCGGGCGATGGCGCACGCGGCACCGAACCCGTTGTCGATTCCGACGACCGTGATCCCCGCGGCGCACGACGCGTGCATGGCCAACAGAGCGGTGACTCCCTCGAGCGCCGCGCCATAACCGGTGCTGGTGGGCACGGCCACGACCGGGGCCGGAGTGATTCCCCCGACCAGGCTGGCCAGCGCGCCTTCCATCCCCGCCACCACCACCACGGCATCGGTCTCCGCCAGTTCGTCGGCCGACGCCAGCAATCGGTGGACTCCGGCTACCCCACAGTCGGCCAGCAGGATCGGCCGGAGTCCGAGCGCCACCAGCGTGGCCTCGCATTCACGCGCTACCGGCAGGTCCGAAGTGCCGGCGGTGATCACCAGCGTGCGAGCCACCCGGGGCGCGGCCGGACGCCAGACCACCGTCGACAGTTCACCGCGCACCTGGTCGGACCCGGTGGCACGTCCGGTGACGGTCCGGATCCCACCGGGATGGTCCTCGAGCACACGGGAGGCCTGGTCCTCGTCGGCTCGGGTCAAGATGACCGGACTCCCGCCACCGGCGCCGGCACTTTGCCTCCGACGGCCCCTGCCCGTTCCCGATCGACACGCCGGTGAGCAGCTCGCCCACAATGGCCGAGCACTGGTCCGCCGTCTTGCCCTGACCGTAGACAGCCTCCGGAAGCCCCTGTCGAAGCGAGCGGTGGTGGTCCACTTTGGCGAATCCGAGGTCGGCGAACGGGAGGCGGCGGAGAAGGAGCATCGCATCGTCTGGAGAGCAGACCCCAGATCGGACATCGTCCAGAAGGCGCTGCAGCGCGAGTTCGTCCATGATGTTCACTATCCTGCCTGTCCATGGCCCACGACGCATCTCCGGAGCCGTCGGGCGCGCCAGGCGTCAAGATCGGCTTCCTCGGACCGGAGGGCACCTTCACCGAGGAGGCTCTGCTGACCGAGCCCGCCTATGCCGGTGCCGACATCATTCCGTTCGCGTCGTTGGTGGAAGTGCTGGAGTCGGTCCGAGCGGGGACGGTGGACCTTGGGTTCATTCCGCTCGAAAATGCCATCGAGGGGACTGTCCGGGACATCATCGACAGCCTGGTATTCGATTTCGACCTCCGCATCCAACGCGAAGTGGTCCTCGACATCCATCTCCACCTGATGGCCGCACCCGGCACCGCCCTCGCCGACATCGAGCGGGTCGCCTCGATTCCCGTGGCCACGGCCCAGTGCCGACGGTTCCTGACCGAGAACCTGCCCGATGCCGAGATGGTGGCGACCAATTCGACGGCGGATGCCGCACGCCTTCTCGGATCAGGCGATCCGGCACTGACCGATCGCCCCACGGCCGCCATTGCGCCCCGACTCGCCGCTAGCCTCTACGGCCTGGAGATCCTGTCCGAGCGGGTCGAGGACCACCCGGACAACCAGACCCGGTTCATCGCCGTGGCCACTCACGGCATCCCAACGCCGACAGGTCACGATCGCACGACCATCGCCTGCTTCCAGAACGCCGACCATCCCGGCAGCCTCTATGCCATCCTCGGCCACTTCGCGGCACGGAACATCAACCTGTCGAAGTTGGAGTCCCGGCCGACCAAGCAGGCGCTCGGTGACTACTGCTTCATCATCGACTTCGAAGGCCACGTTGCCGATGCCATGGTGGCCGACTGCCTCGGTGACCTCCACGCCGAGCTCGCCGGAGTCAAGTTCCTCGGGTCGTACCCTGCGTCAGGTGCAGCTGGGCCAGCCATACGCGCCGAGGCCGACGAATCCCGCCGGGCGGCCGGCGAGTGGCTGGAAGAGCTCAGGACCGAGATCTCCTACGACTGATCTTCGCTGGAAGCCGGTCGGTGGAACCAACCGGGAGGGCGGAGTGGGCGGTGAGTAGCGCCTCGCTCTCCAAGGTGACCCGGGTCGGCGACTACCCTGGCCCGCATCGGGAGGGATGGCAGAGCGGACAAATGCGCGGCTCTTGAAAAGCCGTGAGGGGAAACCCTCCGTGGGTTCGAATCCCACTCCCTCCGCAGTGGCGGTGTTCTATGTCTTGACACATCCGCCTGGACGGCGGTGTCCGATGTCCTGAATTCACGCACCATGAATCGCCCCAGCAGGTGTCTCCTATGTCTTGACACAGGTGTCGCCAATGTCCGGAAGTCACACACCACTCCCTCCGCAGGTCAGACGCACTTTTTGGATTCAGGCTGTTAGAAGGGATCCCACAGCGAGGGATGCGGTTCCCGTGTTGAGAGCTGCTGGCACCCCTCCTGGGCCGCCAGCAGCACCACCGACGGTTTGAGGGCCCGTCCGGCGAGAACACGCCGCCCTCAGTTACCTGCCGGCACGGTGATTCCTGTTGAAGGAGTGGCACTGTCGCGATTCAGGTACCACCCAGCGCCGAACGTCACCATGGCCCCAAAGCAGCTAAGCCCCATTGCACTCAGGGAACCGTTGCTCAGTGTGGCGACGTAGATCTCACCAGATGCAAACGCGATCAATACAAATGCCAGTCCAACGCCAGATTCCAGGATCCACGTCAAGTGGTGACTCCGAATGGACCTCACGAAGAGGATGAGTGCTGCGAGCACAACAGCTGTCGCGATGACGACATGCAGGAGGATCGTTGGATGGGTGAATGCGAAATTCCAATTCCTCGAGAAGGAACGACCCTTCGGTATGTCGATGTTGTAGCCGACGAGGGCAACCACGATGACGAGTCCGATGAGGATGCCTCTCGACATGGCCTTGAAGCTCGCCTGGTCAATCCGTGTCGTCATGATTCCTCGTCTCTGCTTAGGCGTACGCCATACGCTTACCATACCAGAGAGGAGGTACGCTCGTTCGGGACATGCCTCGTCCGCGTTCGCTCGACCACACTTCTATCGCCGGTGCCGCCCTCACCGTCGTGGATCGCGAAGGCCTCAGCGCCCTCTCCATGCGATCTCTGGCCGCCGAGCTCGGTATCGGGACGATGTCACTCTACCGATATGTGACCGGGCGAGAAGAAGTTGAGCGCCTCATTGTGGACCGCATCTTCCTTGCGGCAGACCCGGACACCGTGGCTCACGACAGCTGGCAAGAGCAGGTGCGAGGCCTGTCCGAATTGATGCGGTCGGCCATCGCCGATCATGCGGCCGTGATCCCATTGCTACTCGTCCACTTTCAATTCTCGCCCAGTGCGTGGCGCTGGCTCAATGCCTTGCTGAAGGCATTCACTCAAGCGGGGTTCTCCGCCCAGCAACGCGTCATTGCCGTCCGCACCCTGCAGGCGTATGTCATCGGAGCGGCACAGGACGAAGTCCTGGTTCCACTAGACGGTGCCGGGACGAACGCTCTCTCGGACTTACCTACCGACGACTACCCCCTTGTTGTCGAGACTGCCCTGGCAGCACTGTCCATGCCCCCAGGGCAAGAGTTCCAAAGTGGACTAAGGGTCATCTTGGAAGGCCTTGCCACCGGCTTTGCCCGTGAAGAAGGGGGGCATGACGGGTGAACCACCGGAGCGGAACTGCCAGTCACGATGGAGGGGGCGGAATCACTTCAGTCACCAAGGCCGGTTAGGGCGGTCTTCAGGACACCCACCGCGCTTCAATTCGTTCGGAGGATTGACCCGGCACGGCTTCACGATGCCTATCAGGATGACCTCGGGAGTATGGCGCACGTGTTGCCGATCGATCCATGGTCAATGAGCAACGTCGACGGATCGGTCGGTAAAACCCCCTTGGCGATGTGGGTCCTTTGCCTCTGTCGACCGGACGAGAACCGAAGCAAGCTCGTGTCCATGCGAGGGATCGATTCCAGCATGCCGAGTCGGCGTTGGCTACTAGGCATCGAGCCATTCTTTGAAGGAGGCTGGTTCCATAAGGGCGCTCGCGGCCAGTCATGGGACGTAGAAGAGAGACTCGGAGCGATTTCCGTACTCGGAGACGTGACGGTCGACCTGACGAACCCTAGGACCCTGCCAGCCAGCATCGGCGTTCAGGCATATGCGATCGGCCGAGATGTCGAGGTGCTGGTTCGACCGGGCGCCCGGGTCGAGCTGTCGGGCAGAGCCAACAATGGCCACTTGAACAACGAAGTCGCGGAAGCGACGTTCACCGATGACGACCATGTGATCAAGATCTCCGGCCACACCTTCTTGGGCGATGTCAACGTGCGAGCGATCACCGCCAAAGCGACTACCGGCGATCCGTAACCGTGGCAGATCCGCCGAGTGGTGATGCCCGGATCCCAGCAACTGAATACCGGTTGGCCATCAGCTCATACGCTCCACAGCGCCTGGGTGGGCGACATTCGCGCTGCCCGCAGGGCGGGCATGAGTCCGGCGACGGCGCCGATGATCAGTGAAGCGGCAAAGCCACCAAGCCAGGCTTCTGGTGGGACGACGGTGGCCCAGCCTTTGGTACGGGCGTACACGGATGTGGACGCGACGCCGAGCGCGACGCCAGCGACGCCGCCAAGGAGGCCGAGAAAGACCGCTTCGCAGAGAAATTGGGTGCGGATGTGGCCTTTGGTGGCGCCGAGAGCCCGTCGTAGGCCGATCTCGGAGCGGCGTTCGAGGACAGAGATGATCATGATGTTGGCGACACCGACCGCGCCGACGAACAGCGCGACGGCCCCGAGACCGAGAAATAGCCCGTTGAGGGCGCTTTTCGCTTCGGCCTGGGCAACCAGGACGGAGGAGGGCTGGCTGACGTCGACCTCGCTGGGATTTTCGGGGTTGGAGGTGGCAGCGAGGAGGTCATCGACGGCGTTCACTCGGTCGTCCTGGACTCGGACATAGGCAGTGGAGGGATGGCTGTCGAAGCCTAGGTACTTCTCTGCCGCCGGAAAGCCGACCAGAACGGAGGAATCGATGGCGGAGGCGAGCACCGCCGGTTTGAGCGTACCGGCCACGTACAACCAGTGTCCGCCGACCCAGATGCGTTCGCCCGGGTAGATGCGGTCGATGCCGAGGCGCTGCGCAGCAGCGGCGCCGAGGACGGCGACGGGTTCCTGGGCGGTGGCCGCATTGAGGTACTGACCCTTGGCGACGCTGGTGCCGACCACCGAGAGGAGGCCGAGGGACGCGGCTTGGACTGTCAAGGCGTTGGTGTCGATTGAGGGGATGTATGGACTCCGGTAGGCATTGACGTCGCTCACGGTCCCGGTGGTTTGCACTTCCTGCACGCCGGAGATCCGGCCGATCATCGATGGCGCCGTGAGGGGCAGTTCGGCGGGTGCCCCGGTGACGCTCTGGCCGTTGCTCACGGTGAGCAGGTTGGTACCGAGTTGGCTGATCTCGTTGAGCAAGCCGGCCTGAGACGATGACGAGAGGCCGAGGACGGCGACAATGGCAGCGACGCCGATGGCGATTCCGAGAGCGGACAGTCCGGCCCGCAGCTTCCGTGTGCGTAGTCCGACGGTGGAGAGCCGGGCCAAGTCGGATAGCGGTAACCGCCTCCGGTTCAGGCCTGCGTTGTCGGTCATGACGGGCCTTCACTCATGGGCCGGTCGGACGCAGTCTGTGGTCCGTGGCCTGTAGTTGCACGAGCGGGCGGGGGTAGGATCGCGTTCCGACGGTCGGGCGGTGTCGGCCACGATGTAGCCGTCAAGAATCTCGACCTTGCGGGGCATGCGCTCGGCGACGGCCTGGTCGTGGGTGATGACCACAATGGTGGAGCCGGCCTGGTGAAGCTCGTCGATCAGAGCCAGAATGGCGTGGCCGGTGGTCTGATCGAGGTTGCCGGTCGGCTCGTCGGCCAGCACGATGGCAGGCTGGCCGACCAACGCTCGAGCGATGGCGACCCGTTGGCGTTGGCCGCCCGAGAGCTGGGTGGGACGGGCGTGAGGCCGCTGGGCTAGGCCGACCAGATCGAGGGCGTCGAGGGCCCGGTGACGGCGCTGCTTGAGCGGGATGCCGGCGTAGAGGAGCCCATCGGCCACGTTGTCCAACACGGTCGAGTGCTCGGCCAGGAAGAACTGTTGGAATATGAACCCGATCCGGCTGGCACGTAGATAGGCGACGTCGTCGTCGGCCATGGTGGCTACGTCCAGACCGGTGATCCGTACGTAGCCGCTGGTGGGTCGGTCGAGGGTTCCCATCAGTTGCAGCAGGGTGGTCTTGCCTGACCCCGAGGGGCCGACGATCCCGACCAGCTCCCCTCGGGCAAATGTGAGATTCACGCCGCGTAAGGCATGGACGGGCAACTCGCCGGGATAGCTCTTGGTCACGTTGTCGACTTCGAGCACCGGAACCTGTGCCTCGTCGACAACCGAGTCGTCGGCAGTGGCGACCGGGTGGTTGTCGGGCCTAGGAGGCGGGGCAGGAGTCATGTAGCCGGGACCACCACGTTCTGTCCGGCGGCCAGCCCCGAGCCAGTGACCTGCACCAGACCTTCGGCGTCGTCGAACAGTCCGAGCGAAACCGGCACGAGGTGGTCATTCCCACCTGCGCCGACGACCTCGACGACATAGACATCGCCGGGTTGGGCCAGCAGCGCGGTCACTGGTACCACCAAGGCGTCACGCACCGTGGCGGTGGTGACGTCGACCTGGACAGGGGCCTGATCCCACATCCCGGTGGCAACCGGGTCGGAGGGACTGACGTCCATAGTGATGGTCGGTGTACTGCTGATCCCCGAGCTGCCTGACGGGCAGGTGCCGGTTCCCGGTGTGACCGAGCTGGTGGTGGATCCGCTGGATCCGCTGGATCCGCTGGACCCGCTGGACCCGCTGGACCCGGAGCTCGATGGGCAGGTGGCGACGGTACCCACCGAGGAGACGACACCTGGGGTCGTCTGGTTGTTGGGCAAAGTGATCGTCACGGTGTCACCGACCGCCACATCGGTCTGCTGCGAGGCATCCAACGCCACCTGTACCTGGCGGCTGGTCGAGGTTCCCTGCAAGACCGCCTGGCCGGTAACGGTGCTGCCACCGAGCTGGGCGGAGAGGCTCGTGACACGCACTGCAGTGGGTTCGAACACAGCCTGGCCGAGAGGCAGCGTGCCACTCTGGGTCACTCCCAAGGCGGCCTGAAACTTCTCCAAGGCTCTGGTGGTGGCCGACCCGAAGTAGGAGGAAGTTGCACTCAGTGCAGCGGGCATGGCGTAACCGAGAGCCACCAGATCCGCGTTGAGCTCGGCAACGTCCGCGCCGCTCGCCCCGTCCGACAGGCTCCGATAGGCAGGCGTCGAGCCATACAGCAGCCCCACCGGGCTGTCGTTCACTCGATATAGCACCTGGCCTCGAGAGATCACCTGGCCGGGCACGGGCAACTCGGTGTATATCCCGTTGGCTTGATCGATCACGGAGTACAGCGAACCGTCCGGGCCACCCTGGTAGGTCAGCGTCGCGCTCAGGGAGGTCACGGCCGAGAGCTCCCGCATTTCCACCTTCGCCGTGGTCGGCGGCGGCTCCAGTGCGTTAGAGGTCGCCTGCTTTCCACCGGACATAACGACAACTCCGGTAGTGGCTATGGCGACAGCCAGGAAGGTCACTCCGGCAAACACCCAAGTCTTCCGCTTCACTGAATCCCCGTCCCCTGCTCACCTGCGTCGATACCGGTACACCTATTCGCCGTGGCATGGAATCTCGACTGCTCAACCTCCGGCCTGCAAGTGCCGGTCATCCGCCAAGACCACCGACGGACGGCATCTTCGCCTTGCAGGCGCCCATCGCCGACTGCAGCTGCGGCGAGCTCGATCCGACGCCGGCGTCGCGAACTTCGCTGCCCGAGAACGTCGGATCAGGGAAGTCCGGCACCCCGTGGGTCGCGGATGCACTGGGCCCAGGTCAGCCACGCCTGCTGTTGGATGGTGGAGAGCTGCTGGCCGGTGGAGTTCCACGGCGATGGCAGGGCCCTGCACGCTTGGAGAGCTCCTTGAAACGCAGTCGAATTCGGGTCAATTCCGGTGGTCCTGTACCCGTATCCCCCACTAGGAGTGGGCACGGGATCGGGGAAATTCGGGACGCCGTGGCTGCGCAGGCACTGGGAGTAAGCCACAGCTTCGGCGAGCGACGACCCCGACCCCGACCCGGTCCCTGACCCCGTCCCCGACCCCGAACCCGAACCCGCCGAAGGTGATCCACTGGTCGGGCCGACAGTGGGCACCGCCGAACCGCCCGAGCAGCCGGCGACCGTGACCCCGAGGACCACAACTGCCGCCGCCCACAGGAGCGATGGACGCGAGATTCCTCGGTGCGACACAACTCGCCCCCGGAGTGTCCGCGCTGAGGGAATGTGACCAGTTACTTCTGTCTGATTGCTGTGGGTCATGCCGCCAGTCAAGCCATTGGGACGTTGCCAGCACATATGCAGTTTTCGATACGCCGACGACATACCCGGTGCGTAGGATGAAGTGAATGTGCGTGTGTTGATCGTCGAGGACGAGCCCTACATGGCAGAAGCCATCCGTGATGGCCTCCGCCTGGAAGCGATCGCCGCCGACATCGCCGGTGACGGTGACACGGCCCTGGAGTTGCTGAGGATCAATACCTACGACATTGCCGTCCTCGACCGCGATGTTCCCGGTCCCTCTGGTGATGAGATCGCCGAACGCATTGTCGCCTCCGGCTGCGGAATGCCGATCCTCATGCTCACCGCCGCCGACCGGCTCGACGACAAGGCCTCTGGGTTCGGACTCGGGGCCGACGACTACCTCACCAAACCGTTCGAACTCCAAGAACTCGTGCTCCGGCTGAGAGCGCTCGACCGCAGGCGCGCCCATAACAGGCCGCCTGTACGAGAGATCGCGGGCCTACGCCTGGATCCATTCCGCCGGGAGATCTTCCGCGATGGCCGCTACATCCCGCTCACCCGAAAGCAGTTCGCCGTGCTCGAAGTCCTGGTCGCCGCTGAAGGCGGTGTCGTCAGCGCCGAAGAACTGCTGGAACGGGCGTGGGATGAGCACGCAGACCCGTTCACCAACGCCGTGCGCATCACGGTGTCGGCACTGCGCAAACGCCTCGGCGAGCCCTGGATCATCGTCACGGTGACCGGCGTCGGGTACCGCATCGACACGCAACCAAAAACTGAGCCTGAGGGAGGTGGACATGGATAGAGCCCCGGGCCTGAGTGTTCGTCTCAAACTCACGCTCAGCTATGCCGGCTTCGTCATGCTCGCCGGCGTCTTACTGCTCGGCGCCGTGTGGCTGTTCCTCCTGCGCTACGTACCCAGAGGCGAGACCGTCATCGTTCACAACCAGCAAGTTCTCATAAGGCCCGGTCGTGGCGACCTTCTCCGCCACTTCGCCCCGGCCACGGGCGTCTTGCTGGTGTTCCTGCTGGTCTTCGGACTCCTCGGAGGGTGGCTTCTCGCCAGCCGGATGCTCGCCCCGCTAGCTCGCATCACCGAGGCAGCCCGGACGGCGACAACCGGATCGCTCTCCCACCGAATTCGGCTACCCGGCCGCAGCGACGAGTTTCGCGAACTTGCCGACGACTTTGACACCATGCTCGCCCGTCTCGAGATGCAAATCGCCGAGCAGCAGAGATTCGCAGCAAATGTCTCCCATGAATTGCGCACCCCGCTGGCCATCACACAGACACTTCTCGACGTTGCCCACAATGACCCGACCTGCGACACCACCGAACTCGTCGACCGGCTCCGGGTGGTCAATTCGCGAGCGATTCACCTCACCGAAGCCCTGCTCCTACTCAGCCGCGCCGACCAGAAGTCCTTCACGCCGGAACCGGTCGACCTATCCCTCATAGCTGAAGAGGCCACCGAGACGCTCCTTCCGCTGGCTGAAAGGCACGGCGTCACCATTGAAACCTCCGGCGAGGTGGCCGCTGCGCTGGGGTCGGAGACGCTGCTTCTGCAGTTGACCACGAACCTCGTACACAACGCGATCGTGCATAATCTTCCTCGACACGGCTCGGTATGGGTCACGACCAGCGTCCGCCCGAGTACTGTGACGCTCAGCGTCGAGAACACTGGGTACGAGGTCGCCCCCTGGTGGTTGCCACGCTTGTCGAGCCGTTTCAGCGCAGCACCGGACGCATCCGCACCGACCACACCGGTGTCGGTCTCGGCCTGGCGATCGTCAGAAGCATCAGCGAAGCACACGCTGGAACTCTCACGCTCACCCCCAGGCCCGCTGGGGGGCTCTGCGTCACGGTGCAATTACCCGCAGCGCCTCCCGCGGTGGAAGATGACATTCAGGGATAGCCACAATGCGAGAGCCATACAGGCTGGCGAAGTCGGCCGCACGGGTTCGAACCAACTGGACTTGTCTCCGAACACATCCGGGTCGGCGGATTACGCAACACCCGATGGACATCCTTGGTCACACTGGAAAAGCCGTGAGGCGCAAGTATCCGTGGGCTCGACGACTGGCACCGCGGCCGACACCGTTTCGATCAGTCGGCGGTCGACGCCGGCCGTGATACTGCTGTCTGTGTTCCGCCGCTGTTGGTGGCCGTTACCTGGACCTCGAGGGAGCGGTTGATGTCGGCCGAGGTTAGGACGTACGAAGTCCCGGTGGCTCCGACGATGGGCTGGCAATTCCCCCCGAAGGGTTGCAACGGAGCCACCGGTACCCGTAGCTGATCACGGGGGTCCCGGTCCACAACCCGGCGCTGGCATCGTAGGTGACCCCGACCCCCGCCTCCCCGAGTGGGCTGACCCCGGGACATACGAAATGAAGGGTCGCTCCCAAGGGACATCGAACTCTCGTCACAGACCCGCCCAGCGGTCGGGCGGTTACGAGCGAAATCCCGAGCGGCGATCATCCACGGGATCTGAGCACTCTGATGCACGCATCGTCACAGGGTGCCTACGCCGGCTGCCTCATTGCGTTCCCGCCACTCCAGGCGAGACATCCGGGTGGTGTCCACCCCATTTGCCTGCGCCCGCAATGCTCCGACGGTGGCCCGGTCCTTAGGGGTGTGTGCGAACGGATCCCAGCTGTAGAACCGGCAGGCGTTCTCCCAGGTGATCTTGTGGATCTCCTCGTCGCTGCATCCAGCATCCTGGAGCTCCTTCCACGCAAACTCGGGCGACTCGGGCCACGTGGTGTCGGTGTGGGGATAGTCGCATTCCCAGGCGATCCCGTCGATGCCGATCCGATCCCGCAGCAGTAAGCCGGAGGGATCGGTGATGTAACAGGCCAGGATGTGGTCTTGGAACACCTCCGATGGCTGCTTCCCCCCGAAATCGCTGTGGAGCCACTCCTGGTTGGAGAAGTGCCGATCGATGCGGTCGAAGTAGAAGGGGATCCAGCCGATCCCACCTTCGGACAGCGCCACCTTCAGATCCGGGAACCGCCGCAGCGTGGGGCCGAAGAGGAGGTCTTGAGCGGTGATGGCGCTGATCTGACAAGCCAGAACCATGAGATGGTCGACCGGCGCCTCCTCCGGCCGCTTGATAACGGCGAACCCAGCGCCGATGTGGAGGGAGAGCACCATATTCTCGTCGCTCAGGGCGGTGAACATCGGGTCCCAATATCCCGACAGGAAACTGGGAAACCCCTGCACGTGTGGGGTCTCGAGGAAGCTGATCGACCGGCATCCTTTCTTGGCGATGCGGTGGATCTCAGTGACCGCCGCCTGGACGTCCCACATCGGGACGATGCCGAGCGGGATGAACCGCCCGGGATAGGTGCCGCACCATTCGTCGATGGCCCAGTCGTTGTATGCCTGAAGCATGACGAGTGCGATTTCTTTGTCGCTCGACTCGGCGAATGTGCGGGCATTCCATCCGGCCATGGTCGGAAAGCACATGGAGCCGAGGACACCATTGGCATCCATGTCCCGCACCCGCTCGTGTACGTCGAAGCAGCCGGGCCGCAATTCGGTATACGTACCAGGATTGAAACCCCACTCTTCGGGGGGCCATCCCACTGTGGCCGCCATCCCGAACGAGGTGCTGGTCTTCTCCCCCTGGAATTCCCACTGATCGATGCCGTCCTCGTTGACCACCCTGGGGGCATCCTTGAGCCACTTCTTGGGCACGTGGTTCTTGAACATGTCTGGAGGTTCGATCATGTGGTCGTCGATGCTGACCAGGATCATGTCTTCGAGGTTCAACGAGTTCTTCTTTCTCGGTGCAATTTCCGCTTGAGGGCCTCATCGAGCTCGACTCCGGATGACCGACTGACGATGGTGATCACGTCGAACAGGCAGATGATGAAGACCGGCTCGATGAGTTGCCGCTCGTCCAGTTCGCTGGTCAAGTGCAGCCCGAGCTTCTCCACGGATGCTACCCCCACCCATTGGGACGTCCACCCCGGTACCGTGGCGGCTGGTAGTCCACCCCGGTACCCTGGCCCCATCCGGCACCGATCGTCCGACCCGGCTCCTCCCCTACCCCGCCCGTCCCCAACGTTGGTCGACGAAGCGGCGGACCTCCGCCATGACGGCATCGTCTTCCGGAGCCATGCCGAAGAAGCCTCCATGACCACCCGCCTCGGTGACGTGGAGTTCTGCCGTCACACCTCCGGCCCGGAGCGCCCGGTGCATCCGCACGGTGTCCGACAAGAGCAGATCGCGTGTGCCGGTGGTCAGAATGGTGGGCGGGAAGGGTTTTGTGAAGTCGCCGAACAGGGGGGAGATATAGGGGTCGGTGAGCGGGTGTCCGGCTGCGTACAACGAGAACTCCGTCGTCTCCCCTCCCGACAGGAGGGGGTCAAGTCCACGGTTCGTCTGAAACGAATCCCCGGATGCGGTCAAGTCGACCCCCGGAGTGAGGAGTACCACGCCCGCAGGTAGCGCCAAATTCTCATCTCGAGCCCGCAGGACCAGTGCCGCGGCAAGGTTCCCGCCGGCCGAGGAGCCTCCGACGACGATCTGCTCCGATGGCAGCTCGTCGAGCAGCGCCCGGTAGGCACCCACACAGTCGTCGAGAGCCGCAGGGAACGGGTGGTCCGGGGGCATCCGGTAGTCGACGGCCCACACTCGGGTTGCGTATCGGGTGGCGGTACCAATGCCCATGGCCCGGCACAGCTCGCCTTTGCCGTAGATGAAGGCCCCGCCGTGGATGTCGAGGTAGACGTGCTGGTCGTCGTCGACTCCGTCCGGCCTGATATCAAACACGCCAAATGCGCCCAGATCGCGCTCGTCCACGCTGACCTTGGCGGAGGCGGTGCGCGCCGACATGAGTGCCCCGATGGTTTCGTCGTGGGCATGGATGGCCCGCCGCCAACCATCAAGGTCCTGGAGTGCGGGACGCTCAGGTTCCTCCATCGCCGGCATCGCCAGTACAGCCTGAGCCTCAGGACTGACCGAACGGGGAATAGGGATATCCCGCGCCGGAAGATGAATGACCGGCCGCGTCCCGGTCATCGGGTTCCGTCTCTTCGGGTGATTCCGACCCGGTTTCGCGTCATCGCTTCAATCCGTCGTTTGCCAGCTCTTCAGCATTCACAAAGGAAGCTACTAGGCACGCGACGCTTGCGTCCGCAGCTGCCGAACTGGTGGTGAGCCCGTGGAGACCAGAGCACACTCCAGCATGCTCGACACCTGCCCATTCCCCGGATGTCAGTTCCGACGTCTCCCAATCCGCCCGCAGGTCTCGGGTTCGTTGAACCGCCGGTGGCTTTTGCGAACACTCTTTGTCGGTGGGACGATCTGGTTCTTGTGCCGCAGAATGTAACTCCTTCCCCGACCGGCGTAGCCTCTCGGATCGCCGCCCAAACCTTGGCCAAGCGGGGACCTGACTACACCGATGAGGTCCGACGTATTCTCAATGCTGGCTTGGCTGTCATGGGAGAGCGCGGCACCGAATCGAAAGTTCGAGTCGCTGACATCGTCTCCGAGGCAGGAGTGTCAAACGACACCTTTTACAGACATTTCTCCTCGAAGGATGCCCTGATCGTCTCCCTCCTCGAATACGGAACGGAGCGACTGGTCAGCTACCTCACGTACCAGATGCAGAAGGTGGGGACTCCAGAGGGAAAGGTGCGGTGCTGGGTCGAGGGGATGCTCTCGCAGACAGGTGGGCGGGCAGCCGCCACCACGCTGGCCGTGCTGTGGAACGGCATCAGCACGGGTGCCGGCATCTCGGCCGAGAATTACAACGCCAGCATCCCACTGGGGGGACTCCTACACGATGCCTTCATCGCTCTCGGGAGCAGTGCTCCCGAATTGGACGCTTCGCTCGCTGCTCATGCCACACTCGGCAAGGTGTCGGACCATCTCTGGGCCAGAACGCGACCTGATCCGGACGAGATCGAGCACATCGTACGTTTCTGCATCGAGACGGCCAGATCAACGTAGAAACGTCCTGACCGGTTCGTAGGCCGTGATCGCTCAGTCGGCCCACATCGGCTCGAGTAACGGACGAAGTGCCAGCGACACGAGCTCGATCCTCGGCCCATGAACGCTGCGATGGTAGGCCCAGGACCGCAATCCGCGTTCGTCGGTTCCGGCCGCCTCCATCATCCACCCGGCTTGCTCGAGGGACCGGCCGTCACTTGAAACATCGTCGGACCAGTAGCCGAGGTGATGGATACCCGACCCTGGTGCCGGGGTCCAGAGTGTCCCTGGTTGGCCCTGGATCACTTCGATGCGAGGCGCACTACGCGAGTAGCGGAACTGGAAGTCGATGGTCTCCTCCCCCTCAGCGAGCAGTACGTTCTGCTCGACATGCACCTCATCGCACCATTCGTATCCGAACAAGGTGGCGTACTCCTCGAGTGACGCCTCGAGGTCGTCGACGACAATGCCGACGTGGAATTGATCCTCAGCCCTCACGGCTCGAGCACCACGCGGATGGCGCCCTCGGACTTCGTGGCTGCCACCCGGAAGGCCTCGACAGCCTCCTCCAGCGGGAAGCGGTGGGTGATCACCGTGTCTGCGACGTCTGGATGGTCCGCCAGCATGGCGGCGGCTTCCTCCATCTCCCGTCGATCGTCATGAGCGCAGTAGCCGAGGGACGGCACCAAACGCGTCTCTTTCATGAACAACTGGTGCCAATCGAGCTCGACCATCCCCATGTGGACGCCGAGTACCACGACGGTGCCGCCCGGAGCGACCAGGTCGATCGAGCGGGCCAGGCTTTCCCTCGTCCCGGCGGCTTCGATGACCAAATCGTAGAGACCTTGTGGGTCGAGACGTGCCCCGAGGCGCTCACCGGCCTGGCGCTGATGAGGATGGCGTGCTTCCAAATCGATGACGGTCGCCCCCTGCTGGCGGGCACCGGCTACCGCGAGGAGGCCGAGCGCACCGGCGCCCACGACGGCAACTGTGGTCTCGGGTCCGGCGGCTCCCAGACGTAGTGCGTGCCACGAGACCGAGGCCGGTTCGACGAGGGATGCATCGCGGATGTCCAGGCCGGCAGGAAGCGGAACCAATCGCGCCGCAGGCGCGCGGAATTGCTCGGCCATGCCGCCGTCAGCAGTGATACCGAGGGCCCGTTGGCCGTGGGTCGGACAGAGGTTGTACGCTCCCCGCTCGCACTGGTCGCAGGCCAGGCATCCGTAGATCGCTTCGACGGCGACGGCGGTACCGTCTTCCCGGTACCCGGCGAGCTCATGACCCAGGATCGAGCGGCTGCCGAACTGGATGTAGCCGAGGTCGGATCCGCAGATGCTGGCCGACGTGATCTTGACCGTCTCCCCGACTCCCGGCGGCTCGTCGAGGTCGACGACTCTGACGCCACCCTCGGTACTCCGAACGGCCTTCATTGGCAGATTACGAGAAGATGCTTCTCGGGAACCGCGTTCTGGTACATTAGGAATCCGATTCTAGCATTCTGCTGAGCAGGGGCGTGTGCCCGGCGGATCACCGACTACATGGGGAGAGTTGATGACAACCACGACACTGCGTATTCGACGAGGCCGTCGTGCTCGAGTCCTTGGTGGAGTGAGCCTGGGAGCGGTGTTGATCCTCGCCGGCTGCTCCTCGAACTCGGCGACACCTCCGTCGACCACCGCCACAACGGTCGCCTCGAGTAGTGGAAAAGCTCCCATCACGATCGCTCTGGTGACCTCGTTGACCGGGCCGGGAGCGGATCAGTTCCTGCCCGGGCCCGACGCGTTCACAGCCCGGATCGCCGAGCAGAACGCCATGGGTGGCGTCAACGGTCACATGATCAAGGGAATCATCATCGACGATCAGACCACCCAGCCGACACTGGCCATACAGGATGCGCTCTCGCAGGGCGCATTCGGGATCGTGGCGGAGAGCCCGCTGTTCTTCATCGGCGCCAAGATTCCACAGCAACAGGGCGTCCCGGTCACCGGCGGCTCCGTCGATGGACCTGAGTGGGGTGAACAGCCGTACACCAACATGTTCGCCGCCGACACCGGCAGCGTTGATCCAGCCGAGCCTGCGAGCACGTTGCCCGGCAAGTTCATGAAGGAGCACGGGGGCACGATTCTTGGCGCGTATGGCTATCCGATCGGTGGTACATCGAAGGTCGGTGCGGTAAACGCGTCGAAGTCGTTCGAGCATGCGGGCGGCACGACAGCGGTGTTGAACACAAGCGTTCCACTTGCCTCAGTCGATTTCACGGGCGATGCGATCCTGGCAAAGCAGGATCACGTCAATGCCGTGTATCCCGACATGGGGAACGAGTCCAACAACGCACTTGTGACCGCCTTCCAACAGGAAGGTGTCAACCAGAAGGTCACGCTCCTTCCTACCGGGTACCAGCAGAGCGTCGAGTCGTCGCCTGCATGGCCCAGCCTCAAGGGCACCTATTTCGCCTCGATGTTCCGGCCGTTCTCCGCGCCCAACGCGGGCACCCAGAGCATGGATGCGGCAATGGAGAAGTACGCGCACTTCACGAAGAACCAATTTCCGACCTTTGCAGAGTATGAGGCGTGGGTCGGGGCCGACCTGATGATCCAGGGCTTGGAGCTGGCCGGCAGCAATCCGACGCGGGCCAACGTCATCAAGGATCTTCGGGCACTCAAGTCCTATGACGCCAACGGGATCGATCCAGTGCCAATTGACTACTCGACGGTGTTCGGACATTCAGCGTCTCCAGACTGCAGGTGGTTTCTGCAGGCGCAGACCTCCGGATTCAAGCTCCTCTCCCCAACTCCCGAGTGCGGGACGTGGATGACCGGGAGCTGATCATCTCGGGGACCCAGTCTCGACTCCGGACAGCCGATCACCGAGGTTTGCCCTAACGGGCGGGTCATCTGCACGCGACGTCCTCCGTGTGTTGAGAGCAATCAGGCGGGTCGGTCGGCTCCCACCGGGTACGGATCGTCGAGCAGCGACATGCCCTGCTGGAGCGCGGCACGCGAGAACCCGGCCGTCTTGCGATACCCATCAGTGGCCTCCGCGATCTCCTCAGGGGTGATCACGTCGCCGATATCTGAAAAACCATGTGGCGCGCGCTCCTCGACCAGCTTCATCGGGAGTTCAGGCCCCAGGCTGCGGTTGGCCAGGACAACCGCAGAGGTGGCTGGACGCCGGACCCCCTCGTAACGGATCAGGGCCTCGTCGATGTCGTCGCCGTGACGGCGGATGCAGCCGGCCAGAACTCGGGCGTCGAGAATGGCTTGTGAGGCGCCGTTCGAGCCGATCGGATACATCGGGTGGGCCGCGTCACCCAACAGCGTCATGCGACCGAACGTCCAGCGCGGAATGGGGTCCCGGTCCACCATCGGGAACAGGTAGGTCTCGGGCGCCGACGTTATGACGGCGGGCACATCAATCCAGCCGAACACCCAGTCGTTGAACTTTGGCAGAAAGTCCTCGAGTGAGCCTCTCCGGTTCCAGTCCTCGCGTGAACCCAGCGTCGATTGGGGCATGTGGAGTTCGGCGATGAAGTTGAACTCCTGACGGCCGTCTGGAAGATCGGCAATCGGATAGCCCACGAACTTCTGCTCGGGATGCCCGGCCCAGATCATCGTCCGCCCGTCGAGTACGGGCATGACGTTGGCCACGCCGCGCCACAAGAGAGATCCGTTCCAGAGGAGAGTGCCTTCCTTTGGATAGTGCTGCGCTCTCGCCGCGCTATGGATCCCGTCCGCTGCGACGACGAAATCTGCCTCGAAGTCTCCGTCCTCGAACTCAACTACGCACGCCCCACGATGGTCTGACGCCCTGGTGAATCTCCGGCCCAGATGTAACGCATCGTCGCCCAAGCGATCGACCACGGCATCGAGGAGCACGGCCTGCAGCGCACCCCGGGGCATTGACAGCTGTGGCCAGGGGTAGCCGGCGGCCAACCCGCGCGGTTCCTGCCAGATCTCCTGACCGCGCTTGGTGCAGTAGATCAGGAGCGAGGATTCCACCGAGCGCTTGCGCAGACCCTCCATCAGGCCTAGCGCGTCGAGCTCCCGCACGGCGTGGGGCAGGAGATTGATGCCGACCCCGAGGGGTCGCAGTTCACGGGTCGACTCGAAAACATCGACGTGCACACCCACCTCATGGAGGCTCAACGCCGCACTAAGTCCTCCGATGCCGGCACCGACCACAGCGCAGCGAAGAGGAGATGCATCCGCACTCACAGCACTTCATGCACGTGAATGTGGACCGTGTGCTCCTGGCGCGATCCGGTGGACACGGCCACCAGGTCGTTGAGTTGCGCCAGGCGTGGCACCGCGGTCGACAGGCGCACGAGGGTTCGAAAGTAGTACTCCTCGGGGAGAACTGACTCGCCCGCGGCCAACCGCTCCGCCACAGGGTCGGACATACGGCGGACACCCTGGGACCGCACCTCGATCGCCTCACCCATCGCCGTCTCAAGTGTGTAGTGGGCATCGATCTCCACGGCACCGTCGGGCCGGACGGTCTGCCAGTCCACACCCCCCTCGAGGACAATTCCCTGGTTGTCCTCGAGCTGGCCGTACCCAGCGAACCTCCCCCGGTCAAAGGGCACGAATCTGCGGCCGCCTCCGATGTCGACGACGGGGCGAACCTCAATTTCGATCGCCAACAACTCGCGCAGCTTCACCGCCGTAATCACGGTCCGGTACCCCCTTTTGCTCAATTCGGCTTGAGGTCGACGTGCCCTAAGGGATTGTCGCACACAATGAACACGGCTCTCCGAGGCATTGCCCATCCCTCGTAGCGGAGCGACTGCTAGTTCCAGATCCGCCCAGAATCCGGGTGAACATCGCCAATCGGACGGAAGCGGCGACCAGGAGGAGGCGATGCACATCTGGCACAAACGAAGGCTTGCTCAAGTTCGCACATCCGACCTCGCTGCGAGGATCGCCCCGAGTCGATCCTCGACCTCGTCCACACCTTCATCGTCTGTGAACACGTAGCGGCGGCGGCGGCGAATCGCATCAACGATATTCGCAGCCACGATGGACGGCTGTATCGTGCCGATGGGATTCATTGCAGTCTTGACCCTCCCGGGCATGACAACGCTGGCACCGACTGGAACGCCCAATGTCGCGAACTCGGCGTTCAGGACATCGGTGAGGCCGAGCACGCCGTGCTTGGCAGCGCTATAGGGGCCAAGCCGGTCAAGTGGCAACACCGCCGCCATGGAAGCGACATTGACGACATGGCCCTCTTCGCCAGTAGCGAGAATGCGAGGTACATAGGCCCGAATACCGTGGATGACGCCCCAAAGGTCCACGTCGAGGACCCTGTGCCACTCGTCGAGGGAGAGTTCCCAGCTGTAGCCGCGATTGACGATTCCGGCGTTGTTCACGGCGACATGCAGCGCGCCGAATGTCTCGACGGCAGCCGCAGCAGAACGTTCGACTTGGTCAGGCTTCGTGACGTCAGTCAGAACGGCATGGACCGATCCTGCGGTCTGGCCATTCAGGCCTTCGGCATGGCCGCGCAGCTCCTCCTCATCTCGATCGGCCATCACGACCCGCATGCCCTCGGCGACCAAGGCCTCAGTGGTAGCCAGCCCTATCCCGCTCGCCGCTCCGGTCACAACGGCGACCCTTCCCTCCATCTCACGCATCTGGTGATCTTCGCAGCATTACCTCATAGGTGCTCGGGTTCTGCGACCTTTTTCTCTGCGCCTTACGCCCGACGCTGAAGGTGAAGTTCAAAACCTTTCGATTTTGTCAGGCCACCTCGACCGGATCTGGCACCTCCCTGAACATCTTGGTGGACATCCGCTTGACCATCGCCACACCCAAGCCGAAATCGAACGGACTCGATCGGGTCAAGGACGATGTGCTGCGGTGGTCACCCGTCTTCGCAGAGGAGGAGCGTCTTGGCCACAGTCTCTCGGGATTCGATCGCCAGATGGGCCTTCGAGGCTTCGGCCAAAGAGAAGGTTTGGCCGACGAGCGGTGCCACCTTCCCATCACCAAGTCGGCCGAGGACGTCGTTGAGCAACCGGGACCGATCGCCCGGCCCGAACTGAAGATCACGAATAGTCGTCACGGTCACGCCTCGGCGCGTTGCCTCGACAGCATCGATGTGCGCCAACGAGCCGCTCGGCGTGCCATGGGCCGAGAACCGTCCGCCGTCAGAGAGCAACTCGAAGGCCTCCCCACCGATTGTGCCGCCGACGCCATCCAAAACGATTGTCGGGCGGCGCCCACCAGTGGCGTCGAGGATGGCAGCTGTCCAGGTATCTTCGCCATAGTCGACGGCCACATCAGCGCCGGCCTCTGACACGACGGCTCGCTTCGACGAACCTCGGGCGGCACCGACAACCGTCACCCCCCGGGCAGCCAGGAGTTGGACCAGAAGGATCCCCATCCCTCCTCCCGCGCCAAGGACGAGCGCCCATTCACCTTCTTGCGGATCGGTTATCTCCAGAACACGCAGCGCCGTGGTGCCATCGTGGAGCACAGCAGTGGCGTCGAGCAGATCAATCCCGTCGGGTATCAGGGCGCAGTAGGCGAGGTCCGCCGCCGCCAACTCGGCGTAACCACCAGTGCCGCCGGGCCCGCCGGTGTGCGCCACCACCGCTCGCCCGAGCCAACTGGCGTCGGCCCCGTCACCAACGGCGACGACTGTGCCGCCCATGCCGTTGCCAGGGACGTACGGCGGTCGGATCGGGAAGTAGTCCGCGCCCTTGCCCGAGCGGATCATGGTATCCACGAACAGCACGTCAGAGGCCGCAGCCTCCACCACCACCTGGCCCTTCTCGGGTGCGGGATCAGGAAGCAGGCGCGGCTCGAGGACCTCTGGACCGCCGAAACGGGCGACCTCGACGGCGCGCACGCTAGGCCACCTCATTGCTGAGATGGCCATGCGCCACATCCCTGGCGGCGAAGCCAGGGTGCTCGGGATCGACATTGAACGAGACGATGCGCCGGGGATGGATTCGGATGATCTCCGGGGCCAGATGGCCTTGGGGATCGTGGGTACCGACCTCGGCCTCGGCGATACCTCGGACCTCGAGGAAGTGGGCGCCCTCCATCGAGTCTTCGGTGACCTCGTCGACGACGAAGGCGACGTTCGGGTTCTGCTGCACGTTGCGGTACTTGGCACTGCCCGACATGTTGAATCCAGTGATATCGATGGTGTCGAGCGTCGGGTTGTACGTGAAGCCCAGGGGTTTGACCTGGGGAGTCCCATTCGGCCCCATGGTGGCCAGGTGCCCGCGGGGTTGGCGGTTGAGGAAGCGGATCTCTGCAGGGTTGAAGGTCATGGATACAACGTAGAACCTCAGGTAAACTTGAGGTCAAGCGATGTCCGGTACCTCTCTCCCCTCCGACGAATTGACGGTTGGCCAGGTGGCTGCCCGTAGTGGCGTCGCCGTTTCCGCCCTCCACTTCTACGAAGCCGAGGGCCTCATCCACAGCACACGTACAGGAGGAAACCAGCGCCGGTTCCCCCGTGAGGCATTGAGGAGAGTGGCGTTCATCCGCGCCTCCCAAGCCGTGGGCATCCCCCTCCGACGCATCAAAGAGGCCCTCGACCGACTTCCGGACAATCGGACGCCCACCCGCCGGGACTGGGAACGACTCTCCGCCGCGTGGCGCGACGATCTGGACCGGCGAATCGTCGACCTGCAGCACCTTCGGGATCGCCTCAGCAGTTGTATCGGCTGCGGGTGCCTGTCCCTGGGGCTGTGCAAGCTCATGAATCCCGATGATCTCCTCGGCCAACAAGGACCGGGCCCACGCAACCTTTGAAGTCTTGCCCGACGCTCGATGCCCGGTGGCCGGTTCCCCTCTTGACCTTAAGTTTGGTTGAGGTTTTAGTCTGGGTCCATGGACGACATTGCGTATGCGAGAAACAGCCACGACGAGACAGCCGGGCATGGAGCGTGGAACTCATCGGTAGTCATCCTCGACGACGCCCTTGACCGGGTGTCAGCTCTTGATTTCGAGGTCCCGAACCCCTTCGTAAATCACGCGCCGATGGCGTGCGAGGCGCTCGCGGCCATGGGTCTGGATTCGGCGATCGGCGACTGGGTCGAGCGATACGAGGCACTGATGATCGAGGCGGTCTCGCCCGTCACACCCAACTGGACTCCCGGCTTCGTGTGGGAGGAATTCCTCGGCGACTACCGACTCCTCCCCGAATGGATGGGGTACTTCGCTCAATCGATCGACGACGAAGGTTGGAGGGCGGTCATCCGGACGTGGGTGCCGAGACTCATGCCCGGCCTCGCTTCCGCTCTCTTCCACGGGGTGATCCGAACCTCACACGCCGTTCGGGCGCTCGAGGTCGCCGAGACCGACGCCCGCAAAGCGGAGCTTGCCCGTGCGCTGGGAAACTGGGCGGTCTGGTTCGCCCCTGGGGAGCCGGCGGATGAAGACACCGGGTTCGACGACCCGCAGGTGACGGCCCTGTCCGCTGCCGCCTTCGGCGCCCGTTGTTACGCGGCCGGTCCGACAATCTTCAGGCTCCACGGAGTCACTGGCGCCATGGCCGTGCACCTCCTGATCGATCATCTCTCCCCGCTCGACGCTCAATCAGCGGTCATCCAGCTCAGCGCCGAACACCGGTCTCTCTATCGAGGCGCGACACCTGTTGCCGAAGACGAGGGTCGCTGGAATGACCGGTCCGTCCGGTACGCGTCGGAGAGCTACGACGCCCACCAGATAAAGCTGGTCGAGGCATGCCACCGGGGATTCCAGTTGACCGGCAGCTCGGGATTTTCGCATGCAGCCGAGGTCGTGACGTCGGCTGCCGACTAGGTCGGTATGCAGTTTCGAGGATCGCCCGGTCGGGCATTCGGCAATTCAGCTACGACCCCAGAAGTTGCTCACTTCCCCATTGTTCGAGCGCCGCCAGCGCCGGGCGGAGCGCTTCACCCCGTTCGGTCAATTGATAGCTGACATTGACGGGCGGGCCCCCTTCTACTTCCCGCGTCAGCAATCCGGCGGCGGCCAACTCACAGAGCCGTTCCGACAACATCCGCTCGCTCATGCCAGGCACCAACCGAACAATTTGGGAGAACCGGAGGGGGCCGTCGAGCAGCGCCGCAATGATCAGGCCGCTCCATCGCTTGCCGAGGAGGGCGAACACCTGAGTCATCGCGTCGCATGCGCCTGCTTGCTCCTCAGCCTCCATTGAATTGAGTGTAACAATTCGTAGTAACTTTCTTTTTGTAAGTAACCTGCGTCTTCACCCGAAGGTCGTCGCTCGCTCCTAGGAGATGCCTCATGCGTCACGCCGGTCTTTTGCTGACTCGGACCGTATTCGGAGGGTACCTGGCGGTCCACGGCGCCCAAAAGCTGTTCGGGGCATTCGGAGGTCCGGGACTCGACGCCACCGCCGCGGGGTTCGAATCGATGGGCATGAAACCGGGGAGGGCCATGGCCACCCTGGCCGGGGCCAGCGAGTTCGGCGGCGGGATCTTGACCGCCACCGGGATCGCCGAGCCACTCGGGCCCCTGGCCATCGCCGGCACCATGGTTGTCGCCAGCGCTGTCCATCGGAAGCAGGGCCCGATGATGCAGAACGGCGGATTCGAGCTCCCGCTGACCAACTTTGCCGTCGCCATCGCTCTCCTGAGTTCGGGTTTGGGCCGATATCGACTGGGGCCACGCCTGCCGAAGTCGCTGATCCGGCTCGCCGTGGTGGGCGGGGCGGCGCTCGCCGCGGGATCGCTCTACCAACTCCTGACCGCCGAGCCTCCCGCCAGCCCGGTCGATGACGAGACTCCTGACCAGGAGGAGATGGCCGACGCGTAATGGGGGATGTCGTCGACGTTCGTATCCACCACACGCTGACCCTTGACGTCGGTGTTGGGTCGTCGATGTCGGCGTCCGGCATGATGCAGCCGTGACCGTCGCCTTTGCCCTATCCGGCGGGGGGAATCTCGGACCGATGCAAGCCGGCTCGATACTTGCGCTGATGGAAGCCGGGATCGAGCCTGATCTCCTGGTCGGGACGTCGGTTGGTGCACTCAACTCGGCCTTCCTCGCCTCCCGGCCCGGGGTGTCCGGAGCGAGAGCCCTGATGGATGCATGGTCGGAGTTGCGGCGCCCCGAAGCGTTCAGGCTCAGCCTGGTCGTCGGCCTGGCGGGATTCCTTGGCTTCCGAGATCACCTGATCGGAGACCAGCAGCTACGTCGGTTGATTCGACGATGGGTGGAGATCGATCGGATCGAAGATGCGACGGTGCCCTTTGCCGTGACCACCACCGATGCCCTCACCGGAGACTGCATCCTCCTGTCGTCGGGGGAAGTCGTTGATTGTCTGGCTGCCAGCTGCGCCATTCCCGGTCTCTTTCCGCCGGTGCGGATCGGGGATCGTTGGCTGGTGGACGGGAGCTTGTCGGCCAACCAGCCTGTCCTTCAAGCGCAAGGCCTCGGCGCAGACGACATCTACGTGATCACGACAGCCACGGAGTCTCGACAGCAGCCTCCGCGGGGAGCCATCGCCCTAGCCATGAACTCCGTGTCCCTTGTTACGTCTCGGGTTTCTCGCGAGCACATGGCCCTGGCTTCCGCGCTGGCCTCGACGAGAGGCGGTCACGTGTACCTGGTGCCGTCGTCGGAGCCGAGACCCCCCACCCCGTTCAACTTTCGTCGGAGCGTGGAACTTGCCCATGCCGCACATGCACGAACGACGTCGTGGCTGATCGACGGCGAGTCGTCCGATGCCGGTCTTTCCGGTCGGGTTCCCTAGCCGCCGAAGGCCCTCTCACGAGCGACCTTGCGCCTCACCCTTTCCATGCGCAAGATGCGTGCCCGAGCTACCCATTGGAGCGGTATCGATCATCGATGCGTATACGGCAAGAAGGGCACTCTTCTGTCCGTCATCGAGACGGGTGTCGGCCCGAATGGCCGACTCGGTGGTGGTGGTCGTTTCCTCCTCCGACCCGATTCCGGCCGCCTGGGCCAGCATCTCCCCCACCGAAAGGTCGAGAGCCTCGGCGAGTGCCTTGACCACGGCGATCGACGGTTGATGCAGCCCTCGCTCGATCTGGCTGAGGTAGGGATTCGAGATCTGGGTGAGTCCCTCCAGCTGACGCAAGCTGAGCTGGGCCAGCTTGCGTTGACTCCGGAGGTACGCACCGAATGCGCTCCAGGTCGACTCGACGATGTCGCCCATTGGAGCACTCTACCGACCCCGTCGCGGACCGGCCGGACAGGGCCCCCTGCGTTCCATGGACAAAGGCCCGCCGGGACCGTGGAGACGAATTCACGTTCCGATCCGATGTGATTGACTGGGTGGGCACAGAGGTGTGCTGCACCACGCAGGACCACGAGCATGAGCAGACGTCGAGGGTGTCGTTGGGCGATTGGTTGTCGACTGAGCGGATCAGGTCCACCATCGGAGCCGGTGGACTGCTGGGACGCGTCGACCAGCTCGGCCTGACCACTGCCGTCGCCCAGGTCGGGACTCGAACGGCCATCCGGACGATGCCCCGGCGGACCTCCGACCTCGGACTCGAGTTGATCCGGATTGCCGTCGGAAATTCGTCGGTCGAGGCGGACCCCAAGGACTGGCGGTTCAAGAACCCGGCCTGGAGGGAGAATCCCCTGTTCAGGCGGCTGGGTCAGGCTTACCTGGCCTGGAGTCGTGCCGCCGCCGAACTCGTGGATGACGCCACGCTCGACTGGCGGGACCGGGAGCGGGCCAGGTTGGCGGTCAGCCTCGCTACCGCAACTCTGGCGCCAACCAATCTGCCATTGCTCAACCCGGATGCCATCGAGCGGGCGTTCGAGACAGGCGGGAGGAGTGTCGTCCGGGGCCTGGCCAACATCGCCCGGGATGTGAATTCGAACAGGGGATTCCCGCGGTCGTCGGACCCCGGTGCCTTCGAGGTGGGGCGCGATCTGGGTGTCACCCCGGGCGCCGTCGTGCACCGGAGCGAAGTCTGCGAACTCCTGCAGTTCGTGCCGACGACACCCACGGTCTTCTCCACCCCGGTCGTGCTGGTGCCGCCACAGGTCAACAAGTACTACTTCATGGACATGGCACCCGGTCGCAGCCTGGTCGAGTACGCCGTCCAACAGGGCTTTCCCATGTTCGCCATCAGCTGGCGCAATCCGACCGCGGAACACCGGGACTGGTCACTCGACACCTACGTCGGCGCCGTAGAGGATGCCTTACGGGCGGCCTGTGAGATCACCGGCAGTGAATCGGCCAACACCATCTCGCTCTGCGCAGGTGGGATCACCACCGCCGCGCTGCTCGGCCACTTGGCCTCGACCGGCGAGCCGCTGATCAACAGCGCAGCCTTCGCCGTGACACTCCTCGACTTTTCGGTGCCGTCCATGATCGGTCTGTTCGCCCGCCCCGACATCGTGCGGAGCGCAACCAAGGCATCGGAACGGGCCGGCACCACCGGGGCGACGGAGTCGAGGAACTTCTTCGCCATGCTGCGTCCCAACGACCTGATCTGGAACTACTGGGTCAGCAACAACCTCCTGGGAGAACCGCCGTCGGCATTCGACATCCTCCACTGGAACGGTGATTCCACCCGACTCCCGGCCGCCCTGCACGCCGATTTCCTCGACATGTTCCTGAACAACACCCTCGCCACCGGCGCGTTCCCCGTGTTCGGGAGCCCGATCGACCTGGGAACGGTGAAGCTCGACACATTCGTCGTCGGTGCCCGCAACGACCATCTGACGGCGTGGAGGGGATGCTATGCGGCCACCCAGCTCTTCGGTGGCGAAAGCCAGTTCGTGCTGTCCTCGTCCGGACACATCCAAAGCTTGGTCAATCCTCCCGGCAACCCGAAGATGACCGTCAGCACCGGCCCCGAACCGGGCCGCGACCCTGATGAATGGCTGGCCCGGTCGGACACGACGACCGGTTCGTGGTGGGAGGTGTGGGCCCGATGGAACGCAGTCCGCTCGGGCCAACGCCACGAGACCCCGTCGGGCCTGGGGAGTCCGCGCCACCCGGCGGGCATAGCTGCCCCAGGGGAGTACGTGCATGGCCGGTAGCCCGGACCAGTCGTCGACATTGTTGCGCTTGAGCGAAGGGCAGGCACCGGTCCGATGATGGACCTTCCGCTCAACGCCTGGCTTCTCTTCGATCATGCCCCGGCCTACGCCCCCGATGCAGAACTGGTCAGCCGCGACCCGACCGGCAAGGTGGAGCGCTGGACCTACGCCGAGTTCGGGCGCCGGACCCAGCAGTTGATGCACGCCCTCGACCATCTGGGGCTGGACGCCGGAGATGTGGTGGCGTCGCTGGCATGGAACAGTGCGCGACACCTGGAGGCGTACTTCGGCGTCCCCTGCACCGGGCGGGTACTCCACACGTTGAACGCCCGACTCTCGCCCGAGGATCTCGCATTCATCATGCGTGATGCCGGAGACCGGGTGGTGCTGGTCGACTCCGATCTCCTGGGACTGCTCGAGGATTCTCTCGCCTTCCAGCCACCTCCCGAACACGTGATCGTGCTCGCCGACCACGTGCCGGAGACATCGATAGCCGGTGCTATCGCCTACGAGGACCTCCTGGCCGACGAGCCCACCACCTACCCCCGCAGGAACATCGACGAACGGGATCCGATGGGTATCTGCTACACGTCGGGGACCACGGGGAACCCCAAAGGCGTCGTTTACACCCATCGGTCGACCTACCTCCACGCCCTGGCGGTGACGTCACATGCGGCCATGTCGATCGGCCCGGGAGACGCGGTGCTGCCCCAGGTGCCGATGTTCCACGCCAATGCATGGGGGATGCCCTATGCCGCCACGGCGGTCGGCGCCAAGCAGGTGTTCTTCGCCGGACCACTGGAAGCCGCCGACTTCGTCGACCTCATGGTGGACGAGCGTGTCACGGTGGCAGCCGGTGTCCCGACCGTCTGGATCGGTATCGCCGACGAGCTGTCCCGGCGTGGTGAGCGTCTTCTCGATCTCCGCCACATCATCTGCGGGGGAGCCCAGCCTCCACGTTCACTGATGCAGCGCTATGCCACCGAGTTCGGGATCCGGATCGCGCAGGCGTGGGGCATGACCGAGACGTCGCCACTGGCCTCGGTGGCATGGCCCCAGGAGCGCATGCGCCATTGGAGCGAGGACGAGGTGACCGATGCCGCCTGGGCCCAGGCAGGGCTGCCGCTACCGGGCATCGAGATCAGCGTCCGTGATGATGCCGGGGACGAACTGCCCGCCGACGGGGAGTCGATGGGCGACCTCTGCGTCCGAGGACCCTGGGTCATCGACGGGTATCTCCATGGGGACGGGACGGACGCCTTCACCGACGACGGGTGGTTCCGGACCGGGGACGTGGCTGTCGCCTCGAACTCGGGGTACTTCGTGATCGCCGATCGGACGAAGGACCTGATCAAGTCCGGAGGCGAGTGGATCTCGTCCGTGGACATGGAGGCGGCGGTGATGGAGATGGCCCATGTGGTCGAGGCGGCGGTGATCGCCGTGCCGGATCCCAAGTGGCAGGAACGACCGCTGGCCTGCATCGTGATGGCGCCGGGCGCCGACATCTCCGCCGAACAGGTCCGCACCCACCTGCTGGAGAGAGGATTCGCCCGCTGGCAGCTGCCCGAACGGATCGAGAAGATCGAGGCGGTGCCGCGCACCAGCGTCGGGAAGTTCGACAAGAAGGCACTGCGCGCCCAGTTCGTCGATTGATCGGGTGCCGGTTCGAGGCGTGCCGGAGAAGCTTGACCCAAACCGTCTGCTTGATAAAGTATGCACCAGGACAACTATCCCAAGTGAGGTCGCAATGACAGCAGTCGAGATGACCGAGAAGGTGCAGGACGGAGTGATGAAGGCGGTGGAGACCAGCCAGCGCCTCACCCTCGAAGCTCTGCGCACGACCACTTCCGCCTTCGACGGGGTGATGCCCGACACATCGAAGGTCCCCTTCGCGGACAAGTTGCCCACTGCGTCCGAAACCATCGACATGACCTTCGCCTTCACCGGCCGGCTGCTCGAGGCCCAGCATGCATTCCTCTCGAGCCTGGTGGAGATGTCCTCCGCGCCTGCGACCCCGGCCAAGAAGATCTGAAGCCAACAGTCACTGGTGGAAATCGACACAGTGGTTTAGATTGTCGCGGGACGCCCCCGTTTTCGGGACCGGTAAAGCATGCAGTAGCTGAGCCGGCGATCGCCACGGAAGGAGTGCCCGGTGTCGCTGGCCACCCTGACCATCAACAGCAGGAACTACGGTGCCTGGTCCCTCCGTGGCTGGTTGCTCTGCAAGTTCGCAGGCCTCGACTTCGCCGTCGACGTGATGGACAGTCAGGACCCGGATGCCCGTGCCGAGCTGTTGCTGCTCTCCCCTTCTTTTTTGGTTCCCCGGCTGAACCACGGCGAGCTCGCGGTGTGGGACACCCTGGCCTTGGGCGAGTACCTGCACGAGCTCCTGCCCGATAGTTCGCTCCTGCCCGCCGACCCGGTAGCGAGGGCCAGGTGCCGTTCGGTATCCGGCGAGATCCACTCCGGCTTCGCCAATCTGCGGTCTGCGCTGCCGATGAACATCAAGGCCTATCACCCAGGGTTTCCCGTCTGGGCCGGGGCTCAGGCCGACATCGATCGCATCGAGACCATCTGGAACGAGTGCGTGGCCACCTCGGGCGGCCCCTTCCTGTTCGGGGAGAACCGCACGGTCGCTGATGCCATGTACGCGCCGGTGTGCACCCGGTTCCGGACCTACGACGTCAAACTCGGTGCCGATGCCAACGACTACGTGGAGACCATCCTGGGTCTGCCCGAAATGGTCGAGTGGATCACCGACGCCCGTGCCGAGCCTGACGATGTCGAAGAGCTCGAAATGGAGTTCTGACCGGTCTGACACCGGTCGCCGGAGCACCCGTGGAGGGACGCCCGGGAAGCCTCAGTTGTTGGCCAGGATGAAGTTGCGCACGATGGGGTAGGTCTGGCTCTGCCATCTGGTCCCGCTGAACACACCGTAGTGCCCCACGCCGGGCTGCAGGTGGTGGCGCTTCTTCGAGGGTTTTATGCCGGTGCACAATTGCTGCGCGGCCATGGTCTGGCCGACTCCGCACACATCATCTTTCTCACCCTCCACCGTGAGCAGGGCGGTACGCCTCATCGCTGCTGGCTCGACCGGCTGTCCCCGCCAGGTGAGCAGTCCTTGGGCGAGGAGCTCGCGCTGGAAGACGGCATCGACCGTCTGGAGGTAGAACTCAGCGGGCATATCCAGCACGGCGAAGTATTCGTCGTAGAACTCCTCGATCTGAGCCGCCTCGGCGTAATCGCCCCGCATCAGCTGGTGGTAGAGCTTGACGTGCTGATTGACATGGCGACCGACGTTCATGGTGACGAACGCCGACACCTGGAGGAAGCCGGGGTACACCCGCCGGAGTGCACCGGGATAGCGGAGCGGTACGGTGGCAATCACGTTCTGCTCGAACCAGCTGAGCGGCTTGGAGTGGGCCAGTACGTTGACCTCCGTCGGACTCACCCGGGTGTCGATCGGCCCGGCCATCAGGGTCAGGCTCCTCGGCTGCGCAGGGTTGTCGTTGGCGGCCATGAGGGCGGCAGCGGCCAACGAGGCCGGGCACGGCTGGCAGACCGCCATCAGATGGGCGCCCGGTCCGATGTGCTCGAGGAAGGTGATCAGCTGACCGATGTAGTCGTCCAGGCCGAAGGCACCATGGGTCAGGCTCACATCCCGCGCGTTGTGCCAGTCCGTCACGTACACGTCGTGGTCGGCGACGAGCGAGCGCACCGTGTCGCGAAGCAGCGTGGAGAAATGCCCGGCAAGTGCGGTGACGAGCAGGACCCGCGGTTGGGGGACGTCAACCTCCTTGGCGAAATGGAGCAGCGTAGAGAAGGGCGTTACGAGTGACGCCTCCTCGTGCACCGCGGTGATTTCGCCACCGACGGTGGTGAAGTCGATGCCGAATGGCGGGCGTCGATGAGTGAGCCGGGCCCGACCGATCATCTCGCAGCCAGCCGAGACCCGCCGGACGAATCGGTTGTCCGTCCATGCGACTGGAAGCTCTCCCAGCGTCAACTGGGCCAGGCCAGCGAATGCTCGCGCCGGAGCCGTCAGATCCCGCTGCGCCTGATAGGTCTGGTAGAGCATGGCGTCTCTCTCTGTCGCAGGCAGGTAGTGCCGACGGTCGAACGGTTCGCCGCCACCTCAACTCGTAGGTCATGCCTGGGCGGAGAATGTCGTCTTACCCTAGCCCTCCGGACCGACGGAAGGTCCAGCTCGCCTCGAACGACGAGCCAGCTGGGGACTGATCCCGAGTGGCCCTGCTCTGGTCCAATTGATGGGAGATCCCTCGAACCGACCACCGGCCGTCGCCCGCACACTTCCTCTGAAGTGCCAGCACGCTCGGTTTGATTTTGGTGATCTCCTCCCTGGCCCGCAGCGGTCGATCCCGACAGCGCCGCCGCTGTCGGGGCGTCATCGGAGCCGCGTTTTCTTCACCAGTTCGACCGGCTTCGCCCCCCGGCCGTCATGGTGGGCCGGATGTCCTCCAACGACGTTGCCAGGCAACTCTCTCCGCCCTCGGTCCCGACCTTCGTGGTGGCTCACATCGTTGACGGGGCCTTTGGCGGTGGCCGTCATAAAGGTGCTTTATCCTGACATCACGCCGGCAGACGCCGCCGATATCGTGTTCCCCCACCCGGAGGGATCTGAGTTACCTGAAGCCTCTGGCGTTTTTGTCGACACTTGCCAAGGACACACTTTGACCGACCGTCCCACCGTCCTCTTTCTCTGCATCCACAACGCTGGCCGAAGCCTGGCGGCGAAGGTGCTGCTCGACCACCATGCTGCGGGCCGGATACGCGTGGAGTCCGCAGGTTCGGATCCGGGCGATCAGCTCAACCGCTCGGTGGTTGCCGTCCTGAATGAGCGCGGTCTCGACCCGTCCCGGGAGTTCCCGAAGCCGCTCACCGACGAGACGGCCCGGGCGGCGGATGCCATTGTGACAATGGGCTGCGGCGATACCTGTCCCGTCTACCCCGGCAAGCGCTACTTGAACTGGGAGCTCGACGACCCAGCGGGTAAGTCGGTCGACGAGGTCCGGCCTATCGTGGACGAGATCGATCGCCGCGTGCACGAACTACTCGCAGAACTGTTGGCTTCCATGCCACCTTCGTCGTCACAGCCTGAATCAGGAGCATAAAGGAGATGATGACCCAATCCCCACCTGTGAGTCGCCTTCTACGAATTGCGAGAATCGATCTGACCCCGTCCCATCGTCAACCGTCCGCGATCCGGGTAGTGCTGGCGACCGTCGTCTCCATTGCGGGCTCCCTTGCCGCCGATGCTGCGATCGTCGCCATCGGAACCAGAGTGTTCCCATCGACCAAGGGCTACGTACATTTCCGCTTTTCGGACTATGCAAAGCTGACCGTGATCGGGGTACTGATCGCCTGTGCCGCCTGGCCGATCGTGACCCGGATCACCTCTTCGCCTCGCTGGATGTTCTTCCGGATGGCCATTGCGGTGACCTTGGTCTTGTGGATTCCCGATCTCTACATTCTCCATCAGGGTCAGCCGGCCAAGGCAGTGGGCATTCTGATGTTGATGCACTTGGCCATCGCTCTTGTCACCTACAACGCGCTGGTCCGGATCGCTGCGGTGACCGAGACCCCGCCACCGCTGGACGGGGTAGCTGGTCAGCAGGCTGATATTTGAATCGACGAGGATCGCTTCAGGCCACCGTCGGATCAGGCCGGGCTCCACACGGATTGGGGCATCGGCCCATGGGTGACAAGCCCTGCGCTCTAACCCATGACGTGGCTCCTCTGGCTCCCCGTCCGTCATTCCCTGTGGAAATAGCTCCGCTGCCTCCGCCGAGTCTCCGTCGACCTCACCGACCAACGGCTCGCTCCAGCTGCGCCTTGTTCATCGTTGACCGTCCTTGCACGTTCTTTCGCCGAGCCTCCTGATACAGCTGGTCCCGCGTACGTCCACCAGCTCCCTTGTGGGACCGGAGTCCACCCCGGCGACTCGATGAGATGTCTTGAGTCGACGTCTTGCTGGCAGTCCTCGCCTCCCCAGACCGGGCCCGGGCCTTGTTCACCGTCCGGGCAGCGATCTCCTCAGCTTCGTCATCTGAATCACCGCGTTCGATGAGACCCTCTTTGATGTGGGCGTACTGACGCTCGCGCTTTTTGCTCCAGCCTTGTCGTGGCATCTACCTCTCTCCCTTCGTTCTGGAGGTTGGTCGTGTTATTCCCATCGCTACACCCGGCAAAACAGAAGGCAAGACTTTTAGAATCCGGTCACGTTCGTGTTCGTGCGGCACCCAGGCGATTCCACCAGGCCTCCGCCCATCAGCCCGGATGCAATTGCTGTACCCGGTCGAACCCGGATCAGAAGCCCGAAGCCTGAGCAACCGGCGCGCCGGGGTCACCGGTCATATCGGAGGAGGATGATCGCTTTCGTACCATCGAAATTGGACTGGCAACGTCCTCGAGCGACTTTTGCTCGGCCGCCACTCCAAATGCGATCTCCACGGCGCCACCGAGTGCCATGATCGCCGCTCCGATCAGATAGCCGATGAACAGCTTGAAATGATCTTGGCCATTCCCGATCAGAAGTCCGTACAACCAGGGTCCGATGGACCCGAACGTCTGGGCGATGGCAAAGAAGACGGCGATGGCCTTGGCCCGGACCTCAACCGGGAAGATCTCGCTGACGGTCAGATAGGCGGCGCTGGCCCCGGCGGATGCAAAGAAGAAGATCACACACCAGCAGATCGTCTGGGTCATTGCGTCGAGTGCTCCGGCATTGAAGAGGAACGCGCTGACCGCCAACAGACCGCCAGACAGGATGTAGGTCCCGGCGATCATGCGGCGGCGCCCGATGGTGTCGAACAGATGACCCAAGGTGAGGGGCCCGATGAGGTTTCCAAGCGCAAAGAACATGAAGTAATA
This sequence comes from uncultured Acidimicrobiales bacterium, assembly GCA_963699085.1. Lineage (GTDB taxonomy): Bacteria > Actinomycetota > Acidimicrobiia > Acidimicrobiales > RAAP-2 > Bog-756. The sequence continues at coordinate 120,992 of CAVOTH010000001.1, forward strand.
CGCAGTGTCCTTCTCGTTGACCCCGTAGACCTTCGTCAGCACCAGTGCATACGTGAAGAAGATGGCGTTGTAGAGGAACGACTGGGTGATCATCAAGCTGGCCCCGAGGATGGCTCGCTTGGGGTACGTGGCGAACAGCATCCGGGCCAGCGCTACGAACCCGATATTGGTGGCGGGCGAGATCTCAATGGCCTTGGAACTGTCCACTTCGCCGAGGGTGCCCCCTGACTGCCCGGTAGCCGCCTCGATGCGCCGGATCGCCTCTTCGGCCTCCTTCTCCCGCCCGTTCATGATCAACCATCTCGGACTTTCCGGCAGGTTCTTGCGAACGAAGAGTATGACGGTTCCGAGGACAGGTCCGAACAGGAACGCCACGCGCCAGGAATAGGCGATCGGAAGGTGATTCACCACCAACAAGGTCAAAATGGTGGCAAGGAATGCTCCGGCCCAATAGGTCCCGTTGACCGTAATGTCCACCCGACCCCGGTACCTGGCGGGAATCAATTCGTCGATGGCTGAGTTGATCGCCGCATATTCGCCACCAATGCCGGCGCCCGCGACGAATCTCGAGAAGTACAGCCAGTACACCCAGAATTGTGAGTGCCCGAATGTCAGGGCTGTGAGGAATCCCCCGAAGAGATACACGCCCAGAGTGATCATGAAGAGGTTCCGGCGCCCCCACTTGTCGGAGAGTCTTCCGAAGAACAAGGCCCCGAACACCTCACCGAGGAGATACACCGTGCCTACGGCGAAGGCGACTCCGGCCGAGGACAGATTGAGTGACTGTTTGCTGCTGATGAGGTTGGTGACATTTCCGGCGATGGTGATCTCGAGGCCATCGAGGATCCACGCCACCCCGAGAGCCACGACCAGCATGGTGTGGAACCGCGACCAACCCAGCCTGTCGAGCCGGGCCGGGATAAGCGTCCGGATGGCGCCGCCTCGGGCCTTGTCCTCAGCGCTATGGGCTATTTCTCCCTTGTCGACGGCGCTACCGGCTGACTCCACTTCCGTCCTGAACGTTGTCACGGCGACCCCCCTGATCGATTCTGCGTCCCTGTTCCCCAAGCGCTCTATTCCCCATCCCTGGGCGTTCTATTCCCGAGTTCCCACCTTCCAATCACGACCGATGCGACAACTCCGTTGCAACCTCGACCTCCGCGGCGGCTGAGCGTGAGGTCAGGTCACAGGGATCCATCAGGCAGCTCTCCAAGAGGCACTTCTGATTAGGACCCGCAACGGTCGGGTAGATGAGAGCCATGCCGAGGCACAAGAGCGAAGGTGTCTGGACTACGCCCGGGAGCAATGGAGCAAAACCCGCAACGCCGACGCCGGCTCCCATCTGGGAATCAGCGCGACCCCTGGTGACCGGCGAATCGGTCAGACCGGCCAGTGGACAGGTACGCTCATAGTTCAATGTCATGGCCTATGTGGAGCTTGACGTGGACCTCGAAGTCCGGGCGCTGGTGCCCCTCACCATCCCGTTGAGGCGCCTCGGTCGGATCGGAGGCCGATGAGCGCCGCGTCCAGCAGCCGACGACCTCGGGTGCCAGCCAGCGACGACCGTCCCGATTTGGCCGAATACACGGCCAAACGCAACAAGGGAGTAACTCCCGAGCCGATGCCATCGGGCCGTCGGCAGCGCCCGGGGCGGTCTCCAACACCCTCCTTCGTCATCCAGGAGCACCATGCCTCGAGCCTCCATTGGGACTTCCGTCTGGAGCACGACGGTGTCCTGGTGTCGTGGGCATTGCCCAAGGGTCTTCCGCGTGATCCCGACTCCAATCATCTTGCCGTCCCGACCGAGGATCACCCACTGGAGTACGGCAGCTTCGCCGGCACAATCCCGGCCGGCGAGTACGGCGCAGGCGAGGTCACCATCTGGGACCGCGGCACGTACACATGCGAGAAGTGGACATCTCGGGAAGTGAAGGTGGTTCTTCACGGAGACCGGGTGGAGGGGCGCTACGTACTCTTTCCCACAAGCGGGAAGCGGTGGATGATCCATCGGATGGATGTCCGGGCGACCGACGACGAGCCGGCCCCCGAGCACATCGCCCCCATGCTGGCGACGGCGGGCCCGCTGGCGGAAGGAGGCCCCGACGAGTGGGCCTACGAATTCAAGTGGGATGGCGTCCGTGCCGTTGTCCGCGTGGAGGACGGGCGGCCGACGATCATGACCCGGAACGGTCATGACATCACCCGGGCCGTTCCCGAATTGCGTCCCATGGCCGAGTCCCTCGGTTCAATCTCTGCGGTCTTCGACGGCGAACTCGTCGTGCTGGGCGAAGGCGGCGTGCCGTCTTTCTCGAGGGTCGCTGGCCGGGTCAAAGGTGCCGGTACGGAGGCGGCCCGAGCTCACGACCCCGTTTCTTACATCGTCTTCGACTTGCTCCACCTGGATGGTCGATCGCTGCTGCACGAGAGTTACGACGAGCGTCGACGATTGCTCGAAGCGACACTCAGCCCCGGTGACTCGTGGGCCCTCACGCCGTCATTCACCGAAGTTTCCGGTGCCGTCGTGCTGCAGGCTGCCCTCGACCGGAACATGGAAGGGGTGGTGGCCAAACGCCGGTCGAGCACCTACCTTCCTGGAAAGCGCAGTCCGAACTGGGTGAAGACAAAGCTGGAGCACACTCAGGAAGTGGTGATCGGCGGTTGGACCGGGGGTCAGGGAGCACGGAGAGGCACATTCGGCGCCCTGGTGCTCGGCGTACCGAGCGGCTCGGGCGGTACCAGGCCGCTCACCTTCGTCGGGAAGGTCGGAACCGGATTCAATGAGGACACCCGCAACGAGTTGATCGCTGCCATGCGCCCGCTGACCAGGGCAACGCCCCCGTTCGACCCGGCGCCGCCGGCAGCCGTAGGGCGGACGGCCACCTGGGTACGGCCGACGATGGTAGGGGAGGTCGCATTCCGCGAGTGGACGACCGACGGCCACCTCCGCCATCCCGTGTGGCGGGGGCTGCGATCCGACAAGTCAGCTGACGAGGTGGTCCGTGAGCCCTGAGCCGAGGACGCGGGTCGAGGTCGACGGTCGCACCCTCAGCCTGTCGCACCTGGACAAGGTCCTGTTTCCGGCAAATGGATTCACCAAAGGCGACCTCATCAACTACTACGTCCGTATCGCCCCGGTCCTGCTGCCCCACGTGCGTGACCGTCCGCTCACCATGAAGCGATTCCCTGACGGCGTGGAAGGTCAGTCCTTCTACGCCAAGCACCTCCCGAGTCACGCCCCCGACTGGATCGGTCGCGTCGCCGTGCCCGCCGCCGACGGGAGCGATGACATCGAGTACCCCGTCCTGTGCGATCTTCCTTCGCTGGTGTGGGCGGCCAACCTGGCGTCCATCGAGCTGCACGTGCCGCTGTGGCACGTGGGTCGTCGGCGAAGCCTGCCCGGACCCCCGGACCATATCGTCTTCGACCTCGACCCCGGGCCGGGCGCATCCGTCGTCGAGTGCTGCCGGGTGGCCCTTAGAGTCGTCGACCGTCTCGGACGACTGGGCAGTGACGCAGTTGCCAAGACCAGTGGTTCAAAAGGTCTCCAGGTGTATGCACGTCTGCCGGCGCGGTGGACGTGGGACCGTTCCCGAACGACTGCTCACGACCTCGCCGACCACCTGGCGACAGATCACCCTGACGAGGTGGTGTCCAACATGCGACGCTCGCTCCGACAACACAAGGTGCTGATCGACTGGAGCCAGAATCACCCGGCCAAGACGACGGTCGCCACGTATTCGCTTCGGTCTCTACCCGAACCGCGGGCGTCCACACCGGTCACCTGGGATGAGGTGGCGGCGTGTGCCGAAGGCGGCGATCCTTCGGAATTGGTCTTCGGGCCTGACGAGGTAGTCGAGCGGGCCGAGTCGCAGGGCGACCTCTTCGCCGCCCTGCTGCGAAGCTGACCCGAACCGCCGATACGACCCGGGAAAACTGTGGGTACCGCCGATAACGGCGGTGGGCCCGATCGGGCAAGCGCTACAGGAGTCGACTGCACAGCGGGAGTGACGGACTGCCTCGAGTTTCCGCGGGGCCTCGGCCCCCGGTCACGCGAAACCGGCGGGCGGGAGCCAGAATCTTTGGGAGAGGCGCCCGGAATCGAACGGCGCCTGGCCGCGGTCTGGTCCGCATGAACCCGGTCCGTCCCGTCGCTCGATGCATCCGCCACCGAGGACTCGAGCGACATCCGGAACCAGACGGACTTCCCGGCAATGGCGTTCGACGAGATGCCCCATTCGTCGGACAGGGCTTCGACGATTCGCAGCCCCCGACCGTGAGGCTCATTGGGGTCGGGGGACTGCAGTGCCGGCGTGCCGTCCTCCTGATCGGTCACTGACACGACCATGTGGTCGATCGGTTCGGTCTACGGTGACCTCGAAACCACCGGAGGCATGAATCAGTGCGTTGGTCGATAGCTCGGACACCATCACCGACACGGAGTCCTGAACCTCGCCAGCCACGTCGGGAATCCTCTCCGCGACGAAACGCCGGGCGTCGCCTACCGATCCCTCTGCCGACTCGAACGACCGTCGGACAATCACGGATCGAGACCGAAATGTTCCAACAGGCCTGTGACCTGCAGCACGCGATGCACGATGGGTGTGACATGGATCAGTGAGACGTGACCGACCTCGTTCGACACCTGCACCAGCAAGGCAATTCCCGAACTATCCATAAACGTGAGCTTCTCTAGGTCGAAGGTGACATGCGCCGGCTTGCCGGCAACGTAGGGAGCAATACCCTCTTTTGCAGATTCCACACTCGCCAGATCGAGTTCGCCTGCGAGTCGGATGACGGGCCCCGAGGGATCGTCGAGTGTGACCGTGACCTTCACTTCCTGGTGATCCGCTACCACCCTGCAGGCGCTCCGGCGTATCGGAGTGCGTGCCAGCTGGAGCGCCTGGCCCGGCTTCCATTTGCCCATGACCTCCCGATCTTCACCTGCACGTGACGACCCTCCTTTGGGAATTCTGCTTGGAGCTACCTGCCAAACTACCCGTTGAGATGGGAGATCAGCGCTACCAGGGAGATCAGCGCTACCAGTAGGACCGGACGCGATCGTCACGTGGCGTTTGACCTACTCGCCCATTGCCGTCGGTCACGCCGGCTGGTGTGGGATCGGCACTCCTGGGTAGGACTGGGTGATGCCAGGAACCAGAGGCAGTGGCAGGACGCCGACGATCGGCACCAGCGAATAGGCGATGTCGTGAACGGGCTCGAAAAGTCGCTTCGGCGCGCGAGACGCCGCCCAACAGCGGCACAACGCCCCCGCGTTCCTGATCGGCGTGTTCAAGAAGTACGGGGATGACAACGCCGGCAACCTCTCGGTCCAGCTGACCTACGCCATGTTCGTGACGGTCTTTCCCCTATTGCTCCTCCTCGTGACTACCCTCGATCTCGTCCTAGGAGTTCAGTCAGGGCTCAAACAGGAGGTGCTGCACTCAGCCTTCGGTCAATTCCCGATCATCGGCGATCAACTTGCCCACAATGTCCACGCCATGCGCCGGACGTCGATCATCGGCCTCGTAATCGGGTTGGTCGGGGTCACCTACGGAACCACCGGCCTAGCTCAGGCCGGCCTTTTCTCGATGTCCCAGATCTGGAATATTCCCGGTGCGGTACGCCCCAGGTACGTCGCACGCCTGTGCAGGAGTCTCCTCTTCCTGATGGTCCTCTTCATCGGCCTCGTCGTCACCACCGGGCTGACCGGATTCGGCACCTTCGGACAGCACAACGAGTGGCTTGGGCTGATCGGAGAAGTGGTCGCCGGGCTGGTCAACGTGGCCATCTATCTCACGGCGTTCCGGGTACTCACGCCGAATCAGGTGGAGACCCGGTGGCTGATACCCGGGTCCGTCATCGGCGGAATCGCCTGGACGCTCCTCCAAGCATCGGGAGGATACGTCGTGGGTCACGACCTCAAGGGAGCCAGTGCTCTCTACGGGATGTTCGGGCTGGTACTCGGACTTGTCGCCTGGATCGCCGTCGGTGTCCAGGTAACGCTCTACTCGGCGGAGTTGAACACGGTCCTGCACTACCGACTGTGGCCTCGGGGCATGGTGCAGCCTCCGCTCACCGAGGCCGACCAGCGGTCGGTTGCCCTCCAGGCGACAGAGAACCAGCGTCGGCCTGAACAGAGGGTGCTGACCTCATTCGAACGCCGTCCAATGAGCCAGGACCAGTACAGGGAAGCCGGTTATGGCGAGGACGAGGACTCGGAGGGGCTGACATTGACTTCGCCGGGTGGCGACGACTCCGCCTGAGTCCCCGGTCCCGTTGTCTGGATTCCGTCGAGAACTGCTTCTCTTCAGCTTCATGGCATGAGTTCGGTGGAGATGGGTATGGCAGGTGCATGGCACTGACTCGACGAATCGCCCGCCCGATGCTCGCTGCAATATTCATCGCTGAGGGTATCGATGCCTTACGCGATCCGGAACACAAGGCGAAGGCCGCCCAGGCGGTGACGCTGCCATTGGTGGAGTGGATGCCATCCTTGCCCGATGACCCCGAGTTGCTCGTGCGGGTCAATGGAGCGGTGCAGGTCGGAGCTGGCGTGCTCCTGGCTACGGGTCGGTTCCGCCGCCTCGCATCGGTCGCCCTGATCGGTTCGATCATTCCCACCACCTATGCAGGCCACCGCTTCTGGGAGGAGGAGGAAGGTGCGGCACGATCCGAGCAGCAGATGCACTTCCTAAAGAATCTCGGTCTCCTGGGCGGTCTCATCCTGGCGGCATTCGACACCGAGGGCAAACCCTCCGTCGGATGGCGAGCGCGTCGTCGAGCAGCCCGGGTCGGGGCCGCCCTGGCCATCGGCAGGGCAGCGGGCTCGTCGTCTGCGAGGCACACGGGGAATTCGGTGGCGGAAGGTGCCTCGGCATTCGCCCGACACGCAAAAGGCGCGGCGATCGGGGTGGGCGGTCAACTGGACAACGGCGTCTCTCAAACAGCGCGACACGCCCTGGACGGGGCGGCGAGGGCTACCCGCCAAGCTGACGTGACGGCGGCGCACCTCGTCGACACGCTGCCCGGGGCGGCGCAGCAGCTGGCCGAGGCGGTGACGCGGGTCGGACAGCGTGCCGCCGACCCGGTCTCACAGACGGCCGCCTCGGGAGCCGAAGCCGTAGCGCCCTATCTCGCCGCAGGGGCGGCTCGAGCCGGGAATCTCGTCGATCGGGCCCAGGACCTCCTCGAACGCTGAGCACACATCGCCGAGTTCCAGTTCGGCGTGCCGACCCCCGCACGGCGACCTCGACTCACCCTTGCGGCAGCGCCTGATCCACGGCGGCTTGGACACCTGAGCGGTCAATCGAGCCAACGGATCGCCAAGATCGCCGTGTCGTCATCGGGAGCTTCTCCGGCGAATGCAGAATCGACAATTCTCGTGAGGAGACCGTCGACCGAATATCCCTTGAGCAATGCCGCTTGGCGCAGCCGCTCCATTCCCACGTCGAGAACTTCGGTTCTCCGTTCAACCAGTCCGTCCGTGTAGGCGATGAGTGTCGATCCCGTGCCTGACGGGGATCGTCATCGATTCATAACTCGGAGCATTCAATCCCAGGGGGACCCCCACCGGCATCGTGAGGAACTCGCTCCGGTCATTGTCTACGAGCAGAGCGGGAAGGTGGCCGGCATTCGCCAATGTGACCCGGCGAAGGCCATTGTCGACAAGACCCACCAGGACGGTTGCGAAGTGTCCGTCGGAACCGAGGTTGATCTCTTTCGCCGCCATCTCGAGGATTCGGTCCGGGTTGTAGCCGATAGCCGCATAGGCACGAATCGTGTAGCGAAGTCCCGCCATGATGGTTGCGGCAGCCAGCCCGTGCCCCGACACGTCACCGACGACGAATGCAAACCGTTCATCGTCGATTTCGATAGCGCTGTACCAGTCTCCGCCGACTTCGATACCGGACTCCCCCGGGATGTATCGGGCCGCGAGCTCCACCGAATCGATCTTCGGGAGGTCCTTCGGCAACAGTGAGCGCTGCAGCGTCAGTGACACGTTTCGCTGCTCGCCGTAGAGGGTGCGGTTCTCTTCAGCCAACTCTTCGGCGTACAGCCGTCGCCGGACCAGGCGTTCGGTCATGGTGACCACGACCAGGGTGAAGAGCAGGCCGACTACGAGAATGCCCCAGGGAAGGAATGCCGACCATGGTCCGGCCAGCGGGCTCCTGGGTGAGATGACAAGGGTCAAGTCGCTGGACCCGAAGGGTACGACTGCCTTGGAGACGGTGCCGGTCAAGGGCAGGTGGGCCACATTCGTCTCGACAAGGGCGGCGGCGTCCGTCGTCTTACCGAAGTAGATCGCGACATCGAGGCCGGCGTCAGGTGAGTTCGACGGGATGACGAGTTTGTGGTTACTCGGCAGGTCCTGTCCGGCGGAGACGACATAGGTTCCGTTCGGTCCCGTAAATGACATCAGATAGCCGAAGCGCTGCAAACCCCTGCCGACGGCCCTGGTCGTGACCAGCGACGCGGATCTCGCTGATTCCTCGAAGAGCGCCGAAGCGGCCCTGCCCGTTGGATTGTTGATGGTCCTGGCCCCAACATGCGCGAGCACTTGAGCACGCCCGTCGGACACCAGAGCGAGCGTTGCCGTCGCAAATGGCCCACCAGGTGCCATCGACGGCCCGATGACCTGGTGGAAGGTGGCGACGGGATCTGTCGCTTCGCCCGCAGCTGCGGCTGCTTCACTGAGGCGCCGTTCCAAGTCAATCGGCGCGATGCCGAGGGCCGAGGCAGTGAGATTGGTCTGAAGGTCTGACAGGTGCTGCTCATCGTGGATGTAGCTGAGTCGCGAGGTGGTGGAGAGCACTCCGGTCACCACGAGTCCGATGGCGAGAACCACGACACTGAGCCGATGAAGCCTCAGGCGGCGTGGCGATGCCGACGCCGTCTCCGGCGAAGCGTCGCTGGAACTCAGCTGTCGCTTCACGGGCGGCGGATCGCTGTCGTTCAGCTGCGGAGTCGGTGAGCTGATCTCGAGATCGATCTCCTCACCCAGATCGGACGTCATGTGACCAAACCCACTTGACTGTCGTTCCCCTCTCGGCACTTCACAAAACGCAGCTCCCGGTTCAATCGAAACCGAGCCGGAGCAACTGTAGAGCTATCCAGCACTTTCCTCCTCGCACGCGCTGGGATTGCGTGCCGATCCGGTCAAAGGACCTCGGTGGGCAGTGGGCGGGGCTCCGCGTCGGCCGCGTCCACGTCGTCCGCGATCTTCTGCCCGGGATGCACGTTGATCATGACCCCGGCGGTCACTGCGGCCAGGATGAAGATCCCCGCCGCCCAGGCGCTGGCGGTCGCATACCCGTGCACCGTGGCCGTGGCCAGCTCGTGAGCACCGGCCGCGTGCGTGGCCAGGTAGGTCGCCGTTGCCGCCGCCGCGATCGTATTCAGAAGAGCGGTGCCGATGGACGCTCCGATCTGCTGTGACGTATTGGTCATGGCCGAGGTCACACCGACGTCCCTGGGGTTGGCGTTCTGGGTGGCCGTGCTTATGCAGGGTACGAGGGCGAGCCCCAGACCGAGGCCGAGGAGGACCTCGCTCGGCAGTACATGGGTCACGTAGGAGGCTCCGGGGGTGAGCCTGGTGAAGAGGGCGACGCCGACGGCGGCCAGCAGGAGGCCCGGCACCACGAGATAGCGGGTCCTCACATGAGGCATCAGCCGGCTGGCGATCTGTGTTGCAGCCAACCCGTTCAAGACGAGCAGGGGCAGGAATGCGACGCCGGTCTTGAGGGGCGAGTAGTGGTCGATCGTCTGCAGGAGGTAGGTGAGGAACAAGAAGGTGCCGAACATCCCGGTGACGGCCAGCATGATGGTCAGGAACGACCCGGCCCGGTTCCGATTGCGCACGACGCGCAGCGGAAGGAGCGGATTGGGACCCTTGCTCTGCCACAGGACGAAGGCAGCGAGCAGGACGCCGGCGAGGACGAGGGCCACGATCACGTGGGTGCTTCCCCACCCGCTCGTGCCAGCCTCACCGAGTCCGTAGACGAGCGAGACCAGACCGCCACAACCGAGAACCACGCCGAGCACGTCGAGCCGCACACCGCGCACTCCATCGCGCTTCGGGATCATGGTGAACGCTCCGACGAGCACCAGCGCGGCGATGGGCAGATTGACATACAGGCACCAGCGCCAATCGACGTACTCGGTCAGGAATCCACCGAGGATGAGCCCGAATGCCGAGCCGGCGATAGCGATGGTCGCATAGATCCCGAAGGCCCGGCCTCGTTCCCGTGGGTCGGTGAACGTCGACGTGAGAACTGAGAGCACCGATGGCGCCAGCAGCGCACCGAAGAGGCCCTGCAGTCCGCGGGCACCGATCAACATCAGGGTGGTCTGAGCGGCGCCGCCGATGGCTGAGGCCAGGGCGAAGCCCAGCACTCCCGTCATCAGGGTTCGCTTGGGCCCGAACATGTCGCTGATCCGCCCGCCGAGGAGGAGGAAGCCACCGAAGGCCAGGGTGTACGCCGTCACCACCCACTGTCGATCAGTGTTCGAGAACCCGAGTGAGTGCTGTGCCGAGGGCAGGGCGATGATCATGATCGTCGAATCGAGCACCACCATGAGCTGGGCCCCGGCGATGACGACCAGGATCCACCAGTGCGCCCGGGTGGCCCCGACAAACTCGGCGTCCTGGTCGGCGCCCTGCAGCGTCGTCACCGGCTCACCCCCGCCGTCGCCACGGTGGAGGAGGGTTGGCGTTTGGAGAGGATCCGGTCGACCTGCTTCTGGGTGAGAGGGCGGTGTGGTAACGCTGCGTCGGCCGGGCGCATGCCGGCGATGAGAAGATCGAGATGGCGCCGCCATCCCTCGGGCGCGTTGGCGCGGGTGGTTTCCAGCACGCCACGCATCGACCACATCACCATCGAAATATCGGTGCTCGTGAGGTCTGATCGGACCCGGTCGTGCGCCTGCGCATCGGAGAGGAGCCCGGCAATCACGTCCCGCGCCGTTTTGACGAGGTGGTGGTCGGAGTTCCAGAGCTTGGGAAGGCAGCCCAGGTGCTCCGCTTGATACGAACTCGCCGCCACCAGGAAGTGCTCGAGACCTGTGCCATCCGGCAACGCTGCCGCCTCGCGGGCCATGGCGATCGTGACTTCCAGGACCTCGGAGACGAGTGCCTCGATGAGCGCCTCCTTCGAGGCGAACCGCCGGTACAGCGTGCCCATCCCGACGCCTGCAACCCGAGCCACGTCGGTCACGCTGGCCCCAAGTCCCTTCTCCTCGAAGACCTGGCCGGCAGCCAGCAGCAGCCGCTCCCTGTTCTTCACGGCGTCGCTGCGCATCCGTCGGCTGACCGCCACAGGGTAGGGCCCGTCTTGCGCGGCTCTCGGTCTCTTATCCGGAGATATCACTCCGTTTAGAGTACCCAGACGCGGAGCGGTCAGTCCATAGCGCGGGACCAAGGCCGTCAGCCCATTGTCTTGGCGCCGTCGATGCTCTCGCGGATGATGTCGGCGTGACCGGCGTGTTGCGCCGTTTCGGCGATGACGTGGAGCAGGGTGCGTCGCGCTGACCAGCTGGCTCCGGCTTCGAACCACGGGGCTTCGGGCAGAGGACGGGAGTCGTCCAGAGATGGAAGTGAGACGACCAGCTCGTCGGTCCGGCGTGCCACCGTCTCGTATCGAGCCACCAGCCCGTCGAGCGTCTCGCCATCCATGAGGAAGCTGGCGAGATGACGCTCGTAGGCTGCCGCGTCCGCCGGACCGATCGCCCGGGGTCCTTCCAAGATGAAGTCGACCCAACGCTCCTCCATGAGCGTCACATGCTTGACGATCCCGCCCAGGCAGAGCTCGCTGGCCGTGGAACGGAACTCGGCCTGCTCGTCAGTCATGCCCTTGACGGCCCGGAGGAGGAATCCCCGGTGGGTGGCCAGGGTCTCGAGCAGATCGGCACGCTCACGGGTGGTGGTCTGTGTGTCGTTGTTCATGGGATCGCCTTTCGCTTTTGGGGGTACTCGGCCACTATGGACAATAAAGCGGTCACTTTCTGTCCGCAAATACGACATACTCGAGAATGTGTCCAATACCAGCTCGAGGACGCTGCGGCTCCTTTCCTTGTTCCAGACCCGTCGCTACTGGCCAGGGCCTGAACTGGCCCGTCGCCTCGAGGTGTCGGCACGGACACTGCGCCGCGACATCGATCGCCTTCGCGAGCTGGGCTATCCGGTGGAAGCCCAACGCGGCCTCGACGGCGGCTACCAGTTGGCGGCCGGGGCATCGATGCCTCCTCTGGTGCTCGATGACGAAGAGGCCGTCGCCCTCGGAGTGGGCCTGCAGGCCGCCATCCAAGGAGGTGGCGTCGCCGGAATTGAGGAGTCTTCGGTTCGCGCCCTGGCCAAGATCGTGCAGGTGATGCCATCTCCGTTGCGCCAGCGGGTCAGCTCCATTGCCGCCATGACCGTGGCGGCGCCGTGGAGCAGCGCGACCTCGAATGTCGATCCGGGCGACCTGACGTCAATCGCTCAGGCATGCCGGGACACCGAACGACTCGAGTTCGCCTACACCGCCGGCGACGGTGCCGGGAGCGACCGCCGGGTTGAGCCCCACCGGCTGGTACTGCTCGGTCGGCGCTGGTACCTGGTCGCATGGGATATGGACCGCTCCGACTGGCGTACGTTTCGTCTCGATCGCCTGACCATGCCTCGGCCCACCGGGGCACAATTCTTGCCACGCGATCTTCCGGCCGATGATGCCGCCGAGTTCGTACGCAAGGGCATTGACAACCTCCCCACGCGCCACAATGTTGAAGCTCTGGTTCACGCAGATGCCTCGGTGGTCCGATCCCGACTCGGACCGTGGGCCACGATCGAGGAGATCGACGACGCCCAGTGCCGTCTACGGATGACCTCCGAGTCACTGGACCTGGTGCTGGCGACTCTTGGTCGGACTGGTGCCGAGTTCGAATTGCTGTCCCCACCCGCCGCCATCGACTATGCCCGTGAATGGGCCGAGCGGATGAGCCGCGCCGTCGATCGGCACGATCGCCCCTGAGGACAACTGCAGCGGGCCGCACTGGGGACGACCCTGGATCAGCGATCAGGTGCCCGTGGTCACCACGAAACTGCTCTCTGCATAGACATAGCTGGTCCGACCCTCGGCGCTCAAGGCGTACGTGCCCGCAGGAAGCGTAGGTATCAGGACCTGGATGCTGAACTGGCCGAGATCGTTGGCTTCGGGTTGCGCCACCTTCCTCTGGCCGAGCATCACTTTCACCACCTCGTGACCGTAGAAGCCGTTGCCGACGAGAGCAACGGCCTGACCCGCTGTCCCTTTGGCTGGCGATGCAGAGATGAGTGGGGGGATGTAGATCTCCGTAGCCGTCGTGGCGTTCGCGCTTTCGCTCTCGGTCCCGCCCATCAGCAATACGTCACCGTCGGGCAGCACCGTGGCTTCCTGCCCGTACCTGGACGTCGGCAACGACCCGGTGTCGGACCAGAAACCGTCGGCGTACAGATAAGTGGCATCGGTCGCCGGACTGCTCTGGCAGGAGGAGCTGCAGCCACCGGCCACGAGGACGCTTCCGCTCGGCAGAAGGACGGCGGACTGACCCTGGCGACCCGATGGGAGGGAGCCCGTCGTCGACCAGACGCCCGTGGTCGGATCGTAGAGCTGGGCCGTGGTGAGGGGACCGCTGCCGTTGGTCCCGAATCCGCCGACGACCAGTACATCGCCGTCGGTCAGTTGTGTCGCCGTCGCTCCGTACTGGGGTGTGATCATGGACCCCGTGCTCGACCAGGTATTGCTGGTCGGGTCGTACAGCGCCGAAGCGCCGTTGGGCCCGCCGGTCACGAGGACCATGTCATTCTGCAGTACGACGGCTTGGCCACCGGTGAACGGCACCGGCCCGGTGTCCGACCAGCTGGCCGTGACCGGGTTGTACAACTCGGGGTCGGAGCCGCTGAAGCCGGTGACCAGGACCAGTCCGTTATCCAGCAGATTGGCGGTGAGACCCTCGCCCGCCACCAACATCGAGGCCGTAGGTGACCAGGTCCGGGTGCTCGGGTCGTAGATCTCGGCGCTCGACAGAATCGACTCGTTGTACTGGTTGTCGGTCAGCCCACCGGCCACCAGCACCGAACCGTCGGGCAACCGAGCCACCGCCTGGTATTCGCGGGACACGGACAACGACCCGGTAGGCGTGAATGATCCGGTGGACGGATCGTAGAGCTCGGCGGTGTTCACGGTGTCGTCGATGATGTTCTCGCCTCCGGCGACCAGGACATCAGCGTTGGCAAGCGTGGTCACCGAGGAGCTGCGCTCGGGGTCGAGCATTGAGGTGCCCGGGACCCATACATAAGGGCCGGCGCTGTTTCCGCTCACATGCACCCCCTGCGGATCGAGCGGCCCGTTGTCAGCTACTGCCACAGTGGCCGAACGCAACCCGGGATACAGCGGCGAGAACCGGACTTCTACGCTGCAGGAGGCGCCCACGGCCACCGGCCGACTGCATGCAGCTGCCGCCGGGAAGTCCGAGGGATTCTCCCCGGAAGTCTCGACGCCGGAGACATCGAGGGGGGCGGTACCGTAATTGGTGACCGTGAACGACAACGCGTCCCCGGTCGTATCCACCTCCTGGGTCGGGAATGTCATCATCTCCACTGAGAGATCCACCAGGGGACCGGCGCCGGCCTGGTAGACCTCGGCGGTCGAGAGCGGCTCCTGACCAGGCCCCGTGCCACCGGTGACCAGGACGTCGCCGTCGGATAGCAAGGACGCGGTCTGGTCGGTGCGCGTGGTGCTCAGGTTCCCGACCGGAATCCATACGTTCGGGTCGGGCTCGTACACCTCGCTGGTCGCCGAACCCCCGCCGGTCACGAGGACCCACCCACTTTGGAGAAGGGTGGCGGTCTGGCCGAATCTGGGCTGGCTCATCGACGCGGCCGGACTCCAACGGCCGAAGATGGGGTTGTATATCTCGGCGCTGGCGTACGCGGAAGAGATGCCGCCGCCACCACCTTCGTTCAACCCTCCGGCGACCAGCACGTCTCCGTTGGCGAGCAGCGTGGCGGTCTGTTGCTCCCGGGGCACCTTCATGCGGGCGGTGGGTAGCCACCTTCCGGTGATCGGGTCGTAGAGCTCGGCGCTACTCAGGTCGGTGCAGAAGTCATCGTCGCAGCCGTTGAATCCCCCCGTCACCAATACGTCGCCGTTCTGGAGGAGGGTGGCGGTCTGGAACTGGCGCCCCACGCTCATCGATCCGGTGGGGGACCAGACACCTTTCGAAGGGTCGTAGAGCTCGGCGCTCTTCAGGTTCACCAGGTAGCTACCGGCGTCACAGCCATAACCCCTGCCGTTGCAACTGCCACCGGCGACGAGCACATCGCCGTTCTGGAGCAGGGTGGCGGTGGCACCGGACCGGCCCACGGTGAGCGATCCGGTCGACGACCAGGCGCCGGTGGTCGGGTCGTAGATCTCCGCGCTGGTCTGCCCTGCGTCGGGGTGGCCGACCGCGCAGCAACCTCCAGCCATGAGCACATTGCCGTTCTGGAGCAGGGTCGCGGTAGCGTCGCTGCGGGCCGTCGACATGCTCGCCGTGGCCGTCCAGGAGCCGGTGCCGGGATGGTAGATCTCCGCCGAGGCGGTTCCGCCACCGGCCACGAGGACATCGCCGTCCTCGAGGACCGTGGCCGTGGCGCCGGTCCGCCGGACGCTCATCGATCCAGTGGGAGCGAACGTGTTGGGGGCGGTGTGGCCACTCACGGCGACGGCCGGCGACAGCAATGGCGCGGCATTCGCAGCCACCGGCACCAGAAGGCCTATCGCCCCGACGATCGTGGCCATGGCAACACGAGTGAACCTGGGCATCGATGACTCCCCCGTTCGACTTCCACTGTGGCCGCTGGGCCAGAGCCTAGGACCTCATCGGATGGCGGTCCACAGGTGACAACTGTGCGGTCACAGCCCCAACAGGAGCTCCACGTCGATCGCATCGTCGATCAGATCGGCCAGTCCGTCGAACACATGGTCGAGTGTCCGCACCGGCCTTGCACCGGTCAGCGCCTCAGCTATGGCCGGATCTTCGGCCATACCGTGAAGGTAGACGGCCAGGATGCTGCCGCAGGTGAATCCCAGCCCGTCCGGCAGCACCGCAATGGCGGGGGGCACGATCTCAGTCCTGCCGTGGTGGATCTCGTACCCGTCGACCGTCTGACCGGCCAGGCCGCGCCAGTGCCCGCCGAGCACCTCGGCGAACGTGGCCGTTCTTCGGCGAACCTCTTTGACCCTGGCCAGCGACGTCGTCGCCGGAACAAGGCCGAGACCGGTGGCCCCCATCTCGACCCCGTGGGGATCGAGGACGTCCCCGCCCAGCACCTGGACCCCACCGCAGACCGCCAGAATCGGGACATTCTGGTGGTAGGCGCCGGCAAGGGCGGCGTCGAGACCGGTGGCCCTGATCCAGGCCAGATCCGTCGCCACCAACTTGGACCCGGGTACCACGATCAGATCGGCATCGTCGAGGTCATTCGGACCCGTGGCCCATGCAAAGTCCGATACCTGCAACAGCGGCCACCATTCGTCGAGATTCGACGCCGCCGGGCCCCGGATCACCCGCACACGCCTTCCTCCCACCGAGCGGGGCCGCGGATCGGCGCCATCCTCGTCGGGAAGACCGTGGTCGACCATCGGCACCACGCCCAGAGTCGGAACGCCGGTCAGGGCCTCGAGTTGGGAGGGACCTGGCTCGAGAAGAGCGGCGTCCCCCCGGAACTTGTTGAGGATGAAGCCGCGGATGTGGTGGCGATCCTCGGCCGGGATGAGCGCCCATGTGCCGTACAGATGAGCGAACGCTCCCCCGCGGTCGATGTCGCATACCAATACCATCTCGGCTTGCGCGTATCGGGCCATGCGCAGGTTGACCAGGTCCACGTCAGCCAGGTTGATCTCGGCTGGGCTGCCGGCGCCTTCCAGGATGACGACGTCGGCGGCCGCTGCCACCCGGTCGAATGCGTCGGTCATGGACCCCCAAAGTCGAGGGGCCCGCTGCCTCCACGGCATCAGGCTCAACTCCCGGTCGACCTTGCCGTTCACCACGACCTGGCTCGAGACGTCGGATTCCGGCTTCAGCAGGACGGGATTGTGATCGGTGCTCGGTTCGACGCCTGCGGCCAGTGCCTGGAAGTACTGAGCGGCGCCGATCTCGCCGCCGGCGACCACCCGAGCGTTGTTGGACATGTTCTGGGCCTTGAACGGGGCAACCCGTACGCCCCGGCGTCGAAGTGAGGCGCACAGCGCGGTCGCCACCAGACTTTTACCGGCCCACGACGAAGTACCAGCCACCATCAGCGCCTTCATCCGATGGAGTCTGCACTACTCCGGCAGGCGCCGCGGCGGGGGCATCCCGAGAGACATCACGAGCCAACCGGCTAGGCGGAGAGGGCTGCCTCGACTTCGTATTGAGCCCCGAGGTCCTCCTCGAACTGATCCGGATCGGTCTGGTGGGTCAGCTTCGCGGTCCACTTCTCTTCGAGGTGGCCGAATTTCCAGAACATCAGTGCGCCGATCCACGTGGCCAGGAACATGCCGACGATCACGAAGCCGGCCGTGTTGATATTGAACGTGGACATGTAGTTCCAGAAACTTCCCTTCAGATGCAGTTCGGTCGGGAGAAGGCCGAGCACCTCGACAGAGCCGATGAAGAAGCAGATGAACACCGAGAGACCGGTGATGGCCAGGTTGTAATAGACCTTGCGGACCGGATTGAAGAATGCCCACCCGTAGGCCACGTTCATGAAGACCCCGTCCAATGTGTCCAGCAAGGTCATCCCGGCGGTGAACAGGATGGGCAGACACATGATCGAATACCAGGGAAGCGACCGGGTGGCGAGAAGGGCGGTCGTGGCCAGGAGGGCAACCTCGGTGGCGGTGTCGAATCCCATGCCGAACACCACCCCCACGGGATACATCTGCCACTCCTTGGTGATCGACCTCATCCACTTGCCGAAGATCCGGAACATCAAGCCCCGATTCTCCAACTGCCTCTCGAGCTCCGCCTCGTCGAAGTCGCCATGGCGCATCTTGCGGAACACGCCGAAGATCCCGGCCAGGATGACGACGTTCAACAGAGCGATGAGGAATAGGAACGAGGCCGAGACGATCGTGCCGAAGATTCCACCGAACTGTTCGAGTCCGGAGCCGTGGTTCGACACGGCGCCATAGACGGTCTTTTCGGCAAGGACGATGCCCGCCCCGATAACCACGACGATCGTGGAGTGACCCAGCGAGAAGAAGTACCCCACACTGACCGGCTTCTTCCCTTCGTTCATCAACTTCCGGGTGGTGTTGTCGATGGCCGAGATGTGGTCGGCATCGAAGGCATGACGGAGGCCCAGTGTGTAGGCCAGCACGGAAACACCGATCCCCAGACCCTTGTAGTGGTTGGGGACCACGAACACGATGAATACCCCGAACCCGACGACGTGCAGAAACAGGATGGACGCAAACATGAGTTTGGTCTGTAGCCATTGGGTGGGGGTCATCCCCATCCGGAATTCCTTGATCCTCCCGAGGGGGCCCGACGTGGGTGGGGACTCGATCATGACAGCCACTTGAATTCTCCTCGACGTGCATCTGACTGGCGGTCGGGTCTTGGTCGGACGTGAGCGAACTGCGAAGAGCTTGCAAGAGCATACCCTCACTATTTACTTCGTAACCGCACAAAGAAATGGATGACGGTCGATTGACATGAATACATGCGCATGTGAACATGTGCATATGGGTGAATCCAACCATCGGACGATCGACGCCCCGTTGACGCAGGGTGCTGCTCAGGAGATCGCCCGGGTCATGGGCGCACTTGCCACCGCCAGCCGGGTCAGGATCCTCGCCCGGCTACGGGCCGGGTCGTGCACGGTGGGCGACCTCAGTGCTGAGGTGGAGATGGAGCAACCGGCCGTCTCGCATCAACTGCGAATACTTCGAGATCTGGGTTTCGTGGTCGGCAACCGATCTGGGCGCCATGTGGTCTACGGGCTCTTCGATTCCCACGTTGCGGCATTGCTCGACGAAGCTCTTCGACATATCGACCATCTGTCCGTAAATGACCAGCGGCATCGAGCCGAACAGTCCGCCGTCCAAATCAGCAACTACCGAGCCGGCAAGAGAGGGAGCAACAAGATGACCGAAGCCCACGAGCACACCGCACCCCATGACCACGAGCACGAGCACGACCACGGCGAGGTGACCCACGCCCATCCTCATGCCAGCCATGAGCATGATCACATTGAACATGACCACGCCCACGGTGCCGGGACCCACGCCCACCCACACCTTCACGAGGTGAATCTCGAAGACAGGCATGACCACGCCCACGTGTAGGTCCGTCGAGGCCACTTCCCTGACTACGATCCGATGACTGTGGGCAACGCTCCAGCGCAGCCAGTGGACGTGGACAGCTCCTCTGTGGAGAGCGTGATTGCCTATCTTCGCTCGCGGGGCAACAGGATCACCTCGTCACGGCGCCTCCTGCTCGAGGTCCTGTTCAGCGCGGAAGGACACATGAGCGCCGAGTCGTTGGCCGAGGCGGTTCAGAAGCAAGCACCCGATGTGCACCTCTCCACGATCTACCGGAATCTCGAAGAGCTCGAGCACGTCGGTGTCATCAGCCACTCACACCTGGGTCACGGTCCATCCAGCTATCTGCTGGCAAGTCATGCCCATGCGCATTTCGTCTGCGCCGACTGCGGCACGATGATCGAGGCGCCTGACGCAATGTTTCGGGGATTGGCACGCTCGGCGAAGAACGATTTGGGGTTCACCATCGATCCAAAGCACTTCGCCATCCTCGGTCGATGCGCCGACTGCCCAGACTCTCCCCGCCCGGCAGACTGACGACAGCCGAGGGGGAGGGCAACCGGAGAGGCCGGAACCACGGCGTCAGCCGATCGCCTCGATGATGCGTATCAGTTCGTCCTGCTTGTAGCCCTGACGCAACGAAAACTGGACCAACTCGCGGGCACGGGAGATCACCGCGCTGCGGTCAGGTGCCTCAACGGACACCGTGACCCCTCGGCCCCTGCGGAATTCGAGAAGTCCTTCGTCTCTCAGCTGTCGGAGGGCGCGGAGCACTGTGTTGGCATTCACCCCGAGAACAGCGGCCAGATCCTTGGCGGGGGGAAGTCGTTCACCCGGCTTCGCCTCGCCATCGGCGATAGCTCGGCGGAGTTCGGCTGCCACCTGCTCGAACAGGAGCATGGAGCTCTGTGAATCGATCTTGACTGGCAACATAATGCTACTCATACTAGCATCATGTTCGACGATCGAACGCTCCAGGCGTCGTGACGCTCCTCGAAGAACCGGAGCATGGCATCCAAGATGATCAGGTCCAGGCGCTGATCAAAGAGGCCAGGCGGCGCATGCGCCGGCGGCGGGCGCTGGTGGGACTCGGGGTCATCGTCGTGGCGGCGCTGGCGGCCATCGGGGTGCCGGTCTTCCACCAGCTTTCATCCACCCGGTCGGTTGGGCCAAAGACCACCACCGAGCCTCGCCCACCCGCCGTAGATCGCGCCGCCATCAGAGGCCATGGGCGCCTCGCCTTTGTATCGAAGGGAACTCTCTGGGTTCTCGATGGAAGTACCGGATCGCTGAGGGCCGTTCTCTCCAGTGGTCTCGTGCCTTCGGACCCCACGTTCTCGGTTGACGGAAGGTGGCTGGCATACGTGGCGTCCAAGGAGCAGGTCTACGACTCCGGCGGATATCGGAGTACCACCGTCGTGTGGTCGGACCTGTGGATGGCACGGTCCAACGGCACCGACGCCCACGTTGTCGGCAACACGCTCCTCGCCAATCTGGCCGGAGGCTCGGCGGTCGGATGGAGCCCGCGGTCCGATGAGTTCGCCATAGCCGTGGGAAAGACCACCAGGGCTCCGTTCGACGTCGCCACGGGGGTCGATCTGGTCAATCCGTCGGGTCAGGTTCAAGTACTCGTAGGTGGAAGCAACGTGATCGGTGCGGCATGGGCGCCGAACGGTGCGAGTGTCGCCGTGTCGACCGAGACAGGGCCGTCAGGCAGTGACCCGTGGTCGGCAACGCTCGCGGTCTACCCGGTCGACGGTGGCCCGGTCGTCACATGGGAGAGATTGCAGCAGCAGTACCTCGCCTTGACGGGTTGGTGGCCGCACTGGGGCATCGGCTACACCACAGTCGGTGCCGGGGGCGTGCCCGGGGGCAGTGCCACGGTTGACGGGTCACCGTTCTTCACCATTTCCGCCCCAGGCGCGGCCCCGCTCGCCATGGGGACGATCCTGTCCGACGGCAGTGCCGGACTTCCGTCTGTGAGTGCCACCGGATGGATGGCCGTTCCCCAGGAGAGCGTCGATGGTGGGGGACGGACGATCTGGCAGGGGAAGGGCATTGCCGTGTGCTCGCCGGCCACCAATCGATGTTCCCAGGTCCCTCATGCCAACGCCACGGTCGCCGTCGACCCTATCTGGGTACCGGGCGGGACGACCTTGGGCTATGCCGAGGCGCCTGAGTATGACGAGGCTCCCTATACGCAACAGACCACGTCCACCTGGTACGACGCTCACCAGCTCCGGCTGTTCCAGCCGACCTCCGGCGTCACTACGACTGTCAGCCAGCTGTCGGGAGCCAGCGTTCCCGTCTGGGCGCAAGACGGTCAGTCGGTCATATATGTCAGTGGCAACGGGCTCTGGCTCGGTTCCTCCGGATCCGACCACTCATCGCCACAGGAGATCGCCCATCCCCTATTCACTCCCAATCAGTGGCCCGCCTTCTATGGCCAAGTTCCATTCGCCCAGCAGTTCGCCTGGTCGGCGGGCACGAGATCGCTTGAACCAGCCGGTACCTAGCCACCTCCCGGCGAGGCGGACCTCCGATCGGCAGATCTTTCCCAACCGGGTCAGCACATTCCGGGTGATCTGCTCGATCTGGGGGTCCCGCCCCGCCAGTCCGTGAGCCCAGTCGGTCGACCCAGAGGTCACCACAGTTGCTCCCGCCTCATTCGTGTACGCGCCCAGCACCGCGACCGTCGCCCGATGGACCGGTACCGTGTGCCAATGGGCAACCACATGGCTGGGACCGCCGACCCGGAAACCTCCAGGATTGGATGGACCCCGGGACATGGATGAACAGGATGAACAGGATGAACATCCGGACAATCCGTGGTTCGGCAAGACGGTGGGCAGATTGGGGTTCGGCCCGCTGAACTGGCAGGGCCGGGCGGCGATATTCCTCTACCTCTTCCTGGTGGTTGTCGCCATTTTCGTCTACTCCCGGCTCGGCGTCACCATCTTCGTGATCGGGTTCTACACCGTGGTCTTCGCTCTGATGGTCGCCATGAAGTCCGACATCATGAAGGGGTGGCCGCCGGGAACATGACCGCGGGCCAGTGGGTCCGAGCCCGACCGATCCCGGTTGGACCGACCTGGGCCGAACCGGTCCGAGGAGGCCTAAGGTCGCGAGCTGTGCACGCATCTGGCTCCGTCGGGACCTCGAAACGAGTCGTGTGCCACAACCTCCCGAAGGGCCTCCTGATCTACGCCTTCGGCGCCAAGCTGGGCGGCCCGTCGGTGCCCGAGGACGCGCAGGTCCTGGCCAGCCAGTCGGGCATCCCCATGAGCACCCTGACACTCGAGAACCACCAGAGCACCTACTCGCACAACGACCCGGCCGGCGCCTACCCCGACAACGCCTTCTTCGACAATCTCCTCCCATTTCTGGGGAAGATCGGCGGTAGCGGGTAGCTCGCAGCCCTGTCCCGCTCCCCCACTCTGCCGCGTTCAGTCCCCCGGAACCACCACCACCCGGCCGCGCAGTCCACCCCGCTGGAGAGCGGCATAGGCCGCGCCCACATCGACCAGCGCGTAGCGCTCGATGTCGATGACCAGCTGCCCGGTGTCGGCCAGGGCCAGCACGTCCTCGACGTCCGAGCGCGATGAGCCCTGGAATGTGAAGATCTCGGCGTCCCGGGGTAGTCCTCCGTACCAGGGGCGTCTGAACCCACCCATGCCGGCGCCGACCAGCCCGTATACCCCGGCCGGGCGTACCGCGGCCAAACCCGCGGCGATCGTCTCATCCACCCCGACGAAGTCGAGCACGGCGGCGGCACCTCCGCCCGATAGATCGAGCAGGCGACCCACCGTGTCACGATCGACCCCCGGGACGACGTCGTCTGCCCCCCGGGACGCGGCCAGCTTCGAGCCGGGACGGATCGGTGTCGACCGCCACCACCCGGACCGGCGAAAGGGCCTTCAGGAACTGTACGGCAAAGGCACCGAGGCCGCCCGACCCGATCACCACCGCCGTCCCACCCGGAATGAGCCTCGGAAGGGCGCGCTTGACCGCGTGGTACGAGGTGGCCCCGGCATCGGTGAGTGGCCCGGCCAGTACCGGATCGAGTGAGCGGAGCGGCATGACGTCGCCCGCCGACTCCGCCAGCACGTACTCGGCCAGGCCGCCGTCGCGCCCGTACCCCCGCCCGACGAGACCCCCGGCGCAGGCGCTGTCCTGGCCCCTGGTGCAGTACCAACAGACGCCACAGGAACTCGGCGAGCGGAGGGCGACGGCGTCCCCCTCCGTCAGGCCGGATACACCTGCTCCAGTGTCGGCGACCCGACCACCCACCTCGTGGCCGAGGGTGAACGGCATGGACCAGCCCAGAGCTTCGCCCATCTTGGCCGGGAGTTCTCCCATGGTGAAGTCGGAATGGCAGAGGCCGTTCCCGGACACCTTCACCAGAACCTGCCCCGGGCCCGGACGCGGCACCGGGATCTCGACCAGCTGGGGCGGTTCGCCCCAAGCCAACAGGCGGTAGGCCCACATCGTCTCGCTCATCGGATCTCCTCGTCACCGGTCGGCCGGCATGCGCCGTTAGCTCAGCGAAACCCTAATGGGGGTCGCCGGTCCCGGTGCCTTCCGGCAGCCCGTTCTACCTTGCGATGACGACCGTCCGTCGAACTCGGCGAGGAGTAGCCTGGAGTCGTTCGCAGAACCGGGAGTGAACGTGCCGAACCTCAACCACGCCCTCGACGACCTGGGCCGTCTCTGACCATGCGACGTCGGTCGGGGCGGTAGGCGGAACCGTGGCGCGGGGGAAACTGAGGCTGTACCTGGGAGCGGCCCCCGGTGTGGGCAAGACGTACGCCATGCTCAACGAGGGATGGCGACGCAAGGAACGTGGCACCGACGTGGTCATCGGTTGGGTCGAGGAGCACGGACGTCCCCAGACCGATGCCCAGATCCGCGACCTTCCGGTCTTCCCCCGTCGAACCGTGGAATACCGCGGCCAGTCCTTCGAGGAGATGGACCTCGCCGGCCTGCTCGCCCGCAAGCCCGAGCTCGTCCTGGTCGACGAGCTGGCCCACTCCAATATCCCCGGATCCGGGAACGCCAAGCGCTACGAGGACGTGCGGGATCTGCTGGACGCAGGCATCAACGTGATCTCCACCATCAATCTCCAACACCTCGAGTCGCTCAACGACGTGGTGGAGCGGATCACCGGGGTGGTCCAGCAGGAGACGGTGCCCGATCCGGTGGTCCGGGCCGCCGATCAGATCGAGCTGGTCGACATGGCTCCCGAAGCACTACGCCGTCGCCTCGCCCATGGGAACGTCTACCCACCAGAGCGGATAGATGCCGCCCTTGGCAACTACTTCCGTACCGGAAACCTCACCGCGCTACGCGAACTGGCGCTGCTGTGGGTGGCGGACCGGGTGGACGAGGAGCTCCACAGTTACCGCGAGCGCCACGACATCGCCGATTCGTGGGAGACCAAGGAGCGGGTGGTGGTGTCCCTGACGGGGGCGCCGGGCAGTGCCGTTCTCGTGCGCCGGGCGGCCAGGATGGCCATGCGCACCAAGGCGGAACTCGTCGGTGTGCACGTGCAGACCGACGACGGCCTATCCGAGGCCGGCGCCGAGGGCCTCCGTCGGAATCGGGCCCTTCTGGACGACTTGGGCGGGCGATACGTCGAGGTGGTCGGGGCAGATGTGGCACCGGCACTGGTGCAGGTGGCCCGGGCCGAGAACGCCACGCAACTCGTCCTCGGGGCTACCCACCGGAGCCGGGTGGCCGAGTTCGTCCGGGGCTCGGTGATCAACTCGGTCATCCGGGCCGCCAGTGGTGCACTCGACGTCCACGTCATCGCCACCGATTCGGACGGGCCCGATGAGGCAACCGAGCGCCATCAGGGCGAACACAAGCCGACGGCGGACTCCACCTCCCGCCCACGTCGCACCGGGCACCGAAGTCGCCGTCTACTGTCACCTCTTTCGGCGCGCCGGCGAGCGGCGGCGGTAGTCATCGGGCTCATCGGATTCCCGCTTCTCACGGTGGTCCTGACATCCGCCCGCTCCCACACCGGCCTCGCCACCGCCCTGAGCTCCTACCTGCTCCTGGTGGTGGTCGTCGCCGCCACCGGAGGCGTGTGGCCCGGGATCCTCGCCGCTCTTGCCGGGTTCCTCCTATCCAACTACTACTTCGCGCCCCCGGTGCATACCTTCACCATCGCCGACGCCCGCGACGTGCTGGCACTGGCCATGTTCCTGGTCACCGCCGGGGTAGTCAGCGTGCTGGTCGACGTGGCCGCCCGGCGCACGGCGTCGGCCGTGCAGGCCCGTTCGGACGCCCGGATGCTGGCCCGGGTGGCGGGTCGGCTCGTCTCCCCCGAAGGCAACCCGCTCCCGAGCCTCCTCGAGGAGCTGGTGGTCGCCTTCCGGCAGGACTCGGCCGCAATCCTCCGCTCCCAGAGCGAGACTCGGCCGCAGACTTGGACGACGGTGGCGTCCTCCGGGGCATCGCCGCCCATCTCGCCCGACATCGGATCACTGGTCATTCCCCTCACCGGGTTGGACATGCTCGTGCTGCAAGGACCGGGACTCACCGCCGAAGACCGCGACATCCTGGCCGCGTTCGCCGCACAACTCGCCACTGCGCTGGAGAGCGACAGGCTCCACGCCGAGGCGGCCGAAGCCGACTCGCTGGCCCGGGCCAACCAACTGCGATCAGCCCTGCTGGCCGCCGTCAGTCACGACCTCCGCACGCCACTGGCATCCATCAAGGCAGCCTCGTCCAGCCTGTTGTCAGATCAACTCGACTTCGGCCCCGACGAGACGGCGATCCTGCTCCGGACGATCGACGACGAAGCCGACCGACTGAGTGCCCTGGTGGAGAACCTGCTGGACATGAGCCGGCTCGAAACCGGATCCATGGAGGTTCTGCTGCGTCCCACCGATGTCGAGGAGTTGGTCGACAGCGCCCTGGCCAGTCTCGGGCCCCGGGGCCATGCCGTCACCGTGGCCATCGACGCCGGAGTCCCGACGATCGATACGGACCCCGTGCTGCTCGAGCGGGTCGTGGCCAATCTGGTGGACAACGCCCTCCTCCATGGCGCCGGCCGGCCGGTACTCGTCGAGGCCGGGTCGGTCGCCGGTCGGGTCGATCTCCGTGTGGTCGACCACGGTCCCGGGATCCAAGTCGCCGACCGCGACCGCGTATTCCAGCCGTTCCAACGGCTCGGCGACACCGACAACGGAACCGGAGTGGGTCTGGGCCTGGCCGTGTCCCGAGGGTTTGCGGAAGCGGTCGGGGGGGCACTCGACCTCGAGGACACCCCAGGTGGTGGCTGCACGATGGTGGTACGGCTTCCGATCACTGTCGAGCACACACCGGAAACCATCAATGCCGACATCGACGACGACGTCCTGGACGACGAGTTGCTGGACGACGCGCACTACAGCGGATCGGACGACGTGGCCGGTGCGCCGGCGGAGTGGAAGTGAGTCCGTGATCGCCACCAGCACCGCCAGAAGAGCTGCGAGCCAGGAATCGGGCGCTCGTGTCCTGGTCGTGGACGACGACCCGTCATTGCTTCGGGCGCTCGCTGTCAGCCTCGGAGCTCGCGGCTATGACATCGCCGCCGCCAAGAGCGGTGAGGAGGGTTTGGACAAGGCGGCACACTGGCATCCCGATGTGGTCCTGCTGGATCTCGGACTGCCCGGGATCAACGGGATCGAGGTGATTCGAGGCGTTCGCGGGTGGAGCGATGTACCGATCATCGTGCTGTCCGCCCGCCACCAGTCGATGAGCAAGGTGGAGGCTCTCGACATGGGCGCAGACGACTACGTTACCAAGCCGTTCGGCATGGACGAGCTGCTGGCCCGCCTGCGCGCCGCATTGCGCCGGGCACCCGGCGACGAGCAGGACCCCCATGTCGAAGCCGAGGGATTCAGCGTCGATCTCGACGTAAAGCGGGTCGTGCGGGACGGAATCGACGTACACCTGACGCCGAAGGAGTGGGACATCGTCGAGGTGCTCGTCCGGAATCCGGGACGCCTGGTATCTCAGCGCCGGCTTCTGCACGACGTCTGGGGGCCTGAGTACGGAACCGAGACGGACTACCTACGGGTGCTGATGGCCCGGGTACGGCGCAAGCTCGAGGCCGACCACTCCCATCCCCGCCACTTCATCACCGAGCCGGGGATGGGTTACCGCTTCGAACCCTGAGCGCCTGCGAACGACAGTTTTGGATCGGGTTGAATCAGTAGAAGAGGGTACTGGTCAGGGCCAGCACGACGCAGCTCACAGCGATCCACACCGCGAAGTACCGGATGATCCGGATCCGGTGCCAGGTGCCCCCTTCGTAGCGGCCCTTGCTCGCACGAATCCACAGGCCGAGCACGATGAACAGTAGAAGGATCAGATGCGCCAGCGTGGAGCCGATGAAGTACTCGAAGGTGGAGGCATAGGCCCCGTCGATGGTGGTGAACGGCAGCACCTGGAATTGATAGATCTGCCAGGCCACTGCCCCGAGCAGGAACAGCAGGGCGATACCGGATGCTCCCGCCACGGCCCTCTTGCCCGCCTGGCGCTTGGCGGCGGACTCCGCCACCCACACGAAGGCCGCACAGCCGATGGCGAGACAGGCAATGGCAATCGAGTGCCAAGGGTTGGCCTTCGGGATCTGGGCCACGATCGGATTGCCCAATCCGTCGGCGCACGGGCTCGCCTTGGAGCATTGTGCACCGTTCCACAACCCGCCGACGTTGAGAGATCGCAGGTAGAACCATGCGAACAACTCGAGGATCAGGAAGAGCGCGTCTCCACTGATGAAGAGCCCGATCATCAGTCGTTCCTTCTGGTCCCGCTTCGAGGCGCTTTCGTGCTCCCCGCCCGGATTCTCCGCACCCGGGACGATCGGGCCGTGCCCGTGCTCGTCATCGTGCCCGTGGCTGTCGATTTCGGTGGTGGTTACCGACATCAGCCCGCACCCCCGTCGTCGGCCGCGTCATCGACGTGCACGGCGCCTGCCGGCACCAGCTCGGGTTCCTCGACCGGAACGAACTCCGGCACCTCCTGACCGTCCGGCACACCCTCTCCGTACGTATACGGATCGGAGGTGACGACGGGGTCGACGAGGAAGTTCTCCAACGGGACCGGCGTCGGGACCTTCCACTCGAGCGTCTTGGCGTGCCACGGGTTGGCCGGGGCGATCTTTCCGTTTCTCCACGCGTTGAGCATCATGTAGAGGAAGATGAGCCACCCGGCCATCAGGATGTAGGCACCGACAGTGGCCATCTGGTTGGCCGCCTCGAAGCGCGGATTGTACTGTGCCACCCGCCGGGGCATGCCCTGGAAACCCTCCCAGAACTGGCCGAAGTAGGTGACCTGGATCCCGAGCGCGATGGTCCAGAACGCCACCTTGCCGATCCGTTCGTTGAGCATCTTGCCGGTCATCTTCGGGAACCAGTAGCAGAGCGCAGCGGTCGCACCGATCATGGCCCCACCCAGCAGGGTGTAGTGGAAGTGGGCGGTCACGAACATGTCACCGTGGAAGTACTGGTCAGCTGGCACATCTGACAGATAGATGCCGGTCACTCCGCCGATGATGAAGTTCCAGAGAAAGAGGTAGACGAAGTACATCGGCAATCGCGTCCAGATGCTCCCCTTCCATATGGTTCCGATGATGCACAGGAAGATGATGCCGGTCGGGATCGATATCAATTCAGTGGTGAGCATGAACGGCGCCGCCAAATTGGGTGCCCATCCGGTGGTGAACATGTGGTGGGCCCACACCATGATCGACAACACCCCGACGGCCACGAAGCCGGCTACCGCTACCTTGTAGCCGAAGACCGGTTTACGGGAGAACGTGCTGGCGATCTCGATCACCGCGGCCACAGGTGGGAGGAGGATCACGTACACCTCAGGATGGCCCATGATCCAGAAGATGTTCTCATACAACCATTGCGAGCCGCCCACCGCCGGGGCGAAGAACGATGTACCGGTGACCCGGTCGGTGATCACCATGGTCATCACGGCGAGGAATGCGGGCATGGCGTAGAGGCCCAACGCGCTACCGACGACCGCACCCCAGCTGAAGAACGGGAGGCGGCCGAAGGTCATTCCCTTGGCGCGCATGGTGATGACGGTGACGATGGTGTTAATGGCGGCCACCGTCACGGATACCACGAATGTGATGATGCAGATGGCGAAGGCGTCCATCGCCGGCGGAGCCTGGATCGACAGCGGAGCGTACGTCGTCCACCCGGCATTCACCCCGCCCAGGAAGAAGGTGGCGAGCAGGCAGGGCGCGGCCGAGAAGATGACCCAGAAACTCAGGGCGTTGAGTCGAGGGAAGGCCATGTCCTTGGCGCCGATCATGATCGGCAGGATGAAGTTGGCGAACGGACCCGTCACCATGATGATGGTGGCGATGATCATGATCATGCCGTGGATGGTCACGATCGAGTTGTAGGTCTGCGGATCGAGGAACGTGGAATGAGGGGTGATCAGCTGGGTACGGATCATCATGGCCAATGTGCCACCGATGCCGAACAGCACCAAAGTGAAGATCAGGTACTGGGTCCCCACCACTTTGTGATCTGTGCAGAACTTGTAGTAGCGGGAGCTACCCTGACCCACGCCTGCGGCGTAGAGCTCGTCGTCGTGGGTCTGATCGTGACCGAGCATCCACCGGATAGGCGCATTGAACGTGCCGACGCCGACATTGAAACCGAGCACCCAACCGACCATCGTGCAGGTGACCACCATGTCGGTGCCCCAGTTGGAGCCCTGGAGGGTGGCATGGGACACCCACCAGGCGATGAACCCGACAAGGACGCCCAACCCCAGTCCGGTGAACATGTTCTGGCGACGGTAGAAACCCCCGGCTCCCTTGCCCAGGTCGGTGTCCTCCATGAGCGGTGGTGCTGCCACTGCTGTCGTCATGTCGGCGTCCTTTCGTTCCTGCACACTTCATTCCCGCACATTGCCAACCTGCCTTTTCGCGTAGACCATGGGCCGATCTTTTTCATCCGACCGCTACGACGACATTGCCGTGGTCGTGCCGGACGAGGAATTGATGCCGGCCACCTGGTTGGCCGAGGATGGGCTCGCACCGTGACCCTGGAGCCAGGAGGCGAACTGCTGAGTGGTCACGATCGCCGCCTCGTTATTCATGAACGAGTGGTACAGGCCACAGAGCTGGCTGCACTGCACGGTGAATTTTCCGAGCTTGTTGGGCGTGGACCGGATCACGGTGACCACGCCCGGATTGGCGTCCACCTGAACGCCGAGAGCCGCCGGCCAGAAGCCGTGGGTCACGTCGACCGAGGTGACGTTGAACTGGACAGGTCGGTTGATCGGGAGTTCCAGGATAGCGCGTCTGGACTCCGGTCCCCGGGTAGCTGTAGGTCCAGACCCACTGCTGCCCGGTCACGTTGACCTGGAGCGTGTTGGGATGGGTGGTCTGCTGTGAGCTCCAGACGGTGATCCCCCAGAAGAGCAGCACCACGCACAGGAATGTCGAGATCCCCAGCCACAGGATCGTCACGGGGCCGTTTCCCCGCTGCGGCGCTCCGTCGGGCGGCGGTACGTCCGGATCAGCGCTCTTGTGTCGCCAGGCGAACAGGCTGTAGAAGGCGACCGCGTAGACGAATGCGGCCACCGGAGCGGCCAACACGGTGAACACGACAACGGTGGCCCATACGTCCCCGCCCTCGGGCGACAGGAGGGGTCTGCAGGAGGTGGTGCGGCGCGTAGGCACCGATCAGCACACCGACAACGGTCATTGCCAACCAGATGATGAAGATCTTCCCGCCGGGCCGCGAAAAGAACGGCTTGTCGCTCAGGAAGGTGTTCGCCTCGATTTCGTCGACCTGTTCCTCAAACGACATGGACGAACCCCGACATGAATCCGTATGTATTCATCACACCTCCGAAGCCGGCCACCATTGATCCGCATGGGAACTCACAGTTCCACGCGTAGGTCCCTTTACTGCCCGACATGAAGCTGAAGACCACCGTGTAGTGCTGACCGGCGTCGTCATTGGACGAGCCGACCGGAAGATTTGCGTTGGTGGGGAGCGGGACATTGAGGAAGAAGTTCGGGTCCACTCCCGGAGCGCCCCGCATAGTGAAGGTATGCCCGATGTTGTTGGGATCCCATTGGGTGACGGTCTCGGTCTTCCCGCTCGGCGTGGTGACGGTGGCCGTCCCACCGATCGTCCCGATCACGTTCGAGAAGAACGGGTCGTTGAGCGAGCCGCCCGAGTCGTACTGCCTGATCGTCACCGTCACCAGCGAGTTCGCCGGCACCTGGAACTGATTGGTGAATCCGTAGGTCGGCCAACTCGAGTTTCCGTTGGGATGGACCTGCTTGCCGTCCACCGAACCAGTGGAGTCGGGATATGTCTGGAAGGCGAGTGCCACATGCGGCACGGTCTTGCCGGCCACCACGGTCGTCCCGAGTGAGCTGGCCACCTGGATGCCGTTTGGATAGTTCGGCGACGTGTAGGTCTCCGAGATGAAGAACGCGGCGACGCCGCCAATGAGTACGGCCGCCACGACAAAGGTCAGGACGATGCCCATCGGCCTCGCCTTGTTGGAAACCTCATCCGACCTCGCCGCAGGCGGAGTGCCCCCAGTTCCGTCACTTTCAGCCACGGCCTTCACCCTCCCTCACGAGCCAACCCATCGGGCCGGGCCCCTCGACGGCACGAAATACGATGCACCGAGCCGTCTGAGCAGCATTCATAGCAAAAAGAGCGGCACATTTCATCGAATACTCAGAATTCGTCCGGAATGCGGCAATTTTGCCACCCTGCGGATGCATGACGTCACCGGGTCCGTCCCCTCTCAGTGGGCCACCTCGGTAGGGTGGTCGGGTGGCCCGACGACACGATGACCACAGCACCGGAGACCGGTTCCCCGATGATCCGCCGGGCCGCCTGCGGGGGGCCGACGCCTTCCGGCTCCACCTCACGTTGGTCCTCGGCCTCGCCCTGTGCATCTCCGCCTTCATCTTCGAGGTAATGCGGGCGCTCGGCGGGAACACACTGAGCTGGGCCTACGTTTTCGAGTGGCCGATCTTCGCGGCCTTCGCTACCTACATGTGGTGGAATCTGCTCCACGGCAACGACGGGTCGAGCCGCAGGCGGAAGGGGGCGACACCGTCCACCGACCAGGTTGCCGAGCGGCCGGGGAGTCCGGCGGTGGAGGTCGATCCCGATCTGGCCGCCTGGGAGGCCTACCTCCGCGAAATGGAGGCAGACGAGGCCCGTCGGTCGGAGGCCGAGGAGCGCCGAGGCCACTGACCGCCCGTCGGACGGCCCGGCGAGATGCGACCGGCGGTCATCGGTCTCGAGCCTGCCGGTTCCGGATGGCTAGGCCCGCCCGAGTGCCTGTTCGAGGGACGCGGACACCCCGCCTTCGACGTTGAAGAGCCGGTAGGCCACCAAGGCCAGCGCCGGTGCGGCCCAGAAGTCTCCACATACCCACAGGATCCCGGCCGCCCACCGTTGATCGCGCAGTGCCGCCACCGGGCCGTCCATGAGCACGTTCATCGAATACCAGGGCGTCTTCGTAAAGATGGCCATGGACATGGCCAGCACCAGCATCTCGAACGCGGTGATGGCGATGGCGGCCACCTGCATCCTCGGCGAACCCCGTGGGGGTCCCGGGTGGGAGGGCAGGATGATCCGCCAGAAGAGGTAGCCGGTAACCAGGAACATGGGTGCCATCAGCCAGTTCATCGACCAGTCGTGCCACGAGCCCCAGTCGTAGATGCGGGGCAGGTGCCAGAAGACCATCGTCGCGTTGAACAGCACGATGGCGGTCACCGGCTGGGTCAGCACCTTGACCGGGCCACGGAGCCATGCCCCGGACCTGGACAAGTTGTACGCGCGCAACCACCGGCGGCGGTGTTCGACGGGAATGGCGAACAACAGCGGTACCCAGGGAGCTCCGAGGATGAGCAGGGGCGGGAGGTAGAACATCTCGAACACGTGGGAGACCATGTGGATGCTGAGCCACTGCATCGACCAGCGCTGCAGTGGCCCCGACGCCACCAGAGCGACCAGGGTGAGGCCGGCGTAGAAGGCGAGGGAACGGTGCCAACGGGATCGGCGGTGAGCCCGTGACTGGCGCACGGCGAGCCGCCGTCGACCGACTTCGTGGGCGATACCGACCAGCACGGCCAGCACGGCGACGGGGGTGAGTTGCCAATATGGGGGAAGCGCCATCGATCCGTCCTTCCGCGACGTCCCGATGCTACAGGCGGTATCGGGCGACGGAACCCGGGTCAGCTCGAGGACCCGTACTGGATCGGGATCGTCATGTGGGCGGCCCGGTTCCACACCGTGGCACCGGCCGTTGTGGTCCAGATGGTCAGCTGCGAACCCGACGGGACGAATGCATCGGTTTCGGTCCCGACCGCGGCCACCGCGGTGGTTCCGGAGGGAGGTGCCGGAGTTTCCACCCAGGGCTGCCCGGGGCCGGCCACCGACTCGATCCGCAGGCCGGCCCCCGAGTCGGCCTCTAGCAGCACGGTGAGGCCGCCGCCGGCTCCCCCACCCATGGCGGTGGCACGGATCGACCATCCGGTCGGAACCGATAGTGGATCTGACCCGTGTGCGTCGACGACCGGCGAGGTCGGATCATCGACCCACTCGCCCATGACCCTCGTGTGGCCTGCCGGCCCTTGCTCCACCATGGCGCTGACGCCCTGGCTCCACGTATGGAGGCGGAGCACCGTGGTGGTCGACCGACCCGAAACCGCGTACTCCCCCACGATCGAGTTCCAGGCACCGGAGCTCGCTCCCGGCATGAACAGGCCTACCACGGTGGAGTTTGCGCAACGGGTGCCGATCACCGGGGAACCGGAGATGGTCACGGCGACCGCTGTCACCGCCGTCACAGTGCACCGCGAGGTCGGGCCGGCGAGTGCGGCCACGGAGGTGAGCGTGTGCCACGAGGCCAGTTCGGAGTCGGAGGTCACGACCCTGCCACTCGCTCCCGCGAGTACCGCCACCACCTGGCCGGAGACGCCGGTGGCCACGGAGTCCGGATCAGGAGCGAGCGCCCCGGGGACGTTGCCCGGGGTCCATGTGGCTCCGCCGTCCACTGACTGGGCGAGCACGGAGAAGGTCAGGTCGGCCGATGGGAGGATGCCGACGGTCAGCGGGCCGGAATCGGACGCCCCCACGACGAGGCCGCCGTTGTCGGCCACCCCCGGGGGTGTCCTGAGTGACCAGGTCGATCCGTCTGTGGGGCGTTGGAACAACTCGTAGAACGTGTTGGCGGGATCGTCGAGATGGCCCATGGGGACCACCGACGTCGTTCCGGAGGCGGTGGAGGTTGCGGCCGGAGCTGGGGGGCCGGGCTGGGTCTGATCAGTGGCTGCGGTGTTGGCACTGACCGACGACGAACCGCACGCAGCGACCAAACCCGCGAGTGATGCCACCGCGCCCAACAGAGCAAGCTTGCGGCTCATCGATGTTGGACCTGGAGCACCTGGGAGGCCAACAGTCCGCTGAACGACGATTCGGACGAGGAGTCGGCCGCACCTGGGTCGGCACTGAGGATGCGGCGGAGGATTCCGTGGCTGTCGATGACGTAGACGATGTCCGGGTGGACCACCATCCCGCCCGCCGGGGCCGTCTGGACGATGGCCCCGTAGGAATTCCACACCCCTTCGAGTTGCGGGCAGCGAGCCTGTCAGGAAGCTCCAGTTCGGAAGCGAGTCCATTCCCTCTTGCCGGGTGAAGGCGGACACCGTGGCCACCGAGTAGTAGACGGGATTGGCGGCGACGGCGACGAACCGAACGTTGGCCGCATCAGTTCCGAGTAGCGACGCGGTCACCCGAAGCTCCTGCGCGATGATCGGGCAGTCAGTGGTGCACACCGGGTCGAGGAAGGTCAATACCACGGTCGAGCCCCGCATCCCGGCTAATGACACCGGCTCACCGGTCTGGTCGACAAGCCCGAAGGGTGGGGCCGGTCCCGCCGTCACGTTGGGTGCACCGTTCACCGCCTCGGCGATCTGCGGGTCGGCCGACGGGGCGGTGGCCGCCACCGCCATCGGAGCAACGCCCACCAAGAGGATTCCCAGTGCCCCGATACTGGCGGCGATCCGGCCGGTATGGGCGCTGCCCATCTTCTCCCACCATGAGACCTTTGCCGGAGCGCCCGAGGCCACCGCCCTGGCAGGCACGGTTCGGGCAGCCATAGCCCCGGTGGCCTCGCTGGCTGCGGTGGCAACCGGGACCGGCATCGACACGTCGTCAGATGATCCCTGCCCTTCGAGGAGCGAACCGTGTCCAGCGTCCACCTTCACCGGCTCGCCTGATTCCGCCTGGCCTGAAGCCGCGACCGACTCGGGATGGGCAGCCGCCGGTGCAGGTCGGGTGAGAGCCAGATACCCCCCGGTCGCCACGAACAGGATCGGCAACATCGAGTTGGGATCGGTCCCCAGGCCGCCCCAGAAACCGAAGTCCTCGATGAACACCCAGTCGGCGATGCACAGCACGGCCAGCACCACCATGGCGGGGAACAGAAGTGGTCGGAATCGCGCATTGCCGGTGTTCCGGTCGCCGAGAGCCACGGCGAACAGCACTCCTCCGACGGCCAGCATGGCGATGACGGCGAACAGGTTCACCCCCCAACCGTGCGAATGGTCGAACGAAGCGAAGGACGAGACGAAGGAGGATAAGGGGTGAGGCTGCGGAGTCTGAGCCATCTCCGTGACCATGGCGGTGAGCGTGCCCGGCTGCCGCCCGATCGAGCCCTGCCAGAATCCTCGGCCCGGCCACGCCTGAAGCACGCCGAACCCCATCAGCAGCAAGCCGGTCGAGCCCACGATGAGCCTACCCATCCGTCGACCCGACCAGGCACGGTCGGGCAACGCCACCAGCAGTCCGGCCAC
This sequence comes from uncultured Acidimicrobiales bacterium, assembly GCA_963699085.1. Taxonomy (GTDB): domain Bacteria; phylum Actinomycetota; class Acidimicrobiia; order Acidimicrobiales; family RAAP-2; genus Bog-756. The sequence goes on from CAVOTH010000001.1 coordinate 157,163, forward strand.
CACGTAGAACAGAACTGCTCCCGGCGCCCCGAACAGGAAGGTGAGGCCGGGGGCGAGTATCGCTCCGAAGGCGTTGCCGAACGACCATACGACGAGTCCCCAGCCCATGCTGGCCAGACCGGCCCCCCGCCTCCACCAACCCGGTGGAGCCACCAGGAGCCAGACCCCGATCCCGATCTGGATCCAGACGGTCGAGGCGGCCGCACTCGCCGGATGGCTGGTCCAGATGCCCAATCCCCAATTGACCATGTGTTGCACCCATGCAGGGGACCCAGCCTCCGCTGGTTGGATCACCCCGGTTGGCAAGCCGACGGGCATGCCCGACTGGAGCTGCAGGAGACCGTCGAAGACCCACAGAAGTCCGAAGGTGATGCGGATGAACCGTCGCCCGGCCGGCTCGGGCGTCTCAGAGGCTGCCGGAGCGTCGAACGGCTTGCCGCGGACGACAGCCCGTCGGTACTGCATGGTGCGGAGCTGGTTCCAGACGAAGAACAACACCACCAACAGCAGCAGGGCGAACGCCCCTTGGACCGCCAGCGCATGGTGGAACTCGGCGACGATCGATGCGTTTCCCGGCCCCGGAGGGCTGCCACCCATCCCGGTCATCTATGGACGCACCGTGGTGGTCATCGGCGCCACCCTATCTGGCATCGAACCGGGTCCAGCAGTCGCCCCACCAGGGTTCCCGCCAGATCTACTCCCCGAAGAGGAGTCCGTAGTTGGCGCCCCGCCGGAGGTGGTGGCCGCCGTCGACGGCCAAGGCCTCCCCGGTGATCCAACCCGACTCGGGGCCGGCCAGGAAGCGGACGGCGGCAGCGATGTCCTCAACGCTTCCCAGCCGGCTGATCGGCATTTCCGCCAGGTAGTCGTCGAGCAAGGAACCTCCCGCCGTGATCGGTGCCATCAGTTCGTCGTCGACGATCCCGGGCTGGACGGTGTTCACCCGGATACCGTTGCGGCCCAACTCCTCCGCCGCGTACTTGCAGAGCATGTCGATGCCGGCCTTGGCCGATCCGTAGGCCCACAGGTAGCGGTGCGGGAAGTGCCCCGCACCCGAGGACATGCCGATGAATGATCCCCCGAAAGTAGCGCTGCCATCCACGCCTTCGCCCACGCCCGCCGCCATGTGTGGGGCGCCGTGCTTGAGGCAGAGAAACGTCCCCACCAGGTTCAGGTCGATGGTGGACCGAACGGCGTCGACGTCGGCATCGACCATCGGACCCATGTGAAAGGACCCGCCGGCGTTGGCGAACAGAATGTCGAGGTGGCTCCGGGGTGACGCCGCCAGGTCGACGGCGGCGGCAACCTGGTCCTCGATCGTCACGTCGGCCACCACATAGCGGGCGGTGCCGACCGGACCGCCCACCGCTGCCGACGCAGCCGATACACCGTCCAGCATCGCGACCGCAGCAACCAGCTTCTCCTCGGTGCGTCCGCAGATCGTCACGTGGGCGCCGTCGCGGACCAGCTGGGACGCGGTGCCCAGCCCGATGCCGCTCCCCCCGCCGGTCACAAGGGCGGTGTAGCCGGCAATTCCGGCGTGCGGTGCGGTGGCCTCAGTCACTGATCGTCTCCCCTGGGCGTTCGGTACATCGGGAACTGCGTTCGAATACAAGGACGAGGACGGTGGCCGGACTGGCTACCGTTCAGAGTCCGGGAGCAGCATGCTACGACAGCCGGACCCGGCAATCCGAGTGGTGCCGGAACCAGCACCGATCGCATGACAAGAGGGAGACGCCCGGCGACGGGCGGATCGGACAGCTGGCACGCTCGGGCCGGATCTCTCTCGGCTACTACAAGGACGAGGCCAAGACGGCGGCGACATTCCCGACCGACCCGAACGGTGTCCGGTGGTCGGTACCTGGAGATCTGGCCTCGATCGAGACCGACGGGGTCATCACCGTCCACGGGCGCGGGTCGGCTTCGATCAACTCGTGTGGGGAGAAGATCTTTCCGGAAGAGGTGGAAGCCGCCATCAAGGCGTGCCCGAGCGTGTTCGACGGCATCGTCGTCGGTGTGCCCGACCAGCGGTTCGGCGAACGGGTGGCAGCTGTCGTGCGGATGCGGGAAGCCAGTCCGCTCTCACTCTCGAGTCGCTGGAGCACCACTGCCGGAACCAGATCGCCGGGTACAAGGTGCCGCGGCAGATTCTTCTGGTCGACGAGATTCCGCTGACGGCGGCGGGCAAGCCCGACGCCAAGGCGGCCAACCTCCTCTTCTGAGAGTCGCCGCACCGACTGGTCTGCGCCACCCGGGTGCGCCTCATATCGATCGACCTGACAGCGACCGGTCAAGCCGGGACGGCCACCTCCGACGGCGCGCATCGGGCCGCGGTGGTGAGCGCCACGGTGGCCACCACACGTTCGGCCGTGGCCATCAGCAGCTCCTCGTCCACCGTGACCGTCCTACGTACCCCGGCATCGGGCCACATCCCGGTCACTCGGACAGGTTCCGGTCGTCCGGACTGGGACAGGACCGCCACCAATGCGAGGTAGCCCAGCTCCTCACGCCATCCACCCCCCGGACTCCCGCTGGACAACGAGACCAGGGTGGTCATCCCGTCCGAAAGCTGCGACCTGACGGGTCCGCCACCGTCGCCGCCGCCGCCGATCCGCGCCTCGGTGCGGCCCTTCAGGCGGACCGTCCCGGGAACCGGACATGTCCACAGATCGTCGGCGCCGCCCACGACGGAGCGCGCTCCGACTTCGGACCAGTCGAACCCTGTCCACAAGGGCGTCGCCCAGGTAACCGCCTCGGCCAGGACCGCCGCCCGTCCACCCGCTCCGAGACCGGCGAACCACGGCTCCCAGTGGAATGTCCGCCGGCCGCTCCGGCGCCATTCGTCGATCGCATATCCGGCCAGTGGGCCCACGGCGACGGCCGGTCCGCGGAATCGGCCGTCGACGCATGCCCGCACCGCAGCCAGACCGAGAGACCGGCGGGTGAATGCCGGCTTCCAAACGAAGTCCGGCTCGGGAAGACCCACCGTCTCGGGGCAAGAATACGCTCGCCGGACTGCTGCCAGCGTGACCTCGATCCGGTCGGTGGGAGCCAGGTCGGTCGTGGCCCGTCCCACGCCGTCGACCAGCCGTCCGATTACCCGTTCCCGGGTGACGGTGTCGACGGGACCGGGCTGCAGACCGGGCGCCGCCGGTGCCGAGTCATTCACTGAGGAACTCATGCAGCCCGGTCCCTGGGGAAGGAAATGATGCCTTCGTCAACCGGGATGCGGGCACCCGGCGCCGACGTGACCATGGTGGAGCTGGACGGAGCCGGAACGATCGTCGACAGCTCGCCAGCACACCCCGCGCAGTACGGATATCCGCCTGCGTCGAGCGCTCGGCCGAGGTCGGGCGTCATCATGGCCCGCATCCCGCCTACGCACCGGCGAGCAGCTCCGATCAGAAGTTCAGGGGTGACCGGGTCGACGTCGATCTCTCCGCTGGTGGTGAAGTAGGTGGCGACGACGAACGGTGGTACCCCACGACGCAGCGTCTCGACAAGTGCATCCAGCTGGCGGTCCTCCCGGTGGCTCTGCCGGCGTTCGCCGGACGTCGCCTCCACCAGCGCCACGGATGCCTCCGTCCGGTTGGGACGGCCGATGGCCAAGTCGACCCGGGCGACCAGTTCAACCCGACCGCCCATCAGTGGTGCCCGAAGTGTCTCGCGGGTCCTGGGCAGCCACGCCGGATCGAGGGTCGGCCACCGCTGAAGGAGCCCATCGGCCTGCCGCTCGACCTCCGAACGCAATTCGGACCGCTCGGCCGAGGTCAGCTGAGCGATCCAGGTGACGAGCGGCGCCTGATAGTCGTCCAAGGAGAGCGCCTCGAGTCCATCGGCCAGGGCATCGTCGATCGTGCCGGTGGTGACTACCTGCCGGAACAGGGCGTCCATCAATGCCCCACGGGCCAGCGAGGGTGAGAACGGACGATCTGCAGGTCTGTCCGGCATCCGATGGAGCGGGCAGGCGAGAGCCCGGGTCAGGCGCTCGCGTGTCACCACCGTTGCATGGCCGGTGGCCAACGACGTCGGCAACGAGGTGGCGACGTCCTCGATGCCGCGCTCGACGAAGATCCGAAGATCGGCTGCCAGGTCCGGGTGGAAGGATGGTCGTGCCCGCCCGGTCGATCGCAACCGATCGAGCAGGTTCGAACCGGCGAGCGGCTGCCAGCGGGCCGACCGCTCCGGGGATCCACCGGAAGCCTGAGGAGCGGTCCCCGGACCGCCACCACGAGGATCGGTCGACCTCGGTCCGGTGGGCTTCCCGTTCTGTGAGGGGCGCTCCCTCGGAAGTTCTGTCTCGGCCATGGCCATAGTGTGCCCGCCGGGTGTCACACGACCCGTCCCCCCGGGGGGTGCCCGATAGCCTCTGCCCCGATGACCGACGCGGCCTCGACCACCACATTCGCCGTCGTGTTCACCCTCTTCGCCGTCGCCGCCCTCCTGCTCATCGTTCTCACGCTCCGCTACGTGGTCGGGCTGGCCTCCGCATCCCGGGCCCGTTGGATCGCCGGACAAGTGGAGGGCACCACACTGGAGGGCGTCGGCGACGATGAGGATCCGACGGACGACGACGAGGAGATGACCGCGCTCGTACTCGGAGGCGGGAGCTCACGAGGGGCCATCCAGATCGGCATGCTCCAGGTGCTGGCCGAGCACGGCTTCGTCCCCGACCGGATCTTCGGCTCGTCGGTGGGCGCCATCAACGGCGTCGGCTTCGCCGCCGAACCGACCCGGGAGGGCGTCGAGCGGATGACCCAGGTGTGGCTCCGGATCCGTCGTGAGGACATCTACCCGCAGGGTCGGCTCCACGGACCGTGGCTCTACCTCCAGCAGCGTGACGCGGTGTACGCCAACTCGGGCCTGCGGGCGATCGTCGAGGAGGGGTTCCCCCACGAACGCCTGGAGGACGCCGTGATCCCGGTGGAGGTCGTGGCCACATCGCTGGTCGACGGCGGCGAGCGGTGGTTCACCTACGGCCCGGCGGTCGACGCCGTGCTGGCTTCGTCGGCCATGCCCGCCATCTTCCCGCCGGTCGAGATCGACGGTGAGCGGTACATCGACGGTGGAGTCGTCGACAATGTCCCGATCCAGCGGGCCATCGATGCCGGCGCCACCAGGATCGTCGTCCTGCTGTGCTCGCCCCCCGTATTTCAACCGCCGGTGTCCCGGCGACCGGTCGAGGGCATGGTCAACGCCCTCTTCATCGCCATCCACGCCCGGTTCGTCCGCGACATGGCCCACCTGCCCGAGGATGTCGAGGTGATCCTGTGTATGGGTCCCGAAGGGGCCTCCCGGGACTTCGACGACTTCTCGACGACCGAGCACCTGATCGCCCTGGGCCGGGCCGAGGCGTCCGAAGTCGTCCGGCGTTACTCCCTCGGAACCATCGCCTATCCGGCGCCCCCGATGCCGGTGCCCACCATCCGCCTCGATGGTGGCGCGACGGTCGAGGAGCGCCGCGCCGTCGACCGCCGATCGGGAGAGCGGAGATCCGATGTCACCGGATCGGCGACCGGTCAGACCTCACCAGGTGGCGGCACGGACGACACGGGAGCCCCTCCCGAACCGTTGGCCCGGGTCGCACCGGACCCGGTGACCCAGCCCGATCCCGGCACGTAGCGCCGCACGATCTTCGCCGGCACCCCGGCGAGAACGCAGTGGTCGGGAAATACGCCCCGCACCACCGCACCGGCCGCAACCACCACGTTCTTCCCGAGTTCGGTCCCCGGCAGGATGACCACACCCGTACCCAGCCAACTCCCGTCCCCGATCACCACCGGGACATCGTTGGGCCACTGGACGTGCACCACCTCGTCCGGGTTTTCGTAGCCGTGGTTCTGATCGGTGATGTACACGTACGGCCCGGTTTGGACGTCGCTGCCGATGATGACGGAGAAGTGGCCCACGATGTGGCTGCCCCGTCCGATCATGGTCCGATCACCGATGCGGACCACCGGGTCGGTGACCATCGTCTGCCCGGGGACCATCCCGGCCGACAAGCTGACATAGGGGCCGACCAGCGTGTCTTCGCCGATGTGGATCCAGCGCTCGCCGAAGATGGCGCCGGGGGGGAAGGCGAGGCAACTGCCGCGGCCGAACGCGCCGAACCGCTCGGCCAGTCGGTCGCCGGGTCCGGTGGCGCCGTTGCGGATCACCCAGTCCCGACCGGCGTGGATCAGCGAGTGGAGCACACGGTGACCGAGCCGAGGCGTGTCACGCACTGGGCTGACCGCAGGTAGCGGCGCCAGCCCGGACGGAACCGGGCCGGCCCCGCCATCGGCGACAGGGTCGTCGTGTTCTGCCCCTCGAATGGGGTCCGGGCCGGCGATGCTCACCCCGCGACGGTAACCGACACCCCTGCGTCCCGGCGATAGCGGACCCGGCGACGGGCCATGAGCGTCGGGCAGACAGTGTCCCGGGCACACCGCCAGCCTCCCTCTCTACGATGAAGCCGTGCCTCCTCACGATGAAGCCGTGCCTCCTCACGATGAAGCCGTGCCTGACCCGAATTCTCCCGATCCAGTCGACCGCGTGCTGGCCGACAAGACGCTCCTCGGCCGTTCGGGATTCTCAACTGGCTCCGATGTCTACGAGCGGGCCCGGCCCGGCTACTCCGAAGAGTCGGTGGCGCACCTGGTGGAATCGCTCGGCATCGGTTCGGGGACCCGGTTGCTCGACGTGGCGTCGGGGACCGGCAAGCTGACCCGGTCGCTGGTGGCCACCGGAGCGACCTGTGTGGCAGCCGAGCCGTCGGAGTCGATGCGTGCTTCGTTCGCCTCCGTCCTACCGGACACGCTCCAGGTGGGTGCCGACGCCTTGCGGCTGCCATTCGCCGACTCCTCGTTCGACGCGGTCACCGTCGCCCAGGCGTTCCACTGGTTCGCCACCACCGAGGCCCTGGATGAGTTCGCCCGGGTACTCCGGCCCCGAGGTGGGCTCGCCCTGATCTGGAACGAGCGCGACGAATCGGACCCGCTGGTCGCCGAACTGACCCGGATCAGCAAATGGGATATCCATCAGCCCTACCCGGTGGGTCGGGACTTCGGGCTCACCATCGACGCCAGCGGGCGGTTCGGACCGGTCACCCGCTCGCGGTTCCGATTCACCCAGCAGCTCGACCGCACCTCCTTCGTGGAGCAGGTCGCCTCCCGGAGCTACATCGTCGTCCTGCCCGAGGAACGGCGCCGGGCCATTCTGGACGGGGTGGGCGCCCTGGCCGATGCGGTCGATCAGCCGATCCGCCTTCCCTACCTGGTCGACCTGTTCTGCGCCCACCTCCGCTGATCCACCAGATGCGCCGGCCACGCCGGTTTGCCACCGACCGACCGCGCGGTGCAGCCTCTGCGGCGAGGATCGGCACTGCTACCCACCGGCGCTGCCGTGGATCCGACACCGGGGGAAGGCACCCACATGATCAAGCTCACCTGTCTGCTCAGGCGCAAGGAGGGGACGACCCCCGCCGAGTTCCACGCCTACTGGCGCGATCACCACGGCCCGCTGATCGCCAACTCCAGTGCCGCCAAATACGTCATCCGCTACGAGCAGAACCCCCGACCGCTGGACGACTACCGCGGCGACGACGACCGGTCCGGCTACGACGGCGTCACCGTCCAATGGTTCGAGTCGATGGAGGCCTACTACGCACACATGGGTGAGGACGACTTCCCCGTCATGATGGAGGACATCACCGAAATTCCTGGACACCGACCGACTCGAGGTGGTGTTGACCGAGGAACCGCGAGTGGTCATCGACGGGAAGGTCGACTGGTCCAGATGACCTCCCGTTGAACCGGTGGCCCGGGCCGGACTCCGACCATTGACAACGGTCACTGCCGGACTTACGATCCACTCTGTCGGACACCGTGTCCGATCGATGGGAGGGGGCGTCCGGAATGAGCGACACGGCGCAGAAGACGGAACTGGACATCGGCGGGATCGGCTTCGACGACATCAATCTCCTCGATTCGACCGTCTTCGCCGAGCGGGTCCCCCACGAATGGTTCGCGTTCCTCCGCCAGAACGCTCCGGTGTGGTGGCACGAAGAGGCTGACGGTCCTGGATTCTGGGCGGTCACCACCCTCGCCGAGGCGACCCAGGTCAACCGCGACTACGAGCATTTCTCGTCGGCCGCCCAGGGCACCTATCTGTGGGACCTGGCCGAAGATGACCTGGCCCAGCAGCAACTGATCATGCTGAACATGGATCCGCCGCTGCACACCCGCTACCGGCGCCTGGTCAACAAGGGGTTCACCCCCCGCATGGTCAACCAACTCCACGAACGGATCCACGCAGCCACCGACTCCATCATCGACGACGTCATCGAAAAGGGTTCGGCCGACTTCGTGACCGAGATCGCCGCCGAACTCCCACTGGTGGTGATCGCCGAACTGCTGGGCGTCCCCAACGAGGACCGGCACCGCATGTTCGACTGGTCCAACCGGATGATCGGCAGCGATGATCCCGAGTACCAGACGGCCGGCGAAGTCGCCCAGATGGCCTCCCTGGAGCTGTACGCCTATGCGTCAGAGCTCTTCGGCCAGAAGCGGCTCGATCCCCACGACGACCTGATGAGCGTCCTCACCCAGGTCGACATCGAAGGGGAGCAGCTTTCCTCACTCGAGCTCGAACTGTTCTTCCTGTTGCTCACCGTGGCCGGCAACGAAACGACCCGGAACCTCATCTCGGGCGCCATGGCCACCTTCTTCGACCACCCGGATCAGTGGGAGATGCTGCGCAACGACCGCTCGCTCCTGCCGGACGCCGTCGAGGAGATGCTCCGCTTCGTGACCCCGGTGATGAATTTCCGGCGCCAGACCACCGCCGAGTTCGAGCTCGGGGGCCAGAAGATCGAGGCTGACTCCAAGGTGGTGTTCTTCCACATCTCGGCCAACCGCGACGAAAAGGTGTTCACCAACCCACAGACGTTCGACATCACCCGCAACCCGAATCCGCACATGGCATTCGGCGCCGGAGGACCCCATTTCTGCCTGGGAGCCAACCTGGCCCGCATGGAGATACGGGTGATGTTCGAACACCTGCTCGACCGGATGCCCGACATGGAGTTGGCCGGTCCGGTGGACCGCCTGCAGTCGGCGTTCATCAGTGGGGTCAAGCACATTCCGATCACCTTTCCCACCGGGCCGCGCGTCGCCGGCTAGATGCCCAGCCGAAGGAGCTCCGACGACCTGAAGGAGGTCATCCGGGACTTCCGTCGCGACCAGGTGATCGACGTGGCGCGACGCCTCTTCGGCGAACGGGGGTCGACGGACGTGTCGATGGACGAGATCGCCACCGAGGCCGGCGTGGCCCGCTCGACGGTCTACGTCTACTTCGCCAATCGCGGCGAACTCCTGCGGGCGTGCCTGCAGCGGATGTACGGCCAGCTGCGCGAGGCGATCGCCATCACCTGGGAGCAGGAGGACGAGCCGGCCCGGCGCCTCGAGCGCCTCATCGAGGAGATGTTGGCCCGGGTGGACGACAGCCCCGCCTTCTTCCGCCTGGCCCTGGTCACCCAGGGGACCCCGGCCAACGACGCCGAGGTCGTCGGGGTCGAATTGGCACTCATCGGACTCGACATCGCCCGTCTGCTCCATGACCTGCTGGAGCAGGGCGTGTCCAGGGGGGAGTTCCGACCCGTCGATCTCGACATCGCCGTCAGCCTCATCGGCCAGCAGATCTACGGGGCGATGGCGGTGCGGGCCGGCGAACCGGCACCGCGCCCTCGGTCCGAAGCCGCGGCTGACACCACCCGGTTCATCCTCTATGGACTGACAGCCGGAACCGGGCCGGGGCCCGCGGGCTGAAGCGGCGGTCCCACCCCGACGGCTGGGCCGATCGAGGTCTGGGTCCCTACTAGCGCCCGCCGCCGCCGAAGATGCGCAGCAGGGCCAGATACACCATTACCGAGGACACCAGGATGGTGAACGCCGAGAACCATTCGGCGTCGGCTTCGATCCCGGCGGCCTGGGCACGGTCGACGAAGCTGAAGTCGACGAAGAGATTCATGACCGCAAGTACCAGGTAGAGAACCCCGAAGATGATGAGTCCACCGGTGCCGGTGAGTCCCCACCCGGTCAGGATGGATGTCGTCAGGACGACGATCATTCCCAGCCCGGCCACCAGGGTGACCATCATGAACCGGTGCCCGACCCTCACCAGACCGGTGCGGTAGACGGCCCATACGCCGGCGACCACGGCCACGGTTCCGAATACCGCCAGGGTCACCGTGTGGGAGCCCTGATCGGCGTAGAAGCGGGAGATGATCCCGAGGACCACACCCTCGGCCACCGCATAGACCGGTGCCAGTACCGGGGCCATCCGGGGCCGGAACGAGCACCAGATGGCGATCCCGAATCCGACGAACAGTGTCACCCAGGCGGCACCGATGGGAAGGTCGGCGATATAGGACACGGCCCCGACCACCAGGGCCATCAGGCCCAGCAGGCCGGCCTTGTTCAGCGCACCGTCGGCGGTGAACCGCTTCGTACCGTCCGCGGTGGGCGGCATCGGAGGCGGTCCTTGCGGCTGCAGGTGCCACGTCGCCCCGTCCCACGACCACCAATTGCCGTCGGGCTGCTGCTTCCAGTTCGACGGCGCGGTGGTCGTCGTCGGTGCACCCGCAAACGTGGTCAGCATCCGGTTGTAGTTGGACGTCGTGCCGAGCGAGGCCCCGGAGCGCCGGGTCTTGGTGGCCGTGGCTCCCTTCGCCGTGCCGTTGGCCGAGGTCCCCGGTGTGGATCCTTGCGTCGAGCTCATCGTCGCTCCTGTGCTGGTCTGATATCGCCATCCAGTGTACCTGGGGCAGTATCTCCGCCTACCGCGGTGCATCGCCGGCGAGCGCAGGGGTGTCCGGGAACCTGCCGGCCGTGTCCCAGCCAGGCGCGGGTAGGGGTTCGGCCGGGCGCCGCTCTCCGGTCAGCCGCCGGCCACGGCGGGCACGATCGAGATCGTCTGCCCGTCGGAGACCGGCGTGGCCAAGCCGTCCAGGAACCGCACATCCTCCTCGTCGAGGAACACGTTCACGAAGCGGCGGAGGCCGCCGTTCTCGTCGAAGATCCGCTCGGCAAACCCGGGGTGGGCGGCATCGAGCCCCTTCAGGACCTCGCCCACCGTGGACCCGTCGATGAGCAGCTCACCGGCGCCTCCGGTAAGCGTGCGCAGCTGCGCAGGGACGCGGACGTTGCTCATCGGGAGCTCCTCTGGGTGGGTGGGTGGGTGGAATCGGCCGCCATGGCGAGTTCGAACGACTCGAGGGTTGGCGCGATGGTGGCGGTCGGTCCGACCACGTCGGCCAACGCCTCCACGGTCTTCAACCCGTGACCGGTGACCATGGCGACCACCCGCTCGTCCGAGCGGATGACCCCCTCGGCGGTCAGCTTGGCCAGCGTGGCGATGGTGACGCCGCCGGCGGTCTCCGCGAAGATGCCCTCGGTCCGGGCCAAGAGGCGGATGCCATCCAGCACCTGGTCGTCGGTCACCGAGGCGCACGAGCCCCCGGAGGAGCGGATGGTGTCCAGCGCGTACCAACCGTCGGCCGGATTGCCGATCGCCAGCGACTTGGCGATGGTGTGGGGCTTGACCGGGCGGATGGTGTCGGTCCCCTCGGCAAAGGCGGTGGCTACCGGCGAACAGCCCTCGGCCTGGGCCCCGGACACCCGCACGGACGGCTCCTCGTCGAGCAGCCCGACCTTCCACAGCTCCTCGAAGCCCTTGGCCACCTTGGTCAGCTGGCTACCCGACCCGATCGGCACCACAACGTGGTCCGGGGCCTGCCAGCCCAGCTGCTCGGCCACCTCGAATGCCAGCGTCTTGGACCCCTCGGCGTAGTAGGTGCGCACATTGACGTTGACGAAGGCCCACTCGGGCTGCTCACTGGTCAGTTCGGCGCACAGCCGGTTGACATCGTCGTAGCTTCCTTCGACGGCGAAGACCCGGCCGCCATAGACCGACGTCATGGTGACCTTGGCCCGTTCGAGGTCGTGCGGGATCAGGACCACCGAGTCCATACCGGCCCGCGCCGCATGGGCGGCCACCGAGTTCGCCAGGTTCCCGGTGGAGGCGCAGGCGGCGACTTTGAACCCGAGCTGTCGGGCCTTGGTCAGGGCCACCGAGACCACCCGGTCCTTGAACGAGCCGGTGGGATTGGCCGTGTCGTCCTTGATCCACAGCTCGCCGAGCCCGAGCTCGGCGGCCAGGCGGTCGGCACGGACCAGGGGTGTGAACCCGGCGCCGAGATCGACCGGGTGGGCGTCGGCGACGGGGAGCAGGTCGGCGTAACGCCAGATCGAGCGGGGCCCGGCCTCGATCCGCTCGCGGCTGATGGTGGCGGCCACCCGCTCGTAGTCGTACGTCACCTCGAGGGGCCCGAAGCAGAAGTCGCACACGTGGAGCGCCTCCGCCGGATAGGTACGGCCACATTCACGACAGCGCAAGCCAGAAACGAAGTCCACGGCAATCTCCTCATCGCTCGGGCATTGGCACCTGGCACGCAGTACGACCGGTCTCCCTGGTCGAGTGCGCTCTGGTTGCCGCAGCGTCGCAGGGCCCGGTCCCTCAGCTGCTCTGGATGATGGCCTCCATTGTAGGCCGAATCCGGGGCGGGTCGTCAACGGGGGGCCGTCACTAACCTTCCGGGGGTGAGGGATGATGGGGACATGGCAGCGACCGCCGGCCACGGGGACGACGGGCCCACCTACGTCTCGGGCGAGTTCGGGGCGGAAATGCTCGCTGCGGCCCGGGCCGGGCGTTCCGTATCGGTCTGTATCCCGGCCCGCAACGAGGCAGCCACCATCGGCCGCATCGTGCGCACGATCGTCACCGAGCTGACCGGGGACGGTGGTGGAGTACCCCTCGTCGACGAAGTGGTCGTCGTCGACGACGGTTCGACCGACGACACCGGTGTCATCGCCGCCCGCGCCGGCGCCCGGGTCGTGACCGGCGACTCCGCAGGAGGGGGCAAAGGCCAGGCCATGCGGGTGGCGCTGCGCGAGGCGGAGGGCGACCTCATCGCGTTCATCGACGGGGACGTCACCAATTTCGGATCCCACTTCGTGACCGGACTGCTCGGCCCGCTCCTCACCGACGACAGCATCACCGTGGTGAAGGGCTTCTACCAGCGACCACTGCACGGGGAGCCTGACGGTGGCGGGCGGGTCACCGAGCTGATGGCACGTCCGGTGATCGACCTGCTGTTCCCGGCGTTGGTCGTCGTGCGTCAACCGCTCGCCGGCGAGACGGCGGCGCCACGATGGGTCTTCGAGAAGTGCACCCTGGCCGATGGCTACGCCGTCGAGCTCGCCCTTCTGGTCGATGTGGTTTCGTATTTCGGGGTGGAGACCATCGCCCAGGTCGACCTGGGCGTGCGGGTCCACCGGAACCGGCCCCTGTCCGAACTCCGGCCCCAGGCGACCGACATCCTGGCTGCCGCTCTCGCCCGATCGCCGCTCGTGCCCCGGGACTAGCTCGTCCCCCCGGACGATGGGACTCTCAGACGGCGACGGGCTCGACCGCCCGGCTGAGGTCGGGCACCTGAAGCGAATCGACTTCGAGCCGCAGCCGGCGCCGGGATGGCAGGGCCAATGCGGTCAGCGCACCGATCGCCACCACCGCCGCTCCGACAGCTACCGCCGGCACCAGGCCCGAAACGTAGTCCTGGGCGGTGGCATAACCCCCGCGGGAGCTGAACACGGCCCCGAGGGCGGCGATGCCCAATACCCCACCGAGCTCACGGAAGGCGGCGTTCGTACCCGAGGCCACCCCTTCGAGCGAGGTCGGCACTGTGCCGAGCACGACGGAGGCCAACGGAACGAAGAAGAGTGTCATCCCCACGCCACACACGACGAACGGAGCGATCAGGTCCGCGTACGGCGTCCCGGGAGTCAGGATGGACGCCAACCAGGCCAGGCCGATCGCCTGCAGGCCGAGCCCGGTGACGACAAGTGGTTTTCCTCCCCATCGCTCGGCCAGGAGCCCGACGAACGGGGCCAGCACCATGGTGATCGCCGTCCACGGAAGGATCCGGAGACCGGCCGAAAGCGGTGAGTACCCCTGGACGGTCTGGAGGAACTGTGTCAGGAAGAAGATCGCACCGAACATCCCGAAGCTGAACAGCATGGCCGTCACGTTGACCGTGGCGAAGCCCCGGCGGGCGAACAGGCGGATATCCAGCATCGGATGATCCGTACGCAACTCCCACGCCACGAAGGCGGTCAGCGTGAGGGCGCCCACCACGAACGAGGCAAGGACCGACGGCGACGCCCAGCCGTGGGAGTTGCCCCGCACCAGACCGAGCACCACTCCGAAGAGGCCCACGCTCACCAACCCGACACCGGCCAGATCGAGTGGTGCGGCACTGCCACGCGATTCAGCCAGGCGCCAGCGGGCCAGGGGGACGAGGACGATCCCGACCGGGACATTGAGCCAGAAGATGTACTGCCAGGCCCAGCCGGAGGTGACCACACCGCCCACCAGTGGGCCGATGGCGATGGCCATGCCTCCGATGGCGCCCCAGATGCCAAGAGCGGCATTGCGACGCTCGGGTCGCACCGCCGCACTCAGCAGTGTGAGCGACAAGGGCATGATCATGGCCCCGCCCGCACCCTGCAATGCCCGGGCGGCGATGAGGAACCCGATGCTCGGCGCCAGGGCCGCCGCCGCCGACGAGGCGGTGAACAGGGCGATCCCGGCCACGAAGATCCGGCGCCGGCCGAACCGTTCGCCCATTGCCGCCGCGGTCAGCAGCAGGACGGCGAAGGTCAGCGTGTAGGCGTTCACCGTCCACTCGAGTCCCGATAGCCCGGCATGGAGATGGACCCGGATCACCGGGAGGGCGGTCGACACCACCAGGTTGTCGAGCGAGGCCATGAACAGCGCCATTCCGGTGATGACCACGGCCCAGACCGCAGTCGAGCGGGATGCGGCGGAGGGACCCCCGGTGCCGACGTCCCCTCGGGCCGGCGGATCGATGGGAGGGGTCACTGCCGTGGTGGCCGGCACCGGTACGGCATCGACCACGGCGGTGTCGTGGCCGCCTCCACCGGAGCCGTCCCGACGGCGGCGCACCGGATGAAGGGTCGGGCGGCGGAACGGAACCTCCGGCCACTCCCTCAGTTGTGAGTGCTCACTAACTCTGCGGGTCAAAAAAAGGGGGATGGCAGGCTGGTTCATGCGGGGACCTCCGTGGTGATGGCCAGCTCGGCGACGCGCTGGTCTCTGATGGCTTGGCTTGCCGCCCGGATGGCGGTGATCTTTTCGGGCGTCGGGCAGAAACTCTGGGCCCAGTGCTCGTGAACGGACAGCAGGTCGATGGCGGACATGACGTTCATCATCATGCCCATCGAGAAGAACTGGAGGATCTCCTCGTCGGGGAGCTGGGTCCGCTCGTGCACCAGGTGCCAGAGGACTTCAAAGGTCTGACGACACGTGGCGGCGATGTCCGGATCACCGGGAGCGGCGGCAAAGCCGTGCAACTCCACCTGGAGGATCTCGGGGTCCTGCAGCAGCCCGGTGTAGGCGTCGCCCATGGCCCTCATGGCTTCTTCACCTTCGAGTCCGGTCCCGGCCCGGGTCATGGCCGCGATGATCCGATCCGACACCAGCTCGTAAGTAGCGATGAACAGGTCCTTCTTGGTGCCGAACAGCCGGAAGAGGTAGGGCTGGGAGATACCGGCCCGGCTGGCGATGGCGTCGGTCGAAGTACCGGCGTAGCCCGAGCGGGCGAACTCGGTAATGGCGGCGGCCAGTACCGCGGTACGGCGCTCCGAGGCGGTCATGCGGGACGAAACCATCATGGAGCCATTGTGAGTGGTCACTCACTACCTTGTCAAGCCCTTCTTCGGTGATCGCTCCGGCGACGGTGGTCCGGCGACGGTCCGGGCTCGTCCCACCAGGACCGGCCGACGGCGAATCGCCCGATCGGGGGAGGCCACAGGGTAGCGTCCCGGCATGCCTCCCGACCCGTCCGATGCACGCGGGAATCCCGCCCGGACCGCGGAGGACGGACCGCTGTCGGGCACCGTGCTCGTGTCCAACCGGGGACCGCTCTCGTTCCGGATGGTCGACGATCAACCCGTCCCCACCGCCTCCGGCGGGGGCCTGGCCGGCTCGCTTCAACCCCTTGTCGAGGGCACCGGGGCCACCTGGGTGGCGTCCACGCTCAACGAGGCTGACCAGGTGGCGGCCGCCCAGGGCCTGATGGCCGTACCGGGACTGCGGATCGAACTCGTCGAGCCCGACCCCCAGGTGTACAACCTCGCCTACAACGTGGTGTCCAATGCCACGCTGTGGTTCTGCCACCACCACCTGTTCGACGCGGCCCGCCGGCCCCGCGCCGACCGCCGGTGGATGGATGCGTGGGACGCCTACCGCGCGTTCAACACGTTGATGGCCGAGCGGGTGGCCGAGGTCGCGCCCGACGGGGGACGGGTCCTGGTCCAGGATTACCACCTGGCTCTGATGGCGCCCACCCTTGGACGGCTCCGCCCCGATCTGCGCACCTGTCATTTCTCCCACACCCCCTTCGCCGATCCGTCGGTGCTGCGGATGCTGCCGACGGCGGTGGGCGACGAGCTGTTGTCGGGCCTGTCCCACTTCGGGGCGTGCGGCTTCCACACGGCGCGGTGGGCGGCGGCGTACAGCGCCGGACTGGTCTCGGTCGGCCTCGGAGGGGACCGCTCCTCCACCTTCGTCTCGCCGCTGTCGATCGACGCAGCCCGCCTGCGTGCCGCGGCGGGCGAACCGGCGGTGGGGGCCGCGCTCGCACGCATCGAGGAGTCGGTGGGCGGTGACGATCGCCAGGTGATCGTCCGGGTCGACAGGATGGAACTGTCGAAGAACCTGCTGCGTGGCTTCTGGGCCTTCGAGGAGTTGCTCGAGCAGGAGCCGGCGCAGCGCGAGCGCGTGGTGTTCGTCGCCCTGGCCTATCCCACCCGCCAGGGGTTGGCCGAGTACGTCGCCTACCAGGACGAGGTCGAGACCACCGTGGCCCGTATCAATGAGCGGTGGGGCACACCGGGTTGGACGCCGGTCGTGCTCGAGGTGGAGGACGACTACCCGCGATCGCTCGCCGCGCTCACCCGCTACGACGTACTGCTGGTCAACCCGGTGCGCGACGGGCTCAATCTGATCGCCATGGAGGGTCCGGTGCTCAACGGCCGCGACGGTGTTCTGGCCCTGTCCCGTGAGGCCGGAGCGTTCGACCAGCTCGGACCGGCTGCCCTCGAGGTCAACCCGTTCGACGTGACCGGAACGGCGACGGTGCTGGCCCGGGCGCTGGCGATGGGACCTGACGAACGGGCGGCCCGGGCGGCCGAGCTGCGCCCGCTGATCCTCGGCCGCCGACCGGCGGACTGGCTGGACGACCAGCTCGCCGCCGCCCGTTAGCTCGGACCTCCCGAGCTCGGACCTCCCGGCCCGTCACCAGCGAGAACCTTCAGCACCGCCAGCGCGCCCTCCGGTCCCGCCACCACCAGATCGGCCGCCATGGCCACCTCGTCCGGTGTCTCCGAGTCGACCGCCGCCACCCCCACCGTCGCCAGACCGGCATCGGTACTCAATCGACCGAGTTCGGCGAAGGCCGGCAGGTCGCCGAGGTCGTCGCCGAGGAAGCACACGGCCCGGCAGCCGTCGCTCAGGCGGCGGAGCACGGTCCCCTTGTCGACGTCGAGTGGTGGGCGCAGCTCGACCGACAGTCGACCGGGGTACGCCACCAGGCCGCTCGGGCCCACCACCTCGGCGACCCGTCGCCGGACCCAACCTCCGGCTCCAGCCGCCCGGCGCCAGTGGACAGTGACGGCTGCACCCTTCAGCTCGACCAGGACTCCCTCGGGGGCGTCGGTCCGTAGCCGGTCGCCGGCCCGTTCGACCGCCGGCAACCAGGAAGCGGCGGCTTCGTCGAGATGCACGGTCCCGTCCGGCCCGACCCATTCCATACCGTAGAGACCGATCAGCTGCACGCCTCTCGCGCCATCGGCTCCGTTGGCGGTCAGCTGTCCTAGCCGATCCCAGAGGAACGCCGCCGGACGTCCGGATACCACGGCGACAGTGGCGAACCTACCGGCCAGGCGACCCAGCATCGGAGCGACGCCGTCGAGCGGCCGAGCGGACGCCGGATCATCCACGATGGGTGCCAACGTGCCGTCGAAGTCGGTGACGATGGCGGTGGCCGACGGATCCGCGAGGAGTGGCGCCAGGCGTCGGAGCTCGACAGGCCCCAGTGATCCGGGCGGCGACGTTTTTCTGGCGGGGTCCAATGATCCGGACGGCCCTGGGCTGTCGCTCAGGTGCTCGTCGTCGTGGACGCCGCCGTGGCCGTGGTCGTGGTCGTGGTCGTGGCCGTCGTATTGAGGGTGGCGGCCAGGTCCGGGGCGACGACGACGAGGACCTCGGCGGTACCCATCGAAGTCACCGGAGCGGCCGTGGTGTAGGGCAGGACCGCGGACGACGGCAGGTGGAGGGAGGTGGCGATCTCTTCGGCTGCTTCCTTTTGTCCGGCGACGTAGTAGACGGCCGACGTCGTCACGTTGGCCGTGGCGTTTATCGGGGCTTGCATGTCCCACCCGGCGACCTGGAGTTTGCTGGTGAACGCGGCGGCGGCGCCCGTCTGGCCCGACGCGTTGGCCACCAGGACCGGCACCGTGCTCGGCTTGACGGCGGGGACCGTCGTCGTCGTCGTGGTCGACGTGGCCGGCCTCGTGGTCGTCGTGGTCGTCGCGCTCGAACCGGGCGAGCCGGTGGCACTTGGCGTCGACGGGTGGATCTGGCCGAGGAGCAGCACCGTGGCGAGCACGAAGAGTCCGAGGAGGATGACCGCCCGGTCGACGGGCAACCGATGACCATGACGCGCGCGGCGCCGTGCGTCTGCCTCCGGGGGATCGTCCACTTCCGCCAGCCTGCCGCCCGCACAGGGGATTAGCAAGCACTCCCCTGTCCCAGGGCGCGGACCGTACACTGTGGCGGGCTCTTCACTTCTACGGGGCCACGCCGGTGTAGCTCAGTTGGCAGAGCAGACGATTTGTAATCGTCAGGTCGTGGGTTCAATTCCCACCGCCGGCTCGTAGGGGGCCTGCCCCAGACGCAGGTGTCCAGCCCATTGTCCCGTAGTGATGGGCCTAACGAAGCTTTACGAGAGCCTCGTTCAGTTGGAGCACGTTGATATAGCTGGTGCCGAGGAATCCGAGCTGGGCGCTGCCGTTCTCCCGGGCGATGAGTGACCGCAGTGTTGCAGCCGAAAGCCCGGTGGCCCGGGACACCATGGGGATCTCAGCGGTGGCGTCCGCCGCGCTGATGTCCGGGTCGTACCCGCTGCCCGAGGTGGTGACCAGGTCCGGAGTCGGGTTGACACCCCGCGTATGCCAATAGGCGACCAGCGCCTGGGTGTTGCTCAAGAGAGTGCTGGAGCGGGGTCCGAGGTTGGAGGCTCCGGACTCTCCGCTATTCAGTACTCCCGGCTTGCCGGGGATGTTGTTGGCCTGGAGCGGGTTGTCCCCCCCGGCGGCAGCCGGGCTCAACGAGCCGGCATATGGACCGAGGTTGTCGGGGCGGCCCTGGAATACGCAGCTGCCCAGCGGGTGCCCGGGGCACCTGGTCTGTGACCAGTCCTGCCCGATGAGGGTGGACCCATTCGCCGTGATCGACCCGTTGGCCTGGTGCTTGAACAGCACCTGGTCGATCCCCGTGGAGAGGTAGGTGTAGGCGAAGGTGAGGATCAGAAAGATGAGCGAGAGGACGACGCCTCGGCGGATGTGGATGAGCATCAGATGGACTCCATCAGTAGGCGTGCAGCGCGACGAGGATCAGATCGATGATCTTGATGCCGATGAAGGGGACGATGATTCCGCCCACCCCGTAGATCCAGACATTGCGGCGCAGGATGGCCTGCGAGCTGGCCGGACGGAACTTGACGCCGCGGAGGGCGAGGGGGATGAGGGCCACGATCACCAGGGCGTTGAAGATGACCGCGGAGAGCACCGCGCTCTCCGGGCTGTGCAGCTTCATGATGTTGAGCGGGGCCAGCTGCGGGTACGTGGCGATGAACAGGGCGGGGACGATGGCGAAGTACTTGGCGACATCGTTGGCGATCGAGAAGGTGGTGAGCGACCCCCGGGTGATCAGGAGCTGCTTGCCGATCTCCACCACGTCGATGAGCTTGGTCGGGTTCGAGTCGAGGTCGACCATGTTGCCGGCCTCCTTGGCCGCCGTGGTCCCGGTGTTCATGGCCACACCGACGTCGGCCTGGGCCAATGCGGGGGCGTCGTTGGTCCCGTCCCCAGTCATGGCGACCAGCTTGCCGCCCTCCTGCTCGGCCTTGATGAGGGCCATCTTCGCCTCGGGGGTGGCCTCGGCCAGGAAGTCGTCGACACCGGCTTCCTGGGCGATGGCGGCGGCCGTCAACGGATTGTCCCCGGTGATCATGACGGTCCGGATGCCCATCTGGCGCATCTCGTCGAACTTCTCCTTGATGCCCTGCTTCACCACGTCCTTCAGCTCGATGACCCCAAGGATGTTGGGGCCGTCAGCGACGGCGAGTGGCGTCGACCCGGCACGCGAGACCCTCTCGACGATCTCGTCCAGGTCGGAAGGTACCGTGCCACCCTGCTCGACCACCCAGCGCTTGACCGAGTCGGCGGCACCTTTTCGGATCTGGCGGGCGCCGATGTCGAGGCCGGACATGCGGGTCTGGGCGGTGAAGGGGACGAACTCATGGTCACCCTCGAGCTGGCGCTCTCTGATGTTGAAGCGCTCCTTGGCCAGGACCACGATGGAGCGGCCCTCGGGCGTCTCGTCGGCCAGCGAGGCCAGCTGGGCCACGTCGGCCACGTCCTGTTCCGTGTGGCCGCTGACCGGGAAGAAGTCGGATGCCATGCGATTGCCGAGGGTGATGGTGCCGGTCTTGTCCAGCAGAAGGGTCTGCACGTCACCCGCGGCCTCCACAGCCCGTCCGCTCATGGCCAGCACGTTGCGCTGGACGAGGCGGTCCATGCCGGCGATGCCGATGGCCGACAAGAGGGCCCCGATGGTGGTGGGAATCAGGCACACCAGCAGCGAGATGAGGATGACGACCGAAACCGTCGCACCGGAGTAGTGGCCGAACGCCTGAAGCGTCACCACTACGGGGAGGAAGACAATGGTGAGGACGGCCAGCAGGATGGTCAGCGCAATCTCGTTCGGCGTCTTCTGGCGGTTGGCTCCCTCCACCAGTGTGATCATCCGGTCGAGGAAGGTCTGGCCCCGCTCCGCGGTGATCTGAACCACGATCCGGTCGGACAGGACCTTGGTGCCACCGGTGACAGCCGAGCGGTCTCCCCCCGACTCGCGGATGACCGGGGCCGACTCGCCGGTGATGGCCGACTCGTCGACCGAGGCGATGCCCTCGATGATGTCGCCGTCGGAAGGTATGGCGTCGCCCGCTTCACAGACGACCCGGTCGCCCTTGACCAGTGACGCCGCCGGCACCAGCTCCTCGGTCCCGTCCGGCAGCAGCCGACGGGCCTCGGTCTCGGAACGCATGCGTCGCAGCGTGTCGGCCTGGGCCTTGCCCCGGCCTTCGGCCATGCCTTCAGCGAAATTGGCGAAGATCACAGTCAGGAACAGCCAGATGGTGATCGACCAGGTGAAGGTGCTCGGGTGGGTGATGGCCTCGATGAAGGTGATCACCGTGCCCACCAGGACGACGAACATGACCGGGTTGCGGATCTCCTGGGCCGGGTTGAGCTTCTTGAACGACTCGATGAGCGCCTGGCGGAGGATCGGGCCGTCGAACAGCCCCTTGGCCTGGGCTACGCCATGGGCCTCGGTGGGCGACGGAGGATCGGGTTGAGTGGCGGTGATGGTCATCAGAAGAACTTTCCGTGGCTGAGCTGCTCGACGATCGGGCCGAGCGCGAGGGCGGGGAAGAATGTGAGGCCACCGATGATCACGATGACGCCGATGGTCAGTCCGACGAACATGCCGTTGTCGGTCCGGAAGGTCCCGAGCGACTCGGGCACCACGTTCTTGGCGGCGAGCACACCGCCGAGGGCGATGGCGGGAATCATGATCCCGTACCTACCGATCAGCATGTCGATGCCACCGATGATGTTGTAGAAGTCGGTGTTCCCGGTGAGACCGCCGAATGCGGAACCGTTGTTGTTGCCCTGCGAGGTGAGGGCGTAGAGGATCTCGGAGAATCCGTGGGGACCGGCGTTGAGCGGCCCCGCTCTGCCGGCATGGATCGACACGGCGATGGCGGTGAAGACCAGGACGATGATCGGCATGACCAGGGCCCCGAGACCCGCGAGTTTGATTTCGGTCGCCTGGATCTTCTTGCCTAAATACTCCGGTGTACGCCCGATCATCAGGCCGCCGATGAACACGGCGATGATGGCGTAGATGAGGATGGTGTACATGCCACTGCCGGTGCCGCCCGGCGTCACCTCCCCGAGCATCATCCCGGTCATCAGCCAGAAGCCGCCCATGGGGGTGAACGAGTCGTAGGACGCGTCCGCCGATCCGGTCGACGTGTTGGTCGACGCCACACCGAACAGAGCGGTGGAGGTGTCGCCGAATCGGACCTCCTTGCCCTCGGTGTTCCCGACGGTCGAGTGCACCCCGGCCGCAACTACCGCCGGATTCTGGCCGTGCTCGGCGTAGCTGGCCCCGCCGACCCACACGGCGAAGATGATGGCCATGGCCCCCAGCAGAGCGGCGCCGTGGCGGACGCTCCCGACCATCTTGCCGAAGGTGTAGGTGAGGGAGAACGGAATGGCGAGCAGGAGGTACATGCCGAGCCAGTTGGTGAAGCCTGTCGGATTCTCGAAGGCGGTCGCCGAGTTGGCGTTGAGGAACCCACCACCGTTGTTACCCAGCTGCTTGATGGCCTCCATCGAGCCGATGGGACCCCGGGCGATGGCCTGGGCGACCCCGTTGATGGCGTCGTGGATGGAGATCGTCCCGGCCAACGTCTCCACCGCGCCCTGTCCCACCATGACGATCCCGAACACGAAGGCGATCGGGAAGAAGATGTAGAGCAGGGCCCGGGTGATGTCGACCCAGAAGTTCCCGATGGTCGGAGAGTTGCGACGGGAGAACCCCCGCACCAGGGCGATGGCCGCGGCGATACCGATGGCCGGGCTGACGAACTGCTCGAAGGTGAGAGCGCCGATCTGCGAGAAGTACGACATGGTCGACTCGCCGCCGTAGTTCTGCCAATTTGTGTTGGTCATGAACGAGGCAGCCGTGTTGAAGCCCAGCGCCTGGTGCACGGCGGTCTGGTGCTGCGGGTTCAGCGGCAGCGACCCCTGGATACGCATGATCAGGTAGGTCAGGGCCATCGCCACCGTCGAGAAGATGACCAGTGAGGCGGCGTAGCGCTTCCAGTTCTGCTCCTGCTCGGGGCTGGTGCCAAGGGCACGGTAGACCGGGCGTTCCGCCCATCCGAGGAAATGCACCCGTCCGTCGAAGACGGCGGCCATGTACGACCCCAGGTAGCGCCACGTGAGGCCGAGCGCGACAACCAGGGCGATGATCGTCCAGGTGTAGCCCATCTCAGAACTTCTCGGGCTTGAACATGGCGTAGCCCAGGTACAGGACCATCAGGACGGCGACGCCGAGGAGGAGGCCTTGGGTGAGCGTCATACCCGGTCCAAGGCCCAGATGAGTCCGAGGCACACGAGGGCGAACCCCAGGAATCCGAGTACTACGAGGAAGTCTGCCATGACTCGAGTATCCGGCCTCGGTCGTAAACAGGTTGTGAACATCGGCCGTTAAGCATCAATAAGTTGTGAACAGTCGTCGCTCCCCGGATCGCCGGGCGGATTCGGTGGGACAATGACCGGGTGCGCAGAGGCCTGGTGGGTGCGATCGCCGGCATCGTGCTGGCCGCGGCCCTCGGCGCCGCCATGGTGCCGCTGCGCCCGCACCTGAGCGTCGCCGCGGCGGCGACCATCTTCGTCCTGCCCGTGATCGCCGCCGTCATCATCGGAGGCTTTTTCGCCGGAGTGGTCGGCGTCGCCGCCGGCTTCCTCTTCTACGACTTCCTGTTCCTGCCGCCGTACTACCGACTCAGCGTCGGGACGCCACAGAACTGGGAGACCCTGATTGTCTACGCCGTGGTCATGCTGCTGGTGGCCCGGGTCGTCGCCGATCTGCGCTCAGCGCGCTCGGAGTCCAACCGTCGGGCGGCGGAGACCCAGCGGCTCTTCGAGCTTTCGGCCCTTCTGGTGGAGGATCGCTCTGTCGAGGACCTGCTGAAGACCATCGTGGGGGTGGTGGGGAGCGTCTTCGAAGTACCGGGGGTGGCACTGCTCGTCCCCGAGGGCGACCGGCTGATGATCGCCGCATCCGCCGGGGAGTCGCTGTCCCGGGAGGAGCTGGCCCAGCTTGACCCCCAGTCGGGTGTGCCGGTCAGCCTGGGGACATCAGGTGGGGCCTCGGACGGCATGCACACGGTGGCGCTGACAGCCGCTGGTCGTCCGGTGGGCATCCTGGCCCTGAGGGGTCTTCCCGCCACCCCGACCGATCGAGCCCTTCTGGGCACGTTCGCCAACAACGCCGCCCTCGCTCTGGAGCGGGCCCAGCTCCGCGAACAGGCTCTCCGGTCGGACCTCCTGGAGGAGGTCGACCGCCTGCGCCACGCGCTCATGGGAGCGGTCTCGCACGATCTGCGCACGCCACTCGCCACCATGAAGGTGGCATCCTCCATGTTGCTGGATCCCCCCGCCCCGCTGTCGGACGCCGATACCCGCGAGCTCTACGAACTGATCGACCTGGAGACCGACCGCCTCACCCGCCTGGTCACCAGCCTGCTGGACATGACCCGAATCGACGCGGGCGAGCTGAAGGTCCGGCGCTCCCCGGTCGCCGTTCTCGATCTCCTGGACGAGTCGGTCACCGCGCTCCGGTCTGCGCTGGGCGATCACCGGGTCGATATGGTCGTCGCTGACGGGCTGCCCGACGTCGACGTCGACCGGCTCCTGATCGGACAGGTACTGGCTAACCTGCTGGACAATGCCAACCGTCACTCGCCGCCCGGGAGCGTGATCTCGGTCACCGGTGCCTGCGTCGACGGTCGGGTGGCGATCAGCATCAGCGACCAGGGGCCGGGGGTCCCAGTGGCCGAACGTGACGCGGTGTTCGACCGGTTTGTGCGCTTCGACACCGGCGGTCGGGCCGGACTCGGCCTCACCATCGCCAAGACGTTCGTCGAGGCACACGGTGAACGCATCTGGGTCGATGACGCTCCTGGCGGTGGCGCCCGGTTCGTCTTCACACTCCCGATAGCGGCGAGCGACGCCGAGCGGGCGTAGCGGTCATGGCCAAAATACTGGTGATCGACGACGATCCTTCACTCCTCAGGGCGCTCCGGGTCAGTCTGCGAAACGGGGGCCACGACGTCGTGGGCGCCGTGAACGGCGAACAGGGCATATCGCAGGCGGCACTCACCTCCCCGGACGTGATCGTGCTGGACCTCGGACTTCCTGACGTCGACGGCCTGACCGTGTGCAAACGGATCCGTGAGTGGAGCGAGGTGCCGATCATCATCCTCTCGGCCAGCGATACCGAGGACCGCAAGGTCGACGCCCTCGACGGCGGGGCTGACGACTACGTGACCAAGCCGTTCGGGATCGCCGAACTCGAAGCCCGGATCCGCGCCGCCATCCGCCACCGGACCGTCGACTCCACCGGGTCCGAGCCGGCGACCATTTCCGCGGGTCCGCTCGAGCTCGACCTCGTGCATCACGAGGCCCGACTCGAGGGTGCCCGTGTCGAACTCACGGCACGGGAGTTCGAGTTGCTCGCCTTCCTGACCCGGCACGCCGGCAAGACCTGCACCCACCAGATGATCCTCTCGGCGGTGTGGGGGACCGGCTACAGCCAGGAAGGGCAGTACCTGCGCACCTACGTGCACCGGTTGCGGCACAAGCTGCACGACGAATCAGGGACGTTGATCCAGAACGCACCCGGGATCGGCTACAGCATCCAGCCGTGACCCTGTAACCCTGATGCTGCAGTCCTGACCGGGCAGCCCTGACCGGGGGCCGGGAGGGCCTGCGCCGGCCTTGTGGACTCCCGGTGGCATGATTTGGACGTCGTCCGGGTATGTTCTACCTGTGGCTGAGTACCGGTTCGTCGGTGCCCGGCCGAACAGTCCCCTGGCGAACCGGAAGGAGCGGGGATGGCCGACCTCCTGATGACGGTGGACGATCAGATGCTGGCCGAGCGATTTCACGCCACCCGGCGCCTGACCGAGGTACTCGCCTCCCGCTTGTCGGCCGAGGACCAGACCGTCCAGTCGATGCCCGACGTGAGCCCCACCAAGTGGCACCGGGCCCATACGTCCTGGTTCTTCGAGACCTTCCTACTCAAACCGTCACTCCCGGGATACCGGGACTTCCACCCCGACTTCGGATTCCTGTTCAACTCCTATTACGAAGGGGTGGGCCCCCGGTATCCGCGTGCCGACCGCGGCCTCGTGTCCCGACCCGGCATCGTGGAGATCGCCGACTACCGGCGCCACGTGGACGATGCCATGGCCGAACTGATCGACCTGGGACCCGATCCGGCGACGACCCTCCTGGTGGAACTCGGGATCCAACACGAGCAGCAACATCAGGAACTGCTGCTGATGGACATCAAGCATGTCCTGTCGTGCAACCCGATGCTCCCCGTCTACGCCCCACGCGAGCCGGAGCCGCCGGGCCGGGCCGTACCGGCGACGTGGACCGAGCATCCCGGCGGCATCGCTTCGGTGGGCCACGCCGGGGACGGATTCGGCTTCGACAACGAATTCCCCCGCCATCAGGTCCATCTGGAGCCGTTCGTGCTCGCCGATCGTCCGGTCACCTGCGGCGAATGGCTCGAGTTCATGGACGACGGCGGCTACCGGCGACCAGAGTTGTGGCTGTCCGACGGTTGGGCTGCGGTGACAGCCACTGCCTGGGAGGCTCCGCTCTACTGGGGCCTGCGCGACGGCGGGTGGCACGAGTTCACCCTGGCCGGCGACGGCCTGGTGGACTCGTCACGGCCCGTGTCCCATGTCAGCTACTTCGAGGCCGACGCCTATGCACGCTGGGCCGGGTCACGCCTGCCGACCGAGTCGGAGTGGGAGGTGGCGACATTCGCCCGCATGGCCACAACCGATTCCATCGGCCACCTCCTCGACACCGACATGCTCCAGCCCCGCCAGTTGACCGGCAGCGCATCGCCCCCGTTCGGCGACGTCTGGCAGTGGACCTCATCGGCCTACAGCCCCTACCCCGGCTTCGCCCCGGCCGGAGGTGCGGTGGGCGAGTACAACGGCAAGTTCATGGTCAACCAGTACGTGCTCCGTGGCGGCTCGTGGGCGACTCCACCCGGCCACGTCCGGGCCACCTACCGGAACTTCTTTCCCCCTGCCGCCCGCTGGGCTGTGGCCGGGCTACGCCTCGCCCGTAACACCTGACGCCCTATCCGGGACGTATACCCGGTCCCACGACGACCCAACGGAGCCCATGGACGCTGTCATCCAACCGACAATCGAGGTACACCTGACCCCGGCTGACCTTCGGGCCGCCATGGAGTCCGATGTGCGCACCGGGCTGACCTCGTCGCCCAAGGTGCTCCCACCGGTCTACTTCTACGACGACCGGGGCAGCCGTCTCTTCGACGAGATCACCCGGCTTCCGGAGTACTACCCGACCCGGGCGGAGCGCTCCATCCTGGAGGCCCACGCCAAAGACATGGTCGAGTCCGCCGGGGCCGACGTACTGGTCGAGTTGGGCGCCGGGACGTGCGACAAGTCGCGGGTGCTGCTCGACGCCATGCAGTCCTGCGGCCGCCTCGGGACATTCCTGCCCCTGGACGTGAGTGACACGACCCTGTGGGAGGCAGCAGCCTCGTTGTCCGAGGAGTACCCCGGCCTGGCCGTACGGGCCGTGGTCGGCGACTTCCACCATCACCTGGACGAACTGGATGCCGGCAGGCGGCGTCTGATCGCCTTCCTGGGCGGCACGATCGGCAACTTCGATCCGGCGCGGCGGGCCGACTTCCTGGGTGGACTGGTGAAGATGATGCGCCCTGGTGATCGTTTCCTCCTGGGCACCGACCTGGTGAAGGACCGGGACCGGCTGATCGCCGCCTATGACGACTCGGCCGGAGTCACCGCCGAGTTCAACCGCAACGTGCTCCACGTCCTCAACCGTGACCTGGGTGCCGACTTCGCTCCCGACCGGTTCACCCACGTGGCCCGGTGGAACGAGGCCGAGCACCGGATCGAGATGTGGCTCCGTTCCGATGACGACTGCCGGATTCACGTCGCTGACCTCGGCTTCGAGGTGTCCTTCGCCGCCGGCGAGGAGATGCTGACCGAGATCAGCACGAAGTTCTCGCCGGAGGAGCTGTACGCCGAGCTCGAGGCCTGCGGCCTGGCAATCGAGGCGTCCTGGGCCTCACCCGGCGACGAGTTCCTCATGACCTTGGCGGTGCTCCGATGATCGGATCACCACCGGCATGCTCCGGCGGGCGATGCTCCGGATCAGGAAGTGCGGGAACACCGACCCTCATCACGGCGTTGTCCATGGCATGAGCATGAGAGCGATTTGGAACGGGACGGTACTGGCCGAAAGCGACGCCACCGTCGTCGTGGAGGGGAACCACTACTTTCCGGAGGCCGATGTGCGGGCTGAGTACTTCGAGCCGAGCGACACCAGGACGGTATGCCCGTGGAAGGGCACGGCCAGCTATCGCACGGTCGTGGTGGACGGGAACCGGAATGTCGACGCCGCCTGGTTCTACCCGGAGCCGAAGGACGCGGCCAAGGAGATCACCGACCGGGTGGCATTCTGGAAGGGCGTTTCGGTCGACGAGATCTGACCCGGTGACCGGTCGACCCGCCGGTCACCCTGTCAGTTCCCGGCGGCCATCCGCTGACGGGCCACATCGAAGCAGGCTATGGCACCGGCCGTAGCCACGTTCAGGGACGACAGTGTCCCGCGCTGGGGAATGGCCGCCAGTTCATCGCAGCGCCGACGGGTGAGTGCGGCCAGGCCGGAGCCCTCCGATCCCAACACCAGGGCCACCGGTTGGTCACCCAGGGCCAGGCGGTAGAGCGGCTTCGGGGCTTCACCGACCAGTCCCACCGTGACCACCCCGAGGCCGGACAGCTGCTGGATGGCCGTCGGTATCCCGGCCACCAGTGCCATCGGGAGGTACTCGATCGCCCCGGCCGCCACCTTGGCCACGGTCGGCGACAGATGGGCCGACCGGTGGCGGGGCAGGACGATGCCGGTGACCCCGGCGCACTCGGCGCTGCGGAGCACCGCCCCGAGATTGTGGGGATCGGTGATCCCGTCGAGGACGAGCAGGAACGGCAGTCGACCCCGCTTGGTCGGCTGACACAGGTCTTCCAACGGGGTGTCCTGGATCGGCTTGGCCAGGGCCACCACCCCCTGAGAACCGTCGGTCCGGGCTGCGGCGTCGATCCGCTTGCGAGACACATAGTCGACCTTGACCCGCCGCTTGGCGGCGAGCGCCTCGATGTCATCGAGGATCTCGGCGGCATCCATGCCCTCGGCCAATAGCAGTGTGGCCACCGGTCTGCGACCGGCACTCAGCAGCTCCCGGACCGCTTGTCTCCCCTCGACCTGATCCCCACCGAGGCCCTCATGCTTCGGGCCGCGCCGAACCGGGACGTCGCGGCCCCCGGGTCCGCGGCCCCGGTCGTTGACCGGCGATCGGGCCACCCCACCGGTACCTGTTCCCCGTCCAGACTTGGCGTCCTTCGCCTTCATCCACGCGGCCTTGGCCTCGCGCCCCTTGGGCGACGGTCCACCGCGGGCTCCTCCCTTGGGGGCAGGCGTCCGTGAGCCCTTGCCGCGCCCCCGACCCGGCGGCGCCGGGCTCACCGCACGCCCCCGTCTGCAGAGGTCGGCCCGACGGGCGAAGCCGTCAGCAGGACCACGGCGGTACAGGCGATCCCCTCGGCCCGGCCCAGGGCACCGAGGCCCTCGGCCCGGGTCGCCTTCACATTGACCGGCGCGCCCAGGGCATCGCCCAGTCGAGCAGCCATGTCGGGCACGTGATCAGCCAGCCGGGGTTGCTCGGCCACCACGGTGCAGTCGGCGTTGACCGGCATCCACCCGGCGTCGACGGCTAGTGCCACCACCCGTCGGAGGATCCCGATCGAGTCGGCTCCGGCCCACTGCGGGTCGGTGTCGGGCATGTGGCGCCCGAGGTCTCCGAGTCCGGCCGCCCCGAGCACGGCGTCGGCGATGGCGTGGGTGACGGCGTCGGCGTCGCTGTGTCCCGCCAAGCCGCGCACGCCGTCTCCACTGATCAACACGCCCCCGAGCACCAGCGGCCGGGCCGGGTCGTCGGCGAAGGGATGGACGTCGATTCCCTGACCGATCCGCAGTTCGGGCGACCCACCTGTCGAAGGACTGCTCACCGGGCCGCCTCACTCAAGAGTGCCTCGGCCAAGGCCAGATCCTCCGGACGGGTGAGTTTCAGGTTGCGGGGATCGCCCGGGACCGTCCCGACGGTCAGTCCGGCCGCTTCGAGGAGACCGGCGTCGTCGGTGGCTTCTCCCCCACCCCGGTGTGCGGCGCGCAGGGCGTCCGCTGCGAATGCCTGCGGTGTCTGGATGGCGACCAGGTCATTGCGGTCGACCGTGTCCACCACCCGGTTTCCGACCACCCGCTTCAGGGTGTCGGCCACCGGGATGACGGGCACTGCCCCGTCCATCCCCCCTGTCCGCACTGCGTCGACCACGGCCCCGAACAGCTCGGCCGAGGCCAGAGGGCGGACGGCATCGTGCACGACGACGATGGCCGCGTCCTCCGGCACTGCGTCAAGTCCGGCACGGACCGATCGGGCCCGGGTGGCTCCCCCCGCCACCACCAGCGTGGCGCCCAACGCGGCATCCCCGGTGCTGCCGGGTCTGGGGAGCCCCTCGCCGGTGTCGGTGGCCATGGGCACCACGAGGACCACACCGTCGGCCACGGAGCGGGCGGCACGGACCGACCAGGCGACGACCGGGGTCCCGGCCAGAGGGAGGAACTGCTTGAGGCCGCCGAACCGGTGGCCCGAACCGCCGGCGACAACGATGGCCCAGACGGGCCCCGTTCGGCTCAGGGCAGCGCCTCGTTGAGGCGGACCTCGGCGGTCTCCTCGTCGACGCCGAGCGCGAACGTCAGCTCGGACACCAGGATCTGGCGAGCCCGGCTGAGCATGCGCTTCTCACCGGCCGACAGTCCCTTGTCCTTGTCGCGGATCGAGAGGTTTCGGACCACTTCGGCCACCTGGTAGATATCGCCTGAGCGAAGCTTCTCCGAGTGGTTCTTGTAGCGGCGCGACCAGTTGGTCGGCATCCGTGCCTCCTTCTTGCGAAGCACGGCGAACACCTCCTCGACCTCCTCGTCGTTGATGACCTCGCGCAGGCCGACACCCTCCGTATTGTCGGCCGGCACCATCAACGTGAGATCGCCATAGGCGAGCCGGAGCACGAGGTACTCCTGCTTCTTGCCGAACGCCTCTTTGGTCTCTCGTCGTTCGACTACTGCCGCGCCATGGTGCGGATAGACGACCTTGTCACCGATGTCGAACACCGTTCCTCCTGGCGTTGCGGTGCGGAACCGGGGCGCGTGAGCGACATCCGGTCTAGTGGGGAAGGACTCCATTCTACCAGCTGCCGGGTGGGTCCCCACACCGGCCCCGGGCGTCATCCCACATCCGTCCGGCCGTTCGTCAACCGTCGGTCGTACGTCCGCGCTTCTACTGGTACCGCTCGAAGATGCTTGCCTCGGCCAGTCGGGCCAGGCCGTCCTTCACCAAGTGGGCCCGGGTCTGACCCACGCCTTCCACTTGCTCGAGCTCGGCGATGGAGGCCCGCATGATCTGCTGGAGATTGACGAAGCGGTCGACAATCCGCTCGATGATCGTGTCGGAGAACCTCGGCAGGTGGTGGAGGAGCCGATAGCCCCGCGGCTCGACGCCGGACTCCGCGTCGTTGAACGCCCCGTGCAGGCGGAGGATGGCCGCCACCCTGTTGGGATCGCGCAGCCCGTCCGATGACAGGGCGGCAAGTTCGTCTACGACAACGTCGACGGTTGTCGCCCAGGCAGCCGACTCGGCCGGTGTCATCGCGCAGTAGTCGCGCACGATCAGGATCAGCGCCCGGGCCACACCGTCCACCAGTTCGACCGACTGGAGGCCGACCAGGCGCCCGTCTTCGCCGAGTTCGACCAGATAGCCGTCCACCTCCTCGGCGATACGGAGCACCATCTCGGCCGCCTGGATCACCCCGACCACGTCGCCTACCGACACCGTGTCCTCGAGTTCGAGAATCGACAGGTTACCGAGGGCGACATCGAACCGGCTCCGGAAGCGCTGCATGGTGGCGAGCGCCTGGTCGGTCCGGTCGTGCAGCCATCCGGTGGGTTGGATGGTGTGCTTGTCGTTGTTGCGGTAGACGGCGATCACCGACATGGCCGCCGACACCGACAGGACCGGGACATCGATCGAGCGGGCCACCCGCTCCGCCGTGCGGTGCCGCGTCCCGGTCTCGGTGGTGTGGATCGTCGGGTCCGGCATCAGGTGCACATTGGCCCGTGCGATCCTCGACGCGTTGGCGGCGATGATGATCGCCCCGTCCATCTTGGCCAGCTCGGACAGGCGCTGGGGACTGAACTCGGAGTCGAGCAGGAAGCCGCCCGAACAGATCGACAACACCTCGGGCCCATCGCCGACGACCACCAAACCCCCCCGCTTGGCCCGCAGTATCCGGTCGAGCCCGTCGCGCAGGGGGGTGCCCGGTGCCACCATCGCCAGGGCGTCACTCATGGCCGCATGCTGGCGCGAGGTCACACGGGGATCGTACTCGTCGCCGCGTCGGCGCACCCGGGGTGCGGTCAGCGGGCCGGGGCGTCGAGGCAGCCGAAACGACCGACCGCCTCGGCCACGGTGTCGACCCTGATCAGTTCGACACCGACGGGACCGGTCGGTGCCGACGCGGGAACCACCACCCGACCGAATCCGAGCCGGACCGCCTCCTCGAGGCGCCGCGGGAGGTTGGTCACCTGGCGGATCTCGCCGGCCAGGCCGACCTCACCGACGGCGG
Organism: uncultured Acidimicrobiales bacterium; assembly: GCA_963699085.1. Lineage (GTDB taxonomy): Bacteria > Actinomycetota > Acidimicrobiia > Acidimicrobiales > RAAP-2 > Bog-756. The sequence goes on from CAVOTH010000001.1 coordinate 190,233, forward strand.
CCAGGTCGGATGGCAGAGCCACACCGGTCGAGGCCGAGGCCACGGCCAGGGCCACGGCCAGGTCAGCGGCCGGCTCGGTGACCCGGATGCCCCCGGCGACGGAGGCGAACACGTCGACGGCGTGCATGGGAAGGCCCGCGTGCCGGGCCAGGACGGCCAAGGTCATGACCAGCCGGCCGCTGTCGAGACCGACGACGGAACGCTTCGGCTGGGCCTGGCTCATCGGCGCCACCAGGGCCTGCAGCTCGACCATCAGGGTGCGCCGACCCTGCAGTGCCGGCAGAACCACCCCACCGGGAACGCCGGTCAGACGGTCCCCCAGCAGCAGGCGGCCAGGGTCGTCCACCCGGTTGAGCCCCTGTTCGCCCATTTCGAAGAGGCCGAGCTCGCCTGTCGGGCCGAAGCGGTGCTTGACCGCCAGCAGGAGCCGCAGGGCATGGTGCCGGTCACCTTCGAAACTCAGCACCGTGTCCACCATGTGCTCGAGGGCGCGTGGACCGGCCAACGCCCCGTCTTTGGTTACATGGCCGACCAGGACCGTGGCGATCTGACGGGTCTTGGCCAGTCCCACCAGTTGGTCGGCGCACTCGCGGACCTGGCCGATCGAGCCGGGGACACCGGTGGCACGTCGTTCGCCGGGAGTCGCCGGCCCGATGGCGACGGCCTGGATCGAGTCGATGACCAAAAGATCAGGTTCACACTCCACCACCGCACCGATCACCTGGCCCACGTCGGTGGCCGACAACACCAGCAGTCCGGGCGGGACAGGTCCCAGGCGCTCAGCCCGCAGCCGCACCTGGTGGGCGGACTCCTCGGCCGAGACGAGCAGAACCCGGTGACCTGCCCCGGCCCGGGCGGCCAGGACCTGGAGAAGGAGTGTCGACTTGCCGATGCCGGGCTCACCACCGAGCAGCGTGACCGAGCCCGGCACGAGCCCCCCCGACAGGACCCGGTCGAACTCCTCGACCCCCGTCGGCACGGCGGCGGCCTCGGACAGGTCAACGGTGGAGAGGGGTACGGGCATGCGCGACAGGTCGAGCTCGTCAACGGCGCGCACCAGGGGATCGAGGGCCGACTCCTCCACCAGGGTGTTCCACTCTCCGCACGTGGGGCAGCGGCCCGCCCACCGGACGGTGGTCGAGCCGCAGTCGATACAGCGGTGGCGCTTGGCCGTCTTTGCCATCACCCCGATGGTAGGGAACGGGTGTGCCACTCCGTGCGATCCCGTTACGCGCACCGCCCCCCCGCTGAACGGGGGGGCGGCTGCGTTGCCCGACCCGGCCCGGGGGAAGGTCGGTCGGGTGCAGGGTCCGCCGAGCCAGGCACAGGGGGTCCTGGAGGGGCAATGATCCCGACTGGTCCAGTCAACCGCGGCTGTCCCCCGTGAGATCAGGGCCGAATTACCCGAATTTCGCTGGTTCGGGCCGGTGGCCAGGCGTCGATGGGAGGGTTCGGGTGGCAGGCCGGTGTCCGGCCCATACGGCCGGAGACGGTCCCTCCGACCGTTCCGGTCGCCGATCCGGTGGTGCGCGAGCCCACTCGCGCCGACGCCCCACCGGTCGGGCGGGGCGTCGGTCAGTCCCAATCGGGTGGCGGAACCCGCCGCTCCCGGATGGTCAGTCGGCGGCGGAGTCGGCTCCGGCCAGCGCAACCGGCGGCGGCTCCAGGCCCTCGATCGCCGTAAAGGTCAGCTGCATCTCTCCGGCCACCAGGGGCGGTGCCCCCTTCACGTCGTAGGCCTCGGCAGCCTCCGGCGTGATGGTCTCGACATCGACGATGATCGTCTGGCCGACCCGGAACTCCTTCCACAGGATGCGCTCGGACAGTGGGTCCTCGATCATCTGCTGAATGGCTCGGCGAAGCGGCCGGGCACCCAGCTGTGGGTCATAGCCCCGGTCAGCCAACAGCGTCTTGGCCTCGGGTGTCAATGCCAGGCTCAGCCCCTGCAGTTCGAGCTGATTGGAGACCCGCTGGATCATGAGATCCACGATCTCGATCACCTCGAGCTTGGACAGCTCGTGGAACACCACGACCTCGTCGATCCGGTTGAGGAACTCGGGCCGGAAGTGCGCCTTCAGCGCTTCGTTGACCTTGGTCTTCATCCGCTCGTAGGTCACGGCTCCTGACGACTGGGCGAAGCCGACGGACGACTTGCGGAGGTCTGCGGTACCGAGGTTCGACGTCATGATCAACACCGTGTTCTTGAAGTCGACCGACCGACCCTGAGCGTCGGTCAGGCGACCATCCTCCAGGATCTGGAGCAGCGTGTTGAACACGTCGGCGTGGGCCTTCTCCACTTCGTCGAAGAGCACGACGGAGAACGGCTTGCGGCGAACGGCCTCGGTGAGCTGTCCGCCCTCCTCGTACCCGACGTATCCGGGAGGTGAACCGACGAGCCGGCTCACGGTGTGCTTCTCCATGTACTCGGACATGTCGAGTTGGATCAGCGCATCCTCGTCGTCGAACAGGAATTCGGCCAGCGTCTTGGCCAACTCGGTCTTTCCCACGCCGGTCGGCCCCAGGAAGATGAACGAGCCACTCGGACGTTTGGGATCCTTGAGTCCGGCACGCGTACGTCGGATCGACCGGGCGAGTGCGGCGATGGCCGGCTCTTGGCCGATCACCCGCTTGTGGAGTTCGTCCTCCATCCTGAGCAGCTTCGCCGTCTCCTCCTCGGTGAGGCGATAGACAGGGATGCCGGTCCAGTTGGCCAGCACCTCGGCGATGACCTCCTCGTCGACGACGTCGAACAGGTCGACTCCTTCGGCGCGCCACTCGGCCTCCATGGCCTCTTTGGCATCCAGGCGGTCCTTCTCCTGCTCAGCCAGCTTCTTGGCCTGGTCAAAGGCCTGCTTCTCGATTGCGGTCTCCTTGTCGGCCCGCAGCCGGGTGATCTCCTCTTCCAGCTTCTTGTAGGCCGGGGGAGTGGTCATCCGACGGATTCGCAGACGGCTCCCGGCCTCGTCGATGAGGTCGATCGCCTTGTCCGGCAGATACCGGTCGGCCAGGTACCGGTCGGCCAGGTTGGCCGCGGCCACCAGAGCCTGGTCGGTGATGGTGACGGCGTGGTGGGACTCGTACCGGTCGCGGAGGCCCTTGAGAATCTCGATGGTCAGCGCCACATTCGGCTGCTCCACCTTGATCGGCTGGAACCGGCGCTCGAGAGCGGCGTCCTTCTCCAGGTGCTTGCGGTACTCGTCGATGGTGGTCGCACCGATCGTCTGCAGCTCACCCCGGGCCAACATCGGCTTCAGGATCGATGCGGCATCGATCGCACCCTCGGCGGCGCCGGCTCCCACCAACGTGTGGAGCTCGTCGATGAACAGGACGATGTCGCCCCGGGTCCGGATCTCCTTCAGTACCTTCTTCAACCGCTCCTCGAAGTCGCCGCGATAGCGGCTTCCGGCCACCAGGGCCCCCAGATCGAGGGTGTAGAGCTGTTTTCCGGTGAGCGTCTCAGGAACCTCGTCGGCCACGATGCGCTGGGCCAGTCCTTCGACGATGGCGGTCTTGCCGACACCGGGCTCACCGATGAGGACCGGGTTGTTCTTGGTGCGCCGCGACAGCACCTGCATGACCCGTTCGATCTCTTTCTCGCGCCCGATCACCGGGTCGAGCTTGTGGTCACGGGCCAACGCTGTGAGGTTGCGGCCGAACTGGTCGAGCACGGCGGAACCGGTCGGGGCATCGGCCTGCTGGCTACCGGGCTGGCCGCCACCGACGGCCTCCTTGCCCTGGTAGCCGGAGAGCAGCTGGATGACCTGCTGGCGGACGCGGGGCAGATCGGCGCCGAGGCTCTGCAGGACCTGGGCGGCGACGCCTTCGCCCTCACGCACCAGCCCGAGCAGCATGTGCTCCGTGCCGATATAGCTGTGGCCGAGCTGGAGCGCCTCTCGCAGAGATAGCTCCAGCACCTTCTTGGCCCGGGGTGTGAACGGCGGTGAGCCGGTCGGTGCCGTACCGGCCAGACCGATCGTCTCCTCGACCTTCTCACGCACGGCCTCCAGGGATACCCCCAGAGACTCGAGCGCCTTGGCCGCGACCCCTTCACCCTCGTGGATCAGACCCAGGAGGATGTGCTCGGTGCCGATGAAACTGTGGTTGAGCAGGCGCGCCTCCTCCTGTGCCAACACCAGGACTCGTCGAGCTCGGTCTGTGAATCGTTCGAACACTCCACCGCCTCCATCCGCGGTCAGTAACTGAAACCCAAGTCTACAGGTGCCAGGTACACCCGCACCCGCAGTCCCGGAAGCCGGGAGCCATGTACCACCCATCGGCAGTCTGCCCTATCGTCTGTAGCCAGTGAACGTCGTCGACATCCTGGGACTCCCCTCACTCGAAGATCAGTTGACACTCCTCGAGCCCCTGCTCGTGGAGTCCGTCGTGACCGGGGACGCCTTCCTGGACGAGGTGACCACCCATCTGTTGGCCGCCGGCGGCAAGCGGCTGCGGCCCGTCCTGGCGCTGGCCACAGCCACTTCTGGCTCGCGGGGTGCCTCACAGGAGGACCTCCTCGGAGCGGTGGCCGTCGAGTTGGTGCACCTGGCCTCGCTCTACCACGACGACGTCATGGACGAGGCGACGATGCGTCGCAACGTCGAGAGCGTCAACTCCCGTTTCGGGAACCTGGTAGCCATCGTGGCCGGCGACTTCCTGCTGGCCCGTTCCGCCGAGATCGCCGCCGGTCTCGGCGTCGAGATCGCCGCCCTGCTGGCCGCCACCCTGGGCGAGCTCTGCCGGGGACAGGTCGACGAGGTCCGGGCCGCGTTCCGGGTGGACCGCACCCAGGCCGACTATTCGACCGCCATCGCCGGCAAGACGGCGTCGCTGATGGCCACGTCGTGCCGGATCGGGGCGCTCACCGGAGGACTCGACCGTTCCGAAGTGGAGACCTTCACCGACTTCGGACGCTGTTTCGGGATGATCTTCCAGGTGCGTGACGACATTCTCGACGTCATCGGCAACGAGGCCGACCTGGGCAAGCCGGCGGGCCAGGATCTCGCCGAGGGCATTTACACACTCCCGGTGCTCCTGACCCTGGCCGATCCGGTCCACGGTCCCGAGCTCCGTGATCTGCTGGGGCAACCGTTGGGCGTCCCCGAGCAGGAGAAGGCACGGGCGATCGTGGCCGGTTCCGGTGCGATCGCCGAATCGGTGCGGGTCGCCCGCGGCTATGCCGACCAGGCGACTACCGCGGCCCTCGCCGGTCCCTCGCCCGAGCTGGCGGCGGCACTCGCCCGACTGGCCCACTCGCTGGTGGACGGCCTTCCGTTCGGGTAGATCGGGCTTCGGACCTGGGCGCAACCGTCAGGTTCCCCCGCCTTGGGCAGATGCGGTCGGCAGTGGTCGGGAAGGACCGTTCAGGGCGTGATCGGGATCGCCGGCCGCCGCGGCCCGATCACGTGCCCGGCGCGGTAGTGGGCGTCGTGGATCCCGTCGCCGGTGTCGGGACGCTGCACCTGGCGTTGATCCTGGCGGTCTGCCTGTCCAGCCGGGACTTCACCGCCGGGCTGTCGAGTCGGCTGATCCGCTTCTGGATGCGGGCCACCCGTTGCGTGTTGCCGGCGGCCTTGGCCCGTGCCTCGGCCCGATGCAGCTTGGGTAGGCCTGCGGTGATGTTCGCCTCAATTCGCTGGATACGGGCCAGGGCCCGAGGTGCGCGGGCACAGTTGAAGCGGTCGGCGCGGGCAGAGTGGGATGCGGCACCGGTCACCGGTGCCACCGCGCCGGCCGTGCCGGCGATCCCGACTACGACTGTCCCGGCGGCCGCCACGCCGATGATCATCGCCCTGAGTGTGTGTCGCGTGCGTCCCATGCCCCTACCACCTTCCACTCGACGCCGGTCGGTCCGACGTTTGGGCCACCATCGACAGACGGGGTGTTCGATCCGTGAAGAGAATGTGAGGAATGTGTGAGCACCCTCCCGGACCGACCGTACCAGGAGGTCATCGCTAGGAGGTCATTCCGCCGAGGCCGACGAGGCCCCGGGAGAGCTCGATCTCCCCCATGTGGCGCAGCCCGTGCTGGTAGATCCAGCACTCAGTGGCGTCGAGCAGGGTGATCCCCTCGGGTCCGGCCACCCGGGCGCTGTACGTGCTGGCAACCTGTTCGGGAAAGGGACGGGCGATCACCAACCTGGTCAACTCCATCGGGTCCAGTCCGGCCAGCCACGCCTCCACCCGGTCGAAGACCGTGTGCATGTACTCCTGGAACTCCCCGTAGTCACCGATCCGCTGATGAACCATCTCCTCGACCGTTCGGTGCTTGCCATGGTCGGCGATGGCCGGATGGACCCGTGCCTCCCACGACTCGTCCCACACCGGCGGGGTGCCGGTCATCAGCAGGAACGATGCGTCGATCATGTTGACGATGTGGAACAGGCTGAATGCGATCGGGAGGACGCCCTCGCGCTCGAAGTGGTTCACCTGATCGAGGTCCATCGTCGTCACCGCGTCGTAGTAGAGCGAAAACATCGCGTGCATCCGCCGTCGCAGTGAGTCGAGGATCAGGTCGCCCATTCCGCCCGCAACGATGGCTTCCGCGCCCGGATCCTCTGACACGGCGGCTCCCTCCCGAGCGCCCGAATCCCGGGCCCTGACCGGTCATGTAAACACTTGTCAGAGATACTGTCAACTGTTATCGTGACCTCCCGGCACCGGTTCGGTCCGAGTCCGAGCAGAGGCCGGCGCCCACCGGTCCCGCCGAAGGGGCCGGTCGGCCTGGAGCTGGGCCGATGGGGAGCACCCGAGTGAAGCGAGGTCCCGTGCAGATTCCCCGTTCCATGGCCGACCTCGACAGGGCTGACCTCGATTGCTTCGATCACGTCCTCCCGATGGACCACGGCCCGGACCTCGGGGCCGACGGGGCCCGGTGACCGACCTCGACGACCGGTGGACCACTGCCGACGACGGAGCGCCACCGGAGACCGACGGACGCCGAATACGGCGGGCTCTCAACCGTGAGGCGGTGGTCGATGCGCTCCTCGACCTGTACGGCGAAGGGAACCTCCGACCGAGCACCGACGAGATCGCAGAACGTGCCGGGATCTCTCCGAGGTCCCTTTTCCGTTACTTCGAGGACACGGACGACCTCGCCGGGGAGGCGGTGTCGCGCCAACTGGCCCGGGCGCTCCCGCTCGTCCATCTCGACGTCGGACCAGGCGCTGACTTCGCTGTCCGGGTGCAATGCCTGATCGACCAGCGGTTCCGGCTGTTCGAGGCGGTCGGGCAGGCGGCCCACGTGACCCGGCTGCGGGCCCCGTTCCACCCGAGGCTCGCCGAGACCCTGATCGAGTCCCGCCGTTTCCTGCGGTCCCAGATCCGAGCGCTGTTCGCCATCGAATTGGCCGCTATGGGCGACGACCGGGCCGAGTGGGCGCTCGCCGCCGCAGACGTGCTGGCGACCTACGAGTCCTACCAACTGCTGACCACCGACCGCGGGTTCCCGATCGCCAAGGCGAAGTCGGTCGTCGGATCGGCTTTGACGCTCCTGCTCGCTCCCGGGGGATCCCGATGACCGCCCGCCGTGGCAGCATGCGCTGCGCCGTCCGCCTCGCCTGTCCGCCGGACGCCGCGTGGGAAGTCGTGGGTGCCCCCGAGCGCCTCCCCGACTGGTGGGAGGGCGTCGTTTCGTGTGTGGTCGAGGGCGACCTGCGCACCGTCCAGACCCGCTCCGGCCTACCCATGCCGGAGTTGATCCTCACCGTCGACAACAGCCTTCGACGGTTCCAGTACCGGATCACCGCGCCAGTCTTCGTCGAGCACCTGAGCACCATCGACGTACATGATCTCGGGGACGGAACCTGCCTGACCGTGTACAGCGTCGATGCTGAGCCGGCCGTACTGGCGCTGGTCATCAGCGGAGCCGCCCGGGCCGGTCTCGCCCGTCTGCCCGCACTCCTGGGCGTGGAGCGAATAGGTGTGGAGCAAACCGCGTGACCCACCCGAAAGGACCCCACTGATGGGCCGCAAGATCCTCTTCATCACCACCGACCAGCAGCGCTACGACACCCTGGGCTGCAACGGCGGCGCCCTCTCGCGCACCCCGGTCATAGACGGCCTGGCCGCGACGGGCGTCCGCTACGACCGGGCCCATCCCCAATCGGTGGTGTGCATGCCGTCGCGCTCCACCATCGTGACCGGCCAGTACCCGAGCACCCACGGGGTATGGATGAACGGTGTCCCGCTCCCCGGCGACGCGCCGTCGGTTGTCGAAGTGCTGCGCCAGTCGGGCTACCGGACCGCGCTGGTGGGCAAGGCCCACTTCGAGCCGTACTTCGATCCGTTCCTGCGCTTCGAGGAGAACGCATTGTCGATCGAGGGCACCACCCCGCACGGTGGGCACCGACGGGGCTTCGAACACATGGAGACCGCCGCCCACGGTGCCATGGGCCCGCTCCACTACTGCCAGTGGCTCCTCCGGGAGCACCCCGACGCGCTCGGCATGTACTGCCGGGCCATCGACGACTCGTTGCAGGTCAGTGCCGCCACCGGAGGCGACACCGACGCTCCGCAGGTGAAGGTCAACCCGATCGGTCGGGGGATCTACCACACCGACTGGGTGGCCGACCGGGTCATCGACTGGCTCGACTCGGTCGACGCCGACGAGGACTGGTTCTGCTGGATGAGCTTCCCCGACCCCCATCACCCGTGGGACCCGCCGGAGTCCGAGATGGGCCGGGTCGACTGGCACGAGGTCCCACTGCCCTTGGGATATCCCGAGGACCGGACCGCCCGGGAGGCGATCATCGACGGTAAGCCGAGGCATTGGCGGGCCTGGTACGACGGCACCCTGGTGTCCAACTACGAAGCCCCGGCCGACTGGGTTCCCGCCACCTTGACGGCGGACCAGGTCCGCGAGGTCAATGCCCGAAACGCCGTGGAGGTCGAGCTCATCGACGAGGCGATCGGACGGGTCCTGGCCCGGGTGGACGAGCGCGGCTGGACCGAGGACGTGGACGTGGTGTTCACCACCGATCACGGCGAGCTCCAGGGCGACTTCGGACTCCTGTTCAAAGGCCCGTATCACGTGGACGCACTCATGAGGATTCCCCTGGTGTGGCGTCCGGCACCGTCGTCGTGGGCGAGCGCGGTGCCTCCGGCGTCGGTGGTGTCCCGCCCGGTCGGACTGGTGGATCTGGCGCCGACGTTCTGCGCCATCGCCGGCGTCGAACCCCCGGCATGGATGCAAGGAAGTCCGCTCCCCGTCGATGATGACGATGCCGATGCCCGGGGCTTCGACAAGGTGCTCACCGAGTGGGACAGCGAATTGTTCGGGACCGGCGTGCACCTGCGCACCATGATGCGTGACCGTTGGGTGGTCTCGGTCTACCTGCCCGGGACGAGCCACGACGGAACCGAGGGCGAGCTCTATGACCTGGTGGACGACCCGCTCCAGCAGGTCAACCGGTGGGACGACCCCGCGCTTCGACCGCTGCGCGAGGATCTGGTGGCCGATCTGTGGGACTCCCAACCGGAGGGCCGGGCGGAGCGACTCGCCCTCGAGGCGCCGGTGTGACGACCGGTCCGGGTGTTCTCACCCGGGGGCGACACCTACGTTGCGCTCGAAGATGATCCGGAGGCCGTGAAGGGTGAGCCACGGCTCCACGTACTCGATCTCGTCGGAGTAGGGCGCGATCAACTCGGACAGCCCACCGGTGGCCACCACCGTGCACTCCCCCAGGACACCGGCAAAACGCCGGCACAGGCCATCGACCTGACCGCCGAACCCGTAGAGGGCACCTGACTGGATCGACTCGACCGTCGACTTGCCGATGACACTGCGAGGCTCGACCAGTTCCACCCGGCGCAGTGCCGCCGCGTTGGCGAACAGCGCATCGAGACTGATGGCCACGCCGGGCGTGATCGCCCCTCCCAGATACTCTCCGGTCGCCGAGATGGCATCGAACGTGGTGGCCGTCCCGAGGTCGACGACCACGCACGGGCCGCCGAACAAGTCATAGGCACCGACCGCGTTGGCGATCCTGTCGGCCCCGACTTCCTTGGGGTTGTCGTACAGGATCGGCATGCCACTCTTGACGCCGGGTTCGAGCACCACTGCGGGGACGTCGAACCACCGGGTGGCCATCTGGCGGAGGTTGGCTGTCACCAAGGGGACCGACGACGTGACGGCGATCCCGGTGACGGCGTCATCGATGTCCAATCCGTTGAGGTCGAGCAATTGGGTGAGGAGCAGGGCGTGCTCGTCGGCAGTGCGGACGTCGACTGTGGACAGCCGCCAGTGGTGGGCCAGCCCTACGGGCTCGGTGCCGTCCCGAGGTACTGACTCGTCGACCGGGGCCCCCGGGTCGTCAGCAAACAGCCCGACCACGGTCTCGGTGTTCCCCACGTCGATGGCAAGCAGCATGTCGTTCCTTTCCCGGAAGGGTTGCGATCGCAGCGGTGGCTGAAGGAGCGGGGCTCAGTCCCGAAGGTCCAGCCCGATATCGAGCACCGGCGCTGAGTGGGTGAGAGCCCCGGCGGACAGGAGATCCGCCCCGGCGGCGGCCAGGGTCGGCGCCGACTCCAGAGTGACCCCTCCCGATACCTCGATCAGCGCGTCGGAGCCCGCACCTCGCACCAGGTCAACGGCCTCGGCCACCCGATCGGGGCCCATGTTGTCGAGCAGGACCACGGTGGCACCTGCCGCCACCGCCTCGCCAACCTGCTCGAGGCGGTCGCATTCGACCTCCACCATCCGACCCGGCCACTGGCGCTTGGCCCGTTCCACTGCCTCGGCGATGGTCGCCCCACCCAGGTGGTTGTCCTTCACCAGCACGGCGTCGGACAGACTGCCCCGGTGGTTGAAACCACCGCCGGCCCGCACTGCGGCTTTCTCCAGTGCCCGCAGTCCCGGAGTTGTCTTGCGGGTGTCGAGGATCCGGGTGGACGGGTTGGCGGCGCGCACGACGTCCACATAGGCGCGGGTGAGCGTGGCCACGCCCGACAGGTGGCCCAGGAAGTTGAGCGCGGTCCGCTCGACAGTGAGAATCGACCGGAGTGGCCCCTCGGCGGTGGCGACCACGTCTCCGGGGGCCACGTCCGATCCGTCGGGCAGAAGCCAGGTGACCTCGACCTCGCCATCGATCTGGGCGAAGGCCTCCACCGCGGCAGGCGCGTCCCGCCACCACCCCGTCGGCCCGGCTCACCACGTCGACGGTGGCCCGGCGCGTCGAAGGGATCAATGCCGCGGTCAGGTCGCCGAGCGGGAGCACGTCCTCGGCGATGGCACGTCGTACCGCGTCGACGACGGCGGCATGTGGCGGGTCGAGAACCGGAGCCCATCCGTCCGCCGCGTCGACCTGTGTCCCCGGTGCGGTCACGTGCGGGCCCCACCGCCGCTGTCGCCGGACGCGGACGACTCGGGGGTGGTGCGGACCAGGACCGTGTGTCCCGCGGCGCCGGTGCCGGGTCCGGCACCGTGAACGATCCGGCAGCGCCAGGAGTCCGACGTCAGAGGGAAGTCGCTGCGGGCGTGTGCCCCACGGGTCTCCTCCCGAAGGGTGCCGGACTCGAGAATGCTGCGTGCAGCCGTCACCAGGTTGGCCAACTCACCGTGGGCACGGTCGACCGGCGACGATGACCCGACCACAGCGGAGATCGTCGCCACGGTGCGACCGGCCCGGGCCAGTGAGTCCGCACTCCGGACCACCCCGGCCCCGTCGGTCATGGCCCGCTGGAGTTGGTCGCGGGTCTTGGCCACGTCGGGCCAGTACACGGCTCCGTCGTCCGGAGGTGCGGCGGCGGCGTCGGTGCGATGGGTCGAACCGGGCGCCACCGGCTCCGTGTGGCCTTCGATCAACGGGGCGAGCACGCCGGTGGGGGTCGGGCCGTCGCCTCCGGCCAGGATCGTCTCGGCCAGTCGGGCACCGAACACCATGCCCTCGAGCAACGAGTTGGATGCCAAGCGGTTCGCACCATGGACGCCGGTGCACGCCACCTCGCCCGCCGCCCACAGGCCGGGCAGTGCCGTCGCTCCCCACAGGTCGGTGAGGACGCCCCCGGACAGATAGTGGGCGGCGGGGGCGATCGGGAGCCAGTCCGTCGACGGGTCCAGCCCGATGGCGGCCAGTGAGGCGCTGATGGTCGGGAAGCGGGAGTCGAACGACGCCAGCGCGGTGGCGTCCAACCACAGGCTTTCCACGCCCTGGTCGTGCATCCGTTCGGCCATGGCACGGCTGACGATGTCCCGGGGGGCGAGCTCGTCGACGAACCGGTCGCCGCGGGCGTCGCGCAGCAATGCACCGTGACCCCGCAGTGCTTCGGACAGCAGTGGCCGGGGCATGGCCGGATGGTGCAGCGCCGTCGGATGGAATTGCATGAACTCGACGTCGGCCACCGCCACCCCGGCCCGGAGCGCCATGGCCACCCCGTCCCCGGTGGCCTCGGCCGGATTGGTCGTGACCGAGAAGACCTGCCCTGCCCCGCCGGTGGCCAGCACCGTGTGCTCGGCCCGCACCTCGACGAGTCGCCCGTCGTTGCTCAGGGCGACGACGCCCCGGCAGCGACCCTTCTCCACCACCAGATCGAGCGCGAACCACTCCTCCATGACCGCCGCGGCCGAGGCCCGGGTGGCGTCGACCAGGGCCCGTTCGACTTCAGCCCCGGTGGCCGCGCCGCCGGCGTGGACCACCCGTGCCGTGGAGTGCCCGCCCTCGCGAGCCAGGTCCAGTGCCCCACCGGGTTGGCGGTCGAACACCGCGCCCATGGCGATCAGCTCGTGGACACGGGCCGGGCCCTCATCCACCAGCACCCGCACGGCGTCGGCGTCGCACAGGCCGGCCCCGGCGGCCAAGGTGTCGGCGAGATGGAGGTCGGTCGAGTCCTCGTCGCCACCCAACACTGCGGCGACCCCGCCCTGTGCCCAGCGGGTGGCCGACTGGTACAGCTCGGCCTTGGTCAGCACCCCGACCCGCAGGCCGTGCCCGCCCTGTGGGCTCCCGCCCGACGGAGTCATCGGCGCGGCCAGCCGAACCGCCGCCGACAAGCCGGCCACACCGCTCCCCAGGACCAGGACGTCGAGTGGCTCCAGGACCAGTCGGGCCGGGCTCATGCCGGCAGGCGAGGATCGAGATTGTCGATGAGTCGCACCGGGCCGACGGAGGCCGCGATGAGCAGCCGTAGGGCCCGACCGCCTCCCAGATCGTCAGCGGGCTCGAGGTCGGCGGCGTCGACCAGTGCTGCGTAGTCGAGGTCGACCAGTGGCTCCTTCGCCACCATGTCGGCCATCACCGATTCGACGGCAGACCGGTCGCATCCGGCCGACAGCGCGTCGGCTCCGGCGCGCAGGGCCACGCTCAGAATCGTCGCCGCGTCCCGCTCCTGCGGGTCGAGCCGGACGTTCCGGCTGGACAGGGCGAGTCCGTCGGACTCGCGCACCGTCGTGCATCCGATCACCTCGACCTGGAGCGACAGGTCGCGCACCGTCCGACGCACGATCGCCAGTTGCTGGTAGTCCTTCTCGCCGAAGTAGGCGCGACAGGGTCCGGCCATCGTCAGGAGCTTGACCACCACGGTCGCCATCCCGTCGAAGTGGCCGGGCCGGGACACGCCCTCCCACCGCTCGGACAGGCCACCGACGGACACCGACGTGGCAGGAGGAGCAGGCCATCCCGGATACATCTCCTCCACCGTCGGTGCGAACACCACCTCGGCCCCGGCGGCCTCTGCAACGCACAGGTCGGCACCCAGCGTCCGCGGGTAATTGGTCAGATCGGCGGCCTCGACGAACTGGGTGGGGTTCACGAAGACAGTCACGGCGACGATGTCGCACTCTGCTGCCGCCCTCTGGATCAGCGAGGCATGACCGCGGTGCAAGGCGCCCATGGTCAGCACCACACCCACCGTGCGTCCTGACCGGCGCTCCTGGTCGAGTCGATCGGCGAACCCGGTCACCGTGTCGAGCAGCGTCACTCCGGTGGGGAGGGCCGGGGCCGGGAGGGCTGGGGCTGTGAGGACGGAGGACATGGAGGACCCCGTCGATGCGGAGGTCACGCCACTTGCTCGGTGGCGGCGGCCACGGCCGCGCCGGCGGACGAGAGCTCGATCCCGCCGTCGATCTCCGGGTCGAGCCCCTCGGCGGTGTCGAGAGACAGGCGGCGGGCCAACGCCACCATGGCGTCATACCCGGCCAGCTCGGTCCGGTGGGCGGGCATGCCGGCGATGGCGGCACGGTGCCGCTCCACGGTCTCCCAGTCCCCACGGGCGGCCGGCCCGGTCAGGGCCGCGCGCGGGCCCAGGGCAATGGCGTCCTCGCTGGCCGCCCGCATGAGTCCGGCGAAGGCATCGAGTGGCAGCCCGGCAGAAGCCGCCACCCGCTCCACCTGGCCCATGAGCGCGACCAGGTGGTTGGCGGCGATCACCGCGGCCGCGTGGTACGCGGCGCGGTCACGATCATCCACCTCCACGACATTTCCCCCGAGCGCTTCGGCCACCGACCGCGCTGCGGGGTCCCCGGCGACGGCGAAGGTGATACCCGAACGCAGCCTCTCGGCGCCGATCTCCGGCGTGGGCAGTGGCACCAGGGGATGAAGCGAACCTCGCCGAGGGTGCCCCTCGAGGACGTCGAGGCCCAGGGATCCGGACAGATGGAGCACCGTCGTCGACGCCACCGGACGCACGATTGCCGCCACGTCGGCCACCACGTCGTCAGGGGTGGCGATGATCAACAGGTCGACCCCGTGGGCGGCATCGACCGGTGACCGGTCGCGCCCCCAGGCGCCCACTGAGCGATAGCCCCCGACAGCGTCCAGCGCTGCCATCAACGACCGGCCGGCACGGCCCGGTCCGAGTACACGGAATGTGATCACGAGACCTCTTTCTACGTTCCAGCCCCCGGGGGGTGCCGTTCGCATCAGGAAATCAAGAAACGCTGGCTAGACCATACCCACGATACGCACCTCGCCGCCAGCGGTCTCGATGTCGTCGGGTCCCACCAGGTCGGGGGCCAGTTCGGCCAGCGGGGCCAGCACGAAGCGCCGTTCGCGCCACCTGGGGTGCGGCACGGTCAGGTCAGGGTCGTCGAGCGTGACCCCATCGATCCAGATGACGTCGGCGTCCAGTGTGCGCGGCCCCCATCGCACGGTGCGCACCCGCCCGGCAGCGGCCTCCAGGCGGTGGCACTGCTCGAGCAGCCGGTAGGGGTCGACGGCGTCCGACACGGCCAGCTCCACCACCAGGTTGAGGAAGGTTCCCTGGTCGTGGGGCCCGCCCACGGGCTCGGTCTCGTACACCTGGGACACGGCGGTCACCGTCGGATCGCTCCCGGCCCGGAGTTGATCGACCGCCCGGCGCAGGTGGGCGGTGCGGTCCCCGAGGTTCGACCCCAGAGACAGGAAGGCCCGTACCGTCGGTGCCTCCGCCACGGGTGCCGTCACCGGTGGCGTACCACCCGCACACCCACGGTGTCGATGTCCACGGCCAGTGGTGGCCTCAGTTTTCGGAGGGCGACCGTCACCGCCGTGATCCGCCGGTCCACGTCCAACACGGCATCAGCCACATGCCAGGCAAGAGCCTCCAGCAGGGCGAAGGACCGCGCCCCGGACACGGTGGCGGCAACGGTGTCGGCCACCGACCCGTAGTCGACCGTGTCAGCCAGGGAGTCGGACACACCGGCCGGGCGTAGGTCCACAGCCAGGTCCAGGTCCACTTCGAAGGGCTGGGCCCGCTCCTGCTCCTCGGCGAGGACCCCGTGGGTACCCACGCAGCGGAGCCCGCGGAGCTCGATCCGGTCGTCCGGTCCGCCAGCGCCGATGGATCCGTTCACGCCGGTCGCGTCGAGCCGCTGTCGTTCGGGGAGGAGGCCGGGGCCAGCTGGCCGGCGTAGGCGACGAGCTCCCGCCCCGACGGGCCCATCGGGTGTCCGGTCAGGTGTTCCAGCACGGTGATCGCCTGCGGCCCCGTCGGCAGCCGGTCGGACCACAGCAGGTACCCGGCGACCACACCCGACACCCGGTCGCCGAGCTCCTCCTGGTGGACCAGCACCCGCTCGCCGGCGGTCAGCCGACCGTGGATGTCCCGATAGACCTCGGCCAGCACGCCGCGTACGTCACCCGAGCCAGGAAGCGGGTAGTGCACACTGGCCAGCGACTTCTCCTCGTAGGCCTGAAGATTGTGCGACGACGGGAGGAGCGACACCACCCGGTTGAATCCCTGGACCTGCAGCCAGATGATCTCCTCTTGGCGGCGCACCTTGCGGTGGTTCGGCGCGAATCCGCCGGGGCGCTCGCTCATGGCCAGTCGATCCTTGATCACCCAGGTGAAGTTCCGCGGCGGAATGCCCGCTGCCCACTTGCCCTTCACGATCCGACCTCCGTATCCGTCCCCGAGCCGACGCGGCCGGCTGTCACGTTCGGGACGCCCACCAGGAGCGCCGCCTGCACCGTGGCGGCCACGTCGTGGACCCGGACCATACCCGCACCCTGCTGTAGGGCCCAGGTGGCGGTGGCCAGCGAGCCGGGGAGCCGGTCGGTGACCGGGGCCGGTACACCGTCGGGCCCGGCCGCCAGCACGCCCAGGAATCCTTTCCGGCTCGTCCCGACCAGTACCGGGTGCCCACTGGCGACCAGAACGTCCAGGCGGGCCAGCAGCTCGAGGTTGTGATCGAGGGATTTTCCGAAGCCGATTCCAGGGTCGATCCAGATCTCCGTCACCCCGGCGTCACCGGCGACAGCGGCCCGCTCGGCCAACAGATCACGCACTTCCGTCACCACGTCGTCATACCGGGGGTCGTCCTGCATGGTGGCAGGCAAACCCTTTCGATGCATGGCGACCCAACCCACCCCGTGGCGGGCCGCCACCGGCCACAGCGAGGCCGAAACGTCGTTGACCAGGGTCGCACCGGCGGCAACCGCTGCCTCGGCCACCGGCTCCTTGACCGTGTCGACCGACACCCGGACGTGGCGACTCAATGCTTGGATCACCGGCAGCACACGGCGGAGCTCCTCCTCGACCGGCACCGGATGCGCTCCGGGCCGGGACGACTCACCTCCGACGTCGACGATGTCAGCCCCTTCGGCGATCATCTCGTGCCCCCGCCGGATCGCCCGATCCGGATCCAGCCAACAGCCGCCGTCCGAGAAGGAATCCGGCGTGACGTTGAGGATCCCCATCACCAGGGCGCGTTCCGCTGTGGAGGCATCGGGCATCGGGCACAGCGTAAACCAGCGCAGCCGTGGCCGTGACCGGCCATCGGGGCCGTCGACGGGCACGGACGGGTCATCCGGGCCCGTGAGACAGGCACGGTCCGGCCATCGGGGGATCAGCGGCCGCGGACGAATTGCATGGCCTCGAACCGGGTCGACGTGTCGGTCCGGAACAGACCCCGCACCGCCGAGGTGATGGTCGACGTACCCGACTTCTTGACGCCGCGCATGGACATGCACAGGTGTTCCGCGTCCACCACCACCAGGACCCCCTTGGGCTCGAGGGCGATCTCGATGGCGTCGGCGATCTGGGAGGTCATCCTCTCCTGGACCTGGAGGCGCTTGGCGTAGCCGTCGACCAGGCGGGCCAGCTTCGAAAGTCCGGTGATGCGGCCGTCCGACCCCGGGATATAGGCCACATGCGCCTTTCCCATGAACGGCACCATGTGGTGCTCGCACAGTGAGGCGAAGGGGATGTCGCGCACCATGACCATCTCGTCGTGGTCGGCGGCGAACGTCACCTCGAGGTGGTCGGCCGGATTCTCATGGAGGCCGGCGAAGAGCTCCTCGTACATCCGGGCGACGCGACCGGGGGTCATCAGGAGACCATCACGGGTGGGATCCTCGCCCACGGCGGCGAGGATCTCGAGAACCGCGGCCTCGATCCGCTTCGTGTCCACGCTCATCGTCCGGTCACCTCTCCAGTCTTCGGTCGGCCCGTTTGCGGACACCGGTGCCCCGTTCTACCTGGTAGCAGCGGGGGTCGCTTCGCCAACAGCCGATCGGCGCCCGACCACACCCTCGGCTCGACTAGGGCTTCGGTCCCAGGTAGTTGTGAATGGCGGACAGGTTGCGGTAGCGCTCGGCCACATCGAGCCCGTAGCCGATGACGAAGTCAGCGGGGATGGTGAAGCCGACGTAGCGGAGGTCGAGCGCAGTGCGCTGTTGGCCCTCTTTGACCAGGAGGGCACAGACCTCGAGGCTGGCCGGCTGGCGGGCGAGCAGGTAGCGCTGGAGGTAGCTGAGGGTCAGGCCGCTGTCGACGATGTCCTCCACCACCAGTACATGGCGGTCCACCAGGTCGACGTCGAGGTCCTTGACGATTCGCACGACGCCCGAGGTGCGGGTGGCGGTCCCGTAGGACGACACGGCCATGAAGTCCACTTCGGAAGGCAGCGCGATGGCCCGGGAAAGGTCACTCATGAACATGAATGCACCCTTGAGTACGCCGACCAGCAATGGGGGCCGCCCGGCGTAGTCGGCCGTAATGGCGGCGCCCAACTCGGCGATCCGGGTGCGCAGATCGGCTTCGGACACGATCACCGAGCCGACTTCGTCACCGTCCTCGAGGCGCGCACCTATGGAAGGCGGTGGGCTGTCGAGGCTGGTCACGTCACGACTGTACCGGAGCGTCGAGGCCCCTCTCCTCTCCGGAACCCTCCCGATGTGGGCCGATGGCCACGCGGGACAGGCGACCTGCTGACCGGGCGACCCGGAAGCCCCCGGGGACCTCAGTGGCCCGGCGCTCCTTTCGCGCCACCTCCAACACCCGCTCGACGGCGTCAGCCGGGGGAGGATGGGTGCCGTCGCCGACGAGCCACCGTCGGACCGCTCGACGGGCCCCGGCCTCCGGTGCGGCCGCCAGCGCGGCGGCGTCGGTCGGATCGACCAGGTCGCCGAACGCGTCGAGGAGGTCGGCGTCGCCGGCCAGCAGCTCGGCCTGGCGGGCCAACACCGGCACGATGTCCCGGCCGGCGATGTCGGCGCACAGCGGGAGCAGTTCGGCCCGGACCCGGTTGCGGAGGAACCGCGGATCGACGTTGGTCGGGTCGCGGACGACCTCCAGCCCCAGATGGGCGCAGAGCGACTCCGTCTCGACTCTCCTCAGCTTGAGGATCGGATGGGTGGGTCCCGCCCGCATACCCGCCAACCCGTTGACACCGGCCCCCCGCAGCAGGTTGCCCAGGACCGTCTCGGCCTGGTCGTCCATGGTGTGACCGGTCGCCGCGCCCGCCCCGAGCACCCGGTGCCGGGCATCCCGGGCCCGCGCTTCCAAGTTGGGGCCGTCGACGACCACCACTCGCTCGGCACGGAATCCGCTACCCAGCCGGGATGCCGCCGCGGCCACCACGTCCGCCTCTGCGGCCGAGCCCGGGCGCAGGCCGTGGTCCACGTGCACCGCCGTGGCCACGCAACCGGCCGCGGTGGCGAGGACCAGGAGGGCCAGTGAGTCGGGCCCGCCCGAGACGCCGCAGACCAACGGGGTGCCGGCGGGGGGAAAGGTGCATCGGCCGAGCAGATCCGCGACTACCGGGTCGGCGTCACCACCCGCACCGCCGGCCAGGTCACCGGCCGACGCACCGGCCGGCAGGTCACTCACCGGGTCAGGGCACCAGGGTGGCGGCGGCACCGACCCGCGAGATCCAACCGGTCGGGTCGCGGATCTCTTCGAGCGAAGGAAGCCATTCGGGACCACGCCATGCGTTATCCAAGAGCTCGGTACCGCCCACCGCCTCGACGGCGGCGATGAACCGCTCACCTTCCTCGTACTGGCGCAGCTTGGCCTCGATCCCGATCAGCTGCTGCAAGATCCGCGACAGCCCGTGCGCCTGCTTCCGACGCTGGCGGAGCACGGCCGAGAAGTGCGCCGCGCTCGGGATGTCGGCCGCGCCGGCCCGGTCCATGGTGACGTCGCCGTGCCCCTCGAGGAGGCTCATCAGCGCCTGGATCCGGTGGAGCCCCTCGAGTTGCTGGGGTGTGGCCACCAGCCCGAGGGCTCCGTTGTCTTCGAGCGGGTTGCGCCCGGCGCGGATCTGTTCGGTCATCCGGCGGAGGGCCGCCGCCAGGCGGGCCGGGTCCGGCTCGAGCGAACCGATCCCCTCATCCACCAGCGAGACGAAGTAGTCGCGCATCCACGGGATGGCGGTGAACTGGCACCGGTGTGTGACTTCGTGGAGGGCGAGCCACAGGCGGAACTCCCGCGGCTCGAAACCGTGCTGGCGTTCGAGGGCGACCACGTTGGGGCCTACGAAGTAGACGAGGTCCTGGTCATCGGTCGCCTCCTCGGTCAGAAGGAGGTCGTACTGGCCGAGGACCCGGGTCGAGAGCCAACCGAGCACCACACCCATCTGAGCCCCGGTGGCGGTGCGACCCGCCGTGGCCAGAGGTCCGGCCAGGCGGGACAACGCGGCGTTGGACCCGGCCAGTCGGCTCGGGTCCAGCCGGTCCAGGTGCGGCCCGAGCAGGCGTTGGAAGCTGGCGACGTTGGCATGGACCCATCCGGCACGATCGGTCACCCGGGCCCGGGCGGGACCGACAGCCGAACGGAGCCCGGTGGAGGCGGCCACCAGTTCCTCCGCCTGCGTCGTCAACTCTTCGAACTCCGCCTGGAGCAGGTCCGGGCGGTAGGGGGCGGGCACACGTGTGCGGCTTCCCACCCAGTCGGCCACCCGTTCGGCCGTGTCCCATCCGACGGCGCCCGGCCCCGGGCGGGGCGCGTCCGAGGACGTCTCCTTCTTCGGGGGTTGGCCGGCGTCGAGCAGGGTCACGCGGTCCAGTGTAGGTACGCCCGGCCCGCCAGGGGTCCCGGGAGCCGATCGAGCGTCAGTCGGCCGCGGTGGAACCCTCGTCTCGGAGCGCCTCGGCCACCCGCTGGCGCAGCGCGTCCGGCACCCGGTCGTGGCAACGGCTGGCCACCAGCTTGCGCAGTTCGGCCTCGAACCCGTAGGCGCCGACGCACGGGCCGCACAGGTCCAGATGACGGGTGATCTCGATCCGTCGCTGCTCGGTCAGCTCACCGTCCAGATAGAAGTAGAGCCTTTCGATGGTCTCATCGCACCCCACGAACCCGGCGAGTGCCTCGGGTGCATTGACGGTGGCTGCGGCGTCCGGTACGCCGTGTCCCTCTTGTCCCATCGTCGGTCTCCCTACCTCGCCTCGTCGGATACCCCGACGAGGCCGCGAGCTCTTCCCACATCGACCAACGCCTTCTGCAGGGCTTTTCTTCCTCGGTGGATCCTGCTCATCACCGTTCCGATCGGCACGTCGGTGATCTCGGCGATCTCCTTGTACGAGAAACCTTCGACGTCCGCCAGCAGCACGGCGATGCGAAACGAGTCCGGGAGGGACTCGATCGCCGCTTTGACGTCGGTATCGGTGAACCGGTCGAGCGCCTCGTCTTCGGCGCTGCGGCCCAGCCCGGCCGCACCGTCGCCCGAAAGGTGGTGGTAGAGGTAGAGGTCCTCCACGTCCTCCACGTCGGCCATCTCCGGCCGCCGCTTCTTGGCCCGGTAGGAGTTGATATAGGTATTGGTGAGGATCCGGTAGAGCCAGGCCTTCAGATTGGTCCCGGTCTCGAACGAGCCGAAGGCCCGGTACGCCTTCAGATACGTCTCCTGGACCAGGTCTTCGGCGTCGGCCGGATTCCGGGTCATGCGCAGGGCCGCCGTGTAGAGGGCCGACATGTACTCCATGGCGAGGTCGGAGAATTGCCCCTGATCGGCCATGGAGCCACCCTACACAGCGGCGAACGCCCCCCGGGCGGGCGGGGATCCCCCGCCGATCGGGTCGGCCCCAACCGGCCGCTATCCTCACGCCGGGCTCGCCGGTGGCCGTCACCGGGTCAGACAGCTAGGACCACCTTTCCGGTGTTTCCGCCGCTGAAGAGGAGGTTGAGCGCGGCACCGGCATGCTCCAGACCGGAGACGACGTGCTCTCGGTGTTGGATCTTCCCCTCCATCACCCAGCCGGCCATCTCCATCTGGGCGGTGGGGAATCGATCCAGGTAGTCGAGGATCAGGAAGCCCTCCATCCGGGAGCGCTTCACGATCAGCTGGAGGTAGTTCCGGGGACCGACCGGTCGCTCCTCGTTGTACTGGGAGATGGCGCCGCACAGCACGACTCGGGCGTGCATGGCGAGATTGGCGAGGCAGGCGTCGAGGATGTCGCCGCCGACATTGTCGAAGAACACGTCGATGCCCTTCGGGCACGTCTCACGGATCCGGGCCGGGACGTTCTCGGTCCGGTAGTCGATGGCGTGGTCGAAGCCGAGCTCGTCGATCAGCCACGCGCACTTGTCGGCCGATCCGGCGATGCCCACGATGGTGCCCGCGCCCTCGATCCGGGCCAGTTGGCCGGCCACCGAGCCGGTGGCACCGGCCGCTCCCGACACGACCACGGTGTCCCCTTCCTTCGGCCGACCGATGTCCTTCAGCCCGAAGTAGGCGGTCATGCCGGTCACCCCGAGCACTCCGAGCACGACCCCCGGTTCGATTCCAGGTGGGACGACGGTCATCGAATTGTCGGCCCCGTCGACCAGTGCGTACTCCTGCCACCCGAGCATGCCGAAGACGGTGGCACCCACAGGGAGGACGTCGGTCCGGCTGGCCACGACCTCGCCGATTCCACCGCTGCGCACGACCTCGCCGATCCCGATCGGAGGAAGGTACCCGGGAGCGTCGTCCATCCAGGTGCGTATGGTCGGGTCGATCGAGAGGAACCTGACTTTCACCAGCGCCTGACCCTCGGCCGGTTCCGGAACGGTCGCACTGTCGTCGATCCGGAGTGTGGTCCCGTCTACCAACCCGCGGGGGCGGGTGGCCAACAGGATGCGTCGGTAGGTATCGGTCACCCGGCCAGTCAATCAGAGCATCCCGGGCACGCGGGCCGGCCGCTCTCCGGCGACAGGACGGACCGGTCCGATTGATTCTTGACTAACTCCATTGCCTTTCTATAGATTGTCTACCGGTGCCGATCGTCCGGACGGACATCGACCGAGGAGACCCACCCATGACTCACTCCCCCGTAGTCGCCCCCCGGCAGGTGGAACTCCTGGTCAGCTCGCTGTCCGGCACGATCGGCGCCACGATCGACAGCCTGTTCGTCCCGGTTGTCCGCGACGGGGCGACTACCGGTCCCGGGTACGGTGCACGGCGGTCCTGGAGCACGAAGGCGGTGGCTGGGCAGTGAGGCCGACCCTCGAAGAACGGCCGGTCCTGGTGGCCCTACACGCCCATCCCGACGACGAAGCCATCTTCACCGGTGGGACGATCGTCCGGGCCGTCGAGGCCGGATGGCGGGTCGTCCTGGTGGTGGCGACGGACGGCGACCGCGGATCGGGCTACGGCGTCACCCGGGCCGAGCTCGCCACGCATCGGCGGGCCGAGACCCGTCAGGCCGCCGCTGTCCTCGGAATCGAACGGGTCGTCTTCCTCGGCCACGGCGACTCCGGTTACGCCACTCCTTCCGAAGGCCTCCGGCCAGAGGTCGCCACCGGACGCGGAATCGGTTCCGGCACCCTGTCCGCCGCCCACCTCGACGATGTCGTGACGGAGGTCCGGACGATCGTGATCGAGGAGAACGCGGTCGCCGTCACCAGCTACGACGACAACGGCATCTACGGCCACGTCGACCATGTGCTGGTGCACGAGGTGGCGACGCGCTGCATCGTGGGTACCGCGTGCGAGCTGTACGAGTCGACATTGGATCGCAGTGCCCTGCGCGACGTGCGCGATCGACTTCTCCGGCGCGGGCTCATGCCCGACCTCTGGCCCAGTTCGCTGATCGAGCGGTTGGGCGTCGAGTCCGGCGCTGACGTGATCCCCGTCGACGTCTCGGGGCGGCTCGACCGGAAGCTACTGGCGATCGCCGCGCATTCGAGCCAGGTCATGGAGGCGACCTCGTTCATGGGCCTTCCCGCCGGCGCCTTCCACCACCTGCTCGCCACCGAGTGGTTCCGGGTAGCCCGGCGGGGCGAGGGTCGGCTGCTGGCTGCGGTCGGCACTCCGGACCGGGCCCCGGGGCGCACTCCCTCCACCGACTGGGCACCACCCCGGCAAGGGTCGGCCGGGGAGCCGATCCGGGCCTGAGGGTGCGGAGATCGCCGGTCGCGCAGCGTCCGGTGACCCCAGCGTTGGTGCACGAAATTCCACCCGCGGTTGGAGCCTGGGAGGAGAATCGAACTCCTGACCTACGCATTACGAGTGCGTTGCTCTACCGACTGAGCTACCCAGGCGAAGTCAACAAACTACCCGACCCAGCCCACCGGTCCCGCCCTGCGCGTTCAGTCGAGCATGCCGGACAGCTCGACCATCAGCGACTCCAGGAGCAGATCCTCCCGCACGTTGCGTCCGAGGGCCGCCGAGGCCCGGCCAACGGCGTCCACATGGGCGGCAGCGGCCCGCCGGTCGCCGTCGACACCGGGTGTGCCTGCCGGCGCGCCGCCGTCCACGGTGGCCACCAGCCGGTCCCGGTAGGCGTCGGCCAGTGCGGCCAGACCCATTCGCAGGTCGTCGGTCCTCCAGCGCCGCTCCTCGCGCTTGTGACGTTCCTCCACGGCCCTGCGGCCAGGAATGCCGCGGGCCCCCACCACCTCGGCCTGCTCCTCCAGGTCAGCCAATTCGCGGCTGTGCCGCTCGCGCAGCGGCGTGAGGGCCTGGTCGGCCAGACCGAGCAGTTCGTCGGCTACCGAGACGGCTGACGCACCGGTGCCGTCCAACCGGCCGGGGACCGAGCGCCACTGCCGGCGGCGCCCGTCGAACCCGGGGTCATCGGCCAACAGGCGGGCACGGTCGAGATTGCCGCCGGAAGCGGCCGCCACGGATGAAGCCACCTCACTGATCACCCCCCGTCCGACCAACCAGTCCTCGACGGCCGCAGGCGCCACAGCGATGAACGGGACCTGAACGCATCGGCTCACGATGGTGGCCAGGTCGGCCGGCAGATCATCGGCCAGGAGGATGAACACCGTCGAGGGTGGGGGTTCCTCCACTGTCTTGAGCAGCGCCGGCGCCGCTTTGGACGCCAGGTGGATGTCGGGGACCATCAGCACCTGGCGGGCCGACTCCAACGGGCGCCGCTGGGCTCGCGTGATGATCTCGCGCGCGTCATCGACGTCGAGTGCGCTTCCGGTCCGCTCCACGGTCACCAGGTCGGGATGGGTACCGGCAAGGGCGCGCCGGCACGAGTTGCACACCCCGCAGCCACCATCGGGACACAAGAGCGCCGCGGCCAGTCCTCTGGCGGCCGCCCGCTTGCCACTCCCCGCCGGGCCATGGAGCAAGTAGGCGTGCACTGGTCGGCGCGCCGCATCCAGCAGTTGGGCGACGGCACGCTCCTGGCCGACCACCGCGTCGAAGAGCGAGGGTGACGGGACGACTTCGACATCGCGGGCGCTCATTGGCCGATCCCCTTCATCTGCCGATCCCCGTCATCTGCCGATCCCGGGGGGCCGGCAGGACCGGCCAGGACCTCTATTGCGTCCCAGATCGATGACGCGATCGACTCGACCGTCCCGGTGGCATCCACTACCAACCATCGGTCACCATCTTCCGCCGCCAGCGTCCGGTATCCGTCGGCCACCCGTTGGTGAAAGGCAGCAGGCTCCGACTCCAACTTGTCGATCATTCCGCCGTGGCGGCGGGCGGCGGCCACTGCCACCGGCAGATCCAGCAGCACGTTGAGGTCCGGTCGTAGGCCAGCCGTAGCCCATCCCACCAGCTCCTCGAGCTCTGCCCGATCGAGGCCCCGGCCGAACCCCTGGTAGGCCACGGTCGACGCCGAATAGCGGTCCGTCACCACCCACGTACCTTCCTCGAGCGTCGGGACGATCACCTCGGCGACATGCTGAGCCCGATCGGCGGCCATGAGGAGCGCTTCCGCCCGCGCCGCCACCGGCCCCTCGCCGCGGTCCAGCAGCAGAGTCCGTAGCGACCGGCCGAGCGGGGTCGCACCCGGCTCGAATGTCGCCAGTGCGTCGAGACGACGGCTCAGAATTTTGGCCTGGGTGGACTTGCCGCAGCCGTCGATCCCCTCGAGGGCGATCAGCCGGCCACGCGACCCGCTCACCCGTCGTCGCTGGCTCTCGGAGCCGGCGCCAGGACCGGTGCCGTCACCTTCTTGGCCGCCTTCTTGGTGGCCGCTGCCTTCGTTCCCGGCAGCTTCTTGGCCGACGCCTTCTTCTTGGCCGGTGCCTTCTTCTTGGCCGCCTTCTTCTTGGACGGTGCCTTCTTCTTGGCCGGGCCGGCGGCGCGGCGCTCGGCGAGGAGCTCCGAGGCGCGCTCCACGGTCAGACCCTCCACCTCGTCGCCCACCCGCAGCGAGGCATTGGTCGTGCCATCGGTGACATAGGGACCGAAGCGCCCGTCCTTGACCACCATGGCCAGGCCGGAGGCGGGGTCGGGACCGAGCTCGCGCAACGGGCCCCGGGCGTTGCGTCCCCGGGGCTTGGGCTGGGCGAACAGGGCCACGGCATCGTCGACGGTGACGACCAGCAGCTGCTCCTCGGACTGCAGGCTGCGGCTGTCACTGCCCTTTTTCAGGTAGGGCCCGAACTTGCCGTTGTAGGCCACGATCTCCTCGCCGGATTCCGGGTCACTCCCGACGACCCGGGGGATCCGCAGCAGCTCGATCGCCTGCTCGAACGTGAGGCTGGCTGGCGTCATCGTGGCGAACAGCGACGACGTGCGTGGCTTCGGACCGCCGTCAGCGATGTCGCCCAGTTGCACATAGGGACCGAATCTGCCCGCCTTGACCTGCACCTCGAGCCCGGTCTCGGGATCGATTCCGAGGACCCGGTCCGACGACGGGGCGGCCAGCAGTTCCTCGGCCTTCTCGACGGTGATCTCGTCGGGCGCCAGGTCCTCGGGAATGGAGACGGTCTCATCCCCCTTCTTCAGGTAGGGGCCGTACTTTCCCGAGCGGGCCACGATCTCCTGGCCATCCTCTGCCAGCCCGATGGGCACGGCGTTGACGGCACCGGCGTCGATGGCGTCGAGGTTCCGCTCCAGCTGATCGCGCAGACCTCCCGACCCGCCGGGGCCGAAGTAGAAGTCGCCCAGCCACCGGGCCATGTCCTGCTCACCGCCGGCGATCTCGTCGAGGTCGTCCTCCATGGAAGCGGTCAATCCGTAGTCGACCAGGTCGGCGAAGTGCTGCTCGAGCAGACCGACCACGCCGAACGCGGTCAGCGACGGCACCATGGCCGATCCCTTCTTCCACACGTAGCCCCGGTCGAGGATGGTCGAGACGATGCTGGCGTACGTCGAGGGCCGACCGACGCCGATATCTTCCAGGGCTTTGACCAACGACGCCTCGGTGTAGCGGGAGGGGGGCTGGGTGGTGTGGCCGCCCGGCTCGAGGCCGGACAGCGAAGCCGGGTCACCTTCAGCCATCGGCGGCAGGTGGACCTCGCGGTCGGCCAACTCGGCTTCGGGGTCGTCTTCTCCCTCGACGTAGGCGCGCTGGAATCCGGGGAATTCGATGACCGTGCCGGAGGCGCCGAACTCGACCGCCCGGGAGCCGGCTTCGGCCGTCGTCGTCCCCGTGAGACGAACCTGTGCGCTCGTCCCGGTGGCGTCGGCCATCTGGGAGGCGATCGTGCGCTTCCAGATGAGGTCGTAGAGACGGAACTCGTCGCCGGACAGCGACCGGGTGGCCTCATCGGGTGTCCGGAAGGTCTCACCGGCCGGGCGGATGGCCTCGTGGGCCTCCTGGGCGTTCTTGACCTTCTTGTTGTACTGACGCGGCGAGGCCGGGACGTACGCCGCTCCGTACATCGCCGTGGCCTGGGCCCGGGCCGCCGCCAGTGCCTGGTCCGAAAGCGTCGTCGAGTCGGTCCGCATGTAGGTGATCCAGCCCTCTTCGTAGAGGTGCTGAGCGACGGACATCGTCCGCTTCGAACTGAACCGGAGCTTCCGGCCGGCCTCCTGTTGGAGGGTGGAGGTGATGAACGGCGCCCTGGGCGACCGCCGGTAGGGCTTGTGGGTCATCGACGACACCGTCAGGGCGGCACCCTCGAGTCCCGCGACCAGGGCTCGGGCCTCTTCCTCGTCCAGGACCAGGACACGATCCGGGGCACCCAGACGACCCGAGGCATCGAAGTCCTTGCCGGTGGCCAGCGGCTTGCCGTCGACGGACATCAGGCTGGTCGTGAAGGTGCGGGGAACGTCGGCCTCGGCGGCACGGGCGGCCTGGCCCTCGGCCGTCACCGTGGCGTCGATCCCCCACCATCCGGCCGAGCGGAACGCCATGCGCTCGCGCTCCCGATCCACGACCATCCGGGTCGCCACACTCTGGACCCGCCCCGCCGAGCGCCCGTTGGTCTTACGCCGCATCACGTCGGACAGCTTGAAGCCGTAGATGCGGTCGAAGATCCTTCGGGCCTCCTGGGCCTCGACCAGGTGCGGGTCGATGGTGCGGCACTCCTCGACCGCACGTTGAATGGCTTGACGGGTGATCTCGTGGAAGACCATCCGGGGGGTGTCCTCGGGGAGACCCAGGACCTGGCTCAGGTGCCAGGCGATGGACTCCCCTTCGCGGTCCTCGTCCGTGGCCAGGTAGATCTCACCGGCATCGCGGGCCAATTTCTTGAGTTTGGTGACCTGAGCCTTCTTCTCGGGCGAGACGATGTAGACGGGTTTGAATCCGTTGTCGACGTCCACCGCCAGGTCGGCCCAGGACTCCTGTTTGAAGGCCGCCGGGAGCTCCTTGCGGGTGGCGAGGTCCCGGATGTGGCCGATCGACGACTCCACCACGTAGTCGGGCCCGAGCAGGCCACCGATGGTCTTGGCCTTGGCCGGCGACTCGACGATCACCAGTTTGCGACTGCCTCGCCCGCCGCGGCGCGGCGGCGGGGCGCCGTCTTCGGCATCACTGTCGGTGGTCGTCTCTGTCAGGTCGGTAGGTGGCATCGCTGTGGGCAAGGGATAACGGTCATCCAGGGCATTGTCAACCCCATGGAAGCGCCACCGGGGCCCTAGGGCCCCGGTGGACGTCGTTCCAGAGACTGGCTGGCGAGGCCCGGGGAGCCCTCATTCCCGGGGACTGCTCGGGGCCCTACCGGACCGCTACGGGTGCCTCTGCGGCGGCGGGAAGATCGCCGTCCATGCTGTCTGTCTTGCGCTTGGAGAAGGCAATCGCCCCCAACAGGACGACCAATGCGACCCCGGCGATCGACAACCGAGCCGCTGTGTGGTGCGAAAGGGTGATGATGGCGGGGAGGATGAGCAGCGAGACGAGGTTCATGACCTTGATCAGCGGGTTGAGGGCCGGTCCGGCGGTGTCCTTGAACGGGTCGCCGATGGTGTCCCCGATGACGGCGGCCTTGTGGGCCTCGGACCCCTTGCCCCCTTCGTGACCATCCTCGATGTACTTCTTGGCGTTGTCCCAGGCCCCGCCGGAGTTGGACAGGAAGTTGGCCATCAGCTGTCCGGTGAGGATGGCACCGACCAGGAACGCACCCAGGGCGAAGTAGTTGATGCCGAATCCCACGATGACCGGACTGAGGATGGCCAGCAGCGCCGGTGTGGCCAACTCCCGTTGCGAAGCCGAGGTACAGATGGCGATGACCTTCCCGTACTCGGGCTGCTCGGTGTAGTCCATGATGCCCGGGTGCTCGCGGAACTGGCGACGCACCTCGACGACCACGGTGCCGGCGGAGCGCCCCACCGCACGGATGGCCAGGGCCGAGAAGATGAAGGCGATCGAACCCCCGATCAGGATTCCGATGAAGGTCGTCGGGTGCGAGACGTTGATCGCTGTCTGCGGCAGGTTGAAGAGGGCGTTCCCTACCGCTTTCAGCTTGAGTTGCTCCCCGATCGTCTCGATGAAGGAGGCGAACAGCGCCACCGAGGCGATGACGGCGGAGCCGATGGCGACACCCTTGGTCACCGCCTTGGTGGTGTTGCCGACGGCGTCCAGGCTGACCATGACCCGCTCCGCGTCGCCGGTGAACTCGCCCGACATCTCGGCGATACCGGCGGCGTTGTCCGATACCGGGCCGAAACTGTCCTCCGAGACGATCATGCCGGCGGTCGAAAGCAGGCCGATGCCGGTCAGCGCCACCAGGTAGAGGGTGAGCTCGATGTTCCCGCCCCCCAGGCCGATGGAGACGGCAATGGCCAGGACAATGGCCATGATCGCCCACACCGACGACTCGAGGCCGAGGGCCAGGCCGGAGAGCGTCAGGGTGGCCGGACCGGTACGGGCGGTTTCGGCTACTTCCTTGACCGGTCCCCGTTCGGTGGAGGTGAAGTGCTCGGTGATCTGGCTGGCCACCAGCATGAGGACCACGCCGGTGAGGACCGCGTAGAACGCCTTCCAGTAGTGGAGGTAGGCCCCGGCCACCACGGCCGACCCGGCGATGGTCAGGATGGCCGCTGTCCATACCCCGCGGTTGATGGGGGCCATCGCGTTCTTGTCGTTCTTGCCGGCCCGGACGACGAAGACGCCGATGATTGTGGCCAGGATCCCGATGGCCGGAATGGCGATGGGGAAGATGATCGTCTTTGCCGCGTCGCCGCTGCGGTGGATGGAGGCGAAGGCGGTGATGCCCAGGATGACCGCGGCGATGATGGTGATGACGTAGGACTCGAAGAGGTCGGCGGCCATCCCGGCACAGTCGCCCACGTTGTCGCCCACGTTGTCGGCGATGGTGGCGGCGTTGCGGGGGTCGTCCTCGGGAATCCCGGCTTCCACCTTGCCGACGAGGTCGGCGCCCACATCGGCTGCTTTGGTGAAGATACCGCCGCCCACCCGCATGAACAGAGCCAGCAGCGATGCGCCGAAAGCGAAGCCGATGAGGACCGAGGTGGCCGTGTTCTGGAAGATGAGCACGATGACGGTGGTCCCGAGCAGGCCCAGCCCGACACAGAGCAGACCGGTGATCGCCCCGGTGCGATATGCCACCTTGAGGGCAGGGGCCATCTTGCCCTCACGGGCGGCGGCCGCGGTGCGGACGTTGCCGCGGACGGCCAGGCTCATCCCGATGAATCCGGTCAGGCCCGAGCAAAGGGCCCCGGCCAGGAAGCAAATGACCCGGTAGATGCCGGCCTGCGCGAAGCTGAGGTCAGTCTTCGTTCCCGGGATACATCCGATGTGCAGCGTGTTGAACGTGACGCCTCCGGCGCATATCCACACCGGATGGGTCACCTTGGTGGCGGTGAAGAAGATCAACACGGCCAGGGGAACGATGATGATCCCGATGGTCTTGAATTGCCGGGCCAGAAACGCCTCGGCCCCTTCCTGGATGGCTTTGGCGATGTCCTTCATCGAGGCCGTGCCCTGGTCGGCGGCGAGCACGCCCCGTACCAGGAGCAGGGCCACGGCGATGGAGGCCACGGCACATACCAGTGCGAAGTACAGCCAGACCTTTTCGCTGCTGTTCAGCGTGAAGATCTGGTAACCCCCTTCAGCCAGGAGGTGGGTCATCGGTGTGGCTCCCTTCGGTGTGCTGCACGGTTACAAGCGATCACTGCCCGGCTCACTGCCGCGTCACGTCGCATACGGCGAGGGGCATGGACCCCCATACGAAGTCACGGCCGGACGGCCGAGTGCCGGGGCTCGCCATGGGGCGCGCCATACCCGGCAATCGGGGAGAACATACCGACATCGGGGGTCAGGGGCAAGAAACGCACCCCTCACGCCTCGCCTCAGGTGGGTTCGACCGCCGCCTCGGGCCCGGCGATCAGCTCGTAATCGGGGTTGAGGATGGCCTGCCGGCGGGCCCAGTCCCCGACCATCCCCTCCACCACCAGGCGTGCGCCGGGCTGGATGCCCGGAATCCGACGACGGCCCTGGAACACCAGCAGGAGTGTCCCGCTGTCGTCGGAGAGTTGGCACTCGAGATTGGATGTTCCGGCACGGGGTTGGACCCGGACCGAGCGAACCCGGCCGGCCACCCTGACCCGCTGGCGCCACTGGACGTCCCCGATCGGGATGGTCCCCCGGGCCCGCTCGCCGAACGCCTGGCGGTGGGAGAGGGCCCGCGCCGTCATCTCCCTGTCGGCAGCCCGGTCGGCGGCCCTGGCCCCGTGCGAGGAGGGGTTCGCCCCCTCGCTCTTGCGCCGCCAGTCGCGCCGATTCGACCACCAGCCGCCCTCGAGCTGGTAGGGCACCACCGTGGCGTTCACATGTTCGAGGTGGCCTACGGCGGTGGCGATGTGCTCGGCCGTGTTGTCGTGGAGCACCCGGCTGAGGCCCGAGGCGAAGATCCGCCGGGGAAGGAGAATGGTGAGTTCGGTCCTCCGGTCGGCCACCGTTTCGGCGGCCAGTTCGAGGGCGGCACGGGTGAGCCGACGGTCCTCGCACTCCTGGATGTCGAGGGGAAGATCGGACAGGCCGAGTCGGCGCCACTCCTCCTCGAGTTCGTCGGACTCGATCGGGTCCAGGGCGAAATGGACAGCGCGGCAGTTCGTCGGGGTGCAGCGTGCGCGCGTACTGCAGCGCTCGGGCGGTGGCCATGTCGAGGCGGTCGACGAGCACCACCACGGCGTGCCGGCTGAGAACCGGGGCTTCGGCCGCCTCGGACGCCCCCTCTTCCAGCTGGATCTCCTCGCTCATGTACTGGCGGTGGAGGCGGATCAGGCCCAGGTACATGACCGGCCCGACGATGACGACGACCCAGGCACCCTCGGTGAACTTCACGGTGGCGAAGATGAGGACGATGAGTGCGGTCAGGAAGGCGGAGATGGCGTTGATGACGACGCCCAACTTCCATCGCCTGCCCTTCTGGACGATGTGGTGCTTGATCATCCCCGAGCCGGCCATGGCGAAACCGGTGAACACGCCGATGGCATAGAGGGCGACCAGACTGGACAGCTGGGCTCCGGTGGCGACGATCAGCAGCACCGCCACGATGGTGAGCACGATGATCCCGTTGGAGAAGGCCAAACGGTGCCCGCGCCGGGTCAGCTGTTTGGGCAGGTACTTGTCCTCGGCCACGAAGCTGGCCAGGAACGGGAACCCGTTGAAACTGGTGTTGCCACCGGTGTAGAGGATGAGCATGGTCGCCAGTTGCACGACGTAGAAGATCACCTTGCCGACGGGGCCGGTGCCCACGACGTACTGCACCTCCTGGGACACCACCGACGGCGACCCCGAGATGTAGGGCACCGCATGGGTCCAGTGGGCGATCAGGGTGACCCCGAGCACCAGGAAGGCCAGGAGGCTCGACATGACCACTAGGGTCTGGCGGGCGTTGCGGCTGGTCGGCTCGCGGAAGGCACCGACCCCGTTGGAGATGGCCTCGAGGCCGGTCAGTGACGAACCACCGTTGGCGAACGCCCGCAGGATGATGATGAAGGTGGCGCCGTAGAGGATGCCGGACCCGGGGTGGCCGATGGCGACAGTGGGGTTGGCCGCGTCGTAGGCGGGGATGGCGTGGACGTGGAGGGTGCCACTGAATTCGCGGATGTAACCGGCGACCACGATCAGACCGAGGCTGACGATGAAGAAGTAGGTCGGGAAGGCGAAGATCTTTCCGGCTTCCCGGATGCCACGGAGGTTTCCGTACAAGAGCAGCCCGATCACGGCCAGTGTGATGGCCACCGTGTACGGCCGGAAGCTGGGCACGGCGCTGGTGAGGGCGGCGGTGCCGGCCGCCGTCTGCACCGCCACCGTCACCGTGTAGTCGATCAGCAGGGCCACGGCGGCGATCTGGGCCACCTTGGGCCCGAAGTTCTCACGGGCGACCACGTAGGCGCCGCCCGCCTTGGTGTAGAAGGCGATGACATCGAGATAGGAGAGGGTGACGAAGAACAGCACCCCGAGAATGGCCATGGTCACCGGCACCACGAGGATGAACCCGGCGAGCCCGATGAACGGGATCAGCTGGGTGAGCATCTCCTCGGTCCCGTATGCGGACGACGAGATGCAGTCCGGGGCGAGCACACCCAGGGCCGATGGACGGCCCAGGCGTTCGTCCCCCAGCTTCTCGTTGACCGTCGGTGGGCCGAGCAGGACGTTCTTCAGCCGATACCGGAGGGATTCAGGGAGGTCGATCTTGACGATTTCCGCGGCCGACGGTCGGGGCGGCGGGCTGGTGTGGGGCCGAGGGGCGGCCCCGTCTGATTCGCCGGGTCCGGCTCCCGGGTCCGCGACGGGATCGCCCTCCGCGGTCACCTTGGGCTCCATGCCCTCATTAGAGCATGCCCGGTCACCCGGGCCGCCACTGTCGGTCCCGGATTGGCGGCTTGGTGCGAACGTGGGTTCGGACTCTCGAGCCGTGAGTTGTGTCGGGGTTCCGATACGTGTTGCATGGTGCCCGTGCACATCATCATCGTCGGCTGTGGCCGGGTCGGCTCCGGCTTGGGCGTCGAACTCACCCAACATGGTCACTCGGTCTCCATCATCGACCGCAATCCGAAAGCATTCCGACGGCTGCCGACGGACTGGGCGGGAAACACCATCGTGGGCTCCGGATTCGACAGGGATGACCTCGAGGAGGCCCGGGCCCACGACGCCACAGCGCTCGCCGCAGTCACCAGTGGCGACAATTCGAACATCCTGACAGCACGGATCGCCCGGGAGACCTACGCCATCCCCAATGTGGTGGCCCGGATCTACGACCCCCGTCGGGCCCAGATCTACCTGCGACTCGGCATCTCCACCGTCGCCACGGTGTCGTGGACGATCGACCAGGTCCGCCACAGGCTGCTCCCCAACGACCTGGAGAGCGAGTGGTCGGACCCGACCGGTTCGATCTCGCTGATCGAGCGCCACCTGCCGGAACGGTGGGCGGGAAAGCGGCTGGCCGACCTGTCGATCGCCGGCGAGGTCACGCTGGTGGCGGTCACCCGGGCCGGGGTGGTCCGGCTCGACTTCGCCGACCTGGTCGGCCAGGACGGTGACGTCCTCCATCTCATGGCCACGGGCGGAGCCATCGCCCGCTTCCAGGAACGGCTGATCGGCACGGCGGCCACCACCCATGGAGGGGACGCATGAAGGTGGCCATCGCCGGGGCGGGCAGCGTCGGGACGGCAATCGCCGGCGATCTCCACGCCGCCGGTCACGAGGTACTGCTCATCGAACAGGATCCCGACGTCGTCGCCCGCCAGCGCGACGAACTGGACGTGACCTGGGTGGTGGCCGACGCATGCGAGGTGGCGTCGCTCGACGCTGCCGGGCTGGCCACCGTGGATGTCGTCGTGGCCGCGACCGGCGATGACGAGGACAATCTGGTCGTCTCGCTACTCGCCAAACAGGAATTCGCCGTGCCTCGTGTGGTGGCCAGGGTCAACCATCCGAAGAACCAGTGGTTGTTCACCGAGACGTGGGGCGTCGATGTCTCGGTGTCGACCCCCCAGCTGTTGACCGCGTTGGTGGAGGAGGCGGTCTCGGTGGGAAGCCTGGTGCGGCTCCTGCAATTCGAGGGCGGCAACGCCCACCTGGTCGAGGTGACCCTGGCCGAGGACTCGCCGGCCGCCGGGGTATCGGTCGTCGACCTCGGCGTACCGCGGGATGCCACCATCGTCGCCGTGGTGCGCGCCGACCACCTCATCGTGCCACGGGGCGACACCCGGCTGGCCGCCGGAGACGAGGTGCTGGTGCTGATCACGGCCAATGCCGAGGACGAGGTGCAGCGCCTGCTGGTCGGGCCCTGAACACGATGCGGGCCGCCTTCTTCGATCTGGACAAGACGGTCATCGCCAAGGCGTCCATCGCCGCATTCGGACGACCCTTCTATCGGGGTGGGCTGATCAACCGCCGGCTCATCGTGCGGTCGATCGTGTCGCAGATCATCTACCTCCACCTGGGTGCCAGCGAGCAGAAGCTGGCCCGGGTGCGTGAGTCCATGTTGGCCCTCACCAAGGGATGGGACCGGGAGCAGATCCGCGAGATCGTGCGCGAGGCACTCGAGGAGACCGTCGAGCCGATCATCTACGCCGAGGCGCTGGATCTGATCGAGGCGCACCGGGCGGCAGGGCACAAGGTCTATCTGGTGTCGGCGTCGCCCGAGGAGATCGTCGAGCCCCTGGCCGAGCATTTGGGCGTCGACGGATGCATCGCCACCCGGGCCGTGGTGGACGACGAAGGACGGTACGCGGGGGAGATGGAGTTCTACGCCTACGGACCGTTCAAGGCCGAGGCCATGCGGGCACTCGCCGTCACCGAAGATCTCGACCTGGCCGAATCGTCGGCCTACTCGGACTCCTACACCGACCTGCCCATGCTCGAGGCGGTCGGCCACCCGGTGGCAGTGAACCCTGACCGGGTCCTGGCCAAGGTGGCCCGCGAGCGCGAGTGGGAGGTCATGCAGTTCACCAAGCCGGTCCGTCTGCGCGACCGGGTGAGCGTTCCGAGCCTGCCAGCGACCGCCACGGCGGCCGGCGTCACCGCGGCAGCGACTGTTGGCGCACTGCTGGTGTGGCGGATGGCCCGACGTCCGCGCTTGTGAGCGGCTGCGCTATCGAGGCGTCGCGCGCGTGCCTACGGCCAGCCCGACCCCTCGGGGTCGGGCCTCCTACCTCACGGAGATAGCGAGTGGGTCGGTCAGGCCGAGCGAAGCCGCTGGGCGGCGACGACACCGAGGGCGACGATGACGATGAGGATGAGAAGCTTCTTCATGGGGGAGATCATAACCACTCCCCCCAGGCCGCGATCCAGTCCCTGAGTCACCGGGGCGACGGGCCCGGACCGACTGGACTAGACGGTCAGGAGATCGCGGGCGCCGGTGTCCGAGGACGGATGACGCAACTTCGACATGGCACGGGCCTCGATCTGGCGGATCCGCTCGCGGGTCAGGTTGAAGTGCTCTCCGACCTCCTCGAGTGTCCGGGGCTCGCCCCGGTCGAGTCCGAACCGCAACCGGAGGATCTCGCGCTCGCGCTCATCGAGCGGCGACAGCAGGCGGCCGATCTCCTCGGGGAGCAGCGAAACGGCAGCGACCTCGAAGGGGACTCCGCCGAGCGATCTTCGACGACGTCACCGAGCTCGGCGTCCCCGTCCTCGCGGAGTGGCTCGGACAGCGAGAGTGGCTCGGCCCGGAATCGGAGGGCCTCGACCAGCTTGTCTTCGGGCATCTCGACTTCGGCGCCGAGTTCGGCCAAGGTGGCCGGCCGGCCGTACTTCAGCTCCAGTCGGGCCTGGGCCTTCTGCACCCGGGCGAGGGTGTCGCCGGCGTGCACGGGGAGCCGGATGGTCCGGCCGGTGTTGGCGATGCCCCGGGTGATGGCCTGGCGGATCCACCACGTGGCATATGTCGAGAACTTGAAGCCCTTGCGCCAGTCGAACTTCTCGACGGCGTGCATGAGCCCGAGATTCCCCTCCTGGATAAGGTCCAGCAGGGGGAGGCCGGAGGCCTGGTACTTCTTGGCGATCGAGACGACCAGGCGGAGGTTCGACTGGACGAAGGTCTGCTGGGCCGATTCACCCTGGAGGACGGTGCGCCGCAGTTCGCGCTTCTTCGCCGGGGTCAGACCCTTCGGCGCAGACTGCATCTGGGCGTCGGCCTCGCGGCCGGCTTCGATAGCCTGGGCCAGGCGGACCTCATCATCCTTGGTCAGCAAAGGGTACTGACCGATATCGGTCAGATACAGACGTACGAGGTCCTCGTCGTCCCGCTCGAGCCGCTCCTTTGCCAAATTCACCAGGTCCTTCATCTTCCCACTTGCATGGGGGACGCTCCATCAGGCGGACGGGTCCCCTCAGCAGAGAGGTACACCATGGCCAACGGAGCGAAATCGGGCGCAACGATCGCTGCAAGAGCAGTTTACCGGACGCGTCAACCCCTTCGAACGTCACCCCTGGTCAGGGCATTCGGATCCGGTGGTTGACGACCGTCGACCCGTCAGTCGGTCGGGACCCAGTCCGGCAGGTCGACGAGCCCCGAGTGCGCCCCACCGTTGACTGCCACCGACTCGAGGCGCTGCTGGAAATCGTAGACGGCGGCGACGTCGTGGGGCCGGGTGACCAGGCGTTGGATCAGCCGCTCACCAGCCAGCCAGTCCTCGATCTCGTCGCGCAGCACGAGCCGGAGGGCGCGCCGGAGCGGACCGTCGGCCACGGTCGTCACGACACGGAGATGGCGCGTGTAGGAGGTCACGAGTCGAGGGAGCACGACCCGGTAGAGACCGGCCAGGCGGGGTAGCGCACCGGCACGCGGGGCGACCTCCCGGTCGGCCGGCAGCCACGTCGACCCCGGTCCTTCGGCCACGGGCTCGATCCCGTCGAGCGCGGCGAACAGCGCCCCGGTCGCCGGCGACGGCCGGGTCAGACCGTCGGGGTCCACCCCGGCCAGCACCGGGAGACGATCACCCCACAACTCGGCGTGCCAGGCGTGGCGCATGCTCTGCGCGTCCAGGTGGACCTGCACACCGGCGACAGGCATGTCGCCGACCCAGGCACCGAGCCGGGCGAAGAGGGTGGCCTCGATCCAGCGGTACTCCCCCACGATTGCCGCCGTCCGGCCGAGCGTCATCGGCGGATAGCCGCCGGAACCCGGACCGTCCACGACCACGGCGAGGTCGTCCGGGTAGGGGAGATCAGACAACGGTCGGGGTCCCATCGGTTGGCGGCGGAACGACGGTCGATGTGCGGGATGGACCGATAGTGGTTGGTGATCGGCATCCGCCGATCCTTGCCGAACGCCTTTCCCGAGATCCGGACCCCCGGTGGCATCTGGCGGCGCTTGTACTCGGCCCGGTCCACCAGGCCGACGACCCGGGCCACGACTTCGGGCTCGAAACCCTCGGCCACCAGGTCGTCGACCGACCGGTCGGCCTCCACGTAGCCGGCCATCACCGGGTCGAGCACCGAGTAGGGCGGGAGCGACTCGTCGTCGCGCTGGTCGGGGCGCAGCTCGGCAGAGGGGGCCTTGTCCAGGACGGTCGCCGGGATCACGTCGGATCCGGCCCGGTCGTTGCGGTAGCGACACAACTCGTACACCAGGGTCTTCGCCACGTCTTTGATGACGGCGAACCCACCTGCCGAGTCGCCGTAGAGCGTCGAGTATCCGGTGGCCATCTCGCTCTTGTTCCCGGTGGTCAGGACGATCCAGCCCCGGGCGTTGGACAGCGCCATGAGCAGGACGCCCCGGATCCGGCTCTGGAGGTTCTCGTCGGTCAGGCCGGTGGGCTCACCGCCCAGCAGCGGGGTGAGCATGTCGGTGAAGGCACGATGAGCCGGCTCGATGCCCGCACCGGCCAGGTCGATCCCCAGGTTGGCGGCGAGCTTTTCGGCGTCGGTCACCGAACCTTCGCTCGAGTACCGCGAGGGCATGGCCACACCGTGGACGTGGTCGCTCCCGAGTGCGTCGGCGGCCACGGCCGCCACCAACGACGAGTCGATGCCGCCCGACAGCCCGATCACGGCGTCGGTGAACCCGTTCTTGGCCAGGTAGTCACGGGTCCCAAGTACCAGCGCTTCATACACCTCGGCAACCGGGTCGAGCACGTCGGCGACCGGTCGCAGCGGCCGGTCGTCCCCAGGAGCTCGAGGCGGACGACCGGGTGGCAGACGAAACCAGCAGCGGTCGGTGAGCTTCGGATCCCGCGACGGTCCAGCGACGTCGACGTCGACAACCAGCACCTCCTCGGCGAACTGGTGGGCCGAGGCGACAACCTCACCCCGCGGGTCGACGACGACCGACGCGCCATCGAAGACGAGTTCGTCCTGGCCGCCCACCTGATTGACGTAGACGATGGCGCACCCGGTTTCAGCAGTTCGGTCGGCGAGTACGGCGAGAC
Organism: uncultured Acidimicrobiales bacterium; assembly: GCA_963699085.1. GTDB lineage: Bacteria > Actinomycetota > Acidimicrobiia > Acidimicrobiales > RAAP-2 > Bog-756. The sequence goes on from CAVOTH010000001.1 coordinate 229,833, forward strand.
GCTCCTGGCGGCGGCCACGTGAGTACGGCGACGCGTTGAGGTTGACCAGCAACCGGGCCCCATCGGCCGCCTGGTCGGCCATCGGGCCCGAGGGGAACCACATGTCCTCACAGATGGTCATCCCGACACTGATGCCGGCCACTTCGAACAGCGGAGCGGGACCGGAGCCGGAAGCGAACCAGCGCTGTTCGTCGAAGACGCCGTAGTTGGGCAGGATGCGCTTGACGTAACGGCCGAGCACCTGGCCCCCGCGCAGAGGGCGGCAGCGTTCAATAGGCGCCCCGACGGCCCGACGTCCACGTACCCGACGATGGCCGCGCACTCGCCGGTGGCCGCGGCCACCGATGCGAAGGCGGCCAGATTGTCCTCGACGAAGGCCGGCCGGCCGAGGAGGTCCTCGGGCGGGTAGCCGGTCACCGTCAGCTCCGGGAAGACCGCCAGGTCGGCACCGGCCCGACCGGCCGAGCCCAGGGCGTCGAGGACCCGGTCGACGTTGCCGTCCAGGTCGCCGACCACGGTGTTGATCTGACAGGCGGCCACCCGGATCCGAGGCATCGTCCCAGCCTATCGGCCTGTCCACGGTGCTCCCCCTGCTCCCGGGAGCCCGGACGCGGGCGCAAGCTGAGTTGTTCATGCGCCGTTTACAATCGGGTAACGGGTCGGAAACGCCCTACTGCAATAGTGCGGAGTCCGTTGCGTTGGCAGGTCACCGCCGGTGTCGATCGGACTCCGGGGCTGTCTCCCGCCGTACAGGCGGTCGGGTAGTGGAGTAATCGAGCAATAGAGGAGTACACGTGCCGTATCAAGCTGAATACATCTGGATCGACGGAACCGAGCCTTCGCCGTTGCTGCGCAGTAAGACACGGGTCATCCCCGACGGCAAGGAACCCGGTATCTGGGGTTTTGACGGCTCGAGCACCAACCAGGCGCTGGGCCACGATTCGGACTGCGTGCTGCGCCCGGTCTTCGACTGCCCCGACCCGCTGCGCGGACCGGCCGACAAACTGGTCATGTGCGAGGTCGAGCTCACCGACTTCACTCCCCACCCGACGAACACCCGGGCAAAACTCGCGCGCCCTGGTCGAGACCTATGCCGACCAGGAGCCGATGTTCGGCATCGAGCAGGAGTACACGTTCATGAAGGACGGCCGCCCGCTGGGCTGGCCGGTCAGCGGGTACCCCGCCCCCCAGGGTCCGTACTACTGCGGCGTCGGGGGCGACAAGATGCCCGGGCGCGAAATCGTCGAGTTGCACACGGCCGCATGCATCGACGCCGGTCTGGGCATCGAGGGCACCAATGCCGAAGTGATGATGGGCCAGTGGGAGTTCCAGGTCGGCGTGCTGTCCCCCTTGTCCGTCTCCGACCAACTGTGGGTGGCCCGGTGGCTGCTCTTCCGTATCGCCGAGGACTTCGGTGTGTACGCCACGCTCGAGCCGAAGCCGATCCTGGGCGACTGGAACGGCGCCGGTGCCCACACCAACTTCTCGACCAAGGCCATGCGCGAGGAGGGTGGCTGGGATGCCATTATCGCCGGCTGCGAGGCCATCGGGAAGCGGGTCGACGAGCACATCGCCGTGTACGGCGTGGGAATCGCGGATCGCCTGACCGGTGCCCACGAAACGGCCCACTACACCAAGTTCAGCTATGGCACCTCGGACCGCGGCGCGTCGATCCGCATCCCGTGGGCCGTGGCCAAGGACAAGAAGGGTTGGCTCGAGGACCGTCGCCCCAACGCCAACATGGACCCCTACCAGGTCACGGCCGTCATGGTCGAGACCGTATGCGGGGACGCAGCCGGAAGCTGACCATCGGCGGGCCGGGCGGGCCTGCAAGCGGAGAGGACGTCGACGGAGCCGGGTCCCCTGGGGCCCGGCTCCGTGCGCTCTTGGCCGCCCACGTCGACCGGATCACCATTCACCTGCGACACTGTGGGGATCGAACCCGACCTTCCCACCGATCGCACCACGTCTCCGGAGGTGCAGGACCCCATGAGGAGTCAAGAGGAGTACGTCCTCCGCACGGTGGAAGAACGCGGCATCCGCTTCGTCCAGCTGTGGTTCACCGACGTCCTGGGGACCCCGAAGACGTTCAGCATCACCCCCGCCGAACTCGAGAACGCGCTCGACGAGGGGATGACGTTCGACGGGTCGGCCATCGACGGGTTCAGCCGGGTCCAGGAGAGCGACGTCCTCGCCCGCCCGGACGCCAATACGTTCCAGCTCCTCCCTTGGCACGGCCATGGTCAGGGTCAGGGCCTCGACATCCACGGCGACGCCGCGGGAGCGCAGGTGGCCCGGGTCTTCTGCGACATCGTCGACCTCGACGGCTCCCCCTTCCAGGGTGACCCCCGCCACGTGCTGAGCCGGACCCTGGAACATGCCCGCGATCAGGGGTTCACCTTCTACCTCGCACCGGAGATGGAGTTCTTCTACTTCGCCGACGGCAATCCCTCCCACCCGCCCACCACGCTCGACACCGGCTCCTACTTCGAGCTGACCGTGGCCGACCGGGCCAGCGACATCCGCCAGCGCACCGTGCTCACCCTCGAGGAGATGGGTATCCCGGTCGAGCACGCCCAGCACGAGGACGCCCCCAGCCAGCACGAAATCGACCTCCGCTACACCGACGCCCTCACCATGGCCGACACGGTCATGACCGTGCGCCTGGTCGTCAAGGAGATGGCCCGGCAGCAGGGGGTATTCGCCAGCTTCATGCCCAAGCCGCTGGCCGGGGTCCAGGGGTCGGGCATGCACACCCACATGTCGCTCTTCCGCGGTGACGAGAACGCGTTCGTCGACCTCGACCGGCCCGGCGGACTGTCGGAGGTGGCCGAGGGATTCATCGCCGGGCTCCTTCGCCACGCCGGGGAGATCACCGCGGTCACCAATCAGTGGGTCAACTCCTACAAGCGACTGGTTTCGGGCTACGAGGCCCCAATCCACGTCTCGTGGGCCCGGAACAACCGATCGGCGCTGGTCCGGGTCCCGGTGGTCAAGTCCGGCAAGATGGGAGTCGACCCGGATCGAGTACCGCTCCCCGGACAGCGCCTGCAATCCGTATCTGGCCTTCGCCGTCATCCTGGCCGCCGGTCTGCGCGGGATCGAAAAGGGCTACGACCTTCCACCGGAAGCCGATGCCAACCTGTTCGCTCTCACTCCCGAGGAACTTGACGCCAAGGGAATCATGCATTTGCCTGGGAGCCTTCACGAGGCCCTCGGACTCGATGGAGTCCTCAGAACTCCTGGCGTCGACTCTGGGCGACCATGTCTTCGAATGGTTCATCAGGAACAAGCGCGAAGAGTGGGCCGGCTACAAGGCCCACGTCACCCAGTTCGAGCTCGACCGCTACCTACCGCTGCTCTAGCCCGACCCGACCAAGCCACGACCCGGTGCCGGCCGGCCCACGACCCGAGGAGAGGGGGAGCATCGCCATGGAACCACTGCTGTGCTTCCCCAGGCTGCCGCCGACCGCGGTGACCGGGGTCCTCGAGCGGGCCGGCTACCCGTGGATCGGCATCGAACGCGCCGATGCGGTCGACGCCGACGAGCCCGAGGACGGCTGGTCCGGCGCGGTCATCTGCAGCGGTGGCGACCCGATCGCCGCCTTCGCGCTCTGCCGGCACCTCCGTTCCCGCGAAGTGCCGCTCGCCCCGGTCCTGGTAGTCGTGCCCGAGGACCAGCTCGGCGAGCTCGAGCTACGCGAGGACCTGTTCGACGACCTCTGCCTGGAACCGGTGAACGCCGAAGAGTTGGCCGCTCGCCTGGCCCATCTGTTCTGGCGGACCGGACGCGGCCTACGGCCCGACCTGCTGGAGCACGGGCCGCTGGTGCTCAACCTCGAGACCTACCAGGCTGCCGTCTCGGGAAGGGTGCTCGACCTGACCTACATGGAGTACGAGCTGCTCCGTTTCCTGGCGGCCCGCCCCGGCAAGGTCTTCACCCGCGAGACATTGCTGAGCCGGGTGTGGGGCTACGAGTACTACGGCGGGGCCCGAACGGTCGACGTCCACGTCCGGCGGCTGCGGGCCAAGCTCGGCGAAGAGCACGCCCATCTCATCCAGACGGTGCGCTCGGTCGGTTACCGCTTCGGCCAGACCAGCTGGACGCCCTAGCCGTCCGAGCACATCCAGTCACCGCCTACGACGGGTCGCGGCGGGCCCACACCTCGATCTCGACGACCGCACCCATGGGCAGGGCCGACACCGCCACCATGGAGCGGGCCGGGCGGTGGGCACCGAAGGCCGCGACATAGGCCTCGTTGACCACGGGGAAGTCGGCCGGGTCGGTGGTGAAGACGGTGGTCTTCACCACGTCGGTCAGCGAGGCGGCCTCCGACTCGAGCAGGGAGGCCGCGTTGGCCACGGCCTGGCGCAACTGGGGGCCGGCGCCGCCCGCGACCAGGGCGGGCGTACCGTCCTCGGCCGGTGCCAGTCCCAGCTGACCCGAGCAGATCAGCCACGATCCGGCACGGACGATCGGTGAGTAGGGACCCACGGGCGTGCTCATGCGGCTCCTCGGGTTGGCGGTCGGACGCAAGGATCCTACGCGGCGTACCGCGCGGTCAGCGTCGGCCGGCACTACCCCGGTCGGTCGGCCACGCCACCGGCATCCCATCGGCCAACCACCTGGCCGCGGCCACCGCGGCGAACACCGCATCGGAGCCGTTGACCGGCGCCCGGTCGGGCTCGTCGACGACCCGCACCGACAGCCGGGGCATGGCCCGGGCCTGGAGGATGCCGAACGAGCGGATGGTCAGGTCCTGCACCATCCCCTCGGACGACACGGCGATCCCCTCCGAGCGCACCCACCCGAGGGCCTGGTGGCAGGCGCCGATCACGAATGAGCGGAGGGAGACCTGGTCGAGCACGGCACCGGCGGACACTTCGATATCGAGCGACCCCCCGGCCGCGCAGCGCACGTTGGCGCGGCCGCCCCGAGGGCTCTCCACTTCCACCGCCACGTCGGTCACCGGTGAGCCGCGCCTGCCGTGGCGGGCGGCCGAGGCCAGCACGGCCGCCTCGGCCCACACCGCGGCCCGCAAGGAGAGTGACGTCGCGGGACCGACGACGTGCACCGGTTCGAGCGCCAGACCGGGAGCGACCGACGCCACATCGGCCACCATGGCGGCCCAGGCGGTGGGGTCGGCCCCGTCACCCGAGATCCCCACCCGGAGTACGCCCGTACCATCCGCCCGGATGCCACCGGCCACGGGTGGCCGCTTCGGCCCTCGGCGGACAACGTCCTCACGCGACCAGAGCACCCGCACGGTACGCCCGTGCCGGTCGGCGAGCCGGCGGGCATCCTCCGCCACCGGTGAGTCCAGCTTTCCCCCGAACGACCCCCCGTTCCCGTACGGCGAGGCCGGGGTGCCCCCCGGATCGCACCAGGATGCGTCCGGCTCCACGTAGGCCGGCTCCACCCAGGTGGTGGCCAGCGCAGCCGACCAGGGCCCTTCGGGCACCTCGACCGGGTGGCTGAGTGGGATGGTGGTGCTCCGCCCCTGCACCTTGCCGGCCAGCGCCCGAGCCTCGGGTAGCGACTCGGCCACGGCGTAGTCGTCACCGTCGACCACAGCCACCAGGGCATCGGCCGGACAGCCGTCGTCGGCGAAGCCGGCGCGGCCCAGAACCACCTCCGTGCCGACCCGCTGGGGCACACCGCCCTCGAGGGCGGCACGGGCGGCGGCCGCCGCCAGGTCCCTCCCTTGCGGGGTCGGCCCGATGTCGGCACCCGCGCCGACGACCCGGGCGGCGGCCTCGACGATGGTCTGCCAGCCGGTGCAGCGGCACAGATGGGCGAGCAGCGCCTGTTCGACAGTTCCTTCGGTTGCCGGCTCGGATCCGGCCAGGGCGGCCAACCGCATGACGATGCCAGGCGTGCAGAATCCGCACTGGCTGCCGCCGGTGCCGACGAGCGCCTCGGACCACCGGCGCCGGACCGGCTCGTCGAGTCCGTCGAGGGTGGTCACGGCGCGGCCCTCGAGGCGTCGCACCGGAGTCACACAGGCCACGCGTGGAGCACCATCCACCCACACCGTGCAGCAGCCGCACTGGCCCTGGGGACTGCAGCCGTCCTTGACCGACCGGAGTCCCAACCGCTCTCGGAGGAACTCGAGCAGGGTCGAACCGTCGTCCGGGGCCTCGACGTCGGCGCCGTTGACGCTGAGTCGGGTCAGGGGATCAGGAAATCAGCTGAACGAGGAGCCGCAGCCGCAGGTGCGGCTGGCGTTCGGGTTGGTCACGTGGAACCCGGCGCCCTGCAGTCCGTCGCTGTAGTCGAGGGTCGACCCCTTGAGCAGGTCGGCGCTCGTCTGGTCGACCACCACTTTCACGGTGCCGAACTCCCGAACCACGTCGTCCTCGGCCACCTCGGCATCGAAGAACATCTCGTAGCTGAAGCCGGAGCATCCGCCGGGGCGGACGGCCACACGCAGGGCCAGGCCCTCGGTGTCCTCTTCGGCCAGCAGGTCAGCGACCTTGGCCGCCGCGACATCGGTGAGGGTCACGGGATTGGGCTTCTTCCCGATGGTGACGGTCTGCATTGTCGAACTCATCGATGCTCCTCTGGGTCACGGGACGGCACCGCCGTCCACACGAGATCGTGCCGCCACGGCCCCAGGCAACGGATCCGGGGCGCCGGCTCCACAGATCGTACCCGGCACGGCGCCCCTGTGGTACACCGAACCGGTGGGCGGGGCGTCCACCCCCACTACAATTGCCTCAGTGACCTGGACCGACACGCCCCACGAAGCCAGCGGCGCCCCGACCGAGGACGCCGTACGCAACGCGCTCCGCAACGTGGTGGACCCGGAGCTCGGTGCCGACATCGTGGAACTCGGCATGGTCACCTCGGTGCGGATCGAGGGCGGCACGGTCGATGTCGAGGTGGCGTTGACCATCGCCGGCTGCCCGCTGCGGACCCAGATCCAGCGCGACGTGGACACCCAGGTCGGCGCCCTCCCGGGGGTCGAGCGGGTCACCGTGACCACCGGGGTCATGGACGCCGGGCAGAAGCGGACGGTGATGGAGCGGGCCCGGATGCATGCCCGTGACGACGCACCGGCGACCGACGTACCGGACACGGCGCGGGTGATCGCCGTCGCTTCGGGCAAGGGCGGCGTGGGCAAGAGCTCAGTCACGGTGAACCTGGCCGTGGCGCTGGCCCGCCGCGGTCTGACCGTCGGTGTGCTCGACGCCGACATCTGGGGCTTTTCGGTGCCCCGTCTCCTCGGGATGCAGGGTGACGTGGAGGCCCGGGACAAGAAGATGGTGCCTCTCGAGCGCGCCATAGGCCCGGGCGTCCTGCGTGTCCTGTCGATGGGCTTCCTGGCCGATGAGGACACGGCCATCATGTGGCGGGGTCTCATCCTCAACCGTGCCGTCCAGCAGTTCCTCGAGGACGTCCACTGGGGAGACCTCGACTTCCTCCTGATCGACATGCCCCCCGGGACCGGCGACATCCAGATGGGCCTGGCCCGGATGATGCCCCGGACCGAGGTGTTGGTGGTCACCACCCCGCCGCTCGCCGCTCAGAAGGTGGCCGCCCGCACCGCCGACATGGCTCGCAAGGGGTACCTACGGGTGACCGGCGTCATCGAGAACATGAGCGACTTCACCTGTGAGCACGGCGAGTCCTACGCCCTCTTCGGCTCCGGCGGAGGGGCCCGACTGGCCGCCGAGGTCGGGGTTCCCCTCCTCGGCCAGGTCCCGCTGCACCCGTCGGTGTCTGCGGGGGGCGATGCCGGCACCCCGGTGGCACTGGACGACGACCAGCCACTGGCGGCGGAGTTCGCCCGGATCGCCGCGGCTCTGGTGGACAACCCCCCCGAGATCGTGTCGATGGAGGGGTGCAGCGCCCGCATGCTCGAGCGGGTGGAAGCGGCCGTGGCGGGTGCGAGGACCGAGTAGGCCCGCTCCCGGTTCAGGCCGTCCTGGGCTTGGCGGCCCACGCCTCCCTGGCGGCGGCGGCCAGCTCGGGTGAGATGGGATCCGACGACGCCATCCGATCCTCGATGGCCTGCTGGTACCCGTCGTCACCGGGGCGCAGGATCAGCAGCCGGCCGTCCTCGAACAACACGATCGGCAGGATGGTCGGTATGACTGTGACGGTCCGGGCCCATTCCAGGACCTTCTCGGTGGAGGTATGCAGGGCCAGCTTCCCCAAGTTGTCGACCGTCGGAGGAAGCAGCTCGATCTCACCGGCCTCGAACCGGGCCAGGGCATCGTCCGGCCTGACCCAGATGGTGGCGATGGTCTCACCGTCGTCGTGGTGGGCCACCTGGCCCGGCGGGGCGGCGGTCACGAAGAATCGGGTGTCGTAACGGCGGGGGGCGAGTTCGGGGGTGATCCAGTGGCTCACGTAGTGCACGGTGTCGGCCGCCAGTGCCAGACCCTCCTCCCGGCAGACGGCAAGCAGCCCCTTGCGTCCCTCGTTGATCTCCAGCCGGTGGGCCTCGAACCTGGCCCGCTCGACGGGGTCGGTCGTGTCGAGGAGCAGCGTCCCGTCAGCTGCGTCGCGGGGTTGCGCCAACAGGATTCCGGCCTCCTCGAAGCACTCGCGCAGAGCCGCCACCCAGAAGGCGAGCCCACCGGACCCGACACCGAGCATCTCGCTGGCCCGGACGTCGTCGAGACCTCGGCACAACTCCTCGGCGGCGGCGCCGTGATCGGCGGGGTCGACCGATCCTCCAGGAAACACGTAGGCGCCGGCCACGAACTCACTGGCCAGGTTGCGCTTCAACATGCAGACTTCCACGGCGGGGTCGCCGGCCCCGTCGACGGAGTCGCGGATGAGCATCACCGTGGCGGCATCACGGAGGGGCACGGCCATCTTCTCAGGCTACCTTCGGGGACTTGACGGCGACCGACCCGACCCGGTCGGAGTGGCGCTACGAGGGCCGGATCGAGGTCGTCGTGCGGTCGCCGGCACCGGGCCGGGCGTCCACCAGGGCACTGATCACCTGCTCACCGAAGACCTCCGGCTCGGCGATCAGCCAGGCGTGGGACCCCTCGACAACCACACCTTCGATCCCGGCCGCCCGTCGCAGTTCGTCGAAGGCCGACCGGGGGACCAGGCCGTCACGGTCGGACCAGGTCACCGCCACCGGAATCCCGCGTGCCGCTATGGCCTCCACCTCGGCCACCAGGTCGGCCCGGCGGATCACCTCGCCGGTGCGGAGCATGCCCATCGGATTGCGGATCAGGTTGGGCAGGAAGCTCTCGAGCAGGGTCGGCAATACCCGCAACGCCCGCGGCGACTGGAGCAGATCGCCTCCGAAGTGACGACCCCAGTCCCAGATCGGGCGCTGCATCATCGTGCGAACCTCGTTCGGCAACAGCGCCCAGGTCGGACTGCCGACTGCGTTGGCCAGGAGGAGCGAGGACACCCGCTCGGGTTGGTGGTGGACGAACGCCGTCGACACCCCGCCGCCGAACGAGTGTCCGGCCACCAGTGCGAGGTCACCGACTCCGACAGCATCCAGGAACTGGGCCACCCACGCTCCGTAGCCGGCGAACGAGCGCAACTCGCCCGGGAGCTCGGGCGTGCCGCCGAACCCGGGGAGCGCCGGGGCGAAAACGCGGCACCCTGCCGCAGCCATCGCCTCGATGGGCGCGGCATAGGCATTGGGACGGAGGCCCCAGCCGTGGAGAAAGAGGGCGGAAGGTCCCGACCCCACCACGCCATAGCGGATCCGGTGGCCATACACCGTCGTCGAAGTCCAGGTCAGCTTCGTCGAGGGACGCGTCCCGTGGGAGGCCGGGATCCCAAGCGTCGCGGAGTTGCCACCTGTACCCGTGGAATCCATGATGATCGGATCGAGGGGGGACGATGCCTCTGCCGGCATCGGGCCACTCTAATGGGCAATGGCGCAGCGGCCGCCTGCGGCGCGACGGAGCACCTGAACCCCTGGGTAGCGGCGGACACGTTACGCTCCTTTCGACATTCGCACGAAGCGAGGACCCCGCAACCATGGCCGACAACGCAAAGACACCCGGAACGGGCGGCAACAAGCCCAAGCCGACCGGGTCCGGTAGCTCGCAGAGTGCCAAGGACAAGAGTCGGGCCGCGAGTCGGCCGGTGGCGGGGAAGAGCTCAGGCGGAAGCGGCAAGAAACCCCCTCCGGGCGCCAGATCCAAACCTGCCCCGCGTGGTCCGTCGGGCTCCAAGCGGGGCGTCTGGATGGCCTGGGGTGCTGTCGCTCTGGTGGTGGTCATCATCGGTGTGCTGGTCATCGTCAAATTGACGAGCTCGAGTACCAACACGTCCTACATCGCCACCACGTCGGCCCCGGCCTCTGTGGTCCACGATGTGTCCACGATCCCCTTGTCGACGTGGAATGCGGTGGGTGTGTCCTCTCCTTCGATCCAGGTGTCCCAGCCCACGGTTCTGAAGAACCAGCCGCCGATGACCCTCGACGGCAAGACCCCGGCGATGCTCTACTACGGGGCCGAGTACTGCCCCTTCTGTGCAGCCGAGCGGTGGGTCATGGCCGCTGCCCTCGCCCGCTTCGGTACCTGGAGCAATCTGAAGGTCACCGCTTCGTCGCTGTCGGACGTGTACGCCGGAACCCGCACGCTCAGCTTCCATGGCGCCTCGCTGGACAGCCCTTACATTGCGTTCCAGGGAGTCGAGCAGTACACCAACATCCCGGTGGCAGCGGGCGGCTACACCAATCTGCAGAACCCGACCAAGGCGCAAGCGAAGATTCTCACCAAGTACAGCTCGTCCAAGTACCTCCCCAACGGGAGCACTAGCGGAGGGATCTCGTTCCCGTTCGTGGACATCAACAACTCGATGCTGTTCTCGGGGGCGAGCTACGACCCGCAGGTCCTGGCCGGCCTGAGCTGGTCGGAGATCGCCGGAGGTCTGTCCGACCCGACCAACCCGGTGACCCAGGCCATCCTCACTGCGGGCAACTACATGAGCGCCGGAATCTGCCAGGCCTCCAACGGCCAGCCCGGGAGCGTCTGCCAGAGCTCGGGGGTCAAGGCTGCGGCCAAGGCCCTCGGGATCACCATCGGTTGATCAGGGGACGAGCGCAACCGTGCCCACTCTGCGGTGGCAGCCCATCGTCACCCTCCTGCTCAGCGTCTACGGGGTCGGCGTATCGATCTACCTGACGATCACCCACTTCGACAAAGCGGCACTGTCGTGTCCCGCCAGCGGCGGCTTCATCAACTGTGCGCAGGTCACCACCAGCCCCCAGTCGGAGATCCTGGGTATCCCCGTCGCCATGCTGGGGCTGTTCTTCTTCGTCCCCATGCTGGTCCTGTGCCTGCCCGTGGCGTGGCGGTCCGCCAACCGCCTCGTCCACTGGGCCCGTCTGGTGCTCTCGGCAACCGGAGTGGGGATGATCGTCTACCTGATCATCGCCGAACTGTTCATCATCAAGGCGATCTGCATCTGGTGCACGACGGTGCACATCACCACGCTCGCCCTGTTCATCATCATCGCCACGGCGTCCCCGATCGTCCTCGCCCCGGACTACGGACTACGACTACGATAGCGACGAGTGTCGACTTCGAGGACGCCCCGGCCGCGGACGGGCCCGCGTCCTGAGTCCCGCCGGCCGGCGGGTACATGAGCGACGGCGGGCGGAGCCGTTCCGCCGTCCTGGCCTGGAGCGCGGTGGTCGCCATCATCCTCGGAGTCGTGGGACTGGTCACCTACGCACTGACCCACGACTCGTCCCCGGCCACGTTCACCCAGACCGCCCTCACCTCGCCGGCCGTCCTCTCCGACCTCTCGACCGTCCCCGGGGCCACCTTCGACGAAGTCGGGGTGACCGTGCCCGGTACCGAACTCACATCTCCCCAGGTCCTCACCGGTCAGCCACTACTGACCTCCGGCGGAAAGCCCGAGGTGCTCGTCGTCGGGGCCGAGTACTGCCCGTTCTGCGCCGCCGAGCGGTGGCCGCTGGTCGTCGCCCTCGCCCGCTTCGGGCGATTCACCGTGCTGCACGATGCCACTTCGGCGTCCCAGTCGGTCTTTCCCGACACACCGACGTTCAGTTTCGCCAGCGCCCGATATTCCAGTCCCTATCTCACCTTTACCGGGGTCGAGCTCTACTCCGACCAGATCGGGCCGGACGGGACGTTCATCCGTATCGCCGAGCTGACCCCGTCCCAGTCCGCTCTGGTGGCCCGCTACGGCACCCCTGGAGGTAGCACGACGAGCGGCACCGCACCGTTCGTCGACATAGCCGGCCGGATGGTGACCTCGACCGCCGCCTTCAGCCCCGCCCTACTTGCGGGGCAGTCCCAGACACAGATCGCCGGCGAGGTCGCCGACCCGACGCCGACCACCCACGTGTCGACCACGACCCAAGCGCCGCCGACCGGGCAGGCGATCGACGCCGCAGCCAATCAGTTGACCGCCGGCATGTGCGCCGCCACCGGTCAGCGGCCGGCGGTGGTGTGCAGATCGAAGGGCGTACGCGCCGCAGACCTGTCCCTCGGCCTGCCGGTACCCCCCGCACCGGCGGGCTGAGCCGACCCGACACCCCGGTTCACGCAGGATCAGCCGACCCGGCGCTCCGCGTGTTGCCGTCGCTCCATCTCGTTCAGCCCACCCCAGATTCCGTGTGGCTCGCGAATGCGCACCGCATACTCGAGGCATTCGATCCGAACCGCGCAGGTCTTGCAGATCGCCTTGGCCCGGTCCTCGCGCTGCAGCTTCTCCTCCTTGCGCTCGGCGTGGGCCGGAGGAAAGAAGATTTCCGCCTGAGGCCCACGGCACGCCGCTTTCAGTTGCCATGAATCCGTCAACTGCTCCACTCCCCGACTCCCCCTTCGGTGTGATCTGATGTGTGGGAACGTACTCGCCGACCCCAGGGGAAACAAGGGGTCGATTCGGGATTCTGGCCAATTTCGCGCCCATTCGCGCCGAGCGTGACGATGTCGCGCACGCAAGCGACGTGTACGGGACCGTATCCGGCCGGAGCAGCGGATCCAGGGACGGACACTACGCTCGGGACGTCATGGACATCCGCTCCTTCTGCACCCAGAGCCGGGTCGTGATCGTGGCCGGCAAGGGCGGTGTCGGCAAGACCACCATGGTCGCCGCCCTGGCCAAAGTGGCCGCCGGTGCGGGGCTGTCTGTCCTGGTGATCGAACTGGAGGGCCGCAACGGTGTGTCGGCCGCGTTCGGAGGGATCGGCGGCCTCGACTACGCCGGCCAGGTGCTACACGCCGCCGGGGCGACCGACCTCGGTGACGGTCCCGTAGACGAGTCGGCGAGGATCCCGCCGGGCACGGTCCACGCCCGGACGATCACCCCGGACGATGCGCTGATCGAGTACCTCGATGACCACGGGATGAAGCGGTTTTCGAAGCGATTGATGTCGTCAGGTGTCATCGACATCGTCGCCGGTGCCATCCCCGGCATCCGGGACATCCTGGTGCTCGGCAAGATCAAGCAGATCGAGCAGGGGCGGGTGGCCGACCTGGTGCTGGTGGATGCGCCGGCAACCGGCCACACCATGACCTTCCTCTCGTCGGCCGGCGGTCTCCTGGACGCCGCACGGGGGGGACCGATCCGGGCCCAGGCCGCCGACGTCGTGGCCCTGCTGTCGGACCCCAGCCGCTGCCAGGTCACCCTGGTCACTCTGCCTGAGGAGATGCCGGTCAACGAGGTGGTGGAGGCGGCCTACCAGTTGGAGGACAGGGTCGGCATCGCCCTCGGACCTGTCATCGTCAACGCCGCCTATCCACCGGTGCCGGCCCTGGAGGTAGCGGCCGCCGACACCGTCGAGGCAGCGGGGGCGGCAATCGACGCGGTGGACGTGGCCGCCCTCGAACAGGCACGGGTGTTCCGCCAGCGGCGCCACGAACTTCAGGAGGAGCAGGTCCGGCGACTCGCCGATGAGCTCCCCCTGCCGCAGCTGCGGGTGCCATACCTGTTTACCGACGCCATCGGTCCTCTCGAGTTGGACACGCTCAGCCGAGCGCTGGCCACCGGTATCGAGGCCCTCCACGACCCGGCCGAAGTGTCCCGGTGACCGGCATCGCCGACGAACGGAGTCCGGATGGTGGCGCGGCCACGATTACCGAGGTCGTCCGCGAACCGGTCGATCGTGATCTGCTGTGGCTCGGGCGGGGTGGGCAAGACGACGACGTCGGCGGCCATCGCTCTCCAGGCGGCCCGGCTCGGACGCACCGCCTGTGTCGTCACCATCGACCCCGCCCGCCGCCTCGCCAACGCGCTCGGGGTCGATGAGCTCTCCAACCGGCCGACACGGATCGAGGGAGACTGGCCGGGGGAGCTTCACGCCCTGATGCTCGACCCCAAGGGGACGTTCGACGATCTGATCACCCGCTACTCCGACTCCGAGGCCCAGGCCGAGGACATCCGGGTCAACCGGATCTACCGGAACCTCACCGGGACGCTGTCGGGCACCCAGGAATACATGGCCATGGAGAAACTGTACGAACTGGTGGAGGAGGGTGGCTTCGACCTGGTCGTGGTCGACACCCCCCCGTCGCGCAACGCCCTCGACTTCCTCGACGCGCCGAGGCGGCTCACCCAGTTCCTGGAGAACCGGATCTTCCAGGCGCTCATGGCGCCGACCCGGGTGGGCCTCCGGTTCATGGGGGTCGCGGCCAGTGCCTTCCTGCGCACGATCGCCAAGGTGGCCGGCGCCGACATCGTCCACGACGCCGTCGCCTTCTTCCAAGCGTTCGAGGGGATGGAGGAGGGATTCCGGATCAGGGCCGCTCGGGTGCGCGAACTGCTCGTCCAGCCGGGGACCGCATTCGTTCTTGTCGCCTCGCCCCGACCCGACTCGGTGGAGGAAGCGGTCCACTTTGCCGGCAAGCTGGTCGAATCGAAGATGTCGGCCACCGCGCTGATAGTCAACCGGGTGCAGCCCCGGTTCACCTCGGACGACCGACTCGACGAGCTCACAACCTGGGGGGATGCCGATCGGCGCCGTCCCGACAGGGCCACGACCGCACTCGCCTCCCTGGTGGACAACCTCACCGGATACACGCTCGCCTCCGACCGCGAGGAGGCGACCTACGCCGGCTTGGTGGCCGAGGTGGATCCCGCCCCGGTCTACCGAATTCCCCTGCTCAACACCGACGTCCATGACCTGGCCGGACTGGCAATTGTCGCCGACCTGCTCTTCGGCCAGGACGGTCCGTGACGGAACGGCCGTCTCCGAATGGGCGAACTGGCGGACTCACCTTGGGTCACCCGGTCCCGGGGCGCTAACCTCTGCGGCGTGCCGACCATCCTCGTGGCCAGTGATGCACCTACGGTGCGGGCCGAGATCGCGGCCACGGCCGGGAACCCCGATACGACCATCGTCGAGGCGCGCTCGGGACCCGAGGTCATGGCGTTGGTGGCCGAATCGATGCCCGATCTGGTGGTCGTCGATATGCAGATGGGCAACATGGGAGGGATGGCCACCACTCTCGAACTCCATCTCGAGGCTTCGTACGACAAGCTCGAGCACGTGCCCGTCCTGATGCTCCTCGACCGACGGCCGGATGTCTTCCTCGCCCGCAGGTCCGGCGCCGAGGGCTGGCTGGTGAAGCCCCTCGACCCGATCAGACTGCGACGGGCGGTGACCGCCCTGCTTGCCGGGGGCACCTACTACGACGAGTCCTACGCACCGCTGTCGGTGGTGGCTGCACCTCTCGCCTCCGGCGCCTGACCGTCCCACCCACTACAGACCGGGTCACCGCGTTGTCCGTGTTCCGTCGCCACGAAGACCAGCCGGAGGGAGCCCCGGGCCGCCGGTCGCGGCGGCGCGATCCTGCCCAGTCGACGGCGAGTCCCGAGGCGCAGGGCCTGCCGGTCGACGGTGGAGCTGACGCCCAGGAGCAGTTCATCATCGACGCCCTCCATGACCTTCGGGACACGGTGGTCCGTGAAGTCATGACCCCTCGGGTCGATGTCGTCGCGCTCACCATTCCGCTGACGGTCGAAGGGGTCTCGCGGGCGGTGCGCGAGTCGGGGCACAGCTGCTTTCCGGTGTGCGGCGAAAGTCTCGATGACCTGATCGGGGTGCTCTTCGTCAACGATCTGTTCCGGGCCGGTTGGACGGTCGCCTCCACGGACGAGGGAGGGAGCTCTCCCGATCCCATCGATATCTCGAGGCGGCTCCGCCAGCCATTCCTGGTGCCGGAGTCGCGGCTGGTCCTCGACGTGCTGGCCGAGATGCGGCGTCAGCGCCGGGCGTTTGCGGTCGTGGTCGACGAGCACGGTGGCGTCGAGGGCGTCATCACGGTCAAGGACCTGTTGGGGGCCCTGGTGGGTGACCTGCCCGACGAGTTCGATCCCGACGAGGAGCCCGAGGTCGTGCGGGTCGACGGGAGACGCTGGCTCGTCGACGGGCGGACCAGCGTCGACGACCTGACCGACCAACTGGGTATCGACCTGCCCGAAGGGGAGTACGTGACCCTCGGCGGCTACCTGTTCGACGCTTTCGGGCACATTCCAGAGGAGGGCGAGACCCACGATCTGGGTGGGTGGCAACTCCGGGTGTCCGAGATGGACAAGCGGCGCATCGCCAAGGTCGTCATCCGGCGCACCGCCGAAGCACTCTTCGGGCCCGAAGGTGCCGTTGGTGACGATCGGGGGAACGACGGCACCGCCGTCGGGTAGAGTTTCCAGGTTCACCGGGAGTGGTCGCCACCTCTTTCGATGTACGGGCTGTGGCGCAGTTTGGTAGCGCGCTGCGTTCGGGACGCAGAGGTCCTCGGTTCAAATCCGGGCAGCCCGACCACTATCTGTCCAGTTCACGGGGCTGCACCGCAGCCTCGTTTTCTGTTGGAGTCCCGGAATTTTCCCGATTCAGCGCGATCTTGGCGCGATTCAAATTTTTATCGGTTCCTGGAGCCGTCTCACCGAAGAAGCGGCTCTCCAGCCGATCGGCTGCCGGTCTGTCCGCCACCAGGGGAGCCGTGGCGCTCAGCGTCATGCGGGGATCACTGTGGCCCAATCGGACCTGGGTTCGAGAGCGGCAAATTATCCAGAAACCCCTGCTCAGCGCATGGAATTCGCAGAGGCCGAGTGACCGGCAAACACCGTGATTTGCCACGAGTTTCCGATGGATCGCGCCAAGATCGCGCCAAGAGTTGCCCGATGAGATTGCGGGGGAGTGGTAGGGATTATCTCCCGCCTCACAACCACATCCGGGACAGTGCAGTTTGTAGATAGAAGCAACTTTCGGCACTGGCAGCAGCGATCAGGACTCTCGAGAGCTTTCAGCGACGAAATCCCCCACTGTCGGCTGTCGTTGGGAGGTTCCGGTCGATCATCCCGTCAGCCGAAATGACATACCAGGCGCCCATGCTTTCTCCTTGACCGGTCACGATCCCGGCGATGTCGCCAATGTAGGTATAGAGCGGCCAACCGTTGTAGGTAACTTGGCGGGCACCGTCAGGTCGTCGTGTCGTCCCCAGCAAGCTTGTTCTCCACCCCCGGACCTGCTGACGGGTCTCTCTTGGTCGGTGGGAGCACAAGGGGCGGCCACTGTTCGGCG
The DNA here is from genome assembly GCA_963699085.1 of uncultured Acidimicrobiales bacterium. Lineage (GTDB taxonomy): Bacteria > Actinomycetota > Acidimicrobiia > Acidimicrobiales > RAAP-2 > Bog-756. The sequence goes on from CAVOTH010000001.1 coordinate 247,325, forward strand.
CAGACGGTAAGGCATATTGAGGGTCCACGGTTGTCAGGCAAGAAGATATACAGGGCGTGGCCGGCACTGTCTTCGAGTATCCGACCGAGTCCTGGCACAGTGATCGCTCTCACCGTCGGCCCTGCATTGGAGTTTGTCGGTTCGCCGCAAGCACATAAGGCAACCGAGATCACGACGTAAGCCACTCGGCTCAGAAGGCTGGGAAGTCCCCGTCGACTGGTCCTCACAGGCTGCAGTGTCAGGGCTTCCATTAGTCACCGTTCCAGCACCCGAGGATAACGTCGGCCACTACCAGTGCCACATATCCGGAGTTCGTCGGAGGCCGGCCGAACTGGGCTGGGAGTCCAGCCGAATCAACAAGAAGTACCTTCCAGTCCTTGCGGACAACGACGGACCCGTCGGTAGTTTGGAATGCTCCCTGACCGAGTGCTTCGAGAGTTCGGACTTTTCCCAATTGTCGAGCAAGTTGCTCAAAATATGCCGTCGTCTGGCCCCAACTCGACAGCTCTTTCACGGAAAGCGCCAGCGATCCGTCGGGATAGCGGTAGGTGCACGAGTAGCGGTGGTTCGCCCAGGCAGGACTGGAGATGCTCGCGGTCAGCCCGACGGCGGAGTTGATGTCCTGGATGGCCTCGAAGCTACAGACCTGGGTTGCAATCTTGGAGGGCTTCGGTCCTGCGGGAAGCGGTGCCTCTGTGGCTGGAGTCTCCGCCACGCCGCTACCGCAGGCGGTCGTCAGCAGGGCAATCAGCAACACTGCGAGAAGACATGGCCTGCGGGTGCTCGGACTCATTCGGTTCAGCTCCATTTGGAGAAGCTACTCAGGTCATGAGCAGAAGCATGAAGCCCATGGCGATGCACATCACGACATGGCTGACATCTACCAGCCACGGAATGGCGACGAGGTCGTCCAGGGCCAGCACGGCCGTCTGCCCCTCTCTCCGGTTGGGCTCAGGGAGATTCCGACCCTGCTCGCTCCAGCCATGGCGTAGGCGGGGGCATGGCTTCCGAAGTGTGAGGCCCCCTTGTTCGGGGAGGCCAGCGTGAAGATCGCCGAGGCAAAGAGAACGAACGCCAACAGGAAGGCAATCCCCGAATCGAGCTTCGGACCGGTCCCCGACGCCGACATCGACATGGCCCCCGACGTCGCTCCCATGGGGAACCAGTACATCAACAGCATGGCGAAGCTCATGACTGCGTGGATGAGGGCGTGCGGCAGGTGGAGCCCATAGGTTCGGACCGATTGGATGCTCTCGACCAGGAACCAGACCAGCAGTATGCCGAAGATGATCTCCCAGACAGCACTTCGACCAAAGGCCCATTGATCCACGAACATCCCGGCCATGGCCACTCCCATGAAGACGTGGGAGATCTCCACGTCTCGCCCCGAGGGTCGGTGGGTCGCCACCGAGAGAACCAGAAGCGTGAAGCAGTAGGCGGCGATGGCCAGCATCGCCACACCGAAGAGGTAGTACAACCAGGACGGGGTCGACATTGCCATGACGGGTCAGCCCTCCTTCCCGCAGACAGCGGAACCGGATCGATCCATCTGGTCTCGTTCGGGACGTCCCCAATGGCCAGTAGATCAGCGCCAGGAGAATGACCAGAAGTCCCGAGTTGGGATCGGTGGCCCCGCCAGCCAGGATCCCGCCGAAGTCCTGCACCGCAACCCAGATGAGCGCAAACGCCACGATGGCGAGAACCACCGTCATCTGGGCTACCTGCGGTGGTGCGTACACCCCGGCGGCCACGATGACGCACACGATGGCCAGCAACACCGCCATTGCGGTCCCGTGATGGAGGAAGAGAGACTCGGACGATCGGTCGATATGGGCGAGCCAGCCGGGCTGTCCACTGTTGAGCCCTGCCACCAGGTCGTGCAGTGCCTGGGGCGAACGACCCGAGCCAACCAACGACAGGACCGCCAAGACCCCCCAGACGACGGCCCAGATGGCCTTGGCCGCCGCCACACCGACCGTGCGGGCGGCCACAAAGGGTTTGTCCGAGCCATCGCTTGGCCACAGGAGGACGGCGAGGAGTGCGTAGAAGAGCACGCCACCGGGACCACCACCGAATGGAGTGGCTCCTCCCAAGAAGATTGCACCGGCGCCCTCGCCGAACCACCACACCCCGATGGCCCACATGATGGACAGCACCAGTGCCGGTTTGCACGTCCGTTTGTAGACGATCCCAAATGCGATCACGAACTGGATCGTGGCGAAGATCGCATTGGTGAGGATGGGCTGGTGGTAGACGTTCGAGGCGTTCCATGCAATCGAATCGTGCACGATGCCCGGATTTCCAGCCGCCAGACCGTTGAGCATGCCGCTGAATCCATTGGACCCTCGGGTGAACATGAAGGGCTGGAGCTGAAGTGCCGCGTCCAGAAGCCACACGGTTGCCAGGAGGAGCCGGAACGTCCGCTGCAAGTCTCTCGTCAGCTGAATGGAGGGTCGGACCACCTGTCTGCCCGCGGCCGGGGCACCCGTTCGGCGCTCTCGTTTACGTTGATAACGGCCATCGCCCACCCACTCTCCGAGGAAGAGTCAACCACTGACTACTACAGATCGTCGTAATGGTTACCACCAGTTGCAGAGGCGCGCAACCGTCCATCCCCGAGTCTCGTTCGACACCCGAACCCTGCCCGACGGAGTGCTGCTGAAGGCGTGCGGAACACGACGCGAGACGCTGTGTCCGCCCTGTGCCTCCCTCTATCGTGGGGATGCCTTCGCCCTGGTGGCCGCCGGGCTCCGTGGTGGCAAGGAGGTCCCCGGCCCAGGTCCGATTGGGCCACAGTGACCCCCGCATGACGCTGAGCGTCTACGCCGCGGCACCCCTGGAAGCCGACAGATCGGCGGCTGATCGGTTGGAGAACCGCTTCTTCGGCGAGACGGCTCCAGGAACCGATAAAAAATTTGAATCGCGCCAAGATCGCGCTGAATCGGGAAAATTCCGGGACTCCAACAGAAAACGAGGCTGCGGTGCAGCCCCGTGAACTGGACAGATAGTGGTCGGGCTGCCCGGATTTGAACCGAGGACTTCTGCGTCCCGAACGTGAATCAGGCGATTTTCACTTGAGGCCGAGGTCGTGCTCCAGATCATTAGCCACTACAATGATTAGCCTATGCCCAGAGTTGCCTCGTCCTCCTCCGCAATTGACAACGATGCGATCGTCGACGCAGTACTGACCGCGAGTCGGGCGTTCGTTGCCGTAGCAGCTCGCTCTCTCGGAGACGTCGCTGAGGAAGTGACTCTCACCCAATACCGCACCCTCGTCGTGTTGGCGAGTAGAGGTCCCCAGAGCCTTGTCGAGCTCGCTGATGCGGTGGCGGTAACGCCTCCGACGGCCACGCGCATGTGTGACCGCTTGATCAAGAAGGGACTGATTCTGCGCCGGCAGGACCGCGGTGACCGCCGCCTGGTTCGGCTGACCTTGGCGGATAAGGGGCGCCATCTGGTCGATGAAGTGACTACGCGGCGACGTAAGGAAATCGTCCGGCTGGTGCAGGCGGTCCCGCCGGACCAGCGAGCGGCAATGGTCGACTCGCTCCAACGCCTGTCCGCCGCCGCGGGTGAGGTGCCCGACCAGGACTGGTCAGCTGGATGGGGATCAAAGGCGAGCGTGCCTGAGGCCAGCGGATAGTGACCATGATCTCCTTCGGTCGGACTCCGTGGCGGTCCGCCATGACCAGAGCTGGGCGTTGGATCGGTGACGCTTCCTACCTTCAGAAGTGGTTGATCCTCGGCGTGCTCATCGGGACGATGGCAGGGGTCGGTGCCATCGTGTTCTACGAGGCGTTGACCGTCTGCACGCATTTCTTCCTCGGCACCCTGGCCGGATACCACGTACCCACACCCGCGGGTGAAGGCGGTCACCGAGCGTCAGCCACCTTTTCCCGTCCGTGGGCCATCCCGCTGATCGTCGGACTGGGCGCGTTACTCGGAGCCATTCTGGTGTTCCGATTCGCACCCGAGGCGGAAGGACACGGCACCGACGCTGCCATATATGCGGTTCACCACAATCCACGTGGCATCCGCTTCCGAGTCGTTCTGGTAAAGATCGTGGCTTCGGCCCTCACCATCGGATCGGGCGGCTCTGGAGGTCGGGAAGGGCCGACGGGCCAGATCAGCGCCGGTTTTGCTTCTTTGCTAGCCCGGGAACTGGAACTCAGCCCGGGCGACGCCCGAATCGCCGTAGTCACCGGCATCGGATCGGGGATCGGGGCCATCTTCGGAGCACCTCTCGGCGGTGCAGTCCTCGCCACCGAGATTCTCTACCGAGACGACTTCGACGCAGAGGCGCTCCTTCCCAGTTTCGTCGCATCGTCGGTGGCCTATGTGATTTTCGGTGCCTTCATCGGATTTACGCCACTTTTCGGCTTTGCCGGCGGCTACCACTTCACCGACCCTGCCGACCTACCCTGGTTTGCCCTGATCGGTGTGCTCGGCGGGCTCATCGGCCTCCTCTACGCCAAGGGCTTCTACGGAGTTGCAGGGCTATTCGGGAAGATCCCCATCCCCCGCTGGACCAAGCCCGCCATCGGTGGAGTAATCGTGGGTCTCATTGCCTTAGCCATTCCAGAGGTGCTCGGCACCGGCTATGGATGGATCCAGCAGGGACTGGGCCGCCAAATCCTGACGCTCCCGTTGTGGATCGTTCTCATCCTCCCCTTCGCAAGGATCCTGGCGACCGGTCTCTCCATCGGCTCAGGAGGGTCGGGGGGCATATTCGGCCCGGGCATGATCATCGGTGCGTTCGTCGGTGCCTCGATTTGGAGGCTGTTCGAGCCCGTCGTCCCGTCGATGGGTCACAGTCCGGCGCCCTACGTGATCATCGGGATGATGTGCTGCTTCGGTGGAATCTCCCGAGCACCATTGGCTGTGATGTTGATGGTGGCTGAGATGACCGGCAGCCTGTCAATCCTGGGTCCGGCAATGATCGCTGTCGGTCTGGCGTGGTTCATCGTGCGCCGCGACGATGACACCATCTACCGCAGCCAGCTCCGTTCCAGAGCCGACGCACCGGCGCAACGGTTGCTCGTTGGCATGCCGATATTGAGCACCATTCCGACTCAGCTAGCCATGGCGCCTCCCCGTCTGCTCGTTACCGGTGGAACCTCGATCGAAACGGCCGTCGATCAGCTCACGAGTGTTGGACTCACCGGCGCGCCCATGGTGGACGACAACGGTCGATTCGAGGGGACGATTTCCTTGGACCGCCTGTTGTCAAGTGCTGAGGAACACGGGCAACGCCTTGACTCATTGGTCGATGTTGCAGCACCGACGGTGTCCGACACGGCGTATCTCGACGTTGCCGTCGATGCCATCACCGCGTCCTCGCAACACTGGGTATCGGTCCTTGATTCCGACCGGCAGGTAGTCGGGACAGTTGCCACATCTGATGTGGTCCGGGGCTACCGTCTGGGCCTGTTGGCCAGCCTCCGGGAGACCAGCGTGAACGGAGCTGCCGGTTCGGATCGAGTGTTCATCGGCAGCGGATCCGCCCTTGTCGGTCGGTCGCTCTCCGAGTCACGGCTGCCAGCCAGCATCATTGTCACGACCATCCAGAGGCACCAGGATCTCGTGGTGCCTACTGGGAGCACAAAGTTTGAAGTTGGTGACGAGCTGGTACTCATCGGGGAAGCGAGCGACATCGACATGATCCGCGTGATGGCAACTGCGGGCGACGGACACGCCACCGACCATCTCGACGGCAAGATTGCACAGGAAGCGCCAGTCGTCGATCAGCTCAGGTCGCCGCAGTTACTGGCAACCGGGTACACCACTCGTGGCGGCGTGTTACACCTTCCCGGCGATCCGGGGCACACCGAACGCACCAACATCGGCAGATCTTCAAGAAACGCTGACGAGCCAGACGACGAAGACGGCATAACCGACGACGATGGACCACCCTGCTCGGCGCCCGAGTCCTCGTGAAATGTAGGCGAGCGACAGGGTCAGGGCGGTAAGCCCCAGATACCAGGCTGCTGTGAGGCTCCCCGAAGTCGACGGCGTCGAGAGGCCAAGGAAGACCCCTGGCACTAAAAGTCCGACCAGAACGTTGATGTTGTTGGAGTTGAGGGCAGTAGAGAATGCCGCAGCTCCTCGTCCCAGTCGGGCCAAGTGCACGGCAGCAACGGCATTGGGCAAGCTCGTCACCGCGGCCAGGACGACGGCGCCAATCACGGCATCGGCGATATGGAATCGGTGACCCAGAGTGGTTGCTCCGCGCTCCATGGCGATGCTCGCTATCACGACGACGACAAGTGCGACACAGGCAACCAGGGCATCGACTGGGCGGCCACGGATCGGCCGGATTGCCTCTTCCAGCTCCAGTTCCTCCTCGGAGACCGCCAAGATGATCCAGCGCTTCAGCTTCGCTGGACCTGGCAGAAGCGCCAAGCCGGCGTCGGCGACTCCGAGGACGACGAGGTACGGGATGATGACGACAAGGGCGACGGCCAGGCTCTCCAAGGGACTCAGTACACCTTCGACAGCGGCCAGACAGGTCAGGGCTACCCATAGTCCGACTGCTCCGCTGAGCAACACGACTCGGCGATGGATGGCGATGAAGCCGGCTACAAGGGCTCCTAGCCCGAGGAGCGCAGCCAGATTGAAGACATTGGAACCGATCACGACTCCCGCGCCAATGGCCTTCTGGTGTTGACTCGAGCGCGGCGATGGACGCGGTGATCTCCGGGGCGTCAGCTGCTATTGCAGCAACAACCCCTAGAAGCGCTTCGGAGAGTCCGATGCGCTCACCGACCCGCTCCAATCGGGAGACGAGAACCCAGCTGGTCGTCAGGCTTACGACTGCGCCGAGCACGAAGGCGACACCAGCAACAGCCATGTGGACGAGGTTCCTTCCGCGATCGACAAACTGCCGACCAGGCTTCCCGGCTCTCCGACTCCGACTTTACCCGCTCGGGAGTACCGTGCCCGATGGCCGTCATCCGGCGGGTATTACGGCACATCATGTCGAGCGTGCACCACCTATTGGTGTGTCGGGTTCGTCGCTCCGTAGCGCACTCGCCTCATCCCCTGGCCCCACGTCAGTCTCGCTGAACCTTGACGATCCTCGGACACCGGATTGATGCCATCGCGGGTTCGGCGCTCAATTCGAACCTCGAGGCTGTTGGGTCCTGACGCGGCAAGCCCCTCATTCGTCAACACGGGGGAAAGTCGCCCGGGGCGAATCCCTCCGCTCGAGCAGGGTTCACCGGCCACCACAAAGGCCGGCGACGGTCGGGAGAATGGCGTTTTCACACAAAGCACAGTGTCCGCAACGAACGCTACAACTCTCATTCGCGATGGGCCGATGAGGAATCCGGTTGCCGTGGGGTCAGTCAGGAGATTCTCTCGAGGTCCGACCGCGTCCTCACCTGCTGTTTCCTTTGGGCGGAACGTTGTTAGCCGGTGAGAGAATTAAGTAGTCTGTGCTAGATAACATAACTATCCTTCAAAGTTAACATGGTTGACATTTAGCTCTGCTAGAACTTCGGTGGTCGCATGCACGAGGCAACCCCCAAGTGCACGGCGGACCTGGGAGGGTAGGCGGTCCCACGTCGAGTGCTCCTTGAGCGTGGGACCGCTCCCTCACGGGGCAGAGACGGATTCCCTGATGGATTGCACCCGACCCGGAGTTCAGACGTTCTCGGTGCGCCCAAAGACAGCCCGACCACTGAAGCAGCCGACCGGTCGAGGTTCGGCTCGGTTCCAATATCAGCGATGTGCTGTTCCTCGTGGCGATTTCGACATTCGCCTCGGTAGAGTCGATCGGCAGGCGCGGGTGAGCGTTGAATAACATCTTTCCGTTGGTCGACCCCTACGAAGACAGGACTTGGACTTCGGCACTCTTGTCGACGCCAACCAACACCGCCAGGGGAGTGGACCGGTTTGTTCAACAGTGTGTCGTGTCCACAAGACGGCGAGTGCGCAGCTGTCGGGCGCTACTACGTGTACAACGAGGCGGAGGACGGCGCGGAGGAATCTCCGCTGCTCGCGAACTTGGCGAATGGCGTCGGGTAAGGAATCGGCGGGTTCCTACTCCGTCACCGTCACTGTCACCGACTTGCACCTACCGGTCGAGGACTCTGCGTCGGCGACCCTCCTGCTCGCTGTGTCGCAGACACTTCAGTAGCCGAACTCAAGAAGGGGCATGGCGGCCGAGGTATGACGCCTGTCCTTTCCGATCGGCTGCACCGTTCAGGAGTATGAAGCGATAGAACGGCAGTAGGCGCCCACCCAGGCGTCGCGAGAGGAGGTCCAGCATGTCCGGAGTGCTTGACGGAACCGTTGCCCTGGTCACCGGCGCGTCCAGTGGAATCGGTGAGGCCACAGCCTTGGCGCTGGCCGAAGACGGTGCAACCGTGGTCCTTGCCGCTCGCCGAATGGACCGCTTGGAGCAATTGGCTGAGCGTATTGGGGGCGGTCCCGAAAGAGTCCTGGTGCTCGAGGTAGACGTGACTGACGAGTCCCAGGTCAACCAGATGGTCGCCGACGCTGTCGGCCAGTTCGGTCGAATCGACACCTTGGTCAACAACGCCGGGGTCATGCTGCTGGGTCCGATCGTCGGCGCCCCCACTGAGGAGTGGCGCCGCATGGTGAATCTGAACCTGCTCGGGCTCCTCTACTGCACCCATGCCGCCCTGCCCCATCTGCTCGAAGCGGCAGAGAGCGAGCCCCGCCACGTGGCCGATGTGGTCAACGTGAGCTCAGTGGCCGGCAGGGTGGCCAGATTCAACAGCGGGGTCTACAACGCCACCAAGTTCGGCGTCGGCGCCTTCAGCGAGTCGCTCCGTCAAGAGGTCACCACTCGTCACGTGCGGGTCACCATCGTGGAACCAGGCGCCACTGCCACCGAGCTGGCCCTCCACAACCGACCCGAGATCCTCGAAGGAATGGCCCAGACATTCGGGGCCATCGAATTACTCGGGGCCGAGGACATCGCCCACGCAGTGCGCTACGCCGTCACCCAGCCGCGTCGGGTCGCGGTGAACGAGATCCTGGTGCGACCCACTGAGCAGGAGCGCTGAGTATCCGGCCCACAGTCGCCAGCATGACGATGCCTACGAGGCGCCGACACGAGTCCCTGATCGTAAGCGAACCGCCCGCGCCAGACGGGTAGCAGGAAGAGCTTCTTGGGCACGGGGAGCGGAAAACACGGAATGTGCTGATCTTCCGCTACCCGAGGTCGGCCCCGAGCATTGCGACCAACACGGCGATGTTGACCATGAGAACGTCGGGTGGAATCGCTGGGTCCGGCTCATTGGCCGGACACGGCAAGGATCGGCCGAACCTCGTCCACCCGATGACGATCTGGGCGACTCCGTCATCGCGTTCTAAACTCCGGGTGGGAGCGAAGCTGGCACAGACCTGGAGGGAGCGGCCGTGACCACCCTTGCCAATCGACCGAACACCGCACTGCTGGTGGTCGACATCCAAAACGGCGTGGTCGAGGGAGCCCACCTCCGAGATCAGGTAGTCGCAAACGTCGTCACGCTCGCGGCGAAGGCTCGCAAGGAGGGGGTTCCCGTGATCTGGGTCCGGCATTCGAGCGAGGACCTTGTTCCGGGGACCGACAACTGGCAGATAGTCCCCGAACTGGAGCCTGGCGAAACGGAAGCCATCGTTGAGAAGCGCTACGGCGATTCCTTCGAGGAAACATCCCTTGAGGCGTTACTCACAGAGTACGGCGTCGGTCGCCTCGTCGTTGTCGGGGCTCAGACCGATGCCTGCATTCGTTCGACCCTGCATGGAGCTCTCGTCAGAGGATATGACGTGACCCTTGTCGGTGATGCCCATACCACCGAGGACAACACGGAATGGGGGGCGCCGACACCGGAACAGGTGGTCGCGCACACCAATCTGTACTGGCAATATCAGACGGCACCGGGCCGGAGTGCCGGCACCGTCGATTCCAAGGACGTCAGTTACTGCGGTACGACGTGAAATGACCCGGTCCGATTAGCGGGCCGGGAATTCCGAAACCGGTCAGACTGGAACGGCAGGCGTCAATGCCTCGTCGTTGCGCCACACGTGCCACATAAAGCCAACCAGGGGAAGGCTCACCAAACACGCAACGATTACCCATCCCCACCAGTACAGTGACACCGATTGAGTCACCAGAATCGCGCCGTGTGAATCCGCTGGGCCAACCGCACGCGGCAAGATGGGTCGACCCCACGTGTGATGTCACATCCCCACCCCTGACCCGGAATGAACTTGGTAGAAGCCCGGTGTTCACGACCGTGATGCGCCGCCACCGGCTTCGAAGAGGATCAATGGCTGTCGATATGACCGTCGCCTGAATCAGCGGATGGAGCATCCAAAGTGGGACGATCGCGAGCACCGTCATCCAGATCCTGTCCCATGCTCGCCGACTTCTCGTTGCCATCATGGAAGTCGTCACCACCCACGCCAGCACCCCGACCGCAAGTAGTGGAAGGGCCTTGAACAACCATCCGATGCCCCACAGGCTGAAGGCCACCTTTCCGACGATGTCCGATCGGGTGATCAGCCACGGGTCGTCGTGCGAATTGCCGACTCCACGTGTCTGAATCATGCCGTTGCTGAAGATGCGCGCGACCTCATGGGTGTATGTCTCACCATGGGAGCCCGGTGGGTGGAACGTCACGAGTTCGCCGACGTGCAGAGGGCCGGAGAGAGGTGCTCCGGCGACCAGCGATCCGACGCAGACGTTTGGACACATGGACGGAGTTTCCATTACTTGGAGACTTCCGCCGGCCAGGTTCCAACCGAGCACGAACAGAACCGCAATCGCAACGACGACAAGGGCCACGAGTGCAAGAGTTCCTCCCTTGCGCCCGGACGGAGGAGTCCCGAGCCGTGCTCGCTCGAGCTTGTGGGTCATGGTCGGAGCCACGGTGTCCATCGCGACTGCGCTCGTCACAGCTGTACCCCTGCGGAGGCATAGGTGGTCGCTGCCGACCACAGCGTCGGCGATTTGCTCAAGCTGAATCCCACTCCCGGAAGTTCATGGAGCCCCAACATGCCTGATGGAGGCGTGGCACTCAGTTCCATCGTGATGGTCACGGTGACAGGGGTACTTGATGTCGGAACGGAGATATTGCGGGTACCGAGGCCGGTCACGAGGTACGTAGCGGAGGGCACTGGACATGCTCCCGGCGCGGCCGGATAGATACACGTCTTGGTGGTGCCCACCGTCTGCTGCACCGTGAGCTCCGTGGTCCCACACACGCTCGAGGGTGGATTCTGCAGCGGCCAGTACGAAGTGGGGGCAAGGGCTCCCATCGTCGTCGCCAACGTCGAGGTACTGGTGGCTCCGTACAGCGCAGTTATCTGGGCACCAGTCAGCTGTGTGGGGATGATTGCCGCTTCACTCAGTGAGCCGGTCAGATAGTTGTTCGTCGGAGGATCTGGCCAGGTGGACTCGTAGCCCCAGCCCAGGTGCCAGTACCCGGTGTAGTTCTGTGCGGTCGTGTTCGAGGCATTGCTCGCCACCTCGGTCCCGTCGACCCAGAGCTGCTGACCCGAAGGCCCGATCTCGGCGACAACGAAGTGCCATAGCCCGTTGTTGTAAGTTCCCGGCGAGGTCACCTCCTGTGTGGCGCCGTTATACGTGCCGTAGACCAAGTGGCCGGCGTTGTCGATCCAGATGGTTCGGTCCCAGGTAGATGGCGTTCCATTGGATTGCAGGTTCGTGAACCCCATGATCGACCCCCCGGAGGTGCCGGTCGCCTTGAACCACCCGACCTCAGAGAGCCCTTCGGGATTGTTGTAAGAAGTCGTGGTCTGCACCCACCCGCTCGAACCGTCGAGCGCGACCGCATCGGCACTCGATCCGAGTGACGTCGGACCGCCTGCCCCGGTTGTCACCACTCCCTGTCCCGATCCGGTATTGCCGTTGCCGGAGGAGTCGGCAAACGAGATCCCCTCACCCGGAACTGCGGCTGTATAGGGGGTGGCGCCGGAGTCATTGAGAGCCCAGTAGTTGGCTGGAGCCAATCCGGTCACTCCCGCTGAGTAGGTCGCCACCGTGTTATCGGAGTAGAGGGACGTCACCTGCGCTGCGGTCAGCTGCGAAGGGATGATCGCCACCTGGGCCAGGGATCCGTTGAAGTAGGCGCTTGTCGGTGTGTCTGTCCATCCCCCGTTGAGAATTCCCGAGAGGCCGATACTCCACCAGCCTCCGTACCCGGTCTGTGCACTCGTATTGGTCGACGAACCGGCCAGCGCTCCATCGATGTAGAGCTGCTCCCCCGCACTACCGATCGAGGCCACCACGAAGTGCCACGCACCATTGTCGTATGTGGATGCACTGGTGACGTCGTAGGTCTGGCCGTTGTACACACCCCACACCACGTGCCCCGTGGGGTCGATCCAGAGCATTCGGTCGTAGTTGGTGGCGGCCGATGGGGTCGTCTGGTTGTTGGAGAATCCGATGATGCTGCCAGTGGGCGACGACGTCTTGAACCATCCCAGTACCGAGAACGCCTCGGGATTCGTGTATTGCTTTGTCGTCTCCGCCCATCCCGTCGAGCCATCGGTGGTGATGGACTGGGTCCCGAGCGGTCCCGCCGTCTGGTACGTCAGCCCGTTCAGCGCCAACGCCGTGTCCGGGGCCGTCCCGCCCCAATTCGTCGACGTCTCGCCGTCGGACAGTTGGGCGACGCCACAGGTCCCCGCCAGAACGGATGCCGAAGACGCTGACGTGGTCCCCGGAGATCCAAGGACAGTGGTGGCCGATGACGACGCTGTCGTCGAGAGGGATCCGGTCGGGAGAGGTGAGCCGTTGACGCATGTAGTGGAGTTGGTGCTGACCGAGCCACCCGTGCCGGTACCAGTGGAATAGCACGAACTCGACCCGGTCTTTGCACTCAGCTGCAGTGTCGCCGACGAGAAGGCGGTGGTGCTCGATGCCAACGCGCCGCTGAATGCCGCAGCGCCGGCGACGGTCCCAGCGGTGAGAAGTACCGTGACCAGGGTGCCCGAGGTGATGTAGCGACGCACAGCTGGCCAAGGTGACTGGCGCCGGGAGGGTCGCATGGGTAGGTCCTCCGCACCTCACCGGGTCAGCGGCTCCCGACTACAGGAGTCCGGGAGCCGCTGACGGCCGGCTGGCTACTGGCTGATGCTCCAAGTGAAGGGCACGGTTGCGGTCAGTCCCTGATCCGCATTCGTTGCCGTTGAATCGAGCTGCACGCTCACCACATAGGTGGCCGAGCTACCGGCGGCAAGGGTGGTCAGCGGCACCGCATTGAAGGTGCTGTTGGCCAGACCGGTCAGGGTGTACGTATTGGACAGCGCAGGGCAAGCGGCTGCCTGTGTCGGGTACACGCATTTGTCGGTTGCACCGGCCGTCGTATTGGCCACGGTGACGTCGACCTTGCCGCAGAATCCGGCGGTATCCGAACCCGTGTAGCCGCCGTTGTCGGAGGCTGCGCCGGCAGTGCAGGCACTCGTGACCATCGAAGCCACGGTCGCGTTGTGGTTGCCGACGTTGGTGAACGTGAGTGTGGACGTCAGCGGGGTACCGGTCGGAACCTGGTCCAATGTGCCGACGAGCGCATTGATCGCACACGTGCCGTTGGTGTTGGATGCGGTCACTGAGCCGCCGGTCCCAGTGCCGGTTGAGTAGCAGGTCGTTGAACCATTGCTCTCTTCCAACTGGATGGTTGCCGAGCTGAACGTACTCGCACTGTTGGCGATTCCCGCACTGAAACCGCCCAACGTGTAGCTGGCGGTCGCCGCAAGGGCCACCACGGCGACCACTGAGGCGGCGAGGTTCCTCTTGTTCCTGAGAACACGATCGATCATGGAGGTCTCCACTTTCTTGACGGATGTCTTTAACGAATACAAATGACCTCTTCGGACCAAATACAAGCCATCTTGAGCACTTCCTGAGAGTTTTCATGGGGTTCAGACGCTCTCTGTCCACTTCAGGCAGCCCGTGTGGGCCGCCGGGGCGCGAGATCGCACGAACACCCGCAATTCCGCCTTTCCAGTGGATTTCGGCGATCGACGAAAGTACTGGCCCCGACCATTTCGCCGGTCGACCCGGTCGGTCGGTCGGCGGAGGCAGACGATTATCCGGGCGAACCGCCAGGATGGCGGCGTACGGTTCGTCCTGACCCGGTCCGTTGAGCGAAGGCAGAACCAGTAAGGAGAGCGACAGTGACCCAGTACCTGCTCGGCATGATGCAGCCTGACGGCGACGACAAGATCCCTCCACCCGACGTGCTGGAGGGATTCATGGTCGACATTGGACGCATTCGAGAAGAACTGATGTCCCAGGGGAAGTGGATCTTCGGCAACGGCCTCCACAGTTCCTCCTCGACGAGCACAATCCGCATACAGGACGGCACTCCGGTCGTCACCGATGGCCCTTTCGTCGATATGAACGAGCACCTCGGTGGCATCACGATCATTGAAGTGGGCGACCGGGAGGAGGCGATCGGGTGGGCCCGCCGGTACGTGGAGGTGACCAACCTGCCGATCGAGGTGCGACCGTTCCGATAGAGGAAAGGGGCTCCCCCTGTTCTGGTCGCTCGCCGAGGGCCGTCCCGCACCTGCCGGTGACCCCATAGGATTCGGACGCCTGACGATGCGACCGGAACGGGGTGACCCGACGACGACACAGTCCGGTGTCGCATGAGGACCTACTACACGAGGAGTCACCATGGAGATGGAGTACCGACGTCTAGGGCGCTCAGGGCTCAAGGTCAGCGTCCTGTCCTTCGGGTCGTGGGTCACCTTCGGGCCCCAGCTGGCCGGCAACCTGGCTGAGGACTGTCTGACCGCGGCATACGACGCCGGAGTGAACTTCTTCGACAACGCCGAGGGGTACGAAGCCGGCCGGTCGGAGACGATCATGGGAGAGGCGATCCGATCGCTCGGATGGCCGCGGCATTCCTACGTGGTTTCCACCAAGCTGTTCTGGGGTCTTCACAAGAGCGTCAACATGCGCAACACCCTTAACCGCAAGTACCTGATGCAGGCTATCGACGGATCGCTCGACCGAATGGGCCTCGACTTCGTGGACCTCGTCTACTGCCACCGACCCGACCCCGAGACTCCGATCGAAGAAACGGTTTGGGCCATGTCCGACATGATCACTGCGGGCAAAGCCCTCTACTGGGGAACATCGGAGTGGCCGGCAGAGGCGCTGCGCGAGGCGTGGGACATCGCCGACCGGAACCACCTGCACAAACCGGTGGTCGAGCAGCCGCAGTACAACTTGCTGTGGAGGGACCGGGTCGAGCAGGAGTATGCCCCGCTGTACGACGGCATCGGGCTCGGTCTGACGACCTGGAGCCCACTCGCCTCCGGCCTACTCAGCGGAAAGTACCTGAACGGCGTCCCTAACGGCTCCCGAGCGTCGCTGCCTGGCTATGAGTGGCTGCGCAATCTGCTGACCGACGAGGCGCGGAATGCCACCGTGTCCCGGTTGGCTGATGTCGCCAGCGACCTCGGCTGCTCCCTCGCCCAGCTTTCGATCGCCTGGTGCGTCAAGAACCCTCATGTGTCCTCGGTGATCACCGGTGCGAGCCGGGTCGAGCAAGTCCATGAGAATCTGTCCGCTCTCGAGGTTGTACCGCTGTTGAGCGACGAAGTCATGGAGCGGATCCACCTCATCGTGACGTAACTCCGGCCGGTTTTCGGATTGGGCTCAGACGAGATTGCCCAGTGGTCGGTCCAGCAAGTCACCCCGCTTGAGGGCGGCCTCTTCGAGGGCGGTCTGCGTGGCGTTGCCGAGCACCGTCGGAATCCGATGCCAGGTGCCGTCACCCTCGAGCGACCAGGACTGGACGTCGTCGGCCAGGTTGAGGGTCAGGATCTCCTCCAGCCGGGTGACGGCCTCGGGGTCGGCCACCGGGATCATCGCCTCGACCCGTCGGTCGAGATTCCGGCGGCGGAGATCGGCCGATCCGATGTAGTAGGTGGCCGGCCGGCCGGCGGCCCCACCGAAGCGGAGGATGCGGGAGTGTTCGAGGAAGCGCCCCACGATGGAGCGCACGTGCACGGTTTCGGAGAGACCGGGTAATCCGGGCCGCATACAGCAGATGCCCCGGATGATCAGCTCCACCGGGACCCCGGCCTGCGACGCCCGGTAAAGGGCGTCGATCACAGCTACGTCGTCCAAGCCGTTCACCTTGATGGCGATCCGCCCATCGGGCCCAGCCGCCGCCTCAGCGTCGATCAGCTCTATCACCCGGTTCCGAATGCCACGAGGCGAAGTGACCAGCTCCTGGTAGTCCGGTGGTTGACTGAACCCGGTGATGTAGTTGAAGAACCGGGTGACGTCGGCGCCGAGCTCTGGCCGCGACGACAGGACACCGAGGTCCTCGTACATCCGGGCCGTCTTCGGGTTGTAGTTGCCGGTGCCGACGTGGCAGTAGAGCCTCACTGCGGCACCTTCCTGGCGAACCACGAGGGTCGTTTTGGCATGGGTCTTCAGGCCCATGAGGCCGTAGATGACATGGGCGCCCGCCTCTTCGAGGGCGCGGGCCCATCCGATGTTCGCCTCCTCGTCGAATCGCGCCGTTACTTCGACGAGGACAGCCACCTGTTTACCGCGCTCGGCCGCTCGGACCAGTGCGGCCACCACCGGGCTGTCGCCGGACGTGCGGTAGAGGCACTGCTTGATGGCCAGCACATGCGGGTCTTCGGCGGCCTCGTTCATCAACTCCTCAACCGAGGCCGAGAACGAGTCGTATGGGTGGTGCACGAGGACATCCTGACGATCGAGGACGTCGAAGATACTGCTCCCTTCGTCTCGTTCGACCGAGGTGAAGGCAGGAGGGACCAGCGGGGTCCACGGGGCATCGTGCAGATCGGGACGGTCGAGTCCGTAGATCGCCCACAGGCAGCCGAGCCCGAGCGGCCCGGCGAACCGGTACACGTCATCGGGCCCGAGTCCCAGCTCCTCGGTCAGCCGGTCAATCGAGGCCTCTGACGTCCTCGAGTCGATCTCGAGGCGAACGACGGGCAGGAATCGGCGACGGCGAAGCTCCTCCTGGAGGGCCAAGAGCAGATCGTCTGCCGCGTCGTCATCGAGTGCGAGGTCGGCATCTCGGGTCACTCGGAACACACACGCCTCGCCGACATCCATTCCGGGGAACAGCTCGTCGAGGAAGGCGACCATGACCTGCTCGAGTGGGATGAAGCGGCTCTCGCCGGGCAGAGCCAGCAGCCGGTCCACGTTGGGTGGGATCTTGACCCGGGCGAAGCGTGAAGAGTCGTCCTGACGGCTGCGGACCTCCACGCCGATGTTGAGCGACAGATTGGAGATGTATGGGAACGGGTGGCTCGGATCGACGGTGAGTGGGGTAACGACCGGAAGGATCAACCGGTCGAAGAGCTCGTGGAGACTTTCCCGGTCGTCGTGATCCAGATCCTCCCAGTTGCAGAGCTCCACCCTCTCTTTGGCCAGCGCCGGTGTCAGCTTCTCGATGAGTAGGGACTCTTGGCGACGGACCATCCGCTCCAGTGAGGCCCGTACGTCGGCCAGGAGCTGTTCGGGGGTACTGCCATTGAGCGCCCTGGACGTGATACCGGCCACCACCTGGCGCCGCAACCCTGCCACTTGTACCTGGAAGAACTCATCGATTCGTTCGGAGAAGAGGATCAGGAACTTGACCCGCTCCAGCAGGGGAAGATCGCTCTCGGCTACCAGGTCGAGCAGGCGGTCATTGAAGTCGAGATCTGATAGTTGGCGGGCAAAGTAGCGGAATTCGGGGCCCTCGTCGGAGCCGGTCTCACCACTACGGTCGGGATCGTCTCTCACGTCCTAACGTTAGCAAGCGACTCCCCGGACCCCATAGGTGGCGTTCCTGTCGCACCGTGCCCAATCCCTGCTCGTGGTGCGCCACAATGGGTGGGGTCGGATATACGAGGAAAGTACAGGTCTCATGAGCACGGATCGCACGATCGACGTCATGGTGGAGATTCCCCGTGGGAGCCGAAACAAGTACGAGTACGACCACGAGAATCACGTCTTCCGACTGGACCGACGGTTGTTCTCGGCCACCTTCTATCCCGCGGACTACGGGTTCGTACCGGACACCCTGGCCGAGGATGGCGACCCGCTCGATGCCCTCGTGCTGCTCGACGAGCCGACCTTCCCTGGTTGCATGGTCGAGAGCAGGCCCGTCGGGGTGTTCTGGATGACCGACGAAAAGGGTCCGGACGCCAAGATCATCTGCGTGGCCTGCGGGGACCCGATGTGGGAGTCGGTCCGGAATCTCGAGGGACTACCTCCGCACCTCACCTTTGAGATCGCCCATTTCTTCGAGGTGTACAAGGATCTCGAACCGCACAAGCGGACCGAAGTCGGAGGATTCGACGGAGTCGACGCAGCGTGGGAAGAGATCGCCCGCTCGATCGAGCGGGCCAAGGTCCAGGGCTGAATCCGGCCGGACGGTTCACCTGCCAGCGGGCTGGGCCGGTCAGGCCGCCACCTCACCGACACCGGTCGGCACGTCGATACCCTCGAGGATTGTCGAAGTCGCACGTTGGATATCGCCGCCCGAAGCACGGATGGACGCCACCGCCTCCGCACCTCCCCCGGCCCAGCCGGCGACGTAGCCGAAGGAGTACTCCCCGAATCGAGCCCGAGGATGCGGCAGACCAGGAAGGCGGTCGACTCCGCCTCGAGTTCGGCCAGCGCCGGGTCGGCGACGTTCTCGTGGAGGACGGCGTGAGCGAGTTCGTGCGCCAGGGTCTTGACTCGTTGGACGGGGTGGTTCCGAGACTCGATCCGGATCCGCCGCAGGCCGTGGTTGCAGTCCCCGTTCGTTGTGCCCGGGAGCTCGGCAGTGTCGACCGTGAACCCCAGCCGTTCGGCCCGGGCGTGCAACGCACTGAACCAGGCGGCAGGGTCCTCACCCTCCAGGTTGCGACAGACCACGGGCAGAGGGTCGCCCTCGGTCTGGGCGATGTCGAATACCGCCACCGGTCGGAATCCGTAGATCGGTCGCCGCTCCTCGCCGTCGGGCTCGCGGGTTGGCCGGCCGATCAGGGGAGCGAGGATCCAGATGGCTCGCTCCCCCTTGACGACCGAGCGTCCGAGCTTCTTCCAGGTCGCAAAGCCCGCGACCCGAGTGGCTTCCGGATGCTGGGTGCCGATCAACAGCGCATTGTTGAAGCTGTACTGATGAAACCGTCCCTGGACCTCGAGGTGGGTTCGCCACCTCTCCGAAGTGATCAGGGTTTCGATCCCTTCGGTCAAGGCGTCAAGCAGACAGTCACGTTCGATTGTCCCCATCAGGTCACTCCTCGGAGTTCGGGAGCGGATTGTCCGATCGGCGCCCCAGGTCAAGGGCTCCGGTGAGGAGCGAGTGGCACCGGTGAACTACCAGGCAACCGTGGCCGCACCGTACGGTCCCGGTGTAACAGGCATTGGAGGTGGTCGTACGGGCGATAAGCCTGGGACCGGCTGATAGCGTGACCTTGCTCACGGAACATTTCCCGTCTCATACGGGGGCGTAACTCAGTTGGCTAGAGTGCGACCTTTGCAAGGTCGAAGTCGTGGGTTCGAGTCCCATCGCCTCCACGGATTGTGATGTCGCGAGACATCGGAGACAGATGTCTCAGACATCGTAGACAACCAGGGACTATCGGTCACGGCTGTGGCTGGTAGTCCTTTGTTGTGTCGAGGGTCAGGTGGCGGAGCGGTGACCCGTCGATGCCGAGGATCCGCACGTCGGTTCCGGCCACGAGCAGGATGACCCGCCAGCCGGCGTAGGCCCGACCCACGCCGATGTGATGGATCCGGCTGTGATAGCGCAACGTCACCACGCCGGTCTTGTCGACCATGTCCCGTCGCACCCGATAGCCGGTGGTGTCGATCTTCGGCCCGGTCGGGAGCGCCTTCTCTCGTGCGTTGAAGACTTCGAGTGGACGTCTCCGGTCCAACGACCGATGGGGGCGGACCTCGTTGTAGTACCTGGCGAAGCGGTCGAGCTGGCGCTGCAACTGCCGCTTGGTCGTGGCCGGAGGTTGCTTGGCCACGTACTTCTTGAGCGTCTGATGGAACCGCTCGATCTTGCCCTGGGTCTGGGGATGGTAGGGCTTGCCGTGCTTCGAGGTGATGCCCAGCGTCAGCAGCTCGGCCTCCATGGCGCTCGTCCCCTTGACCGCGCTGGCCGTGAAGATCGCCCCGTTGTCGGTGAGGAACGAGCGTGGATAACCCCAGATAGCGGCCGCCGCGTGCAACGTCCGCACAACGTCGGGCGACGTCACCGTCACGAACGCCCGTGAGGCCACGCACAGCCGGGAGTGGTCGTCGATGATGTTGAGGACTTCGAGGACCACCCCACCGGCGACGACCACGTGGGTCATGTCGGCCTGCCAGCACTCATTGGGGAACTCCGCCTCGAAGCTGGCAAAGGAGCTCTTGGGTCGCTTGTGCGGTTGCGGCGTGACAAAGCCGCGGGCCTTCAGGACCCGCCAGATCGTCGGCACCGACGGGACCGTTTCGTAGCGATCGGCCAGGTGGGTCTGGATGGTGACGGCCCCGGCGTCGACGCCGAGTTCGGTCAGATCCTTGCGGAGCCGGACGATGTCCTCCTCCCAACGGTCGGCGATCCGGGTGGGGGAGTTCCTGGGTCGGGTGGAGCGCAGTTCGAGTCCGGCCTCGCCCTCTCGTCGGTACCGGGCGAGCCGTTTGTAGAGCCAGCTCCGATGTACGCCGTGTGCCTTCGCAAGCTCACCGATGGGCTGGCCGGTGCGCAGGTGTGTCTCGATCAGGAAGCGACCCTTGTCCACGGGAGACCCTCCTCAGCAGGTGTCTCCTATGTCTTGACACAGGTGTCGCTTATGTCATGAACTCACACACCATCGCCTCCACCGATGTTGTAGGAAATACAACGTTCTCTCGGGAACGTTTTCCCTGGTCACAGCCAGTATTTCGCCTGCCCTTCCCGACCGCGGAAGATAAAGGCGGCGGAATCCTCACGTCGCGCCGCATAGAAGCACGAAAGATTGCTCGCGCCGGCAAGCGGATGTCAGCATCCCTATCAGGTCAGTGCCCCACCTATCCGGCGATGTGTCACCCTCTGACCGACGGTCGCGCTTGGTTTCGGTCTTCCGATCCATTGACGGATGAACGTCTTGAAACCGCCGGTGGAATCAGCCGTAGACCTCCCTATTGATTCGTGAGCTGCTTGGAAGCATCAAGGAGAACTCGCTGCAAGTGGAGTCCGTGCTCCACATCCAATTCGTGTGACTCACCCATTTGGACGCACTTGACGAACTCGTCCACGATCCGATCCATTGTTCCGTCGACGTAAGCCGTGGTGGTGTCGAGCTTGAGGAGAGCATTTCGCGAGTAGATCTCGATCCCCGTCATCTCGGGTTCGAGCTGAGATATGCCACAAATGGTTGCCTCGCTGATAAGCCCACCTTGATGTTCGAGGATGAGGCTGATCCAACCGTGGGGATCGCCTCTGGCTGTGACGGCTTCGATCGGCCCCAAGCAGGCCTCGAGAAGGTCGAGGAGATGAGGGCCTAGGTCGAGGAGTGGTCCCTGCTTGAGTCTCCAAGGAGTGGCAAACATGCCGCCCAAGAGCATTCCGTTGACAAAGGTGGCCCTCGCCCCGATCGGCACGATCGACTTCACGTTCATCAGGAGATCTCGAACAGAGTCTGCGAAGCGCCACGTGAGAACCAGCTGGGTCACGACGCCGGATTCATTTACCACTTCAGCCAGGCGCTCGGCCTCAGAGAGATTCAGCCCGATCGGCTTCTCAAGAAGTAGCGACCTTCCTCGACGAGCGGCCCGTGCAGCTAGGTCGGCCTGCACCGGAGGAGGGACACAGAATGCGAGGGCATCACACTCATCGGTGAGGTGGTCGAACGAGAGATAGGGGGTGGTCCCGTGTTGTGCCGCCAAGGATTGGGCAGCCGTTTCTCTTCGGGCCCACACGCCAACGAGCTCCGTCTTCGGATTGCGAGCCAACATTGGTGCGTGCACCATCGAGGCCCAAGGGCCCGCCCCAACAAGGCCGACACGCAGGGGGACTTCCACTCTGGATTGATCCATGCAGGATCGTACAGGGACCTGTATTGGACCCGCGTCGAGCCTCGCTCGAATGGACAGAGGCAGGCCAGATCGACGGAACCGCAAATGAGCAATCAGTAAGCCATGGGCAAACTGTCGAACCGCCATCAAAGTGTTGCTCGGGACGCATGCAACTCTCACAAGCACGTAGATCGGTATCCGGGGCGACTCCCGCTTGCTTCCGAGGACCCCGCTCTCAGTCAATGTCCCCGAGAAGTTTGAATACATGGGGAGTACCATCAGTGGGCATCACCGTCCGGGACCAGTCAGTCTCCGGAGTCGGCGGACAACGGGAGGAATGCAATGGCGTACGACTACGTGATCGTGGGGGCCGGCTCGGCGGGTTGTGTCCGGCCAACCGGCTAAGCGAGGACCCGGAGACATCGGTGCTGCTCATCGAGGCCGGGGGTCCAGACTCAAGCGACTTCATCCACATGCCGCTCGGCTACAGCGCGCTGTTCCGGACGGACAAGGACTGGGACTACATGACCGGGTTCGAGCCACAGTGCAACAACCGCCGCGTGTACCTCCCCCGGGGGCGCATGCTCGGGGGGTCGTCGTCGCTCAACATGATGGTGTACATCAGGGGCAACCGGATCGACTACGACGAGTGGCGTGAACTCGGGTGCGAGGGCTGGGGCTGGTCTGACTTGCTCCCGTACTTCGTGCGGTCCGAGGACAACGAGCGAGGGGCAGACGAATTCCATGGGGTCGGCGGCCCGCTACGGGTGAGCGAAGGGCGGTCCCGAAACCCAGTGGCCGCCGCATTCATCGAAGCCGGTCAGGCCATGGGCCTTCCCGCCAACGACGACTTCAACGGCGAGTTCCAGGACGGGGTGGGCTGGTACCAAGTCACCCAGCGCGACGGCCTCAGGGGGAGCACGGCGGCAACCTACCTGCGCGAGGCCGAGGCCAGGCCGAACCTCGAGATGGCCACCCACGTGCAAGTCCTGAAGGTGTTGTTCGACGGCACGCGGGCCGTGGGCGTCCAGGCAGTACGGGACGGCGAGGTGATGGAGTACCGATCAGAAGGGGAAGTGCTCCTGTGTGCCGGCAGCTACAACTCGCCCCAACTGCTGATGCTGTCGGGCATCGGCCGGGGGGGCGAGTTGGCGGCGCTCCAGATTGCCCCGGTCGCCGAGGTTCCCGGGGTGGGGCTGAACCTCCAGGACCACCCGATCGCCGGGATCAGCTACCTGTCGGACCGCGAGGGAAGCCTCTTTGGTGCCATGACCGAGGAGAACCTCACCCAGTTCGTCACCGAAGGACAGGGTCCGCTCACCTCCAATGGGGTGGAGGCCGGGGGGTTCCTCCGGACCCGGACCGGCCTGGACGCGCCCGACATCCAGATGCACTTCATTCCGGCGCAGTTCCAGGAGGAGGGGCTAGTTCCGGGCACCGGCCACGGCTTCACTATGGAGGCAACGTCACCAAGGCGATCAGCCGCGGCTACGTCGCCGTGGTGTCGCCAGACCCGACGGCCAAGCCCCACATCGTCCACAACTACTACTCGGAGCCCGAGGACATGCGCTCTCAGGTGGCGGGGCTGCGCATGTGCATGGAGATCGCCCGCACCGCCCCGCTCGCCGAGTGGGCCAGTGAACAGATTCTGGCCCCGGCGTCGGACTCCGACACCGACCTCGAGGAGTATGTGCGGGCCAACGCCCAGACCACGTACCACCCGGTGGGCACTTGCAAGATGGGCGTCGACGACTTGGCGGTGGTCGATCCGGAACTGCGTGTGCGCGGTGTGGAGGGTCTGCGGGTGGTTGACGCCTCGATCATGCCGACGATCCCACGTGGTAACACCAACGCCCCGACGATCGCCGTGGCCGAGAAGGCCGCCGACATCCTGCGCGGCCGATCACCGATGACGATGCAGGAGTCCGCCCGGACCGGCAGCTGATGTTGGCGACGGACCTCACGCGAGGTATCGAGGATGGCCCGAGGCCTTGGCGACCTTAACTTCGCCTGCGCCGCCCAGTCGTCATCCTCACCGGAGCCCGAAATAGGGCTACAACGGGTGTTCCCGACAGAGCCGGTCACGAGAAGGTAACTGCGGCGAGCTCCCATGGAACTGAGCCCTCAGGGGTCTTGCCAAAACCCCCAAGTTCGACAGGCGCTCCTGCTTCGGGTCGTCAGCAGGATTGCTCGACACCAGGGACGCTCCGGTAGGGGTTCGAACAAAGTCCCATCACTTCCCTGGCGACCTCTTGGCGTGGGAATTGCAGCCCAGAGTTTGCCCGTCGCCCAGCTTCACCAATCACATAATCCCTGGTCAGAAGCCACACGAGGGGTTCGAACACA
>CAVOTH010000002.1:0-393552 GCA_963699085.1 uncultured Acidimicrobiales bacterium
ACTCGCTGAGCCTTGATGGGACAGCATCGTTCTGATTCACGATGACGAAACCCCGGTTCAGGGCTTTGTGGTCGAGCAACGAGGGCCAGCGACACGCCGTACATCATCAGCGGGAACATCGAGGCGGTGCGCTGCCATACCTGCGTCTCCGGCAGCCACGGCCACCCTCGCCCGGTCGATTCCACTTTCGACCAGATCCTTCGGTCCTTGGCGATCGGTTCGCTGGGGTGCCGAGTGCACGACTGGATTGTGGCCGACCAGTCCGAGGACGGCGAAGACAATGGTGACTACGGCCAGGAAGATCCAGCCTGTTGTGTAGCTCGTGTGCGGGACGAGGTGACCGAAGAGGATCGGAATGAAGAACCCTCCTACGGCCGCCAGTGTGAGCATCAATCCGGTGGCCGTCCCTACGTAGGCATGATCGATGTCACATACCCGCGCCGGCACCGCTAACCACGCGGCGAATCCGAAGATTAGGAAGAATCCGATCCCGATGCCCAGGAACCAGAGCGCACCCGTCGGTACTGCCGGAATGAGGGCCAGGAGGACGGCGACAACCAGCAGCGAACCCACGATGAAGGCTCGCAAGTTCCTACTCCGATCGGCCCAGTAGCCGCCCAGCAGACTGCCGGGTATCCCGGCCAACAGAATGAGTGCGGACAGCAGCCCACCGGACGAGGCACTGAGATGACGGTCCTGCGTCGCATACCCGGCGAACAGTTGCGAGGTTGTGAAGTAGGCGCCGTATCCGCCGAGGAGGGCGACCCCGTAGATCCACAGGTCCCTGCTGGCCAGAGACGCTCGGAGGGCTGTGATCTCGAAACGCCCACCGGTGAACGGTGCCATCCCCCTGGGAGTGACAAAGGTGGCCATGGTGATCATCACGACCAGGAGTTCGAAGACACCGGCCAGGACCAGCGACGTGTGCCACCCCACCGCTCGCTGCACGTAGATCCACACGTAGAGGGCAACGGCTGCTCCGGCACTGAATGCCGCACCCCCGGTGATCCCGAGGGCCAGGGTGACATCGTGCTCGCGGAACCAGACGACCACTGCCGCCATGCCCACAGCCACGAACACCGAGCCGCCAACACCGCTGACGACGCGGAAGAGGGCCAGTTCGGGGTAGCTCCGGGACAGTCCGGACATCACTCCGGCCATGCCCTGGACGGCCAGGCCGAGGACGATGGTCCGCTTCATTCCGATCCGGGTGGCCAGCATGCCGCCTGGGATGTGGGAAAGGCCGTAGCCCACGATGTACAACGAGATCAGCAAGCTCAGTGACCCGAGGCCGACGTGGAACTCCGCTCCGATGAGCGGGAACGCCGTCGCCACGTCGAACCAGTTCAAGGTCAGCGCCATCACCCCCAGGCTGATGACCGCGAGCATCCCCCACCGGATCGGTCCCTCGTCGTCGCCAGGGGCGGAGGCCACAGTGATCCCCTTATCGGGAGTGCTACTCGAGGTGGACCAGGGCTGCCGTGACCTGGGCTCCAAGGGACCCGGATCGCCCTCCCAGCTAGCATACGCAGATGATCCGTCGCGCCCCTGGACGAGGCGACGGCCTGCCGAATAGGCACGGCACCAGGGCGTCTTCCGTCGGCAGTAGCTGCAACGACTGCCTGTCGGGCTGTTGGTGGGCCTCGAGCCCCGCCTCGACACGGTCCCGCTGATCCAGTGGCCGGTCCGGGCGGGTTTGTCGGTCGTCAGCGTGAGCTCGGCATGCTCCAGGAACGGCTCTCCGAGGCACGAGCCGGTCATCCACAGATCGTGTACTTGGAGGCGGCTCCCGGTTCGGGGAAGTCGACTCTCCTGTCCCACTTCGTCGCTTCTGTCAACGACGCCACGGTCCTCGCGCTAAGCGCTGACGAGGACGAGATGATGCTCTCCTACGGAGTCATCGACCAGCTGCGGCTGAGTGTCTCCACCGACCCGGGCGACGACCCGATGATCGTCGGAGCCCGGCTGGTCGATCTACTCGACCAATTGCAGAAAGACGGCCAGGTGGTGGTCCTGATCGTCGATGATCTTCAGTGGATCGATCGACCCTCTTCACGCGCCGTGCTGTTCGCGTTGCGCAGATTGCGAGCCGACACCGTGCTGACGGTGGTCGCCACCCGTGCCGACACACTGGGAGACTCGCCGTGGGCCCGCTTCGTGGCTGGTGACTCCCGGGTCACACGACTCCGGCTGGAAGGATTCACTCTCGACGACCTCGTCGACTTGGCTCGTGTGCTCGAGCTCGGCACGCTCACCCGAAAAGGGGCAGCCCGGCTGCTCTACCACACCGGGGGCAACCCCCTCTACTGTCGTGCGCTGCTCGAGGAGATCGGCGTTGCGCTGCTCAATGCCGCGGGCCACGGCGGGCTCCCTGCACCACGCGACCTCTCCGCGGTGATCCTGACCCGAGTCGCCACCCTGCCCGCCTCAGCCCAGGCCTATCTCGCCGCTGCGTCGGTCCTCGGACAGCATGCACCCATTGGGGTCGCTGCTGCGGTGGCTGGCCTGGCCGACGCGCAGGAGGCAAGCGACGATGCCATCGCTGCCGGACTGTTGGTCGAGGGACCCCACGGCGAGCTGAGCTTCGCCCACCCCCTCTACCGGGCAGCCATCTATGCCGACCTCAGACCGACCAACCGTCGAGGGCTCCATCAGGAGGCGGGGAAGGTGGTCGATGGTCGGGCCGGGATGGCTCACCGTGTGGCCGCCACGCTCGGAGCGGACGAGCAGCTGGCCAACGAGCTCGAGGCGGCGGCGTCGATCAGTACCTCCGGTGGTGACTCGAGTGCAGCAGCGTGGGCGCTCGAGCAGGCCGCATCGCTGTCGGGGGACCGAGGGGAGCGGGAGCGTCGACTGCTCGATGCTGCCGTCGCCCACCTGAGTGCTGCCGACACCGATGGCGCGGCACGGGTCTTGGCCAGCTGCCAGGTCGCCAGTCCTCGCCGTGATGCACTGACCGGCTTGCTCGGCGTCTATATGGGATCGCCCGCTACCGAATCTCGCCTGACCACAGCATGGACGGCCCACGATCCGGAAGTCGAGCCCACCAT
Organism: uncultured Acidimicrobiales bacterium; assembly: GCA_963699085.1. Taxonomy (GTDB): domain Bacteria; phylum Actinomycetota; class Acidimicrobiia; order Acidimicrobiales; family RAAP-2; genus Bog-756. The sequence goes on from CAVOTH010000002.1 coordinate 3,051, forward strand.
TGGCGCACGCGCCGCCACGTCCCTGGCCAACTGGATGGTCGTCGGTGGTCGGCCGGAGGAGGGGCTGGTCTGGGCCGAACGTGCGGTAGGGGCAACTGAGCCGGGTGCTCCACTGTGGGCTATGGCGAAGACCGCCGAGGCGTACTCGCTGGCCAACGCCGGCCGATCGCCAGAGGGCCTCGAAGCACTCGGCTTTCTGCCCGACGCGGGAAGCGAGGTGCCCCTGGTCGAGATCGATCCACTGATCATGCGAGGCATCGTGAAGATCTATGCCGATGACCTATCCGGTGCCATCGCCGATCTGGGTGTGGCCGCCGCCCACCTCCGCTCGGGTGTCCCGTCGACCTATCCGGTCCCCTGTCTGTCGTATCTGAGCGAGGCTCACTGCCGCCGGGGTGACTGGGATGCCGCGATGACCTATGCCCAGTTGGCCACCTCTGCCGCTCAGGATGCCGATCGTCCGTTCGATCTCGTGCGGGCTCATGCGCGATCGGCCCAGGTGCTCACCGGTCGGGGCCAGTGGGAAGTTGCGGAAGAGTCCGTCGCTGCAGCCCGAGCAACGACGGCCCGGTTCCCTGCGGTGCTGGCGGTGGCGACCTGCGCCGTGGCCGGTGCTGGTTTGGCCTCGGCCCGGGGGGATCACCTCGGCGTGGTGGCGGCCGTCGAGCCGGTTCGCGCCACAGGCCGGCTCGCTGTGGCCGGCCGACCGGGCATCTTCAACTGGCGGGCCAGCGAGATCGATGCGCTGACCGCGATGACTCGACTGGGGGAAGCCGGGGCCGCGCTTCGTGAGTTCGAGGCGGCATGTTCGGAGGTTCCCGTTCCTTCGGCTCTCCTCATGCTGGCCCGGTGCGAGGGCAATCTGGCGGCAGCGAGAGGTGATCGCTCCGGTGCGGAGGCGTCGTTCCGGCGAGGACATGTGCTTGCCCCCAGAGTGGCCATGCCGTTGGAGCTGGGCCTGCTTCACCTCGATGACGGGCGCCGTCTGGGCCAGGTGGGCCGACGATCAGAGGCCGTTGGCCAACTGGAGAAGGCCCACCGCCTCTTCTCTGACCTGGGTGCCGACCCCTACGTGCGGCAGTGTGCCGACGAGCTGGAGCTCTTCCAAGTGTCGGCCACGCCCGAGAGCCCGGAGGTCACGCTCGGGCTCAGTCGAGCGGAGATGGCGGTGGCCCGACTGGTCGCCACCGGGCTGACCAACCGTGAGGTGGCGGCTGAGCTGTATGTCTCGGTCAAGACCGTCGAATACCACCTCCGCAACAGCTTCATCAAGCTGGAAATCACCTCTCGGCGCCAGTTGGCCTCCCTACTCCAGTGAGCTGATCAACGGCGTGTCAGTGACCCGAGGCCTGCGCCCCTGACTACCGTGCCCGGGCTCATCCACCTGGGGATACGCAGACACCAGAGTGAAAACCAGGGTCAAACCTAGGGTCCTTCCCTGGGGATATCGCCGTGCGATTCCCGTTGACTGGTACCCATGGACGCCTCATCAACACCGAGTCGGACTGTACGCCTGCTTCTTGACGTCAACCGAGCCCCCGACAACCGGATTGAGGGTCGTATCGGCCCCGATGGTGCCGAACGGGTTGACGACTGGACGGCCTTTTCTGGCGTGCTCGAGCTCCTCAAAGCGCTCGAAGACCTTGCCTGATGCCGTTGTCACCTCGGAAAGGACCCTCGTCATGAGTCACCGCCTCTCAGCACCGTCCGCACAGCCAGACGACAAGCGGCGACATGCCCGTCTCGTCCTATGGGTGGCCGGCATCATCGCTCTGGTCGGCCTGGTGGGTGGTGGTATCGCCTCAGCCCACCTCACGTCATCGCTCAGCGATTACGACGCTCCCAGTGCGGCTGTGGTCGCTGCCCAGCACCAGATACAGCGGGTGACCGGAGCAAACCCCGAGGAGGGGTACCTCGTCGTCGTCCGCACGGCCACGCCGATCACCACGTCCTCGGCCGTCCCGTCCCGGGTTGGTGCGGTGGTGTCGATCCTGCGGGCCCGTCCCGAGGTGAAGCGCGTCCTCGACTACGCCACCACCGGCGACCCGAGCATGATCTCGAGCAACGGGAAGCTCACCACGGTGGTAGCCACCGTCGGGGCCATCAACGAGCAGAAGGCCGTCACCGCACTACAGAAGGCCATTGCCGCCCAACCGTCGCTCAGGACCAACACCTGGCTGGGTGGGCCCACCGTGGCCGGCGTCCAGATCGCATCGGTCTCCTCTCAGGACCTTGGGCGGGCTGAGCTCTTCGCCCTGCCCTTCCTGTTGTTGCTTCTGTTCTTCGTCTTCCGGGGCCTCCGGGCCGCGGCGGTGCCGCTGGTCGGAGCGGTGTTCGCCATCGCCGTGACCCTCGGTGTCATGGGTCTTGCCCTGGTAGTGGTCCCGCTGTCTATCTTTGCCCTCAACCTGGTCATCGCCCTCGGGATCGGGCTGTCGGTCGACTTCAGCCTGCTGATCATCTCCCGCTTCCGTGAGGAAGTCGGCCAAGGTGCTTCGATCGGCACCGCCCTGGCCACGGTCCGTCGGACCGCCGGTCACACCGTCCTCTTCAGCTCGTTGACCATTGCCGCAGCGCTGGCCACCCTGGCCGTCTTCCCCGAGCGGTTCCTCTACTCGATGGGGGTGGCGGGTGCCATCGTCGTCCTGGCCTCCGGCGCCTTCGCTCTCCTCGTCCTGCCGGCGATCCTCACCGTATTCGGCGGCCGGATCGCTCAGACTGATGATTCCAAAGGCGGCCCCGCAGCTCAGGCGGCCACTGGGCGACGCTGGTATGCAACGGCCAGGCGGGTCATGAACCGGCCGGTCATCTGGGGAACGGCGGCCGTCGTCGTGCTGGTGGTCCTGGCCTCGCCGTTCCTCCACGTGGCCTTCACCGGTGGCGATGCCAGCGCCCTGCCCGCCAGCAGCTCAGCCGGAGCGGCCTACAACCTGGTGCAGAGCCAGTTTCCGTCCTTCTCCGAAGCGCCCGCCGGAGTCCTCGTCGACTCGAGTCACGTGACTTCGACGGCACTGGCCACCTACTCGGCCGCCGTGGCCCACGTTCCCGGCGTCAAGGCAGTGCCTACCTTCGAGCACCTGGGAGGGTCGCTGTGGGAGTCGAGCGTGGTGCTGACCGACGCACCACTGTCGCCGACCGCCCAGCGGGCTGTCGAATCGATCCAGGCCCTTCCCAGCCAGGGCCACGTGACGGTCATCGGGCAGACCGCCTCCTTCGTCAGTCTCCAGCACAGCCTCAAGTCCCATCTGCCGCTGGTCCTCGGACTGATCGTCCTGATCGCACTGGTGATGCTGTTCGCCATGACCCGTTCGGTCACGCTGCCGCTCATGGCCGTAGTGATGAACTTCCTCACCATCCTGGCCACCTACGGGGTGCTGGTGTGGGGCTTCCAGCGGGGTCACCTGAGTCGCCTGCTGGGGTTTCATGCTCCGGGAGCACTCCAGTCGACCTCGCTGATCATCATCCTGGCTGTGGTATTCGGTCTGTCCACTGATTACGGCGTGTTCCTCCTCGGGAGGATCAAAGAGGAGCACGACGCTGGGGCATCACCGGACGAGGCCGTGGCCCTGGGCATGGCCCACACCGGAGGCATCGTGACCGCAGCGGCCTGCTGCCTGGCGGTGGCCATGGGGGCTCTCATGTTGTCCCGGCTGGTGTTCGTGAAGGAGATCGGGCTGGGCGTGGCGTTCGCCGTCCTTCTCGATGCCACGCTGGTCCGGGCGGTACTGGTCCCCGTCGTGATGAAGCTGCTCGGAGCGGCGGCCTGGTGGAACCCGTTCTCCAGACGCCCAGTACTGACGCCGCTCTCTCCGCTCGCACCTTCCTGGCCGTCCGTGCCGGTGACGGTCCGCAGTGCGGATCTCGAGGAGGTGCGGTGATGACCACCTTCCAGCCCTTCTTCAACCCGGCCACCGGTGAGTGGATCGAGTACACCACCGTGGCCGAGGACAGCCATGGTGAGCTGGTCCGCTTCACCTGGCGCAGTATGCCCGGCGGGGTGATCTCCGAGCATGTCCACCCTCACCAGGAGGAGCGGTTCACCATCGTCTCGGGTGAGGCCTCCTTCACCCTCGACGGCGAACCGATCACCGCCACGGCGGGGGACACCATCGTCGTACCTCCCGGCGTTCCGCACTCCGAGGGGAATCTCGGCACGGTCGAGATCACCGGCGTGGTCGAGCTCCGTCCGGCCCTGCACACCAAGGAGTTCCATGAGGCGTTGGCCGGACTGGTGGCCGACGGGAGAACGAGCGCCCGCGGGGCGCCCAAGAACCCGCTGCAGCTCGGCGCCACTTTCTGGCACTTCCGCCATGAAAGCCGGGTGACCTCCCCTCCGATCTGGGTCCAGAACCTGGTCTTCCCGCCGCTGTGGGCAGCGGCCAAGGTGTTCGGGCTTCGTCCCTACCATCAGCGGTGGGACAGCAGCACTGATTCTGGAACTCCCCCTGACTCGTCACTTCTGGACCCGGCCACGTCGCGCTCCGGCAAGGGAACCGATCATGGCTGATCGTCCTCTGCACGTCGTGTTCGGCGCCGGCAATGTCGGCCGGGCCCTCGTGGTCCAATTGTCGGAGCTCGGTTTCACCGTCCGGGTAGTGACCCGAACCCAACCGTCAGGACTGCCCAAGGGAGTGCAGTGGCGAGGGGCGGACGCAGCCGACGCAACGGCTGCGACCGAGGCGGCCCGTGGCGCTGCAGTCATCTACCAGTGCCTGAACGCCCCCTACGCCAAGTGGACGACGCGGTTCCCGCCGCTGCAACGAGGCGTCCTGGCTGCAGCCGAGGGGACCGGAGCACTACTGGTCAGCCTGGAGAACCTCTACGGCTACGGTCCGACCGCCGGCACACCCATGACCGAGGACCTGCCTCTTGTGGCGACGACCGTCAAAGGACGGACTCGGGCCGCGATGACCCGGGAGCTGCTTGATGCCCGTGACGTCGGTCGGGTCCACATCGCCATTGGAAGGGCTTCGGACTTTTTCGGGGCCGGCGTCACCGACGGCTCGACGCTGGGGGAGCGGATCTTCGGCAACGCTCTGGTCGGCCGGCGCGCCGACTTCATTGGCAATCCTGAGCTTCCCCACACCTACAGCTACGTGCCCGACATCGCCCGGGGCCTGGCCACCCTCGGCACCGACCAGCGGGCGGTGGACCAGGTCTGGCACCTGCCGGGACCCGAGACCGTCAACACCCGGCAGATCCTCGATCTCATCGCTGACGAGGTCGGCCATCCCGTCGAGAGCCGATCGGTGTCGAAGCTGGTCCTGCGAGGCCTCGGCCTGTTCAACCCGATGCTGCGGTCGATGGTCGAGATGACCTACCAATTCGACCAGCCCTTCGTGCTCGATACCTCGAGGTACGAAACCACCTTTGGGCAGAGCGGCACTCCTCTCCGCCAGGCCATCGCCGCCACCGTCGCCTGGTACCGGGACCGGTCAGGTCCTTCGCTGAGCGATCGACCCATCTCCATCTCGACTCCGCTGTCCGGATCTCCCGAGACAGTACGAAAGGAAGCAATCATGAATCCGATCGCTACGATCCCCGCCCAGGGAACCCGGTTCCTCACCCGGCCGGAAGGGAAGGTCGGCTATGACATAGCCGGCACCGGGCCGCTGGTCGTCCTCGTCCCCGGCATGGGCGATCTCCGGAGCACCTATCGGTTCTTGGCACCGACCCTTCGGTCGAACGGCTACCGGGTGGCCTGCACGGACCTCCGGGGGCATGGCGACAGCGATGCGACCTTCTCCTCCTACGGAGATGTCGACACGGCGGGCGACATCATGGCGCTGATTGAGGAGCTCGGTGGTCCGGCCGTCGTCGTCGGGAATTCCATGGCCGCCGGAGCTGCGGCACTCGTGGCAGCGGATCGACCGGACCTGGTTGATGGCCTCGTGCTCGTCGGCCCCTTTGTTCGCAACGGCAAAGTAAGCGCTGTCCAGCGGATCCTCCTGCGGGTGGCAATGGCCCGATATTGGGCTGCCGCATCCTGGAAGTCCTACATGCCGAAGCTCTATGCCGGTCATCGGCCCGATGACTTCGATGAGTACCGGGACAAGGTTGTTGCGAGTCTCCGTCGTCCCGGGTACGCCAAGGCGTTCTCGTTGACCACCCGAACCGATCATGATCCGGCGGAAGCCCGGCTGACGGATGTGTCGGTCCCGACCTTGGTCATCATGGGGGAGCGGGACCCGGACTTTCCCGATCCCTCGGAGGAGGCGACCTGGATCGCTGAGACGTTGAATGCATCGGTGGTCATGGTCTCCGAAGCCGGGCACTATCCCCAGTCCCAACAGCCTGGGCTCACCACAGAGGCCATCTTGGACTTCCTTGCGACATTGACGCTGGGCGCTGACAAGCAGGAGAGGGTCCGTTGACCACCCGGGCAATCGACCAGACCACCGAATCCTTCTCGGACGGCACCGTTTCGGGGGCGCCACGTCTGTGGCTGCGGCTCGAGGCCGTGGCTCTCCTGACGGGGGCGCTGATCGCTTACTCGACCACGGGGCAGCACTGGTGGCTGGTGCCGGTTGTTGTCCTGCTTCCCGATCTGGCGATGACGGGCTACGTGGGCGGAACACGAATCGGGGCCTTCCTCTACAACCTGGCCCATGCCACTCCCGTGCCGGCTCTGGTGATTGGTCTGGGCTGGTGGCAGCACCGACCACTCGTACTCGGGTTGGGACTCGTCTGGCTTGCTCACATCGGGCTCGACCGCCTGATGGGGTACGGACTCAAGTACGACGACCACTTTCAGCACACCCACCTCGGCATACTCGGCGGGAGGGGAAGGACATCGAAGCGTGGGACGGAACAACAGACCGAGGCCCTCGCCAAGCCTCCGCATCCCATAGTCATCCCATAACACCGCGCGTATCCGGCCTCCGAACGATGCCGATCTCGCGATCGCTGCTTGGGCCGCTACATGGCACAACGAGGGTCGACGAAAGGAAGAACAATGATCGAGGAAAACCACCCGACCAAGCGATACGGCAAGACCGAGGCAGTCGATCAACCAGTACCGCTGGCCCAAAGACCACGGGCATTCACCTGGACACGAATCGTTGCCCTGCTGGTGATCATCGTCCTATTGACAGGACTTACCTATCTGCGAGTCTCGTCCAGCCCGGAAACGGTCTCGGTCTCTCAGGGGGCCACGCCGGCCAGCTGACCATGCACGCGTGCACTTACGCGACCGAGCTGGGTGCGGTGCCCGCGGACTGCGGCACGTTGATCGTGCCGGAGAACCGGGCAGACCCCCGGTCGCGCCTGATCGCGCTGCCGGTGATCCGGATCCTGGCTCGCTCATCCCATCCACTGGCACCGATCTTCCACCTCAACGGCGGCCCGGGCATAACCAACATGACGTTCCCCCAAGCGAGCCGCCTGACCGCCCAGCACGATGTCGTCATGGTCGGCTACCGCGGCGTCGACGGCTCTTCGGTGCTGAACTGTCCCGAGGTGACAGCGGCGCTGGAGAAGTCGGCAGACTTCCTGGGGAAAGCATCGCTGAGCGCGTACTCCCAAGCCTTCGCCTCGTGCGCGCAGCGGCTTGAGCGATCCGGCGTAGACCTCGCCGGCTACACGCTGACCGAGCAGGCCGACGACATCGAAGCCGCTCGCGTCGCTCTCGGCTACCAGCGCATCGACCTGCTCAGCGAGAGCGCCGGGACCCGTCTGGCGATGATCTACCAGTGGCGGTACCCGAACAGTGTCGACCGCTCGGTGATGGTCGGGGTCAACCCGCCCGGGAACTTCATCTACAGCGGAGCCGAGATCGATCAGGGGATCGAGCGTTACTCGGCGCTGTGCGCGCAGCAGTCTGCCTGCCGCGCCCGCACCGGCAACCTTGCCGCGAGCATGAAGCACACGGCGGCGCACATGCCGAGCAGTTGGTACTCCCTGCCGATCAAGCCGGGCAACGCCCTGGTCGGGACGTTCCTCGGGCTCACGGAGGCAACCGGTTCGCCACTGTCCGGGCCGATGACCCTCGACTCGTGGATCTCCGCCGCCCATGGCGATCCGAGCGGCCTGTGGTTTCTATCGACGATGGCCGGTCTCGTCCTCCCCTCGTCGTTCGCCTGGGGCGAGTTTGCCAGCATCGGGATGGCCGACGCGCAGCCCGTCGAGCGCTACTTCAGCTCCGGCGCGGATCGGGGCTCGATCATCGGCAATCCCCTCGGGGAGTTCTTGTGGGGGGCAGGAGGCATGGCTCACGCCTGGCCGGCCAACCCGGGCGAGAACCAGTACACCAGCGTGCAGAACTCGAACGTCCCGACGCTGCTCATCGGCGGGACGCTCGACTTCGAAACGCCGGCCCAGAACGCCACGAAGGAACTATTGCCGCACCTTTCCAACGGGCATCAGGTCATCCTGTCCGGGCTCGGGCACGTGGACGACTTCGACGCCTACGAGCCGAGCGCCAGCACGCAGCTGCTGACCACGTTCTACGCCACCGGCCAGGTCGACACGTCCCGCTACACCCCGAACGTTGTCAGCTTCACAACATCGTCCACGCAGACAGCGATTGCCAAGGACAGCCTTGCGACAATGATCGGCTTCGTCTTGTTGGCAGTGATCTGGCTTGTGGTGTTGGCGATCCGGATCCGGCGCCGAGGCGGCACCGGTCACAAGACGGGCGCATGGATCCGTTCGGCCGGTCCGATCGTGTTCGGACTCGGCGGATGGTTCCTCGGCGCACTGTTGGTACTGCGGTTCTGGCCGAGCTGGCCGCTCGACGACCAGCTGCTGGCAGTGGTCTCGATCGCGGTGCCGATCTGGCTCGGGGTCTACGCCGGCTGGGTCCGCACCGACACGCCGAAGGCGATGCGGGCCAAGGGCATCGGTGCCGCGGGTGTCGGTGCGGTGGTCGGAGCCGCACTCGGTTTCCACGTGACCGGCGGGCTCATGGCGTGGATCACGACGATTATCGGTGCGGCGGTCGTGTCGAACCTGAGTCTGCTCGTGCTCGACATCTGGACCGAGCGGGCCGCAGGCGCGGCCATGGCAACGACCCCGCCACAACCTACGGTCGCTCGGCGCACTCCCGACCGGGTCGAAGGTCTCGACCATGATCTCGTAGTCGTTGGTCACGTCGAGCGTGAAGTCCCGTAGCGCCCGCACCTGGTGACTGGGACTTCGGGGATGGTAGTCTGTATTCGTGGTGCCACGAACAGCGAACGGTCACGGGGCCTAGGCTCTCGAGCAGGCGGGCATCTCCCCTGTTCGGGTGGCGGACGACCGTATCGAGATCGCCGGTGTGCCTTTCGCCGTCAACGAACTGAAGGTGGTGCGCGAAAGCGATGCTCGCCTCCTTGCTCACCAACATGAGGGAGACGGGGGAGCAGCGACGATCATCGTCGCTGACCGGATCTCAACAGCGGCGAGAGAGGAGCTGAGTCGGGCCGGCCTGGCGTGGTTCGACCGAAGGGGGCACCTCTGGGTCAGGGCCCCTGGTCTCTTCGTCAATGCCGAAGTGTCCTCAGGATCAGTGGTGCCTTCCCGAAGGGTCGTCAGCGTATTCAGAGGAACAGGTCTCGATGTGGCCCTGGCGCTACTCGTCAACCCTGAGGCGCCTCACGGCGTGCATGCCGTTGCCCGCCAGATCGATCGCTCCCCGGGCCGGGTGTCGGAAATCCTGTCCGAGCTACGGAGCCAGGGGTTGGTGGGCTCGGACAACCGGCCGTTCGTGCCCGAGCTGTTCTGGGCCGTTGCCGAGGAGTGGAGGCCCCGCTGGCATCCGATGCCGCAAGCTCCACCTCCCGACCCGCCCGAGCGGTTCCGACTGAGTGGGACCCTCGGTGCCGTCTCTCTCGGTGCACGTGTGGCCGCCGGACCCGCGGGAGGGTGGCCCAGGCTCTATGTCGCCGACGACACCGACCTGGCCACGGTGGTTGGTGCTTACGGCGCTCCGTCCGGTTGGACGGGATCGCAGATCGCAGTGTGCCCGTCCCGGTATGGCTTCACCTTGCCCTCCTCGACGAGTCGGGACGGCTTCCTCGTGGCTAGCGGCCTGATCATCGCTCTCGACCTCGCCCAGGATCGGGCCCGTGGTCGCGAGATCCTCGAAACCTGGGATCCTCAGGAGACTGCCCGTGTCTGGTGAACTCCGCCTGGCGAACTCCGGGGTGGCACCGCTGGTGACATCACTGGCCGCCTTGGCCGAGGCGGTGCCGATCGGAGAGTTCGCCGTGATCGGCGGTCTGGCCGTTCTCGCCCGACTCCAGGGCGCTCATCGGGTCACCTATGACCTCGACACCGTCGCCACACAGCATGGTGACGAGCTGACCGCCGTTGAGACTGTTATAGGCGCCGAGGGCGTCGATGGGCTCCTGCTGGGCACGAAGATCGACTGCATTGCCGTCGGAGACGTTCCGGCGAGTGACATCTCACCAGACCTTCTGCCCGAAGGGGAGGCGGACCGCATCTTCGTATTGGCCCATCGTTGGGCCCTCGACACAGCCGAGGACCTCACGCTCATCGCTGAAGAAGACGGAGAGGTGGTGGCCGAGGTTCGGTGCCGAATCGCCACCCCGGCAAGCCTCGTGGCCATGAAGCTCCAGTCCGCTCCGAAACGCCGTGCGGCGCGAGCGGAGAAAGCCGGAGGTGACTACCTCGACCTATTCCGTCTGACCTCGCACCCCGATATGACCCGATCCATCGCCGAGGCCTTGCGCCAGGCTCCCCACGACCTCGGATCCTGGTGTCAACAGGAGATCGGACGGTGCATGGTCGATGAAGCGGACCGGACCGTAGGGACCATTGTCCGATCCGGGGTGGGAGAAGCCAATACTCCGAGTGTCGATCAGATGCGTCGCACGGGGCAGTCCCTCGAAGACTTGCTACGAGGGGAGAATTGAGTGATTCCGAACCTTCTGATCAAACCTTCTGACTCGGTCTTTCAAGGGGTGAAACAGTGGTCAGAACCTTCTGATTCGCCTGCCTGCAAGGAACGAAAATAGCCAACGAAAAAGCCAACAATTGGGTCCCAGGGCGTAGCATTGAGTCCCAGCCAATTTCGCGGTCCGAAAATCACACCCCATCTGACCTGCATATTTGCGACGATTTGGGACTTGGCGGGACCCAGTAAAACGACCCCGAGGGCGCGCTACGGATCAGAAGGTTGCAGGTTCGAATCCTGCCGAGCGCGCAAAAATGTTCTGGCTCATCGGAATCTGGCGGGCTCCGCGATCCCTCGGTACCGGAGATCGTCGGCTACCGGATCAATCGCACTACGACGGGTAGCTCGAGGCTGGCCCAGGCCCGATCCGCCGTGAGAACCTCAGGTGGCGTACAGCGAATTGCGAGCGCCAGGCAGCAGCGGTCTCCGAGCGACAGCGAACGCCCACCGTTGAGGGAGCGCAGCGCCCCGGCCAGCTCTGCATCGGCCTCGGAGACCGGTTCGATGGTGACGCCAGCGGCGGCAAGCAGCTGGCGGACCTGTCTGACGTCAATATCGGCGTCAACCAGCTTCCCGATGACCTCAGCCAGATTCGCCGTTCCGAGGGTGGCCGAGGCGATCTCGTCGGCAACGACATCGGCGCCAGGCTCATCGTGAACCAGTGCGAGAATGGCCGAAGCGTCCAAAACCGTCATTCAGCAGCCGCGGACAGCCGACGATCGGCGATCAGCTCATCGACGAGCGATCGCTCCTTGGGGACAGCGGTCGCCAATCGCCGCAGCTCGGTGACAGCGTCCTGTTGACGCTCGAGCACGAGCCGATGACCGGTGACGTGGAGATGGAGCCGATCACCGGGAGCCAGGCCAAGCGCACTGCGGATGTCGGCCGGGATCACGACCCGACCCTGCTGACCTAGAACGAGTGTGGCATCCATGAAAGAATCATGCCACGACTGGACCATTCATGCCACATGCCGTCGTTCCTCCACATTGCGACGCCGATTGAGCCAGCCAGGAGTCTCTTGTGTCTTGACACATGTGGCGCTCAAGCCACTGCCTCATGCCCAGTCGGCCTCTTGCGCAAGCGCCAAGGATTCAGCGGCGCTGCGTTCCATCGCGCGATATCCGGCACCAGCCGCGGCCCCCTGCACTGATCGGAGCAGCGATGTGGCCCGTTGTCGGTCGCCCGGCGCCCGGCGCTGCAACAGCAGCGCTGACCACCACAGATCGGTTCGGATGCCATAGAAGTTGGCGCCCGCCTCTCGGCAGAACACCGCCGCGTCGGCGAAGTACCTCTCGGCTTCCTCGTAACGGCCGAGGACCGTAGCCAGGCCCCCCAGATATCTGCTGATCGGACCAGTGGTGGTGGCGCCCGTCGCGCCGCACTGGTCGGCGAAGGGTTCCAGTAGATCGAAGAGTGAGGCCGCGTGCTCGGGAGTGCCGAACACGGTGGCCGCTTCGGCGTAGGCGCAGATACCCGTGGTCCAGAACAGATCATGTTGCAATGCAAAGCCGGACTCTGCCGCTTTATCGAGGAACCGAAGCGTTTCGGTTCGCCGACCACCTTCGGCATGGGACACCGCAAGCAGGGGCTGGGCGAAGGATATGCCGGGATTGTCGGCCGAGAATCTCTCGATCGTCGGGATGAGTCCCCCGGCATCGCCCCGGTGCCATGCGACCACGAACATCTGCCCGGCGAAGATTGTCGTCGCGTCGGGCTGACCGGTCGCCAGACCGAGATCGAAGGCGGTGGTGGCCAATTCCTCCAAACGTTCGGTGTCGCCGGCCAACAGGGCCCGACTGGCGCGATGGTAGGTATGGACCCAATGCAGGGTGGGCTGATCGAGCGCGTCGGCGAGGGACTCGGCGAGGGCCATGCATCGATCGAGTTCCCCGATGTCTCCCGCATTGGCTGCCGCTTCGTGACGACAGACCGCCGCCCAGAAGTACAGCAGTGTGTCGTCCAGTCGGGCCGCTCGACGGAGGGCTTCAGCGGTCCGGGCGAGAGTGTCGTCGAGCTCGGAAGGCACCCGGAGGGCGTCGAACACGCAGTTGGACACGCGCACGAAAATGGCGTCGCCTCCGTCAGATCGTGCCAGTTCCAGAGCTTCTTCGGCCAGGGCTCGTCGACGCCGAAGCGGCCCGGCGTACGTCAACTCCTGGCACAGATTGGCCAAGATCAGCGGGCGGGCCGGATGGCTTGGAGCGAGGCGATTGAGGGCCATCTCGAGGATCGCGACCTTCTCGGCGTCGATGCTTCCGGCCACACTGAAGAACCCACGGTCACAGGCGAGGGCCGCCTTTACCAGACGCTCGTCGTCGCCCTCGGCGGCAGCGGCCCGAGCCGCCGCGAGCAGGGTGTCTCGGTATTCGGGGCGCCCGGTCTGACACTGCGCCGTACCCAGACCGATCGTCAGATCCCGGAGCTGTCCAGGTGAGAGAGCGGATGTGGGCGTCCTCGCATCACCAGCGATGCGGAGCGCCTCTTGGTAGAGGTCGAGCGCGTCGTCGGGGGCCAACGCCGCCAGCGAGGCGCCTCCGGCCCGCTGGAGAGCCAGGAGCGTTTGTCTGGCACTGACTGGTTGGGGCGCCAGTGACCAGTGCCGGGCTCGTTCGGTGGCCCGGGACTCAGGGTGGTCGACGCAGAGGGCGTCGAGGGTCTGGGCGACGCGTCGGTGAATCTCTCGGCGCCGAGCCCTTCCGAGCTCGCGGTACACGACGCGTTGTATCAGCGCATGGGTGAACCGGTAGGTGCCCGGAACGTCAATCGGCTCCTGCACCAGGCCGGCGGCCCCGGCCGCGTCGAGGGCGTCGATCAGCACCTCGGGAGACTGTGCAGCGGCACCGGCGAGCACGTCGAGGTCGAACTCGTGTCCGATCACCGATGCCACCGAAAGGATGGCATGCACGGCGGAGTCCAGGCGTCCGACCCGTGCCAGGATCACTTCCCGGAGAGACGATGGGAGCAAGATCTCGGTGGAGTGGTCCTGGTTGAACTGTCTGCCGTTCAGACGGGTACCGACCCGTCCGGTTTCGACCAGATGGCGAACCATCTCCCTGACGAACAATGGATTGCCGTCGGTCTCTTTCCAGATGTCGTGCGCCACACCGCGTGATTCCGGGTCCAGGCTCTGACCCGTAGCTGCCGTCATCAACGATTCGACCCCCGGTAGTTTTAGGCCCTCGAGGTCCACACGGACGACGTTCACGACTCGGTGCAGATTGGCCAGGGCGGCAGTCAGCGGGTCGGACAGGGCCCGGTCGGTGCTCCGGCATGTCGCCAGTACCAGCACGCCCTTCGCGTGACGTGACCTGACCAGATGGCAGAGGAGTTGCATGCTGCTCGGATCAGCCCACTGCAGGTCGTCAAAGGCCAGCACGAGCGGCCTGTCTTCGGCGAGTGAGCCAAGAACGTCGACCACCGAGGCGAATAGTCGGTGCCGGGCTTCCTCGGCGTCGACCGAGGTGGTGGTGGCGGCGTCGGATTCGTGGCTACGAGGAGCGACGAGACGCTCCCACTCGCGGATCCGGGCCAACTCGGGCCGGGATCGATCTGAGTCCGGCCATCGGGCCAACCCGCCGAGCGCTTCGGCGAAAAGCTGGTACGGGGCTGCCAGGTCCTCTTCACAATGGCCGTACAGAACGCAGGCGCCCCTGGCGGACGCTCGGCGCGCTGCCTCGGCCAGCACCGTGGTCTTGCCGACGCCCGGTTCACCCGAGATCAGTGCCACTTCGGGCCCTTCCCCTTGGGTGACCCTGTCGGCGGCACGTTCCAAAGCCGCCAACTCCTTGTCGCGACCCACGACGACGGTCACCGGTTCGGACCGGAGTGCGGCCGGGAGGACGAGTGGCCCCCGGTGCAGAAGTGGCGGGAACGTCGAACGCAGCCCCGACGCGACGACGTGCCATACCGACTCCGTCATCCCCGAGGGTCGAAGCGTGGCGATCCCTGCCTCCACCAACTGGTAGCCGTGAGGACGCTCCGGGTCGAGCGCCTCAACGGCTGCCTTCGACACCAGTATCTGGCCCCCGTGTCCGAGATCGCGCAGCCGTTCCCCTTCGGAGAGGGCGCCCCCGACATACCGCTCGGAGCCTCGGAACTGGGCGGTACTGGTGTGCAGTCCCATCCGCACGCGGACGTTCGGCAGCTCCGCCGCGAGTGCTCGTTGCGCAGCTACGGCAGCGCACAGGGCATCGTCCGCGCTGGTGAAGGTGCTGATCACGGTGGCGCCTTCGCCCTGTGCGAGTGGGCGAATACCGCCCGAGTCGCTGATCACGCGGTCCAGCACCGCATAGTGGGTGGCGACGTCCGTCTCTCGGGACTCCGACGGGACCTCAGTCGGATACGTCTCGAGCGCGGTCAGGAGGAACGTGACCGTTCCCCAATCGTTCGTTGGTCCCGCTCGGGCGATCGACTGCTCGAGCGACACGATGATTCCTGCGGGCTCGGTGCCGGTCTCCTCGATCAGGTGGTTCCGGTAATCCTGGAACACCCGCAACGCCTCCGCCCGCCGCCCGGATCCCGCCAGGGCACGCATGAGAATGATCCGGGGACGGTCCCTGAGGGGGTGCTGGCCGATCAGCACTTCGAGGTGCTGGATGGCCTCGGCCCATTTCTCATCTGCGATCAGTAACTCGGCCAGGTCCTCGGTGGCCGTGGCCCGGGCTTCGGACAACCGCCTCGCCTCGGCGATGGCCCACGGCTCGTGGGCAAACTCGGCATAGGCGTCACCTCGCCAAAGCCCCAGCGCCGCCCATAGCGATGCGCTCGCATCTCCATTCGTCGGAGCCGATCGGGCGGTTGCAACGAGTGACTCGAACTCGCGCACGTCCATCCGATCCGCCCGTAGTAGATACCCGGGAGGGGCCGTGACCAGAACATCTTCACCCAGTTGACGTCGGAGTCGGCTCACCGCCGTGCGAAGTGCGCCCGGCGACAACCGGAGGCAATCGGCGAGGAAATCGGCCGACCGCGGAGTGCCCACCCCGAGGACCAGCAGACTGACCAGACGGCGCTGGGGGGCACTGGCGAGTCGGACCGGGCGTCCGCGCGCGTCGAGAACCTCGAGTGGACCGAGGACCCCGAATTCCATCTGGCGGTTACCTCCCCCTGCCGGATACGTACCGTTTTCCACTATGCCAGAAGTGATGCGCAGCTGTAACAGCGCCTCGTCAGGATTCAGGCAAGTGGCCGCGGACCACTCCGACATCCCCGTCGTCGAATCTCGTCATGGAAAGGGGCCGGCTATGCGCCGAATTGCTCGACTGTCGATGGTCCTCTCAATCGGTGTGGTTGCGACAGTCGGCATCAGCGCAATAGGTGTTTCAGGTGGCAGAGCTGTCGCGCAGAGTTTGACCACCGCCCCCCACACGGACGTCCATCAGCATCACTACGGTGACCAGCGCCGAGCAGACGGCGAGGGCCAGACGACCGTGCCGCTGTACCAGTACGAGGCCAATACCGACGTCTGCGCCTTCGGCTGCAACCCCTACCCGCCGGCGGCGTACTGGTCGACCACGAGCGGCAACGGATCAAGCGTCCCCGGCACGCCCTACACCATGAATGCCACCCTGCAGGCGTGGATCGCGCCCACCGCGGAACCGAACACGTATCCGCTGTTCGACTGCTATTCCGGCCTCAGCATCGCAGGATCACCGGGCGTCACCGGATATATGAATACGTACGAGGCCGATTGCAACGGTCAGACGCGCGACTCCGTCGCCATCGACGGCTACATCTACCTGTCACCGTCAGACGTACCCCCGGGCACGACGCCGGTGAAGCTCTATCTGTGTCAGGCGCCAGAAGAGACGTATGGAAACTGGTACATGACGACCATCGATCCCAATTGCCAATACGCCCCGGGGTACTCCCAATCTCAGGTCATCGGGTACGGATTGGCCAGCTCGTTTGACTACTCGGCACCACCGCCTACCACGACGATCAACGGGTGCAGTCCCTCCGATCACCAGATCTGCACCGGCACCACGCTCCCTCCCTACGACGTCAATCAGGCCACCGTCAACTATGTGACATCGGCCGCGCAGTGCGAAGGCGGAACCTATGACGCCAGTACCGGCGCCTGTATCGCCAACTGTCAGTCGGCAAGCGCCACCCTCGGCTGTGGGCAGGCACTCGGCACCTTCGCCAACCTGCCCCCTGTTCCCCTCCCCTCCGGATCGATCTACACGCCCGAGACGTTCGGTCCCAGCGGCACGGTGGAGGCGGAGCCGACGGTCATCGTCGGGGACGCCACGGATACGGGTTCGTACTCACAGGACGAAGCCGATTTCATCTATTCGACCCTCGGAATCTGTACCGAGGACGCCGGGTTCGTGCCAGATGACTTCTTGCTCTACCACGCGCCGGCGGACATGCTGGGCCAGATCCAGGACCCGGCGTCGTACTTCGGCGTCACCGAGACGCAGCTCGAGTCCGGAGTCGTCCTGTGGGTGCCCCCGCAGTGCGAGCACTGGTATCTCGACGCACCCACCAGCTACGACACCTACTACTCCGGAGGTGGCCTCCAGTCGGTGCCGAACTCGACGATGCCCTTCCTGGCATCGTCGATGTCGAACCTGGTCAGCGCCGGTGGCCAAGCCAGTTGGGCCGGCTTCTCGGGCAGCGACTGTGGTTTGCAATCGACGGCGACCACGTGCGACATCTCCGAACGGACTGTGGTCGCCACCATGCTGTCCTACGAGTTGGTGGAGTCGGGAGGGGACCTCGACGCGGCGATCCAGGGTGGGATCAACGCCTACCAGGATCAAGCCACCACGCTGAGCTTCATCCAAAAGGGGTGCCCCTTGACAACCCAGTACATGGTGATCAACCCATCCGGACAGGGTGAGTCCACCGCCGCGGGGCTGCTGTCCTACATCAGCGGCGTGGGCTACTACATCGCTCACATCGAATGCATCACGATCCCCCAGGGCCCGGCGTGCCAGAGCGTACTCACAAAGCTGTTCGGTTCCGGCGCGTCGTTCGACAACTGGATCAACTATCTGATGGATCCGGCCGGGTTCGCCCAGCAGAGCCTGTGCGACTACACCGTCGCGGTTTCCGATTCCGATCCGGTCGGATCCTTTGACAACGCCAACGATGTCGCCAAGATCGCAACCGGCGTCGATGAACAGGTCGAACAGTCCATCGAGACAATGGAAGATCCCCCGCCAACCGACTTCGGGACGATCCGCCCTTCGCATGTGACTCATGGGAAACTGGTGGCCTCGGCTTCGAGCCCCACGACCGAGCCGGTACCCCTGACCCTCGGCATGACGCTTCCGATCCAGGCTGCGGTCGATGGAAGCGCAGGGTTGGGCACCACGGGCTACCTGCAGCAGTCGACGGTCGCCGTCTCCGAAGACTCGCGGAATCCGAGCCAGACCTCGGTCGTGACGGCTCTGAACAACACCCCCGGCGCCGGGACCTATGACACGTACACGGCCACGGTGACCGGGCCTACCAAGGCGACCGGCACGGTGACGTTCACCGACAACAACGGCGTCATCTGCGAGAACATGCCGGTGGACTCGACCGGCACGGCCGTGTGCCAGGCGCAGGTGGGCAATGAAGGTACCCACACGATCGTGGCCGGCTATTCGGGGGATGGCCTCCTTCGGCCATCGGTGTCACCTGAAGGTTTGGACATTCTCGCCGGCCGACAGGACCAGACGATCGACCTGTCTCCGGTGTTCGTCCAGACGGCTGGTACCAGCGTTGGCCTCTCTGGCTACGCAACGGCGAGTTCGGGACTGCCAGTGACCTTCAGCGTGTCGGCTGCCTCGGCCGGTGTATGCAGCGTGAGCGGCACGCAACTCTCGGCGGTGGGCTCAGGCACCTGTACCGTCCTGGCTGACCAGGGGGGTAATGAGAATTACAACGCCGCGCCCGAGGCGTCGGAGAGTTTCTCGGTGATCACCTCCTCCTTGCTCGTGACCATCAGCGGCGTCTCTTTCAGTGGACCGGGCCAGAACATCACGTTTCCCTCCGAGGTGGCGGACACCGGCCAGACCGTGTTGAACAATCTCACGGTGACCAGTAGTGACGGGGCCATGGTCACCTGTGACTCGACGGAGCTTTCACCCGGTGAGTCCACCAACTGCTTCAACACCTACGTCACGACGGCTGCCGATGTCGCCGCCGGCTCGATCGCGAACGTGGAGACGGCCCAAGCCTCTGGGGCGACCGACAGTGCCGGGACGACCGGGACCTTCGAGTCGTTTCCGGAACTCGCGATGGACGAGAAGACCAACGTCCCGGACTTCACCGGCCCCGGGCAGTCCCTCGTCTTCACCTACCAGGTGTGGAATTACGGGAACGTGCCGCTCAACGACGTATCGGCCGGCGATTCACTCGGGCTCACCTGTCCGCAGTCCACGCTGGCAATCGGGCAAACCGAGACCTGCACCGTCAGCTATACGACCACTGACGCCGATGTGGCCGCGACCGCTGTCACGGATGGCGCCCAGGCCAGCGCCACGGCGCCCGATGGCACGAATGTGGGAGCGACCTACTCGACCACCGTGCCCTACGTCGGGGTTGCTCTCACCGATGTGCCGGATGTCGATCAGTTCGGGCTGTCAGGGTTTCCCGTCTCCTTCAACGACGAGGTGACCAATACCAGCGGCGTGACCCTGACCGGTCTGGCGGTCATCGACGAGTCAGACAGCCAGGGAGCGTCATGTCCTCAGGGCACCCTCCTGGCCGGCCAGAGCGAGACGTGTACGTATACCCACACGACCAGCGATAGCGACATCTCCACTGGAGCGGTGAACGACCGGGTGGAGGTGACGGCTTCCGCATCGCTCGCCTCAGGCTTCGCTACTCCAGTAGCTGACGCCTCGGTGTCGGTCCCGTACGTGGCACCGGATATCACTTTCACTTCGCCGGACTCCTTTGCCAGCACGCCGAAAAAGAAGGTGACCATCAAGATTTCGGTCGGGACGAAGGACGCGACGATCATTGCCTCGAATCTTCCCAATGGCTTGACCTTCAATGACGCGAAGAACGGAAAGGCCACCATTACCGGCACGCCCAAGGTCGCTGCCGGCAGCTACCCCGTCTACCTGACGGCCGTCGATGCGGGCGGCACCGGTGAGCAGGTGCTCAATCTGGACCTGCTCGCCTTCACTTCGAAGGCCGCCGCAACATTCACCGCCGGCAAGTCCAACAAGTTCACGGTGTCAGCCGTTGGGGGATCGCCCGGTGAGCCCGTGCGGTTTGCCCTGATCTCCGGGGCGGCGCCGCCCGGTTTGACCTTCGTCGACAACGGGAATGGCACGGCGACGCTGAGCGGCAAGCCGACGAACAAGAAGAAAAAGGTCTATGGACTGACGATCGCCCTTATGGATGCTTACGCGCCGAACGGGTTGACAGTGACCCAGAACTTCACGCTGACGGTAGATCCGAAGGGCTAGCGCAAGTCAGGCGACCACCTCACGCGACTAGACATGGCCAGCAGCAGCCCAGATCGTCATCTGGGTCGTCAACCACCCAGACAGATGACAGTGGCCAGAACGATGCCGAGCAACGAGATGACGATGCCAATCCCTACGATAAAGCGCAGGCTGATTCGATTTAGCCGCGAAGATCCAATGCGTTCCCGGAACACAACGTGGTGCCACACGCCTCCCAGAGCGGCGAAGCAGCCCAGTAGGGCCGAGAGGACTCCAAGGACCCGGTATGCGGACGAGGCGTTCTTCGCGACCACCGGAACGATACTTCCGAGCCCTACGGCAAGGGCATAAGAAGCGAAAGCCGTGCGATACCAGGCCAGCAGCGTTCGGTCGTCCGCCAGAGCGGTGCGTTGCCGGCTTTCAGCGGTCCTAGAAATCGGCCGCTCAACATCACCTCCCACTTCCTCCTTGGCCATTCCGGGGCCCACCTCCTCCTTCATGTCCTGCAGGCCGAGGTTGCACCGGCTGGCAAATCGCCACTGTTGGCTGAATGAGGTCGAGCAAGTACCGGCCTCATTTCCAGGTGTTCGATGAAATAGACCCCGAGGCTCTTGCGCAGTGTCGAGTCCTTACTGTCGGACCATCGCCACTTTGAGGAGCTCCTCGGGCGACAGAAGATGTGAATGGTCGTCGTCTCCCTGGTCGAGCTGTACCCAGTTGACCGTCCCCGTGAAGGCACTCGTCTCCGGCGTGTAGTCATCGCTCACCGAAGTGGCGTGGTCGCTGCCGAGGTCGAGGGTTTCGTCGCCCGAGAACAGCATGGGGACACTTGCCTCCTGGCGTGCCGACCCCACCGGAGTGCCGTCGACGTACAACGTGGTGTCGCCACCCTTGGCGAGTCCACCTCCGTCGTAGGTGAACTCCACTCGGATCTGGTGTGTGCCAGCAGAGAGTGGGTCGCCGCCCGCGGCCTTGACCATGGCCAGGCCCAACAGGTTGTAGCAGTGGATCGGTTTTCCGTCGAGCATGTACAGAGACCACCCACCGAACGCTCCGCCCTGAGCCACGACCACTCCGCTGGCATGATCGTCGGGCACCACGACCTCGGCGGTGATCGAGTACGACTTATTCTTGAGATTCAATACGGTGTTCTCGGTGACTCGCGACATCCCACCGAAGAAGATCTGAGACGGTCCTTTGGCCAGCTGAGGCCGACCGGCTATCTCCGAGTTGAAGCGCTCGATTCTCCGGTCATCCAGCGGGAGGACGTTGTACTTGACGGCCTCGATCAGAAAGAGCCGCTGAAGTTCGACCAGCTTATTGGGATGTTCGCCGGAAAGGTCGTGGACCTGCGTCCAGTCGGTGGAAGTGTCGTAGAGCTCCCAGACATCGTCATCGAGGGCCGGAAGCGTTGCTCCGAAGAGCCAGGGGATGCTGTGTCGGGTGACTGCCGTCCAACCCTTGTGGTAAATGCCTCGGTTGCACACCATCTCGAAGTATTGGGTCTCCCGCCGGTCCGGCGCGTCGGCGTGGTCGAAGAGGTAGGCCATCGAGACGCCGTGGAGAGGAAGTTGTTGGATCCCGTTGACAAAAGTCGGTTCCGGTATTCCGGCGACGTCGAGCACGGTGGATGCGACGTCGATGACATGGTGGAATTGATTGCGGACTTCACCTTTGGCCTCAAAGCCGTTCGGCCAGTGGACGACGGTCCCGTTGCGGGTGCCACCGAAGTGCGAGGCCACCTGCTTTGTCCACTGATAGGGAGTGCACATGGCGTTCGCCCAACCCACCGCATAGTGGTTGTAGGCGGCCGGGGTGCCGAACTCGTCGATGTGGGCGGCCATGAACTCCGGAGTTTCAAACGCGGCGGCCCCGTTGAGGGAGAGCATCTCGTTGAAGGTCCCGTTCGGCGTCCCTTCGGCGCTGGCCCCGTTATCCCCGATCATGTAGAAGATCAGCGTGTCATCGAGAACCCCGAGCTCCTCGAGAGTGTCAATCACCCGTCCGACGTGATGGTCGACGTGTTCGAGGTAGCCGGCGTAGATCTCCATCTGACGGGCCATGACCGGCTTCAGTGTGTCGGGGACGTCCTTCCAAGCGGCGATGTCGTCGGGACGAGGAGTGAGCTCGGCATCGGCAGGGAGCACACCAAGATCCTTTTGTCGAGCGAAGACCTCGGCCCGCAGTGAGTCCCAACCGGCGTCGAAGCGACCCTTGTATTTGTCCGACCATTCAGCCGGGACGTGGTGGGGGGCATGGGTGGCACCCGGAGCGAAATAAGCGAAAAAGGGCCGATCGGTCATCAACGAGCGTTGCTGGCGAATCCAGGTCACTGCCCGGTCGGCCAGGTCCTCGGACAAGTGATAGCCCTCAGCGGGGGTCTTCGGTGGTTCGATGGGGGTGGTGCCTTCGAAGAGAGCCGGGTAGTACTGGTTCGTCTCACCACCGATGAAGCCGTAGAAGTAGTCAAACCCACTCTGCGCAGGCCACTGGTCGAACGGGCCCATCGGGCTCGTCTTCCACACCGGTACTTCGTGGCACTTTCCGAATTGAGCTGTCGAGTACCCGTTGAGCTTCAATATTTGGGCTAGTGGTGCCGTGGTCTGCGGCCGGATGGAGCTGTAACCGGGCGCCGACGTGGCAACTTCGGGGATAGCTCCCATTCCGGCTGTGTGGTGGTTGCGACCAGTAAGGAGCGCTTGGCGACTCGGAGCGCAGAGCGCGGTCGTGTGGAACCGGGTGAGTCTCAATCCCTGAGCGGCCAGCCGATCGGCGGTCGGCGTATTGATAGCTCCGCCGAACGTCGACGCGGCGCCGAAGCCGATGTCGTCGAGCAGGATGATCAGTACGTTGGGCGCACCCTCCGGGGGATGTATTTCGACGATCGGGGGAAACGCAGTCTCGGGGTCCTTGGCGTCATAGGTGGTCAGACCGACGTGCTGACGATCATGCACGGGGAGCATGTACCGGTTGATGTCTTCATGCTTCGCCATCATGTCCTCCAGGTCGGATCGAGAAAGCCGGGTGTACACGAGTGGGCAATTACGCCACAGTCATTGCGCACGTACTGCTGAAAGCGGGTTGCTGGTAGATCTAGGTCCAATCTGGCACGGCGGGTTTTGCAGAGCGTCACCCTAAAGGAGTGATCTTGAACAGAAGAGTGGGAGCACCCACTACTCCTGCGGCCCAACGATCGGATACGTGGGTCGACGACCGGCGACCAGCCCCACCACTGCCACCAGCGCGAGCGTGATGAGGACCACGACCACCGCGACCAGCGTCGTGGGATTGCTCCACACCACCAAGATGATGAGGCCGAGCGCCAGGACGCCCCACTGGAGAATCCTGCGGTGCTCCCCACTGAATCGGCGGACCGGCCCGTCCGCCATCCGACGGGCCCCGTCGCGCTCTGTTGCCCACGCCCGAATTCGACGGTTGCCGGCCACTAAGGCTGCCAAATCCACGACGACGGCCACGGCCAAGATGATGCGCACCGCCTGACGCAGCGCTGCGGTGACCGTGTCGATCACCGCCTGATTGGCTTCCACGGACTGACCCGGGCCCAGCCCGGAGAGGTATCGATTGCGGGCCACCGCCATCACCACCAGGATCAGCGCCATGGACAGAGCGAGCCCGGTTGCGGCACGCACGAGCCCCCGGCGTCGATGTTCGTTCAACACGACGGCGGCGGCAAAGGACAACAGGGCGATGATGGGCAGCACGACGGCAAGGTCGTTGAGCAGCTTGGTCAGCTTTTGGACCTTGGCCAGATCCGTTGACTTGAACAACACGAAGTTGAGTCCCTTGACTGCGGGGACTTTGTCGAAGACGGTGATGCCCTTGGCGTCCAGGGCCTTCTTGACGTTGACCTCCACCTGGCTCAGATCGATGGTCACCTCGCCATTGCTCGGGCTCACCGATCCTTGGCTCGAACCGGTGAGGACCTCCACGAGCTGTTTGTGGGAGGCTCGGTTCGCGGCAACCCACAACGCGTAGAACTGCTTGGACTGCACCGCCTTGAGGGCGAGCTCATTGGTGACGGACTCCAGCCCCGAAGTGATCGGGGCCGCCAGAAATCCCGCCTTGGGAGGCAGAGCGTCCTTGACCCTGGCTGCCACGTCGGTCCTGGCGATCAAATTCTCACTGACCTGTTTGGCCACTTGGGTCTGAATCGCCGGATTGCTGGCGAGCGGGGCGACGGTGTTGACGTAGGTGTCGGTATTCAGCAACTGATTCCGGGCGAACACTGTGAACACCGATACGACCGACAGAACACAGGCCAAAACCAACAGTATCCAGGAGGAGACCCGTCTCCACCGGTGTCCCTTTTCGGACTTCTTGACCGCCGGTGCCGCTTCCCCGTATCCCGTTGCCGCACTGTCGAAGTCACGGTTGTCGGCCATCAGGTGACGATCAGATAGATGCTCTTCCCAACCAACCAGAGACCGAGAACCAGCGAGACGATGATGATTACCTGATCGGTATGGGTATCAATCCATTCTCTGATCGACGCCAGGAAGGCCTGGCTCTTCTCCGGCCTGAATCCCGAGTAAAGCTCCAGCACGAGGTAGACGGCTGTCGACACCAAACAGAACAAGAACAATCCGACGTAGGTTTGCCACGATGACAGCTTGGCCTCCATGATCGTGGCCACGCCGGCCGCCACCAGCCCCCAGGGCTGCGTCAGCGGTGCGAGGCCCATGGCGTACCACGGCGACATGTTGTCGATGCCGGTCTGCCACTTCGGCGGCTTCTTCGGCGGCTTGGGTTTACCCATTCGTCGACGTTGTCGCACCGCGATCAAGACCAGTGCCACGCCGATCAAGATCTTCACGGCCAGGGCGGCCAGCGAGGGAGCCGTGTTGGGTTTCGGTGGCTTGTTACCCGTGACGAGAACTGTTCCGGCCACAACGATGGCCAGTGAGAGAAGCCATCCGAAGATGAACGCTGCTCCTTTTCGAACCCCGCCCTTGGACGCCAGCACGAGGATGAAGGCGGTGAGTGGGATCGGCTCGAGCGTGATGACGAGACCGATCAACAACAGGTCGAGGATCACGTCGACGCCGCGTTGTCTTTCGCTCCTGATCCGACCCCTGGTGCCCGTTCAGGTGCAGCCATGTGTCCGAGCCGACGGCTGGCGAACGGTGCCCCCACATGCTGAGCTTCAGTCATTGCTCTGGCGAAATTTGCGCACGAAGACCACCACCAACAGGATGGCGAGTGCTGCGAAGACGAATCCACCTATGTAGTACATGGGTCTCCTTACTTGGTTCGTTCCCTCTTCGTCACCCGTCGGCGGGCTTCAGAATCCACGTTGGAGGAGGGAGCGGTCGTGACGTGGCACGATCGGCGGCGGTGCGCCTCAGTTCTTGGCGCCGACTCCCGCGACAAGGCGGTTGCCCAGGGCGGTGGCGAACCTCCGGGCTTCTTCGAGGTGGTAGTCCTGAAGGTTGCTCGGGGGGATCTTGACCCCGTGGTACTTCTCCTTGTACTCGCCGGTACCGAGGAAGCTCAGCAGGGAGAACAGCGAACGTACCTGACCGCCCTGGTAACGGAAGTGGATGCCGTCGACGAACGATCCGCCCCGCTTGGTACCCATCCGCCGGACGTTCTTGAGGTTGTGCTTCCAGTACCGGCGACAGCACACCGCTCCTGTGAACGGCTTGCCCTTGAGGACCTTGGCGGCGGCTTCCGACTCCAGAAATGAGCGTATGGGGATGTCGGTGGTGAGCCACCAGGTCGGCGCGCCGATGAACACGAAGTCGTACTCCCCTTCCGTCACCACATCGGGAATGCCGATCTTGGCCGGGCGCTTGTGCAGCTCGGCGGGGATCATGGCGATCACTTCGAGAAAGGGCTTTGGCATGGGAAACTGCTTGAACCGCTTCTCGTAGCGTGGATCGGTGAATTCGATCGGGGCCATTGTCGTCTCACAGCCGCGGTCGCGAAGTACCCCGGCCATCAGCTCCATCACCTTCTCGGTCTGATGGGTGTAGGAGAAGTAGACCATCAGTACGGATGGCTTGGTTACCGAGTCCATGTATGTGGATCCTTTCGTTGCAGCGGGATATGAGCGCTGGAGATCACCCGGTCTCAGGCCAGCACCTTGGCTTTCTGGGCTTCGAACTCGGCATCGGTGATGACGCCCTGGCTCTTGAGGTCGGCCAACTTCGCCAGTTGGTCGGCGGGGTTGGCTCCGGAACCCGCCGCCTCTTTGACATACGAGTCGAAGGCCTTCTGCTGTTGAGCCGCCTGATCGGCGGCCCGCTCGTGCATCTTTCCGCCCCGAGCGATGAGGTACACGAAGATGCCGAGGAACGGCAGGATGATGACGAAGAGAACCCACAGTGTCTTGGCGCCGCCACCCAGGTCGTGGCTCCGGAAGATGTCCGAGAACACGACGATGAGCAACCAGAGCCAGATGAAGAACAGGAACAGCCCCAGCATGGTTCCGAACAGGTCGGCAAGGGGATAGGTGTAGGCAGGCACTTGGCGTTCTCCTCAAGTTGGTTCGCGGATGTCTTGAGCATCGACCGGATGCGCCCCGTGCAGCTCCACGTCGCGCAACCCGAGCGGTGTTCCCGCACATGTCGATGAGGAAATGCAATCACGCCCCCCAGCGACGGTCATCACCCTGGAGGGGTGACTTCGGCCGGAGGCCGGTCTCCCGACCGGTGCAGCATCCGGCGAGCAGGGCGCGAGCCCAGTACCGGAGGGGACAGCTCAGAGCATGCCGAGCTCGCGAGCTCGGTCGATAGCCCCGTTGCGGTTGGCCACGTCCAACTTGCGGTAGATGTGGGCCATGTGCGTCTTGATGGTGTTTACCGAGACGTAGAAGTGGTCGGCCAGCTCGGTGTTGGTGAATCGGCTCGGGAGGTAGGAGAGGATCTCGAGTTCCCGGTCGGTCAGTGGATCGACCAGATCGACACCCGGGGACGGAGCAATCAACTGCCGCGCTCGCTCGAGAACCCGGTCGCGGAGGGGCGACGGGTCGCTGGTGAGGCCCGAGATCAGCCGCAGGATGGCCGGCCCTGCTCGCACGAATACATCGACCAGGGAGTGGCGCTCGGCCACCGCCAGGGCCCCGGCCAGGTGCATCTGGGCCTCGTTTTCTGACCCCTCAGCATCCGCCGACCACGCCATCAGGAGCAGACTCTCGACGATGGCCAACGGTTCGGTCATATCCGACGGGTCGTCAAACGTGCCGATCAACTTTCTCGCCAAATTAAGGTCACCGAGGGCGAGCGCGGCTGCCGCATGCTCGAAGGTCGAAGCCTCGGCGTAGTCGGACATCGGATCGAAGGTGCGCAACGCCTGCTCGGGAGAGCCGTCGAGGCGCAGCAGACGGCTGTGCAGGGCCTGCATGCGATCCATCACGATGGGAGGTGGCGGAGCCCCCAAGTCGTTCCTGGCCGAGAGCACCGTCGTCATCGCCTGATCCCGCTGACCGTCCGCCTCGAGCAGCAGCGCCTTTGCGAGGTGGCCGAACCACGAGAGTTGGCTGCGCCGGTTGGCCTCCGCCCTCACCGTGCCTTCATGAAGGGACAGGGATGCCCGACCCGGCTCACCGAGCTCCAACGCCGTCAGGGTGGAGGCCAGATAGGCATCAGCGGCGCAGGGATGGTTCAACAGACCGACTTCCCGTGCAACCGCCAGCGCCTCCTCCGATAGGGAGGCGGCCCGTTCGGAATTACCGGACCAGGCCTCGACCATGGCCAGCGAGCCGAGGCCGCTGACCTTCCAGATCGGATAGGTGGCTCCGAGTGTCTCCAGCCCTCGCTCGAGCCAGTCCCGCGCTTGCTCGACGTCGCCGCCTTGGAAGTGCGCACGTCCGCGGGACAGGAGGGCCATCGTCTCGAGGGACTGCACGTGGGACAGATTCATGATCGAAGGGATCGGGGCGTCACCGATCTGATGAAGCATGTCGAGCGCGCGCGCCGCCATTTCGAGCGAGGTCTCGGGTCGGGGCCGCCACTGGACCATGGTGGCCAGAAAGACCAGGGCACAGAGCCGCTCGCCGTCGGACGCCTCGACGTCGGCCACCACCCGCCCCAAGACATCCTCGGATCCCGCGGCCAGCCCTTCAACCCCCATCAGCGCCCCGAGGAGGAGACTGACGTCCCGCCTTCCGGCGCGGGCAGACTCGGGAATCTGGGAGATCCAACGGATGACCGTGGCCATCTCGCCCTTCTCGAACACCTCCGAGCCCCGGGTCATGATGACGTTGATCGCCTCCGCCCAGTTCCGGGCGTCAAGGAGGTACTCGATACCGGTATCGACCTCTCCTCGCTCGAGGTGCCACGACGCGGCCTGGGTCAGCAGACGGGGCTCGGTTCCGGGTTGTTCCGCCCGCAGCGTAAAACGAAGCATGTCCCGGAAGAGATGGTGGAATCGGAACCACTGCCGGTGTCCGTCCAATGACACCAGGAACATCGATTCCCGCTCCAACTGATCGAGTACCAGTTGGGCGTTGGGCTCTCCGGTGAGATGGCTGACCAGTTCCGAGCACATCTTGTCCAACACCGAGACCCGGAGCAGCAGTTGGCGCCGGTCATTGGACAGGGACTGCAGGACCTCCTCACTCAGATAATCGGCGATCAGTCGGTCGTCTCCGCTGAACTGGGTGATGAACTCGTCGGAGTCGTGGTAGAGGCGAAGGGTCATGCCGGCGAGCTGGAGTCCGGCGGCCCATCCTTCGGTGCGGGCGACCAGGCTGGCGACGCCGTCAGGTCCGAGGGTCCGACCGGTGATGCGCTCGAGCAGAAGGGATGAGTCGGCTTCATCCAGGGCCAGGTCGGCCTGGCGGATCTCGGTCAGCTCCTGTTTGAGCCGGTGTCGACTCCAGGCGATGGGAAGATCGGTGCGCGTCGACAACACCAGGTGGATGTTGGGTGGAATCAGTTGAGCGAGGCTGCCCAGGTCGGAGACGAGGTTGGCGTTCGACAGATGGTGCAGGTCATCGAGGACGATGAGGACCTCGGGGAACTCCTCCAGTTGGGTCTCGAACGCCTCGAGCATCGGCTCCCCCAGCCCGCCGCCGTGTAAGGACACCAAGGCGGCCAGATCGGCGACGTCGGGATTGATGGCGGCCAGTCCCTCCAGCAACCTCCGGGAGAAGCGGACCGGATCGTTGTCTTCGACGGCGACCTCCAACCACACCAGGTCGACTTCAGGATGGGTCCTGGCCCACTGGGCGAGCAGCACCGTCTTTCCGGCGCCGGCCGGTGCCACGATCAAGGTGAGTGGGCGGGTGAGCGCCTCATCCAGCTGCTGTCTCAGGCCGACACGATCGACCGCGTAATAGCGCTGCTCGCTGCATCCACGATCCCGCCGTGGCTGACCGCCAGCCTCGCCCGGCGTCGGGAGGGGAGGTTCGCCCAGGTGCGCGGAGACCTGGGGGCGGCCATGGTGGACCTCACCGAGGGCGCCGCCGAGCTGGTCGTCTTCGGAGGAGCCGGCGCCCAGGCCCGGACCATCCAGGAGCAGGACGCCGAGCTGACCGACATCGCCACGAGGTCGGCCAGGACGGCCGGAATCGGGCTGGCCCTGACCACCCTCCTGGCCGGGTTGGCCTCGTGGGGCTGCCTCCTGGCCGGCATCCCGGCTGTGTCCTCCGGTCGGCTCGACGGTACCGAGTTGGCCGTCATCACACTGATCCCCCTGGCCGCCTTCGAACTGGTGGTCGGCCTTCCTGTCGCCACCCAGGCCCTGCAGCGGGTGCGCCAGGCGGCGGCCCGGGTGTTCGAGGTGACCGACGCCGTCGTGCCGGTGCCCGATCCCGAGGTCGCCCTTCCGGTCCCCGAACACTTCTGTGACCTCGAGGCCGTGGCGGTCTGGGCCACCTATCCGGGAGCCACCGGTCCGGTACTTCGGGGCGTGGACCTGTCGCTGACAGCCGGCAAGCGGGTGGCGGTGGTGGGACCCAGCGGGGCGGGCAAGTCGACGCTGGCCGCGGTGCTCCTGCGGTTCCTGCCGTGGCAGTCAGGGTCACTGACCCTGGGCGGTACCCCGATCGACCGCCTGACCCCGGACGACCTGCGCACTGTCGTCGGGATGGTCGGCCAGGACGCCTACCTCTTCGACACGACAATCGCCGAGAACCTCCGGGTTGGCCGACGGACCGCCAGCGACGCCGAACTCGCCGAAGTCGTGGCCCGGGTCGGCCTGGCCAGTTGGCTCGGAGGACTACCCCGGGGGCTGGACACCGAGGTCGGCGGGCACGGAGCCCGCCTATCGGGCGGCCAACGGCAACGGTTGGCGGTCGCCCGTGCCCTGTTGGCGGACCTTGCGATCCTGGTGCTCGAC
Source organism: uncultured Acidimicrobiales bacterium (assembly GCA_963699085.1). GTDB lineage: Bacteria > Actinomycetota > Acidimicrobiia > Acidimicrobiales > RAAP-2 > Bog-756. The sequence goes on from CAVOTH010000002.1 coordinate 33,651, forward strand.
GAGCCCGCTGAACACCTCGACCCGGCCGCCGCCGACGCTCTGACCGCCGACCTGTTGGAGGTGACCGACGGTCGCACGCTGATCCTGATCACCCACCGGCTGGTCGGGCTGGAGTCGGTCGACGAAATCCTGGTGATGGACGAGGGTCGGGTGGTCGAACGCGGCACCCACGACCAACTGCTCGCAGTCGATGGTCGGTACTCCCACCTGTGGTGGGAGGAGATGCGGACGGCGCGCTACCCGTCGTCCGAGGATCTGGCCATGACCGACCTGGCGAAGCCATCACAGGCCGACCAGTCACAAACCCTGGCCGCCGTCCCCGAGGGCGGCCTGAACGACGGGAGTCCCACCTCATGAGTACCGAGCTCGCCCGCTGGCAGTTCGCCACCACCAGCATCTACCACTTCCTTTTCGTGCCGGTCACCATCGGACTGGCCTTTCTGGTGGCTCTGTTGCAAACCAGCTGGTACCGGAACGACAGCCCCACTTTCAAGCGGCTCACCAAGTTCTTCGGTGCGCTCCTCCTGATCAACGTGGCGGTGGGGGTGGTCACCGGACTGGTCCAGGAGTTCGAGTTCGGCATGAACTGGTCGAACTATTCGCGATTCGTCGGCAACATCTTCGGCGGACCTCTGGCCATGGAGGGCCTGGCCGCCTTCTTCCTCGAGTCCACATTCCTCGGACTGTGGATATTCGGCTGGGACCGGCTGTCGAAGAAGGTCCACCTCGCCTGCATCTGGCTGGTGGCGGCGGCCAGCATGGTGTCGGCCCTGTTCATCCTGGCGGCCAACTCGTGGATGCAGCACCCGGTGGGCTATGTGATGAACGCCCAGCACCAGCCCCAGCTCACCGACGTCTGGGCCCTGTTCACCAACCCGGTGTTCCTGTGGGCCTATCCCCATGTGGTGCTGGCCTCGCTGGTCACCGGGGCCATCGTCATGCTGGGGGTCTCCGCCTGGCATCTCCGTCGCCAGCAGGCCATCGACGCCTTCCGGCGCACTGCAGTCATTTCGCTCGCCGTCCTGGCTCCGGCGGTCATGTTGAACATGTTCATCGGCAGCGAGCTGGGCGTGGTGGAAGGCAAGTACCAGCCCATGAAGATCGCCGCGGCCGAAGCTCTGTGGACGACCTGTCCTTCACACTGCCCCTTCTCTGTGTTCCAGATCGGGGGGGGCAACAACGACGAGACACCGACCCAGATCTGGGAGGTCCCGGACCTGTTGTCGATCCTGGCCACCAACCACCCCGACGGCGAAGTCCAGGGGCTCAACAACCTCCAGGCCCAGTATGTGAAGGAGTACGGACCCGGTAACTACATCCCCAATGTGTTCATCCAGTACTGGGGGATGCGGGTGATGGCATATCTGGCCGCCCTCATCGCCCTGTTCGCCCTGTGGGGCCTGTGGTTGATCCGGCGGAAGACCCTGGCCAAGGCCAAGTGGTTCCTGTTCATCGCCCCTTGGTTCATCATCACTCCGTTCCTCATGAACACGGCCGGTTGGCTACTGACCGAGAGCGGCCGACAACCGTGGATCGTCCAAGGTCTGATGAAGACATCCCAGGCCGCGTCGCCGTCGGTGACATCCACCGACATCTGGATCAGCCTCACCGTCTTCGTGCTGCTCTACCTGTCGCTCGGGGTGGCCGACGTCTATCTGATGATCCACTACGGCCGACAGGAGCTGGGCACCGGTTCCGAAGAGGGGCCCACAGGCGACGACGGGGGCGACGACATGGACAGCAGCGACTCTGACGACCGGACCACTGACGACGCCGAGGGCCCCCGCATGCCGGCCCTCATCTACTAGGAGACGACCATGGTCTATCTCAACAACATCTGGTTCATCATCGTGGCCATCTTCTGGGTGGGGTTCTTCGTCCTCGAGGGCTTCGACTTCGGGGTGGGCATGCTGCACTCGTTCGTCGGGCGTGACGATGTCGAGCGACGCATCGCCGTCAACACGATCGGACCCATCTGGGACGGCAATGAAGTGTGGTTGGTGGTGGCCGGTGCGGCGATCTTTGCCGCATTCCCCTCGTGGTACGCCACCATGTTCTCCACCTTCTACCTGGCCCTGGTGATCGTGCTGGTGGCCCTCATCGTCCGCGGGGTCTCCTTCGAGTTCAACCGAAAGATCGACAATGTGAGGTGGCGGGCAACCTGGCGCTGGTCGCTCACCATCGGAAGCGCACTGATCCCCCTGCTGCTCGGCACCGCCTTCGGCGACATGCTCCACGGACTGCCCATCAACTCCTCCCACAACTACACCGGGAACTTCATCGGGCTGCTCGTGCCCTTCGGGCTGTACACCGGCGTCACCTTGACCGTGCTCTGCCTGTTCCTGGGGGCGGCCTACCTCACCCTCAAGACGGATGGCGCGCTGCACGACCGGGTGTCCAAGCTGTCCGGTCGCCTCGGATGGCTGGCGGTGGTGATCACCCTCGGCTGGTTGACCTGGGTGCACGTCGGACTCAGCGTGGGGTTCGTTCCCAACCCGATCGAAGCGTTGGCCCTGGTGGCGGTGTTCGCCGGCGCCTGGCTGGCAGAGTCCGGCTCCGAGGGCTGGGCCTTCGCCGGTGCCGTGGTGGCCATCGGAAGCGTCGTCGGCTCGATCTTCTTCGAACTCTTCCCCCGGGTCATGGTGTCCAGCACCAACACCGCCTACAACCTCACCGTCTCCAACTCGGCCAGTCCGTCCTACACGCTCAAGGTGTTGTCGGTGGTGGCCATCGTGTTCTTCCCTCTGGTCCTCGCCTACCAGGGCTGGAGCCTGTACGTCTTCCGCAAGCGGATCATCGGGCCGAAGTCGACGGATCAGCCGTCGGACGGTCCGGACGGAGTCGGTGTCACGGCGTCGCCAATGACAGAGGTCATACCGGCCGGTGAATGAGTAGTGCGACCGACCGCCTACCTGAGGTTGCCGATGACGCCCACCCGGAACCCTTCCCAGGGATAGATGCGCTCAAGGGACTGATCCCCCGGGTTGTACCCGAAAGCTGAGATCTCCAACTGGTACGCAGGCGCATTGACGACGCCACCGTGGTAGTAGCGCCAGTTCCGCAGGAAGTTGTAGCCCGGGGGCTGCGGGGCGATGGTGTCGAGGATCTGGACGACATTTCCGTTCTGGTCGTAGGTTCCCCATGGGGACGGGGTCAGGTCCTGACCCACCGTGCTCACGTTCCCCATGTAGTTCGGTGGAAGGTCCAATCCCTGGGGGAAATCGGCCGGATAGATCTTGTTGCAGTCCGGTCCGGCCTGATAGGGGCACCAGGTCGGGGCCGTTCCGGGTGGCGATCCCGGCGTGTCGGCGCTGGAGTCCGGATCGTTCGGGTTGTAGGTCGCCAGGGGTTGGTCCGACGCGTTGAGCACGTCCCCCGTTCCAGGATTCAACACGGCGACGTTCGGGGCGTTGAATGGTCCCGTGGCGTAGGCCCAGTACGAGTCCGTTCCGCCACCCTTGGGGTCGTAGTAGGCGGCCTTCACCCATTCGTTGTTGCTCGGGAGGACGAATCCGTTATTCCGGTTTCGTGTCGTGCCCGGATTGCTGAGGTTGTACATGCCCGTCTCGGTCCTGGTCGAGAGGCGAACCTTGTAGGTGACGTACTTGAAGTTGGCCGCCGAGGACTGTGTCTTGGAGAGGACCTGGCCGTTGGTGAGCGAGTTTACGAATCGGATATCGCGGCGGAAGTTTCCCCAGTTGAATGGCTTGTTGGACCACTCCGGGTAGGCAACGGAGTAGTACCTGCCCACCGCAGCTTTCGGGTTGTATCTGACCGAGCCGTACTGCGGCCACACCACCGGACTCATGTCGTCGTTGTACAGGTCATGCACGTTCTTCCCGCGAGGGTCCACCGTATTGAGAAACGTGACGTACTGACTCACCGTGATGTCGAACTCCCCGATTCCGTAGGTGTAGCCGACTCCACCGACCGTCAGACACGAGGGAGCCGATGCCGGCGCCTCGCTGCAGCTCTTGTAGATACCGGTACTACCGGTGTTCTCCGGCGGCTCCACAAAACTGCCCTTGGGTCCCCCGAAGGTCTGGACGACGCCCACCGATGGGTTCCCGGGGTCACCCACGGTTGCCATGGTGATGGTGACGACTCCCCGGGGTGCGACAACTGCGGCGGCGGCAACTCCTGATTGAGCTGAGCCCGCGCCCACGAGGCCCAGACCGCCAAGGACGGTGACGGCCAGCCCACGGGATGCCCAGCTCCAGCGACGATCTGTCAGCCTGCCGGTTGGATCGATCATGCCTTGGCCACCCATCTTTCCGAATCTACCGAGCCGTGATCAACGCTTGGAGCCAACTGGTCAGAGTCCCCGGGGGACGCGATGTGCCAGGTGCGGAAGCCGGTGCCACTTCGGGCCTCCGGTGGCCGTTCGTCCCTCACGACGTGATGCGGCGCTCGCCGGCTGGTGGCGGCGGTCGCGCTCGTTCGGAATCGGCAATTGTCAACTATCTCCGCTCGTCTCTCCGCACATCCTGTGTGGTGGGGCAGCGCTCGTCGTCACCCATTCGGGGTGATCGGACCTGCGAACGACGCTGGACGGGCCCGCGGGTGACCCGAGCAGCCAATCGGAGCCCGCGAGTGCCTGTTCCGAGTTCGAACCGGGAACCGTCTACAGGCCCCCTACCGTCCCCGATCATCCTCCAAGGGTGATGATCGGTGTTGGTCCTGATGCCAGTCTTGAGTAAGGGCGGTCAAGAGGTGACCCGATATCAGTGGCACGGATCTACCACTCGGCCGCACGTCCATCGTCACAACCCTGTGAAAGGAAGCGCCCGATGACTCAAGTTGAATCAGAAGAGCTGGTGGAGGAGATGTTCGTGCAGGTGGCGCGGGGGTCGACGAGCAGCGACGGCAAGCTGACGCTGGACGGAGTCGCGCCGACAACGCTCTATTTCTCCGATCGACCCCAGCGGGTTGTCGGCCACATGACCACGGACCAGTTTGTCGGACTGTGGTCGGATCAGTCGGAGAACAGTTTTGCCATGGACCCGCCGAACGCCGTTCTGTCGTTCGTCGATGCGGGGGGCGATCGTCCCGAGGAGTGTGTGGTGGTGCTCAGGAATCCTCGGTCGGATGATGAGTCGGTGACGTACTCGATCGATGTACTGGAGGGATCGGTACCCGATTCGTCCGGCTCGTGCACGCTGTTCATCGATCCGTTGGGACGTCCGCTGTCCCCGGTGTCGGTGGCAGGGATGCGTCGACGGGATCGACGCAGGTAACGCCGGTAACGCCGGAGATTCATGGGTAGCGGCGCCACAACTATCGGAATTGCGAAACCTAAGGAGAACTACATGGCCTCATCCAATGGAGCGCAAGAGCGGGTCCAGATCGACAGAGGGCTCCTGACCGCCGCCGGCATCGTCGCTCTCTTCGGAACCCTAGTTCTGGGAGTGGCGGCGCTGATCGGCGACAACGCGGTGTTCTCCGCTTTTCGGCAGTGGTCGGCGCAACCGGAGGTTCCGCCGTCGGAGTCGGTGAAGTCGGTGGTCAAGCAGATGCACCATGCGGCCCTCGCCGGGACGGTAGCTGGCACCGAGGCGTGGCGGAGTGGATTCACTTCGACGTCTGGCGACTAACCGACGGAAGTCGAACCGAAGGAGCAGTCATTCCGATCGATTGCGCCCACTTCCCCGAACGTCACCCGGTGGCGCAGCCGCTACGCTCCGCACATGTCCGGTAGCTGCTGTGTGCCGGGTCGTCACGGCGTCCCTGAGATGTCCATCGGGAGCAGGCCGCTAGGCATTTCGCCGGGCTCAGGCCCACTTCCGACCACACTGGTTCAGATCCCGGGTGCCCGGTACCGGATGGGCGACGAGTCGGAATGGGCCTACCCCGGTGACGGTGAGGGGCCGATACACGAGGTCGAGCTGACTCCGTTCCGGATCGATCGCTACGCCGTCTCCAACCGGCTGTTCGGCGAGTTCATCGATGCCACCGGCTGGCGGACCGACGCCGAGGAATTCGGGTGGTCGTTCGTCTTCGGTGGGCTGCTGCCCGACGACTTCCCCCTTACCCGAGGGGTCGAAGGTGCCCCGTGGTGGCGCCAGGTCATGGGGGCGGACTGGCGGCATCCCGAGGGGCCACACTCAGCTATCGATGGTCGACTGGATCACCCTGTCGTCCACGTTTCGTGGAACGACGCCCAGGCCTACTGCTCGTGGACGGGAACCCGACTACCGACCGAGGCCGAGTGGGAGGTCGCCGCCCGAGGCGGGGTCGATGGTCAGCCGTTTCCGTGGGGCGAGCAACTCGAACCCGGAGGGGTCCACCGGATGAATGTGTTCCAAGGTGAGTTCCCAGGAGGGAACACCGGCGCCGATGGTTATCTGGGGACCGCTCCGACCGACGCGTTCGAACCCAATGGCTACGGCCTCCACAACGTGTGCGGCAACGTGTGGGAGTGGTGCATGGACTGGCTCGACCTCCACTACTACCGGACGTCACCGGTTGAAACGCCCCAAGGTCCGCCGTCCGGATCCGCCCGGGTCCAACGGGGTGGGTCGTATCTCTGCCATGACTCCTACTGCCGTCGCTACCGGGTATCGGCCCGATTCGGGAGTGCGCCCGACAGTTCCAGTGGCAACGTGGGGTTCCGAGTGGCAGCAGACCCTCCGGACGCCTGAGCGGGGCTGCGGCACCGGTACCGGACGGAATCGCCCGAAGAGGGTGATGTTGCCGCTCCGGCGGAGCGCGACGGTAGTGAGATGCCCGACACGCAAGCCGACAAGGCAGCCACGTCCGCGGCCCAGCCGGCCACCGACCATCTCTCCGACCAGCAGCGGGCGGCGCTGGGGAAAGAGGCACGGGCCCTCGCCCCGAGGGCGGGGCACGAGGCGTGGGAGGTGTCACCCACCCGACCCGATCCGGTGGCCCTCCTCGAGAGCCAGGCGGCCTCGCGGGTCCAAGAACTGGTACCCATCCGCTATGGCCGGATGCTGGTCTCCCCCTTCACCTTCTACCGGGGAGCGGCGCTGATCATGGCCAACGACCTGGCCACCACTCCGTCGTCCGGTCTGAGGGTCCAGGCCTGCGGCGACGCCCACCTGAGCAACTTCGGGGTGTTCGCCTCGGCTGAACGGACGTTGGTGTTCGACATCAACGACTTCGACGAGACGTTGCCCGGTCCCTGGGAGTGGGACGTGAAGAGGCTGTCGGCGAGTCTGGCCATCGCCGGCCGGGATCGAGGGTTCTCCGACCGACAGCGCGCCACTGTGGTGCTCGATGCCGTCGCCGCCTATCGCACGGAGATGGCCAAACTCGCCAGCATGAGGGACCTGGACGTTTGGTATGCCCGCATGGACATCAAGCAGGTCCTGAGGGAGCTGGCGGACGAACTCGGACTGACCGGAAAGAAGCCGGCCGACAGGTCCCTGTCCAAGGCCAAGGTCCAGGCCGAGAAGACGCTGGCCAAGGCCCGGACCCGCGACAGTCTGCAGGCGTTGGACAAGCTCACCGAGGTGGTTGACGGACAGATCCGTTTCGTCAGTGACCCTCCGCTGCTGGTTCCCATCGAGGAGCTGCTCGACGGAGAGCAAGGAGGGATCCTGACCGAGCGGATGCATGAGCTGCTCCGCAGCTATCGACACACCCTGCAAAGTGACCGCCGACACCTCCTGAAGCAGTTTCAGTTCGTGGGCGTGGCCCGCAAGGTGGTCGGGGTCGGCAGTGTGGGCACCCGGGCGTGGGTGATCCTCATGGTCGGTAGCAATGGAAAGGATCCGTTGCTGCTCCAGGCCAAGGAGGCCCAACGGTCGGTCCTGGCCGGGTTCGCGGGCGAGAGCCGATACACCAACCAGGGCGAGCGGGTCGTGGCCGGCCAGCACCTGATGCAGGCATCGAGCGACATTTTCCTCGGCTGGGACCAGGCTGAAGGCATCGACGGCGTGCACCGTGATTTCTACATCCGTCAGCTGCGGGACTGGAAGGGCTCTGTCGACACCGATCTGATGTCTCCCCAGTCGATGGCGGTCTACGGCCGCCTCTGCGGCTGGACTCTGGCCCGGGCTCATGCCCGATCCGGGGACCGGATCGCCATCGCCGCCTACCTGGGATCAGGCAAGTCATTCGACAACGCCGTCGTCTCGTTCTCCGAGGCCTACGCCGACCAGAATCAGCGAGACTACGACGCTCTCCAAACGGCGGCATCCGAGGGTCGCATCAACGTCGAATCCGGACTGTAGGGACTCGATCACCGAACCAGGTACAGGCGTCGGCGATGCCGGAGCGTACCTTCACCAGCAAGCAGAAATGCGAGGACAGATCACATGACCGTCGGACCAGTTGAATACATCATCGTCGGGTTTCCGGGGAACAAGTTCACCGGGGAGATCGCGCCGGAGCTGATCGCGCTCGTCGAGTCGGGAACCATCCGGATACTCGACCTCATCTTCATCGGGAAGGACACCGATGGATCCGTCGCCTTCTTCGAGATCGACGAGTTGGAGGATCTTCCCGGGTTCGCTGGATTGGGAGGGGAGTTCGGAGGCCTCATCAGCCCGGAGGACGTCGAGTACGCCGCCGCCGCTCTGGAGCCGAACTCATCGGCCGCGCTCCTCATCTGGGAGGACCTGTGGGCGGCACCCTTCGCCGAAGCCGTTCGTAGATCTGACGGAGTGCTCCTCGAGGGTGCCCGCATCCCGCACGAATCCATCGTTCCCATGCTCGAAGATCTGCCGCAGGCAGTCTGAGCCCGACCAGACAGGAGATTCGACATGATGAGAAGGCGACCCGTCGCACGAATGGCCGTCCGGACCACGGCGGTGGTCGGAACTGCCGCCGTGGTCGGTGGGCACATGGCCAACAAGCAGGCGGCCCAGGCCCAAGCGGCGGCAGAGGAGGCCCCGACCGCAGCCCCAGAACCCGCCCCGACCACCGCTGCACCCGATCCCATCGAACAGTTCACGCAGCTGGCTGCGCTGAAGGACTCCGGGGCACTGACCGAGGCGGAGTTCGAGGCGGAGAAAGCAAAGATCCTCGGATAGGCCATTGCGATGGTGCCGGGACCGTTGACGATGTCTCGGACCCTCGGGGGTCCCGAGTGTCCGGTGGGAGTGTGGGACTACCTCAGCTCCGCACCGCCAACGGGAACATTGATCTGATTGACCGATATCAACTCGATGTTGAGGTCGCGAAGGAGTTGGAAGAGACCGTGCAGCTTGGACTGGTCCGGCACCGGACCGACGAGATAGCTCAGGCCATGGGTGCAGTTGGTGACCTCGAACTCACCGAAAGCCGTCATGAGGGCGGGACTGAACCTTCCGCGCACCACGATCTCGAACGTTTCGATGGACAATCTGCTTCCTCTCCTGGTAGGCCACGCGATGGGACCCGGACGAATTTCGAACAATCGGGGTTCGCAGCCGATCGGTGGATATACGTACCCGTCGAACCGCTGGTTCGAACATCTCGAGTCGTCTGCCCCAACGCCGCAACCAGTTGACCAGTTGAAGATAAGCGGAGCCTTCATTGCATCTAAGAACGAACTAAACCCAGGTGGGACCGGCTACGCCGCGCTCGTGATGCCTCAAGATGCCAGTTGGCCTGGTGGCAACTTCCCGCCGCCCGTCGCCACGATCGAGCCTCTCATCGCCCATGCTTCAAACCCATCACTTCTCTACTAGGAGGTTCACATGGTCTTCATTCTCGGTGCCATCTATCTCGTGCTGCTCATCACGCTGGGCTTGCTGTCAATCAAAAAAGGGCACTGGATCATGTTCATCGTCGGGCTCTTCCTTCCGCTGTTCTGGCTCATCGGAGCTCTACTTCCCAGCAGAAAGGACTGACGCCGATCTGCTCCCCTGTCGAGTAGTAGCTGGTCCTGCTCGGCCGAGCAGGCGCTCCCCTTGTGGCCTAAACCGGGGCGCGCGTATCGTCACGGTGTGCCCAGGACCGAGGACTCCACCGCGCTCCAGCTGCGGATCAGCCTGGAAGGGGTCGAGCCTGCGATCTGGCGGAGGTTGATCGTCCCGTCACGGTTCACACTCGCCCAGCTTCACGAGATCTTCCAGATCGCCATGGGATGGTCCGACGCCCACCTCCATGCCTTCTCCATCGGGGCGCACCAATACGGGACACCGGACGACGATTCTCCCGACGACGAGTTGGACGAAGAGGAGTTCACCCTCCGAGCAGCCATCGGGGACGAACACCGATTTGGCTACGAGTACGACTTCGGCGACGGGTGGCAGCACCAGGTGGTGGTAGAGGAGGAAGTCATCACCACTCCTCAAGAGCTCACATCAGCGGTGTGCCTGGACGGTCGACGGTCGTGTCCTCCTGAGGACTGCGGCGGCGCCCACAGGTATGTGGATTTGCTCCAGGTGATCTCCGACCCTGGGCATCAGGAGTACGACACGACCATCGAATGGGTCGGCAACGACTTCGACCCCGAGCGGTTCGAACTGGCGGTCACCAACATCATCCTGCAAAACCGGAGCTGAGCAAACAGGAAAAGGCCACCTGTGCCGTCGACTCCCGTCGAAATCTCTTGGTCAAGGTCGACCGCGTGGATGCCGATGGTTGAACACTGTTGCGCTTTTCGGCCATGTGTCGAAACGCTCGATACCAGCCCGGATGGTCAACACGTTGTTGCGCGGACACCGCCAGCGACGGGAGAGCATCCACGAAGAGGAGCACCTCGCTCAGTACCCTTCATCTTTGTCCTTAAACGGAGACACCGATCAAGGCGCTGGCCGACATCGACGAAGCGCTCGACGTTCCGAAGCACGAGCGATGCGAGTCAGGCCCACCGCGCATGCCTCCCCAATGAGCAGGAGAAGTCAAATGGTGTCACCGAGACGAGGACGCAGCATCGCTGCACTCGTCGTGACCCTGCTCATCACTTCGATCTCGTCCATCACCGTCTTCCCGAGCACCGCCGGCGCCGCCGGATCGACAGCTTCGACGACCACCCTCGCCTCCTCTGCACCTAGCGGGTCGGCGCTGGCCCAGGCCGTCACCTATACCGCCACCGTGGCTCCGACCAGCGGAACGGGTGCCATCCCGACCGGTACTGTCGCCTTCACCGACAACGGCACCGCCATCACCGGTTGTACCGCGGTCACCGTGATCGCCGGGACATCCCCCGACGGCTCCGCCCAGTGCACCCCCCAACCTTCGGCCATGTCGACAGGATCGCATCCGATCGTGGCCACCTACTCCGGCGACACCACCTATGCCGGCTCGAGCGCCAACCTGACCCAGACCGTCGCCATCGGCACCACGACGACCGCGGTCACCTCGTCCCCGGCTTCGCCATCGCCATTCGGAGTGGCGGTCACCTACACCGCCACGGTCACCGCCGGGGGAGGGATCACCGCCTTCACACCCTCGGGCACCGTCTCGTTCAGTGACGCCGCCACCGTGCTGTGCGCTTCGGCGACACTGAACGCTATCTCCGCCGGAGTGGCCACCGCGACATGTACCGAGCCGGCCGGGTCGATGACGATCGGCACTCACAGCATCACCGCTACCTACTCGGACAACTCCAACTTCGCCGCCTCCAATGGATCCCTCAGCCAGAACGTGGTCCTCGACTCGACCACCACCGTGCTCGGCTCGTCCCCGACCAGCCCATCGACACTCGGAGTGGCGGTGACCTACACCGCCACGATCACAGCCGGAAACGCGGTGACCGCCAACCCGACCGGCACAGTGACCATCAAGGACGGGTCGACCACACTGTGCACCCCGACCGTCGCCACCACGGCTACCCCCGGGGTGGTGAACGCAGCCTGCACGGAGCCAGGGACCTCAATGACCGGGGGCACCCACCCGATCACCGCCACCTACGCCGGCGACACCAACTTCGCCACGTCCACCACCAGCCTCTCCCAGGTGGCCACCCCGTCGGCTACGACCACGGTCGTCACCACGTCGGGCAATAGCATGCCGGTCGGCCAATCGGTCATCTACACGGCCACGGTCACCCCGACCACCGCTCCGTTCACCATCACCGGCACCGTCGCCTTCAAGGACAACGGCACCACCATCGCCGGCTGTTCGGCCCAGACGGTCTCGGCCGGCGTCTCGTCCGCCACGGCCACCTGCATCGAGCCGGCCGCAGCCATGACGCTCGGGAATCATCCGATCACCGCGGTCTACGCCGCCACCACCAACTACGCCGCCTCGACCTCGGCCACCCTCACCCAGACCGTGATCCAGGGGACGACGTCCACCACCGTCACCTCATCGGCCAACCCCGACACCAGCGGACTGGTCGTCACCTACACCGCCACCGTCGTGGTCGCCGGAGGTACGGCCATCACCCCGACCGGCACGGTCCAGTTCACCGACAGCCTGCCCGGCCCGTCTGCGACCGTGCTCTGTGCCACCGCCGCATTCAACGGCACCACCGCCACCTGTACCGCACCCGCCACCCAACAGATCACCGGCTCCCACACCATCACCGCCATCTACACCGGCGACACCAACTTCACCGGATCGACCGGCAACTTGGCCCAGGTGGTCAACGCCGCCTCCAGCGCGGTCGTCGTCACCTCGAACCCCACCTCTCCGAGCGGCCTGGGCGTCGGGGTCAGCTACACCGTCACCGTTTCGGCCGGCAACGGCTCGACGCTCATACCGGGCAAGTCGGCCACCGGCACCCTGACCGTCACCGACACGGCGCCGAACAGCGTGATCTCGACCCTGTGCACCCTGACCACACCGCAGTCCACCGCTCCGGGCGTTTCCACCTGGCAGTGCGCTGAGCCGGCCGCCGACATGACCGCCGGCACTCACACCATCACCGCCTCCTACTCAGGCGACAACTACTTCGCCGCCTCGAGCACCCCCTACACCCAGAATGTGAGTTCCCATCCGAGCGGCTCCACCACCGCTGTGTCCAGCCCGGATTCCCCCTCCTACGTCGGCGACTCGGTCACCTACACCGCGTCGGTCAACGGTGACTCACTGTTCGCTCCGACCGGCACCGTCGCCTTCTACTCCGACAGTGTCCTCCTCCCCGGCTGCTCGGCCGTGACGGAGAGCTCGACCTCCGGTGCCGCATCCACCTACCAGTGCACCGAGGCCGGCAGTCAGATGCCGGTCGGGACCCAGCACATCTACGCCGTCTTCTCCGGGGATACCAACTACGGGACCTCCACCTCGCCCACCATCACCCAGGTGATCTCCATGGGTGCCACCACCACCACAGTGGGGGACACCTCGGGCACCACCGATCCGTCGTCGGCCGGAATTCCGACCAGCTACACCGCCACCGTCACTCCGTCCCAGGCCACTGCCATCGAGCCCACCGGGACGGTCGTGTTCTACGACAACGGCTCGCCCATCGCCGGGTGCACGACGGTCGCCGTCGTCCCCGGTGCCACCAACTCGACCGCCACCTGCACCGAGGCGAGCCTGTCGATGCTGGTCGGATCCCACCTGATCACCGCGGTCTACTCGGGGGGAGCCAACTACGTCACCTCGGACAACATCGCCGCCCCGTTCAATCAGCAGGTGGTCCAGAACACCGCAACCACAACTGTCGCCGGTCCCGGATCAGGCACCTATGGCGCCGGCGAGCCGCTGACCTTCACCGCGACCGTCACCGCCGGGGGCATCGGAATCGGTAACCAGCTCACCCCGACCGGTACCGTGACCTTCTCGGACCCCTCGGGCAGCCTGTGCACCGTCCCGGTGTCGGCCTCCTCGGCCGGGGTGGGCTCCGCCGCCTGCACCTTCTCGAGCTCGGACTTCACCGTGGGCCAGACCGACACGATCACGGCCGCCTACAGCGGGGACACCCAATTCCACACCAGTACGGGCACGACCTCGGCTCCGGCGTTCGTCCGGGCCACACCCAACGTCGTGATCGCCTCGTCCACCGCCGCCCACCCGACGCACGGCAACGCGTCGGTCCAGAACGCCGCCGTCACCTACACCGCCACCATCACAAACCCCTACACCTCCCCCAGCCAGGGGTTGGTCAGTCCCACCGGCACCGCCACCTTCTACGACACGTTCAACAGCGTCAAAACGACCATCTGCACCGTCCCGGTCACACCGGGCGCCATGAGCGGGACGTCGACCGCCACCTGCGTGGAAACCTCCGGAATGTCCGTCGGCACCCATGTCATCACCATGTCCTACTCCGGTGACACCAACTTCACCGTGGCCACCAGCCCGACCACGCCCACCTGGGATCAGATCGTGGTGGCCAACAGTGCGGTCATCACCCTGACCAACCCGCTTCCGGCCAACAGCAATACGTACCCGGCCAACAACCTCGTGTACTCCGTGTACACCCCGGTCACCCTGCAGGCCACGATCACCTCGCCCACCGGCTCCACCCCCTTCACCGCCAACGGTGACGGCGCGGTCACGTTCTACATGAACGGGGTGGCCGTCAACCCGACCGACTTCCCGACCGCTCCCAACGGCGCCGTGACCCCGAACTGCACCAACATGGCGGTGGCCCAGGTCCCGACAGCCACCGTCACCTGTGCGGGCTTCCCCATGCTCAAGGGGAGCGACACGTTCACTGTGGCCTACCTCGACAGCTCCGGACAGGCCGGCTACAACTCCGACCTGGGTAGCACCTCCTACACCTGGCAGGTCGTCTACTTCGCAACCAACACCCAGGTGATCTCCAACCCGGCCGCCCCGGTCACCGGCCAGGCGGTCACGTTGACCGCTCCGGTCACCCCGTCTTCGGGCGCGGCCCAACTCCCTACCGGGACCCTGACCTTCTCGGTGAACGGGACCCCGGTCACCTGCGCCGCCCCCGCCACGCTCAACTCGAGCAACCCACCCACCGCAACCTGCTCCCTACCCAGTGGCCTCCCTGGAGGCTCCGACGTCATCCAGGCGGCATATCCAGGCGACTACTGGTACGCCGCGTCGATCGGCTCGCTGTCCTTGACCGTCGGTCAGGCCGCGTCCTCCACCAACAACTTCACCGTGACCAGTTCGACCGGGTCCACCTCACCGATCTCCGGTCAGACGCTCAAATTCACCGTGGGCTCGGTCACCGCGGTGGCACCCGGCGTAGGCACCCCGACAGGTACCGTTGCCATCACCACCCCGTCGACGGCCAAGACACTCTGCGTCATCACCCTGGTCAGCGGCGCCGGCAGCTGCTTCGACTCGTCGATCCAGGTGCCGAGCGGTACCCAGATCCCCTTCACCGCCACCTACTCAGGCGACTCCGGCTTCACCTCTTCGACCGCCGCCACCGCCATCAACGTGGCGGCGGAGACCGCACTCGTCTCCAACATCGCCACGTCACCGTCGACGGTGACCTACGGGCAGACGATGACCTACACCGTCACCCTGGCCCCCCAGTTTCCGGGCACCGTCACCACCGGCACCGTGGCGATCACCGCCTATACCTCCACCGGCCCGGGCGTGGCGGCGGTCCTCACCACCCTCTGCACCATCAACCTGACCTCCGCGTCGAACAACACCGGGTCGTGCACCTTCACCCCGAGCGCTGCCGTCGGCTTCCTCCCCACCGGCGTCGACAAGTTCACCGCCACC
The DNA here is from genome assembly GCA_963699085.1 of uncultured Acidimicrobiales bacterium. Classification (GTDB taxonomy): domain Bacteria; phylum Actinomycetota; class Acidimicrobiia; order Acidimicrobiales; family RAAP-2; genus Bog-756. Next base: position 49,152 of record CAVOTH010000002.1, read on the forward strand.
TACTCGGGCGACGCCAACTTCGCTTCGGGCACCACCGGATCGACCACCGCCTACGTGAACCGGTCGACGGTCACGACCGCAGTCACCGTGAATCCGCAGAACCCGGTGTACGGCCAATACCCCAGCTTCGCCATCACCGTCACCCCGGCCGTCTCCGGCACCACCCCGTCCGGCACCGTCCAGATCCTCTCGTCCCAGACCGGCCTGACCCCGCTGTGCACCTACACGTTGTCCACGGTGCTCACCTACGGGAGCGTGGTCGGATCGTGTACGTCCTCCCAGCTCCTGGTGGCCCAGAACAACGTCACCTTCACCGCCGCGTACTCGGGGGACACCAACTTCGTCAACGGCAGCGGGACCACCCTCACCAATGTCCAGAAGGCGAACACCACCACCACAGTCACTCCGACCACTGCCAACCCCACCTATGGCCAGCCCCAGAGCTTCGCAGTCACGGTCGCCCCGCAGGTGGCCGGTGTCATCCCGACCGGCACGGTGACCATCACCACGTCGGGGGTGCTCCAACCCCTGTGCACCGTCACCCTGTCCGGAGGCGCCGGGACGTGTTCCACGTCGCTGCTGGTGCCGACCGGTTCCGGCATCGTCTACCAGGCCAGCTACTCCGGGGACTCGAACTTCCTGGCCTCGACCGGGCTCAGCTCGGCCAACACCGTGGGCCCGACCGTGGCCGGGGTGTCCCTGTCCACCTCCGTCGCCAGCAGCAACTACGGATCGGAAGGGTCGCAGGTCTTCACCGCCACGGTGACGTCACCCACCACCGGCCTGCCGACGGGCACCGTGGCCATCACCTCAGGGGCCACCGCGATCTGCACCGTCACCCTGGCCGGTACGGGCTCCACTTCGACCGGAACCTGCTCTCCTGCCTCCGGCACCCAATTCGTACCGGGCAGCCTGACCATCACGGCCACCTACTCCGGCGACGTCAACTTCTCGGCCCCCGCATCGGCCCCGACCAAGCCATGGACCATCAACAAGGCCACGGCCACGCTGACCACCGGCGTCTCCACCTCCACCGTGATCTACGGCAACGAGTCCCAGGCCTCTCTCACCGCCACGGTGACCTCGCCCGGGACCGGGACCCCCACCGGCACCGTCGTGTTCAAAAATGGGGGCAACGACCATCTGCACCGCCACCTTGGCCAACGGCATCGGCTCGTGCACTCCGTCGGCCACGTCGTTGCTTGCTTCCGGAACCGCCTACCCGCTCACCGCCACCTACTCGGGGGACACCAATTTCGCGGCGCCGTCGGCCCAGACCGTCAACTTGACGGTCTCCAAGGCCACGACGACGGCGACCATGATCGTGTCCCCGACGACGGTCACCTACGGCAATGAGACCTCTTCCACCGTTACCGTGACCGAAGTCCCCCAGTTCGCCGGTACCCCGACGGGGACCGTGGCCATCAGCGCCGGCGGCACACCTCTGTGTGCCTCCGCCACGTTGAACGGCAGCGGGGTCGCCACCTGTGTCGTCTCCTCGGCGACACTGCTCGCCGCTGGGTCCTACACCGTGGTCTCCGCCTACGTCGGTGACACCAACTTCTCCACCTCCTCCTCGTTGGGATTCCTGACCGTCACCCAGGCCACCACCGCCGCCACCCTGTCCGTCTCGCCCTCCTCGGTGGCTCTGGGCCACGAGACCACGGTGAACCTGACTCCGACCCTCACCCCGACACCAGCCGGTGCCGGCACGCCCACCGGATCGATCACCATCACCGCCACCAATACGTCGACGTTGGCCGCCACCGTCCTGTGCACCCTCGCCGCTTCGCAGGCGACCGGATCTCACAGCTGCTCACCGGCCACCGGATCTGTGCTCATCACCGGCACCTACACGCTGGTGGCGTCCTACCCCGGCGACCCCAACTTCGGGTCGTCGGCCTCCTCGGCCGGATCGCTCACCGTCACCCCGGCCGCGTCCAGCTCGCTGACCCTGGCCCTCACCCCCTCGGGCACTTCGGTGGCCTACGGAAACGAGTCGGCTGTCACCTACAACGTCTCATTGGGCTCGGCCAGCCCGACGCCCACCGGCACGGTCGCCGTTACGACGACCACTGCCGGCAACACGGTCACCCTGTGCACCGTCACACTGACGGCCGGCGCCGGCAGCTGTGCGATCAGCGCGCCCACCCTGCTGGCCGTGTCGTCCACCAACCCGGTGGTCGCCACCTACACCGGCGATGCCAACTACTCCGGGTCGGTGAGCTCGATCACCCCGGTCAACCTGGCCATAACGCAGGCGTCGACCACCACCAACGTGAGCGTCATCCCCACAGGCGTCATCTACGGCAGCGAGCACGTCGCCCTGATCACAGCAACGGTCGCCCCGGCCTACGCCGGCACACCTTCCGGGACGGTGGCCGTCACCGCCACTCCGGTCGGGGGAGGAACCTCGGTCGCCATCTGCGCCATCACCCTGCCCGCTTCGACCTGCACTCCGGCCGACACCGCCCTTCCGGCCGGAATCACCTACAGCCTGTCCGGCGCCTTCTCCGGGAACAGCAACTTCTCGAGCTCCACCGGCGCCGCCTCCGGGACGCTCAGTGTCAGTCGGGCCAGCACCACCACCTCGTTGGTGCTCTCGGCATCGAGTGTCCAGTACGGCACCAGCCCGGTCTTCATCGCAGCTGTCAGCCCGTCCACCACGGGCACCCCGACCGGCACCGTGGCCATCCTCGCCTACGTGTCGGGCAGCCCGGTCACGCTCTGCACGATCAACCTGCCGGCCACCACCTGCACCGGCACCGGCACCGCACTGCCCACCGCGGCGTCGCCCTTCTCGGTCATCGCCGTGTACTCGGGTGACGGCAACTACACGACGTCCACCTCGTCATCGCAGAACCTCGCGGTGACCTCCAGCTCCACATCGACGATCGCCATCCTGTCGCCCCCGTCGGTGATCTACGGAGACGAGTCCAACGCGGTCATCTCGGTGACCATCTCCCACACCGGAGCCGGCACCCCGACCGGGACGGTCGACGTGACCTACTCGGGCAACCACGGTCTGCGTCATCACCCTCTCGGGTGGCGCCGGATCCTGCAGTCCCGGGAACACCAGCTTCCCCGCAGGTGGCCCCTACCTCCTCACCGCCACCTACAGCGGTGACAGCGCGTACAGCAGCTCGAACTCCACCCCGGTGTCGCTCACCGTGGCCAAGGCCTCGGCCACACCCTCGGTCTCGGCGTCACCATCCTCGGTCGCCTACGGCAACCTCACGTCCTCGGTGCTCACTGCCACGGTCGCCCCTCAGTTCGTCGGCACGCCAACCGGCACGGTCACCTTCACCGTGGGCCCCACCACCCTGTGTTCGGTGACCCTGCCCACCGACACCTGCACGGCGACGGCGGGTGTCCAGCTCCCGCCCGGCACCCATGGTGTGACCGCCACCTACTCGGGTGACGCGCAACTTCTCCCCGTCAACCGCCACCGTCCCGGCGGTGATCACCGTCTCCCAGGCATCGAGCGCCACCGCGGTCTCGGTTCTCCCCGCCTCAGTGGTCTTCGGTAGCGAGGATGCGGCCACCTTCTCGGTCACCGTCACTCCGCAGCACACCGGTATTCCGACCGGCACCGCGGTGGTCAGCGCGTCCACAGGTTCAGGAACCGTCACCCTGTGCACCGTCACCTTGAGCGCCGGCACCGGAACCTGCGCCACCACGGCCATCGCCCTGCCCGTGGGGGGTCCCGTACAACCTCAGTGCGGTGTACTCCGGTGACACCGACTTCACCGGATCGACCGGCACGGAGCCGGCTGGGCTGTCCGTCACCAAGGCGGCCACTTCGACGGTGGAGACGGTCACCCCATCCACCGCCCCCTACGGAACCGTGGGCGCGGTCACCCTGTCGGCCCAGGTCATGACCGCCGGCGCCGGTACGCCGACCGGTAGCGTCGCCTTCACTTCCAATGGCACCACCCTGTGCACGAAGTCGGTCTCCACCCTGGTCGGTGTGACCTCCGCCTCGTGCGCCCTTCCGGCCACCGACCTCCCGGCCTCCGCCACCCCCTACGACATCACCGCCACCTACTCAGGGGACGGAAGCTTCACGACCTCGGCGGACACCCTTCCGGGTGCGTTGACGATCACCCAGGCAGCGACGTCCGCCACCATCCTCTCGTCCCCGGCCTCCACCGTCTACGGGAACGAGAGTTCGGTCTCCGTCGAAAGCCTCCGTCACCACCACCGGGGCCGGCGCCCGACCGGAACGTGTCACCTTCACGTCGAACGGGGTGACACTGTGCACCGCCACCCTCGGGCCGGTCTCGGGGGTCCAGACGGGCGCCTGCTCACTGCCGGACACCGCCCTGGATGCTGACTTCACCGCGTACCCGGTGACTGCCACCTACTCGGGTGACACCAACTTCAGCGTGTCCGCCGCCACCGCGTCGTCGCAGGTAACCGTGGACCAGGCCACGACCAGCACCGTGGTCACCTCGGTGAACCCCGGAAGCATCACGCTACGGCCTGGCCGGACCCGTCGTGAGCTTCACCGTGTCCCCCCAATACGCCGGCATCCCGACCGGCACCGTGGTGGTCACGGCAACCTCCGGAGGGGGACCCGTCGTCCTCTGCACCGCTCTCCTCCCGGCCGACTCGTGCAGTGTCGGGCCCACGGTTCTCCCGGCCTCGTCCACTGCCTATGACGTGACCGCCACCTACGAGGGGGACACCAACTTCTCCATCTCGCACGGCACTGCGCCCGCAGCCCTGACCGTCATCCAGGCCTCGACCGGGACGGCTGTGTCGATCGCCCCGGCATCTGTCGCCTATCGGGGCCGAAGGCACGGTGGTGGTCACTGCCACGGTGAGCCCGCAGAACGCCGGCACCCCGTCCGGCACGGTGACCATCACAACCGTGGTCGATGGCAGCCCGCTGACCCTGTGCACCATCATGCTGTCGGCGGCCACCGGCACCTGCTCCCCCGACAACCTGGTCCTTCCGCCCGGTGGTCCCTATCCGGTCACCGCCACCTACAACGGCGATACCAATTTCGCCGGCTCCACCGAGTCCGCGCCCACCGGACTGACCGTCGGCCAGGCCGGCACCACCACGTCGATCACTTCGATCACCCCCGACACCGTCGCCTTCGCCAGCGAGTCCCAGGTGACCGTGGCCGCCGAGGTGACCCCCGACACCAGTGGCACCCCGACCGGCACCGTTACCTTCACCTCGAACGTGTCGGGCGTCCCGACCACCCTGTGCACGGCCACGGTGGTCCAACCCGGTGGCGTGGATACCCCCTTCGTCGCCCAGTGCAGCCTCACTGACGCCGCCCTCCCGGCCTCGTCCACCGCCTACGACGTGACCGCCACCTACGGAGGAGACGCCGACTTCACCGGCTCGGACGCCACTTCGGCTGCCGGACTCACCGTCACCGCCGCCGCCACGACCACAACGGTCACCTCCACCGCCCAGACCACCACCTACGGCAATGAACAGACCGCGATCGTGTCCGCATCGGTGACCTCGACCGGTTCGATCCCGGTCCCCGGAACCGTGACCTTCCAAGCCGGTGGAGCGGGCCAGCCGACCACGCTGTGCGTGGCGCCGGTCGTCGCCGGAATCGCCAGCTGCTCGGTCCCCGATACGGCTGTCAACGCCGCATCCACCCCCTACAGCGTCATCGCCACGGCCTCGGGTGACGCCAACTTCCAGAGCTCCGAGGATGCCGTGCCCTCCTCGCTCACCGTCACCGCGGCCAGCACGGTGACCAGCGTTCACCTCGGTCACTCCGACCAGTGTCAAGATCGGCACCGCCGGCCCGACGGTTCAGGCGTCGGTAAGCCCGCAGTACCTGGGCAGCCCGAGCGGCACGGTCAGCGTCGTGGCCGTCGACACGTCGGCCCCCGGAAGCACCACACTGTGCACCATCACGCTCGCCGCCGGCATCAGCGGCCAGCCGCAGTCCGGCTCGTGCACGGCCGCCACTGTCGCTCTCGCCCCCGGCATCTACGACCTGGACCTCGCGTTCACCCCGGCCACCGGGAACTTCACTGCCTCGACTGCCTCCGCTCTGTCCGCACTGACCGTCGCCGTCAACTCGACCGACACGGCGATCAGCGTCGCCCCGCCCTCCATCCCCATCGGCAACGAGGGCTCGGTGGGCATCGCCACCACAGTCACGCCCAGCTCGGCCGGCCCCGGTGCCCTGGCGCCCACGGGCACGGTGACCGTCACCACGGTGGTCAACGCCCACATCGTCACCGTCTGCACGGTGACCCTTCCACACGGGTCGGCGGCCGGCAGCTGCCATCCGTCGGCCAACGCATTGACGGTAGGGGCCCATGCCCTGTTGGCCACCTACTCCGGCAATGCCAACTACACCGGCTCGGTCTCGGCCCCCACGACCCTGACCGTCACCGAAGCGGCCGTCTCCGTCACGGTGACTTCCTCGGCCGCCTCGTCCCTGCCCGGCCGACCCGTGACGTTCACCGCCACCCTGGCCGCGTTGGCGCCGGGATTCCCCGTCCCGACCGGTACGGTCGACTTCACCGACCCCAGTACGGGCGCGACCTTGTGCGCAGCTGCACCGGTCTCGACCAGTGGCGGCTTCTCCAGGGCCACCTGTACCGCCGTCCTGTCGACGGCGCCGAGCCAGCAGATCAGTGCGGGCTATTCCGGGGATGTCACCTTCTCGCCCGCCCACGGCGCATTCACCCAACAGATCGAGCACGGATACTGGACCGTGGCCAAGGACGGTGGGATCTTCGCCTTCGGCGACGCCCGGTTCTTCGGGTCCATGGGCAACAAGCCCCTCAACCAACCGGTGGTCGGCATGGCGAGCACCGCCGATGCCGGTGGCTACTGGCTGGTGGCCTCAGACGGAGGGATCTTCGCCTTCGGCGATGCCCAGTTCTTCGGATCGACAGGGAGTGAGCGCCTGAACAAGCCGGTAGTGGGGATGCAGCCCACCCGGGACGGAAAGGGCTACTGGCTGGTCGCTTCTGACGGTGGGATCTTCGCCTTCGGCGACGCCAGGTTCTACGGCTCGACCGGCAACATCCACCTCAACTCGCCGGTCGTGGGCATGGTCGCCACCAGTGACGGTCTGGGTTACTTCATGGTCGCGGCCGACGGCGGGGTGTTCGCATTCGGTGATGCTCAGTTCGCCGGCGGCGGCAATCCCAATTCGACCAGTCCCATCGTCGGACTGTCCCCCACGTCGACCGGTGCCGGCTACTGGCTGGCCGCCGCCAACGGTGGGGTGTTCAGCTACGGCGACGCCCAATTCTTCGGATCGATGATCAACCAGAACCTGTCGTCAGCCGTCGTGGGGACGGCCTCGACCACCGACGGCGGTGGTTACTGGTTGGTGGCGTCAGACGGTGGCATATTTGCCTTCGGGGACGCCATCTTCGACGGATCCACCGGGAACGAACGGCTCAACTCACCGATGATCTCCATGGCGGATATCTGATCAGATGCGGCTCCGGCCGCTGTCGTCGACCAGGGCCGACGGACGTAGATCGTGCCGCGAGGTGACACACAGGCAATTGGTTGCCAGCAATTGATTGCCATATTCGGTGGTAACTTTCGCCGATGGAGCAATGGTCGTTTCTCACCAGTCACGGTCAGGCGCTTCTCCTGATCGCCCATGATCCGGACATCCGGTTGCGTGACATCGCCACGGGTCTCAAGATCTCGGAACGCCGCGCCTACGGGATCGTCGACGACCTGACCCAGGCGGGCTACCTGGTGAAGGAGCGGGTGGGCCGTCGCAACCGGTATGAGGTCCAGGGCCATCTGCCCATGCCCGAGGCCAACGTCCGACAGCGGGCCATCGGAGAGGTGCTGGATCTACTGATCGGCGACGGTGCATCGCTGAGTGGCACACCAGCACCGGGGGGCGGTTGATCGCACCCGACAGGAGATGGGGCCAGCACCGCCTCCTCGACGACGTTGCGGATGACCTCCGACTCGGGCAGCGGGCGCCCGCCGACAGGGCGAAGCCAGTCCGGGGCGGAAGGCGGATTCCCGTTCAGGGCCCGGAGAGGAACGGCGCGGTGGGAAATCGGAGACCGGTCACATTCCCGGGCACCAGGCGCACGACCCCGTCGGAGTAGACGTTGCCCGGACCACCGGCCGGGGTAGCCAGGTGGGCGATACCTTGTACCTGGACCAACCACCCCTCTTCTGCCGGCTCGCTGATGTCATCGACGGCCAATGCCACGACACTGTTGCGGACCGCGGCGTCCGGCATACTGATCCGGTCGATGTCGATGGCAACGGAAGCGTCGTCGACGACGTAGCGGACCGGGATGATGATCGGGAGCGCCTGGATCGACAGCGCCAGCCTTCCGAGCGTGGAATTGGCCAACAGCTCCCAGCACTCGGCGGGAGGAATCGCGATGGCGAATCGGTCCATGAGTCCACCGTAGGGAGTCGCCGGGTGACGTTCCTAGGGACGAACGTCCCGAATCAGTGCCCGCCGGTGGCTGTCCGTGGTGAACCCGGGACCGCACGTGGTCAGCCGGACACCGCCTCGGGTCCGAACGAAGGGGTGGAGGGTGTCCGGCGCCCGTACTGGTGGAGTCGGAAGGAGAGGGCGCGGATCTCCCGCACGGCCCGGTCCAGGTCCTCGGTGACACCCAGCAGCGTCGTGGACAGCGCACGGTCACCCAGCCGGGCCGCCGCTGCTCCCGTGACGGTCAGACCGCTGGAGAAGACGTGCCGGAGGATCTCGTCGAGACCGAGTGCCAACTCGTCGATCTCGTGGTCGAGGTAGACGACATGGTCGTGGGGATGCTCAGAGCCGACCCGGACGGCGGCGCGGAGGAGAACGACGGCCCCGGTGCCCCGACTGAGCGGCAGCAGTCCGAGACGAGCCTCCATGGGTGCCGTCGAGCCGTCGGCCATCACCCCGTCGACCAGGAGGGTGACGCTGGCGGTATCGGCGGCCGGGGCGACGGTCGGATGTCCGCGGTCGAACGGATCGATCTCCGGCAACAGGTGGTGCACCGGCCTTCCGGTCAGCCCGCCGGGTCCGTGGCCGAAGAGCCGTTCGGCCGCCCGGCCGGCCCGCACGACGGTCCCGTGGTCGTCGACCACCAGGATCCCGAGGGGCGCCCGATCCAACACGAGTTGGGCGAACACATCGCCCAGGCGTTCCGACTGCTCGTCGTAGAAGGCGGGCACCGCGGGGCCGTGTCGTGGCTCCGGCTTCCCGGCGGCGGACGGACGTCGATCGCGCATCGGCTCAACCGGTGAGAGGGTCACGATGGCGCCGAGGCAGGATCCACTGTCGTCGAAACGGGACGAGATGAGGACGTCGAACCAGCGGGGCGCATCAGGCCCGTGACAGGGCTGTGAGATCCGCTTGGGGGCGGGGAGGTCGCCCCGGAGAGCGGTGCGGATGGCGGCGGCCACCTCCCGGGTGAACGGGTCCCCGGGTGATGTGGCACAGACCTCCAGGTAGGAGACGCCGACACCGATCCGTCCGGGATCGGCGCCGTTGGCGGTCCCGAATGCCCGCCACGCGGAGTTGACCGATGCGATGACCCCGGTCCGGTCCAGGAGTGCGACCTCGACTGCGTCAGGCTCCGAGGTCGTCGGTCCGGTCCGCACAGACTCCAGGGTGCGATGGGATCCGACGGAGTCCAGCCCGGCCATCGCTCCGCCATCCCTCGCCATCAGACGTGCTTCGGTGCGGTCATGGACGACCTCCGCCCGGGTCTCACCAGCTACCCCGGGATCTGAATGGACCGTACTGCGGAAGGGTGTCCCCCCACAAGAGGTACTCCTAGAGCCGCATTAGCTCTGGGCCCGACGGCTCACCCCGTCGGGGTCCAGGATGACGATCCGGCCCCGGTTCAGCCTCACCAGACCGTCGGCCTGAGCCTGATTGAGGATGCGGTTGACCGTCTGGCGGGTAGTGCCCGCCATCGAGGCCAGATCGTCCTGCGTGAGTGGGATCGACTGGGTGGCGTGCCCGGCGTAGATGTCGGCCAGGAAGGCCAGGCGGCGCATCACCCTGGTCTTGGCCGGCAGCATGAGGGCGTCGAGCAGTGCCTGGGAGGTCGAACGCAGCCGGGCCTCGAGCATCTTGGCCACCACCATCGATGCTCCGGGGTGCTCCTCCCACAGTGAGCGGAAGTCATCCCTGGTCAGACGCAGTGTCTCGACCCGCTCGAGGGCGACAACCGTGGCCGTGCGAACCGCGCCCTCATTGATCAGCGCCTGTTCGCCGAACGAATTGCCGGGGCGCATCACGTCGACGGTGACCATGTCACCACCGGGGCCGTTGACCTGGATCGACACGGTGCCGATGTCGATGAGATGGACACTGTCACCCGCCTCGCCCTGGTGGCAGATGAACGCGCCTTTGGGGAAGCGCTGGCGGCGGCAGCGCGACAGCACGGCCCTCCGATCCACCTCCGACAACGGGTCCAACAGTTGCCACTGCACCGACTGATCCTCCCGCCCTGCTCGGCGACCGGACCGTTCGTCCGAAAGCGACACCCTATCCCAGAGCATCCGTAGGAAAGACCTGGTGACGCCCGTGTGACGCCCGTGTGACGCCAGGGTAACGCCAGATGGAGACCGGCTTTCCGTCCCGGCATATGTCGTCCCGGTGACATTCGCTGTGTCGGCGATACGACAGACACACCGAATGGGCTCCCGCACACTGGTGTCAACACCCCCTTACGACGGGCGGCCACATACATGGAGTACTTCGAAATCTTGTTACTGGTCCTGATGGCAGTGGCCGGCCTGGTGATCCTGGCCCTGGTGGTGGCGTCCGGTCATACGTCCCGTCACGAGCCGCGACCTGCCACCCCGGATCGACTCCGCGACCCCTTGGTGCCGGCACTGGTCGTGGACCTCCACAACAGTGTGCCGGCCCGATCGCATGACCATGACCCTCGAGGCCTGGAAGCGATTCCGGCCGAATGATCCCCCCAGCCGGCGGCACCCGGTGTTCCCCCCGGGCACCGCGTGTCGCCGGACCCCTCGCATCAGACCGATCACTACCGATACTGATCCAGACCGACAGCACTTCCTCACCCAACGACAGATAGCGGGCAGACATGACCTTGCAGGCCACGACATTCGCGGATGATGGTGCACCGGAGACGGGATCGGCGCCGACGGCCGCCACACTGACGGTCCTGCCGGCCCGTCGGCCCGATGCGCCCGAACCCGCCACCACGGCGGTGGAGTCGCTCGACGCGGCGGACCTGTCGGCCTCACGGGACAGCGCGTTGCGGGAGGTGGCCATCGAGGATCTGCTCCGGCTCCTCGATGCCAGCCGGCGACTGCAGGTCACGTTGGCCGCCAACGAGAAGATGTGTGAGGCTTCGGTGCGCAAGATGATGGACGGGACCGCCCCGGCTGACGTGCTCGTCGACATCAACGTCGCCGGCGCACGGCTCGATCTGGCGGGGACGCTCGAGGCATTCGAACGGGCTCGGCACCGCAGCCGGAGCACGTTCATCGCCGCCCAGTTCGAGAGCGGCATGAACATGAAGGAGATCGCCCGGAATTGGGCGATCTCCCGCCAGCTGGCCCACCGTTTCTTCACCGAGGCCCGCCGGAACGACTGAGGCCCCGATGTCCCCGGAGGGTGCGTCAGTCCCAGAACTCGGCGATCCCCCCGGTGGCCACGTCGGCGGCGGCCTGGCGGGCGCCCATCGCCATGGCGTCCGGAATCGCCTTCGGGTCCATCAGGCCGGCGACATCCATCGGGTGTCGCTCAGGTGCCCGGAAGAAGACCTGGGTCCCGCTGGCCCGCAGTGCGTCCAGTTCACGGGTGAGGTCGCCCCGCGCCAAGGTGAGCATGCCTGTCGTGAGTTCGTCGTCACGATAGAGGGAGAGCACCAGCGCTCTCCTCGCGCCGGCCAGCAGGTCGAGGTGGACCGTCGTGCCGCACACTCCGCCGTCCATGCAGGTGTGGCCGCCGATCGGCTGGGGGGAATAGAAGCCGGGTACGGCGCTGCTGGCGGCCGCCCCGTTGCAGGCCGGCACACCGGTGTCGGCAGTGATGACGCACCGCTCGCCCGAGTCGACGTCCACCGTGGTCATCCACAGCGCTTCGGACCCCCAGTGCCTACCGATGACCAGGAGGAGATCGCGCACCATGATGTTCGGGCCCGGGGTGTCGGCGGCCCGGGCAGCCTTCCCGATGGCGAGGATGGTGTCGATGGTGGAGTCCTCGGCGTGCAGGTAGAGGTCGAGCGCCGCCAATTGCGATGGCTTGGTCGCGTCTGCAGGGAAGAGCATCCGCATCAGGCCGGGGACCAACGACAGGGCCTTCGACTCGAGGAACATCTTGTGGAGATGGCCATGGGCGAGGCTGGTGGCGACGATCGATCCGGCCGAGGTCCCGACCAGGCGATCGGCCCGGGCGATGTGGACGTCATGACGGGCCAGGGTCTCGAGGTAGCCGAGCTGCCAGGCGACGAAGAACATGCCGCCGCCACCGAGACTGGCGCTCAGTCCGACCCCGTCCCCGTACCGCTCGTCGAACGACTGTGGTCTCGCCGGGTCGGGAGCGTCACCGGCCGCTGTTCCCGCGTCCCGCCGCATGGGCGAATGTTAGCGGGCGTCCGTTGCGGCGATCGCCGGGGTGGCACGGTGCCAGGAAGGGTTGGCGGAGCACGACGGGCGGCGTGCTCCGACCTGCCGGCAGTTGCCGACCCCGTTGCTACGTCCTACGGTGCTGATCAGACCGGCCGGCCGATCGGGCCGCGTCCGGGCCGAGGGATGGCGGACCGGGTGACGGCACATCGAGGAATGGCAGGGTCGTGATGGAGCCGACGGCAGCACAGGCCATGGACCACGTCGTTCTGGTCATCTTCGAGAACCGCTCCTTCGACAACCTCCTGGGCCAGCTCTACTCCCCCGAGGAGAAGCCGGGATTCGAGGGCGTACTCGGCCGGGATCTCACCAATCCGGTTCCATCCTGGGCCAAGCCGGTACCGCCCGGTGACGGGCGGGTGCCGGGAGTGGTGAGCTACGGCCCGGCACCGGATGGGAACACCCCGGACCCGGACCCGGGAGAGGAGTACCAGCACACCAACACGCAGCTGTACGGGATCCTCCATCCGGCCAATATCGGGGTGGCGGCGCACGACATGGAGACGACCAACGCGCCCGAACCGGGCGCCGGACCGCCGAGCATGAACGGGTTCGTCGCCGACTACATCAGCAGTTATCGGACGTTGCGGGGCGAGGATCCCGAGTACGAGCAGTACCGCCAGATCATGCTGGGACACACCCCGGGGCAGGTCCCGGTGCTGAGCGGGATTGCCCGGGGCTTCGCCGTGTTCGACCACTGGTTCAGCGAGGTGCCCTCGCAGACGTTCCCGAACCGGTCGTTCTGGACCTCGGCGTCGTCTTGCGGGCTGGTCGTCAACACACCGGCCACCGAGTGGTACTTCCACAACACGTCCGAGACCATCTTCGACCGGCTCGAGGAGCACGGGCGGTCTTGGAAGGTCTACGTGCTGGAGCCGAGCCCGCTGTCCATCACCGGGGCCATCCACACTCCCCGGCTCAAGAAGTGGTTCCACCAGCGCTTCGTCCCCTTCGCCGAGTTCGAACGGGACGCGGCAGCCGGAAGGCTCCCCGACTTCGCCCTGATCGAGCCCAATCTGCTGTGCGGACATGCCGACTACCACCCGCCGTTCGGGGACACCTTCGTGACGGACGTCGACGTGGGTGTCGACATCGGCTCCGCGGTCGACGCCGGTGAACAGTTCCTGGCCCGTATCTACACGGCGGTTCGCAACGCCCCTCGCCAGGGCACGTCCAACGTGTGGAACACCGCGCTCCTCATCGGGTGGGACGAGCCCGGCGGCACCTACGACCATGTGCCCCCCCGCGAGGTCCCACCCCCCGACGACAGCCCGGGCCAGTTGGGGTTCGACTTCGGCCGGTCGGGCTACCGGGTGCCGGCGATCCTGGTGTCGCCGTGGGTACCCGAGGAGGCGGTCGTATCCGAGGAGTACCGGCACACCTCGTTGATCGCCACGCTCCGTACGGTCTGGAGCCTCGGCGCCCCCCTCACCGCCCGTGACGCGTCGGCCCGCACTTTCCGGAGTGTGTTCTCCCTCGGATCTCCCCGGGATCCGAGCACGTGGCCGGATGTCACCGCCTTGTCGGCCATGGCCTCACCCCGCCCCTTCGATCCCGACTCCTCGGTCAGCGGGCTCGCCCGCGTCCTCGTCCACGGCTTGGCCCACCTGGGACGGGCCCACGGTTACCGCCAGGGTTCCCGGCCCGAGACCTACGACCCCCACGCCGATGAGCAGGAGGTCCAACTGTCCCCGTCGATGGTCGTCAGTGCCGCCCGGGCGTTCGGGGGACATTTCTTCCCCCGGTTGGTGGAGCCGGATCGAGCGGCGTCGGCAGTCCCTGCGCCGGCAGCCGAACCCGGCGTCGAGGCCACCCCGGTGGTCCAACCGATCGCCTTGGGCCTGGCCATTGAGTACTCCTATCCGACCTTCGATTCGGTGGAGGTGTCGCTGCTCTTCCGCGGACGTCGGCGGTGGAGCCACCTGTTCACCCGGGAGAGCACCGACAGGCGCTATGTCCTCGACCTCGGTCTGGTCCGCCTCGACCTCACCTTCACCGGTGACCTGTTCGACGGGACCATCACCTGGACGGTCTCCGTGGACACCCGGTCCTGGATCGACCGACCGTGGGTGGCACGCCGTGATCTGGCGCAGCGTTCCGTCATCCGGTTCGACCCGTCCATCGGGGAGATCGACGGGCGCACCGATGTCTACCCGCCCGTCGTATTCGACCCGGTATACGGAAGCAGCCAGAACTGCAGCGGGACCGTCCTGCGCATCCACGTGGACGACGACCCCCGTGGCCTGTGCGAGGTCGGGTCCAAGGTCAAACAGCAGATGTTCCCGCAATACCCACCGTTCGTCTTCAACGTCGTGGCCGCGGTGGGGGCGTTCGAGGAGGACGGCCGCCAGGCCTACACGAACCCGGAGTCCCCGTGGTTCAACGTGTTTCTCGGCTACTACCAGCTCGATTGTCTGAAAGACCGGTGGGACCGACCGTTCGGGTTCTACTCGGCGGACGGCATCGAGTCCGAGCCGTACGCGGAGGACCTGGTGCGCCTGGGCAAGTCGGACTGGAATTATTTCTCCAACTGGGACTACGGAGTGCCCGAGAAGTACCTGCTCCCGTACCGTTCTCCCAATTCTCGGCCGGAGGACACCGTCGACGGCGGAATCGTGGACGTGGCCGGACGCGGGTGGCGGCGGGTCGAGCTGCGCAACGTGGAGGTGGCCAGCTGCTACGAGTCCGATGCCCCGTCAGCGGCGCGACTGATCTCGAACACGCCGATCACCGGGATCATCCGCAGGAGCTTCGGCTACCCGTCACCGCTCCCGGACCACCTGGTCAGCTTCGTTCCCCAGAAGCTGGACGCCATCCTGCACATGGCCTACTTCGAGGACGAGGAGAGCTACCACACCCTGATCTTCGGGGGCACGGCCCATTCCGGTGAGGACCGCGACCTGCTCGACGCCGAGGTGGCGGCCGCGCTCACCGTCATCGCCGAACGGTACGCCCACCGTGGCTTCGCCCCCCGGGCCTCTGTGACAGTGCCCGCCCGGTCACGTGGCAGCCGGACGGCGCCCACGACCTGATCGTCAGTCGGTAGGCAAGCCGCCCAGGGTTTCGAGCTGGGACCGGACGGTTACGAGCACCGGGGTGTCACGGCCCTCGGTGCACTTTGCGTACCAGTCGGCCAGTAGCGCGCGGCCTTCATCGACCCGGCCGGTGCGCTGGAGAAGTCCGGCATAGCCGGCCGCCGCCCGGGCCCCGTGTACCGGGTAGCGGAACTGTTCGGCCAACTCGAGTGAGCGCCTCCAGGCCGCCTCGGCGCGCGCCCACGGGTGGTCCTGATCGAGGAGATCGCCGGCGTCACCCGAGGTCACCTCCTCGAACAGCAACTCGGCCTGCAGCCGGAGCAAGGCCGGGTCCCACCACGGCTGACCGGTCTCCTCCGAGACGGCCAGAGCCATGTCGATGAGGCCTTGGGCCATCGACCGGTCTCCGGCGGCCCGGGCCGCCTCGGCGACCCGGGCGAGCACGTTGGTGCTCCCTCCCCGGTTACCGGTCTCGGCGGCCACCGAGCCGGCGGCCACCACGTCGGCGAGTGCGGCGTGATCGCCTTCGGCGATGACCCGTTCCGCCGCCTCCCACACCCCGCTCAGTCCGGCCCACAGGGCGAACTCCTGCTCCTCGGCCAGGTAGCGGGCTCGCGCCGCGTAGTGCAGCGTCTCGGCCGACTCCCCCCGCTCCTCGTGACCGGTGGCCAGGAAGGCCATTGCGTAGACCCGGTTGAAGGGTTGGCCGATGGAGTCGGCCAGGTCGACCGCTTCCTGGAGATGGCTGAGCCCCCGGTCGAGGTGGCCGAGGAGCAGATGCTGCCAGCCGGCGAACACGTGGGCCGCCACCCCCTGGTCGGTCCCGAAGCGCTTGCCCAGCACCATATGGCGGCCCGGGTGGTAGACGGCCAGGGCCCGGGTGGCCTGTTCGAGCGACTCGGTCGGTCGACCCTGCCAGCTGCGGGCCAGACTGAGCTGGACCCGGCCCAACACCTCCAGGAGGTCGTCCTGCATCGTCGCGGCGATGCCGAGCACCCGCTCGGCGAGCTCCGCGCCCAGGGTGATCTCCCCACGGTTGATGTAGAAGACGGCCAGGCCGGCCAGTGTCTGGCCCACCCGCTGGTCGTTGCCGAGCAGTTCGCACAGCTCGCGGGCGCGGTCGTAGGCGGCGGCGAGGTCGGGATCGGAGTAGCTGCGGGTGGCGATCGACGAACCGAGGGCCAGCTGCATCTCCACCTCGAGCTCACGGGCCTCGGTGATGTCGGTGAGCTCCCGGGCCAGGGCGATCCCCTGTCGGAGGAAGGCGATCGACTCCCGGTGACCGGAGCGCTCGGCTGCCTTGCGGGCGGCCAGCTGGTAGTGGGTGGCCGCTTCGCGGGGCAACCCGGCCGCTTCGAAGTGGCGGGCCACGACCTCGAACGCCGTCGATGCGCCTTCGGCGATCTGCCCGTCCATCACCCGGGCCACCCGCTCATGGATGGTTCGCCGGTTCTTCCGCAGCAGAGATTCGTAGGTGACCTCCTGGACCAGTGCGTGCTTGAACTGGAATTCGCCGGCGCGGTGGGCGGAGTCGTCGAGGATGAGGCCACTGGCCACCACCCGGGCCAGGAACGGAGTGAGGAGCTCGGGATCCATACCCGAAACCGTCACCAGCAGGTCGAGCGAGAATTCGCGTCCCAGTACGGCGGCGAGCTGCGCCACCGCCTTGGCCGGGCCCAACCCGTCCAGTCTGGCCAGCACCGACGCCTGGAGGGTTTCGGGGATCTCCAGGTCCATGAGCGGTGACACCAGGTCCCACGAGTCGGTACCGCTCACCAGGAGCCCCGACTCCAGCACCGAACGCCCGACTTCCTCGACATAGAGCGGGATCCCGGCGGACGAGACCACGATGCTGTCGACGACCTGTTCGGGCATCCGGCGCCCGTCGCCCAGGGTCTCGATCAGTGCCCGCACGTCGGCGTCGTCCAGCGGCTCGAGCGCCAGGTCGGTGACGGAGCCGCGGTCGTTCCACTTCGCCACGAACTCCGGTCGGGCGGTCAGCAGTACCAGGACCGGCGACCGGGCGATCCGCTGGACCAGTCGGTCGATGACATCGAGCGTGGTGGGGTCGCACCAGTGGAGGTCCTCGATGCACAGGACGACCGGTCGCCGCCGGCTGAACCCCACCACCCAGGCCACCATGAGCTCGGTGGTGCGCTCGAGGCGCAGCTCGCGGCTGATCGGCAACGCCGGCAGACCCGGAACGCCCAACAGTGTGGCGACGAGTTCGTCGTTGTCGTCCACATTCTCACCGGCTTCATCGAGCACCGCCTGGATCCGTTCCAGGCGCCATGCCGGATCGGTGTCGGTGTGGAACTCCAGGGCGTCCTCCATCATCTCGATCACGGGGCGGAGGACGCTCATCCGGGTATAGGCGGAGCACGAGCTCTCCATCCAGAGCGGGTCGTCGGCCTCCGCCAGGTCGCGGAACTGGAGTGCCAGGCGGGACTTGCCCACACCGGGATCCCCGGAGATGAGGACGGTACCGCCGTGGCCGGCCCGGGCCTGGTTCCACAGGCGGGTGAGCACGTGGAGCTCGTCGTCGCGGCCGATCAGCGGTCCGCTGCGGTGGAGTGACCATCCGGTCCTCGCCCGGAACCCGGTCGATCCGTCGACCCGGAATCCTTCGACCGGCTCGGTGACGC
The DNA here is from genome assembly GCA_963699085.1 of uncultured Acidimicrobiales bacterium. GTDB lineage: Bacteria > Actinomycetota > Acidimicrobiia > Acidimicrobiales > RAAP-2 > Bog-756. The sequence goes on from CAVOTH010000002.1 coordinate 67,430, forward strand.
CGCGCAGCCGAAGCTGCCCGAGCGGAGTGACGTTGAACACGTCCTCGACCGAGGCGAGGGCGGCGGCGCTGGCCACGACCGTGCCCGGCTCGGCCAGCGCCTGCAGCCGGGCCGCCACGTTGACGGTCTCGCCGACGGCCATGGTGGCCGGCCGGTCGGCTCCACCCAGCACGCCGACGACCACCGGCCCGCTGTGCACACCGACCCGGATGACCAGACGTCGGCTCTCTTCGAGGCGACCGACGGCGCCGACGATATTGAGCGCGGCGGTCAGGGCCAGGGCGGCGTCGTCCTCGTGGGCCTGGGGCCATCCGAACCGGAACAGGATGCCGTCGCCGCTGTAGCCCTCGACGTCCCCGCCCAGTTCACGGACGATGGTCACCGCCTGCTGCTGGTAGGCCTGGATCAGGTCGCTGTACTCCTCGGCATCGGTGGTCGACGAGAGCTCGGTCGAGCCGACCAGGTCGCAGAAGACAACGGTGATGTGGCGGAGTTCGGTGCTGAGGGCCTGGCCGATCGACTCTTCGAGGGCCCCCGACATCTCGATGCCGGTGACCGGCTGCCCGCAGGCGGGGCAGAACCGGGCGCCGTCGGGCAGGAACCCGGTGCAGGACGAGCAGTGACCGGTCATCGCCATGGGACGGCGTCCCCAATCCGGGAGAGCGTCCGGGAAAGCGGCCGGGGGCGCCGCCCCAGACAGCCATCCATCGACCGGTGGACGAAGTGGGGAAGGGGATGGCTCCCGTCGCCGAGGAGCTGGTCGGCCACCGCCTCGACGCCGTCGAGCACCGCGTCCATGTCGTCTCCGGCCAGTCCGGCGAAGACCCGACCGGTCGGGCCCCTGCCGCAGGGGGCGGTACCGACGGGCGTATAGGTGTGCACGGTGATCCAGCGGGCCAGTCCCACCTGGGCCGGTGTCAGCCGGAGCCGGTGGGTGGATGCGGCGAGCCGGTAGTAGCCGAGGTGGGCCGCCTCCTGACGGCGGATCGGTTCGGTGACGGTACGCACCAGTGCATCCTCGCCGAACGAGGCGAAGTGGGCTCCGAGGTGGCGATAGCAGTCGTAGGTCATGTGCTCGTGCATCGCCCCACGCGACAGGTAGATCAGTTTGAGGACGTCCTGGAACCAACCGCTGGCGGACAGGGCGCCGAAGATCCGGAAGGAGAACCTCGGTCGGGCCGGGTCCGGGGCCACGGACGAGGCCGGAACCCCGTCGCTGGACGGAGCCAGCCCGAGCTGGGCGCGGAGCGCGTCGAACACCCTGGCGTGGGCCAACTCCTGTGTCGACCACGCCGACAGGAACCGGAGATCCTGGTCGTCGAGGTCGGGGAGCAGTGTGGTGATCTCGGCGACATTCTGGGGGACGGCGCCTTCGACGGTGGCGATGTAGGCGAAGATCTCATCGAAGCGCTCGACCAGTGGCTCCGGATCACGCACGGTCAGGTCGACGGCGTCGAGCGCCAGTGGGGGATCCTCTTCGATACGCACGACCCTGGCCGCCAACGTCAGCTGCTGCACCCTCGCGCCTCCGCTCCGACAGGTTTTGGCTCCGCATCGTAGCTTCAGCGACTTCTGGTCGCATGAGTGGACCCGTGGTCAGGCGTGCACGGGTATCGGTGCCTCCGTGGTGCCGGTCGGTCCGGCCAGCTGCCTCAGGTTCCCCTTGGCGAACACCAGGCCGGCAGCGATGGCACCCACCACGAAGAAGCCGGACGACCACAGGAAGGCCGTCGTGTAGCTGTGCAGAGCCGCCGCCCGCAGGTTCATCGGTGTGGGCATCCGACCGACCAGGTAGGCGGTGGCCGCACCAGCGGCCAACGTGTTCAACAGAGCGGTCCCGATCGACCCACCGACCTGTTGGCTGGTGTTCAGTGTGGCCGACCCCACGCCGGCGTCGGATGGCAGGAGGCCCAGGGTCCCGGTGCTGAACGACGGGGCGAGGCTGAGTCCGAAGCCCAGCCCGAGCAGGACCAGAAAGGGGAACACGTGGGCGGTATACGAACTGTGGAGGCTGACCCGGTGGAGGGCGAACATGGCTACGGCGTCGATGCCGAGGCCGATCGGAACGATGATCTTGGGCCCCACTTTGGGCAGGAGGACCCGGTTGGACACCTGGGCCGTGGCGGCCAGGGCGATGACCATCGGCAAGAAGGCGAACCCCGTCTTCACCGGGCTGAACCCGAGGGTGCCCTGCAGGTAGTAGGTGAGGAAGAGGAAGACGCCGAAGATCCCGATGCTGGCGAAGAGCATGGCCAGCAGTGAGCCGCCGCGGGTCCGGTTGCGCACCACCCGGGGTGGCAGCAGCGGGTGTCGGACCCGGGTCTCGAGTACGGCGAAGACGCACAGAATTGCCACCCCGACCATCAGGAAGGCGATCGTGTACGGGTCGGACCACGAAGTTGTCTCGGCGTGGGAGAGACCGAAGACGATGCTGAACAGTCCCGCGGTGACGAGGATCACCCCGGGGATGTCGAGCGGGTCGGTGTCGGCCGCCCGGTCGTTCTTGAGCCACATCAACGCGCCGGTGGCGGCGATGGCGGCGAAGGCCAGGTTGACGAAGAGGGTCCATCGCCACGAGGCGTACGAGGTGAGTATGCCGCCGAGCAACAGGCCCAACGCGCCGCCGGCCCCGGCGATGGCCCCGTAGATGGCGAACGCCTTGTTGCGTTCGGACGGGTCGGCGAAGGTGGTGGCCAACAGAGCCAGTACCGATGGTGCCAACAGTGCGCCGAACGCTCCTTGGATCGAGCGGGCCACGACCAGCATCGGGAACCCGGTCGAGGCGCCACCCAGGGCGGAGGCAAAGGCGAATCCGACCAGGCCGATCAGCAGCGCCCTCTTGCGGCCGACGATGTCTCCGATACGACCACCGAGGAGAAGGAGGCTGCCGAAGGCCAGGGAGTAGGCCGTGACCACCCACTGCCGGTCGGCGTTGGAGAAGTGCAGTGAACGCTGGGCCGTCGGGAGGGCGATGTTGACGATGGTGTTGTCCAGGATGACCATCAGCTGGGCGATGCCCAGCACCGCCAGGATCCACCACCGCCGTACGTGGTTCTTGTCCCTGTCGGACAGTTCCTCCTGCATCGGCGCCTGGGTCATCGGGGTCTCCGTCGAACTCGGAAGGTGCGCACGGCGTCCCCCATCCGACCGCTCCTGGTCCAACCCCGCGTCGTCGGGGCTATTCCCGGATTGCCTTTCGGCGTTCAGTCGGATGATGCGGCAGTGGCGGCCAGCCGGCCGGCGCCCACGGCCCGGAGGTGCCGGAGCACATCCCGGTAGGCGTGCCACGGAGTCTGCTCGGTGTAGACGACCCCGTATTCGGCGCAGAACGGACGGACCACGGCTCGGGCCCGCCGGAGGTTGGCCCGGGGCATGGTCGGAAAGAGGTGGTGCTCTATCTGGCTGTCCAGCCCCCCGAACAGGTAGCCGGTGAAGCGCGGTCCCGACAGGTTGCGCGAGGTCAGCACCTGGCGCCGGAGGAAGCCGAGCTCCTCACCGGCTATGGGGGAGGGCATGCCCACATGGTTGATCAGGAAGCTGGCACCCAGGTAGAAGCCGAACAGGGCCTGGGTGAGAACTACGAACAGCGCGGCACGCAGGGGCGGCAGGACCAGGAACGGTGCCACGAAGAACAGGCCGGCGTGAGCCACGAGCAACCCGGCTTCGATCAGCGCCGGCCGGTCGCGCCGGCGGAGGAGGGCGATGATGCTGGCGATGTGCAGGTTGACCGCCTCGAGGAAGAGGAGGGGCACCACCGTGACCTGCTGGGTGCGGGCCATGCGCCGGCCGAATCGCCCCCGCACATCGACCTGACGCGGTGTGTAGACGAGGGCACCGGCCACGATGTCCGGGTCCTTGCCGTCGTCGTTGGTCTGGGCGTGGTGCCGGGTGTGCTTGGTGAGCCACCAGCCGAAACTGAATCCGCTCAGCAGGTTGGCCAGCAGCAGGCCAAGGGCGTCGTTCCCGCGGCGACGGGCCCATACCTGGCGATGGCCGGCGTCGTGACCGATGAAGCTGATCTGAGCCATGACGAACGCCATGGCCACCGCGACCACGAGACTCCACCAGCTGTTGCGGAGGACCACGACCACCGCGGCCAGCAGGACGAGGGCCCCGATCGTGACCGGGATGCTCACCGCGTAGTAGCCACCCCGTCGCCGGAAGAGTCCATCGGCGCGCACTCTGCGGGACAACTCGGCGAAATCGGCGCGGGATGAGGTCGCCATCAGGGGTACGGCAGGTGGGGTCTGCATGCGTCTTTCGGTGGGATGCGGAATGGTGGCCGGCCTACGGTCGGGTCGGTTGGAGGAGAGAGCTCGGATCGATCATGACGATGGAGGCCGTTCGGGTGGCCTCCCGGGTCATCCGGTCGAAGTGGCGAGGTCAGCCTGTTCCACTCAGCGGACGAGCGGCTTGGGGCCAGTCTCCTTATCCTTCTTGGCCTGGCGCTTCTCTTTGAGCGTCTTGCCGGACTTCTTGGAGGTGTTCTTGCGGGGAGACTTGTCGGACATGGTCAGCCCCCTTCCCTGCCTCCACCGTACTCCTATAACTGCAGATTGGATGTACGGGGGATGGGTACGACTCCCCGGGGCCCGGTCCCGGGATCGTGCGGCGACGCAGGCCCCAGGGCGGGTCGTAGGATCGGCTCGATGCACGCCTCGGCCCACCGGGGCCGGGACACTCGGCACGTCGGCGGGGGAGCCGACCGGGAAGGACGCTGATGACCACCGCACTTCCGGACCGCGCCGAAGTAGACGCCACCTGCAAGGTGATCGACGACAACTGCCAGAGCATCTACACCTGGCAGTACGAGCGGACCCGGCCTCAACTGGTCACCCTCTACAACAAGGCCGCCCAGTCACAGTGGGCGAGTGTCTCCGACCTCGACTGGTCGATCGAAGTCGACCCCGAGTCACTCGTCGACCTCGACGCTCCCAACCTCCAGCTGATGCGCGCCGTCACCAAGCTGCCGGGCTCGCCCATCGCGTCCTGGGGAGACGCGGAATTGCGCAAGCTCGGTGTCGAGATGTTCACCGCACTACTCAGCCAGTTCATGCACGGCGAGCAGGGGGCGATGATGACGGCGGCCAAGATCGTGGACACCGTCCCATGGATCGACGCCAAGTACTACGCCGCCACCCAGACCATGGACGAGGCCCGCCACACCGAAGTGTTCGCCCGCTACATCGACGAGAAGGTGGGCGACGCCTACCCGATGAATCCCCAACTCGAGGCGCAGATCACCGGACTCCTCGAGGACAGCCGGTGGGACATCGCCTACCTCGGTATGCAGATCGTGATCGAGTCACTCGCACTGGCGGCATTCGGCGACATGGCCCGGCGCACCTCCGAGCCCTTGCTGAAGAAGCTGCTGCGCTACGTCATGGCCGACGAGGCCCGCCACGTCGCTTTCGGGATCCTGTCGCTGGGGGAGTACTACGAACACCTGTCTTCAGCCGAGCTGAAGGACCGCCAGGAGTTCCTTCTCGAGCACACGGTGAACTCCCGGGCCCGGTCGACCACGCCCGAGGTGTGGAACCGTATGGGAGTCCCGGTCGAGACTGTGGTGCCGTTCGTACTCGAGGCCGCCGCCAGCATGCAGTCCTCACCCTTCCAGAGCTTCCAGAACGGGTTCTTCGCCAAGCTGGTGCCGAACGTCCGTCGGCTCGGCCTCCTCGACGCCAACGACGGCTATCTCCGTCGGGCCTGGGGTGAGGCCGGACTGCTCGAGTTCGAGTTCGCCGAAGACACCCTGGCGGAGTACGACACCTTCGATGCAGTGGCGGAGGATCGAATGGCGGATGGGGCGGCGGTCGATCGGGCCGACTGAGCCGGGGGACATCCCAGGGCCCGGCGGCCGGGGTGAGCCGACAGGGCGGGGTGTAGCGTCGAAATCGTGCACGACCGGCTGAGTCCGCTGGACTCCTCGTTCCTGGCGATCGAGGACGGGGTGAGCCACATGCACATCGCGTCCATCGGCATCTTCGAGGGACCGGCCCCTCGCTACGACGACCTGGTCGCCATGATCGCCGGCAAGTTGCGACACGTCCCCAGGTACCGCCAGGTGATCGAGCGGGTGCCCGCCGATCTCGGCCGACCGGTGTGGGTCGACGACTCCCACTTCAACATCGAGTACCACGTGCGCCATACGGCACTGCCGGAACCGGGGGGCGAGGCCGAGCTCCGCCGTCTGGTGGGCCGGGTCATGTCCCAGCAACTCGACCGGTCCAAACCCCTGTGGGAGATCTGGATGGTGGACGGGCTCGAGGGCGACCGGTGGGCCATGGCGTCGAAGACCCACCACTGCATGGTGGACGGGGTATCGGGCACGGAGCTGCTGTCGGTGATCATGGACAGCGGTCCCGATGTCACCCCGCCCGAGCCGGTCGAGTGGGATCCGCAGCCCGGGCCGAGCCGGCTGGGCCTGGCCGTGGGGGCGGTGGCCGACATGGCGAGGAGCCCCTACGAGCAGTTCCGCGCCGCCCGTTCCGCCCTGAGGGTCCCCCGCAGTGCCGCCAGCCAGATGCTTACGGTCGGCAGGGGGATGTCCTCCATGTTGGGCATGGTCCGACGCACACCGGCGTCCTCTCTCAACGGGCCCATCGGGCCCCACCGGCAGTGGTGCTGGGCGTCGACCTCGGTCGAGGACGTTCGCGCCGTGCGCAGGGAACATGGAGGGACGTTCAACGATGTGGTGCTGGCGTGCATTGCCGCCGGATTCCGGGAGCTACTGCTATCCCGCGGCGAGTCGGCCGACCGGGTGGTCCGCACCATGGTCCCGGTGTCGGTCCGTCCCCGGGACCAGCGGGGTGTCGCCGTCGGTGACGGCGTCCTCGACAACAAAGTGTCGGCCATGTTCGCCGAGCTCCCGGTCAACGTGGCCGATCCGCTCGAGAGGCTGCAGGCGATCAGTGGGCAGATGGCCGGGCTCAAGGACTCCCGGGCGGCGTTGGCCGGAGAGGCGCTGACCTCACTTTCCGGGTTCGCCCCTCCACTCCTGCTGGCCCTGGGCGGCCGCATCGCCACCAAAGGGTCACAGCGCAATATCAATACGGTGACCACCAATGTGCCCGGTCCGCAGGTACCGCTCTACGTGCTGGGCCGGCGGATGCTGCAGGCATTCCCGTTCGTGCCCCTGGGAGCGCAGATGCGGGTGACGGTGGCCATCTTCTCCTACGACGGCCAGGTCAACTTCGGGGTCACCGGCGACTACGACGCCGCTCCCGACATCGATGTGTTGTGCCGGGGCGTGGAGAAGGGCCTGGCCGAGTTGCTCGTCGCCGGCTGACCGGTTCGCCGCCTCAGGCGGCCATGGACGCCGGCGCCGGGGTCGGATAGAGGTGGCGGACCAGTGCGGGCGGGGTGAACGGGGTCCAGGTCCCGGCCGGCTGGGCCAGGCGGTCGGCCACCACCCACAGGGCCGCCGGGTTGTGCCCCAGTCCGCAGTGACTGCCCCGGACTTCGACGTTCTCGCGCCGCTCCCCGTCCTCCTGGATGCAGGTCTGCCAGGCGACCACGCCGTCGGCCTTGGTGTAGACGGCGGTGACGGGCATGGCCAACTGATTCCGGTCGGCATCGACATCGGGTAGCTCGGACTCGGGAACATGCAGGTGGGCGAAGCGCTCGAAGCTGCGGGCGGCGTGGCTGCCGATGGGTTGGTCGCTGCGGAAGGGGCTGCCCAAGGTGACGATCTGGCGGACGAGCTCGGGATGCAGCTGGCCGAGACCCCGCGCGTACATCCCGCCGAGGCTCCAGCCGACGATGGTGATCGGACCGCCGGCCGAGGTGGCCAGCCGGTCGGCCAGGGCCTCCATGCCCTCCATGATCTCGGTGGTCGGGCCGACGTTACGGCCGAGCCCCCAGCCGTAGGTGTGGTGGCCGAGCGACCCGAGATAGGTGCGCAAGGGCACGGTCGAGTGGTCGTCGGCCAGGAATCCGGGCAGCACCAGGACGGTGTGGCCGTCACCGTGAGGCGCCCGCCGCAGGATCGGGGTGCAGGCGAGGAAGGTGGCGAACTCGAGGGAGGCCCGGGTCGGCTCGGTGTAGAGCAGCGCGCGTGATGGCGCACCGATCTGTGTGACCTGTCTCATGAGTCCCCTCCCCGGCTGGTGTTCCGGCCGAATGTGCCGTGACCAGCGGGTTCCATCGTAGCGCTGCAACGCGTTCTCGCGGGTTCAAGCCTTCTTGACGCTCTCCGGACAGGCGCTGCACACCCGGTCCCGTCCGCGGGAGACTGCCCTCATGGACTTCGACCTGCGGCACGTCTCCATCCACGGCCACGCCGTGGGGTACCGGATGGCCGGCGACGGGCCTGTGCTCCTGCTGATCCACGGCATCGCCGGCAGTTCGGCGGCGTGGCGGGAGGTCATGCCGACCCTGGCCGAGCGGTACACGGTGGTGGCCCCCGACCTGATCGGCCATGGGCGCTCGGACAAGCCGCTCGGGGACTACTCACTGGGCGCCTACGCCAGCGCGATGCGCGATCTGCTGGGGGCCCTGGGCATGGAACGGGCCTCGGTCGTCGGCCAGTCGTTCGGCGGCGGGGTGGCACTGCAACTGGCCTACCAGCACCCCGAGTGCTGCGAGCGACTGGTGCTGGTGGACAGCGGGGGCCTCGGTCGGGAGGTGAGCTGGATGCTCCGGTTCATGACGCTTCCCGGCACCGAGTATCTGATGCCGTTGCTCTTCCCGTCGTTCGTTCGGGACGGAGGGAACCGGATCAGTCGACAGCTTCACCAGCGCGGTGTGCGACTCGGCCGTCTGGCCGAGATGTGGAGCGCCTACGTCTCGCTCACCGAGTCCGAGAACCGTCCGGCATTCGTCAGGACGCTGCGTTCCGTGATCGACCCCGGCGGCCAGACGGTCAACGCCGGGGACCGGCTGTACCTGGCGGCCCGTCTGCCGACCCTGATCATCTGGGGCGAGCAGGACACCATCATCCCGGTGGCCCACGCCTATGCGGCCCACGAGGCGATCGCCGGGAGCCGCATCGAGGTCATCGCCGACGCCGGTCACTTCCCCCACGTGGAGACCCCGGAGCGATTCCTCCGGGTGCTCCTCGAGTTCCTCGAGGGAACGGAGCCGGCCCGGCTCGAGGCAGCCGACCTCCACCATCTCGTGCGCCACCAGACGGGATCGGTGCCCGGTGCCGACTGAGCCGGTGGATCCCACGGTAGCGACGGTGACGACTCCCGGGACCTGAGCGCCGAAGGGATCGAGCGCTATGTGGTGGGCGGTGCCATCGACGACTCGGTGGCCGAACGGATGCACGCCGTCCACGACGTGATCGTCCGGGGCTGCGCCCGAGGACCGCAAGGCGGTGGCGCAGTGGCTCAACGACATCATCGCCGGGACCTCGCCCGACGAGCTGCCGGCCCTGCGCCGGGTCATCCTCGCGCAGGATGACCCGATGTACGGGACACCGCCGATGAGCGCCGACGACAAGATGGTCGATTCCTGGCAGTCGGGCGTCTACCCGTACAAGCAGCCTGATGTCCCGCAAGGAGTACGAGGCGAAGAAGTATCACCTGCAGGTGGAGCTGCTGAAGCTGCAGGCCTGGGTGAAGGAGACCGGCCAGCGGGTCGTGATCCTGTTCGAGGGACGGGACGCGGCCGGCAAGGGTGGGACGATCAAACGGTTCATGGAACACCTCAATCCTCGGGGCGCCAGGGTGGTGGCCCTCGAGAAGCCGACCGAGGTCGAGCGCGGTCAGTGGTACCTCCAGCGCTATGTCCAGCACCTACCCACCAGGGGCGAGATCGTGCTCTTCGACCGGTCCTGGTACAACCGGGCCGGCGTCGAGCGGGTGATGGGATTCGCCACCGAGCGAGGAGGTCGCCGAGTTCCTCCGTCAGGCGCCCGAGTTCGAGCGCGACCTGACCGGTAGTGGTATCCACCTGATCAAATTCTGGTTCTCCGTGAGCCAGGACGAGCAGCGGCGCCGGTTCCAGGAGCGTGAGCGGCACCCGCTGAAGCAGTGGAAGCTCTCGCCGGTCGACGTCGCCTCACTCGGGCGGTGGGACGCCTACACCGAGGCCAAGGACGCCATGTTCCAGACCACCGACATCGACGAGGCCCGCTGGACGGTGATCAAGTCGAACGACAAGAAGCGGGCCCGGCTCAACGCGCTCCGCTACGTCCTTCACCTGATGCCGTACACCGGAAAGGACCTGGAGCAGATCGGACTGCTCGACCCACTCCTGGTCGGCCGGGCCAGCGATGTGTACGAAATAGGCGAGCAGAGCCACTTCGACGTCTGACGGGCACCGGGCGACCATCTCGTCGTCGGCATTCCGTCCCGAGCGCGGCGCCGGATTGGCGGATAAGTTTCCTTGGTCGGCGGACCGGGCGCATTCTCGTTCCACCGGCCAGGCCACGAATCACATCCCGGGGGGGAACATGATCCGACGTGCGCATGGGTGCCGTGGGGTGGGGCGGGCAGGGGTGCGGCGGGCAGGGGTGCGGCGGGCACCGATCTCTGCAGTAGCGCTGAGTCTGGTCCTACTCGCCGGTCTGCTGGCCTCGTGCTCCACCACCAACCCGAACTCGGCCGCCGATGCGAGCTCGGGGACATCCCCGATCCCCCCGGCCGCCTTCCAGGATCACACCGGGGTGACACCGACCACGGTCACCGTCGGCAACGTGACCACCCAGCTGGCCGGCCTGTTCACCGGGGGGGTGGTCGGCACCGAAGCCTATGCCGACTACGTGAACTCTCGTGGCGGTGTCAACGGGCGGAAGATCTTGGTGTCGAGTTCGGACGACCGGTTCCAAGGGGCGCTCAACAAGCAGCAGGTTCAGAACGACGTCCAGAACGACTTCGCCAACGTGGGCGGTCTGTCGCTCGAGGACAGCTTCAGCGAGCCGGTGATCGCAGCCAACCCGGGTTTTCCCGATGTGACGGGATCGCTCGATCCGGCGACGGAGAAGCTGCCCGAACAACTTCAGCCCCGAGCCGGCATCGAATGGCTGGCCGACCGGCCCACTCCTGTACTTCAAGCAGAGGTTTCCGACGAAGATCGCCCACACGGCCACGATCATCGCCAACCTCCCCTCCACCGAGCTGATCTGGGCCAACGAGAAACTGACCATGCAGCATCTGGGCTACACCGTCCTCCTCGACCCGGCATTGCCGGCGACGACCACCGACTTCACCGAGCAGGTGGTGGCCATGAAGAACGCCGGGGTCCAGATCCTGTTCCTCGAGCAGGAGCCCCAGAACTACGCGTCGGCCATCTTCCGTGATCTCGACCAGCAGAACTTCCACCCGGTGGTGGTGCTGGGCGCCGCCTCCTACAGCTCGCAGCTCATCCCCAACTCGGGTGGGGCTGCCGCGGTGGACGGCTCCTACCTGGAGCAGGGGGCCTCGCTCTACTTGGGGGAGGATGCGGCCGAGATCCCGACGATCACCACGTTCAACGACTGGGTGCAGAAGGCCTCGCCCGGGTTCACTCCCGACTTCTTCACCCTGACCGGGTGGCTGTGCGGCGAACTGTTCGTCGATGCGTTGCGCAACGCCGGGACCGACCCCAGCCGGGGCTCGCTCCTGGCCGCCCTACGGAAGATCACGGCATTCCAGAGTGGCAACCTCATCCCGGTCAGCAATCCGGCCGGCAAGGTCCCGATCGACTGTTACATACTGGGCCAGGTGGTCAACGGGACGTTCCAGCGCCTGGACGATCCGCCGGTGAACAGCTCCACCAACGGCTTCCGCTGCGACGGGACCTACTACCGGGGATAGCGCCGCCCGGTGCATCCCGAGCCTGCCCTCGGTCCATCGGGCCATGCCACAATGGGCGGTCGTGCGACCCAATGTCCTTCATGCATCAGAGGATCCGGACGTGGTCCGTCGGCTCATCCGCGAGAACCCGTGGGGCACCCTAGTCAGCAATAACCAGGGTGAGTTGGTCGCCTCGCACTACCCGATCCTGCTGGACGACCGGGCCGAGGGATTGGCGGTCCTCACTCACGTCGGGCGTCCCGATGAGACCATCCATGGATTCGGTGACGGGGAGATCCTGCTCATCATCCAGGGGCGCAATGGCTACATATCGCCCAGTTGGTACGCCCCGGGTGCGATCCGGGCGCCGACCTGGAACTTCAGCGCCGCCCACTGCTACGGAGTCCCGCAGATCCTCGAGCCGGAGGAGAACCTGGAGGTGCTGGGCCGGCTGGTCGCCAACTTCGAACGTCACGTCGACCAACCGATGTACCTCGACCCGGAGTGGGGCCGCCCGGTGGCCCAGGGCACGGTGGGCATCCGGCTGCCGATCACCCGGTTCGTCTGCAAGATCAAGATGAGCCAGGACAAGGATCCCGTCTCCCAGAGCCAGGTCCTGGCCGCCCTGCGCCGACCGGGGGCGTACCGGAACCCGGGGCTCGCCGACGACATGGAAGAAGCACTGGCGCGGGATTGACCCCGTGCGGAACCGGTGGCTTCGGATGGTGGCTACCGGTCGGGCAGCGGCCGGCGGTGCAGGTGGCAAACACGGCAGAACAGCATGAGTTGCTACAGATGTGGCCCAAATCGCCCCTAGTGGTAACGACAGACCCAACGGTATCTTTGGAGTGATGAGGTCTACCTGGCGGGGCACACTGGCGTTGGTCATCGTGTTGATTTCGGCACTATTTGTCGTTGGGGCATCACCTCAGTCGGCGCAAGCATCGGCTCCCCAACCTGACACGACGTGGACTGGAGTCCCGGTGATAAACGGCGGATTTCCCGTGAGGGCGGTGTCCTGCACCTCGTTCTCATTTTGTGTCGCAGTAGGCGAATGGTCGTACGGGGGTGCAGACGGAATTGTCTTCAACGGCAATTCTTGGGGCACGCCTCAGGAGCTTGACCCGATGAACGACCTGTTCTCCGTCTCATGCGCGACTACGACCTACTGTGTGGCCGTTGGTCCAGCCGGGGCCTATCTATTCAATGGACAGCAGTGGTCTCAGCTGCCTGCGATCGCTGGCTTGAACGGATTCCTCACTTCGGTGTCCTGCGCGTCCGACTCGTTCTGTGTGGCCATGGGCAACTTTGACGGATCCCCCGAGACGAGCACGGCCTATGTCCTCGATGGCACCACCTGGAGCCAGTCCGTGCCACTGTCCGCTTCGTCGGAGTACCCCGCGGTGTCCTGTCAATCGGAATCGTGGTGCATGGCCGTGGGGGCGGGCGCAGAGCTCTGGAACGGAATCTCGTGGACGAGCGTGGCACCTGCGCTCCCGGAATTCGACCTGTTGACGGTGGTGTCCTGTCCTGACGCATCGACTTGCACAGCCATGGACTCCGACGGGTCTGCATGGACCTTCGACAACGGTGCATGGACGTCCGAGCCGGTGTTCACCAACCTCTCCTCGACTTCGATCTCCTGCGTGTCGGCGACGTCTTGCGTGGCATCGGACGTCCATAGCGACATCGCCACGCTTGGCGGATCGACATGGACGGACGGCCCGAGCCCACTCGAGCCGGTCAGTGGAACCGAGGGAGGACCGAGTCTTGCGATCTCCTGTTCTGACGCGACCTTCTGTGCCGCGGTGGATGACGGCGGAAACGTCTGGTATGACAACTTTGGAACGTGGACGACAAGCGCTCGACAGGTAATCGACAATGCGTCCCTCGACCTGTCCTGCGTGTCGCAGTCGTTCTGCATGGCCGTGGATACGAATGGTGACTATCTGACCTATGACGGTTCGACCTGGAGCGAACCCGCGGTGACCATGCCAGACGAAATCTTCATGGACTCCGTGTCCTGTGTCTCGTCCGACTTCTGCGTCGCAACGGACTATTCGGGGCATACGCTCGTCTATGACGGCACCGACTGGAGCGCCTCCGGGTGGATCGGAAACGGCTATTCGTCGAAAGTCTCGTGCGCCAGCCAGACGTTCTGCGTCCAGGTCGGCGGCACCGATGAGACGACGTTCGACGGGACGAACTGGAGCACTCCGGTTCCCATCTCGACCTCTGAGCTCACCACCGTTTCCTGCTCGTCGGCAGACTTCTGCGCCGCTTTCGACCAAAACGGTGATGCGTATACCTTCAATGGGGCCAGCTGGACTGAAGAATCGGCGATAGTGAACCCTGGCGTCGACACGGTGGTGGAGGCGGTTTCCTGCCCATCAGATGGGTTCTGCGTTGCCGTAGACAGTTCGGGCGACGGGATCAGCTATCAGAGCGGTGTCTGGACGCTCGACCCGGTAGTGAACACGGTCCATGGATTCGCAATGGGCCTCTTCAATGTCTCCTGCGCGTCGTCCACGTTCTGTGTCGGTGTCGGTAGCATCGGCTCGACCGTGGTCTTCAACGGGGTCAACTGGACGCCCGGTCAAACCATCGGCAGTCTGAATGTCAACGCGGTCTCCTGTCCGTCGACGACGTTCTGTGAAGCCGCGGAAACGAACGGCGCCATCCATACGATGTATGTCGACACCACTTCGGTGACTGCGGCCACCAGTGTGCCCACGGCCACAGTCGGACAGCCGGTCACCTATACGGCCGCGGTGGCGACATCCGAGTCGGCCATCGCCTCTGTTCCTGACCGGAACGTCACCTTCTCGGTGGGCTCCGATGTGCTCTGCACCACCACCCTGGTGGCATCGACGGCGCAGTGCCAGTCGACAAATGCACCGGTGGGCACCGACCAGGTGACCGCGACCTACAGCGGAGACATCCATTTCAGTAGCAGTCAGACGGCTGTTTCCCTGGCCATCGTCCCGGCGGACGCCCCTCCGGCGGTGACCTCGCCGGACGCGGCGGCGTTCCTCGCCGGATCAGTGGGCTCATTTACGGTGACCACCACCGGCTACCCGATTCCCACGATTGTCGAGGTCGGCGCGCTGCCGTCGGGAGTCACCTTCATCGATGGACCCGATGGAACAGCAACCCTGAGCGGCGATCCGACCGAGAGCGGAACCTTCCCCATTCAGATCCAGGCATCCAATGGACTGAGCCCCGGCGCGGACCAGTCGTTTGAACTCACCGTTTCTCCGCCATCTCCTCCGACGTTCACGTCTGCCGACAGCGCCACGTTCGTGGTCGGTGTCCCCGGCGGATTCACGGTCAGTGCGATCGGGCCGCCGGCGCCTACGTTCAGCGTGTCTCCGGCACTTCCCTCCGGGCTCACTCTTGATCGGACAACCGGGCTCATTTCCGGCACGCCGGTGGCCCCGGGTATACACCGACTGACGCTCAACGCCACCAATGGAGCGCATCCGAACGCAACCCAGGTGTTCACCCTGACGGTGGTCGCAATGCAAGTGGCGACCACTGCATTACCGGCGGCCACACCCGGCTCCCCCTATGCGCAATCGTTGGTGGTGCTCGGAGGCACCGGGCCGTACAAGTGGACGACCCCGACGGTTCTACCCAAGGGACTCAAACTCAGTCTGACCGGGCAGCTCTCCGGTACCACCAGTCGCAAAGCGGTCCCCGGGACCTATCCGATCGTGGTGAAGGTGACCGATTCAACGCCCAAGCATCACCTCGTGGCCACTGCCACTCTTTCCTTGACGGTGCTGTGAATCTCGGTGAGGCTCCGCAGGCCCCTTCGGCCTGCGGGCTGATCAGGCGCAAAATGGGAGCAGAGACAGTCTGCGGGTCATCCGAACCCGATGTCCGGTAGGCTGGCCGTTCACGCTGAGCGGGGACTCCCGTTGACTCCGTTCCATCCGATCGGGTTCACCTTGTCGCCTCCTCTGAGCTCGTCTCGAGGAGATCCATGTCCTACGCCCCCGACAATCACGCGCCTTCGTCGCGCCCACCCGGTTCGTTGTCCGACCCGCGTCCGACAGCTGTCGTCTACTGCGAGGCCAACTTCGGCCAGGCCGATGGCAAGACGGCCAACGGTCTCGTCCGCCATTCCGAGCGCTACAGGATCCTGTCGGTCATCGACAGTCACCAGGCGGGAGGTGACACCGGAGTGCTCCTCGGCGAGAAGCCCAATGGCATTCCTGTCGTGTCGGACCTGACCGAGGCGATCCGGCTCCACGGGCTCACCCCGGACTTCCTGATCTTCGGCGTCGCTCCTACGAGCGGAATGCTCTCGCCCGTCGAACGCCAGGTGCTCCTCGGTGCCATGGAGCGACGGATGAGCATCGTCAACGGACTGCACGAGTTCCTCAATGAAGATCCGGAGTTCGCCGCGGCTGCTGCCGAATTCGGGGTGACCATCCTCGACGTGCGCCGGCCGCGGGACAAGAAGGATCTCCGGATGTTCAGCGGCAGGATCGCCGAGGTCACCTGCCCGAGAATCGCCGTGCTCGGTACCGACGGCGCCATCGGAAAGCGGACCACCGCCACCATCCTGACCAAGGCACTCAACGACAATGGCATCAAGGCCGTCCTGGTGGGGACCGGACAGACCGGACTCATCCAGGGGGCCCGTTACGGTGTGGCGCTCGACGCCATTCCGTGCCAGTTCTGCTCGGGAGAGATGGAGGCGGCGGTCCTGGACGCATTCGAAGGCGAGCAGCCGGACGTCATCGTCATCGAGGGCCAAGGGGCGCTCAGCCACCCGGCGTATCTCAGCTCCACCTTCATCCTCCGGGGAGGCCGGCCCAACGGTGTGATCCTGCAGCACGCTCCGGCACGACGGAAGCTCGGTGACTTCGCCGACGTCCCCACCCCGAATCCGGCCAGCGAGATCAATCTCATCCAGACCTTCGCCGACACCAAGGTGATCGGATTGACCATCAACCACGAGAACATGAGCGACGCCGAGATCACCGCCGCCATCACGTTGTACGAGCTGGAATTGGGGATTCCGGCCACCGACGCACTCACCCGACCGGCGGAACGACTCGTCGAGATGGTGGTGAGCGCCTTCCCCGAGCTCGACCGGAAGCCGGTCGCCCGGGCATCGTGACCGCACCGAGGTTGGAGATCGATCTCGATCTCATCGGGCACAACGCCCGGGTCCTCGTCCAGAGACTCGAACCACTGGGGATCGAGGTCTGTGGGGTGACGAAGGCCACGATGGGCTCCCCCGAGGTCGCACGCGAGCTCCTTGCCGCCGGTGTTGCCTCGCTCGGTGAATCCCGCATCGAGAACGTCGAATCCTTGAGGCGGGCAGGGATCACGGCTCCGATCATGCTGATCCGTTCACCGATGATCAGCCAGGCCGACCGCGTTGTCGCCGGCGTTGACGTGAGCCTCAACACCGAGATCGACGTCATCGATCGGCTGGCGCGCTCGGCCGGCAGGCAGGGGAAGTCCCATGGCATCGTGCTCATGGTCGAACTGGGCGACCTGCGCGAGGGGATCATGCCCGGCGACCTGGTGGACACGGTCCGCACGGCGCTGCGGTTCCCGGGGATCGAGCTGCGGGGCATCGGGACCAACCTGGCATGCCAGAGCGGCGCGATCCCCGACAACTCGAACATGGCCGAACTGTCCGCTCTCGCCGCTCTGGTCGAGGTGACCTTCGGGATCCACCTCGACATCGTCTCGGGCGGCAATTCGGCCAATCTCCCGTGGGCTCTCGGTTCACAGGTCGACATCGGTCGCGTCAACCAACTTCGCCTCGGTGAATCGATCCTCCTCGGTCGGGAGCCGATCCAGCGCTCGGTCCTCGAGGGTCTGCACAGTGAAGCCGTATCGATCGTAGGTGAGGTGATCGAGTCCAAGTTGAAGCCCTGCCAACCTCGAGGGACCAGAGGTCAGACCGCGTTCGGGACCCGGGAATATCGCCAACCGGTTCGACGTCAGGGCCACCAGGTGATCGTGGCACTGGGCCGCCAGGACCTCGACACCGACGGAATAGTCGCCCCTCCGGAATTCGACCTTCTGGGATCCAGCAGCGACCATCTGGTCCTCAACAGCGGAGTGAGCGTTCCCGAAGTGGGTTCGGAGATCCGATTCGGAGTGAACTACAGCGCCCTGATGAGTGCGATGGCCTCACCGTTCGTGTCCCGCCGGTACCTACGGAGCGGCCATGCACAGCCGGCGGATGCCGATGGGTGCTTGAGCCCGTCCTCGTCTATAGCCCGTTCCTTATAGAGGGCCATAGAGCGGGATCACCATCCCGTGCCAACTACTCGCCGTCGTGACCTGTGGGTGGCCCTACCTGTGGGCCGAGTTCGGGCTCGAACGACGTCGAGTAGAGGTCGAACCGGCGTTGCCAGAAATCGGGGGCCGCGGTGATCCCTGCCAGACGATCCAGGCAGACATCCCAGCCGGCGGCGTTGCGGGCGGCAGCCGATGGCGGAAGCTGGTCGAACATCACCAGGCGGGTCCCACCGTCGGACTCGGTCAGCTCGAACCGCAGGATCTCTTCGCCCCAACTGAACGAAAGTGAACGAGGCTCGTCGGAGACGAGGACCTCACCGGTGAGTACGGTCCCGTCCATCTCCACTCCGAAGTGGAAGGCGATCTCGGCTCCCACCCTCCATTCGCCGCCGGCCACGACCACATCGCAGGGGAACCAGCTCCGCAGCTGCTCCCGGTCGGTCAGTGCCGACCAGACGACGGAGGGGGGATCGACCAGCAATCGCTCCAATCGGATGCTCGGTCGCTCCGCTCCGGTGAGGATGACGGCGTCGGTCATGGTCTCCTCTGCTGTTCCAGGTGGGATTCCAAACGATCCAGATGGGCGATCCAGAAGGTGCGATAGGGGGCGAGCCAGTCGTCGAGCGCTTCCAGAGGTCCGGGACTGATCCGGTAGAGGCGGCGCTGGCCCTCGGCACGGACATCGACCATGCCGGCGTCTTTGAGCACGCGGAGATGCTTCGACACCGCCGGCTGGCTCAGGGAGAGATGATCGACCAGCTCGCCGACCGGTCGTTCCCCGTCACGGAGAAGGTCGAGGATGGCGCGACGGCTCGGTTCGGCGAGGACATCGAAGGCGATCAGGGTGTTCACTCAGCTATATAACCAGAGTGGTATATAGCTGTCAAGGCATTCAGGGCGACGAGTTCGATCTCGATGCACTTGCCGTTGATCCGTAGTACCTGCCCTGGGAGTTGCCGAGGGGCGGCCGCAATCGTGGGGCAGGTGGATCCGTCCGTGAAAGGCTGTGGCCCATGGAGATTGGTGTCGCGTACCCCCAGACCGAGCTGCGCGGGGACCCCACCGGTGTTCGCCGGTTTGCGGAGGCGGTCGAAGCACTCGGATTCGATCATCTTCTTGCCTACGAACATGTTCTCGGCGCCGTTCATGCTGATCGATCGCCGGCACTTTCGGGCCCCTATTCCGAGCGCGATCCGTTTCATGACCCGTTCGTGATGTTCGCCTACCTGGCGGGCATCACCGACCGGATCCGATTCACCACCGGGATCCTGGTCCTTCCGCAGCGCCAGACTGCGCTTGTGGCTCGCCAAGCTGCCGACGTCGACCTCTTTTCCGGGGGTCGGCTGCGGCTCGGTGTGGGAATCGGCTGGAACCATGTCGAGTACGAGGCCCTCGGGCAGGACTTCCACACCCGTGGGGCCCGCCAGGAGGAGCAGATCGAGTTGCTCCGGCATCTGTTCACCGGGCGCGTCGTCGACTTCTCGGGTCGCTTCGACCGAGTTGACCGGGCGGCACTCGTGCCCAGGCCTTCGGGTTCAATTCCGATCTGGCTCGGCGGGTCGAGCGAGAAGGCGCTAGATCGGGCCGCCCGGCTCGCCGACGGGTTCATCTTCTTCGGTGGTGGTGTCGAGAGCGCGATCGATGGCTGGACAGGGCTACGTGAGCGTGTTGCCCGTCTCGGTAAGCCAGCTGAATCCTTCGGCGGCGACTACGTGGCGCTCAGTGGTGGTGATCTGGGCGAACTCACGAGAGAGGCCGAGGCGTGGCGCACTGCTGGCGGGACGCACGTCTCAGTGGTCACGATGGGCCTGGGCCTGGATTCGGTCGAGGCTCACATCGACTACATCTCGTTGATCTCGGATCGTCTCGGTTTGTCGTAGCCGCCCGACCGGGCTCCGTGAACGTCCGCCGGTTCAGATGGCCGACAGCTGGTGATCCAGCGCGAAGGTCTCCTCGACGAGCGCCGGCTCGAGCGGATAGCCGAGGAGGAATCCCTGCATGGAATCGCACTCGAGCTTCCGGACGATCGAGAGCTCGGTCTCGGTCTCCACCCCTTCGGCGACGACTTCCAGGCCGAGGTCGTGGGCCAGGCGGACCACGGCACCGATGATCCTCGTGTCACCGTGCTGAGCCACGTCCTGGACGAATCCACGGTCCACCTTGAGCTGATCGACCGGGAACCGGCGCAGATAGGCCAACGACGAGTATCCGGTGCCGAAGTCGTCGATGGACAGGCGGACCCCGAGCTCCTTCAGATCGCCCAGCACGGACTCGTAACTGGCATGCTCGCCGAGCAGGATGCTCTCGGTGATCTCCAGGATCAGTGCTCCGGGTCGGATGCCGGTCGCCGACAGTGCGTCCGACACCAGGGTCACGAACTCGGGATCGGCGAGCTGGCGCCCCGACACGTTGACGGCCATCGACAAATTGTCCCCGAGAAGCGGATTCCAGGCGACCGCCTGGCGGCAGGCCTCGCTGAGCACCCAGGCCCCGAGGGACGGCATGAGGCCGGACTCCTCGGCCACGGGGATGAAGTCGACCGGAGAGATGGCACCTCGTTCGTCATGGTCCCAACGGCAGAGGGCTTCGAATCCGACCAGATGACGATCGCCGGCGTCGAATACCGGCTGGTAGGCGAGGTGTAGATCGCGATGCTCCAACGCCACGTGCAACTCACTGGCCATGGCGAATGCCGCCGTGAGCCCGTTGCGGCCCAGGTGGACCACCGAGACCTGATTGCGTCCGGCCCGCTTCACGCCATACATCGTCATGTCCGCCTGAGCGAGGACGTCCTCGGGGCTGTGATCGGAGTCGGTGGCGACGGCCACCCCGATGCTGGCGGTCATGTACAGAGGTTCACCGGAGATGATGATCGGCTCGGCGATGACAGCTTGCAGCCGGCGGGCCAGCGCTTCTGCTTCGACGATCGGATCGGCAAGATCCTGGAAGAGGGCCACGAACTCGTCCCCACCGAACCGGGTGATGATGTCCTCGGGCCGCATTTCGTTGGACAGTCGTCGGGCCACGGCGGTCAAGAGCTCATCCCCGGAACCATGCCCGAACGAGTCGTTCACCGACTTGAAGTTGTCGAGGTCGATGAACACGACAGCCAGCCCGCCGGAGTGCCGGGCGATCCGGGCGATCGAAGCCTCGAGTCGAGCGAGGAACACGGTTCGATTGGCAAGCCCGGTGAGCTGATCGTGACTGGCGAGGTGTAACAGGCGCTCATGGAGCTCCTGGAGTTCGGAGTCGTACTGCTTGGCCATCCGGACCATGCTGGCGTTGCAACTCTGGGCGACCATGTCGGTCGCCGCGGCGAGGGTGGAGAAGCTCGTGCCGAGTCGGCGCCCCTCCTCCTCGAGGACCTGGCACGTCGCGTCCTTCCACCACAGGTTCAACTTCATGAACAGCGCAACGGACAAGACGCCTGAGGGACCATTCTCGGAGTCCTCGACCAGTCGCCGCTCGACCTGGTTGTCCACCGATCGATCGGCGATGGCGCTGTCCTGATCGATAGCGGCCGCACTTCCTACCGAGGCGATCCGGGTGCGGGCGGAGTCGTCGGCGGGGTCGCCGGTCTGGAGCCAGTCGGCAATGGAGGTGACGGCCAGGGCGACCAGGTCCCACAGCGGATGGCGGGACGCCGATTCCAGGCTCACATCGGAGGTTTTGGCCACGGATTTGGCCTGGCAGTACCCGAGGACGTCGTCACTCCGGGCCCGTAGGGCCGCGCCGAGCTCGAATCGCTCGTCCCTGGCACGTTGGAGAGCGATCCGTGCATGGGTGTCGTCCGGCGCCTCGCGGGGGAAACCCCACGTGAGGGGATGCATGTCCATAGTGGGGTATCGACGCCTGTGACCTGCACCTTGAGGCACGCCCATCGCCTGGGACCAGGGCAGCGAGTGCCCCCACTGATCAGTGGATCAGTACCTTGAGGGCATTGTGATCGGCAGCGTGGCCGAAGACGTCGTAGGCCTCGATCATCTGATCGAACGAGAACTCGTGGGTGACGAACTTGTCGGCCGGCAACTTGTGTTCGGCGACGAGTGACAGGAGCATCCCGAGGGTGTTGGTGTTGACCAGCCCCATCGAGATGTCGATGTTCTTGATCCAGAGCTCGTTGAGAGCCAGGTCGACCGACTTGCCATGCACGCCGATGTTGGCCACGTTGCCCCCGGGACGGACGATCACCGTCGCCATGGTGAACGTCTCCGGCCTGCCGACGGCCTCGATGGCCACGTCGACGCCGAGACCGTCGGTGAGCGCCAACACCTGGTCCTTCCAGTCCGGATCTCCCGAGTTCACGGTGCTGGTGGCGCCGAAGTCCTTGGCCCTCGACAGGCGGGCATCGTCCAGATCGATGGCGATGATCTTGGAAGGGCCGTAGAGACGGGCGGTCATGACAGCGGAGAGCCCGACCGGTCCCGAGCCGATCACAGCTACGACGTCGCCCGGCTGCACGTGTCCGTACTGGACCCCAATTTCGAAGCCGGTCGGGAGGATGTCCGACAGGAGGATCCCTTCGGCGTCCGTCATCCCCTCGGGAAGTCGGTAGACCGAGTTCTCCGCGAACGGGACCCTGACGTACTCGGCTTGGGTCCCGTCGATCATGTACCCGAAGATCCACCCGATCCCCGCCGTGCCTTCGGCGTCCTGACAGTGGCTGTAGAGACCCTTCCGGCAGTAGGAGCAGCGCCCACAGGAGCTGACGCACGACAGGATGACCCGGTCGCCCACGGCCAGTCGGGTGACCCCCTCGCCGATGTCGGTGATCACGCCGATTCCCTCGTGGCCCAGGATGCGGCCGACCTCCACCTCGGGAACGTCGCCGTTGAGGATGTGGAGGTCCGTGCCGCAGATCGTGGTGGCCTGCATCTTGACCACCACATCTGTCGGTTGCTCGATCTTCGGGTCGGGCACATGATCCCATCCCTTTTGACCGGGACCCTTGTAGACCAATGCTTTCATGACGGACCTCCTGCACTGGGTAGTCCGAGCAGCTCCGTGCGACTCGCGAGACCGGTTTCCACCGCTGTCCGGTGGTCCGTTCTCCACCCTCGAGGGTAGGCGCCGGGTCGGGCGTCGAATAGTGCCGAAAGTCCCTGCGTAGGTAAGCCGGGGACTTCATCTTGTCGGGGCGGGGGGCCGAGGATCGCATGGGAGATCACGTTCTCGACTCCGAAGCCCGGAAAGATCGGGACCACCGCCGGCCTGGTCGCCAAGGGTGGGGCCTCGAAGAAGCCCGTGGTCTTCAAGGTGGCTGCATCGAGCGCACGGTCAACTTCTCGAGTGCAGCCAAGGTCACCAAGACCATCAAGGTGACGTGACCTTGGCTGATTCGCCCTAGCAGCAAGGAATGCTCGCGGGTTGATCGATGTGGTGGGTGAGCAGTCCCATCAACTGGTCCGTCACCAGTTCCACCGTCCGTTGACTGAGCACGGTGCCGTCGAGATGATTGAGCCACTGCTCCTCCTGGCGACCTTCGCACACCAGGACGCCGGCGACCGTCGCCCATCCGGCATCGAGCCTCGGTCCGCCCGGCCCCCAGACCACGACCACCGGCTTGACGGTGACGGCGATCCGGCCGGGACTGTCGCCGAGCAGTACCTCGACCCGTGATGCGCTGCCCCGCGCCGTTGACAGCGGATTCCGACCATGGATCCCGGCGATAGCTGTCCGACCGATTTCACACTTCTTCGAAGCCCACCGCGATTCGATGACGTATACGCCACCGGGACCGACGAGCACGTGGTCAACGACTCCATGGTCCCGCAGGTAGCTGCTGTCCACGATCCGCCAGCCCTTGCGCCGCTGTCTGGCGCAGGCGACGGCTCTGGCTGTCGCCTCCTCGCCCAGCCTGCTCAAGCTCCGGCGATGGGACCGTGCCAGCCCGATCGTCAGCCACGCACTGGAGGTGAGTGCTGACGCCGCCAGGACTGCGAGCATGACGTCCCGGTCCTTGACCGGCAAGGCTGAGGTGAGCACCGCCTCACCGAGCAGGATCACCACGACGACGATGCACACCCGGACGATCGGGATCCTGTACGCCGCTCTGAAGCGGGCACCTCTCCTCGTCCGGCTCACGTGCCCGCCCCTATGAGTCCCCATAGAGCACATATATCGACTCCCAGCTGGCCTTTCTGAAGCTCCGGGCCACATCCGGAAGTGCTGGGAGCTCGCCTTGCCAACAGCTGCATCCATGCCAAGACAGTCGACTACGAGGACGGACGAACTGCCGGCGGGCGGGTCAGTCGTGGATCACCTTCCACCACCAGCCAGGATCGGGTAGGTGGTGCGCCATGCGGACGGGTACCTTCTCGGTCTGGGACCCCAGGGAGTAACGGACTGCGCCCGTCGGCCCGGTGCCGTCCTGCTCCCCGGATGCCGCCCTCGAGGTGATCGTGGCGGTCACCAGTTGGCCTGGGACACCGAGTAGCCATGCGGCATGGGTCGCCACTACGGGCACCACCCGTCGGGACCCTCCCCATTCGGTGCTGGCGGCGGCGACGGTCTGTCCGGCGGCGACGACCGGGACCGGCACGATGGCCGCTTCCGAGACGTCGAGTAGGCGCTCGACGATCGGCTCGGTATACAGGAGCGGGTACTGCGCCTCGATGGGGTTGTAGGGCGCAGTGGTCGAGGTGGTGGTCGGGCTGGCCGGCGCCGTCGTGGTGGTGGTCGGACTGGTCGCGGTAGAGGAAGCGGGAGGCTGGGGAGGAGGTGGAGCGGCCTCCTTCTGCCCGAGCGCGGAGGCCAGCACCAGTACGGAGCGGCCGTCGATCGATCGCATCCCGGCCAGGACCATGCATCCGGAGGCCTGGGATGTGTAACCGGACTTCACCCCGATGATCCCGTCGGAACCGATTTTGGTGACGATGTTGTTGACCATGCCCACCCCCGGCAGGTTCACCTTGGCCATCCCGGCCACGCTGGCGAACGTCGGGATAGCCATCCCGGCGGCGGCGATGCGGAGGGTGTCGGCCGCCGTCGACATGGTCTGCGGATCGAATCCACTGGTGTCCACATAGTGGGAGTTGACGGCCCCGAGCGAAGTGGCCAGCGCGTTCATCTTGGCCACGAATGCCGGCTGCGAGCCGGCGTCCCATGTGGCCAGTGTGTAGGCGGCATCATTGGCCGACTGGACGATGAGGGCCTCGACGAGTTGCAGTTCGGAGAGCGTCTCCCCGGCGGCCAGAGGGATGTTGGTCTCGTCGTTGGCGAGGTCGATACCGAACTGGGCCGCTTCGCCCGGTGTGATGGTGATGGTCGGCCCGCTACTGCCCAGGGGTATCGGGTGGTCGCGCAGGACGACCACGGCAGTTGTCATCTTGGCCAATGAGGCGATGGGCACCGGCTGTTCCGGTCCGGACTGCTCGGCATAGCCCAGGGCCGGGATGGCTACTGCGGCCTGGCCGCCGGTCGGCCAAGGGGGGACCGGAGAGGTTCCGGGCACGATGGAAGTGGTGAGTCGACCGGTCGCTACCGTGGGCTGGGGTGTCGGGCGGTCGATTCTCCGGGCCGCCACCAGGCCCGCCGTGGCCAGCGCCACCACCAGGAGTCCGACTGAACACCAGAGGATGATCCGATGGTGACGCCGCCGCCGTGCATGTTGCGGCCGGAGGATGGTGGGATCATCGGCTACTGGCGGTGCAGCGGACGCATCGGAGGGGCCAGCAGCGCTGACGTCCCCGTTGTCGACGGAGGAGAGTGTGGCGGTCGAGGTCGCCATCGTGGTCGCCGAGGTGTTCACTCCGGAAGCCGGCAGACCCGAAGAGTCGACCCCGTCCGTCCGGTCGGGGTCGTTACCGCTGACCTCGCCGTCGTTCACTGAGCCTCCCGTTCCTCAGCCGTACTGATCAAAAATTGTCGACGCGTACCCTGCGGTGCATCCCCGTGCTGCTGTAATCCTGGCACGACCGGACCGGTTCGCAGCGGCAAGCAGCCGGACTGCCCAGAGCTCTTTGGTGGCGCAGATCGAGGTTGTCTGCGCAACCATCACCGGGCCGTTGGCCCCGTTGACGTCGACTAGCCGTTTGGCTAGTTCGGCCGTGGCCCAACGGCCGAGGTGGCGCACCTAGGGGGTCCCCGTCATGGCAGAGATCGACGACGCCAAGGAGAAGTTGGCCGAAGTCCGAAAGGTCGGTGCCGACTACGAGGAGCACCAGCAGTTGACCGGGCTCGACATCCCGGTGGATGTGGTGCACTTCAAGAAGTTTCCGTCGTCGATCCGCACGGAAGGTACAAAAAGGTCGGTCACGACACCCGGTCCGACATCAGTCCGGAGGACAGTCTGGAATTGCCGGACTGCAGCGGTCCGTTCAACGCGGATCTCCGGTTCTCGGATTTCGCCAATGAGGCGCTCATCGACATGTTGGAGCTGAGCGACGAGTACTACCGGGCGTGCATCGCCGGTTGGGCGGACTCGGTTGCCGAACGGTACGGACGTGACGAGATGCTCAAGATCCAGACCGAGGCGTGGCGGGACATGATTCTCCCCCAGCTGCAGGTGATGATCGACAGTTGGATGGAACTCACCGACGACGAGGCCGCCGCGCTCATCGCCGACACACAGACGGAAGTGACGACCCAGCTGGCGGCGCGGGGCGCCGTAATCATCAACCCCTACAAGCCCGAGCCGGGATGGGTTGACTACTCGAAGGAGCGCCTGGTGAAGCTGGCGCTCGGAAGCCACGAGTACCTGCTGGCGGCCATCGAGTCGTGGGCCTTCGCCATCGTCATGCGCGATGGCCTCGCCGAGATGTTCGCCTTCCAGTGGGCGCTGTGGAGTGACCTGCTGTTGCCTGCGGCGAAGGACATCAAGGCACGTTGGATGAACATCTCCGGTGACGCGGTCGAAGCATTCATGAAGGACATTCAGGTGGACGTCAACAAATGCATCTCGGTCGACCAGTGGGAGGCGATGGGTCGGTCAGACATCGCCGAAAAGGCGTTTCACACGTCATGTCCGGCCGCCATCATCGAGACGGCGAAGATGTACAACCCGAACATGAAGGTCGAGATCCTGGCCATTCCACCCCGTGTCAGCAAGGACGACGTCTGCTGCAAGTGGCGGCTCTCCATCCGGGACGAATCAGATCCCGAGTACGTTCACACCGACTGAGGTATACCGGCGGAATTCCGGTTAGGACAGCCGCGGCGCGCTGATCGGGGGAAGGAGGCGTCGAGCCAATCGCTCGAGCTGGGATCGCAGTGTCTCGTCGTCGAGTCCGGCCACCATCGGGTGCATCACCGTCCCGCTGATCGCCGCGGTGAACATGGCCGTGGATACCCGAGCCTCGTGCCCGTTGTCATCGCTGAAGAGGACGCTGCTCATCCGGTCCATCACCTGACGGAACGAATTGTGTTCGGCAAAGGTCCGGATGATGACCGGATCGTTCAGGATCGTGCTCACTGTGCGCCGGTGAGCAACGGCGAGATCGATCATCCCCGTCACCAGCTTCTTCCGGGCCCGCACCCGTGATGGCTCGGCTTCAGCCGCCCCTACGATTGCCTCCAGACTCGCCAGCTCGGCTTCGGCGGCGGCGAGGACGATCTCGTCCTTGGTGTTGTACTGATGGTAGACAGCGGCCTTGGTCACGCCGATGTTGTCGGCGATCATCTGCAACGAGGTGCCTCCAACGCCGTTCCGGGCGAACAACTCCAGGGCAGCACTGATGATTCGGGCCTTTGCCGCACTGGGTACGGGATGGGCAGTCCCGCGAAAACTGCCCGGATCGCCCATGGAGCCAGAGTATCGGTCAGACGAATCTGATGAGCTGGACTGCGACGACGATCCAGGTCACTCCGACGATCGCCCCTAGCGGCCAGAGCCGTCTGGACGTGCCGAGCAGGACGATCCAGCTGAAGAGATAGACGTCATCGAGGCTCCGGAATCCGACCTTGCCGATCCAGATCGCCGAAGCGATGCAGACAGTGAGGACGACGACGGCCACCCACGCCAGGCGCTCGTGCAACGGAGCCGACGACGCGCGGATCCACAGGCCGGCAGCGATCACCACAATGGCCAGGACGACGAACTCCCCCAGCCACAGCAGCGAGGCGACGTGGAACGGGTGGGGAAGGTATTGGCGGAGACCATCCACCATGCCCACGAACGGTGTCCCCAGATTGGCCTGCCCACTGGCCGTGAGCGGAAGTGTCCCCGTGCCGGCGCGCGACGACCAGCTGCCAGATGGCGAAGCCGACAAGAGGAATACTCCAAGCGAAATCGATGGTGCCGGGCGGACGCGGATCGCGTCGCATCATCCATCGGATGACCCTCGTGGCGGCAATGACCAGGACCACGTAGACGGCCGTCTCCTTGGACAACACCGCGCCCAGAAGCAGCGCCGCGGCGAGCCACGACCGGTCCCTCCGGTAGCAGTACAGGCCGAGTACCAGGAATGCCGCCGCGGTGATCTCGGTGAGGTCTCGGCCGGCGCTCCACAGGTAGCCCCAGTATCCGGCCAGGACGAGGCCCCACATCGCGTGGCGGCCGCTGTCCCGGGCCAGTAGGCCTCCGCCGAAGCCGAGTGCGGCCAGCGCGAAGACGTTGGTGATGATGAGCGTGGCCGGAACCAGCGACCGCCGGCCGCCGGCCAGCATCCAGGCGATGGCCGGGTAACCGATGCGCTCGAGTCGCGAGAACGTGTCGAAGCGGATGCCGAACGCGGACCGGGCGAAGTCGAAGGGGTCCAGGGCCATCCGGTAGTAGAACTGCCCGTCATACCCGCTCTGGGCGGTGATGGCGATTCCCCGGGGCAGTGAGCCCCGGGAGAGGTTCTGACTTCCCACGACGATGAACAGCGATGCGTCTCCGTGGGCGGCCACAACGAGCCGGGCGACAACGAAGGCGGTTCCGGCCGCGGCGGTGACAAGCGCGACGACTGCGGGAGAATCGACCCGCTGAACCCAGTGCCCCGGTGGCTGCTCCGGTCCGTCAACTCCATCCGGGGCACGGGAGAACGCAGGTGTCAATGCGCTAGTTCATCAGGTCGGGAGCGACCTCCATGCCGGCTTTCCATACGGTCTTGGCGACGACCTTGGAGAAATCTGCACGGCTCGCATACTTCGATCCGATCTCCCTTGTCTCCTCCAGGAGGCCATCGGAAAGAGTGGTGGCTTCCAGGCCCATCGCCAGGAAACGCTCGCTGGTCACACGGAGCTCGTTCTCCACCGCCTCGTTGCGGGGATTCGGAAGGTAGGCGATCTCCGCGCCGGTCAGTTTCGAGACCAGTTCGGCGAGCTCCCGTATCTGGTAGGTCTCGGTCACCTGGTTGTAGATGGAGACCTGTTCGCCCTTGACCGGAGGGTTGCCAATGGCGATCTCGATGCAGCGCACCGTGTCACGGATGTGGATGAAGGCCCTCGTCTGTCCACCGGTGCCGTGGACGGTCAGCGGATGGCCGATCGCTGCCTGCATGATGAAGCGGTTGAGCACCGTCCCGTAATCGCCGTCGTAGTCGAAGCGATTGATCAGCCGCTCATCCAGCGCCGTCTCGGCGGTCTGGGTGCCCCAGACGATGCCCTGGTGGAGGTCGGTGATCCGCACGCCGTCGTTCTTGGCGTAGAAGGCGAAGAGGAGCTGATCGAGCGTCTTGGTCAGGTGATAGACGGATCCCGGATTCGCCGGATGGAGGATCTCGCGCTCGAGCTGGCCCTCGGGTGTGGAGACCTGCACGGTCAGGTAGCCCTCGGGGATCGGTGCCGAGCCCGACCAGCCGTAGCCGTAGACGCCCATCGTCCCGAGGTGTACCACGGCAATGTCGAGCCCCGACTCGACGATGGCGCACAGCAGGTTGTGGGTGCCGGTGACGTTGTTGTCGATGGTGTAGCGCTTGGTGATGGAGTCGCGCATCGAATACGGTGCCGCTCGCTGCTCGGCGAAGTGCACGACGGCGTCCGGTCGGGTGTCGTGCAGTAGGGCGACGAGTCGGTCGTAGTCCTGAGCGAGGTTGAGTTCGACGAAGTCGATCACCTTGCCCGTGTGTTCGTGCCAGGCGGCCAGTCGCTCGTGGATCGGTCGGATGGGTGTCAGCGACTCGACTTCGAGTTGGACATCGATCATGCGCCGACTCAAATTGTCGACGATGGTTACATCATGTCCGGCACGGGAAAGATGGAGCGTGGTCGGCCACCCGCAGAATCCGTCCCCCCCCAGCATGAGAATCTTCACGTCGCTCTCCTCCTGCGAAGCCGCAACTATGGACATCAGTACTCAGAGGCGACTTGATAGACACTATCCCTTGTCGGCGGCAATACGGAATTTTTACCGCACAGCGTGAAGTTGCTGTCTCAGGCACCAGGGGCGACCGGTATGGCGAATGGGAAGGCAGATACAGTACTGACCTGATCTCCGCCCGCCGCCGGCAAACTGCCCTTCCTGACCCGGCCATCGCCGCTACCGCCATCGAGACAGCCCCGGGATGGTCCGGCGAACCGCCTCTGACGCCTTCGGAGGCACGTCCACGGCGCTTTCGAGCGGTCCTGAGTGTCACCGTCGCAGGGCTGCTCGTGACGGTGATCGCCGTCACGGCTACGTACCAACAACACGCCCGGGTTACACCCTCGCTCACCTCGGCCCGGTCCGAGCTGAGCCGGGAGCTTGTCCAGTCGAGCGCTGACCAGAGCCAGCTGGATTCTACCGACGGACAGGTCGACGCGGCCGAGCGGTCCTTGGCCTCCGATACGGCTCTGCTGACCAAGGACCGGGCGCAGCTGGCGGACACCGAGGCACGCACGGATCTGCAGGGTGTCAACATCGCCGATCTCCACCTCTGCCTCGCCGGGGTGGAGCGGGCGCTCAATCAGTTCGCTCTCGGCGATCGCACCGGCGCGATCACCATCTTGGGCACGGTGACCAGTTCCTGTCGGGGAGCAGGGCCGGTCGGGACATGAGAGGCCGGAAGCCAGGATCGGCCCATGGCCGGAACCACCCGTCGATCGTTCTGGTTGCGGCGCTCGTCCTGATTGCCGCCGCCGCGGTCTATGACGCCGTCACCGTGTCAGCGGTGCATCGGGACCAGACGGCGCTCCGTTCGACCGATCGACAACTGGCTCTCGAACGGACGCAACTGTCCAGAGCCACCACCCGCCAGGCATCGGCAGCGGCGCGGCTCCGGTTGCTCCGACACGATGATGCACTCACCGTGAGCGAGCTCGACTCAACCGACCGGACCATTGACACGTTGGTCCAGACCGCAAGCTCGGACTCCGCTGACATCTACTCACTCGACACCTGTCTGTCCGGTGTCTCGGACGCCAGCGCCGGCATCGACGCTGCCAGTCCGACCGAGGTGCTTACGGCGATCACCGCGGTCTCCTCCACCTGCCTGTCGCTGGACGCCACATCCGCAGGACTCGTCTATCCGTTCAATTTTCCCGACCCGTCCGTACTGCGAGTCGGCAGCGAGTACTACGCGTTCTCCACCAATGCCGTGGTCGGGAACGTCCAGGTCATCGCTTCGTCGAATCTCACCCTGTGGACCCCGGTCGGTGACGCCCTTCCCCAACTTCCGAGCTGGGCGGTGGCCGGCAATACCTGGCACCCCGCCGTACTCCGGCGCGGCGGCACCTTCGTGCTCTACTTCGCCGTCGAGGACGCAGTGAGCGGTCAGGAGTGTGTGTCCGATGCGGTGTCCTCGCAACCACAGGGACCCTACCTCGACTCTTCGACGGCACCTCTGGTCTGCCAGGTGAAGGACGGGGGATCGCTGGACCCGAGCCCGTACGTGAGTGCCGACGGTCAGCCGTATCTGGTGTGGAAGTCACAGGGCCTCGACGGTCAACCCCCCGCGCTCTGGTCACAGCGGCTGACTACGGCCGGCACCGCCCTGGTGGCCGGACCGCCGTCCGAGTTGCTCGCCCCCGATCAACGGTGGGAGGCGGGCATCATCGAAGGACCGGACATGCTGGTCACCGGCAGCCACTATCTGCTTCTCTTCGGGGGGAACAACTGGCAGACGGCCCGATACGCCATCGGAGCCGCCACCTGCCTCGGCCCCCTCGGACCGTGCACGTCGTCGGCCGCCAACCCTGTAGTGGCGTCGGATCAGTCGATGCAGGGACCGGGTGGACCGTCGCTGTTCACCGACACCCAGGGAAACCTGTGGTTGGCGTTCCACGCCTGGCTTCCGGGTGAGGTCGGGTATCCGAACGGGCGGGCACTGTTCCTCCGTCGGGTCGTTCTCACGGGAGATGGTCCCTCGGTCCTTCCCTGACTCTTCAGGGGTCGAGTTTCGAGTGAGTTCATGGGTCAGATTTCGAATGAATCCGTGGCGGTTCGCGACATAGAGATGAACTTTGCGGTACGTCGATGTGAACTCACCTCTATCGAGCCGGTCTGGGAGGTCTCCATTGATTCGCATGTGCTAGCTATGGCCGAAATCGTTCCACGGCCGGAGGTTTTCCATGTTCACTACCAACGCGACGCTTGAGCCACGCCGCATAGCGACCGCCCTGAGCGTTGTCGCTGTCTGTTTGGCGACAGTCATCGCACCGGTCGCCCTGGAGGGCACTCCGGCGTCGGCGGCGCCTCCGACAAGTGACGGTACGACCTTCGCCGTCGGCACGCCTTCGCTGGTGAGCATGTCCGACAACGGTTCGCTCCAAGCCCCCTGGGACAACTGGCAGGGTGACAGCGAGGCATCGCCGTGTACCTACAGCCAACTCTTCCCGACCTACGACCCGGGCGCCACGGGCTGCCCGACGACGACCGATACCAACGCCGATGTCCTCAACGAGCCGGTCACCAGTCCCAACTTCTCGGTCTATCCGGGAGCGAGCAGCGGTACCGATGGCGATGCGCCCTATCCTGACGGGTCTGTCGGGACGCCCGGACCCCTTGACGACTACTGCGGCTCAGGCGATGCGGGCGCCGAGACCAGTCCGATTTCGACGCCGTCGCGCCAGCCCACCGGTGAGGTACTTCCGATGGCGCCCTACTACTTCCCCCACATCGTGAGGAACGTGGACGGCTCGCTGACCGGCTACTTCGACTACCGCCCCAAGGACGCCGATGAGGCCATCGTCACCGCGCGTTCCACCGACAACGGCAAGGACTGGACCTACGAGGGCGAAGCCCTCGAACAGGACCACAGATACTGCCCGAGCGCCGACAACAACGATGACGGCGAAGGCCACCCGAACGTTCTGACGATCGGTTCGAACAGCTACCTGTACACGCTCCAGCGTGCCGGGGGCGACTATCCGGGTGTGGGTCTGATGGTGCACCCGGTCAACCCCAACGCCGCCAACCCGTTGAGCGGAGTGTCGACCACCGAGCAGGTAGGCACCGACCCCGATTCGCCGGCCACGGCGGCGGCCACCATTATCCACGGCACGGCATCCGTCATCAATGTCGGGGCGACGGACTCGTCATACCTGGTCAACGGGGCACCGACCTCACCCGAGGAACTCGTGCCCGGACCCTTCGTCGATCTGACGCAGACGCCGTACGCCACCGCAGCCAACGTCATCACCTGCACGGGTGTCACGGCCACCTCGCTGACCGGATGCACCACCCCTTCGGGCACGACGATCAACGTGTCCTCCGGCGACCTGATCGAACAGGTGCTGGCCAAGGTGGTCTCGGTCTCGGGGTCAATGCAGCGCCTTCAGGCCGGCCCCAACACCACCACCGGCGACGGCGGTACCGGTACGCTCACCGTCACACCGACGAGCACGTTCACATCCTCGATCATCAACGCCAACGCGCCGAACCGCCTGTACACCGCCGACGATGCCGCGGGCCAGACCACCGACCTCGCCATCTACTGCAGCCAGTCGAACACCAGTGGCACCAAGCTCGAGGACTGCACCACAGGACCCGGTGGAACCCAGTTCGCCACGCTGAGCCCCGTTTCGGCCGATCCCCAGGTCGGTACCCCGATCCTGTCTGATCCCATCGTTCCCCAGACGGCACAGCAGACGAGCGGCCTCATCTCTCCCGACGGCATCGTGGGTGTTCTCCCCACCTATCCGGGAGCGCCAACCGGCTCGACGATCGTGATGTACACCGAGAAGGAACTCAACTACTTCGTTACCGGTACAACGACGAACAGCACTGCGGTGGCATTCTCGTCGAGCACCCCGACCACGATCGCCTTCAACCCCTCGACATACGAGTCGGTCGACCTTCCGGCAACCATCTCGCCCAGCCAGCCCGTCACCTTGGAGATGGGCGCCACCAACACCGCCGTCGGCGGTACCCCGACCGCTCCCAACGTCGGTTCCATCATCCCGGTGACCTGCACCGGGCTGACCAACGTGAACGGGACCCCGGGCACCGCGGCTGTGGACTCCTTCGCCGGCTGCACGGTTCCCTCAGCGGACAACGGCATGACCTACAGCCCGACCGCCATGATCGGAACGGCGGCGGCGGCCACCGTCCCCGAGGCGACACTCGCCCTCACCGGTGAGGGTTCCACCAAGTCCACCGCCGCCGCCAAGCTGTGGAAGAACAACGAGGACCTCGAGATCCTGCGGGTGGCGTACACCTACGACGGCATTACCTTCTCGTCCACCGGCCTCGCCAATGGCGGCGTCATCAGCGGTGCCAGTAACGGTGACAGCTCGTCGTTCAATCCGTCGGCTCCGTCGTCCGACAACTACACGGGTTCGCAGTACACAGACCTGACCAATCCTGAGCAGACCACCTCACCTTCCAATCTCAACGCCTACGGGGCAGCCGGAACCACCGACGCCTCGGAAATGCGCTGGATCGGCTCCACCGGCACGATCATCACCAACCCCGATGGCTCGATCGGCCTGTTCATCAACGGTGCCTTCGCCGCCGACGGCGACAGCGATGCCTTCAATCAGGTCTTCTACTCGTCATCGACCGACGGCCAGAACTGGACGCCACCGGTCTCGGTGGTGAGCACCGACTACACCTTCCAGGCGTCGATCAACCAAGAGGCCAATCCCTCTTCTTCTCTCGGGATCAGCGCGTACTACTCGGGTCGCGCCTACAACCCGACGGTCGTCCCCAACTCCGACGGCACATTGACCATGCTGTTCTCCGGCTATCGCACGCCGAGCAACGAGACTGCGGGAAGTCCGGGACTCGGTACCGGCTCTTCGACCTACTCGCCGGGGCCAAACGATCCCAACCTGTATCGAACCATCCTGGAGACCACGCTCACCCCGATCTCCACGTCACCCGGCGGCACCTCCACGACCGTGACATCGAATCCGGCGGTTCCTGTGGTGGGCCAATCGGTGAGCTACACGGCCAGTGTCTCCTCGACGGCTTCCGGGACGATCCTGCCCACTGGGACCGTGACATTTTCCGATGCCAACGGGACCCTGTGCGGCGGTGCCGTCACTCTGAACCCGGCCGACACCGCCACCTGCACCACCACCTTCGATGGCAACGCCGTCGCTGCGTCCTACTCGAGTGACGCAAACTATGCCGCGTCCAATGGTTCGCTCGACTTCGCTCCGGGGGCACCTGGCTCGGTGACCGCCTCGCCAGGTAGTGGCATCGCCGTAGTCGGCTGGTCACCTCCGGCCACTACCGGTGGGTCCAGTGTGACCGGGTACTCCGTTACCGACGGGCAGGGCGACTCCTGTGTGGCGGGCGGCTCGGCCGATAGTTGCGAGATCGAAGGGCTCGACAACGGCACCAGTTACACCTTCACCGCTACGGCCACAAATGCCGTCGGGACCTCGGTGGCGTCGACAGGCGTGACCGTCACCCCCGGTGCCACCGAGCAGGCTTTCCCCACATCCGGCACTGTCTCCGTAGCCGGCTCGGATGGCTTCACCGATCAGCTCGATACGGTCAACGAGATCAGCCCGATCACCTACGTCACCTCCACGTCGGCACCGGGTATCTCGGTATCGCCGTCCGGCGGCATCTCGGTGACTTCCACGCTCCCGGCCGGCTCGTATTCCGTAGTGGGCGAAAGTTCCGATGACTATGGGGATTCCGCCCCGTGGAATTACACGCTGACGGTCAACCAGCAGACTCCTTCGACGCCGATGATCTCCGACCTTCCCGGCTCCGGCACCTACGGCGGGGACTTCGATGCCACGGTGGCCACCACCGGGGACGGAGCCACGTCGGTCACCACGTCGACCCCGTCGGTCTGCACGGTGTCGGGTTCTGTCGTGACCTATGTCGGTGAGGGGTCGTGCACCTTGGATGCCCATGTGGCCGCAGGCACGGACTACAGCGGCGCTGACGGGCCCGACCAGTCGGTGACAGTCACCCAGGCGGACTCCACCACCGCCATCACCTCCACCACCGCCAGTCCGGTGGTGGGCCAGCCGATCAGCATCGGTGTGAGTGTAGGGGCCGTGGCTCCTGGTGGACCGGCCGTTCCGACCGGCACGGTGACCGTCTCCGACGGACTCCTCAACACCTGCACCGCCACTCTGGACGGGTCCGGCAACGGGTCGTGCTCGATCACCGAGCCGATGACCGGACCGACGGCCTTCACCGCCACCTACTCCGGTGACGGTAACTACAACCCGTCGTCGACGATCGGTGGGACATCGGTAACGGTCAACCCGGAGACTCCGTCGACGCCGATGATCTCTGACCTTCCCGGTTCCGGCACCTACGGCGGGGACTTCGATGCCACGGTGGCCACCACCGGGGACGGAGCCACGTCGGTCACCACGTCGACCCCGTCGGTCTGCACGGTGTCGGGTTCTGTCGTGACCTATGTCGGTGAGGGGTCGTGCACCTTGGATGCCCATGTGGCCGCAGGCACGGACTACAGCGGCGCTGACGGGCCCGACCAGTCGGTGACAGTCACCCAGGCGGACTCCACCACCGCCATCACCTCCACCACCGCCAGTCCGGTGGTGGGCCAGCCGATCAGCATCGGTGTGAGTGTAGGGGCCGTGGCTCCTGGTGGACCGGCCGTTCCGACCGGCACGGTGACCGTCTCCGACGGACTCCTCAACACCTGCACCGCCACTCTGGACGGGTCCGGCAACGGGTCGTGCTCGATCACCGAGCCGATGACCGGACCGACGGTCTTCACCGCCACCTACTCCGGTGACGGTAACTACAACCCGTCGTCGACCGGCGCCGGGACTTCGGTGACAGTGGGTCCGGGTGACCCCGGCGTGCCCACCGGAGTCACGGCGGTGCCCGGCAATGGCCAGGCCACCGTGAGCTGGACTGCTCCGAGTGACGACGGCGGCTCACCCATCACCAGCTATTCGATCGGCGTGACTCCGACGGGCGGACCCACCGTGACCTACGTCGACAGCTCGGGTGTCCTCCATGTCCAGGGCGACTCGGTCCAGACCACCTTCGGGGGTCTCACCAACGGGGTGTCCTACACATTCACCGTGGCCGCAACCACCACCGGGGGGACCAGTGCCGCTTCCGATGCGTCGGCCGCGGTGGCGCCTTCGGCCCAAGACGCCTTGGTCACCTCGTCCGACGTTGGTGCGTTCGTTCCGGGCCGGAGCTTCTCCATTCCCTTGACCGCCACGGGCCCCACCGCTCCGACCAAGGCGTCTGCCGCGTGGTTCTCTGCGGTCGGGCTGCCGGCAGGAGTGACGATCGTCCCCGCTACCGGGAAGAAGGCCGACACAGCAGCCATCGAGGGAACTGCCCAGTACGCCGGTGGTGCCCTCTCCGTCCTGGTGAGTGCCTCCAACGCCCCGGGGACCGAGACCACCCAGCTCGTCAACATCTACCCGTTGACGTGGACCTCGCTGCCCACCGCGGTCACCCTCGTAGCCGGTAGCCCGGGTTCATTCACTGGGACCGTTTCCGACCCCGATGCGACGGTCACCCATTCGACGCTGCCCGCCGGTTGTGTCGCCACCGCCACCGGTTCGATGGCGGTGACCAATTGCCTCCCGACATCGGGACGGGCGAAGCCCTATCCGGTCAAGTTCACCGCCACCGACGGGAAGCTGAAGGTCACCGCCACCGTCGAAATCACCATCGACCAGGCACCGGCTCTCACGGCAACCCCATCCTCGGTCACGGTCACCGCCGGCAAAGCGGTGTCCGTCGCACTGGCGACGACGGGATTTCCGGCGCCGACCGTGACTCTGACCGGGGCGCCGTCGTGGCTGACGGTGACGTCGAAGAAGCTGACAGGTACCACGCCGACCGGTGGAGGTTCCTGGACGTTCACGGTGAACGCATCCAACGGGGTGGGCACCGAGGCCAGCCAGACGATCACGATCACGGCGACGACATAGGGATGGGCGTCTGCCGCCCCTCACTTATCGGTGGTGTCCAGCTGGCGCGACTCGGGGTTCATGGCGAAGACGATGGTGGTGGCTAGAACGACCGCCGCTACGACAGCCAGCGGCCATGTTGCGCCGGTGTGGAGGTAGAGGGCGGCGCCGGCTATGGCGCCGCCCAACATGGCGGCCACGGCTGAACTCCTCCGGGCAAACTTGGGATTGGTACCGCCGGCGAGGGATGAGTCGGCGGCCAATCCCGTCAGCGTCATGGTCAGGACCGTCGTGGTGATGTCCGGCACCGCCAGTCTTCGGATGGTGGAATTCCGCACGCCCATGGCGAA
Source organism: uncultured Acidimicrobiales bacterium (assembly GCA_963699085.1). GTDB lineage: Bacteria > Actinomycetota > Acidimicrobiia > Acidimicrobiales > RAAP-2 > Bog-756. The sequence continues at coordinate 105,936 of CAVOTH010000002.1, forward strand.
GGCCAGCACCGCAATGATCGTGTAGCGGGCGGACCCTGAGGTGATGTCGCCTGAATGAAAGGCGGAGACGACGGCGGCGCCGCCGGCGAACAGTCCCTCGATGGTCATGGCGATCAGCAGCCAGTGCCGACGCGAGGTGACGTGCGACGTCACCCGGCCGGCGGCGATCGCACCAGCGAGAAACGACCCGAGGGATGCGAGGCTGGCCGGAATCGAAAATCCCGGCGCTCCTGCCACCGCGAACCCGAGGATGACCACGTTGCCCGTCATGTTGGCGGTGAAGACGTGTCCGAGTCCCAGGTAGCTGACGGCATCGACCATGCCACTCACCACGGTGAGGACAGTCAGCGTGACCAACAGCATCGTTGGTTGCTCCGTGTTGTTGGCCATATCGACCTATCCATGGGCTGGCCGCGACGTGGGACCACCCTCACGGTAGCGAGTCTTCACCGCTGTGAGGGAGAACATCCGATGGGAGGATGTTTTGGTGGCGCGCCCGGTCGCGGTGGAGGAGGATGGATATCGGACGTCCACTGGCGTCATGAAGTTCGGAGGACTCCGACATGGCTATCGTGCGCAATCCTGATGGCAGCCTCCTGGTACCGGTGCAGCCGGAACGGAAGCACCCGACCGATGACGACGCCGCTTCCGGTGCCGGCACCGGCGGCGACGCAGAGCTGAGCGACACCGATCCCACGACCCGCCTGCTACACCCGGGTGAGGGCGGCTACGACGAGGCGCTCGCCGAATGGGATCTGGAGCAGAATCCGGACCGCGAGCCGGTGGTGTCGACGGCCAGCGGGCGACACGAGGCGATGGCCCTCATCCATGCCCTGGCCAGTGCTCCGGACCTTGCCGTGGCCGCGGCGGTGGGGCGGCTCGACGACCCTGAGGCGTGCGGTGAGGCACTCCGTCACGTTCTCGTCGGTGGGGTCCACTCGGTCGAGGCGTTTTCAGCGGAGGTGGCACAGGCCGAAGGTGGTGAGCCGCTTCCCGCCCATGAGACCACCAGGATCATCGGTGAGGTTCTGAAGGTGCTCGACTGATCCCCGTCCGTGGTGCGTAGCCGGTGTGCCCGGCCCTCTGGTTTTCGGGCGACGAGTGCGCCTGAGGTCGGCGTGGACCGACTAGGAGACAGGTGGGGGAGTCCCCTCGGCGCTGGCGGTCAGGGCAGGATCCCAGTTGCAGACGTTGCACGCGTGGAGAAACACCGAATGGGCGAACTGGAGGGCGGTCGCACGCGGGTCGGTGCTTTGGCGGACATCGTTCCAGGGGAGGATGTATTCGCCGAGGTCGCCGTCCCAGCGTGCGGCATCGGGAGAGATCGTGGCTCCGGCGAAACCAGCCGGTGCGGGGTGGGCGTATGCGTAGAACGCCGCCTCGGGGGTTTTCCGGTCGCCCGGCCACCAACCGATCGCCACCTCCTGCGCGTCCATCGCATTGCGCATGATGAAATCGTCCGACGGTGGTTCCGCCGCGACACCGGAGAACAGGCTCACCGCCAGATCGAACGATCCCCACCAGGCATTGACCGGAGTCGAGCGTCCCCGGAAGGGCGCACGGAACGTGGCCAGGATGAGTGCGGCCTGGGTGGCGGCGGCAAAGTAGGCGGCGACGGCGTCGGGGTCGTAACGGGCGTGCTCGTCATCGACATCGAGGGCGACGGTCCAGGGGACCTCTTGGGGAGTGGCGCTGATCTCCACCGGTCCGACCAGGCCCTCGACCGTGGCCAGGATCTCGCCGCGTGACCGAGCCCACCGATCGGTCGGGGACGAGCGAGACCCGTCCGACACCGCCGTCGCTGGCTTCGACCACCGCCTCGTGGAGCCGCAGGTCGAGGACCACCACGAATGCTCCCGATCCATCCGGAGCCGGCAGAGGCGCGGTTTCCCATCCTCTGGGTGTCAGCCGGAGGGCCGCATGTTGAAGCTGTGGCTCGGGAGGCGCCAGTGCCACCGCCAGCTTGCCGAGCAACTGGGTGTGGCCGTGGAGGGTGTCACAGGTGCTGCCCCACCTGTCGTAGGAGACGGCCGGCCACTCACTGGGCATAGGGCGAGGCTAGCAACGCAGACCGGTTGGCCGCCGTCGCCGGCGAGGAGCCCGTAGCGCCCCCGACGGACCGAGGAAGCGGTCAGCCCACCTTGAGCACGGCGGCGCCGTAGTTGGAGACCGGCAGCCCCAGAATCGTGTCCTGGTAGCTCACCGCGACCTGTTGCTTGCCCTGCAATCCGGCCGGGACGGTGAATCCCCCGGAGAGCTTCGGCGGGGTGAGCACCGGCCGGTTGTACACGGCGGGACTCACGGTGATGTCATTGGCCGCCTTCACTGTCTTCTTGCCGTGGCTGAGGGTGACCTTCGTCACCGGCGGCACCGGTGTTCCACCGCTGAGGAGTGCGGACAGCGACGCCAGGGTGGCGACCCACCAGTAGGTGGTCGCCCCTGATGCGTCGCTCACGCCTACTGTCTGGCCCGGCGTCGCCGTGGCCGTCGACAACACCATCGTGGGGTTGGGCGGGAACAGGGGATCTCCCTCGTAGGACACCAGGATGCTCCCGGCCGCCACCGGCGTGAAGCTGGTCAGGTCGATCATCGTCAGCCCGCATCCGATGAGGCCGGCGTTGACCTGGGAGGTCGTCGGTCCGCACACCGCGTTCGGGTCGGGAGCGTGCGACTTGGGAAGTGTGTAGTTCATGGTGAGCCCGCCGGAGAGGTTTGACACCGGGAAGGTGAGCGCTTGGACATTGATCTCGGGGAGTGAATCCAGGAGGCTCAGCAGCCCGGAAACGGAGACGATCTGACCGGTGAGGAGCGGCTTGGCCGCGGGGTCGATGGCCAGGAGCAGGCTGGTCTCGAACACCAGGTAGGGGTGGAGTGGTTTGAGCCCCGAGCAGGCGATCGCCACCTTGTTCCCGTTGGCGGCACCGAGCAGGAGGGGAAAGCTCGATCCGTCGAAGGTGCAACTGGGCGCAGTCGTCGATGCTGCGGCTGCCGTAGTCGGCACAGCGGCTCCCGTAGCCACAGCCGCCACGGCCGTCGAACCGGTCAGCGCCACCATTGCCAGACATACCCTGCTCAAACGAGAAGTACGCATCGTGCTCCTTTTCGGTATCCCACCCATGTAGGCCCACACTCACCGGACGGTGCGCGTGGGTGCCGCAGGACCGATGACCTCGAATGGGCGCCAGGCTCTCACATGACAGACAGCTGCGCTCCGCCCGATGGACCGACCCGTTCTGCGACTCACCTCCGCTACCTACCCGAGTCGGTACCGGATATGCACAGGAAATTCAGAGAACGTTGTGGAACCACTCTCCGTGAGAACGCTCAGTCGAGCGCTCGGGCCAGCAGTTCCTGGAGCTCGACCCGCTGTTCACGGGTGAGCAGGGCCAGGACGTCATCTTCGACGCTCTCGATCCCCTTTTCCGCGTTGTCGAACGCACGCAGGCCCTCTTCGGTGATCTCGACCAGGTGCCGGCGGCGATCGGTGGGATCACGACGACGGAGGGCGAACTCCTTCGTCTCGAGCTCATTGAGCAGCAGCACCAGATTGTTGGCATCGATGCACAACATCTCGCTGAGCTCCTGCTGGGGCATGGGGCTGTGGTCACGCAGGGTGGCCAGCGTGGCGAACTCCTTGATGCGCATGCCCAGCATCTCATCCGACGTGCGCCGGTAGATGAGCCGCGACAGCCTGGTGGCCAGGACCGTCACGCCAGGTGTCAGGTTCTTCGACATCGGGCGCAGTATACCCCGATCGTCACGATGGCGGCGATTACCATGGTAACTTGACACTCACTAGTTCAATGACTATCTATAGTTAGGGAACCTGCACCCCCCAGACACCGAGGAATCACCAATGCCTTCATCACTTCGCGGCGTAGTCCATGAGCAACGCCGCTGGGTAGCCCTGATCGTCGTCTGCTTCGCGATGTTGATGAACACGCTCGACCAGACCATCGTCAATGTGGCGCTGCCCACCATCCAGCGCGACCTGCACTTCACCCAGGCCTCACTGGCCTGGGTGATCGACGCCTACCTGATCACCTTCGCCGGGGCGCTCCTGCTGGCCGGCCGGCTCGGGGACCTCATCGGCCGGAAGAAGGTCTTCCTGTGCGGTGTGATGCTGTTCACCGTCGCCTCGGCCGCCTGTGGCGCCGCCGACACCCAGGCCCTTCTCATCGGGGCCAGGTTCGCCCAGGGGCTGGGGGCCGCACTGTCCTCGTCGGTCATCCTCGCCATCATCATCGCTGACTTCCCCGTGCCCGCCGAGCGGGCCCGGGCCATGAGCTCCTACATCATCGTGGCTGTCGGCGGCGGATCGCTGGGCCTACTGGTGGGTGGGTACGTGACCCAGGCGCTCAGCTGGCACTGGATCTTCTTCATCAACATCCCCATCGGCATCGCCACCTGCATCGTCGGGGTGTTCCTCATCGACGAAAACATCGGGTCCGGCATACGGGCGGGACTGGACATCGGTGGTGCCGTGCTGAGCACGGCCGGACTGATGTTGGCCGTCTACGCCATCGTCAGCTCGAGCCAGTACGGCTGGCAGTCGTCCCACACCCTGGAGTTCGGTGCGGCGGCGATCATCATGCTGGCCGCGTTCGTCGTGCTCGAGAGTCGGCTACGGCAGCCGATGATGCCGATGCGGGTGTTGCGATCGCCGGGCCTGCTGGGCTCGAGCCTGGTCAGAGGACTGATGGTGGTGGGGATGTACAGCACCTTCTTCATCGGGGTCCTCTACTTCCAGCACATACTGGGCTTCAGCCCGGTACTCACCGGTCTGGCCTTCCTGCCCCAGACGCTCTCGGTGGCCGTCATGTCCTCGGGGGTCACCGCCCGCATCATGCGCCGTTTCGGACCCCGGTCGACGGCGATCGGAGGCCTGGTCGTCGTCGCCGTAGGACTCACCCTGATGGTCAGTTCCGGCACCGACACGGCCTATTTCCCGCAGATCTTCGCCGCCGTGCTGCTGATCGGCATGGGGGCCGCCGCCGCCTTCACCCCCCTGTTGACCATCGCCCTGGCCCATGTACCGGCCAAGGACGCGGGCATCGGGTCGGGCATCGTCAACGTGTCCCAGCAGGTGTCGGGCGCGCTGTCGGTCGCCGTCCTCGGAGCGGTGTCGGCCAGTCACACCAATTCACTGCTGGCCTCGGGGAGTTCGGCCATCGACGCTCTGGACGGCGGATACCACCTGGCCTTCATCGTGGCCCTTTCCGCCGTCCTGGTGGCGATCGTCCTCAGCCTGGTCATCCTCAAGCGACCCGACGCCTCCCCGGATACCCCGTTGGTCGCCGTCGACGAGTCCTTCGAGGCCGAGTCGGAAACGATGATCGCCGAGATCATGTGAGCTCCCGCCCTGCGGGCCGCGAACGTAAGCGTCGATACAATCTGACGCCCGCTTCGATCCTGGAGAGCACGTGACCGACATCTCCCCCGAACTCATCTCTGTGCCAGGTCGGTTCGGGGTGATCGCCCGGTTCGACGACGGCGAGCTCCGACTCGATCTCGTCCCGACACCCGAGACGCTCCACCTCGGAGTGGTGCGGGCCAGTGTCCTGTCCTTCGTGATCGACGCGGTGGCCGGGATCACCCTGGATCAGGACCCTTCGATGTGGATGTTCACCTCGGACATGACGGTCCGGATGCGCACCACGCCGGCACCCACCCGGATCGAGGCGGTCAACACCATCGTCCGACGGGGCAAGCGATCGGCTACGTGCCAGGTCGAGCTGACCGCTGACGACGGAAGGCCGATCGCCACCGGTGCCATCGGTTTCATCAGCGTGACCCGCAAGGAGAGCGATCCTCCGAAGATCCTCCTGCGACCAGAACAGACCCCCAACCTCTTCATCGGGGCCGGCAGACTGGCCCGGCCGCTGCGTGAGGAGGCCGGCATCGAGGTGATCGACGCGGTCGAAGGGGTCGTCCAGGTCGACGTGACCCCGGCACTCCAGAATCCGGCAGGGACGTTGCAGGGGGCGATGGTGGCCCTCATCGCCGAAGCGGCGGCGGAGGATCTGGTGACCGCCCGCTTCGGGCAGCCCGGGATCGTGGTCGACCTCGATATACGGTATCTGGGCAAGTCCACGGTCGGGCCGGTGCGCACGAGATGCCGACTCCTGGGTGACGGTCCTGACGCACCGGTCGAGGTCGGGCTGGTCGACCTGTCCACGGACACGCTCATCACACTGGTCTACGCCCGGGTGGCTGTCGTCCCCTGAGAAGTGGCTGGTCGGCTACTTGCCGTTCGCGACGGCGGTCATGTGATCGACGAGCAGACGGCCCGGAGTGACCGGTCCGACCCGGAACGTCGGCGACGTAGGACTAACTTGATGCAATGGCCACCTCCGCCGAAGTCCACGCCACCCTCGACCATCCGGTCATCGACAGCGACGGTCACATGGCGGAGCATCTGCCGACACTCGCTCCCTACCTCGAGCAGGAGGGGATCTCGCTCGAGCACCCGGGGTTGAGGAGGCTGATCCCGACCTATGGGGGGATCGACCTCCCCTGGCACGACCAGACGCCCGCACAGCGCACGGCCAACCGGACACCGAGGGGCCCATGGTGGAGCGCCCCGTCCAAACAGACCATCGACCTGGCCACCGCGCCTCTTCCCCGCCCTCCTCTACGAACGCCTCGACGAGATCGGCATCGACTTCGGGGTGGTCTACCCCAGTCTCGGCCTGGTCTTCCTCCATGCCGCCGAAGACGGGTTCCGCCGGGGGGCGTGCCGGGCTCTCAACCGGTGCAACGCCGAGACGTTCGCACCTCTCGCCGACCGGCTCACCCCGGTGGCCGCCATTCCCATGCACACACCGGAGGAGGCTGTGGCGGAGTTGGACTACGCCGTGGGCCAGCTCGGGTTCAAAGCAGTACTTTGCGCCGGGTACGTGCAGCGCCCATTCGAGGCGCTGGCCGGCGCCGACCCCGAGATCTCCCGCTATGCGTACTGGCTCGACCAGTTCGGCCTCGACTCGGCCTACGACTACGACCCGGTGTGGGCCCGGGCCCAGGAACTCGGGGTGTCGATCGCCTTCCACTCCGGCTTCATCGGCATGACCCCCTACCGGTCGCCCACCAGCTATGTGTCCAACCACCTGTCGATGTTGGCCGAGGGCCAGCAGGCACTGGCCAAATCGCTCTTCCTCGGTGGGGTGACCCGGCGGTTCCCGGCCATGAACTTCGCCTTCCTGGAAGGAGGTGTCGCCTGGGCGGCAGCCCTCTACAGCGACATCGTCGGCCACTGGGAGAAGCGCAACCTGGCCGCCCTGCGGGCCCATCTGGACCCGGCCCTGATCGACCGCGACCTCATCCTCGAGATGTTCGGCCGCTACGCCCCCGACGCCCGTCGACTCCCGTCGGCCCTGACCCGTCGACCGACCGAGCCCGAGGACATGCTCGACGAGTGGGCGCCGTGCGAGATCGAGCGGGCCGAGGACATCAGAGGCCTGTTCGCCGAGCGCTTCTGGTTCGGGTGCGAAGCCGACGACCCGATGACGTCGCTGGCCTTCAATACGTCGGTCAACCCGTTCGGCTCCGAGCTGCAGGTGATGCTGGGGTCCGATATCGCCCACTGGGACCTGCCCGACGTGTCCGAGGTGCTGGAGGAGGCCCACGAGATGGTCGACAACGGATGGATCGACCAGTCCGCCTTCCGGGACTTCGTGTTCACCAATCCGGCCCGGTTCTATACCGGCACCAATCCCGGCTTCTTCAAGGGGACGGTGGTCGAGTCGGCCATCGACGACCTGCTGGCGGGGGGCTGACGTGCACGACCTGGTGATCCGGGGTGGACGCGTCGTCGACGGCACCGGCGGTCCGTCGGCGGTGGCCGACGTGGCCGTCGACGATGGCCGGGTGGTCGCCGTCGGCACCGTGGCTGACTCCGGCCGGCGCGAGATCGACGCCGTCGGCAAGGTGGTCTGCCCCGGATTCGTCGACATCCACACGCACTACGACGCCCAGCTCCTGTGGGACCCCACGGCCAGCCCCTCGGTCCAGCACGGGGTGACCACCGTCATCGGCGGCAACTGCGGGTTCTCCATCGCACCCCTCGGTCCTGGTGACGACGACTACATCCAGGCGATGATGGCGGTAGTCGAAGGGATCCCCCGCGAGGCCCTGGTCGGCGGTGGGCCCTGGTCGTGGAGGACGTTCGGCGACTACCTCGACCGGGTCGACGTAGGCCTGTCGGTCAACGCCGGCTTCCTGGTCGGCCACTCGACCGTGCGCCGCGTGGTGATGGGCGACCGGGCCACCTGGGACGAGGCCACGCCCGAGCAGATCGTCGCCATGGCCGATCTGGTCGAGGAGTCGCTCGACGGCGGTGCCCTCGGGCTGTCGTCATCGCTCGGGGAGGGCCACCTGGACGGGGACCACCGCCCGGTCCCCTCCAGCAGTGCCTCCTTCCCCGAGTTCGTGGCGCTGGCCGGCTCGTTGCGCGGACACCAGGGGACGACCCTCGAGTTCATCCCGACCATCGGCCCCATCCCCGACGACCGGGTGGAACTGATGGCCGACATGTCATTGGCCGCCGACCGCCCGCTCAACTGGAACCTGTTGGGGAGCCTGGCCAGTGAGGAGATCTGGGAGCAGCAGCTGCGGGCGTCCGACGTGGCTGCGGCCAAGGGCGCCCACGTGGTGGCCCTGGCACTGCCCGACATGATGCGCATGCGGTCGAACACCCTGCTGCCCGGCCTGCCGGGCTGGCGGGAGGTGGTGGCACTGGACGCCGCCGGCCGCCGGGCCGCCGCCGCCGACCCGGGCACCCGGGCCGAGCTACGGGCCGGCGCCGAAAAGGTGGCCAGCCGGGCCATCGGCGTGCTGACTGATTTCACCATGATGGAGGTGGCCGACCCCGACTCCGAGTGGGTGGGACGGTCGCTGGGCGACATCGCCATCGACCGGGGCACCGACGTGATCGACGTCCTCATCGATGTGGTCCTGCCCGATGATCTGACGCTGTACGTCGTGCTCCCGTCGTTGACGCCCAGCCTGGGTCGCAGCGACGAGGGGTGGGCGGCCCGGGTGGCGGTATGGAAGGACCCCCGGGTCATGCTCGGGGGCTCGGACGCCGGCGCCCACCTGGACCTGATGTGCCACGCCAACTACCCGACCCGGGTGCTGGGCGAGGTCGTCCGGGATCGGGGCCTGCTCACCGTGGAGGAGGCGGTCGAGATGATGACCGACCGACCGGCCCGCCATTACGGCCTCACCGAGCGGGGTCGGATCGAGCCGGGCTGGCACGCCGACGTGGTGGTGTTCGACCCGTCGACGGTGGCCAGCGGTCCGGCCGAGCTGGTGGAGGACCTGCCCGGAGGCGGTGGCCGCCTGGTGGCCGGCTCGCTGGGCGTCGAACACGTGCTGGTGGCCGGCGTCGAGGTGGTGACCGACGGCACCGCCACCGACGCCCGTCCCGGCCGGGTGCTGCGGTCGGGCGTGGACACCGCCACGGTGTCACTGGCCGACGTCAGGCGGTAGCCGCCCCGTCGATGACCAGGGAGGTGCCGCTGACGGTCCGGGCGTCGTCCGAGGCCAGGTAGGCGACGGCGCCGGCCACCTCGGCGGCGTCGATGACCCGCCCCATGGGCGAGGCGGCCCGGGCGAACAACGACAGGTCGGCGCCTTCGGGAATCTGGAAGTTCCGGAGGAACGGCGTGTCGACCGACGCCGGGCACACGACGTTGACCCGGACTCCGGACTTGGCCAGCTCGATGGCCATCGACTTGGTGAGCATCACCACGCCACCCTTGGAGGCGCAGTAGGCGGCGTTGTAGGGGGTGGCCCGCAGGCCGGCCACCGATCCCATGTTGACGATGCACCCGGTCGACTCGACCAGGGCGGGCACCGCCGCCTGGGACAGCAGGAACGTCCCGGTGAGGTTGACCTCGATGACCCGTCGCCACTGGTCGGGGTCGACGTCGGTGATGGCGGCGGCCGAGCCGATCCCGGCCACATTGGCCAGGATGTCGAGGCGGCCGAGGGTGTCGGTGGCGTGGGCGACGGCCGCCGCGCACGAGGCGGCGTCGGTCACGTCGCAGTGGATGCCTCCGCTGATCTCGTTGATGTCGGCGCGCACCACCCGGGCGCCCTCTTCGGACAGTCGGTCAGCGACCGCCGCCCCGATCCCGCTCGCCGCCCCTGATACCAGTGCCACCCGACCGGTGAATCGACCCATGCCGGAAACGTACCCGCTCCGGTCGACACCGGTACTGTTGCCCGCCATGGGCGCACTCGAGGGGAAGGTCGCGTTGGTCACCGGGGCGGCCATGGGGATCGGCCGCTCGGCGGCACAGATCTTCGCCCGGGAAGGTGCGGCGGTGGTGGTGGCGGACATCGATGAGGCCGGAGGCCATGCCACCGTCGCCCTGGTCGAGGAAGCGGGCGGCCGGGCGGCCTTCATCCACACCGACGTCAGCGTGCAGACGCAGGTCGAGTCGATGGTGGCGTTCGCGGTGGACACCTTCGGTGGGCTCGACTGCGCCCACAACAACGCCGGCATCGCCGCCCCGATGGCCCCGCTGGCCGACTACCCGGACGACGGCTGGGCCCGGACGATCGACGTCATGCTCAACGGCGTCTACTACTGCATGAAGGCCGAGATCCCCCGCATGCTCGAGCGGGGCGGAGGAGCCATCGTCAACACGGCGTCGGGCGTCGGCCTTGTTGCCTATCCCCACCAGGCCGCCTACACCGCCTCCAAGCACGGTGTCATCGGGCTGACCAAGGTGGCGGCCCTCGACTACGGGGCCTTCGGCATCCGGGTCAATGCCGTCTGCCCCGGTACCGCCCGCACGCCGATGGTCGACGAAGCCATCCGCATCCAGCCCTCGATCGACGAGCACCTGAAGAAGCTGCACCCCATCGGCCGTATCGGCGAGGCGTCGGAGATCGCCGAGGCCGCCGTCTGGCTCTGTACCCCGGCGGCGTCGTTCGTGCTCGGGGTGGCGCTGCCGGTCGACGGAGGATACGTCGTCCCGTGAGGGAGACGACGGCATCGGCCACGGTGCGGCGCCTGGCCGACCAGGGCCATCTGATCGGTGACACGTGGCGGCCGAGTGCCGCCGACGGCGTCTTCGCCCACCGGTATGCAGCCACCGGTGCGGTACAGGCGGACGTGGGACTGGCCGGCGCCGCGGACGTCGACGTGGCAGTAGCGGCGGCCCGGGCCGCGCAGCCGGCGTGGGCGGCACTGGGGGTGGAGGCCCGCGGCGCGTTGCTGTCGGGCTTCGCCGATCTCCTCGACGCCCATCGTGAAGAGGCGTCGGAGCTGGCCGCCCTGGACAACGGCACCCCGGTGTCCATCCTGCGACCCGGTCGCTACACGGCGGCGTGGGTCCGGTTCTACGCCGAACTGGCTCCCACCGTGGCCGATGAACAGCTGCAGGTGTCGCGGGGCACGGCGACGGTGCGCCTGGTGCCCTACGGGGTGATCGGGGTGATCCCCCCGTGGAACGGGTCGATGATGGGCATGGGCCAGAAGTGCGGGCCGGCCCTGGCCGCAGGCAACACGGTGGTGGCCAAGCCACCCGAGTTGGCGCCCTTCGGCGTGCTCCGCTTCGGCGAGCTCGCACTCGAGGCCGGGATCCCCCCGGGGGTGGTCAACATCGTGGTCGGAGGAGGTGCCGCCGGGGCGGCCCTGGCCGGTCACCCCGGCATCGACAAAGTCACCTTCACCGGAGGAGCGCCCACGGCCCGGGAGGTGATGGCGGCAGCCGCAGCCAACCTGACCCCCCTCGCCCTCGAGCTCGGCGGCAAGTCCCCCAACATCGTGTTTGCCGATGCCGACCTGGACACCGCGGCCACGGTGGCCGCACTGGCGGGGACGGCCCTCCTGTCGGGCCAGGGTTGTGCCCTCCCCACCCGCACCTATGTGCACGGGGACGTCTACGACCAGTTGGTGGAGCGGGTCGTGGCCACGCTGGCCACCCTGCCGGTGGGCGACCCGCTCGACCCGGCCACGTTCGTCGGACCGGTGGTCACCGAGTCGGCCATGGATCGGATCCTCGGCGTCATCGACCGGGCCACCGGTGACGGTGCCACCCTGCTGGCCGGCGGAGGGCGGATGGACGGGGACCTGGCCGACGGATGGTTCGTCGCCCCCACCGTCTTCGGCGATGTCGACCACGACAGTGACCTGGCCCGGAACGAGGTGTTCGGCCCGGTGCATGCCATCCTCCGGTTCGAAACTGAAGAGGAGGTCCTGGCCAAGGCCAATGACAGCCCGTACGGCCTGGCCGCCTACGTGCACTCGGCCGACACGGACCGACTGGCCCGGTGCGTCGACGGGCTGCAGACCGGGGTGATCATGACCAACGGTCTGGGCGACCTGTCGCCGGCCACGCCCTTCGGGGGATTCCGCCAGAGCGGCTTCGGGCGCGAGGGCGGGCGGGCCGGCTACGAGGAGATGGTCCAGCGCACCACGGTGTTGGACGCTTCCCCAGCGGCGCCTCCCGGCCACCGGAGCGAATCCAGCGATCACAATGATGGGGAACAGGGAGCAACATGACCACCACATCCGACCGTCCGGTGGCCTTCGTGACCGGGGCCAGCCGGGGGATCGGCAAGGCCATCGCCCGTCACCTGGCCCGCGCCGGTCACGACGTGGCCATCGCCGCCCGCACCCGCCACGAGGGTGAGGAACGCGAGCACTCGTCGACGGTGGCTGCGTCGAACACCAAGCCACTACCCGGATCGCTCGACTCGACGGCGTCCGAGGTCGAGGCCGAGGGAGGTCGGGCCCTGTCCGTCTATCTGGACCTGCTCGACCGCACCACACTGGGCTCGGCCGTGGCGACGGTCATCGAGCGGTGGGGCCGGATCGACGTCCTGGTCAACAACGGCCGCTATGTCGGTCCGGGCCACATGGACCTGCTCCTGGACACCCCGGTGGAGCTGCTCGACCTGCACCTCCAGGCCAACGTGATGGCCCCGGTCATCCTGTCCAAGCTGGTTCTGCCCCAGATGGTCGAGCGGGGCCACGGCATCATCATCAACCTGGCGTCCAGCTCCGGCACCATGGACCCGCCCCGACCGGCGGGCAGTGGCGGATGGGGGCTCGGCTACGGCATGTCCAAGGGGGCGCTGCACCGGTTGGCCGGCATGGTCGCGGTGGAGCTCGGCGACAACGGAATATCCGCCTACAACCTGAGCCCCGGTTTCGTGGCCACCGAGCGGATCGCCATCGACATGGCCGACTTCGGGTTCGATGCCTCGGTCGGTGCTCCTCCGGACGTGGTGGGGGCGGTGGCCGCCTGGCTGGTGACCAGTCCCGAGGCGGCCGGGCGCAACGGACAGTGGATCGAGGCCCAGGAGGTCTGCCGTGACCTCGGGCTGCTGCCCGGATGGCCTCCCGCCAGGAAGTGAACGTTCTCGGCTACTGCGTCAACAGAGCCCAGGCGATCCTGGCAGGATGACCCGATGGCCAGCGAGTACCCCATCCCTACCGCCGAGGAGCTCGACGCCCTGTTCGACCAGCTCTCCAACTGGACCCGGTGGGGAACCGATGACCAACGGGGGACGCTGAACTTCCTGACCGACGAGCGTCGGGTGGCCGCCACCAGGCTGGTGTCGACGGGGGAGGCGATCAGCTTGGCCCATGATCTGGCCACCGAGCCGATGCCCGACCACCCCCACCCGGTCCAGCACCACATGCTGGCGTCGGGGGATGCCCGGGACTCGAACGGGATCGAAGGCTACGAGGCGGCGAGGGACCACCTGTCGCTCGACGTCCACGGGCTGTGGACCACCCACCTCGATGCCCTGTCCCACATGTTCGTCCGGGGCCAGATGTACGGCGGGCGTCCGGCCAGTGAGGTGCGCAGCGACGGGGCCCGCTCGAACACCGTCATGACCATGGCCGACGGGGTGCTGGCCCGGGGCGTTCTCCTCGATGTCCCCCGTGCTCTGGGCGCTGAGTTCCTGGACAACGGCGAGGTGGTCACGGTGGCCGACCTCGAGGCCACCGAGGCCCATCAGGGCGTGCGGGTGGGACCGGGCGATGTGGCTGCTGGTGGCCTGGGGCCGCGAGGCCAGGCGGCAGATCGCGGCGCGGCTTCGACGGCTTCTCCGGCCTGCACCCCGAGTGCCTCCCGTGGCTGGCCGAGCGTGAGGTGGCCGTGCTGGGCAGCGACGGCATATCCGATCCGATGCCCTTCGTCGGGCACTCCCAACTGGCCGTTCCCGATCCACCAGATCGGCATCGTGGCCATGGGCCTCCCCCTCGTCGACAATGTCCGACTGGCGCCGCTGGGGGAGCGGTGCGCCGAGCTCGGGCGGTGGGAGTTCCTGTTCACCATGGCGCCGCTCCGGATCCCCAAGGGCACCGGCTGCCCGGTCAACCCGGTAGCGGTCCTGTGAGTGCGATGACGGTTCCGGGCGGAGGTGCGGGCGACCACGAGGAGCTGCGAGCCCTCATCCAGCGCTACGCCCGGGCGGCCGACGAGCGGGACATGGACACACTGACCGCCCTCTTCCATCCGGACGCCGAGGTGACCGGGGCACGCGGCACCCAGGGGATCAGCGAGTGGCTCGACACGATGCGGGCGCCCCGCACATTTCCCACCAGCATGCACATGCTCGGCGAGCCGCTGATCGACCTGGAGCCGGGGGCGGGCGAGGCCGTCCTCGACACCTACGCCGTCGTCTACCAGCTGAGTGACCCGGTTCCGGAGGCGGGGATCTGACCCTGGGCATCCGCTACGTCGACGACGTGGAGAAACTGTGGGGCCGGTGGGTCATCCGCCGACGGACGTCCCGCACGCTCTGGATGCGGTAGCCGGCCCGAGTCCAGACGCGCCCGCCGGTCAGACGCCCGTGCGGCGCAGGAGCCGTCCCGGGCGTAGCCCCGGTCGGTTCGCCCCGGTCGATGGTGACCTCGCCGCCCACCACGGTGGCCAGGAATCCGACCGACCGCTGTTCGAGCCGTCGACCGCCGGCCGGGCAGGTCGTCCACCAGACTCGGGCACGGCCGGGGCCACGGTGTCCGGGTCGAAGACGGTGACGTCGGCCGCCATTCCCGGCCGGAGCAGGCCCCGGTCGGACAGCCCCCAGGCCAGGGCCGGGGCCAGGGTGATCATGCGGACCGCCTCCTCCAGGGTGAACTCCTGGCGGTCCCGGACCCAGTGCCCGAGCAGGTGGGTGTGGATCGACGAGTCGGCGATCTGGCTCAGGTGGGCGCCCGAGTCGGAGAAGGTCATGACGGCCCGGGGGTGCCGCATCGCCCGCAGCAGGACGGTCTCGTCCTGGGGGTAGAGGCTGGGTTGGATGAACAGCTGGTCGCCGCCGGAGCTGACACAGAGGTCGATCATGGCCTCGGCCGGGTGCACGCCCCGCTCACGGGCGACGTCGGCCACCGACGGGTTGGGGGGCAGGCCGTGTCGGTAGACCCGGATCCCCTCGAAGTCCGGTGGCCGGGCCTGGGCCCCCACGCCGGTGTAGGCCGCGTAGTCGGCGTTGACCGCCGCGTCCACGTAACGGCCCCGCAGGTCCGGGTCGCCGAGGATGCGCAGCTGCTCGGCGTACCGGCAGGGACCGAAGGTCGGACCAGGCCGGGATCAGGTCGAACGGCAGCCGGGTCTTCAAGGACAGCAGCACCGAGATACCCCGGCAGTGGGTCTGGGCGATCATCCGCGCCCCCCGGGCGGCGGCATCGTCGAGGAAGTCGATCAGGTACCCCGCCCCCCGGGTGGCGATCAGTCCGAACGTCATCGGCACGCCGGTGGCCGCGGCCAGTGAGGTCATCCGGTCGAGCCCGTCGGCCCGCACCTCGGGGTCGGGTGCCGACATGTCGGCGTCGGCTCCCTCGAAGATGCCCGACCCGAGTCTGCCCATGACCCCCACCAGCGCGGCCACCTCGTCCCAGGAGGCCATCCGCGACGCCACCGGGCGGCCGTCGGACGTCTCGTGGTGCTTGGTGCGGGAGGTGGAGAAGCCGATGGCCCCGGCCCGCAGTGCCTCGGCCAGCTGGCCGCACATGAGCTCGAGGTCGTCCTCGGTGGCCTCCCCCTCGAACGCCCGCTCGCCCATGGCCCAGGTGCGCAGGGCCGAGTGCCCGATGTTGGCGGCGAAGTTGATGCCCTTGGCCAGGCAGTCGACGGCGTCGAGGTACTCGGGGAAGGTCTCGAAGCTCCAGTCGATGCCGGCGGCCAGGGCGGCCGGGTCGATGTCCTCGGCCCGCTCGAGATTGCGCACCACCAGCTCCCGCTGGTCGGACCGCACCGGGGCGAGGGTGAATCCGCAGTTGCCCATGACCACCGAGGTGACCCCGTGCCAGCACGAGTTGGCGCCGGTGGCATCCCAGAAGACCTGGGCGTCCATGTGGGTGTGGCCGTCGATGAACCCGGGAGTGACCACGTGGCCGTCGGCGTCGATCTCCCGGCGTCCGGGATCCCCGATGCGGCCGACCTCGACGATGCGGTCGCCGGCGATCCCGACGTCGGCCCGGTAGGAGCCGAAGCCGGAGCCGTCGACCACGGTGCCGTTGCGGATGACCAGATCGTGAGCCATGCGCCATCATGGCCCAACGACTGTGGGCCCGGCCCCATCGTCGAACCGGAATGTCATCCGGGAGATTCCCCCAACTCAATTGGGCGAGGTCTCGTGGGTCAGGTCTCGCTCAGTGCGTTACGGCGGAGACTCCCGAGTCGGCGGGCCACTGCCCGTTGGTCACGGCACCCGCGTGGACGGACAGCCGGAGGTCGGCGGAGTCGTCGTCTGTGGACCCGTTGCCCGAACCCATGATCCGCAGCTCGTACTCGCCCTCGGTCAGCGATCCGAACACCCCGGCATAGGCGAGACCGTCCCGGAGCTCCCGCCGCCGGACGGCGGTGTGGGCCCCGTCCCACACCTCGCCCGCCCGGCGGATCTCGATCTCGACGCCGTGCATCGGCTCCGGTGTGAATACCACCAGCGCACCGTACTTACCGCCGACGTCCACCATCACGCTGCCCACGCCGCTCGGCGGAGGCAGTTGCTCACTCCGGTGCTCGTGCACCGGTCAGCTCGCAGCCGGAACGGCGAAGCCCGAATACGGCGTGCCGAGATAGGGGAACTCGGGGAGGTAGTTCTCGGTACCCATGGCGGTCAGGTCGGTGGGTCCGGAGGTCAGCCCCATGGAGATGGCGCCGGCCGCAGCGTCCGGCGTGTACGACGGGTCGACCAGCGGCAGGGTGACCCCGGCGATGGCCCGGAGCTCGATGGTGACGACGTCGTCGAACACCCTCCGGCCGTTCGGGAATCCGGCCGCGTCCCCGCCGACCAGACCCAGGTTGGATGCACCCGACGTCGTCGGGGGGATGGCCACGTTCAGACGCAACATGTCGGCCTGGACCTTGCCGGTGTAGTTCTGGAACCCGGGCACCACCCCGGTCGGGATGCCGGTGAGCAGGATGGCCAGCAGATCGGCGCGGGGCGCACCCGACGATACGTAGGTGGCGAGGTTGGGGAAGACCCCGGGGTAGAGCACGGGCAGCAGCCCGGCCAGCTCCGGATTGGAGACAGAGGAGGCGAACTGCCCGTCCTCGGATGGCGGTTGGTGGTTCCAGTAGTCCTTGTTGATCATCGGGATGAGCACTTCGTTCACCAGAGGATTTCCGAGCCGGGAGACCTGCGTATACGGGCCCGAGTACACGTCTTCGGCCGGCGAGCTCCCCATGATGTACGCCTTCTGCCGGCTGGCGGTGGTCCACACGCCGATGACCGCACTGGCATCGGTCACCGAGGTCGGTTGTGTCCCGCTCGCCGTCAGCTCGCTGATGGGCACCTGGATGGCGATGCTGTGGACGTTGACCCCGGCCGTGGAGTTGACTCCCTTGGCCATCTTCCCGAGACCGGTGTCCTTCAGGCCGAACTTGTTGTGATCCTGCTCGAACGGCCGGAGGTCTCCGAGGTCGAAGACGGCACCGAGGTCGACGTAGAAGCCCTCCGCCCGCTGGCCGGCGAGGACCGTGGTTCCCGGGGCGAGGGTGGTGATGGCGTCCGCCACCAACCCGGTGAAGTCGGGTGTGGACAGCGGTCCGATGTTGCACGGCGGGCACGGGATCCCGGTCCCGAGTACGTGGGTGCCGGTCTTGTCCACCCGGGTGACCGAGTAGACCTGGCGCCGGTTCCAGGATGGACTGGTCAGGCTGGTGATCGGCCCGGTGTTGTAGAGGAACGTGGTGTGGTCGGTGATCTCGCCGGCGAACCGGAATTCATAGGTGATGTCGGCGACGCCGTCGCCGTTGTTGTCGATGTTGATGGCGTAGAGCACGCTGTCGCCGAACTCGTAGAAGTTGGGTCCGCCGTCGGGGGCCTGCAACGGGATGTAGTTGGCGATCAACGTGACGGTGTCGGGCTGGTCGGGGCTGACGAAGGCGTACAGGTCCGTCGAGTCGGCGACGGGGTCCTTCGAGATCTGCGGTGCTTCACGATGGGACGACATGGGGTACCTCGGCTTTCTTGATGTTCGGATGTTGGATGGCAGGTAGACGGTTGACGGATGCGGTCACTTCATGGCGCGGAGGATGGAGGCGGCCAGCTGGGGATCGTGCACGGTGATCTCGTCGGTACCCGAGAACAGCCCGACCTCACCGGAGGCGAGGTCGCGGATGTGGGCGACGATCGGCTCGCTCAACGTGCCGACGGAGCTGGTATCGGCGGCAGCGGACTCGGCTGCCCCCAGGTCGGCCGGACCCTGGGTGTCGGCCACGCCCACCAGTGCCGGTAGGCCGGGGATGGCCGAGATGGCACCGGCGGCGACGATTGCGGCGCCGCCGCCCTTCAGGAACACACGTCTGCTGAACTCGCTCATGGAGACCTCCTGGGCAGGATCGGGGCTACTTGGCGGTGTCGTGCCGTTCACGTGGATGTGCAATTGCTTCGTGACCGTCGAGCGCGTGGATGACGGAATCCCGAAGAAATTTCCGGAGCTGTGTTCTTGCGTCGACGCGGGTGGCAACGCTGACGATTGCCGCGGCGGAAACTCATCCGTGCCGGCGTGGGCAACGAACTAGAGGGGCAGCGACCGACGCGTGACCGATCAATCAGCGGTCCGGGTCGATTGTCCGAATGCCGTATTCCGAAACCCACAAGGAGGCACCGCCATGCACATCAGCCCGCCAGCAGAACTCTTCGGCGAGCAGGGCATCATCGTCCTGATCGTCATCGCCCTGGTTCTCTTCGGTTCGACCCAGATCCCCAAGTTGGCCCGTTCGTTGGGCTCCGCCCAGCGGGAGTTCAAGAAGGGTGTCGACGAAGGCGCTTCCGATGAGGAATCCTCGCCGTCGGTCATCTCGTCCTGAGCACGTAGCTGCCCTCCGATCGTGCCCTTCCTGAGCCCAGCCAAGCTGTTGGTGATCCTGGTGGTCGCCCTCTTCGTGCTGGGCCCCGACAAGCTGCCGCGGGTGGCCAGGCAGATCGGGAGCCTGTGGGCGGACTTCGCCAAATTGCGCGAGCGGCTCGAATCCGATGTGCGGGGGAGCTTCCCCGACCTGCCGTCAACCGACGCCATCTCCCGGGCCGTCCACTCCCCGCTGGCATTTCTGGATGGCTTGGCCGACGCGCACGAATCGGAGTCGGATACGGCTCCGCCGGGCGATGACGTCCCGCCCGATCCGGGTCCGCCGGTCGGGACAGCGGAGGGTATCGGCGAGTCGTCCCCCAGTCTCCTCGAGACGCCACCGGTGGTCATCACCCGGCCGGATCTGGTGGCCCACGAAGTCCGAGCCGGTGACGGTCTTTCCTCCGACCCCGGAATGAACTGAGCCTTCGGGTCAGCTAGCCGTAGGGAGCACCGAGACCAATGAATCTTCTACTGAACAGACGCGCCGAGCCCCGGCCCGAGCCGGAGGCCATGACCCTGGTGGAGCATCTCACCGAGATGCGGACCCGGGTGCTGGTCTGCGCCGTGGCCTTCGTCGTGGCCGGTACGGCTGCATTCCTGCTCTACCCGCTGATCCTCTCGATCCTCCAGCACCCCTACTGCCAGGTGGCACCGTCCCACTGCGGGTTCTACGTCACCGGTCCGCTCGACGGCCTGGCCCTGCGGGTCAAGTTGGCCGCCTATGGCGGTCTGTTCCTGGCCGCGCCGGTCCTGCTGTGGGAGTTCTGGAGATTCGTGACCCCGGGGCTGCACCCGCGTGAGAAGCGCTACGCCATTCCATTCGTCGTCGCCTCGATGGTGCTCTTCAGCCTCGGGTGCCTGGTGGCCTACGCCATCTTCCCCCACGCCCTCGGCTGGCTCGGCACCATCGGCGGCCCCAGCCTCCATCAGATCTACGACCCGAACCAGTACCTCAGCCTCATCGTGGTGCTCATGGTGGTGTTCGGCATCACCTTCGAGTTCCCCGCGGTCCTGGTGTCACTCGAGGTCGCCGGCATCCTGTCGGCCAAGACGCTCTCCTCGTGGCGGCGCTGGGCGATCATCCTGATCGTGGTGGTGGCGGGGGTCATCACTCCCAGTTCCGACCCGTTCTCCATGATCGCCCTGGCCGTCCCGCTCTACATCTTCTACGAGGTCTCCATCGTCATCGGCCGGATCATCCAGCGATAGGGCCGGCACGGGCCGCCATCTACATCTGACGTGACGACCGGGGTGACGATCCGGAGGATTTCGACATGCGAGATTCGTGACGGACACAATCTGCGCTTTCCACACCGAGCTGAATGAGGCTGTCGACTCTCAATCCCACCAGAAATGCCAGATCGGATTGCCCTCGATCAGGTCGGCGAGTGATCCGATCGAGGTAGTCGGAATCTCCTGACCGTACAGGGCATCGCTCGCCGCGAAGGAGAAATGTTCAGCGGCGACTGCCTGGGCAGATGCCAGGGTGGCTGGTGGGCGCTCGACGAGGAAGTCCATTGTGTCGAATCCCAGGCGAAAGAGCCGCGCTCCGAAGCGATCCTCCCACGACCGCATCATGGCCGACAGGATGACTGCCCCTTCATCTCCGTCGAAACTGTTTCCAGCGCCCGACCAGCCGATCACCGCGGGTACGTCGGCCGCCCGGGTGGCGGCCACGAGTCCGATCCTGGCCGGCGGGGTTCCAAGGACGGCGGCGTCGTATCTGAAGGCGTCACCAGGGGTGGGCTCAGCCAGCGCCAATCCGGGAAACTGAATCCCCCACGGATCTGCCTGCTCCAGGAACATCGCCGTTTCCTCCTGGTCCTCCTCGGCGACGGAAAGCCAGTCAGGGTAGAGGGGCAACAAACTCGTCAGCCGCTCGCGTTCCATCTCCTCACGATCGCCTGGTGCCAGGGAGCCGATCGGTACCTGCCAGTTCCATCGCTGCCGGAACACGATGTCAGGGTCGTAGCGTTCAGGCGCCGGGTCGTCGATCCGGATGAACTCACCGGTGTCCCACGGCCTTCCGTCGGGTCCACTGAGTTCATCGAGGAGTAGGGCGACGAGTCCGGCGGCGGCGGCGGCGGCGTCAAGGTCTCTCCACAACAATCCTGGCATGTCCAGCTTTGCGTCACTGACCCACATGACCGGATCTCCCAACGCAGAAGGCAGGGAACCCCGAACCCTGTGCCCAGTGGGAAGCCTGATCTCTCCCAGCTCGACGGCTCCGTCCTCAGGAAGCCAAGACTTCCGTCCTCGTGTCATGTCGATTCTCCCAACGAGGGAGGGCAGGAGATTGTTACCGCCCGACCAGAGACGCGATGGCACAGCCCATTCCTCGATCTCACCTGTAACCCATCGACCCGGGAATCAAAATTCCTGAGAGTTTGCAACCCGGGTGGGGCACGGTAATTCAGACGCCCGCGTGCGAGTCGGGAATTTGGCAGTTCCTCGACGACAAGCGCGCCCCGGTCACAACGCGCTTACGACTGATGGTATGCGTCCTCAGTCCAATTCGCGCCCTGTCGACGCATTCCATCCGCGTCGGTCGGTCCATGATCGCCGCACGTCGGAGGTAAGTGGCGATCGGAGGTGCCGTCAGGCTTGCTAGGCCGATGGCCGGGCATGGACCGTGTCGTGGATGAGCTTGAACCGCATCGACCAGAACCCAGGTCGCGGCTCGGGAAGCTCGTGCAAGGTCCGCAGGAAACCCACCGCCAGGACAATGGCAGCGGTGAGCCAGATGACCATCCCGACGGCCAGGATCCACGGCGTGGATCCAGTTGACAGCACGACCAGGCCGGCGATGGCAACGATCAGCCCGCCATATCCCACCCGCAGGGCCCACACGGCCGTCCGCCAGTGCGTGTTGTGATCCAGTCCCGGCGGTTCGTCCATGCCGGCAATTGTCCCAGAACGCCGGACGCCATGTGAGGGGTGCCTCCCTGTCGCTGGGGGACACCACGATCACCGGGACGGGCGTTCAGCCTGCGCTGCCTCCAACTCCGAGGCGATCCGACGGACGACCACCCTGGCCGGATCCGACGTCACCGACCTCCAACCCTGACCGGCCCAGAGATTCGGCGTACTCGAATCGCCAGCCCTGGTCGCCGCGGTGCGCAGCGGCCGGGTGAGATGGTGGATCTCGGGATAGGCGTCGGGAGCCGCATCGGAGTAACGGGTGGCGAACCCGTTGGCCAACCCTCGGGCGTAACGCCCGCTGAAGGCGCGGGTGAGCATCGTCTCGGAGTAGGTCCTGTCCATGATCGCCCGGCGATACGTCGCCGACGTGCCTGCCTCGTCGCAACACAGGAAGGCGGTCCCCAGCTGAGCGGCGATCGCCCCCGAGCGCAGCACGTCACCAACCTGGTCGCCTGTCATGATTCCTCCGCTCCCCACCATCGGAAGACCGGTTGCCGCCCGTACTTCTTCGAGCAGTGACGACAACGGTCGGACATTCGGCGCATGGTCGAGGAACGACGCCTGATGTCCGCCGGCTTCTGTGCCCTGCACCAACAACAGATCAGCACCGGCCTGCTCGGCGAAGCGCCCTTCGGCCGACGAGGTCACCGTCACCGCCACGGAGCAGCCGGCGACGTGCATCTCGTCGATGGCCTCCGCATCGGGGCACCCGAACGTGAAGCTCACCATGGGAACCCGTTCGGACGAGACGATCTCCAATTTGTCGCCGTAGGTGTCGTCATCCCAGCGGGGCTCACCCAGCGGCACGCCCAGGCGATCCGACTCGGGAGCGATCAGCTCGGCATAGGCCCGGACCGATACAGGATCGGCGGGCGCGGTCGGACAGAAGATGTTCACTCCGAACGCGGCATCGGTGCGCTCTCTCGTCTCGGCGATGGATTTCACCAGTTGATCGGCCGAGAGATAGCCGGCGGCGAGGAATCCGAATCCTCCGGCACCGGCCACTGCCGCCGTCAGTTCCGGGGTCGACGGGCCCCCGGCCATGGGGGCCTGGATGATCGGCAGTTCACTCGGCAGCCCGATCGCGCTCATCCTGTCCCATTCCTCACCCGGACCTGGTCAGACCCGTATCTACCGCAGTCTGCTCCCCTCCACCGGTCGATCCGGCTAGACCGAGGGAAGAGGAGGTGGTGGCATGGACGATCCTGTCATTCGGACGCTGTCCCTCGGGTTCCCCTGGGTGACCGAAGACCCGTTCCTGTTCTGCGTGCACCACGTGGACAACTACCCGGCGGCAAACGAGCACATGGGACCGGTTGCGTCCCTCGAGGCGCGAGACCTGGGCATGGATTTCTCGGGTGCCGATGGCTGGAGCATGTACCACGGGAGCATCGTCCCCGGCTTTCCGCAGCATCCCCATCGTGGATTCGAGACGGTGACGGTCATGAGGCAGGGGACGATCGACCACTCGGATTCGCTGGGGGCCACGGCTCGCTTCGGACCCGGCGACACACAATGGCTGACGGCCGGCCGGGGGATCGTCCACTGCGAAATGATGCCGCTGTTGGACCGGACCCACCCCAATCCATCGGAGTTGTTCCAGATCTGGCTGAACCTCCCGGCGGCCCAGAAGATGGTGGACCCCTACTTCACGATGTTGTGGCGGGAGGAACTTCCCCAGGTGGTGATCAAGGACGAGGTCAGTCGCCCGGTGGAGGTGACCGTCGTGGCCGGCCAGTTCGGGGACGTCGTTCCGTTGCCGCCACCGCCCGACTCCTGGGCATCCCGACCGGACTCCGAAGTCGCCATCTGGCAGGCCCGATTCGATCCGGAGGCGCAGCTGAACCTTCCGGTGACGGCCCACGCCGGGACGGTGCGGACCATGTACGTGTTCGGCGGGACAGTCAGCATCGGCACCAGGACACTGCCGGCACCGATCGGGGTCGTGCTCCGCTCCGACTCCCCGGTGGGCGTGATCGCCGGAGTCGACGGCGCGGAGATCCTGATCCTCCAGGGGAAGCCGATCGGTGAGCCGGTGGCCCAGTACGGACCGTTCGTCATGAACGACCAGGCCGGTATCGAGCAGGCATTCAGCGACTACCGGCGAACCGGCTTCGGCGGGTGGCCGTGGGCCACCGATGATCCGGTGCACCCGGCTGACGCCGGCCGCTTCGCCATCCACCCCGACGGACACTCTGAGTATCCGGAGGACGAGGCCACTGTCTGACGGGTTGGGAACCACAGCTCCGACAACCTTGGCAGCCACCTCAGGCGGTGGGGCCACCGATCCAGCCGCGTCGACGGAAGTAGTACACCAGGGCGAGAGCGGTCACCAGTTCGACGGCCAGCCCGAACAGGAAGAACGGAGCCCGCCCC
Organism: uncultured Acidimicrobiales bacterium; assembly: GCA_963699085.1. Taxonomy (GTDB): domain Bacteria; phylum Actinomycetota; class Acidimicrobiia; order Acidimicrobiales; family RAAP-2; genus Bog-756. The sequence goes on from CAVOTH010000002.1 coordinate 130,564, forward strand.
TGGATATGTCCGACCAGGAACGAGAAGTTCTGTCCGAAGAAGCCGGTGAGGTAGCTCAACGGCAGGAAGATGGTGGCGATGATGGTCAGCTGCTTCATCACCACGTTCAGGCGGTTGGACACGGTCGACACGTGGGTGTCCATCACCCCGGACAGCAGATCGCGGTAGCCATCGACGACGTCGGCGATCCGGATGCAGTGGTCGTAGATGTCGCGGAAGTAACGCTGGCCCTCTTCGTTCATGCTCGGCAGTTCCACGACGCCGGATGCCAGTGCGGCGAACATGTCGCGTTGGGGTGTGATGACCTTGCGCAAATTGATGAGTGACCGCTTCATGTCGAACAGCAGCCCGAGCTGGGCCTCGGTCGGCTTGCGGAGGATGTCGTCCTCCAATTCGTCGATGCGATCGTCGAATGTGCTCAGGACGGGAAAGAACGTGTCGATCAGACTGTCGACGATCTTGTACACGAGCGAGACCTGTGGCGAGACGTCAGCGATGTGATGTTGTCTGCCGACCCGGGCCAGGACGTTGACCAACGCCGGGCACTCGCCGTGGTGCACGGTGACGATCGAGTGCTGCAGGAGGAAGATGTGCAGCTCCGAAGTGGCGAAGGAGTCGGGCATGGCCCCGTGGACCACGAAATACGTGAAGTCGTCGAACTCGTCGATCTTCGGCCGCTGTCCGAAGTGCTCGGCATCCTCCAGGGCCAGGGGATGGATGTGCAGCGTGTCGGCCAGCAGTTGGGTCCACTCGTCGTCCAGTCCATCCAGGTCCAGCCAGAATGGAGCCCCTGCCGCCACTCGTTGGGCAACCGTGCTGGTGGTGGCATCGGAGGTGACTCCATCGATGACCAGGGTGCCCGTCATGAGTCGATTCTGGTCCGGAATCGACCCACCGCCGAGGATCCCCGCAGGGAGTGGTGGTTCGACGGCGACGCCCTCAGAACGGCAATGCCGTTTCCTGTGTGCGCCTCAACTCGTCGAAGATGGCCCGGCACGACCCTTCGTCCGTCGGCGACAGCGGGTCGCGACGGAGAGCCTCGAACGCTGGTTCGGGATCGCCGGTGAGCGCCGAGCGCACCACCAGTTCCTGCAACTCGATCTGGGTCCGCATGAATTCGGCCAGGGGCTCGAGGATCGGCGGCATGGTGGTCGGGGTGATGCCGCCCCCGTCCACCGTGGCCGGGACCTCGACGATGGCCCCGTCGGGGAGGTTGGGGACATAACCCCGGTTGGGCACGTTCACGGCGTTGAGGGTGCGGTGGTGGTCGGTCCACATGGCGCCGATGATGGGGAAGACCTCCTCCGCCGACCGGCCGCCCCGGTGCAGGGGCACCCGGGACCGGCCCTCCCCGTATCGGGTGACCAGCCCTTCCAATTGATTGGAGAGGCCTTGATGGAAGTAGACGGGAACCGGATGCCACCCGGCCACCTCTTCGGCGAACGGCACGTACTCCCCGATGTGGCTGTCCACTGAACAGGGCAACAGGCCGTACTCACGGAACATGTAGGACACCAGCGGGGCGTACATCTGCTCGACGGCCACCTGGATCACCGGAATCCTGGCCAGCTGCCGGGCCGTCCTGGTGACCGGGGGCGGGTAGTCGAAGTAGCGGCGTCGCCACAGGCGTCGGAGGCGGGGATAGAGGTCCTCGCCGGTGTCGGACCGCCGGATCTCGGTATAGAACGTGAAGTGGTTGATCCCTGAGGCCTTCGCCTCGATCTTCGACTTGGGGATGCGCAGCAGTCCGGCGATCCGGGCCAGCCCGGCCGCGAACTCGTGACACATGCTGACGTTGCGGACCGGGGTGGCCGTGTTGATGGCCAGCGCCACCCGGCTGAGCGGGTTGGTCAGGTTGATGAGGAATGTGTCCGGGCAGTAGCGCTCGATGTCACCGCAGATGCCCAGCATGGTCCGGATGGACCGGAGGGAGTGGAAGACGGCGCCAGGGCCACCGTTCTCCCCGGTGATCTGGGTGGCCCCGTGCCGGCGGGGGATCTCGTAGTCCTCGATCCAACGCGGCCACCTCCCGACCTCGGCGCTGGTCAGGCAGAAATCGGCACCGGTCATGGCCTCGGCCGGATCGGTGGACGCCTCGATGGTGATCGGGCAGCCATTGCGCTCGTTGATGCGGTTGGCATAGCGCACGGCCACCTCGAGCCTTGGGGCGCTGATGTCGTGGAGCACCAGGGTGGCTCCCCGGGTGCGGCGGGTCTTCACGGCATCGAGCACCATGACCGGGCCGAAGGAGATCCCGCCCGCACCGATCAGGCAGATGCGCGGCCCCTGATCACCCCTGGTCGGATCTGTGCCCATCTCTCCTCCGTCCTCCCGGTCCGTCCGATGGTACCGGCCGGCGAAGCGCCCTGGTCGGGCCATGCGGGAGGGGACGGGTGACTCGCCGCCGCCACGACGTCGCGCCACGATGAGGGGAGTGCGACGGAAACTGGGTTCTCTCTGCGGGCGAAGCCTAGTATGTCGCCGTGTCTGATTCCCCCCCGACGGACTCCGGTTTCGACCCCGAGGCCGTACGCGCCAAGTACCTGGCCGAGCGCGACAAGCGGCTCGTCCCCCATCGTTCTGACATCCGCGACCTGACGTCCGACGAGCACTTCGCCCGCTACCGGGACGACCCGTTCACCCCGTTCCTGGATCGGGAACCGGTCACCGACGATGTGGATGCCGTCGTCATCGGCGGGGGGATCGCCGGGCTCCTGGCCGGTGCCCGACTCCGTGAGGCCGGCGTGGAGCGGATCCGGATCGTCGACCTGGCTGGGGGCGTCGGGGGCACCTGGTACTGGAACCGCTATCCGGGGGTGATGTGCGACGTCGAGTCGTACATGTACCTGCCGATGCTCGAAGAGCTCGGGTACATCCCCAGGCACCGGTACGCCTTCGGCGAGGAGATCCTCGGCCACCTCGAGGCCATCGCCGACCGGTTCGACCTGGTGGACGACTCCCTGTTCCACACCGGAGTGACCCGGGCCGAGTGGCAGGAGGATGCAGGCCGGTGGCAGATCCGCACCGACCGGGGTGACCAGTTCACCTGCCGTTGGTACGTCCTGGCCGTCGGGATCCTCAACCTGATGAAGCTGCCCACCATCCCGGGCATGGAGGACTTCGGTGGTACGTCGTTCCACACGGCCCGCTGGGACTACGGCTATACCGGCGGAGGCCCGGGCCAGCCGCTCACCAAATTGTCGGACAAGACCGTCGCCTTCATCGGTACCGGTGCGACCGGCATCCAGTGCGTGCCCCCGTTGGCCGAGGCGTCGGAGCAGCTGCTCTTGTTCCAGCGCACGCCGTCGGCCATCGGTGTCCGTGGCAACCGACCGACCGATCCCGACTTCGGCAAGGACTTCGAGCCGGGATGGCAGCGGGCCCGCATGGACAACTTCCAGGGGATCATCATGGGTCGTCCGGTCGATGTCGACCTGGTGGACGACGGGTGGACCGGCGACTACGCCAGCTCCAAGAACACGCCACGCGCCGAGGGCATGACGATGGAGGAGTACCTGCGCGCCGCCGAGGAGAACGACTTCAGGATCATGGAGGAGCACCGGAAGCGGGTCGAGGAGCTGGTGGCCGATCCGGCCACCGCCGAGGCCGTCAAGCCCTACTACCGGTACATGTGCAAGCGCCCCTGCTTCCATGACGAGTACCTGCCCGCCCTCAACAGCCCCAACGTCACCTTCGTCGACTGCCCCGGCGGAATCGAGCGGATCACCGAGCGGGGCCCGGTGGTCGATGGGCACCAGTACGAGGTCGACTGCATCATCTACGGCACCGGGTTCGAGGCCGAGGTCACCCCGCTGTTCCGACGGGTCGGCCATGACATCGTCGGTCGCAATGGCGTCTCCCTGGCCGAGAAGTGGGCCGGCGGCGCCTCCAGCCTGTTCGGGATGATGAGTCGGGGCTTCCCCAACATGTTCGTCATGCCGGCCCCGGGCCAGCAGGCGGTGGTGACCGTCAACTACACCCAGCTGGCCACACTGGGCGCCCAATTCATCGGCGGCGCCGTCGGGCAGCTCGAGCAGAAGGGTGTCGCGGTGTTCGACGTGAGCGCCGATGCCGAGGAGGCCTGGAACAAGGAGATCGTCGACTCCTTCGTCGACGCCAGCAGCATCCTCTCGGCCTGCACGCCGTCGCGCATCAACAACGAGGGCCATCCCGAGGAGATGAATCCTCGCAACGGTAGCTACGGCCGGGGATTCGGCGACTGGTTCGCCTACCGCGACCTGCTCGAAGGGTGGCTGGAGGCCGGCAGCCTGGAGGGCCTGGATCTCGAGGTCCGGTCGACCGAACCGTGAGCGATCGCCAACAGGTCGCCGTGGTCACCGGCGGCGGGGGCGGAATCGGGGCGGGCATCGCGCAAGCGCTCGGCCGCGGCGGTTGGCACGTGGTCACCGTCGACCCGCTGGTGACGCTGGATGGATCGGCACCGATTGCGGATCCCGAGGAGTCCACGGCCGATCGCATCAATGCGGCCGGTGGATCGGCCCAGGCCTCAGCGGTGTCGGTCACCGATCGTGACGGGGTCCGCAACCTGTTCCAGGAGCTGGTCGACGAGCGCGGCGGCCTCGACGCCGTCGTCAACGTGGCCGGCATCACCCGGCAGACCTACTTCGGCCGAGGAAGCGAGGAGGACTGGCTGGCCGTCCTGGCCGTGCACCTCGATGGGTACTTGAACGTCCTCGACGCCGCCCTGCCGCTCATGGCCGCCGCCGGCTACGGGCGGGTCCTCGGGGTCACCTCGGGATCGGGGTGGCGGGAGGCCGATGCCGGTGCCTACAGCTGTGCCAAGCGAGCGATTGCCGCACTCACCTGGCAGCTGGGCCGCCAGGTGCCGCCGGGTGTCACCGTCAATGCCATGTCGCCCATTGCCGCCACCCGGATGATGGCCTCGGCGCTCGAGCGCGCCCGCAAGGCGGGCCGGTCGGGTGGTGGCGGCATCTCCTTCCTGTCGGTGGCACAACCCGAGGATCTGGGCCCGTTCGGTGCCTACCTGGTCGGTGAGGAGTTCGGGTGGTGCTCGGGCCGGGTGCTGTTCGCCGGTGGCCCCGAGGTGGCGGTGATCGATGAGCCCCGCCTCATCGAGGTGGTGCGTACCGACCCGGTCGTCTCCCTCGACAAGGTGCTCGAGGACGTGATTCCCGCTGCCTTCGCCAAAGCCGAGTCCAATCAGGCCAGTGCCGGTGGTGGCAACCCCCGGTTCGGGCCGATCTTCGACGAATCGACGGAGCCAAGTTCCGAGGCCGACCCGGCCAAGGTGCGTTCGTGTGTCGTGGTCTCCGACCGCCCGCTCCTGGCCGCGTCGCTGATCACCGCCCTCGAGGCCCGGTCCTTCCGGTGTCATCAGATCGAGCCGGTCCGCGGCTTCAGCGAGGCTGCCAAGAGCCTGCAGGCGGTGGCGGAGTCCGGCGGTCCGATCGACGCCGTCGTCGTCGTCCCGTCCGGACGTCCACCGGCAGCATCGACAGCCGACGGGTGGGAGCCGGTGCTGGCCGATCACCGGGACATCGTCGAACGCATCCACACCGACGCCGGATGGGCCCGGGCGGTCGCCGACTACGCCGCTGACGCCGACCGTTCGGTCCAACTGGTGACCCTGACCGACGCGGTGACGACGGGAGGACGCAGCCGAGCCCAATCCGCCGTCCAGCACGCACGGGTCGCCGCCAGCGCCACCGAGGGGCGGGTCACCGCGTTCGCCGCCGGGCTCGAGGCTCCCGAAGATGCGGCCGGTCGGACCGCGGGCGGGCTCGTCGCCCATCTGCTCGACCACCCCGAGGCGGCGGCGCTGGCCGGAGCGGAGCTGGTGGTCGGAGACGGCTGGCTCGGGTTGCGCAGCCATCCCCGACCGATCGGCAGCGTCACCTTCGGTGGGCCGGACCTCCCGGAATGGCTCGACGGGACGCTTCGCCAGATCGTGGGCGCCAGCGGACCGCCAACGGGCAGGTAGGCGCCATGACCGATCGCCCCGCACGCGTCGTCGATGCCCACGTGCATATCTGGGACCCGGAACGGACCGACTGGTATCCGTACCTGTCGCAGCCACAGGCCCCGGAGACGGTCGGCACATCGGGGATGTACCGCCGGTTCGATGTGGACACGTACCGGTCCGAGTCGGCCGGGTGGAACGTCGAGAAGTTCGTCAACGTGGCCGCCGCCACCGGACGTAACTCGGTGGAGGAGACCATCGAACTCGACAGCCGGGCCGAGTCCAGGGGAGGTCCCGATGCCATCGTCGGCGGCATCCCACCGACGGACACCGTGGGTGATGCCATCCAACTCATCGACCGGCAGATGACCGCGTCGCGCTTCCGGGGTGTCCGGCCGATGGGTCGGTACGAGGGCCCCCTACCCGATCCCGGGGTGCTCCGGGCACTGGAGGAGCGCGAGCTGGTGTTCGACCTCATGACCCATCCCGACCAACTTCGGATGGCGGCCGAAGGGCTCGAAGGGCTCAGCGGACTGACCGTCGTGGTGGAGCACACCGGATGGCCCCACTCGAATTCCGACGAGGAGCGCAAGCTGTGGCGGGACGGCATGAAGGCGCTGGCCGGTCTGGGCGACAACGTCGTGTGCAAGCTGTCGGGTCTGGCTATGCCGCTGGAAACCATCAGTGTCGATGCCTTCGCACCGTGGCTGGAGTACGCCATCGAGTTGTTCGGCGTCGACCGCTGCATGTTCGCCAGCAACTTCCCGGTGGATTCGATGTACGGCACGTTCGACGAGCTCTACACCGTGTTCAGCGAGGTCACGGCAGGACTGGATGCCGAGTCCCGCGAAAGGCTGTTCGCGGGAAACGCAGAGCGGGTCTATAGCTGCTGAACGGGCCGTTCATCAGCTCGTCGGAACTGCTCCCACGATGTCATCACGTTGTAAGGGCAGGGAGATCGACGAGGGCACCAGATGGGAGTTCGCCGCCGGTCGCAGGCGGTAGCAGGACGGCCTTTTTGCGAACCAGTGGAATCATGCGCAAGATCGGCCTAGCCTTGTCCGCCATCGGCGGCCGCACCGGTCAGTGCGTTGCGGTCTTCCACGACATGAGCGAGGGGCTCTCAACATGCGTGACAACGCTAATACGACCGTATCCGGACGTTTCCACTCGGGGGTGCTGCGAAGGCACGTTCGGCCGGTAGTGAGCACAGGGGCCGCTCTCGTCCTGGTCGGTGGTGCAATGCTGATGACAGGCGGCGGCTTCCCCGGGGTGGCTGAAGCCGGACCGTCGACTTCGCCGGCGTGCAGCCTCGGACTCGATGCCCCCGACGCCGCGGCGGCCGTCGGCCACAGTTTCTTCGTGGCCAACAGCCTTGGGAACTCGGTAACCGAGGTGAATGGAACGACGGGCGCGTGCCAGAAGGTCTTCAGCGGCAGCACCTACGGATTCGACGATCCCACGGCCATGGTCGCGGCGGGGTCGAAGGTCTTCGTGGCCAATAGCGACGGCACCAGCAGCACGCTCACCGAATTCAATCCCACCTCGACCACCGCAACTGTGTTGAGTGGTCCCGGCTACGCCCTCGACGACCCGATCTCCATGGCGGTCTCCGGCTCCGACCTGTTCGTACTGAATGCGGACGATCTGGTGTCCGAGGTCAGTACGTCGACTGGAGATACCGTCAAGAACTTCAGTGGATCGAAGTTCGCCTTCAACGATCCGACGTCGATTGCAGCGTCGAACGGCAATGTCTTCGTTGTCGACGCCGGTAGCAACTCGATCACCGCGTTTGCACCGGCCACCGGCGTGGTGTCGATCATCTCCGGCCCGACATTCCAGTTCCACTTCACCGTCACAGCCGGCGTGCCCGTCGTTCCCGAGGCCACTACCCGTTCCGGCGTCCTATGGGTGACGAGCCCTTCGTGGTCAACGGTGACCGAGGTCAACGCCAAGACCCTGGGTCTCCTCCAGGTGGTCACCAACGGCAACCTGGCCAATCCCGGTCCCGTCGTGGCCAGCTCCAAGTATGTGTTCACGTCCAGTCCTCCGGGATCCTCCCCCATGGTCAGTCAGATCACCAGGAAGACCTCAGTCGTCAACTGGATGATGTGCAACGGCAACGCCAACTACTACTACAACGACCCCCAGGCACTCGTCGTTGTCGGCGGTTCCCTGTGGGTCGTCAACGAGGGCGGAGTCTCCGGTGAGAACGGAAACGTGGCCTCGTTGACCCAGATGAACGTCGCCAGCGGGGCCCTGGTCCAGGTGGAGTCATAGCCTCAACTGGTGCCAACAGTTCACATCCCGTGAGGTGAGGCACTTGCGGTTGCCAGCGCCGCGGGCGAGGGCTAGTACGAGGGAATGAGAGCCCATCTGCACGGTCGACTCGGACCGGCCATCCGGCAGGCGGCCGCGGTGTCCGCCCGGGCCCGGGCCACGGAGGCGCCGGTCGATGAGGTCGCCGATCAGATGGCGGCAGAAGACCGCGATCGCAAGGCACGTTTCGGGCGGCGGACGCTGCTCAAGGGGATGGCGTCGGTCGGTGCCGTCGCTGCCACCGCTCCCCTGGGCGGCAAGGTCGACGGGCTCAACCGTGGCGGCGGCAGAACAGAGCCGCGCATCGTGATCGTCGGGGGTGGGCTGGCAGGCATCCGCTGTGCGCACTATCTGTGGACCACGAAACGGGTGGCGAGCACCATCTACGAGTGGGACGACCGGCTGGGTGGCCGGGTGGACACTCTCCGGAACGTCTTCGCCAACGGGGAGATCGTGGAGCGGTGCGGTGAGTTCATCTCGTCCGAGCACCACTCCATGCGTCAGCTGGCCAAACGGTATGGACTCACCCTCGGCAACACCGACGCCTATCCCCGCGGAACAGTGGATACGTTCTGGCTGAACGGGCGTCGCTATACCGAAGCGATGCTCAACGCCGACTGGCACCAGTTCGGTTGGTCCCTGTTCGACCAGACGGTGAAATCGGCACCGTGGCCGACCACCTACAAGACCAGGAAGCCTTCGTCGATCGCTCTGGACAACATGTCGGCTACCGAGTGGATCGACGGCAACGTGCCGGGGGGCCTGGCGTCCGACTTCGGACAGCTCTGCTATCTGGACGTCGAGTGCGAGTACGGGGGTCCGCCCGAAGAGCAGTCGGCGCTGAACGTCATATACCTGCTGGCCTACGACGACAGCATCCCCGGCTCCAACATCCAGCCCAGGAAGACCCCGGCGCTGGGCGGCACCGATGAGAAGTGGCATGTGGAGGGTGGGAACGACCAGATCGTCTCGGGCATGCTGGCCGACCTTCCCGGTGGCTCCACCCGGATCAATCAGCAGCTGGTGGCCCTCCGGGACAACGGCAACCGGACCTACACCTGCACCTTCGACGTCGACGGAGTCGCCTGTGACGTCGTAGCCGACCTGGTGGTGGTGACCATCCCCTTCAACAAGTTGAAGGAAGTCGATCTCCGGCACGCCGGCCTGTCCCCACTGAAGATGACCGCCATCGACAACCTGGTGTTGGGGAACAGCGCCAAGATCGCCCTGCAGGTGGCCGGCAACCCGTGGAACGCCGACGGCTACGACGGGAACATGTTCGCCCAGAACCTCACCGTGAGCGGCTGGGATACCTCAGTCGACCAGCCGGCCCCGAATTCGATCTTCTTCGACTATCTGGGTGGCAGGCCGGGAGCGGCGCTGGCCGCCCGGTACGGCCTGGTCGGATCGGTCGGCACGGCTCCTGTGGAACTGATCGCCGACTACCTCGCGGCCCTCGAGCCACTGTTCCCCGGTTTCACCAAGGCCTGGAACGCCGGGCCCCGGCTGAGCCTGTACTCGGACCCGAACATCAACCCCCACCTCGACGGGGCCTACTCCCAGTACCGGGTCGGTCAGTACACCACCTTCAGCGGAATCGAAGGTGTGGCGGAGGGGAACATCCACTTCGCCGGCGAGCACACCTCCCAGGACTTCCAGGGTTTCATGGAGGGCGGGGTGACGACGGGGGAGCGGGCTGCGAAGGAGATCCTCAGCGTCATGTAGCAGTGGAGAATGCTCCTTCTGGTTGGTGAGGACGTTCGGGAGGCACGGTCCACCGATGGCCGGGGCGATTCATGGATAATCGGGCCAGGCGCTCGTCGCGGAGGAGTAGCCGTCCCAGTGATCACAGCAAGGCGGAGAATGAGCCATGGCGGCTGACGACCTTCCCTCGCGCCAATGGGTATTCGAACAGTTGGTGCGCACCGAGCAGCATTGGACGTCCCAGCGCCAGAACCAGCAGGCCAGAGTGGCTACCACCCTCACCGTGACTGGCGTGATGCTCACACTTCTCGCCCCTCTAGGTCTCGGCCGAGATAAGACGACATTGACCAGCTGGGCCCACGAAGTCCTGGTGTTTTCGCTAATTGCGTTGGGACTGGCGTTATTGGCCGGAGTTGCCGCCCTCTGGCCCGTGACCCCTCCAACGGTCGAGCAGTTCAATTGTTCGGAATGCTTCAAGACGATCCACACCAATGGGCAGAAGGCGAACGACGAGAGCCAGTTCGAGCCGGTCGTCGACTGGCCGGGCCTCATCGGATCGTTCCCAGACTCCAGCGATACCCGGGACGTGATCCAAAGGCGGCGCTGGCTCATCTGGTGTCAGCTGACTCTGCTGGCCGCGGCCGGCCTGCTCTTGTTGGTGGCCTTCGGCAGTGCGGCCTAGGAATTCCCTGCCGGTGTCTTGGTGCAATTAGACCATTGTCCTCAGTCGAGCTGAGATTCGAGACCGAGACTTTCCCGACGGCTAGCGGGTCGCCCCTGCTTCAGCCCCCGAGCCCTTGCCGCAGGTCATCGAGTTCCTGACGGAGGACGGCTACCTCATTGCGCAACGACACCAGTTCGGAACGCACTTCCTCGAGCCCGATCGGAAGATCTGAATCCGATGTCGGTGCAGAGTCGACTGATGAGCCAGGCTCAGCCCAGCCGTCCTGGAAATCGCTGACCGCGCCGACCTCACCGTGGTCGGCCTCCGCGGAGCCGATGTCGGTATTCCACGGTGCGGCGATGATCTGCTGCCAGCGGTCCTCTTTCTGACCCGGTCGCCGGGGCAGCAAGCGGGCCAACCCCTCGGAGTGTTCGGTCAGTACCGTCAGCTGCTCCTGGACATCTGCGACCGTGGGGAAGTCGACCATTCGTTCGGACCGTGCTCGCAGCTCACCGACGGTCTGAGGACCGCGCAGGAGCAGGACGGCCAGCAAGCCGTAGCGAGGAGCGTCGAGACCGTACTCCTCGTCGAGCACATGCCGATAGCGCTTCACTGACCGACCGTGGGAAGGCAGGACCACGCGTACCAGGCGGAGGGCTCGGAGTTCGTCCACCGCTGCCAGCACCGCGTCATCGACCAATGTGACTACCGGGTCACGGTTCGTGGTCTGGTTGGTCGCCGTGGTCAGGGCGTTCAAGGTCAAGGGGTACTGCTGGGGCGTGGTGAGTTGCTTTTCGACCAGGCACCCGAGCACACGGCCCGCTTCGGGGGATAGGGGCACACTGGGACAGTAACGGAGTGCGGCAGCCTTCGTCCGCGTACTCGCCGAACGTCTCTTCTGATCCCATAGCGCCCGGCCGCATTCCGTCCGTGGAGATGGTCCGTTGCGGCAGGGCCCTGCGCTCCTGCGATCAGCTGATGGGAACCCTAAGAGAACGTGTGACGCCCATGGGTTTCCTCAGCGCAGAAGGGTCCCGACGATGGTGAAGGCGAGAACGACCCCTCCCAGGATGCGCCGCCAGGGGTTTACTCCGCGAATCACTTCGTCACCTGCCCAGATGATCAGTGCGACGGCGGCTACCGCGGCGACGATCGTGCCGACAGTGCCGGTCGGGTGGAAGATCCACCGGAGAACGACGGCTGCCATGAACACGATGAGCGGCGCATTCGGCCGTTGGGCGACGGTTAGCTTGCCCGTCTCTCGGCTGCGGAACAACCAGCTGATCATCAGTACCGACCCATGACGGCAGGCTACGGGCGAAGTGGGGCATTCGGATCGTCCTTGCGCGGCCAGCTGTCACCCAGGTGACAGACAGAGGTGGCGGAGCGCCTCAGGATCAGTGAAAGGGTCGGTGAGCGATCCAATGAAGGGTCGACAGAAAGGGGACGCACCATGGTGCGCAAAGCAATTGGACGGTCGGCGGTGGCCACACTGGTCCTGGCGACACTGGCGGTCACACCGGTGGAGCTCAGCTCGGATACTGCCAGCGCTTCTCCGACGATCCATCTGGCAGCACCGCTGAACCTTGCGGGAACGTACACCTACACAGACTCGGTGGAAGACAACGAGACACTCACCCTGTCGGCCAACGGATCCTTGACGTTCAGCGCCAGTGGTTGCACGGGCGAGTGGATCACGTCGAAGAAGACCGTTGCTATGGAGATCGGCACCAACTGTGCCAACTGGGTCTTCCTCGGGACGGCCACGAAAGTCAAGGTGGGGAGAGTGGTCACCTACACGCTCTCAGGAAGCGGCAACGCGGCCGGCCATGGCTCGTTCACCTGGACGGCCACAGGAGGCTGACCACCGATCGCATCCCATGAAGTGGGGCACCCATGGTTGCCCCTCTGAGATGTGACGTCGCCCACTGCTGGTCGAGCCCAGGCTGCCTGTGTGGCCGATGCCGGAGGCGAATCCCGTCTGCGGTGGTTCAAATGGCACCATATTTGGTATCATTGGTGCATGGACGCCGCAGTTCTGCTTCAAGAAGCCCGTCGGAGGAGTGGCCTTTCCCGCAGGAGGCTGGCCCAACGCGGAGGCACCTCGGCCTCCACGTTGTCTGCCTACGAGTCGGGAACCTCAGTCCCGGCCGTCTCCACCTTGGACCGCCTGCTCCGCGCTGCTGGATTTGAGCTCGAAGTCAATCTGAGGACAGCTTCTCCGAACGACGAACCGGAACTGACCGAGAAGATCGAGGCCCTGTTCTCCTTTGTCGACGCCTTGCCGCGGCGGCAACGTAGTCCACTCGCCTATCCCAAGTTTGGCGCTGCCAGGGCACCTCGAAAATGAGGCCCATCCTCGATGCGGTTGTCGAGCTGCACGACAGCCTCGAGGCGGCCGGAATCCCTCACGCCTTCGGAGGGGCCTTCGCCCTACTTTGGTGTACGGGCGAGCCCAGGACCACTGTCGACATCGATCTCAACATCTTCACTCCTCCAACCGAGGCCCACCGTGCCCTCAACGCGTTTCCGGACGAGATCGTGCCGACCAGAGATCAGGAAACGCAGCTGATTTCCGACGGCCAGTGCCGGGTTGCGTTCGACGGAATTCCTGTCGACATCTTCTTGAATACCACTCCCTTCCACGACAACCTGCGCCTCCACCTCAAAGAACATCAGCTGGCTGACAGGAAACTCCCCTTCCTCGGATGCAATGACCTGGCCATCTTCAAAGCCTTCTTCAGCCGCCGAAGGGACTGGGCAGACATCGAAGAGATGGTCCGGGCAGGTCGGCTTGACGTTCCGTACGTAGTCGGAATTCTGACCGAGTACCTCGGACCGGAGGACGAGCGCATTCGGGAGCTGATCACCATCCGCGACGAAGTGGCAGGGCCCTCCGGCTCCTGAAGCCTCTGCTGGTCGGGCTGAGCATGTGCCGGTCACTCGGATCGTGTTCGAAGTAGCGCCCGGAACCTCGCGGCCGACGGGTCACAGCGCCGCCCACCCCCGAACCACGGGCATGGCCGGGACCTGGATGTCCGGCCGAACCTCCGGTTCGGATGGCGGCGCTTCGTCTACCGTGTCTCCCACAGATCCCCGACCCCTGTTGCCTGATGGTCGCCGAAGGGACGTGTCGTGCATCGAAATCCGAAGTGGATTCGCTCCGGGTTACCGGTGGCGCTGACCGTGACCATTGTGCTGGGGGGCTGGTCCGGCGTGGCGGAGGCGGGCACCTCGTCGGCGCCCCGTTGGCCGGCCCGGGTCGATTGGCAGCGCATGCTCGAGGCCCCAACGACTCCGGTGGTCCATCCTGTGGGCGTGGTCACCACCTCCGGGAGGGTATCCGGGGCGACTTCGCTCATCGGTGCGGGTGGGGGCCAGGCCATCCTGACCAGGACGTCCCGCGGCCCGACGCCTTCGGTCATCCTTGACTACGGCCACGATGTCGGCGGCGTCCCCTACGTCGCCGTGCACTCGGTTTCGGGCACGCCGTTCCTGCGGATCTCCTACAGCGAGGGTCGCCACTGGGCGACGAGTGCGGACGGGGACGTGACCCCGAGCAACAGCATGGCCGGTGCCTCGTCCCGGGTGGACGCCATGGCGGTGGCCTACCCAGGGACGCTCTCCACCGGCCTCATCCAGGGTGGCGAACGCTATGAGCGGATCGAGCTGGCCTCGCCCGGGAAGGTGTCCATCTCCTCGGTGGGCATCCGTTTCACCGCCGTGCGGGGCACGGCGTCGGTCATGCGGGGCTGGTTCGCCTCGAGTTCGCCCGAGCTCGATCGCATCTGGTACGACGGCGCGTACACCACCCAGCTCAACGAGCTGCCCACCGACACCGCTCCCTCTCCATGGCACGTCAGCGCCGGAGTGCTCAACGCCGTGGGGGGCGGTATGGGCATCCTGGACCAGGGCAGCGGATGGACGGACTACACCATGGCGTTCGACACCCGGGCCGTCGGGGCCGGATCCGGGTGGCTGGTCCGCGCCGGGTCGACGTTCTCGGGCTACCTCTTCCTTCTGCGCACCGATCCGACGAGTCCTGGCTCACCGGCCACCCTGACAGCGGTCGCCATCGGTCCAAACCAGTTCGCCGCCATCGGCCAAGCTGTGCTGCCCAAGAGCTTCAACGCCGCCCGGTGGCACCATGTGGCCACCGTGGTTTCGGGCACCACAATGACAACCTCGATCGACGGTCGTCCGGTGGCCACGTTCGACACCAACGCACAACCGGCGGGCAGTCCGGTCTACGGGTCCGGCACCGTGGGATTCAGCGACATCGCGTCGTGGGCCCAGTTCCGGAACCTCGTCGTCACCGGTCCCACCGGTGCCTCCCTCTTCTCCAATCCGCTGTCGCGTACCTCGGCCCTTGCTGATTTTTCGGGGTCCGGGCTACAGACGACCAATGCCCTCCCCGTCATCATGGATGGGGCGCGCCGCGACCGGGTGGTGTGGAGTGGAGATTTGGGCGTCGAGGTGCCGAACGTCTTCTACACGACGGCCGCATCGAGTTTCGTCCGGGGCTCGCTGGCGCTGCTCGGCAGCTATCAGGTGGCGAGCGGTGAGTCCGGTACCAATGTGGACCCGACACTGCCGCTGGGGACCTTCCCCCAGAGCGGTTCGACCTACTCGGCCTCGTACTCGATGGACGAGGTCGACAACATCGCCACCTACTACCTGTACTCGGGCGATCTCGGTTTCGTGCGGTCGGAGTGGCTGATGATCACCCGCGAGCTGGCCTACGACGCGTCCCTGGTCGACAGTCGTGGCCTGCTCGTCACCGACGGCGCCAACGGACAGGACTGGGACTATTTCGACGGGGCCAGGACGGGCGAGGTGACGGCCTACAACGACATCTACTACCGGACCCTCGAAAGCGCCGCCTCGATGGCGGACGCGTTGGATCTTCCTCAACAGGCGATGTCCTACATCCAGGAGGCGACCGACCTGCGGGCGGCCATCAACCGCAGCCTGCTCGATGCGTCCACCGGGCTCTACATGGAGTCCGACCAGATGCCCGCCGCCGTGGCCCAGGACGGGAATTCGCTGGCCGTACTCTTCGGCGTCGTCCCGTCCGGCCAGGCCGGCGGCGTCCTCGCCGCCCTGGACAGGACGCTGCCGTCCACGCCGTACGGACCCGAAGCGTTCACCACCAACGCGGGCTACCTCCAGGCGGTGAGCCCGTTCGTCACCAATGACGAGGTGGAGGCCCTCTTCGCCAACGGGGACACCTCGTCCGCGCTGACCCTGCTGCAGAAGCTCTGGGGGTACATGGATGCCCCCGGTCCCGACGACAGCGGAGCCGACTGGGAGATGGTCAGCCCCCACGGCGCACCGGGGTTCGGAAGTGAGACCAGCCTGGCCCACGGTTGGTCGAGTGGGGCCACGACCGACCTGTCCTCCTACGTGCTGGGTGTGCAACCGGTGACGGCGGGCTTCGCCACCTGGTCGGTGCAGCCACACACGGGATCGCTGACCTGGGTGGAAGGGGACGTACCGACACCGCGCGGCACGATCGCCGTGCGGTGGGCCCAGGATCGCAGATCGGAGCGTTTCGCTATGCAGGTCACCGGGCCGGCCGGCACGACCGGCACCGTCGACGTCCCCGTGGCCAAACCCGGCTCGATGGTCACCGTCCGCACCGGCGGTTCCAGGCCGGCGCGGGTCATCCTCTCACCGCCCGGAACCTCGTCCGTGTCGATCGCCGCGACGGGCGGGCTGACCTACGACATCGCCGTGGCGCCCGGCTGATCAATTGGGGGGAACTGTCAGCAGTGATCCCGTCCCCATCCTGCCGTGCACCGTCGGCCGGCACAGACTGACGACACATTGGTTGGCCACCTCCGCTGGTCCAGCTGAGGACGGCAGCATTTGAGGTTGGAGATAACAGTCGGTGCTCTCAGCCGTGGAGATTGAACAACCGCAACTGGTCACCCATAGCGGATCATGGCGCGCAAGTCTTTGCTTGTCCTCATCATTCGCTTCGGGCAGTATCGCGTTGGATCAACGAAGAAGAAAGAGGTCTCGCTGTGAGCTGTCCAGAGTGCGGTGGGCATGAGCGCAGGGCAATCGCGCCCAACTACTTCGAGTGCACCTCTACCATCATCGAGCGTTCGACTCATATGGTGCCCGACCCGTATCTCCCGCCGGGAGGTAGACGCCCCCTGGATCAGGTCACCTCACACGCGTGTGGCCACAGGTATCAGGAAGGGCCGGCTTCCATCTCGAGCCCGGCGACCTGCAGATGCGGCATCTTCGCGATTGGGGTGTGTACCGAATGCTCGAATTCGGTGTGCGGTGCATGTGCCGAAATGAGTAGCGGAAACCTCGTTTGCTCCAAGCACGTTCAGGAGCGGCAGCAGCTGGCGGCCGAGGAAGCCAAAAGGCAGAGTAAAGAGAAGCAACGTATCGAGCGCGAGGAACAGTCGCGAACGCAATTGACCAATATTGCATTCGTTAGGATCATGAATGAATCCGGCAATCCAGGCGCTCAGCCATTTTTTGATGACGACGAGGTCATAATTCCGATGACCCGTTCATTTAGCAAACGGTATCGGAAGGCTTTTGACGCGGAGGAGAGGGAGAGGGCGCTGGGAAAGCTGCACCGCGGCGAAACGAGGAAGGATGTCTCGAATGACTGGGACCGATACAAACTGCAACATGGTCTTGGCGAACCTCCTGTGTACGGCTGGGCAGTAGGACAATCAAGGGTATCCAATCGGGGGAATTACGATGCATCGACGATGGCAGTTGTAGTTCTCACATCCGGTGAGCTTCGCCTCTGTTATGACCTCCAAGCGCCCCGTCCACTGCTGAAGGCGGCCTCTCACACTGAGAAGGACCGGAACTGGCAGGGTCCAGATACGGCCGAAAGAAGCGAAATGGAGCGCCGCATGATGTCGATTGCAAAGTCACACGGACTCGCTTGACGGCGCGATCGACCGGAGAATCTCGAGCTGCCAATGCCACTCAGCCAAGTGGGGCAAGCGTCATTTACAAGGAGCAGGACTGCGAGACCTCGCACCAGACTGTCAAGTCATGCAACTGCCCGAGGGTCGCTGCAACACCCAGTCGTCCCGATTTCGGCCTCGCCCGCTCATTCTCCCATCCGCTCAAAATTCGTTGCTCCAACTACGTTTCCGTGAGTGTCATGCGTCGTTCTTCACGTGCCAAGGGGCATCCACCCAAGCTGAGGTCGGCCTTGAACTCACCCTGCGAACCCCTCTGAACGGCGGCAGCGGAAGCGGTCGGAGATTCGCAATCAGCTGACTATGCTCCCATCCCCTTATCCGGCACACGTGAAGGGTTGACAGGGGACGCGGAAGCGTCGAGATCTCAGATGTCGCAGACTTTAATTCGACTTATCTGAATGTCGACCTGCGCACAGACTGTCCCACCCTCGTCGTAACAGTCCCAATCGGATGCCTGGCGTACTGGACCTTGCGAACGGGCCGCGGCGTGGCCCCCCGCTTGATCGAGCCGGCGGTACTCCGAACCGGGTGCATCGCTCGGCGGACTGGCCTTGGCAATATGCCTCGCAGAAGGCTCATTGTTCTCTACTCATTTCGACGCTCACTGAGGCGTGAAACTTGTTGAGCAGGTGGCAGCCCCGACGTTGATGGTGACCACAACCCGATACCCGGACGTCGCACCACTGATGTCGAACGAGATTGCGGCGTTGCCTGACCCATCGGTAGTGCCGGTGTCGTTCGATGTCACCGTCTTGTAGTACTTGGTAAGCGTCACCGCGGCATTCGGAACCGTGGACGTGATATTCGCTGTCTCCTCGGTGTAGTCGGGTGGGTTCGGGTTGGACATCGACACGCTGCAACTTGGTGCACCTGGCGCGGGTGTCGGTGTCGGTGCCGGTGGCGGAGGAGCTACCGCCGATCCAAAGAACGGTGCCCCGAAGGCAAAGATGCCCCCGTCCGAAGCCACGAACCAGTAGCCACCGGTGGCAGCATCCGGCGCCATTTCAACGATCGGCCGATTGAGCACCGTGGACCCAGTGGATCCCTGAAACACTGCATCTCCGAATGAGAAGATTCCCCCGTCGGCCGCAACCAACCAATAGCCACCTCCACCGTTGGCCGTCGCCATCCCGACAACCGGCTTGTTGAGAGGAGTCGCTCCCATCGAGCCGTAAAATGGGGCATCGAATGCGAACATTCCTCCATCCGATGCCACCAGCCAATAGCCACCGGAAGCGGCGTCGTACGACATCCCTACGACTGGTTGGTTGAGTCGGATGGCACCGGTTGAACCGTGGAACTGGGCGTTCCCAAATGAGAAGACTCCCCCATCTGAGGCCACGAGCCAATATCCTCCGCCATTCGGTGTTGCGGTCATGCCGACGATGGGCCGGTTGAGATGGATGGCGCCGGTGGATCCGTAGAACGAGGCATCACCGAACGAGAAGACCCCACCGTCCGTGGCCACCAGCCAGAACCCTCCGCCGTCGGGAGTTGCTTCAATGCCGACGATCGGGTGGGCCAGTGGGATACCGATGGATCCCAAATTCGGCGCGTTCCCACAGGACACCACTAGCCCCGCGCTGTTCGCGATCCAATATCCGCCACCATTCGATGCGGCCGCCATCCCGGCCACTGTGCCCGAGGGTAGGTAACCGGAGCATGAGGCATTCGTCGAATCGCTGATTAAGTGATCCCCACGGGATGCGGCCGCTTGGACAGGGCTCCCGAGCGCAACCAACGCTCCGAAGGCCACCAGAAGTGCGGCCACGATAGTCCCGACAAAATTGCGAAACGTAGTCATCAGGTGATCGCTCCCGCCGTGATCTCAATGTGGATGGGAATATACACAGGCTGTCGCATCGGCGCTCGGGCCGTCCAGGGATGCCACCGTCTCGTAGTAGCGGCATTGATCGAAGCCCAGCAAGAAGTGGCGAGTCAAGCTGATTGGAACTCGATCGATCTTTCACCTCGCGCCGATCTGCTCAGATTTGCAGGTTGAGGGCGAACTGTATGCGGACCTCGCCGGCCCTAACTCAGATCCCTGCCCGGCCCGGGCGATGGGCCTGAGGACGTCCGAGTGACCGTCAGCCTCTACTCCTTGAAGCCGCCGTAGGATGAGCGGAAGGGTGAGCTGTTCCGGTGGGAAGCAGAACGGAGGCGTCGATGACTGACGTGGCGACGTCTCGGCCACAGTTCCTCGAACTGCCAATCCCCAGCATCCCTGTCCGAAGGGACGGTCGACCTTGTGCGCCGCCAATTCGGGTACCGGAACTAACCACAGATGCGATCACCGGTACCCTCGCCCACGGTGTCCTCGACGGACGGTCACCCGACGAACGACAGGTCGGATGGAATACGTCAAATGTCCTGCCAGGTCCTGAGTTGGACGTTCTTCGCCTGGAGCGGATGGAGCTCGAGAGCCAGATCCCCGACCTGCGCAGGGAGTGTGTCGAGCTGCGTGGCAAGCTCGCCGGGCTCAAGCGGGAGATACGGGCGGCACAAGAGGATCGTGACGTGCTCTTTGCCGCGGCGGCAGCACACCGCAAGTATGTCGCCGAACTTTCCCGGGAGCAGCCCGAGCAAGATCAGGAGGAGCTACTCGCGCTGCGCCGCGAACTCCAGGTGCTCCGGAAGAGGAACTCCGAGCTCGAGGGACCGCGTGTCCGATTCGGTATCCCCACCAAGATTTTCCAACTCCCTTCTTGGAACGGCAGGCAGCGGTTCGACGACTCATGAACGAAACTGAGGGACCGCCCCCATCCTGATCAGGGTGCCATCAACCACACCAGCCGGACATGGTCCACCTGGTGGGCCGTCAAGGTCACGGTCTGGGGACTTCCGCATTGGCCAACAGGGCTGGTGGATGTCGACGGTCCGCAACCAGTCAGGGTGTAGGTCCCGGGCGAGAGGTGAAGCTTGAACGATCCTGACTTCCCAACGGCATGGACGAGCTCCAGCGGTTGGAGGTTGAACTGGACGAAGACGGTGCCGGCGGTGGGTTTGAACGTCCCGGGATAGGCCCCACCCTCGTAACCGAGTTGGCCGATGATCTCTGCGCCCCTACTTGGGGTGGCAGCCTGGGCCGGTAAGGCGCAAAGGCCGGTCACCGCGAACGCACCTGCGGCAACTGTTGCGGCGAACAGCTTGAGTCGGGACATGGCTCCTCCGATCCATCTGAACGGCAGCCGAGGAATCGACCGCCTCCATCTCGCTCCGTCCGTCTCGTGCACGGACCGCTCCCTTCCACGGTGACACGGCGATCGCCCGCCCTCAAGCGAAAGTTCGGTGACACTCGTCATTCAGGGTTGGATGTTCTCGAGGTCCTCGAGAAGACTCAGGTGAGTCGGCTCCCAGCCGAGAGTCTTCCGTGTGTAGGCACTGGAAGAGGGCTGGTCGGTGGCAAAGATCGGGCCGAGGGGGCCGTACGTCTCCGGTGGCACCACTTCGACCGGTAGGCCGAGCCGCCGGCCGATGACCGTAGCGATATCACGCACTGCGTCGCCCTCGTCGCCCACTGCATGCCAGGAGGTGCCCGCCGGCGCCGATTCCAGAGCTAGGCGGAAGAGGACCGCAGCGTCGAGTGCGTGCACAGCCGGCCAGCGTTGGGTGCCGTCGCCCGCGTAGCCCGAAACCCCAGTTCGGCGTGCGATCTCGGTCAACATTCCGGCGAATCCGCCCTTCCCCTGGTTGTGGACAGTGCGCGGCAATCGCACCGCGCTGGTGCGAACTCCCCGCGAGGCCAGGTCCAGGATCGCCATGACAGAAAGAGCGCGCCCGCCGACCGGACCTTGGGTAGGCAGAGGATCTTCTTCGGTGGAGATCCGACCTGGCACGGGCGGCGTGCCCGAGCAGATCACGAAGGGGCGGTCGCTACCGACGAGTGTCTCGCCCAGGGCGGTGACGGCGGCATTCTCCCGGGCGACCGAGTGGGCGAGAGCGTCGGGACTGCTGAAGTCGGCGCCGAATGCGAGATGGATCGCCCCGTCCGCCTGGGCGGCGCCGGCGCGGATGGCGGCCAGGTCGTCGAGGCCGCCGCGCAGCGCTTCGGCCCCGGCCGCCTCGGCCGCCAGCGCCGACGTGTCGGATCGTGCGAGGGCGAGAACGGTGTGGTCGTGGCCGAGGAGTTCGGCCACGACGGCCGATCCGATCAGACCGGTGCCACCGGTGATGAAGACGTGCATGGTGCTCTCCTACCTTGTGATGGGACCGTTGTCCTATCACTGTACCAGAGTGATGGGACACATATCCCATCAGGTAGGCTGGAGTGATGCCACGGTGGGCGCCAGGGGTACGCGAACGGCTGGTCCTGGCGGCTGTCGACCTCTTCACCGAGCAGGGGTACGACGCCACGACGGTCACCCAGATCGCCGAAAAAGCCGGCGTCACGAAGAGCACCTTGTTCCGGTACTTCCCCGACAAACGCGAGATCCTCGTGGCCGGCCAGGAGACACTCAGCCGGCTCCTGACCGACGGGATCGCCGATGCGCCTGCGGATGCGAGCCCGCTCGAGGCAGTGGCTGCCGGTCTCGAACGCGTGTCCAGTGAGATGGGTCCGATGAATCGCGAGCTCGGCCCCCGGATGAAGGCGGCCGTCGCCGCCAACGCCGAACTTCAGGAGCGGGACGCGCTCAAGAGTGTCGGTCTCGCCGCCGCCATTACGACCGCCCTCATCGCTCGTGGGGTGCCCGATCCGACCGCACAACTGGCGGGAGAACTTGGCATTCTTGCCTTCAAGCGGGGATTCACCGAGTGGTCCATAGACGACCGTGACTCCGAGAACGACCTCGCGCACTACACCCTCGCGGCCTTAGACGAACTGCGGGAAGCGACCGCGTCGCTGGGCTGACCATGGCATGGAGCACTCGCCGTCCCTACGCGTACTGCCCACCCGACGCTCCACCGCCGTAGGTCCCCGTTTCGCACCTAGCATCAATCGGGTGATCCAGAGGAATGGAAGTAGTGGCGGATCCGGACCGGGCGACCAGGGTGCACGAAGTGCATCTGCAGTGTCGAGCGCTTGAGCGGCAACCCGTTTCGCCGCGTCCAGATCGGGCTAGCTGCTCTGGCTCTTGTCGTAGTCATCGGCACTGCGGGCTATGTGATCCTCGGATTCAGGCCGCTCGAAGCCTTGTACCAGACAGTCGTCACAGTATCCACGGTCGGATATGGATTTCCGCGTCCGATTGGGAACGGGGTACGGGCGTTCACCATCGTCCTCATCCTGCTGGGGGTTGGGACAGCGCTCTACACCTTCACTGTGACGCTGGAGCTACTGATCGACGGGCACATGCGGGAACTACTAAGGAGGCGCAAAGTGGAGCGGGACATCGGCAAGATGAGGGGTCATGTCGTGATCTGCGGTTGGGGTCGGGTCGGAAGGGAGGTCGCCCGATACCTGAGCAACGCCGGCCAGGAAGTCGTGGTGATCGACCGGGATCTGGATCGAATCTCCACTGTCGAATATGCGACCGTCGTCGGGGACGTGACCGAAGACGACACATTGCTGAAGGCTGGGATCAAGGAAGCGGGCACCCTCATCGCCGCACTCGACACCGATGCGGACAACCTGTTCGTCACCGTGGCCAGTCGGTCTTTCAACCCCACTATCCACGTCATCGCCCGGGCCCGGAACGAATCGTCGGAGGCGAAGCTCCTCCGCGTAGGCGCCAATCGGGTGGTGAATCCCCAACGCCTCGGCGGAGATCGAATGGCTGCGTTCGTCACCCAACCGCACGTTGTCGACTTTGTCGATGTCGTGATGCACGACGGTTCGCTCGAGTTCCGCCTCGAAGAGTTGACTGTCGGGACGAACTCGCCACTTGCCGGCCAGACGCTCAGATCATCCCAAGTCCATGATCGGACCGGGTGCCTGGTGCTGGCCATCAGGCGGCCGGACGGGAGCTTCACTCCGAATCCGTCGCCTGAAGTCGAGATGGCTCCGGGTGACGTCATCATCGGAGTCGGCACTGCGGCTCAGCTCGCCGAACTGGCTACGTATTCCTCGAAGGGCTGACGGCCTACCGGGGTCGGAAGCGGTGGAGGTCGGCAGCGATCGCCACGGCCACATCATCGGGGACCTCGGCGGCACCGGCGTGTGCGGGCCAGTCGTCGACGGCGGCCAGCACTTCTGCGGTGACCCGTCGGTAGGCCGGTACCCGATGGCGTTCAGCCACCGCGTAGAGGTCGTCCATGGTGATCCCCTCGAAGTGTCCGTTCACCGAAAGCAGGTGGCGGCTGGTCCATTCGCTGTCGGCTCGGTAGGCATGGGTGACGTCGAAGGCCGGTGCCAACGACCAGGTGCCGTCCGGTGTGGCCAGGAATCCGAAGTTCTTGGTGTGGTCGTCATGGTTGGCGCCAGCGACGTTGAACACCATGCGGCGATAGGTCTGCTGGAGGGCATCGAGCCCCAGCCCGAGTGAGATGACGGTCTGGAACAGTTGGTCGTAGCTGTGGGTGCCGATGAGGTTGAAGTCCAGGTCGGCCAAGGCGCACAACGACTGGAGGTGGAGTCGGCCGTCGTCGCCGGTGCGGTCGAAGCGCCGGGTCATGAAGTGGCGGCGGGGTCCCTCGGCCAGCAGCAGGCACGGTGACATGTCGAGCCCGGCGTCGGTGGCCATCCGGTAGTAGGCGTACTCGATGCGCCCGTAGGGCGCGCTGTCCCCCAATCCGTCGCCGTGGCCGTCGAGGCCGGTACTGCTCACCCCGTCCAGTTTGATCAGCCACTGCTCGAAGTCGGGCTCGGCGGGGGCGTAGGCCGATCGCACCTGGAAGGTCGCCGGGTTGAAGGACACCACCGCTTTTGCCCGCGCCCCGCCTGCGCTGGTGCCGACCTGGATGAGCTGCTGAAGGGCGGCGTGGGCGGCCTCGCCGCTGCCGAATTCACCGCGGACGGTGAGTCGGGCGGCCTGCACCAGGTCGGCCAGAGCGACAGCGGTGGACGGCTCGGCGTCGGCGTCCCGTGCCGGCGGGCGGAACTCGAGAGCGCCGAGGGCCCGGTCGGCGGCGTAGGCGAGTCGGTCGAGCGGGCTGATCGACGTGACCGCCACGCCGCGTTCGGCCATCCAGGCGTTGACCAGGGCGTTGCCGAATGCGTCGGGCAGTGCGTCGGCCAGCATCGCAGGCAGTCCGTAGAAGGTGCGAGGGGGAAGGTCCGGAAAGCTGTAGGGCTCAAGACGGAGCGGCATCATCGAGGGGTGCCAGCTCGACTCCGCCGGCGACCCATTCCGGGGCGTAGGCGAACACGTAGGCACCGGTGCCCGGATCGCGCCCGACCGCGCCCACCAGCTGGTTCCAGGCCCGCACTTCGACGATGTCCGTTGGTTGGTAGCTCACCGGGGAGCGCCGGACCGACGGCGGACCCGTGGTGCCGTGGTGACGCGTGCCTCACGGTTCCGGCTTTCCAGGAGGTCCAGTGGGTTGAAGGTGGGAGGTGGTGGTGCCAGCTGGTCGATCCACCCTTCGGCACCGAGCGCGGCCAGGGCGCGGGTGAGGGTCTTGGTGGAGGCGCCCTTGCCCCGCTCGAGGTGGTGGATGGCGCCGACCGACACGTTGGCCCGGTCCGCCAGTTCGGCCTGGGAGAGCCCGGCTGCGATGCGTCGCTCCCGGATACCCCGACCCAGGGCGGCTTCGAGTTCAGTTGGGGTCCTCACCTGGGCTCCTTCAGGACGGGTCGAGGCGGGCGCCACGGCTATGCACTATTATATGTTGTCGGTAGCCAAATGCAACCGCTGGGATCCCGTGAACTACATACTTATATAGTTTAGAGCGACAAGAACCGGTAATCTATAGAATAATATATTCCTGATCGTGTCGGCTCATAGGGGGATCGCATCCGCGAAGGCTTCCGCCCTCACGCTTGGGCGCAGACTGTCAGCCGGGGCTTTGTCCACGTTGGCGCTAAGGATCGCTGCGAGCTCCCGCTTGAGATCTGCGAGCGAGACCAGCCCAATTCAAGGATCCAGATCGACGAGCAGGTCGAAATCGCTCTCGTCTATTAGTTCCAACCTCCACCTGAGGTGATTGGAACTGAAGAAGTGCCTGAGGAAGCACATATTGTACAGTTCTGTACTGATCTGTACAATAATTCCGTGACACGAACCGTCGGCGTCAGCGAGGCCCGAGCCACCTTCCCGCAGATCTTGGAGAAGGTCACCGAAGGTGAAGAGGTGACGATCACTCGGCACGGTAGGGCTGTTGCAGTGATCATTCGGCCCGACGCCCTCAGGGTGCGACGGGCTGAGGCTGCTTTGGAATCCGCCGAGGCCATCCGCGACCTCCTGACTGACGCCGGCGCACACGCCCTGGGTTCAAGTCCCGTTCTCACCAAGGGACGAGCCGAGGAGATGGTGGACGACCTGCGGTTCAGCCGGGCAGATCGCTGAGCGGTTGCCCTAGTGGATGCCTTTGATGCCGATGTCATCATCTATGCCGCTGCTCCCGACCACGAGTTGGGAGCCCTGGTTCGAGCTCTCTTCCCGGTCGACGCACCGGCGGGAGCCGGAATCATGGCCGGAATCGGCTCGGTGCTCCTCTTGCCGGAACTGCTGACCAAACCATTACGCGATGGTGCTGACAACGAGTTAATCGCGCTCAGCGTGCTCCTGAGCAGGATCGCACTGCTGCCTGCCGATCAGGCAACCGCAGAGATGGCGACGGCCCTCGGCGCCTCTTACGGGTTGCGGGCGGCGGATGCCATCCACCTGGCGACGGCCGTGGGTGCAAGCGCTGATCGCTTCATCACCAACAACAAGACGGACTTCCCGAAGTCGATTTCAGAGATCGCGGTCACCTACCCCGAAGATCTGGTCGCCGATTGACGAGGGCTTGCCTCCTAATCATCGGGTTCTCTAGATGAGAACCACCGTGGACCCCGTGCCAGCGCTTCCGGGGCGGGCACCGGCGACAGGTTGGGACCAGTCGGCATGGTGTACGGACCATTGGTGTATGGGACGCACAAATATTGACATCGACGACGAGTCCTGTCGGGCGGTAATGAAGCGCTACCACCTGTCAACGGAGCGCGAGGCCGTCAACTTTGCCCTTCGGCTGCTCGCTGCCGAAGGGCTCTCAGTCGACGACGCTCGGAAACTGCGCGGCTCCGGATGGGAAGGCGACCTTGAAGAGACGCTCACCACGAACTGAAAGGCAAGAATTGTTGCGCCTCACCCCATCAGAGTCAGGCAGGCCAAGGCCTGTCCTCAGCTGGTCCAGCTGAGACACGAGAACTCTCCGGACTACGCTCCCGGGACCGATACGGTCTAGGCCCTGGCGACGACGTAGGGCGTCAGCCTATGAAGCTAGGTATTCGCGGGGCTGAGGCTGAATCAACCTGGACCAACCGAGGGAGCAAGTTTTGGTGGTAGCCGGGTAGTTGGATCAGTCGCCTGCACAGGACTGGGGGAATAGTCGGTGCTGTTGCTTCCGTCCGGATAGATGGTTGCGGACCACGTTATGCCGGTGAGGATGGCGTTAGAGACGTTGACGTTAGACACTGATTACTTCGCCCTTCAGGCATGCAGAACGCCTGATCATCCATGTAATCGCATCACGACGTCGATAACGTAAGGCGATGAGGATTGAGTGGATATCTGGTTGATCAGGGACAGGAGCAGCAACCGCCACTGCCGTCAACTCTGTGGCCTATTTCGGAAGGCAGCCCATCGCTGCACTTCTGACTGTTCCATTGGCAGCGATGCTCATCGGATGCTCGCCCACCGAGCCTGGAAGATCGTTCCCGTCCGAGATTGCAGGCGGCATCGCTATAAGTCATTTGCGCTGCAGCTTGAACGGCTCTCGCGCAATGGCGACCGCGTAAGGACGTTACCTGTTCCGGTGAACTACTCCCCGGACGCCGTGCCTTCGGGAGGGCATGGCGGTTCCATGCTCCGCTTCTGGGTCTACGGAGATAACCAACGGGCAGGCCATCAGAATCTCCTGGGATTCTCCGAAGAAGCCATACGTCTCGGGTAGGCGACAAGGCGAACTCAGGCGTCAGTTCGGACAATTTGATAGGGCGGAGCGGAGTGATAGGGCGGAGCGGATTGATAGGGCGGAGCGGATTGCACGAGTGCGGTAATCAGGACCACTTGCCGTACACCTCCATGCTGACAGTGGAGAATATCCACGGTGCCGGTCACGGCATCTGCGCGGCAAACGTGGAGGAGGGGTACCCCGAGGAACAGGCCACCGAATCCGGTGTCGACTCTGGTGGACCGGGAGGGACCGGCCGGACGGCTGGTCGGCGTCACCCAAATTGTTGACCGCGTTTCGCAGCGTGGAGGCAGCAGTCCGGACGGAGGACTGACGTGTCTTCGATCGACGGTGCAACGATCCCGCTGGTCGCTCCAATTACCGAAAGCACCCGTGCCGCCCTGTCGCACCTCACCGTCAGCGGCCTCGGCCGGGACGTGGCTGCGATCATCGTCATTTGGGTGGCCATAGCGGCCATCGGCTTCGGGTTGCGGCGCCTGCTCCTGCGGACGGAGATCTCCGAGCCGCTGGCCGACGGCACCGTGGCCATCGGCCTCGGGATCACCGGCTACGGCGCGGTGGTGCTGCTGATTGGGTCAGCTCACCTCCTCCGAACCGGTCCTCTCGTCGGGGTAACCGTGATTGCTGCATTCCTGTTCCTTTGGGTGGGCCGTGACGCCGTGGTGACCGCCCGCGGGCTCGCCCGAAGCTTTGCCGGCGCGCTCCGACGGGAGTGGTTCGTGATCCTTCCCGTGCTCCTCTTCCTAGCTGTGGTGGTGCTCGCCGGCTTTCGTCCGCCGGAGGCGTCTGACGAGATCGCCTACCACTGGCCGGCTCCGTTGCTGTGGGCAAGCGTCGGACACTGGGTCGTAAGCCCATACCGATTCACCAACGGCTTCGATCTTGCGGAGATCCTGTACACGCCTGCTGCCGTGTTCCGCTCCTCGACCGCCGCCCACTGGACGGACACCGGCACCTTCCTACTCCTGGCCCTCGGAGCCGCCGCCCTGGCCCGACGGTTCGGTGGTCTGGCCGCGTTGACCTGTGCAGCAGTGATTGCCATACCGGCGGCCGCTGACGAGAGCTGGTGGGCCTACAACGACATCTTTGCTGCCTCGTTGGTGATGGCTGCCTGCGTTGCCGTCACCGCTCCATCAGTCGAAGAGTATGCCAATACCAGGGCCTATTGGACCGGGGGCATCCTGATCGGCGGGGCCATCTCGATCAAGCCCATCATGGTCCTCCTCGCGCCCCTACCGGTGATCCTGGCCATTTACACCGAGCGCCGACGGTCAGGCCGATGGTCGAACTCCGGACAGGTCAGACTCCTCGCTGCCCTTGCCGCACCGAGTGCCGTCGCCTCGGTAGGTTGGTTTGCCTACTCGAAGGCGATCACCGGGAAGTGGTTTCAAAGCACCGGGATGGTCGTGGCCCGATTTGGCCACGACCCCAGCAACGGATTGGCCACGATCAGGATCCCCACCCTCTTGCAGGCCGTCGCCATGCCCTTCCTGCCCCTGGCCACCTCTGTGATCGGCCAGCACCAACCCTATGGTGGCCGGAGCGGAATGGTGCTCGTACTGTTCATCCCAATCATGGTGATCACCGCAGTGCGATTGGACATGCACGACCGTCGGGAGTTCGGAAGGATCGCCCTCCCCGTCCTGGTCTCTTATCTGATCGCCGGCATCCTGATCGTGCGGACCCGCTTTCTCCTGGTGGACTACGGGGCTGCCATCGCTGCGGCGACATGCGCTCTGGTCTGGTGGCAGCACCGTTCGCCGGCTAGATGGGGGGCGGTTCTGCACTGGGCCTTTCGCCTTCTGATCCTGCTTGGGCTACTGGACGCGGTCCGCCACGCCCTGCCCTAGATACCTGGCGATCTCACCGACCAACGAGGGCAGGGCTCAGGAGCACCGGATTCGGAGACTCTCAATCGGCTCTGCAGACTGAGAACGACTGCGTGCTCAGCCTATGAAGCTGAGGCCGCAGAGCCCATCGGTCACTTGATGGAGTCACGACCGATCGTTGCCTCTCCACCGCTCGTCTGGGGATCTCGGCGCACCGATGCCGCTGTCGACAATGATCAGGAGATGACGACGACCAACGGTTGGACCGCTCCGGGATTCGAGGGCGTCCGCGACGTGTTCCAGGCAAACTTCGACAAGGGGACCGAGGACGGAGCGGCGTTCGCCGCCTACCACCGCGGACAGAAGGTGGTGGACCTCTGGGGTGGCGTCGCCGACACGACCACCGGGCGAGTGTGGGATGAGGACACGATGGTCCTCACCTACTCGACCACCAAGGGCGCCACGGCCATGTGCGCCAACCGACTGGCCGAACAGGGACTGCTCGATGTAAATGCCCCGGTCACGAAGTACTGGCCCGAGTTCGCCCAGTCCGGGAAGGATGCAGTGACGGTCGGCGACCTCCTGGCGCACCGTGCCGGACTCCCCTTTGTCGATGGGACGATGTCGTTCGAGCAGGCGATCGCGTGGGATCCGGTCGTCGAGGCTCTGGCCCGGCAGTCCCCGGCGTGGGAGCCCGGGACAGACCACGGCTATCACGCGGTCACCTTCGGCTACCTGGTGGGGGAAGTGGTGCGTCGGATCACCGGGCGGTCGCTCGGTACCTACTTCCGCGACGAGATCGCCGATCCGCTCGGTGCCGACTGGTACATCGGCCTGCCCGCTGCCGAGGAACATCGCGTGGCACGCCTCGTGCCCGGCCCTGACGGGAGTCCGTTCGACATGCTCGGTAGCCTCGGAGCGGGATCTGACGGGGATCCAGCGATGCAGGAACTGATGGCACAGCTCGCCCCCTACCTCGGTCCCGATGGAATCCTCAAGAAGGCCCTGGAGGCTCCCGGTGGGGCATTCTCATCGCAGGAGGTCTGGGAAGACCCGCGGCTTCATGCCGCAGAGATCCCTGCGGCAAACGGCATCTGCGACGCCCGGTCCCTGGCCCGCGTCTACGGAGCGTGCGTCGGCGATGTGGCCCGGTCCGGTGGCGGGCCGTTCCGGGCGCTCAGCCCCGAACAGTTGGACAAGGCACTCGTCCAGCAGACGGTCGGACCCGACCGGGTGCTCCTCGGCATGGACATCCAGTGGGGAATGGGCTTCATGCTGAACGTCGGGGCCATCGCCCTGGCCGGACTCGGGGGACCTCGCTCCTTCGGTCACTTCGGGATGGGTGGATCCGTGGGCTGGGCTGACCCCGACCTCGAGCTGGGCCTCGGCTACGTGATGAACCGGATGAGTCTGGGAGCGACGGGCGACAGCCGCAGCGCCGATCTGATCCACGCCACGCTCGAAGCCGTTGGTGGTGGTAGCTGAGCTGTCCCGAATGGTCAACGGAGGGCGGGCGGGGACGCGCCGTATAGTCCAGTCATGGCTGTCCTCCACCACGCCACGATCTCCCCGACGAAAGCTCAACTCATCGAAGGGTGGGTGCCGACTCGCCCATGGGGACCTCCCTCCACTGACCCGGTCGGCATTGTCGGGTCGTTCCGATTTGACGATCCCGAGGGGCGCGTTGGACTGGAGACCCACCTCGTCACCGCTGGTGGGGTTCTGTTCCAGGTCCCGCTCACCTACCGCGACGGACCACTGGTCGGCGCCGAGGACGCGCTCATCACGACGACGGAGCACTCGGTGCTCGGTACCCGCTGGGTCTACGACGGGCTCGGTGATCCCGTGTTCGTCCTCATGCTGGCGGCATTCGCCCTGACGGGTCAAGGCGAGGCACTCAACATGTTCCAGTCCGACGGGGGCTGGGTCGTCGCGCCCAGCAACGTCCGCATCCACGGCGGCGGTTGGACGCAAGGCCTGGTACCAGTCGAAGGGCTCGAGTTCGAGTCGGAGTCTGAGTCGACTTCAGTTCTGCACAACGACCGGTTCGAGCTCACGGTCTTCCGGCGACCGGTCGCGGGGGAGCGCCCCAGCATCGGGATCACTGCGAGCCTGGACGGATCGGACCAGGAAGTTGTCCTCGCACAAATCCGGGAGCGGTGAGAACCGGCCTTCGGCGAAGCTCACTGTCCTTCCGCTGGGACGGCCGGGACGGGCAGGGTGTTAGTCCGCCCCGTAGAAGGTGGCGTCGAAGGCGAAGATGCCTCCGTCGGCACCAACCAGCCAGTAGCCCCCGGAGGCGCTGTCCAGCGCCAGGCCCACAATGGGTGCGTTGAGCGGTAGACCGGCCGTTGATCCGTGGAAGGCCGCGTCGCCGAAAGCGAACGTCCCGCCATCGGAGGCCACGAGGAGGTAACCGGCGTCGTTGGCGGTGGGTGCCATCCCATTGACCGGCTTGTTGAGCACCAGGCTTCCGGTGGACCCGAGGAACGGCGCTGCGAAGGCGAAGATGCCGCCGTCTGTGGCCACCTCCCAATAGCCCCCGGTGCCGCCGTCCGCGGCGATGCCAACCACCGGCTTGTTTAGGGGGATGCCCCCCATGGAGCCCCTGAAGGGGGCATCGCCGAAGGCGAAGATGCCGCCGTCAGATGCCACGAGCCAGTACCCCTTACCGTCGGTGGTCGGGGCGATGTCCACCACCGGGGCGTTGAGGTGCTGGCCCCCCATCGAGCCGAAATAGCCGGCGTCCCCGAAGTTGAAGATTCCCCCGTCCGATGCCACCAGCCAGTACCCCTTGCCGTCCGGGGTGGCCACGATGTGGGCGATCGGGGCGTTGAGAGAACGGCCGGCCATCGAGCCGTAGGAGATGGCCGATCCGTGGGGGGACACCCCGCCCGCTGCGTCGGCCAACCAGTAGCCGGTGCCATCGGATTTGGCCGCCATCCCGACTACCGGGCCGGGCAACACCCCGAGGGAGGGGGCAGGCGAGGTCCAGAAGCGGATGGCACCGTCGTAGCCGTACACGGACTGGAGATAGGTCATGGAGTGCTGCTGGACGGGGTTACCTGGGCTGATCGCGTCCCATACCTCCCCGTTGCCGGCGTAGATCCCGGAGTGGACAAAGGCATCGAGGCCACTGCCGCCCCAGAAGACGGCGTCACCGGGCAGAAGGGCGGCTGTGTCGGCCGCCGGGATGATGGTCCCGATCCCGGGTAGCTGACTTCCGTTGCCGGGGAGGGCGATGCCGGTCACCTGGTAGACCGCGTACTGCACAAGGCTCATGCAGTCGAAGCCCACGGTCGTGCCCGCGCACCCGATGGCGTCGCCAATACCGTGGGTCGGGCCATTGATCCCCCCGCCGCCATCGCAGTAGGCCACCCCTGCCTGGGAGGCGGCTACGGCGAGAATCTGGTCGCCCTGGGTGGAGGCCTGGGCCGGCGCCGGCACGATCAAGATGGCCACCGTCGCCAGGGCCACCGCCAGAATGGTGACCGCGAGGACCCTGCCAGCCGTAGTGAACCCCGAGCGTGAGCTCATCGTGCATCCCCCTCCAACTGGCGCTGTGCCTCCCCACAACGTAGCCGTGCCTAGTTGCACTAGGTCCTTATTGCCGTCACCCTCAGCTGCGTGAGCTGAGAACCGGATGGACTCGCGACTCGTCCCGGCGCAGAAAATATTTGCTCACGTTGCTCGAACGGAACTGCCGTGACTGCTACGCGACTGCTGCTGCAAACTGGGCGAAGAGGTCGCCGGGCAGAGGGTAGTCCAGCTCCCATTTTATGGCCATCGGTCGCTCGCCGCTGTGGTCCCGATATCGGCCAGTTCCGAGAAACCAGAAGGCGCGATCACTGGCACGAAGGCGGGCAAACAACAGGACACTTCGTCCTAGTTGCACGTGGTCCCGGTAGCGAACACCTGTTGGGCTTTCAGCCCGCACCGTCGATTGGCTCTCCCAGTGGATCAGACGCGGAGTGATCGCATAGTCCCGATATCGGGTCGTCGGGGAGAACGAACCACTGGACTTGTCCAGCGTGAAGGCAAGTAGCTCCGCCTGCTCGTCCTTGGCGTCCCACACGCCCGCCTGCCAAGAAGGAGCCTTTGCGTAGTCTCCGATGTTGCAGGCATCCAAGATCTCCCTCCTCGTGTAGCGACCATGAACCTGCAGCGGTAGATCGGGTTTATTTGTCAAGGTCATGTGTAGGTGATCCACTTGATCGCTGAGGAGTTCCAAGATCTGAGCGAGCTCCGCCAATACCTGTGGATGGGCCCACAACAAGTCAGTGGCGTCCCGAAGTGTCGTCTTGGAATCAATTACCTGCTCTGTCATGCTGTCAACCAGCATTCGCAACAGCCGGCGTTTCCGTTCGGGCAGGCTGGTGATGTCAGGAGCACCATTGCCGGCAAGGAATGAGAGATATGTCCCGATCCGCTCTTCGTCATCGATGTGGAGGAGTCGACCTAGCGCCCGTCGCAGCTGCGATTCCCGAGGGCCGGCAGCGAAAGTCTTACCGCCAGCAGCGATTAGAAGGTCCGACCATGATCGATTGTTCTCATAGATCTCCTCCAGCTGCAGTCCAGAGTCCTCAAGGTACTCAGCCAGTTTTAGGTCTGCGTGACCGGTCAAGAGCTGGCGTAGTTCGTCGACCTTGGCGGGCCAACGAGAGGGGATTGCACTGCGCAGGCTCTTAAGGACGATGTCGCGTGCGAGCGTGTCCAGATGAAAATGGCATCCTGCCGGAAGGTAAGGGAAGTCGCGCTCTACGGCCTGTTCGATATTTCGCCGTGACCCACCAAGGAGCGCACGCAATCGTCGATCGAATCGGAACTCCTTGCGGTGGGTTCCGACGAAGTCCAAGACAGTGCAGACTGACTTGTCGGGTGATCGACGCAGACCTCGGCCCAGCTGCTGCATGAAGAGTGTGGCGCTGTCGGTGGGCCTCAGCATGAGGATCGTGTCGACAGCCGGAACATCAACCCCTTCGTTGAATAGGTCAACGGAGAAGACCACCTGCACCGAGCCACTGGCCAAGTTCCGGAGAGCCTGCTTTCGCTCTGACTCGGGACTGTCTCCCCAGATGGCGACAGCATTTATCCCTCGGCTCACGAATTGCTGGGCCATGAATCTGGCGTGCTCGATGTTCACGCAAAAGCCAAGTGCGCGCATGCTGGCCGGATCGTCGACCTTGGCAATTGTCTCCTTGATGACAAGGTGGGCCCAGGCGTTAGAACCTGTGTAAATGCTACTCAGGGCAGTGATGTCGTAGCCCCGGCCTCGCTTCCACGGCACGTCCGTCAGGTCGACTCCATCATGGATTCCGAAGTACATAAAGGGCGCCAGCCGACCTTGGTCGACGGCATCCCACAGTCGAAGTTCGGCGGCAATCCGGTCGTCAAACCAGTGGAGGATCGGAAGCCCGTCGCTACGCTCCGGGGTCGCAGTCATGCCCAGGAGTTCGACGGGAGACACGTGGTCGAGCAGTTTCCGGTAAGACGGCGCCGCAGCGTGGTGAAACTCATCGATAACAACCACATCGAAGTGTTGCGGGTCCAAATGACTGAGATCTGCAGAGTTCAGACTCTGGATCGAAGCGAAAACGTGGTCGAACTGCTCGGGACGAGCTCCGCCAACCCACTTTTCACCAAACCCGGTGTCCCTTAGGGCATAACGGAAAGTACCCAAGCTCTGATCAAGTATCTCCTCACGATGAGCGACGAAGAGGAGACGTGCTCGGGGAAGTGTTGAACGCAGGCGTGCGTAGTCGACCGCCGCCATGACGGTCTTGCCCGTTCCGGTCGCGGACACCAGCAGGTTTCTGTGATGGCCTTTTACCCGGGAGACAGAGATCAGTTCGAGAAGGCGCTCCTGGAAGGGCTCTGGTCCGCGATTCGATCCCAGGGAGGATCACGAGCGGCCCTCGATCGGGCCGACCAGCGCGTAGGGCTTCCCGCTCGAACTCCTCGGCGTCGTAGCCGATGAAGTCAGGGCTAAGCCAGTAACTATCGAACACAGCCGAAGATTTGTCGATAACGTCAGGATTGCGAGCTGACGAAGCCCGAATGTTCCACTCGAGTCCTGTTACTTGCGCCGAATATGTGAGGTTGGACGAACCGATGAAAGCAGTGGAGTACCCACCGGGACGGTGGAACAACCAGGCCTTGGCGTGAAGGCGGGTGGAAGAAAGGTCGTAGGAGATCTTCACCTTGGCTCCGAGGTCGACAAGTAGGTCGAGCGCCGCCTGTTCGGTAGACCCGGTGTAGGTGGTGGTCAGAACACGTAGAGGTCGTCCCTCCTGACAGTGGCTTCGCAACGCCTCTACGAGTGGACTGATCCCAGTCTTGCGAATGAACGCCATGACAAGGTCGATCGAATCAGCTGAGTAGATCTCACCTTGAAGCTGCTTCCACAGATTCGGTTCATCGGGTGCATTGGTGAGCAGCGTCGTATCCAAGAGAGAGATCAGTGGCTGGGGAATCACTTCTGGCCCGCCGTCCGGCCGCCGACGCAAGATGGCGTTCAGGACTGTTCCAGGTTCGACAACGCGATCGGATTCGACAGAGAGCAGGAGTGCAAGACGATCAGCAAGGTCTCTCGCCAGTTCGATGCCTCGAGTTACCCGGCTGCCCTCCGCCACGTCTTCGAGCGCTTTGCGGATCAGATTGGCCAGATGCAGCGCTACGCGGTCCGGGGCCTCAAACGACTCGAGTGGACGGATCTGGACGAGGTCGGAGTCGATACGGGAAAGCGCCTCCTCAATGGTCTCGGTGACGAGCCTCTCGTATAGCCCCGACGGGAGGTCATCCACGGCTCAACTCTATCGACCCGGTCATTCGCTGCCTTGCCCTTCGATGCGAGTTAATAGACGGGGAGCATTCCTTAATCGCGGTGACCCCACTTGATCGTCTATCTGTTCGTCGACGCGTCTCTGGAAGAGCCATCCCCACTGGCTCCTTGCTACCCAAATTGCCGGAATCCCGGTGCTGGCTTGGGAAGCTGAGATCCAGCTCCTCGTCTACAGCTGTGCGGGCAGGCGCATTGGTCGCGCAAGTTGATGCCGGTCGAGTCCACGAATGTGGCTTCCGAAATGGACGGCTAGTCAATCACCGACGAACGGCAGCGGCAGCGGATGCCGGGCGTGAGCCCGTCGCCCAAGTTGTGGACCGACGCGCACGGTCAAAGATCAATTCGACCTGCGCGCCAGAGAGAGTTCGCTCCTGAGCGAGCAGCCAATCCAGCAGCCTTGTGTAATCCATCACAACGACCGAGCCGCCAGCAGGTTGAGTCTTCACCCGAATGCCGCCTTTGGCCCCGACCATGGCGAGAATGGCAATGCAGGGAACAAAGAACCCGCAGGATTGGCTCAGTAGCCGGGAAGCCCTAGTTGCCTCGCTTTGGGATCGTGCCACATAGGGGTGCGACTTCTGGTTCACCCGAACAATCTTGCCGTGCACCCAGACATTCGCTTGCGGATGGTGCTTAGTGTTAACGGTAAAGACTCCCGCGGGTCCTATCACCGCGTGGTCGATGTCCGCTCCTCGATGGCCAACGGGGATGCTATGGATGGCGTGCCAGCCTAAAGGTAGGGCTGAAAGCTCTAAGCCGACGACTTCTTCACCGTCGGCTCCAATCCGATAGGAGCGCTCTTCGGTATAGATGCCCCCCAGCTCGTCCTTCAGGTTGCCGAGCGGATCGGCATCCCATCGCTGGCGGGCAATCCTGCGGATGCCTTGGCCTGGTCTGTTCAAGGAGAGATCCGTCCAATTCGGCTGCGACAGCTCAGGGATGGCCTTGGGCAAAGGGTGGTGGACATCGCACCGGGGATGCGCAACTTTCACGTTGTCTTGGGCATCTTGGGACTTGCCTGCATAGGCTTCCAGGTACCGATCAACGGCCTGGCGGAACTCATCGTGGAATTGCGGAATCTCGACCACTGCGCGCTCAGTTGCCAGATCGAACCACCCGACACGTTCCCCTGAGGGCGTATTCACGTAGAGCCGGTTGTATCCGAAACGCCTCCAAGCCACCACCTGCAGGGCAATCACCAGAATGAGATCGGCGAATCGAGTCGCCACCTTGAATCTCAACCGGCTCCTCAGCTGTGCGAGCTGAGGACCCTCCAGTCAGGACGGCCTCCACCACTTGCCGGGTTACTGGGGTTGTCCCCGAAGCATTGCCCGCAACCGGGCTACTGACGGGTAGGCCGTCGGTCCCTTGAACTGCACCAGCTGACGCTCTACGTAGTCAGCGTCGATAAGCGTGCCAGCTGCGATCATTGCTTCGATGTCGACCCAGTCCTTGGTTCTTCCGAAGGACATCTTGAAGATGGTGAGGTCCTCTGCGGAAAGGAATTGGAGCTCGTGTCGGACGCCCGAATGGATGAAGGGTTTCTGCACTGCCCGGTCGAGGACGACCTCCTGCAACTCGTCGAAGGCGAAGAAGAGGTCGATGACGACGGTCTCGCCGAGTTGATGAAGTCTCGTTCCGGCAGCCGGAAGGGTCTGTGCGGTGTCGACGTCGAGGTGCCATCCGATCGAATCGAGGCGCGACAGGAGCGCCGACCTCGACTCAAAGGGAACTCCGACGTTGACGTCCACACCCACGGTGCCTCGTGGCTCGGCGTAGTAGGCGAGCGCCAATGCCCCACCGAAGGCGTGCCGGACACCGGCGGCGTCCAATGCGGAATCGATCTCGATGATGACGTCACCGATCGGCCTCACTGATCCACGGCCTTCGATACGCGGACCGCGTCGGCGAGTGCCAGCACCTGCTCGAGCTTGAGCGCAGACAGTTCGTCGTCGATTTGCTGCACCTTCGGTCTCGACATGCTGATCTGCAACGAAGCGTCCAGGCCAAATCGTGGGTCAGGGATGGTCGTGCGCCGTGATCCGGGAAGGGGGCACACCAGGCGTCGCTCTCCGGCGGTCGCCTCCAAGATGTACCCGCACCCGACCAGGATCCGATTCAACACGTCTGCCGACGGCATCTGTCGATCGTTCTCGTAGGCCGAGAGATTCGGCTGTTCGATGCCGATGATGCGGGCCAAGTCGGTTTGGCTCAAGCCTCGGGAAGTCCTGACCTGCCGGATAAAGGTTCCGTACATTGCCTTTTTACTATATCGGAACGGATATACTACGGCACGCACGCACCTCGACGATGACGCTCGCGAAATCTGCACTTGACCCAGCTCGAACAGCCGAAAACTGCCTCGCTCAGCAGTAGGCCCTCGAAGCTCCGGGTGTCGGAGTAACGATCGATGGAGCCAGGTGCATCGAGTTAGGGCATTCAGCTGTGCGAGCCGACATCGATGAACCGGGCCGCGGCGTCACCGCAGGCGTGCAATGTCACATCCCCTCAGTACCGTGCGGGGTGACCGATCGCAGGACCGCGCAGACCTGCCACCAAAGGGAGATGTCCTTGAGCAGAAGCGGTGGTCCTCATCGGTGCGGAAGAATCATTCGGCGTTCACGCCCTGGAATGGCTCGATCAGCGGATCGACCTGGCGGAGCGCACTCGAGAGCTCTATGCATGGCTTCTGTCCCGCCACATTCTTCCCACGTTCGGGGCCGCCCCGCATTCCTCGATCGACACACCGGCTGTCCGACGGTGGTTCACGGAGATTGCCCGCACTCGTCCTACGACGGCGGCAAAGGCCTATCGCCTGATGTCGTCGATCATGCGGTCGGCGGAGACGGACGGCCTTGTCGTGAAGAACCCGTGTCAGGTCCGTGGAGCCGCTGTGGAGCGGGCCCCGGAACGCCCGATCGCCACGATGTCCGAGGTGGAAGCTCTGGCATCGTTGATGCCGGAAACGCTCCGGGTTGCCGTGGTGCTGGCGGCATGGTGCCAGCTGCGCAGAGGAGAAGTGCGTGGGCTCCGTCGCAAAGACGTCGACGTTGAACTCGGACTGGTAACGATCGAGGTAACGCGCACGACGGCCATGTCCGGCCGGACGATCGTAAAGGAGCCGAAGACGCGGGCAGGCCGGCGCACAGTCGCCATCCCACCGAATGCGCTCGCCCTTGTGACCGCCCATCTCGACGCCAACGTCGCCGCTGATCAAGAAGCGCTCGTCGTTGCGGGCACCGATCGCTCACTCAGCGTGGCTTGGGCGGCTGCTCGAGCTGGGATCGGCCGAGACGACCTCCGGTTCCACGACCTCCGCCATTCGGGTCTCACCTGGTCGGCGGCCACAGGTGCCTCGGTCGCGGAACTGATGCGTCGTGCCGGTCACGCGTCCCAGGCAGCTGCCCTCCGATACCAGCACGCCACCAACGAGCGTGATCGGGCGATTGCTCACGCGTTGGCCAAGTTGGCGGAATCTGCATGATGTATACTTACATCATGCAGAGGACCCAGATCTCCCTCACCGCGGATGAGCGCCGTGCTCTCGATGAGGAGGCTGCTCGCACCGGTCGATCGATATCTGCCCTCATTCGCGATGCTGTGGAGATCGTCTACGGCACCAAGCGATCGAGCGATGACGACCTTGCCAGCATGAGGCAGGCATTCGGCTCGTGGACGGGTCGGGAGGCCGACGGCGCGAGCTGGGTCGAAGATCGGCGTTCCGCCAGGCGCCTTCGCGAACCCGGACAGTGACCGTACTGGTCGATACGTCGGTACTCATCGACTATCTGCGTGGCCACCCCGGTGCTGGTGAGGTCCTCGAGCGGGAGCGAGCCGAGGCGCCGCTCCACGCCAGTGAAATGAGCCGCCTCGAGGTCCTGGCTGGAATGAGGCCGGCCGAAGAGCCCACCACGCGGGCACTGCTTTCGACGTTGACCTGGCACCCCCTTGACGCCGATGTGGCTGAGGACGCCGGCGCACTTGGCAGGACGTGGCTGCCGAGCCATCGGGCGATCGACGGAGCCGACCTCGTCATTGCCGCGACGGCCGTCCGTCTGGATGCCCGTCTGCTCACCTGCAATGTGAAGCACTTTCCGATGTTCGCCGACCTCATGGCACCCTATTGAGAAGCAAGCGATCGGGACGAGCACCTTATGTGTGCTCCCTCCTCAGCGGTACGCGCTGAGGACGTCTACATCCCTCGACCGCCAATGGCGGCGTGGTCGGTATCCCCACGATGTGCCATGCCAGGGAACGTGCGACTGCGCGATACTCGGCGCGGCTGCGTTGCCGGCCCGTAGGGCGAGCGGGGAGTGAGTGTGAGCCGGGCTCTGACGACATCATGGGGCAGGGGGTGACGTCGCCGGGTCGGCTGCCCGACCCGGCGGATGAACAGCCTGATGCAGAGGGCGAGCAGCCCGATGCCTCGCCTCCACGGTCCCGCCATCGCACCCGCCGGGTCTTGATCGTCGATGCGGCCGCGGTATTCGGCTTGCTCGCCGTTGTCGCCTTTCCGCTGGCTGCGGGTGCCAGCGCGTCCGTGGTGCCGCCACCGGCACCCGCCTCGCTCCCCCCGGCCGTACCCGGTCCCGGCGGGCAGGTTCGGAGCGTCCCGGTATTCGTGCCGTCATCGGGCCTCGACCCGGCTGCGCTCACGTCCCCGCGGCTGCTCGGCGATCCCACCGCGCTCCTGGCCGTGCTCAACGAGTTGGCGACCACTGCGCTGGGGCCGGTGCTGGCCGGACGGCTTCTGGCGCTGGGCAACGGGTTACCGTTCTTGGGTAAGCCCTCGGTCGCCGTTCCCAACGACCCGGGGGCGGACGCGGTCGTGGATGCCGCACCCGGACCCACGACCCATGATGCCCGACAGATCGCCGCGCTCACCGACCTCGGAGGGCTGCTGCAGTTGGCCAGTGCCGATCACCTGCTCCCTTCCGCGGTGAGCGATGTCGATGGGATCGCCGTCACCGTCCTCGGGCGGGCGGCGGCGGCCGGATCCTGTGACGCCAGGCTGGACTACCTCCTGGAACTGCTCTCGGACCCATTGGTCGCGCAACCGACGCTGCAGGGGCAGCTTCGGGCCACGGAGGCGAGCTGTCCCCGGGACCCGACGGCCGAGTGGCTCTACGGCGTGTCACAGACACTCGGGCCCGCAGGGATCGCCACCTTCCACCAGCTCGAGCGGGACTACCCCGAAGCCCCTGCCGGATGGTCGGGACAGGCTGACGTGGTGGTCCGCGGTGCGGAGGCGACGGCGGCGAAGAACGAGACCTTCACGGCCGAGTCCCAGTACCGGCAAGCTGCTCTCCTGCTGGCGAGGGCGCAACACCTGGCGTCCCGATTCGACCCGGGGATGGCCGCGGCCGAAGCCGCGGCCTGGACCGATGCCGGGGACCCGGGTCGCGCCGTACCGATCGACCGCCGGGTGCTGAACGTCGCTCCCAGTCAGGCGGCACGCCTGCAGCTGGCGAGTGACCTCGAGGAGACCCACGCCTTCGCCGGCGCCGGGAGCGACCTCGCCACCCCGTCCGCGCCCAGTACCCCCGTCCTGCCGGTCGGGCTCTACCCGGCACCGACCGCTTCGGGGGGTGCGCCATCGCTGGGTGAGGGGACGAAGAATCCGCTGACGATCCAGGGAGGGCCGTTGGTGTCGGAGGCCGACGTCGTAGAGGCCGACGTGCTCATCCCGCCCAGTCGCCAGGAGTTCGATCCGGGCGAGGCGGAGAAATTGTTCTCGTACGTGTCATCGACGAATCTGCGGGTCGCCACCGTCCGCGACCAGCTGCTCGGTGGGGATCCGGGACCAGCGGCCCGGTTCGCCGACCCGGTGATGGCGGCACTGGGTCGACTGGCGCAGGGCGACCCGGGAGGCGCCGTGGCCGCGATCCAGGCAGCCTGTGACCATGGGGGAGCAGTACTTTCTTCCGCTGAGTCCGTCCTGACCTGGTGTGGTGGAGTCAGCGGACAGGACGAACTGGTCGGCGTAGGGCTCACGTCGGCCTTCAGCGCCCCCGGCGGGGGTGGGACAGCACCCGCCCCGGCCCAGCTGGACGACCGGATCTCCTTCGACCTCGAGAACCTCTGGCGCTGGGCCGGTCAGGACGATCGCGCCGCGGCGGTGACGACGGCCTGGGTGCACCGGGAACCGCGCAGCTTCCTGGCCCAGGACCAGGCGGGGGAGGTGGACTATCTCACCGGTCACTACATCCAGGCTGCCAGATCGTTCGCCACGGCGGCCGGGTTGGCCCCTTCGACCGCGGCCCGGCTGGCCGAGCGGCTCAAGCAGGGCCTCGCCACCGAGGGAAGCGGCAACCTGGCCTTGGCCAGGCACCTCTTCGCCTCGGTAGGGGCGACCGATACCGCGGGTCCGTTCTCGCCGGACCTCCGATACCTCGCCGCCTATCAGACAGCCGACCTCTGGATACGCGACGGCAACTACCCGGCTGCCGTCCGCCAGTACGCCGCCACGCGGGCGATCGACTCGGGGACAGGGTCGGGCACGCTTCCGGTGGTGGTCCCGACCGCCCTCGACACCAACGAGGGACTGGCCGAGGTGCAGGCCGGTCGGTCCGCCGCCGGGCTCCCCCTGCTCGAGCGCGCCCTGCGTACGGACCCGGGAAGCGCGGTCTTCCTCCAGAACGTCGCCTACGCCGAGCGGCGACTGGGCAGGACGACTCTGGCCGAGGATGACTACCGCCGTGCGGTCACCGCCGACCCGACCAACTACCCGGCGGCCAACGACCTCGGCGTGCTCCTGGCTGACCAGGGCCAGCCGGCCGCAGCCGTAGCCGCCCTGCGGGATGCCGTGGGCGCAGGTCCTGACTACGCCTTGGCCCGTTTCAACCTCGGAGTGGTCCTGGCCCACGAGGGGATGTCGCACACGCTCGAGTCCGAGGGGGACCGGGCCGAGGCGATCCGGTTGGACCCGGGTCTGGCCAATGACGCACCGGTGCCCCAGTTCGACAACGGGACGGTCATCACCGAGCTCGACCTCGCTCGACCGGTGCCGCCGGGCTGGCACTTCGCCGTGGTGGAGCGGGTGTCGCCCGGGGCGGCGGCGAGCCTCGCCCTCCTGGTGCTCCTGATAGGTCTTGGGCGCGAGCTCGCCCGGGAAAAGGCGTCCGACGAAGTAGAGGAGCGACTCCTCGATCGGGCCGACAAGAGTGCGTCGAAAAAAAGATTCGGGTGGATGAAACGACGGACGAGGGCGGTGGTGGCCACCATCGCCACCGTCGCCGTCCTTACATGGCCCCTCGCCACCTCGGGAGGTGCGACCTGGGAGGCCGACGCGCTCCTGGCGGCCGCCGTGCTGCTGATGGTGGCCGTCTACATGCGGATCCACCTGGTCCTCAGCCGCCCAGCCGAGACCCAGCTCCGCCACCAGACGACTGTGCCACCGCTAGGAATTGCCGCCATGGCCGCGGTCGCCCATCTGGCGTTCGCACCGCTGCCCGTGGCGGAGGCACAGGAGGACCACCACCGCCACCGCCGCTGGATGGCCCCGTTGGTCATCGGAGTGACAGGTGTCTGCCTTCTGATCATCGGCCGGCTGACCGAGGTCCCCTCGGCGCGGGCATTCGGCGCGGCCGCACTGGTGATCACCAGCTCGGCCCTGCTCCCCATCGCCCCGTCGGACGGTGCCTATCTGGAAGGGCGGCTTCCGGCGTTGATGGCATCGGGCGCTCTCCTGATCGTCAGTTCGCTCCTGCTCCTCGGAGTTCTCTGAACGGGCAGTGGACGGCGCAACGTCCAATTGGTCTGTGAAATTGACGTTGTTCGTCGTTGCGCCCTGGGTCCGGACGGTCAGCTCAGCGCGGACACTGCGACCCACCGCCTCGGTACCATCGGAGGCAGTCGGTACGGCCTCCGCCAGTGGACTGGGCCGGTTCCCGAGGAGGTGCAGTGGAGTACGAGATCCTCAAACCACCGCCCCATCGACACCGGGCGGTCTGGATCCTGGTTGCCGTCCTCGTAGTAGCCGCCGTCGGTGGGGGCGCCTACGTCTTCGGTACCCATCATGGGACGGCCACGCCGGCCCATGACGCCACCTCGCCGCCGGCGTCAGCCGCGCACCCACTTACCGTGGTGGCGACTGTCCCGGCCACCGGGGCCACTGACGTACCTTCGAACCAAGTCGTAACCGTCACGCTGTCCGACCCGGTCGCCACGGTGACGGCCGTACCCACGTTCAATCCGATCGTGGCCGGAACCTGGACGACGACCGGCACCAAGACGCTCACGTTCGCCGCCGCAGCCCCCTTTCTACCCACGGTGACCGAGACCCTCACCATCCCGGCCGGACTGCGGGCCACGTCGGGTTCCACCCTGGGCGCCCCGACCACGGTGACCTTCGCTGTGGCCCAAGCCAGCACCGAACGCCTCCAGCAGCTGCTGGCCCAAGGGAACTACTTGCCACTGACGTTCACCCCTACCAATTCGACGACACCTCCTGCGGACCTGGTGACCGCGCAACCTGGCACCTTCGCCTGGCGCTGGCCGGGCCTGCCGCCGGACTTCACCTCCCAGTGGAGCGAGGGGTCCGAGAACGTCATCACCAAGGCTGCCCTGATGTCCTTCCAGAACCAGCACGGCCTTACCGTGGACGCCATTGCAGGTCCCGCCGTCTGGACGGCGCTCCTGGCCGACGCAACGGCCAACAAGACGAACACCCAGCC
The DNA here is from genome assembly GCA_963699085.1 of uncultured Acidimicrobiales bacterium. Taxonomy (GTDB): domain Bacteria; phylum Actinomycetota; class Acidimicrobiia; order Acidimicrobiales; family RAAP-2; genus Bog-756. The sequence continues at coordinate 175,501 of CAVOTH010000002.1, forward strand.
CTACGTCGACGTGCTGGTGTCCAAGCAGGTGCCCGAGACCCTCACCCTGTACGAGAACGGTGCACCGGTGATGGCCAACGTCGCGGTCAACACCGGTGCACCGGGTGCCGACACCGCGGACGGGACCTTCCCGGTCTTCGAGCACGTGCCCAGCTCCCGGATGCAGGGCACCAATCCGGACGGCTCGACCTACGACGACCCGGCCGTGCCGTGGGCCAGCTACTTCAACGGTGGTGACGCCCTGCACGGCTTCGTGCGGGCCACCTACGGCACGCCCCAGAGCAACGGGTGCGTCGAGATGCCCATCGCCACCGCAGCCCAGGTCTGGCCGCTCACCCCCATCGGCACTCCGGTGACCGTGATCGGACCAACCTCGTAGAGCACCACTCGACCGGCCGGGTCCGGCCCGGTGGCTGTCGGAGCTACTCCAGCCGGTAGGGATCGCCGTGAGCACCGGCCAAGCGTTCGACGACCTTCGACCTGAGCGCTGAACGGACTCCGTAGTAGCTCAGAGTCCGTACTCAGCTGTGCGCGCTCGCGCCGGTTGGTCAGCGATACATGACCCGGCGCGCAAGGTTGGCGTACCCGCGGAGCACGGGATGCGCCCGTTCCACCCGGAGGCGGTCCAGCGCCTCCTGCATTGCCTCGATAACCTGATCGGCGCAGCGCGTCACGATGTCCGGATCGTCAGCCGCCTCGGGCCCGAGGTCGGGCCACATGATCGGCGGCAGGAACTCGACTGTTATCGAGGACGGGAGCGGCGGGGGCGGAAGGATTGCGGTGGTGATTCCGAGGGGTCCCATCAGAATCGGGAACACCTTGATGTGCATGCTCGGGAGTCCGAGCCACCGGGCGATCCGCTCGCCAGCGCGCCACCACGACCACCGAGTCATGGCTCCCATGTGCGACGACCGGGACGATGGGCACGCCCGTCTGCAGGGCGAGGCGGGCAAACCCGGAACGGCCCCCGAAGTCGATGCGGTTGCGCTCCGACCACGGTCGGCACGCCTCCCAGTCGCCGCCCGGGTAGTCGAGCACCAGAGCTCCCTCGGCGAGGGCATGCACGGCATCGTCGGTCGAAGCAGGAATGGCGCCGATCCGGCGCAAGAAGGTCCCCACCAGGGGAAGGGCGAATAGAAGGTCGTAGGTCAGCGTGTAGGCCGGGTGGGCCGTACCTCGTCGGTCGACGATGGCCAGGGCGGTCACCCAGGTGTCGGGCATGTAGAGCGCCGCATTGTGGTTGCCGATGACCAGCGCGGGGCCTTCTGGGGGCAGGTACTCCAGTCCACGCACCATGGGGGAGAAATAGGCTGTGAGCGCCCGGATCCGCTCGATCTGCTGTTCGATGTACCTGGGGTCACGGTCATCAGAACCCCGCACGTGCTCCTGCTCGAGCCGGTGGGCCAGCAGCCGAAATGGGCCGACCGGATGCACGGCTGCGTCCTGTCGACGACAGCGTTCCTCACCGGATCTCATGGCGGCGGGCAATCTGATCCTGCCTCCGTCCCCCCACCTCGGCGCCGTAGCCGAGGATCGAACAGAACGGCCGTTTGCCGGTCGAGCGAGTCCGATCCATGAGCGGTGCCGAACCGTGAGTGCGCTTTCAGACGGGACAATCCCTCATCCCCCTTGCTCTGCCCGGTACGCGTCGACCCATTCGGGGGGAACATGGTCAGGAATCAGGATCGAACGTGCAGGATCGTTCCACTCACTCTCCAGAGGCCAGGCATCACGCGACCGCTGGCCGAATCGCTGGAGCAGCCTGCACAATCCGAACAGGTACAGAATCAATCCGATGACGAGCAAGATACTCATCCCGCTACCTCCATTCCTTGCCGCGCCTCGGGTCCGATGCCCACAGGACACCGTCGGCAGAGGCCCTGGCTTCATCGTCACCTGAAAGATCCATTGCGGGAAGGGTCCTTGGTCCCGTTACCGGTCAGGAGTGGCGACGAACCTGACCACGGCTGTAGGGCGGAACGGCACGGAGAGGCCATCCCGGGACTCGGGTCCAACGACCCTGGTCCGACCGGCGCCCTAGCCCTAGGTTGCGGTTAGGAGTCCGGACCTGGGAGTGGGAGTGCCGCCCGTGGACAAGCTGAGCGCGTTGGACACCGAGTTCCTTCACCTGGAGGGCGGGTCCGTCCAGATGGCCATCGCCGGGGCATGTGTGTTCGCCGACCCGCCCCCGTCGCTGGCCGACTTCGAGGCTCTGGTCGGCGCCAAGCTCCACCTGATCCCTTGCTACCGCCAGCGGGTCCGCACGGTCCCCTTCGAACTCGGCCGCCCCGTGTGGGCCGACGACCCCTGCTTCGACCTCGGCTACCACCTCCGGCACACGGCGCTTCCCACACCCGGCGATGACGCAGCGTTCTGCCGGCTGATGGGCCGGGTCATGTCCCAGCAGCTCGATCGCGAGCGCCCGTTGTGGGAGATGTGGCTGGTGGAGGGCCTGGCCGATGACCGGTGGGCCGTCGTCTTCAAGGTGCACCACTGCATGGTCGACGGGATCGCCGGGGTCGGTCTGCTCACCGCGCTGCTCGACCTCGACCCGGGAGCGGTGCCGGGCACGCCGGAGCCCTGGACCCCGAGCCCCGAGCCGCAGGGAGTGCGCAAGGTGCTCGACGCCTGGGGTGGTCTGGTGTCGGACCTGGCGTCCCTGGCGGCAGACGTGCCCCACGTCGTCACCCACCCCGTCACCGCGGTACGGACCGCCGTGACGACGACCGTCGGCGCACTCCGGTTCGCCGAGCGCTTGGCACCCACCCGGCCACTCTCCATCGAAGGTCCGGTCGGGCCACACAGGGTCTGGGCGCACTCTTCATCCGGACTCGACGCGGTGCGGACGATCCGGACGGCCTTCGGCGGCACAGTCAACGACGTCGTCCTGGCCGCGGTCACCAGTGGCTACCGGGCGCTCCTGCTGAAGCGCGGGGACGACGTCGACGCCGCCACCGTGCGTTCGCTGGTGCCGGTCTCGACCCGCCACGAGGACGGCCGCGGCGTGGCCGACAACCGGGTGTCCGCCCTTCTCTGCGACCTTCCGGTCGGAGTGGCCGACCCCGTCGAGCGCCTCGAGGTCGTGCAGGCCCAGATGTCCGACCTGAAGGCCTCGCACATTGCCGAGGCGGGCGAGACGATCGTCGCGGCCACCGACCTGGTGCCGCCTGTACTGATCGGTGTGTTCACGCGAACCGGCATCCGCTCGATGCGGCACTTCGGTCAGCAGTCGCTCAACACGGTCACCACCAACGTGCCGGGTCCGCAATTCCCCCTCTACTGCCTCGGCCACGAGATGCTCGAGTACCGGCCCTACGTGCCGATCAGCCACGGTTTGCGCGTCGGGACGGCGATCCTCTCCTACAACGGCCGGCTCTTCTTCGGGGTCACCGGCGACTTCGGGACCACCCCCGATGTCGGCGTCGTCGCCACCGGGGCCGCCGATGGCATCGCCGAGCTTGCGGACCTGGCCCTCGTGCGGATCGGCGACCACCGGCCGGCATGAGTGGTGACCTGGGCGCCACGCGACGTCCATAGTTGACGTCGACGTCAACTTCAGTTATTGTGCCACCTGGGCCAGTTACCCGCCGACGACGGAGGTTGCAATGTCAGACAGCACCATCGATTTCCCGGTTTTCGATGCCGACAACCACTTCTACGAGACGGCCGATTCGTTCACCAAGTACCTGCCGGCCGAGTACAAGGGCCTGATCAAGTACGTGCAGGTCAACGGGCGCGACAAGATCGCCATCCGCAACGTGATCTCGGACTACATCCCCAACCCGACGTTTTCCGTCGTCGCCCGCCCGGGTGCCCAGGAGGACTACTTCAAGCACGGCAATCCCGAGGGCAAGTCCAGGCGGGAGCTCCTCGGTGAGCCGATCCGGTCCCCGGATGCGTTCTTCGAGCCTGCGGCCCGTCTGAAGCTCATGGACGAGCAGGGCCTGGACCGTTCGATCATGTGGCCCACCCTGGCCAGCGTTCTCGAGGAGCGGTTGCCCGATGACCCCGAAGCCACCCATGCCGTGGTCCACGCCCTCAACCAGTGGATGCACGAGCAGTGGAGCTTCAACTACGAAGGCCGCATCTTCTCGACCCCCGTCATCACCCTCCCGATCGTCGACGAGGCGATCAGGGAGCTCGACTGGGTGGTCGAGCGGGGCGCCAAGATCATCCTCATCCGCCCCGCCCCAGTGCCTGGCTTCAAGGGCTACCGCTCCTTCGCACTGCCGGAGTTCGACCCCTTCTGGGCCAAGGTCGCCGAATACGACATCACCGTCGGCCTCCACTCATCCGACGACGGGCTCACCCGCTACTACAACCTCTGGGAAGGGGAGGCCGACGAGCACCGGCCGTTCAAGACCGCTTCGGCCTTCCTGGAGATCATGCACACCCAGAGCCGCGGCATCTTCGACGCGGTGGCCTCGATGATCGGTCACGGCATGCTCTCCCGGTTCCCCACGTTGCGCGTCCTGCCGGTGGAGAACGGATCGAGCTGGGTGCGCCCGCTCCTTGACGGACTGGCCCGCACGTACTCCCAGAACCCCATGCGCTTCGCCGAGGACCCGGTCATGGTGCTCAAGCGCAACGTCTGGGTCCACCCCTTCTTCGAGGACGACCCGGTCGGACTGGTCAAGCTCATCGGCGCCGATCGTGTCTGCTTCGGCTCGGACTATCCGCACCCCGAGGGTCTCGCCAATCCTCTCTCCTACGTCAAGGAGCTCGAGAGCCTGCCCCACGACGACATCGCCAAGATCATGGGAGGCAACCTCGCGCGGATCATGAACGTCGCCGCGTAACGTATCCGTCTTCGAGGTCACCGGTCGGACAATGATCGTGTCAGGCCCCCGGTGGCCGGACCGCCTGGAGGAGAAAGGAGAGGAACGAGCGTGACCGTCGTCGCGGAGCCGGACCCCGAACAGTCTCCGTTGCGGTCCCGCAAGGGGGAAGCGACCCGCTCCCGGCTCCTCGGTGCCGCCAAAGAGGTCTTCGAGGCGGACGGGTTCCTCGATGCCCGGATCTCGGACATCGCCGAGCGCGCCGGGCTCTCCCACGGCTCCTTCTATACCTACTTCGAGTCGAAGGAGCAGATCTTCCGGGAGGTCGCCTTCCAGGTATCCGAGCAGATGAGTGCACCGGTGGGGAGCGTCATCCTCTCCCCGGACTTGCACGCCACGCCGCACGACCGCCTCCACGAAGCCATCCGTCGCTATCTCGAGGCCTACCGGCGCGAGGCGAAGATGATGAGGGTCATCGAGCAGGTCTCGAGGCACGATGAGCCGCTCCGGGCGGACCGACTCGAGTGGCGGACGCGCACCCAGCAGCTGGTGACCGACTCGATCGGCCAGCTTCAGCAGCACGGTCTCTGCGACCAGCGGCTGGACCCGGTCATCGCCTCCGCCATCGTGGGCGCCATGACCGAGCGATTTCCCGAGATGTGGTTCTCCGAGGGTCTGATCAACTGCTCCTTCGAAGAGGGAGCAACGCAACTGACGATCATGGTGATGAACGCGCTCGGGCTGCGCGACCGCTCCTGAGGTCGCCCTCCTATCGCCAGGAGCGATCTCATCGCACCGCGCCGTGCGTGCCACTTTCGAACTGATCTACGGCGAGGAATCGGCCCGACTGGCTACCGGTATGTCAGCGATTGTCGCTGGGAACCTGCTCGTGCTCGTGCTCGTAGAAGTTGAAGCGAGGCCCGTCGACGGACGCCAGGCTCTCGAGGATCCGGTCGATCCGATCGAGGCGGTCCTGCTCGCTCATCTCGGCGAACTTTCTGTTATCGAGGTGCGTGTGCATCATGCCTACCTCCGTCTCTCGCTACCCCAATGCTCTGCTGAAGTCGACCCCCGTGTCAGGGTCAAAAGTCCTTGCTTAGACACGATTCACCACTGCGGTCCGGAGTTCGTCCAGGGCATCGTGCAGAGCGTCGATGATCAACCACGGGTGCGGGACACTGGCCGGGCAGGCGAGCAGCGAAACTCCGAGCGCACCGCTGTAACTCCACGCGGTGATGTTGAGGCCGATGCCCTCGAGTATCGGGCCCACCGAGTACAGGGCTTCGACATCGATGGGCCCGAACGAGATCCGCTCCGCGGGTCCGGCCACATTGGACAGCACGACATTGAGGGGCGGGGGCACGTGGTCGGCGATGTGCGACCTGCCCCAGAATCGCACGACGGAGTGGTAGATCTGGGGAGGGACGAAATCGGCGCGCTGGGCCAGCAGGTCGTGACCGAGCAGCTTGCGGACCTCCTTGGACGCCTGTGCGCCATCGTGGATCTGTTGTAGGCGTCGGAGAGGATCGGCGACTTCAGTGGCGATGGAGATGTACAGGTTGTCCACCTGGTTCCCCGACAGCCGGTTGACGTTCGGATCGGTGGACACCGGGACGCTGGCGAGCAGCGGGCGGTCGGGCAGCTCCCCCCTGTCACCCAGGTACCGGCGAAGTGCTCCTCCGCACACGGCCAGGTAGACATCGTTGAGCGTCGTGCCGGTGGCGCGTCGAACCTCCTTCAGCCCGTCGAGCGGCAGCGTGGTCATGGCGAACACACGCGCCGGGGTCAGGGAGACGTTGAACGACGTTCTCGGGATGTGATGGAGAGGGAGCGGGGGCTTGGGTGCGAAGCTCCGGCGGCGGCGTTCGGAGGCACGGGTGTGTGCCGCCGACTGTCGGACCAGGTGGGGGAAGCCCTTCCAGCGTGCGACCTGTTGCCGGGCGGCCAGGGTCAGCAGCTGACGCCGGGTGGGAATTGGCTCTGGCCGCCAAGGATCATCTGTGGCATCGGGGGAGGGTTCCACAGTTGCCGCCTCGAGCGCGTTCCGGAGGAGCGCTACGGCGGCCGATCCGTCGGCCACCGCATGGTGGATCTTCACCACGGCGGCCATCCGCTCGCCGGCCAGGCCCTCGACGACCAGGAGCTCCCACAGTGGTCGATCACGGCGGAGCGGGGTGGAGGCGAACTCGGAGACCGCCGCGGCGAGTTGGCGGTCGCCCCCCGGGGCCTCGAGCCGGCAGCGGCCTAGGTGCCGGCTCAGGTCGAAGTCCGGATCCTCCACCCACACCGGGTGGCCGAGTCCCCAAGGTACCGGGACGACCCGACGGCGGAAGGGGGGCAGGCGCACCAGCAGCTGGCCGAGGACCCCGGTCAGCGCCTCGTAGGAGAATCCCCCTTCGATGGCCGACACATCGGACACCACCACCTTGATCGTGTGCATGTGGGTGGTCGGGGTCTCGGAGTAGAGGAACTTGGCGTCCAGGCCGGTCATGGCCTCCATGATTCAGGCCCCGGTCCTCTGGGGGCTGGTCGACCCCGCAGCCCGATCGAGGGACGCCACCAGGAAGTCGGACACCCTCTTCGACCAGAGGTAGCCGACATGGTTGCCGGAATACCACATGACTTGAGGTTTGTCCCAGTGCTCCCAGAGCCGTTGGGCCTGTTCGGGGGTAGCCAGCCGGTCGCCATAGCCGGCATAGATGAACCGCCGGTCGAAGGGCACCTTGGCGCTGAATGCCAGCGGGGACACCACCCGGTAGACGTTCTCGGCCGCGCCTCCCATGATCCTGTGCTCGATCGACCGGGCCTGGATGTTGCGCGGGCTGTGCCGATGGAAGAGGGCCGGAAAGTCGGAGACCGGGATGCCGGCGACCACGGCATCGACATCGTCCTCGATGCCGGCCAGCAGCGCCACGGTGTACGCGCCCAACGAGACGCCGTACAGGCTGATCGAGGTGGCCCCCTCTTCGCGGACCCTCGGATGAGCCGGCGGATGTCCCAGACGGCCTGGGTCAGACCGTGGACCGCGTTCATCAGCTCGAACGAGAGCAACGGCTCACCGCTGATCAGGGTGACCCGGCGGGGGCCGTGCAAGGGCAGGACCGGCATGGCCATGTTCATGCCGAGCTCTCCGTGGATCCGGGATGCCTGCAGCCCTTGGAAGTCCATGAACGGGAAGCCCATGCAGAACCCATGGACGGCGATCACCCAGGGGCGGGGATCACCGCCATGGCGGAGGACGACCGCCGAGGCGGTCCGGTTGGGCTCGAACGCCATCCAGCGATCGCGGCCCGGCTCTCCTTCACGGGGTTCGAAGCCGCTGTCCCAACTCAACCGCTCGTAGTCGAAGCCCATGGCCCAGCCCCGGCTCCGGGACACCTCGGCACCCGAGAGTGGTGGAGGGGTCCGGTGGTAGGAGAGGGGATCCTCGATCCAACCCCTCCCGGTGTACAGCGCGTCGGCTTCGGCCAGTTCGGCCGCCACCCGCGTGTAGTCCCCCGGGAGCGGAAACCGGCGGGGCGTCATGGCCACGGCCAGGAGGGCCTCGTCCATGGCCACCTGGGCGGCGAGGCCTACCGAGAGGTGGGGAGCGGGCAGCGAGTCCGAGACCTCGCCCCGGAGCAGCGCAGATCCGAGGAAATGGAAGGTGCGGGGGATGGCGCGGGTGGCGCGTACCACCGAACGGCGATGGAGGAACCCCGACAACGATCGAAATGACCTGGTGACGAGGTGCAGAGACCCCGGCGGAGCATCGCGGTCCCGACCAGCGGCCTCCTCCGGATCCGGACCGTCGCGGGGATGGCCGGCTGGTGGGTCCCTCTCGATCTCGCTCACGGTCCCCCTCCGAATCAGCGGCCGCCGGCTCTGCGGCGGGCCCGTCACCTGGGATGTTAGGAGCGGGTTAGGGTCATCGACAGGGCCAGAAGACCCGTAGGCGACCAGGGGACGGCTGTTGGAATTCAATCTCGCCGATCTGTTCGAGAGCATCGTCGACACCGTGCCGGACGAGACGGCCCTGGTCTCGGGGCCGCGCCGGCTCAGCTATGCCCAGTTGGACCAGCGGGCCAACCAATTGGCGCACCACCTCGAGACCGCAGGCATCGGCCCTGGCGATCGGTTCGGCATCCAGCTGGCCAATGGCACCGAGTACCTCGAGGCCATGTTGGCCTGCTTCAAGATCCGGGCCGTTCCTATCAATGTCAACTATCGCTACGTGACGGCAGAACTGGAGTACGTCTATCAGGACGCCGGACTGGTCGGACTCGCCTTCCACAGCCGTTTCGGGCCCGCCGTGACCGCCGCCCTCGACAGCAGACACGAGTGGCGTGCCGTGCTCGAGGTGCCTGACGGGTCGGACCGGTCAGGCCCGGGGGACGAGTACGAGGCGGCCCTCGGGTCCCAGTCGGAGGTGCGGGATTTCGGCCTTCGTCGTGCCGACGACCTCTACTGCGTCTATACCGGGGGCACCACGGGGAGGCCCAAAGGGGTGCTGTGGCGCCACGACGACATCTTCTTCGCCGCCATGGGCGGTGGCGATCCCCTCTCGCTCGGCGACCATGTCACGACGCCCGAGGAGCTGGCCGATCGGGTTCTCCGTCCTGGGATCACCGCCCTGGCCATCCCCCCGTTCATGCATGCGGCCGGGCATTGGCTGGGGTTCTCCACCCTGTTCGGAGGTGGGAAGGTGGTAACCCTCGACGGAGGGGTCTTCGATCCGGCGGTCGTGTGGCGCCTGGTGGAGGCCGAGCAGGTCAATGCCCTGGTGGTGGTGGGCGACGCCATGGCCCGGCCGCTCCTCGATGTATTGGCCACTGCTCCCGATCGCCACGATCTGTCGTCCCTGATGGCCGTCGGGTCCGGTGGGGCGGTCCTGTCGCCCTCGACCAAGGCCCAGCTGGCGAACCTGTTGCCCGGTCGTGTGGTGGCCGACCGCTTCGGCTCCTCGGAGACCGGCCAGGTCGGTGGCGAGCAGGCCCCTGGTGACCCCTACGGACCGCCACACCTGCGGGTGGACGAGGAGACCGACGTGTTCGACGACGATCTGGATCCCGTCACTCCGGGGTCGGGCGTCGTCGGGCACCTGGGTCGGAGTGGGCACGTGCCCCTCGGCTACCTGGGGGACCCGATCGGCACGTCGCGGGCATTCGTCGAACGAGGAGGTCGGCGATGGGCCCTCCCCGGTGACCTGGCCACGGTCGAGGCCGACGGGGCCATCAACGTGCTGGGTCGTGGGTCCCTGTGTATCAATACCGGCGGGGAGAAGGTCTTTCCCGACGAGGTGGAAGCGGCGTTGAAGGACCACCCCGACATTGCCGACGCCATCGTGGTCGGCCTCTTCGACCCTGACTTCGGTGAGCGTGTCACCGCCCTCGTCCAACCGAGGCCCCGGCACCAGATCGAAACCGATCAGTTGGTCCTGCATGCCCGGCAGCGCTTGAGCTCGTACAAAGTGCCCCGGACGATCATCGTCGTCGAGGAGATCCGTCGTTCGCCCAGTGGGAAGCCCGACTATCCATGGGCGACGGAGTTCGCCGAAGATCGCCTCGGGCGGCCAGCGGGGGAATGACAGGGACGGTGACGAGTATCGATGGATGGACCGCACCCCGATCCGAAAGGGTGCGCGACGCGTTCCAGGCCATCTTCGACTACCCGAGCACCGGGAAGCGACGTTCGCCCGCCAGTCGATCGAGCACCGTCTGCATCGTGGACGTCAATTCGTCGTAGCAACCACGGACGATCGCCTCGTCCTCGGCCGCCTCCGGACCGTACCGCTTCGACCAGTCGATGGGCTCACACAACTCCACGGTGATCTTGGCGGGAAGCGGCAACGTGGGTATCCCTCCGGGGACGACCCCGAAGGGCGGGCCGAACACGAGAGGCATCACCTTGATCCGGAAGATCCGGTCAAGGCCGAGCAGCTTCGCCACCCGCTGTCCCCGGGCAAGTACGACGAGGGTCTCGTGTGCGCCGATCGAAACGGCGGGCACGACGGGCACCTGGAGCCGAAGGGCGAGCCGGACGAAGCCCATCCGTCCGCCGAAGTCGATGCGGTTGCGATCCCGCCAGGGCCGGAACACCTCGTAGTCCCCGCCGGGGAAGTCGATCAGGATCCCGTTGCCCCGAAGGACTCCTTCTGCACCGGCCGGTGTGGCTTCGACCGCCCCGCCCCGCCTCATGGTCGGACCGATTCCGGGGAGCCCCAACAGAAAGGAGTGGAACAACGCGTAGACGGGCTCGTCCTGTCCTCGCTCCCGCCACCACGCGGTCAACAACACGGGAAGGTCCGGTGGCATCTGGCCTCCCGAATGGTTCCCGACGACGAGGAACGGGCCTCGCTCGGGCAGACGGTCGAAGCCCCTCACCTCGGAGCGGAAGTAGGAGGCGTAGCGCTCGAGTATGGGTCGTACCGCACTGAGGAAGGCCACGTCCCGCGTCGAGCCGACCGGGTCGTCTTCACGGTCGAGGTTCTCGGTCACCCACCAACTATGCACCCCGGCCGATGTGCTGTTCGGGGGTAGGCGCCTTGCCCCGGGCGGACTACCCCACGTCGATCGCAGAGATCACAAGGGCCTGCGGGGGCCCTGACCAGGTACTTCAGTCGGCTCCCCGCTCCTCGTCATCAGCAGGGGCCTTCGGGAAGCCCGATAGGTGCGGGGTGGCATCGACCAACGCCTCGCAGGCTCGCACGATCTCTGGGTCGCCGCCGCGTAGGTGGGCGTCGAGGTACTCCCGAGCCTCACCTGCGGTTTTCGGCCTCCAATCGTTGTGCCATTCGGGCATGGGCCCTACCGTATCGGGCACAAGCGTCGGGATCCCGCTCTGTCCTCTCCCTTGACGGGTCACCCCGTTTGGCGTCAGGGGCGGCCAAACTGGTAGCAAGCACGCGACGAGCCCGGGTGGCACGGACCGGGAATCTGAAGGGGCACGGAGATGCGAGTCAAAAAACGTTGACAGGTTCCACCGCGGCACCCCACAACCAGATCCCGACTGGCCGCGGCCGGAAGTGGTCGAGCCGCCCTCTCTGGGTGGTCGGCGCCATGGGTGCTGCACTGGCCCTCCTGATCGGGCTCCTACTGGTGCCCTCGAGCTCCCCCCGGACGGTACGACCGGCCGACTCTGCACCCTCCATCGACACTGTCCAGGCGCTCTACGCCCAGGACCTCCTGGCCCGGACAAACGCCGAACGGGCCGCCCGGAATTCGCCCACCCAGCCGATCCCTGCTCTCGCCGTGGACCCGGGGCTGGCCGCCGCGGCCCAGTCCTGGTCTGCGGAACTGGCGTCGACCGGCGTGGTTCAAGACCCGTCGCTGCCCGGCTGCGGCTCGGCGCCGACGGCGGAGCAGATCTGCGAACTCGCCAGCAACTCCGGGGACTCCGGCAGCGGCCCGTGGCCGGGTGACGGATCGGATGGGATGGAGAGCGACTTCATGGCCTCCCCGATACACCGGCAGAACATGCTGGATGCCGGCTATGACGAGGTCGGGATCGGTGTCACCTGCGGCGGCGGCCAGGCCTGGACCGTCGAGCTCTTCGGCTATTCCTACGGGGAGATAGGGTCCGCCCAGGGCCGCGAGGCCGCTCAGCAGGCAGTGGCGGGCGACCCGGTCCCACCCCTGCCGACGGTGGCGGGCGCCCAGACGGGTGACCCCGTCTACTGCCCGGGCCAGACCGTCGGCCCCGACGGCCAGACGACGTCGGCCGGCGGCCAGTACTCCTACCCCTACTCGGTTCCCCCTGTGCCCGGCGAGCCGCTGGCAGTGGCCCCGGCCGTGGGAATCGCGGCAGCGGCCGGCGACCAGGGCTACTGGGTGGCCAGATCGGACGGCTCGGTGAGCGCACTCGGTTCGGCGACCGACTTCGGCTCGATGGCCGGACAGAGACTCTCCTTCCCGATAGTCGGGATCGAGTCGACCCCGGACGGAGGCGGCTACTGGCTGGTGGGCTCCGACGGAGGGATCTTCGCCTTCGGGGATGCCGGCTTCTTCGGCTCGACCGGCGGTCTCCACCTCAACGCCCCGATCGTCGGGATGGCGCCGACGGCCGACGGCGGCGGCTACTGGGAGGTCGGGGCGGACGGCGGGATCTTCGCCTTCGGCGATGCTGTCTACTTCGGCTCGAACTCCGGACTCCACCTGAAAGCCCCGATTGTCGGGATTGCGCCGACCGCCGACGGCCGCGGCTACTGGGAGGTCGGGGCGGACGGCGGGATCTTCGCCTTCGGAGATGCCAGCTTCTTCGGCTCGACCGGTGCTCTGCACCTCAACGCCCCGATCGTCGGTATGGCGACCGCCTCCGCCGGCCATGGCTACTGGCTGGTGGGCTCGGACGGCGGGATCTTCGCCTTCGGCGACGCCCCGTTCCAGGGGAGCGCCGGATCCCTCGCCCTGCAGGCCCCGATCACCGGCATCGCCGCCGACCCGTCTACCGGCGGCTACTGGCTGGCCGGCTCCGACGGCGGGGTCTTCGCCTTCGCAGCACCGTTTGCCGGTGCCGGCTGAGCAGCCTCATCCAGACGATGGACTGAGCGAGTTCGCTGATTGCTGGCTACGGTAAAGCCTGTCTCGGCGGAAGGGGCTCAGTGGGCACGGAGAACGTAGCGATCCTCTTCACGGACGTTGTTGATTCGACCGCGCTTTCCCAGCTCATCTCTCCAGAGGAGGCGGATCAGGCTCGCCAGAGGCACTACACGATCCTCCGCGAGCCGATTCTGCGGTCCGGTGGGACCGAAGTGAAGAACCTCGGCGATGGGCTCATGGTGGTGTTCGGATCGGCTTCGGCGGCACTGTCCTGTGCCGTCGCCATGCAGCAGGCCGTAGACGCCGACAACCGCAATCAAGCGCTACCGGTCGGTCTGCGGATCGGAATCAGTGGTGGGGAAGTCGCGTGCGAAGACGACGATTACTTCGGCGACCCGGTGATCGAAGCCTCGCGACTCTGCTCGGCCAGCACCAGCGGGCAGATCCTCGCAGCGGAAGTGGTCCGGCTCATGGCCGGTCGGCGAAGTCCCCACGAGACCCGTCCGGTCGGTGGGCTGTCGCTGAAGGGACTGCCCGATCCGGTCGATGCCGTCGAGGTGCAGTGGGAGCCGCTGGCAACACTCACCTTCGAGGGTGTGATGCCGCTCCCGGGCCGCCTTTCCGAGCGGCCAGGGGTGGGTGTCGTCGGCCGGGAACAGGAACTGTCGAGATTGGCCGACGCCATGAAGCGGGTGTCCTCCGGTGGCGGGCGCGAGATCCTCCTCATCTCCGGTGAGGCCGGCCAGGGAAAGACCACACTCGTCGCTGAGGCCGCCCGTGCCGCGTGGGGCGGTGGAGCGGTCGTCCTGTTCGGGCAGTGTGAAGAGGACATCGCCACCCCCTATCAGTTGTTCTCCGAGGCGCTCGGGCACTTCGTCAGCCATGCCCCGGAGGATCAGCTCGTGGCCCACGTCGAGACCCACGGATCGGAGCTCGTCCGACTGGTGCCCGAGCTGGCGGGCAGACTCCCGAACCTCCCCCCATCCCGGGCCACCGACTCCGACTCCGAGAGGTATCTGCTCTTCGGCGCGGCCTGCGGTCTTCTGCGGATGGCCTCATCGGACCAACCGGTGGTCCTGGTGCTCGATGACCTGCAATGGGCGGACCAGGGGAGCCTCCTGTTGCTGCGCCACCTGGTGGTGGCGGAGGAGAACTCCCGGGTGATGATCCTCGGGACCTTCCGGGACAGCGAGCTGTCCCATGTCCACCCTCTGCTCGACACCCTGGCGGCACTCCACCGGATCGACGGCAACACCCGCATCCCGTTGGCCGGCCTCGACGACGCCGGGGTGGTCACGCTGATGGAGGCCATTGCCGGCTACACCCTCGAGGGTCCCGAGTTGGAGCTGGCCCACGCCGTCTACCGGGACACGGACGGCAATCCCTTCTTCGTCTACGAGGTGCTCCGTCATCTCTCCGAATCAGGCACCATCTACCAGGACGCGGCGGGCCGTTGGGTCGTACAGGAATCAGAGGAGACCGTCCCTCTGCCCGAGAGCGTTCGCGAGGTCATCGGTGCCCGGGTCGGACGGCTGGGCCCGGTCTCGGAACAGATCCTCTCCGTTGCCGCCGTCATCGGGCGCGACTTCGACATCGGCCTCCTGTCCCGTGCCGCGTCGACCTCGGAGGATGCGCTTCTCGACGTTCTGGACAGGGCAAAGGGCGCCGCCCTGGTGCGGGAGGTCGTCGACGTTCCGGGTCGCTTCATGTTCGCTCACGCCCTCATCCAGCACACGCTCTACCAGGACATGGGCCCCAGCCGGCGGGCGCGGACCCATCGCACCGTGGCCGAAGCGCTGGAGGAACTCTGCGGGGACCACCCCGGACCGCGGGTGGGTGAGCTGGCCCACCACTGGTTCAACGCCACCCAGACCATCGATGTGTCCAAAGCCATACGGTTCTCGCGCCAGGCCGGTGATGCCGCGCTGGCGGCGCTCGCTCCGGACGACGCGCTGCGCCACTATGGGCGGGCGCTCGATCTCCACTCCCACAACGGGGGGCACGACCCGGCCCTCGAGATCGATCTGATGATCGGGCTCGGTACCGCCCAGCGCCAGAAGGGCGACCCGGGATTCCGCCAGACCCTCCTCGATGCCGCACAACGAGCATCCACCCTCGAGGACACGGACCGGTTGGTGGCGGCCGCGCTGGCCAACGATCGCGGCTTCTACAGTGCGGTCGGCGCCATCGACGTGGACAAGGTGGCCATACTCGAGCGGGCGTCCGAACTGGTGTCCGACGGCACGCCGGAACGTGCACTCATCCTGGCCACGCTCTGTTCGGAGCTCGCCTATGGGAGCCCTCTCGACAGGCGCCGGGCGCTGGCGGACGAGGCGCTGTCGATCGCCACCGCCCTCGGCAACGACGCCGTCATCGTGCGGGTGCTCAATCATGTGCACGTGGCCCTGCAGGTGCCATCCCTCCTGGCCGAGTCGCTCGTCCGGACAGCCGAGGCGCTCACCAGGGCCCAACGCATCGGCGACCCGGTCCAGGTCCTCTGGTCGGCGCACTGGCGCGCCACGGACGCCGCCCGCTCCGGGGACATCGAGGAAGTGGAACGCTGCATCGAGTTGCACGGGGCCATGGCCGAACAGCTGGACCAGCCGATGTTCACGTGGGACCACACGTTCCTCCGGGCCCTGCAGGCGCAGATCGCCGGGGATTCCGAGCGAGCGGAATCGCTGGCCTCCGAGGCACTTCGCATCGGCACCGAAGGCGGCCAACCGGATGCCGCCACAATCTTCGGCGCGCAGTTCATCGTGGCCAGTGGGCAGCGGGGGACGATGAGCGAGCTGGCTCCCCTCATCGAGGAGATGGCGGCGAACGCGCCGAATATCTCCCGGTGGCTGTTCGCATCACTGCTGGCGAAGGCCCACGTGGAGGGCGACCGGACCGACAGTGCGCTGGTCTTGTTGGAGAGTTTCGCGGCGGCAGATTTCGAGCTACCGGATGACCAGATCTGGATGACGGGGATGGTCGACTTCGCCGAGGCGGCGATCGAATGCCGGGACCCGGCCCTGGCCGGGCCGTTGTTCGAGCGGCTCGAGCCGTGGCGCGATCAGGTTCCAGCCACGGGAGGGTCCGCCCTGGCCCCGGTGAGCCACTATCTCGGGGGTCTGGCCTGGGTGATGAGGCGGTTTGACGAGGCTGACGCCTTCTTCGAACAGGCGAACGAGATCGGGACGCGGATGCGAGCGAAGTTCTTCGTCGCTCAGACGCAGCTGCGGTGGGGCCAGATGCTCGTCGAACGTGGTGCCCCCGGGGATCTCGAACGGGCCCACCAGCTGCTCACCGACGCCGGTGCGGCAGCCATGGCGAACGGGTACGGGACGGTGGACCGGCGGGCGGCCGCCGCCCTCCAGCACCTGGGTTGACCGCCGACTTCATCCGATCAGCCCTGCCCTGGTCGATGGCAATGAGCGACTCGGTTGGTTGGCGACCACCGTGTTTCTCGACCTGAACGGCCCTGCGCCCGATCTGCTCGACGACGAGGCGTTCGCTTCCGAGCTTCGGGTGCCCGACTGACGTCGTGGGGGCGGTCGGTGGTGGAGGATGGCCCAGACCCAGCGTGACAGCCCGGCCATACACTGGACAGGTGACCCGGACCTCAGCCCCGATCGGCGTCAATGGCGCCCGAACCGACGTAGCGGTGGGTGCCCCCGGTACCGACGTGAGCGCCGACACCGGGATCGCCGACGGAATCCCCGGCCAGTTCCATCCGGCTGTCGTCGCCTGGTTCCGTCGCACCTTTCCGGGAGGTGCCACCGAGCCCCAACGGCGGGCGTGGCCTCGGATCCTGGCCGGTGAGGACGTCCTGGTTGCCTCGCCGACCGGTTCGGGGAAGACCCTGACCGGGTTCCTGGTGGCCATCGACGCCGCCTACCGGGCCGAGTCGGATGCCCCTCCGGTGGCGACCGATCACGCATCGCCGAAAGGTCCCGGCGTCGTCTACATCTCGCCGCTCCGGGCCCTCGCCGTCGACGTGGAGGAGAATTTGCAGGTGCCGCTGGCCGGCATCGCCCGCGAAGCCGAGCGACTCGGTCTGGCCCCACCGCAGCTCACCGTTGCCGTCCGTACCGGGGACACTCCGGCCGCCGAACGGGCGGCCATGCGCAAGAACCCGCCCGACCTCCTGGTCACGACCCCGGAATCGCTGTACCTGCTCCTGACCGCCGCCTCGTCGCGGGCGACTCTCGG
The DNA here is from genome assembly GCA_963699085.1 of uncultured Acidimicrobiales bacterium. GTDB lineage: Bacteria > Actinomycetota > Acidimicrobiia > Acidimicrobiales > RAAP-2 > Bog-756. The sequence continues at coordinate 192,992 of CAVOTH010000002.1, forward strand.
AGGAGTCCATACCGTCATCGTGGACGAGGTCCACACCCTGGCCCGGGACAAGCGGGGCTCCCATCTGGCTCTCAGCCTCGAGCGCCTCTCCCACCTGGTGGCGGAGCGGGGCGGACGCCTGCAGCGGATCGGCCTGTCGGCGACCCAGCGCCCGCTCGAGGTGGTGGCGCGGCTGTTGTCCGGTGTGGACCCGGACCGCACCCCGGCGACCATCATCGATTGCGGACACGCCCGAGATCTCGACGTCGCCATCGAGCTGCCGGCCAGTGAGCTCGAGTCGGTGGCCAGCGGTGGCCAGTTCGGTGACGTCCTGGACAACATCGCCGCCCATGTGCTCGAGCACCGCACCACGCTCATCTTCGTCAACACCCGCAAGATGGCGGAGCGGGTGGCCCACCAGCTGGCGCTCCGGCTCGGGGCCGAGGAAGGTGCCGTCGCCGCGTCGGGTGGCGAGGTGGACGCCTCCCTCCAGGTGGCGGCTCACCACGGCAGCCTGTCGGCGGCCCGCCGACGCATCGTCGAACAACGGCTCCGGGCCGGCGACCTGCGGGCCCTCGTCGCCACCGCCTCCCTCGAGCTCGGCATCGACGTCGGACCGGTCGAGCTGGTCTGCCAGATCGGCTCCCCCCGGGCCATCGCCACCTTCCTCCAACGGGTGGGGCGGGCCAATCACCACGTGGAGGGGACACCGTCGGGGCGCCTCTACCCGATGACCCGCGACGAGCTGGTGGAATGCACCGCCCTCCTGGCCGCGGTCCGCGCCGGTCACCTCGACGTGCTCCATCCCCCGGTCGCCCCGCTCGACGTCCTCACCCAGCAGATCGTGGCCGAGGTCGCCGCCGCCGAGGAGTGGGACGTCGACGGGCTCTTCGAGCTGGTGCGGCGGGCCGCCCCCTTCGCCGACCTGGATCGCCAGGCGTTCGACCAGGTGGTCGACCTGGCCTCCTGGGGCATCCAGACCGGACGGGGCCGACGGGGTGCACACCTCCACCACGATGCCGTCAACGGTCGCCTCCGGGCGCGTCGGGGGCGCGGCTGGCCGCCCTCACCAGCGGAGGCGCCATCCCCGAGACCGGCGACTACCGGGTCGTCCTCGACCCCGAGGGCGTGACGGTCGGATCGGTCCACGAGGACTTCGCCGTCGAGGCCACCGCCGGCGACATCTTCCTCCTCGGCACCCACTCATGGCGTGTGGTCAAGGTGGAGACGGGCACCGTCCGGGTGGTCGACGCCGCCGACCTGCCCCCCACCATTCCCTTCTGGCTGGGCGAGGCGCCGGCCCGCACGGCTGAACTGAGCGTCGAGGTCGGTGCACTGCGCGCCGAGCTGGAACCGATGCTGGCCGCCGGCGACGGGACCGGGGCCCGGGCCTTCGTGCGGACGCGGGCCGGCGTCTCCGAAGAAGTTGCCGATCAGGTCGTCGCCTATCTGGGCGCGGGACTGTTGGCGCTCGGCGCTCTCCCCACCCGGGAGCGCCTGGTGATCGAGCGGGTGTTCGACGACGCCGAGGGCACCCAGCTCATCATCCACTCCCCCCACGGGGGCCGGATCAACCGGGCCCTGGGCCTGGCGCTGCGCAAGCGCTTCTGCGTCTCCTTCGACTTCGAGCTCCAGGCTGCCGCCGACGACGACACCGTCGTGCTCTCACTCGGGCCCCAGCACAGCTTCCCCCTGACCCAGGTGCCGTCGATGCTGCACAGCGCCACCGTCCGCGATGTGCTGGTCCAGGCGGTCCTTCCCCACCCCATGCTGGCCGCCCGGTGGCGGTGGAACCTCAACCGCGCCCTGGTCGTCCCCCGGTCGCGGGGCGGGACCCGCCGGCCCATCCACCTCCAGCGGATGGAGGCCGAGGACATGCTGGCCGCCGTCTGGCCGGCACTGGCCGCCTGTCAGGAGAACGCCCCGCCGGGTCCGGTGCAGATTCCTGACCACGTGCTGGTGCGCCAGACCGTCGACGACTGCCTGTCCGAGCCCCTCGACGTCGAGGGGCTGGTCGAGCTGCTCGGCCAGGTGGAGTCCGGCCGGGTGTCCGTGCACTTCGTGGAGTCGGCCGAGCCGTCACCTCTCGCCCACGGGATCCTGACCGGCAAGCCCTTCACCTTTCTCGACGGCGCCCCGTTGGAGGAGCGGCGCACCCGGGCCGTGGCCGTGCCCCGCGGGCTTGGTGTGGTGGGCCCCGACGGTCTGCCGCCCGGGCTACCGGTGGCGCCGGGGGAGCTGGCGGCGTTCGACCCGGTGGCCGAGGCCGAGGTGGTCGACCAGGTCCGACCGGAACCCCGTGACCCGGACGAGCTCCACGACCTGCTCCTGTCGCTCGTCCTGTGTCGCCCGGTGGCCGAGTGGCGCCCGTGGTTCGCCGAGCTGGCGGCCGACGGCCGGACGGTGGAGGTGGGCGGCCACTGGGCCGCCACCGAGCGCCGGGCCGAGGCGGAACTGGTTCACGCCTCGCTGACCGACCCGCTGGTCGATGCCGACGACGCTCTGGCTGAGTGCGTGGGCGGTCATCTGGACCTGGCCGGACCGGTGACCGTGGACCGGCTGGTCGACGAGGGTCCCCTCCCGTCAGGCCGAGTCCGTGGGGTCCCGGTCACGGCGGCGCGGGCGCGGTCGGGTCTGGCCCGCCGCCAGGCCATGGGTTCGGCCATCGAACTCCCCGATGGGCGCTGGTGCGCCCGCCATCTGCTGGTGCGGATCCACGGCGCCAGCCGGACGCGACGTCGTCGCCAGGTGGAAGCGGTGCCGCTGGCCAGCTATGTGCGCTTCCTGGCCTGCTGGCAGCACGTCGCCGTCGGGTCACATGCGGAGGGGCGGGCCGGACTGCTCTCGGTCATCGAGCAGCTCCAGGGCATCGAGGCGCCGGCCGGCGAGTGGGAGCGGAACCTGCTGCCGGCGCGGGTGGAGGGCTACGACCCCCGCTGGCTCGACGAACTGTGTCTGGCCGGCCAGGTGGCGTGGGGTCGCCTCACCCCACGGATCGACCGGGACTCCCCGGGTGACGACCTGGTCCATCGGGGCACGTCCAACCCGTCGTCGGCCACACCGCTGGCACTCGTGTGCCGGGAGGACCTGAGCTGGCTCTTGGCCGCGGTGCGGATGGACCGCGAGGTGGCCGAGCCGTCCGTCGGGGCATCGGCCGACCTGTTGGCCGCCCTCCGCGCCCGTGGTGCCTCCTTCCGGTCCGAGCTTCCTGGCGCCACCGGTCGCCTCGACAGCGACGTCGATGAGGGGCTGTGGGATCTGGTCTCGCGCGGCATCGCCACCGCTGACGCGTTCTCGGCGGTGCGGAGCCTGCTGGCCGCCCGTGCCCGCCGGCGCGGCCCCGGCCGGACCGTCGCCCGCCGCCGCGCCCTCGGCCGGGCCCGGACCCTTCCCGGCAGCGGTATCGGCGAGGGCCGGTGGTCGCTCCTGCCCGAGCCGGTCGTCCCGGATTCCGGGCTGGCCCCGGAGTCCGAGGAGCTGGCCGAATCCGTCGCCTGGCAACTGTTGGCCCGCTGGGGTGTGGTGGCGTGGGACGTGTGGGAGCGCGAGTCCTTTCGGATCCCGTGGCGCGACGTGGTGCGGGCCCTCCGTCGGTTCGAGGCCCGGGGTCAGGTGCAGGGGGGACGATTCGTCGCCGGCATCTCCGGTGAGCAGTATGCGCTGGCCGAAGCGGCGCAGCTGCTCGGCCGTGTGCACCGCGATGCGCAGCAGGCCGCCGAAGTCACCGTGGCCGGCGCCGATCCCCTCAACCTGACCGGTGGGATGTTCACCGGGCAGCGGGTTCCATCGGTCCGCAACCGGTCCGTTCGCTACCGCCATGGCGTCCCCACCGAGGTGACCGACGCCGCTTCGTAGACCGCTCCGCCCACCTGGGGCCAGGCGGGACCGATCCGCTGTGCGGGAGCGCTCCCGATCAGTCGGCCCGACCGTTGGAGGGTTACCCGGTCTGCTCGCCGAGCGGCTCGGGTGAGGAGACGGGGCGCGGTGGCTGATCGCGGGCGTCGTGGTATTCGACCGTGACGATCTTCGTCGAACAGTCGGGGTAGGGATTCGGATAATCGACGACACGAATGCGTCCGGTGGGCCGATACCGGTTGGCCTCGATGACCCTTCTCGGAACGTAGGGATCGAGGTCCATGCTCCGGAACAGGCGGGTGGCCGGTTCCCAGATCGACACCCGTTCGTGCCACCGGAGCCGGTCGAGCATGCGAAGCAGGATCATGAGCGTCGTCAGGGTGCCGGCCATGACCCCGGCGGCGATGGCGCCGAAGGCATTTCCCCCGGGAATCACGGCGATCAGCCCGATGAGAAGCACCAGAAGCAGGATCAGCCCCGACCATTCGAGGGCCGAGAGGGACTGGCCGGTGATGGATTCGACGATCGACCGGTTGGACCCGACATCGGTGCAGATCTTCAGCAGCTCGCGGTACACGCCGATCTGATCCTGGTTCTGCGGCTGCAGCGTATAGATCGCCTCGGTCAGCGCCAGATGGGCCGGGGTCGACAGATGTGCATCAACCAGTCGGTAGTCGATCTCCGAGGTCAGTTTTGCGTCGATGAGGGCCCGGATGCGTTCCCGGTCCTCCTCGGAGAACACGACGATCACCTGATGGATCGTGAGCAGGGCGGCATTGTTCCTGCTGAGTGTGTCCTGCAGCAGTAGCAACCGCTCGCGGGCCCGCGCGATCGTAAAGGCCAACAGGACCCCGAACAGGAACGTGGCCATGCTGGCGAGGGCCACGTACACTCCCAGCTCGGCCCCGGTGCGCCCTAGAGCGAAGGAGACCAGACAGACGACGACCCCGACCGCCAGCGACGGCCAGAGAGTCGACTCACCGTTGAAGACGGAGAGAGCGATGGCGCGCACCCTGATCATCGGCTCAACGTAGTCGACCTCACCAAGAGCGGAATCGGCGGATCGACCCGGACAGAGCCGGACCACCAGGCCGTCACCGGGCCAGGACGGATCCGAAGAACTCCTCGGTGGCCTTCCAGTGACGCTCGGCGGCGTCGGCGTCGTAGCTCCCGTTGTCGGGCACGGCGAAGCCGTGATGGGCCTGGTAGGTCTCGATGGTGTGCATGACCCCGGCTTCGGTCAGCGACTGCTCCAGCAGTTCCTTCTGCTCCTCGGGAAACGACCTGTCCTCGATGGCGCCACCCACATATACGGCGGCCTTGATTCCACCCGCCTTGTGGTGGGGACTGTCGGGGTCGTCGGCATTGGCCAGATTCCCCCCGTGGAAGGAGGCTGACGCCGCAATCTGCCCACCTAGGTTGGCCGCGGCGATGAGCGACAGTCGGCCACCCATGCAGTAGCCGGTCGTGCCGACGCCGCCCGGTGCTGTTTCGGGCCGGGAGTCGAGGTACCCGACGAAGGATCCGGCGTCGCGCACCACCAGGTCTGCGGTGTAGGCCCCCATCCACCTCATGATCCGCTCCGCCGTCGCCTTGTCGTCGAACGCGGTGCGGGCGTCGACGGGCTCGTAGGGGCCGTTGCGGTAGTAGAAGTCAGGCACCAGGACCACATAGCCCAGGGCCGACAGCCGCTCGCCCATCTGGCGCATGGTGTCGCGCATCCCCCCGGCGTCGGCGAACATGATCACCCCGGGCCACGGTCCGTCGCCATCGGGGATGCTGAGTGCCGCCGGGCAGGTACCGTCGGCTGTCTCGATCTCTACCGTGCGCTGGGTCACGTCGGTCCGCTCCCTTGGTCGTGCGTCCGTTTCGGACCCTACCGGGACCCGACTTGGGAATCGGCGCGCCGATCAGCTCCCGTAGGGGCGGGTCAGGACCTCCAGATTGTGGCCGGAGGGATCATCGAAGTAGAAGCCGCGGCCGTGGTGGTTGATGCGGTTCTCCTGGGTGTGTCCGGGGTCGGCCCAGTAGGTGAGGCCGCGCCCGGTGACCCGGGCGAAGATGGCGTCGAACTCCTCCTCGGTCACCAGGAAGGCGTAGTGGTGACGTTCCGGGTTGCCCCGGTCGTCGTAGTCGAGGCTGACCCCGTTGGCCGTCTCGACGCACAGGAACGGCCCGAATGGCTTCGGTGGATCGAGTCCGAGGATCTCGGACAGGAAGGTGGCGGAAGCGGACTTGTCCTGAACGGGAACGATCGTGTGGTTGAGCTGAACGGTCATGGCACCTCCGACGTCGCTTGTGGCACCCCACCCCTGTTCCTGGTCATCATCCCATCCCGAGTAGGTTCGATCCGTCAGCCGGATGTCACCGCTGTCCGGCGACCGGTGATCGGGGGAAGCACGTGGAACGACGGAACGGCATCATCCGTGGGCTGACGGTCTGCGGAGCGATGCTCCTGACCGGAACGGCCCTGGTGTCCTGCTCGTCGGGGGGCAGCTCGCCGGCAGTACTTCTCGTGGGCACCTACAACGGCAAGGCGGGGCAGTACACCTCCATCCAGTCGGCGGTGAACGCAGCCCAGCCCGGCGACTACATCCTGGTGGCCCCGGGCGACTACCACGAGGACGACGACGCCCACGTGACCCAGCCGAGCGTGCTGAGCTCGGGGGACCACGGGGGAGTGGTGGTGCACACCTCGGACCTGACCATCCGGGGGATGAACCGCGACACGGTCATCGTGGACGGCACCAAGGCCGGGGGCACCGACGTCGTGCAGCTCGGACCCGCAGTACCAGAACTTCGGTCCGGTAGTCGGGTGGCAAGGCGCAGGGACGGAACGGGATCGTGGTGTGGAAGGCAGACGACGTCCGCATCGAGAATCTCACGGCCTGCAATTTCCTCGGTGGTGCGGGTGACTCGGGCAATGAGATCTGGTGGAACGGTGGCGACGGCTCGGGCAAGGTCGGACTCACCGGATACACCGGCAGCTACCTGACCGGGACCAGCTCCTTCTACAGCGACGAGACCTCGGCCGCCGAGTACGGGATCTTCTCCTCCAACGCCCAAGGACCGGGCAGCTGGAACCAGATCTACGGCTCGAACATGAACGACTCCGGTATGTACGTCGGAGCCTGCCACCAGGTGTGCGACGTCACCATCGACCACGCCTGGATGGAGAACAACGCCCTCGGCTACTCGGGCACCAACTCCGGCGGTGCGGTGGTCATCGAAAACTCCCAATTCGACAACAACGAGGACGGGGTGGACACCAACACCCAGATCGCCGGCGACCCTCCACCGCCTCAGAACGGCGACTGCCCCGACGGCGCCACCAGCTCCATCACCCACACCCATTCGTGCTGGGTGTTCATCCATAACAACGTCCACAACAACAACAACGGCAACGTTCCCGAGGCCGGTAATGCGGCGGCCGGACCCATCGGTACCGGTATGACCCTCTCCGGCGGCCGCAACGACACCGTCATGGACAACACGTTCTCCAACAACGGTGCCTGGGGCGTCCTGTTCGTCCCCTACCCCGACAGCGGCACCCCGTCGCTCAACCAGAAGTGCGCCAACTTCGGCGGGTTCGAGACGGCCGGGTTCGGCTGCATCTTCGAGCCCGAGGGGGACGCCCTCAACGGTAATACCTTCGTCAACGACGGCTACTACGCCAATCCGTCCAACTCGGACTTCGGCCAGATCGTCCTGCACACCGGCCTACCGTCGAACTGCTACAGCGACAACACCGCACCGAATGGCAGCGCTCCGGCCAATCTCGAGCAGCTCCAGCCCGTCTGCGGCATAACGACCACCACGACCAATGCCGACTCCACATTGCTCAGCCAGGCCGAGTGCGATTCCCGACTCGAGACGTGCTCCACCCGGCGCCAACTACCCGCCACAGACCGGGGTGCGACTGGCACCACTGCCGAAGGGGCTGCCCACCATGTCCAACCCCTGTGAAGGGGTGCCGTCCAACGCGTGGTGTCCGTCGAGCGACTCCTGACGCCGAGTTCCTCGATCAGCCCGATTCGTCCGATGCCGCCGGATCGAGTCTGCGGTACCAGAGGCGCCAGGGCGTGGTGTGCCGTTGCCAGACGTCGGGGCCGCTCGAGTACTTGGGACCCGAGTGCCGGCGGTTCGCCGCCGATTCCTCGTCGACCTCGTACACGGCCAGGAACCGGGGCGCGCCCGGATAGGGCGGCTTGACCACCTCTTCCAACTCGTAGCGCACGGCGCGGAACGCTCGACGGCGCTCGGCCACCTCGGGCAGGTGGACGTCGGTGTAGAAGTCGTTGAAGACCACCAGGTCCTCGTCGGTGGCGTCGGCGGGAGGATCGACACCCAGCAGATAGATGGCGAACGGAGCCACCCGGGCCGGAGCCGTCTCCGCCACCTGTCGGTAGATCAGCGACCACGTCTGTCGCAGGCCCGGCCGCTCCGGGGCTTCATCGGCGGCCTCGTTCTGTTTCCCATTGTCGGTCTTCCCGTTGCCGGAGACTGCGCTCAGGAACTTCGGGGGTCGGAACCCGCGGGCGGCGACGGCGAGCAACTCGAAGTGGGCACCGGCGGACGGGTCGTCGGGCGCGGACCGGGCGAACCGTTCGGCTGCGGTGGGGTCGGCCGCCGCACCCTTGCGCTCGTCCCAGCCGGTCCACCAGGTCAGTGGTGCCTGGTCCATGCGCAGAGGATACCGACCCGGTGATCCGGGTTCGATGCCCGTCCGGCAGGTGATCGGAGCGGCAGGTGATCCGAGTAGGTCGGCCCGATAGCGTGAGGGAGTGGCCGCCAAAGAGGTTCGTCCCATCGAGGTGTCCGGTCGGACGATCGGGATCTCCAGCCCGGACAAGATCTACTTTCCCGAACTCGGTGCCACCAAGTTCGAGCTGGCCTCGTACTACGTGTCCGTGGCCGAAGGACTGCAGGTGACCGCCTTCGGGCGCCCGGCCATGCTCCAGCGCTTCCCGGAAGGTGCAGGCGGCAAGTCCTTCTTCCAGAAGCGGGTGCCGGCCGGCGCGCCGGACTGGTTGCAGACCACCGAGGTCACCACGCCCAACGGGACCACATCCAACGCCCTGGTGGTGGCCGATGTCGCCCACATCCTGTGGGCCGTCAACCTGGGGTGCCTCGGACTCCACCTGTGGCCCTACCTGGCCCAGGATCCGGCTCACGCCGATGAACTCCGTATCGATCTCGACCCCCAGCCCGGTACATCCTTCGACGACATCCGGGAGACGGCGGCCTGCACCCGCGCCCTGTTGGACGAACTGGGCATCGCCGCCTATCCGAAGACCACCGGCAACCGGGGGCTCCATGTCTACGCCCGGCTCGAGCCGCGCTGGGACAGCTACGAGGTCCGTTCGGGGGCCGTCGCCTTGGCCCGGGAGCTCGAGCGACGGCACCCCGACCTGATCACCGCCAACTGGTGGAAGGAGGAGCGGGGCCAGCGGATCTTCGTCGACTTCAATCAGAACGCGCCCCACCGGACGGTCTTCGGCGCCTGGTTCGCCCGACCCCGGGTGGGTGGCCAGGTCTCCACCCCACTGACGTGGGACGAGGTGGCGACCGTCGATCCCGAGGAGTTGACCATACGGAGCGTTCCCGACCTGGTCGCCCAGCGGGGTGACCCGTGGTCGGCCATGGCCTCGGCACCCCAGTCACTCCAGCCGCTGCTCGACCTGGCCGCCCGCGACCGGGATGCCGGCCTCCATGATGCGCCGTGGCCACCGGAGTATCCCAAGCAGCCTGACGAGCCACCCCGGGTGTCACCGAGCCGGGCCAAGACGGTCTGAACCATGGATCCCACCGAGGCCCTCCGCCGCATCGCCTACCTGCTCGAACGCGACGGGGCGGAGTCCTACAAGGTCCGGGCCTTCCGCAAGGCGGCCGCCGCCATCGCCGACATCCCCGCCGACGAGTTGGCGGCCATGTCCCCCTCCCGACTCCAGGGCATCCCCGACGTCGGCAAGACCTCGGCCCAGGTGATCGCGGAGGCGACCGCCGGGGACGTTCCCGAGTACCTGGCCCGTCTCGAGTCCACGGGACCACCGGCGGTGAGCAGTGCCGCCCGCCAGCTGCTGGAGCAGCTCCGTGGGGACTGCCACAGCCACTCCGACTGGTCGGACGGTGGGTCACCGATCCGTGAGATGGCCGAGGCGGCCAGGGATCTCGGCCATGACTACTGGGCCCTCACCGATCACAGTCCCCGCCTGACCGTGGCCCATGGGCTCGATGCCGATCGGCTCCGCCAACAGCTCGAGATCGTGGCGGAGCTCAACGACGAGCTGGCCCCGTTCCGCATCCTCACCGGTATCGAGGTCGACATCCTGGTCGACGGGGGACTCGACCAGGACGAGTCGCTGTTGGCCCAGCTCGATGTGGTGGTGGCCAGTGTCCACTCCAAGCTCCGGATGGACGAGCCGGAGATGACCAGGCGGATGCTCCGGGCCATCGAGAGTCCCCACACCGACATCCTGGGCCACTGCACCGGCCGCATCGTGGTGGGCAAGGGCCGCCCGCCCTCCACGTTCGATGCCGACGCGGTATTCGGCGCCTGTGCCGCCAACGGCACGGCGGTGGAGATCAACTGCCGGCCGGACCGTCTCGATCCGCCCGAGCCGCTCCTCGAGCTGGCGCTGTCCCTGGGCTGCAATGTCGTGGTGGACACCGACGCCCATGCCCCCGGCCAACTCGAGTGGCAGTACCACGGGTGCGAAAAGGCGGCGCAGGCCGACATCGCGGCCGACCGGGTGATGAACACCTTGTCGGTGGACGACTTCCTGGCCTGGACGGCAGGGCACGAGGCGTAGGACCGGCCCGCCACAGCGCTGCCCGATACCATGCGACCGTGGCTCTCCCTGTCGCACCGCCGGTGGCACCGATGTTGGCCAAGCTGGCCCGCGAGCTGCCGGAACGGGACGGCCTGTACTACGAGCCCAAGTGGGACGGCTTCCGCTGCATCGTCTTCCGCGACGGCGACGACGTGGTGCTGGGCAGCCGCAACGAAAAGCCCCTGACCCGGTACTTCCCCGAGTTGGTGGACTCGCTCCGGGCCAACCTGCCCGACCGTTGCGTCATCGACGGTGAGATCGTCATCGCCGGCCCGACCGGACTCGACTTCGACGTCCTGTCCCAACGGATCCATCCCGCCGACTCCCGGGTCGAGCTGCTGGCTCGCACCACCCCTGCCTCATTCGTGGCCTTCGACCTCCTGGCCCTGGGCGACGACGATCTGCAGGGCGAGCCCTACGCCGTACGCCGCCGGACCCTCGAGCAGGCATTGGCGTCGTCCGCCCCACCCGTCCACCTCACTCCGGTCACCACCAGCCCGGATGTGGCCAGGGACTGGTTCTCCCGGTTCGAAGGGGCCGGGCTGGATGGTGTGGTGGTCAAGGACGGCGAGCTCACCTATCAGCCGGACAAGCGGGCCATGGTCAAGGTGAAGCACGAGCGGACGGCGGACTGCGTCGTCGGGGGTTTCCGCTGGCATAAGTCAGGGGGTGTCGTCGGCTCGCTCCTCCTCGGATTGTTCGACGAGTCCGGCGTGCTCCAGCACGTAGGTGTCGCCTCCGGGTTCAGCGCCGCCCGTCGGGCCGAGTTCGTCGACACCCTGGACCCCTACCGGAGCGACGCGACCACCGGTCATCCCTGGTTGGCCGAAGGCACCCCCGGCGGGCGGGTCCCCGGTGGCCAGAGCCGTTGGAGCGCCGGCAAGGATCTCAGTTGGGAACCCCTCCGTCCCGAACTGGTGGTGGAGGTCGCCTATGACCACCTCCAGGTCGACCGCTTCCGGCACGCCACGTCCTTCATCCGCTGGCGTCCGGACAGGGACCCGGGATCGTGCACCTATGCCCAGTTGGATACGCCGGTGCCCACCGAACTGGAAGAGGTCTTCGGCACCCGCGGCTGAACTGAGCGGAAGCCGCAGCAGCGCGCGCTACGAAGCCTTCCGACGGGCCGGCGCCTTCGGCTTGGCCGCTTTGGCGGTCGCCTTGATGGGAGTCGGCCGCTTGGGGGCGGCCCGCTTCTTCGTCGCCGGAGCGGCGGTCTTCTTCGTGGTCCGGGCGGTCGACGTCTTCGCCGCCGCCGGAGTCTTCGCCTGAGAGCCGCCCGACTTGATCGAGTCGACGCTGGCGGCGAGCACCTGCATCAGGTCGACCACCTTCGTCGACGCCGGTTGCGCTTCTGTTCCGGTGACGATCTCATTGCCCTGACGCTTGGCCTCGATGATGGCCTCGAGCTCGAGGCGGTGGGTGTCCTGGTACTTCTCCGGATCCCAGTCGCTCTCCATCGACTCGAGGAGGAGGCCGGCCATCTGCAGCTCCCGATCGGTCACCTCATCGGCGCCGGGCAGATCGGGAAAGTCCTTGGACGGTGACTTGATCTCATCGGCGAAGTACATGGTCTCGAGCTTGAGCACCTCGTCGTCGGGACGGATGGCGACCGGGTACTCCTTGTTCCTCATCACCAACGTTCCGATAGCCACCTTGTTGGCGTCCCGCATGACCTGGCGGAGGAGGGCGTAGGCCTTGTTGGCCGCCTCTCCTTCCGGCGCCAGGTAGTAGGTGGCGCGGTAGTAGATCGGATCGATCTGGTCGAGATCCACGAAGTCGGTGATCTCGATGAGCTTGGACTTCTCCGCCTCGGCGGAGTCGATCTCATCGCTGGTCAGGATGACGTACTCACCACCGCCCAGATCGAACCCCTTGACGATCTTGTCGGCCGGCACCTCTTCGCCGGTGCGCTCGTTGACCTTCTTGTAGCGGATCCGGTCCGACGTCCCCTCTTCGAATTGATTGAAGTGGACCGTCTTGTCCTGGGTGGCCGTGTACAGACCGACCGGTACGTTCACCAACCCGAAGTTGAGGGCGCCCTTCCATATGGTGCGAGGCATCCCACTATTCTTACCCAGGTCAGGGGCCATCCACCACCCCTGTTACACCCATTGGTAACACTGAAGTCGTGATCACCCCTGAGACCCTGGAATTCGGTCCCGCCGTACTGCGGACACTGCCTGCACTGGTTCCCGCCGGCATGACCCGGGCCGACCTGGCCCTGGAGCTGGGGTTGTCCGCCCACCTGCAGATGAGCGACATCGAAGTGGACGACGCCATCGCCCAGATGTGGGCCATCCGCCAGGCCATCCTTGAGGCCGCCGCCATGGATCCCGCCACCGAGCCGATCCCATTCGGTAGTCGTGACGAGCGGCTCGAGCTGCTGAACATGGCCCTCTACCTGGGGAATCTCATGGATCGGGCTGCCACGCTCAACCACTGCGACCGCGATGACATCGTGGCCCGGGCGATGGTCCGACCGGTCATCCGGCAGGTGCGTACATCCACGACCCACCTGCGCCGACTACGCACCTCGTAGCCTCCGCCGCCCCGCTTATCCCCAGGGCTCCCTGACCGTCGGTATCGCCGCGGGCAGCGGCATGAAACGACGGAAATAGGGGTAGATATTCGGGGTGATGGCCGGATAGTTTGGGAGGTCCACTGATCTCGGGCCATCCGAGGAGGCCGCTGTGAGCAAGATGGGCGAACGGTTCCTGGTGTTGGAGGAGACGGCTGTCGAACTCGACGGCATCGATCCTGAACTGGGCAATCAGTTCCGCATCACCAACGGACTGCCGCAGCCGGATCCACTACAGGCGGTGGGGACCGGGGACCCGCTCGAATCGACGGCACCGGCCGGTCCGGTGGAGGGCCACGAGATCCGCATGACCGTGGGTGACCAGGATGTCCGTGCCGTCTGTTCCTGCGGGCTGTTCGCTTCCGAGGTCGACTGGGACCGGATCGACACGTTGGTGGTCCGGATCCGTGGGCATCTGGGGTCTGATGAGGCTACATCCGACGACGGAATCCCGGCGATGGCGCCGTCACGGCTCCCGGATAGAGAAGTCGGATGAGAGCGGGCTCGCCAGTCTGCCCGTAGCGACTTCACTGGGCGGGCGGATCGATATCGGAGGGCGTCCCTCGGCTATCGGCCGTCATCCTGTTGCCTGACCTTCGACTCGAACGCGTCGGCTCCGGCCTGCCACGTCAGGTCGAGGTCCGAGCCTGGCGGATAGCGCCCGTCCATCTCGAGGATCAGCATGCCGTGCGCGAATGACCACAGCGCCTGAGCCAACGAAGAGTCACCGGTGACGACGAACCATGGGTTTCCCGCCCACTCCTCCAACCCCGGTGGCAACGCGCTCCGATCGAGGCTCCCGGAAGTGCAGAGCCGGTACAGGTCCGGATGGCCCAGGCAGTAGTGACGGTAGACGGCGAGGAGGTTGCCGATCGGTGTCGCCGATGTCGGATCATGCAGGGCCTGATGGGCGACCTCGCCGAACTCGAACAGGACATCCTCGATCAGCGCCATCTCCACCGTCGATTTGCCCGAGAAGTGCTTGTAGAGCGATGGCGCCTGGATGCCCAACTCATCGGCGATGCGCCGCATGGTCAGGGCGGTGGGCCCTTCCTCCTCGAGGATGTGGCGGGCGGTGGCCACGATCTCGATGGCACGAGCGGTCCGAGCTTCCGGCGGGGCCGGGCGTCGGAGCTCTCCCACCAGGAGCTCGCGTTCCGGACTGGGCACGCGTCTGCTCACCTCCGGACTGCAATTGGTAGCGGGATCTCCATCTGCGGCTAGCTCTGGACGGGCGACAGACGGAACACCGGATGCTTGGGTGCGATCCGCAGGAGGTCACTGTCCTCGGAGTCCGCGGTCACACCGTCGAAGAAGATGCCGACCTCCGACTTCCACTTGCGGAGGTAGGCGCGGAGGACGGGCGACTTCTCGCTGTCGGGCACTTCCTCGGCGATCCACTCATCGTGGCGCCGACCGACCCGGAGGGAGAGACGCCCGTCCGCCGCGCGTACGTTGCGGACCCACTGGCCGTTGCCCCGAGCCGAGACCAGATACTGGGTCTTGTCGAGCTCGAGCAGGTTCACCGGGGTCCGGCGGAGGTCACCACTCTTCCGTCCCCGGACCTCCAACACCCTGCTCCCCCAGACACTGATTCCGGCCTTCGTCAGCAGCGAGATTGCAGGGTTCAACACCTTCCTGGTCATCAGTCCGGGCTTCCGATAGTGCGGGTTCGTATCCATTTCCATCTCCTCTCGGTGCCCAACCGGTGGGCTAACGTTGTTAGCTAGTATGGCTAACGACGTTAGCCTTGTCAACCCCGACATCTTGTCGCCACCGAGAAGTTGGCGAGATGACGGCTCCTCAAGGTCTGTTGAAGGACATTCGTCCCCTCGCTATGGTCCGGGGAGACGCCACGCAGGCATCGGCATCCGCACACCAACTTCAGGAAACGAACCGATTGGAGGGGCCGTGACCCGATTGATCCGACGACGTATGGCAGCCGTTGCTGCCACGGCATCGATTGTCCTCGTGGGTGTGGTCATGACCGGCAACACGGGTGCGGCTGCTGCTGAAAGCGCTGCGGCCGGTGGGGCTCTCCAGCCAGGTCCGGCCCGCCCGATCCTCGGCCCACCGCTGGCACGGGCGAAGGCGATCGCGCCGGTTCCGAATATCGCTTCTGGCGCACCGTCACCTTGGACGCAGTTGCAGAATCCTCCGCCATTCGGGACGCCCGGAACCATGCTGCTGGAGAGCGACGGCACGGTGCTCGTGCACGATGAGCCGGCCTCCGGAGGAACGAACGTCTGGTACAAGCTCACTCCGGACTCGAAGGGCAGCTATGTGGACGGGACGTGGAGCCAGATCGCGTCGATGCCGTCGGACTACGACCCGCTGTATTTCGCCTCGGCAATCCTGCCCGACGGCCGCATGATTGTCGAGGGCGGCGAATACCTCGGCGGGGCGGCAGTGTGGACGAACAAGGGCGCCATCTACGACCCGGTCACGAACCGCTGGCAGAAAGTCGCCCCGCCCGCGGGTTGGACCAACATCGGAGATGCCGAGAGCGACGTGTTGAGCAACGGCACGTTCATGCTGGCTCAGGCGTGCCAGGACTGCTCGTCGTCGAACCCGATCCTGTCCACGGACTACGCCATCTTCAATGCAACCGGTCGGAATTGGTTGGCGCTTCCCGGTGAGGGCAAGAATGACCCGCAAGACGAGGAAGGCTGGAACCTCGAACCGAACGGTCAGTTGTTGACGGTCGACGCGTGGTTGACTCCCACCACCGAATTGTTCACGCCGAACAGCCTGAGTTGGTCGTTCGCAGGCAATACGGTGAAGTCCCCCGTCAACACTCCCGAGGTCGAAATCGGACCGCAGGTCGTGATGCCCGGGGGTAACACGTTCGTCGTCGGCGCCGGCACGTCGAGCGACAGCTACCCGGCAGCCTGTACCACCCACACGCCGGCACCCACGGCGCTCTACGACTATGCGCACAGCCGGTGGCTCAATGGTCCTGCGATCCCCACGATCGGAGGCATGCAGTACGACAGCACCGATGGACCCGGCTCGATCCTGCCGGATGGAAATGTGCTGTTCGACGTGGGTCCCTGCACATACAACGCGCCGCTCGCGTTCTACCTCTATAACGCCGGAACCAACACACTCAGTCCGGTCCCGGACATCGCCAACGCCTCCAACGACGCCCCGTACTACACACGGATGCTGGCTCTGCCGAATGGCCAGGTGCTGTTCAACGACGGCAGCAACAAGATGCTGGTCTACACCGCCGGTGGAACGCCCAATCCGGCGTGGGCCCCGTCGATCACATCGATCAGCACCACGACGTTGACACCGGGCCAGAAGGCCAGCTTGTCCGGCACCCAGCTCGCCGGACTCTCCCAGGGCG
The DNA here is from genome assembly GCA_963699085.1 of uncultured Acidimicrobiales bacterium. Taxonomy (GTDB): domain Bacteria; phylum Actinomycetota; class Acidimicrobiia; order Acidimicrobiales; family RAAP-2; genus Bog-756. The sequence continues at coordinate 209,592 of CAVOTH010000002.1, forward strand.
CGGCGTACGGTGACGATGTCCAGGACAACACCAACTTCCCACTGGTGAGGATCAAGAACAAGAAGTCCGGAGTCGTCACCTATGCGCGGACGAGCAACTGGACGACAGTCTCGATCGCGCCCGGCGCCGCTTCATCGACACGATTCACCGTCCCATCCACAACGCCCGACGGAGCGAGCACCCTCGTCGTGGTCGCCAATGGGATCGCGTCAGCACCGGTACCGGTGACGATCGGCTGAGAACCACGGAGGTGCGAGCATGGCTGAAGACCCCATCCGACTCGACGAAACCACCCGGGCGGCCGTTGCTTCGGGGCGACTCGTTCATCTGGCCACCATCAACCCGGACGGTACCCCGCAGGTGACGTGCATCTACGTTGGCTGGGACGGGGACGAAATCGTCGCCGGTCATCTGGCCGATCACGTGAAGCTCCGTAACGTTCGACGCGATCCTCGGGTCACTCTCTCCATCGAGGCGGACGTCCCAGTCGAAGGATTCAGTCCGTACCTGGTGATCCAGGGGATCGCTCGGGTGGAGGAGGGTGGTGCAGTACCTCTTCTCCGCCGCATCACCAACGGACAGTTCCCACCTCCCGGAGACGACTGGCCCGAGGGATTCATCACCCGGATCTCGCCACGGAAGCTCTCGGGCGTCGGCCCCTGGGGTCTTGCCGACTGAAACATCGTGGTCTTCATCCAGGGCGGGGCATGACCGCGCAGTCGAAGCAGCTCCGAGTGGCTGGCAGCGCCTCGAGGCGATCTGGCGAGATTGCCTTCCCGCATTCCTCGCACACCCCGTAGGTCCCGGTCGCCAACTTCGTCAGGGCGTCGTCGAGACGCTTCAGATTGGCCTCGGCGTCGACGAGCAGTCCGGCTACTCGAGCGCGTTCGAAAGCCAGCGTCGATCCTTCCGGGTCGTGCTCATCGTCGCCGTTGGCATCCTCTGAATCGCCGGCGAGCCACGAGAGCTCCGTCTTCAGTGTCTGCACCCGCTCCAGCGCCCACTTCCGTTCCGATTCGAGCACGGAGCGGGTGGGGGGTTCTTTCATCTACCAATTCGTATCCGATGCGGTGGGCTCACAGCTCTACCGGCGGGCTCCGGAGGGACCAGGACTATTCAGTCGGGCGATCAGGAAGATGTCGCCGCACCTCCGCGTAGCTCAAATGAGCAGGTCTCGGAAGTACGGGGAGAGGAAACGTCCACCGGGGTCCATGGCCGCACGCCGCCGTTCGAGTATGTCGACGCGGGTGCCGTAGGCATCGCGAACCTCTTGGCGGGTGAGGTGCTTGGTCTGGTTGAGGAGCGGCCGGCCACCATGGGCGGTGGCGAACTGGTTGTACGCGAGAAGGAAGTCGTCCCATCCGGCCTCGGGCGTCGTCACCGGATCGATGGTGCAGGCCATGCCGTCGTAGGAGTAGGAGAGGAGGGCCTGGGTGTCCTGGAAGGTGCGGTAGCCCACGTTGGGCAGGCTGACCCGCAGCCCCTTCGTCCGGTAGTAGTCCTTGCAGAATGCGAAGTAGGCGCGCAGTGTCTCCGGATAGCGGTCCACCGGATAGGCCCAGATGCTGAATGTGTAGCGGCAGTCATCGGCCACCGGTGGGTAGTGGATCTGTTGGTCGGTGGCCGCCGTCCGCTTCCCCCGGATGGCGATCCGGAGGATGGGGAAGGTGAGCATGCTGAGCAGGCGGAGGAGGATGTTCTGGAGCCAGCGGCCGGGCACGAATCGTTTGACGCCGTAGGCCCACAGTGGGCCGAGGTCCTTCCAGAAGAAATTGCGCAACCACCACTGCCAATGGGTGTAGCGCCTGCCTGGTTTGGCCCCGGAGTAGGTGCGGAACTCGACGGCGATCCGACCCCGTAGGGGGTCCATGTACATCATGAGCGACTGTCCGCTCGCCAGGAGCTCCGGCAGGGCCTTCAGGTACGCGTCGAGCGAGTAGACGCGGTGGTGGACGGCCATGTGCTGCATCTGGCGGACATGGAAGGTCACCTCGTAGGTGATTCCGAACGTGCCGTAGCTGGACCGGAAGGCGCACAGGAGATCCTTGTCGTCCTCGGTGATCTCCAGGAGCTTGCCGGCGGCGGTGACGATCCGGGCGCTCTTCAGATAGGACGACACCTGTCCGTACTCCCCGGGGAACGCCGCCTCCTTGGTGCCCACGGTGGCAGCGGCTCCCATCGACAGGTCACCGAGTTCGATGTTCACGAAGAACTGGAGACCGACCTCCTCCAGCTTCCGGGCGACATCGATGTAGAGCTCACCGGGCCCAGCGGTGACCGTGCGGGCTTCCACGTCGATCGAGATGCCGGTCATCGCCGACATGAAGACGGTCGTGCCGCCCTCGGCCGCCGCGCACGGCGTCGTCGAGTGGTTGGATCCCACGGCGCGCACCGGGCTCGGATATCTGTTCGCATCGGAGACAATTTTGACGATCTCGTCCACGGTCGTCGGTGTGCGCTCGTGTACCGGGTGCCACTTGATATCGCCGAACCAATTCTTCACGTGCGCCAACGGGTCCGCCCTCCGTCCTCAAGTCGCGCACCTGTTATACACGCTCGGGCCCGGGGAAGCCTCGCAAGCTATTGTCGGTGGGGGCGGGCACCGGAGAACATCCATTGCGGCAAGAACAGGTGGAGCTGAGCAGGTATTTGCCGGGCCCCCTGGCCCGACGTTTCCGCGAGGACGCGCGTTCTCCCGTCGACGCGGAGTTCGACTCCCTGACCGGGGCCACGGTCATGGCGGACATCGCCGACTTCACCAAGGTGGCCAACCGATTGGCACTTCGTGGCGCGGTCGGATCCGAGGTGTTGACATCACTGGTCAACAACTACTTCGCCCAACTCCATGCCGTCATCAGCGCGCATGGTGGCGAAGTCGTCACCTATGCCGGGGATGCCCTCATCGCCGTGTGGCTGGTCGAGGATCCCGACGCACTGCCCGGTGCCGTTCGGGCCGCCACCGCCTGCGCCTTGGCGATCCAGAGTGAGCTCGATGGGTACGGGGCCGGCGATGAGGACTCCCTCACCGTGCGGGTCGGGGTAGGTGCGGGGACCATGGCGGGAGTCCACGTCGGTGGCGTGGACGACAAGTGGTTCTACGTCCTCACCGGTGACTCCGTCCTCCAGGCGGTGGGCGCCGTCGTGGTGGGCGAGCCGGGCGACGTGGTGGCGTCGGCCGAGACCGTAGGCGTGGTGGGGGGCGATCTTGCCGGGGTTCCGCTCGGCGCCGGTCACGTCCGTGTCGTCTCCGTCGTCGACGGGGTGGCTCCTTCTCTGGCCGCGCCGGTCGAGATCGACCCCGACGCCTGGGGCCCCCTCGAGCGGTACCTTCCGGACCAGGTCCGTCACGCCGTGCTGGCCGGCCAGAGCGACTGGTTGGCCGAGTCCCGCCACGTCTGCGTGCTGTTCATCAAGCTGCTCGACTTCCTGCCGACGACGCCGGACGCGCTGGAGACAGCGCAAGCAGCCATGCTCGCCGTGCAGCGGGTGTTCGTCCGGCTCGACGGGTACATCGACCAGCTGTTGGTCGACGACAAGGGTGCAGTGATCGTCGGGGTCTTCGGGGCGCCGCCGCAGGCCCACGAGGACGACGCACTGCGAGGGGTCGAAGCCGCCCTCGAGATCCACCGTTCGCTCAGCAGTGTCCGCCAACGGTCGGGAATCGGCGTGGCCACCGGTCGGGCGTTCGTGGGCCCGGTCGGTAGCCGCGAGCGAAGGACCTACACGGTCATGGGCGAGCAGATGAATCTCGCCGCCCGACTGATGGGCGTCGCCGGTGACGGCATCCTGTGCGACGGTGCCACAGTGACCGCTGCCGGTCGCCGCGCCGAGTTCTCGGACCCTGTCACCCTGGACTTGAAGGGATGGGCCGACGGAGTACCGGCCTATGCCCCGCTCGTGGTCGACCGGAGACGGTCGCGCCAGACCGGCGACGGGAGGCATCTGGCCGGCCGGCACCGGGAGATCGCCGCCATCGAGGCGGCACTGGATGACGTCGGGTCCGGGCGCAGTCGGCTGTTGGTGATCGAGGGGGAGCCGGGCGTGGGAAAGTCCCGGCTCGTGGCCCACCTCCTCGATCAGGCTGCCGAGCGCGGGCTGGTCAGTGTCGTGGCCGAGGCGGACGGGGTGCAGCAGTCGACGCCCTACTTTCCGTGGCGACGGTGTCTGACATCGCTGACCGGTATGGACCATGCGGCCGAATGGTCAGCCGAGGCGCGTCGCCAGCATGTGTTGGCCCGCCTCGGCGAGGATCGAACGGCGTTAGGTCTGGCGCCACTGCTTTCAGGAGTGCTGCCCGTCGAGTTCGAGGACACCGTCGACACCCGGGACATGATCGGCGACGACCGGGCCTACGCCACCCGCCAACTCCTGGCGGGCTTGTTCAATGCCGAGACGAACCACCTCCGGGCCCACGATTCCCGGCCGGAGGGCACCGTGCTGGTGCTCGAGGATGCGCACTGGTTCGACTCGTCCTCCTGGGATGTCGTCCGTGAGATCAGCAACACGATGTCGCCCCTGCTCATCGTGGTGGCGACCCGCCCGACCGGTGCGGACCGGTCCGGTTTCGATTGGGCACTCGACGGCTGGGATGTCGAACCCCTGCGGCTGGATGCGCTCACCAGCAAGGAGACCGCCGAACTGTTGTGCGACCGACTCGGTGTCGACTCGATCCCCGACCAGCTGTTGTCGATCGTGATGGACCGTGCCGAGGGGAACCCGTTCTTCAGCGAGGAACTGGTGATGGCGCTCCTCGAAGCCGGGCTCTTCGAGGTCACTGACCGGACATGCCGGCTGACCAGTGACGACGACTTCCTACGCCACATCGCGTTTCCCGACACCCTGCACGGCGTCGTCACCAGTCGTATCGACCGGCTGCCGACCACCGAGCAGCTCACCATCAAGGTCGCAGCCGTCATCGGGCGGGTGTTCGGCTACCTCATGTTGGGGGAGGTACACCCGACGGCAGATCCGGGAGACGCGCTCCGATCGGAGCTGGAGAACCTCCGCAGGCTCGACCTCACTCCACTCCAGCAGGACGAGCCCGACCTCGCCTACCTGTTCAAGCACGTGATCATCCAGGAAGTGGCCTACAGCCTCCTCCCGACCGCCCAGCGCGGCCAGTTGCACCGTGCCGCCGCCGAGTTCCTGGAACAGATGCACCGGACCGACCTCGGGACCGTGGCCCGCAGCCTGGCCCACCACTGGGCCAATGCGGGGGACGACACCAAGGCGATGTCCTGGTATGCGCTGGCCGGGAGTGACGCCCTCCGCAAGGGCGCCTATCGCGAGTCGGTGGAGGCATTCGAACAGGCCGTCTGGTTGGCGGACTCGGTGGCCGTGGCGCCCGACGTGGACACGATGGTGGACTGGCAGATCGGGCTCGGAGAGGGCTACGACGGGCTCAGCGAGCACGACCAGAGCGCCGCCCACTTCGAGCGCGCACTCGAACTGCTGGGGCGGCCGGTGCCCCGATCAACGGTGGGATGGGTGGCGATGCTCATCCGAGGCGTGCTCGGGCAGGTGGTCACCTTCGCCTTCCGGGGCCGTCGTGTCGGTCGTGATCCGCTCACCCGGGCCAAGCGGGACATCGCGGACTGCTATCGGCGGGTCATGCTCGTCTACTACCACCGCAACGAGCGGCTGACCTGCCTGGCCATCGCCCTGGCCGGACTCAACGTGGCCGAATCCGTGGACGACCGGTTGCACCGTGCCCAGTTGTACGCCAGCTGCGCTCCCGGGGCCGGGGTGGTGGGACTTCCGCGGCTCGGCGAGCGGTACATCGAGATGGCGACGCGGCTGTTGGCCGATCTGGACGACCCGGCGACGATCACCTGGGTGCAGCAGACAGCGGCGTGGTTCCTGTGCGGGATGGGTGGTGCGTGGGACCGGGCCCAGGCACTGATCGACAGCGCCCTGGAGGCAGCCCTCGGTGCCGGTCTCCGACGCATCTACGACGAGGAGCTCCAGGTCCGGGCCGTGTCCCGGTGGCCAGAGCCCTTTCCGAGGCGGATCGAGCTGTGGGCGCGGGCCCAGGCGTCCGGAGCCGAGCGTGGGGACCGGGAGGTCGAGATCTGGTCCAGGGGCATCGGGGCCGGGGCGGTATTGGCCTCGGGCCGGACGGAGGACGCCATCGCGCTCCTCGAACCGGCGGCTGCCATGTTCCGGCCCGAGAGCAGCCGGTCCGGCCACGTGAAGGTCTACGGGACGCTCTGCTTGGCCTACCTGCGGGCCGGTCGCCAGGATGATGCGATCGCCGCGCTGCACCGGGCACTGCAAGCGGGTGACGAGGCGCTGCCCGTGCTGGTGTCGATGTTCGACGGCTACGCCAACACGGTGGAAGCCTGCCTCGATCTGTGGGCATCGGGAGATACGGACTGGCGGCGACCGGCGCGGCGGTCGTTGAAGCACCTGGACAAGCTGGCCCGTCCATTCACCGTGGCCCGACCCCGGGCGCTCCTCTATGCCGGCCGGATCCACCTCCTCGACGGTCACCCCCGCCGGGCCCGCCGGCTATGGAAGCGCTCGCTCGATCTGGCCACGCGGCTGGATCTGCCGTACGAGATCGGTCGCAGCCATACCGAGCTCGGACTGCTGGACCGATCAGGTGGCAACGAGGCCGCCTCGGTCCGGCACCTGGACGAGGCACGCGCCATCTTCGTCCGCCTGGAGGCAGGCTTCGACCTGGCTCGGATCGACGCCTCCGCCTGAGGCCGGGGCGCTCGGGTACTCTGCGCCATGGCCTTGCGGTCCTGGCGGAGGGGCAACTAGCGGTGACCTCATTCGGCGGCACGTTCCTATCGTCCGGGGCGGCGGTGATCAGGAGGGGACGTGCCGTCGCCTCGGTGTTCCATGCCGCGCTTCGGAACCCGGTGCTCCGCCGGGTCGGCTATGCCTACGCACTGTTCGGGTCGGCTGAGTTCGGCGTCTGGATCGCCCTGCTGGTCTACGCCTACGACCATGGCGGGGCAACGGCGGGCATGGTGATGGTGCTGGTCCAGTTGGTGCCGTGCATCCTCTTCTCCCCGTTCTTCGGAGCACTGGCTGACCGGCACCAGGTGGCGACCGTCCTTCGGATCGGTTACGGGTGTCAGGCCGTATCCATGGCCGGTCTGGCCGTGGCCATCGCGGCCGGCGCGCCCGTTGTCGTCGTCTTCTTGCTCGCCCCACTCACCGCACTCAGCCTCACCGCCACCCGACCACCACAAGCTGCCCTGTTTCCCTTCATCGTGCGCACGGCTGACGAGCTGACCGCGGCGAACGTGATGACCGGCTGGACCGACGGAGCCGCCAGCCTGGCCGGGCCCGTCGTGGCCGGGCTTCTCCTGGCCTGGCGGGGACCGGGACTGGCGGTGGCGGCGATGGCGGCGATGTCCGCCGGGTCCCTGCTACTCGTGCGGGGGGTGGCCGGCCCCAAGGCCGCCATGCCTGCGGTGGCGCCCGGCCGGGTCGGCGCTGACGGTGAGGCGGGTGGTACCGCCGCCGATCAAGCCGAGGAGCCGGACGTCGAGCAGCAGGGCCTCGCCGCCGTGATGGCGACCGCCCGCTCGAACCTGCGTATGACGACCCGCACGCCGGAGTTGCGGGTCCTGTTCGTCCTCCACACCTTCTACTTCGTGCTCATCGGCTCGCTCGACCTGCTCTGCGTGGTCCTGGCCTTCGGACTGCTGCACATGGGCGCCGGTGGTCCCGGCTTCCTCAACGCCGCCTTCGGTGCCGGAGCATTGGTAGCGGCGTTCGCCACCGCCTTCCTCGTAGGGCGACAGCACCTGGCCACCACCCTCACCGTCTCGCTGGCGGTGGCCGTATCGGCGTTGGCGGCGATCGAGCTGGTACCCCGGGTGACGCCGGCCATCCTCCTCCTGGCCGTGGTGGGGTTGGCCGGGGCCGTGTTCGACGTGACCGGCCGGACACTCCTGCAGCGATCGGCGCCCCCGGACGCGGTCGCCGGTGCCTTTTCGGTCTTCGAGGCCCTCACCGACCTCGGTCTGGCCCTCGGGGCCATCCTGGTCCGGGTCGCCCTGGCCATCGGGGGCATTCCGGCCGCGTTGTGCGGACCGGCGGTGGTGGCGGCCGTGCTCCTGGCACTGGTGTGGCACCGGCTCCGGACCATCGATGCGGCAGCCACCGTGCCTCAGGTGGAGATACAGCTACTTCGAGCCATCCCCTTGTTCGCCGAGCTGCCGGCTCCGTCCATTGAGAGCATCGCCCGCCAGCTGGACCCGGTGTCGGTGGCGCAGGGGACAGTGGTCGTCACCGAGGGAGACGCCGGCGATCACTACTACGCGATAGCCGACGGCGAACTGGCTGTCTCCCGACACGGGCAGAGGCTGGGCACACTGTCACGTGGCGACGGCTTCGGAGAGATCGCCCTCATCCGTCAGGTGCCCAGAACGGCGTCAGTCACCGCGCTGTCGGATGCGCTCTTGTACACACTCGAGAAGGCACCGTTCGTGGCGAGCGTGACCGGTCATGACCCGACAGCCTCGGCGGCCGGGTCGATCATCGCCAACCACCTGCGGAGCCATCCGGGCCCACCGGGCGTCGATGACCCGGACCAACCCGACTGATGTGAACAGTGCCGGACCCCCGACTGCGTCCGATCGTCCTCGGGCTCAGAGGACTTGGCGCCGAGGCCTCGTGGCACGGGCCGAGTAGCGGCGGCCGGACAGCCGGTGTTCGAGCCCGGCGTCGACTTCGGCGGCCACCTCGACCCGGAGCAGGCACGGGAGGCACAAGGCGTCACCCAGTCCCCATGAGGGGACCATGACCAGGTAGGCGCCGCCGCAGTCGGTGCACACGTTCGGTCCCGGAGATCCGAAGGGTCTGCCGGTGGCTGGCGCGGCATCGAGGATCGGGTCGACGCGGATCGGATCGGGGTTCACGACGGAGCCTTTCGTTCGGTGGCACCAACCACGGTAGGGAGGCCATCTAACGAGAGGGTGAAAGGCGGGTAAAGGTTGGCTAAATGCCGGCTGTGTCGCTACTGCTGCACCGTCGTGGTTCCCGGTAGGTCCTTGCCGCAGGTCGGCTTGCTCGACACGGGGACGAATCCGTTCTTCTCGGCCCGCATGTACCAGCCGCACGTCTCCACCGGGTCGTGTCCGAATGTGGTCGAGTAGTTGATGTTGATGGGCAGAAGCCCGTTGCCGTTGTAGTCCTTCACGTTGCGTAGCGCCTTGATGACGCTGGCGTGGGTCGGGTTCTTGCCGGCCGACCCGATGCCCTTGATCATGAGGTCGGCACCTAACCAGGACTCGTACTGGCTGAAGTTCGGGAACGCTCCGGTCTTGAAGTGCTGGTACTTGTCGAGTGCCGACTTCATCTCCGCGGTGCCGGAGTCGGGCAGCTGGAAGGGCCGGAAGGTGGTGTCGAAGTAGTCGTTCTGGACTGCGTGCCAGACCGTCGAGTGGATCACGCTCGTCTCGAAACCGGTCGGGAACACCAGCGCCTTGGTCTTCACGCCGTCCTGCTCGAGATCTGTGGCCAGGGCGAAGTTGGAGTTGTCGTCGAGTCCGGCGTAGAAGGCGTTGCATCCCTTCTGCTTGGCCACGAGGGCCTCCGTGGTCATATCCACACTGCCGAAGGGGACCGACGTGTCGAGCACCCCTTCCTTGCCGCCGTCGTGCTTGAAGGACAACACGGTGCCCAATGCCGACCGGGTCGACGACGGGGAGACGCCGTAGCCGTAGCTGCAGATGACCGTGCCACCGCGTTCTTTCATGAAGCTTCCGATCTGCGTGTTCACCGGGTACTTGGGATTGACGCTGCCGACATCGCTGGCGAACATGTTGGTGTAGGGATGCGTTCCCCACTCGGGACCGTCGAAGAATCCGCCGGTCACCGGCACGCCCTGCTCATTGGGATATTTGGCGGCCAGGAAGAACAGCGGACTGGCCGAGACCACTCCGATGACGCCCCTCGAAAGTGCGTTCTGGACGGCCGTCACCAATTCGGACGGACTGGTCTGGTCGTCCAGGACGATGCCTTCCAGCTTGTGACCGTCGATCCCGCCCTTGGCATTCTGAAGGGCGATCCGGGCGTCGAACCCGGCCGCGGCCTGGGAGAACTCAGAGGACCCCGGACCGGTGAGCGAGGTGATCAAGGCGATCTTGTAGGGGGACGGGGATGCTGCCGCCGAACCCGAAGGAATTGCGGCCACTGCAGCACCGGCCAGGAGGGTGGTGGTCAATGCCAGAGTGGCGAGTCGGATGTGCATGCGGGCTCACGTTCCTTCGTTGGTGACTGGGTTCACGGTCTCGGACTCATCGGGCGAACCGTCGACTCACGGCCCGCTGCCGGATATCGATGGCCGCGGCGCGCTCACCCGGTGACACCCGTCGGGAGCCTGGCGGCAGGTCTTCGGCGAGCCGGTCGAACGGCACCACACGGGTCTCCGGCACCGGGGCGGTCTCGGTTCGGACACATCGCAGGATGATCGGCCCTTCGCTGTGCCCGGCGGTATCGAGCCAGTTGGCCACCCCGGGGTCTTTGTGGGCCACCACCACCCGCACCAAGCCGTCGTCGTCGACGACGGCTTGGAACCCGTTGAGGCTGGACTGATGGTTTCCGTAGTCGATGGTCTCCCACCAGATGTTGCCCAGCGAATAGCTCCAGTACAGGCCCTCCGGCGGCGTGACCTCGATGATCAGCGCCTCATCGGGCGCGATTCTCCACGAACCGATGACCGGACGGTTTTCCGCCGCTGCGCCCATCGCCGCCCCGTCCAGGGGCGGGAGGAAGGTGTTGGGATTCTCCGGATTGGCGAACCCCAGGAAGAAGTTGAGGTTCTCCTCCAGGAAGTCGCCCAGCGCGATGACCTGACGGGCCATGGCCGCCCTCGGCTCGACCGGGGGGTCCACATCGACGTTCGTCGGTCCGGTCAGCTGCTCGATGGACACGGAGACCGGGACCTCGTGCTCCCAGTCGTAGAAGAAATGTCGGAATACCAGCATGGTGGCGCCGTCGTCGAGGGGGAGCCAGTTGCCCTCGTGGGGTTGGGCCGAGAGGATGATCTCGAAGTTCCCGTCGGCATCCAGTTCGAACTCGTCGATGAGGGCATTGGCGGTGGCCGCCATCCCCGCCATGATCTGCAACCCGACGTACCGCGCCGTGCCCCGGTTGCCCCACAGGCGGTAGGTGCTGCCGCCCGTCAGATCCGATCCGAGGTAGATGCAGTCAGGGCACTCCATGCCCCACTTGAAGGCGGCGTCCATGGCGGAAGGCTTGATGGCCGGGACCGGATCGAGCCCCCGCCGGAGAAGTTCATCGATACCTACGCCCAGGAGCACCAGTAGGTGGCGGAAGCCGGAAGCCCTGTCCACCGGGCCGTCGGGGACCGAGTCGGACAGCACGACGTCACCGGCCCGCTTCAGGGTCTCCAGCATCTGGTTCCATGCCTCGCCGGACTCGAGATCGTGACCGGTGGCATCGCCGGCCGTGGCGGCCTCACTGACCGAGAACGGGAGCCAGGCCGGATTCTTGAACGAGCTCATGCCGGTCGCTGCTTCATCCGGTCGCCCGGGTCAACGAACGACCGCGCAGGCCGGCGAAGGCCCGCATGGACGCCAGGAGCTCCTCAGAATCGGAACTGGGCAATAGATAGTGGGAGTAGGCCACCCGCAGAAACAGCTCGGCTGCCTGTGCCCTGGTGATCTCCTTGGAACGAACGGCGGGTACCTGGTCGAGTGCGGAACCGAGCAACCGGACCAGCGTCTCCACCTGAGTTCCCATGGACTCGTCGAGTGAGCGGAGCGCGAAGGCGGGATCGACCCCGATCGGATCCGCACCCATCGACTCATCCAGATACGTGAGCAGATAACGGAGGGCCGCATCCAGCCGCAGTGCCGGGGTCCGATGGACCTCGATCTCCGCCTGCAGCCCGGCGTCGAACTGCCCCCGCTCATAGGCGCTGAGGGCGACGAAGAGGTCTTCTTTGGTCGGAAACCACCGGTAGAGCGTGGGGCGGGACACCCCGGCGGCCGCCGCCACTTCGGACAGGGTGAGCTTGCCCGGTCCCTTGGCAGCGATGGCGTGCCTGGTGGCGGCCAAAATCAGGTCCGCACTTGTGCTCCGGGCTGCCACAGCGTCGAATCTTTACACGAGGTATATCAAATGTAAAGGAAGAAAGGCCAGGTCTCTCGCCCGGCAACTACCCGATCTCACCTCGGCGGTTGCGCAATCCGTCGAGCAGTAGCTCGAGGCCGAATCGGAAGACCGCCTTGTCATCGCCGAAGGTCATGGTGCCCGGATCGTCGGCCGCCTCGGCTGTCGCCAGCTCCGATGTCACGGCGCCGAACAGTAGGTACCCCAGGAGACGCTGGGCGCGGTTCCTGAGGGTGCGGTCGAAGCCGCCGGTGACCAGGATCTCGTCGACGGCCTGGTACAGCCGGATCTCGTTGGGGAGCCCCTCCGTGCGACGCAGGAGGTGGTGGGCGACCCCCGGGTAGCGCAGCAGTACCGCTCGACCCCGTTCGAACAGCAAGGTGAGCCGTCGGTCCCAGGGCAGGTCGGTCGCCGGAAGGTGAACTTCGCCCAGAACGGCGTCAGCCACCAGGTCGAGGAGATGGCCCTTGTCCCGCACGTAGTAGTAGGCGTTCATGGACGGACTACCCAGTTCGGTGGCCAGCTTTCGCATGCTCAAATTGGAGAAGCCGTTCCGGCGGGTGAGGCGGAGGCCCGCCTCGACCACGTCGTCACGGGTCAGTTCGCCGTAACGCCACGGGCGCTGCCCCGCCGATCCTGAGACCGCTGCGCTTCCCGTCCCGCCGGCCATTACCGGGACTCGCCACCCGGCACGATGACCGACCGGATGACCTCACCACCGGCCATCGCCGTGAAGGCGTCATTGACCTGGTCGAGGGTGATCCGACGGGTGACGGCACCGGCCAGATCGAGATGACCCGCCTCGGCCAGCGCCACCAGACGGGGAAAGTCCCGGCGGACCTGGCCGGACCCGTAGTAGCAACCCATGAGCCGCTTCTCGGTGGAGAACAGCTGGTACCCGTCGAACTCGACCCTGGTGCCGGCCGGCGGCATGCCCACCGCCACCACGGTGCCGGCGTTGCGGCAGACGTCGTAGGCCTGTTGGAGCGTGGGCCCGGACATGGCCACTTCGAAGGCGTAGTCGACGCCGCGTCCGGCGGTGAGCTCCTTCACCGCTTCGACCGGATCGACCGTCGAGGGATCGATGACGTCCGTCGCTCCGTTGAGCCGGGCCTTCTCGCGCTTGTTGGCAACGGGGTCGATGGCGATGATCCGGACCGCCCCGGCGATCCGGGCGCCCTGGATGACGAACTGCCCCACGCCGCCACACCCCAGGACGGCGATCACCGACCCGGGCTCGACCCGGGCGGTATTCAGCGCCGCCCCCACTCCGGTCATGGCCGCGCACCCCACCAGGGCCAGTTGATCGGCCGGTAGGTCGGACTCCACCTTCACCACCGACATCCGATCGACCACCGCCTCTTCGGCGAAGGTTCCCAGTCCGCTCATCGACCACGTCCGCTGACTGCTGCGATCGTCCTTCCAGTGGGCCCGGGTGGCCACATTGATGATCTGGTCACAGAAGTGGGTACGGCCCCGGACACAGTCCCAACACGAGCCACAGGCCGGTTGGAATGCGCCGATGACCCGGTCGCCGGGCGTCAGGTCCCGGACCTCGGCGCCGACTTCGAGGACCGTGCCGCACCCCTCGTGACCGAGGATCACCGGGGCCAGTCCCCCCATCCCCTGGCGGCGTATGGTCTCGTCGGAATGACAGACCCCGGAGGCATCGATCCGAAGGTGGACTTCAGTGGCCCGCAACGGACGAGGCGACAGTTCCCGTACTTCGAGCGGTTGATCCGGTTCGATCATCACGGCGGCGCGCATCGTCACTCCTCGGGGCCGATCCCGGAGGCGTCCGACTCATCCGGGCCCTGCTTGACGGGAAGTTGAACACTGTACGAAACTCCACGTCCAGCGGCAAGCCCTGACCGTTGACCTGTCGGACCAGAGGAGGCTCGATGGCTGATGTGGCTGACCTTCGTCTCGACCTGACCCAACCCGGCTTCTACCTCCGGCCCGACTATTTCGAGGTCCTCGCCGATCTCCGCGCCCAGGCGCCTGTCCATCGGACCCTCGACGGCAGTTGGGCGGTGACCCGCTACGACGACATCCGCTCGATCAGCCGCGACCCCGACCGGTTCGTGTCGGGACGGGGCGTCTTGATCAACGACCCCCTGCGCTCGGACGGTTCGGGGGGTCTCACCACGTTCTCGATCCTCCATCTCGACCCACCGGTCCACTCGCTGTACCGGAAGATCGTCAACCGTCAGTTCACCCCCAAGGCGGTCGGGCGACTCGAGGGGATGATCCGCCGAACGGTCAGCCAGTCACTGGACGACGTCGTCGCCGACGAGACGATGGATGCGGTGGAGGCTCTTGCCTCCGTGGTTCCCATCGCGGTGATCGCCGAGCTGTTCGGGGTGGGTGACGCCGACCGTGAGATCTTCCGGCGATGGTCCGACGCCATCATCGCCTCCGCCGACCAGGCGGATGCGTCGGATTCGGTGCCGGAGGTCGGGCAGATGGCCGAGTTCCTGATGGCCCACATCGATTCCTCGTCCACCGACGGCAACGACCTCCTCGACATCCTGAAGACCACCGAACTCGAGGGCCGACCGTTGAACGAGCTCGAGATCATGGGGTTCTGCCTGACACTGCTGGTGGCCGGGAACGAGACGACCCGGACCCTGATCACCGGGGGTATGGAGGCGCTTCACCAGCAACCGGATCAACGGGCCGACCTGGCCGAAAACCCCTCGCTCCTGCCCGGGGCGGTGGAGGAGCTGCTCCGATGGGTCACGCCCATCCAGGCGTTCGGGCGCACGGCGGTGGTCGACGTCGAACTCAGTGGCCAGGAGGTCGCCGCCGGCGAATTCGTGGTCATGTTGTATGCGTCGGGCAACCGCGACGAGGCGGCGTTCGGGCCCACGGCCGGGGAGCTCGACGTTCGTCGACCGGTCACCCCGACCCACGTGGCATTCGGCTTCGGCGAGCACCTCTGTCTGGGCGCATCGCTTGCCCGCCTCGAGGCCCGTCTCTTCTTCGAAGAGTTGCTGTACCGCTATCCGACCTACGAACTGGTGGAACAGCCGGAGTACGTCCGGTCGACCCTGGTGCGCGGCGCATCTCGGATGCCCCTGGTGTTGGCCCCGTAGTGCCGAGCGCGTCGCCGCCCGCATCCGACGCCGACCTTGCCGGCGGCCTGGGCCGGTGGCTGGCCCACCACCGGGGCCTCGCGGACCCGGTCGTCGACAATCTGTCGCGGCCCAGCGCCGGGTACTCGAGCGAGACGATCTTGGCCGAGGTGTCCTGGACCGACGACGATGGACCGCACCGCGACGCACTGGTGGTGCGAATGGCGCCTCCGTCGGTCGGCACCTTCGCCCACTACGACCTGATCCCGCAGTGGCAGGCCCAGATGGCCGTGGCTGACGTGGGCGTACCGGTGGCTGATCCGGTTCTCGAGACCGACACCCGGTGGGTGGGAGCGCCGTTCATGGTCATGCCCAGGGTGGACGGACACCTCATGGGATCCCTGACCCACCGTGACCGGTGGCTCAACGGGATGGACCCGGTACGGCGAGGTCATGTCTACGACTGCTTCCTGGCCACCGTGGCCGACATCCATCGGGCCGACCCCGGCGCTGCCGCTGCCGTTCCCCGTCGGGACAACGGGGCCGAGCTCGACTTCTGGGAGGAGTACCTATCGTGGTCGACCTACGGCCACCCTGTCCCGGCCCTCGCCGCCGCCCTGACCTGGTGCCGGACGCACCGTCCGTCCGAAGAGCCGGCGCCCGCCCTGCTGTGGGGTGACGTCCGCTTCGAAAACACCGTGCTCGGCGACGACGGGACACCTCTCGCCGTGCTCGACTGGGATATGACCTCAGTGGGGGCGCCCGAACACGACCTGGCCTGGTTCACCAGCCTCGATTTCACCATGCACCGGCTGTTCGGCGTACGCACCGAGGGGTTTCCCGATCGGGACGGGACCGTGTCCCGCTTCGAGGAGCTGAGTGGGCGGCCGATCCGTGACCTCGAGTGGTACGAGACCCTGGCCATGGTGCGGAGCACGGCCATCATGACCCGCATCAGCGTGCTGCGCCGTGACGCCGGCGAGCCACTGATGCTGCCCATCGAGGACAACCCCATCCTCGACCTCCTGACCGGGAGACTGACGTGAGCGGCACCGGCGCCGACCGGACAGAGCAACCGGTGGCGGTGCCGGTGACCACCGCCGCCCAGCTGGTCCGGCTGCGGGCCGACGACGACAGCACCGGACTGCTGTTCGAGGGGAGGTCCTGGACCTGGCGGGAGGTGGTTGCCGAGGCCGAGATCCGGGGCGAGCTGCTCCTCTCCCTCCGACAGGACGGTCCATTTCACGTGGGTGTCCTGTTGGAGAACACCGCCGAGTATCTCTTCCTCCTAGCCGGGGCGGCGCTGGCCGGAGCGGTGATCGTCGGGATCAACCCCACCCGCCGGGGGACCGAGCTGGCCATCGACATCCGCCGGACCGACTGCCAGCTGCTGATCACCGACTCGACCCAGGTGGGACTGGTCGATGGGCTCGACCTGGGCCTGGCGTCCGACCGTGTGGTGGTGGTCGACGACGACAGCTACTCCCACCGTCTGGAGGGACTCTCGCCCACCGGGGACGAAGCCCGGCCGGCTCTGCCCGAGCCCACCCCCGACCAGCTCTTCCTGCTCATCTTCACCTCGGGCTCGACCGGTGGGCCCAAGGCGGTCCGGATGACACAGGGGCGGGCGGCCCGGGCCGCCTCCCGGGTCGGTTTCAGCTCCGAGGACGTCCTCTACTCGGCCATGCCCCTCTTCCACGGAAACGCGCTCTCGGCCGCGGTGCTGCCCGCCCTGGCCAGTGGAGCCACCCTCGTCCTACGCCGCAGGTTTTCCGCCTCCAACTTCCTGCCCGATGTCCGTGAGTGCGGAGCCACCTTCTTCAACAGCGTCGGCCGGGCCATCGCCCACATCGTGGCCACCCCGGCCACAGAGCACGACCGGGACCACCGGCTCCGCTTCGTGCTCGGGCCGGAGACCTCGGCCCAGGACAAGGCAGCCTTCACCGAGCGGTTCGGCGTCCCCCTGTTCGAGGGGTACGGATCGAGCGAAAATGCCATCGTGCTCCAGCCGGTGCCCGACTCACGGCCCGGGACCCTCGGACGGGCCAGTTCACGCGACGACATCGCCGTGGTCGACCCCGACAGCGGGACGGAACTGCCTCGGGCGATCTTCGACCAACACGGCAGCCTCGCCAACGCCGACTCGTGCATCGGCGAACTGGTCGGACGACAGGCCCTCTGCAACTTCGAGGGCTATTACAACAATCCCGAAGCCGACGCCGAGCGGTCCCGCAACGGGTGGTACTGGTCGGGCGACCTGGCCTACCGGGACGAAGAGGGGATCTTCTACTTCGCCGGCCGCACCGGCGACTGGTTGCGGGTGGACAGCGAGAACTTCGCCGCCGCCCCGATCGAGCGGATCCTGTCCCGGTTCGAGGGGGTGAGCGGGGTGGCCGTCTACCCGGTGCCCGACACCAGTACCGGTGACCAGGTCATGGCCGCGCTCGAGCTGGTACCAGGAACCAGCTTCGACCCCATGGCATTCAGTGCGTTCCTGGCCGCCCAGGAGGATCTGGGTACCAAGTGGGCGCCGCGCTTCGTGCGGGTGGTGCCGGCCCTGCCGGTCACCGCCAGCGACAAGGTGGACAAGAAGCCGCTGCGGGCGCAGCGGTGGGAGACCGACGACCCGGTCTGGCGACGGGTGGAACGGAGCGATCGGTACGTGCCGCTGACCGGGGCCGACGTCGAGCGGATGGTCGGAGCGTTCGCCACCAACGGCCGGAGTGCCCTCATCGGACGATGATCGGATCGGGGGCATGTAGTGAGTGTCCGCTCCAGGCCGGCGTCTGTTCCGGGCCGGTGCCGCCTTTACATGTTCTTGACATTATGTAAACTCCGGTGCGAACGATAGACGCAATCAGGGGGTGGACATGGACCTTGGCCTGTCGAATGCCGTAGTCGTCGTGGCTGGAGGCACCACGGGGATGGGCCGCGCAGCTGCAGACTGCTTTGCCAGCGACGGAGCACGGGTAGCGGTCCTGGCCAGGACACAGCGCGATCTGGACGAGACGGCGGAAGACCTGGTGGCGTTGGGCTCACCGGACGCCATCGGGCTCCGGACCGACCTGCTCGATCCGAAGTCGGTGGACCTGGCTTTGGCCCAGGTGGGGGAGCGCTGGGGACACTGCAACGCGCTGGTGAATGCGGCGGGCCCGTTTCCCGGCGGAATCAAGGCGTTCGAGGAGTACACCGACGCCGAGTGGCTGGACGTGGTGAACGGAATCACGCTGAGTTCGGTGCGGACCATCCGTGCCGCCCTGCCGCTCCTCCGGAAGGCCGAATGGGCTCGCATCGTGAATGTCTCGGCCATGTCCACCAAACGACAGTCGGCGTCGCTGGTCGCGTACACCGCCGCCAAGAACGCCCTCACCAGTCTGACCAAGAACCTGTCGATGTCCCTGGCCGACGACGGGATCCTCGTCAACACCGTCAGCCCCGGCACCTTCGTCTCCGAGTCGTTCAAGGGCGCGCTGCGGATGCTGTCGGATGTCGACGAAGAGGATCTCTACGATGTCATGCGCTTCATCACCCGGGACTTCGGACATCCCGTCCATCTGAATCGGGCCGCCGACCCCAAGGAGATCGGCCCGGTGATCGCCTTTGCCGCATCGGCCCGCAATACCTACATGACCGGGGCCAACATCAACGTCGATGGCGGATCCGACTTCACGTAAGACCGATCCGCTTTCGTCTGCTCCCCGGCGCGGCCGGGTCGACTACCCGAGCAGCGAGAATCCCCCGAGACCGCTCCTGGCCATCTCGTAGCAGAGGGTGTCGTAAGGCTCGATGATCCCGTAGGTCACCTCACCCTCGCACTCGAACCGGGCGTGGTGCTGGTCGAGCCCGCAGATCTGTGAGCGGACAGCCGGATCGTTGGCGTCATAGGTCTCCCCGCTGACCACGCCGTCGCCCACATCCATCCCGTGCCAGATGTCACCGACCGGGGTGCCCCCGTTGGGCCCGCCGTACATGCCGCAACGGAGGAAGGCGATCTGGTTGCCCAGGCGCTCGAAGGTCATGGTCTTCTCGTTGCCATCGGCGAAGACCAGGTCGACCTCGCCGGAGAGGAGCAGATGGGTGTCGTCCTCGAACCGCAGCCGGTGGCGACGACCCCGGAGGGTGTCGCTTCCCCTGCGGGGATCGCCCAGGTTGTACAGGATGTGGTCGCCCCACACCCCGTACTCTTCGAACTCCACCCACTCACCGGAGTGAGGATGTTGATTCCCGCCCCACAGGGCCGGCCCACCGACGGTGTCGCGGGTACCCCAATGGTGGTCGCGGGTACCACGGTGGACGGCGCGGTCCAACGCGAACCGCTCGCCGTGGGCGGTGACCCACCCACTCTGGCGACCGAACCCGTCGTAGCCGGCCACGCCCGAGAACGGCTTGGTCCCGATGAACATGCCAGCCCCGATGAGGCGGTAGACCGGCCGTTTGGTGTCGAACCAGGAGAGATCGAAGGCGATCCCGTACTCGTTCTCGTCCAGGGTCAGGTGCCACTGGCGGAACGGTTCGACCAGGTCGAAGTGGAGCGGACCCACCGACATGTCCATACGGTTGAGACCCAGTTTCCGGTGGGCCCTCACCGTGGTGTGGCGGCCCCGGACGTTGACGATGGCGAACGCCTCGGCCGTGCCCAGGTTGGGATAGATGCCCATGCCGGCCACGACCAACAGGTCCCCGGTGGTGTCCTCGCAGGTGAACCACATCCGCTCGTAGGCCTGCACGTCCGATGTCCACATCACCCGTACCGGGTGGGGATGATTGTGGATCAGGAACTCGTCGATGCCCGACATCGGGTAGTGCTCCTGGGAGGCGTCGAAGCGCTCGCTCATGGGGTGAGCCCGTTGACTGCCTTGATCTCGACGTACTCGTCGAGGCCGTAGGTGCCCCACTCGCGGCCGATTCCCGACTCCTTGAAGCCTCCGAACGGGGCCAGCGGATCGGGGGCGTAGCCGTTGATGCCGAACGTACCGGTGCGGACCGATCGGGCCACGCCGAGTCCTCGCTCGGGGTCGGAGGTGAACACCGAACCCGCCAACCCGTAGTGGGAGTCGTTGGCCAGCCGGATGGCGTCATCATCATCGTCGTAGGGGATGACGCAGAGTACCGGCCCGAAGATCTCCTCCTGGGCGATGCGCATCCCGTTGTCGACGTCGGCGAACACGGTGGGCTGGACGAACCAGCCCTTGGTCCGTCCCTCCGGCGCCTCCGGCCCACCGGTGACCAGCCGGGCACCATCGGCCATGCCGGTGTCGATGTAGCCCCGCACCCGATCGCGTTGGCGTCTGCTCACCAGTGGCCCCACCTTGACCTCCGGATCGTGCGGATCACCCACCGTCAGGGACGCGGCCAAGTCGGCGATGGCGTCGACGGCCTCGGCATAGCGGGAGCGGGGGGCGAGGATCCGGGTCTGGGCCGCACAGGCCTGGCCGTTGTTGACAAAGGAGGTGAACCGGAGCGCCCGGGCCGCGCTGGCCAGGTCGGCATCGTCCAACAGGATGGCCGCCGACTTGCCGCCCAGCTCGAGGCTGCACCGGCGGAGGTCCCGGCCGCACCGGGCCCCGATCTCGCGCCCGGCCGCCGTGGAGCCGGTGAAGGAGACCTTGTCCACCCCGGCGTGACCGACCAGGGCGCGACCGGCGTCGACACCACCGGTCAGCACCGACACGGTGCCGAAGGGCAGGTCGGCCACCTCGAGGATCTCGGCCAGCAGCATGGCGTCGAGCGAAGCCTCAGGGGCGGCTTTGACCACCACGGTGCAGCCGGCCAGCAGCGCCGGCGCCAGCTTGACGGCGATCAATACCTGGGGCACGTTCCACGCCACGACTGCGCCGACCACGCCGACCGGCTCCCGTCGCAGCAGATAGTCGAGATAGCGACCGGATCGCCGCTCTTCCCAAATCGTGGCGGCAGCCACGTCGATCGAAGAAGCCATGATGTCGAGCGGTGCCCCCACCTGGCCGAGCCGGGAGAACTTGATGGGCGCACCGTTCTCCGAGCTGATGGTCTGCGCCATCTCTTCGGCACGACGGCCGAATTCGTCGATGAGCCGCTGCACCGCATCGATCCGGTCCCCTACGGCTGTCTTGGACCACTCCGATCGGTCGAATGCATCCCGAGCCGCCGACACGGCGGCATCGACGTCGGCTGGACCCGCATCGGGGACCGTCCCGATCAGCTCCTCGGAGTGGGCCTCCACCACGTCGATGGTGGTGGTGGACTGTGGCGACACCCACGCCCCACCGATGAACAGCCGGGGGCGGTTCTGCAGTCCTGTGGTCACCGGACACCGGCCGCAGCGGAGAGGTCCATGTTACAAACCCTAGTTACTATGTAACGAGTACGTCGACGAAGGCCTCGGTCGCTGCAGTTGACCCTCGGCCCTGATCCGGACCGAACGGGCGCGTCCCCGGAGATGACCTGACCTTCGACGTCTTGACTCTCCATACTGTCCATGTGACCGCCGAGCGACCATCCCTGATGATCGACGGCGCCAGCACCGGATCGGGCCTGAGCGGGGCTGATGGATCGAGTCACCAGGTACGGGGAATGCGGTGGCGGCTCCTGGTGGCCGGCGTGCGCTGGCGGGTGTGGTCGACGCTGTCGATGCTGGTGGTGGCCGTCGTGGCGGTGGCGCTCAGTGCCTTCGGTCCCATCTACCTGCACAGCGCCGACCAGTCCATCGTCAATGGCACCCTCGATGGAGCGGTGGCCGCCAATACCGGCCTGACCCTGCAACCGTCGGGTGGCACCTCGTCCCCCGGAGCACTGGTTGCCGCTACCGCCCATGTCCCCAGGCCGGCCGGCGGCGGAGCCTGGTTCGGCCCGGGCATCGCCACCGCGTCGGCCGGGGTGAACCTGACGGCCGACGGCCAGCCCTACGGCGCCACCCTGGTGGCCCGCTCCGGGGTCTGCCGCCACGTGGTCATCGTGACCGGAAGGTGTCCGAGCGGCGGGGCCACCACGATGATCAGCACGAGGAGCGCCCACGAGTTGGGCGTCGCCCTCGGCCAGACCCTGTCCGTCTCCTTCCGTCGGAACGGACCCGACGTGCCGTTGACCGTGGTCGGCCTGTACACCCCCGGTGATCCTGCGGACGGGTACTGGTGGGGAGAGGACTACTTCCCCTTCGGCTCCGGTCCTCCCGAGAAACCTCTGGTCGATGACCTGTTCTCGACCGCTTCCACCCTGGCCCGGGCCGACCGTTCTTCGACCATCGCCACCATGATGCAACTCCCCTACATTCCGGGGTCGCTCTCGGTGGATGACGTGGGCGACTTCACATCGGCCATGGCCCGGTTCGCACTCTCCCAGGAACACCGGAGTGTGACCGTCAGCAGCCAGATCGGCCGACTGTTGGACCAGGCCGCCTCCACGCAACACACCACCACGACCATCGTGTGGGTCATCGAACTCCAGTTGGTCCTGTTGGCTCTCTTCACCCTGTACTTCGCCTCGACCCGCACCGCCTCGGAGCGGGAGTCCGACGTACAGCTGGCCGAACTCCGGGGTTACCGACGCCGCAGCATGCTGGCCGTCGCCATGGCCGAACCGATGACCGTCGTCCTCATGGCGGTGCCGCTGGGCCTGGTCGTCGCCTGGGCGATCGCCTCCCTGTCGGCCTCTCACCTGTTCCTCCCGGGGATCGGTGCGTCCATGAATGCGCCAGCCGTGCTCTCCGCGCTGGCCACGGCAGTGGTGGCGGCAGCAGCCATGGTCTTCGGTGCCCGACGAATGGTGGCGGCGGCCGAGTCGGGTCAAGGCGTCGAGGCTCGCAGCGCCGGTGACCGATCATCGATCGGGCGGGTCGTCGCCGATGCCGCCATCGTCGCCATCGCGCTGGCCGCCTTCATCGAACTAGCCGTCGTGGGGGTGTCCGGCACGGACGGGTCCTCGGTGAACCCCCTGGCCGCCTTCGCCCCCGGCCTCCTCGCACTCGGGGTCGGAGTACTGGGAGCTCGACTCCTCCCGTACGCTCTCGGGCCCACCCTCCCGCTGACCGAGAACTCACGGTTCGTGGCCACCACGTTGGCCACCCGCCGGGTCACCCGCCGACCGGAGTTCAGCTCCCAGGTCATCCTGGTCATCGTGGCGGTGGCCCTGGCCTCCTTCGGGATCAGTGGTTGGGCGGTGGCAGCCAGGAACCGCTCGGTGCGTGACCGCTTCGACGTCGGGGCCCCGACCGTGCTGACCGTGTCCGTCCGCCCCGGGGTGGACTTCCTCCCCGCTGTCCGCCGAGCCGACGGTGGGGGACACTCGGCCATGGCCGTGGTGGTCGAGCACGCCAGCGATGGCACGACTCTGGCGGTGGACTCCAGCCGACTGGCCGACGTGGCCGTTTGGCCGTCCGCCCTCGGCAACCGGACCGCCGCTCAGGCAGCCGGAGACCTGATCACTCCGCATCTGGCGCCACCGGTCATCATCGCCGGCAGCCAACTGTCGTTGACCGCCGACGCCGACGTCGGGGCACAGCCGGCCCCGGAGCTGGTGGTCGACCTCTTCGACAACGGCTACCAGACACCGGAGCAGGTCCTCCTCGGTCCGGTCCAGTCGGGACCCCATACCTATGCGGGTTCATTGTCCGGGTTGTGCCCGTCGGGCTGCCGGCTCGTCGACCTGGCGCTGGCATGGTCCGCATCGTTCGCCGGCGGTGTACCCACCGGATCGGTCCAACTGCTCGTCTCCTCGATCACCACGGCGACCGACCAGGGCCGTCCGCTGGTGGTCGATGCCGGCCTGACCGATGCACGGCGGTGGACCGCGCCCGATGGTGGCGCCGAGCTCTCTTCGAGTGCCGCCGGACTTCGGGCCGACGTGACACTCTCCCCGTATCAGCCGATCATCATCGCTCCCGCCGACACACCCCACCACCTGCCCGCCGTGGTGACCCCGGCGACCGCTCTGGCCCCCGGGTCGAGCAGTGGACTGTCGGTGACCGGCCTCGACGGTGCCACGCTCGACGCCAGATCGGTAGGCGAAGTGGCGGCACTGCCGAGAGTGGGGGGCTCGGCCACGCTGGTAGATCTGGGCACCGCCTACCGGCTCCTCTCCGGTCAGGTGACCAATGCCACCTTCGAGGTGTGGCTGGGCTCCGGTGGGTCCGCCTCCTTCGAGAAGCGTCTGGCCGACCAGGGCATCACCGTGGTCGGTGTGGACTCGACCGCCGGCGCCGCAGGCACCGGGGGAGGGAGCGGCATCGGCCTCGCCTACACCCTGTTCCTGATGGCCGCCGTGGCCGCCGCCGCTCTCGCCGTCGGAGTCACCGCCTTCGCCCTCGCCGTGAGCTCCCGTCGGCGCGGACCCGAGCTCGCCGCCTTGGGAGCCGTGGGGATCTCGGGCGTGGCACGCCGACGATCCATCGAGATCGAGCAGGGCCTCACCGTCGGGGTGGGCGTCGTCCTGGGGGCGCTGGTCGGCCTCACCGCCGCCGCGCTCACCCTGCCGTCCCTTCCCGAGTTCGTCGCACTGGGGCCGGGGCCGCCCTTGGAGCTCGGCCTGCCGATCGGGCCTCTGGTGGTCACATTCCTGGTCCTCGTCGTCGCCCTCGGCATCACCGTGGCGATCGGCGCCCGGTCGGTGATGCGCTCGGCCCGGAGGGAGCGTCTGGGGGTGGGCCGGGCATGACCACCGCGGCAGTCACGGCGACACGGGACGTCGGAGGTCTGGCCGTTCGCCTCGAAGGGGTGGTCCACCTCTACCACCAGAGGGGCGCCGACATCGTCGCCCTCCGTGGGGTGGATCTCGATGTCGCCGGCGGAGAGATGGTGGCCCTGCTCGGGCCATCGGGGATGGGAAAGTCGACGGTGATGCGATTGGTCGCCGGACTCACGCGGCCCTCTGCCGGGGTGGTCTGGGTCGGCGGACACGAATTGAGCAAGCTGTCGGCCACGGAACGGCGCGCCCTCCGGGCTACCGACATCGGGTACCTCGTGCAAGGAACCGACCCCAACCTCTTGATGCACGCCACCGCTCTCCAGAACATCTGGTTCGCCCAACACGGCGCCCGGGCACGGGGACGCCGACCGCCGCTGGAGCCGGACGAGCTCCTCGACCTCCTCGGACTCTCACCCCTCGCCGGGGCACGGATGGATGACCTGTCCCGGGGTCAGCAGCAACTCGTCGCGCTGGTCGCCGCCGTGGCATCAGGACCCGGGCTGCTGCTCGCCGACGAACCGACGAGCCAACTGGACGTGGAGGCCGGAGCCGGGGTGGTCGACCTCCTCCGACGGATAAACGCTGAGTTCGGAACCACCGTCGTCCTGGTCACCCATGACAGTGCGATCTCCTCCTCGTTCCCCCGTACGGTCACCATCCGGGACGGCCGGGTGGGAGCGGAGGGTCGCCATGGTGAGGAGTACGCGGTGGTCGACGGATCAGGCTCGGTACAGCTTCCGGCGGACGTCCTGGACATCCTTCCTCCGGCCACCCGGGTGCGGGTGGTACGCGGCCCGGAGGGCGTCGAGCTACGGATCGTGCGGGACCAACCGTGAGCGGAGTCGATGACCAGCTGGCCCACGCCGAGCTGCAGCTCGACGGAGTCGTGTTCGAGCCGGGCGGGAACCACGTCCTCGGCCCGCTCGACCTGGCGGTCCGGGCCGGAGAGCCACTGGCGGTGACCGGGCCGTCGGGTGCCGGCAAGACCGCCTTGTGCCTCATCATGGCTGGCGCACTCAAGCCCACGGGCGGAAGCGTGCTCCTCGACGGTGTCCCCATCGATGATGAACGTGTCCTCGTCGGGCTGGTGCTGCAGCACCACGGGCTGGTGGCCGGCCTGACGGCGATGGAGAACGTCGCCCTGCCGCTGCAGTCCCGGAGATTCGAGCGACACGACGTCGCCCGCCGAGTCGCCTCGGCGCTGGCATCGGTGGGACTGTCCGCAGAGGCGGGTCGGCCGATCGAGGAACTGTCGGGCGGGGAGCGTCAACGGGTGGGTGTGGCCCGGGCGATCGCCGGCGATCCCCGGCTGCTGGTCGCTGACGAGCCCACCGCCGACCTGGACGCCGACAATCGCACGAGAGTGATGGAGCTGCTCACGGCGCCGACCACCGACCCCCGGATCGTGGTTGTCGCCTCCGATGATCCCGAGATCCTCCGGGGGTTTCGCCACGTGATCGAACTCCTCCCACCGGGACGGACCCGAGGCGATGACCACACCTGACTGCCGGTGGCTGACCTGGGCATTCGGAAGAATCGAAACGAAACGGTTGCGTTCTGTATCGGGATCCTCTATGTTGAATGAGACGGAACCGTTCCGTTTCAGAATTCGTAGAGAGTGCGTCGCATGGCCATCATCGAGACACAGATCACCGAGCCGGAAGATCGACCTTCTGGACCGAGGGCTGCCGCCAGGCGCCAGGCGATCCTGGATGCGGCGATCGCGCTGCTCATGGAGGTCGGCTACGACCGCATGAGCATGGATGCGCTGGCTGAGCGGGCCCGTGCCGGCAAGGCCACCATCTACCGGCACTGGGCCGGCAAGGCCGAGGTCGTGGTGGAGGCCATCCGCTGTCGCAAGTGCGACGATTTCTTGGCACTGCCGGATACCGGATCGGTCCGCAGCGACCTGCTGGCGGCTCTCAATCGCAGCCGCGAGTCCTTCACCGAGGAGGACTCGGCCCTCATCATCGGGATGGTCTCGGCCATGCACCACGACCAGGAGTTGGCCGATCTGATGCGCCAGCAGCTTTCCGAGAGCAAGCAGGGCCTGTTCGACGAGATCGTCACCCGTGCCGTCCAGCGTGGCGAGCCGGTGTCGATGAGGGCCGCGCCGATCGCCAATGAGGTCAGCACCGCAATGTTCTTCAATCGGGTGGCCATGGGCGGTGGCGATATCGACGAGGACTTCGTCGTCCATCTGGTCGACGACGTCATCCTCCCGCTCCTCCGCTGCTGACTTCCCACCCGTGACCCTGACGAGTAGGCGTCCCCCCGTCTAGTTCGTCGCGCGCTTCACCCTGCTGTTCCGACGTACCCGTTCATTCCCGTTTCCGCTTGTACGCAGACCCTCCACCCCCCCAAGGAGATTCCATGACCACCGTTACCGACCCGGTCGGACCACCGATACAGCTGAACCCCCGGGAGGCGGACCCCAAGCGCTGGGCTGCCCTGGCTGTCATCGCCGTCGCCCAGCTCATGGTGGTGCTCGACGCCTCCATCGTCACCATCGCCCTCCCGTCGGCCCAGAGGTCGCTGCACATCTCCACCGATAACCGCCAGTGGGTGCTGACCGCCTACACGCTGGCCTTCGGCGGACTGCTGCTCCTCGGTGGGCGGATCGCCGACTACGTCGGCCGCAAGCGCATGTTCATCATCGGCCTGCTGGGGTTCGCCGGCGCGTCGGCACTCGGTGGGGCCGCAATCAACGCTCCCATGCTGTTCGGAGCCCGCGCCCTCCAGGGGGCCATGGCCGCTCTGCTCGCTCCGGCCGCACTCTCTCTCATCACCGTGACCTTCACCGAGGTGAAGGAGCGGGCCACCGCCTTCGGCGTCTACGGAGCGATCGCCGGTGGAGGTGCCGCCATCGGGCTGATCATGGGCGGGGTCCTCACCCAGTACGCATCGTGGCGTTGGTGCCTCTTCGTCAATGTCCCGATCGCCATCATCACGGCGGTGGTGGCGGTGCCGATCGTCCGGGAGAGCAAGGCGCACGGCAACACCAGTTACGACATCCCCGGGGCCATCACGGTCACGGCCGGTCTGGTCTCGCTCGTCTACGGCTTCACCCAGGCCGCCCAGAACGGATGGACCGCCACCGCCACTCTGGCGTACCTGGGTGCCGCAGTCGTACTGCTGGCCGCCTTCGTGGTCATCGAGCTCCGGAGCAAGAATCCGCTCCTGCCGATGCGGGTCGTCCTGGAGCGCACCCGCGGCGGCTCGTTCCTGAGCTCTCTGATGGTGGGGTCCGGACTGATGGGGATGTTCCTCTTCCTCACCTTCTACTTCCAGGAGAATCTGGGGTACTCGGCGCTGAAGACCGGGTTCGCCTTCCTGCCTTTCTCGGCCGGGATCATCCTGGGTGCCGGGGTATCGTCGAAGATCATTCCCCGCACCGGACCCAAGCCGGTCATGGTGGGCGGTTTCACCGCCGCCACCCTGGGCATGTTGTGGTTGACCCGGATCGGTGCCCACACTTCGTTCGCAGCCCATGTGCTGCCGGCGGAGATCCTCATCAGTCTGGGCATGGGTCTGGCATTCGTTCCCATGAGCAGCACCGCCCTGTTCGGGGTGCCGTCCCACGACGCCGGTGTGGCCAGCGCCACCCTCAACGCCACCCAACAGATCGGTGGCTCCCTCGGGACGGCTCTCCTCAACACCGTCTTCGCCTCCACCACGGCTGCCTACCTGGCCACCCGGGTCGATACCCCCGCCGTCCGCGAGGCGGCTCAGATCCATGGCTACACCATCGGATTCACCATCGGAGCGATGTTCCTGGCCATCGCCGCCCTGTCCTCCGCGTTCCTGATCAAGGCCAAGCGTGAGGACATGGCCCAGATGGACGACATGGCGCTCGCCCCGGTCTGAGTTCTCGAAAGGGAGAGCCGCCGGGCCGGGCCCGGTTCCACGGTTGTCATCGACAGCCGTGGAACGGCCCGGTCAACGGCGGAAATCTCGCGGTACCCGCTGAGGTCCTGGGGATCAGTGGTGGGAGAGCTGGGACGGTCAAGTTCCTAGGCACGGGCGCCGATACACCGGAGAGCACATCCCCGTCCTGAGAGCCGCTCCCATGACAACTGATGACCCCGGAGACCTGACGCCCACCGACCGGTCGCCCGATGACGCCCTCATTCGACACGAATCTGTCGATCACGACGGCTTCATCGAGGCGTTGATCGAGCGTCTGTCATCCATTTCCGGTCTGCAAATGGTCGTGAAGTACCCCAAGGGGCGTGTCCGGAAGGCGATCGGGGACATTCCCTACCTCAACGACCTGCACCGGTCGTCGGATCCGATCTCCAGGCTGACGGTGACCGTCGAGACCGTCGAGTACTGGGTGGAGCCGACCGGCGGGTCACCCTGGTGTGGCATCGACACCGTGACCTTGGCGGGAGGCCGGACCTCGGCGATCTATGAACTTCCCAGTTGGACGAATCTCCTGCTCGAGGACGTCATCCGTCACAACCACCTGGACCCGGAGTCTGCCGCTTCGCTTCACAATCTGATCCGCGGCGAGCGGGTCTGATCGGTTCCTCCAGAAAGGATTCATCGGAAATGGCACTGTTCCAAGGACACAAGGATTCAGGTATCCAACGGCTCTTCATCGAGATGCCGGACGATCAGAAGGACCACGTCGCGTGGAAATGGCCCGATCAGCAGATCGTCCAACACTCGGTGGTCAATGTCGATCTGGACTACCAGGCGGTGTTCACCAACCTGGGCAAGGTGATCGGCACGCTCGGACCGGGCCGGCACTCATTGGACGACGGTGCATCACTGGCTCTCGGCTGGCTCGTCGACCGGCTGACCGGCGACGCCTACTACGACGCCGAGCTCTACTTCGTCACCACACGGGATATCACCAACCTCCAGTTCGGTGGCCCGGTGGACAACCTGACTGATGGGCCGACCGGGCTCGTGGTCACCCTCCGGGTATACGGGGAGCTGGCGTTTCGGGTCACTGACCCCTCCCTGCTCTTGGCCAAGCTCATCGGCACTGATGGCGTGGAGGACTTCAACGGAGCCATCTCGACCTGGGTCAGCGACCAGACATTGGCGGCCATCCGGTCCGTCCTGCCTGACCTCGTCAGCCAGCACGGAGTGCTGGCCATGGGGCAGCTCCAGGACGCCACGGGTGACGCGGCGTTGGCCAAGGCCAACCTGAAGCTGGCCGCCTATGGCCTGGCCGTGACCACGTTTGCCGAACTGAATGTCAATCTGCCCGACTCCGATGCGCAGGAGATCAAGCAGTTCGCCGCCGCCAAGGCCTACACCGGTGTCGCCGGATCATTCGACCAGGCGGTGCGGGGAGAAGCGGCCCTGGAGATCGCACATGGCGTCGCCGATGGCAACGTGGGAGCGCAGCCGGGAATCGTGGCCGGGATGATGATGGGTGTTCCCGTGGCGCCGGGCGCGTCACCTTCTGTGGCTCCGGCTCCAGTGCCCACTCAACCGGCACCAGTTGCGGCCGGCATGACCAGTTTCTGTACGCAATGCGGGAGCGCGGTGCCTGCCGGCGCACACTTCTGTCCGAAGTGCGGGACGGCCGTCAGCGGGGCCGTCGCCCCGGTCTCGGTTCCGGAGTCCGCGACTTCACCCACACCCGCGACAGGAGCCGAACCACAGGCTGACCCACCGCCGGCGCCATGACCACGTCCGACCCTCGGTTGGCCACGGTGGCGGTCGTCCTGGACAATCCCGAGGACTGGAGCGACGTCGCCCGGCAGCTTGCTGCAGCCTCCAGCATCGCGGGCGCAATCACCCCCGAGCTGCTGACCATGACGGTGGGAAGTGCCGTGCCGATCATGTTCGCGGCAGACAGATCAGGTGACGCCGACATCCTTCGGGGCACGTTCAGCGACCAGGTCATCTCCCAACGGCGGCAGCATCCCGGGTCATTCGACGGAGACACGCCGGTATCCGTGACACTTCACCTCATCGGTGCTCCGATGCAGGGGGGGAAGCCGGTCATCCGGGTGCATCTGGTGGTCGCCACCCGATCGGATGACGGTGGCAATCGCGCCAGCAGCCAGTTCTGGGACTTCACCGTCGACAGCCAAGTCGTCGTGGGGCAGGCATTGTGCCCGAACTGCGGAGCACCGATCCCGGAAGGCGAGCTTGTCTGTGATCATTGCCACACCGACGTGAGGCAGGTCGTCAGCGCTCCCCTGGTGGTCAGCCGACTGGAGTTCTACTGACTGTGCAGGTCGGGTCGGGCGACCGGAACGCCCGACCGACGGGTGGCGCTGTCCGCCTGTGTGGGCATGCCCACACGGCTCCGATGGCGTGCGGTCGGAGTGGCAACGCAGAGGTAATCTGCTGAGGCACATTCGCGATCGAAAGTCCGGGAAGAAACATGAGCATCGACGCACTGCCTGAAGCCCAGCACCGTGGCTCGGCCGATCTTCCATTTGTGGAGATGGGCGGAGGCAACAAACTCAAGGTGATCCAAGTCGATGTGGCCGAAGGGCTCTGGATCGTGGAGAACATCTTCCAGGCCGGCTACGCGGTCCAGACCCACCGCCACACGGGACCGGTCTACGGCTACACGATGTCCGGTGCGTGGAAGTACCGGGAGTACGACTACGTCAACAGGGCCGGATCGTTCCTGTTCGAGCCCGCCGGGTCCGTGCACACCCTCGAGTGCATCGAGGATGACACCCAGGTCTGGTTCCAGATGTACGGGGTCAATCTCAACCTGGCCGCCGACGGAAGCATCGAAAGCGTCTTCGACGGCCCGGGCACCCTCGAGGTGTACTACGCGTTGTGCGAGGCCGAAGGGTTTCCCCGACCCGATGTGCTGGTGAGCTGAGCCGCTCGTCGCCGGCCCATAGCCGATTCAGTTGCTCGCCGTTGTCGAGAGACTGGGACAACTACGTTGTGCCCATGAGCCTCCCTCCTCCAGCAGCCGATCACACCGCCATCGTGACCGGTGCGTCCTCGGGAATCGGCGAGGCGATCGCCCGGGAATTGGCCAAGAGAGGGTATGGCGTAACCCTCGTCGCACGACGGGCTGACCGGTTGGAGGCGCTGGCCGCCGAACTCCGGACGGATGGTGGGCGCGCGAGTGTCCTGGCCACCGATCTCTCCGACCGGGATGCCCGTGCCGGATTGACCGGCCGTGTGGCCGATCTCGGACTCACCCCCGACATTCTGGTGAACAACGCGGGCTTGTCGACTCTCGGTGCCGTTGCCAAATCAGATCCTGAATCGGAGATGAACATGATCGAGGTCGATGTCGTCGCCGTGGCCGATCTGTGCAGTCGGTTCCTTCCAGGCATGGTCGACCGCCACATGGGTGCCGTGCTCAATGTCGCTTCGACCGGCGCTTTCCAACCATTGCCCGGTCAAGCTGGCTACGGAGCCGGAAAGGCGTTCATCCTCTCCTACACGGAGAGTCTGAGCGGGGAGCTTCGTGGTACGGGTGTCACCGCAACCGTCCTCTGTCCCGGACCGGTGGATACCGGATTCGGGGCACGGGCGGGATTCTCCAAGGAGGAGGCAGATGCCGCACTGCCGCGTTTCATGTGGGAGTCGGCTGCCGCGGTGGCCACTGTGGGCATCGATGCCCTCGACGCGGGCAAGGTTGTGGCCATTCCGGGGTTCGCCAACCGTGCCGCCGCCTTCGTCGCACACCTGACACCCAATCGCCTTCTGGTTCCCATGGTCGCGTCGAGGCATCCGGGGCTACGCGACTGACTGGTTCTCCCGGCGACGAAAGTGAAGCGGGCATGGTGCGGCCGAGCGCGCCACGCCTCCGATCTGAGCCGGCACGGGAGATGGATGATCAGCCCATCCGGGCTCCAACTCGAATTCGTCGAAAAGGCGAGTGACCGCAGAGGTCATGGTCGACAGGGAGAAAGGCTGTGCCGGGCAGGTGTGCCGCCCGTGCCCGAATGCGGTGACCAACTCGGTGGTCTCCAACATCGAACTGTCGGCGAGTCGTCGCCGGTTCCAGCGGGTGGGATCCCAGGTCTCGAAACCCGGTGCCGCGCTCGTGTTGGTGAGTGGAAGCAGGGTGGCGATGGTGGCGCCGGCCCCAACCTCGTATACCGCGTCACCTACATCGAGTGTCACCGGCTGCAGCACGTAGCGCGCCATGATCGAGCGTTGGGCCAGCCGAATGGACTCGAGCGCACATGCCTCGGACAGCGTCCGATTGCCAGACCTCACCAGCGCGGCCTCTTCGGGATGCTCGAGGAGATCGATGAGGCTCCAACCAAGGGCTGCGAACAGATTGGACATGGATGCGATGTGGATCAGCGCGATGTCCTGGCCCACGCCACTCACACGCTGCGTGGGTGACGCATCCGCCCAGGCTGCCGAGACCCGGGCGAAAAGGGGATGCTCCAGTTCGACTCCTGGGAGCTCTCCCAGGGCATAGCCCAACTCGGCGATCACCGTGTCGAGTGCTGCATACTCGGCCGACTTGCCGGTCGATGCCACGGCCTTCATGGCATCGGGATGCACGAAGGATTCGGAACCATCGAGGGCATCGAACGCGTCGACCAGCCGTTCGAACCGCTCGCCACTGGCGGCACCCGGGCCACCCCACGACGCCAGACCGACCCGGTGTCCCAACCGCCGTGTGAGTGCGAACACGTCGACCTCGCCGGCAGCGCCGAGCTCGAGGACGGTGTCGTCGAGTGCCCGTTGGACGTTCGTGAGATAAGCGGCAACATCGTCACGTCCGAAGAGCTGGTTGGGAAGGACTCGACGCCCGACGAATATCTCGTCGGGCAACTTTCGGCGCAACATGCGCCAATCGGCCGCTCCCTTGCTGGCTCGATCCTCCGGGAGCGCATAGAACGACCTGACCCCTGCCGGCGAAAAGGTGAATAGATAGCTGTCTTCACCACTGGTGACCACGAAGGTGTCGCCGTGGGTGCGTCGGGCCCCGGTCAGGGCGGCGATCGGGTCCTGGAGCGGAACATCCCAGGGCAGGCCGATACCGTTCGCTTCCGGGGGCACCGGAGAGATTGTCGGAATTCTCATTTCCTCACGCTCGATCCTCGGAGCTCAACCTTGTCGCGCTGTGCGATCGGCACGTCGAGTCAGCATAAGTGGAGATACCGCTTCCCTGAGTCTCCTTCCCTGAGTGGCCGATGATCCATCCGGCCATCGAGTGATCTCGCTCTCAGGACGTCGTTCGTCGTGACCGCCGGGGTCAGAGCGACCTGCAGTTTCGGATCGAGCCGGTCGAAATCGAAACGCGACGCACCGGGCGCAGGACATCCAGAGCTCCATCGGCTTCGAAGACTCATCAATGAGCAACCACAGACGGGTCCGCACGGACACTCGCTTTCATTTCCATCAGGTCTCCGGGATGCCCAGGCGTCTGTTGCTGGTGATCTTCGCCGGGATGGCGTTGACCCTGGCGGCATGCTCCGCATCCTCCACCAGCAGCCCGACCACCCACTCTGCGTCGAGCTCGCCGTCGACGACAGGCCGCGCCACCGACTCGATCACCATCCACAACTTCGCCTTCTCACCGGGAACCATCACCGTGAACCCGGGCGCCACGGTCACCGTCACCAACGAGGACCAGGTGGTCCATACCTTGACCTCGAGCGACGGGGGCTTCAACACCGGGGACATCGCTCCTGGCCAGTCAAAGACGTTGACCGCTCCGAAGAGTCCGGGAACGTACACCTACTTCTGCATGATCCATCAATACATGACCGGGACAGTGGTGGTCTCGGGTTGACCGTGCCGGCCACAAATGGCGCAGCGTCGATGGTCGTGGCGGAAGAACCAACCAGTAGCACCGACAAGAGGAGGAAGACGATGGAATCAGGACTCACGCGAGGCCTACCGGATCCGGAGGCAGGTGCTGTCGACGTCGATCCACGCGCATTGGGTCTGCTGGTCGAGGAGTCCGAGGACCTGCACCTCGACGCAATGGCGACGACCAATGTCGCCCTGGAAGAGATCGTCGAGGTCGGACACGAGACTCGGGCCCGGGGCGCCGAGGATCTCGATGAGTCACGTGAGGTCGCCGGCAGACGATCACGGCTGATGAGCGGAGCCCTCTTCGGTGGTGGCGTCCTTGCCGCCGCCGGCATCGCCGGCGCTTTCGAAGCCCTGTTCGCCTCGCCGGCCTTCGCGGCAACACCGACTGATATCCAGATCCTCCAGACGGCATCGTCGATCGAGGTACTCGCCGTCGCCACATATAAGACGGCGCTGACCCTCCCGTTCATCGGTGGGTCCTCGGCCAATCCCGTGGTCATGACCTTCGCCACCACCACCATGGCCCAGCACAGCCAGCACCTCGCCGCGTTCAATGCGGCTATCACCGGACTCGGGGGCCAGGCTCAGGACAACCCCGATCCGGTCCTCGCCAAGGTCGTTCAGGCCGCGGTACCCGGGCTCACCTCACCCGGCCCGGTGGTGGCTCTGGCATTGGAGCTCGAACAGGGTGCCGCCGAGACCTACGTGGCCGATGTCGCCGCGCTCTCCGATGCCAACGCCAAGAAGGTCACCGCTTCGATCATGGGGGTGGAGGCTCAACACGTCTCGATCCTCTTGGCTGTACAGGCGCTGCTGACCGCGAACGCCGCCGACCTCATCGCCCTGCCGCCCAACGCCGCCGAACTGCCGGCAGCAGCCGGATCCGTCGGGTTTCCTGATGCGTTCTATCCCACCCAACAGGCCCGCCCGGCCACCGAAGGAGCATCCTCATGAGGCGTCGCAACCGGAATCCCGAAGTCATGGCCATCTCCGAACACGAACTCACCATCATGACCAGAGATCTCGACCAGATCCACAATGACGTGGGCATGCCCGCTATGAACAGGGCCATCGGCGAGTGGACCGAACGTTCCCGGACCACCCGCCGTGGGTTCCTGATCGGTGCCGGTGCCCTGGCCGGAGGGGCGGTTCTGGCCGCCTGTTCCTCGGGATCATCGAGCCCGACCACCACCCGTGGATCGTCGGGAGCCTCGGTGTCGGACAAGTTGACCGGTGATCTGGCTGTCGCCGCACTGGCGGCGAGCCTCGAGAACCTGGCCGTCGCCGCCTACGGGGACGTGCTGACCGCCGCCGGTGCAGGCAAGCTCGGGACGGTCCCACCGGCTGTGGCCAACTTCGCCACCACGGTGAAGGCACAGCACACCCAACACGCACAGGCATGGAACTCGGCCATCGTCGCCTCCGGGCACTCGGCGATCACAACCCCGGACCCGGTGCTGACCCCGGTCATCACTGCGGACTTTGCCAAAGTGACTGACGTAACGGGTGCGGCCAAGTTGGCACTCATGCTGGAAGAGGTGGCTGCCGCGACCTACCAATCGGCCATCAGCGCCGTCAAGGCGAATTCGTCGATCAAGGTGGCGGCCAGCATCCAGCCGGTCGAGATGCAGCACGCGGCCATCCTCAACTTCGTGCTCGGCCAGTACCCGGTGCCCAATGCCTTCAGCCCGTTGAGCAATGCCCGGCCGTTGACCGACTACACCACGGGCTGATCTTCGCCACGGTCATTCGGATGTCCGTTAGGTCGAAGTCTGTGCCGACGCCCGGTTCTTCGGAACCGGGCGTCGGCACGCCCATTGGCCGGCTATGAGATCCGGCTAAACCGCTCTGATCGTAGGACAGACGGCATTCATCTCACCGGGTCTCCACGGAACTGGGCGCTGATCGCGGGCGATTCCAGTTGAAGAGGGCGGATTTCATCTCCCATGTCGTCGGTGACGAATACAAGGCATGAGCTTCGACATCACGACCTATCAGCGACTGTCGGCGAAACTAGACGTCGAGAACATCGACTTCGAATCCTTCCGCGATCACCCGTTGCGTCCTGAAGCGCTGCGCTGTCTTCGGTACATGCACGACGTCGAGAGCCACACGGTCTGCTATCTGCGCGATCTGCTGGTGACCAGGGCCCATCGCGATCCCGAGGTGACCTCGTTCCTCACGCTGTGGAACTACGAGGAGTTCTGGCACGGCGAGGCCATCGCCGGCGTCCTGGCGGCGCACGACGAGCCGGCCGGTGCCACCAGGATCGCCGCTCTTCGCCAGAAGCTGCCCAAGCGCGATGCTTGGAAGCCATTGACCTTCCAGTTGGCGTCGGCCATCACCCCCCATCTGACAGCCGTGCACATGGCGTGGGGTGCAGTCAATGAATGGACCACTCAGGCCGCTTACTCCCGGCTGGCGGCATTGGCTGATCATCCGACTCTGAGCGAGCTGCTCCGTCGGATCATGAGGCAGGAAGGTCGTCACATCGACTTCTATGCGACCCAGGCCAACTCCCGGCTGACCGACAGTCGCGCTGCCCGACGTCTCACCCGATGGGCACTGAGCCACTACTGGGCACCGGTAGGGGCCGGCGTGGTCTCTGATCAGGAGGTGGACTTCCTGGCCACCTACCTGTTCGGTGGCGAAGACGGAAAGGCGATGGCGTCGCGCATCGACCGCCGGGTGGACCGGCTACCGGGTCTCGACGGCCTGAACCTGTTGCGAGGCGCAGTCAGCATTGCCGCCTGACGAAGGAATTGAAGGCAGTTCGCATTCGAACGCACCTAGATTTGCGAGGGCGCCGGGGAAGCTTCCGTCGGGTCGCGATCCGAACGGGGACCGTTGGCGAGGCGGCGATCAGCCGTCGACAACGGGGCGAGATCTGGAAGCAGATCCGAAGATGCTCAGGGCCCCGGCGATGCCAAGGATGACGATCGCCGCTACCTCGATAGCGAAGGCCTGGTGGGCAAAGGGTGCCGACCATGAGTCTTTGAAGCCGAAGAGGCCGTGTTCCACCGAGACGAGGAAGCCGATCACCGTTGATGCCGCAAATCCGGCACCGACTACTGCGGTCCATGGTCTGCGGATCGCGACGACCAGCAGTCCGAGCACAAGGCCCGCCACGGATTGCAGGATGAACAGCGGTCCGATTGTCGGGATGTGGCGGTAGCCAAGACTCTGCCAGAGGTGGAAGTGCAGGTAGCTGGACCACACCAGGAGCAATCCTCCGACGACGAAGGCGACCGTGGTGGTGATTCGAACCGCCGTGGTCCGTCCGGTCATATCGAGTTGCTGGTCGACTTTCACCTCTTTTGTTCGGAGGGAGGAGACCATCTGGATGGGAAGCGGGACCGAGAGCACCGGATCGCCGGTCCAGCGCCGGAATCGGATGTCGTCTGCTGACCGACTCCTCAGGCACTCGCCACCCCGCCGGCGTCGACCTAGTCTCGGTCGCGACACCTCTACGGGAGCACGTGAATGGTTAATCAGTGGTGCGAATGAATCGTCGTCAGTTCATCGCCGGAGGAATAGCCGGGGCGGCAACGGTGATGGCTGCCTGTGGAGGCCAGTCGTCCTCGGGTACCACGGCCACCTCGACCCCATTGCCCCGCAAGACGATCAAGGCGGCGGGGTCCCTTCCTCGGCCAGGGGTTGCGGCAGGGACCGATCAGGTGCCGGAGATCGAGCACTTCGTGATTGTGATGATGGAGAACCATTCGTTCGACAACATCCTCGGTCTCATCGGCCGGGGTGACGGATTCACTCTCGACGCCAACGGCCAACCAACGGCGACCAACCCTGACGGCATGGGCAACGACGTGCACGCCTTCCACATGCCCACGGAGTGCCAGACGAAGGGAGTCGGCAACGACTGGACCGTCACCCACGAGGCCTACGACGGAGGAACCATGCAGGGGTTCGTTTCCAGCACCACCGCCGAGGCCATGGGCTACTTCACCAAGGACGACCTGCCCTTCACCTGTGGCATGGCCAGTACCTTTCCGATCGCCGATCGCTACTTCTGCTCGCTGATGGGGCAGACCGATCCCAACCGCCGCTATCTCATATCGGGAACCTCACTCGGCCTCATCGACGACACCTTCCCCCTGGAGCTTCCTCCCAACGGGATCATCTTCGAGCAGTTGACCAAGCACGGGATCACCTGGAAGGACTACTACTCGAGCCTTCCCACCATTGGGGTGTATCTGCCTTACATCGAAGCGAGCAACCCGGTGTCCAAGGGCATCGTCAAGATCGACAAGTTCTACGCCGACGCCGCATCCGGGGGTCTTCCCTCAGTCAGCCTGGTCGAACCCAATTACGACGTGTCCTCCGAGGAGGATCCTCAGGACATCCAGTTCGGCGACCAGTTCATGGGCCAGATCGTCAACGCCGTGATGTCGAGCCCGAATTGGCCGAGGACCATGCTCATCTGGACCTATGACGAGCATGGTGGCTACTACGATCACGTACCGCCGCCCCCGGCGATTCCTCCCGACGACATACCTCCGAACCTGACAGCCACCGATCCCCCTGGTGGATTCGACCGCTACGGCATGCGGGTGCCGTGCGGCGTGGTCAGCCCCTATGCCAAGAAGGACTACGTCTCCCACACCGTCTACGACCACACCTCGATCCTCAAGACAATCGAGGAGAAGTGGAACCTCCCCGCGCTCACTCGCCGTGATGCCAATGCCAACAGTCTCTTCGACATGTTGGATCTGACGACCAAGCCGGCATTCCTCAAGCCCCCTAAGCTGCCGGCGGCGGCGAATCCGGTACCCAAGGAAGGCTGTCTGTCAACTGGTCCGGGGACGATCCCACCCCCTTCGGCGGTCACCACCGCCTGACAATCGAGGAGCACCGACCCTGGTCCTTTGAGGTGAGGGGTCGCTAGGCGAGTCGCACTCCTCGGGGAATCCGGTGTCTGGGCGTGGTCGTTCTTCGTACCGCGGCAAAGAGCAGCACGGCGGCGAACAACAGATCAAAGGCCAGCCCGTAGGGCCATACCGGTCCTCCGGTCGCCGATCCCGACGAGTTCGAGCCGTCGTTCTCGGTATTGCGCACAGATTGCCGGATGCTTCCGAGGACATCACCCGACGGGACATTCGTCACACAGAAAGTGGAATGCGGCGGCGGAGCGTCCGTGGAGTAGCAGGTGCGCTGCAAGGGCGCAGCCGGAGCAGCGTCGGCCAAGATCACAAATGGATTTGGCGAGACCAGGTACCAAGGGTAGGAATTGCCCTGGCCCCCATTTGTGTTGACGATCAGGACCGAGACAAAAGTCGTCAGGATCAAGGTCCCGATGGCCAGTACGAAGACCGCCACATAGGTCAGCACGCTGGAGGTGGTGCTTCTGGCGAAGAGGGCGGAAAGTCCCAGTCCGATGGCACAGATGATGCCGAGGAGGAGCATCATCACCAAGCGTGACGACAATCACCTGGAGAATACTGAGCCCGCCCTCGGTCATCGCCCAGATGGTGATCGGCGCGGAGACCAGCACGAACAGGCAGGCGGTACCCCAGGCCGCCAGGAGCTTTCCCGCGACGATGTCGAAAGCGGAGAGCTCGGTGACCTGGAGGATGCTGAGCCGGCCCCGCTCCCTGTCTCCGTTGATCGACTGTGACGTCAACGCCGGAACGATGAACAGCGCCAGCGCGAGCATGAACAGCTGCAAACCTCCGAAGAGAACTGCACCTCGGTCCCCGTCGAGGTCGTGCTCCCTCGAGAGCACACCGTGCAGGAGCAATGAGAACGCCAGCAGGCCGAGGAACCAACTGAGCAGCAGCCAGCGCCACCGCCCGGCACGGTAGCGAAGCATGATCTCCAGATCGTGTGACCGCGGCTATCCCGCTCATTCCCGTTCCGTCAGTTCGAAGTAGGCGGCCTCGAGCGAGCTCTCCGCGGGGCTGCACGAAACGACCTCAACTCCGGCACCGATCAATGCCGCCAGCAGCGAGGCGGCCGCCCGGTCCGAATCGAGCATGACATCCACACCACTGGCCGTCATCTGGGCGACAACGACCCCCAGTGCACCGAGCGCCTGCACCAGCCTGGCATCGTCGAGCGAGTGGATTCTCCAGGGACTAAATCGTGCACTGCGGGAACGCTCTCCCCTTCGTCGCTCGCCGACGGCGACGCCCCGGTCGACGAAGACCACGATGTCCGCCAACTCTTCGAGGTCGGCCAGGAGATGACTGGACACGACCACGGCCACGCCCTCGGAGGCCAGCCAGCGGACCAGGCGGAGGAAACCGACCCGGCTGGCAGGATCGAGGCCCGCAGCCGGCTCATCGAGCAGCAGGATCCGCGGTCGGTGGACCAAGGCGCTGGCAACACCCAGACGTTGTTTCTGTCCTCGCGGACAGGACCTGGACCCGGGAGTCTCGCTTGTCGGCCAGATGGACCAGGTCGAGGAGCTCGGAGGCGCGCCTCCTGCGAGTCGACCATCGACATCCGGTGCGCCGTGCCCGCGAACACCAGGTATTCGAGGACGGTCAGTGTGTCGTAGAAGCCGATGCTGTCCGGTACCCAGCCCAGGACCTTCCGTGCCGCCAATGTCTCGGTGACCGGATCATTTCCAGCGACCCGCACGAGCCCACTATCCGGTGCCAGCAGCGTGGCCAGGATGAGAAGGAGCGTGGTCTTTCCGGCGCCGTTCGGGACCTACGAGACCGGTCACCTCGCCGTATGAGGCCGTGAAGTTGAGCCCGTTGAGCACCGGGGTGGAGCCGAACGACCGCCACAGTTCGCGGGTGGCCAATGCGGGTTCGTCGCCTGAACTCGTCGCGGGAACCTCCGTCGGTTGAGCGACCGCCATCGTTTTCCCTCTTGGCCGAGTTCGTTTGTCCGCCGGGGGAGACGTCCGGTGGTTACTTCGAAGGCTAACGGACGGTGGTAGGCGTGCGCGTTGACTACTCCGGCGTTGCTTCCTCCGGACCCTGCTCGCTGAGCCTCGGGTTGTCTGAGCCGTCGTTGGTGTCGATGGCCGTGGCGTCGATCACCTGACCCGGCTGCATCTGCCCGAAGCTCCAGACGAACGCCCGGCTCTGGTTCGCCCGCCGTTCCCGGCGTTTCGGACTCAGCGCCAGCAGTACCCGATCGACGGCCAGGGCGACGAAGCCGATCACCAGAATTGCGGCCAGGATTCCGAGAGCGATCAGTCCGACGAAGAAGACCAGGACGACGACCGCCACCAGCACGACCACGCCGACGATCAGGCTGAGACAACCGATGCCGGTTTGAGGGCGTTCCGCATTTGCCATACATCCCAATCATCGCACCAGCAGAGACGTCGGGCCCCGGCACCACCTCCTCTGTCGGGCCGCCGGGACCTTCCGGCTATACCGGCAGTTCCACGGTGACCTGGTCCCGATCCGCACCCTCTGCCTCTTCGTTGCGGCGCATGCCGGGCAGGAACAGGAACCCCAACGTCACCGCGGCGCCCACGGTGCCGGCGAGGACGAGCGTTGTTCGGGCGCCCAGCAGGTGGGCCACCGGAGGGGTGAGCGCATAGCTGAGGGGGAGCAGTGCCGTCGACACCATCCAGTCGACGCTCGACACCCGGCCCAGCATGGCCCGGGGCACCCGGCGCTGCTTGGTCGTGACCCACACCACGGCTCCTATGGCCTCGGCACCGTTGATCACGACCGCCGCCACCACCAGTCCCCACATCTCCTCGGCCAATCCATATCCGGCCACCCCCAGCGTGGCCAGTGTCCACCACAGATAGATCCAGGTCATCGGCCGGCGCGGTTCGCGTGCCCGCCCCATGGCCACCGCACCGATCAGTGCGCCGACCCCACCGGCGGCGAGCACGATCCCGTAGGCCGAGGCACTTTCGTGCATGGTGTTACGCACGATGTAGGGGAGCAGCACCTGGGTCGGCCCGATGAACAGCAGGTAGGTGAAGGTGGCGGACAGGAACGTCCCCCATAGCCAGACATGCCGCTTGACGTACCGCAGTCCTTGGCGGACATCCTGGCCGATGGCTCCACCGCCTGCGCTGGCACCGGCTGAAGCCGCGGTGCGACTGAGGGGGCTCATCCGCACCATGCACCAAGCCGAGAAGACGAATGTCGCGGCGTCGAAGTACAGCGCCCCAACCGAGCCGATGGTGGCGACGGCCAGCCCGCCCAGTGCGGGGCCGGCCAACTGGATGGTGGCCGGTCGGACGAACTGCTCGATGGCATTGGCCTGGTGGAGCTGGTCCTCCGGTACCAACCGCGGTACCACCGCGTCGAACGCGGGCGCAGCGAAGGCCGCCGCCACACCGAGAATGGCGGCGACAAGGTAGAGCTCCCACAGATGGAGCCCACCGGTGGCCGTCAGCGTCGCCAGGGCACCGACGGCCACGGCCCGGGCCAGGTCGGCCCAGATCAGGATCGG
Organism: uncultured Acidimicrobiales bacterium; assembly: GCA_963699085.1. Lineage (GTDB taxonomy): Bacteria > Actinomycetota > Acidimicrobiia > Acidimicrobiales > RAAP-2 > Bog-756. The sequence continues at coordinate 252,554 of CAVOTH010000002.1, forward strand.
TCGGGATCCCAGCCGGTCGGAGACGGCACCGCCGATCAACAGCATGGCCAGCTGGGGGAGTGAGAGTGCCACTCCCACATAGGCGAGAGATGCCGGTTGGTTCGACAGTCCCAATGTCACCCAGGCCACGGCCACCAGGAAGAACCCGTCCCCCAGGAGCGAAACCGACATGCCGGTCCACAGCAGGCGGAAATCACGCTGGCGGAGCGGGGCTGTCAGCGATACCGAGCCCATGGCGGTCAGGAAGTGGTCGGATGCCGCTGCATGTCGAATCGCTCGGCGAGTTCACCCAGCACCTCGTTGAGCTGGTCGATCTCGTCGTCGGCGTTGGCCGCGGTGATCTGGATCCGGAAGCCGACCTGCGACCGGGGGACCAGGGGATAGGCGGCCAGCGTCACGTAGATCCCACGGTCGAAGAGGAAGCGCCCGACCGTGTCGATGTCGTCGTCTGCGCCCAGCGGTAGCTCGATGATGGGCAGTCCGGAGGAGTTCATGCTGTAGAGCCCGAGTTCGGCGATCCGATCGAGGACCCGTGCCGTCTTGGTCGCCAGCGACAGCCGGATGTCGTCACCCTCCACCTCGTTGACCCGGAAGCCGGCCAATACCGTGGCCAGCGACGCGGTGGGGGACGGACCCGAATACAGATACGGAGGAGCGGCCACCTTCAGGTGGTTCTTGAGATCCGTGGGCAGGGCCATGAATGCCAGCAGTGACGAGTAGGACTTGGAGAACCCGCCGACCAGGATGATGTTGTCGTAGGTCTCATTGAGGTAACGGACGATGCTGTTCCCACGATGGCCGTACGGTGCCGACGGTCCCGGTGACTCGCCGATCACCCCGAACCCGTGAGCGTCGTCGACATAGAGGAGCGCGTCGTTCTCCCGACAGATCCTGGCGTACTCGGACAGGTCCGGGAAGTTGCCCGTCATGCTGTTGACCCCGTCCATGCAGAACATCCGGCTGGATGTCGCCGGCAGCGACCGGAGAGCCTCCTCCAATGCACCTGGGTCGTTCGAGCGGACCCGGTGGAGTGTGGCCCCCATCCCCCGGGCCACCGTGCATCCTTCGTAGATCGTCTTGTGGGCCTGGGCGTCGACCAGTACGGCACCCTGGCCGGCCAGGACGGGGATCACCGAGGTGTGGATGAGCGAGATGGTGGGAAGCAACAAGGTGTCCGGCGCACCGAGCAGCTCGGTCAGCTCCTCTTCGATGTCGACGTAGAGGCGGGGGCTGCCCAGAAGTCGCGACCAGCTCGGGTGGGTGCCCCAGCGACGCAGCTCGCGCGCCACCGACTCGATGATGGCCGGGTGGAGGTCGAAGCCGAGATAGTTGCAGGAGGCGAAGTCACTGAGCCAGTGATTCCCCACACGGATGCGGCGGCCATCGATCTCCTCGATGACGGCGTCCATCATGGGATGGGAGGCGCGCAGTCGTTCGAGGTCGTCCCATCGGGGATCCCGACGGATCTCGGCGGTGAGTGCCGTGGTGGCCGCGGCACGTGTCGACATCTGTTCCTCTAGTGCCATCGGGGGATCCTCATCGCACGGGCTCCTCGGTCACGGCGACCGAGTCGATAGGCATCGAACCGGGTGCCAGGTGGGACAGGAAATCGGAGAAGTCAGTGATGTGGAGCGGGCGGGCCAGATAGAACCCCTGACCGAACTCGCAGCCGAAGTCTCGAAGCGCCTCGAGCTGTCCAGCCTCCTCGATACCCTCGGCCACCGTCTGGAGGTGCATCGTCTGTCCGAGCCGGACGATCGCCTCGGTAAGGGCGCTGTCCTCCATGACGTCGTCCACGAACGCCTTGTCCACCTTCAAGATGTCGATCGGGAACGTCTTCAGATAGCTGAGCGACGAGTATCCGGTGCCGAAGTCATCGATGGCCAGTGACACTCCCAGCTCCTTGAGGGCCAGCATCCGGGGGACGACTGTCTCGGTGTCCTGTACGAGCACGTTCTCGGTGATCTCGATCACCAACGAATGGGGATCGAACCCCGACTCGTCCAGGGCCCTGGTCACGTCGGCGAGCAGGCTGTCGTGCTGGAAGTGGCGGGCCGAGATGTTGACGCTGAGACGGAGGGGCATGGCTGCCGGGAAGTGCCGCTGCCACTCGCGAGCCTGGTGGCAGGCGGTGTCGAGTACCCAGCGTCCGAGCGGCACGATGAGGCCGGTCTCCTCGGCCAGATGGATGAACTGCTCCGGCAACAGGAGCCCGCGTTCGGGGTGGCGCCAGCGGATCAGAGCCTCGAACCCGATGCCTGCGTTTCCCGCCAGACTGAGGATCGGCTGATAGAACAGTTCGAACTCGCCCTTGTCTACAGCCCGTTGCAGATCGGCGGTCCGTTCGAGTCGCTCGATGACCGATGCCTGCAACGCGGGTTGGTACAGCTCGTAGCGACCCTTGCCTCGGGCCTTTGCCGCGTACATGGCCACGTCGGCGGCCTGGATCAGCTCAGACGAGTCCTCCGTCCCCAGACGATTCAGCGCGATGCCGATGCTGGCCCGAACCCGGATCTCACGGTCCTGGACCATGATGGGCTCGCGGAGGGCGGCGGTGATCCGATCGGCGACGTCGCACGCTTCGTCGACGCTCACCAGCTCCTCCATCAGGATCGCGAATTCGTCGCCACCGAAGCGGGCCGCGGTATCCCCGCCTCGCAGGCAGTCGGTCAGGCGATTGGCCACCTCGATCAGGAGGGTGTCGCCGGACGCGTGCCCGAGACTGTCGTTGACCAGCTTGAAGTCGTCCAGGTCGAGGAAGAGTACGGCCAGGGAAGCCTTGGACCGGGTCGCCCGCTCGAGCGCGTGGTCCAGACGGTCGCGGAAGAGGGCCCGGTTGGCCAGCCCACTCAGCCCGTCGTGGAAGGCCTGGTGCTTCAGCTCCTCTTCCAGGCTTCGACGCTCGCTCACATCCCGGAGGGTGAGGACGATTCCCTCGACGGTCTCGTCGCTCAACAGGTTGGTGGCGATCACCTCGACGTGATGCCACGAACTGTCCTCATGATGGATCCGCCAATGGGCGGTCACCGAGGTACCGCCACGGAAGGCCACTCCGGTGAACAGGGCGAGCGCCTGCTCCTGGTCGTCCGGGTGGAGCAGGCTGGTGAACGGAATGCCCTCCAGCGACCCGGGCTCGTAGCCGAGGGTCCGCATCGCCGACGGGGTCTGATAGGTGATGGTGGTATCCGGGCGGGCGATCAGGATGACGTCTGAGGCATTCTGGACGAGCGTCTGAAAGCGGGCCTCGCTGCGTCGGGTGTGCATGGACTCGGTCATGCACTCGCGATCGAGAGCCATGTCCACCTGGGCCACCAGGATCTCGATGGCGTTCTGCAGTTCCTGGGCGATGTCGGACTCGCTCGAGGCGACGACCATGCCCTGGCGCTGATCGAGGGTTCCGAGGGGGTAGACCAACCGTTGAAGGGGGAGTCCGCCGTCGGCGGTGGGGGTTATCGTCGGATCGTCGGTCGAACTGTCCCACATCTCCTCCCACAGGTCGGTGAGGTCGGCGGACTCTTCGCCCGGGCGACCTCCCGACCGGGCGGCGATGGTGAGCGCGCCATCGGGATCGGTGACGGCCAACGAGATCTCCACCATGTCGTCGTGACCGGCAACGAGGGCGTCCAACCCGGCCATGGTGGCCTGGTAGATCGCCTCTCGTCCGGAGGCGGCGACCAACTCGGAAGCCGATGTGCGGAGTACTTGTTCACGGACTTCGGCCCGTTCGCGCTCCCAGATCAGCCCCGCCATGCGTAGCAGCACCAGTAGGAACATCGTCCCGGCCACCACCGCGATCATCGGTGCGTCAACCGGGTTGCCTCTGAGTGTCTCGATCAGCAGGACGATGGGGGCGATGAGTGAGGCCGCGGCCAGCAGGCCGAGCCGCGACCAGGTGGTCCGCTGTGCCGTGGCTCTCTGGGGTTCCGAGAGTTCACGCATGGACGGGTGCAGGGCTGCCGCTCCCCAGCAGGCGTAGAAGAGGATCCACCCGAGGTCGATCGGATTTCCATCGCTCCAGTTCAAAGACGTATGCAGGTTGGCCAGCCCGTAGAGCGAGTCGGCGACAAGGGTGCCGATCGTGCCGATGGCCAGTAGGCGACCGGCCGTATTGCGGAAGCCTCCAGCGCTCCACAGGTGGGCCAGCATGGCCAGGACGAGGACGTCTCCGAGTGGGTAGGCAGCCGAGGTCAGCCGAACCAGGACCGTCACCCCGGACTCCCGGACGTTCGGACCGATCAGGAAGATCCACGAGAGCAGTCCCACACCCAGTGTCACGATCAGCGCATCGATGAGGCTGGACCGGTTGCCACCCGGGACCCGGGCCCGGGTGAGCAGCAGCAGGCCCACGGCGAGCACCGGATACATGGTGATGTAGATGACGTCGATGAACGAGGGGAAGGGGATGTTCTGCTGACCCATGATCTGGTGCCAGAACTTGTAGATGGTGTCCCCGCAGATGAAGAGGAACACCCCGCCCCCCACGAACCACCAGGCGATCGGGGAGTTGGGACGATTGCGCCACACGCCGTAGGCGATGGCGGCCACGGCGGACAGACCGATGCACGCCCACGCGAAGGGCTGCCCGGGCCACTCCATCCAGGGGAGGACACCGAAGATCAGAGGCTTCTCGGTCGGGATTCCGAATGGGAAATAGATGAGGGCGAAGAAGCCCTCGAGGGCGAGGAACCAGCGCCACAGATTCTTGGACGTCGGTCGCGGCGCGGTAGGGGCATTGGTCGCACCATCGCTAATCCCCATGTCGGGCACCGACACTTTCGCCTCCATCGATCGTTTCAGTCCCCATCTATCGGCAGCAGTTCGGAACCACTTGAGAGCATCGGCGTTCGTCACCGCCTGCTGTTGTGGCTCCCGCCGGTTCGGCGGTTCAGTCGTGTCGAACCGTTCGGGCGTGACGGCACGGTGCGAAGGACCTTTCCACCGGAGGGACATCGCCGATGGCGCTCGGGTTTACCCGACCAATCCATGCGGGAACGAAACTGTCGGATACGGGTGGTTGGGTGCCGGAGGCCTTGCCTGATGGGATCAGAAGGGTCTGTAGTTCCGGACATCCGCCATCGCACGAGATGTCGGCCGCCGGTACGGTAATCCCACCAACTCAGCCGTGGAGGCAGACGTGGGCTCGGCGCGCCAAAGGGTACGAGATGCGGCGAAGGCCATTGACCTCCCCGGTGGACTGATCATCCTCGGCCAGGTCAGCTTCTTCTTCTTCCTGGCCGTCAGCGTCGCCCTGCATCCTGGCTTCGTCTTCAAGGTGGATGAAGGCGGCATCAGCAACTACGGAATCCATCTCAAGACAGCGGTACCCTTCTCGCTCGCCTTCTTGCTGTGCTCCTACTTCTCTTATCGAGCGGGCCGCCTGTACCGGGCGCCCGACGTCATCATCCGACGGCTCCGGTCTCTGCTCTTCACCTACTGCGTCCTCCTGCTGGTGACGCTGCTGAGCACCTACGGCTACAAACTGGATGTCGGGCTCAAGGATGCCCATATCGCCGTAGGTGTGGTGACCGTCACCTTCGAATCAGTCGCATCGGTGTGGATCTTCGCCCAGCTGAGGAGCACAGTGGACACCGCGTTCCTGCTACTGCAACTGGGCGGACTCGTTGTGGCCGGCCTCACGGTCTTCGGTGCCCTGCACCTGCTCTTCCTCGGCCAGGCCCTGGCGGATGTCGGATTCGCCCTGCTCCTGATCCACGTGGGGCTGGAGATCCCTGTTGCCGGTCGGCCTCGGTTCCGTGATGCTGACCGGTAGCTACTGTCCGCTGCTCCAGAACAGGAGGGTTGACCATCGAGCCCTTTTGCGCCTCTCGGTGGACCTCGGCGGTCAGCCTGCGGCGGGGTCCGACGTGCCGAGCAGGAGTGTGGCCAGCGTGCTGGCGATGGTGGCGTTTCCGGCGATGGTCGGGTTCGAGGACTTCTCCGACTCGGTGATGACCTGTTCGACCGACTGTCGCGCCTGAGCTTCGGTCACCGGAGGAAGCGGTTGGGCCGCAGCTGAATCCACCGCCGCGGTCAGCGACGCTGCGGGGTTTCCGATCTCGACGTTGTACCTCGAACTCCCGTCAGGCGCGACATAGGCGTCCCGACTCCCGTCGGGGTTGGTGATCACCGTGTCGAGCACCGACGACCCGGTGGCCCTGACCGAGCCGTGGACGGCACTCGGAATGTAGACCACTGTTTCGCTGTCCCTGTCCCCACGGTGCACATCACCGGCCCCGGTCGCGGCCATGTCGAATGTGCGTGCCGTCGGGTCGTATTGGTAGGCGAGGAGGGTGCCGGCGGTGGCCAGCGGCCAGACCCGGGCGAGGTACGTCTGTCGGGACGGGATCAGCAGGTCGTCGGGTGATGGAGTGACCCGTGGATTGCCCTTGCCCGGCTGTCCATTGGCGGTGGTCTGGTAGGTGCTGTGTTGCCATCGAACGCACCAGCACGTGCCCTTGATCGCCGAAAGCCCCTTCCACGCCCATACGGTCCCACCGGTGAGTGTCGACTCCTGCGCGGCGGTCTCACCGGCCAGCACGGTGCCGTCGGTACTCGACGAGTCGCCGAACTCGGTGGTCAGTACTGCGGCGTGCATGGCCTGTGCCTCGGATTCCGCCGTCTGGTACCCGAAGGTGTAACTCGGCGGGAAGGGGCTGTCCGTCGCCGAGTAGCCGATGAACTGGTCCAGGGTGAACGTGTGGGTGTAGATGTGCGGCGCCCACACCAGATTCGGATACTGGGTGAACGGCTTGCTGACCTGGGGGGAGAAGTCGAGCAGGTTTCTGTAGGCCATGGGCTCGACGAAGATCTGCTGGTGACTGACGTCGGCCAACTGGGGGTAGGCGCACGCATCGGTCAGCGACGTGGGATCTGTGGTGGGACAGGTGGGCAGACCGTCCCGCACGCCGGTCAGCGCTTCGATGACCCGTTGGTAGAAGGGAAACAGGTCCTGTGCCGTAGCCGTGTAGAGATTCTCCACCGGAAGGGACGACAGCGTGCCGGGCTGTGGTTCGTTCATCACCTCATAGCCCAGAACGCTCGGATTGCCTTCGAACGCCTTGGCCAGGGCGACCAGCGCGCCGATGTAGTGGTCCTGCAGGCCGACGCCGGGCGATGCTCCCGCCGAGGATGCGACCGGCTGGTTGTGCCAGAAGTTGTAGAAGGCGGCGGACTCCGCCGGGTTGATGTCGCTGTCGCCGAAGAGCGCGCACGCCGGCTTGCCGTCGGTGAACACGGCCCAGGCCGGTGCACCGTCGCTCCCTCCCGATGACGCGCATCCCGACGGCAGCGTCGACGGATTCCCGGGCAGGATGTAGCGCGAGTACTGATCCTGGTGCATGTCCAGGATGACGTAGATCCCCTGTTGCCGGGCCCAGCCCACCACCTGGGCCACTCTCTGGAGATAGACGCTGCTGTAGTGGCCGGGCTGTGGTTCGAGCTGGCTCCAGTTGAGTACCAGGCGGATCACGTTGAAGCCGAGCGACCGCATCTGGGCGAAGTCGTCTCCACTGCCCGGTTCGGTGGACTGCTGATAGGCCGGCAGATCCGCCTGTACCTCACACAGCGGTGGCTGCGGTATCAGCGCTGACGCAGCCGGGCACTTGCCGTCATACGCACCAGGGCTCACCGGAAAGATCGCGGGTCCCCCGTCGGCATTCGGATAGGCCACGTCCTGCATCCCGACGACGGCCGCGCCATGGAGGAGCACCTGGCGTCCGGACGGATCGGCCAGATAGGGGGTGGCATCGGCATCGTCGCCGGCCGGGGTGACGACATGGAGATAGGGGAGGGCCGCGACGCTCCCGCTGGCGGTGCCACTTCCACTTGACGCCGTCGATCCGCCGCATGCCGCCACCAGGAGTGCCACCGACACGAGCAGGATCGGCGTTGCCCACGGGCGCGATCCGGGCCTGGGGGACTTCGTCGATGCCGGTCTCGTTCGGTTCACGGGGGGCATTCTGCACGGCCGGGCGTGCCCGGTAGGCGCGGTCCGATCCTCGGTGTCGGTCGGGCACCGACCGTTCCGCTAGTTCACCGTTGCCGCGATGTTGAACCGGAACCCGGTAGCCGGTCCCTGGAACCCGACCGTGGACCCCACCGTCGGTGTGCTGCTCCCGGGGTCGTACATGTACACATCCCCCGAGTTGCCCGTGCGCATGGCGCAGTCCGTGTCGGTGACCGACCGGTAGCCGATGACGTCACCCGCTGTCACCTTGACGCCAGGCGTGACGTCGACCCGGGTGAACGTGCCGGCCTGCAGCACCGTCGGGGCACTGATGTAGACGAGCGTGTAGTCGTTGCCGCCGGCCGGAGCCCAAATCTCGAGCTGCATCGTGCCGGCGTCGACGCCTCCGTTGGTGCTCCACCTGAACAGCCTGGTGTCGCCGGCAGGTACGACGTACGACGGACCCGCACTGGCCGTCTGGATCCACTGGTACGAGCCGTTGCAGAAATAGTTCTCGTGCACCTGGCCCAGGTGGGTCCAGGGTGTGGCGAAGGCCGGAGTAGCAGCGACGATCGAGGCAAGAGCGATTGCCCCGGACGCCATCACCGCAATGGACACTCGTCGGCCCGCGCCGGTAGTTCGATGCTTCCTCGTCATCTCGCCCCTTCTGTCAGCCGACGTTCGCCGACCTCCCTCGCGGTCACGCTAACCCCGGTACCCATCGGGTGGCAACGGAAATTCGGCAGTCTTTACGTCGCCGTACACGTCGGAGCAATTCGGATCGCCGCTCCAGGCCCTCGGGTCATCCCCGGCGCAGAACCTCCCGGAGTCCACCGAAGATCAGGAAGAACGAAGTGAACGTCCAGATGATCACCAGGGCCAACGAGAGCGTGTCGGCAAAGGTGGCGCCAACCAGGAGCACCACTCCACCCAGGAAGAGGGATACCGCTCCCCGGCGCCTCCTCTTGTCCGACCGGCTCGGCGGGAGGACGTGACCTTCGGCACTGATGCCGGTGACACCGTCCACCGACTTTCCCGCCAAGAGGTCATCCACGATGTGCTCCAGACCCAGCGACCGGCCGACGGCGATGCCGAGGGGCGCACGCTCGACGGTGAGGTCACGCAGATGGAGCACGACCGCCGCCCCGCGCGGCACTCCGTTGAGGAGATCCTGCTGAGCGGCGGCCTGGCATTCGTCACGGGCGCGGTCGACCAGGTCCGGGTCCTGCTGCTCGAGGGCGGTGGCAGCGGCCTTGAGGGACTCGATGCGTGACCGTGATGCTTCATGCGTCGACAAAGGCGATCTCCGCGAATCCGGGGGCAATACGCCCAGACCTTAGGACGTTCCCCGGCGTGACAGAGATAGGGGGTCGCGGATTCGGACCGACGGGTGACGGTCATTGCGACCGTGGCAACAGGGGTGGCACGCCGTATCGCCCAGCTGGCCGCACCCGTTGGCCTACGGTTGGCCGGTATGCCGACCGAAGTCCCCTCCGCCTCGTGCTGGAGGGTAGAGGCCGGTCGTGCCTAGGTCGGCGCCCCGCAGCCGGACGATCCTCGGCGTCTGCCTGGTCGTCGCCTGCGCCATGGCCGGTGGCACGCTCGATGGCTCTCCGGTCGCCTCCGCTGCGCCACTGGTCTCGGTGAGCCAGCCGGCTTCGCCGGCGTTCGCCGGAAATGCCGGAGATCCGGATGTCGTCTACTCGGACGGCACCTTCTATGCGTTCACGACCGGCACCGCGCTCGGGAACCACATCCAGGTGATCGTCGACACCACCGGTGATCCCACCACCGGTTACGGGAGCTACACCGGTCACCCATACGGGTCGACCGCGCTGCCCGACCCGCCCTCCTGGCAGCAGGTGAATACCCAGACGTCCCCGGGCGTCGCCTCCATCGGCGGCCATTGGGTGATGTGGTACGACGCGTCGATCGCCGGGCATCCGGCCGACTCGGGCTTCAGCTGCCTGGCGGTGGCGACCGCGGCGACGCTGACGCCCACCTCGCCGGTGTTCACCGACGACTCGACCGGATCGCCGTGGTGCCCGGCCGGCGGCGTCCTCGATCCCAGCCCGTTCGTCGATCCGACGACCCACGTGCCGTACCTGGTATGGAAGACGAACGACGGGAGCTCGGCCGCCGCCTCCCAGGTCTGGGGCGTGCCGCTCAACTCGACGGGGACCGGATTCGCCGGCTCGCCCTCTCTCCTGATGACGGTCACCGCTTCGGAGGGGACGACCGACGATCCTCAGGTGGTCACCAGCGGCGGCGCCTACTACCTCCTCTTCTCCGGGAGGCAGCTTCGAAGATTCCTCGTACAACGAGCAGCTGGCCCCGTGCGCCGGTCCGCTCGGGCCGTGTTCCAATCCGGCCGGGCCGTTCCTCACCTCGTACGGCGGCGCCTACGGACCCGGTGGTGGCTCGATCTTCCAGGACGCATCAGGACACCAGTGGCTGGCCTTCGCCGCATGGAACAACCCGTGCTCCGACTGCACGTCGAACCTGGACACCAATCAGCGTCAGCTGTACATCGCATCGACCAGCCTTGCGCCCATCGCCCCGACGTACACATTCACAGGGATATCCGCCACCCCGTCGGGCAACGGCTACTGGCTGGTCGACTCGAGCGGTGGGGTCCATCCCCATGGAGGTGCCGTCTCCTACGGCTCGATGGCCGGGGCGAGCCTCAACGCGCCGATCAATCACCTCGTCTCCACCCCGAACGGGCAGGGCTACTGGATGGTGGCCGGGGACGGTGGCATCTTCTCATTCGGCGATGCCCGGTTCTTCGGGTCGATGGGTGGTCAGCGTCTCAACGCCCCGGTGGTCGGTCTGGCGCCCACCCGTGACGGCGGTGGGTACTGGCTGGTCGCCGCCGACGGCGGCATCTTCGCGTTCGGCGACGCCCGGTTCTTCGGCTCGATGGGTGGACTGCACCTGAACAAACCGGTCGTCGGGATGTCGGCCGACCCGAACGGCCAGGGTTACTGGATGGTGGCCACCGACGGCGGGATCTTCGCCTTCGGTTCGGCCGGGTTCTACGGGTCGACCGGCTCTTTGACCCTCAATCTCCCGGTGAACGGCATGGCGGCGACCACCGATGGGGGCGGCTACTGGCTCGTGGCCTCCGACGGTGGCATCTTCGCCTTCGGCGACGCCCCGTTCCGGGGTTCGATGGGGGGAACCCCTCTGAATGCGCCGGTCACCGGCATGGCCGCTGATCCGGCCGGCCAGGGCTACTGGATGGTCGGGGCCGACGGGGGAGTGTTCTCCTTCGGGGCACCGTTCTACGGCTCGGGCTGATCTGCTGCCGGGTTGAACGGCTGCCTCGGCTGAACGGTCCCGGTCGCACAGCGACGCCGGACAGGTGGATCCCGTAGGCTCACCGGTCATGCCTCCTGGCGACGGCACAACCCGATGGCGGATCGATGAACTCAGCCGGCGGGCCGGTCTGCCCGTCGGCACGGTCCGCCTCTACCTGCGGGACGGCCTGGTCCCCAGTGGGCGCCGGGTCGGGCGATCGATGACCTACGGGGTCTCCCATCTCAATCGCCTCATCCGGATCCGCCAACTGAAGGCGGCCAATTTCACCCTGACGGCCATCAAGCGGATGATCGACGAGGGTCAGTTCGTGATGCTCGACCGGGTGTTCGGCACCGACCGCCGTCCCCGGACCGGCCAGGAGTTGGCCGAGGAGGTCGGGGTCGAGCCCGACCTCGTCGAGATGCTCGAGACCATCGGCTTCCTGGCGGCACCGGGCGACCGTGGCGCGGCCGACTACGACGGCGGGGAGGCCAGCGTGGTGCAGGCGGTCGCCCAACTCATGGAGATGGGGACGCCGATGCCGGTGCTCGCGGTGGTGCTGCCGCTCTACGTGCGGCACATGAAAGCCCTCCGGGCCGACCTGGTCAACGCCCTCTCGGGGTTGGGCGAACCCGACCATGAAGTGCCGTCCGAGATGGTGGTTTCCTATGCCCGACGCACCGCGCAGAACCACGAGGCGTTCCTCTACCGCTGGGACGTCGTGGTCGACTACCTCCACCACCGGATGATCCAGGGTCTGGTTCACCGGGCGGCATCCGCCGACGACCCCGACCCGGACCCGGTGACGGTGTAACCATCACCGGGTCCGCAGCTAGTCCCTCACGGCATCAGCGTGTCGAGGAACGGATTGGAGAAGATCCGATGGGGGTCGTAGGAGTCCAAGGTGGCCAGGGCGGCCGACCATCCGTCGCCCGCCGCCTGTCCGGTGGTGTACATGGCCGGAATGGTCGTGCCGAGCACGCTGGAGTTCGACCATCCGCCGCTGTTCGTGTACGCCCAGCCCTTGGACCATTCGAAGCGGACCCCGGCATAGGAACCGGTGTAGTGCGACAGCAGCCAGGCCTCGAGCTGGGTGTAGAACTCGTCGGCGTACGGGGTCCCCGGGATGGTCAGCGTGTCGATCCACACCGCGCAGTTCCAGGCCGGCTGATCCGGCCGGGGGCGCAACGGTCCGAGCTGGGGCTGCTGAGCGCCAGACATGACGACGTCGCTGGTCTGGTCGAGTCCGGTCACCCGGAACTCGAGCGGGCCGTTCATCGGGTACTGGCCGTTCGCCTCGTACTGGCTGATCAGGTTGGTGTAGTAGGTGTAGAAGTCGTACACCACCTGTTGGATCGAGCTGGTGCTGCACAGGATGGTGTACCCGTTCGCCGTCACCTGCAACGTGGTGGGCTTCACGTACAAGGTGGAATAGTGCGACGGACCCCAGATGTCGCTGGTGCCCTCGAGGATGAGACCGGATCCCACCGCTGCCATCTCCACGTTCTCGAACGCGGGTGTCCCCGATGTCACGCCCTTCAGCACGTCGGCGATGAATGTGGATTCACTGGTCGTGACCTCGTTGGCGAACGGGTAGTTGTACGGACCCGAGACGGCATTGGACAGGAACGGCTGACTCTTCTTGATGCTCCACACCTTCAGCCACGGCAGGGTGGTGAAGGGGAACGAGATGACCTCGACCCTGCCCGAGGAGAGGACGAGGCTCTGGAACGACTGGCTGCCGGCACTGGAGGGCGCGGCGAAGAGCGTGGTCTGGGGGATGGTCCAATAGCTGACGCACTGCAGATTGACGTCGGTGCCGACCTGCAGGGTGACATCGGTGATGAAGGCCCGTCCCACGTGGACGAGCAGCGGCTTGATACCTGCGTTGCTGCGGCTGAACGTCTGTAGCTGGTACTGGCTGGTGGTCGAGTTCCACACCACGGCGGTCAGCGAGAGGATCAGGTTGCTCACCGAGCCGTAGGTCTTGCCGGAGATGGCGGTCTCGCCGCTGCCCTTGATGGCGGTCCCGTGCCCGCCGATGGCCAGCACGCCACCCAGGGTGAGGTCTCCCGGTGCCGGGTTGGCGGTGAGCCCGAGTCCCGACGGCGGACAGCGAGTTGAGCAGGGTGTCCATGGTCACGCCGGTCTGCGCGGTGACGGTGGCGGGAGTGCCGGTCTTGGTGATCGACATGTTGGTGAGGTGTTGGGTGGTGTCGACCAGGAGGTAGTCGGCGCTCGAGTTCCCCTCGGGCAGGATCAGCGGCGACCACCCGTGTCCCATCCCCTTGGGCCGAACCCGCCAGCCGTTGGCGTAGGCCCAGTTGGCGATGGTGACCACGTCCGCAGAAGTGGCGGGAGCCGCCGTCCAGACGCTGTCGATGACGATCTCGCCCGACCAGTTCTGGTAGGCCTGCTGGTAGAGATTGATCGAGCTGGGGAATCCGGGAGGGCTGGGAATGGTGGCCGCACCGGCGACGGGGATCCGGAACGCCGGTGTCCAGCCCATCGCCCCCGCGGCTCCGACCACTGCCGCACCTGCCGCGCCCTGCAGGAACGACCTGCGTGAGAACCCCCTGCGAAACGGCGACGACTGCTCATTCATGACGGTTCCTCCCCTGGAATCGGGCCGCGGCGGTCGCCCTCGGCCTCGTTGTTGACAGGGTGCCGATTCGCATGGGAACCGTCAATTTATTTCCAGGTGACCGCGCGGTAACAACTACATGTTCCGCCACACAGCTCCGGCGGATGTGGATCGAGCGGTACTGATCCCTACGCGTCGATCCCTACGAAGGTGATCCCTACGAAGGTGGTCGGAGTCCGTCCTGGATCACCAGGAGCAGCCGGGCGCTCTGGTCCGGGGTGAGTGTCGCACTCATGCACATCGAGCCGATCAACTGCTGGACATCGGATCGCGTCGAGATCCGTCCGCACCACGCCGGCCGCCTGGGCCGGAGTCAGGACGGTGTCGATGGCCGATTCGATGCGTTCTCGGGACCGCACCCGAAGATCGGGGTTCTTCTCGAACGCCTCATGGAGCTCGTTCAGGAAGTTCCGCTTGCCGGTGGCATAGACCACGAACGCCTGCAGCCACGCCGCCAGGGCTTCCCACGGGTCCAGGTCGGCGACGAACGCGTCGGCATCGGATACCAACTTGTCGACGTCCTCGCGGTACACGGCCTCGACCAGGTCGATCCGCTTGGGGAAGTGGCGGTAGAGCGTTCCCGCACCGACGCCGGCCTCCTTGGCGATGGCTTCCATCGAGGCACCACCGCCCTGCTGTGCGAACACCAGCCTGGCCGCGGAAATCAGGCCCTCATAGTTGCGACGGGCGTCGGCCCGCATGGGGCGTTCGCCACCGTCGCTCCCCTCGGGGAGCGGGCCGGGATCCATCTCAGTTGCGACTGCGACCGACTCGTCGCTCATTCAGCTGTTCCTTCGCTCCAATTGTCGACTTGCTAAACGGAGGCACTCTCCGTATACTAACCGGAGGAAGCTTCCGCTTACCCCTCCACCATATCAGCGGAAAGGTCGATTGACCATGGCAACTCTCACCCCTGTAGCACCGCGCCCCGACGTCGCCACCGGTCCCCCCGGCGGCTTCGGCTCGCTCCGCCGGCGGCTCGCCCATCCGTCGGTGTTCCTCTTCGTCATCCTCACCTCCCAGCTCATGGTGGTGTTGGACGGCACGATCGTCAACGTCGCCCTGCCCCACATCCAGGAGGGGCTCCACTTCTCGGGCGGCGAGCTCTCCTGGGTGCTCAACGCCTATCTGTTGACGTTCGGGGGCCTGCTCCTGCTCGGTGCCCGGTCCGGCGACCTCATCGGCCGCCGGCGGACCTTCCTGATCGGCATCGCCATCTTCTCGTCGAGCTCCCTCCTCGGGGGGTTCGCGGTGACCGGATGGATGCTCCTCGCCTCCCGGGCCCTCCAGGGAGTGGGTGCGGCATTCGCCGCCCCGTCCTCGTTGGCCCTGCTCACCACGATCTTCTCCGAAGGCACCCAGCGGGTCCGGGCCATCGGCCTCTTCACGACCGTGTCGGCCGCCGGTGGCGCCATCGGACTCGTCGCCGGGGGCGTGCTGACCGAGCTCGTGTCGTGGCGGTGGGTGATGTTCGTCAACGTCCCGATCGGACTCGTCGTGTGGATCGTGGGCTACCTCGTGCTGGTGGAGACGGACAGCCGGCACGGTCGCTTCGACGTGCTCGGAGCGCTCACCTCGACATTCGGAATGGTCGGCATCGTGCTCGGTCTGGTCGAGGCCGGAGGAGACGGCTGGGCCAGCCCGATCACGCTGGGAGCGTTCGTCGTGGGATTCGCCCTACTGGCTGCATTCGTGATGATCGAGACCCGTGCCGAGGAGCCGATCCTGCCGTTGCGGCTGTTGGCCAACCGGACCCGGATGACCGCCAACGTCGCCCGCGGGCTGGTCTACGCAGGCATGTACGGGACCTTCTTCTTCCTCGGTCTGTTCCTCCAGGACGTCGAGGGGTACTCGCCACTCCGGGCCGGGGTTTGCTTCCTGCCCATCCCGATCTCGGTCTTCGTGTCCTCGCAGTTGGTGAGCAAGGTCTTCGTCACCAAGGTGCGGCCGAAGACCCTCATGCTGATCGGCATCGGCACGGCGGTGGTGAGCCTGCTCATGTTCAGCCAACTGGACGCAGACTCCTCCTACCCGCAGATCCTGGTGGCCCTGGTGCTGTTGGGACTGGGTTCCGGCACGTCATTGGTCTCGCTCACGACGGCATCGCTGGCCGACGTCGCTCCCAGTGACGCCGGAGCCGCCTCGGGTGTCGTCAATCTCATCCAGCAGGTCGGCGCAGCTCTGGGGCTTGCCGTGCTGGTGACCGTCATGGATTCGGCCACCGGCCGGGCCCAGCTGACCGCCCGGTCCGGTGGTTCGGCCGCCGCAGTTCACGGCCTCGACGTCACATTCGGGACTGCCGCCCTCTTCGCCATCGCAGCCCTGGTGATGGTGGCGGTACTGGTCCGGGTGCCCGATCCGTCGGCCGCCGCCGCCGAGGGCGACCATCACGGCGCCCAGCTGGTCGAGCTGGTCGACGGTGAGGGCTTCGAATGGCTGGATCCGGACCTGGTCGCCTGACGTCAGGGCCCTCCCGCCTGGTCCCGTCCCCGACGACCGGCCCAGGCGGGGCTCGGATAGGGTCGATTTCGTGACGTCTGGTTACCTTTCCCGGATCAGTCCGGACCGAGGAGTCCCCCTGCGGGTTCGACCGATCCGACCCGGCGTCGCCCGTCCGGCGGACCGGCCGGCCACGGCGCCCAGCCACATCGATATGGCGCCCAACCACATCGATATGGCGCCCAGCTCCATCGATCCGGAGCCGGCCCTACCCCAGCCGACCAGCTGAGCTTCCGGTGATGGCGCCCACCGGGCAGACGACCGCCGGGGCGGGCCGGTCGGCGACCGGACACGACCGGATCCCGGCTCTCGACGGACTGCGGGCCTTCGCCTTGTTGATCATCATGGGGTTCCACTTCGGCGTGGGCTGGCTGCAAGGCGGCTTCTTCAGCCTGGACATCTTCTATGTCCTCTCCGGCTATCTGATCACCGGCCTCCTGCTCAGTGAGTACCGCCGGCGACAGGGCATCAAGCTCGTCGGCATTCTGGCTCCGCCGGGCGCGACGCCTGCTGCCCGCACTCCTGGTCGTGCTCATCGCCGTGACGCTCTACGTCCGCTTCGCGGCTCCCGCCGGCTTCTATCCGGACTTCCGGATCGAGCGCGTTGTCCGCGCTGTTCTACTTCTCGAACTGGTGGCAGATCGCCGCCAGCAGCAACTACTTCGTGGCCACCGGACCGGTGTCGCCGCTGACCCATACCTGGTCCTTGGCCGTGGAGGAGCAGTTCTACCTGGTATGGCCGCTGGTTGTGCTTGCGGTGCTGCACCTGTCGGGCGCATTCGCCAAGGGGGTCAGGAATCTCCTCGCCCTCTCCATCGTCGGGACGCTCGCCTCGGCGATGGCGATGGCGCTGCTGTTCAGCCCCACGGCCAATCTCACCCGGCTCTACTTCGGAACCGATACCCATGCCCAGTCGATCCTGCTGGGGTCGGTGGTGGCCTGCACCCTGACCCTGGTCCAGATGCGCCGGGGTGGGGACGGCATGGCGCCGGCGGCGGCGACCAGCCGGGGTCGCCATGTGCTGACCGCCGTCGGAGTCGCCGGGTTTGCCGGAACCTTCGCCCTGACCTACCTCCTTCGGGGCACATCCGCGTTCGACTACCAGGGCGGGTTCCTCCTGTCGGCATGCTCGGCGGCCGCCATCATCATCGCCGCCGCCTGTGTCCCCGGTGGCCCGGTGGCCCGGCTGCTGTCGCTCCGGCTGCTGGTGTGGATCGGCACCGTCTCCTACGGCGCCTATCTCTGGCACTTCCCCATCTACGTATTCTTCGACACCGCCCGGACCGGACTCTCCGGGCTTGCTCTGCTGGCCATCCGATTCGCCTCGACACTCGCCCTGGCCGCGGCCAGCTACTACCTGGTCGAACGGCCGGTCCTGTATGGCAGGTTCTGGCGGACCCTGAAGTCTGCAGGCCCTGCTGTCGCCGCTCTGGCCGTGACGGTGGCGGTGATCCTCGTCGGAACCGTCGCCCCGGCTGTGGCGTCGGCGCCCATCGGAAGTGACCTGACCGCGTCCGAACACCTGGCGTTGGTGCAGGCCGGGGCCTTCGCCGGTAGGCCGGTGAAGTTCATGCTGGTGGGGGACTCCATGGCGGTCACCCTCGCCGTCGGGCTCCAAGTGCGCAGCGTGGCCCACTACGGCATCGAGATGATCAATCGGGAGACCCTCGGCTGCGATCTTGACGACATCCCGGTGATCATCGCCGACCGGGTCGGCCTGCCGGTCTCCAACTGCACCCACTGGAGGACGCTCTGGGCCAGCGACGTGGCGCAAACCCGACCGGACGTTGTCGGGATGCTGGTCGGCCGGTGGGACATCGCCGACCACATCTATCGGGGGGCGGTGGTCCACGTCGGCCAACCCGCCTGGGACGCCCATCTGTACGGCGAGATCAACCAGGCGGTGAACCTGTTCTCCGCCAAGGGCGCCCGGGTCGTTCTGTTCACCATGCCGGACATCGACGCGGCCGACGAGGCCCCGGGGAGCGCCGCCTATCCGGAGAACGACCAGTCACGAGTGACCGAGTTCAATGCCATCGTCACCAGCGTGGCCGCCCACCGCAGGGCCATCGTGACGCTGATCGATCTGAACAAGAAGTTGGACCCCCACGGCCACTTCCAGTTGGCCATCGACGGAGTGACCGTCCGATGGAATGACGGCGTCCACATCTCCAAGGCCGGCGGAGAGTGGCTCCAGCCGTTCATCCTGCCGACAGCGGGTCGCCAGGGACTGGCGGCGGTGGCCGCCCGGCAGGTGTGACCGAAACCTCCGGTGGCCGTTGGTCCGGGAGGACGGGACCTCGCCCCGGGCCGGGCAGAATGAACGGATGCGCCGGTTCATCCTCACCATCACCTGCCCCGACCGGGTCGGCATCGTCGCCGGGGTCACCGGATTCATCGCCGCCAACGGAGGGTGGGTGCTGGAGGCGGCCCAACACGGGGACCTGGAGTCCGGTCGCTTCTTCCAACGCATCGAGATCCTGGCCGAGTCCCTGCCGTTCGGTCCCGACGAGTTCGCCTCCCGCTTCGCCCCCCTGGCCGATGAGCTGTCGCTCACGTGGAACCTGAGTGACACCGACATCCCCAAACGGGTGGTGATCCTGGCCAGTCGGGAAGACCACTGTCTGGCCGACCTGCTCTACCGGTGGAAGACCGGCGGACTGCCCTGCACCATCCCTCTGGTCATCTCCAACCACACCGATCTCGGGCCTCTGGTCGAGGCCGTCGGGATCCCCTTCGCCCACGTCCCGGTGAAGACCGAAGACAGGCAGGCAGCATTCGACGACATCTCCACCCGGTTCGAGGAGGCCGGCGGGGAGGTGATGGTACTGGCGCGTTACATGCAGATCGTTCCGCCCGAGGTATGTGAGCGGTACGCCGGTCGCATCATCAACATCCACCACAGCTTCCTCCCCAGCTTCGCCGGCGCCCGTCCCTACCACCAGGCCCACGCCCGTGGCGTCAAGCTGATCGGGGCCACCTGCCACTACGCCACCGCCGAACTCGATGCCGGCCCGATCATCGAACAGGACACGGCGCGCATCTCCCACGCCGAGGGTCCCGAACAGCTCGTCGCACTGGGCCGGGACATCGAACGGTCCGTCCTCGCCCGCGGGTTACGGTGGCACCTCGAAGACCGGGTACTGCTCAACGGCAATCGGACCGTCGTCTTTCCGTAGGGGTCGGTTCTGGCTGTGCCGCTGCTCCCATCCGGTGGTTCTGGCATGCTCGGACCGATGCGATCGACGATCCTGACGCTGTGGGGCACCCGAGGCGGGAGAGGTCCGGTATGACCGATGCCCCGGTGGTGCGGAGCGGTCGATGGTGGAAGTCACGTCCGGCAGTCGCCGGATACGTGGGATTGGCGGTGCTCGTGGCCATCGGACTCACCATTGCGTTCACCACCTCGGGGTCGTCGGACACCCGAACCTATACCGGGCCCCTCGGGTCCAATCCGAACGGGGTCGGGGTCACCGCCGGCTCCGGCTCGTCGGGATCGTCGGGCAACACCGGCGCCTCCGGCTCCGCAGGATCGTCGGGTACTACCGGCAACACCGGTTCCGGCAGTCAGGGTGCAGGCTCGGTGACGGGGTCGAGTGGGACTGGCGGCTCGGTGAGCGGATCCACCGGGACCGGCAATTCGGGCGACGGTGGGGCTGCAGGCGGGGCGGGGTCCGGTTCGGCCGGCGGTTCGGCCGGTGGTGCGGCGTCCGGCGGAGGCGCGGGTGCAGCCGGCGGGGCAACCTCCGGCGGGAGCGCGGGGGCTGCGGGTGGTGCGACATCCGGTGGCGCCGGTGCCACCGCCGGTTCGGCGGGTTCGGCGGGTGGGTCTGCCGGAGCAGGCGCGGGATCAGGGGGAAGCGCGACCTCTACGGTGGGCGGTTGAGCCGCCGGGCCAACTACTTGCGTTGCCGCCATTCCCACCACCGATCGGCGACCAGTGCACCGATGAGCACCAGTGCCGACAGGATCAGCAGGACCGGATACCCGCCGTATCCCACATAGCGGAATTCGATCTTGTGGGTCCCCGACCCCACCCGCACCGCCACCAGGGCCGGCGCCACCATCAGGGGCGACGTAGGGGCTCCGTCGATGGTGGCCTGCCATCCCGGGTCGAACGACGCCGACAGCACCACCAGCCCGGGACGTTGCATCCGCACCGTCGCTTCGGCCATTCCATCGGCCAGACGTGCCTGCTGGGACACCACGGTGCCCGGCCGACCAGTGGCCGACGCCAGCCCCCCTGCCAGCCCCGAAGCGGGAACCGTGCCCGCCGCGTGGACACCGGTGCCGTCCCACGCCACCACCAGGGTCCGGCCCTCACCGGGAAGGTCCGAGCGGAGGAACGGGACCGAGACATCGCCCACGTCGGTGCGGTTCTCGGTGACTGTGCCGACGGCCCGGGCCACCGACACGTAGCCGACGGTCGGGAGATCCCATAGTGAGTACTGCCCCCGGACCATGACCGGACGGGCCGGGACGGGCGGAGGGCTACCGGTGGGGAGGAGTAGGTAGCGCACACCGAACAGCGGGTAATCCCCGGGGTTCGACTGGTCGAAGTGGTACTCGGGGTCGGTCATCAGCGAAGCGGTCCGGAGGGTGTAGCCCACTTCGTCGATGTCCTGGCTCTCGAGGTACTTGAACACGGGGACCTGACCCACCAGGAACGCAGACCCCCAGTTGTCGGGGAGACCGGCATAGACGCGACCGTCGCCGGCGACGCGGACCCGGTCGAGCAGTGGTGCGATCGCCGCGCCGTCGATCGCGTCGTCAATCCTCTGTGTGTGGATGGCGGTGGCGTTCCCATTGTCGTAGCGGCCGGCCTGGATGAGGGCGGGGGTGAACGCGACCACAGCCAGTACTCCCAACACCACGGCCAGGATGGCCCTCGCAACGGGGCGACCCGAATACCGGTCCCACGGCGCCCACTTCCATCGCCTGGCGCCGGCGAGCAACAGCGCGCCCAGTGCCGACGCCCCGACACCGGCCAGGATCACCGAAGCGAGCTGGATGCCCATCATGAAGCGCCGCATGAAGATGTCGGTGTTGCCGGGGAGGAGGTCGGCGCCGGTCCCGAACGTGGTCCGGCCGAATGACAGCACGAGGCTCATGGCCAACAGCACGATGAGTACCCGACCGCGCTCGTCCCGACGGAAGCGGATGATGCAGCAGATGAGTCCGACTCCGGCCAGGACGGTGATGACCGGCAGGCGTCCAGCGTCGAGGAGTCCACCCGTCGCCAGCCACCCGACCACCTTGCGGGCGCCGTAGCCGTTCTCCAGAGCCGTGCCCCGGAGGACCTCGTTCACCGAGGCCCACCGGGCCGAAACCAGCACCGGCACCGTCACCCATGCCGTGGCCGCCAAGGTGCCGGCGAGAACCACCAGCGCCCGGACGGCACGTGGGCGCCACGCCGACGGAGTGATCCACGGGAGCAGGAGAAGAGGCAGCACGGCCAGATAACCGGTCTCGAAGTGCAGCATCACCGTCAGCGACGTGAGTGCGATGGCGGCGCCGTATCGACGGCCCCCGCTCACGGCCTGCCAGGAGAAGCCCCAGGCCAACGGGAGGGTCCACATCGCCCACAGCTGTGTCCATACGCCGAAGCCGACCCACACGTAGGCCTTGGTCTCGAATCCGACCCCGACCGTCGAGGCGATGAACGGTGAGGCGGCCGCGGCCATAGCTGCGACCCATCGATCCCAGTGCAGCGCCCGTGCTCCCCAGTAGACGCTGACCGGCCACAGCGAGAGCAGGAGGTAGAGGCTCCACGAAAATGCCCGGTCCGGTCCCATGACGATTCCGACGGCACCGGCAAGGGTCGCCGGGAGACTCTGATAGTGGAGGAATTGTGGCGACCCGAGGCCGAGATAGGGGAACCAGCTGGCCTGGGGGAGGTGTCCGGAGCGCAGCCGGGTGGCGGCGAACCGGACCATCTGTTGGTGGACCGAACTGTCGTCGAGGGTGGCTACCGGGAGCGTCTCGGACCGCAGCCACCAGTAGTTCCACAGCACGGCCGCCGCCACGACGAGCCACTGGGGGTAGAGGACGCGTGTCGGGCCGCGACGGCCGGCGGGCACGCTCAGCCCAGACGGAGTGTCTCGAGCGGTTCGAGCCGGGCCGCCTTGATCGACGGGTAGAGGCCAGCCATGATCGACACCAACAACGCCAGTCCCATCCAGATCGGTATCTGTGCGTAGTTGATGACGACGACCCAACCCGCGAACGCCGACACCGAGTACACCACGGCGATTCCCAGGACAGCCCCGACCAGGCCACCGAGGACTCCGACGAAGAGCGACTCGAGGAGGAATTGGGCGCCGATCTTGGAACGGCTGTGGCCGACGGCGCGGCGGATCCCGATCTCGGGCGATCGCTGTATGACGGAGATCGACATCACGTTGGCGATGCCGATGCCACCGACGGTGAGCGCCAGGAGACCGGCAAGCAGGGCCACCTGCTGCAGGGTCTTGTTGGCCTGCGCCTGGGCCTGGAGCACGTCACTCGGGATCTGGGTCGACGACTGCACGGGTCCGCCGAGGTTGATGGCGGTGGGGATCACGTTGGCGGTGGCCTGGGTGGCATTCGGCTGGGTCCGGACATACAGCTGATTGGGCTGCCCGTTGGTGTGGAAGATGTTCTGCGCCGCCCACTGGGTGACGAATGCCGCATTGTCGAGCTCGGGGTCGAGCGGGACCGAACCGAGGACGCCGACCACGCCGAAGTTGGTCCCGTTGAGGGAGATGGTCCGACCATCTCCCGGCAGGTATCCGTACTGGCGGGCGATCCCTTCGCCCAGTACCACGGCCATCGTGTGGAGCTGTGTGTCCGAGGCGTTCAGCCAACGACCGCTGATGACCGGGACCCCCAGTACCGACGGCAGTTCGTCGTCGGAGGCCCGCACCGGCACCGGAAACGCCTCGTAGTAGGTGCTGGCCCCCTTCACCGGCAACACGATCACACCCGAGAGATTGGTGGTGGCCGATGCGCTCTCGACTGTGGACACGTTCTCGACCCGCTCCACGGCGTCGGCCGGGAGGGTCGGGTTCTGTGAGCCGAACGATCCGCCGGCCTGGACGATGATGAGGTTGGTCCCGAGGGTGGAGAGCTGCTGTTGCAGGGCACCCTTGGCGCTTTCGGTCAGACCGACGGCACTCACCATGGCGGCCACCCCGATGATCGGACCGAGCATGATGAGCAGGGTCCGGATCTTGCGGGCCCGCAGCCCCGACCACGCCACACCGACGAGGTCGTCGAAGTCGCTCATCGGTTGTCGTCCCCCTTCCGCTCGTCCCCCACGATCTGACCGTCCCGCATGGAGATCATCCGGTGGGCGGTCCGGGCCACCGTGGCGTCGTGGGTCACCATGACCACCGCCCGCTCCGGGGACTGGAGGGAGGAGAAGATCTCGAGGACGTGGGCGGCGTTGGTCGAGTCGAGTGCACCGGTGGGTTCGTCGGCCAGGATCATGAGTGGCTCGGTGACGATGGCACGGGCGAGAGCGACCCGCTGCTGCTCCCCTCCCGACATCTGCACAGGCCGGTGGTCGGCCCGTGCGCCCAACCCCAGCTGCTCGAGTGCGGCTCGGCAGCGATCCTTGCGCTCCTTCGGGCGCATCTCCCGGTACAGGAGGGCTGTCTCCACGTTGCCGACGGCGGTGAGGTGAGGAATCAGGTGGAACTGTTGGAAGACGAAGCCGATCGAGTTGCCGCGCAGCCTCGATCGGGACGGGTCGTCGAGGAGGCTCACGTCCTGGCCGGCCACCCGGATGGTGCCCGAGGTCGGCAGGTCGAGGATGCCGAGCAGCCCCAACATGGTGGACTTGCCCGATCCGGAGGGACCGACGATCGACATGAACTCGCCCGGGTTGATCTGCAGGGAGACCTCCCGCAGCGCATAGACCTCGATCTCCTCGCCGTAGACCCGCGACACCGACTCGAGCTCGAGCAGCGGGTGGGGTTGTACTGCTGCGGTGCCGCCCGGCGGTGTGTCCCCCATGGTTCCCGTTCCGGTTGCCGTTCCCGTTGCTGTTCCGGCTGCCGTTCCGGGGACCCCGCCCCACACAGGGCCGGTCACGCTCGGGTCCCCGTCACGTGATGGCCCATGTCATGGGCCGGGGTTGTCATGAGCCCGGGTTCACCTGGACGACGACCACCTGACCGAGCCGCACGCCTCCGGTGATCTGGATGTAGGAGCCTTCCGTCAGTCCGGTCGTCACCGGAACTTCGGTGACCCGACCGCCCCGCGTCAGGTTCACGGTGCGCACCACGTCCTGGCCGGTCCCGTTCTGGCTCACCGCGGCGATGGGCACGGTGAGCGCGTCGTCGATCTGCTGGTCGACCACGGTGATCGACACCTGCGAACCGTCGGCGCCGGTGAGATCCGACACGGCGATCGTGCCCTCGTAGACCTGGGCAGCTCCCACCGTGGTGGTATCGCTGTCGAGTTCGGTGATGACGCCGGTGCCCGATGAGTTTTCGCCGCTGATCTGCACCGTGCAGGTCTGCCCGACTTGCAGATTCGTCCGGTTGGCGGCGGACGCCTGGAGGGTGACGCTCAGATCGGGCTCGACGAGCGACAGGATGGGCTCGCCGGGTGCCACCGTGGCCCCGGCCTTCACGAACACCGTGCCGATGCGTGTCGGCCACTGCCCGACGATCATGTCCGTCGGCTCGAAGGTGATGTTGGTCTGCAGCGATTGCACGGTGACGGTCACATGTGTCTGGCCCGCCAACAGCAGCGCCGCGCCGGGCAGCGGTACGTAGTTCTGTCCGGGCTCGGCCGTTCCCTGGATGGCGAAGCTCACCGAGGTGTTCTTCACCGGTGCCTGACTGGCGGTGATGGTGAAGGTGGCGGCACCTCCCTGGGAGACTGTGCCGGTTGAGCCGGAGATGGTCAGGGTCGGGACCACTGACGTGGTGATCTGGACGGAGGCGCTGCTCGGGCTTCCTACGACGTAGGACGTGCTCGCTGCCAGTGAGACGGTCAATATCCGATCGGCCTCGACCGTGTTTCCGGTCACCGTCGGGATCTCGACCTGGGTGGACGTCTGATCGGCCGGGACCACGATACTTCCGGCCGGAGGGTTGTAGTCGGTACCGACGACGGCGTTCCCGCCGTAGCTCAGCTGGATGGTGAGCGGGGTGCTGACCGCCTCACTCAATCCGATGGACACGGCGTACGGCTGTCCCTTCTGCAGGTAGGTGGTGGCCGACGTCAACGTCACCACGGGCCGCGCCGTGCTCCCGGCGATGGTGACGACGGCCGACCCCTGTGACGTGACCGAGTAGGCACCCGGTGAGGGCTCGACGGCCACCACCACATAGCTCGACGGCTGGATCACCGACTGCGGGATGGTGTCGACGGTGACAGTGCCCGAGGTCTGTCCGGGCGCCAGGGTGACGACGGGGTTCACCGGGTCGTACGCGCTGCCGGGCTGGGCACTGCCCGTCACCTCGAGCTGGACCTGGGTGGTCTGTACGGGTGCCTGGTTGGCTGTGATGGTCAGCGTGGCGACGCCACCGCTGGCCACCGTGGTGCTTCCGGTGATGCTCAAGGCCGGCACGTTCGTGTTGTCGATGGTCGTCGAGGCGGTGCCCGGGGACCCGATCGAGTACCCGGTTCCGTCGCTGATCGACATGGTGAGCACCGCATCGGCGGCGACGGTCGAATTGACCCGGGTCTGCACGGACACCGTCGTCTGGGTGGCGCCCGCCTGGAGGACGGCCTGGGTTGGGGGAGTGACCACGTCCTGACCGGTGGCCGTGCCGCCGCTGGTCAGATCGACGGTGAGTGCCGACGCCGACGGCTCTGATGCGGTGATCACGAACTCGGCGGACAAGCCCTGGCTGACCTGGGCGGCGACCGACTGGATGGTGAGCACGACGCCGTCATCGGGGATGACGTCGCCTACGAGGGTGTCGGCCCGATCCGCGGTGCCGGTGCGATGCGCCGCAGTCTGCGCGGCGGGTGGCCCGATGACCAGTGGGGCCGAGTCCTGGGTGCCGAGTTGATATCCGGAGCCCTCCTCGAGCGATACCGTCGCCGCCTCGGGATTGGCCGGAGTCGAGTTCGGGTAGCCCTGCTGGGCCTGCCATTGGGCCAGCGCGAACTGGGTCTGTTGGGTGAAGTCGTCGTCGACGGCGCCGGGATAGTCACCGGAGGAGGCCAGGATCTGGTTGAGCTGCAGTACGTCAGGCCCCGAGTCACCAGGGACCAGTGACCGGTAGAACGGGAGGTTGCCGGGCTCGGCCACGCTGTTCCTGCCCCCGATGGCGAACATGGTCTGTCCCGCCTGAGTGGTGTCGCCGGCGGTCGAGGACATCGAGCTCACGATGCCTTCGTTGGCGGCGTCGACGTTCCGGATCGACTTGCGGCTCAAGGTGCCGGTCAAGGTGACCGTGTTCTGCAGCGTCCTCGCCTGGACCCGGCTGAAAACGGCCACTTCCCCCTGGCTGCTCGTGCTGGCTCCACTGGTGACCGCGTAGGTGATGGCCACGGCGATCACCACGGCGACGGCCGCGATCACCACGATGGTTCGAGTGCGCGTCCATCTGGACCCCCGGGGTCTGGTCAGGAGCCGCCGGCTTGCGCCTTGGCGGCGCAGGCCTGCAGGTCGGAGCTGGACAGGATGTTCTGGCCCGGCGGCGGTTTGAAGCCCGACGAGCCACCGGAACTCCCGCCGAATGAGAAGAGTAGGCCCTTGGAGTTGGGAGTTGGCGCCGGGATCCCCCAGCCGCGCCCGATCATGCAGGTCCGCCACCGGAGGTAGTCCTGGTTCTCTTTTTTGACCTGGGCGAGCGTCAGGTTGTCCTGGGCGCTCTGCTCGGTCTTGAGCGCCTGGAGGATGTTGCTCTTGGCCGCGCAGGTCTGGAGGTTTTTTATGTAGCTGGGGTTGTCGGCTGGCGAGTTCGGGCTGCCGGCGCTCGGTACCCCCATGAACGGAGTTCCGAGGCCGGACAGGCACGCTTGGAAGATCCCCAGAGCGGTGAACAGGCTGGTGGTCGGGTTTGCCGCCGCCAGCGGAACCGTGGTGGCGGTGAGCCCGTGGCCGCTCTTGCCGCTCACCGAGGGGATGGCCGAGGGCGGCAACTGCCCCGAGGCCACGAAGGTCACGTGGTTGATGGCGGCATCCGACCCCCCGCATCCGGCGGCCGTGGCCGCAAGGACGACGGCGGCGAGAGCGATCCCGCAGCGCCGGTACATGGTCAGGACGCTACCAGCGTGATCTGTGGCAACAGGGGTAGCGCGGACCAGATGCCGCGGCATGCATGCCCGGCTCGAGCCGAAATCCCCAGCTCAATAGTCGAAAACTGTGGTCCACATGGTCAAGTTCACCCCGCGATCAGTCGATTACAGGTTGTCGCACCCAGGGACGGCAGAATCGGACGAGAGTCATGACCACACCAGACGATTGGCGGATCGGCGAGCCCTCGCATCCCAGCGAGCAGCCCGTGAGCGCCCGGCTGACCCGTCGAGGGTTGAACCCCACCCGTTTGGCCTATCTCCTGGGGCCGATCGCCCTTGTGATCATCTTCCTGCTCACCCACTACGGCTTGGTGTCCAAGCAGCCACTGTGGGTATGGGTCGTCGTATTCGCCATCATCCCGATAGGCAGCCTGATCACCGACCATCTCTACGATCGCCACGCCGACCGGGTGACGCTCAACATCAGGGTCGGCTACCAGGTGGCGGCGGTCACCGCCGTCATCTACCTGAGCGGATGGGGCCCCGTCCTGTGGGGCTGCTACGCCTTCATCGCCATGGAGAATGTGGCCAGGGGCGGGTCTTCGGTGTGGCGGACCACCACCATCTGGAGCCTGGGCGGTATGGCCGTGGGCCAGTTCGGAATCACCCAGGGGTGGTTTCCGTCTGAGCTCACCCGCTCGCAGTCACTTCCCCTGACCATCATGGGTGCCTTCGTCCTCGTGTTCATCATCCGCATGGCCGGCGCCATCATGGAGCAGAAGGAATCGCTCATGGCCCAGAAGGTGGAGGCCGAGGTCGCGGTGCGCAATAGTGAGGACAGGTTCCGGTCGCTCATCCAGAACTCGTCGGACGTCACCATGATCCTCGGCACTGCCGGTAGCTTCCGTTATGTCTCGCCGGCAATCCGCGAGCTCCTCGGCTACGAGCCCGACGAACTGGTCGGCCTGGTTGCCACCGACTTCATCGCCGAAGAAGACCGCGTCCAGGTCCGCCAGACGTTGGGCACCGACTTCCAGTCCCAGGCAGGCACCGCTGCTCTCGAGTTCCGGATGGTCCGCAAGGACGGCACCGAGTGTGACGTCGAGGCGGTGGTCACCAATCAGATGGACCGCCCCTCCGTGGCCGGCTACGTCGCCAACGTCAGGGACGTCACCGATCGGAAGAGGTTCGAGGCCCTTCTGGCCCACCGGGCCCTGCACGATCCGCTTACCGGACTGCCCAACCGCCAGCTGATCCTGGACCGTGCCGACCAGATGCTGGTGCGGGCCCGGCGCACCGGCGAGCCGCTGGCGGCCTACTTCATCGATCTCGACAATTTCAAGGACGCCAACGACTCGCTCGGGCACGGGGCCGGTGACCGGTTGCTCCAGGCGGTGGCCGGACGGCTCCACGGCCTGCTCCGCGCCAGCGACACGGTGGGCCGACTGGGGGGCGACGAGTTCGTCATCCTGGCCGAAGGGATGTCACTCTCCGGTGGGCCGGACGTGATCGCCGATCGGATCCGGGCCGTGTTGAAGCCCCCGTTCAGCATCCAGGGGCACGAAGGGACCCCGCTCACCATCTCGGCGAGCGTCGGCATCGCCTGTGGCGTCCGATCGTCGGCCGACGACCTGCTGCGTGACGCCGACATCGCCCTCTACCGGGCCAAGGGAGCCGGCCGCGACCAGTCGGTGATCTTCGAGACGACGATGCAGTCCATCGCCGGCGATCGCCTCGCCCTCCGGACGGAACTGGACTCGGCGCTCGAGCGGGACGAGTACTTCCTCGTGTACCAACCGATCTTCGACCTCGACAACCTCCGACTGCTCGGTGTCGAAGCGCTGATCCGCTGGGCGCATCCGTCGAAGGGGTTGATCGTCCCTGACGCCTTCATCCCGGCGCTCGAGGAGAGCGGTCGGATCGTCGATGTGGGTCGGTGGGTGCTCGGCGAGGCATGCCGACAGGCCGCACTCTGGCAGGCAGGAAGGCACGAGCTCACCATGGCGGTCAACATCTCCATGCGCCAACTCGAGTCCCCCGCCCTGGTCGACGACGTCCGGGAGGCCCTTGCCTCGAGCGGGATCGACCCGGGCATGCTGGTGCTCGAGGTCACCGAGTCGATCCTGATGAAAGACGCCAACGCCACGGTGGCCCGGCTCTACCAGCTGAAGCGCCTCGGCGTGCAGATCGCCATCGACGACTTCGGCACCGGGTACTCGTCGCTGGCCCACCTCCGTCAGTTCCCGGTCGACATCTTGAAGATCGACCGCTCGTTCGTGTCGGACATGAGTCGTTCACCCGATGCCGAAGCCTTCATCCACACATTGGTCGAGTTGGGACACACGCTCGGCCTGGTGACCCTGGCCGAAGGAATCGAGGAGCAGATCCAGCTGGACGGGCTGCGTATCGAGCAGTGTGATCAGGGCCAGGGGTACTACTACTCCCGCCCGATCGCCCCCTCCGGTATCGAAGAGCTCCTTGAACGCGAGCGACTGGAAGGGGCAATGGTGGCACCGCACGGTCCGATGTTGACCTGGTAGTCCGCGAGCTCGGGGGCATGAGCCCCCGGGTGCGCACCGGTGCTGGCGGGATTACATCGCTCCCCCAGGGGCCGTGGGTGCCCGTCGGGCGCCAAACCACGGTGCCGACTCCACCACGGTTCCGACCCCACCACGGTGGCCTACCTCCGCCACGGTGGCCTACCTCCGTACCCTTTGCGGTCGGCCTGCCTCAGGCCGTCGCGTCCTGCAGGATCTCGACCGGCGTGAGGTCGTCGGCTGGGGTGAAGCCGAGGATCTGGCCGTAGAAGGAGAGCTCGGCCTCGGCGGTGCGGATGATGTTCTCGGCCCTGCGGAAGCCGTGCTGCTCGCCCTCATAGGCGAGGTAGGCGTGCGGCACGCCTCTGGCCCGGAGTGCCTGCACCATGGCCTCGGCCTGGGCCGGCGGCACCACCTCGTCCTCCAGACCCTGGAAGAGGATCATGGGGGTCGAGAGCAGGTCGGTGTGGAAGACGGGTGAGCGCTCCTCGTAGAGGTCCTGGGACGCGGGCCAGGGGCCGACCATCCCATCGCAGTAACGGGACTCGAACTTGTGGGTGTCCCGGGCCAGCGCGCCCAGGTCCCCCACTCCGTAGTAACTCGCACCGGCAGCGAACACGTCCCGGAAGGTCAGTGCGCACAGCGTCGTGTAGCCGCCAGCGCTGCCGCCGTGGATCAGGAGCCCATGCGGGTCGGCCCGCCCGGTGGCCACACAGAACTTGGCGGCATTGACGCAGTCGTCGAGGTCGACCACCCCCCAGTTCCCCTTCAGGCGCTCCCGGTAGGCGCGGCCGAAGCCGGTGCTTCCGCCGTAGTCGACATCGATCACCGCGAAGCCCCGGCTCGTCCAGAATTTGGGTGTCGAAGTCGAGGACGGATGAGCAGCTGGAAGTCGGCCCCCCGTGGCTGGCCACGATGAGCGGCGGCAGCGAGCCGGCCGGGGCGATGAAGTCGGGATTGGTCGGCGCATAGTAGAGGCCGAAGGCGGTCAGTCCCTGCTCGGTGGGGAACTCAAGGGCCTCGGGCACGGAAAGGTAGGCCTCGTCGATGCTCACGTGCCGGCTCTCCTTGAGGAGAGTGGTCGCGCCCGTCGTGGGGTCGATGGCCACCACGGCGGCCGGCGAGGTCGGCGATCCGGCAATGGCCAGGACCCGGTCGCCGAAAATCGACAGCCGTCCGAGGCTGGTGGCGGCCACCGGTACCTCGACCAGCTCCCGTCCGGGGGCCACAGTGCCGAGATGCATCCTGTCCCCCTCGCTCCAGGTGACCACCAGGTCTCCTTCGGGGCGCGGTGCGTAGGAGGCGACGCCGAACACCCATGCGGGCTGGGCGAATTCGGCTTCACGCGGGGCGAGCGGCACTGCGCCGTCGGGGGCGTCCATATAGAGGTTCCACCACCCCGACCGATCCGAGATGAAGGTGAGTGATCCGTCGGGACCGTAGCGGGGCTCCTGCACCGCCTCGGTGGTGCCGCCGGCCACGGTCCGGACATCGGCGACCTCGAGCCCAGCGTCCAGTTCGGCCTCGCACAGCTCGGTTCCGTCCCAAGGCATCTGTGGATGGTCCCAGGCGATCCAAGCGAGCCGGCGGCCGTCGGGCGCGAGGGCCGGAGCGGCGTAGAAGTCGTGGCCCTGGGCGAGGATGCGTGGGGGCATGCTGCCGTCGGTGGGGACCACAGCCAGGAAGTTGTCCACTCGTCCGTCCCCGTGCCGCTCCCACACGCAGATCAGGTGGCGGCCGTCCGCGGTCACGATCGGGTCGGCGTACCGCCACGCCCGCTCCCCGGGAGGCTCGGGTGTGATGGCCGCCGGGGCCTCGCCGGGAGCCAGCCGATAGAGACGCTGGTCGGAGAAGTTGGAGACGTAAGCCACGCCGTTGTGCACCACTGAACACCGGCCGCCGTACTCGTGGACGAGCGTCCGCACCGAAAAACCTTCGGGCACCACGTCCTCCACGGTCCCGTCAGGACTGCGGCGCACCAGAACGCAGCGACCTCCCTCGCTGGGGCGCCCCTCCACCCAGAAGACGTCGTCGCCGTCGGCCATGGGCGCGCTCAGGGCGACGGCGTCGGTAACCAGCAGTGCGGCGGAGACCGGCGACTTCCAGGTCCCATACGGTGCGGTTCGAGGAGCCATCGGGCCAGGGTACCGGAGCCCGTGTTCCCTGACCGGAGTGCCGCAAGCTCACACGCCCGGGCCAACAGGTTCCGACCCGGAGGTGGATATCTGCAGGGTTCGAGCGTCGATTCCTCTCCTCGACCGATTGGGCCGCACGCCGTAGATCCTGGCCAGCGCGCTCTATCTGACCGGCGACCGTCGCCCTGAATGGCCGATTGGGCTCCGACGGACGTGGCTGGGGCACCTCCACACTTATCCGTCGAGTGTGAACGACATCCTTGTAGTTCGACAAGCCGCTGGTGGGCCGCTGAGGCCCCCCATTGTCAGATGCACACGCACGGCGGTAAAGTTGACAACTAGTGGATACAAGTGAGTACACAGAAGGACCACTCCACGAGCTCGCTGAGCGGATCCGCGCCTACCGCATGAGGCACGGCATGACCCAACGCGAGCTGGCGGATCAGCTCGGCGTCACTCAGCAGTCTGTCGCCCGGTGGGAGCAGGGCTCGCCGCCGAGTCGCCACATGCTCCGCGCCGTCGACTCGCTGTTCGACGAGCCCGACCCGGCCACCCGGTCGGCGGAGATGGCCGAGATCATCGGCATCCGCCCCCTCACCGCGGTGCCCAACCGGACCCGGGACATCGAGGCTTCACGTAAGGCCTATGTGCAGGGCTGCCTAAAGCTTCTCGAGCGGGGCGAGCGCCTCCCCAACAGGGTGCTCCTGTTGCTCGCCGATGAGCTCGGGTGGGCCATCGACGAAGGCTGAGCAGGCTCGGCTGGAGTCGCTCAGGAACCGGCTACCCAGCTGACCCCGATGATCTCAGCACCGCCGTGGGTGCCGATGATGGCACCCAACTGGCCCAGTCGGAGTGTCTCACGGGGGAACCGCGAGGCGATCATGTCCAGGAATTCACCGATGTCGGGTGCCCCGCCGTGCATCACCGCGACGTGCTCGATCGAACCCGCTTCGAGCATCCGCTCGTACAGCATCTGCAAGGCTTTCTTACGGGTCCGGGGCTTCCCAGCCTCGAGGACCGTCCCGCCGGTGATGTCCACCACTGGCTTGATCGACAACATGGAGCCGAGCATGGCCCTGGCCCCGCCGATCCGCCCGCCCTTCTTCAGATTGTCCAATGTATTGAGTGCGGCGATCACGTGGGTCCGGGGGATGAGGGAGCGGATCAAGTTGAGCACTGCGTCAGCATCCGCCGCGGCCCGGGCGGCCCTGGCCGCCTCCAGAACGACGGTCCCGAGCCCGCTCGATACCGACTTGCTGTCGACCACGTGGACAGGGATCTGGCCGGACAGGGCGTCCGAAGCCGTCTGGGCGGACTGCAATGTGTTCGACAGGTCACTGGAGATGTTCACGCACACCACCGCATCGGCACCGGCGTCTCCGGCCCGGGTGAACGCCTTCTCGAAGTCGCCCGGGGATGGGCAGGCCGTCTGGGGGAGCTCGTCGGAGGCGGCCATCCGGCGGTAGAAGTCAGAGACGGTCAGGTCGAGCCCGTCGGTGAACTCCTGATTGCCGAACCGGACGGTCAGCGGGACCACTTCCACGTCGAGCTCCTCCAGGTCTTCCGACGTGAGGTCGGACGAACTGTCCGTGACGATGTGCACTCCTGCCATTGCGAGGCTCTCCTTGCCGATTCGATCGGTATCGCATCCTGGGCGCCGAAGGCGACCGGTCGATTCTGGCACTGTCCAATGCCGTCCGCCTCCGTTTGGGCGCCTTTGACATTGGGACTCCGATCGGGAGCCCGATACCGGGTCCGATGAGTTTCCAGCTCGTCGCCGCCGCGCTCCCACGGTCGGTCGCGCGCCTTAGTGTTGAACCATGGATTCACGGGTGAACCCGAGATGAGCGGTTGCGGCGCTGCCACGGCGCGCAAAGTCGACCAGTGCGAGTGTGATCTGCCGCCCGGGCACCCACCCCCACACCGGTGCGACGACTGTGGAATGACCTGGCACGAGCCCGGCCCCCGGACCCAGAGCGACGTGTTGCTGAAGGATGAGGACTAGCTGATCCGACGATCCGGGCCGCCCTTTGGGGACTCCCATTCGGTGAGCCCGGGCACCGGGTGGTGTCTCAACGGAGGCCGGGGTCTGCAGGGTCCTCCAACCGGGGCCCTCGTCCTGCGTTCCAGACCTGCGTTCCAGACCGGTTGACCGGCACGTCCTGATCTGCGTCGGGGCCAGGTCTCCTTGGTGACGCAGGTGATGACATCTCGTAGGAGATTGCCACTCGCAGCCAGATTCACGTGATGGCTCGGAGAACTCCGGATCTTCCGCGATCGACTACTCCCCGTTCCAGAAGTCATCTGAGCACTGCCGCAACCGACGGGATCGACGGGATGGCTGGCCGTGCCTTGACCCCGAATCCCTCGTCCGTCGTCAATCCGGGGAACGCTGTGTCACACCCCTCGACCAGTATTCGGTCGTGACATCAACGGCGCGGGCAGACCAGACAGGGTGGGGATCGGATGGTGCACCGATGCCCCGGGTGTTGGCCGACGCACCTCCGTCATTTTCGACGCCCGGCAAGACCTCCGGATCCGGGGTCGGGGTTAGATCCGGCGGCGGGGTCGGATCCGGCGGCGGGGACGGGGTCGGATCTGGATCCGGGGTCGGGGTCGGGGTCGGGGTCCCGGTCAGATCGGCCATCGAGCTGTTGTCGGCTGCCGTGGCCACCCTGGAGCCCCATCGCCTGACCGGAGGGGACGCCGCTCGGCTCTATGGCCTGTACGCCGAAGTCGAACGGCTGTCGATGGCAGCCAAGACCCTGCTCGCTCCCCGGATCGACGACTCGGGGGTGTGGCGGGACGGTGGACACCGCTCCCCGGCGGTCATGCTGGCCGAACTGGAGGGGGTCCCGGTGGGCCAGGCCCGCAACACCTTGGAGGTGGGCCGCCGCCTGCCGGAACTCCCCGGCACCGAAGAGGCCTTACGGAGTGGCACGTTGTCGGGCCCCAAGGTCACCGAGCTGTCGGGGGCGGCCGTGCTCGATCCCGACATGGAGGCCTCCCTGTTGGCCGGAGCCGCCGATGCGCCCCTCCACACGGTCAAAGACCGGTGCCACCGGGCCCGGGTGGCCTCTGCGGGCGATGACCCGTTGGCCGCCACCCGCCGGGTCCACGGCAACCGTCACTTCTCGTCGTGGTTCGACGGCGAGGGTGCCTTCTGCTTCAAGGGTCGCGACACCGCCGACCGGGGGGCCAAGGTCTTAGCGCAGCTGCGCTACACCGTCTCCCAGCTCCGGAAGGCCGACCAGGCGGCACAGGCCGACTCGACCGACCAGGCCGATCGGGCCGACCACGCCAACTCGACCGACCGGGCCAATACGACCGACTCCGAGCCGAACGACCGGTCCGAGCCGGACCGGGCCCTCCAAGCCGACGCCTTCTTCCTCCTGGTCACCGGTCGGACCCTGGCCGGGGATGGCTCGACCGTGGTGGACGACGACGACCCCGGGCCACCCGATGAGCACATCTCCCGGCAACTGGACACCGTCTCGGGGGTGTTCGACCGACCGATCACCGCCGCCCGGGGGACGCCACCTCCTGCATCCGGGAAAGACGGAACCGGGAAAGACAGAACCGGAAGCACCGCACCCCGACTACCGGTCGGCCCCGACGGGGCACCTACCGGCCCCGAACGGGATGTCATCGATCGTCCCCCGACCTGTTCACTGGTGGTGCGGGTCGACCTCGATGCCCTCTTGCGGGGACAGGTCGAAGCCGGCGAAGCGTGCGAGATCGACAACCAGGGGCCGATCCCGGTGGCCATGGCCCGTGACCTGGCCAGTGACTCCTACCTGCGGCTGGTGTTCCACCGGTCCGGGGACATCCGCGCTGTCTCCCACTTCGGGCGCACCATCAACGCCCGACTCCGCACCGCCCTGGCCCATCGGGACCGGCACTGCGTGGTTCCTGGATGCGGGGTGCCCTATGGGCTGGAGATCGACCACGTGATCCCCTTCGCCCAAGGCGGCCCGACGGCCCTCGACAATCTTGCCCTCTTGTGCCATCACCACCACTACCTGAAGACCTACGAGGGGTGGACCCTGGAGCGGACCGGGATCGGGGATGACGGATCGCCCACCTGGGCCTTCACCCCGATGCCCGAGTTCGGCCAGGAACCGGACCTGGGACTTTGAACGTACTGGCCGCTGTTGGTGCTGGCAGAATTCACTGACTAGTTCCCTGACCCCAAGCTTCCACCGCCAGAGTTGGCGCAGTGGACTACTCCGTTGGTTCCGACGGGAGTCGTGGTCGGCGTGCACGAACCAGGGACGGGGTGCGTTGGCGGTCCCTTGGTCGATGAGACGAGAGCCTCGGATTTCGTCCCGGACTCGTTGGTTACCTGCGACGAGTTCGCCGCGACGTCGCGGGGCCACCAGGCAAGAAGCCACCCGTCGGCCACGGTGGCCACGACGTCCTGCCCGTTATCCAGCACGAGAGTGACGCCCGTCACTCCTGACGCGACTCGCCCGTCGACGAGCGTATACGGACCGTCAGCCGTGGAGAGATGGGACTGTACGACGTTTTGGAGATCGCCGGAGGTGGTACCGCCTACCGTCATCGTCGAAAGGCCCTGTACGGGGCTGCCAGTGCCAGAGCCGCTGATCCTGAGCACGCCGTTCGTGTCGCCATTTGAGCCTACCTGGGTCACTTGCGTGAAGGAGGAGCTGGTGAAGCAGCCCATGTAGGCGCTGTCGTTTTGGTAGAGCGCCACCGTAAACGGGCCGCGCACGTCGGTGAGCAGAGGCTGCCAGGGTCCGGAGCCGAGCTGGCGGCCAGCGGGCTGTTGAGAGGAAAGCGCGCCCAGGCAACTCTGGTCGGCCTGCGACGATGGTGAGGACGAGGCCGCGGTTGGCGCAGCGCTCCAGCCCGCGTAAGCGGGAGCAGCCCCGCCGAGAGCGACTACCAGGGCGGTTCCTGCCGCAGCAGCACCGACAGCAGTGGCGCCGAGTGCCGCAGGCGCGGCAGGGCGATGCCGGCGTGGGTGGTAATTCACGGAGCACAGATTCTCCGATGCGGTTATCGGCAGCGCTGCCGCGCGACCTCTGAGCGCGGAGATCAGTTCCTCTTCCAATGGCGTTTTCATAGTGCGGTGCTCCCTTCAGCTGTTTGTGTCGTAGCTTGTGCGATTGCGTTCACGTCTGGCCGGGCATGCGAGAGCACGGCCGTTCTGAGGTCGGTTGGCCGCGACGACCCGTTAGTGCCGTTTGCTTGCGTGCCTTCTGCCGTAATTTCGGATGCCGCCCCCGTGACTTCGACCTCCTGACGTAGGCGCCCGAGGGCTCGCGACGTGGTGCTCTTTACGGTCCCCACCGAACAACCCATGACGACCGCGACCTCCGCTTCGC
This sequence comes from uncultured Acidimicrobiales bacterium, assembly GCA_963699085.1. Lineage (GTDB taxonomy): Bacteria > Actinomycetota > Acidimicrobiia > Acidimicrobiales > RAAP-2 > Bog-756. Next base: position 290,155 of record CAVOTH010000002.1, read on the forward strand.
TCAGGTCATCGAAGTATCGAAGCACGAGGGCGACGCGTTGCCTCGGAGGCAGCTCTCTGAGCACCCCCAGCAGGTCGGTATTAGCCTCGACGCGTCCAAGGTTGCGCACGGCGGTTTCGTCGCGGTGCACCTCGAGGAGTCCGTTCGCTTCGGACCCGAGCTCTGAGCGCCGCCGGCTCCGCCGCTTCCCTTCGTCTATTGCAAGGTGGACGAGCACCGTGCGCGCATACCCGACGGGCCGTTCCATTTTCTTGACCCGTGGCCATCGGCGGGCGATTTTGAACAGACACTCCTGAACCAGGTCTTCCGCCTCTGCGAAGTCCCCCGTGATCAGGTAGGCCGACCGCAGAAGAGGATCTGCCGACTGGGCGACGAAGTGGTCGAAGTCAATCCGGGGCTGGCTCTGTTGCCGAGGTCGGTCCATTACCTACTTCAACCCTCCTAGGTGCTCGAAAGGTTGCCTACCATTACGGAAACCTGGTGAAGAAAGGACTCAGTGAGTCGCTTTAGCACGAGGTCCGATTGAGGACTTGCAAGCAATCTTGTCCTCCTGTGTCATCACCACCATTTCCTCAAGAATTATGAGGGGTGGACCCTGGAGCGGACCAGGATCGAGGATGACGGATCGCCGACCTGGACCTTCACCCCGATGCCCGAATTCGGCCAGGAACCGGACCTGGGACTCGACCGCCTGCACGAGCGAATGCCTCGCACCCAGAGAGCAAAGGCTGCAGGCGGCGTAGCCAGCGGACAGGGAACCTGAACGGGAAGGGCATGCTTCGCCCAACGCATCTCCGTGTTCACCGACCAATTGGATGCAAGGCCGTCATCACGAGACGGTCGAGCCCGGCGAAACGATCGAGTGGTCGATCAGCCGAACGGCACCGGACCGTCGCCACTGGACTTTCTGGTCATGGCCAGGATCATCTGGGCGAAACCCCCGCCGGCAACATAAGTGGTGTGTTCGATCCGGCTGGCGATCTTCCACTGGGAGCCGACCCGGGCGTAGGTGTCGTCGTACACGGCCCCCACGTCGAAGAGCTCCGGTGATCCGTTCCACTCGACGCCGTTGCGGTTGAACACGTGGACCCGCCCTCTGGCCTGGTCCGGCCCGGAGAATCGAATCTCGTGGGTCGAGGTGGTGTGGAGACAGAAGACGAACACCGACATGGCGTCGGGCATCCAGGCACCCACCTCTTTTGGAGTGCCGGCAATACCTCCCGCTGACGTGTAGTCGACGAGGGCATCTGGCAGGAACAGGGACTCCCAGCGAACCCAGTCGCGGTCGTCCACGGCGTAGGCGTAGGCAGTGGCCAGATCCTGGATCGCCAGATGATCGGCGAAACGCCCGGGGTCGAGGACCGCCCCGTCAACCGTCCCATGGACCGTCCCATGGACCGTCCCATGGACCGTCCCATGGACCGTCCCGTCAACCGTCCCGTCGCCACTCGTGCTCATCGGCCCTCCTCGATCCGTCGGTCACATTAGAGGCGGGCGACGGTGTTATGTCGTCCGCGGTCCACCGCCCGGTCATGCCTTGCGGGGACGGGGTGCCACCAGCTCGACCGCGATGCTGTCCGGGTCACGCAGCTGCAGCGACGGGTTCCCGTTTTCGGCCACGACACCGGGATGCTCGATACCGATGGCCGCAAGGTGCTCGGCCCAGGCCGCAAGCGCGTCCCCGTCGGGAACCGCAAAGGCGAGATGGTCGAGGACACCCGCGGCATGGTCCGGATCCCCTCCGCCCCGCCGGGTGAGCACGATCACCACACCCGACGGGCGATGGCGCAGGGCCACGTAGCCGATGCCGGGATCCCCGGGGTCCCCGGGGTGCGAATCGAAGACCTCGAGCCCGAGCGCCGACATGTACCACGCCGCGCTCGCCTCCGGGTCCGTCACGTTCAGTTGCACGTGGGACAGCCCGGTCATCGGCCCAGGCGGGGTCGGGTCGAGTCCGGTCACGCGGGGTCGACCACCGGAGTCGGAGTCGGTTCGAAGGGTTCCATAGGCACCACCATGGCAGGCGCCTCGGTGCCACCGTCGATCTCGAACACCTTGCCGGTGACCCACGACGAAGCATCCGACGTCAGGTACAAGACAGCGCAAGCGATGTCTTCGGGTTCACCGGCCCGCTTCATCGGGGTGCCCTCGAGGAACTGTCGGCGCAGGACGTCGTCGGTGAGCACGATTTCGAGCGAGCGGGTGGCCACGCCGCCGACATCGAGGGCGTTGACCCGTACCCGGGGTGCGAGCTCGGATGCGATGTTCTTGGTCATCCGGTCGAGTGCCGCCTTGGCCGCCCCGTAGGCCACGAACATCGGCTGAGTCATGCTCGCCGAGCGCGACGAGATGTTCACCACTGAACCGGACCCCACAGTGTCCACCATCTGGCGGGCCGCCAGCTTGGTGAGAGTCAGTGGCGCGGTGACGTTGAAAGCGAAGGCACGGGCCATGAACCCTTCGCTCGTGTCGACGGCGGCCCGGGGCATCGCCCCTCCGGCATTGTTGACCAGGATGTCGAGCCGTCCGAACTCTTCGACCGCGCTGACGATGAGGCGTTCGCACTGGTCCCGGTCGGTCACGTCGGTCGGGATGACCAGCGCCCGGCGTCCGAGAGCCCGGATCCGGTCCGCCACCTCCTCGAGATCCGACCCGGTACGGGCGGCAACGACGACGTCGGCTCCGGCCTCAGCCAGTCCGATGGCGATGCCCCGACCGATCCCGAGCCCGGCCCCGGTGACCACAGCCACCCGTCCGGTGAGGTCGAAGCGGTCGAGGATCACCGCTCGACCATGTAGTCGTCGGATTCCGTGTCGCCTGTTGGGCCGTCCCAACAGACCCGGCGTGCAGGATTTCTCGTCATGCGGTGGCTCCTCCGGCTGTCGATGGCGTTGCGCGCGTCCCGAAGCATCCTGCCACCGCCGGGCCGGCGGTTCACATGGAGGTTGAGCTCTTTTCCTCGATCTCGACCGGTGAGCCTGGCCGGAAGGCGAGCTCGTCGGCCGGCTTGGGTCTGCTGATGCAGTAGCCCTGGGCGATGTCGCACCCGAACTCGGCGAGCATCTCCAGCGTGTCGGGATCCTCGATGCCCTCGGCCACGATGCGCAGGCCCATGGAGTGACCGAGCTCGATGGTGGACCGCACCAGTTCGAGGTCGCGGAGCCCGGTGCCCTCGGTCATCCTGATGATGAAGGAGCGATCCAGCTTGAGTTCGCGGACAGCCAGATCGCTCAAATAGGCGAGCGAAGTGACCCCGGCACCGAAGTCGTCGATGGACACCACGATTCCGATGTCGCGCAACTCCTCGATGACCCGTCGGGCGATATCGAACTCGGCGATGACACTGGTCTCGGTGATCTCGAGGACGAGTCCCTCGGCCGGCAGGTCGTAGTCCTCGAGCACCCGCTGGACGGTTTCGACGAAACCTGGCTCGAGAAGGTTGGACGGGGAGACGTTGACCGCCACGGCGGATAGCTGTCCAGCTGCCCGCCACGTGGCGCACTGGGCGACAGCGGTGGTCAGGACCCACGCCGTTATTCGCTGCATGAGCCCGGCCTCTTGGGCCAGGGGCAGGAACTGGTCGGGCATAACCAGTCCGAGCCGGGGGTGGACCCACCGCACCAGGGCTTCCACGGCCATGACCTCTCGTGTGCGTAGGTCGAGCTGCGGTTGGTAGTGGAGTACCAGCTGGTTGTCGTCGATGGCGGTGTGGAGCTCCTCCATCAGGCGCATCTGGTTGTGCTCTTCGTCCAGGTTGTGGACGAAGCTCGCGTAGGGGACACCACCGAGCTTGGCCCGGTACATGGCCACATCGGCACACCAGACCAGGCGCGCGCTGTCGGTGGCATCGGTCGGAGCCAGGGCGATGCCGATGCTCGCCCCGATGCTGGCGTTGACCGAATTGAGTGCGAACGGCTCGAGAAGGCTTTCGGTCAGGCGTTCGGCTACCGCTGTTGCGTATTCGGAGTCCCCTCCGGACAGCACCACCGCGAATTCGTCGCCGCCGAGGCGGACCAACAGATCGCCATCGCGTAGTGATCCTTCGAGGCGACCCCCCAACTGGCGCAGTAGCTCGTCCCCCGCCGGGTGCCCGAACGAGTCGTTGATCTCCTTGAACCGGTCCAGGTCGACGAACAGGAAGGCCAGGCTCTCCTCGCCTCCGGGCTCATCGTACTGACTGAAGAAGTTGTCGAGGACATTGAAGAGGTGTCGCCGGTTCCATAGACCGGTGAGCTCGTCGGTTACGGCCTGGCGTTGACGTTCCTGACTCAGGGACTCGAGGCTGCGCACCGAGAGCACCAGTCGGGCACAGACGAACAGGAGGGTCATTCCGGCCAAGGCGAGCGAGAACCGCCCGATCGGGTACAGCGTGCCGATGAAGAGGATGACCAGTGCGGCCGAGGCGGTGAATGTGGGTAGCAGGAAGCCGGTGGGCTTCTCGATTGCCAGCGGGTTGGGTGGCCGTGACCGCAGCCACACCGCCATGGACATGAGCACGATGGCGGTGGGCCAGGCGATGGCATTGAGCGTTATGCCCACCGGAGTGGCTCCGAATGAGCTGCTCAGGAAGTTCGACGAGTCACCGAAGATATTCAGACCCATGCCGACGGCGAGAAGGACCCACGGCGCCTTGCTGCGTCCGGAGAGGACCGCGAAGCCTCCGACCACGAAGCCCAGCAGAAGAGCGTCTCCTATCGGTAGGGCGAGATTGGTGATGGTGGCTGCCGCTCCCGCCGAGCTCGTCGGAAATGGACCGCGGAATATCAAGGCGGCGCACACCGCCGACGCGCCGAATCCGGCGATCGCGCCGTCCAGCCAGTTCGTCGTCGTCATCCGCCGCGCCTGGACGCGCATGAACAGCACGACGGCGACATAGGCGAGCGGGTAGAAGGCGATATAGAAGACGTCGGAGACGGAGGGAGATGGAGGAGTGGCACCGCCGATCGATTGTGCCGTCAGGACGACGTCGCCGAGCGCCCACGCCAGCAGGCTGCAGCCGAGGAAGACGGCCGCCAATCGTCCCGGTCGACGGACCAACCCCCGGGCCAGGCAGAGGGATGAGGCGATGAGCTCGACAGCGCACACGACCCAGCCGTCCAGCCAGGTCCAATACGAGGACGTTCCACGAATGAGGATGGACACGAAGTATGCGGTGACGATCGCACCCAGCGCCGCCAGGGTCACCCACACCGCTATCTCTGAGCGGGTGACCGGGGTCAGCGCATAGGGCCCGGTATTACGTCGCCGGTTGAGCAGTGTACGGCGCATATAGGCGTGTCGTCACTTGTCAACAAATTCTTGAGCATGGCGCCTGGGACGCAGGCACGGCTGCATTCGGGCGCCCCTGCATGTTCCCCGGGCTGCACGAAGTAGCGCAGGCCGTCTTCTCGCCCCAGCCACTAACCGGGCGTGCCGGAGCCGGGCGTGCCGGAGCCGGGCGGGCCGGAGCCGGGCGTGCCACACTCTGCTTGGTGGCGGCCGTGCCGCCGGGGGAGGGAATGGCTATGGGAGATGTTCGCTACGGGGCCCGCGCCGTGGAGCAACGGTCAAACCGCGAGGTCGAGGCGACGCGGAGCCCGATCTGGTCGAAGGCGGTGACGGTCGTCTTCCGGACCGACCCGGCGGCCATCGCCGCCGTGCTGCCCCGTCCATTGGAGCCTGCAGACCCGACGGCGCGACTCCGGATCGCCGTGGTCGACATGGGGACGGGATTGCCGACGTTCGGTGCCGGCTGGTTCGGCGTGCGTGCGCGTCACGGACAGGTCGACGGCGAATACGCCCTGTTCATGCCGATGAGCACCGAGCAGGCGACGATCGGCGGACGCGAGACATTCGGCGAGCCGAAGAAGATCGCCCAACTCTCCCTCGACGTCGACGTCGACGGCGACGGCGACGGCGACGCGCTCGTCTGCCCAGGTATCCCGGATGGGATCGAAGGTGGCCGAGTTGACCGGCACCCTGGGACCCGAGGGCCCCGGATATGAGATCGACAAGCTCGACTTCTACTTCAAGGGCCTGCCGGACCCGTCCGGCGTCGGCCTCGACAGCGACCCGGCCCTCGTCTACTGCCGCCGGCACGAGACGGCCCGGGTGGTCCGTCAGGTGACCGGCGAGTGCAAGCTGCTCGAGGCCCCGCTCGACCCCATCGCCGACTTCCCGGTCGAGGAGGTCCTCTCGTTCGAGTACGCCGAGATCGCCTCGTCGCAGGAGGGTCGGATCATGGAGCGCGTGCCGGCCGAATGGCTGGCCCCGTTCATGCATCAGCGCTACGACGACCTGAGCGTGTTGGGGGCGAGATCGTGAATGACATCCCCTCGACCGCCACTGACCGCTACATCGTGGTGTCGGCCGACGGCCACGCCGGCCTGGCCTGCGAGGACTACCGGCCGTACCTCGAGTCGAAGTACCACCCGGCCTTCGAGGAGTACCTGGCCGAACGGACCGCCCATCGCGAACAGTCGTTGGCCTTCAACTACGACTACATCATGGGTTGGGAGACGGACAACGAAGAGGGCCTGAAGGGTGCCTTCGATCCGGCCGTGCGCGACAAGGAGCTCGACTCGGACGGGGTGGCGGCCGACGTCCTGTTCGCTGACGCCGATGCCGTCACCGGTATGGCTTCGCCGCCCTTCGGGGCCGGCCTCTTCGCCGGCGCCATCGCCGATCCCGAGCTCGCCTTCGCCGGCGCCCACGCTCACAACCGGTTCCTGGCCGAGATGTGCTCGCACTCGCCGCACCGACGCGGCGGCATCGCCCTGGTGCCGATCACCCATGACATCGATCGCGCCGTGTCGGAGATCGGGTGGGTGGCGGCCCAGCCCGGAATTCGGGGGATCATGATCCCGACCATGTGGCGGGACCGGGTCCCGTATAACGACGCCGCCTATGACCCGGTGTGGGCGGCCTGCGCCGAAGCCGGGCTCCCGGTGCACACCCACTCGGGTGAGGCACCGATGGAGGAGTACGGCGACAACACCGGCGTCTACCTGGCCGAGGTGGTCTGGTGGACGGTCCGGCCGGCATGGCACCTTCTGTTCGGGGGAGCCTTCGAGCGCTATCCGGACCTCAAGTTCGTGGTCACCGAGGCCGCCGCCTACTGGGCACCGGACATGATGTGGAAGTGGGACCAGTACATGGGCGGCGGGCATACCACCAAGAAGCTGGCCAGCATATTGAAGGGCAAGATCTCGAAGCTCCCCTCGGACTACTTCGGCACCAACATCTTCATCGGTGCGTCCACCATGTCGAAAGAGGAGATCCGTCGCCGGTACGTCATCGGGACCGACGTGGTCATGTGGGGGACCGACTATCCCCACCCCGAGGGCACCTGGCCGAACACCGCAGCCAAGCTGCGGGCTGACTTCGCCGGGGTGCCGGTCGATGACACCGCCGAACTACTCGGTCTGACCGCGGCACGGGTCTACGGGTTCGACCTGGATGAACTGCGCCCCATTGCCAAGAGCATCGGCCCTACACCCGAGTCGTTGGGCCAGGACCCGACTTTGCGCAGCGATCCGAAGGAACGTGCCGAGGCCCGGTGGTGGAAGGCGGAGTACGGGGTGCAGTCGCCGGGCTGAGCCCTGCAGTCCCCGGCCTCAAGCCCCACAGTCCCCGGCCTCAAGCCCTACGGTCCCCGGCGTCCAGCCCCACAGTCCCCAGCCTGAGGCTGGCGCCTCACCAGGAGCGCAGTACCTGGTGGCGGTCGAAGGCGTTGCAGGTCGAGTCGGTCGGGTAATCCTCGACGGCCAGCGGGTTCGCCACCTCGGCCACGGTCGGCCCGATCCGATCGCCAATGGTCCGCAGTGCCTCGAGGTCGAATCCGTAGATGCGGGCGACGTTGTCCTCGAGCATCAGCTTCGTCTCTGCGGGATCGCACTGTCCGAATGCGGCGCGTAGCGCCTCGCGGCTGTAGGGGAACGAGCCCTCCGAATGGGGATAGTCCGCACCCCACATGATCCGCTCGACCCCGACCTCGTGGCGCACGGCCGACTCGCTGGCCCGCAGGAAGCTCGCTCCCACGGTGAAGTTCCGCGCGAAGTACTCCGACGGGGTCATGGACATGCCCTTTGCCGCCGCCCCGAAGAAGTTGGCCTCTGCCGCCCCGCCCATGGTCATCCGGCCGTAGAACCAGTCGAGGGTCTCGAGGCCCCGGGGCAGCCAGCCGAGTCCCTGCTCGGTCAGTACGACCTTGAGCCCGGGATGACGCTCCAGTACCCCACCGAAGATCAGGTGCCAGGCGGATCGGTGCGAAAACCACGGCAGCTCGATCAGCATGATGGCCCGGGACACTTCGGCGTCGCCGTAGTCGGGCAGCCCGCCGCCGCCATGGATGTTGACGGGAGCATCGAACTCCTCGCACAGCGCCCACAGCGGTTCGTAGGCCTCGTCCCACAGTCCGGGTAGGCCGGCCCCGGGTGGCAGCGACGGCAGGAGGATGCCGCCGAACGGGCGGATGTGCTCGGCGGCCCAGCGGACTTCGGCGACGGCGTCCTCGATCCGGTTGGCGAAGATCTGGGCTACACCGGCCCGGCGACCGGGCACCTTGGCGCAGAAGTCGGCCAGCCACCGGTTGTGGGCCTGGAGCCCGGCCCACCGTCGCTCGTAGTCGGTCGGGGTCGGTGGGAGCGCCACCAGGCTCCCCTCCTCGAAGAAAGGTGGGACGGTGTTGGGGAACAGCACCTCGGCGGTGATCCCGTCGGCGTCGTTCTCGGCCAACCGCCTCTCCGAGTCCCAGCTGCGGTACGCGGTCGGGGCGAGCAGGTCGGCGAAGGGGTTGACGTAGGTGTCCGCCCAGGCGTCGAACTCGTCGTGCCAGCGACTGGCGAGGTAGGGCCGGTAGTCAGCGACGTCCGCGCCGGCGTGGGCGTCGGCACTGATCACGGTGTACCGGTGGTCCGGTGCCGGGTCGGTGGACATCAGATCCCCCTTGTTCGGCGGTGCCGGGTCACCGGACGACAGGTCATCGATGGACGGAGACTGGACACCGCTCAGGCCAGTCCATCGAGCGCCGATGGCGGCAGCTCGCCCAGTGCGATGGCATCGGCGCGGGCGTGCAGCAGCGTCCCGGCCCGGTCCAGGCCGTGGCTGATCACGAACTTCCCGTCCTTGATCCCCTGGACGGCGAACCGGCCCAGCTCGTCGAGGTCGACGGTATCGGTGGGGCGACCGGCGGCGGCCAGCGCCGCTTTGAACTCGGCGAAGGTGGTCCCCGGGGCCGGCGGTCGCGGTCTGACCCGGGCCAGCTCCGTCGGACGGTTGCGCTGGGCCTCCCACAGGCCGGTCTCCAGGAGCCCACCCGAGGGATAGAAGACTGCCGCCCGCAGCTTGGTCTTCTGGGCCACGAACTGGTGGGCGAGGGCCTCGGTGAAACAGCTGATGGCGGCCTTCGACGAGGCGTATACCGAGGCGTAGGGGACCGGGGCGATGCCGCCGTCGCCCGACGATGTAGTCACCACCACCCCCGGCTCATCGCCGGCGATCATCCGGGGCACGAACTCGAGGACGCCGTTGGCGGTGCCGAATACGTTGACGCCGAAGCACCACCGCCAGTCGTTCGGCTCCTGTTCCCACGGGTTGCCCCCGCCGCCCGAGGTCACCCCCGCGTTGTTCCACAGCACGTGGCAGGAGCCGAGCTCGTCGTAGACCTGGTTGGCCAGCGCTGCTACCGAGACGGGGTCGGAGACATCGGTCACGACGCCGCGGACGTCGCCCCGGTCAGCCATCCGGGCGACGGTCTCGGTCAGCACCGGGGCCTCGATGTCAGCGATCACCACCCGGCAGCCCTCGTCGAGGAGCGCCCCCACGATGCCCCGGCCGATGCCGGCCGCACCTCCGGTCACCACCGCTACCTTGCCCGACAGGTCCTCCATGACACTCCCCCGGAGCCCTGCCCGGGATTCCCCGGGCGTTGTGCGCTCATGCTGGCACATGGGGCGGGGCGGTGCTTCCGAGGTGGGTCGCCGACTGCGCGTCCACTCACTCCCCTAATCCCAGCTATTCCCGGGTACCCCAGCTATTCCCAGCGCTCCTCCCAATACGAGGGAGAGCCGGAATCGCCCAGCGGCATGGCGTGACCGCCCTCGTGGCCGACCGGCCGGGTGCAGCATGCCATCGTGCCGATCCAAGGTCCTTCGCCGACATCCCGCAGGGCGCCACACCGACGGAGTTGCGGAATGGGGGGCAGCTGCAGCGCGTCGTCCACCACAGAGTTGCCGACTTCGTCGTCGCCCAAACGGCGCATGGGATCAGTGGTCATCACTCACCCCGCTTCGCGACCAACCTCCCATTGCCTGTTCTTACCCTCTGTGTCGGCGGCTTACCAGTGGATTCCTGCAACCCCTCTGGCCCGTGCCTGGGACAGGGCTGCACCAAGTGTTGACCGGACAGGCGAATGACCGGGCGGCGGTTGGCTGTCCGCAGTTCAGGGCGGGGCAAGGGGGCGAGGCGGGTTCCTCGCCATGGCTTCGACGCTCCGTCGGGTGGTCCGACGCCGGCAGATGGTCCGATGTCGGGGTACCGTGCCCCGCCGGACAGGACTGACAGGGAGGGACGCGTGGACGAATCAACCGGGTTGGTGGCACCGAGCTCCTTTGTATCGGATGTGCTGGTTGGTCAGGTCGCTCTGGTCACCGGTGGAGGAACGGGGATCGGCAAGGAAATCTGCAAGGTGCTGGGTGCCCATGGGGCGTCGGTGGTATTGGCCAGCCGCAAACAGGACGTCCTCGAGGCGGCCGTCGGCGAACTGACCACCGGGGGCGTCGACGCCAGCTTCGGAGTATGCGACGTCCGGGACGCAGACGCCGTCCGGGCAGTGGTCGACGGGGTCGTGGCCGACCGGGGCAGACTCGACATCGTCGTCAACAACGCCGCGGGCAACTTTCCCGCCCCGATGTCGGCGATCTCGCCCAACGGCTTCAAGGCGATCGTCGACATCGACCTGCTCGGCACCTACAACGTGACGAAGGTCGCGTTCGATGCCTGGCTCCGGGAGCACGGCGGGTCGGTGGTGAACATCAGTGCGCCGTTCGAGCAGCGTGGCGTGGTTTATCAGGCCCATGTGGCCGCCGCCAAGTCCGGGGTGGACTCACTGACCAGGACTTGTGCCGTCGAGTGGGGCCCTTATGGGATCCGGGTGAATGCCATTGCGCCGGGCTCGATGTTGGGGACCGAGGGTCTCAAGCGGTTCGCTGAATCGGTGCCGGGGAGCACACCACAGCCAACCAATCCGCTGGGACGCCACGGCCACGGATCAGACATCGGCTACCTCGCCCTGTTCCTCTGCAGCCCGATGGCCCGGTTCGTATCGGGCCAGGTGATCGCCGTCGACGGCGCAGGTGCCACCGACATGCTGCGGCTGCAGGCCGGCCCCATCTGAGGGCTGCAGGCCGGCACCGTCGGTCGGGACGGGTTCGTCTGGTGGCGGTCAGGACTCCCCACCCGTAGCGCTGCTCGTCCATCTCCACTTCCCTTTGTACCCACTCCCTCCGATGGCCGGGATCCGATGGCCCGGATCCAGGTCGTCGGCATCTCCGGCTGGGTCATGTGGCGTCGGCTAAGACACGTATGATTGTCCATCAGGGAGTTCGCCGCTGTCGCCCAGGTGGCATGCGTGCATGCGAGGAGTGCCCATGGGTGATCTGCGACAGATCAAGAAGCGTGCCGGTGCACTTCTCGACGGTCTCGGACGGAATCCGGACGAGGTGGCGGACTCGTTGCGCCAGGTCGGGGTGTTGGGAGTCCCCCGCAGCAATTCCTCGTGCGCCATCGCCGTCTTCACCAGAGCGCTCTTGCAGGCCGACCCCAGGATCCGCTCCGTAGCTGTCGGTCCTTGCACGATTGTGCTCACGCTTGCTGCACAAGACGGGACCCGACCCGGCGGTCGGCTCATCGTCCAGCTCCCGAAGGCGGTACGCGGCTTCGTTGCCGGGTTCGACGCCCAGCGATACCCCGACGTCATCCGCGGCGACGTTCCCGGCACCGTGGCGGACGCCCGTCCTCCCCGACCCATCGCCGGAGCCTGTGGCCACGCCCTAGTCACTCCCTGTCCCGACCGGCTGACCGGCTGACCGATCAGTCGACCGAAAGATCGGCAGGCACGCAGGCAGACCGGCGGACCGGCAGCCAGGCAGGCAGGCAAGTGAGAATTCACGCAACGTCCTGAACGGTGCGGGCGTCGTAATTGGTGATGGGTGAGGTGAGAAGCTTCGTGGACGAGGTCGAGAGCGGCGAGATGGCCCGATGTTCCTGAGCGGCCGGCGACCGCCCCGGCATCCCGATCGGTTCCGGCACCGGCCGTCACTCCTATTCTCCATCACCCCCCCGGCCGTGCTGGCGCCGGTGGCGAACACGGTCACGTTCGGCGACTTCTATGCCGACCACTACACGGAGCTCGTCCGGCTGGCCACACTGCTGAGCGGGTCGATAGACAATGCCCCCGACCTCGTGCAGGACTGTTTCGTCCGGCTGCACGGGCGCTGGGCGTCGGTCCGCGAGCCCCTCCCCTACATCCGACGCAGCATCGTTTACGCCTGTGCCTCCCACCACCGCCATATGGCGGTGACCAGACGCCATCCCCAACCTCCGTCGCGACCCTCCGAGCTCGGTGCCGACGAGCTCGAGGATGCGCTCGCCGCCCTGCCGGCCCGTCAGCGCGCCGCCGTCGTGCTCCGCTATTACGGCGACCTCCCCGATGCCGACATCGCCCGTGCGCTGCGTTGCCGGGAAGGGACCGTCCGTTCGCTGGTGAGCCGCGCGCTCGTCGACCTCAGAAAGGTGATCGAACCATGACCGACCCATTCGAGGACCGACTCCGCTCCCACCTGGCCGACCGGGCCGACCGGGTGACGGCCGAACCCGATCCCACGGCCTTCGTGGAGCGATCGGCGGGGCGACAGCGCCTCGGCATCCCATTGATCGCCAGCCTGGTGGCCGTGGTGGCGGTGCTCACCGGTGGTGGCTTCCTGACCGGCATCTCCGTGGCCGGCTCCAGCCCGACTCCCGCCGTGCGGGCTGCCGGGGCCGTGCCAGCCGCGTCCGGCGGCTCGGTCGCCGTCGGCGGGCCGGCCGAAGGTGTCGAGGTGCCGGGCACCGTCCCCGCCGAATCGTTCACGCCGCTGTTCACCCGCACAACCACATCGGGCGTGACCATCCGGGCCTACACATCGGGTGCCGCACTCGGAACCGTGCCCGGATCGCCGCCGTGTCCGCCGGCGGTCATGTGCGCACAGCCGGTGCACGAGCCGCTGATGCCGGGGGCCTCGTCCTCCTCCGGCTCCTCCGGCTCCTCTGGCACCGCCGGCTCCTCTGGCTCCTCTGGCACCTCTGGCACCTCTGGCTCCGCAGCCACCTCCGGCGCCGCCGGCTCTGCCTCCACCGCGGTGACGCTCCCGTCGGAGGTGAGCGAGCCGGCGACGACGGTCGGCACTGGCGCGGCGGTTCCCAACCAGTGCCAGGAGATGATCCTGGAGATGTCGACGGTCCTTGCCGTGTCGTCAGCCACCGTCGACACTCCGACCAGTGTCTCGGCGGGCCAGAACTCGATTCAGATCCTCACCATCGGCTCCTTCGGGGAGTCGGAAGGAGGACCGGTCGGATGGGTGGCGGTCGCGGCAGGCGGCAACGTCTCGTCCGTTCGGCTGGTGTCTTCGACCGGCACAGTGATGGACGTCATGAAACCAGCCTCGGGAGTGGTCATCCTGGCCGTCGCCGGCTCGACCCTGGTGGGCGGGATGTCAGTTGTCGGCCTCGACGGAGCCGGCACCTCGATCTCCACCGTTCCCGTCAGCCAGGGTGTCTCCGCGGCTCCGGCCTGCTCGACCATGACCCCGATTTCGCCGGTGGCACCCGTGACGCCGGTTACCCCGGGGAAGCCGGTTGCGCCGATCATTCCGGCGACTACGACAACGACAACGACAACGACGACAACGACAACAACGCCGCCAGGCGGTTCGTCGTCGACCACGACCACGACCACCGGCCCCACCACGCCGACCCCGGTTCCCTCGACGCAGTCGATCTCCGGCAGACCCGCTAGCTAGCTTCCGTGACGATTGGCGTCGCCGATCTGTGTGGAGATGTGTCGATCGGTCAGGGTGTGTCCGGAAGTCGGAGCACGGCGGCGCCGGTCACCCTGTCGTGGGCCAGGTCGGCGAGCGCCCGATCCGCCTCATCGAATTCGTAGGGAACGGCGGATACGCGGATGCCGATACGCGCCGCCAGCTCGAGGAACTCCTCGCCGTCGGCTCGTGTGTTGGCGGTGACGCTGCGTAACGTCCGCTCCTCGAAGAGGTGCCGCTGGTAGTCCAGGGACGGGATGTCCGACAGGTGGATTCCCGCGATGGCGAGGGTGCCCCCACGATCGAGCGCTTCGAGTGCCGCCAGGACCAGGTTGCCCACCGGGGCGAACAGGATGGCGGCGTCCAGGGGCTCGGGCGGCGGGTCGGCGGCGTCACCAGCGCTGGCCGCGCCCAGCTCCATTGCCAGTGCCCGGGCCTCAGGGGAGCGGGTCATCACATGCACGGTGGCCCCGGCCGCCAGTGCCACCTGGGCTGTCAGATGGGCCGAGCCACCGAACCCGTAGATCCCGAGCCGACCACCCGGCGGCAGTTCCGCCCGCTTCAGTGCCCGGTAGCCGATGATCCCGGCACAGAGCAGGGGGGCGGCATCCAGATCGGGGAGCGAGTCGGGCAGCGGGTAGGCGAACCTCTCGTCGACCACCGCGTACTCGGCATACCCGCCGTCCACATCCCACCCGGTGAACAGGGGGTCGGTGCACAGGTTCTCGTCGCCCGCCCGGCAGAATCGGCAGATCCCGCACGTTCGGGCCAACCACGGGATCCCGATCCGGTCGCCCTCGCTCAGGCGGGTGCAGCCCGGGCCGAGGCGCTCCACCAGTCCAACGACCTCATGACCTGGCACCACCCCCGGGTGGTGGGGTGTGAGGTCGCCTTCGGCCAGGTGGAGGTCGGTGCGGCACACGCCGCAGACCGTCACCTTGACCCGGACCTCACCGGGTCCCGCTTCGGGGATCGGACGCTCGACGGCGCTCGAGCGGGCCGCCGTCGATCGGGCCGGGCGTACCGACCGCCCAGGCGCGCATGGTGCCGGTCACGTCGACGGTTCCCCGGGCCGGCCTTCAGGCGCCGGTCGTCGAGATGTCGTCCGGCGGCACAGGACCGCGGTGTCCCCTCCGTCGGGGTTCGGATCGGACCTCCAGGCCATGAGCAGTCCAGCCTGCATGCACCACCTCCTCATGGGTCGGGCCGTGAGCCGTCCCGACCCATGAGCCGATAGTACGACCGTGGCGAAACTCGACGGGTCCCACCCCTCACCACCCCTCGGATTGTGCAGGACCTGCCGCCGGTTGGGTCCTTCGGTACTGCAATCCCCGGCCCCGAAACGTTGACTATGGAGAGGCGTGGATGCAGGAGGCCCAATGGGTGACAGGACCGAGAGGAAGCCTGCGATCGCCCCGTTCCCGAACCGGAGTCCGTTCCCGACCCTGAGCTCGACCCCGAACCCGAAGTTCGCCGACCGGGTGGAAGCCGGTCAACTCCTGGCCGAGCGGCTCGAGTGCTTCGGCGGTGCCCGATCGGTCGTACTCGGCCTCCCTCGGGATGGCGTCCCCGTCGGCTACCAGGTGGCGGACGCGCTCGACGCACCGCTCGATGTCATCGTCGTGCGCAAGCTCGGTGACCCCTCCCGGCCGGAGCTGGCTATGGGCGCCATCGGCGAAGGCGGGGTACGCGTGTTCGACCAGTGGGTCCTCGATCAGTCGGGCGTGGGGCACGACGAACTGGCGGCGGTCGAGAGCCGGGAGCGTCGGGAACTCGCCGTGCGCCTGCACCGGTACCGACGGGGACGCGAGCGGCGCGACCTCAAGGCTCGGACGACCATCGTGGTCGATGACGGCGTGGCTACCGGGTCGACGGCGAGAGTCGCCTGTCGGATCGCCCGGACCCTCGGAGCGTCCCCGGTCGTCCCGGCCGTGCCGGTGGGTCCGGTTGGCACCCTTCGCACTTTCGGAGAGGCTGACGAAGTCGTAGCCGTGGAAGAGATCGAGCCGTTCGTCGCCGACGGCCACCACTACGTCGACTTCACACCGACCGGTGATGACGACGAGGTGGTAGCTCTGCTCGATCGGTCCGCCCGGCACCGTGCCAGGACGCTGCCCGCCAGGTCAACGGCGCGGTGAGGACGCACTCCGCCCGGTGGTGCTACAGGAGGTCGACGGCGGCGTTCTTCTGGTCGACATGGACCACGCGTGGTCGGTGCGACGCCAACTCGTGGTCCTCGTAATCCCCGTAGGTCAGGAGGATCACCGTGTCGCCGACATGGACCAGTCGGGCTGCAGCTCCGTTCAGGCAGATCTCGCCCGGCTCGCCGACGATGGCGTAGGTTTCGAAACGGGCGCCGTTATCGACGTCGAGCACGGTCACCTGCTCGTTCTCCAGGATGTCCGCCGCCTCGAGAAGCACCGGATCGATGCTGACCGAGCCGATGTAATTCAAGTCGGCAGCGGTCACCGTCGCCCGGTGGATCTTGGACTTGAGCATCCGTCGTCGCATCCCACCAGCGTACCGAAACGACCGGTCAACCGATACTGGCGTCCGGACCTGGACCCCGACCGGTCAGGACGGGTGGACCGCAACCTGTAGCGGCTGCACCGCCGAACTGTCTCCGACGCCGATCCGGTATGTCCCAGCGACCTGGGTCCACCCGTGGGACTGGTACGACTGGAAGGCCGAGGTCGGCACCGTGAGCGTCACCGCCTGGGTCTGCCCCGGGGCCACGGTGACCGGGGTGAACGCCGCCAACTGGGCTGGTGGTTCATCCGCCGAACTCGGGAAGGTCAGGTACGCCTGGACCACGTCGGTCCCGGCTCGGTGGCCGGTGTTGGTCAGGTTGACCGTAACCGCGTAGCCGGCGTCGGTCGGGACGGCCGAGATGTCGTGGAACGAGAAGGTCGTATAGGTGAGCCCGTACCCGAAGGGGAAGAGGGGCGCGGTGTCGGTGAGGTGGTCGTAGCGGTAGCCCACGCCAAGTCCCTCGCTGTAGGTGGCGGTGAGCCCGGTACCCGGCCATTGGGACGGGGATGACACTGCGGTGGCCTGGTCACTCGTCGGGAAGGTCACCGGGAGATGGCCGGTGGGTGCGGCGTCACCCGTGAGGAGCGCGGCTGCCGCCGCTCCGTCCTGCTCGCCGGGATACCAGTCCTCGAGGACGGCGCTGACCTGATGGATCCATGGCATGAGCACCGGGCCACTGGTGTTGAGCACGACGATGGTGTGCGGGTTGGCTGCCGCCACCGCGGAGATGAGCGCATCCTGGTCGCCGGGAAGCGAGAGGGTCGGGCGGTCGAATGTCTCTGCCGAATAGTCGGCGGCGAACACGACGGCCACCTGCGAGGAGCGGGCCAGCGAAACCGCCTGGGCGATGGAATCACCCACGAAGTCCATCCCGAGATGGAGGACGCTCGGAATGTCGAGGGTGGTGGCGTCGGACACCGGGTCCCAGTGGAGTGCGAGCTGGTACGGCTCGCCGGCGGTGAGTGTCACCGAATCCGACCAGGTGCCGGAGTCGTGGGGCAGCAGGTCACTGACCACAGGCTGGCCGTTGAGGGACATGGAGGCGGATCCGGTGCCGGCCAACGAGAAGGTGTATCGGCCGGATCGCGGTGGGGTGAATGTCCCGGTCCACGTGGCGTGTGAACCGGTCCACCCATGGGGGAGTTGGATGCTGGTGCCCGACGCCCCCGCTGGGTCGAGGTCGACCTTGTGCCCGTCTTCGCCTCGGCTCGGGCCCACCCGCGTGGGGCGATCAGGCGCCGGGTTGGTGCGCACGTCGTCGTGGCCCGGCCCGAGGACGGTTGGTGCGGGCTCGATATAGGCGGCCGGAACCGGGTCGACGGTGCTGATCGAGGACCCGACGTTGCCGACCGGTCCGACAGTGAGGGTAAGACCGTGGCCCTGGCCCGACGCCGGGGTCAGGTACTGGCTGGGGATCGTCGCCAGATGCTGGGTGGTCGAGCCCCCGTCGGCGTAGCGCACGACGGTGCCACCCGATCCCAGGCGGGCGGTGAGCGCCTCGAGCGGAGTGGATACGAACGGGGGAGTCACGTGCGACGAGCCGGACCCCTGGATCACCGGATGAGTCGACGCGTCCGCCCCGATGACCGCCAACGACCGCAGCTTGCTCGGATCCAGGGGCAACAAGTTCCCCGAGTTCCGCAACAGTACGGCCGAGCGCTCGGCCGCGGTGAGGGCGAAGGCGGCGTGGGCGGCGGTGTCGACAGGGGTGCCGGGGACACCGGCTGCCGGTCGCCCGATGATCCCGAAGGTGAACATCTCGGTCAGCACGTGCTCGACGTCGCTGTCGATCGTGGTCTGGGACACGAGTCCCTTGGCCACCAGGCCGGCCAGCGACTGGATCGAGGATGGCTTGATCAGATCGGTACCGGACGCCAGCGCCGTCGCCGGCGCATGCACCGCGCCGAGGTCGGACCGCACGAATCCGGTGAAGCCCCACTGGGCGAGGGTGAGGGCGACCGCAGGATCCTGGCACTGGAATGTCCCGTTGAGCTGTGGGTACGCGCACATGAGGCTGGCGACGTGGGCCTGGGTCACCGCTGCCTTGAACGGCGGGAGGTAGATCTCCTGCATTGCCCGGGGCGACACCTCGTCGTTCAAGGCGCCGCGGTTGGTCTCCTGCTGGTAGGCGAAGGCGTGCTTGGCTTCGGCCATCACTCCTTGGGACTGGATCCCTTCGATGTCGGCCACGCCCATCTCGGCGGTGAGGAGCGGGTCCTCGCCGTACGATTCGTCGGCACGCCCGCTTTCGGGCACCCGGTCGATATTGAGGTTCGGGCCCTGGCTGACGTCGATGCCTTGGCCCTTGGCCTCGGATCCGAGGACCTGGCCGTACTGTTCCGCCAGTGCGGTGTCGAATGTGGCCCCGATGCCGAGCGGGGACGGCAGCAGCGTTACCCCGGTGTCGCCGACGGCGAGCCCCCACGGGCCGTCCTGGAGGGTGAGCGAGGGTATGCAGAGGCGGGCCACACCGGCATTGATGTTCTCGTAGGACCCCGAGGACTCCAGCACCAGTTCACCCAACTTCTCGGGGAGGGTCATCCGGGACACGACGAGATCGGCCAGCGCAGCAGGGCTGTCGCCGGCGGCCATCGCCGAGGTCAGCCACGGACATGACGCGGTTCCCATGGGCGGTGTCAGCGGACCGGCGGTGCCGTCGGCGGCGCCCACGTGGGCGGTCGGCACCTGGCCCGGTCCCGGGGCTGCTTCCGCCGCCGCCGGAAGTGCGGCGATGACCACGGCGGCCACGACGACCGATCCGACAGCGCGAGCCACCCGGAACCGGCGGTTCCCGGTGCTGGGGCGCTCCATCACCGGGGTCGCGTGCCCGGACCGCCCGCAAGACACGGGCCGCGCCTCGGTTCGGGGCAGATGCAGTTCATGTCCCGATGGTACGGCCCCCTGCCGGCGACGTTATGGCGCCCCCAGATGGCGCTTCGGAGAATCACCTGCTGCCAGCGATCGTCCATAGGGCGGTATCGGCAAGAGTTCACCGAACCCTTACATTCCGTCCATGGATCGCTCACCTCTCCGGGTGACCATGATCGCTGGAATCGAACTTCCTCTATCGCAAGGAGTCAGACATGTTGAAGAAGCTCATCGCCCCGGTGGTCCTGAGTGGCGCACTGCTCGGCAGCCTCGCGGTCGGGGGAGTCGCCTTTGCCGCCGCCCCCGCCACCCCCGCCACCCCCGCCGCCGCACCGGCGGCCACCGCCGTCACTTCCGCCACCCACCACACCGACGCAGGAAAAGGCAAGCTGCGAGCATGGTTGAGGGCCCACCGCAAGGTCATCCGGGCCAAGGTCGTGGCCATCAGTGCAGCAACCATCGGGGTGACCCCGCCGGCACTGGTCGCCGAACTCAAGACGGGCAAGTCGATCGCTCAGGTCGCTACCGAGCACAATGTCGATCCCACGACCGTGGTCACGGCGCTTTCCAAAGCCGCAGATACCGTGGTCGCTCAGGCCGTCACCGACCACAAGCTCACCCAGGCGCAGGCCGACCGGATCGACGCCCTCCTCCCGGCCAGGATCACCAAGATCGTCGATCGGGTTCGCTGAACGGGCGACCCGGGTGGACGACCCTCCGGTGAGGGTCAGCGGTCTCCGGCCGCGGGCGGTTCATCCGCCCGCGACCTCTCCGCGCCCAGCGACCCTCTGACGTCATTTACCCGGGACCACCCACCTCTCCCGGTGAACCGGCGAGGTGCCAGCCCGAGGTGTGGCGCCGTTCATCGGTGCACGAGACCACTTCCCACGCCGTCGGAGTCCAGATGTAGATGGCGGCCTGGCCATGACGGCGGCCGATCCGGATCCCGTCGGGCTCGGACAACCCGATCACCGCCGCTCCTCGTTCGGCGTGTCGGGAGTCGAGGATCGCGACCGGTGGCCGGCCACCATTGGACGCCAAGAGCAGCCAGATCGACGACGAGCGCATGGTGACGGGCGGCGTTCTCCTCGGGTCTGAGCGGGGCGCCGTCGGGGTTCCAGGCCGTCACCACCACGACGGGTGCCGCCAGCCCCTCGGGCCATGGCCCGACCAGGCCCGGGCTGGCGGGGACGATCCGGATCTTCGGACCGTGGGGTGGGACGATGTCGACGACCGCAGTTCGGTAGGCAGCCCAGTCGTCCTCTGTCGCCAACGGGAGCTGACCGGTTCAGGGCCCTGCCGGACCCGACGTGGCCAGGCCGGCGACGTTTGTCCGGCGCGGCGCCCGATCGTCCTGATATGGCGGCATCCCTACCGGAAGGTGGCCGACACCGGGAGGTGCTTCACGCCTCCGACGAAGTTGGCCTGCGCCCATTCAGGCTCGCCGCTGACCTCGATGGTGTCCACTGCCTCCAATAGCGGGGGAAGGATGGTCCGCAGCTCACGACGGGCGAACGTAGAGCCGAGGCAGAAGTGCTCGCCACCGCCGAAGGCGATCATCCGGTTGGCGTTGGGCCGAGAGACATCGAACTCCATCGGCTCGTCGAACAACCGCTCGTCCCGATTGGCCGACGGGTACGACAGCAGCAACCGGTCGCCCTCGGGGATCTCGACCCCGGAAAGTGTGGCCGGGCGGGTGAGATACCGCAGGAAGTGGCGAACCGGGGACGTCCAGCGGATCATCTCGTCGACGGCGTTGTTCACCAGGTCGGGTCGACCCTGGAGCAGGGCGACCTGTTCTGGATGGCGTAACAGCGCCTCGAGCCCGCCCGACAGCGCGAACGACGTCGTGTCGTGGCCGGCGGTGGCGACGATCGTGTAGTACCAGAGCCGGGCGTTGCTCTCGAGTGGACAGCCGTCCACTTCGCCGATGGCGATGACCGTGGCCAGGTCATCGGTCGGGTGGGCCCGGCGCTCCTCGGTCAGCTCGGTGAAGTAGGCATCGAACTGAGCGATGGTGCCGGTCAGCAGCTCCATCGGATCACTCAGGTCGCCTAGGTACTCGGGATCGGCCGCGCCGAAGATTCCCTGGGTCAGCTTCAACATCATCGGCTCGTCCTCGACCGGTATGCCGAAGATGCTCATGATCACCCGGAGGGTGTAAGGGACAGCGATGTCCTGGGCGAAGTCGCAGTTCCCGTCCAGCTGACGGAACTTGTCCACGTACTGGGCGGCGATGGCATCGATGGCGTCCTGTCGCTTCGCCACCGCCCGGGGTCGGAACCAGTCGTTGGCCAGGCCCCTGTGGGAGGCATGTTCCTTGCCGTCCATGTGGATCAGGGTCTCGGCCTCGATCCCGATCGACAGTAGGTAGGCCATCTGGGCATCCGGGCCGAGGACCGAGTTACGGGTGTTGAGGAAGTGCTCGTTGTCCAGCGAGACGGTGAACACATCCTCGTGGCGGGTGACCGCCCAGAACGGGGTGTAGCCCTCCTCTTCTATCCGCAGCACCGGAGCGTCGGCACGGAGCTCGGCGGCGACGGCGTGCCAGTGCGCCTGGTCGGCATAGGCGACGGGGTCCATGAAGATTGCGCCTCGCGGATCCGATGGGGTCATGTTGTGCTCCCGGTGTGGATGGCTGATGGATCGTCTGATCTGCGGCTTCGACGGGAACCGCCGTGGTCCGCCCGATGCTAGCCATACGCCGTCTGCGGGATCGACCGGCACCGGTGGGCTGCGCACGAGGCTGTCCCCATAGGGTTGTCCGGGTTGTCCGGGTTGTCCGGGTTGTCCGGGTTGTCCGGGTTGTCCGGGTTGTCCGGGTTGTCGACCGATCCACGGCTGGTCACTACGGTGAATCGCCCCGGCGGACGAGCGGACGAGCGGACGAGCGGACGAGCGAAGGAAGGAACGAAGGGTCCCATGCCCGATTACGAATACATCCGTGAACGGCCCGGCGCGGCCGAACGCGCCCGGCGGTGACCGAGCAGGCCATGGGCCGCAGGTGGTGGGAGCCGTTCGAGCCGGTGGCCACCTCCACCGGAGTCATCGAGGTGGTTGATCCGGCGGACCTGGTCACCCTTCGTCGGACCGTCCTGCGCGACGGCCGGTCGGACCTGCCCGCCTCCTATCCGACCGACGACGAACCCTCGACGCTGCACCTCGGGATCATTGCCCCCGGGGGCAGGATCGTCGGATGCGTGACCGTCCTCGAAGAGCCGCTTCCCGGTTTCGCCTCCCTGCACCTGGTCCTCATGGCAGTCGATCCTGATCTCCGGCGCCAGGGGGTGGGGCGTTCGCTCGTCAGTGTCGTCCAGGAGTCGGCCGAGGTAGCCGGGCGGAACGTGTGGGCGGCGGCCCGGCTGACCGCGCTGGAGTTCTACTCCGCCCTCGGATTCACTGCGATGGGCGACGTGTTCATCGCCGCCATGGACCTGCCACACCGCCGGGTCCTGTGGAGGAGCCGGTGAGGGTCGAACAGACCGGGCCTCGACCGATTCCCGGATTCCTGTAACCGCCCATGCCCATGCCCGTGCCCATGCCCGTGCCATGACCTCCGGTGCGTGGCCGTCAGATGCGGCGGCGAGGCTCCGAGTGATCCCAGTCGGCCAGCAGGGTGCGCAGCGCGGTCAACAAGATGAGCGGCTGATCGAGCATCGCATGGTGCCCGGCCTCGGGTAATTCGATGACCGGGGTCACCCGACCGAGTTCGTTGTACATGAACCGGCCGATGTCCTTGGTGACGAGTCCGTTCTCGGACCGCAGCAGCGCGAACCTGCATCGCACCCGCGACAGGTAGGGAAGGGCCACGTTGCGCATCCCCCCGCTGAATTGGCTGAAGACCTCGCGGTCGAACTTCCATTGGAACCCGGCCTCGGTGTGGCGAACCGAGTGGCGGGCGACGTGGTCCATCACGTAGTCGAGGTAGTGGTCCTGGGCCGGTACCGTCCGGAAGTGGGCGTAGGCGTCGGCGGGGGTCGGATAGACCCGAGGCCGTCCGAAGGCCTCCCTCAGCCGGTAGGAGGCGATCTCGGGGTCGGGCTCGGTGACCGGTGAGTCGCACACGATCGCCCCGCTGACCCGTTCTCCGTGTCGGGCGGCGGTGCCGATCGTCACGAACCCACCCATCGAGTGGCCGATGATCATGGGAGGTCCGGCGATGTCGCCGGCCACCGCCACCGCCATCACCTCGTCGGTCCACTGTTCCAACGAGTAGGACGGCCGGTGCCCGCTGTCCCCGTGTCCGGACAGGTCGATGCACACCACCCGGAACTCCTCGCTGAAGGTGGCGGCCACGTGGGTCCACCAGTGGGCGTGGGCGCCACCACCGTGGACGAAGACGAGTCCACGGGTGCCGGGCATGCCGAAGGTCAGGGCGTGGATGGGGCACCCGTCCACGCCGACCACCAGGTCGTCACGGGGAACGGCCACCGCGGCCCGGAACCAGGACGGGGCATCGGGGAGCGGTACGTAGTCGGGGGCCACGCTGGTCATGAGTGGAGCCCGATGATGGCGTCGGTGACGTCGTACTCGAGGGGCAGCCCGGCCAGCCAGCGGTCGAGGTTGGCGCCGAAGAGGTCGGCCTGGCGACCGAAGCGGCCGGATCCGCCGGCGGCGTTGTGTGGGGTCACCCGGACCCGTGGATGCGTCCAGAACGGATGGTCGGGCGGCAGGGGCTCGGTGGCGAACACGTCCAGCACGGCGGCCACCGGAGTACCGCGATCGAGGGCCTCCAGTAGTGCGTCCTCGTCGACCAGCGACCCACGGGCCACGTTCACCAGCATGCTGTCGAGCTTCATCGACCCCAGGAACCCGGCATCGACGAGGCTCCGTGTCGACGGATCTGCCGGCGCCGAGAGCACCACCACATCTGCCTCGCCCACCACATCGCCAAGCCGGTCCGGGGTCACCGTCAAGTCGGTGGGATCGGTGGGTGACGGCGCGCGTCTACAGCCGATGACCCTGGCCCCCAGCGCTCGCGCCCGGACCGCGACCGCTCCACCGATGTGGCCCAGTCCGATGACCAGCCACGTGGTGCCCGATACCTCGCGCCAGTCGTGGATCCTCCAGGTGAACTCGCCCTGCTGGCGGCGCCACTGCTCGGACCCCTGGAACTCGTCCAGAACAGATCGCAGGACGAACTCGGCGATGGGGAGGCTGTTGACGTGGGCGTTGCACACCCGTACTCCCCGTCCGGCCAGCAGTCGGAAGGGCTCGCTGTCGAAGCCGGCAGCAGGAGACTGGAACCATCGCATCGACGGGCTGTCGACGAGGAACCGGAAGAACGCGGCGAGCGGCGCGCCCTCGCGGAACAGATCCGACGTTCCCCAGGCCACCTCGGGCCGGGCCTCGGGCCAGGGCACTACCGCACCCGACCCGTCGGTGACCGTTCCGTCACCCTGCATCGTCAGCCAGGCCACCCCGGGCCGGTCGAGCCGGTCGCCGAACGAGTCGTGGGCCACCGCGGTGCAGAAGACGAGCATGTCCCGCTCATTGTGTCAGGGACGTGGCCGGGCAGCGCGGGCCGGAAACCCTCGTCACGGGTGGCACGCCCCGGGCGGTGGTAGCAAGGAGGCGTGATCACCACCGAACGGCACGGCCGCACAGCGCTGGTCATCCTCGATCGACCCGAGGCCCGCAACGCCCTCACCGGGTCCATGATCGCCTCACTGGCAGACGTGCTGTCGCAGGCCGACGCCGACCCCGACGTGGCCGTGGTGGTACTGACCGGGCGGGACCCTGCGTTCTGCTCCGGTCTCGACCTGACCGACCTCGCCCGCACCTACAGGTCCCTGTCCCAGCCGTCCGACACCGGCGGCAATCAGTCCGACACGGGCGGGGACCGGTCCGCTCCCCGGATCCGGCGCGGCCTGGCCCCCGAGTCCTCCACGCCGCGGATCGGCGCCGTCAACGGTCCCGCGGTCACCGGCGGACTCGAGCTCGCCCTCGGGTGCGACTTCCTGATCGCCTCCGAACGGGCCACCTTTGCCGACACCCACGCCCGGGTCGGGGTGATGCCGGCTGGTGGGATGACCATCCGCCTCCCTCAGCTCATCGGCGTCAACCGGGCGCGCCAGATGTCGCTCACCGGGAACTTCGTCGACGCCGCCACCGCCGAGGCGTGGGGCCTGGTCAACGAGGTCGTCCCCCATGAGCAGCTCCTGCCCCGGGCATTTGAATTGGCCGGCGCCATCGCCGAGTCGGACCCGGTGGCGATCGCCGAGCTGTTGTCCATGTACGAGGCGTTCGCCCACCGGGGCGACGAAGAGGCCTACCGCGAAGAGGCCCGATGGTCACGACGGTGGATGGCGGAGCGCTTCGATCCGGCCACCCTGGACACCAGGCGTGAGGGGATCATCGGCCGGGGGTCGTCCCAGCAGGGGTGACCGGGAACCGCGGCCCGGACGTCGACAGTGCGATCATGGCGGCCATGACCGATCACCTGCCAGACGATGCCTCATCGGACAAGCGCCGGGTCCTGGAGTTCTGGGACGCCCTCTATGCCCGGGACTGGGACGGCATTGCGTCGTTCTTCACCGCCGACAGTGAGTACACCGATGTGGCCTCGCCGGCCGACGACGTCGCCCGCGGGCCCGAGCAGGTGGTTGCCCGACTGCGGCTCGGCCTCGGAAAGATCACCGGGTATGAGCACGACCTTCGCCTGATCGTGGCCGAAGGCGGCACCGTCGTCACCGAGCACACCGAGACCTGGCACTGGCACACCGGCGAACAGGTCACCCTGCCGTTCGTGTCGGTCCAGGAGCTGTCCGGTGGCTCGATTCTCCGATGGTGGGACTACTGGGATCTGTCCACTCTCATGAACGCGGCGCCGGATTGGTGGATCGAGGAGATCGCCGCCGGCTACCTCTGATCGCCGCGGTCGCCTCGCGGCGCCAGGGACTCCGCTCCGCGCTCAGAGGACGACCACCGACCGCAGTACCTCGCCGCGTTCCATCCGGTGGAAGGCTTCCTCGACGTCGTCCAGTCCGATGGTCTCGCTGACGAAGCGGTCCAGATCGAGACGGCCCTGGAGGTAGAGGTCGACCAGCAACGGGAAGTCGCGACTGGGCAGGCAGTCCCCGTACCAGGACGGCATCAGCCGGCCACCCCGACCGAAGAAATCGATCATCGGAAGGTCGATCCGCATGTCGGGGGTGGGCACGCCCACCTGGACCACGGTGCCGGCCAGGTCGCGGGCGTAAAAAGCCTGTTCCAGTACCGCGGGGTTGCCGACCGCCTCGATGCACACATCGGCCCCGTTGCCGTCGGTAAGCGCACGCACGGCCTCCACCGCGTCCTCGCTCGAGGCGTCGACCAGGGCGGTGGCCCCGAACTCCCGGGCCAGGTCGAGCTTGCGGGGGTCGAGGTCGACGGCGATCACCTTCGACGCACCGGCCAGCACCGCCCCGGCCACCGCGGCGCAGCCCACCCCACCGCATCCGAACACCGCCACCGAGTCCCCGGGGCCCACCTCCCCGGTCAACATGGCCGAGCCGAGCCCGGCCATCACGCCGCACCCCAGGAGTCCCACCGCCTCGGGTCGGGCCGAGGGGTCGACCTTGGTGCACTGGCCGGCCGCCACGAGCGTCTTGTCGGCGAAGGCACCGATCCCGAGCGCGGGGGAGAGAGGTGTCCCGTCGGCCAACGTCATCTTCTGGGTAGCGTTGTGAGTGGCGAAGCAGTACTGCGGCCGACCTCGCCGGCACGACCGGCAGTCACCGCATACGGCCCGCCAGTTCAGGACGACGAAGTCACCCGGGGCGACCGAGGTGACGTCGGGCCCGACGGACTCGACGATCCCGGCTGCCTCGTGGCCGAGCAGAAACGGGAACTCGTCGTTGATGCCGCCCTCCCGGTAATGGAGATCGGTATGGCATACCCCGCAGGCCTGGACGTTGACCACCGCTTCCCCCGGACCCGGGTCCGGAACCAGGATCGTCACCACCCGGACCGGCTCGCCCACGGCCATTGCCACCACTCCCCGTACCTCCGATGCCATGACCCACTCCTGTCTGTTGTCGGATCGGACGGCCACAGTGTGCCACGCCCGAACTCTGTGGCGACCGGCCCGGTAAGCGCTCCTGGTACCGTCATTGTGCGGGCGCTGCGGGGTGCCCCACGGTCGGCGCGGTTCAGCTCCGGCCGCGCAAGGACGAATGGGAGCGGCGTTCGTGACAGACGGTTTCAAGGGTTCCGGAGCGCGGCGACGGTCACGGCGACTCCCGGCGCGACGAGATGCTGCGATCCGCACTCGATGTGATGGCTGAACGAGGCTTCGGCGACACCCGGATCGTCGATGTGGCCGAGCGGGCAGGCACGAGCCCCGCCTTGGTCATCTATTACTTCGGGACCAAGGACAACCTTCTCACCGAGGCCGTGCGGCTCGCCGAGGACCTCTGGTTGACCTTCGCCTTCCAACAGGTGGCGGCCGTCACCGGTGCCGTGGCCCGTCTCGAGTGGCTGATCACCGCCGACTTCACCCCGGCAGCCGGTGTCGGTTTCCCCGATCTGGGGGCATTGTGGATCGACCTGTGGGCCAGATCCCTCCGCCACGCCGAGGTCGCCCGGGTCCGCAGGAAGTTCGACCTCCGATGGCGGCGGGTGATCGCCGACGTGGTCCGTGAGGGCCAGATGGCCGGCGAGATCGCCGCCGGCGACGCCGACGAGTTCGCCATCGCCTTCACCGCTCTGCTCGACGGCCTCGGCGTGCAGCTCGTACTCGGTGAGCCGGCCCTCGATCCGACGACGGCCGTGCGAATCTCGATGGGTTTCGCCGCCGCCTGGCTCGGCTTCACCTGGACCCCGGCCGAATCCGTCCGGGCTTGAGCCCACGCCGCCATTGCCGCCGGTCAGGCGGTGGTCCTGGTGAGGCGGTGGTCCCCATCAGTGGGTGGTGCCGGTCAGACGGTGGTCCCGATCAGCGTGGACCCGGTCAGGCGGTGGTGGCCAGGATCTCGGCGACGAGGTCGACCGTGGTGTCGGGGTGCAGGAGGGCGAGCCGTCCCACCGCTTCGCCCTCCCACGTGGTGTGCATGACGAACCCGAGTTGTTCGTCGAGCAACCGGTCCGACCATGCCTCGTAGTCCGTCCTGTCCCAGCCGGTGCGCCGGAACAGCACCACCGAGAGCTCCGGTCGTCGGACCAGCTCGAGGTGGGGGGTGGCCTCGATCAGGTCGGCCACCTCCTGGGTCACCGCGAGGACGGTCTCGATCGCATCGCGGTAGGCGTCGGTCCCGTTGATGGCGAGGGAGAACCACAGCGGCATGCCCCGGGCCCGGCGGGTGAGGTGGAAGGCGTAGTCGCTCGGGTTCCACTCGACCGGATTGTCAGTGTGCATGACGTCGAGGTAGGAAGCGTCCTGGGAGTGGACGGCCTTGGCGAGGCGCGGCTCCCGGTAGATGAGGGCGGCGCAGTCGAACGGTGCGAACAGCCATTTGTGTGGGTCCACTACGAACGAGTCGACCCGCTCGATCCCGGAGAACCGCTGACGTATCGACGGGGCGAACAGGGCGGCGGCCCCGTAGGCGCCGTCCACGTGGAACCACAGCTTCCGCTCCTCGGCCACGTCGGCCACCCCGTCGAGGTCGTCGATGATCCCGGCGTTGGTGGTACCGCCCGTGGCCACCACGGCGATGACATCGTCGCTGCGGGGATGGGTGGCCAGTGCTGATCGCAGGGCGTGGCCAGTCAGGCGATGGTCCTCGACCGGCACCAGCAACGGGTCGACGCCGAGCACGCGCAGTGCCTTGCCCACCGACGAGTGGGCCTCCTCACTGATGGCCACCACCGGATTATCCGGTGCCAGCTCACCCATCCGGAAGGCGGCGGTGTCCCGGCCCACCATGAGGCCCGAGAGGTTCCCGGCCGAACCACCGGCGACGAAGCAGCCGCCCGCCCCTTCGGGCAGACCGGCCAGGTCGGACAGGACCTTCAGAGCCTGGTTTTCGGCCGCCACCGGTCCCGCTGCCTCGATCCACGAGGTTCCGTGGAGGGACGAGCACGCCACCACCATGTCGAACAGCAGCGCCGCCTTGGTCGGCGCGGCGGGGATGAAGGCGAGGAACCGGGGGCTGTCGCAGGAGACCACCGCCGTGGCGAGGGTCTTGTCGAAGATGTCCATGACCAGGGCCGGGTCAACACCTCCCTCGGTCATGAGCCCGTCGAGACTGCCGGCCAGGGACTCGAGGATGGCGCCGCCGTAGTCGAGCGGCACCGGGTCGAGGGCCAACCTCCACCGGCAGTAGTCGAAGATGAGATCGGTGAGCCGCTCGTCGTAGACGAACATCGGGTTGCGCATGGTGGTCCGTTCCGGTCGTATCGCCGCTCCATGATCGCAGACGGCGACCGGTCAGCGGGTCGCTCCTTCCGGTGGTGCCTGGAAGGCTGAAACTCCCCCGTTCGCCATCAGACGGGCCGTTGATGGACCGAGACGGCATAGTCGCCGCCGGGCGAGTATGGGTCGCCGTCCCACGTGGCCCAGCGCTCGACGAGTAGGAGGCCCGCCGCCCGGCAGTCGGCGTCGTACCGGTCCACCGGGTAGCCCCGGTCCAGCTGGAAGCCGGCCAGAAGTCGACCGCCGGGTCCGAGGTGGCGGGCGCACCCGGCGACCAGCGCCCCCTGGGTGCCCGCCGGAGTGAACAGGGGGACATTGCCGGCCATGATCACCAGGTCGAAGGTCCGGCCGAGGTCGGCTTCGGCCACGTCGACCACCTCGAAACGGACATCGGGAGCGATCGCCCGGGCCGCTTCGATCATGGAGGCCTCACGGTCGATGCCCACCACGAAGATTCCGCGCCTCGAGAGCTCAGCCGCTATCCGGCCCGTACCGCACCCGGCGTCCAGGACCGAGGTCGGGGCCAGCGACACCACGCAGTCGGCTTCGCCGTGCAGGTTGAATCCGGTGGCCTCCAGATCGTCGAAGCGACGCTGGTAGGCCCCGGCGTCCCACTCGACAGCCCCGGGGGGCTCGTCGGCGGGCGGTCCTCCCATCGACAGGACGTTACCGGGCGTGCCCCGGTTTCGCCGGGGATGGGCGCCACCTTCAGCAGGCAGGTTTCAGCAGACAGGTTCCAGCAGGCAGGGACCGTCCGGCGAGGTGCAGGCTGCGCTAACCGGAGGTCAGATGGGCGGTGACCGACTCGCCGACGAGCACGCACGTCGACAACGACACGCAGGAAACGCCGGCCAGCGGCAGCGGCTCGACGACGGTTCTGGCCCGGTCCCATGCACCCGGGGCGGTGCCGTTGGACCCGGTGACGACGACGATGCCCGACTGCGGGATGGCGGCCACGGTCGTCCCGACGGCAACGCACGGGCCGGCTCCGCACGATACCGAGAGCAGGTCGGAGCTCGACGCGGTCACGACCGCCGGTGACCATGTGACGCCACCGTCGGTGGAGGTCAGAACCATGCCCCGCCCGGTGCGGGCGGCGCCGAAGGCGGTGGCTGTGGTCCCGACCGCTACGCAGTCGACGGCCAGAGATAGTCCTGAGGTCGTCGTGGTGTTGGCGGCGGTGGCAGTCACCGCTGCGCAGTCGATCCCCTGCAACGCACCTGTGCCGGCCGGCAGCGTCTGCGGAGTCCAGGTGGTCCCACCGTCGGCAGTGGCGAGGATGCCGCCGACGGCGTGGTCGACATCGACCGGGCTCATCACCGTGGCCCAGCAGTGATGGGTGTCGGTGCAACTCAGTCCGGTGGCGGAGGACACGGTGGCGGGCAGCGCCCCTCCGGCCACCCACCCGGAGGCCGGAGCCGATGTCGATGTGGACGTGGACCCGGAAGAGGACGAGGAAGAGGACGAGGAAGAGGACGCCGGGGAGGTTGTGGGGGCTGTCGCGGATGAGGCCGCAGTCAGGGTCGTCACGTGTCCGGATACGTCGCCCAGTGCCATGCAGTTGCCCACTCCTGGACAGGCGATGGCGGTTACGACCGTGGTGCCGCTGGGGACGGCTTGGAGGGTCCAGGTCCTCCCGCCGTTCTGGGTGATGATGACCGCCCCCTGTTCCGAACCGGCCGTAGTGGCCTGCCCGACGGCGATACACGTTCGCACGTTCGGGCAGGCGATCCCCGACAGGTAGTCGACGTTGGCCGGCAAGGTCTGGACTTTCCAGGAGCCCCCGCCGTTCTCGGTGGTGACGACCGTGGCTGCAGACGGTACCTGGGCCGTGGCCACCGTCGATCCGATCGCCCAGCAGTGCTGGGCGGTGGGGCAGTCGACGGCTTGGAGTGTGTGCACACCTGCCGGCAGCGCGACGGTGGCGAACGTGCCCTGGAGAGGCGTCAGCGGCTGGGTCGGCCGGGTCGTGGTGCCGACCGAGCCCGCCGAACCGGTGCCGCAGGCTGCCGTAGCCAGGAGGACCACAGTGGCGGCGACCGTCGCAAGGCCTCGGTGGGTCATCTCGGGACCGGCGTGGGGGCTCGATCGACTTGCACTGCGCTTCCCTCTCCGGCCGGTTGCGTGCACGCAGGCCGCTGGCGGTGCGGCCCGGAGTAGGCAGATACTGCCACGACGGGCCCTTGTCGCCGGTGATGACGGCGCATTCCGGTCCGGCACGGTTACCGTGAAGCCGTGTCTGCGCGTATCTGCCACCGCCTCATTCCAGCGGATGCCAGGTACCACTCGATGAACGCGGTCGACGTCATCATCGTGGTCGTCGTCTTGCTCGCAGCCATCCAGGGGGCCCGGGTGGGGGCCATGGTCCAGGTGTGCGCCATCCTCGGTTTCCTCGGCGGCCTCTTCCTGGGGGCCATGCTCGCCTCGGTGACGGTGCGGTGGGTCCATGGTCCTACTGCCAGGACGGCGGTCGCGCTCACCACCATGGTCGGTGTGGCGTTCGCCCTGGGGATGGTGGGTCGCGTTCTCGGAGGCATGATCGTGGACCAGGTGCATCCCGGGGTCGCCCGATCGGTGGACGCCGGGATTCGGGACCGTCGTGGCCCTGATAGCCGCTCTCGTGACCGTGTGGCTGCTCGCCAGCACCCTGGTGAACAGCTCGTCGGCGGCCGTCGACTCTTCCATCCTCCAGTCGAAGATCATCAGCGGGTTGAACCGGGTGCTACCGGCTCCGCCCACGCTGTTCTCACAGGCCCAGGGCTTCCTGACCGCCGAGGGGTTCCCGCCGGTGTTCGCAGCTCTGGCCCCGGCGTCGGCCGAACCGGTGGCGCTGCCGTCGAACAGCCAACTGCGCGCCGCCGTCCTCGCCGACCAGGCATCGACGGTCAAGGTCGAGGGCTATGGCTGCGGGGTCCTCCAGGAAGGGTCAGGTTTCGTTGCCGCTCCCGGCCTGGTGGTCACCAACGCCCACGTGGTAGCCGGCCTCCCCCAGCCGATGGTCCAGGTGGGAACCTCAGTGCTGTCGACCAAGGTGGTCTGGTTCAACCCGTCCTACGACATCGCCATTCTGCGGGTATCCGGTCTCGATGAGCCGGTCCTCAAGCTGTACCCGGGAACGGTGGGCCGTGGAACCCAGGCCGCCGTCCTCGGCTTTCCGGAAGGTGGACCGTTCACCGTCGACGGTGCCGGAGTGATGTCCATGTTCGAGGCAGAGGGCCGTGACATCTATGGCAAGAGCCTCACGGTGAGGAACGTCTATGAGATCGATGCGCTGGTCCGTCCGGGTAATTCGGGAGGTCCGCTGGTGCTCCCCGACGGCCAGGTGGTCGGCGTCGTGTTCTCGCGTTCCACGGCCGATGCGAATGTCGGGTACGCGCTGACCTCACCGGGAGTGCAGGCTCAACTGTCCGAGGCCCTCCCGGCGACCAGGGTGGTCAGCACCGGACCCTGTACCTCGTCCTGAACAGGGGGAGGGAGTCGGGTGCCGGCAACCGGCGACGGGTGCCCCGGGACACGTCGGCGGGGGCTCGGCGGAGTAGAACTGAGGTCATGGCACTCCCCATCGAGGACTACGGCATCATCGGCGACCTGCACACGGTCGCCCTGGTGGGTCGCGACGGGTCGATCGACTGGTTGTGCCTGCCCCGCTTCGACTCCGGAGCCTGCTTCGCCAAGCTGCTCGGGAGCGAGGACAACGGCTCGTGGCGACTGGCACCCAAAGGGGCGGCCCTGGCCACGCGCCGCCACTACCGGGGTGACACCCTCGTCCTCGAGTCCGAGTTCGTCACCGACGAGGGGACGGTCCGGATCATCGACTGCATGCCCATCCGCCAGCAACATCCCGAGGTGGTCCGACTGGTCGAAGGGGTGCGCGGCACTGTCACCATGGAGATGCATCTGACCATCCGCTTCGGATACGGACAGATCGTCCCATGGGTCCGTCGGACCAACGGGACACTGACGGCTGTGGCCGGGCCGGACGCGCTTTCGCTGTGGACGACGGTGGAGACGATGGGTAGCGACATGTCGACGGTGGCCGAATTCACGGTGTCCGAGGGCCAGACGGTTCCGTTCTCCCTGGCCTGGTACCCGGCCAACGAGTCCCCGCCCCGACCGGTCGATGCGGCCTACGCCATCGAGGACACCGAACAGTGGTGGGAGGAGTGGGTGACCCATTGCACCTACGCCGGCGAGTACCGCGACGCAGTGGTGCGATCGCTGATCACCCTGAAGGCGCTGACCTACGAGCCGACCGGAGGCATCGTGGCCGCCCCGACCACGTCATTGCCCGAGCTGCTGGGAGGCGGGCGCAACTGGGACTACCGGTTCTGTTGGCTCCGCGATGCCACCCTCACCCTCGAGTCACTGATGCGTGGTGGCTTCTACCAGGAGGCCATGGCGTGGCGGACGTGGTTGCTCCGGGCCATCGCCGGCGACCCGTCCCAGATGCAGATCATGTACGGGGCGGGTGGTGAGCGACGGTTGGACGAGTGGGAGGTCGACTGGCTCGACGGCTACGAGGGCGCCCGCCCGGTGCGGATCGGCAATGCCGCCGCCGGGCAGTTCCAACTCGATGTCTACGGCGAGGTCATGTCCGCTCTGTACGAATCGGTCCAGCCCGGGGACCCGGAAAGCCAGCCGGCATGGGAGTTGCAGTGCTCGTTGCTGTCCTACCTGGAGGCCGGATGGCGTGAGCCGGACGACGGCATCTGGGAGGTCCGCGGCCCCAGGCGGCACTTCACCCATTCCAAGGTCATGGCCTGGGTGGCCTTCGACCGGGCCATCCGGACCATCGAGGAACATGACGTCGACGGTCCGATCGAGCGTTGGCGCGCCATCCGACAGGAGATCCACGACCAGGTGTGCGAACTGGGCTTCGACGTCAATGTCGGGTCGTTCACCCAGTACTACGGATCCGATCAGCTGGATGCCAGCCTCCTGATGATCCCCCTGGTGGGATTCCTCCCGGCCACCGACCCGAGGGTTCGAAGCACGATCGAGGCCATCGAGCGCGAACTGGTCGACGGGGGCTTCGTCCTGCGCTACCGCTGCGTCGACTCGGGGGAAGTGGACGGGCTGACCGGAATCGAGGGCGCCTTCCTGGCCTGTTCGTTCTGGCTGGCCGACTGCCTGGGGCTGCTCGGCCGTGACCACGATGCACGGCAACTGCTCGAGCGGTTGCTGGACCTGCGCAACGACCTCGGTCTGTTGTCCGAGCAGTACGACCCGATCGCCGGCCGGCTGGTCGGCAATTTCCCCCAGGCGTTCTCGCCACGTGTCGCTGGTCAACTCGGCGGCCAAGGCCAGCGGGCATGGCAAGCCCAGTGCCGACCACGTATTCCGGGGACTCGCCCGTCAGGCCATGACCCACGCTCGACCAACCGGACCGTCGCGGCGCCACATGAGCATGGTCTCGGCCGGTCCGATGCTGCATGATCTGGCCGGACGTGCGGGGCCACCACAGCCACCACAGCCACCAAAGCCGCCTTTGCCGGGTGCCAAGAGCCGGTCCCGTCCGACGAAAAAGCAGGCCGTTCAGCGCGAGATCCCGAGGAAGGTCGCGTCGAAAAAGGCCACTCCGGTCGACAAGGCGCTCCCGATCCCGGCCAAGAGGACCGCCAAGAGGGTGGCGTCGCCCAAGGGCTCGGCCACGAAGCCGGCACCAGCGAAGAAGCAGCGGTGACGGACAGATGAGTGGGAGCCACCATCACGGCCCCGAAGGGCACCACGTGCACAACGGGGGAGAAGGCGATGGCGTCCTCCCTCCACCTACCGGTACCAGGATCGCCGAGGGTGTACTCGAGTTGGACACCTTGCTCGGCGGCTGGGAGCGGGTGACCGCCGGCTACCTCATCGAGGGTGACGCCCCCGTCCTGGTGGAGACGGGAAGCCAGAGTTCGGTTCCGGCATTGCTGGCCCACCTCGCCAAGTTGGGCCTCGGCCCCGACGACCTGGCCGGGGTGGTGGTTACCCACATCCATCTCGATCACGCCGGGGGCGTCGGCGACGTGGCCCGGGCCTTCCCGAAGGCCACCGTCTATGTACACCCGAAGGGCGCCCGCCACCTGGTCGATCCCACGAAGCTGGTCGACTCGGCGGCCCGTGTGTACGGACCGCTCCTCGACTCCCTCTACGGCCGGCTCGATCCCACGCCGGCCGAGCGCATCCACATCCTCGAAGATGGCGAGGAGGTCCGGGTCAGCGCCAACCGATTTCTCACGGCCGTCGACTCCCCCGGTCACGCCAAGCATCATCTCGGCCTGCACGACAGTTGGAGCGGGGTCATGTTCGTCGGGGACGCAGTAGGGGTGAAACTCCCGGATGGGGGCGTGCTGCGCCCGTCCACCCCGCCGCCCGACTTCGATCTGGGTCTGGCCCTGCAGTCGCTCGGCAAGTTCGCGGCCCGCCGCCCGACCGGACTGGCGCTCGCCCACTACGGGCTCCTGGCTGACCCGCTCGACGTCCTGGACGAGGCGGACGGGACGCTTCGGCGGTGGGCGGCCGTGGCGGAAGGGGCCTACCGCAACGGAGAGGACATCGCCGCTGCATTGTCCTCCACCTTCGCCGCCGACCTCGACGGCGTGGCCGAGGAGCACCGGGAGAAGCTCGAGGTCATGAACGGGGTGCACTCGAATGCCGCCGGACTCCAGCGCTGGCTGGCGGGTCGGGCCCCGGCCGACGGGTCGACGTCGCCCGAGAGCTGACCACGGTTCACGGTGGTCAGCCGACCGGACTGCCAGCGTTCGTGCCGCTCGAAGGCAGAGGCCTCCTGGGACAGGTTCAGGGCACCGACGATGACGTCGAAGCAGACGACGAACCAGACGCTGTTGTCGTTGTCGTGGTTGATGTCGTCGAGCTGGCCGTCGGCGATGTGATCGTCGTCGTGGAGGATCCCTCGACTGGTGGTGTCGTCGTCACCGAAGCGGGCACTGTCGTGGGGACCAAACCGTTGGCCTTCGGAGCGGGGGGTGCCGACGAACTCGTCGTCGTGGATTTCGTGGAGCTCGGGCTGTCCGGTGAGATACAGCCCACAGGAGGCACACCCGAGCCCGTCTGCCCCGGCATCAGGACCGTCCCGGCGCAGCCGAAATTCGAAAAGGTGGCGAGCAGTGTCGAGGTGCCACCATCGGCGAACGTGTCGACCGACTTGACCTGTCGGATGAAGCCGGCGGCGTCGATCGATATCGCCGCCGTGTTACCCGTATAGCCCTGTCCCTTCAGCACCGCGAGCGCAGCGGTGATGGTCTGCGCCTCTGCACTCGAGACGCCGGCGGCACTTGCCAGCTGGCTCGCGTCGGTGGTCACCAGGTAGTTGGTCACCGGGACCCCGTCGACCGTTCCGGTACCGGTCTGGGTGGCTGCGCTGATCGCCGGCTGGACGAGGTCGAGGTAGCCGGTGGGGCTGGCCATTCCCATCATCGCCATCGCACCCTCGCGAGTCCCGAGCGTTCCTTCGGTGATGTTTGCGAATCCAGGTATCGCAGTGCCGGAGTCGCCCGCATCCGACGCCGCCGGCGCCAGACCGGTGTCCCCGGTCGATCCCTCATAGACGGTGCTGCTGTCCACCCGGACACTCACATCGAGTCCGCTGCCGATGTCGGCCGAGGCGACCATGGCCTGTGGACTGGTGTTGATGACTCCGCTGCCCTGGACGTTGGAACTCACATTGACGGGCGGCCCGGTGCACACGCTCTGGGTCCGCCACTTGAAGCCCGGCGGAAGAGTGCCGTTGCCGGATACGACGTTGGGAGTCGTCGATGCTCCTTCACCTGCTACTGGCACGCTGGCACCTGCTACTGGGACGCTGGCCACTGATGCAGGGATGTTGGCCGAGAAGTTGCCACCTCCGCTGGCGCTGGCGGATGAGGAGCTCGCGCTCCCCGCCGGGGTGACGGAGATGGCTTTCGAGATGGCGACACCATTCTCACCGGAAACCGCCGTACCGACTGCCGTACCTACGCCCCCGTACGACTCCGTCGGATAGGCGACCTTGACCTCATGGCAGACAGTCGTCGATGTGGTCGTCGGTGCCGACGGAGAGGCAGCGGTACCGGAGATCGTGTACGAGAAATCGAAGCTTCCGCTGTCCGTCGTGGCGCTGAGCGCGGAGATGACCTCGTGCTCGGCGGGACCGTTGCCGACCTGGGGATGCTTGGCGGGGTTGTGGGTGGCCGCCAGTCTGGGTGAGGAGCCATCCGCCACGAGGGCGACAGGCACGGCGACGACGATCAGAACGACTGCTGCGGCAGCGATGACGCCGGCCCTGCGCCACAGAGGGGGGCGTAGGACGGTCCCTTCGGGTTCCTCGTCGAGCCAGATCCCGTTTTCCGCCATGGTGCCGTCCTCTCCATGTGCCGAACGTGCCCCTCGCTGCAACCTTAATCCAGGGCTCCGGAATACGGAAGGGGAGTTATCCACAGAAGTAAAGTTGGTAAGCGAGCTTGTGAGCTGGATCTTTCCATCTGCTGTCCTCCGGATCAGGAGTGCTTGACCGGCTGACGCGATGAGCAGGTCGGCGACCGATCGGGCCTTGCCCTCCGTCTCACCAAAGTCCTCGACCAGCCAGCGGGCGAGGTCATCAGGGAGGATTCCCGTGCTGGATTCAGTGGCTTCGGCGACGGCCCGGAAGAGAGGCACGGCCAGGAAGGCCTCCCGCTTCGAGGTGGTCGAGCCCGGCTCCACCCCGATCAGGATCTGCCGTCCCCGCTCGGTCAGTTCCACCCACGGCCCTCGACCGCTGACGAGGCCGAACAGTCGGGCACTGGCCACTCGGCTGAGATAGGCGCCGTTGTTGGTTCCGCTGTATCCCAGTGCCGGCGCGAGGAGGTCCGGCCCGATGGCGCCACCGGCGGCGTCGGCCAACCTGGCCACCTCGATGGCGGCGGTCAGGTCGTAGCGAACCGATCGGAATCTTGAGCGGGCCACACGGACAGTCTCCCAGTTCGACCCCGGACGTGGCGAGGGATGTCGAACGGGCCCGTCCGGACGCCCTCCCGATGGTCGGAACCCGTAGGCTGGCGCATCGCGCATCGCCCGCCGCCCAGCGCCCGCCGGTCGGAGGATCTCGCACCAGCACGGGCGGGTTGGGCGGCCGGCGACCGGCGACCGGCGGCCGAGCCGACGGAATAGAACAGGAGCCAATGGTGACCCACCTGGATCGGCAGGCGTCCGTCGCGCCCGAGTCCGACAGAACGCCCACGGACACCTTCGCCGCCCTCGAAGGAGCGGTGAGTTCCGTGGTGGCGACGACAGCCTTCACGATTCGGCTGTCGGTCGCCTGCCTGGCGGGCGGTGGCCACCTACTCGTGGAGGACCATCCGGGGCTCGGCAAGACCACGTTGGCCAAATCACTTGCCGGAGCGCTGGGGCTCGGGTTCCATCGGCTCCAGTGCACGGCGGACCTGTTGCCTGCCGACGTGGTCGGTGCGACGGTGCTCGGGCCTGACGGATCCGAACCGAGATTCCGACCCGGACCGGTTTTCACCAACATCCTCATGGCCGACGAACTCAATCGGGCTTCCCCGCGGGCGCAATCCGCGCTCCTGGAGGCAATGGAAGAGCGTCAGGTGAGCGTGGACGGAGTGACGCGTGCTCTTCCCGAGCCGTTCTTCGTGCTGGCCACCCAGAACCCATTCGATGCGACGGGCACGTCGCCGCTGCCCCATGGTCAGCGCGATCGGTTCCTCGTGCGACTCATGCTGGGCTATCCGAGTCGTCCTCAGATGGATGCCATGCTGGCGGGGCCGGACCCGGCAGAGACGGTTCGCCACGTACGCCCTGCCGTCACCATCGATGAGTTCCGGGAGCTGATGACGGCGGTGACCGATGTCCACGTGGCTCCGGTCGTCCGCGCCTACGTGCTCGACCTCGTCGAATGCACGAGGATGCATCCCCAGATCGCGGTCGGAGCGTCGCCCAGGGCGGCACTCGCCCTGATCCGCGTGTCCTCCGCCCTGGCCGTCGCCGCCGGCCGCGGGTTCGTCACGCCCGACGACGTGCAGGAAGCTGCGGTCCCG
The DNA here is from genome assembly GCA_963699085.1 of uncultured Acidimicrobiales bacterium. GTDB lineage: Bacteria > Actinomycetota > Acidimicrobiia > Acidimicrobiales > RAAP-2 > Bog-756. The sequence goes on from CAVOTH010000002.1 coordinate 329,958, forward strand.
GCGCTCGCCCACCGACTGCTCCTCCGTCCCGGTGTGGAGTTGACCGGTTCGGAGGGCGAGGCGTTGGTGGCGGAGGTCACGGCCTCCATCCCTGTCCCCCTCCGCGAGGAATGACGGACCCTTGACGAGATCGGTGCTCCGTCTGACGACCCGGGGAGTGGCCGCTCTCGTGGTCTTCGGGTTCGTGGTCACGACGGCGGTCGCGACTGGCACGCCGGAGCTCGCCCCTCTTGCCGTCGCCATCGGTGTCCCCCTGGCGGTCGCACCGCTGCTCGCCCGTCGCCGGGCTGGGCAGGCCATGGAAGCTGCGGAGTTCCATGCACACGTCGAGCCGGGGACCGTTGAGGTCGGTACGCCGATGCAGGTCAGGCTCTCCCTGACCAATCGATCATCCCGGACCTCGGTGCTTGCGCCCATCGGACTCGCTTCCTTGAGGAAGGAGTGGCGGCTCCGCGGTCCGGGTTCCGCAGGTGGCAACGGTTCCGCGGGTGGAACGGGATTCGCGGGTGGCAAAGGTTTCGCAGGTGGCGCCCTCCGCATGTCGGTCGCCCCGTCGTCCGCTTCGATGTCGATGCTCCCTAGGCCCGGCCCGCGAAGGACCGAGTCCTGTCTGTTGGATGTACCTACCGGACGCCGGGGCGTGCTCGAGCTCCCGCCTCAGCGGTCCTGGGCCCACGACCCGTTCGGGCTGTTCGGAGCTTCCGGCCCTGTCACGCCGGCGGTACTGGCCGCCGTCTACCCGGTCCCGGTCCGACCGGACCGGTCGATCGCCGGGATGCCGGTGTCCACCGCCGGGACTCTGCTCACATCGGACCCGAGCCCGGGTAGCGGGCTGGGCGAACTCGAGGGGATCCGACCTTATGCGGCCGGGGACCGGCTGAGCCTGCTCCACTGGCCGGCGAAGGCCCGCTACGGCACGTGGTTCGTGCGCCAATTCGAGGCCGAGGGTGCCGTGGCGGTGTCGATCGTGATCGACGATCGTGTCGGGGTCCATCGGAGGACTGACTTCGAACGGCTGATCTCGGCGGTCCTGTGGGTCGTGATCGACGAACTTCGTGGGCATCGGGTCGTGCGTCTTGCGACTCTGTCCGGGCGGTCCCACGTGTTCGGGCCGGACGACAGAGGAGACGCCGAAGTCCGGCTGGTGCTGGCGGAGCTACAACCGACGGCAGAGCGGTCCTTGCCGCTGGTGACTCTGCTGGCGACGGACGCGGTGGTGATGACGACGCGGACCGGAGCCGAGCGGATGACACCGCGTCCGACACGGTCGGGATCGCTGGGGGACATCGACGATCGTGTCGATTCCACCGTCGACACGTCGCGGGTCGTGGTCGTATGAACCGCCGCTGGACCGAGGAAGCGGGCATGTCGGGAGCCTCGCTCGTCGCCGCCTTCGCCCTGGGTCGGTTGGCGACAGGTGCGACCGGTGCCGCCATGATCACCGCGGCCGTCGGGACCGTCGTGGTGGCCATCCTGTGTCGTCGAGCGGCGCTGGCGGTCGTGCTCGGCGTGTTGGCCGTTGCGGGCACTGCGCTGTGGTTCGGACTCCACGCCTCGTCCCGACCCGGGATCTCGACCGCGGATGCGCTCCAGATACTGCGCCATTCGCTGCGAGCCGCCCGACCGGTCCTGGTGGCCTTCCATCTGCCACTGGTCGCCATTCCGGGGATCACCGCGCTGTCCGCCCTGTTCGGCGGCCTGGTGGCGGTAGGGGGTCGGGCCCTGGGCATCCGCACGCCCAGCCTCTCGTTGATCCCCGCCGCAGTCATCCTGGTGTGGTCGGTGATCCTCCACCCGACGACCGGTGCCGCGCTGGCCGGCCTGGCTCTCGCAGGCTGTGGCTTCCTCGTGCTCGCCGGCGACCGGATGCCGGACATGCGGGCGTCGGCCGGAGTGGCCGGGATCTCACTGGTACTGGCGGCTCTGACACTGGGCTGGTCCTCGGTCGCCGGGTCGAATGTGGCGTCCCCCGGTGGCCGGGTGTCTCCTGGAGTGGCCCCGTCGGCCTTGTCGCTGGCCACCGATCTCAGCGGTGTGGAGAGCCGGGATGCCCACGTCGTCCTCTTCCGGGTGACCTCCAGTGACCCGACCTACTGGCAGGTCACCACGCTGACCACGTTCGTCGGCGATCGATGGGTACCGAACCAGGAGACCGCGTCGCTACTGCACGGATCGGCTCCCGTCCAGAGTCCGGTTTCGACGAACGACCAACACCTGTTCACCGCCGGAGTCATCCTCGCCGGATACAGCGGCCGGCTGCTCCCCGCCCCTCCGGCCACTGTCTCGGCGTCGGGGGACGGGTCGCCCGTGGTCACCACGTCCGGGGTGGTCGCGTCCCGAACGGTGCATCCCGGCACCAGTTACACCGTCTCCGCCGTCGTCCCCTCCCCGGTGGTCGACGCCCCCTCCAGCGCCCCCGCACCCGTTGCGGACACGTCGCTCGGACCCATTCCGGCGGTTGTCGAGTCGCTGGCGCGGTCGATCACCGGCGGTGAGGACACTCCCCTCGACAAGGCCGAGGCACTGACCGACTTCTTCCGATCGGGACAGTTCCACTACAAGGTCGTCGCCCCGCAGCCGGTCGGTGTCGACCCACTGGTGGCGTTCCTCACCCGGACCAGGACGGGCTCGTGCCAGCAATTCGCCGGCGCATTCGCCGTTTTGGCGAGGGCTTCGGGCCTCGCCACCAGGGTCGCTGTCGGATTCACTCCCGGGCGGCCCAGCGGCGGGGTGACCGTGGTGCGGGGCGGTGATGCCCATGCATGGCCGGAAGTACTCATCGACGGGAGTTGGGTTTCGTTCGAACCCACCCCGCAGCTCCCGTCCGGCGAGCTCTCCCCACCGGGCATTCTCGGTCCTTCCGGTCTCGGCCGGTCCAATCCGATCGGTCCGGGCACGGGGCCAAACGTGTCGATCCCGGTGGGGACCTTGCCGCCGCCGACCACCATTCCCCCTATTGCTCCGGCCCTGGTTCCTGTCCACGCCGACCGGAGCCTCGACCTACTGTGGATCGCTCTTCTGCTCGCGCTGGTACTGGCCGCCCTCCTGTTCGTCGCACTGCGCCGGCTCCGCCGGGCGCCGATCGATCGCCTGGTCGACACGTGGGCTTCCATCGATCGGGCGCTGGCGCGGCGGGGCCTGGCGCGGCCGGCGTGGCGGACCCCGATCGGGCACGTCAAGGCGATCTCCACGTTCACACGATCCGAACAGGGTCAGGCCGCCCTTGCCGATCTGGCCGCCATCGCCACACTCCTCCAGAACGTGACCTACGGCTCGGCCGAACTGGCGCCGGCCGATGTCGAGTGGGCGATCCGGGCCGGGAGGCGGGCCCGACGGGCTATTTCTGCCGGGGTCCTGACGGCTCTGGATGTGGACGAACCCGGATCTTCGCCCCGACCCCACCAGTTCACCGGTCCATAAGGCCACGATCTGCCCGGCCGACGGCAATTGCCAGGGAGGACGCCCCTCCGGTGAGGACTTCCCGAAATTGCGGAACCGGTCCTGACCCGGCGGGCAATAGTTGATCAATGGTCGATCCCGGAGCTCGCCTCCTGCCCGATGCTGACCTGATCGGGCTCTCGATTGCCGATCCGGAGATCTTCGCTGTCATCTTTGAGCGTCATGCGGGTTCGATCCACCGCTTCCTCTGGAGGCGGTCACCCCGATCTGGCATCGAAGATCTGGTGTCGGACGTCTTCCTGACGGCATTTCGCAACCGGGAGGGCTACGACGTGTCCCATCGGGATGCGCGCCCCTGGCTATTCGGAATCGCCGTCAACGTCCTGCGACACAACAACCGATCCGAGGTGCGCAGGCTCACCCGCGATGACAAGGCCCATCGTGCACGATCGGTCGATCCCGACGATGACGTAGCTGCCGCTGCGGAGTCGAGCATCGAATCCGAGCGGATCCGCATCGCCCTCGAATCGCTCGACGAACGCCACCGCGACGTCCTGTTGCTGATTGCCGGACCGGGCTTCAGCTATGAGGAAGTGGCGCAGGCGCTCAACATCCCGATCGGCACGGTCCGGTCCCGGGTCTCACGTGGTCGAGAACAGCTTCGAGCCCTTCTCTCCTTCGATCGACATGACGCAGCTCGCCACGGTGGGCCCCCGGTACCAGCCCCCGAAGGAGTCAGGGAATGATTGACGAACTGGAGATTCTGGGCAACTACCTACATGAGACGCCGGAATCGGCCTTCGATCTCGAGTCGGCCACCGAGCACTTCGTAGGTGTCATAAGGGCAGAATCCGAGAAGCGGGATCGCAACGACCCTGACCCGCAAGTGCGTCATGGACGTCGCTTGGCTAAGCCGATCGCTCTTGTCATCGGGACCGCGGTCGCCTCGCTGCTCCTGGTGCTTCTCTTGATTCCCGGATTCTCACATCGACAACCCATTGCCGCTGCTGCGGAGCTCCGACAGATCGCCGGCAATGCTGGTGGCCAGCCCTTGCCTGCGATCGGTGCCGGTCACTACCTCGCCACTACTGAGAGGATCTCCCTCCTTGGATCGGTAACCACCGTCGGGTCCACACCGACCCCGGGTGCCCAGGCAACCATTGCCGGCACATTCAGCTTCTACGAAGACAGCTACGGCGGCTCCTGCATCTCGGCCACCACCGAACCTGCGCAGTTCGCGTCATCCGCCAACCGGACGGCGTGGCATGCGGCCGGCATGCTCGACGTGCCGGCAAATCAGCCGTTCGCCACGTGCTCGATTGCGAGTCAGTCTCCGTTCGAGGCCGCGCCGATCGAGCAGGGCGGCGTCATCGACGTATCGAGCCTCCCCACGAATCCCACCGTTCTTGCCCATGAGCTGGCAACGGGGACCACGTCGGTGCCATCGGTCAATACGCTCTATCCCGATCGTGGGGAGAGTGCTGGCTTCGAGCGAGCCGTCTATCTCATGGTGAGTCCCAAGATCGGAGCCACGCCCCGGTTCGCATCGGCGCTGTACGGTGCGCTCTCCTTGATTCCCGGCATCAATCTGGTTGGACAGGAGACTTCGCACCTCGGTGTGACCGGTGCCGCCTTTACCGGGTCGAGAGGATCGAGTGGAGCGTCGATCATCGTCGATCCTTCCGACGGAGCTCTCCTCGAGGCAAGGAACATCAAGAGTCCGTCAGCGTTTTTCGGATTGGGGCAGTCCTATGTGGCACCCTCGCCCACGCCGAGCATCGCCACCCAGGGCGGGGTGGGGGGAACGACGATTCAATGGCTGGACCCCGTTGGTTCACCGGAGATCGTCACGTCGCTGCCGGACGGCCTCAGTATCGCAGCCCCGATGGAGATCCCGGCCGCCATCGAGGGAACTGTCGACCCAACTGTGGCCTATGCACAGATCGAGCCACTCAATATCACCATGGCCACCCAGTTCGGCCTGCCCATCTCCGTCGGATACGGCGCCAACGCCAACGGACGTGGGGGATCCATCGAGTACGACCTGCACAGCGCCGCTCAGCTGCGCGGTTACGAACAGATCATCAGATCCTCCGGATTGTTCACCGCGCTTCGCTCCTACGTGGAACCGGGCCAGAAGTAGCGGGTCGAGTGTCGCCGCCATCGCGTCACCCGCCGTCGAGAACTGCCGATGCGACTCTGGCGACGCGTTCTGGATCGGCGAACAGGTCGAGCTCGACGACCTGATCATCGACCACAGTAAAAGCCATCACGACATGTGGCTGTCCATCCAAGGTGATGACGACGCCGGCCGCACCGTTGATCAGCGCAGGGTGGATCAGTGCTGCCGGATTGGCGCCGAGGCGCGCTCGCCTTGCGACAGCCTCTGCGCCGCGGACGACCGCGGATGCAGCTGGGCGGGCCGGGCCGAAGTCCACTCGCAGGACGACATCCGGGTGGAGGAGGGCGACCAGTGCGTCGAAGTCTCCACCCCGAGCGGCCAGAAAGAAGGCATCAACCACCGCGCGTTGACGAGCCAGGTCGGGTTCGGGGATCTCGGCGCCTCTGACCCGGCGTCGTGCCCTGCTGGCCAGTTGCCGGGTGGCTGTCGGGGATCGACCCACCATGGGCGCGATCTCTGCGAACGGAAGTTCGAACATGTCGTGGAGCACAAAGGCCAGGCGTTCAGCGGGAGTCAGAGCATCCAGTATGACGAGGAGCGCCAGACCGACCGAGTCTGCGAGTAGCGCCTCTTCTTCTGGCCGACGTTCCCCCACGGGGCTGACGATCGGATCGGGGAGATGCGTCTCCAGGGATTCCTCCTGGCGGACCTTGCGCGAACGAAGCATGTTGAGACAGATGCGAGCGACGATTGTCGTCAGCCATCCGGAGAGGTTCTCGACCCCGCTGGTCTCGGCTCGGCTGACCCTCACCCAGGCGTCCTGGAGTGCATCGTCGGCCTCGGTGAGCGAGCCCAGCATCCGGTAGGCGACCGAGCGCAGGTGGATCCTCCGCTCCTCGAACCGCTCTGACAGCCAGTCGTTGTCGTCCATCCCAACCATCCTCGTCGCTTTTGGGGTCGCAACCATGACCCCACGGCGTGCATGTATGTGACATGGGAGGCGTGAAAACCCAGAATCAACCCGACGGAAGCGCCGTCTGGAGGAATCACCCACCTGGCGAGCGAGCGAGGTCCACGAGACGGTGGTTGTACCCAAAGCCGCTGGTCGACGACTCTTTTGGGTGGGCCGGTCACATTCCTCAGCTGTCGGGTGTCAATGATGGTGACGAAGAACTCCGATCACTTCGACGAGGAGAAACAATGAAATCCCGAATTTCCAATCCAGCCCTCAGTGTTCCCGGGGTCATCGATGCGCTTCAGAGCCTGTCGCAAGCGGCAAATGAGGCGGCCGCCCAGGCCGGTCTGCCGCAAAGGACATTGGAGCTCGTGAACTTGCGCGCCAGCCAGATCAACGGGTGCGCCGTCTGCCTGGACATGCACACCAGAGGAGCGAAGAAGGCCGGCGAAACGGACGAGCGACTGTTCACCCTGGCCGCCTGGAGGGACACCCCGTACTTCACCGACGCCGAGCGGGCCGCCTTGGCCTTGGCCGAGGCAGGTACCCGACTGGCCGATCAGCCCGAACCGGTTTCTGACACGGTGTTCGACGAGGCGGCCAAATACTTTGACGAGCCGGCCCTGGCTGCGCTGATCGTCAGCATTTCAGCTATCAATACCTGGAATCGGCTCAATGTCATCAGTGGCCAGGAGACCGGGGAATGGACGGCGCAATGGGCCGGCTGAACGAATACCCCTGACACCAACGGCTGTCACGGTCCGATCGATTCACCCGTCCCCCGGGTCGCCAATTGGCCGAGGACCTCCATTGTCCCGATGCCCTCTGACCGGTCGGAGTCGAGTCGAACTCGGGGAACCGCCTCTTGTGATGCGCCCGAGTCCGCGCCCGTAGATCATTGCCTCCGGCAAGCTACGTGGGGGATCCTGCATGCTGCCACCACCGGTGTGCGGTGACGGACGGAGGAGCGGGATGACTCATCGGCTCGGTGACGAGATTCGGGAGGGGATGGAGCGGTCGGGCGAACGGTACCGGCAGAGGTGTCGCCAGCCGAGGTGCCGGGTGGTCTGCGCCGCGATGCGATGACGACGAATCGAGTCCGGGCCACCGCCCGTGTCACGGCGGCAGTTGTGGGCGGGTCGGCGATCGCCGCCTGTGCCTGGTGGGCGACCGGTCTGCACCCCTTCACCACTGGTTCCTATGTGGCCGTCGGGCTACCCGTCATCGCGCTCGTGATCGTCGTCCTACGCCACCAGCAGGACGGCTCGCACCGGAACGGCTTGTACGCCGGTGGGGAAAGGTCCGAGATCGGAGTGCGCACGGCGTTCCCGTGGTTGCTCCTGGTGGCTGTCGCGGTGGGGCTCGAGGTCTGGGGACTGAGCCTCGGAGGCCAGTCGAGCACCGTGCCGACGGTCAGCACGGTGGTCGACCACGCGATGTCTTGGCATGTGGTGCGCTTCGTCCTGTTCTGTGGCTGGCTGGCCGCGGGTTGGGCCGCAGAGATCCGGGTCGCATCGCGGAATTGCAGAGCGGACACCTGACGTGGCGATCACCATCGTCTGGATCACCCTCATCGCCACCGGAGTCGTCTGGGAAATTGTCTGCCATATGTCCCACGGACGATGGACGAGCTTGACCAGCCTGGGGCTCGCAGTGGCCAACCGGCTGCCTGGCAAGCTCATCCTCATCGGTATCTGGGCGTTCATCGGATGGCACCTGTTCGCCCGTTACACATTGCCGCGCTGACCGTATCGACCCCTGATGCAACGGAACGACGTCCGTGTCCAGATGCCTTTCGGCGCCGGCACGGCCGTGCAACTCCACCAGTTCGGACGGCAGCACAAGACCCTCGGCAACCATGGAGGTCAGGAGGTTCTGAAGGAACCCCCGTTCATGGCTGAGTCCCGGTGATTGCCGACCTCCGTCGGCACGGCCTTATTCGGCAAACCCCTCAGCAGCACTGATCCGTTCGACCAGGCGCCCGAGCGCCGCAGCAAGACCCTCGGGAAGGCGTCGAACCGCCTCTCCGTCATCAGCGACGTCATCGAGGGCCTTCACCAGCTTGCTCATGGCGTGCGTCAACTCCGCTGCCGCTGTTTCGACAGCCTCATTGTCCGTGGTCATAGGGTTCCTTTCCGAATCATGCCAATCCCCAGGCGACCCGTACCGCTCAGTGCCACTCACCCACTCCCGGGCCACCGACGGCACGAGATTGGAGCCTCAAGTGCGCCAACCCTCACCGCTCGTTCAAAATAGCGGCTTCCGCCGAAACCGACCCAACCTGCGGATTGAGAACGTGGTCAACGTGGGGTTCCGTGTAACTCTTGCCCGTGCAAGGCGGGCGGAGACGCTGAGGCCCACCCCGCCGATCAGGCGTTCGTGCGCGCCCTCGAGTACGGACTGCCGCCGACGGCAGGCATCGGCATCGGTATCGACCGGTTGATCATGCTGCTGGCCGAGGTGGAGGCCATCCGTGACGTGATCCTCTTTCCCATGCTTCGACCCGAGGCCGATGGCTGAGCGATCCGCACCTTGTGGCGGGACCGGGTCGACCGGATCGGCGGAAGCGGAGGGATGAGCGCGCCATCTCGCCCGGCCAGCCGGTAGAACAGAGCCGTGCGGCGCCAGCCGACGCAGTCCTCTGGCGTGGAGGCCACGCATGACCACCATCGAGCAGGCTTCAGAAACCTCGTCCCGACCGACGGGCGCGTCGCGGCCCGCCCAGGACAGTGGGCTGGCCCGACTGGCGGTCTGGTGCCACGACCACAGGTGGTGGATCCTGGCGTTCTGGATCGTCGGGCTCGTCGGCGTCAACTTCGGTGCCCAGGCCCTCGGTAGCAACTTCTCCGACAACCTGTCCAGCGGCACCCAGTCGGCTCAGCAGATCCTCAACACCGAGTTCCCCTCGGTGTCCGGCAGCCCGGCGCAAGTGGTCGTCACAACCACCACCCCCTTCGCCGACCCGTCCAACCGGGCTCGCACCGAGGAGCTCTCCGCCACGCTTTCGATGCTCGCCCACGTGTCCTCAGTGGTGAGCCCTTTCTCGTCCCAGGGCGGGGACCAGATCTCCCGAGGCGGCCACATCGGCTACGTGCGGGTGAACTTCGACGAGGCAGCGGGGAACCTGCCTACGTCGGCCATCCAGAACGTGATCGACAAGGCGCTGTCCTACGGGGCCCCCGGCTACCACGTGGCCGTCGGCGGCGAGGCCATCGATCTGGTGGCCGGAGCGAAGCCGGGACCGGACGAGGGTTTCGGGATCTTCGCCGCCATCATCATCATGCTCCTCGCCTTCGGATCGGTGGTGGCCATGGGCCTTCCCATCATCACCGCCCTGTTCGGGATCGCCGTGGCGTTCGCCGTGCTCGACCTGCTGTCGCATCTGGTGACAACGCCGGTGTTCGCCCCCGAGATCATGGCGATGATCGGACTCGGGGTCGGAATCGACTACGCACTGTTGGTGGTGACCCGCTACCGACAGGGCCTGGCCGAGGGGCGCGAGCCCCGGCATGCCGTCTCCGTGTCTCTCGCCACTTCGGGCCGTTCCGTTCTCTTCGCAGGGAGCACGGTGATCCTGTCGTTGCTCGGCCTTTTCCTGCTTCAACTCCCCTTCATGCGCGGCCTGGCCATTGGAGCGATCGCCGCCGTCGTGCTTGTGATGCTCGCGGCCATGACCCTCCTGCCGGCCCTGCTCGGCTTCGCCGGAAAAGCCATCGACAGACTGGCGATCCCGGGGCTCCTCCAGAGCGGGGCCCAACCGTCCGAGCGCGGGTACTGGTACCGCTGGAGTCGGACCGTCCAGCGTCACCCGGTTGTGTTGGGTCTGGCCGCTCTGCTGGTGCTCCTCTGCCTCGCCCTTCCGTTCCTCTCCATGCGACAGGCGTTCACCGATGCGGGTAACGACCCGCCGTCGGCAACCACCAGACAGGCCTTCGACGCCCTGGCCACCGGGTTCGGCCCCGGGTTCAATGGTCCGCTGATCGTCGCGGCCACGGTGCCGGCGGGCGGACGACAGGCGGTTGACCGGCTCGACGCCCAGGTCCGCGCCACGCCCGGTGTCGCCTTCGCCTCCCCGGCCCAGTTCAATCCGTCGGGCACCGCCGCCTTGATCGTGGCGTACCCGACCACTGCACCCCAGGCGGCCGAAACCCAGGATCTCGTCCACCATCTCCGCGACCAGGTGATCCCGTCAGCGACGGCGGGCACCGGTGTGTCGGCCTTCGTCGGCGGCGAAACAGCCGGATCGGTCGATGCGGCCACCTATCTCTCCACACGGCTCCCCTACGTGATCGGTGCCGTATTGCTCCTCTCGTTCCTGCTCCTCATGGCCGTCTTCCGATCGCTCGCCATCCCGCTGAAGGCGGTCGTCGTCAACCTCCTGTCGGTGGCGGCGTCCTACGGGGTGATCGTGGCCGTGTTCCAATGGGGATGGCTCGGGGGCCTGTTCGGCATCGGAACCACCGGTCCCATCGACCCGTGGATACCCCTGATGATGTTCACCATCCTCTTCGGTCTGTCCATGGACTACGAAGTCTTTCTCCTGTCGCGAATCCGCGAGGAGTGGCGGATCACCGGCGACAACTCGACGGCCGTGGCCGACGGCCTTGCCAAGACGGCCCGGGTGATTACGGCGGCGGCCGCCATCATGATCTGCGTGTTCGGGTCCTTCGTGTTCGGGGACCCGCTCCACGTGCTGAAGGTCTTCGGTCTGGGACTTGCCTCCGCCATCCTCATCGACGCGACCCTGGTCCGTATGGTCCTGGTCCCGTCGGTCATGGAGCTGCTCGGTCCCGCAAACTGGTGGATGCCCCGCTGGCTCGACCGGGTCGTCCCCCACCTCGGGGTCGAGGTGGACGTGGACCTCCCTGCGTCGGGTGAAGCTGTCCTGGACCGAGCCGATGTGGGCTGACCGGAACGCGCCGGCCGTCTGCCCTTCCCCGGGGTTCCCGCCCGACTACCTGGGCTCACTGAACCCGTGGACCGGCCACATCGAAGTACTCGATGTCACCGGTGTGCCGTTCGTGCCCAAGGGCGGACTGGACTGGATCACCTCGCCGCCCCGGTAGGAGGGCGACGGGACTTTCTACTACTTGTTGCGTTACTACGCACTAAGTAGTAGAAAGAACACATGGTCAAAGCGGCAAGCAAGTCGGTGGGTCTTCGTCGATCGAATGACCCTCCCCTCCTGATCTTGACAAGTCTGGCAGCAGGGCCCAAGCACGGGTATGCCTTGTCGCAGGACATCGAGGAGTTCGCAGGGGTCCAACTCAGTCCCGGTGCTCTGTACGGCGCAATAGCCCGGTTGGAGGAGCGCGGGCTGATCGAGGCGCTTCCTGAGGTCGAGCGCCGCCGGCCCTACCGGGTGACTGCCGCAGGTTCCGCTGAACTGAGCGAGGCAATGCGCGAGATGCGTCGCGTCGTGGACGTCGGTATGGTCCGGCTCGGACTCTTGCAAGTCGGGCTGGCGTGATGGGCCCGAAGCCCGGACACGGCAATGCCCTGAAGTGGTATCCCCGGTCCTGGAGGGACCGCTATGGCGAGGACCTCGAGGCGTTTCTCGAAGATCGCTACGGAGTTGGCCCGGTACCTCGATCGGCCAGACTGTCGATGATTCGGTCGGGAACAGTCGAGCGGCTTCGAGCGGGGGGAATCATCGGGTCGGCGGTCGATCCCGACGTGAGTGTCCGGGGCGGATCGCTTCTCGTACTCTGCGCGTGGGGGATGTTTGTCGTCGCCGGATCTGCATTCGCCAAGTACACCGAACATTGGCCCCTCGCCACACCTCACGTCGACTACCTACTGCCGGCAACAGCCATGGGCGCCGTGCAGGCGTCGGCGGCCCTAGGTGTCGTCATTCTGGCCGTCGCCGGCATTCTCACCCTTCCAGCTCTAGTCGGGTTCGTCAGGTCGGAGGGGTGGAGATCGATGTGGGAACTGCTCAAGCCGAGTGCCATCTCAGTGGCGGTTGCCGGACTCGCCTCGATCGTCGTCATCGCATGGAACCAGCACGTGGGCTCATCGACGGGTGCCGATGTTGCGCCGCTGGGTCTGCGAGTGGCGGGCTTCGCCGGCGGGCTCCTGGTCGTTGGTGCGCTGGCAGTGTGTTGCGGAACAGCCGTGGCCATCGTCTTTCGGCTTCGCCTGTCCCATCGGGTGACGTCGATGCTCGGCGCGCTCGCGGTGGCAATGACGGGGGTACTCGTCGTCATCTTCGGCGGCGCCCTCACGTGGTGGATCTCCACGGCCATCCATGCGCCTTGGTTCTTCGGGAGTCTCGTCCCCCGGTCGCCGACTTCGCCTGCTCCACTGGCCATGATCGTGCTCGCCATGATGATGCTTTCAGGGCTTGTCCTGGCCGCGATCGGCACCTTTCGCATCGCTGGCGCAATGAACCGCTCCGGGGTCGCCGATCCCGTGACGCAACACGACTGACAGGGGGCATCTGATCGGTCACCGTGCAGCCCGGCCGCATCTTTCCCCTGCTGTGACCCGCCGTCGCCCGCTGGGACAGTCCCACCGAAGCGGGAAGTAAGCGGGAAGTGGGTGGGAAGTAGCTGGGAAGTAGGTGGGAAGTAGGTGGGGGTGCCAAAAAGTCCTCGTTGTGATCACTTTGGTCAACTACTGTTGACAGGACGGCTCCATCGACGATGAGGACCGTCGCTCGGCGCCCGGGCTGTTGATCCGGCGCTGCAGCAGATGAACGGATTTGATGAGATGGACTACGAAGCGAAAACACCGGAACGAGCTCCGGAACTCCTCGAAGTGGTCGCCGCCCTCATCAACGCGAACGAGCGCCTGCGGGTCAATCTGGAATCGAACGCCATGATCCTCAAGCAGGCCCTCCTCCGGCTCCAGGAAGGCATGGACATCGGTGACGTGCTCCCCCTTCTGCCGTCAAAGAGCCAACGAACGGTCTCCGAGGACGTACTCGCCAACCTGGTCTCGGCCAGACGACTGCTTGGCGAGGTTCTGGTGATCGCCGCTCTGGACTCCGGAATCACCGTCGGCGACCTTGCTCAGCGGCTCGAGGAGACGCCCGAGGTCATTCGGGCTATCGCTGACTCGCCCCTCCGACTCTAGGCGCTGTCCCTCGGGTCTTCTCCTGGGATCTCACCACCCTTCGGCGTGGAGAGAACCTGTTGGCTCTGGGCCAGGTACTCGACGGTGGGGTGTGTCGTCTCCGAGCGGAAGGGGGGGGATTCGAACCCCCGGAGGCTTTCACCTCACACGCTTTCGAGGCGTGCGCATTAGTCCGCTCTGCCACCCTTCCGCCGGCGAGTGTAACGGAGGCGGGAGAGTGCCCTCGACGAGACCGGTAGACCGATGATGGGCGCGACGGGATCGGTCTCCGGACGATCAGTCATTCTCGGGTCCGAACCCCGTACGGGTTTGGGTCGAAGGGGTGGGCCCACGGCAACCGGTCGACCCGAGGGGCCCGATCTATCAGCTGCGCTCTACGAAGGCATGCCCGTGAGACATGAATATGGCTAAGTCTCATAGGCATTTTGGGCACTGAGATCGGTGTGCAGACCGCAGCAGCCGTCATCGGGGCGGCTCTCGGTGGCCGAAAAGGCGGGCAAGGGCCTGACTGACCGACATCCGGTGGCTTCTGGGCACTAGGGTGCTTCATTCGGACAGAAGACCCGAGCTGATGGGGGAGTCATACAGCAGCTCGGGACGCGACAGCTTGGGGGAAGTATGACTGGAACGTCTCAGAGGACGCGCGCTGCAGCGTTGGGAGCGGTGGTCCTGCTGGCCACGACTGCCGTGGCCTGCAGTTCGACCAACCCGTCGGCAGCGCCGACGACGACGGCGGCAGCGGCGAGCACCGGTGCCGGGTCGTCCTCGTCGAAGATCCCGGCAAGTGCCTACAGCGACCACACCGGTATCACCGCGAACACGGTCACCGTCGGGAACGTTTCCACCCTGTCGCTCGGAGGACTCTTCAAGGGCGCCGTGGTCGGGACCCAGGCCTACGCCGACTACGTCAACTCCACCGGTGGGATCAACGGTCGCAAGATCGAGGTGAACAGCGCCGATGACGGCTTCACCGGGGCCGGCAACAAGCAGGCCACCCAGAATGCCATGAACAACGACTTCTCCCTCGTTGGCAGCTTCTCCCTCGAGGACAGCTACGGCGGGACGCTGCTGGCGGCCAATCCGGGGATGCCTGACATCTCGAACGTCCTCGACCCGGCGACGGGTGCATTGCCGAACGTGTTCAGCTCGGTACCGCTGAACGGCGGCTGGCAGGAAGGCCCGCTCCAGTACTTCAAGCACAAGTACCCGAACGACGTCACTGCCGTCGGGGCCATGATCGCCTCGCTCCCGTCGGCCCAGACCGACTGGACCGGCGAAAAGTATGTGATGGAGAAGGTCGGGTACCACATCGCTTATGAGGCCAGCTACTCGGTCTCCCAGACCGACTTCACCCAGAACGTGATCGCCATGAAGAACGCCGGGGTGAAGATCATCTTCGTCGACTCGATGAACGAGTCGTACGCGTCAGCCCTGCTGAAGGACCTCGTCCAGCAGAACTTCCATCCCCAGGTCGTCCTGGGCGCCGCCACCTATACCCCCACACTGGCAGCCGATTCGGGAGGCAACGCCGCGGTCGACGGCTCGAACTTCGAGATGGCCACCACCCTCTACCAGGGCGGGGACGCTTCACAGGTGCCCGCCGTGTCGACATTCCTGCACTGGGTCAACGTCGCCTCGCCCGGGTTCACGCCCGACCTCTTCACCTTGTACGGCTGGCTGAATGCCGAGATGTTCTCCCAGGCATTGAAAGGTGCCGGGTCGGACCCGAGTCGGGGGTCGTTACTCGCCCAGCTCGGCAAGATCACGTCGTTCGACGGGAATCACCTCATCGGGCCGAACGACCCGGCCAACAAGACCGTCGGGAACTGCTACATCGTCGGCCAGGTCGTCAACGGCACCTTCCAGCGGGTCGACGATCCGCCGGTGAGCGGCAGCACGCACGGATTCCGCTGCGATTACTCCTACGTCACACCTCCGGCGAGCTGACCACGGAGGCTCGGTGATCGGTGGGCGGGCGCAGAGGGGCCCGCCCACCTACGGAATGGCCCTGCCGATGCCGTAGCGGGCGGTGTAGTCGGCGAACTCCTCAGCCAGGGTGGCATAGGTCCATCCGAAGTCCGCCGGGTCGTAACCATGGCGACCGAAGGCGTCCTGGGGACGCTGCTCGAGGAAGGCCTCCATCCGGCGGGCATGCAGACCGCTGACCTCTGCGTCATGAGTGGCGTACAGGGTGCGGACCGCGGCTATCGGGTCGGCGACGAACTCGTCGTAGTGGAGGTGTTGACACCAGCCAGGGTCCGACCGCTGGTCGAAGGCAATGGCTGATCCGATGGCGAACGCACATTTGCGCTTCCACTCCTCGGCCGTCGGACGTGGATCGGAACGGCCGGTGAGTGGCCGCTGTCCGGCGTTGGCCAGCGAGGCGAGGGACGTCACCACCGGCCCCGGATCGCGATGGGTCCATACGATGCGGGCAGCGGGGTAGGCCGCCAACAGTGCGTCGAGATCCCACAGGTGGTTGGGAGTCTTCAGTACCCAACGATCAGTGGGCTGGGCCGACTGCAGAGCCTGTAGGGCTCGCTTGTGCTGGGCGTAGGCGGGGGCCATGTCGGCCCGCTCCAGCCAGCGGGCATATCCCGGAACGTGGGCCTGGGTCTCCAGCGCCAGCGTGCGTACGTCGTACATGAAGAGGCTCACGCACTCCTGGGCCAGGGTGGCCCCGAACGGGTGCATGACCCGGAGCGGAGGGTTGAGCTTCATCAGGCCGTCGAGTTCCTTCTTCGTGCGTGCGATCCGGGGATCCGACGCCGCCTCCTCGATCGTGGCCGGCGGAATCAGGTGGGCCGCCTCCCACTGCAACAGATTCCGGTTCATGGGATCGAGCCCGAGGAGGTTGCTGAGCAGACTCGTGCCGGTTCGTGGCAGCCCCACGATGACCCACGGGTCGGCGATCCGCTCGTCGGCGGTCTCGGGGTGCGCCGACGACCACTGGTGCAGTTCGATGCGGTTGACCAGTGCCGACTGGAGCATCTTGGAGACGAGGAACCTCCCGAACGTCGTGAGCTCGGCTTCCTCACGACAAGACTCCAGAAAGGTGTCGAGCGGTTCACGGAAGCTGTCCGACCCGAAGTCGTGTGAGCCGGCCGCCTTGACGGCACCGGCCATCACCGCCTCACTCGTCAACGCCGGTCGTTCGATCCCCAATCGGGTCAGTCCGGCGCCTAGGGCGTTGACGGCCCGTAGCGGCGGAGCGGTCAGCTCCGAGTCCCGCCAGGTGTACGTCGGGTTACCGGTTCTCCCGCGACTGCTCATCCGGCGGTAGTGACGACGACGACCGTGCGACCGATGGAGCGTCGGGCCCGGTGGTCCTCGAGCGCGGCTCCAGCCTCGTCCATCGTCACCCGACGGCCGACTACCGGTCGGATGGACCCATCGGCCACCAGGCGGAGCAGATCGGCATGGACCTCTTCGGCGACGTCGCGTCCGTAGGGGTTGAAGCCGAAGCGTCGCATCCCCGGGTCGACCTGGTCGACCCAGGCCAGCATGACCCCGACCAGGTCGATGTTGCCGATGCAGGCCATCCGCAGTGGCCGGCCGGTCATGCCGTTCTCGTCGTCGTCGGCGAACCCCACGGCCAGGTAACGACCGCCCCGCGCCGTGCAGCGCCATGACCGCTCCACGAAGTCCCCACCGGCGAGGTCGTACACGACATCCGCGCCCACGTCGTCAGTGGCCGCCAGAACCGCCTCGACGAAGTCCTCGGTGGTGTGGTCGATCACCAGATCGGCCCCTTGGGCTCTGCAGAATGCTCCTTTGTCCGTCCCACCGGCCACGGCGATGACCCGGGCTCCCGCCGCCTTGCCCAGCTGGATCCCGGCCGCGCCCAGTCCGCTGGCGGCTGAATGAATGACCACCGTCTCGCCTTTCGTGAGCCGACCCCGTCGGAAGAGCGCCAGGTGGGAAGCCTGGTAGGTCATGAGGAAGGCGGTCGCCTCGGCGTCGTCAAAACCCTCCGGTGCGTCGAACACGGCCACGGCGTCGGCCAGTGCGAACTCGGCGATCCCGCCGAGGGCGGTGGTGGTGATGGCGACCACCCGTCGGCCCAGCCACCTTTCGGCCCCATCGCCCGCCTCGACCACGAGCCCGCAGACGTCCATCCCCAGCGTGTACGGCGGCGGGGTCGGGACCGAGACCAGCTTTCCCAGGCACCGGTCGATGTCATTGAAGTTGAGTGATGCCGCCCCCACCTGCACCAGTACCTGTCGGGGTCCGGGCACCGGGCGCTCGACCGTTCTCACGGCGAGGACTTCGGCCGGCGGGCCGTTCCTCGTGACCTGAAGCGCAAGCATTTCGAGCATGTGGGGTCCCCCTTCGCTGGCGGCCCACACCGAGAGCCGACATCGGTCGACTCTGTGGGAGCGGGGCGTGAGACAAGATGACCTTAGTGTCTCACCAGTCGCCGGGATGGTCCTGCACCAGGGACGCGAAGGCGGGGAGGAACCAGGACCTCAGTTGGCGACGGATCTCCGAAGGGCTGCGACCACCGTCGCCGGGGACGGCGGTGAACGAGATCAGGATCCTGAGGATCCAGTCGACCAGGTCGGCGACATCGTCCTCGGACAGCAAACCGTCGGCCAGGGCCGGCGCCAGGATCGGTCGGACCCCGGCGTCGCCGATCAGGCGCAGCGCCTCACCCTGGAAGGCCTGGCCGGCTGCCCATGCGGCCGAGTCGCCCCCGAAGACGGCGGCATGGACCGGCCGGCTGTGGACCTGGTCGATGCTGAACAGCATCCCCTCGATCACCTGTTCGGCCGGGTCGTCGAAGTCGGCCAGGTGTATGCGTGCCTCAGCGGCCATCGCCTCGGACTCCCGGGTGAGCACGGCGAGGAAGATCGCCTCGTGGCTGCCGAACCGGCGGTAGAGGGTCGCCCGCGAGAACCCGACTTCCCGGGCGATGTCGGTTGCGGTCGTCTTGGCCACTCCGAGCCGCAGGTAACAGTCAGAGGCGGCGTCCAGTATCGCCTCGCGCTCGATGTCGGTGGCCGTGGTGTCGCCGGTGCCCACCGGCCTCACCGACCGACGCGCCGGTCGGCGAAGAAGCCGCTCAGAAGTGCAGCGGCGTCGGCGGCCCGGATTCCGGCGGTGACCGGCACCTCGTGGTTGAGGCGGGGGTCGGCACACAGGTTGTACAGGGAGCCGCACGCTCCGGCCTTGGGGTCTGCCGCGCCAAACACCAGCCGGCCGAGCCGCCCCGCCACCAGCGCGCCGGCGCACATCGGGCACGGTTCGAGGGTGACAACCAGGGTGACATCTCCCAACCGCCATGTCCCTACGGTCGCCGCCGCGTCGGAAAGTGCCAACACTTCGGCGTGGGCCGTCGGGTCACCGGTCCGCTCCCGCTCGTTGTGGCGCGAGGCGACGACCCGGCCATCGACCAGGGCGACGGCACCCACGGGCACGTCTCCGTGCGTCATAGCCTCGGCCGCCTCGATCAGGGCGAGGGCCATCGCTTCGTCATCGGTCAGGGAGGGTGCCCCGGCATTCTGCCCGCCGTTGTGGGGTCCTCTGTTCGTGCCCATGGCGGGATGCTAACGAACGGGAGAGGGAGGCATCCCCGAACTCCGCCGCCCGGCAGGTACGCGAGGCTTGGTGGATGCCGGAATCATCACCAGTGTTCGTTGTCGCCGACACGCCCGGCCCACTGTTGGAGGTGGACGACCCGCACGACGCCAGGCTCGCCCCCTACCGGAAACTGAACGACCCGGCCTCCAGGATTCGTACCGAGTCCGATGGGTCCTTCTTCATGGTGGAGGGGAAACTTGCCGTCGAGCGGCTCCTCCGGTCCTCCTTCCCGGTGCGGTCACTCCTTGTCGACGACCACCAGGCGACGGCCGTCGCCGGCCTGGTTGCAGCCGTCCGGGCCCGCGGTGTGCCGGTGTTCGTGGCCCCCCGTGACGTGGTAGCGGAGACGGTCGGCTTCGCGCTCCATCGTGGTGTGGTGGCAGAGGCGGAACGCCCCGAGCCGACCTCCGCCGAGAAGGTACTGGTCGATGCCCGGGATGCGGCCCCGCCGGTGTCGCCGCCGGCCATCGCAGTCCTCGAGGGCCTCAACGACCATGAAAACATCGGAGCGCTCTTCCGCAACGCCGCCGCGTTCGGGGTGGCCGGAGTCCTGCTCGACCCCACCTGCGCGGACCCGCTGTATCGCCGGTCGGTCCGCGTGTCGTTGGGACATGTGCTGCGTGTGCCCTACGCCCGATTGGCGCCGTGGCCCATCATGCTCGACCGGGTGCGGAGTTCGGGATTCGTGGTGGCCGCACTGACGCCGCGCCCGCCGGTCGGTGGAGCCATGCGCCACCTCACCCTGACGGAACTGCATGATCTCCACACCGATGGACCCACTCCGGTGGCGTTGCTCTTCGGTGCCGAAGGACCGGGACTGTCGGACGCGGCACTGGCCGCATCCGACATGACGGTCTCCATCCCGATGGCCGGCGGAGTCGACTCCCTCAACGTGGCCACCGCGGCAGCCGTCGCCTTTCACGCGTTGGCCGGGTCATGATGCTCGTACGGCCGGATCCCGATCGAGCCTGAGCGGTCTGCACTGCGATAGGGAGACGCGACGCACTCCACCCGGCCCACAGAACTGCTGGGCCGGGTGGAGGGTCGCTACACGGTGGGGTCGAGTGTTCAGACGGTGACCAGTTCCTTCTGCTCGGTCTGGGTGTGATGGACGGCCAACTCTTCGTCGTCATCGGTCCGACGTGCGTGCCAGAAGCCGAACGCCACCAGGAGGGCCATGAGACCGGCCAGGATGAAGGCGCTGATCCCGGCGATCAAGGCGATGGTGGCGAAGGTGCCGAAGGCGTAGGCCTCGAGCAGCAGGCCCCGGAGCGTGGTGCCCTGGAAGACCGTCTGTACCTTGGCTTCGGCCGCGGTGTAGGCCGCCGACCCCTTGGGCAGGGCCATGGCCGCCGCACTCAGCTGTGCGTAGGTCTTGCCACCACCGATTTCGTTGAGGTGCACGGCGATGAAGTCATTGGCGTAGACCTCAGCCTGGGTGCCGGTGGTGAGCGGCTGTCCGGCGTAGGTGCTCACGGTGCCGATCATCGACGGCGTGATCTCCGATCCGACCACCGGGTGGGCGAAGGCCGCCGCTGGCGGGAACACGATCTGTTGCTCGGCCAACTGGTTGTGGACGTTGGAGTTGGCGAAGCTGTACCCCCACATCAACAGGCCACCGGCCACCACCAGCACAACCACCACCAGTAGTCCACCGAGACTGACAAGAAAATCAAACGTCTTGCGCTTCATCGTGCTGCTCCTTGTTCGATCTGACCCCTCCGTGTGAGGTGATCTGCAATTCATTGTTCAGGAGGGGTGCAGAAAAAGAGTGGGTGCAAAGGTCCCGTCGCGTGGGACCTTGGTCCCTTATGGGTTCCTGACAGCGGTCCGGACTTCAGCGCCGGTTATCTCCACTCGGTCATCTCCACTCTTCGACGGCAATCTGGACTGGGGAGCTCATGGCCTCCGGGCGGTTGGCGGTCGACCGTTCCCCACGCGTGCCGAAAGAGACACGAGTGTCCATCCGCTACCGGATAGGAAATGACAACGCGGACAGACGACGCACGTGATCCGTGGCCGAGGAAGGGACCAAGCTCCCTATCAGACGGGGCGGCGGGATTTGCATAATGGTGACCATGAGCATGTACGTGGACATCTTGTCCAGCGCCCTGGATAGCTGGGTCGACGAGCTGACCGGCAGCGCGCTGGTCGACTACGTCCTGGAGTGTCGGGCCGAGATGCTCGAGCACCGGCCCCCACAACGGCCATAGCGCCTACTCGTCACTGGCGGCCGAGGTCGCCTACGACCGGGCCCTCATCAAGCTCTGCGACGTGAACTACGTCCCGGTGACGGCGACCGGTTTCGCCGTCCCGGTGCGGGAGCGGGCCCGGCTCGAACGCGAGCTGACCACTGTCGGGATCAACCTGGCCGCCTTGGCCCGTCGGCGACGCCGGGCTCGAGCGGCGGCACCGCGGAGCCACCGGCCTTGAGCTTGGTGGCGTAGATGGCGGCCTCGGTGCGTGAGCTCATCTTGAGCTTGGTGAAGAGCATGGTGATGTAGTTCTTGATGGTCTTCTCCGACAGGAACATGGCTTCGCCGATCTGGCGGTTGGTCATCCCCTCGGAGATGAGGTCCAAGATGCGCGCTTCCTGGGTGGAGAGTGCTTCGAGCTCCGGACTGGCCTTAGGAGGATTGGAGATGCGTTCGACCACTCGGGCCACCGCTCTGGGGTCCATCAACGACTCACCACCCGCCACCCGCTTCACGTCTTCGATCAGGTCCCGCGCCTTCACCTGCTTGAGCACGTAGCCGGCGGCACCGGCCATGACCGAGGCGTAGAGCGCCTCATCGTCGGCGAAGCTGGTCAACATGAGGCAGACCAAGTCGGGCATGAGCGAGCGGATGTCCCGGCATACTTCGATTCCATCGCCGTCTTCGAGCCGGACGTCGAGGATGGCCACGTCCGGCTCGGCCAAGGGTATCCGGGTCATGGCCTCGGCTGCGGTGGCGGCCTCGCCGACGACCTCGATCTCCTCGTCGCCTTCGAGGAGGCTGCGGATGCCCTCGCGCACCAGCTCGTGGTCGTCGAGCAGGAAGACGCGGATCGTCATCCCTCCATTGTGCCAGCGCTCGGCTGACAAAGACTCCACTGCCACTGCGCACTCCAGCAACACTCAACCGCGCACTGTTCATTTCCCGACGAAAGCGGCACTGAACAAGAGGTCCGCCCCAACGATCCGATCGGGTGGCGGGGTACGCTCCTCCCGTGCCCTACAAGCGCGTCGAGGACCCGGCCAAGCTTCGAAGACTGATGGACGCCGTACTCATGATCGAGGCCGATATCGAGCTCCCGGTCCTGCTCCACCACATCGTCGAGGAGGCGTGCTCGCTGGTCGACGCCCGCTACGGGGCCCTCGGGGTCCTGAACGAGGATCGCACCGGCCTCGAGCAGTTCCTGACCGTCGGGCTCAGCGATGCCGCAGAGGGGGATATCGGCCCCCGGCCGACCGGTCGGGGTGTGCTGGGGCTGCTCATCACCGACCCCAAGCCCCTTCGCCTCGACGACCTGGGCGCACACCCCGAGAGCTATGGATTCCCGGTCGGGCACCCCCCGATGGAGTCCTTCCTCGGGGTTCCCATCCGGGTCCGGGTCAGTGCCCCGGCCTACGGCAACCTCTACCTGACCGACAAGAAAGGTGCCAGCTCCTTCAGCGACGAGGACGAGGCGCTGGCCGAGGCCCTGGGGTTGGCCGCCGGCATCGCCATCGAGAACACCCGGCTCCATGAGCGGGTGCGCATGCTCAGCGTGCTCGACGACCGCGAGCGCATCGGCCGGGACCTCCACGACAGGGTCGTCCAGCGATTGTTCGCGCTGGGCATGGGACTCCAGGCCACCAAGCGACTTCCCGAGCTCGACCTCGTGCGCCAGCGGGTCGACCGGGCCATCGACGACGTCGACGCCACCATCACCGAGATTCGCACCACCATCTTCGAGCTGGGCGACAGCGCCCTCCCCGGAGGCCTGCGCCAGAGCATCCTGGCGCTGACCAACGAGCTGGCTCCTTCGCTCGGGGCACGGCCCCAGGTCTCCTTCTCTGGACCCATCGACAACTCGGTGCCCCAACAGGTGGCGGACCACCTGTTGGCAGTGGTGCGGGAGTCGCTGACCAATGCGGCCAAACACGCGCATGCCAGCCGTTTCATCGTCGCCTTGAGCGTGGGCGACGACGCTGATCCTCGAAGTAATCGACGACGGCATCGGAGTGGATCTCTCGGTGCTCGAAGAAAACCACGGACTGGGCCTCACCAACCTCCGCAGCCGGGCCGAGAAACTACAGGGAACCCTGGACGTTCAGCCCGCCGACGGCGGGGGCACCAAGGTCATCTGGCGGGTGCCACTCGGGGAGTCCGCTGAATAGTCGACTCCGTCGGCACCAGCTTCGGACCGGCCGAGAATTCCAATCGGCTGAGGCATTGGCGGAGGCGGTGGGATTTGAACCCACGGTGAGTTTCCCCACACACGATTTCCAATCGTGCCGATTCGGCCGCTCTCGCACGCCTCCGTATCCGCACCCGTCCCGATCATCCGGGCCGTCTACGGCCCCGACAGGCTACTCCGGTCGCCCGGCGGCCACGGACGGTCGGAGGCGACCGTCCGACCCCGAGGCGGTAGGATCGGTGTCTCCCCGGTGGTGGGTGCGGCGGCTGGGTCCTGCGCAACGTCCTCCTGTGAATCGAGTCAGGGTCGGAAGGCAGCAGCTCTCAGCAGGCAAGGCCGTGTGCCGCAGCCAACCTGGCCGTCGCACCGACCACCGGGGCTGATCTTGAGACGGTCCCACGCCCATGTGTCCCCTCCGATGGCGACCGGGCCGACCGGTAGGCTCCGAACCGTGGCCGACATGACCGAGGCAACTCCCTACCAGTCCCTCTACCGACGGTTCCGACCTTCGACGTTCGCCGAGGTGCGCGGCCAGGACCACGTCGTGTTGGCTCTGCGCAATGCCGTCCGGGACGGCCGGGTGGCTCACGCCTACCTGTTCAGCGGCCCTCGCGGTACGGGCAAGACGTCGACGGCCCGAATCCTGGCCAAGGCGCTGAACTGCACCGCGCTCAGCGATGGCGAACCGTGCGGAATCTGCCCGTCCTGTGTGGAGATCACCCGGGGCACCTCCATGGACGTTCACGAACTCGACGCCGCCTCGAACAACGGGGTGGACGCCATGCGCGACCTGGTGGCCCGGGCAGCACTCGGTTCGCCCGGTCGTCAAAAGGTGTACATCGTCGACGAGGTCCACATGCTCTCGACGGCGGCGTCCAACGCGCTGCTCAAGACCCTGGAGGAGCCGCCTGCCCATGTCGTGTTCGTGCTGGCCACCACCGACCCACAGAAGGTCCTGCCAACCATTCGCAGCCGCACCCAGCACTTCGAGTTCCGGCTCCTCGGGCCGGACACCCTGTCGGCTCTCCTGGCCAAAGTTCGCGATGACGCCCATCTGGACGTGGGGGACGACGCACTCGACCTCGCCGTCCGGCGTGGTCGCGGGTCCGCACGTGACGCCCTCTCGATCCTGGACCAGGTGGCCGCATCGGACTCCGTCGACGACGATCTGCCGGAGCTCGACGAGGTGGTCGACGCCCTGGCCGAGCGCGATGTCGAGCGGGCACTGGTGGCCGTCGCCCGCCTGAGCGCTGCCGGTTTCAGCCCTCAACAACTCACGGTCGACCTGGTGGACCATCTTCGCCAAGGGTTCCTCTCCCTGGTCGCCCCCGAGCTGGTGACGGTGGCCGGGACCGAACGGGACATGTTGGCCGCCCAGGCCGGCCGGGTCGGGCTGGCAACCCTGGTCCGGGCCATGGAGGACCTCGGTCGGGCCCAGGTCGCCATGCGCGACGCACCCGATCCCCGGGTGAACCTCGAGGTGGCGCTGGTCAGACTGGTTCACCCCGAAGCCGACGACTCGCCCGCGGCACTTCTGGCCCGCATCGAGCGGCTCGAGCAGTCCGGTGTGCAGATGGTTGGTCAGGTGGGTGGGCAGATGATGGGGCAGTCAGCGGTGCCCGGTGCCCCACCGTCCACCGTCCCACCGGTCGCCAAGCCCCCGTCGGCCGGTGCTGCACTGGCGGCCCGCGCCGCCGCCGTTCCGACCGGCCGGCCGGCCCCGACCTCCGCCCCGGCCGAGGAGCCGGCACCCCCACCGCCCGAGCCGTCCGCCCAACCCCCCGCCCAACCGTCCGCCCAACTCTCGGCCCAAACGTCGCCTGGACCGCCGGCCGCAGGGCCCGGTCCACGGCCGACGTTGGGCGCACACCGACGCAGGGCCGCTCCTACCGCAGACACCGACACCACTGATCCGGCGGACACAGGACTCCCGGCCGCGATCGATGACACTTCGCCCTCGTCGGAACCGGTGGCCCATCCCTCTGAAGTGTCGCCACCCACCGCCGGGGCGGCCGCGGTGTCGGGGTCGTTCCCTTCACGTGACGAGCTGGTCCAGGCCTGGGGTGACCAGGTGATCGGACGTCTCCGCCCGAAGGCCAAAGCACTGTTCCAGGCCGGACGGTTCATCGGCGCCGACGGGAACCAGGCCGAGTTCGGATTGCCGAACGAGATCCACCGGAACCGTTGCGAGGAGATGCGACCCGAGGTCGAAGCCGCACTGGCCGATCAGTTCGGGAGACCGGTTCCACTGCTACTGGTGGTCGACGGTGATAGCGGCGGAGCCGCGGTGGCGTCGGCCGATCCCGACGATGACTCCCCGACCCCGGCCCAAGGTGTCACCAATACCGTCGAATCCGACGACGACGAAAACCTGGCCGACTTCGACGCCGGTGGGCTCGAGATGGCTGATATCGACAATTCGGCGGAGGCCCGGCTGCTCCAGGCGTTCCCCGGTGCCGAGGAGGTGGTCTAGGTGGCGGTGTTCAGTGGGCCGCTCCAGAACCTGATCGACGAAATGGGCCGCCTGCCCGGGATCGGTCCGAAGTCGGCCCAACGGATCACCTTCCATCTCTTGAAGGTGGCCCCCGAGGACGCCCTCCGTCTGGCCGAGGCCATCATCGCCGTCAAGGAGCGGATCACCTTGTGCACCCGCTGTTTCAATGTGGCCGAGGGCGGCCTGTGCGCCGTCTGCCTCGACGATCGGCGCGACAGTACGAAGGTCTGTGTGGTCGAGGACCCCCGTGACATCGCCTCGGTGGAGAAGACCGGTGAGTTCTCCGGTCGCTACCATGTGCTCCAGGGTGCGCTGAACCCGATCGAGGGGATCGGGCCCGAGCAGCTGCGGGTTCGCGAGCTCCTCCTCCGGCTCGATGGCGAGGGGATCACCGAGGTCATCCTCTGCACCAACCCGAACCTCGAGGGTGAGGCGACGGCCATGTACCTGGCCCGCCTACTCAAGCCACTGGGCCTCAGCGTTACCCGCATCGCCAGCGGGCTGCCCGTCGGTGGCGACCTCGAATACGCCGACGAGTTGACGCTCGGCCGGGCCCTCGAGGGCCGCCGCGAGGTCGACGCCTGACGTCGAGTCGACCGCCGTGGGCCGACACGCACCCGGGCGCCTCGGTGGTGCACCATGAAGAGATGGCCCAGGCCCCCGACGTCCGCCACCTCTGGATCCTCCGACACGCCAAGGCCGCCCCCGAGTCCAGCTGGGGCGGCCGGGACCGTGACCGGCCCCTGACCGACCGGGGTCGACGGGATGCCACCGCCTTGGGCCTCCGGCTCGCCGAGGAGGTACCACCTCTCGGGATGGCGGGCCTGTCGGCACCGGAGCTGGCGCTGAGCTCGAGTGCCGTCCGCACCATCGAGACAGCCGATCTGGTGTTGGGCGCCAGGGAGGATCGGGTGCCGCTCGACACCTACAAATCGCTGTATCAGGCATCGCCTGACACGGTTCTCACCTACCTGCCGCGAATTGGACGAACAGGCCGGATCGGCGCTCGTGGTCGGGCACAACCCGACGATGTACCTACTGGCCTTCGACCTACTCGAGGAGGGCTCACCCGGCCGGGAAGCCCTCGAGTCCGCGGGCTTTCCCACGTGCGGACTGGCCGTCGTGGCCCTGCACGTGGGCGGGTGGGAGGACCTGACTGCCGGGTGCGGCACCTTGGTCGGCCTGTTCGCCCCGCCCTATTGATGGCGGTCCCTTGTTGCTGAGGGGCGGGTCCCTTGTTGCTCAGATCGTGCGCGTCGGTCAGAGCGTGCGCAGGATGGCGGCGTCGCCCTGTCCGCCCCCACCGCACAGGCTGACCGCGGCGGTGCCTCCGCCGCGGCGCTTCAGCTCCAGGAGCGAGGTGAGGGCCAGGCGGGTGCCCGACATCCCCACCGGGTGGCCGAGGGCGATCGCCCCACCGTTCACGTTGACGATGTCGGCGCTGATCCCCAGGTCGTCGGCCGAGCTGAGCCCGACGGCGGCGAACGCCTCGTTGATCTCGAACAGGTCGATGTCGCCCACGCTGAGCCCGGCTTTCTTGAGGGCCACCTGGGTGGCGTGGCTCGGCTGGCTCAGCAGAGACGGACTGGGACCGGCGACCTGGCCGTAGCTGACCAGCTCGCCCAGCGGGGTCACTCCCAGCTGCTCCGCCCTGGCCTTCGACATGACGATGACAGCGGCGCCCCCGTCCGAGATCTGGCTGGCGTTGCCGGCGGTGATGGTGCCCGCCTTGTCGAATGCGGGACGCAGCTTGGCCAGGGACTCAGCCGTCGTGTCCCCGCGCACTCCCTCATCGGTGTCGACCACGATCGGGTCGCCTTTGCGCTGGGGAACCTCCACCGGGATGATCTCCTCGGCGAACTTGCCCGCCTTTATGGCGGCATCGGCCCGCTGGTGCGACAGGGCGCTGAACTCGTCCTGGCGCTCGCGGGACACCCCGTCGGCGCCGTTGTAGCGCTCCGTGCCGAGGCCCATGGCGCACTGGTCGAACGCGCAGAACAGGCCGTCGTACATCATCGAGTCGACCAGGGTGCCGTCGCCGATGCGGTAACCGGCCCGGGCGCCGGGCAGGAGGTAGGGCGCCTGGGTCATCGACTCCATGCCGCCGGCCACCACGATGTCGGCCTCGCCGGCGTTGATCATGAGGTCGGCCAGGTAGATCGAGTTGAGGCCGGAAAGGCAGACCTTGTTGACGGTGGTCGAGGGGACGTCCATCGGGATCCCGGCCTTGACCGCAGCCTGGCGGGCGGTGATCTGGCCGGCACCGGCCAGGATGACCTGTCCCATGAACACGTAGTCCACCTGATCGGGTGCGACCCCCGCCCGCTCCAGGGCAGCGGCGATGGCGAAGCCGCCCAGCTCAGTGGCGGCAAAGCTTCCGAGGGCGCCCGAGAGTTTGCCGATCGGTGTACGAGCTCCAGCAACGATGACGGATCCGGACATGGAAACCTCCGCGGCCTGGTGGCCGACTCAGGCGAGGGCCCCCGTGGGACCGCCGCGACGACAGAGGAACATGATACGGCGTGTCCGCAGGGTTGCCACCCGGGACGCCCCCGACGCCCTGGGATCGGACCGTGCTACCCGACTATCCTCCACCTCCATGCAGGAATTCCTCTCCGCCATCCTCGCCGGTGCATCCGGCGAGGAGATCGCCGCCATCACCATCCCCGAGACCTACCGGGCCGCCTACGTCAAGCGTGACGAGCAGGCCATGTTCGAGGGAATGGCCTCCGAAGACAAGGATCCACGCAAGTCGATCCACATCGGCGAGGTCGCCACCCCCGTGCTTGCGCCCGACGAGGCGTACATCGCGGTGATGGCCAGCGCCATCAACTTCAACACGGTGTGGACGTCGATCTTCGAGCCGCTCTCCACCTTCGGCTTCCTCGACCGGCTCGGCCGCGAAGGGGTATGGGGCGCCCGCCATGCGCTCAACTACCACGTGGTCGGATCGGACGCGTCGGCCGTGGTGCTGCAGGTGGGCTCGGCTGTCCGCAACTGGACGTCAGGTGACAAGGTCACCGTTCATTGCAACTACGTCGACGACCAGAGCCCGAGCGCCCACGACGACTCGATCCTGGCCGACAACCAGCGGATCTGGGGCTTCGAGACCAACTTCGGCGGGCTGGCCGACCTGGCCGTGGTCAAGGCCAACCAGCTCATGCCCAAGCCGACCCATCTCAGCTGGGAGGAGGCGGCGGTCAACGCGCTGTGCAACTCCACCTCGTACCGGATGTTGGTGTCGAAGAACGGTGCCCCGATCACCCAGGGCGACAAGGTCCTGGTCTGGGGAGCCTCGGGTGGCCTCGGCGCCTACGCCGTGCAGTACTGCCTCAACGGTGGGGCGACGCCAGTCGGGGTGGTCTCGTCGCAGTCGAAGGTGGATCTGCTCCACGACCTCGGCGTCGAGGCGGTCATCGATCGCAAGGCCGCCGGCTACAAGTTCTGGAAGGACGAGTTCCACCAGGACGAGTCGGAGTGGCGTCGCCTGGGCAAGGACATCCGCGGCCTGGTGGGCGACGATGTCGACATCGTGTTCGAGCATCCCGGTCGACAGACGATGGGGGCCTCGGTGTTCGCAGCCAGGCGAGGCGGCACCATCGTGACGTGTGCCGCGACTTCGGGCTACATGATCGAGTACGACAACCGGCACCTGTGGATGAAGCTCAAGACCATCAAGGGCTCCCACTTCGCCAACTACCGGGAAGCGTGGGACGCCAACCAACTGGTCTGCGACGGCAAGATCATCCCGCCGCTGTCAGCCGTCCACACCCTCGACAATGTGGGTGAGGCCGCCTATCAGGTGCACCGGAACCTCCACGAGGGCAAGATCGGCGTGCTGTGCCTGGCGCCCGAAGAGGGCCTGGGCATCGACGACCGCGAGCTGCGGGCGCGGGTGGGCGAGGATCGGATCACCCTCTTCAGGAGACACGGAGCATGACCGAGATGCTGCTGACCGAGATCGACCACGTGGCCATCGCCGTGCCCGACCTGGACGCGGCCATCGACTACTACGCCGACACCTTCGGGGCCACGGTGACCCACCGGGAGCGTATCGACTCCGACGGGGTCGAGGAGGCGTTGCTGAAGGTGGCCGACAGCTACGTGCAGCTGCTGACGCCGACCAGCGAGGAGTCGCCGGTGGCCAGGTACCTGGAGAAGAAGGGACCCGGCATCCACCACGTCGGCTACCGGGTGGCCGACTGCGCCGTCGCCCTGCAGTCGGTCAAGGACCACGGTGGCCAGGTCATCGACCAGGCTCCTCGTCCGGGCTCGCGCGGCACCACTGTCGCGTTCATCCACCCGAAGGGTGCCTTCGGCACGCTCATCGAGCTGGTCGAGGAGTAGTTGGCCGGGGGTATGGACAGCACCACCCGGGTCCCGGACTCACCCGCCGCCGCCGACGACGACCCATGGGCGGGCCTCGCGACTCCCGAGGCGCCGACGATGCCGGTACGGGCCGACGCGGTCAGGCCGACCATGCCGTGGGATGTGACTATTGAGGACGTTCCGCGTGAGGACGTTGCTCTCGGGATCCCCAGCCCAGAGGCGGTCTCGACTCCTGACGGCATTCCCCTTGACGCCTCTGCACCCGATGGGGGAACGCCCGCTCCCGGGCGCGAACCTGAGCCGGTACCCACTGCCGTCGCCGCGTCGGCGTCGCACTTCTCGTTCCCGCCCGGGGTGGCGGACAAGCTGGCCGTCTACGTCTACCTGTTGGTCGACGCCCGCACCGGTCGCCCGTTCTATGTCGGTCGGGGTCGGGGCGACCGCTGCTTCCGCCACGTCGAGGAGTCCAGGGCGACCGGGCTGGCACAGCCCGCCGGTGCGACTGAGCCGGATGGTGCCGCCCGGTACCCCGTCCTGGACCGGATCCGCGAGGCCGAGTCCGACGGGCGCCCTGTCCGCATCGAAGTCCTCCGCCACGGCCTCACCGGCAGCCAAGCGGACCTGGTGGTAGCCGCCGTGGATGACGCCCTGGCTCTGGGGTCACCGACCCGGCTCGGCCGCGAGCGCAGCCTGGCGGTGGAGCTGGGTGCGTCCCTCGCCAAGCGGGCCAAGTTCAAGCGGAGCCACCAGGTGGTGCTGTTGCGGGTGGGGCCCCATGGGGCCGACACCGCCTACGCCACGGCCCGACACGGCTGGCGCATCGGCCGCCGATGGGTGGACGCCGATTCGGTTCGCTCGCCCAAGTGGGCCGTGCTCGTTGCTGGCGACCTGGTCGAATCGGTGTACCGCATCGACGGCTGGGAGCTGTCGACGACCCCGGCCTCCGCCCCGGGCGCCGTCGAGCGCTGGTCGTTCGCCGGCGAGCCGGATCCGGCATTGGAGGCCCGTTACGCCGGGCGCAGCGTCAGCGCCTATCTGGGTGCAGGAGCCTCCAGCCAGGTCACCTACATCTGGTGCGGGCCCCACTGGGTCAACACGGCCCACTGACCGCACGCACCCTGGGTGGCGGTCACCGGATCGAACCCCCGCGGCGGTTCCGGTAGCCTCACCGTCCATGGATCACACGATGACCCGACGGCTCGAAGACCTGGAGGAGCGCCGGGAGCTCGCCCGGAACGCGGGGTCGGCCCGGGCAGTGGAGAAGCACCACGCCAAGGGCAAGATGACCGCCCGCGAGCGGATCGACTACCTGCTCGACGACGGCTCCTTCCAGGAGCTCGACATGCTGGCCCGCCACCGGGCCCACGGCATGGGGCTCGAGGAGAACCGGCCGTACACCGACGGCGTCATCACCGGGTTCGGGACCATCGACGGCCGACGGGTCTGCGTGTTCAGCCAGGACTTCACCGTGTTCGGGGGTGCGCTCGGCGAGGTGTTCGCGGAAAAGATCCACAAGGTGATGGACCTGGCCTCGTCGATCGGCGTCCCCATGATCGGCCTCAACGACGGTGCGGGCGCCCGGATCCAGGAGGGCGTCGTCTCGCTCCACTCCTACGGGGGGATCTTCCACCGCAACGCTCAGGCCTCCGGGGTGATCCCCCAGATCAGCGTCATCCTCGGCCCGTGTGCCGGGGGAGCTGTCTACAGCCCGGCGATGACCGACTTCATCTTCATGGTCCAAGAGACCAGTCACATGTTCATCACCGGTCCGGACGTGGTGAAGACGGTGACCGGTGAGGACGTGACTCTGGAAGAACTCGGTGGCGCCATGAGCCACGCCACCAAGTCGGGCGTGGCCGCCTTCGTCGCCCCCGACGAGAAGTCCTGTTTGGACGACGTCCGCTACCTGCTCAGCTTCCTGCCTTCCAACAATCTGGAGGAAGCACCGCTGGTGGTGTCCGGGGACGACCCCGAGCGGCTGACCCCCGAGCTTTCCGCTCTGATGCCGGAGTCGCCCAACCAGCCCTACGACATGAAGAAGGTCATTGAGGCGGTGGTGGACGACGGCGAGTTCTTCGAGGTGAACCACCACTGGGCGATGAACCTGGTGTGCGGCTTCGCCCGCATCGACGGCCGGGCCGTCGGCATCGTGGGCAACCAACCCCAGATGCTCGCCGGGGTGCTCAACATCGACGCATCGGAAAAGGGCGCCCGTTTCGTGCGCACCTGCGATGCCTTCAACGTTCCGCTGATCACCTTCGTCGACGTGCCCGGGTTCATGCCCGGGACCGACCAGGAGTACGGAGGGATCATCCGCCACGGCGCCAAACTCCTCTACGCCTATTGCGAGTCGACGGTCCCGCGGGTCCAGATCATCACCCGCAAGGCCTACGGCGGTGCGTATGTGGTCATGAACTCGAAGTCGATCGGCGCCGATCTGGCCTACGCCTGGCCGTCGGCCGAGCTGGCCGTGATGGGCCCTGAAGGAGCGGTCGAGATCGTCTACCGGCGCGACCTGGCCGAGGCGGACGACCCGGTCGGCCGGCGCAAGGAGCTGGTCGAGGAGTACACCGAGCGATACGCCAACCCGTACGCGGCGGCCGAGCGCGGATACGTCGACGATGTCATCGACCCGGCTGAAACCCGTCGCATACTGGTGCGCAGCCTCGCCCTCCTGGTGTCCAAGCGCGAGGACCTGCCCAAGCGCAAACACGGGAACATGCCGCTGTGACCGAGCGGGAGCCGATCGATCCCGCGGTCCTCGCCGTTCTGGCCGCCGCTGTCGACCAGGCCTGGCCCCGACCGGTGGTAGCCGTGGCGCCGGCCGCCTCGGGCCCGCCACCGTGGCGGTTCAGCGGCAGGTGGTGGACCCGACCGGCCAACACCCGACGCGACCGACCCTGGACCGGGGGCTGAAACTCTTCCACCCAGGGTCGACGTTCCGCACGTGCCCGACGGTCAGGTGGGGTCGGTCACGAAGTCGATGAGGCGCTCCACGGCACCCACCAGGGACGGTTCCAGGTCGGCGTAGCTGGTGACCACGGCGAGGATCTGTCGCCACGCCGCAGGGGGATCCCCGAGTCCGAGCTCGGCGCAGACGCCCGCCTTCCACTCGGTCCCCTTAGGGATCACCGGCCATGCGGCGATGCCCAGCACCGAGGGGCGCACCGCCTGCCACACATCGACGAACGGGGTGCCGGTCACCAGCACGTCGGGCTGGCGGATGCCCTCGGCGATCCGGGACTCCTTGCTGCCAGGCACCAGATGGTCGACCAGGACCCCGAGCCTTCGGGCCGGGCCGGGGCGGAACCCGGCGATGGCACGGTCGAGGCGGTCGATGCCGTCCAGCCGTTCCACGACGACACCCTCCACCCGCAGATCGTCGCCCCATACCCGCTCGACCAGTTCGGCGTCGTGGATGCCCTCGACCCAGATGCGTCCGGCCTTGGCCACTCGGGCTGGCGCGCCGGACACCGCCACCGAGCCCGATGCGGTCACGCCGGGAGCGGTGCCCCGGTCTGTTCGGGGTCTCTCGAGGCTCACCGCCCTTCCGTCGACGGCGAACGCCCCCGGCGCGAGGCGGAAGACCCGCTCCTGGCCGGTCCGTCCCCGCAGCTCGACCCCGCCGCCCTCGACCCGGACCAGCGTCCCGGTGAACCCGCTGGCCCGGTGGACGAGGTCCATGCCCACGATGGCCGGCACCTGCGGGTAGACGGGGGCCAGCTTGGCCTGGAGAGGCGCGTCGATCGGACCGGAGAGGATGCCCGAGGAGCGGCGGGTCGACCGGTCATTGCTGTGGGACACGCCGGGAACCTACCTCCTGGGCGCGGCCACCAGGTGGAGCCAGCTCGGTCGTTCGTCCGGCTTCCCCCGCCGGCCGGGGTAGGTTCGCAGCGTACACAGGAGTCGCCTGGGCGGCTCCGGACGAAGGAGTCCCATGTCCACGACCGCTGATGAGCCGCACCTGAACAGTCACCACCGTGACACCGTCGACGCCATTTTCCGGCATCCGACCAGTCACAACATCGAGTGGCACGACGTGCTCTCGCTGCTCGAGGCGGTCGCTACCGTCGAGGAGCGCCACGACGGCCGGTTCCACCTGGTGCTGGGCGAGGCCGACGTGGTGATCAGCCGCCCTCGTCACAAGGACATCGACACACAGCTGGTGGTCGATCTCCGGCACCTGCTGAGCGCAGCCGGGTACGGACCCGAAGGCGGGGCAGTACCTCATGTGGCTGAAGGGGACGAACCGGTACGCGACTTCGGCGATGGCCGGTGGGGCGAGACGGGCACGCCGGGCGAGTCGTCGGGCAGCGACACCGCCCGCTGACCACACCCCGGTCGGGAGTCGGCCGGACCAACCGCCCGTGGCCCACGGCCGCTGAACCGTCCGTCGTCCGTGGGCCTCAGGCCACGGTCGCAGCCCGGTGGTGCTCCACCAGGTCGATCATGTCCTCCATCATCTGCTCGATCTCGAAGTCCTTCGGTGTGTAGACACGCGCCACGCCCAACTCGAGCAACTTGGCCTCGTCCTCGGGCGGGATGATCCCCCCGACGACCACCGGGGCGTC
Organism: uncultured Acidimicrobiales bacterium; assembly: GCA_963699085.1. Classification (GTDB taxonomy): domain Bacteria; phylum Actinomycetota; class Acidimicrobiia; order Acidimicrobiales; family RAAP-2; genus Bog-756. The sequence continues at coordinate 364,874 of CAVOTH010000002.1, forward strand.
GACGCCGACGGCCCGCAGGCGTTCGACCACCTCGGGGACCAACTCCAGATGGCTGCCGGAGAGGATGGAGATCCCGACCACATCGACGTCCTCGTCGCGGGCGGCGGCGGCGATCTCGGCCGGTGACAGGCGGATGCCCTGATAGATCACTTCGAACCCGGCGTCCCTGGCGGCCACGGCGATCTGCTCGGCCCCGTTGGAGTGCCCGTCGAGACCGGGTTTGGCCACGAGGAGGCGGGGTGGCCCACCCGCCCGGGCGGCCATCGCCCTGGACCGGGCGAGGACCCGGTTGAACTCCGCCCCCCGGTGGCCGACACCGCCGCTCACGCCGGTCGGGGCCCGGTACTCGCCGAAAACGTCACGTAGTGCGTTGGCCCACTCGCCGGTGGTGCCGCCGGCGTGGGCCAGGGCGATGGTGGCCGACATCACGTTGTCAGTCCCCTCGGCCGCCCGCCTGAGTTCGTCGATGGCCTTCTGGACGGCGGCACCGTCGCGTCCGGCCCGCCACGCCTGGACGTCGGCCTGCAGCAGGGACTCGACTGCCGGATCCACCCGCATGATCGACCCGCCGTCGCTTCCGGCCGAGGCCAGAGGCGACTCCGCCGTCTCCGTAAAGCAGTTGACGCCGACGACCTGGAGGTCGCCGGTCTCGATCCGCCGGACCCGTTCGGCCTGGCTCCCGACAAGGCGGGACTTGAGCTCGTCGATGGCCTCGAAGGCACCACCCAGGGCCAGGACGTCCTCCAGCTCGGCCCACGACGCTTCGGCCACTTCGGCGGTCTTCGCCTCGATGACCACCGAGCCGTCGAAGATGTCCCCGTACTCGAGCAGGTCGGACTCGAAAGCCAGGACCTGCTGGATGCGCAGCGACCACTGCTGGTCCCACGGCCGTGGGAGCCCGAGGGCCTCGTTCCACGCCGGGAGCTGCAGAGCCCGCGCCCGGGCCTTCTTGGACAAGGTGACCCCGAGCGCCTCGAGCACGATGCGCTGGATGTTGTTCTCCGGCTGGGCCTCGGTCAGACCGAGTGAGTTGACCTGGACTCCGTAGCGCATCCGCCGCAACTTGGGGTCGGTGACGCCGTAGCGCTTTGTGCACACCCGGTCCCACAGCTCGGTGAACGCCCGCATCTTGCAGGTCTCTTCGACGAACCGCACGCCCGCATTGACGAAGAATGAGATCCGACCCACGACCTCAGGGAACTCGTCGTCCGGGATCTGTCCCGAGTCGCGCACGGCGTCGAGCACCCCGATGGCGGTGGCCAGCGCGTAGGCGACCTCCTGGTGAGGCGTGGCGCCGGCCTCCTGCAGGTGGTAGCTGCAGACGTTGATCGGATTCCACTTGGGCACGTTGCGCACGGTGTACGCGATGGTGTCGACGGTGAGGCGACGGCTCGGTATCGGCGGAAAGATGAAAGTACCCCGCGACAGGTACTCCTTCACGATGTCGTTCTGGGTGGTGCCGGACAGGACCCGGGGGTCGACCCCGCGGTCCTGGGCGTTGGCGATGTAGAGCCCGAGGAGCCACGCCGCGGTGGCGTTGATGGTCATCGACGTGTTCATCGACTCGACCGGGATCTGGTCGAGCAACTCGGCCATGTGGCCGAGATGGGCGACGGGCACGCCGACCTTTCCGACCTCGCCGGCCGCCGCCGGGTCGTCGGGGTCGTACCCGATCTGGGTGGGAAGGTCGAAGGCGATCGAGAGACCGGTCTGACCCTTGGCCAGGTTGGTCCGGTAGAGCTCGTTCGAAGCCTTGGCCGTGGAGTGGCCCGAATAGGTCCGCATCACCCACGGCTTGTCGCGCGTGGGCCCCGAGGTGCCGTTCCCCTCAGCTGCCCGGTCGACGTCGGTCATGCTCATATTGTGGCCTGAACCGGGTGTCCTGCGGTAGGTGGGGCCGGTTCGGAGTGCCGGCTACTTGCGGTAGTCGAGGAAGCCCCGGCCCGACTTGCGCCCGAGCTGCTCGGCGCTGACCATGCGGCGCAGGAGGGGCATGGCGGCGTAGTTGGGGTCCTTGAACTCCTCATAGAGGGCGTCCAGGATCGCCAGCGAGGTGTCGAGTCCGACCAGGTCGAGCAGAGCGAACGGTCCCATCGGGAACCCGCAGCCGCCCTTCATGGCCTCGTCGATGTCCTCGATGGAGGCCACACCCTGTTCGAACAGGCGGATGGCGTTGTTCAGGTAGGGGAAGAGGAGGGCATTCACGACGAACCCGGCCTGGTCCTTGACCTCGACCGGCGTCTTGCCACAGGCCTCGGCGAACTGGCGGGCGGTGGCGATGGTCTCGTCCGACGCGGTCAGCGGCCGGACCACCTCGACCAGCGACATGACCGGTGCGGGATTGAAGAAGTGGATGCCACACACCTTGTCGGGCCGGCCCGTCTTCATGGCCATCTCGATGACCGGGAGCGTGGAGGTGTTGGTGGCCAGGACGGCGTGGTCGCCGGTGATCCGGGCCAGGTCGCTGAACAGCTGCTTCTTGACGGCCAGGTCCTCGACGACCGACTCGATGACCAGGTCGCAACCGGACAGGGCGTCGAGCTCGGAGGTCCCGGTGACCAGGCCCAGCGCCTGGTCCCGCTCCTCTTCGGTCTTCTTGCCCTTTTCCACCTGCCGGTTGAGCGACTTCTCGATGGCGGCGAGGGTGGCATCGGCGGTGGACTGGTTCCGTGACCGGAGAACCACCTCGAACCCACTGACGGCGGCCGTCTCGGCAATGCCCGACCCCATGATCCCTGAACCGACGATCCCCACGCGCTTGATTGACATAGGGGGGATGCTAATGCGATTGGCGACAGAAGTTACCCGTCGGTAGATCGACCCGGTTTTCCCTCGTCTGACACCGGGACCGGGCCGGTACGTACCCCTGGGCCCGGCCGTGTCCCCGTTGTCGGCTCTGACCCCGTGTCTGATCCCGTCTCTGATCCCGTCTCTGCCTACTGCGCTTGCCCTGGGCACCCCGCACCGACAAGATCGGGCCGTGACCGACGCCACACCTTCCGTCCCGTCCGCCACCGACGGCCCCGCTGCCGAACCGACGGTGAGACGCCGACCGTACGGCCCAAGAGGCACGGCCCGCCGGGCCCTGTACGACCGCCGGGCCCGAGCCGCCACCGAGCGGTGGTCGGTACCGGGGCGCCTGTTGTCAGCGGTGCTGGCCCACCCCGGTGCGGTCCTCGCCCTGGGCGGCGCCACCGCCCCGGTCGAGCGGGAGGGCCGTGTCCTCAACCGTGGGGTGCAGGCCCTGCTCGCCATCATCCAACTGCTCGATCGGACCACCAACCGGAGCGGAGGAACGCCTGACCCGGTGGAGACCCGAGAGATGTTCAGTGCCACCACCCGACTGGTCATGCCGAGTCGCACCGACGTGTACGTCACCGGCCGCGCCATCCCTGGACCGGAGGGCGCCCCTGACATCCGGATCCGGGTCTACCGCCGCTTCGGCGTCGGGATCGGCCGGTCCCGCCACCGTCCGCCAGCCATCACTTTTTTCCACGGTGGCGGATGGGTGGTCGGGGGCCTCGACTCCCATGACCCGTCGTGTCGAATGGTCGCTGCCGTCACCGGCTGCGTGGTGGTAGCCGTCGACTACCGGCTCGCTCCCGAGCACCCGTATCCGGCGGCGATCGAGGACGCCCTGACCGCATATGCATGGGTGCAGCGCAATCACGCCGACTTGGGCACCATTCCCGGGAAGGTCGGGGTGATGGGGGACAGCGCCGGGGGCAGCCTGGCCGCCGTCGTGGCCCAGGAGACCCGGCCCGGGCGACGCTCCGCCGCCGACGACGTGCCTCCGCCGGTGGCACAGTGCCTGATCTATCCCTCTGTTGACGCCCGCTTCATGACCGAGTCGTTCCACTCGATGGGGGACCGGTTCCTGCTCACGACCGAGGGGATGGAGACCTACCGGTCCCACTACCTGCCCGATCCGACGACGTACACCGATCATCGGGCATCGCCGATCCTCTGCGACGATCTCGACGATCTGGCGCCGGCCGTGGTGGTCACCGCCGGCTTCGATCCGCTGCGCGACGAGGGCCGGGGCTACGCCGAGGCGATGGCCAATGCCGGCGTCCCGGTCGAATACCGCTGCTACGACGACATGGTCCACGGATTCTTCGGGATGGGGGTGGTTCCCGACTGCCTGGAGTTGGCCACCGAAGTGTGCGACGCCATGGGCTCGTTGATGCGGCGGGTCACCGTCCACGGGGACGGCTGAGGAACGTCCACCGGGACGGCTGAGGAACGTCCACCGGGACGGCTGAGGAACGTCCACCGGGACGGCTGAAGGACGTCCACGGGGACGGCTGAGGGACCCGCCGGCGGCCTCTACACTCCGGTGATGGACGCGACCCCGGGAACACTGGCCCTGGTGGGCGGCGGCGAGTGGCAGGAGGGTTGCACCTTCGATGCCGAACTGCTCGAGCTGTCGGGAACCGACCAGGTGTTGGTGCTGCCGACAGCGGGAGCGTACGAGCACCCCGAGCGCCTGGTGGCCAGGGCCGGTTCATGGTTCGAGGGCCTGGGCGGAAAGGTCGAGGGACTGATGGTCCTGACCAGGGCCGACGCCGACAACGACGGCGCCGCCGGGATCATGCGACGGGCCCGACTCATCTACCTGGCCGGCAGCTCCCCGATGCACATCCGCAGTGTCTTGAAGCACTCGGAGGTGTGGAACGCACTGGTGGCGGCGTGGCATGACGGCGCCGTGGTGATCGGCTCGTCGGGTGCGGCGATGGCCCTGACCGACCCGATGGTCGACGCCCGGGGCGGCGGCCTCACCCTGGGTCTGGGACTGGTGACCGGCGTGGCGGTGGTGCCCCACTTCGGCGACGGCACCGAGGACGAGCACGGTCAGAAACTGCACCGCTCGGTACTACTGGCTCCGGCCGGCACGCCGGTGGTCGGGATCCCCGAGCGCACGGCCGTCATCCGGGATCCGGACGGATCATGGCGTTCGGCCGGCGAACAGCCGGTGGCCGTCTTCCTCGACGGCTCTCCGGCATCGGACGGACTGGCTGCCCTGCCGGCCGACCTTACGGTCTGAGCTCTGAGCCGCAGGGCTCGAGCCGGGTCCGCCGCTTCAGTCGCCCTCGGTGATCACCACTGACTCGATGATGACCGGCTCGGTCGGCGCGCCGGAGCGGCTGCCTACGGACTCCATGGCCTTCACCACGTCGAGCCCCTTCACGACCTTGCCGAACAGCGAGTAACTCGGAGGCAGGCCCACGCCATCGGGACCGCTCACGATGAAGAACTGGCTGCCGTTGGTGTCGGGGCCGGCGTTGGCCATGGCGATGGAGCCGATTTCGTAGCGACCGGGTGCCGGCAGCTCGTCCGCGAACCGGTAGCCGGGACCGCCACGGCCTGAACCTTCGGGATCCCCGCCCTGGCACATGAAGCCCGGGATGATCCGGTGGAAGGTGACCCCGTCGTAGTAGTGCCACCGGGCGAGGAAGACGAAGTTGTTGACCGTCAACGGCGCACCGATCGGGTTGAGCGAGATGGTGAGCGCACCCTTGTTGGTGAGCATCTCGGCGGTGTACGTGCGGGTCGGGTCGATGATCATGGGCGGCGGAGCGTCGAAGCGCTGTGTCTTCGGGCTGGAACCGTCTGCTGCGGGGATCTCGGGGGCCATGGGTCTACTCCTCGGTGGGTGGGTTCGGAATCAGGGAGGCGGGTCGGACCACGTCTAGGAGGATGTGACCGTGACCGAGAGCATGCGGTGGATGACCGCGGGCGGAATCCCGTTGTCGGCGGCGGTGCCGCCGTTGGCGTTGATGGCCTGGACCACGCTCTCGCCCGAGGTCACCGCGCCGAACAGCGCGTACTGGGGTGGGAGCGACTCGCCCTCGGGACCGGCGACGATGAAGAACTGGTTGCTGGTGGTGCCGGGCGCGGACGCCGAGGTCTTGGCCATGGCCAGCGAGCCCACCGGGTACTGCGGAGTGGCCGTCGCCGGTACCTCACCCTGGACGGTGTAGCCCACGGTGCCCCCGGTGGTGCCCGTCGGGTCACCGGTCTGGTTCATGAACTGCGGGATCACCCGGGAGAACGTATTGCAGTTGTAGTACCCCTTGTCCGCCAGGTAGACGAAGCTGTTGACGGCCACCGGCGCAGTCTTGGCGTCGAGGTTCGCCACGATGTTCCCGAGGTCGGTCTTGATGGTCACCGTGTACGTCTTGGACGTGTCGATCGTCATCGGCGGCGCCGGGTACTGCGGATTCGGCAACTTCGCCGTGGGACTGGACGGGCACCCGGCGGCCTTGGAAGCGGCGTCGGCGGTGGCCTGGGCGGACGACACCGGGGTCGTCGTGGTTGTCGTGGTGGCGGTTGTCGACTTGTTGCCGGGCCTGAAGAGCAGGACCGATACACCGATCACGACCAACACGGCGATGCCGATGGTCACGAACCGACGAATGGTCTTCTTGCGCTTGGCCACCTTGAGCTCGGCCTCCCGGCGCGCCTGTCTTCCGGCCTTCTGACGTTCACGTTTCTCGGTTCCCACGGTCCTGCAGGGTAGCCGGTCCCACCGGAGGCGCCCGAGCGCCCCCGGACACTGCCCGCGTAGGCCCTGAGCGCCGGGTTGTAGCCTTGCGGACCATGTCTCTGGTGGTACAGAAGTTCGGCGGCACGTCGGTCGGTGACGCCGACCGCATCCGCGCCGTGGCCGATCACGTGGCCAGGACCCGCAAGGCGGGTAACGACGTCGTGGTGGTGGTCAGCGCCATGGGCAAGACCACGGACGATCTGATCCGCCTGGCTGCCGACGTGAGCTCGGTGCAGCCCGACCGCGAAGTGGACATGCTCTTGAGCTCCGGCGAGCGGATCACCATGGCGCTGTTGTGTATGGCCCTGGCCGGGCTCGGCGTCGACGCCGTCTCGTTCACCGGCAGCCAGGCCGGGATGATCACGGATAGCGCACATACCCGGGCCAAGATCCTGGAGGTGAAGGGCGACCGCCTCCGCGAGACCCTGGCCGTCGGCGGCGTGCCCGTTGTCGCCGGCTTCCAGGGCGTTTCCACCGATCGTGAGGTGACCACCCTCGGCCGAGGTGGGTCCGACACCACCGCGGTGGCGCTGGCCGCCGCCCTGGGTGCTGCCTCCTGTGAGATCTACACCGACGTCTCGGGTGTGTTCACCGCCGACCCCCGCATCGTTCCCGAGGCGCGCAAGCTGTCCCGGATCAGCTACGAGGAGATGCAGGAGATGGCCGCCACCGGCGGTCGGGTGCTCGTACTGCGCTCCGTCGAGTTCGCCCGGAACCACAACGTCCCGCTCCACGTGCGCTCGAGCTTCACCTGGGAGCCCGGCACGTGGGTCGACAAGGAGGATACGTCCATGGAGCAGGCAGTCGTCACCGCGGTGACCCACGATCTGTCCGAGGCCAAGGTGACCGTGACCGGTGTCCCCGACCGCCCGGGCCTGGCCGCCCGCCTCTTCCGCGGCCTCGCTGATCGGAACATCAACGTGGACATGATCGTCCAGAACGTCTCGCTCCATGGAACGACCGACATCTCCTTCACCATCCCCGAGGAGGACCTAGCGGCGAGCACGCAGGTCTGCGAGGCGCTACTGCCCGAGTTGGGCGCCACCGGAGTCATCAGCGACGGCGACGTCGCCCGGGTGTCACTGATCGGTGTGGGCATGAAGACCCACCCCGGGGTGACGGCCCTGACCTTCGAGACGCTGGCCGCCGAAGGCATCAACATCGAGATGATCTCCACATCGTCGATCCGCATCTCCTGCCTGATCCGGTCCGAGCAGGCCGAGGACGCAGTCCGCGCCCTCCACGCCGCATTCGATCTGGCCTGAACGTCCCGTCCTGGCGGGGGCCCCCATCGTCCCGTCCTGGCGGGGACCCATCGTCCCGTCTGGCGGGGTCCGGTATGTCCCCGCCGTAGACTGACCGCCATGCGCGTCGCCGTCGTCGGAGCAACTGGGCAGGTCGGGACTGTCATGCAGTCGATCCTGGAGCAGCGCGCCTTCCCGCTCGACGAACTGCGTGTCTTCGCGTCGGCCCGCTCGGCCGGCCGAACCCTGACCTTTCGGGGAGAAAGCCTCGTGGTCGAGGATGCTTCGACCGCCGACGTCTCGGGCCTGGACGTCGCGCTGTTCTCCGGCGGCGCTACCGCCTCGCGCCAGCTCGCCCCGAAATTCGCGGCGGCGGGCGCCATCGTGGTGGACAACTCGTCGGCCTGGCGGATGGATCCCGGGGTCCCGCTGGTGGTCCCCGAGGTCAATGAGTCGGCGCTGGGCTCGATCATGAAGGGGATCGTGGCCAATCCCAACTGCACGACCATGGTCGGCATGCCCGTGCTCAAGCCGCTCCACGATGCCGCCGGCCTCGAGCGGCTGATCGTCTCCACGTACCAGGCGGTCTCCGGTGCCGGCCTGGCTGGCGTGGCCGAGCTCGACGCCCAGCTGCGGGCCACCGTCGACGGTGCCGCGCGACTCACCTTCGACGGATCGGCGGTCGGCGGCCCGTCCGGCACCGTCTTCCCCGGGCCGATCGCCCATAACGTGCTTTCGATCGCCGGCTCTCTGGTCGGAGACGGTTCCGGGGAGACCAACGAGGAGCAGAAATTCCGCGACGAAAGCCGCAAGATCCTCGGGATCCCCGACCTCGTCGTGACCTGCACCTGTGTACGGGTGCCGGTATTCACCGGGCACTCGCTCGCCATCGTCGCCGAGTTCGCCGAGCCGCTCAGCCCCGACCGTGCCACCGAGCTGTTGTCGGGAGCACCGGGCGTGGCGTTGAGCGAGATGCCCACGCCACTGGGTTCGGCGGGCTCCGATCCCTCGCTGGTGGGACGCATCCGGGTATCCGAGGGCGGTACCAACGGCCTGGCGTTCTTCGTCAGTGGGGATAACCTGCGCAAGGGCGCCGCCCTCAACGCCGTGCAGATCGCCGAGTCGCTGCTGCGGCTGGGCATCGTGGCCTGATCAGATCCTGGGGCAGCTTCGGCTTGCATCGCCCGGTCCGTGCGCCGACCGTTCATCACGTCGGGGACTGCGTGGGAGCTCAGCCGGGATTCACCATGTTGCTGCGCGACAGGACGGCGACCCGCTTGGCCAAGTTGACGGCGTGGTCACCGAACCGCTCGTAGAAGCGGGCCAACAGGGCCAGCTCGACGGCGACCGGCAGCGGCATGGTGCCGGCCACCACCTCGACGGTCAGACTGACGTGCAGATCGTCCATCTCGTCGTCGAGGTCGTCGACCAGGGCCCATCCCGACGACTGCCGCTCGGCGTAGGCGTCGGTGGTGGCCCGCCACATATGGACGGCCACCTCGCCCATCCGCTCCAGGAGGCCCCGGCTGCGGGCTGACAGCTCGGCACCCAGGCCCCGTGCGGCCCTCCGGGCCACGTGTTCGGCCAGGTCGCCGTTGCGCTCGAGGTCGGGCAGCATGCGGATGACGGTCACCAGATAGCGCAGCTGGTTGGGCGAGGTGATCCCCCCCACCGTGAGCTGCTGCAGCGTCAGCTCCTCGATGTCATGGCACAGCGAGTCGACGACCTCGTCCCGGTCAGCCAGGGTCTTGGCCGCCTCGCGGTCCCCGGCCAGCAGGGCGTGGGTGGCACCGGACACCGAGTCGCCGACGAGCGCGAACAGCTGCATCACCTTGCGGTCGATCTGTTCGAGGGGCGACTCCATGGATCCACCGTACCGCCGGCACGCTCCGCCGGTCGCACCCACTCGGGCTCAGAAGTGGACTACGCCTGGTCAGCCGCCGGGTGCAGCGCCCTTGTCAAGATCCCGGGTGTCCTCGCTGACGATGATCCGGGGGCCGGACCCCCACGACAGGTAGCGCCAGGACCAGTTGATGAAGACGACGATCTTGTTGCGGAAGCCGACCAGGTAGACCAGATGGAGGGCCAGCCATGCGAGCCAACCGAGCGTGCCCCGGATCACCCGCCCATTCGGGAACTGGGTGACCGCCGCCCTCCGCCCGATGGTTGCCATGATGCCCTTGTCCTTGTAGCGGAACGGCTGGGTTTCCCGACCTTCGAGTCGGGCCAGCAACTGGCGGGCGGCATGGCTCCCGGACTGGATGGCCACCTGGGCCACCTGGGGGCAGATCCGGTCGGCGTCATCGCCAGATCCCCACAGCACGGCGGCCGCGTCCCCGATGGCGTAGACGTCGTCGTGCCCCTCGACGGTGAGATCGGGGTGCACCACCAGTCTCCCGTTCGGACCGGTGGGTACGCCCAGTTCACCGGCCACCGTGTTCTTGACGGTGACGCCCCCGGCCCACACCACCGTGCGGGTGGGGATGACCGTGCCGTCCTCCAACTCCACCGAGTCGGCGTGCACTTCGTCGACCAGGCTTCCGAGCCGGAGCTCGATGCCACGCTCGGCCAGGGTGCTCGCCGCATAGTCGGCCGCCGACGTACTGAACGGGGTGAGGAGCCGGTCAAGGGCGTCGACCAGGATGATGCGGCCGGCCGAGCGGTCGAACCCGAAGCCGTCGTGCCTCACCGCCACGTCGAGCAGCTCGGCGAGGGCGCCGGCCACCTCGACGCCGGTCGGGCCGCCCCCGACGACGACAAAGGTCAGTGCCCCGCTGGCATCCGCACTGTCCGGCTCGACGTCGACCTCCTCGAGGCGCCGCAGGACGTGGTCCCGCAGACGCCGGGCGTCAGTGAGGGTGTACAGCGGGAAGCTGTTGTCGGAGGCCCCGGGAATGCCGAAGAAGTTGGCCGTCGCTCCGCTGGCCACGATGAGCGAGTCGAAGGGGAGGGAGTGGCCCCCGTAGAGGAGCACCTCGCGTCGTCCCCAGTCGACGCCGGTCACCGCGCCCAGCCGGAAGGTGACGTTGTGGGCCTTTCCGAAGATGACCCGGATGGGGTAGGCCACGTCCCCCGACTCCAAGCCTGCAGTCGCCACCTCGTACAGCAGGGGCTGGAACGTGTGGAAGTTGCGCTGGTCGACGATGGTGACCTCGACCGGCTCCCCGATGAGGGTACGGGCAGCGGACAGGCCGGCGAACCCGGCGCCGACGACAACTACCCGGTGCATGTCCGACGCACGATCCGATGCATGCCCAATGCTCGCACACCCGTCGGTCGACTCCCACTGGTCGAAAGCAGTCCGCTCCCTTCGAAAGCAGTCCGCCCCCACTGTCGGACTCCAGTCGGACGAGTCCCACCCGTCCCCGAGGGTGTCGCACCCGGTCGGTACCCTGCACGGGATCGACCGGGAAGCCCGGACCGATTCGGGAAAGGAGCCTCAATGCTGACCGGACTCGTGCTCGGACTGGCTGGCGGACTGGTCATCGGGGTGTGCGTGGGGCTCCTGTTACGGGCACGCCAGGTGGACCGGGCCCGCACTGCCCGCGCCGCCGCCGAAGGGCGGACCGCGGCCGTCGAGGATGTGAGGAGGCAGATGGCGGGGGAGTTCGCCCATCTGTCGAGCGAAGCCCTGCGTCGCAACGCCGACCAGTTCCTTCAGCTGGCCGACGCCCGGCTCGGCGAGTCACGCCAGGCGGCCGAGGGCGATCTGGCCCGACGACAGGAGGCCATCGAGCATCTGCTGGCGCCCATCGCCGCACAGCTGGGAAAGTACGACGAGGGGATGCAGCAGCTCGAGCGCGAGCGCGTCCGGTCCTATACGGCGTTGACCGAGCAGATGAAGCACTTGGCGATCTCGCACGATCAGCTCCAGAAGGAGACCCGTAGCCTGGTGACCGCACTGCGCAGCCCGCAGACCCGCGGACGGTGGGGCGAGCTCCAGCTCCGACGGGTGGTGGAGATGGCCGGCATGCTGGAGCGCTGCGACTTCTCCGAACAGGTCACCTCGGACGGCGACGCCGGGAGGATGCGCCCCGACATGGTGGTCCACCTGCCTGGGGGCAAGAACGTGGCGGTGGACGCCAAAGTCCCCATGCAGGCGTTTCTGGACGCCAATGAGGCCGACGACGAGTCGGTGCGGCGGCTCCATCTGGCGAGCCACGGTCGTCAGATGAAGGCCCATGTCGACGCCCTGTCCCGCAAGGAGTACTGGAAACGGGTCGACCCGTCGCCGGAGTTCGTGGTGGCGTTCATCCCCGGCGACCCGCTCCTGACGGCGGCGCTCGAGCACGAGCCCGGCCTGATGGAGTACGCCGTGGCCAATCACGTGCTGCTGGCCACGCCGACCTCGTTGATCGCTCTCCTGCGGGCCGTCGCCTACGGCTGGCAGCAGGAGGCCCTCACCGACAATGCCCGACAGGTCCAGGTGCTCGGTGCCCAGCTCTACGAGCGCATCTCGGTCCTGGGGGACCACATGACCGGGGTCGGCCGCAGCCTGACCGGCGCGGTCACGGCCTACAACAAGGCGGTCGGTTCGCTGGAGGGGCGGGTTCTGGTGACGGCGCGGCGGTTCGCCGAGATGGGTGTCGTAGGGGCGGGGGAGGGGGAGCTGATCGGACCGCAACCGATCGAATCCGCCGCCCGCCCGCTTCAGGCCGCCGAGCTCCTCGTCCCTCGTCCCGCCGCGGACGGATCGGCCCCTGACCTGGGAAATGACACATCAGATGGCCGGCTGGGCCCCGTCGTGCCCATGGATCCACTTAGCGAGGCCGCCATCACCTGAGGCACCGGGTCCTCCTGCATGGTCAGGCCCTCTGATAGTCACCGACAGCGCCCGAATATTACGGTCGTGTTGCGATTCTCGGGCAATTCCAAGGTGGGAGAATTAAAATTGGAGGTGGCTGGAACATTCGGGTGGACCTCTTCGCCGCATGTGAAGGGGCACCGCATCGGGCAGTCTCGGCCCCTGGCAGAAGAGGAGCAATCGCGTGAACATCCTGGTACTCGGAGGAGACGGCTATCTGGGTTGGCCGACCGCCCTCTATCTGTCACGCAAGGGCCATCGGGTCGGCGTGGTCGACAACTTCGCTCGCCGGGGCTACGACCATGAAATGGGTGTTGACACCCTGGTCCCGATCGTCGGCCTCCAGCAGCGGGTCCGCCGGTGGCGGGAGGTTTCCGGCAACGACGTCGACGTCTACGTCGGTGACCTCACCGACCCCACCTTCGTGAGCGAGACCCTCGCCTCGTTCGAGCCGGACACGGTGGTCCACTTCGCCGAGCAGCGGTCGGCCCCGTATTCGATGATCGACCGCAAGCACGCGGTCTACACCCAGGTGAACAACGTCGTCGGCACCCTCAACCTCCTCTATGCCATAGCCGAGCAGGACCGCGACATCCACCTGGTCAAGCTGGGGACGATGGGCGAGTACGGGACCCCCAACATCGACATCGAAGAGGGATTCCTTGAGGTCACCCACCGGGGTCGCACCGACCTCCTGCCCTTTCCGAAGCAGCCGGGGTCCTTCTACCACCTGTCCAAGGTGCACGACAGCCACAACATCATGTTCGCCTGTCGCATCTGGGGCATCCGGGCCACCGACCTCAACCAGGGCATCGTCTACGGCCATGAGACCGAGGAGACCAGCCTCCATCCGGAACTCGCCACCCGGTTCGACTACGACGGCGTGTTCGGTACCGTGCTCAACCGGTTCTGCGTCCAGGCCGTGACCGGACACCCCCTGACCGTCTATGGCGCCGGGGGGCAGACCAGGGGGATGTTGAACATCCTGGACACCCTGGCCTGCGTCGAGTTGGCCTGTCTCAACCCGGCGGGCCGGGGCGAGTTCCGGGTCTTCAACCAGTTCACCGAGTCGTACTCGGTGCTGCAGATGGCCGAGATGGTCGCCGCCGAGTACTCGGGTCCGGTCACCATCGAACACCCACCGACACCACGGGTGGAGAAAGAGGAGCACTACTACCGGGCCGCGCACACCAAGCTGCTCGATCTCGGACTGGTACCCCATCTCCTGACCTCCTCGGTGATCCGGTCACTGCTGAACGTGTGTGAGCAGTACAAGGACCGGGTGGATCCGGCCGCCATCCTCGCCACCGTGGACTGGCGCAGTACTTCGTCGAGTCTGGTGACGGCGGGATCCCACCGTGGGCCGGCTACCACCACCGGCGAGTCCCGTACCGCCGACGTCGGCTGACCCCACCCTTCCAACGGTCCTCTTGACGGGAACCCGTCGCCGGGGTCGGCACTAACGTCCCCGGGGTGCCCCGATCCAGCCGACGTCGCCGCCCGCCCGGGCGCGGAATCGGGCAGTGGTTCCTCGTCGCCCTTGCTGCCACCGTCACCGTCGTGTTGGTGGCCGGGTCACTGCTGGCCATCCACACCCAATCCAAGCAGTACCGCAACGCCACCACCAGCGGCTACGTCGCACTGGCGGACAAGGTCGGGCAGGCGTCCACCCAGACCGGGGCTCAGCTGGCGACCTTGATGGCGGAGGCCCCGACGCTTCCCAACGCTCGGCTGTCGACGACGGGCAGCCTCAAAACGGCGCGGGGCGTCCTGGAACAGGGACTCGACGCGGCCGTGCTCGCCACGTCCGAACAGGCCGAACAAGCCGCCAACATCGCCTCGCCGGCGGCCGTCGGGGATCTGTCCGCCCGGTTCACCCAGGTGATGGCGCTCCGTGCCACGACCACCGCCCGGCTCCGTTCGACGGTCGACCAGCTCCTCGGGATGTCGCCGCTACCGATCGCCGGATCCCCGAACACCGCCGGGCCACCCGCCCCGGCGACCCTGATGTCGGTCGACCAGGCCACCCGCGAGATGTCGGCCGAGGGACTGGCCTTCGAGCGGTCCGACACCCAGTTCCGTGCCGTCCGGGCGTCGACCGCCGCCCAGCGGATCCCGGTGCGGCTCCAACCCTCGGTATGGGTCCCGGTTCCGGTGGCCAATGCGCCGCTCGGGTCGGCGGAGCTCGGAGCGACGGCTGCCGCACTGAGCTCGTCCGCCGCCTACGTGCCCTTCCATTGGCTGGTGGTGACCGCCGTCGGACTGAGCCCGCCGGCGGTCCCCTCAGGCGGGTCGGGGAATGCCTCCACCTCGTGTGACGACCCGCAGTCCACCGTCGCCGGGCCGACCCCCACAGAACTGCCACCCACCTCCACCCTGACCGCCCTGGTCACGGTGACGAACTGCGGCACCGTTCCCGAGGCCGGGGTCACCGTGACGCTGACCGTCACCCCGGCTGACCCCGCGGGAACGGCCCCGCCCCCCGCAGGCCACACCGGTGGCCGGAGTCGGGCCACCGTCGCCATCGCCCCCGGTTCGTCGGTGTCGCCGGACCTCACCCCGCTGCCCGTGGCTTCCGCCCACCGCTACACGGTCACGGTGACGCTCTCCGTGCCGCCGGGCCAGGCGAACCTGGCGGGTTCGACGCAGTCCTTCATCGTGCAGATCGGCGGCTGAATGCGGGTTGAAGGGGCCGGAAACGGGGGTCGTGGTGGACTCCCGGTTGGTCAGGTCCCCCGGTAGTGGATCTAGGATTGCGGGCAAAGCAGATACGAACCTAGCGAAGGGTTTGAGGCGAGTGGCCGAGAGCATCACGATTACCGACAACCGCACGGGCCAGTCACTGGAGATACCGCTCGATCACGGAGGGGTGTCGGCGACGGACTTCTCGAAGCTGCTCCCCGGCATCTGGTTCTACGACCCGGGCCTGACCGCTACAGCCGCCTGTGAGAGCGCGGTCACCTACCTCGATGGAGATGCCGGGATCCTGCGCTATCGGGGCTATCCGATCGAGCAATTGGCCGAGAGCTCCACTTTTCTCGAGGTGGCCTACCTCCTGTTGAACGGTGAGCTCCCCACCACCGAGGAGTACGACGTATGGCAACGCGAGGTCACCCTCCACACCTTCATCCACGAAAACGTACGCAAGCGCTTCCTCGAGGGATTCCACTACGACGCCCATCCGATGGGCATGCTGGTCTCGGCGGTGGCCGCACTGTCGACCTTCTACCTCGACGCCAAGGACATCTTCGACCCTGAGTCCCGCGACAAGCAGATCATCCGGCTGATCGCCAAGATGCCCACGCTGGCTGCAGCAGCCCACCGCTTCAGTGTGGGCATGCCCTTCGTCTACCCCGACAACTCCCTGCCGTTCACGTCGAACTTCCTGTCGATGATGTGGAAGATCGCCGAGCCCCGCTTCGAGGCCGATCCGATTCTGGCCCGGGCCCTCGATGTCCTGTTCATCCTGCACGCCGACCACGAGCAGAACTGCTCGACCACCGCCATGCGGGTCGTCGGCTCGTCCCATGCCGACCCGTACTCGGCGACCGCAGCGGCCGCGGCCGCCCTCTACGGACCGCGCCACGGCGGAGCCAACGAGGCGGTCATCCGCATGCTCACCGAGATCGGCTCCATCGACAATGTCGAACCGTTCATCGCCTCGGTCAAGTCCGGCGAGGGTGGACGACTCCAGGGCTTCGGTCACCGGGTCTACAAGAGCTACGACCCGCGGGCCACGATCATCAAGCGGACGGCCGACGACGTCTTCTCCGTCACCGGAAAGAACCCACTCCTCGACATCGCCCTCAAGCTCGAGGAGATCGCACTCTCCGACGATTACTTCATCTCGCGCAAGCTGTATCCCAACGTCGACTTCTACTCGGGCCTGATCTACCAGGCCATGGGATTCCCACTCGAGATGTTCCCGGTGCTGTTCGCCATCCCCCGCACGGCCGGCTGGCTGGCCCACTGGCAGGAGATGCTCAACCAGGACTCGAAGATCGTCCGTCCGCGCCAGCTGTACATCGGCGCCGACGAGCGCAACTACCAGCCCATCGGCGAACGGTAGGAAGACCCCGAACCTCGGGTCAGCGGTCCGGCTTCGGCCTCACCATGCGCATCAGGCCCTCCTGGGCCATCGATACCACCAGTTCGCCGTCGCGGGCGAACATGGTGCCCCGGGCCAGGCCACGGGCCCCGTGGCTGGTCGGGCTGTCCATGTCGTAGAGCAGCCAGTCATCGGCCCGCAGCGGTCGGTGGAACCACATGCAATGGTCGAGGCTCGCCCCCATGAACTCCGGGTCGTCCCAGCCGACCTCGTGGGGCGCCAGCATCGTGTCGAACAGGGACATGTCGGACGCATAGGTGGCGATGCACGTGTGGAGCAGCGGATCGTCGGGGAGGGTCCCGTCCGCCCGGAGCCACAGCCGCTGGACCGGCTCGGAGCCCGACGGATGCATCCACGGGAGCGGGCCGACGTGGCGCTGATCGATGGGGTGGGGTCGATCGAACCAGTCGCCGAATGCGTCCCGGTAGGGCTCGAGTCGCTCGCGCAGTGTCGGCAGCGACTCAGGATCGGGTACCTCGGGCATGGAGATCTGGAAGTCGAGTCCGGGCTCGTCCACGTGGAACGACGCCGACATGTTGAAGATCGCCCGCCCGTGCTGGATGGCCACCACCCGCCGCGTGGTGAATGAACGTCCGTCCCGGATGCGATCGACCTCGTAGAGCACCGGCACGCTCGGGTCACCGGGGCGCAGAAAGTAGGCATGCAGGGAGTGGGGCCGTCCGAGATCCACCGTGCGCCCGGCGGCCATGAGGGACTGGGCCGCCACCTGGCCGCCGAAGATCCGCTGGCGCTCCTCGTTGGGGTTGGACCCGCGGAAGATGTTCACTTCGATCGGCTCGAGGTCGAGCAGTTCGATGAGGGACTGGAGGGCTTCGCTCACGGCCCACATACTGACAGGTCGGCCGACTCGGCCGATCACCGCGCGCACGCCCGGCACACCCGACGAAGGCACCGGACGGCCGCTACGGTGGCGCCCGTGCCAGCCATCGATTTTCCCGAGGATTTCCTGTGGGGGACCGCCACCGCCGCCCACCAGATCGAGGGCGGCAACGTCAACAACGACTGGTGGGCCATGGAGCACGACCCGACCGCGGGATGTGTCGACGTCAGCGGAGATGCCTGTGACTCGTTCAACCGGTACCCCGAGGACATCGCCCTGATCGCCGACCTCGGGCTGGGCGCCTACCGGTTCTCGCTCGAGTGGAGCCGCATCGAACCGGAGGAAGGGGAGTTCTCGACGGTGGCCCTCGACCACTATCGGCGGATGGCCGCGACCTGTCACGAGCACGGGATCCTCCCCGTGGTCACCTACCACCACTTCACCCACCCGCGATGGCTGGCGGCGGCCGGAACATGGGAAGCGGTCCACGCGCCCGACCGGTTCGCCCGGTTCTGCGAGCGGGTCACCAACCACATGGGCGACCTGATGGGGATGGCCTGCACCTTCAACGAACCCAACGTGGTCGCCACCATGGGGTGGCGCCACGGGCTCTTCCCACCGCGGGTGCGCGATCGGGACCGTCGCCACGCTGTCAACGCCGCCATCGTCACCGCTCACCGCAAGGCGGTCGACGTGATCCGTTCGGGGCCGGGCGACTTCCCGGTCGGGATGACCGTGTCGATGACCGACTTCCAGACCCTGGAGGGCGGTGACGCGTGGGTGGATCGGTTGCGTGCGCCCAACGAGGACGTGTTCCTCGAGGCGAGCGGTGGCGATGATTTCATCGGGGTCCAGACCTATACCCGTTCGCAGGTGGGGCCTGACGGGCCGTTGCCACCCGCGGAAGGGGTCGCCACCACCCAGATGGGCTACGAGTTCTGGCCGGAAGCGCTGGGGGGAACCATCCGGCGGGCCACCGAGGTCACCGGCGGTCTCCCCGTCTATGTGACGGAGAACGGGATCGGTACCGGCGACGACAGTGCCCGGATCGAGTACGTGACCCGGGCCCTGGCCGGGGTCCGGGAGTGCCTCGACGAGGGGATCGACGTGCGTGGCTATTTCTACTGGAGCCTGCTCGACAACTTCGAGTGGGTCCTCGGCTACGGCCCGACGTTCGGATTGGTAGCAGTGGACCGTGGCACCTTCGTGCGTGCGCCCAAGCCCAGTGCCACCTGGTTCGGCGGCGTGGCCAGGGCGAATGGCCTCACGGCGTGATCGTCGGAGGACCCGTCCAGGCCCAGGTCGATGCCCCCGGGGAGCGCCCGGTACAGGACTAGAGTGATCGGGATGCCCAGCACCTCCGAAGGCACCGCCGTGCCAGCGCGGCCTTCTCTCATCGAGCGGGTCCGACATGTGTGGCAGAAGCGGCACACGCCGGAGGGCAAGCAACTCATCCGCTACTCCATGGTCTCGGTCATCTCGACCGTCGTCTCCTTCGTGGTGTTGGGACTCGTCTTCGGGGTGTTCCATCTCTGGAACGAAGTTGGGAGCACCCTCTTCGCCAATGCCGTCGCCAGCGTGCCCTCCTACTTCCTCACCAGGAACTGGGTATGGGGGAAGTCGGGGAGGTCGCATCTGGTGAAGGAGATCATCCCCTTCTGGGTGATGTCCGCACTCGGCATCGCCTTCTCCATCGTGGGCGCCTCCGTGGCCAAGCACATCAGTGAGCACTTCGGCCTCAGCCATTTCGAGCAGACGTTGCTGGTGGAAGCGGCGAACATCACGTCGTTCGCGATCTTCTGGGTGGCCAAGTACCTGGTCTTCAACCGGATCTTCAAGGTCCACCCCCTCGAGGAGCTCGACGAGCTCGTCGAGGCCGCTTGACCTCGACGGGCACGTGCTGATCGCCACAGCCGAGCCGACCGGTGCGGTCGTACTGGTGACGGCGGTATTCCTGGCCAGCACCGTCGAGATGGTCGAGGCCCTCACCATCGTCCTCGCCGTCGGGGTGACCCGGGGTTGGAGATCGGCGCTGGAGGGCGTGGCGGCGGCACTTGCCGTCCTGGCCGCACTGGTGGTCGCCTTCGGGCCGGCGCTGGTCCACTGGGTGCCACTGTCGGCACTGCGCCTCGTGGTCGGAGGCCTCCTACTGGTGTTCGGCCTCCAGTGGCTGCGCAAGGCGATCCTCCGGGCGGCGGGCCTCAAGGCGAAGCACGACGAGGACGCGATCTACGCCGAGCACGTCGCCGAGCTGTCCGATTCGCCCCGGTCGTCCGGCCGTGATGCCACCGCGTTCACCGTGGCCTTCAAAGGCGTGTTCCTCGAAGGCCTCGAAGTGGTCGTGATCGTGATCACCCTCGGTGCCACATCCCACCGGCTGGGCCTGGCCTCGCTGGCCGCCGCCGCCGCCGTGGTGGTGGTCGTGATCGCCGGCCTGATCGTGCACCGCCAACTGTCCGGCGTCCCTGAAAATGCCATGAAGATGGGGGTCGGGCTCATGCTGGTCAGCTTCGGCACCTTCTGGTCGGCCGAGGGGGTGCACGCCGCGTGGCCCGGTTCGGAACTGGCCATTCCCGTGCTCGTCGCGTTCTACGGCCTGGTGTCGTGGCTTCTGGTGCGGGCGCTGCGCCACGCCACCGGGGAGTCACCTGCCGGGCTGGCTGCAGGCGGGGAGGTGTCCCATGGTTGACCAGCCATCCGGGGGCGGCGGGTCGGCCGTGCGGCGTTGGCTGGTGGCGTTCGGGCGGTTCTGGTGGGACTTCCTGATCGGAGACACCCCCGAACTGTTCGTCGGTGTCATCGCCGTCATCGCGGTGATCGCAGTGATGTGCCTGCACCCCGGACTGCGCACCGTGGCCGCCATTCTGGCGCCGCTGCTCATCGCTGTGCTGCTGACCGCGTCGGTGTGGCGGGCAGCCAGCCGCGGCCCGACCTGACCCGATCGGGCCCGCTCAGTCGCGGAAGTTGTCGAACTGCAGCGGGATCCCGAAATCCTCGGCCTTGAGCGCCGCGATCACCGACTGGAGATCGTCCCGCTTCTTACCGGTGACCCGCAGCTGATCACCCTGGGTCTGCGAGGACACGCCCTTCAGTCCCAGATCCTTGATGAACTTGTTGATCTTCTTGGCGTGATCGGAGGAGATACCGGCCTGGATCCCCAGCCGCTGGCGGGCGGTGCCCTTGGCCGCCTCTTCGACCTTGCCGACGTCGAACGACTTGAGCGAGACCTCGCGCTTCACCATCTTCTCCTGCAGCACTCCGTACAGCGCCCGGAGCCGGTCGTCGGTCGAGGAGGTGAGAATGAGTTCTTTGTCGTTCAGCTCGATGGTCGAGTCGGTCCCCTTGAAGTCGAAGCGGGTGGTGGCCTCGCGGTTGGCCTGGTCCACCGCGTTGCGGACTTCCTGCATGTCAACTTCCGAGACGACGTCGAAGGTGGGCATGGCGAAACAGTAGCGCCGCACGAGGCGGTATCCTTGCCCGCCTGCGGGTCGGTGCCCGAGCGGCCAAAGGGAGCAGACTGTAAATCTGCCGGTTCTGCCTACGAAGGTTCGAATCCTTCTCGGCCCACGCAGAGAGCCCCGGTCAGTGCGCGAATCTCGCGACCTGACCGGGGCTCCGTCGTCATCGGATGAGCGGTCGGGCACAGACGCCGTGCAGACCTCGGATCGGCCCGGATGGACCTGGGCCGGTTCGGATCCCTGGTGGCGGGGGCCGTCGATCGGCCCATCCGAGCTGAACGCCGACCGGATGGCCCTGGCGGCGACCTGCCCTGGCGGGACCGCCCCGACGACCCCACCCCGACCCCTTGGGTTGGTTACAATGACGTTACGGAATGATTGCGTTCAGCTTCCTGGCTCGTTCGGGGCCGGGCTGTCGGGGGACGTGGATCCACTCCGAGCAGGACACGTCGGCCGTCGGCCGGCCCTGCAGGACAGGTCGACCCAGGAGAGCCCCATCACAATGCCAGCGGACCGCCCGACGGCGGCACTGAGGGACGACGAGCTGCCCGGCCTGACACCGGGCGCCACGCGGTCCCAACGGTTGATCCGGGCACTCATCGGCTACGCCGACGGCCTGCGCGACCGCCTCGGTGGACCGAACGACGCGTTCGAGGTGATCGAAGAGTCCGACGAGGAGATCGACACCCGCGGACTGGTGTGGCGCCCAGCTCTGCTCGGTTTCGTCGCCGTGCTGGCCGTCGCCATCGGGTCGTCGATGCCGAGTTCGCCGTTCAAGCTCGAGATGCCCGGGGTCTGGTTCTTCGGCGAGCCGAACACCGCCTCCCCCAGTCACTGGGGTGTCTACTTCTCGCTCGCCGCCGTCTACGGCGGCCTGCTGCTCTTCATGCGGGTCTGGTGGGGAATGATCCGCCTGTACCGCAGCCGCCACGGCGTCCCGGTCCGCACGATGATGGGCGTCTTCGCCCTCTGGGCCGTCCCGATGACGGTGATCGCCCCGCTGTTCAGCCGGGACGTCTACTCCTACGCCGCCCAGGGCGAGATGGTCAGCCACCATATGAACCCGTACCTGTACGGGCCCTTCGAACTCGGCAACAACGCCTTCACGGCCCCGGTCGATCCGTTGTGGGGGAACGCCCCCGCCCCCTATGGCCCGATGTTCCTCCAGGTCGATGGTTTCTTCGCCCGCATCACCTTCCACAACGAACTGGCCACGATCGTCCTTCTCCGGCTGTTGGCCCTGATCGGTGTGCTGCTCATCGCCGCATGTGTCCCGCGCCTGGCCCGCCTCTACCACCGCGACGGTGCGGAGCTCTTCACCTTGATGGTCCTCAATCCGGTCACGATCTTCCATCTGATCGGCGGCGCCCACAACGACGCCCTGATGATGGGCCTGCTCGTCGCCGGACTCACCATGGCGAAGGAGAAGCGACCCGTCGTCGGAATTGCGCTGTGCGCCCTGGCCACCGCAGTCAAGGCGCCGGCGGCCCTCGGCATCCTCTATATCGGGTGGAGCTGGCTCGGGACCGGCATACCGATCAAGGACCGGATACGACCGGTGGTGACGGCCGGCCTGATCGGAGTCGGCGTACTCGAATTCTTCTCCTACGTGAGCGGTCTCGGCTGGGGATGGATCACCATCCTCGGCACCCCCGGGGTGGTCCGGTCGTGGGCCTCACCCACCACCGGGATCGCCTTTCTGATCACCGGCATCGCCCATCTGGCCCACGTCGACGTCGGTGTGGGCGGGGTCCTTTCCGTCTGCCGATTCCTCGGCATCGTGGTGGCCGCGGTGTCGGGCCTGTGGCTGCTGCTCAACAGCGATCGGATCGGCACCCTGAAGGCGCTCGGCACCACGCTGCTCATCTTCGTGCTGCTCGGCCCGGTGGTCGAACCCTGGTACCTGTCGTGGGGCCTCATCCTCCTGGCCCCGGTGGCCCTCGGCCAGCTGCGGTCGCTGGTCATCGGGCTGTCGATGGTGACGGCATTCGTCGAGCTACCCGGCGGAACCCAACTCGTCACCACCATGTTCCACGGTGACCCGCTGCTGATCGTGCTCACGCTGCTCTGGCTGCTGATCGTGCTGACCGTGCCGCTGTCGTCGTTGGACCGCCGCACCCCGGTCGTCGTCGCAGACCCCGTGCCGGCCTTCGGCACCGCCACCTCCTGACCGGAGACGGCTGGCTCAGACGGCCCGATCAGGTGGGCCCGACCGTCCCAGTCGGCTCAGCCGTCCTAGCCGGCTCAGGTGGGTCCGACGTCGATCCCGTCACCCCGCAGCATCCGCTGCTGTACGGCGACATCGAGCCATCGGTTGAATTTGCGGCCGATCTCGCGTTCGACCCCGACCATTTCGAAGCCACAGGCCTGGTGGAGGGCGATCGAGGCCGCGTTGTCGCCGCCCACCCTGGCGATCATGGTGTGGAAGCCGTGGAGGGTCCCGAGCCGGACCAGTTCCTCGAGAATGGCCCGGCCCACGCCCCCGCCACGGCTGGCGGAATCCACGTAGACGGAGTTCTCGACGGTGGTCGCGTACGAAGGCCGGTCCCGGTAGGCGGACAGCGAGCCGAATCCGAGCACGGTTCCCGTATCGTCAACGGCCACGACCACCGGGTAGGTGCCCTGGTGCTCGGCCATCCAGGCGGCATGCTCCTCCACGGTGCGGGGCCGGAGGTCGAAGGTGGCGGTGGATCCCACCACCTCGATGTTGTAGATCCGACGAACGGATTCGGCGTCTGTGGGCTCGGCCAGGCGCACTTGCATCCGTGGATGGTAGACGGGAGGCCGTCTGTCCAGGTGCTCGCTGAGTGGCTATGATCTTCTTTCTTGCTGCTCGATCGAGCCGCACTGCCCCTGTAGCTCAGTGGTAGAGCACCGCCATGGTAAGGCGGGGGTCGTGGGTTCAATCCCCACCGGGGGCTCGCCCATGGCGGCGTAGCTCAGTTGGTTAGAGCACACGGCTCATAATCGTGGGGTCGCCGGTTCGAGTCCGGCCGCCGCTACCAGTCCAGCGGACCCGGCAGGGCAGGGTCCACCAGTACCGGCTTCGGAGCAGTCATTCCGGGGTCGGAAGTCCAGGCAGCAAATACATCGGACCCGCGGCCCAGGCTGCGGGATCAAGGGAGTCACCGTGGCAAAGAACGAGAAGCGCATCCAGGTCACGTTGGCCTGCGAGTCGTGCAAGCGCCGGAACTACATCACGACCAAGAACAAGATGAACGATCGCGAGCGGATCGAGATGAAGAAGTTCTGCTCGTGGGACCGTCGCCATACCCTCCACAAGGAAACCCGCTAGGCACAGTCCGGCGGTTGATCCAGCCTGCGGGCCCCGCCGTCTCCGCCTGGGACGCGGGACTTCGCCGGTGATAGCCTGAAGGGCCGCCCTTGCGTTCGGAAGCCCGTTCGCGTCATGGCGGTGGACAGAGGGCAGTAGCTCAACTGGTAGAGCACCGGTCTCCAAAACCGAAGGTTGGGGGTTCAAGTCCCTCCTGCCCTGCTCCGCACCTGTGACAGTGGTCGAAGGAAACGCTAAGTGAACCGAGAACAGAAGCGACAGATGCAGCGTTCGGGTCAGGACCCCGAGGGGGAGACCGCGCCTGCCCGCACCGCCACTCCTGCTCGAAAGCCGGTGAAGAGGGAGCCCTTCCGAATCGGCCAGTTCCTACGCGAGGTACGCTCGGAGCTTCGCCAGGTGGCCTGGCCAAACAGGTCGGAGGTCATCAACTACACGACGGTGACCCTGGTCACCTTGATTTCCCTGATGGTCCTCATCTTTGTCCTCAACTACGCCTTCGCAAAAGGCGTCCTCTGGCTGTTCAAGCCCTGATCGGTATGACTGTGACCCAAGACGGAACCACTGCACCCCAGGGCGACGACCCGGACCTCGACCAGATCGAGCCCACCGCCGCCATCGACACCGAGCCTGAGGTCGGCGGGGCGGACGACGCCCCGGTTGACTCGGCCGAAGGCGTCGACACCCTCGATGCCACCTCGGTCGATGCCACCGCGGACGACGGCGAAGTCGACTCCGAGGACGACGAGTACGAGGACGACGACGAGCCCTTCGTCATCAGCCCCTACGACCAGCCCGGTCGCTGGTATGTGGTGCACACCTACGCCGGCTATGAGAACAAGGTGAAGTCGAATCTCCACAGCCGCACGGTCTCCATGGGCATGGAGGACCGGATCTATGAGGTCGTCATCCCGATGGAGGACGTGGCCGAGTTCAAGAACGGCAAGAAGGTCATCGTCCAGAAGAAGGTCTTCCCCGGTTACCTGCTGTGCCGGTGCGAGCTCGACGACGACAGCTGGGCGGTGATCCGCAACACCCCGGGCGTCACCGGCTTCGTCGGCCCCGGCACCAAGCCGACTCCTCTGTCCCGGCGCGAGGTCGAGGGGATCCTGCAGGTCAAGGTCGAAGGCGGCGAGTCCCCGTCGAAGCGCAGTCGTCCCCGCCTCGAGCACGAGGTCGGCGAGACCGTGCGGGTCAAGGAAGGCCCGTTCGCGGACTTCTCCGGCCAGGTCGCCGAGATCAACGAGGACCAGCTCAAGCTCAAGGTGCTGGTCAACATCTTCGGCCGGGAGACCCCGGTCGAGCTCGAATTCAGCCAGGTCGCGAAGCTCTAAGCCTGCACATCCAGCAGTCAGCTCCAAGGAGAGATACACGCCATGCCCCCCAAGAAGAAGATCCTCGCGGTCGTCAAGATCCAGCTGCCCGCCGGCGGCGCCACGCCCGCCCCCCCGGTGGGTACGGCCCTCGGGCCGCACGGCGTCCAGACCATGGACTTCGTGAAGCAGTACAACGCCGCCACCGAGAAGCAGGCCGGCTCGATCATCCCGGTCGAGATCTCGATCTACGAGGACCGCACCTTCACCTTCGTGCTCAAGACCCCGCCGGCCGCTGCACTGTTGCGCCAGGCCGCCGGGATCGACAAGGGCGCCTCGACCGCCGGTCGTGAGCAGGTCGCCACCGTGACCGACGCCCAGATCACCGAGATCGCCACCATCAAGCTGCCCGACCTCAACACCGCCGACCTCGAGTCGGCCAAGAAGCAGGTCGCCGGCACCGCCCGCTCAATGGGCATCGCCGTCGCCGGCTGAGCCGGACGACACCGAACACTCGCGAATACGAAAGAGACACACCAAATGTCCAGGGGAAAGAAGTACACGGCCAGCATCGCCGGGATCGACCGGGAGCATCTGTACTCGGCGGCCGAGGCCGTCGACCTGGTCAAGGCCTCGGCCAAAGCCAGCTTTGACGAGACCATCGAGTTGGCCATCCGCCTAGGGGTCGATCCCCGCAAGGCCGATCAGATCGTCCGCGGGACTCTGTCCCTGCCGGCCGGTACCGGGCGGACGGCGCGGGTCGCCGTCTTCGCAGCCGGGGAGAAGGCCGCCGAGGCCCGTGCCGCCGGGGCCGACGTCGTCGGTGCCGACGACCTGGTGGCCCGGGTGTCCGGTGAGGGATTCCTCGACTTCGACATCGCCATCGCCACCCCTGATCTGATGGGTCAGGTCGGCACACTCGGCCGGGTCCTCGGACCGCGTGGGCTGATGCCCAACCCCAAGACCGGCACGGTGACCGACGACGTCGAGCGGGCCGTCCTGGAGTTCAAGGGCGGGCGCGTCGAGTACCGGACGGACAAGGTCGGCAACATCCACATCCGGGTCGGCAAGGCCTCATTCGAGAAGGCCAAGCTCCTGGAGAACATCCACGCCGTCATGGACGAGATCCACCGGGTCAAGCCGGCCTCGGCCAAGGGTAAGTACGTGCGTGCGGTGACCCTCTCCTCGACCATGGGCCCCGGCGTCCACATCGACCCGCTGCTGGCTCGCAAGGCCGAAGAGGAACTGGTCGCCACTGCCTGACCGGCGCCCTGGCTGGTCGTTGCCCGGCCGAATGCGCTAGCATCTTCTTTTTCCAGATCTACAGAACTGCCGTAGACCTCCGGTGTACCGGTCACCCGGTACCGAAGGGACCCAGAAGGGTCCGCCTGATGAGGCGTTCCGATTCGAGCACCCGTTGCTCGCAGTCGACCACTCGCTGGTGTCTACGGCCTGAACCAGAGCGAATCGCTCGGTGGAGGCACGATGGACAATCCGAGGGCCGACAAGGTCGCCGTCGTCAATGAGGTCCGGGAACGGATGGATGCCGCCGATGGTGCACTCCTCACCGAGTACCGCGGCCTGACCGTCGCCGAACTGGCCGAGCTCCGGCGTGAGCTGGTCGCCGCCGGCGGTGACTACAAGGTCTACAAGAACACCCTGGTCCGCCTGGCCGTGGCCGACACCCCTCGTGAGGGGATGACCGCGTTCCTGACCGGCCCGACGGCCATCGCCTTCGTGCAGGGTGACGTCAGCGCCGTGGCAAAGGCCTTGCGGGACTTCGCCCGGGCCAACCCGAACCTGATCGTGAAGGGTGGCGTGGTCGGCACATCGGTCATGTCGGCGGCCGACATCGACATCCTGGCCGAGCTGCCCTCCCGTGAGACCCTGCTCGCCCAGTTCGCCGGTGCCCTGTCAGCTCCGCTCCAGCAGCTGGCCGGACTCATGCAGGCCCTTCCCCGGAACCTGGCGTTCGGCGTCTCCGCTCTGCTGGACCAGCGTCGGGCCGAGAGCGGTGCCGACGGGGCTCCCGCCGCCGAAGCCACGACTGACGAGGCTGCGGCCGCCGAAGACGCTTCCCCGGTAGCGGAGGCCTCCGCCCCCGAGGCGGCCGAAGTACCGGCCTCCGAAACTGCAGAGGCCCCGGCCGACGAGGCCCCGGCCGCAGAAGCCCCAGCCGACGAAGCCCCAGCCGACGAAGCCCCAGCCGACGAAGCCCCGGCCGCCGAATAAGCGGCATCAGCGACAATGACTCCGACCAATCCGACCAATCAACGACAGACCCAGGAACAAGGAGTAACGACGATGGCAGGAACCCTGACCAAGGACCAGATTCTGGACGGCATCTCTGAGCTGTCCGTGCTCGAGCTCAGCGAACTGCTGAAGGAGTTCGAGGAGCGTTTCGGCGTCACCGCCGCCGCCCCCGTGGCCGTGGCGGCAGCCGCACCAGCCGCCGGCGCCGGTGGTGGCGAGGCCGCCGCCGATGAGGAGAAGAGCGAGTTCGACGTCATCCTGACCGGTGCCGGCGACAAGAAGATCCAGGTGATCAAGGAAGTCCGCTCACTGACCAGCCTCGGCCTCAAGGAGGCCAAGGACCTCGTGGACGGAGCCCCCAAGCCCGTGCTCGAGAAGGTCAACAAAGAGGACGCCGACAAGGCGAAGGCGGCGCTCGAGGGCGCCGGCGCCACCGTCGAGCTCAAGTAGCACGTCCCCCGTGTCCCGACCGTCGGTCAACCGGCGGCCGGGACAGGGACTGCAGGTGGTCGATGTGGCGGGCCGGGCAAGTCCGGCGACGCCATCCGGCGGTCTGAATCCTTGACTGGGGGCCCTGGTTCTCGTACCTTGTGAGGGCCTGGCTCCGGGATTTCCCGTGTGGGTTGTGATCTCGTGCGCTTCCGGTTATGCTTACTGGTTGCCGTGCCTGCTCCCGTCGCCTTCCTCAGCCGTTCGCGCTCGAGTGTCGCGCGCCCTGACCCCCCTGACGCCTGCTCCGGCGGCGGTCGTCGACCCTGCAGACCCAGCCTAGAAGTGCCGCTTCGCATCTCGTATCACCGCAGTTCCCCGTCCTTG
>CAVOTH010000003.1:0-809882 GCA_963699085.1 uncultured Acidimicrobiales bacterium
GGTTCTGCCGGTCCGGCGCGGAGAACCTCTGCACCGCGCCGGCCTTCACCGGATGGGACGTCGACGGTGGTTACGCGGAGTTCGCCGTGGTGGACGAGCGCTACGCCTATCCGTTGCCCGACGGCCTCGGGGACCTCGAGGCCGCCCCTCTGCTGTGCGCCGGGATCATCGGCTACCGCGCCCTGCGCCGGGCCGAGCTCCCACCCGGGGGCCGCCTCGGGATCTACGGATTCGGCGGATCGGCCCACCTGACGGCCCAGGTGGCCCTGGCCGAAGGGGCCACCGTGCACGTGATGACCCGCTCGGCCGACGCCCGTCGTCTGGCCCTCGAACTCGGGGCCGCCAGCGTCCAGGGAGCCGATGACCCGCCCCCCGAACCGCTCGACGCCGCCATCCTCTTCGCCCCCGTGGGAACGCTCGTCCCGCCGGCCCTCGAGGCCCTCGACCGCGGCGGGACCCTGGCGGTGGCCGGCATCCACCTGTCCGACATCCCCGTCCTCGACTACCAGCGCCACCTGTTCGAGGAGCGCACCCTGCGCAGCGTCACGGCCAACACCCGGGCCGACGGGCGTGAGTTCCTCGACCTGGCCGCCTCCATCGGCATCCGGGTGTCCGCCGTGCCGTACCCCCTCGACCGGGCCGACGAGGCGCTGGCCGACCTCGCCCACGACCGGGTCGACGGGGCGGCGGTCCTCGTCGTGGGGGGTGGATGAGGCTCTCCCGGGGGGCCCGGCCCTCCGGGGCGCAATTGGTTACAATGACGTTACGGAATGGTTGCGTTCAGCATCGGACGGGTTGACCCGCCGGACTGTCGGGGGACGTGGCCGGGTTCCGCGCACGACGGCAACAGGACCGGCATCCCGTCGGGACCGGACGACCCCATGACCCAGGAGACCCTCGACCCCATGGAAGTGGATCGCACGGCGGCACCCCTGCCCGCCGACCCCTCGTCGGAGGACCGGCCCACGGTCGGCGACCGGGCGGCCAACGGCATCGGTTGGGCGTTGTCCCGCGCCGGTGCCTGGCGGGACCGCATGGTGGGAACGTCCGACGCGCGTCGGACGTCCCCGAGGAGGGGGCGGAGGTCGCCGACACCCGGGGCCTGGTGCTCCGCCCGGCGCTGCTCGGGTTCGTGGCCGTCCTGGCCGTGGCCATCGGGGCCTCGATGCCCAGCTCGCCGTTCAAACTCGAGATGCCCGGTGTCTGGTTCTTCGGCGAACCGTCGACGGCGGCGCCGAGCCGGTGGGGCGTCTATTTCTCGTTGGCCGCCGTCTACGGCGGACTCCTCCTCTTCATGCGGGTCTGGTGGGGCATGGCCCGCCTCTACCGCCGGCGCCGCGGCGTGCCCATCAAGACGATGATGGGCGTGTTCGCGCTGTGGTCGCTCCCGGTGCTGGTGATCGCGCCCCTGTTCAGTCGGGACGCCTACTCCTACGCCGCCCAGGGCGAGATGGTCAGCCACCACATGAATCCGTACCTGTACGGGCCTTTCGAACTCGGCAACAACTCCTACACGGCGCCGGTGGACCCGCTGTGGGGCAACGCTCCCGCCCCCTACGGGCCGATGTTCCTCCAGGTGGACGGCTTCTTCGCGCGGATCACCTTCCACAACGAACTGGCCACCATCGTCCTGCTCCGGCTGCTGGCGCTGGTCGGCGTGCTGCTCATCGCCTTCTGCGTGCCGAGGTTGGCCAAGCTGTACCACCGGGACGGTGCCGAGCTCTTCACCCTGATGGTCCTCAACCCGGTGACGATCTTCCACCTCATCGGTGGCGCCCACAACGACGCCCTCATGCTGGGCCTGCTCGTCGCCGGCCTGACGTTGGCCAAGGAGAAGCACCCGATCTGGGGGATCGTGCTGTGCTCGCTGGCCACCGCGGTCAAGGCACCGGCGGCTCTCGGCATCCTCTACATCGGCTGGAGCTGGTTGGGGACCGGGGTCCCCATCAAGGATCGGATACGGCCGGTGGTGACGGCCGGACTCGTCGGCATGGGGGTCCTCGGGTTCTTCTCCTGGGTGACCGGCCTCGGATGGGGCTGGGTCACCATCCTCGGGACACCGGGGGTGGTCAGATCGTGGTCCTCGCCGACGATGGCGATCGCCCTGGCCGTGACGGGGATCGCCCACGTCGCCCACATCGGCGTCGGGATCGGAGGCGTCCTGACCGTCACGCGCTTCCTCGGGCTGCTCACCACGGCGGTCGCCGGGGTGTGGCTGCTCCTCAACAGCGACCGCATCGGCACCCTGAAGGCGCTCGGCCTGACGCTCCTGATTTTCGTGCTGCTGGGGCCGGTGGTCCAGCCCTGGTACCTGTCCTGGGGTCTGGTGCTGCTCGCCCCGGTGGCGCTCGGCCAGCTCCGTTCGCTGGTGATCGGCCTGTCCATGGCGACGGCGTTCCTCGAGCTCCCCGGTGGCACCCAGATGGTCACGACCCTGCTCCACGGCGATCCGCTGCTGATCGTGCTGACCATGCTGTGGATCCTCTTCGTGATGACCGTGCCGCTCTCCTCGTGGGACCGGCGCCACGCGGCCCTCGAGGCGGACAGTCCGGCCCCGGCCGTGGCCGCCGCCTGACCCACCCCGGCACCTGGTTCAGCCGGGGTCGCCGTCCCCCGAGCATCAGCTGCAGGACGGCGACGTCCAACCAGCGGTTGAACTTCCGACCGATCTCGCGCTCCACGCCCACCAGCTCGAATCCGCACGCCCGGTGGAGCGCGATCGAGGCCCCGTTGTCGCCACCCACCCTCGCCACCATGGAGTGGAAGCCGTGCAGGGTGCCCAGCCGGACCAGTTCGTCCAGGAGCAGGCGGCCCACCCCTTCCCCCCGGTGCTCCTCGGCGACGTAGACGGAGTTCTCGACGGTGGTCGAGTACGACGGGCGGTCGCGGTAGCTCGAGAGCGATCCGAACCCGAGCACGGTGCCGGTCCCGTCGACCGCCACCACGGCGGGATAGGTGCCCCGGTGCTCCACCATCCACTCGGCCTGCTCGTCCGCCGACCGGGGCCGGAGGTCGAACGTGGCGGTCGATCCGAGCACCTCGGCGTTGTAGATCCGTCGGATGGCGTCGGCATCGGCGGGCTCGGCCAGGCGCACGTGCATCCCGGCGATCGTAGACGGGGGCCCGCTGTGCAGGGGGCGCCGGCCCGGCTATGATTTCTTCCTCTGCTGCTCAGTCGAGCTGCATTGCCCCTGTAGCTCAGTGGTAGAGCACCGCCATGGTAAGGCGGGGGTCGTGGGTTCAATCCCCACCGGGGGCTCCCGTGGCGGCGTAGCTCAGTTGGTTAGAGCACACGGCTCATAATCGTGGGGTCGCCGGTTCGAGTCCGGCCGCCGCTACCAGTCACGGTCGTGCCGGTCGGTCGCCAAGGGCGGCCGGACCACCGGCGCGGTCGGGAAGTACCCCGTGGTGCAGGACGCACCGCGGGCACCAGGCACAACGGACCCGTGGGCGTTACGCAACGGGAACAAGGGAGTCACCGTGGCAAAGAACGAGAAGCGCATCCAGGTCACCCTGGCGTGCGAATCCTGCAAGCGACGCAACTACATCACGACCAAGAACAAGATGAACGACCGCGAGCGGATCGAGATGAAGAAGTTCTGCTCGTGGGACCGTCGCCACACCCTGCACAAGGAGACCCGGTAGGCACCCTGCGCCCCGGGTGGTAGGGGCGCCACCGCCGCACGGGACGGCACCCGTCCCTGGTGGTAGCCTGTGGAGCCGCCTCTGCGTTCGGAAGCCCGTTCGCGTCATGGCGGTGGACAGAGGGCAGTAGCTCAACTGGTAGAGCACCGGTCTCCAAAACCGAAGGTTGGGGGTTCAAGTCCCTCCTGCCCTGCTCTGCGCCTGTGACAGTGGTCGAAGGAAACAACACGTGAACCGAGAACAGAAGCGACAGATGCAGCGCCAGGGCCAGGACCCCGATGGGGAGACCGCGCCCGCCCGCACCGCGCCCGCTCGCAAGCCGGCCAAGCGTGAACCCTTCCGCATCGGCCAGTTCCTCCGCGAGGTACGCTCGGAGTTGCGCCAAGTGGCCTGGCCCAACCGTGCCGAGGTCATCAACTACACCACGGTGACCCTCGTGACGCTGCTGTCCCTGATGGTCCTCATCTTCGTCCTCAACTACGCCTTCGCCAAGGGCGTCTTCTGGCTGTTCAAGCCCTGATCGGTATGACTGTGACCCAAGACGGAACCACCGCCCCGCTGGGCGACGAGCCCACACCCGAGACCGAGGGATCGGTCGCGGCCGACGAGTCGGTCGCGACCACGGTCGTCGAGGACGACCGCGGCCGCCGAGGCCACGGACGAGGAGGCCTCCGCGGAGGACGCCGAGGCCGACGACGGGTTCGACGACGACGGGTTCGACGAGCCGTTCGTCGTCAGCCCCTACGACCAGCCCGGACGGTGGTACGTGGTGCACACCTACGCCGGGTATGAGAACAAGGTGAAGTCGAACCTCCACAGCCGGGCGGTCTCGATGGGCATGGAGGACCGGATCTACGAGGTCGTCATCCCGATGGAGGATGTCACCGAGTTCAAGAACGGCAAGAAGGTCGTCGTCCAGAAGAAGGTGTTCCCCGGATACCTCCTCTGCCGCTGCGAGCTCGACGACGACAGCTGGGCCGTCATCCGCAACACGCCGGGCGTCACGGGCTTCGTCGGTCCGGGCACCAAGCCCACCCCGCTCTCGCGCCGGGAGGTGGAGGGCATCCTCCAGGTCAAGGTCGAGGGTGGCGAGGCCCCCGCCAAGCGCAGCCGGCCCCGACTCGAGCACGAGGTGGGCGAGACGGTACGGGTCAAGGAAGGCCCCTTCGCCGACTTCTCCGGCCAGGTCGCCGAGATCAACGAGGACCAGCTCAAGCTCAAGGTGCTCGTCAACATCTTCGGCCGGGAGACCCCGGTCGAGCTCGAATTCAGCCAGGTCGCCAAGCTCTAGGGCTTCGGCGACCCACTCACCAGGAGACACACCCCATGGCCCCCAAGAAGAAGATCCTCGCGGTCGTCAAGATCCAGCTGCCCGCCGGCGGCGCCACGCCCGCGCCGCCCGTCGGCACGGCCCTCGGCCCGCACGGCGTCCAGACCATGGACTTCGTGAAGCAGTACAACGCCGCCACCGAGAAGCAGGCCGGGTCGATCGTCCCGGTGGAGATCTCGATCTACGAGGACCGCACGTTCTCGTTCGTGCTCAAGACCCCACCGGCCGCCGCTCTGCTGCGCCAGGCCGCCGGGCTCGACAAGGGTGCCTCGACGGCCGGTCGCGAGACCGTGGCCACCGTGACCGAGGCCCAGATCGCCGAGATCGCCACCATCAAGCTGCCCGACCTCAACACGTCGGACCTCGAGTCGGCCAAGAAGCAGGTCGCCGGCACCGCCCGCTCCATGGGGATCGCCGTCGCCGGCTGAGCCGGCCGACGCAGAACGACAGACGAAAGAGACATCATGTCCAGGGGAAAGAAGTACACCGCCAGCATCGCCGGCATCGACCGCCAGAACCTCTACAGCGCCTCCGACGCCGTCGACCTGGTCAAGGCCTCCGCCAAGGCGAAATTCGACGAGACCATCGAGCTCGCCATCCGCCTCGGGGTCGATCCCCGCAAGGCCGACCAGATCGTCCGCGGCACGCTCTCGCTGCCCGCCGGGACCGGCCGGACCGCCCGGGTGGCCGTTTTCGCGGCCGGGGAGAAGGCCGCCGAGGCCCGGGCCGCCGGCGCCGACGTGGTCGGGGCCGACGACCTGGTGGCCCGCGTGTCGGGTGAGGGCTTCCTCGACTTCGACATCGCCATCGCCACCCCGGACCTCATGGGCCAGGTGGGCACGCTCGGCCGGGTCCTCGGGCCCCGTGGCCTCATGCCCAACCCCAAGACGGGCACCGTGACCGACGATGTCGAGCGGGCCGTGCTCGAGTTCAAGGGTGGCCGGGTGGAGTACCGGACGGACAAGGTCGGCAACGTCCACATCCGGGTGGGCAAGGCCTCGTTCGACAAGGCCAAGCTCCTCGAGAACATCCACGCCGTCATGGACGAGATCCACCGGGCCAAGCCGGCCTCGGCCAAGGGCAAGTACGTCCGGGCCGTCACCTTGTCGTCGACCATGGGCCCCGGGGTCCACATCGACCCGCTCCTGGCCCGTCGGGCCGAGGAGGACCTGGCCGTCGCGGCCTCCGCCTGATCCGCCGCGCCCCTGGTGGCCCGGTCCGGCCGCGGTGCGCTAGAGTCTTCTTTTCCAGATCTACAGAACTGCCGTAGACCTCCGGTGTACCGCTCACCCGGTACCGAAGGGACCCCCGGGTCCGCCTGATGAGGCGTTCCGCTCCGAGCCCGCCCGGCTCGACGCGTGCCCCTCGACGGTGTCTGCGGCCCGAACCTGAGCGAATCGCTCGGTGGAGGCACGATGGACAATCCGAGGGCCGAGAAGGTCGCCGTGGTCAACGAGGTGCGGGAACGCATGGACGCCGCCGACGGTGCCCTGCTGACCGAGTACCGCGGGCTGACCGTGGCCGAGCTGGCCGAGCTCCGTCGGGAGCTGACGGCGGCCGGCGGCGACTACAAGATCTACAAGAACACCCTGGTCCGCCTGGCCGTGGCCGACACCCCCGGTGCCGAGATGAGTGATCTGCTCACCGGGCCCACGGCCATCGCCTTCGTGCAGGGTGACGTCAGCGCCGTGGCCAAGGCGCTCCGGGACTTCGCCCGGGCGAATCCGAATCTGATCGTCAAGGGCGGCCTGGTCGGCGCCTCGGTGATGTCGGCCGCCGACATCGAGGTCCTGGCCGACCTTCCTTCCCGGGAGACCCTGCTGGCCCAGTTCGCCGGTGCCCTGTCGGCGCCGCTCCAGCAGTTGGCCGGACTCGTCCAGGCGCTGCCCCGCAACCTGGCCTACGGCCTGTCGGCCCTCCTCGAGCAGCGGCAGTCCGAGGCCCCGGTGGCCGAGCCGGCTACCGACGGGGCACCGCCCGAGGTCGACGCCGAGTCCGCGCCGACCGAGGCCGCAGAGGACCCCGCCGTGGAAACTCCCGCCGGCGACGTCCCGGCGGAGGCTCCCGACGAGGCCCCGGCCGGCGAGTAGCACCCCCCCGACGACGATCACCCCATCCACCACCCAGTAACGACACACCAAGGAACCAAGGAGTAAGACGATGGCAGGAACCCTGACCAAGGACCAGATTCTGGACGGCATCTCTGAGCTGTCCGTACTGGAGCTCAGCGAGCTCCTCAAGGAGTTCGAGGAGCGCTTCGGCGTCACCGCCGCGGCCCCCGTGGCCGTGGCCGCGGCCGCCCCGGCCGCCGGTGGCGGCGGCGATGCCGCCCCCGCCGGTGAGGAGCAGACCGAGTTCGACGTCATCCTCACCGCCGCCGGCGACAAGAAGATCCAGGTCATCAAAGAGGTCCGTGCGCTGACCAGCCTGGGTCTGAAGGAGGCCAAGGACCTCGTGGACGGTGCCCCCAAGCCCGTGCTCGAGAAGGCCAACAAGGAGGACGCCGAGAAGGCGAAGGCCCAGCTCGAGGGAGCCGGCGCCACCGTCGAACTCAAGTAGCCGCTCCCGGGTCCCGGCCATCGCTCGACGGTGGTCGGGTCCGGGCTGCAGGTGGTCGACCGCGGGGGTCCGGACGTGTCCGGACCCGCCGTCGGGCGGTCGGAATCCTTGACGTCGCCTCCCGGTTCTCGTACCTTGTGGGGGCCTGGCTCCGGGGTTCCCCCGTGGGGGTTGTGATCCCGTGCGCTTCCGGTTATGCTTACTGGTTGCCGTGCCTGCCCCTGTCGCCTTCCTCAGCCGTTTGCGCTGAGTGACCCGCGCCCTGACGCCCCTGACGGCTGCTCCGGCGGTAGTCGTCGACCCCGCTGACATCGCCCTGCCGTGCCCCTCCGGCACCTGATCCACCGCAGTACCCCGTCCTTGCCTCATTCGCCTTGCAACTGGGAGGAGTAGGCCGTTGCCTACACGGTCCAACAGCCCGGAACGTTTTTCGTTTGCCAACATCGACGAGGCACTGCCGTTGCCCGACCTCGTCGCCATCCAACGGGACTCCTTCAAGTGGTTCCTGGACCGTGGCCTGGCGGAGACGTTCAACGACATCAGCCCGATCGAGGACTTCACCGGACAGCTGAGCCTCGAGCTCGAGTTCGACCCGACCGATCCCGACCTGCGCCCGCCGCCGAAGTTCTCGGTGGAGGAGTGCAAGGAGAAGGACATGACCTACGCCGCGCCCGTGTTCGTGCGCGCCCGGTTCATGAACGCCGGCACGGGCGAGATCAAGGAGCAGACGGTCTTCATGGGGGACTTCCCCGTCATGACCGACAAAGGCACCTTCATCGTCAACGGGACCGAGCGGGTCGTCGTCAGCCAGCTGGTGCGTTCCCCGGGGGTCATCTTCCAGCCCGGCCGTGACGCCAAGACGGTCTTCACCGGGACCATCCACCCCTACCGGGGTGAGTGGATCGAATTCGACGTCGAGGCCAAGCCGGGCAAGGACGTCACCGCCGGCTGCCGTGTCGCCCGCAAGCGCCGTCTCTCCCTGTTCGTGCTGCTGCGGGCCCTCGGCTACGAGGACCAGGCCTTCCTGGAGCGGTTCGTCCGCCACTTCGACTTCCTCGAGGGCCAGTGGGAGAAGGAGCAGAACCTCGCCCCCACCCGGGAGGAGGCCCTGCTCGAGATCTACAAGCGCGCCCGCCCCGGTGAGCCGCTGTCGGTCGAGGCCGCCCGCCAGTACTTCGAGAACGCCTTCTTCAACCCGAAGCGCTACGACCTGACCCGGGTCGGCCGCTACAAGCTCAACCGGAAGCTCGGGCCCGAGATCGAGCGCATCTCGGAGATCCTGGACATCGACCTCGAGCGCTGGAAGGGAGGAGTAGGCCGTTGCCTACACGGTCCACAGCCCGGAACGTTTTTCGTTCGCCAACATCGACGAGGCGCTTGCCGCTGCCCGATCTCGTCGCCATCCAGCGGGACTCCTTCAAGTGGTTCCTCGACCGTGGACTGGCAGAGACGTTCAACGACATCAGCCCGATCGAGGACTTCACCGGCCAGCTGAGCCTCGAGCTCGAGTTCGACCCGACCGATCCCGACCTGCGCCCGCCGCCGAAGTTCTCGGTGGAGGAGTGCAAGGAGAAGGACATGACCTA
This sequence comes from uncultured Acidimicrobiales bacterium, assembly GCA_963699085.1. GTDB lineage: Bacteria > Actinomycetota > Acidimicrobiia > Acidimicrobiales > RAAP-2 > Bog-756. The sequence continues at coordinate 9,121 of CAVOTH010000003.1, forward strand.
CGCCGCGCCGGTCTTCGTGCGCGCCCGGTTCATGAACGCCGGCACGGGCGAGATCAAGGAGCAGACGGTCTTCATGGGGGACTTCCCCGTCATGACCGACAAGGGCACCTTCATCGTCAACGGCACCGAGCGGGTCGTCGTCAGCCAGCTGGTCCGCTCGCCGGGCGTCATCTTCCAGCCCGGCCGTGACGCCAAGACGGTCTTCACCGGGACCATCCACCCCTACCGGGGCGAGTGGATCGAATTCGACGTCGAGGCCAAGCCGGGCAAGGACGTCACCGCCGGCTGCCGGGTGGCCCGCAAGCGCCGCCTGTCCCTGTTCGTGCTGCTGCGCGCCCTCGGCTACGAGGACCAGGCCTTCCTGGAGCGCTTCGTCCGCCACTTCGACTTCCTCGAGGGCCAGTGGGAGAAGGAGCAGAACCTCGCCCCCACCCGGGAGGAGGCCCTGCTCGAGATCTACAAGCGCGCCCGCCCCGGTGAGCCGCTGTCGGTCGAGGCCGCCCGCCAGTACTTCGAGAACGCCTTCTTCAACCCGAAGCGCTACGACCTGACCCGGGTCGGCCGCTACAAGCTGAACCGGAAGCTCGGGCCGGAGATCGAGCGGATCTCCGAGCATCCTGGAGCATCGACCTCGAGCGGCCCTCGCCGACCCAGGGCGTCCTCAGCCCCGCCGAGATCCTCGCCTCGTCGACCTACATGCTCCACCTGGCCAAGCACATGGCCGACGGCGAGTCGACGTACCGCATCGACGACCAGGACCACTTCGCCAACCGCCGCATCCGGTCGGTCGGCGAGCTCATCCAGAACCAGGTCCGCGTGGGCCTGTCCCGGATGGAGCGGGTCGTCCGCGAGCGCATGACCACCCAGGACGTCGAGGCCATCACGCCCCAGACGCTGATCAACATCCGGCCGGTGGTCGCCGCCGTCAAGGAGTTCTTCGGCACCAGCCAGCTCAGCCAGTTCATGGACCAGAACAACCCGCTGTCGGGCCTGGCCCACAAGCGGCGCCTGTCGGCCCTCGGGCCGGGCGGCCTGTCGCGTGAGCGGGCCGGCTTCGAGGTCCGTGACGTCCACACCTCCCACTACGGCCGCATGTGCCCCATCGAGACCCCCGAGGGCCCGAACATCGGCCTGATCGGCTCGCTGGCCACCTACGCCCGGGTGAACGAGTACGGCTTCATCGAGACCCCGTACCGCAAGGTCGTCAACGGCCAGGTCACCGACGAGATCCTCTACCTCGCCGCCGACGAGGAGGAGGAGCACGTCATCGCCCAGGCCTCGGCCGCCCTCGACGCCAAGGGGCGGTTCACCGAGGAGCGGGTGCTCGTCCGCCGCGGCCCGCAGGGCACCGGCGTGCGGGTCGGCGTGGCCTCGACGTCCTACGGCACCACCTCGGAGATCGACTTCGTGCCCCCGGCCGAGGTCGACCTGATGGACGTGTCGCCGAAGCAGATCGTGTCGGTCTCGACCGCCCTGATCCCCTTCGTCGAGCACGACGACGCCAACCGGGCCCTCATGGGCGCCAACATGCAGAAGCAGGCGGTGCCGCTGGTCGTCCCCGAGGCCCCCTACATCGGCACCGGCGTCGAGGCCCGTGCCGCCCGTGACGCCGGCGACGTGATCATGGCCGAGGCCGACGGCTCCGTCGTCGACGTCTCGGGTGACCAGATCACCGTCGAGTACAAGGCCGGCGCCAAGGACGTCAACGGCCACGTGCTGGGCAAGAAGGTCTACCGCCTGGCCAAGTTCCGCCGCTCGAACCAGAACACGGCCATCAACCAGAAGGTCATCGTCGACGAGGGCCAGAAGGTCTCGGCCGGCGACGTCCTGGCCGACGGCCCGGCCACCCACAACGGCGAGCTGGCCCTGGGCAAGAACCTGCTCGTGGCCTTCATGCCGTGGGAGGGCTACAACTACGAGGACGCCATCATCCTGTCCGAGCGCCTGGTGAAGGACGACGTGCTCACGTCGATCCACATCGAGGAGCACGAGGTCGACGCCCGCGACACCAAGCTGGGCGCCGAGGAGATCACCCGGGACATCCCGAACCTCTCCGAGGAGATCCTCGCCGACCTCGACGAGCGCGGCATCATCCGCATCGGTGCCGAGGTCGGCCCGGGCGACGTGCTGGTCGGCAAGGTGACCCCCAAGGGCGAGACCGAGCAGACCCCCGAGGAGCGCCTGCTGCGCGCCATCTTCGGGGAGAAGGCCCGCGAGGTCCGCGACACCTCCCTCAAGGTGCCCCACGGCGAGCAGGGCACGGTCATCGACGTCCGGGTCTTCTCCCGCGAGGACGCCCACGAGCTGCCGCCCGGCGTGGAGCAGCTGGTCCGGGTGTACGTGGCCCAGAAGCGCAAGATCTCCGAGGGCGACAAGCTCGCCGGCCGCCACGGCAACAAGGGCGTCATCTCGAAGATCCTGCCCATCGAGGACATGCCGTTCCAGGCCGACGGCACCCCGGTCGACATCGTGCTCAACCCGCTCGGCGTGCCGAGCCGGATGAACGTCGGCCAGGTGCTCGAGTCCCACCTGGGCTACGCCGCCCGCTGGGGTTGGGAGGGTGCCGGTGACGTCGCCACCACCCCGCTGCGCGGCACCGAGACCAAGACCCGGCCGCGGACCGAGCCGGCCGTGTGGGTCTCGACGCCGGTCTTCGACGGCGCCCACTGGGACGAGGAGGACCAGGCCGGCCGCCACCCGACGATCCAGCAGATCTTCCGGAAGCTGAACCCCGACGGCGAGGACGGCTCGATCCAGGTCAACGACGAGGGCAAGTCGCAGCTGTACAACGGCCGCACCGGCGAGGCCTACGACAACCCGGTCTCGGTCGGGTACGTGTACATCCTGAAGCTCCACCACCTGGTGGACGACAAGATCCACGCCCGGTCGACCGGCCCGTACTCGATGATCACCCAGCAGCCCCTGGGCGGCAAGGCCCAGTTCGGTGGCCAGCGCTTCGGGGAGATGGAGGTGTGGGCGCTCGAGGCGTTCGGCGCCGCCTACGCCCTCCAGGAGCTGCTGACCATCAAGTCGGACGACGTGCTCGGCCGGGTGAAGGTCTACGAGGCCATCGTCAAGGGGGAGAACATCCCCGAGCCGGGGATCCCGGAGAGCTTCAAGGTGCTCATCAAGGAGATGCAGTCGCTGTGCCTGGACGTCGAGGTCCTGGCTCCCGGCGGCGAGGAGATCGAAATGCGAGAGCTGGACGAGGACGTGTTCCGCACGGCCGAGGAGCTCGGTATCGACATCAGCCGGCCCGAACGTGGGTCGGACGAGGAAGATGCCCGTCGCGCTGCCGAAAGGGGATTCTGATGTTGGACGTCAACGAGTTCGACCAGCTGCGGATCGGTCTGGCCACGGCCGACTCGATCCGGGGATGGTCCAACGGCGAGGTCAAGAAGCCGGAGACCATCAACTACCGCACGCTCCGTCCCGAGAAGGACGGGCTCTTCTGCGAGAAGATCTTCGGTCCCACCAAGGACTGGGAGTGCTACTGCGGCAAGTACAAGCGCGTGCGCTTCCGGGGCATCATCTGCGAGCGCTGCGGCGTGGAGGTCACCCGCTCCAAGGTCCGGCGCGAGCGCATGGGCCACATCGAGCTGGCCGCCCCCGTGGTCCACATCTGGTACCTGCGCGGCACCCGCAGCTGGCTGGCCTACCTGCTCATGGGCACCGAGGCCCGTGAGGAGCTGAAGGCCAAGCAGCTGGAGAAGGTCATCTACTTCGCCGCCAACCTGGTCACCTGGGTCGACGAGGCCAAGCGCCACGAGGACCTGCCCGAGCTCGAGGCGGAGCTGCGCGACGAGATCGCCAAGATCGAGAAGGACCGCGACCTCGACATCGACCGCCGCTACAAGGAGCTCGAGAAGGAGCTCAGCCGACCTCGAGAAGGCCGGGGCCAAGGACGCCGAGACCAAGGCCCGCCAGCGCCTGGCCGACAAGGAGATCGCCGGCGTCCGCGAGCGCTACGACGACGAGATCACGCTGGCCCAGCGGGCCTTCGACGAGTTCAAGAGCCTGCACAGCCGCAAGATCCTCGAGGACGAGCTGCTGTGGCGCGAGATGCGCATCCGCTACGAGGACTACTTCGAGGGCGGCATGGGCGCCGAGACCATCACCCGGCTCATCGACCGGATCGACCTCGACGCCGAGGAGATCAAGCTCCGCGAGATGATCGACGCCGCCGACGGCCGCAAGCCGCTGTCGGCCCAGCGCCGCCAGAAGGTCATCAAGCGCCTCAAGATCGTCACCGCCTTCAACCGCCGCGACGAGCAGGGTCGCCGGATCAACGACCCGCGGGCCATGATCCTCGACTCGGTGCCGGTCATCCCGCCCGACCTGCGCCCGATGGTGCAGCTCGACGGTGGCCGCTTCGCCACGTCGGACCTCAACGACCTCTACCGCCGGGTCATCAACCGGAACAACCGCCTCAAGCGGCTGCTCGACCTCGGCGCGCCCGAGATCATCATCAACAACGAGAAGCGCATGCTGCAGGAGGCCGTCGACGCCCTGTTCGACAACGGCCGCCGCGGCCGCCCGGTCACCGGGCCGGGCAACCGCCCGCTCAAGAGCCTCTCGGACATGCTGAAGGGCAAGCAGGGCCGGTTCCGCCAGAACCTGCTCGGCAAGCGCGTCGACTACTCCGGCCGCTCGGTCATCGTCATCGGCCCGAACCTCCAGCTCCACCAGTGCGGCCTGCCCAAGCTGATGGCGCTCGAGCTGTTCAAGCCCTTCGTCATGAAGCGGCTGGTCGACGCCGAGTACGCCCAGAACATCAAGTCGGCCAAGCGCATGGTCGAGCGCCGGCGCCCGCAGGTGTGGGACGTGCTGGAAGGGGTCATCAAGGAGCACCCGGTGCTGCTGAACCGGGCCCCGACCCTCCACCGCCTGGGCATCCAGGCCTTCGAGCCCGTGCTGGTCGAGGGCAAGGCCATCCAGGTCCACCCGCTGGTCTGCACGGCCTTCAACGCCGACTTCGACGGCGACCAGATGGCCGTCCACCTGCCCCTGTCGGCCGAGGCCCAGGCCGAGGCCCGGGTGCTGATGCTGTCGTCGAACAACATCCTGTCGCCGGCCACCGGCCGCCCGATCACCGTGCCCACCCAGGACATGGTCTTCGGCATCTACTACCTCACGCTCGTCGAGGACGGGCTGAAGGGCGAGGGCCGGGTCTTCCGGCACGCCTACGAGGTGGAGACGGCGTTCGACGCCGGCGACATCGAGCTGCACGCCAAGATCCTGCTGCGGCCCGAGCCCGGCTCGGCCCTGGCCCACTCGATCGCCCTGACCAACGGGGCCGAGGTGGACGCCGAGGGCAACCTCGATCGGCGTCGGCCGAGGACGACCGGGTGGAGATCGAGACGACCGCCGGCCGCCTCTTCTTCAACACCGCCCTGCCCGACAACTACCGCTACATCAACGACATCGTCGGCAAGCGGAACACGGCCATCGGCACCATCGTGGAGGAGGTGGCGTCCGGCTTCCCGAAGCGGGAGGTGGCCGCCAGCCTCGACCGGATCAAGTCGCTCGGGTTCCGCTACGGCGCCCAGTCCGGCCTGACCATCTCCATCAACGACGTCGTCACCCCGAAGGAGAAGGGCGCCATCCTCGACCGCTACGAGAAGGAAGCGGAAAAGGCGGAGGCCCAGTTCAAGCGGGGCATCATCACCGACGACGAGCGGCGCCAGAAGGAGATCGAGATCTGGACGTCGGCCAACTCCGAGGTCGGGAAGGCCATGGAGAAGACCATGGCCGAGATCACCTTCAACCCGATCGACATGATGGTCGACTCCGGCGCCCGAGGGAACAGCCAGCAGATCCGCCAGATCGCCGGCATGAAGGGCCTGGTGTCCAACCCCCGCGGCGAGATGATCCCCCGGCCCATCAAGTCCTCGTTCCGCGAGGGCCTGTCCGTGCTCGAGTACTTCATCTCGACCCACGGCGCCCGCAAGGGTCTGGCCGACACCGCCCTCCGTACCGCCGACTCCGGCTACCTGACCCGTCGCCTCGTCGACGTGGCCCAGGAGCTCATCGTCCGGGAGGACGACTGCGGCTCGGTCCGCGGCGTCTGGATCGACGGGGTCGTGCCGGACGGCGCGGGCACCCGCTCGTACCTCGAGACCCGGGTCACCGGCCGGATCCTGCTCTCGGAGCCGGTCACGCTGTCGGACAAGACCAAGCTGGAGGCCGGGCACCGTCCTGACCGACGAGCTGGTGGCCCGGCTGCGGGACGACCCGGCCATCGACCGGGTCCGCGCCCGCTCGGTGCTGACGTGCGAGGCCGAGCAGGGCATCTGCGCCGCCTGCTACGGGCTGTCGCTCGCCACCGGCGAGATGATCGAGCTCGGCGAGGCGGTCGGCGTCATCGCCGCCCAGTCGATCGGCGAGCCCGGCACCCAGCTGACCATGCGTACGTTCCACACCGGCGGCATCGTCGGTGAGGACATCACCCACGGCCTGCCCCGCGTCGTCGAGCTCTTCGAGGCCCGCACCCCGAAGGGCGCCGCCGTCCTGGCCCGCCACTCGGGCGTCGCCCGGGTCGAGGAGGACGAGTCCGGCCGCCACATCACCGTGGTGGCCGACGACGGCGAGGAGCACACCGTGCTGGTGGCCCAGCGCGCCCACCTCGAGGTCGCCGACGGCCAGGAGGTCGCCGCCGGCGACGCCCTGGTCGAGGGCCCGAAGGACCCGAAGGAGCTGCTCGAGGTCAAGGGCATCCGCGAGACCCAGCAGTACCTGGTCGAAGAGGTCCAGAAGGTCTACCGGGACCAGGGTGTGTCGATCCACGACAAGCACATCGAGCTCATCGTGCGCCAGATGCTGCGCCGGGTCCTCGTGGCCGAGCCGGGGGACGCCTCGTTCCTCCCCGGCGAGCGCGTCGACAGCCGGATCTACGCCGAGGTCAACCGGGGCCTGGTCACGGACGGCAAGCGTCCCGCCGAAGGCCGTCCCGAGCTGATGGGGATCACCAAGGCGTCGCTGGCCACCGAGTCGTGGCTGTCGGCCGCCTCGTTCCAGGAGACCACCCGGGTGCTCACCGAGGCCGCCATCGAGGGCAAGTCGGACCAGCTCTTCGGCCTCAAGGAGAACATCATCATCGGCAAGCTGATCCCGGCCGGCTCCGGCATGGAGCGGTACCGGGACATCAAGCTCGAGATGCCGGGCGCCGAGGCCATGCCGGCCTGGGCCCTCGGGGGCATGGACACCGACACCGAGGACCTGGCCGCCTGGCTGCGGGACACCGGTGGGGACGGGTCGATGGGCACGTTCAGCTCGGACATCGACGCCAGCTGGCTCGGTGCCGTGCCGTCGGCCGAGGACCTGGCCGGCGGGTCGCCGGACTTCGGTGGGGCCGACGCGCCCGCCGCCGAAGAGGGCCCGACCGCCGCAGGAGCCTGAGTGGACCGGGTGGGTGCGGGCGCCACGGCCCGCGCCGCACCCGTGTGCCGCCCCGTCACCCCGGTCGACCGGCCGGCCCGATCGGGCACGGCGGGGCCCGGGGGTGCACTTGCTCCGCCCCGGTCCGGTGCCGTAGCATGGAACCCTTGCGGCTGCGTGTCGCACGGTGCGTCCCGCCTGCGTGCAGGTGGACGGCCCAGCCGGCCTGGGACCAGCACCCCGAAGTACGCCGACGCAGTCCGTCTCAGTCCTGAAGCATCCCTGCAGTCCACAACCTAGAGGTCACGCGTGCCCACGATTTCCCAGCTCGTCCGCAAAGGCCGGGCCACCAAGCCGACAAAGTCGAAGACGCCGGCGCTCCGCGGCGCCCCCCAGCGCCGTGGCGTGTGCACCCGCGTGTACACCCACACCCCGAAGAAGCCGAACTCCGCCCTGCGCAAGGTCGCCCGTGTGCGCCTGACCAGCGGCCTCGAGGTCACCGCCTACATCCCGGGCGAGGGCCACAACCTCCAGGAGCACTCGATCGTCCTGGTCCGTGGTGGTCGTGTGAAGGACCTCCCCGGTGTCCGCTACAAGGTGATCCGCGGCACCCTCGACGCCTCCGGCGTCCGGGAGCGGAACCAGGCCCGTAGCCGCTACGGCGCCAAGAAGGAGTCCTGACGTGCCCCGCAAAGGTCCCGCAGTCCGTCGTGAGCTCATGCCCGACCCCGTCTACCACTCGGTGCTCGTCACCCAGGTGGTCAACCGGGTCCTGAGCCGCGGCAAGCGCACGCTCGCCGAGCGCATCGTCTACGCCGCCCTGGCCGACGTGGGGGAGAAGACCGGCAACGACCCGGTCGCCGTCCTGAAGAAGGCCGTCGAGAACACCCGGCCCGAGCTCGAGGTGCGCAGCCGCCGGGTCGGCGGCGCCACCTACCAGGTCCCGGTCGAGGTGCGGCCCCGCCGGGCCACCACGCTGTCGATCCGCTGGCTGGTCGGCTACTCGCAGCAGCGCCGCGAAAAGACGATGGCCGAGCGCCTTTCCAACGAGATCCGCGACGCGGCCAACGGCATCGGTGCCGCCGCCAAGCGTCGTGAGGACCTCCACAAGATGGCCGAGTCGAACAAGGCGTTCGCCCACTACCGCTGGTAGCCGGCGACCGCCGATTCGGCCACCGCCACGACACGAGCACGACCCGAGAGTTGAACCAACCATGTCTGACAGCACCTCCCGCAACCACCCCTGGCCAAGACCCGCAACATCGGGATCATGGCCCACATCGACGCGGGCAAGACCACCACCACCGAGCGGATCCTCTACTACACCGGCAAGAACTACAAGATCGGTGAGGTCCACGAGGGTGCGGCCACCATGGACTGGATGGTCCAGGAGCAGGAGCGGGGCATCACCATCACGTCGGCCGCCACCACCTGCATGTGGCACGACACGCTGATCAACATCATCGACACCCCGGGCCACGTGGACTTCACCGTCGAGGTGGAGCGTTCGCTGCGCGTCCTCGACGGCGCCGTGGCCGTGTTCGACGCCGTGGCCGGCGTCGAGCCCCAGACCGAGACGGTCTGGCGCCAGGCCAACAAGTACGAGGTCCCGCGGATCTGCTTCGTCAACAAGATGGACCGCACCGGCGCCAACTTCGAGATGTGCGTCGACATGATCAAGGACCGGCTGGACTGCACCACCGCCGTGGTGCAGCTGCCGATCGGCGCCGAGGGTGACTTCCGCGGCGTGGTGGACCTGGTCCACATGCGGGCGCTGGTGTGGGACGACGGCATGGGCGAGGACTGGATCGAGGAGCCCATCCCGGACAACCTGGTCGACGCGGCCGAGGCCGCCCACGCCGAGCTCATCGACGTGGTCTCCAACCACGACGACATCATCATGGAGAAGTACCTGGGCGACGAGGAGATCCTCCCCGAGGACCTGACCCGGGCCCTGCGGACGGTCACCCTGGGCAACCACGCCGTGCCGATCCTCTGCGGCACCGCCTTCAAGAACAAGGGCGTCCAGCCCATGCTCGACGCCGTGGTCGACTACCTCCCGAGCCCGCTCGACATCCCGCCGACCATGGGCACCGTCCCCCGCAAGGAGGGCGTGGAGGTCGAGCGCCCGGCGGACGACTCGGCGCCGTTCTCGGCCCTGGCCTTCAAGATCATGACCGACCCCTACGTCGGCAAGCTCACCTACCTGCGGGTCTACTCGGGCACCCTGGCCAAGGGCTCGGCCGTGGTCAACTCGACCAAGGACCGCAAGGAGCGCATCGGCCGCATCCTCCAGATGCACGCCAACACCCGCGAGGACCTCGACACCATGTACGCCGGGGACATCGTGGCCGCCGTCGGCCTGAAGCAGACCACCACCGGCGACACCCTGTGCGACCCCGACGACCAGGTCATCCTGGAGTCGCTCACCTTCCCCGAGCCGGTGATCCACGTGGCCGTCGAGCCCAAGACCAAGGCCGACCAGGACAAACTGTCCAAGGCCCTGTTCGCCCTGTCCGAGGAGGACCCGACCTTCCGGGTCCAGTCCGACGAGGAGACCGGCCAGACCGTCATCTCGGGGATGGGCGAGCTCCACCTCGAGGTCCTCGTCGACCGGATGCTCCGCGAGTTCAACGTGGACGCCAATGTGGGCAAGCCCCAGGTCGCCTACCGCGAGACCGTGCGCAAGTCGGCCGAGAAGGTGGAGATGAAGTACGTCCGCCAGACCGGCGGCAAGGGCCAGTACGGCCACGTGGTCATCACCCTCGAGCCCAACCCGGGCCCGGGGGGCTACAAGTTCGAGGACAAGATCACCGGTGGTGTCATCCCGAAGGAGTACATCCCCTCGGTCGACCAGGGCATCCAGGAGTCGATCACCTCGGGCGTGCTGGCCGGCTACCCGACGGTGGACATCAAGGTGATCCTGACCTACGGCTCCTACCACGACGTCGACTCCTCGGAGATGGCGTTCAAGATCGCCGGTTCGATGGCCATCAAGAAGGCCGCCCAGCTGGCCAGCCCGGTCCTGCTCGAGCCGGTGATGGCCGTCGAGGTCACCACCCCCGAGGACTACATGGGCGACGTGATCGGCGACCTGTCGTCCCGGCGGGGCAAGGTCGAGGGCATGGAGCAGCGGGGCAACAGCCACATCGTCCGGGCACAGGTACCGCTGAGCGACATGTTCGGCTACGCTACCGACCTGCGTTCGCGTACTCAGGGGCGGGCCACGTACTCGATGCAGTTCGCCGCGTACAACGAGGTCCCCGAGTCGATCGCCAAGGAGATCATCGCCAAGGCGCGGGGCGAGTAGTCGGCACGGCACCGGGACCTCCGGACCGTGCGGCCCGCGCCGCACCGCACCACCTGTTTCACCATCACCGCAGTACCAGCAGTACCGCAGTCCACCGAACCGAGGAATGACGGAGGCAACCGCCTCCGTCGTGGCGGGCCCGAGGGGGCTACCGTCCGAGATCAGGGAGCATCACCCCAACCATGGCCAAGCAGAAGTTCGAGCGCACCAAGCCCCACGTGAACGTCGGGACGATGGGACACATCGACCACGGGAAGACCACGCTCACCGCGGCCATCACCAAGGTCCTCCACGACAACGACCCGACCACCTATTTCACCCCTTTCGACCAGATCGACAAGGCCCCCGAAGAGCGTCAGCGGGGGATCACGATCTCCATCGCCCACGTCGAGTACGAAACGCCCAACCGGCACTATGCCCACGTCGACATGCCCGGCCACGCCGACTACATCAAGAACATGATCACCGGTGCCGCCCAGGTGGACGGTGCCATCCTGGTCGTGTCGGCCGCCGACGGCCCCATGCCCCAGACGCGTGAGCACGTGCTGCTCGCCCGCCAGGTCGGCGTGCCCTACATCGTGGTCGCCCTCAACAAGGCCGACACCGTCGACGACGAGGAGCTCCTCGACCTGGTCGAGCTCGAGGTGCGCGAGCTCCTCAACGAGTACGAGTTCCCGGGTGACGACACCCCGATCATCCGGGTCAGCGCCCTCAAGGCGCTGGAGGGCGACGCCGAGTGGGCCGCCAAGATCATCGAGCTGATGGATGCCGTCGACTCCTACATCCCCGAGCCCGAGCGCGACGTCGAGAAGCCGTTCCTCATGTCGGTCGAGGACGTCATGTCCATCACCGGCCGCGGCACCGTGGTGACCGGCAAGATCGAGCAGGGCATCATCAAGGTGGGCGAGGAGGTCGAGATCGTCGGCCTCCGCGACACCCAGAAGACCACCGTCACCGGCATCGAGATGTTCCGCAAGCTGCTCGACGAGGGCCAGGCCGGCGACAACGTCGGCGCCCTGCTCCGGGGCACCAAGAAGGAGGAGGTCGAGCGTGGCCAGGTGCTGTGCAAGCCCGGCTCCATCACCCCCCACACCAAGTTCGAGGCGACCGTCTACGTGCTGAACAAGGACGAGGGCGGCCGTCACAAGCCGTTCTTCACCAACTATCGCCCGCAGTTCTACTTCCGCACCACGGACGTCACCGGGACCATCACGCTGCCCGAGGGCACCGAGATGGTCATGCCCGGCGACAACACGGACATGACGGTCGAGCTCGGCAAGCCGATCGCCATGGACGAGGGACTGCGCTTCGCCATCCGCGAGGGTGGACGGACCGTGGCCTCGGGCCGGGTCACCAAGATCCTCGCCTAGAAGCCACCCGAGACCACACACCACCGAGAGGACGCTGTAACCCATGGCCGCAGAGGGCCCCCGTCAGAAGATCCGGATCCGCCTGAAGGCGTACGACCACGAGATCCTCGATCAGTCGACCGAGAAGATCGTGCAGACGGTGCTGCGTACCCAGGCGAAGGTCCTGGGCCCGGTACCGCTGCCCACCGAGAAGCACCGCTACACGGTGATCCGGTCTCCCCACAAGTACAAGGACAGCCGGGAGCACTTCGAGATGCGGGTCCACAAGCGCCTGGTGGACATCGTGGAACACACGCCCAAGACGGTCGACTCGCTCCAGCGGCTCGACCTCCCGGCCGGCGTGGACATCGAGATCAAGATCCAGACGGTCTGAGCCAGATCGGTGCCTGGCCCGGCCTAGCGGGCAGGGACCCGATGGTATAGAGTTTCCGGTCGGCCCGATTCCGGGCGGACCCAGTTGAATGGGACGTGTTCGAGCGCCTGCCGTCTTGCGGCGGGGACCTCGGGCCAAACCAGGCGAGCGCTCCGCTCGGGTTGATCCGAGCGGAGCGTCTGCGTGCGAGCCGGGATCTGTCGGCAGGCACCAATCACCCGGTCTGACCCCGGGTGGCACCAGATGAGACCCCGCGAGGACACACGCCCGCGTGGGGGGCAACGGCAGTACAGGATCGGCACCCACCGGTGCCGAGCAAGAGCGAAGAGTCGAGACGGAGAAGCTCCAGTGGCCAGCAAGGCGATCGTGGGCGAAAAAGTGGGAATGACACAGATCTGGGACGACCAGAACCGGGCGATCCCGGTGACGGTGCTGCGCGTCGCGCCGGTCCGGATCGTGCAGGTGAAGACCCCCGAGCACGAGGGGTACTCGGCGCTGCAGGTCACCTGGGGCCACCGCCGCGCCAGCACCCTCACCCGACCCGAGCAGGGCCACTTCGACAAGGCGGGGGTCGATCCCGGCCGCCGCCTGATGGAGCTGCGACTGGATGACGCCTCCGAGTACGAAGTGGGCCAGGAGCTGACCGCCGACGTGCTCCAGGCCGGTGAGCTGGTGGACGCCACCGCCGTCTCCAAGGGCAAGGGATTCGCCGGCGCCATGAAGCGCCACAACTTCAAGGGCCAGGGAGCCAGCCACGGCAACCACAAGAAGCACCGCTCCCCGGGATCGATCGGTGCCTGCGCCACTCCGTCCCGCGTGTTCAAGGGCACGAAGATGGCCGGCCGCATGGGTGGTCACCAGGTCACCACGCTGAACCTCGAGATCGTCCAGGCCGACCCGGAGCGCGAGCTCATCCTGGTCAAAGGTGCGGTTCCCGGCCCACGTGGCGGCATGGTCCTCCTGCGCGACGCGGTGAAGGCCCCGGCCACCAAGGGAGGCGCCAAGTGAGTGCGGACACCATCGACTTCGAGACGGCCTCCCCGGCCGAGATCCGGCGCTTCCTGCGCCCGGCCCCCGTCCAGCGGACCGTCACCCGCCGTTCGACCGACGGCGACGACCTCGGCGAGGTCGACCTCGACCCCGAGATGTTCGGGATCGAGCCCAACCAGGCCGTCCTCCATCAGGTGGTGACCGCCCAGCTGGCCGCCGCCCGCGCCGGCACCCAGTCGACCAAGACCCGCTCCGAGGTCCGTGGCGGTGGCGTCAAGCCCTTCCGCCAGAAGGGAACCGGCCGGGCCCGCGCCGGCTCCAGCCGCTCGCCGGTGTGGATCGGCGGTGGCGTCGCCCTCGGGCCGAAGCCCCGCTCCTACGCCCAGAAGACCCCCAAGAAGATGAAGGCATTGGCCTTGCGATCCGCCCTGTCGGACCGGGCCGCCCTCGGCCACGTGGCCCTGGTGGACGAGTGGACATTCGAGGTGCCGAGCACCAAGGCGGCCATCGCCTCCCTCAAGGCCCAGGGACTCGAGGGCCGGGTGCTGGTCGTGCTCAGCGAGGACGACTTCGTCGCCGACCGCTCGTTCGCCAACCTTCCCGATGTCCAGACCCTGCTGGCCGGCGAGCTCAACGCCTACGACATCCTGGTCAACGACTGGGTGGTCTTCACCGACGAGACGCTGCCCCAGCCCAGTGTGATCTCGTCGGTCGAGGTCGACGTGGTCGAGGACGCCGACGGCAACGTCGTCGAGATCGTCGAGACCGAGATCGACGTACTGGTCGACGCCACCGGTCACGTCACCGGGGCGGTGGAGACCCGGGTGGAAGAGATCCTGGATGCCGACGGGGAGATCGAGGCCCTGATCGAGACCGAGGTCGACCTGGAGATCGGTGCCGACGGCTCCGTCACCGGGGTCACCGAGATCGAGGTCGTCGAAGTGCCCGACGACGAAGAAGAGGAGCAGTCGTGAGGGATCCCCACAACGTCCTGATCCGGCCCGTCGTGTCGGAGAAGTCGTACGCCCTGATGGACAACAACGTCTACGTCTTCGTGGTCGACCCGTCGGCCACCAAGATCGACGTCCGCTACGCCGTGGAGCAGGCCTTCGACGTGCGGGTCACCAACGTCAACACCCTCAATCGCAAGGGCAAGAACAAGCGCAACCGGAAGGGCGGCGGCATGGGCCACCGCTCCGACACCAAGCGGGCCATCGTCACCCTCGCCGCGGGTGACTCGATCGACCTGTTCGAGAACTGAGAGACCGGGACACCCCATGGCATTGCGTTCACGTAAACCCACCAGCGCCGGGCGACGGTTCCAGACCGTCTCGGACTTCGCCGAGCTCACCACCGACCGGCCCGAGAAGTCGCTGCTGGCTCCGAAGCCCCGCACCGGCGGCCGCAACAACCACGGCCGCAAGACGGCCCGCCACCGTGGCGGCGGCCACAAGCAGCAGTACCGGATCATCGACTTCAAGCGCGACAAGGACGGGATCCCGGCCAAGGTCGCCACGATCGAATACGACCCGAACCGCAACGCCCGCATCGCCCTGCTGCACTACCTCGACGGTGAGAAGCGCTACATCCTCGCCCCGGCCGGCATCCAGGTCGGCGATCGGCTGCAGTCGGGCCAGGGTGCCGAGATCCGTCCCGGAAACGCCCTGCCCATGCGCTTCATCCCGGTCGGCTCGGTCATCCACAACGTCGAGCTCCGTGAGGGCCAGGGCGGCAAGATGGCCCGTGGCGCCGGCATGAGCGTGCAGCTGGTGGCGAAGGAGGGCGCGTTCGCCACCCTGCGCCTCCCGAGCACGGAGATGCGCCGGGTGTCGATCGACTGCCGGGCCACGCTCGGTATCGTCGGTAACTCGGAAGCCGAGCTGATCAAGATCGGCAAGGCCGGCCGCAATCGCTGGAAGGGCGTGCGCCCCCAGACCCGTGGGGTCGCCATGAACCCGGTCGACCACCCGCTGGGCGGCGGCGAGGGCAAGACCTCCGGTGGCCGCCATCCGGTGTCCCCGTGGGGTCAGCCCGAAGGCCGCACCCGTGCCCGCAACAAGGACTCCGACAAGATGATCGTCCGTCGTCGCCGCAAGCGCGGCGCGCGCCGGTAGGGAAGACAGAGGGAACGACACACATGCCCCGCAGCCTCAAGAAGGGTCCGTTCGTCGACGACCACCTGCTCAAGAAGGTGGACGTCCTCAACGCGGCCGGCGACAAGAAGGTCATCAAGACCTGGTCCCGGCGCTCCACGATCATCCCCGACATGGTCGGCCATACCATCGCCGTCCACGACGGGCGCAAGCACATCCCCGTCTACGTGACCGAGTCGATGGTCGGCCACAAGCTCGGCGAGTTCGCGCCGACCCGGACGTTCAAGTTCCATGCCGGCCAAGAGCGGGCGGGGAGGCGCTGACGTGCCCGGAGTGAAGACCAACGAGCGCGAAGGCACCCGTGCGGTGCTGCGTCACAGCCGGATTTCGGCGTACAAGGTCCGCCAGGTCCTCGACCTGATCCGCGGGCAGGACGTCAACCTGGCGGCCGAGATCCTGGCCAACGGCGACCGTGAGGCCGCCACGGTGGTCGGCAAGGTCCTGGCTTCCGCCGTGGCCAACGCCACGCACAACGACGGGCAGGATTCCGAGGAGCTGTTCGTCTCGGCCTGCTATGCCGACGAGGGCAGCACGCTCAAGCGGTGGCGCCCCCGGGCGAGAGGCCGTGCCACCCGCATCCGCAAGCGGACGTCGCACATCACCATCATCGTGAGCCGTATGCCCGACGAGCAGATCGCCCGACGCCGGGCCAAGCAGTCCGCCGCCGGTGGTCAGCGCTCGCGCCGTGTGGCCGGATCGCGCCGGAACCGGGCGACCGAGACGACGCACGGCGACCCACGGCCACGACCGACACGCGGTGCAGAGGCGTGGCCCGAGGAAGCGACGATGCAGAGCCGACGACGTGGTGACCGAGACCGAGGCCGGACCCCTGGAGGAGTCGGACCTCGAGACGGACGAGACGGGCCGAGACGGACGACGACGACGACCGACGAGGTCGAGGACGAGGATACGAGGACGGCGACACCGCCGACGACGAATCCGGCGACACCGCCGAAGAGAAGGGCAAGTAGATGGGCCAGAAGGTAAACCCCTACGGGTTCCGGCTCGGCGTCACGACCGACTGGAAGTCGCGCTGGTTCGAAGAGCGCAACTACCAGAACTGCGTGATCGAGGACTGGGAGATCCGTGACTATCTGATGTCGCAGCTCGAGTCGGCCGCTGTCAGCCGCATCGAGATCGAGCGCACCCGTGACCGCCTGCGGGTGGACATCCACACCGCGCGTCCGGGCATCGTGATCGGCCGCCGCGGCGCCGAGGCCGACCGCCTCAAGAAGAAGATCGAGGAGATCACCGGCCTCAACAACCGGATCCAGCTCAACATCCAGGAGATCAAGCAGCCCGAGCTCGACGCCGCACTGATCGCACAGGGCATCTGCGACCAGCTGGCTCGCCGGGTCGCCTTCCGCCGTGCCATGAAGCGCTCGATCCAGACCGTGCAGAAGGCCGGCGCCCTCGGCGTCCGGGTCCAGTGCTCCGGTCGTCTGGGTGGCTCCGAGATGTCGCGCAAGGAGTCCTACCGCGAGGGCCGGGTACCGCTGCACACCCTGCGGGCCGACATCGACTACGGCTTCCGCGAGGCCAAGACCACCTACGGCCGCATCGGCGTGAAGGTGTGGATCTACAAGGGCGACATCCTCCCCTACAAGATCTCCTCCGAGGAGAAGATCACCCGCGAGGCGGCCATGGCGGTCGGGGAGACGTCGGGCCAGGGCGGCGAGTCGGCACCGCGCCGCCTCATCACCGCCGGTGGCGGTCGCCGTCTGGCCGGCCAGGGCGCCCCGGGCAGCGTGGTCACCCTCGACCCCGAAGAGTCCGAGACCGAGGTCCCCCAGGGACTGGCCGACCACAACCCGGCGGACATCGCCGCCGCGCCGGCCGTGCCGGACGATCTCGAGCGCATCCTCACCGAGGACGAGGAGATCGAGCGCAAGACCCGCGAGCATCACGAGACCCCGCACTTCCGCAAGGAGGTCGACTGACATGTTGATGCCCCGCAAGGTGAAGCACCGCAAGCAGCAACGCGGTCGGATGTCCGGCAAGGCCAAGGGTGGGAGCGAGGTCACCTTCGGTGACTTCGGGATCCAGGCCCTCGAGCCGGCATGGATGACGGCCCGACAGATCGAAGCCGCCCGTATCGCCATGACCCGCCACGTCAAGCGTGGTGGCAAGGTGTGGATCCGGGTGTTCCCGGACCGGCCGGTCACCAAGAAGCCGGCGGAGACCCGCATGGGCTCGGGCAAGGGCAACCCCGAGCACTGGGTCGCCGTCGTCAAGCCCGGGCGCATCCTGTTCGAGCTGGCCGGGGTGGAGCAGGATCTGGCCCGCGAGGCCATGAACCGCGCCATCCAGAAGCTCCCGTTCAAGGCGCGGTTCGTGGTGCGCCCCGGGACCCACGGCACGCCGGAGGTGCAGGTCTGATGGCCACCGCCGCCGAAATCTCCGAGTACGACACCGAGGAGCTGGAGCGCCAGCTGGGCGAGACCCGGCGCGAGCTCTTCAACCTCCGGTTCCAACTGGCCACCGGCCAGTTGGACAACTTCTCCCGGATGAGCCACGTCCGCAAGGACGTGGCCCGGATGCTGACCGAGCTCCGCAACCGCGAGATCGCCGAGGCCGAAGGCCTCGCCCTGGACCAGTTGCCGGCCCACCTGGCCGCGGCACGGCGCCGGGACGAGGACGAGGCCAAGGGCCGCGACAAGAGCACTGCATCGGAGCGTCGGGCCGCAGCCCGGGCCGAGGCCGAGGCCGCGAGAGCGACGACGACCACGACCACGATCACGACGATGACGAGTCCGCAGACGACGACGTGGTCGCCGAGGACACCGAGACCCTGTCGAGGGCGCAGTCGACGAGGACACAGTCGACGAGGCTGCCGAGGACGCAGAGGAGAACGACTGATGGCCGACGAGCAGCGTGCCGAGGGCACGACCGAGGAGCGGGCCAACGCCCGCAAGGTCCGCGAGGGCCTGGTGGTATCCGACGCGATGGAGGCGACCGTGGTCGTGGCCGTCGTCGAGCGGGTCCGGCACCCCCGCTACGGCAAGACCGTGCAGCGGACCAAGAAGCTCTACGTCCACGACGGCGGAGAACACGGCCAAGGTGGGCGACCGGGTGCGGGTCGTGGAGACCCGTCCGCTGTCGAAGCTCAAGCGTTGGCGGCTGACCGAGGTCCTGGAGCGTGCACGATGATCCAGCAGGAATCACGACTGCGGGTGGCCGACAATTCGGGCGCCAAGGAAGTGCTGTGCATCAAGGTGCTCGGGGGCTCACGCCGTCGCTACGCCTCGATCGGCGACGTCTTCGTGGCCACCGTCAAGGACGCCATCCCCGGAGCGGCGGTCAAGAAGGGTGACGTCGTGAAGTGCGTCGTCGTCCGGACCAAGAAGGAGAAGCGCCGTCCCGACGGCAGCTACATCCGCTTCGACGAAAATGCCGCCGTCCTCATCAACGACCAGCAGCAGCCCCGGGGGACCCGCATCTTCGGGCCCGTCGGCCGGGAGCTGCGCGACAAGCGCTTCATGCGGATCATCTCGCTGGCGCCGGAGGTGCTCTAGATGCGTATCAAGAAGGGTGACAAGGTCCAGGTCCTCTCGGGCAAGGACCGGGGCAAGCAGGCCAGCGTGGTCCGCGCCTTCCCGGCCGAGGGCCGGGTCATCGTCGAAGGTGTCCACGTGGCCAAGCGCCACGCCAAGCCGACCCGGGCCACCATGCAGGGCGGCGTGATCGACAAGTTCATGCCCATCTCCGTCTCCTCGGTGGCCATCGTCTGCAGTTCCTGCGGCGTCCCCACCCGGATCGGGATGCGGGTCGACGAGCAGGGTCGCAAGATCCGGGTCTGCCGCAAGTGCGGGGCGGACCTGTGATGGCCTCGACCGCAGCGGCCGAGCGGCCGCGTCTGAAGAAGCGCTACGACGACAAGGTGCGGGCCGAGCTCAAGGAGACCCTGGGCCTGGACAACATCATGGAGGTCCCGCGCCTCACCAAGATCGTGATCAACATGGGCGTGGGCCGCGCCACCCAGCAGAAGTCGCTCATCGAGGGCGCCATCCGCGACCTCGAGATCATCGCCGGCCAGAAGCCGGTGGTGACCCGGGCCAAGAAGTCGATCGCCTCGTTCAAGCTGCGCGAGGGACAGGAGATCGGCGCCAAGGTGACCCTCAGGGGCGACCGGGCCTGGGAGTTCTTCGACCGTCTGGTGTCCATGGCCATCCCCCGAATCCGGGACTTCCGCGGGCTGTCGCCCCGGTCGTTCGACGGCCACGGCAACTACACATTCGGCGTGACCGAGCAGCTGATCTTTCCCGAGGTCGAATACGACAGGATCGATACCACCCGGGGCATGGACATCACTATCGCTACGACCGCACGAACCGACGACGAGGGCCGGGCACTGCTCGCCGCCTTCGGCTTCCCGTTCCGCAAGGAGAACCAGTAACCCCATGGCGAAGAAGGCTTTGATCGAGAAGCAGCAGCGCACCCCCAAGTTCAAGGTCCGCGGGTACACGCGGTGCCGCCGGTGCGGCCGCCCGAAGTCGGTGTACCGCAAGTTCGGCCTGTGCCGGATCTGCCTGCGGGTGATGGTCCACGCCGGGGAGATCCCCGGCGTGACGAAGGCCAGTTGGTGAGAGGAGGCGACGAACTATGACGATGACCGACCCGATTGCCGACATGCTGACCCGCATCCGGAACGCCAACACCGCCCACTTCGACACCGTGTCGATGCCCGGCTCCAAGCTCAAGGAGTCGCTGGCCGCCATCCTCGTGGAGGAGGGCTACATCGGTGGTTTCCAGGTGAGCGACACACCGGGCAAGCCCGGCAAGACGCTGCAGATCACCATGAAGTACGCACCCGACCGCGCCCGGACCATCTCCGGGATCAAGCGGGTGTCCAAGCCCGGCCTGCGGATCTACGCCCGGGCCGACAAGATCCACCGCGTGCTCGGCGGTCTCGGTGTGGCGGTGGTCTCCACCTCCAAGGGCCTGATGACCGACCGCGAGGCGCGCAAGCGCCGCATGGGCGGCGAGGTGCTCTGCTATGTCTGGTAACCGCTTCCATGATCCGCGTCCACGCCCCGCAGGGAGGTGACTGCTGATGTCCCGCATCGGACGTTCGCCGATCAACGTGCCCTCCGGGGTCACCATCGCCATCGGCGAGGACCACCGCGTCACGGTCAAGGGCCCCCAGGGCGAGTTGGCCCGTCAGGTGCCCGCCGCCATCAGCTTCCGCCAGGACGGTGACGTCCTGACGGTCGAGCGGCCGGACGACCAGCGCCAGAACCGTGCGCTCCACGGCCTGACCCGGTCGCTGGTGGCCAACATGGTCACCGGTGTCACCGAGGGCTTCTCGAAGGAGCTCGAGATCGTCGGCGTCGGCTACCGCGCCGTGCCCAAGGGCCCCGGGGCCCTGGAGCTGGCACTCGGATTCTCGCACCCGGTCTTCGTGGACGCCCCGGAAGGCGTCACCTTCGAAGTCCCGAGTGCCACCCGGATCATCATCAAGGGAATCGACAAGGAGAAGGTCGGACAGGTCGCCGCCGACATCCGCAAGTTGCGTAAGCCCGAGCCCTACAAGGGCAAGGGCATCCGCTACGCGGGTGAGCGGGTCGTCCGCAAGGCCGGGAAGGCAGCCAAGTAATGGCACGCACTGATCACAAGCTCGAGCTCCGCCGGCGCCGCCACAAGCGGGTCCGCCGTCGGGTCGAGGGCACCGCCCAGCGCCCGCGCCTGGCCGTGTTCCGCTCCAACAAGCACATCACCGCCCAGCTCATCGACGATCTCGCCGGCCGCACCCTGGCCTCGGCATCGTCGGTCGAGCCCTCCCTCCGGGAGACCTCGGGCGGCAACATCGCCGCGGCCACCGCCGTGGGGTCACTGGTGGCCTCGCGGGCCAAGGACGCCGGCATCACCACCGTGGTCTTCGACCGCGGCGGCTTCGCCTACCACGGGCGGGTGGCCGCCCTGGCCGACGCCGCCCGCGCCGAGGGACTGGAGTTCTGAGATGGCCGTGAACAACAACGAGCTCCAGTTCGAGGAGCGGACGATCCGGGTGAACCGGGTGTCGAAGGTGGTCAAGGGTGGTCGGCGGTTCTCGTTCGCCGCCCTCATGGTCGTCGGCGACGGCAACGGACGGGTCGGACTCGGCTACGGCAAGGCCAAAGAGGCCGGGCTGGCCGTGCAGAAGGGCATCGAAGAGGCCCGCAAGAACATGTTCGATGTGCCGCTGGCCGGCTCCACCATCACCCACCCCATCGTGGGGGAGAGCGGGGCCGGACGGGTCATGCTGAAGCCGGCCGCCCCCGGTACCGGGGTCATCGCCGGCGGCGCGGCCCGGGCCATCCTCGAGATGGCCGGCATCCGCGACATCCTGGCCAAGTCGCTCGGCTCGTCCAACGGCATCAACGTGGCCCACGCCACGATCGCCGGGTTGAAGGGCCTCAAGCGCCCCGACGAGATCGCCGCCCTACGGGGCAAGTCGGTCGAAGAGGTGGCACCGGCCGCCATGCTCCGCGCCTACCGCGAGCGGCGCCGCGAGAACGACCTGTTCACGGAGGTGAGCTGACATGGCGTCCACCACCGACACCCCGCTGTCGACCACCGGCTGGATCCGGGTGACCCAGGTCCGCTCCTCCATCGGCACCAAGCCCAAGCACCGGGGCACCCTCCGCGCCCTCGGGCTCCGTGGCATCGGGCGCACCAACGTGCTGCCCGACCGCCCGGAGATCCGTGGGATGCTCGCACGTGTGCCGCACCTGGTGGACGTCACGTCCGCCGGCAAAGACGAGAAAGGCTGACCATGAAGGTCCATGATCTCCGCCCACCGGCAGGCTCCAATCGGGCCCGCAAGCGGGTAGGCCGCGGCATCGGCGGCAAGGGTGGCAAGACTGCCGGCCGCGGCACCAAGGGCCAGGGGGCGCGGGACACCATCCCGATGGGGTTCGAGGGCGGCCAGCTTCCCCTCATGCAGCGCATCCCCAAGCTCCGTGGTTTCACCAACCCGTTCCGGGTCGAGTACACCCCGGTCAATGTCGGTACTCTCGACGCCGTGGCGGGTGACACGGCGGACATCCCCGCCCTGGTGGCTGCCGGGCTCGCCCACAAGGGCGATCTGGTCAAGGTCCTGGGCGCCGGCGAGCTGACCAGGGCCCTGCGGGTGGAGGCGCATGCCTTCTCGAAGTCCGCCGAGGCGGCCATCACCGGCGCCGGCGGGTCGATCTCCATCGTCCCGCTACCATTCGGCAACGGTCGCCCTCCGGCAAAGGGCAACGCCCTCACCAACCGCTAGCATCTTCCGAACGCGGCGTCGAGGAGCCCCATGCTTGCCAGCCTGGCCAACATCTTCCGCATCCCCGACCTTCGCAAGAAGGTCCTCTTCACGCTGACCATCATCGCCCTGTACCAGTTCGGGGCGAATGTGCCGGTCCCCTTCGTGAACTTCTCGAAGGTGGCCCAGCTCGAGGCGGCGTCGAAGTCGTCCGGGGTCCTCGGATTCCTCAACCTGTTCAGCGGCGGCGCCCTCACCCGCATGGCGGTGTTCGGGCTGGGCATCATGCCCTACATCACCTCGAGCATCATCATCCAGCTCCTGGCCACGGTGATCCCCAAGCTCGAACAGTGGCGCGACCAGGGCGCGGTCGGCCAGAAGAAGCTGACCCAGACGACCCGGTACCTGACGGTGGCCCTGGCGCTGATGCAGTCCACCGGACTGGTGTACCTGTTCCACAAGGGCGGGGGCGGCCTCTTCGGCACCTCGCAGAACATCGACCTGATCCTCAACTACTCGATCTGGCGAGCCGGCTTCATCGTCCTGACCCTGACCGCGGGCACCGCGTTCGTGATGTGGCTGGCCGAGTTGATCACCCAGCGTGGAATCGGCCAGGGCATGTCGATCCTGATCTTCGCCAACGTCGTGGCCGGGATCCCCTCCGGACTCAACACCGTCCTCCAGGAGGGCGGCAGGGTGAAGTTCGCCACCATCCTGCTGGTCTCGCTGGCCCTGCTGGTCCTCATCGTCTTCGTCGACCAGGGGCAGCGGCGGATCCCGGTGACGTTCGCCAAACGGGTGGTGGGCCGCAAGATGTACGGCGGGTCCAACACGTACATCCCACTCAAGGTCAACCAGGCCGGCGTGATCCCGATCATCTTCGCCAGCTCGGTGCTCTACATCCCCGTGCTGCTGTCCAACATCATCCCGTCATACGCCTTCCGGCAGTGGGTGAACCACAACGTGACGCCGACCAGCGTCTTCTACATCTTGACGTACTTCCTCTTCATCCTCCTCTTCACGTTCTTCTACGTCTACGTGGCCTTCGACCCCCACCAGCAGGCGGACATCATCCGCAAGCAGGGTGGGTACATCCCGGGCATCCGCCCCGGCCATCCGACGGAGCGGTACCTGGCCCACATCCTGAATCGGATCACCTGGCCGGGGGCCATCTTCCTCGGCGGGGTGGCGATCACCCCGTCGCTGCTGATGGCTGCATGGAACATCACCAGCTATCCCTTCTACGGAACGACGCTCCTCATCGCTACCGGCGTGGCTCTCGAGACGATGAAGCAGATCGACAGCCAGCTGATGATGCGGAACTACGAGGGTTTCCTCAAGTAGGTGGCAGCCGGCGCCAGGCTCGTCGTCCTCGGCAAACAGGGGGCGGGGAAGGGGACGCAGTGTCTGTCCCTCTCTCACCACTATGTCGTCACCCACGTCTCCACGGGTGACATGCTTCGCGAGGCGGTCAAACAGGCCACCCCGCTCGGCAAGAAGGCCAAGGAGCTCATGGACCGCGGGGAGTTGCTCGGCGACGACCTGATCATGGAGATGGTCTCTTCCCGGCTCGAGGAGAGCGACACCAAGGATCGCGGCTTCATCCTCGACGGCTGCCCCCGTACGGTCGAGCAGGCCAAGATGCTGGCGGACTACCTGGCCCCGGTCGACCTCGACCTGGTCATCGACATCGAGGTCCCGACCTCCCAGGTATTGCGCCGGCTGGCGTCGCGCCGGGTGTGCGTGGACTGCGGGGCCAACTACTCACTGGCCTCGAGGCCCCTCATCAACTGGACGTGCGACGTCTGCGGAGGGGAGGTGGTCCAGCGCGAGGACGACACCGAGGAGGCCATCACCCGCCGCCTCGAGATCTACGAGCTGCAGACCGCCCCACTCATCGACTGGTACCTCGAGCGGGGGCAGCTGGCCCAGGTGACCGGCACCGGTTCACCCGAGGCCGTCACCAAGCGGATCGTCCGGGCCATCGAGGATCGGCGGAACCGCAAGGGTGGTCGATTCTCGTGATCCCGCCCCTACGATGATGGGCATGTCCGCAGTGCCCACCGTCACCACTCCCGTCTCCGGCTCCGCCCGATGAGGCGAAATGCCGAGGAGTTGGCCAAGATGCGCCGGGCCGGCCGGGTGGTGGCCGAGATCCACGAGGCCACCCGGGCCGTCATCAAGCCGGGTGTCACCACCATGGACCTCGACCGTGCCGCCCGCGACGTGTTGGAGAAGCGAGGTGCTGGGTCCAACTTCCTCGGATATCACGGGTTTCCGGCCGTGGTGTGCACCTCCCCGAACTCGATGATCGTCCACGGGATCCCGTCGGACCAGGTCGTCCTGGTCGAGGGCGACATCATCTCGGTCGACTGCGGTGCGATCATCGAGGGGTACCACGGGGACGCCGCCTACACCGCCCCGGTGGGTGAGGTGTCGGCCGAGGCGGTCCGACTGATGGAAGTCACCGAGGCGAGCCTCTTTGCCGGCATCGACCAGCTGACCTCGGGGAACCGGTTGCACGAAGTCGGCCGGGCCGTCCAGAAGGTCGCCGAGGCGGCCGGCTTCTCGGTGGTCCGTGAGTATGTCGGCCATGCCATCGGCACGGCCATGCACGAGGACCCCCAGGTCCCCAACTACTGGCCCGGCACACCGGGACCGACCCTCAAAGAGGGCATGGTGTTCGCCATCGAGCCGATGGTCAACGCCGGGGGCACCGGCACCCTCCTCCTGGACGACGGCTGGAGCGTGGTGACCTCGGACGGACGACTGTCGGCCCACTTCGAGCACACCATCGCCATCACCGATGACGGACCCGAGGTTTTCACCGTCCTCTAGTCCGCTGACCTGGGATTTCGACCGCGCACTGCGTAGAGTTGGAAGCCGGTGGGGTCGGACTGGCAATTTGCCCCCGAAGGGCTAGACTAGTGATTCGGCTGGCCACGGGTGTGTGGTGGCGTGCCGATCCCCGCTCCCGGTGGTGTTGCTCAGGCACGTCCCCGACTGCGGTTGGGTCCGGACGACGAGCTTCGTTGTCCGAGGCGCACGTCAGCCCCCGGGCCGACTAGGTACGAGAACGACAGAGTAGTAGGAGATTCACCTGCCCAAGCCCAAGGAAGATGCGATCGTGCTGGAGGGGACGGTCGTCGAACCGCTGCCCAACGCCATGTTCCGCGTGGAGCTCGAGAATGGCCACAACGTATTGGCCCACAGCTCGGGAAAGATGCGGATGCACCGAATCCGCATCCTCCCCGGTGACAAGGTGCAGGTGGAGATCACCCCCTACGACCTGGCCCGCGGGCGGATCACCTACCGCTACAAGTGAGTCAGTCCGGCCCCGCCAGCCTCGGCGCGGTCGGGAAGCACGGAACCGTCGGCCTCCGGGCCGGACGGATGAGGACTAAGGACGACAACGTGAAGGTTCGACCCAGCGTCAAGCCGATGTGTGAGAAGTGCAAGGTGATCCGCCGCCACCGACGGGTCATCGTCATCTGCGACAACCCCCGCCACAAGCAGCGGCAGGGCTGACGCCGACCAGGCGTGACTTAGAGAGAGAGAAGAACACGTGGCCCGCATCTCCGGCGTGGACATCCCCCGCGAAAAGCGGTTGGAGATCTCCCTGACCTACATCTTCGGCATCGGCCGGACGACCGCGGAGCGGATCTGCACGGTCACCGAGACCAGCCCGGACACCCGTGTCCGGGACCTGACCGACGAAGAGGTCACCCGTCTACGCAACTACATCGACGCCAACCTGCAGGTCGAGGGCGACCTGCGGCGCGACATCTCCCAGGACATCAAGCGGAAGATGGAGATCGGTTGCTACCAGGGCATCCGCCACCGCAAGGGCCTGCCGGTCCACGGCCAGCGCACCCACACCAACGCCCGCACCCGCAAAGGCCCCAAGAAGACCGTCGCCGGAAAGAAGAAGGTTCGCAAGTAATGGCCAAGCCCACCAAGCCGGGAGCGCCCCGTCGGCCCCGCAAGCGCGAGCGCAAGAACATCACGTTCGGCGTCGCCCACATCAAGAGCTCGTTCAACAACACGATCGTCTCGATCGCCGACCCTGAGGGCAACGTCCTCGCCTGGGCCTCGGCCGGCAACGTCGGATTCAAGGGCTCGCGCAAGTCGACGCCCTTCGCCGCCCAGCTCGCCGCCGAGCAGTGCGCCAAGCGGGCCATGGAGCACGGAGTGCGCCGGGTCGACGTGCTGGTCCGCGGTCCCGGCTCCGGCCGCGAGACCGCCATCCGCTCACTCGCCGCCGCCGGCATCGAGGTCGCCGGCATCAAGGACGTAACCCCCATCCCGCACAACGGCTGCCGCCCCAAGAAGCGGCGGCGGGTGTAGGGACGGGAACGAAGGGAACCAAGGACCACCATGGCTCGTTACACCGGACCCGTCTGCCGGCTCTGTCGCCGGGAGCGCACCAAGCTCTTCTTGAAGGGAGAGCGCTGCTATTCGATGAAGTGCCCCGTCTCCGAGGCGGTCACCGACCGCCACAGCCGGGCCTATCCGCCCGGCGAGCACGGCCGCGACCGCATGCGCCAGGGCTCGGAGTATCTCGGCCAGTTGCGCGAGAAGCAGAAGGCGCGCCGGATCTACGGCCTGCTGGAGCGGCAGTTCCACAACCTCTACGTCGAGGCCAGCCGGGCCCCGGGCATCACCGGTGAGAATCTGCTGGTCATGCTCGAGCTCCGGCTCGACAACGTGGCGTTCCGCGCCGGGTGGGGCGCCAGCCGTTCCCAGGCCCGCCAGTTCGTCCGCCACGGCCACGTCCTGGTCAACGGCAAGCGGGTCACCATTCCCAGCTATCGCCTGCGCCAGGGGGATACCGTCGCCCTCAAGCCGTCGTCGCGCGAGCTGTTCCACGTGCGCCGCAACATGGACACCCTCGACCGCTCGCTGCCTCCGTGGCTCGAGACGGTGGGGGACCGGTTCGAGGTCCGGGTGTTCTCACTTCCGCTGCGCGAGCACATCGACGAGCCGGTGCAGGAACAGCTGATCGTCGAGCTCTACTCCAAGTAGCCCCGGCCGGCACCCGCCGTCCACCACCTGCTGTCCGCCACTCCGCCGTTCCGCCACCCGCACCACCGACACACTGACCGAAACCGAACCTGCGCACCATCTGCCGAGGAGCCACACAAGCATGCTCATCATCCAGCGACCCACCGTCGAAGCAATCGGCGAAGAAGAGGACAACCGTCAGAAGTTCGCGGTCGGCCCGCTCGACCCCGGCTTCGGGCACACGCTCGGCAACTCGCTGCGGCGCACGCTCCTGTCGTCGATCCCGGGTGCCGCCATCACCCAGGTGCGGTTCGACGAGGCCCTCCACGAGTTCACGACCCTGCCGGGCGTGAAGGAGGATGTCACCGACATCATCCTCAACCTGAAGGACCTCCTGTTCACGGTCCACAGTGACGAGCCGGTGACCATCCGCCTCGACAAGCGGGGCCCGGGTGCGGCCACCGCCGGCGACCTGCAGCTGAGCGCCGACGTCGAGGTCCTGAGCCCTGGCCAGCACATCGCCTCCCTCAACGCCAAGGGCCACATCGCCGTCGACCTGACGGTGGAGCGGGGACGGGGCTACGTCTCGGCCGACAAGAACAAGGGCACCGGCGCCATCGGGGTCATCCCGGTCGACGCCATCTTCTCGCCGGTCCGCCGGGTGGCCTTCACGGTCGAGCCTGTCCGGGTCGAGCAGTCGACCGACTTCGACCGCCTGGTCCTCGAGATCGAGACCGACGGCTCCCTCACCCCGCGCGAGGCGCTGGCCTCGGCCGGCGACACCCTCCGCACCCTGGTCAGCCTGGTGGCCGACCTCGAGGACGAACCGATGGGCCTCGAGCTCGGCGAGTTCGGCACCGTCAGCACCGGGTCGCCCGACCTCGACCTGCGCATCGAGGACCTCGACCTCACCGAGCGTCCCCGCAACTGCCTCAAGCGAGCCCAGATCAACACCATCGGCGAGCTGGTCGACCGCACCCTCGACGATCTCCTCAACATCACCAACTTCGGGCAGAAGTCGCTCGACGAGGTGCTCCAGAAGCTCGATGAGCGGGGCCTGTCCCTGCGGGTCAAGGACTGAGGTCCCCCCATGCTCGGAACCCCGAAGAAGGGCCGCCGCTTCGGCGGCAGCGCGGCACACCAGAAGGCGATGATGGGCAACCTGGTCGCCTCGCTGATCGCCGCCGAATACCTGGTGACCACCGAGGCCAAGGCCAAGGCGCTGCGCCCGGTGGCCGAGAAGGTCATCACCGCCGCGGCCAAGGGTGGCGTCGCCCGTCAGCGCAATGTGGTGGCGTTCATCCGTGACAAGGACATGGCCCACAAACTGTTCGACGAGATCGGTCCCCGCTATGCGGAGCGCCCGGGCGGATACACCCGCATCCTGAAGTTGGGCAACCGTCAGGGCGACAACGCCCCGATGGCCCGCATCGAACTGGTGTGAGTTCGCCCCCGGATCCCGGGGGGAGTCACCAAGACACCGTGCGGTGGTGCCTCCGGGTCGCCTATGACGGCTCGGGGTTCCACGGCTTCGCCGCCCAGGACGGCCAGGCCACCGTGGCCGGAACTCTGGCCGAGGCGCTGTCACGGGCGGCCCGCACCCCGGTGACCCTCACCTGCGCCGGTCGCACCGACGCCGGCGTGCACGCGCTCGATCAGGTCGTCCACTTCGACGTGCCCGCCGAGCGGTCGGCCGCCCTCGATCCGGCCGCCCTGGTCAAGTCCTGCAACAGCCAGGTGGGTCCGTCCATCGTGGTGCGCTCGGCCGGAATCGCTCCCGCCGGCTTCGACGCCCGTCATTCGGCCACCGCCCGCCGCTACCGCTACCTGGTGGTGAACGCCACAGTGGCCGACCCGCTCCTGGCCGGTCTGACCTGGCACGTCGCCGAGCCACTGGACCTACGGGCCATGGCCGCCGCCGCCGACGCCCTGCTGGGCGAGCACGACTTCCGGGCCTTCTGCCGCCGGGTGCCCGGCACCACCCACTCCGACCCGATCCCCCGGCGGGTCCTCGACGCCCGCTGGACCCGGCTCGACGGACGCGCCACGGGTGCCCGGTCGGCCGGGACGTCCGATCTTCATGCCTCCTCGGCCTCCACCGGGGCGTCACTGGCGCCGGTGGTGGGGGACCTCCTCGCCTTCGAGATAGAGGCGAATGCGTTCTGCCACCAGATGGTCCGCTCCCTGGTCGGGACCCTGGTCGACGTGGGTCGCGCCCGCAAGCGCCCTTCGGACATCCTCCACATCCTCCGTTCGGCCGACCGCGGGAACGCCGGTCAGCCGGCCCCGCCCCAGGGCCTCACCCTCATGGCGGTGCGCTACGGCCCGGGCGGCTTGCCGGACGACCCCTATCCGACCTAGTGTGGGAGGTCGCCGGGTCGGGCACGGCGCGGTGCAGCGTGCCATCACGCCCCAGCCGCCAGCCCCCTCCCGAGGCCCCGCACCGCAGGTGCCCGGACACCCAGCACCATCGACCAAGGATCCCCGTTGCGCACGTACTCCCCCAAGCCCGCTGACATCACCCGCGCCTGGCACATCGTCGACGCCGACGGACTGGTCCTCGGCCGCCTCGCCACCGAGGTGGCCGCCGTGCTGCGCGGCAAGCACAAGCCGACCTTCGCCCCTCACGTCGACACCGGCGACCACGTCATCGTGGTGAACGCCGACAAGGTGGTCCTCACCTCGGGCAAGGCCGACTCCAAGATGTCCTACCACCACTCCGGCTACCCGGGCGGGCTGACCGCCACCACCTACGCCGACCTGATGATCGACCGGGCCGACGATGTCGTCCGCAACGCCATCACCGGCATGCTCCCGAAGAACCGGCTCGGGCGCCAGATGGGCACCAAGTTGAAGGTGTACCGCGGCGAGGATCACCCCCATGCCGCCCAGTCCCCAGTCCCCCTGGAGATCCCCGGGGCACGCCGCACGGCGTCCGCCCGCAGCGGCGCATAGCCGGAGCACCGGACCGATCCCCCACACGCACACGCGCATCGAGCGAAGGAACCACCAGTGACTGCTCCCATCTGCCAGACCACCGGACGACGCAAGCAGGCCGTCGCACGGGTCCGTTTCCGCCCCGGCCAGGGCGCCATCACCTGCAACGGGCACACGTTCGAGGAGTACTTCACCTCGGCCACCCACCGGATGATCGTGACCGAGCCCCTGCGGCTCACCGAGACCACCGAGTCATGGGACATCGACGTCACCATCGACGGCGGCGGTGTCTCGGGTCAGGCCGGCGCCTTCCGCCTGGGGATCGCCCGGGCCCTGTGCGAGCTCGACCCCGAGCTGCGTGGCTCCCTCAAGAAGGCCGGATTCCTCACCCGTGACTCACGGGAGAAGGAGTCCAAGAAGTACGGCCTGAAGAAGGCTCGCAAGGCGCCCCAGTACTCGAAGCGGTAGGCCCGGTGCCCCGAACCTGGTTCGGCACCGACGGGGTACGGGGAAGCGCCAATACCGAGCTCACCCCAGAGTTGGTCCTGGCCCTCGGACGCGCCGTGGCGCGCACCATCACCGCCACCACCTTCCTGATCGGTCGCGACACGCGCAAGTCCGGCCCCATGCTGCAGGCCGCCCTGGCGGCGGGGCTGGCCAGCGAGGGGGCCGACGTGGTCGACGTCGGCGTCCTCCCGACCCCGGCACTGGCCTGGCTGTCGGTGAAGCGCGACCTTCCGGCAGTGGTCATCTCGGCCTCCCACAACCCGTTCCAGGACAATGGCATCAAACTGTTCGGGGCCGGCGGAACCAAGCTCGGCGAAGCGCTGGAGCAGGACATCGAGGACGAGCTCCACCGGGTGCTCGACCCGGACCTCAAAGGACCCCGGGCGCTCGAGGGCCACGGAGTGGGCACCGTGCGGTCCGAGCCCGACCTGGGTGCCGCCTACATCGAGAGCCTCCTCGGAACCCTCGACGGTCGCACCCTCGCCGGTCTGCGCATCGTCGTGGACAGTGCCAACGGGAGTGCATCGGCACTGGCGTCGGCACTGTTCGAGCAGGCCGGCGCCGACGTGGTCGCCATCGGGTGCGAGCCCGACGGGACCAACATCAACGACGGGTGCGGCTCGACCGCCACCGAGCTCCTGGCCGGCGCCGTGGTCGAGCACGGCGCCCATCTGGGCCTCGCCCTCGACGGTGACGCCGACCGGCTGCTGGCTGTGGACGCGACCGGCGCCCTGGTCGACGGCGACTCGCTCCTGGCGCTGTTCGCCCGCGACCTGGCCGACCGGGGCCAGCTGGCCGGGAACACCGTGGTGGTCACCGTGATGACCAATCTCGGCTTCCGCCGGGCCATGGACGAGCGGGGCATCCTGGTGAAGGAGACCGACGTCGGCGATCGCCACGTCCTGGCCGCCATCGACAAGGAGGGCTTCTCACTCGGGGGAGAGCAGTCCGGTCACATCATCTTCCGGCGCCTGGCCACCACCGGCGACGGCCTGCTGACCGGGCTGGTCCTGGCCGACCTGCTGGTGCGGGCCGACTCGTCGCTGGTCGAACTACTGGACGGGTTCATCGAGTCGGTGCCCCAGACACTGGTCAATGTGAAAGGTGTCGACCCGAGCCTGCTCGGCCACGTGGAGTCCATCGCCATGGCCATCGAGGAGGAGGAGGCGGCCATGGGTGCCACCGGCCGGGTGCTGGTCCGCCCCAGCGGAACCGAGCCGGTGGTGCGGGTCATGGTCGAGTGCACCCAACCCGGTGTGGCCGAGGCCACGGCGGCCCGCCTGCACGCCCTGATCGAGCACGAGCTGCACGTAGCTGCCGTGACCCGTGAGGCCGAGTCGCTGGCTGCGGCCGACCCGACCCGCCAGGAACTGGACGCCGGCGTCTAGCCCCGGCTTCTGGGGTGGGCTGGTGACGAGCCCCCCCGCCGCCGGCACTCCCTCTGGGAGCCCGGCGGGTAGCGTGGCCATCTATGTGCGGCATCATCGGCATCACCACCAGGTCAGGGCCGGACGGGGATGACCGTCAGGTCCTGGACGTCCTGATCGAAGGCCTCTCGCGGTTGGAGTACCGCGGCTACGACTCGGCCGGATTGGCGATGGTGGGTCCGACGGCGGGGGACGACATGTGGAGGGTGCGGGCGGCCAACGGCACCCGGTCCCTCGACGACCTGGTCAAGCACACCGACAACGCGCCGGCCCACCCCTCGGCTGGCATCGGCCATACCCGCTGGGCCACCCACGGCCGGCCGAACGAGTCCAACGCCCATCCCCACGCGGACTGCACCGGGCAGCTCGCCCTGGTGCACAACGGCATCATCGAGAACCACCTCGAGCTCTCGGACGAGCTCATCGCCGGTGGCCACCGCCTCGAGTCGGAGACCGACACCGAGGTCCTGGTCCACCTGATCGAGTCCCATCTGGCCGCCTACCCGGCCGGCGGCCTGGGTGACGCGGTCCGTGCCGCCCTCAGCCGGGTGCGCGGGGCGTTCTCCCTGGCCGTCGTGCACGCCGGGGAACCCGATGTCATCGTCGCCGCCCGCCGGGTCTCGCCGCTGATCATGGGGGTGAGTGACGGGGCCGCCTTCCTGGCCTCGGACATCCCGGCCATCCTCGGCCTGACCCACGACTTCTTCATCCTCGACGACGACCGGGTAGCCGAGCTGCGGCCCGGCTCGATCTCGGTCACCGACCTGGAGGGAAGGCCGGTCGAGCCTGACCCGTTGCACGTCGACTGGGATCTCGAGGCCGCCCAGAAGGACGGCTACGACGACTTCATGTCCAAGGAGATACACGAGCAGCCCAAGGCGGTGGCCGACACCCTGCTCGACCGGCTGCTGCCCGACGGGACGCTGGTCCTCGACGAGGTGCACATCACCAACGAGGAGTTCCGGAACATCAACAAGGTGTTCATGGTGGCCTGCGGCAGCAGCTACCACGCCGGGCTCATGGCCAAGTACGCCATCGAGCACTGGGCCAGGGTGCCCGTCGAGATCGACATCGCCAGCGAATTCCGGTACCGGAACCCGGTGATCGACGGACGGACCCTGGTCATCGGGGTCAGCCAGTCAGGCGAGTCCGTTGACACCTTCCAGGCCATCCGCGAGGCGAAACTCCTGGGCGCCAAGGTGCTGGTGATCTCGAACGTGGTGGACTCCTCCATGGCCCGGGAGGCCGACGCCGTGATGTACACACGGGCCGGACCCGAGATCTGTGTCGCCGCCACCAAGACCCACCTGGCCCAGATCACCGCCCTCGAGATCCTCGCCCTCTACCTGGCCCAGGCCCGGGGGACCCTGTCCCCGGCGGACGCCCGCGGGCTACTCGAAGCCATGGGCTCGTTGCCCGAGAAGGTGGCGACGGCCGTCAGCCGTTCGGCCGATGTCCAGGCGGTGGCCAAGCGGTACTGGAAGTCACCGTCGTTCATCTTCCTGGGTCGCCACGTGGGGTACCCGGTCGCCCTCGAGGGTGCGCTCAAGCTGAAGGAGATCTCCTACCTGCGGGCCGAAGGGTTTCCGGCCGGCGAGCTGAAGCACGGGCCCATCGCCCTGGTGGAGCCGGGGACCGTCGTCGTGGGGGTGGCCACCCGCACCCCGGTGTGGGAGAAGATGATGGCCAACATCACCGAGGTGAAGAGCCGTGGAGCCACCGTGGTCCTGGTGGCCAACGATGGTGACGACGAAACGGCCCGCCAGGCCGATGCCGTGCTGTGGGTGCCGGCCACCGAGCACCTGTTCTCGCCGGTCATCGATGTGGTGCCGCTGCAGTGGTTGGCCTACTCGTTGGCCCGCCTGCACGGACTCGACGTCGACCGCCCCCGCAACCTGGCCAAGACGGTCACCGTCGAGTGACAGCCGGCAGCGCCGCCGACCCGGTTGCCGACGTGGCCCGGGACCTGGCGGACCGGATTGCCGGTACCGGGGTGACCAGCGTCGTGGGGGTGGGAATCGATTCCGTCGACCTCGACCGGTTCCGCGCCGTGATGACCCGCCGACCCGGGCTCGCCCGCCGGCTGTTCACCGACGGGGAGCTGGCCTACGCCGCACAGGTGCCGGACCCCTTACCCCGACTGGCCACCCGCTTCGCCACCAAGGAGGCGGTGATGAAGGCGCTCGGGGTGGGGCTGTGGTCGTTCAGGTTGACCGACGTGGAGGTGGAGCGGGCCGGCCTCGACGCGCCCGACGGTGGTGCTGCACGGTGCGGCGGCCGTCCTGGCCGCAACTGCCGGCGTGACCCGCTGGCACCTGTCGCTCACCCACACCGACACGGTGGCCATGGCCGTGGTGGTGGCCGACGGGGGCGGGGGACGCTGACGTGCAACCGGTCCTGACTGTCGCGGAGATGCAGGCCGTGGACGCCGCCGCCGCTGCCACCACTGCGCTCGACGTGCTGGTCGAACGGGCCGGGACGGCGGTGGCGCTCGCCGCCCTGGAGCTGCTCGGTGGGGCCTACGGACGCCGGGTGGTCCTGATCTGTGGCAAAGGCAACAACGGTGCCGACGGCCGGGTGGCGGCCCGCCTCCTGGCCCGTCGTGGCGCCCGGGTCCAGGTGGTCGCGCCGGGCGAGGTCGACTCGATCGGGGACACCGGGCAACCTGTCGACCTGGTGGTGGACGCCGCCTTCGGCACCGGCTTCCGTGGCACCTACGACGCCCCCGTCGTGGCGCCCGGGGTCCCGGTCCTGGCCGTGGACATCCCGTCGGGGGTGGCGGGCGACACCGGGGTGGCGACGGGCCGGACCCTGGCGGCGCGTCGGACGGTGACCTTCGTCGCCCCGAAGCCCGGCCTCCTGCAGGCTGACGGCCTCCGCCTGGCAGGGGAGATCGAGGTGGTCGACATCGGCCTGGGGGTCGGCGGCCACCTTGTCGGGCTGATCGAGGACGCCGATGTGGCGACACTCCTCACCCCGCGTGCCCTTCGGGCAACAAGTGGTCGGCGGCCGTGGCCGTCTTCGCCGGGTCGCCAGGCATGACCGGGGCCGCCGCCCTGTGCGCCCGCGCCGCCTACCGGGCCGGCGCCGGCATGGTCCGCCTCGGGGTGCCGGGTGGCGACCTGGCCGCCCTTCCCGCCACCGAGGCGGTGGGCGTATCGCTACCAGCCGGGAGTGGGCCGCGGCCGCATCGACCGCTGCTGCCCGGTGCCGGGCTGTCGTGGTGGGTCCCGGGCTCGGCCGGTCCCCGGGCACGGGGGACGAGGTGAGGCGCTTGCTCGCCGGCGCGACCGTGGCGACCGTGGTCGATGCCGACGGGCTCCACGCCCTCGGCCGCGTCGACGGGGCCCCGCTCGTGGCCGGGGCACCGGTGGTGCTCACCCCGCACGACGGGGAGTACGAGCGCCTGATCGGCGACGCCACCCGGTCCGGACCGGGTGGCGGCCGCCCGGCACCTGGCCACGGTGACCGGCTCGGTGGCGTTGCTCAAGGGACCCACGACGGCGGTGGCCGATCCCTCGGGCAGGGTGTTGCTGGCCTGCGCCGGCACCCCGGCCTTGGCCTCGGCCGGCACCGGTGACGTGCTGTCCGGCGTGATCGCCGCCTTCCTGGCCCGTGGCGTGCCACCCCTCGATGCCGCCGCGCTCGCCGCCCACGTCCACGGCCGGGCCGGCGCGCTCGGGCCATCGATCCGGGCTGGTGGCCGGTGACCTCCCCGACCTGGTGGCCC
Source organism: uncultured Acidimicrobiales bacterium (assembly GCA_963699085.1). Classification (GTDB taxonomy): domain Bacteria; phylum Actinomycetota; class Acidimicrobiia; order Acidimicrobiales; family RAAP-2; genus Bog-756. Next base: position 45,521 of record CAVOTH010000003.1, read on the forward strand.
GGGTGCTCGACGTGCTCGCCTGACCCGATCCGGAATCGCGGTTCCGAGGGTGCGCAGTACCATGCCCCGGTGCCCCCAGGTACCCGACTCGCTGAGCTGGCGGCCGTTGCCGCCGGGTGCACCCGCTGCCCGTTGGCCGCCACCCGGACCCAGGTCGTGTTCGGCGTGGGGAACCCCGACGCCGACCTCATGTTCGTGGGCGAGGCGCCCGGTCGGGACGAGGACCTGCAGGGCGAGCCCTTCGTGGGCCGCTCCGGCCAACTGCTCGACCGCCTACTGGCCGAGGAGCTCGGCATCGAACGAAGCCAGGTCTACATCGCCAACGTCGTGAAGTGCCGGCCCCCGGACAACCGGGACCCCAAGCCGGACGAGATCGCCTCCTGCCGTCCCTATCTGGCCAGCCAGGTGGAGCTCATCGCCCCCCGGGTGATCGTGACGCTCGGCAACTTCGCCACCAAGCTTCTGCTGGAGACGGACAAGGGAATCACCTCGGTCCGCGGCGCCTCCTACCCGTTGGGTGAGGCGAACCTGGTCCCGACCTTCCATCCGGCGGCCGCACTACGGGGCGGCGGAGTGGTACTGGCCCAGATGCGGGCCGACTTCGTGCGGGCCAAGCTGCTGATCGGCCTCGGCCGATGACCGGCCTCCTGCAGCTGTCCACCCCGTCCGCCGATGCCACCCGGGATCTGGCCGCCGCCGTTGCCGGGTGGTGCCTTCCGGGGGACGTCCTGCTTCTCTCCGGTGACCTGGGTGCGGGCAAGACGACGTTCGCCCAGGGCTTCGGCCGGGCCCTCGGGGTCGACGAAGCGGTGACGAGCCCGACGTTCACACTGGTCCGCCAGTACGAGCTCGTCGAGGCACCCCGCGGGATCAGGGTCGTGCTGCACGCCGACGTGTACCGGCTCGAGCACCTGGCCGAGGTGGCCGACCTCGGTCTGGGTCAACTGGTCGAAGAGGCCGGCGTGGCGCTGGTCGAGTGGGGCGAGGCGGCCGAGCCCGTGTTCGGCGACGGGAGCCTGTCGGTCCGCCTCGAGGCCGATCCGGACGACGACGACCGGCGGCCGCTGACGGTCTCCTCGTCGGGCACGGTGTGGGACAGCCGGTGGGCGGACCTGGTCGACTCCCTGGTGCCGTGGACCATCGATGGCCCAACGGTGGCCGCCGGCGGTGGGGGAAGGTGATGCTCCTGGCCATCGAGTCGGCCACCGACCTGGTGGGTGCGGCACTGCTGGGCCCGACGGGTCCGTGGCCGAGCGCTCCACCTGGGCGGGCGGGCCCACGCCGAGCTACTGGCACCAGCCATCGAAGAGGTGTGCGCCGTGTCCGGCTGCACGCTGGCCGATGTCGGTGCCCTGGCCGTCGATGTGGGCCCGGGACTGTTCACCGGGCTTCGTGTGGGTGTGGCGACGGCCAAGGCCCTCGGCCAGTCGCTGGGCCTCGGGATCGTCGGCGTCACCAGCCTCGACATCCTGGCCGCCGGTGCCCGGGAGCTGGCCGGCGCCGGTCGGGCCCGGCGGCTGGTGACCGTGGTCGACGCCCGGCGCCGCGAGGTGTTCGCCGCCGCCTACGCATTCGGATCCACCGATGGGGTCGGAGGCGACGACGGCGGAGCCGATGGTGGCGGACGCAGATCGACCCCGCCGACGTGCGAGACGACCGATCCGAAGCATTGGCCCCCGATGCATTGGTTGCGTGGCTCGAGACCCTCGCCGTGGACGGCCCCGTCCTGGTGGTGGGCGACGGTGCCGTCCGCTACCTCGAGCTACTCGGGCCCGATCCCCGGGGTCGACACCTCGATGGCCGGCGAGGTGGTCGCTCCGTCGCCGACCACCCTGGCCCGGTTGGCGGCCCGACGTCTGGCGGCCGGCGTCGTCCCGTCCACCGCGGTCGACCTGGTGCCCGACTACCGACGCCACGCCGACGCCCGCATCAACTGGGAGGAGCGGGCCCCGCAACGCCAGACACCGACCGCGGGCCACCCGTGACCGGGTCCTCACGCCCACCGGGGCCGACCGATGAGCCCGGCGCCCCGCTCCACGTCGTCATCGCCCCGCTGCGTCGGCGTGACCTCGGCGCCGTACTGGCCATCGAGGACGCCGTGTTCGACGAGCCCTGGTCGAGGCGGCTGTTCGAGGAGGAGCTGGCCCAGCGGACGTCCCGGGCCTACCGGGGCGCATGGGTCGCCAACCGACTGGTCGGCTACGCCGGACAGATGTCGGTCGACGACGAGGCCCACGTCAACAGCATCGGGGTGGAACCGGCCTGGCAGGGCAGGCGGCTCGGCACCGTCCTCATGTGCGATCTCGTCCGCACCGCCCTCGCCCGGGGCTCGGCCCACCTCACGCTCGAGGTCCTGGTGGGCAACGAGCCGGCCATCTCGCTCTACCGTCGCTTCGGCATGGCCCCCGTCGGCGTGCGGCCCGAACTACTACCCGAACGGTGGGGACGCCCTGATCATGTGGGTTCGGGACATCGACAACGGGGAGTACGCCGAGCGGCTGTCGGGCATCGAGGCCTCGCTCGCCCCCGATGTCACCGTGGAGCGCCGGGCGTGAGGCGCGTGACCGGTCGGACCTCCCGATGGTCCTGGATAGGGTCATCTGCCGTGACTGCGACCGCCACCGTCAACGGGGCGCCCCCGATCCGCCGTGTCCTCGGCATAGAGACGTCCTGTGACGAGACGGCCGCGTCCGTCGTCGACGACGGCACCACGATCATCTCTTCGGTGGTCAGCAGCCAGATCGACCTGCACGCCCGCTACGGCGGCGTCGTGCCCGAGTTGGCCGGCCGGGCCCACGTCGAGCTGCTGACGCCGGTTCTGGCCGACGCCCTCGAACAGGCCGGTTCGGACCACACCGGTCGCGGCATCGACGGCATCGCCGTCACCCACGGCCCCGGACTCATCGGGTCGCTGCTGGTCGGGGTGGCCGAAGCGAAAGCACTGTCACTGGCGTGGGGGGTGCCGATGGTGGGGGTGAACCACCTGGAGAGCCACCTCTTCGCCTCACTGCTCGAGCAGCCCGACCTCGGTTGGCCGCTGGTGGTGCTGCTGGTCTCGGGCGGCCACACGATGCTCATCGACGTGACCGCGCCCGGCGCAGTACCGACTGATGGGCGGGACGATCGACGACGCCGCCGGTGAGGCCTTCGACAAGGTGGCCCGGTTCATCGGCCTCGGCTACCCCGGCGGCCCCGCCATCGACCGGATCTCCGGTGAGGGTGACCCCAAGGCCTACGACTTCCCCCGGTCGCTGCCCGGCGACGGCTACGACTTCTCCTTCAGCGGGCTCAAGACGTCGGTGGTGAACCGGGTCCGAAAGGAGCCCGACGCCTCGACGGCCGACATTGCCGCCTCGTTCCAGGAGGCTGTGGTCGACGTGCTGGTCCGCCGGGCCCGGCGTGCGGCCACCGACGTGGGCGCCAAGGCGATCTGCCTGGCCGGCGGGGTGGCCGCCAACACGCTGCTGCGGGGCCGGACCGAAGAGGCCTGCGCCGAGGACGGCATCGGGGCCTTCCTGCCCAGCCGGGCCCTGTGCACCGACAACGCGGCCATGGTGGCCGCCGCCGGCCACTGGCGGCTGGCCCGGGGGGACCGCAGTCGGCTCGACCTGGCCGCCGACCCCAACCTGCGCCTCGTCTCGACCGTCTGAGCTGGCCATATACGGCGGCCGGACCGGACCGCCCCATCGACTCCGGTAAGGGGCGGCTGGCACTCTCACCCCGCGGTTGCCAAACCGATTCGGGCCGGTTACTGTTAGCACTCTCAACCCTCGACTGCTAAACGTGCCACAGGAGGCCCGAACCATGAGTCTGCACCCCCTCGACGACCGCATCGTCGTCCAGCCCGGCGAGTCCGAGGAGACCACCGCTTCCGGTCTGGTCATCCCCGACACCGCCAAAGAGAAGCCCCAGCAGGGTGAGGTCCTCGCCGTCGGCCCCGGCCGTCGCTCCGAGACCACCGGCGAACTGATCCCCCTCGACATCGCCGTCGGCGACACCGTCGTCTACTCCAAGTACGGCGGCACCGAGATCACCACCGACGGCAAGGACCTGCTGATCCTGTCGAGCCGCGACATCCTGGCCAAGGTGACCAAGTAATGCCCAAGATCCTCAAATTCGACGAGGCCGCCCGCCGTGGCCTCGAGGCCGGCGTCAACAAGCTGGCCGACGTGGTCAAGGTGACCCTCGGGCCGAAGGGTCGCAACGTCGTCATCGAGAAGAAGTTCGGTGCGCCCACCATCACCAACGACGGCGTGTCCATCGCCCGTGAGGTGGAGCTCGACGACGTCTTCGAGAACATGGGCGCCCAGCTCGTGAAAGAGGTCGCCACCAAGACCAACGACGTCGCCGGTGACGGTACGACGACCGCCACGGTGCTGGCTCAGGCCCTCATCCGCCAGGGTCTGCGCAACGTGGCCGCCGGCGCCAACCCGCTCGGGCTGCGCAAGGGCATCGACAAGGCGGTAGCCGCCGCCGTGGAGTCGATCAAGAAGCAGGCCAAGGAGATCGACTCGAAGACGGAGATCGCCCAGGTGGCATCCATCTCGGCCGCCGACGCCGCCATCGGCGAGGTCTTGGCCGACGCCATCGATCGGGTCGGCAAGGACGGCACCGTGACCGTCGAGGAGTCCAACACGTTCGGCATCGAGCTCGAGTTCACCGAGGGCATGCAGTTCGACAAGGGCTACCTCTCGCCGTACTTCGTGACCGACGCCGAGCGCCAGGAAGCCGTCCTGGACGACCCGTTGATCCTCTTCGTCAACTCGAAGGTCAGCGCCGTCCACGACCTCGTGCCCGTGCTCGAGAAGGTCATGCAGACCGGCAAGCCGCTGTTGATCATCGCCGAGGACGTCGAGGGCGAGGCCCTGGCCACCCTGGTCGTCAACAAGATCCGCGGCACCTTCACCTCCGTGGCCGTCAAGGCTCCGGGCTTCGGTGAGCGCCGCAAGGCGATGCTCCAGGACATGGCCGTGCTCACGGGCGCCCAGGTGATCTCCGAGGAGATCGGCCTCAAGCTCGAGTCCACCACCGTGGACCTGTTGGGCAAAGCCCGCCGGGTCATCGTCACCAAGGACGACACCACGATCGTCGAAGGCGGCGGAGCCGCTGACGACGTCAAGGGTCGCATCGCCCAACTCAAGCGCGAGATCGACGACACCGACTCCGACTGGGATCGCGAGAAGCTGCAGGAGCGACTGGCCAAGCTGGCCGGTGGCGTGGCCGTGGTCAAGGTCGGTGCAGCCACCGAGGTGGAGCTCAAGGAGAAGAAGCACCGTATCGAAGATGCTCTCTCCGCCACCCGGGCCGCCGTCGAGGAGGGGATCGTCGCCGGAGGCGGCACCGCCCTCGTCCGGTCGCGTGCCGCTGTCCAGAGCGTGGTCGACTCCCTCGAGGGGGACGAGGCCACCGGTGCCACCATCGTGTTGAAGGCGCTCGCGGCCCCGTTGGAGGCCATCGCCAACAACGCCGGGCTCGAGGGAACCGTCTTCGTCAAGGAGGTTGAGGGCAAGAAGGGCCACATCGGCCTGAACGCCGCCACCGGCGAACTCGAGGACCTGGTCAAGGCCGGCGTCATCGACCCGGCCAAGGTGACCCGTTCCGCACTGCAGAACGCGGCATCCATCGCCGGCCTGCTGCTCACCACCGAGGCGCTCGTGGCCGACAAGCCCGAGAAGGCCGATCCGGCCGCAGCCGCGGCCGCCGCTGCCGCCATGGGCGGCGGCATGGGTGGCATGGGTGGCATGGGCGGGATGATGTAGTCACGCCGTCGGCCGAGTCATGGCCGACCCGCATCACCTGTCGTACACGGAGGCCGGGCCTACGGGTCCGGCCTCCGTGCCGTCCGGAGCCGGTTCCGCCGGTCTGTCGACGCCGTGGGGACCGGGTCCCTCAGCCCCGTCGCTCGGGCACGTAGTGCCGTTCCCCGACCTGGTCGACCCAGACCCGCATGGACCGGTTGGTCCCCGGATCCATGAATACCTCGTCGGTCGGCGTCCACCCGGCCAGGGGCCGGTCGGACTCGCCATGGCGACGGACGAAGAGACTGATGACCACGGCCACGACGATGGCCACGGCGAGCAGCACGAGGATCACCACCGTAGGAGCCCACCCGGACCACGGAGGCACCGGGTGGACGTCACCGCTTCGGGCCGACGACCACGCCGGTTCCGTAGGCGACGATCTCGGTCAGTGACTGGCCGATCTCCGACGAGTCGAAACGGAACTGGATCACGGCGTTGGCCCCGAGCAGTTGGGCGTTCTCGATCATGCGGTCGAGTGCGTGCCGGCGGCTGTCCTCGAGCAGCTTCGTGTACTGCTTGACTTCGCCTCCCGCCAGCGCCCGGAACCCGGCGGTGAATCCCTTGGCCGCCCCCATGGAACGCACGACGAGTCCGAATACCATGCCGACGCTCCGTTCCACCGACCATTCGGGAAACTCCAGAGCGGTGGTGATCGGGTACTGGGCCAGCCCCGCTGGTGATGCTGCTGCGTCAGACACGGCGTCTCCTTCCATCCGCACCACCCGTCCGATCGTGCGGCTTGGCGCCCGATGGTAGTGAGCACCGGGTCCGGAGGTCCGGATGCCGGCCCGGACGGACCGGGGAAGAACCGGGGGCCGTGACCGGTTCAGCCGACGTGGCCTCACCCCTAGTCTCATGGCGATGACCACCGCCGACCCCCGCCACCGCGCCGGCCCGCAGGTCATTCCACGGCCGCCGATGCATCGGCCCGGTGGCCCGCCACCCTGGTCACACCTGCCGGCGTCACGCCGGGCATCGGTGTCCCTGACCTCGGTGGTGGAGGCAGTCGAGTCCCGCGACCGTTCGGGCGATGCCGAGGCCACCGCCGAGGCGGTCTCCGAATTCTCCCGGTCCTTTGCGGGCGCCTTCCCCGGTGCCAATCCGGCGGCGGTGCTGGTCGCCCTGTTCGAGGAGGCGGGGGAGGCCAGGGTGTTGTTGACCGTCCGCTCGTCGCGACTGCGGTCCCACCAGGGCGAGGTGGCCTTTCCCGGCGGCAAGCTCGACCCCGACGAGGGGGTGGACGACGGGGCCCGTCGCGAGGCGTTCGAGGAGGTCGGGCTCGATCCTTCCCTTGTCACCGTGGTCGGGCACCTGACGGCGATGCCGACGGTCTCCTCCAACACGCTGATGACCCCGGTGGTCGCCGTACTGGGAGGCAGGCCGACGACGTCGCCCGCACCGGACGAGGTCTCTCGGGTGTTCGACGTGGCCCTGGCCGACTTCCTGGCTGATGACGTCTTCGCCGAGGAGCTGTGGGCGGTGCCGGGACGACACGGCGCCGATGGGCGACCGGGAGGCGAGTTCCCGGTGTGGTTCTTCAGTGTGGCCGGCGAGACCGTCTGGGGTGCGACGGCCCGGGTGCTCACCGAACTGCTGTGCCTGGTCCTCGGTGTACCGGGTCCGTATTCGGCCCGCTGGGGCTGACCGCCAGGCCCGGATCACCGGAACGCGGGTGGCCGGCTTCGTCCACCCGCTCGGTGGCCACCAGGGTGCTCCGATGGGGGCAGAAGGGGCCACGGAGCGGGTCACGGGCTCCGGGTGGAGGCGGTATCGTAGGGGATGGTCGGTAGGTGCCGCGTCGGAGCAGCCACCGTCCTGGAGGTACGTCGAATCGCTACCAGGGTCCGGAGGACAATTCAGTGGCTGAGCTAGAGATTGGCATCTTCAAATCTGGACGGAGGGCCTACGGGTTCGATGACATCGCCATCGTCCCGAGCCGGCGCACCCGCGACCCCGAGGATGTCGACATCAGCTGGCAGATCGACGCCTACCGATTCGATCTGCCCCTCATGGCCTCGGCCATGGACGGCGTGGTCAGTCCATCGACCGCCATCGAGATCGGCCGGCTCGGCGGGCTCGGCGTCCTCAACCTCGAGGGCCTGTGGACCCGCTACGAGGATCCCTCCAAGCTCTTCGACGAGATCCGGGAGCTGCCCACCGAGAAGGCCACCGCCCGGATGCAGCAGATGTACTCCGAGCCGGTCCAGCTCGACCTGGTGACCCAGCGCATCAAGGAGATGAAGGCGGCCGGCATCACCACCGCCGCCTCGGTCACTCCGCAGAAGACCCAGTCGTTCGCAGCCGCCCTGCTCGAGGCCGAGCTCGACATCCTGGTCATCCAGGGAACCGTCGTCTCCGCCGAACACGTGTCGAAGACCTCCGAGCCGCTCAACCTGAAGCGGTTCATCCGCGAGTTCGAGGTCCCGGTGGTCGTCGGTGGGTGCGCCTCGTACCAGGCCGGACTCCACCTCATGCGGACCGGGGCGGTCGGGGTGCTCGTCGGCGTGGGCCCGGGCAACGCCTGCACCACCCGCGGCGTCCTGGGCATCGGCGTCCCCCAGGCCACGGCCATCGCCGACGTGGCCGGTGCCCGGATGCGCCACCTCGACGAGACCGGCGTCTACTGCCACGTGATCGCCGACGGCGGCATGTCCAAGGGCGGCGACATCGCCAAGGCGGTCGCCTGCGGCGCCGACGCCGTCATGTTGGGCTCGCCGCTCTCTTCTGCCGTCGAGGCCCCGGCCCGCGGCTTCCACTGGGGCATGGCCACCTTCCACCCGACCCTGCCACGCGGGGCGAGGGTCAAGACGACCACCCGGGGCACGCTGCAGGAGATCCTGCTCGGCCCGGCCCACGAGAACGACGGTCGGATGAACCTGTTCGGCGCCCTGCGGACGGCCATGGCCACCTGTGGCTACCAGACCGTCAAGGAGTTCCAGAAGGCCGAGGTCATGGTGGCCCCCGCCCTCCAGACCGAAGGGAAGGACCTGCAGCGGTCGCAGGGTGTCGGCATGGGCCATTGAGCCCACCCGCCCCCATCGAGGACCCTCGTGAGGGGCCGGTCCTGGTCGTCGACTTCGGAGCCCAGTACGCCCAACTGATCGCCCGACGGGTACGCGAAGCCCACGTCTACTCCGAAATCGTCCCGCACACGGCGAGTGCCGCCAACCCTGGCCGCCCGTCGACCGGCGGGGATCATCCTGTCGGGGGGACCGAAGTCGGTCAACGACGACCCGGCGCCGACGATCGACCCCGCGGTCTATGACCTCGGGATCCCGATCCTGGGTATTTGCTATGGGGCCCAGCTGGTCGCCCAGCAACTCGGTGGCGAGGTGTCGCGCACCGGTCGGGGTGAGTACGGCCGCACCCCGCTCACGGTGACCGCGGCGTCACCGATATTCGCCGACTGGCCCGAGACGGCCGAGGTGTGGATGAGCCACGGCGACGCCATCACCCGGGTACCGGAGGGTTTCATCGCCACCGCGAGCTCACCGGACGCACCGGTGGCCGCCTTCCACGACCCCGACCGGGGAATCTTCAGCGTGCAGTTCCACCCCGAGGTGGTCCACACCGAGCACGGCCGCGATCTGCTCGAGCGCTTCCTCTACGAAGTGTGCCACTGCCCACCGTCGTGGACCCACACCTCGATCATCGAAAACCAGGTGGCCAAGGTGCGGGCCCAGGTGGGATCGTCACCGGTCCTGTGTGCCCTGTCCGGCGGCGTCGATTCGGCGGTGGCGGCGGCGCTGGTGCACAAAGCCATCGGTGATCAACTCACCTGCGTCTATGTCGATACCGGGCTCATGCGGGCCAAGGAGAGCGAGCAGGTCGAGGAGACCTTCCGACGTCAGTTCCGGGTCGATCTCGTCCACGTGAAGGCGGCCGACCGCTTCTTCGAGGCGCTGGCCGGGGTCACCGAACCCGAGGCGAAGCGCAAGATCATCGGCGAGCTGTTCATCCGGATCTTCGAAGAGGTCGCCCGCGACCTGGTCGTCGAGAAGGGTCACCTCGACGAGGGCGCGTCCGAGGACGAACCGGCCGGCTACCTCGTCCAGGGCACCCTCTACCCCGACGTCATCGAGTCCGGCTCAGGCACCGCGGCCACCATCAAGTCCCACCACAACGTGGGGGGACTGCCCGAGGACCTGGCCTTCGATCTGGTCGAGCCACTCCGTCTCCTGTTCAAGGACGAGGTACGTGCCGTCGGCGAGGAACTGGGTCTGCCCCATGAGATCGTGTGGCGCCAGCCGTTCCCGGGGCCGGGACTCGCTGTTCGCATCGTCGGTGAGGTGACGCCCGAGCGGGCCGAGATCCTCCGAGCCGCCGACGCCATCGTCGTCGAGGAGGTCCGCAAGGCCGGTCTCTACCGCGATCTGTGGCAGAGCTTCGCCGTCCTTCCCGCTGTCCGCACGGTCGGCGTCATGGGCGACGGCCGGACCTACGCATACCCGATCATCATCCGGGCTGTCACCAGCGACGATGCCATGACGGCCGATTGGGCCCGCCTGCCCTATGACCTGCTCGAGCGCCTCTCCTCCCGCATCATCAACGAGGTGGAGGGCGTCAACCGTGTGGCCCTGGACATCACGTCCAAGCCGCCCGGCACCATCGAGTGGGAATGACCGCGTGGGGCGGGGGCCCCGGCGACCACCCCGACGAAGGACGGCCGGACTCCGGTGGTACTCCCCGGTTCCAGCCGGTAGGGCCCGACGAATTGGTGGCCGGACTGACACCTTCCCAGGCGGCGTCGGTCACCCATCGGGGCGGCCCGCTACTCATCGTGGCCGGTGCCGGTTCGGGCAAGACCCGCGTCCTCACCCGGAGGATCGCCCACCTCATCGCCACCCGTGACGCCGCGCCGTGGCAGATCATGGCCATCACCTTCACCAACAAGGCGGCCGACGAGATGCGTCGGCGGGTGGCGGAACTGGTCGGGCCCCGCGCCAACCGGATGTGGGTCTCGACGTTCCACTCGGCATGTGTGCGGATCCTGCGGGCCCATGGCGACCTGCTCGGCTACAAGGGCTCGTTCACCATCTACGACGACGCCGACTCCCGCCGGCTGATCGAGATCATCGCCCGCGAACTCGACATCGACACCAAGAAGATCTCGCCCCGGTCCATGCTCGGACAGATCAGCCAGGCCAAGTCCCGACAACAGGGACCGACCGAGTTCCGCCAGGCGGCCATCTCCATCTTCGACCGGCGCATCGCTGACGTCTTCGATCTCTACCAGCGGCGGATGTTGGCCGCCAACGCCATGGACTTCGACGATCTATTGCTCAACGTCGTCCGCCTATTCCGTGAGCACCCCGATGTCCTCGAGCACTACCGGACCCGGTTCACCCACATCCTGATCGACGAGTACCAGGACACCAATGCCGTCCAGAACGCGTTCGCCGTGCTGCTGGCCGGCGGGCACCGCAACATCGTGGTGGTGGGGGACAGCGACCAGTCGGTCTACCGGTTCCGGGGTGCCGACATCTCCAACATCCTCGATTTCGAACAGGCCTTTCCGGACGCCACCGCCATCACCCTCGATCAGAACTTCCGCTCCACCCAGACCATCCTCGACGCCGCCAACGCCGTCATCACCAACAACGTGTCCCGCAAGCCCAAGACGCTGTGGACCGACCAGGGTGCCGGCAACCAGATCGTCCGCTACCGCGCCGAGGACGAGCATGACGAGGCCGAGTGGGTGGCCCACGAGATCGTCCGCCTCCGCAGCGAGCAGGGCCTCCGGTGGGGTGACGTCGCCATCTTCTACCGGACGAACGCCCAGAGCGCCGCACTCGAAGAGGGGATGGCACGGGCCGAGGTCCCCTACAAGGTGGTGGGCGGCACGAAGTTCTACGACCGCAAGGAGATCAAGGACGTTCTCGCCTACCTGCGGGTGCTGGTCAACCCCGACGATGAAGTGAGTTGGCGTCGTATCGTCAACGTGCCCAAGCGGGGGGTGGGTGACACGTCGGTGGCCAAGCTGGCGGGGTTTGCCGGCCTGCGGGGGATCTCCTTCGGCGAGGCGGTAGCGGAGGCCGGCGAGGCCGGTGTGGGGGGCCGGGCTGGCAAGTCGCTGGAGGATCTGGCCGACCTGCTGGCCGAGTTGCGATCGCACATGGCCGTGCCCGACCTGGTCGACGAGAACGGCGACGCGTTGGCTCCGGGCCTGGCGGAGGACTCCGGTGAGGCGGGCCCGACGCCGGAAGTGTCAGGGGTCACGACGCCGTCCCTTTCCGACCCAGCCTCGATGGAGGTCCCCACCTTCCTCAGCCCCGGGGACCTCGCCGCGGCCATCGTCGAGCGCACCGGCTACCGGAGCGAGCTGCTGTCGGAAGGGACCATCGAGGCCCTCGGACGTGTCGAAAACGTCGACACCCTGGTCGGGCGGGTCTCGGAATACCGCACGCTCCCAGAGTTCCTGGAAGCCACCGCGCTGGTGGCCGACTCCGACGAACTCGGGGGCGACGGCACCAAGGTGTCGCTGATGACGATGCACATCGCCAAGGGACTCGAGTTTCCGGCGGTGTTCCTGGTCGGCATGGAGGACGGCATCTTCCCCCACATGCGCTCCCTCGGCGACCCGGTCGAGCTCGAAGAGGAGCGCCGACTCTGCTACGTCGGGATCACCCGGGCCGAGCGGCATCTCTACCTTTCGCACGCGTGGAGCCGGATGATCTATGGACGCGGTGGTCCGAGCCTCCCGAGTCGCTTCCTCAACGAGATCCCGGCCGAGTTGGTGCGCGACATCGTCGCCGAACGGAGCTGGGACTCGTCCCGCGGCACCTCGGGGTACGGCTCGGGACCCGGGGGGACGGGTGGGTACGGGTCCCGGGAGGACGGAGTCCGCCGGGAGGGGACTCCCGGTCGTTCGGCGTTCGGCACCGGTGTGTCGCCCGGGGAGGGGGCCTTCTACCCCGACGGCCGCCGCCGACGTGCCCCGGCCACCACCGGGGCCGAGCTGCTCGGCTTGGAGGTGGGCGATGTGGTCGTCCACGGCTCGTGGGGCGAAGGTCGGGTCGTGTCGACCGCCGGAACCGGCGACGACGCCGAAGCCGAGGTCATCTTCACCTCCGTGGGCCGGAAGAAGCTGCTGTTGCGCATGGCCCCGATCAAACGCGCCTGACCAGGTTCCTCGCCGGCAACTCAGATCCCTACGCCTGGATCAGGTCCCGAAGCACTGGCAATTGCGGCCATCTGAGTTCGAACGATCAAAGCTCAAGCTGCAGAGTGTGTCGGACGAAATTGCATGTGCAATGACTATCGGCGGCGAAACGATGAATCCCAACCGGACCATGTTGGTTGTCGCGCTGGCCGTGGTCACGCTGATCGCCGTGGCAACTGTTGAAATCCACTCGCAGGCCGATGAATCGGTATCTCATCTGCGGAATATCTCATTGCCGGAATCCCAACCGCCAAGCGACCAGATCGGACCACCCCCTGGAACCGATCAAGGCCTCTCCGCTCTTTCGGTCAATCTGGAAAAGTCCGAGTCGCCCCCCGGTTGGAAGGTCACTGACGATGGCGGATACATCGTCTCTCCGATTCGTCCCAATGATCCGATTGGTCGCAATGACGTCTTGACTTCATGCCTCGGGGCAAGCAGCTCGGGAGTCGGAATACTCACGGGGGCCAGTTCTGAGTACAACGAGCCAAAGGTGTTTGATTCTGACCTATTCACAGAACCGGGGGGACCGTCGGCAAGCTCGACGGTCGTCCAGGTCTCGTCTGCTTCCGTTGAGCGCTCGGATCTTGCCCGATACTCAAGTCTGGCGTTATCGCCGTGCCTCAGTCTGTGGAAGCAGGCCCCGTTCTTGGACGTCCCGCAGGCGCCCGTCTACGACGCGTTCGTAGCTCCCAGGGTTGCCGGCGTGCAAGCCATCGGGTTCCATTTCCGGTATCAGCTCGGTGGCTCGGGAAGCCCCACGACCCAGTTCTACGGAGATCTCATCGTCGCCGGGAGCGGAAGGCTCGAGGGTGCGATCAAATATCTGTCCGGATACACCATTGGCTTCGGGGGCCCGGGCCGTAGTCCCGGTCGGACTGAGCAACAGCTGACCACGGGATTCTTGACCAGAATGGCAGCGGCTGCCCGCTGATCGGCGCCTACCCGCCGGCATTCGTCGATGGCCGGTCCGACCGGACCAGGGGTAGATCGCGAGCGATCGTCCGTAGCCGCGGGGCGATGCCCGGGCCGTCAACCGGCACTTCCGGCATGGGCCACGCCTCTGGAATAGCCGGGACGGGGCGAGCCCCGGTGGCTTTGGCCTCCAACTCACCGCTCCACAAGGTCGATATCGAACAACGAGCCCTGGCGTCCCGCCACTTCAGTCGGTGCCACGTAAGCGAATCCAGCCTTGAGAAGCACTCGTTGTGACGCGACGTTGTCATCATTCGCAGCCGCCGTGAGCGTGCGCAATCCGATGTCCTCACGTGCGACCCGGCACAGCGCCTGTAGCCCCGAGGTCGCCACACCCCGGCCAGAGACTCCCTCGGCAACACGGTAACCGACCCGCGCCGTCCCATCCCCGAGGTCGTAGAGGTTGAAGCGGCCCACCACCGCACCGTTCTCATCAACGAGCACGTAGAAGGCACCGGCACCGTCCTCCTGCTCCGCCATCAGTTCTCGATGCCGCTCCGGAAACTGCTCGAAGTAGGAGTCGCCTCGGTCGCTGATCGACTGTGCGAAGTACGCCCGATTGTCTCTCTCAAAGGTGAGGACAGCCGACTCGTGTTGAGGGCCAACCGGCTGCAACTGGAACACTCGCCGAGCATATTCGTGTCCGACGTTCCGGGGACCCAGACCCGGTCAGATCCAATATCGGAGAATCGGCTTCCCGTCCTCTCCGATAGCCCGGCCCTCAAAGATCCCATCGCATCGCTCGATGACAGCGGCCGACCCCACGTTGTCCTCATCGCAGATGACCAGCAGCCGCTGGATCCCTTCTTGGCGCCCTATGGCCACCGCTTGGCGAAGAATCTCGGTGGCGTATCCGTGCCGCCGAAATGCAGGCAGCACGCCAAAGCCGATGTGGCCTCCCTCACGGGCGAGCCACTCGTTGAGTTCGAATCGAATAGAGACCCGACCGACGAGCCTCCCATCGACCGCTGCGGCGAGGAATGCGGCACGAACCCTGTCAGCAGGAAGGTCCACACCGGTCCGGATCCGCTCTGTTCCCTGGATCCATTCCAGCCACTCCATCCCCTCCCGGTAGTCCAGCAGAAAGCGGAAATTGTCTCGGACGAAGTCCCGATGCGCCGCCACTGCCGCTTCCTCGTCCTCGATCTCGAACGACCTCAGAAGTAACGCCATGGTCACGATGGTATGTGGGACTCCGTGGGCCGGTTCGTTGGCGTTCGTGGAGCGCCGGTGGTTCGCCGTCCGGTTCTGCTCAGGCAGGGGGTTGGGCGAACTGGGCGATGGTCGGGCCGAAGGTTCCCGCTACCGTCACCGATGGAGCGCCCGCCGGGGCGGTGGTCGGCGAGCCGGGCGGATCGCTCAAGACGAGGTCGGCGGCCGGTGCCGGTCCGGCTACATAGCGCGAAGTGAACATGAACGCCCAGAGCGGTTGGACCTGGGGGTCGTATCCGTCGTCGATCAATTCGAGGATCACCCCTGCGGCCACCGGCCACCGGTCACCGTTGGCGATGACCACGACGACCCGCTTGGAGGGCGAATGTCGGAGCTGGTGGGTGACGAACGACGTGATCGTCGTGATCTGCGGGTCAGCTGCCGAAGCATCCCAGGGGACGTGGCTCGCCTCCCAGGCGAAGACGGCAATCGGGGCCAGGAGTGCACAGGTGGCCACTCCAGCCAGCACGGGCATCCATCGGCGCGCAGCGAGGCGACGCCGTCCCGCCGTCGCCCAGGCTCCGGCGAGGAGTGCGATGGCAGTCCAAGCCGGGACCGGGATGAACACCGCCCAGAGCAACAGGTACGAGTAGGTCTGCCCGACGATCCGCATGGCGGCGATCACGGCGGTGACCAACCCGATCAGCGACATCAGGCCCAAGCCGATGGCGAAGGCGTTCCGTTGTCGCCAGCCCCAGATGATGGCGGCTGTGGCGGCGCCCAGAGTGATGACGAGGACCACCTCGCGGGCGGTCGTTGTGACGCTGAACGGGGCCGTCGCCGGGGCGGCGCCGTACGGGACCATGCTGATGGTATTGGCCGCCACGTGCCACGCCTGGGACAACGTGTGGTTGGATCCGCTCGTGCCGGGTCCGTTCTGGGTGGTGGTGAAGAAGCGGACCAGTTTGGAGATGTTGCCGGGGTGCCCATGGAGCTGTTGGAGGGTCGGTGGTATCCAGGCGAGGACGACGACAGCCATCCCGCCAACGGCGAGCATCCACATCACCACTCGCCGACCCCAGGGACTTCTCGCCTCCGTCCGGGGTTCGGCCACGGAGGCCGATTGCAAGTTGCCAGCGGGCGGTTGGTGATCGCCAGACTGACGGGACCGTGCCGATATCCAGCGCTTGACCCGCACGGCAATGCACCCGATCACCGCGCATCCGCCGGAGATGGCGACGATGGGCACCGTGCCGATGTCGGTCTGGACCAGATAGGTGCCGACCAGGGCTACTCCGACGATGGCGAGAGGCGAACCGGAGAACGCACCGGCGCCGAGTACGAGGAGGAGGAGCACCGCTGGGCCTTCGAGGTTCGGGTTCCAGAGCGTCTCGACGGATACGGCGCCGAGGGTCAGCAGTACCGCGCCGGTGAACAGCAACGCCCAGCGGGCCGCCCACTCTCCGGCGAAGTTGCGGACGACGGCGACGGTGGCGACGATCGCCGCACCGTTGACGAGCAGACAGTCGACCAGCAATGACCAGGTATTGCCGCTGCTGAGTGAGTAGGCCGGAGCGAAGAGGTAGAAGAGCGTCGGACCCAGATGGCTCCATCCGAACCGTGAGTACGGCCCGAGCGTGGCGTGGAGCTGCGTCGCGTCGTGGACACGGATCGCCAGTACCGCCTGGTCCCCACCGAAGACGAGCGGTTGGCCGGCTGACGCGATGATGTGCACGGTGCCGACGAGCACGGCGACGACGGCGGCGACCGTGGCCAAGGGCCATGAGGTGAGCGCTCGTCCGATGGCTCCGGCTCGGCCGGCACCGGCTGATCGGCCGTCAGTCAACAGCCATCGGATGAAGCGGGCGAACGGCCGGCCGCCGCTGGTTGGCCATTGGCGAACCCTAGCCCGATCCGTCCTTCCCGTCGGGAGCTGATCTCGGCTCTACCTGGGGAAACAAGCAGTCTCCCGGACCACAATCCCGACGGTGGAGTGTCCCGGCTCAGCCCGGCATCCGGCGCCACACGGCGCGGGGCAGTTGGCGCATGACGGCGAAGACCCACCGCAGGACGGGCGGCGCGTAGACGACATCGGCCCCCGAGGCGATCCCGGCAACCACCGCGTCGGCCACCGCTTCGGGGGTGGTGGCGAACGGGGCGGGGTCCATCCCCTCGGTCATCCGGCCGACCACGAAGCCGGGGCGCACGACGGTCACGCCGACTCCGGACCCGACCAGCGAGTCCCCCAGGCCCTGGGCGAAGGCGTCGAGCCCGGACTTGGTCGAGCCGTAGATGTAGTTCGCCTTGCGGGGACGGTCACCGGCCACCGACGACAGGACCACGATGCGGCCGTGTCCCTGGGCCCTCATCCGTCCGGCGGCGGCCAGAAGGGCGGCGGCCAGGCCGGTGAAGTTGGTGGTGATCAGCTCGGCTGCGGCGAGGGGGTCGGACTCGAGGTCCTCCTGGTCACCGAGGATGCCGGCGGTCGCCAATACCAGGTCGATATCGCCGAACCGGGAGAACAGGTCCTCGATGACGGTCGGGGTGCCGGCGAGGTCAGTGGTGTCGAAGGAGACCGTCTCCACGACGTCGGCCCCGGCGGCCCGGGCGGCCTCGGCGGCGGCGTCGAGCCGCTCGCTCGGACGTCCGGCGAGCACCACCGTCCGGCATCGGCCGGGGACGAGCTTGGCCACGACGGCCTGGGCGATCTCGGAAGCTCCTCCGAGGACGAGCACGGACTGGGGGCGCCCGGTGGCGTCGATCATGATGTGGTCGGTCCTTGTGGTTCGGGTGGTGCGTGGATGGGGACGGGGTCGACGTCGGAGCAGAGCCCGAGGCGGCGACCGAGGTCGGACCGGAGGATTCCGGCCGGGTCGACCCGGGCGCGCACCTCCAGAAAGCGTTCGATCGACGGGTACATGGCCCGGAAGGCGTCGGGGCCGAGGCGCGAGTCCTTGGCCAGGTAGATCCGTCCACCGGCCTTCAACACCTCCTCGTCGAGGTCGTCGAGCAACAGGTCGAGCCCGTCGCTGCCGACCGGCAGGTCGAGGGCAAGGGTCCAACCGGCCATCGGGAACGACAGCGGTCCCGGGTCGCCCGGTCCGAAGCGCTTGAGCACGGCGAGGAACGAAGCCAGGCGGAGGCGGGTGAGGCGCTCGATGATGCTGCGGACCGTCTCGCCGGCGGCGTCGGGAACCACGAATTGGTACTGGAGGAACCCGTTCGGGCCGTAGAGCCGGTTCCATCCACCGACTCCGTCCAGCGGGTGGAAGAAGCCGGTCATATGGTGCGGTCTGCCCAGCTGGCGCTTCGGGGCCTTGCGGAACCAGAACTCGTTGAAGGCGCCGACGGTCAGCGGGTTGAGCAGCCCGCTCGGAGGGGTGAGTGGCACCCGGGCCAGCTGCCGGGGGGCGAACGCCCGAGCCCGGTCGGGGTCGGACGACAGGCGGGTCGGCAGGTCGGCCAGACGGGCATGGTCGCCGCGGGTGAGGACCGAGCGGCCGAGGCGCCTCCCGGTCGACTGGCAGTCGATCCATGCCACCGAGTACCGGTAGTCGTCGTCGCCGGTCAGCATCTTGTCCATCACGTCGTCGAGGTCGACGGCCCGCTCGGTGTCGACCAGCATGTAGCTGGTCTCGACCGGGATCATCTGGATGGTGGCCTCGGTGATCACACCGGTCAGGCCCATCCCGCCGGCGGTGGCCCAGAACAGGTCGGGGTCGGCGTCGGGGCCCACGACGTGGGTACCGGTGGGGGTGGCGATCGTCATCGATACGACATGGGAACAGAAGCTGCCGTCGACGTGGTGGTTCTTGCCGTGGATGTCGGCGGCGATGGCGCCACCCACCGAGACGAGCCGGGTCCCGGGTGTAACCGGCACGAACCAGCCCATCGGCACGAATCGCTCCATCAGCGTCTCGAGGCTCACCCCGGCACCGATGGTCAGCCGACCGGTGGCGAGGTCGATCGAGTGGACGCCGTCGAGCCAGGTCGTGTCGACCACGGTGCCGCCGGCGTTCTGGGCGGCATCGCCGTAGCTCCGACCCATGCCGCGGGCCACCAGCCCGCGACCCCCGCGGGCCCCGGTGGGCGCCCCGGAAGCGGCCAGTGCGTCGTCGACCAGCGACGGATGGACCGCATGGACCACATCGGCCGACGTCGCCGCTGTCCGCCCCCACCCGGTGAGCAGCTCGCGCCGGGATCGCGGTGCGGTCATGAGGCGTAGACGCCGATGGCGAAGAGGATGACCCAGCAGGCACCGTAGAGCTGCAGCCGGTGGTCCTTGATGGCGAGGTCCTCGGGAGCGGCACCCGCTCCTGAGTCGAGGAGCCGCAGCACGTGGAGGAGGGCGATCACGAACGGGATGATCGTCAGCTGAAACCAGACCGGGTCGTGACCGGGATGGACCTGGGCGGCCCGTTCGAAGGCCCACAGGCAGTAGGCGCTGACGGTCACGGCGGCCGACAGTGTGCGGACGGTGCGCAGGAAGGACGGCGTGTACAGGCCGAGGGTCTGGCGGATGGCGGTGTGGTCGGCGCCGTCGTCGGCGAGCAGCTTCTTCTCCCCCGACCGCTTGCCGGTCACTACCAGCAGCGACCCGAAGGACACGACGATGAGGAACCAATTGGAGAGGCTGACCGACGTCGCCACACCACCAGCCACGGCCCGCAGGATGAATCCCGCGCTGACACAGGCCAGATCGAGAATGGGCTCGTTCTTGAGGCCGAAGGAGTAGGCGAGTTGCACGGCGACGTAGGTCCCCATGACCACGCCGAGGTGCCATCCGGCCAGGAGTATGCCCAACCCGACCGACGTGGCCATCAATACCGCCCCGATGGTGACGGCCAGTGAGACCGGGACGACTCCGGCGGCAACCGGTCGGAACCGCTTGGACGGGTGCTCCCGGTCGGCCGCCGCGTCCATCGCGTCGTTCACGAAGTAGGTGCCGGTGGCGGCCAGGCAGAAGATGCCGAACGCTCCGGCGGCATGGCCCAGGACACCCTGGTGGAAGAGTACGCCGGCAGCGGCCGGCGCCACGAACACCAGGACGTTCTTGACCCACTGCCGGGGACGGGCCAATCGGACGAGCCCGTGGACCAGCGACTCCGGCGGACCCACGGGTGCTGGGGGTTTGTCGTCGGGTCGGTCCACCGCCTCGGCCGGTTTCGTCACTGCGTCCTCATCGATGGTCGGGTCGCTCCCGCAGGTTGGTCGGAACGGCCTCCCCTGAGGGAGGACGGCGCCCCCCAGGGTAGGGCCTGGCCACCGGGGTGGTGGACCATCCAAGGCTGGTCGAGATCCCGGATGGGCGCTAGCGGCCTGTCAGCGCCTAGTATCTGCCGCCGTGAAGCGCCCCTATCGAGTGGTAGTCGCCAAACCCGGTTTGGATGGCCACGACCGCGGCGCAAAAGTCATCGCCCGGGCCCTGCGCGACGCCGGGTTCGAGGTCATCTACACCGGTCTCCACCAGACAGCCGACCAGGTGGTCCAGGCGGTCATCCAGGAGGACGCCGACGCCGTGGGGCTCTCCCTGCTGTCCGGTGCCCATCTGACCCTGGTCCCCCGGGTGATCGACGGTCTGAAGGAGCAGGGCCGGGACGACGTCCTGGTCCTGGTCGGCGGCATCATCCCCGAGGCCGACATCCCGGTCCTCAAGGAGATGGGGGTGGCCGAGGTCTTCACCCCCGGTGCCCCTCTTCCCGCGATCGGGATCTGGTTGGGCGAGGCACTGGACGAGCGTGAAGCTGATGACGAAGGGGATGACGGAGAGGTGGCCTGACCCCACGGTGACGGCGACGCACGAGGGCTCGCCCATCTGCACGAACCTCTCTCCACCCCGCCGGTAGGCGACCGGGCGACGCCGCTGTCTCGCATGCGGACCGGGCGCATCAGCAAGATGCATGTAAACAACACGAACTATTCGTAGTCAGTCGAAACCAGAACACGCCGAGCAGGCAGAGAGGAACGGATCCGGTGGATCTCTTCGAGTACCAGGGCAAGCAGTACTTCGCCCGATACGGCATCCCCATCTCCAAAGGAGGGGTGGCCGACACCGTCGATCAAGCCGTGGCCCAGGCGGAGGAGTCGGGCTACCCGGTCGTCGTCAAGGCGCAGGTCAAAGTGGGTGGCCGCGGCAAGGCCGGCGGCGTCAAGCTCGCCAATGATGCCGACGAGGTCCGACTGCACGCCGGCAACATTCTCGGCCTGGACATCAAGGGCCACGTGGTCAAGCGACTGTGGGTGGAACACGCCTCGGACATCGCCAAGGAGTACTACGCCAGCTTCACGCTCGATCGGAGCGCCAAGATGCATCTCGGCATGCTGTCGGCCGAAGGCGGCGTGGAGATCGAGGAGGTGGCCGTCACCAACCCGGATGCGATTGCATTGATCCACATCGATCCCGTCGACGGGCTCACACTCGAGGTGGCCACCGAGTGGGTGGCCCGGGCCGAGCTCGACGAGGAGGCCCGCGAGCAGGCCGCCGAGCTGCTCGTCAAGCTCTACGCCTGTTACACCGAGGGTGACTGCGACCTCGCCGAGATCAACCCCCTCATCCTCACCCCCGAGGGTCGGGTGCACGCACTGGACGCCAAGGTCACCCTCGACGACAACGCCGCATACCGACACCCCGAATGGGACGATTTCGCCGGCAGTGACGTCGAAGACGAGCGCGAGACCCGGGCCAAGGAGCGCGGCCTCAACTACATCGGGCTCTCGGGATCGGTGGGCATCATCGCCAACGGCGCCGGACTGGCCATGAGCACGCTCGACGTGGTCAACCAGTGCGGCGGCTCGGCGGCCAACTTCCTCGACATCGGCGGCGGCGCCAATGCCGACGTCATGGCGGCCGCCCTCGAGGTCATCAACTCCGACCCGGCCGTGAAGTCGATCTTCGTCAACATCTTCGGCGGCATCACCCGCGTCGACGAGGTGGCCAAGGGCGTGCTCGAAGCCCTCGACCGCGTGGAGATCAGTTCGCCCATCGTGCTCCGGCTCGATGGCACCAATGCCGTGGCCGGACGCGAGATCCTGGCGACGCACCTGTCCGATCGCCTGGTCGCCGAGCCGACCATGCTCGATGCCGCCCGCCGGGCGGTCGCCCTAGCTGGAGGCAAGTCGTGAGCATCTTCGTAGACGAGACAACCAAAGTCGTGGTGCAGGGAATCAGCCCGACCAGCCAGGGCCTCTACCACGGGCTCCGCAACCGGGCCTACGGCACCCAGGTGGTCGCCGGCACCAACCCGAAGCGGGGCGGCGAGGACATCGAGGGGATCCCGGTGTTCGCCACCGTGGCCGAGGCGGTGGAGGCGACCGGCGCCAACGCCTCGTTCATCTCGGTGCCGCCGAAGTTCGCCGCCGATGCCATCGTGGAGGCCGCCGCAGCCGGGGTGCCCTTCGTGGTGTGCATCACCGAAGGCATCCCGGCTCAGGACGAGGCACTGGCTTACAACCGTCTGGTCCGCGACTTCCCGGGCACCCGCCTTCTCGGCCCCAACTGCCCCGGGATCATCTCGCCCGGCAAGTGCAACATCGGCATCACATCGGGTGACATCGCCATGCCCGGTGGCCCGGTGGGCATCGTGAGTCGATCGGGAACGCTGACCTACCAGGCGCTCCACGAACTCAGCCAGCAGGGCGTCGGCCAGACCACCTGCGTCGGAATCGGCGGCGACCCGGTACCCGGCACCAGCTTCATCGACTGCCTGGCCGCCTTCGAGGCCGACCCCGACACCCGCGCCATCATGATGATCGGTGAGATCGGCGGATCGGCCGAAGAGGAGGCCGCCGAGTTCATCGCCTCATCGGTGACCAAGCCGGTGGTGTCCTACGTGGCCGGGGTGACTGCACCTCCCGGACGCAAGATGGGTCATGCCGGAGCGATCATCTCGGGTTCCAAGGGCACCGCCCAGGCCAAGATGGATGCGCTGGCTGCCGCCGGTGTGACCGTCGCCCTCAACCCGACAGAGGCCGGCGAAGCCATGGTCGACGTCGTCCGAAAGCTGGGCTGACGACGCTGTCGGCCTCCTCCGATCCGGGCGCGCCGGGCACCGGAGTCCCGTCCGCCGACGCCTTCGCCGGGCGGCCCGTCGGGGCGGTGGTGTTCGACCTCGACGGCCTGCTCATCGACTCGGAGCCGTTCTGGCGTCGCGCCGAACGCGAAGTGTTCGCCACCGTCGGGGTCGACTTGACCGAGGCCGAGACCCGTCAGACCATGGGCCTGCGGATCGACGACGCCGTGCTGCACTGGTACGAGCGCCGGCCGTGGAGTGGGCTGGAGCCGGTCGAGGTCGAGCGGGCCGTGACGGCCCGGGTGGCGGAGCTCATCGAGTCGATGGGGGAGCCGATGCCCGGCGCACTGGACGTGGTTGACCTGTGCCGCAACCGATCCATTCCGATGGCCGTCTGCTCGGGCTCCTACGCCCAGGTCATCGAAGCGGCGCTGGACCGGCTCGGACTCACCTCCTCCATGTCGGCGTGGCATTCGGCCGAATGGGAGCCACACGGTAAGCCCCATCCGGGTGCCTACCTGTCGACGGCGGCCAAGCTCGGTGTCGACCCGACCTCCTGCCTCGCATTCGAGGACTCGTTCAACGGTGCCATCTCCGCCAAGGCGGCGCGCATGCGGGTGGTCGCCGTGCCCGAGCCGGCCGCACTCGCCTCGTCCCGATGGGGCTTCTGCGATCTGGTCCTCGGCTCACTCGAGGCGTTCGACGGAGCGGCCCTCGAGTCGCTCGGCCACCCGGCGCCTTGAACGCGTCAGCCGGCACGGAGCGCATTGCCGGTGTGTGCGATACCTCGCAGTGTCCGCCGAAATCAGCGTCCGGGGCGTTCGGGGCTTTGGTTGCAAGATTGTTTCAGCCCGACGGCAACGCTTCGGTTGTTTCGCGGGGCAGCCGATGAATACATCACGAGGGGCGGTCCCCGGGCAGGGGGGCAGGGTGGTGTCGGACCCGTTTCGGTGGGCAGGCCGAACGGGCGACATCACCTGGTACCTCGTGCTGGTCGCACCGCACTGCGGTCGACCCGCGTCCGTACGCCGACCCGGCCGCCGCCATCGAAGCCGCTGGTAGCGTGCGCCCGTGGCCCCCGGAACGACACCTGACGCCGAGTCGGCAAAAGTCAGGATCGGAGTGCTGGCGTCGGGGAGCGGCACCATCCTGGAGGCGATCCTGGCCACCGATCTCCCGGTCGACCTGGTCGCAGCCGACCGTCGGTGTCGTGCCCTCGAAGTGGCCGCGTCCGCCGGCATCCCCTCGGTCCTGATCGACCGGGCCGCGTTCGGCGGCTTCGGCTCCGGATTCGACCGCGACGCCTTCACCCGCGAGGTCACCGGCGTGTTGGTGGATGCCGGGGTCGACGTGGTGGTGATGGCCGGATTCGGGACGGTCCTGGACCGGCCCGTGCACGACGCATTCCCCGGGCGCATCCTCAACACCCATCCGGCGCTACTCCCGGCATTCCCGGGGTGGCACGCCGTCCGCGAGGCACTGGCCGCCGGCGCCCACGAGACGGGTACCACCGTCCACGTGGCCCATCTGGAGATGGACACCGGTCCGATCCTCGCCCAGGCCAAAGTGGCGATCCTCCCGAACGACACCGAGGAATCGCTCCACGAGCGCATCAAGGCCGTCGAGCGCACGCTCTACCCGGCCACCATCCGGACCTTCATCGACGACCTGGCGACCCAGCCCGTCGGTGGGGGACCATCACCCGAGTCCCATGCACCGGAGGAGAACACCGAATGAAGGCACTGCTGTCCGTCTACGACAAGACCGGGATCGAGGAGTTGGCACGGGGGCTGTCGGCCCTGGGCTGGGAGCTCGTCTCGAGCGGCGGTACGTCGGCCGCGCTGACCGCTGCGGGTATCGACCACGTTGAAGTTGCCGACCTCACCGGTGCCCCGGAGATGCTGGGCGGACGGGTCAAGACCCTCCACCCGGTGATCCACGGCGGGATCCTGGCCGACCGCTCCAAGCCCGACCACCTCGATGCTCTCGAGCGCCTGGGCATCGGCCTCATCGACCTGGTGGTCTGCAATCTCTACCCGTTCTCGTCGGATCCGTCCATCGAGTTGATCGACGTCGGCGGCCCCACCATGGTCCGGGCCGCGGCCAAGAACCACGACCACGTCGCCGTGGTCGTCGACCCGGCCGACTACGGCCCGGTGCTGGAGGAGCTGCGAAGGGACGGTGCCATCTCGATCGAGACCCGTCGTCGTCTCGCCCGTCAGGCCTTCGCCCACACCGCCGGCTATGACGCCGCCATCGTCGAGTGGCTCGACGAGCGGGAGCAGGCCGCCCGGGCCGACACCGGAGCCGCCATCGATCTCGAGGTCGCCGCCCTTCTTCCCGAATCGATCCACCTGACACTCGAGCGTGCCGGGTCCCTGCGCTACGGGGAGAACCCCCACCAGCACGGCGCCCGCTACCGGGTGGTCGGCCAGCGGTCCTGGTGGGACGAGGTCGTCCAGTACGGCGGAAAGGAACTCTCGTACCTCAATGTGTTCGACGCCGACGCGGCCTGGCGGCTCGTCCACGAGTTGACCGACGGTCCCGACGAGGTGGCCGTGGCCATCATCAAGCACGCCAACCCGTGCGGGGCGGCCATCGACGCCGATCTGGTCCGCGCCTACGAGCGTGCGCTCGAGTGCGACCCGCAGTCGGCCTTCGGTGGCATCGTGGCCATCGGTGGGCGGGTCACCCTGGCCGTGGCCGAGGCGATCAAGGAAGGCCCTCAGGCCGACGTGATCATCGCTCCCGCCTACGACGACGACGCCCTCGAGCAGCTCTCGTCGAAACGCAAAGCCACCCGGCTGCTGTCCGCACCAGGGCCCGAGCCGCTGGTTCGCCAATACCGGTTCCTGGGTGCCACCGTCCTCGTCCAGGAGGCCGACCGTTTCCTCCAGGACCCGTCCACATGGCAGGTTGCCACCCGGCTCCAGCCCACCGGGGACCAGTGGCGGGACCTGCGTGTCGCCTGGAAGGTCTGTGCCCGGACCACCTCCAATGCCATCGCCGTGGTCACCGGCGGGCAGGCCGTGGGCGTCGGTGCCGGCCAGCAGTCGCGGGTGGTGGCCGCCGAGATCGCCGTGGCCAAGGCGGGGGACCGGGCCACGGGGGGAGCCGCCGCCTCCGACGCGTTCTTCCCCTTCCCCGACGGACTGATGGTGTTGGCCGACGCCGGAGTGGCCGCCGTGGTCCAGCCCGGGGGATCGATCCGGGACGCCGAGGTGATCGCAGCGGCCGACGAGGCGGGGATCGCTATGGTCATGGCAGGCGGCGAACGCCATTTCCGCCACTGAACAGGGGCCGCACCCGCCGCCAGGCGATGTGCGTCACCCACCCCGAGACCGCGACTGGACGGACCGACGATGGGACCAGGATTGAGAGAGCGACCATGACGGCGACCCTGTTGGACGGCGAGCTCCTCGCTGCCCGGGTGCGGGCCGAGGTGACCGACCGTGTGGCCGGCTTACGGTCGGCCGGGATCACCGTCGGGCTCGGGACCATTCTGGTGGGCGACGACGGTCCGAGCGCCCGCTATGTGGCCATGAAGCATGCCGACTGCGACGAAGTCGGCATCGCGTCGGCCCACGAGCACCTCCCTGCCGACGCGTCCCAGGCGGAGCTGGACGCGGTGATCGCCCGCTTCAATGCCGACCCGGCCATCCACGCCTATCTGGTCCAGCTGCCCCTTCCCGCCGGGCTCGACGAGGAACGGACACTGCTGGCGGTCGATCCCGACAAGGACGTCGACGGCCTCCACCCGGTGAACCTCGGCCGCCTGGTGATGGGAGCCAACGGTCCGCTGCCTTGTACGCCGGCCGGCATCGTGGAGCTCCTCAGTGCCAACGACGTCCCCGTCGAGGGCAAGCACGTGGTGGTGATCGGGAGGGGCCTCACCATCGGCCGCCCGCTGGCGCTGCTGCTGGCCATGAAGCGGCCGGGCTGCAACGCCGCGGTCACCGTGGTGCACACTGGTGTCGAGGACATGGCCGGGCTGGTGCGTCAGGGCGATGTGGTCGTGGCTGCCGCGGGACGCGCCGGCCTGGTGACGGCCGACATGATCAAGCCAGGTGCCGCAGTGGTCGGTGCCGGAACTTCGTGGGAAGGAAGGAAGCTCTTGTCCGATGTCGACGAAGGTGTGGCCGAGGTGGCGGGGTGGATCACCCCGCGCATCGGCGGAGTCGGTCCGATGACCCGGGCCATGCTGCTGCGCAACGCCGTACGGGCCGCCGAGCGTTCGTCATGACCGACGTCACAAGGAATGGGGCAGGCCAGGAGACCGACCAGAGGCCGTGGGGCAGCTATACGGTCCTGGAGGACGGTCCCACCTTCAAGGTCAAGCGGATCGAGGTGCTGCCGGGCAAGCGCCTCAGCTATCAGCGCCACGCCCGCCGGTCCGAGCACTGGTTCATCGTCCACGGGACCGCCGTGGTGACCCTCGACGGCGTGCGCCGCCAAGTGTCGTCGGGTGATGCCGTGGATGTGCCGGTGGGCACCGACCACCGGATCGAGAACGCCGGCGACGCCCCGGTGGTCTTCGTCGAGGTCCAGCACGGTGACTACTTCGGCGAGGACGACATCGTCCGCCTCGAGGATGACTACGGGAGAACCGACCGGTGAGTCCGGTCCGGCGGATGGGGAGTCGTCTGGCCGCCGGCGCTGCCATCGCCTGCATTCTGACCCTGGCCGCCGCGCCGGCCGGTGCAACCGTGGCTCCCGCCCGCACGGCGATCCTCGTTCAGACCACCACCACCACCACGCCCGATACCACCACCTCCAGCGAGCCGACGACCACCTCGACCCTCCCGCCGACGACCACAACCACTTCCTCGACGACCACCTCGACCTCGACGACTTCCTCGACCACCACGACGACCGAACCGACGACGACCACCACGATCCCGGGGACGACGGCCTCGTCCTCGACGCCGTGGGGCCTCATTGCACTGGTGGTGGTCCTCGTGCTCGCCATCGTCGGGGTGATCCTCCTCTACGTCTCCCGGAGCAGGAAGGCGGCACGTGACGCCTGGCGTCGTCGGGCGCTCCCCGCCGTCAGCGATGCCCGGCTCGCCCGCGAGGCGCTCCAGTCGGCGTCGGCCACCTCTGACGACCAGGAGCTGCGCGGTGCCGTTGCCGTCCAGGTCGAGCGGGCCGCGACCGCCCTCGACCACGCCGGGTCCACCGCGCCCGACCCGGCGGCCGGAGGCTCCGCCACCACAGCGGCGGGCGCGCTACGGGGCCTGGCCTTCGCCGTCGAGGCCGACCGCCTGCTGCGACATGGGGCCGGAACGCCGACCGGGGTGCAGCTGGCCGAGGCCGACCAGGCCCGGCGGGACAGGGACGCCGAACTGCAGGGCGCCCTCGCCCGGCTCCAGGCCCACGTGGCACCGGCGAACGGTAGGCACTGAGTCGGCCGCCGGCGACACCCCTGGGCGGGCCGAATCGGCCCATCCCTAGTGGGAAACGGACCCCCGGCAGTAGTCTGTTCGGACCATGACCCGGATCGCCGAGCTCCTTGACAAGGGCAAGACCTACTCGTTCGAGTTCTTCCCGCCGAAGACCGACGCCGAGCAGGCCACCCTGGTGTCGACCCTCCGCGAGCTCGAGCCGCTCAGTCCGTCCTTCGTGTCGGTCACCTATCGGGGCGGCGCCGAGTCGCGGCGGCGGACCGTTGACCTGGTGACCGGAATGCTACGGACGACCAACCTCGTCCCGATGGCACACCTCATCTGCGTCGCCCACACCCGACTCGAGCTGGCCGAGATACTGGTGGAGCTGCGCCGGTCCGGCATCGAGAACCTGATGGCGCTCGGCGGCGATCCGCCGACCGACCCTGACGCCACTGTCGGCGAGATGACCCACGCCTGTGAGTTGGTCGAGCTGGCCAAGGCCATCGGCGGGTTCTCCATCGGGGTGGCAGCCCAGCCGGCAGGGCATCCGCTCTCGGCCGACCGGGCGGTCGACCGGGACCATCTGGCTGCCAAGCTGGCGCTGGCCGACTTCGCCATCACCCAGTTCTTCTTCGAGGCGCACGAGTACGTCTCGCTGGTGGCCGACCTGGCCGACCGGGACGTCACCAAGCCGGTGCTGCCGGGCATCATGCCGGTCGAGCGGCTGAGTTCGATCCCGGGGATGGCCCGGATGGGCGCGGCCGTGCCGGGATGGATGGTGGAGCGTCTGGAGGCGGCCGATGCCCGTGGCGGTCCTGAGGCCGTGCGCCAAGAGGGCATCGACTGCGCCACTGAACTGTGCGAGCAGCTGTTGGAAGCGGGAGTGCCCGGCCTGCACTTCTACACACTGAACCGATCGAAGGCCACCCGCCAGATCTACTCGGCACTGGGCCTGGCCAATGGCTGACCGGGCCGTCCCGGCTCAGGACGGATCCAAAGGCTCAGCGCGGTTGGAATCCCAGTGGACGTCCGGGTAGCCGGATGATCGGTGCGTCGGGACCGGCCACCGAGTCGAGGATCCCGTAGTCGACCGCCTCCCCGGGGGACAGGAATCGACCCCGGGCGGTGTCGTCGCACACCCGGTCCAGTGGCTTGCCGGTGGCGTCGG
The DNA here is from genome assembly GCA_963699085.1 of uncultured Acidimicrobiales bacterium. GTDB lineage: Bacteria > Actinomycetota > Acidimicrobiia > Acidimicrobiales > RAAP-2 > Bog-756. The sequence goes on from CAVOTH010000003.1 coordinate 75,175, forward strand.
ACAGGCGCCGGCAGAATGCGCCCCACCGCGACAGATGCTCCTCCGCCTGCTGGTGAACCGACCGGGCGTCGCCGTTGAACGACACCTTCGGCTCAGTCAGCTGGATGCGGGCATGGGGGAATGCCACCCGATGCCCGCACACGGCCAGCACCCCGACGGCCGGTCCGCCGGCCCGACCGGTGCACCACGCGTGGACCGGGACACCGAGCAGATCGATCACGTCCATGAGGGCCATGGCCGCGTCCACGGATCCGTCCGCGCTGTCGATCTGCAGTTCCACGGCGGAGTCGCCGGTGGCGTCGAGCGTCATCAGGGCAGCCGCCACCTCGGTGGCGCACCGCTCGTCGACGGGGCCGAACAGTCCGACCACTCGGCGCTCCAGCATCTGACGGCGCACCCACTCGGCCGGGTCGCCGGTGGCGTACGGGTCGCCCAACGGGTGCAGTGGCCAGCCCGGGCCTGTCATCGGAGTCCCCTCGGTGGATCGGACACCTCGTGGACCGACCACTCGAGCTCCCACCCGAGGGCCGACGCGTAGCGGTCGACGGTCGAGAGGAGGACGTCCTTGCTGCCGGCCTCGAGGCGGGCCACGGCCGATTGCGAGGTGCCCATACGCGCCGCCACCTCGGTCTGGGACAGGCCCAGGGAGCGACGACGCTCCACCAACTCGTCGCTCAGCGCCTGTCGCCGATCGGCCATCTCCCGGAATCCCGGGAACACCGACTGGTGGCGCCGCTCGCTCATCTCGTCCCCCCGCTCATCTCGTCCCCCCGGCGTCCCGTTGGATCATCTCGTTCATGATATCTCACCAATGAGATAACCTCGAGGATGCCGACCCGTCGGAACGACCGGCGGGCGCTGACTGGAGGCTCCCGATGGTCCTGCGATCCACCCTCGTACCCACGGTGCTGGAGGAGTCCGCCCGTGGCGAGCGCGCCTTCGACATCTTTTCGCTCCTGCTCCGGGAGCGGATCGTCTTCCTCGGCCAGGAGGTCGACGACCAGATCGCCAACGTGATCATTTCGCAGATGCTCTACCTGGAGGCGCAGGACCCGGAGAAGGACATCTCCCTGTACATCAACTCGCCGGGCGGGCTGGCCTACGCCGGCATGGCCATCTACGACGTGATCCAGCACGTGCAGCCGGACGTCTCGACCATCTGTGTGGGCATGGGGATGTCGGCGGCCGCCATGGTGTTGGCCGGTGGGGCGGTGGGGAAGCGCTTCGCACTGCCCAATGCCCGGATCATGATCCACCAGGGGAGCGCGGGCACCCGCGGTGCCCCGAGCGACATGGAGATCCAGCTCCGGGAGGTGCTGGCCATCACCCGACGCATGGCGGAGATCATCGCCCACCACAGTGGCCGGTCGGTGGAGCAGGTGGCTGCCGACATCGACCGTGACTACTTCATGGACCCCGAAGAAGCCGTGGCCTACGGGATCATCGACGGCATCGTGGCACCCCGCAGCGGCCTGGCCGGCGCCGTCCTGGTGGGCGCCGACGCCTGACCGGCAACGGAGGCGGCTCGTGCTCGCCGGAGAATCCTGACGCACCCGGTTTCCGGTTCGACCGGTCTTGCCTGCCGCGGATTAGCCTGCGCCCCATGGCAGCCAAACCTCCCATCCAAGTCACAGTCACCGGCGCCGCCGGCCAGATCGGCTACAGCCTGCTGTTCCGCATCGGCTCGGGCGCCCTGTTCGGTCCCGACCAGCCCGTGGTGCTGAGGCTCCTCGAGATCGAGCCTGGGATGAAGGCCCTCGAGGGTGTGGTGATGGAGATCGACGACTGCGCGTTCCCGCTGGTCAGTGACATTGTGACCACCACCGATCTGAACACCGCCTTCGACGGGACGTCGTGGGCGCTACTGGTGGGATCGATCCCCCGTAAAGCAGGCATGGAGCGGGGCGACCTGCTGACCGTGAACGGCGGCATCTTCGGACCTCAGGGCAAGGCCATCGCCAACAATGCCGCCACCGACGTGCGGGTCCTGGTGGTCGGCAATCCGTGCAACACAAACTGCCTCATCGCCCGTTCCAACGCTCCCGAGGTTCCGGCCGATCGATGGTTCGCCATGACCCGCCTCGACGAGAACCGGGCCAAGGCACAGCTGGCCCACAAGGCCGGTGTCGCCGTCGGCTCGGTCACCAACGTGGCCATCTGGGGCAATCACTCGGCCACCCAATTCCCCGATTTCTCCAACGCCCGCATCGGGGGAAAGCCGGCCGCCGAGGTCATCGACGACGTGGCCTGGCTGCAGGGTGACTTCCTGACCACTGTCCAGAAGCGCGGTGCGGCGGTCATCGACGCCCGTGGTCTGTCCTCGGCCGCGTCGGCCGCCAGCGCCGCTGTCGACTCGGTGGCAGCCATCCACAACGGCACCGACGGTGATGACTGGACGTCACTGGCCGTCGTCTCGAACGGCGAGTACGGGATCCCCCATGGACTGCAGTTCGGCTTTCCGGTGCGGACCAACGGAGCAGGCGGTTGGACGGTCGTCGAGGGTCTGTCCCACGACGAGTTCGCCGCCGACCGGATCCGGATCACCACCGAGGAGCTCGAGTCGGAGCGCAACGACGTCGCCGACCTCCTGCCCTGACATGCACGACTCGGTGACCGTCCACATGAACGCCACACCGGATCAGGTCTGGGACCTGGTGAGCGATGTGACCCGGATCGGCAGCTACAGCCCCGAGACGTTCGAGGCCGAGTGGCTCGAGGGTGCCTCAGGCCCGGCTGTCGGCGCCAAATTCCGGGGCCACGTGAAACGCAACGGAAAAGGTCCGACCTACTGGACGAACTGTGTCGTCTCGGCGTGCGTGCCGGGGTCGGAGTTCGCCTTCGACGTGATCACCGGCGGGAAACCACTCAACTCCTGGGCCTACCGCATCGAAGCGGCGGACGGGGGGTCGGACGTCACCGAGTCGTTCCGGCTGGCCCAGACCCTGCCACTGCGGTTGTACTGGGCCGTGCTCGGCTGGGCCCGTGGGAAGACCAACCACAACGGCATGCTGGCCACACTGACGGCGGTCAAGGCCGAGGTGGAGAAGACCGCTGGCTGAGCGGGCTGTCGCCTGGATCGGCGTGTCGTGACCGCAGTCGCTCCTCCCACTGCCGAGCGAGGGCTGGCGGCGCCGTGCACAACCATGCATCGGTGAGCAGCTCGGCCAGTTCGCGCTCCTCGATGGCGGCCAACCGCACCAGCACGGCCCGGTAGCCGTCGTAGTGGGGCTCGGTGAAGTAGACCGATGACTTGCCCCGGACGGTCACGCCGAATCCGAATTGACCTTCACCGGCCACGACGTCGGGGAGCGCCAGGGCCAGACGGGACACATCCACCTGATCGGCCAACACCGCCCTGCCGGCGGCGTCCCGATCACGCGGGGACCAACTCGATGCGGTTGCCGAACGGGTCGTGCACGAAGAACTGGGGCATTCCGGGCACGTCCTCGGCCCGGCGCACCGGGTACCCGGCGGCTTCGAGGAGAGCGCACAGATCCTCGACGCCGGTGACAGCCAGCGCCGGATGGGCCTTCTTCGCCGGCCGGAAGTCCTCCTCGGCCCCCAGGTGGACCCGGAGCCCCCGCGCTCGAACCAGCAGCCTCCCCGGACTGCGAGCTCCGGCGGCTTGGGCACCCGGGGGATGCCGAGCACTCCCTCGTAGAAGGCCGTGGCCCGGTCCTCGCCTCCCGGGGGCATCGCCAGCTGAACGTGGTCGAGGCGCTCCACGCGGTGGGTCGCGGTCATGACCACGAAGCTACCCGGGCGACCCGGGATCCGTGCGGGAGTCGAGTCGGAGCGGGTGGTCGACCGGTACCTCGACCAGGTGGATCCGTATCCCGTCGGGGTCGTCGACCCAGGCCTCCACGAGGCCCCAGGGCTCGAGCAACGGCTCCCTGGTCAAGGTGACACCACGGGACGCCAGGTCGGCCACGGTCTCGTCGAGCGAACGGACCTGGAGCCACAGCGCCATTCCCTGGCGATCCCCGGGCGTCCCGGTGCCGGCCACCTCGAGGAGTCCTCCCCCGGCGAAGAAGACCACGCCGCGGTGGGCGCCTTCACCGAACTCACGGGCGGTGGCCAGTCCGAGACCGTGGCGGTAGAAGCCGAGCGTACGGTCGAAGTCGCCGGGACGGAGGAGGGTGCGGCTGCTCAGGATTTCCACGGGGCTCCTCCCGCTCGCTGGGTTCAGTAGGTGGTGTCGGCGTCGAGTTCGCGGGTGTGGTCCCGCGCCGACTTCAGAAGTTCCTGGCCGGCGACCAGCACCGAGAGGTCGCCCCGTACCCGGATGCGACCGGCATTGAGCGCCTCGGCGGGGGAGAGCTCCCCCTGGGCCAGCGATACCGCATCGGCGTACTCGAGTGCGATGGTGACGTCGCCGTCCGGAGGGGTGGCCGAGCTCGGATCGAGCGTCCACAGCTCGAGTGCCAGCGCGCCGTCCGCCGTTCGCAGGACCAGCCGCACATCGCCGTCCGGCCCCCCCCGCACCTCCTGGACCACCGTGAACCGTCCGTCGGCGGCGGCCAGACCGGCGTCCGGTCCCGGTTCGGGAAGATGCACGCCGGCCAGAGCGACGTTGAAGGCCTCGACCCAGGCCTGGGTCAGGAAGCGGGGCATGAACCGGGTCCGCTCGGTGGGGTCACTCCGGAGTGTCGTCAGATGACGGCGCGTCGGCAACGGCGTCGTCGCCTGCTGTCGAAGGTGCGGGCGGGTCGCCGACCGGCGCGGTGGCCAGGATGGGGCTCCCCGAAGGGTGGGGCTGGGGGACACCGTGGACGCCGCTCGGGGGGAGCACCGCCGCCGGTCCCGCGGCCGGTGCCTCGGCGGCCGCCTCGACGGCCGTGCGCTTGGTCCGGTTGAGAATCTTGCGCCCGAGCCACGCCACCGGGTCGTACTTGGCATCGACCACCCGCTCCTTGAGCGGAATGATGGCATTGTCGGTGATCTTGATGTGCTCGGGACAGACCTCGGTGCAGCATTTGGTGATGTTGCACTTGCTGAGGCCCTGCTCCTCCTGGAGGAGCTGGCGACGGTCGTTGGTGTCGAGCGGGTGCATCTCCAGCTCGGCCGAGCGGATGAAGAACCGGGGACCGGCGTAGGCAGTCTTGTTCTCCTCGTGGTCGCGGACCACGTGACACACGTCTTGGCACAGGAAGCACTCGATGCACTTGCGGAACTCCTGGCTCCGCTCGACGTCGATCTGGGCCATCCGGTAGCCACCGGCCTCCTCCTCGTCCTCCGTCTTGGGGCGGGCACTGAGCGGTGGGATCCGCTTGGCCACCTCGTAGTTGTAGGAGACGTCGGTGACCAGGTCGCGAATGACGGGGAAGGCCCGCATGGGAGCCACCGTGACCGTCTCACCAGGTGGGAGGGTGTCCATGCGGGTCATGCACATGAGCGACGGCCGGCCGTTGATCTCAGCCGAGCACGAGCCGCACTTGCCGGCCTTGCAGTTCCACCTGCAGGCCAGGTCGGGGGCCTCGGTCGCCTGGACCCGGTGGATGACGTCGAGGACGACTTCACCCTCCTGTGCGGGCATCAGGTACTCGGTGAACTCGCCGCCTTGGTCGTCACCCCGCCAGATGTGCATGGTGACCTCGCCGCTCTGCTCACTGCGGATGATCTCCTCGGCCATCAGTTCGACTCCTCGAGTAGTGCCTTCAGCTCGTCCGGCATGACCGGGACCGGCTCAGGGTGGCTGGTGATCGACCGCACCGACGGGGTGCCGCCGATGCCGCGCTTGGCCCCCGACGGGTCGGTGATGCGCTCGACGAAGTTGAGCTTGCCCATTTCCGGGTCGGCCGTCGGATAGTCGTTGCGGGTCTGTCCGCCCCGGCTCTCCTTCCGATTGATGGCGCCCATCGTGGTGCACCGGGAGACGGTGAGCATCGCCGGCAGGTCGGTGGTGAGATTCCACCCCGGGTTGTACTTGGCGCCCCCCTTCACCGAGATGTTGGCGGCGCGGTCCTCCAGGACCTCGAGTTTGCCGAGGGCCTCCTCGAGTTCGGACCCGGTGCGGATGATCCCCACCAGGCTCTGCATCGTCTCCTGCAGGTCCCGCTGGATGTCGTAGGGATTCTCGCCGTCCTCCCGGTCGAACGGTGCCACCGCGGCATCGATGGCCTCGGTGATCTGACCCTCGTCCAGGGCTACATCGCCGGTGCGCTCCAGGGCGAACTCGGCCGCCCCGATACCGGCCCGACGTCCGAATACCAGGAGGTCGGACAGCGAGTTGCCGCCGAGGCGGTTGGCGCCGTGCAGGCCGGCGGCGACCTCGCCGGCGGCGAACAGTCCGGGGACCGTGGCCGCTGTCGAGTCGGCATCCACCCGGACACCGCCCATGATGTAGTGGCAGGTCGGTCCTACTTCCATGGCTTCGGCGGTGATGTCGACACCGGCCAATTCCTTGAATTGGTGGTACATCGACGGCAGCCGTCGACGGATGTCCTCGGCGCTGCGTCGGGTGGCGATGTCGAGGAAGACGCCGCCGTGCGGGCTCCCCCGGCCGGCCTTGACCTCGGAGTTGATCGAACGGGCCACCTCGTCGCGGGGGAGCAGCTCGGGTGGGCGACGTCCGGCGGAGTGGTCGTCGTACCACTTGTCGGCCTCGTCCTCCGAGTCCGCCGTCTCGGCCCGAAACATGTCGGGCACGTAGTTGAACATGAACCGCTCGCCCTCCGAGTTGCGCAGCACCCCGCCGTCGCCCCGGACGCCCTCGGTCACCAGGATGCCCCGCACCGACAGAGGCCAGACCATGCCGGTCGGATGGAACTGGATGCACTCCATGTCGATGAGGTCGGCACCGGCCCACAGGGCCATGGCGTGGCCGTCACCGGTCGACTCCCACGAGTTGGAGGTGACCATCCAACTCTTGCCGACACCACCGGTGGCCATCACGACCGCCTTGGCCTTGATGACCACGAAGCCCCCGGTGGGACGCCAGTAGCCGACCAGGCCGGACACGGCGCCCTCGGCATCGTGGAGGAGGCGGAGCACCTTCAGCTCCATGAAGACCTCCATGCCGTCCGCCACCGCCTTCTGCTGCATGGTGCGGATCAGCTCGAGGCCGGTGCGGTCCCCCACGTGGGCCAGGCGTGCGAAGCGGTGGCCACCGAAGTCCCGCTGGAGGATGAGACCGTCCTTGGTGCGGTCGAACAGCGCCCCCCAGGCCTCGAGCTCACGGACCCGGTCGGGGGCCTCCTGGGCGTGCAGCTGGGCCATCCGCCAGTTGTTGAGCATCTTGCCGCCGCGCATGGTGTCGCGGAAGTGCACTTTCCAGTTGTCCTCCGGATACACGTTGCCCATGGCGGCGGCCATGCCGCCCTCGGCCATGACGGTGTGGGCCTTGCCCAGGAGGGACTTGCAGACAACGGCGGTGCGCAGGCCCATGGCCTGGGCCTCGACGGCCGCCCGCAGGCCGGCCCCGCCGGCCCCGATGATGATGACGTCGAATTCGTGGCTCTCGTAGTCGGTCATGTGATCGTCGCCTCTAGAAGTGGAAGCCGTAGTCGTGGATGGCCCCACTGGCCACCAGACGCACGTACAGGTCGGTGAATGCCACGAAGACCAGGCTCATCCAGGCGAAGAGCATGTGCTTCCCGTTCAGCGGGGTGAGTGTCTTCCAGATCTTGTGGCGGATGGGCGCCTTCGAGAACTGCTTGACGCCGCCGCCGCACAGGTGGCGACAGGCATGGCAGCTGAGGGAGTACAGCCACAACAGGGTGGCATTGACGCAGAGCACGGCGGTCCCGACGCTGATGCCCCAGCCGATTCCCGGCTGGCGGAAGGCCATGATGGCGTCGACGGTCAGGATCACGTTGAACACCAGGCCGAAGTAGAAGAAGTACCGGTGGACGTTCTGCAGGATCAGGGGGAAGCGGGACTCCCCGGTGTAGGAGCCATGTCCGTCGGACACCGCGCACGCCGGCGGAGCCAGCCAGAACGAGCGGTAGTACGCCTTGCGGTAGTAGTAGCAGGTCATCCGGAATCCCAGCGGGAAGATCAGGATCAGCAGGGCCGGCGAGATCTCCCACCAGGTGATGACCGTCGCCGGGTGGCTGCCGGGGACGCAGCTGGCGGTGAGGCAGGGGGAGTAGAACGGTGAGATCAGGTCCCGGTTCATCGACGCGCCCACGTAGTAGTTCTTGTTCACGAACGCGGCCCAGCTGGCGTAGCCCACGAACGCGGTGAGGACGGCGAACGTCACGAGCGGTTGGACCCAGTAGCGGTCGGTGCGCAGGGTGGCGACGTCCGGTCCGCCCCGTGCCCCACCGAGCACGACCGGGGTGACAGCCGTGGTCCCTGTTGCGTCCTCCAACGTCGTCAACGCTCATCTCCCTCATCGGGCCGTGCACGGCCAATTTAAGCGGCCGTTCAGGGCCGTCCGTCGTGGGGCACCCAGGCCCCGACACGCGCAGAACCAGAAGGTCTGCGAGCTGGCAGACCGTAATCATTCCATCCCTGGGCACTCGGTGCGAAACACGGCCCCGACGTGCCCCGGCGGCGGTACCCGGGGCACCCGGTTTCGGGCATGGCCTGTGCCAGGTCATCGGGAGGCCGCGTAGGCTCGGCCCCATGACCACCCCGGAGCCCTCCCGCCTCATCGCCGACGCCGGAGCACGCGTCGACCTCTCCGCCGTTCTCACGCCTCCGCCGGACATCTCCACGCTCGGAGCGCTCCGCCACGCCGGCTGGGCGCCCCTGTCGGTGGCCGACGAGATCCGCCGCAACGCGTCAGCCCGCATCGCCGCCGGTGAACCGCTGGTCAGCGGCGTCCTCGGCTTCGAGGGGACGGTTCTCCCGCAGTTGGAGAATGCCGTGCTCGCCGGCCACGACATCATCCTGCTGGGCGAGCGCGGTCAGGCCAAGACGCGCATCATCCGGTCGATGGTCGGCCTGCTCGACGAGTGGCTGCCGATCGTCGCCCACTCGGAGATCAACGACGATCCCTTCCATCCCATCTCCCGGTTCGCCAAGGACCTGCTGGCCGAGGTGGGCGAGGACCTGCCGATCGCGTGGGTCCACCGCAGCGATCGATACGGGGAGAAGCTCGCCACCCCCGACACGTCGATCGCCGACCTGATCGGCGAGGTCGACCCGATCCGTGTGGCCGAGGGCCGTTACCTGTCGGACGAGCTCACCATCCACTACGGGCTCGTGCCCCGGGTCAACCGCGGCATCTTCGCCGTCAACGAATTGCCCGACCTCGCCGAGCGGATCCAGGTCGGGCTGCTCAACGTGCTGGAGGAGCGCGACGTCCAGATCCGCGGGCATCGGGTGCGCCTACCGCTCGACATCGTCCTGGTGGCCACGGCCAACCCCGAGGACTACACCAATCGCGGACGGATCATCACCCCGCTGAAGGACCGGTTCGGCTCGCAGATCCGGACCCACTATCCGCCGGACGCCGCCACCGAGCTCCGCATCGCCGAGCTCGAGGCCGACCTCCCCGGTCGGGGGGATGGCGCCCCCGGCTCGGTGGGTGCCCCCTCGGTCGTGGTGCCCGAGTTCATGTCCGAGGTGGTGGCGGAGCTCAGCCAGCTGGCGCGCCAGAGCCCTCACCTGAATCAGCATTCCGGAGTGTCGGTGCGCCTCACCATCGCCAACTACGAGACCCTGGTGGCGAACGCCACCCGCCGCGCCCTGCGCAATGGCGAAGCCGAGGCGGTCCCGCGGGTGTCGGACCTCCAGTCCCTCCTCTCCTCGACCCAGGGCAAGGTCGAGATCGAGTCGCTCGAGGAAGGCCGGGAGGAGGCGGTTCTCTCCCAGCTGCTCAACGCCGCAGTCCTGCTGGTGTTCCGGCGACGGGTGCACCTGGCCGATCCCCAGGCCCTGGTCGGCGCATTCACCGAGGACACCGTCGTGCACGCCGGTGACGACCTGCCGTCGACGGCCTACGCCGAAACCCTCGAACGGGTGCCGGAGCTGGCGGCTCCGGTGCTCGCCCTGACCGGCGGCTCCGAGGATCCGGCCATGGTGGCGAGCGCCACCGAGTTCATCCTCGAGGGGCTCCATCTCACCAAGCGTCTCAACAAGGAGGCCGCCGGCCCCCGTGCCACCTATCGGGGCCGGGGATGACCTGGAGATACGACTACCGGCGGTGGGACGGCTCCCAGGAGTCGGCCGCCGACGACGCCGACGCCGTCCTCAAGCAGCTCACCGACGACCTCCTGGCCAACGGTGACCTGCAGGAGGCGATGCAGCGCATGCTGAACCGGGGGTGGCGGACCCCCGATGGCGACCGGGTCCAGGGGCTGAAGGAGCTGCTCGACCAGCTCCGGGCCGAACGCGAGGACCTCCTCGAACAGGGTGACCTGGGCGGCGCCTACTCCGAGATCGCCGAGGAGCTCCAGGAGGTCCTCGGCGAGGAGCGCCTCGGAATCGAGCGACTGGCGTCGGACGCCCGCGATTCGGGCGACGAGCGACGCCGGGAAGTCACCGATCAGGTCGCCGGCGAGCGGCGGATGCAGCTCGACCTGCTCCCGAACGACCTGGCCGGCCAGGTCCGCGGCCTGCAGCACTACGAGTTCGTGTCGTCCGACGCGCGCGAACACTTCGAGGACCTCATGGAGCGTCTGCGCCAGGAGGTGGCGAAGACCTACTTCGACCAGGTTTCCGAGGCGCTGTCCAACCCCGACCCGGCCCAGCTCGAGCACATGCGCCAGGCCTTCGACGCATTGAACCGGATGATCGAGCAGCGCGAGGCGGGCGAAGCGATCGACCCCAGCTTCGAGTCGTTCATGGAGCAGTTCGGCGATATCTTCCCCGGCAATCCGAAGGACCTCGACGAACTCCTCGAGCAGCTGGCCGCCCGGATGGCCGCCGCCCAGGCCATGTTCAACTCCATGTCACCCGAGCAGCGTGCCCAGCTGCAGGGCCTCGCCGAGTCGCTGCTGGAGGACATGGATCTGCGGTGGCAGGTCGATCGGCTGACCGGCAACCTCCAGAAGGCCTTCCCCGATGCCGGATGGGAGCAGCGGTTCCGCTTCCGGGGCGAAGACCCGATGGGGATGGGCGAGGCCACCGATGCCGCAGGTCGCCTACGAGACCTCGACGAACTGGAGGGCTACCTGCGGGCGTCGAACTCACCGGCATCACTGTCAGAGGTGGACCTCGACAAGGTGGCCCGCAGCCTCGGCGAGGATGCCGCCAAGTCGCTCGACCGGTTGGCCAAGCTGGCCAAGCAGCTCGAGGAGGCGGGCCTCATCGACCAGAGGGAGGGGCGGTTCGAGCTGACGCCGAAGGGCACCCGCCGGATCGGTCAACAGGCGCTGTCCGACCTCTTCTCCCAGTTGGCCAAGGACCGGGTCGGCAACCACGCCACCACGTGGACGGGGACCGGCCACGATCGCGAGGAGACGACCAAGCCCTACGAGTTCGGCGACCCGTTCAACCTGGACCTGTCACGGACGGTCCACAACGCCGTCCGGCGCGCCGGCAGTGGAGTGCCGGTCAAGCTGCACCCTGACGACTTCGAGGTGATCGAGACGGAAGCGCTCACCCGCTCGGCCACCGTGCTCCTGCTCGACCTGTCGTTGTCCATGCCCATGCGCGACAACTTCGTGCCGGCCAAGAAGATGGCCATGGCTCTGCACACCCTGATCACCTCACGGTTCCCCCGGGACTATCTGGGTCTGGTCGGCTTCTCCGAGGTGGCCCGGGAGATCGAGGCCGAGGACCTGCCCACGGTCAGCTGGGACTACGTCTACGGGACCAACCTGCAGCACGGTCTGATCCTGGCCCGCAAGATGCTGGCCCATCAACAGGGGACGAAGCAGATCATCCTGGTGACGGACGGCGAGCCGACCGCCCACATCGTCCCCTACGACGGTGGCCTCGGCTACGACGTCGAGTTCAACTATCCGCCGCGCCCCGAGACACTCGAGCTCACGCTGGCCGAGGTCATGCGCTGCACCAAGGCGCAGATCACCATCAATACATTCCTGCTCGACCCCGACCGGGGCCTGTGGGGCTTCGTCGACCAGCTGTCCCGGATCAACAAGGGCCGTACCTTCGCCACCACACCCGGTGAACTGGGCGACTACGTGCTCGTGGACTTCCTCAACCACAAGACGACCGTCCGGGCCCGGGGCCGCCGCGCCGGCTGACCGGCAAAAGCATGTGCCCGGTTCTGGGTCAAACGGACCGGGCGACAAATGCCGGTGGGTCGGATCGGATTTGCCGAAGGACACCGTGATCCGGGAGGCATGCAACGGGTTCGATGCCGTCCGCTCGGACCGATGGGCGGCCTGCCTGGCTGCGCCCCTGTCGACGCCTGAGGGCCGTCGGAGGACAGCCCAGTGATGCCTCCGGACATTTTTCTTGCGTTTCGGGCCATTATGGGGAAGGATTACATACCTGTAGTTACATCCGTGCTATGCGGTTTCACGCGAGACCGCATGGATGAGTGGGAGGGAGGTCTGGCGATGGACATGGTGTCATTGATGTACGGACCCCAAGAACGGACTTGGCAGACCAGGGCGAATTGCATGGGAGTCGACCCCGACCTCTTCTTTCCCGAGCGGGGTGCGTCCACCCGCGAGGCGAAGGAAGTGTGCCGTGGGTGCGTAGTACGCGAGGACTGCCTCGAGTACGCGTTGGCTAACGGCGAGAAGTTCGGGATCTGGGGCGGATTGTCGGAGCGTGAGCGCCGCCGTCTGCGTCGACAGCGTGCGATGCAACGCCGGGCGGTCACCGCGTAGAGATCGGGCGGCACCACGCACGGGGCTGGCCGGTCGCCGGTCAGCCCCGGCGTGTGCCCATGCGGTACTCGATGGTGTCCTGTTCCCGTAGGCCGAGTTCGGCCCATCGTCGCTCCGGCACGGCCATGAGCGCAGCATCGGGAAGCAGGCCGACCAGCTCACCCCGCACCACCCGGCAGGCGTGTTCGGCCGCGCCGGCGGCCACTGCGTCGTAGACCTCGGCCAAGGTCACCCGGTCGGGATCGACCACATTGCAGCTGACCTGGGCGCCTCCCCCGACGGCGAGGCCCAGGGCCCGCAGTCCCGGCCTTCGCATCCGCGTCGCCAGACCTCGGGCCACCGCTACGACCTCTTCGCCGTCGGGTCCAACCGGTGACGCCGCGGTGATCCACACGTTGTAGGCGATGAGAACTCCCCGGGCCCCTACCGCGGTGGCCCCGGCGGTCGGGTGCGGCCGGTCGGGACCGGTGTCGGGGGCGAAGTCGGTGAATGCGCCACGCCGGACGACGGGGAGGCTTCGCTCAGGGCCGTAGAGGAAGCAGGGAACTCCCAGTTCGGAACCCATCCAGTCGGCGAACCGATCCCGCGCCCCGATGACGGCCTCCCACCCGGCGGTGACGTCTCCGGGTCCGATCAACGGAACGAACGGGACGACGTCGACCGCACCCGTGCGTGGGTGCACGCCACGGTGACCGGTCAGGTCGATGGTTGCCACGGCCGCCACGGCCACACTGCGGGCGGCGGCGGCGATCTCGTCGAGCGGTCCGGCCAGTGTGAGCACCGACCGGTTGTGTTCGGCATCCGAGTGCACGTCGACCAGGAGGTCGGCTCCGGCATCGGCGACGGCGCCGACAATGGCGGGGTCCCGGCCCTCGCTGATGTTGACGACGCACTCGGCCGGCGTGACGCCGGCCGGCGCGCCCGGCGTCACTATCGGTTCAGGCGCCGGCGCTGACGACGCTCAGCCCGACCCGGCGCCGGCGCAGGATGCGACGACGCTCGCGCTCGGACTTGCCACCCCACACGCCGTGGTCGACGCGCTCGGCCAGGGCATACTCGAGGCACTGGTCAGCTACGTGGCACTCGGCGCAGATGCGCTGGGCTTCCTGGACGCCGACTCCGTCGCTCGGGAAGAAGATGGACGGTGACAGGTCCTTGCACTTCCCAACTTCCATCCAGTCCGTCTCCATGGGTCCTCCGTGATCCTCGGGGATGCTCCTGCGCCGCTGTCGGGCCATTTCGGCCGCTGATGGGCGGTGCATCCGTTGCCCTGCCAGTGTCGCGCTGCTCGCCTCGGAATGGTGCGAAATCCGGGGGTTCTACGGCTTTCCTCATCGGATTCTTATGTGTCACCTGGGCCTTCTTATGTTGCCTCCGCCTGGCCAGCGCACGGACCTGGCGAACCGTGCCGGGCTGCGGCAATCTCCGGCGGCGGTAGGATCGGTCCACTGTCGTCCCAGGAGGAACCACTGCCATGACCCCGGTCACCGATGATCCGACCCTCCCCGAGGAGGATGCCGAGCCGCAACCGCCGGTCGGTCACGTCCGGATCGTCTACCTCGGCCCGGTCGCCCCGCACTGGGATGTCCGCTCCGACTTCGGCGACCCGGCCCTGATCGAGGAGTTCCGGCGCCGGACCAACGCTCGACTCGTGCTCCTGCCGCCGCACGACCCCCAGTACCGTCGCAACCGGGAGCGGGTCATCCGGGACGCCGAGCGCGAGAACATCCTCCTCGAATGGGACCTCGGCGTACCGGAAGAAGAGCCAGCGGTCGCGACGGCGATCCCCACTGATCCGGCGGCGGACGCCCCGGCCTGATCCTCCCCTCAGCTGTCGGCGGGGGAGTCCAGCTCCGGAAGGTCGATCCGTTCGAGCCACAATCCTGGAGCGTCGACCTCGGCCGGCGTCGGGAGATTGCTCGCCGGACTCCACAGCCGCCCGAGGCTGTCCTCCCCGGCCCGCTCCACAACCCCGGCGACGAAGGCGCGTCCCCGGTCGACCTCGGCCTGGTCGAGGTCGAGGCCGAACAGTGCGCCGGCTGCCTCCTCGCCCTTGCCGCGCTCGGTGCGCCTCCGGTACCAGGCCTCGGCCAGCTGGCTGTGCGCACCGACCAGCTTCGCCCCGACGACGGTGGCGATGTGGTCGGCGTATGCGTCCACGACGACGGCCAGCGAGGTCAACTGGTCAGAGGTGCGCCGGGACTCGGGACTCAACAGGTCGCCCAGCAGTGCTTCGGGGTCACCGAACATCCCTTGCAGGGCCTCAAGGTCCATGCCTGCGCCCATCGCCGTCGGGTCGTCCCCGGAGGTGATTCCCCGCAGCCGACCGGCGAGGTCCTGCTGGGCGGTGGCCTGCGAGCTGGCGAACACATGGAGCAGCTCCTCGACACGGGCGCGTACCGAGGGTCGTGTCAGGACGGAGTTGGTGGCCAGCTCCCGGGCGCACACCCACAGGAGGGCCTCCTCCTCGGGGAGGCTCCAGTCGGTGGCGAACTCGGTGATATTGGAAGTGACCAGGAGCAACTCGTCAGACGGAGCCCAGGGCAGGGCCAACGGGTACTGGCCCAGGGTGCGTTGGGACAGGTGGCCGACGACGGAACCGACCTGGAGGCCGAAGAACATCGGGCCGATGGCCGAGGCCCACTGACCGAGCATGGCGGCCATGCCTCCGGTCGGATCGGTCATGGGGTCGAGGCCGCCGTCGGCTGTGCCCGCGCCCACCAGGTCTTCCGGTGGTGCGTCCGGAGGCGTGGCCATCTCGGCCAGGACGGAACGCCAGGACTCGAGGGCGCGGGCCGTCCAGTCGCCGCGGCCCACCGGTACGCAGGTGAGCCGACGGCCGTCGGGCGTGACAGGCATGCCGGTCGCCTCGATGACGTTCAGCTCGGCCACACGGGACAGCTGCTCCACCTGAATCCGCTGGAGCGGCTCCACGTTCGACTCGGTGGTGCCGCCGGTGGCCACGTTGAGGGCGAAGGCGCGGGTCATCTCCCACGAGTCCGGACCGTTCGACCCGAGCATGTTCATCAGGTCGCCGAGCAGGGACTGGAACGGGTTCCCGGGGTCGCCAGGATCGGGCGGTGGCATAGCTGCATGCTAAGGCGCAGCCCCGGCGACTGGTGCGTCGCCCACCCCAGTAGGCAGCAAAGGGGGCAGCGAAGATGCCGGCGAAGAGGCCGGCGAGGTCAGCTTTCGCCGAGGACGACGGTGGTGCTGAAGGTGGCCCCGTCGCGTACGAAGGTCACCGGGAGCTCGGCCCCGGGGGGGTCGGCGTAGAGCCGGGTGTCCAGCTCGGACGCCGAGCGCACCCCGGCGCCGTCCACGGAGACGATGCGGTCACCCCGTTCGAGACCGCCCTGGTCGGCCGAGCCGCCCGAGGTGACGCCAACCACGAGGGCACCAGCTTCTCCCGACCGGGACCCGGACGCCGGTGGATCGGTGAACCAGGCCCCCAGGCTCCCATGGTCGACCGTCCCGTTCGACACGATCTGGGCGGCGACATCACGGACCAGTTCGGCGGGGAGGAAGATGGCGGTGCGATCGGACCCCTTTCCCTCTGTGGCATCGAAGATCCCGGCGACGGCACCCGACGGCTCTACCAGGGGGCTACCCAGGTCATCAGCTGACAGCGGTGCGGCCAAGGCCGTCTCACAGAAGCCGGTGGTCCCGCCCGGCCAGCCCGCCACCCCGGCGTAGAGGACCGAACCGGCGTAGAGGCGTACGACCGGAGCGCCGCTCGACGATCCGGCCTCTTCGGACATGGCTACGGCCACCGACCCCGTGGTGGGGTCGCCGACGGTGAAGCGAGCCACCGGCAGGTCGTCGGGAATGCGCAGGACCACGATGCCGGTAGTCGGGTCACCGCCCACCCATACGGCCGTCTGGCGAGTCCCGTCCGACTCCACCACGGTGATGCTCCCGCGCTCCGGCAACAGTCGGTCGCAAGGCCACGATGATCCCGCCGGCTTCGGCCACCACACCGGTACCGACCATGGTCCCGCCCCGCTTGGAGATGACCAGGGCGACCGTCGGAATCGCGCACGCTCGACGCGACGGACGTCATCTCACGGATGTCGGTCAGATGACTGAGATCGGCCTCGGTCGTGGGTACGCCCGTGAAGGTGACGGTGGGCGAGCTGGCACGGCCGGTGTCGTTGGCGGCAGTGGCCACCATGGCGGCGACCACCAAGGTCACCACCACACAGACGGTGAGCCCGCCGAGTACCCAGGTACCTCGTTGCGGACCCGGGGATGCGGCGATCCGGGGGCCGACGTGGCCGGGCGACCCGGCCGCGGCACGTTCCGAGGGATGGAGCCAGAGGCGGTCATCGGGCGAGACCCACCCGCGCAGCGGCCCTTCGTCGTCGGCGTCGTCCTCGCCCGGCGCGCCGAAGCCCTCCTGATCCTCTCCGTGCACGGTTCGAAGGTTACCGACACCGGGGTCCGAAGGGACGGCGCGGACCCTGGGTGTCACGGGTCGGCGCGGCTCGATCGGGGAAAGGGAGTCAACTGCTCGGCGTGGGGCACGGCCCGCGTGATGATCCGACCGCCCTACGATGTGCACGTGGCCCGAGACCTCGCGATCGACCTCGGGACCTCCAACACCCAGGTATTCGCCCGGGGCAGGGGGGTCATCCTCGAAGAACCGACGGTCATCGCACTCAACACCCGCACCCACGAAGTGCTCGCCGTCGGGGACGAGGCCTGGCAGTTGATCGGCCGCACACCCGGCTACATCGTCGCTGTCCGCCCGCTCCGCGAAGGCGCCATCACCGATTTCGACATCACCGAGCGGACCATCAGGCTGCTGCTCCGACGGGCCGGCCAGACCAAGTTCAATCGTCCGAGGGTGCTCATCTGTGTACCGTCGGCAATCACCTCGGTGGAGCGGCGGGCGGTGAAAGAGGCGGCAAGGCGGGCTGGTGCGTCCGCCGCCCATCTGATCGAACAGCCGATGGCCGCGGCCATCGGCGCCGGACTCGACATCCACGAACCGGTCGGGAGCATGGTCGTCGACGTCGGCGGAGGGACCACCGAGACGGCGGTCATCTCACTCGGTGGGATCGTGGCCTACCGTGCCGTCCGGTGCGGGGGATTCGACATGGACGCGGCAATCCAGGAGTACGTGCGCCAGAAGTACGGAGTGGCCATCAGCGAGCGGACCGGCGAGGAGCTCAAGATCGCCATCGGTTCGGCGCTGCCCTACGAAGGTGAGGTCCGGGTCGAAGTCCGCGGCCGGGAGATCACCACCGGCCGACCCCGGACGGTGATCCTCACGCCGGACGAGATCCGATTCGCGCTCGAGGAGCAGGTCGACCTGATCGTGGCCACGGTGCTCGGGTGCCTGTCCGACGCTCCCCCCGAACTGGCCCAGGACATCATCTACGAGGGGATCCACCTGTTGGGTGGGGGAGCGAAGCTCCGAGGTCTGGCCGAGCGGCTGACCCGGGAGACCGATGTGCCGGTGCATCTGGTGCCGGACCCGATCGAGTGCGTCGTGCGGGGCGCGGGCCTGTGTCTCGACTCGTTCGACAGCCTCCGCCCGATCTTCGCCGCCGCCGAGTCCTGATCGGACCTGCGGATCGGTCGATTCAGTTCCGCCGATCAGTCGACGGCGAGGAGGTCCTCCGCAACTTGGCGGACCTGCCAGTCGCGGTCGTCGAGGCACCGTCGCAATGCCGCCTCGACGTCGGGTCCTTCGAATGCGGCGAGAGCCACTGCGGCCCGCCGTCGGATGGCCGGCTTGTCGTCCAACGCCGCCAGTACTGCAGGTAGCCCAGCAGGATCGCCGATGGCGCCGAGCGCGGCGACGGCCGCCTCACGGCACAGTGGGTCGTCGTGGCCGTCACCCCTGTCGGAGAGCGTCGCCAATCGTTCGACAGCACCGCGCTCCGCCCGCTCGCCCAGGGACCACGCCGTCATTTCGACCACCGAGGGGTCGGGGTCGTCGAGGAGGTCGACCACCACGACCCCGCCGTGGGCCGCCGCCAACTCGGCTGCCCGTCGCCGCACAGCGGGGTCGGGATCCGTCAGGGCTGCGGAGAGCGCGTCGTCGCCCAGTGCATGGAGCCGCTCCATTGCACCCATCGCCGTCGAGCGTACCGAAGGGGACGGGTCCGATAGCCCGGATCGCGCCCGCTCCACGTCGCCGACGTGCCCGGCCCGTGCCACGTCGCGGCGTCGCTCGATGACGGCGGGATCGCCGGGTTCCGTGGCAGGCTGCACGTCACCACTATGACCGACGACGAGCAGCCTTCCGCCCCGGGCGCCCCCGCGAACCGGGACCCGGAAGCAATCCAACTGTCCCCGAGCCTCCCGACTTCTCCGAGCCTCCCGAGCCCCTCCCCCGTCCCGACGGCACCTCCACCGCAGCTCCCTCCTGGTCCTCCCGAGGGGGAGGCGACCGGGTTCCGAGGTTGGCAACCGGCGCCACGCGGTCCCCGACGCAAGGTGTGGCAGTGGTTCTGGGTGATCGTCGCCGTCTTCACCCTCGGACTCGTCGTCGCCAGCCGGATCAACCTCAACTACTACGCCATCCAGCCGGGCACGGCCCAGCCCGTTCAGCCCTTCATCACCGTCCCACCGTCCAAGGCCCATCCGGTGCACGATCCGGTCCTGCTGACCGACGTGCGCGAGGCCCGGGTGTCCGCACTCACCTATCTATTCTTCAGACTCGAGCCGAACACGGCGCTGTACTCCCTTCCTTCGGTCACCGGCGGCACGTCGCCCGACGAGCTCGATGCCCAAGGGGCACTCCAGATGTCCCAGGCGGAGCAGGCGGCCAAGACATCGGCGCTACGCCACCTCGGCTATGCCGTGCCCGCCACGCCGGCCGGTGCCGTGATCGCTGGAACCTTCGCCGGCACCCCTGCCTACGGTGTGCTCAATGTGGGCGACGTGGTGACGGCCCTGGACGGCGTGCCCACCCTCACCGCAGAGGCACTCGCTCAAGCCCTCGACGCCCACCACTCGGGTCAGACGGTCACCTTCACCGTGCGCCGGAACGGGACCGGTGCCCCCGGCCCGGTGGCCCTGACCCTCAAGCGGACCAAAGTGAATATCGGCGGTGAGTACGTATACGTCAACGTGGGGATCGAGCCACAGGACCAGGTGAACTACGCCTACCCGTTCCCGATATCGATCAACGTGACCAACATCGGCGGTCCGTCGGCCGGACTGGCCATGACCCTCGGGGTGATCGACGCACTGAGCAGCGGATCACTCACCGGCGGTCACACGGTGGCCGCCACCGGCACCATGGACGCGTCAGGGAACGTCGGCGATGTCGGCGGCGTAGCCCAGAAGACGGTGGCGGTCGAGAACGCCGGAGCGACCATCTTCCTCGTCCCCCCACAGGAGTACAAGGCGGCGATGTCGAAGGACCGACCGGGGTTGCGGGTCTACCCGGTGTCCACCCTGGACCAGGCATTGAAGGTGCTCAGCGACAACGGCGGGCATGTCAGTCCGACGTCGTTCGACGCCATGCTCAGCCATTCCGCGGGATGAGCCGCGCGAGCGACGCGCAGTCGTAGGCTCTGCGGCATGTCCGAGGAACGCCGGTTGACCATCACCTCGTCCCCCCACCTGGCCCCCGACGACGTGGCCCGGCACACGTTCGCCTCGGTACGTCGGGGTTTCGACCCCGCTGAAGTCCGGGACTACCTCGAGTCGATCGCCACCGGGTTGCGGGGCCTGGCCGAGCGGGAGAACGAGTTGCAGGCGGCACTGGCCGACGCCGAGGAGCGGGCGGCTCATCCGGTCATCGACGACACCATGCTGACATCGGCTGTGGGCAAGGAGACCGCCCGGGTACTCCAGAGCGCCCACGACGCAGCTTCTGAGATGGTGGCCAACGCCGAGGCCGAGGCGACCCGGATGCTGGCCGAGGCGACCGAGGTGTCCGAGCGGCTGGTGACAGAGGCGACCGAGGTATCCGAGCAGGCCCAGACCAGGGCCGACGCCCTACTGGCCGAGCGTCTGGCCGAGGCCGAGGCCGCTTCGATCTCCTTGCAACAGCAGACCGAGCAGCAGGTGTCGGCCGCACTCGACAAGGTCCGGGTCGATGCCGAGGCTCTGACCGAACGGGCCCGTACCGAGGGTCGGGTCATGGTCGAGGAGGCGCAGGCACTGAGGGCCCGGGTGCTCGCTGACCTGTCCAGGCGGCGCAAGGTGCTCCATGCCCAGATCGAGCAACTGCGGGCGGGCCGCGAGCGATTGGCCGAGACGGTCAACGACGTAAAACGCTCGGTCGAGGCCATCGCCGAGGATCTCTTCAACGCCGAGAACGACGCCCGGCTGGCCGCCGAGGTGGCTGGCCGCGAAGCGGCCAACCGACCCGACGAGGGGACCCCGGAAGAGCTCGCCACCCAACTGCTGGCCGAGGAGGCGATGGCCGAGATCGAGGACGGTCCTGACCACGGCGACGAGCCCGAGGTCGGGATCGAGGCGTCGGACCAGGTTCCCGCCGCTGAGCCGACCGATGAGTCCTCCGGAGTGGAGAATGCTGCGGCGGCCCCCCCGGTCGAGCAGGTCGACGCCCTGTTCGCCAAGCTGCGGGCTGCCCAGGACGGCCCCGACGACGGGGCGATCGACGAACCCACCTCGGCCACGGTGGATGCGCCGGACACCGTGGACCCTGACGACGGAGGTGATGGTCCACCCCCGGCTTCGAACCCCCTCGCCGTGCGTCGAGACGAGCTGGTGGCGCCCATCATCACCGGACTCGCCCGCCGGCTCAAGCGCTCGTTCCAGGACGATCAGAACGACCTGTTGGACCGGCTGCGCGCCAACGGTTCCAGCTGGTCGACCGACCTCCTACCTGACGAGACCGAGCAGCTCGACTCCATCGTCACCGCGGCACTCCCGTTCCTCGAGGAAGGCGCTGACGCCGGTGCCTCGTTCCTGGGCTCCGACGACGATCGGCCGAAGGTCGACGCACTGGTCGGGCTCGCCCACGAACTGGCCGAGTCGGTGGTCGGCCCGCTCCGCAAGCGTCTACTGGCCGGCGAGGCGCTGGATGAGGCCGAAGAGGCGGTCGTGACCGAGCACGTCGGGTCCGCCTACCGCGAGTGGAAGGGCGAGCGGGTCGAACGTCTGGCCGGGGACCACGTGGTGGCCGCCTTCTCGCTCGGTTCTCTGGCCGTGGCCGGATCGTCGGGCTCCGGTGTCGAGTGGATGGCCATAGCGGCTTCCGACGAGTCGCCGTGCCCGGACTGCGAGGACAACGGGCTCAACGGTGCCCTGGGTGCGGGCGAGGAGTTCCCCACCGGCCATACCCATCCTCCAGCCCACCCGGGCTGTCGATGCCTCCTCGCGCCCAGCACCCCCTAGGCTGCTGCCGTGCGAGCTCCCAGTGACCTGCCCCCGACGTCGAAGTCGGGGAGCCACCGAGGCCGACGATGGGTCATCGTGGCGGCGATTGTGTTGGTTTTCATCGGCCTGACCTTCAAGACATTCGCCATCTTCTATACGGACGCGCTGTGGTTCTCCTCGGTGTCGCTCAAGTCGGTATGGGTGAAGCTCTTCGAGGTGAAGGTCGGTCTGATGCTGGTGTTCAGTGCGATCTTCGCCATCATGCTGCTCATCAGTTTGATCGTGGCCGAACGACTTGCCCCCAAAGGTCCGTCGGTGGACGTCGAGGACGAGTTCGTAAAGCGCTATCGCGAGGTCATCGGTCCCTACGCCCGATGGCTCCGTGCCGTCGTGGTGGTGGCGCTGTCGCTCATCATCGGCTCCCAGGCCCTCGGCCAGTGGCAGAACTGGCTGTTGTTCCGGTACAGCACACCATTCAACGCCACCGACCCGCAGTTCCACCGCAATGTCGCCTACTTCGTGTTCATCCTGCCGTTCCAGCAGTTCCTGATCCACTGGACATTGGTGGCACTGATCATGGTGCTCCTGGTCACCGCACTGAGTCACTATCTGAACGGCGGTATCCGGATGCAGGGCCCCCGGCCCCGGGTACGCCCGGCGGTCAAGGCCCACCTCTCGGTCATCCTCGGTCTGATCGCCCTGACCAAGGCCGTCGGCTACTACCTGGCTCGATTCAACCTCGATCTCTCATCCAACGGTTATGTGCAAGGAGCCGGGTACACCGACGTCCATGCCCGGCTACCCGCCCTCGAGCTGCTCATCCTGGTGTCACTGGCCGCCGCCGCCCTCCTCCTCTACAACATCCGCCGTCAGGGTTGGGCCCTGCCGATCCTGGGTGTCGGACTGTGGTTCCTGGTCGCCCTCACCGCCGGCACCATCTACCCGGCTGCGGTCCAGGCGCTCAAGGTCAACCCCGCGCAGAACACCCTCGAGCGTCCGTACATCCAGCGGAACATCAACGCCACTCGAACGGCGATGGGAATCACCAATGTCCAGAGCGCGTCCTACCCGGCATCGTCGACCCTGACCGCTAGCGAGTTGTCGGCTGACGGGGACACCCTCGGCAATGTACGGCTGTGGGACCCGCTGCAGACCCAGCCGACGTACGACAAGCTTCAGGACATCCGTTCCTACTACCAGTTCAATTCGCTGGCGGTCGACCGGTACCCGGTCAACGGAGTCGAGACCCCGGTGGTCGTCGGCGTCCGTGAGATCAATGACCAGGACCTGCCCTCGTCCTCCTGGGTGAACACCACCCTGCAGTACACCCACGGTTACGGGATGGTGGTGTCGCCCGCCAATGCGGCCACCACCAACGGCGACCCGCAGTTCGCCGTGGGCGGCGTGCCGCCGGTGTCGAACAGCGGCCTGCCCGTTGTCACCCAACCCTCGGTGTACTTCGGGCTCAACAACAGCGGCTACGTGGTGGCCAACACCAAGCAGCCGGAGATCGACTACCAGCTGACCAACGGTCAGAACATCGAGACCCACTATGCGGGCGACGGCGGGGTGCAGCTCTCCTCGTTCTTCGACCAGTTGATGTTCGCGGCCAGGTTCAACGATCTCAACCTGTTGATCTCGAGTCAGATCACCGACAATTCCCGGCTGATGTTCGACCGGGGGGTACAGGCCCGGGTCTCGAAGGCCGCACCCTTCCTCAACCTCGATGCCGACCCGTACCCGGTACTCCTGAACGGCCAGATCAACTGGATCCAGGACGCCTACACGACAACCTCCAACTACCCCTACGCCCAGGATGCGGATACCAGCGCGGTTGCCGCAGGCAGCGGTCTGTCGGGGACGTTCAACTACGTGCGCAACTCGGTCAAGGTGGTCATCAACGCCTACACCGGGAAGATGACCTTCTACGTGATGGACCCGAACGATCCGATCATCGAGACGTACGAGAAGGCGTTCCCCGGCATGTTCACCTCGGCCACCAAGATGAGCCCGGAGCTGCGCGCCCATCTGCGCTACCCCGAGGACATCTTCACCGTGCAGGCCACCATGTACGGCAAGTACCACATCCGGACCGCTCAGAGCTTCTACTCCGCCGCCGACGCCTGGACCCTGTCGCCCAGCCCTGGATCCGGCCAGCCCTCCCAGGCACTGGCCACCACCCAGACCGTCAACGCCCAAGGACAGGTGGTCTCCACAGGACAGCTGGTCCGGATGTCGCCGATCTACCAGGAGCTAAGGGTGCCGGGTGAGAGCGAACAGTCGTTCAACCTGCTCGATGCGTTCGTGCCGGTGTCGGCCGGCAGTCAGATCCAGACGTTGTCCGGGTTCATGATCGCCGGTTCGGATCCGGGTCACTACGGCCAGTTGAAGATGTTCGTCACACCAAGGAACAACCCGGTGAACGGCCCGGCCATCGTGGCCGCCAAGATCGACGCCACCCCGACGGTGTCGGGCCAGATCTCTCTGTTGAACCAGAACGGCTCCTCGGTGTTGCTGGGCAACGTGCTCATGATCCCGGTAGCCGATGCGTTGCTGTACATCCAGCCGCTCTACGTGGAGTCGTCGCGGAATGCATTCCCTGAACTCCAGCGGGTGATCGCCGTCTACGGCAACCAGCCCGCGGCCATCGGGAACACTCTGTCAGCGGCACTGTCGACCCTGTTTTCCGCGCCGGTGCAGGCGAGTAGCGGGGGGAGCAGCGGGCCCACCGGTTCGTTGTCGCCGCAGGCCCAGGCCCTCCTGGCTCAGGCACAGGATTCGTATGCGCAATCGCAGACCGACCTGAAGGCCGGCAATCTGGGCGCCTATCAGAACGACATCAATGCTCTCGAGGCCAGTCTCCAGGAGGTCCAGGCCCTGACCGGGGGGCCGGTGGCCAGTACGACCACGACGACCACGACCAACCCGAGCACGAGTGCGATCGCCGGCCTAGGTGGCTGATCCGCCTGGCGGGCACTGAAGCACGGACCGGGGCGCTGGACGGCGGCCTCCGGCCAGGTGGTAACCTGACGATCCACCGACGCGGGGTGGAGCAGTCTGGTAGCTCGTCGGGCTCATAACCCGAAGGTCGCAGGTTCAAATCCTGCCCCCGCCACCAATGAAAGCAGCAGGTCAGAGCCCTCCCAGCCGGGAGGGCTCTCCTGTTTCCGGAACGCGCTGCGTCCTCCTCAGCGGAAGACGGGCCGGGACCGGGTCTTGATAAGCCATTGCCGGGATGGCCAGAGCAATCGCAGTTGCTTTGAGTCGGATGTTGGCTCTGCCGCATGGCAATTAGGTTCCTACCGCTGAGGTCACTTTTCTCTACGTAGTCGCTAGAAGCACCACGACGAACAAGACGTAGAGGGCAATGATCAGCCCTCCCGAGACACGACGTAGTCCGTGCCCGCAGTAGGCAAGCATCAACGTCAGGGCTGTCAGTCCCAAGTACCAGCTTGCGACGAGGATGCCCGATCCAGACGGCTCGGCCAGGCCGAGGATCGCAGCAGGGATCAATAGTCCGGCTGCCACGTTGAGGGAATTCGAATTGAGCGCCGTGCTCAATGTGGCGGCGCCGCGGCCTCGTCGGGCCAGGTAAATGGCCGACACCGCGTTGGGAAGGCTGGTCACAGCAGCGAGTACGAGACCTCCAATGATGATTTCCGGGACACCGAAGTGCGCCCCGAGCGAAGCCGCTCCTCGCTCCATGGCGATCGAGGCTGCGATGACCACCACGAGGGCGGCACCGGCCACCAGGGCGTCGCCTCCAGTACCCCGTCTGGGGTGGATGGCTTCTTCGAGTTCGATCTCCTCTTCGACGATGGCGTCGTGAAGCCATGCCGACAATCTCGGAGTGAGACCGAATCGCCCGAGGATGGTGCGGTGCGCACCAAGAAGGACGATGTAGGGGACCAATATGGCGATGACGAGGGCGAGGCTCCCGGTAGGTGGCAGTTGGCCGCCAACGGTGAAGAGGCAGACCACGGCGACCAACATGGCGACAGTGCCGCCGAATACGACCACCTTTTGATGCAGCTCGATTCGACCGGCTACAACCGCTCCAAGTCCGAGCAGGGCTGCGAGGTTGAACACGTTCGAGCCGAGAACCACCCCGGCACCGATCGTCGCTTGATGGTGGGCAAGTGCAGTGATGGAGGCCGTGATCTCGGGAGCATCAGCAGCCACGGCGGCCACCATTCCGAGGAGCGCCTCGGAAAGTCCCAGCCGCTCTCCGACCCGTTCAAGGCGTGAGACGAGCACCCAGCTTGTGACCAGGCTTATGACGGCCCCAATGAAAAAGACCAGGAAGGAGACTCCGGTGGTCATCCGGAAGGCCTGGGCTCTACGGGCCGCGTCGGCACGCCGATCGTGAGCCCTCGACCCTTCTGGGCCTATTCAGGTGACACACGTTCAGCAGCTCCTCGGAGATGCGAGCTTTTGATGTGCCGACCAGACTTCCCGGCTCTCCGCCTGCCGGCGTACCGTCCGTCGAACACCCGTCCGATAGACGTTGGCCAATCACACTGCCAGTCTCGCACGCTGCTCGTGTGAGGTACCGCCCAATCGTGCCGATCTAGGTCTGTTCATGTGCGACCTCTACCTGGCGGTGGGGACAGGGTCAGACCCGGCCGGAGGCGGAAAATCATTTGAGCGCACAGCCGTCTAGTCGCGGCGTCGGCGTGACGAGGGTGTCCATCGACTGGCGCCACCGGGGTCGACGTTGCGGTCAGGTTCATCGACCAGCTCGAGCCGGCGGACAGTCGGAATCAGTCATGGTAATTTTGTGGGTGTTCGTTGCGACCGGTGGGAGGAGCTCCTGTGGACCCGACGACCGCAATTGACTCCCGCTACAGCGATCCAAAAGCGATAGCTGTCGGCTGGGACGAGACGCTCCAGTTACTGGAAGCCGCCGAACTGTTCTGGATCTGCACGGTGCGGCCCGACGGCCGCCCGCATGTGACCCCGCTCGTCGCGGTGTGGATCGACGGGGCGATCCACTTCCACACAGGTCCGGATGAGCAGAAGTTCGCCAACTTGCGCAACAATCCGCACGTTGTCCTGATCACTGGCTGCAACCAGTGGGACCGTGGTGTGGACATCGTGGTGGAGGGCGATGCGGTGCAGGTCACCGACCCCGCAATGCTGGGTCGGCTGACGACGGCGTGGGCTCGCAAGTGGGACGGGCGGTGGGATGCGTTGGCTGAGGTCTTCTCGGTGGTGCCGACCACCATCTATGCCCACTCGAAGGGCGATCCGTTCGGCCAGACCACGCATCGATTCTGACGTCCTGAAGGCAGGATGCCGGAGTGGCCATGCTTCACTCTCACTCTGGTGGTGAGGATGATCCGATACCGTTCGGACCATGTGCCTCCTCATCGTCGCCTGGCACCACACAGAAGGTTGGCCACTCGTCGTCGGCGCCAACCGCGATGAGTGGATGGACCGGCCGGCCAGAGCGATCGCCGTCCTTCGTGACGCGGATCCGAGGATCCTCGGCGGCCGCGACGAACGGGCCGGCGGGACCTGGCTGGCCGTCAATGAACACGGGGTCGTGTGCGGACTGACCAATCGGCCGATGGCCGACGGTCCTGTACCGGGGAAAAAGTCACGGGGCAGGCTTCCGCTGATTGCTGCCGGGGCTCGGACCAGCGAAGAGGGAGCCGAGGCGCTGGCCGTCGAGGCGGCCACCGGGGACTACAACCCGGCGTGGTTGATCGTCGGAGACCGACAGGCCCTCTTTTTCCTTGCCGTCGAGCCGGAACGGTCGGGACAACCGGAGCGTCTTGGCCCCGGGGTCCACGTAATTGAGAATGCCGCCCTCGGGGCACCGTCGGTGAAGGTGGACCACGTCCGATCAGCACTGTCAGCGGCCGAGGCGGCAGGTCATTCGATGTGGGAGGCACTTACCAGGGGTGCTCCGCGACCACAGCTTCGAGCCCACCGAGGGCGAGCCGCCGCGGTTTGCCGATGGACGGGAGCGGATTGCTGCCACGCTGGCTCCGTGCGTGCACGCTGACGGATACGGCACCCGGTCCTCGGCCTTGGTGCGCGTGGGTGGCGATCCTGGTCCGCCTGACTTCTTCGTGGCCGAGGGTCCTCCTTGCACCACCCCATTCGTCGATGTCCGAGCCCTGTGGACCTACAACCCGACCTCCGAATCTGGGTGATCTGATCTGGTCGCAGAGATCAATGTCGACCAGGCGGGGCACACTTGTGATCGGTCTCGCCATCGTTGATCATCCAATGACCCTCCGGTTCAGAGCCGGTCGGTGTCCCAACGCCAAACGGCTGACCCCCATGACATGCCCGCCCCGAATCCGGCGAAGAGAATGAGGTCTCCTGACTCGATCCTGCCGTGCTCGACGGCATCGATCAACACGATGGGGATGGACGCGGAACTCGTGTTGCCTGTCCATTCGATGGTCGAAGCTACGCGCTCTCGAGGGATGTCGAGGCGGTCTGCAATGGCATGCATGATCCGCAGATTCGCCTGATGGGGAACAAACATCCCGATTTGCGAGGAGTCGACACCCGAGCGCTCCATCGCCGTCCGAGCCGATTGAGTGCAGACCCGGACAGCCTGTCGAAACACTTCCGCCCCCTTCATCTCCATGGTTGACCCGTGTTCGGCGGTAAAGAGATCGGCCAGAGTGCCGTCCACGCCGAGGTCCCAGGATATGAGCGATCCGGTGCCTTCGACCGCACTCAACACCAGGGCGGCGGCGCCGTCACCGAAGAGGAACACCGATGAGCGATCGGTCCAATTGGTGACCCGTGTCATTGTCTCGGACGCGATGAGCAGGACAGAATTCACTCCAGCGGCAATCATGCTGGCACTGGTCACCATGCCGTGCATGAATCCTGAGCAGACGGCATTGAGGTCCATTGCACCGGCCCGTATTCCAAGCTCGGCGGCGACGATCGCCGAAGTGGCCGGCATCTGCATGTCTGGCGTAGCCGTGCAGACAATCAGCATGCCGATATCGTCCGCCGTGAGCTCTGATTGGCAGAGTGCTTTGCGCGCAGCTGTCACAGCCAAGTTCGTTGTCGTCCCGACCAAGCCCGTCGATGACCCACAGGACGTGGGTTCGGTGAATGGACCGGTCAGGACCCGGCGAGATCGGATGCCCGAGCGTTCGAAGATCCAGTCGTCCGACGTGTCGACGAGGGTGGCGATATCCGCGTTGGTCACTTCTCGATCAGGAAGGGCCGTGCCCCATCCAGAGATGGTGCAACCCCTGTGGATCGGTGTCTGTTCGATGTGGGCGCCCATGAAACGTCTTCCTTTCCAGAGTCAGAGTCCACGGACACCGGTCGATACGCCGTCACGCTAGCGGTTGAATCTCATTACTCTTTGGTCACTTTCGAACGGTCCGGTTCGCCACTCGAGGGGAGAGCGAGCGCAATCGTGGACGCCGCGATGCGACCGGACGCCGGAGATCCAGGTCTGCTCAGGTCGGATCGGCCGCCCTACGACTGTTGTAGAGGCGGATGGCCCAGAGGTAGGAGGTGAATGCGATGCCGACGCTCCACCCGATGGCGATGAGTGCTTGGTTGCCGACGGGCGCATTGGTGAGCAACTCCCGCACGGTGTCAACCATCGGTGAGAACGGTTGGTACTCGGCGAACTGACGCAGCCCATCAGGCATCGTCTGGGTCCGTACGAACCCGCTGCTGAGGAAAACGAGAAGGAACAGGATCATCGGGGTGTTGCTGGCGGTCTCGACGCTCTTGGCAGCCAGGCCGAGGGCGACGGCGAGCCAGATGAAGGCAAAGGCGAACAGGGCGAGGAGCCCGATCACGGCAAGCCAGTGGAGGGGGCCTCCGGCGGCGCGGAACCCGAGGCCGAAGCCGAGCCCGATCAGGACACCCAGGGCGGCCAGTGTCTGGATCAGGCTGCCGAGCACGTGGCCGGTGAGGACGGAGGCGCGGGCGATGGCCATGGTGCGGAACCGGTCGATGATGCCGCCGGTCATGTCCATGGCGACCATGATCGACGTGCCCTGGACGGCTGCGGCCACCGTCACCAACATGAGCCCCGGCACGACATAGTCGAGGTAGGCGGCACGGCCCTGGCGCACTCCGAGGCCGGCGCCGAGCTGGCCACCGAAGACGTAGACGAACAGCAGGAGAAGAATGATGGGCATGCCGACCAGCATGAGTGTCATCGATGGGTATCGCAGCTGGTGCTTGAGGTTCCGGCGCAGCATCACCCGCGAGTCGCTGATGGTGTAGGCGAGCGCCGTCATCGCGCCGGCGTCCCTACTGGCATCGATGCCAAATCGGATCCGGTGGCCGCGACAGCAGCGGAGGCATGGTTGCCGGTGACGGCCAGGAACACGTCGTCGAGATCCGGGGTGTGGATCGTCACCCGTTCAACGGCGATACCGATCTGATGCAACTCGTCGAGTAGCTCCCGGAGAGAGTCCACGGTGCCGTCAGCTGGGACGTTCAGGACGAAGTGGTTGTCGTCCGGAGCCGATGAAGGCAGCAACTGGGCCGCTGACCGCAACGGCTCGGGTCCGGCGAAGTGGAGCCGGAAGTGCCCACCGGGGATCCGGCTCTTCAGCTCATCGGGGGTTCCCTGGGCGACGATCCGGCCCTGGTCGAGTACCGCGATGTGGTCGGCCAATTGGTCCGCCTCGTCGAGGTTCTGGGTGGTGAGCAGAATGGTGACGCCTGCTGCGGCGAGGGTGCGGATGATCTCCCACAGGGTGAGGCGGCTGCGCGGGTCCAAGCCGGTGGTGGGCTCGTCCAGAAAGATCACCCGGGGCGCACCGACCAGGGTCATGGCCAGGTCGAGTCGACGACGCATCCCGCCCGAGTAGGTCGACAACAGCTTGCTCCCGGCGTCGGTGAGGTCGAACTGCTCCAGCAGCTCGGCCACCCTCCGTCTCCCGGCATCTCGTCCGAGGTGGCGGAGGTCGGCCATCAGCTGGAGGTTCTCGACCCCGGTGAGCAGGTTGTCGACCGCCGAGAACTGGCCGGTGACACCGATGAGGGCACGCACGCCATCCGGATCGGAGGCCACATCGTGACCGGCGATGCGCATGGCGCCGGAGTCGGCCCGGATCAGAGTGGAGAGGATGCGGACGATCGTGGTCTTGCCCGCCCCGTTCGGCCCCAGCAGCGCGAAGATCGTTCCCTCTTCGGCGGTCATGCTGACGTTGTCGAGGACCAGATGGCTGCCGAACGACTTGCACACGTCACTGGCCACGATCCCCGGCCCACCCAGTGGGCTGGTCATCACGAGTCCCGCCGGTCGGGAATCCGGTGACCCGGGGAGCTCGCCGGAGGCCACGCAGGGCCTCGCGCCGGACCTTCCACTCCTGTTCGAGGACAGGAAGCCGCTCTACCAGGAAGTCGGCGAATGCCGCCCACTCCAACAAGGTCGCTCGGCGCTCTGGCGGAGCTCAGCCAGTAGATGCAGACCTTCCCGTGCCAGCTCGCCCTGCTCCGTGTATTCGGAAATATCGAAACCCGTGGCTCGGGGCGACGACATGTCGATGCTGACCCGGTCCATCCGCTCGCCCGCGGCCCGGGATCGGCGGATGAGTCCGAGTGTCTCCAGCGAGGTGACCGCTCCGGCTATGGCGCTGCGACTGGCGAGGAGGGCGTCGGCCAACTCGGCGATGCTCTGCTCGCGTGGATCGCAGACCGCCAGGTAACCCAGGAGGCGGCCCACCATCGGGGCCATCCCGTAGCGGCGGGAGTAGAAGCGACCGGCGTGGTCGGCGAAGGTGATCTCGCCGTCGGTGGGCATGCGCTCATTGTACACAGATTCCTGAGATGCCACAAATCTGTGTTATCTATACCGATGAAGACGTTCCTCTGACCGGTGTGCGGCAAGGGCCGTCACGGCCGGACAGACAATGGCCGGCCGGCGATTGCGCCGCGTAGGGCATTCAACTGCTCGACCGAAGCCTGCGCCCGGCCTGGCTGGTTCGCAGCCATCGAAAGCGCCAATGCCTCGATGAGGACGATCGTCGTTGCGTGGGAGGCGAACAATCCTTGACGTCCGCGTCCGCTCAACAGGCGGGAGGAGATCCTGTGGTTGGCCGACACAGACACGGAATCCGTGACGAGGACAACTTCGGATCCGACCTCCTCGGCTCGCTCGAGGAGCACTCTGACGTGCCGGTGCAGCCTTCCGTATGCCAACACGATGACGGCGTGACCCCGTTTGACGCTCAACAGTTCGTCGGCACCATCAAATCCCGCATGGGTCAGGGCACCAGATTCTTTGCCGAGGCGGCGAAAGAGGAATGCCCCATATCCGGCCAGAACGCAGAGGGCCCGATACCGCTCCACCAGACAGAGGGGGCCCGTGCGATTACTCGGTTGGCTTCGCCGAACTCCGACTCTGGGATTCGTTCAGCCATGGCAGTCAGATCCCCGCCGTGGCGTTCAATCGTTGCCCGTAGCTCGGAGTCGGGATCCTCAACGGCATCGAGGCTCGTACGCAGCCGTTCTTCCATCGGCACCTCGGCGGTCTGGCTGGCAGCGAATCGCCTCAGATCACTAAAGCCCTCAAACCCGAGCGACCGGGAAGTGCGAATCACGGTTGCATCGCTGGTACCGACCGCCTGGGCGATCTCGCGGGCGGACATTGCCGCCGCGCGTGGTCCGGCCGCCAGTAGAAATTCCGCTACGGATCGCTCGATCGGGCTGCGCAGAAGCGCCGACCTCGTGGCCAAACTGAAGATGTAGTGTTCTCGACAGGATCTGTAGCCATGTGTAGCAAACACTACACACCGCGACGAGGTTGGAACATGAAGCATGAGACCCTCCCAATTCTGGCAGTCGTGATCGTCACCGCCGCATGACGCCCTCGCAGCGTGGCGAAACAGACCCTGGTGACACAGGACCAAGCGCTTCGGCGGGCCTGGGCCAAGTTCCAATCGTCGGCCGGATCTTTCCGCCACCGGTCGCCGCAAAGGTGCCCGAGGTCATCTTCGTCTTCTGGATCGTCAAGATCCTCACCACTGCCGGTGGGGAAGCCACATCTGACTACTTCAAGACCTTGGGCAATATCCGTGGCGGCGGGGCAGAAGTGCTCTTGTTCATGGCTGGCCTCATCATCCAGTTCACAACACGCCGGTATCGGGCCTTCGCCTACTGGTTCTTGGCCTATGCCATCGCCATATTCGGCACGGGGGTATCGGACTTCCTTCACCTCGACGCCGGCATTCCATACGCCGGGACGAGCTTGCTGTGGGCGGCCGTACTAGCTGGCATCTTCTGGATCTGGTACTCCAGCGAAGGCACGCTGTCCATCCACAGCATTACGACCCAACGACGGGAATCCTTCTACTGGGCAACCGTCTTCGCGACGTTTGCCCTTGGTACTGCACTCGGGGACTTCACCGCGACGACGCTGGGCCTCGGCTACCTGGCCTCGACCGTTCTGTTCGGGGTCGTCATCCTGGTCCCGGCGGTGGCGTGGTGGCGCTTCGACCTGAACAGCGTCGCAGCTTTCTGGATGGCCTACGTCGTCACCCGTCCGCTGGGAGCCTCCATCGCCGACTACATCAGTAAGCCGAAGAAGATGAGTGGTCTCGGCTTCGGCGACGGCCCCACCGCTTTGATGTTTACCGTGGCCGTCGTGGTCTTCGTTTCCTACTTGGCGCTCGCCCGTCCTGACATCCAAGAGCCCAGCGACGGAGCTGACTAACGCCCGCCCGCCAGACCCGATGGACAGTTCCTGGTCGGGAGTACGAACCACCTACTCCACCGCGCCGGACATCTCCCGGGTAGCAGGACCACCCGGTCGAGCAATGCGTCCCCTTGGATCGACCAGATTCACCGTTTTCGATCTTGATCGGCTCTCGTGGGCTGGACACCCGTAGAAGTATCTAGTACCATACTCAGTATGCTAACTGGATCGAGGACCTGGTGAGTGTCCGTCACGCGTTGCTGGCGCTTCTGAGTGAAGGTCCCAAGTACGGCCATCAACTGCGACA
This sequence comes from uncultured Acidimicrobiales bacterium, assembly GCA_963699085.1. Classification (GTDB taxonomy): domain Bacteria; phylum Actinomycetota; class Acidimicrobiia; order Acidimicrobiales; family RAAP-2; genus Bog-756. The sequence continues at coordinate 109,145 of CAVOTH010000003.1, forward strand.
GGAGTTCGAGGCCCGGACCGGTGAGGTCTGGCCGCTCAACGTCGGCCAGGTGTACACCACGCTCCAGCGCCTCGAGCGGGAAGGGCTCGTTGAATCCGAAGACTTGGCCGACGCCGGCCGACAGAAGGATTTCCACATCACGGCCGATGGCGAGGTGGAGTTGGCCAAATGGCTGCGCACCCCGCCGGATTTCTCCTCCCCACCCCGCGACGAGCTGGTGATCAAGGTCCTGGTCGCGTTGGATCTGCCAGGAGTCGACGTGCACGAGTTGGTGCAGGTGCACCGGCGGTATCTCGTCCAACTCATGCAGCAATGGACACGACTGAAAGAGGACGAGTCCCAGTTCGACCTGCATTTCGCTCTGGTGGTCGACGCCGAGCTCTTCCGGCTCGACTCGCTGGTCAGGTGGTTGGATACGGCCGACGGCCGACTGAAGCGGGCAACTGCGGACAGACATGTGCCGACATCCCAGTTGTTCCCCCTCCCCAAGGCGCGGCGCAAGGTAGGAGCCCCCGAATGAGCTATCTCGAGTTACGCGACATCTCCAAGGTCTACGGCGAGGGTGCAGCAGAAGTGCACGCACTCCAACGTGTGGACCTCTCCGTCGACGCCGGGTCTCTGGTGGCCATCATGGGGGCCAGTGGCTCGGGCAAGAGCACGCTATTGACCATTGCCGGCAGCTTGGAGGAGCCCACCACCGGCGAGGTGTACGTCGGTGGCCGGGCATTGTCCTCGCTGTCGCGGAACGGCAAGGCTCAGCTGCGGCGCCAATCCATCGGCTATGTATTCCAGGATTACAACCTGTTGGCCGGACTCGAGCGCGGTGGAGAACGTGTCCCTGCCGCTCGAGCTGGATGGGATCGGTGCCCGCAAAGCCCAGTCGGCGGCGCTGGACTCGCTCCGGGAGTTCGGACTGGAGGATCGGGCGTCGCACTACCCGGACCAGCTGTCCGGTGGGGAGCGCCAACGGGTCGCGATCGCCCGTGCCGTGGTCGGGAAGCGCCAGCTCCTCCTGGCCGACGAGCCCTCCGGTGCACTCGACTCCACCAATGCCGAGGAGGTCATGCGGCTCATTCTGGCGGCCTGTCACCGAGGCATGGCCGCGGTCGTGGTGACCCACGACGCCCAGCTCGCCTCATGGGCCGACCGGGTGATCTTCCTGCGTGACGGTCGGGTAGTCGACCAGACGCTGCCGATCGAGAGCCCGGAAGCGCTGCTCGCCGACTTCCCGAACCAATGAGCGTCGGCGTTCTCGACCGACCGGCCATCGGATCCGAACCCGGCCCGACCGCCGGTGGCCTACCAGCCCGGCGGGCCATGATGCGCTGGGCCTGGCGCCTCTTCAGGCGCGAGTGGCGTCAGCAGCTACTCATCCTGCTCCTCGTCATCGTCGCCGTTGCTGCAGTGGTGGTCGGATCTACCGTCGCGGTCAACACACCCCAGCCCGCCAACTTCGGGTTTGGCACCGCGCAGGATATGGCTACGTTCGTATCTACCGGCAAGCAATCCGATCTGCAGTCATCGGTCGCCCAGATCGCCGCGCTCGAGCACCGCTATCGGAACCGTCCAGGTCATCGCGAACGAGACCTTCAACATTCCGGGGAGCACCCAGACATATCAACTTCGGTCCCAGGACCCCCACGGCCCCTTCGCCGGGCCGATGCTCCAGCTCCTCTCCGGCCACTACCCGACCGGGCCCAATCAGATCGCCCTCACCCCGCAGCTGGCATCGGAGCTCGACCTCAAGGTGGGTGACTCCTGGTCCTCTCAGGGCGGTAGGACAGTGGTCGGCATCGTGCGGAACCCCCAGAGCCTGCTCGACGAGTTCGCCCTTGTTCCCCCGGGCCAGGTGACCCACCCGACCCAGGTGACCGTCCTCTTCAACGCGCCGGGTGTGGACCCGGGCCGAATCGGATCCAACGTCTACACGCCGTCGCACAACGGTTCCTCCAACCCGATCAATCCCAAGACCATCGTGTTGGCATTGGCGACCGTCGGCATGCTGTTGATCGCACTGGTGTCGGTCGGCGGTTTCACCGTGCTCGCGCAGCGCCGACTGCGGGCCATCGGGATGCTCGAGTCCATGGGGGCGACGGACCGCAACGTCAAACTCGTACTCAGGGCGAACGGGGTGATTGTCGGCGCAGTAGGCGCGGTTCTCGGCTTCGCACTGGGTTTGGTGGCATGGCTCGTGTACCGTCCACACAACGAGCAGGGCGCGCACCACCTCATTCCCACGTTCGCTCTTCCGTGGACCGTGATCGTGGTGGCGATGGTGTTGGCGGTGGTGGCCACGTTTTTCGCCTCCGGTCATCCGGCTCGAGCCATGACACGGGTCCCCGTGGTCAGCGCCTTGGCCGGTCGTCCGGCGCCACCGCGTCAGATCCACCGCTCGTTCATCCCCGGTGTGATAGCGCTCGTCGCCGGATTCTTCATGTTCACCGCATCGGGTGCAGCTGGGAGCAACGGTGTGATCTGGCTGATACCCGGGTTCGTCGCGCTCATCACCGGGATCATCCTCATGGCGCCCTTCTTCCTTGCTTTGCTAGCCCGAGTGGGACGTAAGGCTCCCATCGCCATCCGCCTTGCCCTGCGCGATCTCTCGCGATACCGGGCCCGCTCCGGCTCCGCCCTGTCGGCGATCAGTGTCGGAGTGCTCATCGCCGTGGTCGTCTGTGCCGCAGCCATCGCCCGATACAGCAACGTGTACGACTATGTCGGCCCGAACCTGGCGTCGAACGAACTGGCGGTCTGGAGCCCCAATGGCGGCAATGGCAACATCCCCGATCCCAGTGGGCCGACGCCCCAGGAACTGGCGTCGCAAACGGCCAACGTCCGGGCCATCGCATCTGCGGTCGGTGCAAATGACGCTGTCGAACTCGACAATCCCGCGCCCTCCATCGGTCTGCAGAACCCCAGCGCCTCGGGCCGGCAGTGGGATGGACAGATTTTCGTGGCGACGCCGGCTCTGCTCCGGGCCTACGGGATCGCCCCGTCGTCGATTCCTTCCGATGTCGACGTCCTCAGTTCGCGTCCCGGCCTCTCCGGTTCGGGAGTGGAACTGACCTACGGAGGAGGCGGAAAAGGCGGCGGACAACTGATCGGCCCGGGCGCGGGGGGTCCGGACAGCGGCGGGGGCCCCGGATCGGCAACTACGAACGGCTGCTCGCCTGGTTCGTGCATCGAACACCCGGTCGTCGAGGAGGACAATCGACTGCCGACCGGCACGTCGGCGCCCAATACGCTGATCACCGAAAGCCTGCTGCGCCGACTGGACCTGGCCAGCCAGAGCAGCCTGGACGGCTGGATCATTGAAACGAAAGGCCCGCTCACCTCCACTCAGATCACGAGCGCCCAGGCGCTGGCAGTCACCGGCAACGTGGTTATCGAGTCGAGGAACGACGCCCCGACGTCGCATGAGATCGTGAACTGGGCCACGGTGTTCGCCATTGCGCTGGCGCTCGGGATCTTGGCTATGAGCATCGGCCTCATCCGCAGCGAGACAGCCGGGGAATTGCGTACGCTGACGGCCACCGGCGCCAGTTCCCGCACCCGGCGGACACTGACCGCGGCCACCGCCGGCGGTCTGGCCTTTCTGGGTGCGCTCCTCGGGACGGTGGCTGCCTACGTCGGGCTCGCCGGCTGGTTCAACTCGAACGCGCTGGAAGGTGGGCTGTCGGACATCATCGATCACGTGCCCTGGAGCAATCTGTTCCTCATCGTGATCGCCATGCCCGCCGTGGCAATGATCGTCGGTTGGGTGCTGGCAGGACGGGAGCCGGCGTCGATCTCCGCCCGTCCGATCGAGTAGGCAAGCCCGACTCAAGCCGTCAACCGGGTGGGCGGTAGTCCGCCGGCCTGTCCGGCCGGCCGGGTGAGAACCGGAATGTTCCGGGCATCCGGCATCGGCGATCGTGATCGGACCCGGATGCTCGAGATCGGTACCTTACCGAACCGGGTGACTGGGGATGGTCCTTGGCAAGAGCCGAGTCTCCGGACGCGCCACCATAGGATCGGTGTGCCCTCAACTGGCGGCAGGAACGTGCAATCACGGAAAGGACGCCGGGCCAGATGGCTAGATCAGGGAACGACGTCGTCTGGGCGCTTGCACACGCCGAACGGAGTGCGCTGGCGGAGGACCTGGCCGACCTCGATGCCGGGCAGTGGCGGCACGACACGCTGTGTGGTCAGTGGGACGTCGAGGAAGTCGTTGCCCACCTCACCGCTGCCGCAAGCCTCAATCAGTGGCAGTGGGTGCGGAGCATGCTCGGGGCGCGCTTCCGGGTCGGCGTGCACAACCAGCGCCGTATGGTCGAGCATCGGGGCAACAGCCCGGCCGAGACGCTTGTCCGGTTCCGAGCGATCATCGGGAGCACCACCGCCCCCTCGGGACATACCCCGGCCTATCTCGGCGAGGTCGTCGTGCATGCCCAAGACATCCGTCAGCCGCTGGGACTACCCCGGACACCGGATGTCGACGCGCTGACGCCCGTGGCCGAATTCTTCGCGCGTCGCAACTTCACGGTTGCCAGTCGGACTGCGGTTGCCGGTCTACAGGTGCGCGCAGACGATGGGAAATTCGCCGCCGAGACCGGACCGCTGGTCACGGGGTCGACCCTTGCGCTGGTGATGAGCATGGCCGGCCGCGCTGCCTATCTTGACCAACTCGACGGCCCGGGTGCACCAACTCTGCGGGAACGCGTCCACGGCCCTTCAGCCTGAGCCGCACGCCCTACACCGGACCACCGACATGACCCGACACCGACAAGTCACGGGGCGCTGAGCTCGGCCGCCAGGCCAAAGGACTCGAAGACCTCGGACTCTTGGAACACCGAATTCCGGCAGATGCCATCGGCGGTCACGGTGAAGATCTGGAGCGTGTGCAGCTCATATCCGCCCCCGACGCCGCGATAGGCGGCGAACCCGGGCTGGCCGTTGGCGGCCACCGGCTCCAGACGCCAATCTGTTCCGCCCTGTTCGAACACCCACTCCATGAACAGTCCGTAGTTGGCCGGACCGGCGAACCAGTTGAGCATCGGCGGCATCTCCATGATCACGTCCTCGGTGAGCAGCCGCTTGAGACCCTCGACGTCGGCCCGCTCGAATGCCTGCATGTAGCGATCGACCCAGGCGCGCTGCTCTGTGGCAGACGGCTCGTCGAGTCGGTCCTGGCGGATCCCGATCTCCTTTATCCGGGAACGCGCCCGCTGCAGCGAGCTGTTCACCGATACGGCGGTGGTGCCAAGGATCTCCGCGGCTTCGGACGCAGAGAAGTTGAGTACGTCACGCAGGATGAGTGCACCACGCTGACGGGCCGACAGATGCTGCAGCGCAGCGGCAAACGCCAACCGCAGGCTGCTTCGGTCGATCACTGTGCTAGCCGGATCACCCGCGTCCAGCAACGAGTCCGGTAGGGGCTGTAGCCAGGCGACGTTCTCTCCCGGGACGAGCGGCCCGAGCGGATCCGACGCAGCCACCTGCCCTGACGGCAGCGGTCGCCGGCCGCGGACCTCCAATGCGGTCAGGCAGACATTGGTGGCGATCCGGTAGAGCCAGGTACGCAGTGAGCTACGAGTTTCGTCGTACTGCTCGCGTGCCCGCCACGCCCTCAGGTAGGTGTCCTGGACCAGGTCTTCTGCGTCGTGAGCCGAGCCCAGCATCCGGTAGCAGTACGCCAGCAGCTCCGTCCGGAAGGGTTCGACCAGGTGGTCGAAGCTCTCTACCTTGGTCACGCCCACGCCCCATTTCTGTGCCTATCAGGGTTCACTGCCCAGGCGCCAACACCGGGCTGTTGTGATAGGCGGCGATCAGCCACTGGTCGTCCCGCTTTTCGAACACCCAGGTGGCGTTGACCTTACCCGTGTCCGGAACCTGGGTCTCCCCCGCGAACAGGATGCCGGATTCGCTGACCACGATGGCGGCGTCCCTGCCGACAAAGCGGAGGCTGAGCTGCTTGTTGGCGGTCGAGCTACCCTTGAGCGGCCCATTGAAGGCTAGGGCCATGCTTTGGCGAATCACCTCACGGGTGTCGCGGAGCGAGCCGGTCATGATGGCGGTCGCGTCCGCGGTGTAGTTGGCGACCATTCCGTCGGCATCTCCTGCCTCCCACGCCCGGTAGGAGTCAACCAGTACGGCCTTGATGGCGGCCTCGTCTTCTACACGACTGTCTGACATCGGATTCTCCCTTGTGATCGGTTCGTCCGGCGTATTCCGGCGAACTGGTCAGTACATACCGGCGGGGGAGTGGAAATTCATCGCGCCCTCGGCAAACGATGTCGACGGGAGCTGTTTCGCACTGCATTCGACCGGATGCTCCGAGCGTCATCAGAGCTCCCAACCTCCGAATCGGGCTCAGGAGGATGAACGAGGCCAAGGGGCGATCAGATTTCCCACCTCGTTGTGGTACTTCCACGACCGCATTCCCTCGGAGTGGGGATCATCAGATCGAGCGTCCTCACGACGCGTCTGTCGCCCAACAGGGAACCCAATGATTCCAGAAGGGACCGGGTTCCCTCCTCTCGTTGGGCCACGGTGTCGTGGCCGTCGAGGAACGCCCCCTGTTCGGTGAGGATCAGTTGCGTCGACCCATCATGTTGGCGGAACTCGATGGTGGCCACCGACACGGACAGGCGGGTCTCATCGGCATGCATCTCATAGGTGTAGATGATCCGTTGTTCGGCAACGATGTCGCGGTACTCCGACTCATAGGTATAGACGGGCCCACCGGGTGGCCCGCCGCGATTGACCTCGCGGCCCCCGATCCGGAAGTCGAGCTCGTAACCGGCCCCCAGTGCCTCTGGGGAACCGGCGAACCAACGGGACTTGAGTGCCGGCTCCGACCACGCCTTGAAGACCTGGGCGACCGGAACGTCGTAGAGCCGTTCGATGACGAAGGTGTCATGGGAGACGGTGGACAGGGTCATGATTGCTCCTCGGTCGTAGATGTTTCGCTCAGGAGGTCGCCGAGTCGGTCCAGGCGTGTTTCCCAGCCCCGACGTCGATCGGTGATCCACTGTTCTGCGGCGGTCATCGCCGGGCGCTCGATCCTGCACATTCGGGTCCTTCCGACTTTCTCTGTCTTCACGACTCCGCACGCCTCGAGGACCTGTACGTGCTGCACGACAGCTGCCAGGGACATGGCCAGGGGTTCGGCCAACTCGCTGACCGAGGCCGGTCCCAGGGTGAGTCGTTCCACCATGGTCCGCCTGCTCCTGTCGGCCAGCGCCTGGAAGGTCCGATCCAGGTCGATTTTTTGGTTAAGCATGTCCTTGAGTGTATTTCCCGTGATTGCATCAGTCAAGTACTTACTTCAGTGTTGACCGGTCGCCGTGGCGATGCCCGACCGGAACCCATTGGCCACAATCGATAGACCACACTCCGGCGCACGGAAACGACGACGACGTCCGGACGGGTCAACCGTCTGCGGCTACCCGCTGACCCCGAACATGGCCCTGTTCCCCCGGTTCGACGACCTACGTGTTCGGTTGGTCACCGTCGACGGTCCGCGCCACCGAAGCCACTTTTGCGGGGCTCCGGCCTGTTATAGGCTGCGGCCGTCGTTGTTGGGTGGGCGAGCGTAAGGGTAGGGGTTGCCATGAGAGGTTCTCGCGCAAGGGTCATGGTTCGTGGTGCGGCGGTGACGATGATCGCCGCATTCGGACTGGGTACCGCAACTGTGGCCATGGGCGGCGCTTCGGTGGCTCCGGCCGCCGCCGCCGTCCAACCGGTTCCGTTTGCGACCGGGCACGTTCTGGTGGCGGGCAAGATGGCCCAGCCGCCGACCACGGCGCAATGTGAATCGGCCTACGGCATCGCCTGCTATCAGGCGTTCCAGCTGCAGAAAGCGTACGACCTGGCCCCTCTGTTCTCCAGAGGGATCAAGGGGAAGGGGGAGACGATCGTGATCGTCGATGCCTTCGGCTCGCCCTCCATCGCCGCCGACCTGCAGACATTCGACTCGCAGATGGGCCTACCCAACCCACCGTCCTTCAAGGTGATCACCCCGGAGGGACCGATCACCACCAATGCGTCGAACTGCACGTCCACCTTCAGCGCCACCGGTCCAGATCTGTGCTCCGACTACTTCGGTTGGACGGACGAGACGAGCCTCGATGTCGAGTGGTCGCACGCGATGGCCCCTCAGGCCAACATTCTTCTGGTCGAGACCCCGATGACAGAAACTGAGGGTATCTACGGGTTCACGCAGATCGTGGCGGCGGAGAACTACGTCGTCAAGCACCATCTCGGTGATGTGATCACCCAGAGCTTCGGTGCCGGCGAGAACACCTTCACCGGTGCTGCCCAGATCAACTCCCTGCGCAGCGCATACGTGAACGCGGCGGATCATGGGATCACCGTGTTGGCAGCCAGCGGCGATCAGGGTTCGAGCGACTACTACTGCGTTCCGAGTACGGGATGCGCTGATCCGAACAACGTGGTCTGCTGCGACTCGAGCCCGACGATCGACTGGCCGTCGTCCGACCCGCTGGTCACCGCGGTGGGCGGCACCCGGTTGCAGCTCAATGCCGGTGGTGTCCGGACCGCTCCTGACACCGTATGGAACGACCCGAGCTCCAAGGTCGGTGTGACCGGGCCGGTCTACACCTGGGGGGCGGGCGGCGGAGGTCTCTCTTCAGTGTTCACCCGCCCGTGGTTCCAGGACGGGGTGTCAGGTGTGGTCGGTAACACCCGGGGAACACCTGACGTCGCCATGAGTGCGGCAGTCAACGGGGCGGTCGACTTCTACGACACCGCGGACCCGTCCGTGGGCGGCTGGGGGATCGTGGGCGGAACCAGTGAGGCCTCCCCTCTGTTCTCCGGCATCGTCGCCCTGGCTGACCAGGTGGCAGGGCATTCGCTGGGTTACATCAACCCGGCGCTGTACGCGATGGCTGAGGCAAAGGGCCAGAACGGCATCGTGCCGATCACCTCGGGCACCAACACCTACAAGTACTGCATCGCCGCTGATGTCAAGAGCGACGACTCGTGTCCCTCCAAGTCCGACATCGTCACCGTCCCGGGCTTCACTGCCAACGGCAGCTACAACGATGCGACCGGGTGGGGGACGGTGGACGCCGCCTCGTTCGTTCCGACCCTGGCCCTGTACGCCAGTTACACCGGGCCGCAGGGTTCTACGCGGTCGTAGGGGACGGACGGACTCCGCCTGAGGGCTTCTGAGGGTTACTGGCGGCCCGGCCTCATCCGGGAGCCGCCATCACGCGCAAGTCGGCCACGGAGGAGCGCATGATGGCGGCGAGGTCCGGCCCGTCGTCCACACTGCACCACTGTTGTAGGGCGACCCGCAGGACCGTCATGCCGGACTCGGCGGCCAAGGTCGCCTGCGGTTCGCTCACCCCTCGCTGGCGAAGTGCGGCGGCGACCGCGGCGGCATAGTCGTCCAGCTTGGCGAGTTCGCGCTCTCGCAGTTCGGGGTTGGCGGCGATCACGGCCTGGCGCTGGCGGGTCAGGTCCCGACGCGACTCGCCGAGCATTTCCGCAGCCGCGGCCAGACCACAGGAAACCGCGTCAAGGGGTCCGTCCCCAGGAGGGGCTCCGACCACGCCGGTCACGATCCGGTCCTTGAGGACCGCAGATCCACCGAAGAGCACTTCACGCTTGTCGGCGAAGTGCCGGAAGAAGGTTCGCTCTGTCAGTCCGGCCCGGGTGGCGATCTGGGCCGCCGTGGTCTGGTCGAATCCCCGTTCGGAGTAGAGGGCCAGCGCCGCTTCGTGAAGCCTTCCGCGACTGTCCGGCTCCCATCTACCCATACCATCGATCCTAGCGTTGACAGTTACTGACATCGAATATACAGTGATAGCAGTCACTGACATCAATGAGTCCCCGGAGGTACCCACCATGAGAGTCTTCGTAACCGGCGCATCAGGTTGGATCGGTTCCGCAGTCGTGCCCGAACTGCTCGGATCCGGTCATGAGGTGGTCGGCTTGGCCCGTTCCGACGCATCGGCGGATCGGCTGGTAGCGGCCGGTGCCATGGTCCACCGGGGAGACGTCGACGACCCCGACGGGCTGGCCAAGGCCGCCGCCGACTCCGACGGGGTCATCCATCTGGCCTTCCAACACGAGTTGGCCTTTGGCGGCAACTTCGCCGCCGCTGCAGCCGCAGACCGACGAGCTGTGGAAGCCATGGGAAGCGCTCTGGCCGATTCCGATCGGCCCTTCGTACTCGCCTCTGGACTGCTGGGGATGCACGTCGGCCGGGTAGCCACCGAGAACGACGGGCTGGTGCCCAGCGACGAGATCCGGGCCAATCCCGCCGGCCGCCGGTCGGCCACCGCGCTCCTGGCGCTGTCCCTGAGGGGCTCGGGCGTGCGCTCGTCGGTCCTGCGCCTCCCCCCGACGGTCCACGGCGACGGCGACAACGGATTCATGGCCATCCTCGTCGGCATCGCCCGCCAGCGTGGTGTGGCCGGGTACGTGGGTGACGGCGGTAACCGCTGGCCGGCGATCCACCGCACCGCCGCCGCCCGTCTGGCCCGCCTGGCCGTCGAGTCCGCCCCCGCCGGCTCGGTCCTGCACGCGGTGGGCGACGAAGGCGTCGCCTTCCGGGAGATTGCCGAGGCCATGGGAAGTCAGCTCGGTATTCCCACCGCGTCGGTCACTCCCGACGACGCCGCAGAGCATTTCTCTTTCCTGGGACACTTCGTCGGGATGGATTCTCCGGCCACCGCCGCCATCACCCGGGAGCTGCTCGCCTGGGAGCCGACCGGTCCCAGCCTGCTGGACGACCTGAAGCAGGATCACTACTACCGCCAGGTGTGAACCTGGGCGGCGACCGGGCCGTCGTCCCGAGAGCGCGCTAGAACTGCTGTAGGCCAGGTGTGTCCCACCCGGGATGCTGGGCGCAGAGGTCGACTCGGCGCCCATGGAAACCGTTGACAGTCCCCGAGGAGGATCGACAATGACCACCGGGACCAAGGATGACCCTTGGAAGCTGACCACGCCCCCGGGCAGTTCGGCGTACGAGATGTATCGGGACACCGGCACCGATCCCGAACAGCTGGTCTGTCAGGTCGGCACGACCACTCTCACCTATCGATGGCGGGCCGTGGAAGACCTCCATGCATGGTTGGTGGAACAGGGGGACTGGGTTCCGCTCGGTGCCGCCGACGAAAAGAAGGAACCTGCCGCCGGTACGGTCGAGGCCTGGGGCCGCTCGAGCGACAACCCGGTCGGCGGTTGGTACGGCCTGCGCAAGGGCTACCGGGGCCGATTCGGAATGTACCTACCGCCCCTGCTCGAGGTACTCGGGCTGGCCGAAGTCACCCACGATCCCCGGAACAACTCCATGCGGGCGGCGCCGACACCCTGACCCCGCCAACCGAACCGCTCCATGGGGGAGTCGGGCCGCGTCACACCTACCAGCAGGGAGCCACACCATGACCGAGACCCGCGTCATCCGCTACCGCACGAAGCCCGAGAGTGCCGACGAAAACGCACGGCTGATCGCCGCGGTGTTCAAGGAGTTGGCCGAGCAGGACACCGCCGGCATCCGCTACACCGCGCTCCGACTCGATGATGGCGTCACCTTCCTGCACATCGCCATGCTCGATGCCGACGACAATCCCCTGGATTCGTCCCCGGCCTTCGCCGCATTCCAGTCGGGAATCGGGGCGCGCCTCGAGGAGGGGCTGTTCCCCGCCACCGCCACCGTGGTGGGATCGCACGGCGGTTCCATCGGAGGCTGACCCTTGCCGGGATGGCGATCCGGCGATGGGCATCCCGATCTCGTAGGTGGCGAATGCCCGAGTCCTCGACTGGCTGGCACCTCCAGCGGTCCGTCTAACGTTGGGCGACCATCTGACGACTGACGACGGAGCCAGTGTGACCAAATCGACCATCATCTACACCCACACGGACGAGGCACCGGCACTCGCGACGTACTCCCTGCTCCCGGTGGTGCAGGCCTACGCCTCCCAGGCCGGAGTCGAGGTCGCCATGCGGGACATCTCCCTCGCCGGTCGCATCATCGCCACGTTTCCCGAGTACCTCGCCGAGGATCAGCGGATCGCCGACGAGCTGGCCGAATTGGGCCGTGACGTGCTGACTCCCGACGCCAACATCATCAAGTTGCCGAACGTGTCGGCCTCGGTCCCCCAGCTGAAGTCCGCCATCGCTGAGCTACAGGACAAGGGGTTCGCCGTACCCGACTACCCGGAGGACCCGAAGACCGACGCGGAGGTGGAGACCCTCACCCGATACCGCCGGATACTGGGCAGCGCGGTCAACCCGGTGCTGCGCCAGGGGAATTCGGACCGCCGGGCCCCGGCTTCTGTCAAGAACTACGCGCGCTCGCACCCGCACCGAATGGGCGCGTGGTCATCCGGGTCGAGGACGAACATCACCCACATGGATACCGGGGACTTCCGGTCGACCGAGCAGTCGGTCGTCATGACCGAAGCCGGCTCCCTCCGCGTCGAGCTGGTGGGCGACGGCGTCACCACGGAACTGCGTGCTCCCATCCCCGTGCTGGCAGGCGAGGTCGTGGACGCCGCCGTGATGCGCATCGGCGACCTGCGGGCCTTTCTGGATCGCCAGATCGCCAGAGCGGCGAAGGAAGGGGTGCTGTTCTCGGTCCACCTGAAGGCAACGATGATGAAGGTCTCGGACCCGATCATCTTCGGCCACGTGGTCCGGGCCTTCTTCCCGGACACCTTCGCCGCCTACGGTGACGTACTGGCCAACGCCGGTCTCAGTCCCAACGACGGTTGGGGGTCGATTCTCGACGGACTGCCTGCCCTTTCCGAGGGTGGCGCGATCCGCGCCTCGTTCGAGGCCGAGCTGGCCGCCGGTCCGCGCCTGGCCATGGTCGACTCCGATCGGGGGATCACCAATCTGCACGTGCCGAGCGATGTGATCGTCGATGCTTCGATGCCGGCGATGATCCGGTCCTCGGGCCATATGTGGGGCCCCGACGGAGCCGAGGAGGATACCCTCGCTGTCATTCCCGACAGCAGCTACGCCGGTGTCTACCAGGTCGTCGTCGACGACTGCCGCGCCCATGGTGCATTCGACCCGTCGACCATGGGCTCGGTTCCCAACGTCGGGCTGATGGCGCAGGCGGCCGAAGAGTACGGCAGTCACGACAAGACCTTCGAGATCCCATACGGCGGATCGGTCCGGGTGACCGACGACTCCGGCAGGGTCGTCTTCGAGATAGCGGTGGCGGCCGGGGACGTCTTCCGGATGTGCCAGACCAAGGACGTGCCGATCCGCGACTGGGTCAAGCTGGCAGTGACCCGGGCCCGGGCCACCGGCGATCCGGCGGTGTTCTGGCTCGATGGAGGCCGGGCACACGACGCCAACCTGATCGCCAAGGTTCGGGAGTATCTCGGCGATCACGAGATCGATGGTCTGGAGATCGAGATCCTGGCACCCGAGGCCGCCACCGCGCTGTCGCTCGAGCGCATCCGGCGGGGGGAGAACACCATCTCGGTTACCGGCAATGTGCTCCGCGACTACCTGACCGACCTGTTCCCGATCATGGAGCTCGGAACGAGCGCCAAGATGCTGTCAGTGGTGCCGCTGATCGAAGGTGGTGGCCTCTTCGAGACCGGGGCCGGGGGTTCGGCACCCAAACACGTCCAACAGCTCCTTCAGGAGAACTATCTGCGATGGGACAGCCTGGGTGAGTTCCTGGCGTTGGCCGTCAGCTTCGAGCATCTGGCCGGCCACACCGGCAACCGCCAGGCGCAGGTGCTGGCCGACACGCTCGACCGGGCGACCGAGCGACTACTGAACGAGGACCGGTCGCCGAGTCGCAAGCTCGGGGGGATCGACAACCGCGGGAGCCATTTCTACCTCGCCCTCTACTGGGCCCAGGAGCTTGCCGCCCAGACCACCGACGCCGGCCTGGCGTCCTCGTTCACCGACCTGGCCGCCCTGCTGGCGGACAAGGAGGAGACCATCGTCGGGGAACTTCTGGCCGTCCAGGGCTCGCCGACCGATATCGGTGGGTACTACCTGCCCGACGAGGCCCTCGCTGCGGTGGTGATGCGGCCGTCGGCGACATTCAACGACGCGTTGGCCACCCTTCGCTGAACCACCGGTAACCTGGAGCACCGACGAGACGACGAGGGAGCGGCACGATGGTGATGGCCGACCGGCCCGAGGTTCGGACCGCCCCGACGCCGGTGGTGGCCATCGACACCGTGCTCCTCGCCCAGCAGATGGCGGCCGCCTTGGCCCGCCTGCCATTCCGGAAGCCGTTGCGGGGTAGATCGAACCTGCTCGCCAATTTCGGGACCAGCCTGACCCGTGAGGTGCTGCGCTCGTTCATGGGGTACTGCTCGTCGCTGCCCATTGCCGAGTTCCGTTCTATCGAACTGCTCCTCGACGACCTGTGCAAGGTGGTCATGCCTCCGGTGGTCCACTCCCGTGACGTTGACCTGACCGACACCAGTATCGGCGGAGTCCCCGGGATCCTCTACGTCCCCCGCGACGTCGAGCCCCAAGGTGTCGTCCTCTACCTTCACGGCGGGGGCTACATCGGAACATCGCCCACCATGTATGCCGCCTTCACCTCGCGGATCTGCGCCGCGGACCAGGTGCGCGGTGTTCGTCGCCGACTATCGACTCGCCCCCGAGTTCCCCTTCCCGGCCGGCCTGGTCGACGCCGCCCATGTCCTGGCCGCCATGGTTGCGTCCGGCGTCCCGAAAGAGCGTCTCTTCGTGTCTGGCGACTCGGGTGGAGGAGGGCTGGCGACGTCGCTGGCGGTGGCCGTCCCCGAGGACGATCGCCTGGTGCGGCCGGCGGGGATGATCCTCTTCTCGCCCGAGGTCGACCTACGCCTCGACGAGCCTTCGGTCACCGAGAACGCCGAGTCGGACATTCTCCCGTGGAACATCCCGACCGCTTCCTACCTCCACGGGACCGATGCGTCGAGCGGGTACGTGTCGGCCGTGGACGCCGACCTCGACGGGTTCCCCCCCACCTCCATCTCGTGGGGCGGCGACGAGATGTTCCGCGATCCGATCCGACGATTCGTCGAGCGCCTGGAGAAAGCCGGGGTCGATACGCACGCTCATGAGGTCCCCGGCATGTTCCATGTGTTCCAGATCCTGATGCCGTGGGCCGAGGCGAGCCGCGAGATCTACGACCACGTGGCGAAGTTCGTCGATCACATCGTCGAAGGCGCACCGCCGCTCCACCCCGAAGTCGTCGCCGGACTTCCGGGCCGGTGATCTCAACGGTCAGGGCGGCGACTGCAGCTCCCGCTGGGCTTCGGCCAGCCGGGCGGACAGGAACTCAGATTCGACGGCGTTTCCGGTGATGGCCAACGCCTCCCGGTAGGCGTCGGCCGCTTCATCGACCCGCCCCAGCCGACGAAGGAAGTCGGCCCGGGCCGAAGCCAGGTAGCCGTAGGCGGCAAGCTGCGGCTCGCCCGCCAGGGTGTCGAGAGCGGCGAGCCCGGCGTGCGGTCCGTCGGCGAAACCGACTGCCACGGCGCGGTTGAGGGCTACCACTGGCGACGGCCAGATCGCCACCAACAGGTCGTAGAGACCGACCAGCTCGGTCCAGTCCGTGGCCGACCAGCTGGGTGCCTCGGCGTGCACAGCGGCGATGGCGGCCATGAGCGCGAACCGGCCCGGCGGCCGCCGCCCGAGCGCCTCCCGCACCAGGGCGAGTCCCTCGGAGATCTCTTCGGCGCTCCACCGGCTGCGGTCCTGGTCGGAGAGGAGGGCGAGCGTCCCGTCTTCGGCCGTCCGTGCCGGCCGGCGCGCGTCGGTCAGAAGGATCAGGCCGAGCAGACCGGCGACGTCCGGTTCGTCGGGCAGCAGGGAACGCAGCATCCGTGCGAGGTGCACGGCCCGCTCGACCAGATCGGTACGGACCAGGTCCGAGCCCTGCGGCGCGGTGTGTCCGGTGGTGAACACCAGGTGGACGACGGTGAGCACGGCATCGATCCGGGTCGGCAACTCCTCGGGCGCCGGCACCCGGTAGGGGATCCGGGCGGTGGCGATCTTCTTCTTGGCGCGGGTGATGCGGGCCGCCATGGTCGCCTCCGGGACGAGGAACATCCGGGCGACCTCGGAGGTTGTCAGGCCGCAGATCAGCCGGAGGGTCAGGGCCACCTGCGATTCCGGGGCGAGGGCGGGATGGCAGCAGGTGAAGATCAGGCGCAGGCGGTCGTCGGTGATCACCCTGTGGTCGTCGCCCGAGTCCGGGTCGGCCGTGTCCGCCCCGACCAGCTCGGGGAGCACACGATCATGGGTGGTCCGGCGCCGCAGCATGTCGATGGCGCGCCTACGGGCGACCGTGGTCAGCCATGCCCCCGGTCGGGTCGGGACGCCGTCATCGGGCCAGGCCGAGAGGGCGCGGGCATAGGCGTCCTGCACGCACTCCTCGGCCAGATCGATGTCGCCGGTCACCCGCACCGTCGCGGCGAGCACGTAGGCCCACTCACGACGGTGCGCGTCGGCGACCGCGGCCTCTACCGAGGCGTCCACGAGCCGCCCGTGCTCATTCGAGCACTCGGATGGGCCGGACCTCGACGCCACCGCCGGGCGCAGGGATCTCCTTGGCCGTGGAGATGGCCTCGTCCAGGTCGGCCGCCTCGATCAGGTAGTACCCACCGAGCGCCTCCTTGGTCTCGGCGAAGGCACCGTCGGTAATGGTGAACCCGCCGACGCCGTCACTCCGGATGGTCGTGGCCGTCCCGGAGGGCTGCAGGGCGTTGCCACCCCTGAGGGCTGATGCGTATTTCTGGCCGAAGGCGCGGTGCCCGTCCATCATCTTCCCCGTCTCCGCCGGTGCGGCGTCTGCCATCGCTGATTCGTCCCCGTAGATGAGGACCAGATATTCGGCCATGTCGGCTCCCTTCGGCGGCCCGTGTCTCGGGCCTCTGTCCATCCGACGAACAGACTTGCCGCGAATCGACAGCTGCGCGGCAATCGATGGTTCCACCCACCGGAGATCGGCGCCTGATCGACGTGGTCGACCCGGCTGGTGCGGATCCAGGACCGGCCGTCGTCGTCACTCGGGGTCCGGTGCCGCCGGGGCGGGCGCCGCACTCCAACGGTGTGCTCCCAGTGCGTCGACGAGTAGTTCGGCGAGCTCGTCGGGATCGCTGCCGTGGAGCTCGTCGAACCAGCCGAGGGAGCGCCCGAAGGCGACCCCGACCACTGCGGCCACGGCCACCTGGGCCCGCAGTACCGGCCGGTCGGTGCCGGCGGCGGCGTACTCGGCGGCGAGCGGCTCGACCATGCGACGGACCAGTCGGGCAGTGGCCGCCGCCCGGATCTCGGGCGACGCGTCATCGCGGGCGAGCGCCTGCAGGATCGGGCCGGGCCCGTGCGACGCGGTGCGCCGCAGGACAACCTGAGCCACTTCGGCGAGGTCGGCGAAGGGCAGTTCTATACGGTCCGGGTCGGCCGGGCCGTCGCCGTCGGCGAGGCGGTCCGCGGCCACGGCCGCCAGGTAGAGGTCCGCTTTCGACCCGAAGTACCGGGCGATGAGCGCAGGGTCGGCTTCGGCGGCCTCGCCGATCTCCCGTGTGGTGGTCCGCTCGTAGCCCTTATGGCCGAACAACTGCTGGGCCGCCGCCAGTAGTGCCGTGCGGGTGGCGGCGGCGTCGTGCACCCGCCGGGTGCCTTTGGCCGTCCTGGGGCCGGGTGCCCGGCTCATGTCCGGTCACCGGTCTCGAGGTCGAGCTCGTCCACCAGCATGGCACCACCGGCCTCGAGCAGAGCCTCCTCCTCCATCCGCACCTCCAGGGCATCGTGATCGCCGGTCGGGGGTCGATTCGGGACCGGCTCGACGTGACCCGGCAGAACGAAGGCCAACACCGCGGTCAGGACGGCCAGGCCGGCTGACACCAGGAGGGTGACCCGGAACCCGTCGAGATCGGGGAAGGTCGCACCGTGGGGCGTGTAGCCGAGGAGGACGGCGGCGCCGAACGCGCTCCCGACCGATAGCCCGATGTTCCGGAGCACCTGGTAGAAGCCGGTGGCGCTCCCGGTCTCGGCTGTCGGGACGGCACGGATGATGAACCCGGGCATGGCGGCGAAGGTGAAGCCGATGCCGAGACCGACGATTCCCATGGTGATGAACGCCTCGATGAGCGAACCGTGATCGAGGGCGAAGTAGGTCGACGCGGCACCGAACACCAGGGCACCGAGCGGAATCATGCTGCGTACCCCGAAGCGCCGTTCGAAGGGGATGAGCAGTCGACTGGCGAGGAATGTCCCGACCGACAGGGGGACCATCACGAATCCGGACACGAGGACCGAAGCTCCGAAGCCGAACCCGGTCGACGAGGGGACCTGGACGAATTCGACGACGATGGGCACGACCAGGTAGAGCGACATGCTCATCAGGAACCCCGCGATGTCGGCCATGAGGACCGACCGGTTCCTCAGATGGTGGAGATTGACCAGCGGGTGGGACGTCCGCAACTCGTGGGGTACCCATGCGACCAGCAGTACGGCACAGGCGACGACGACGCCGAGGGTGCGGATCGAGGTCCACCCCCAGCTGCCGCCTTCGCTGAGCACGACCGACACCCCGGTGACGGCGAGGCTGAGGAGAACCGCACCGGGCACATCGAATGGGAGACGGGCGATCGGGGTCCGCGACGGCAGTGTCCCCAGCGAGCAGGCCAGGGCACACGCCACCACGATGGCGCCGAACCAGTAGGCGGCGTGGACGTCCCACAACTGGGCGACCAGTGCGGTGAGCGGGTAGCCCAGGCCGGCGCCGATCGCCGTCGACACCGAGAGCGTGGCGATGGCCCTGCCGGCCCGCTCGCGGTCGAGGTTGCGTCGGGCGATGGCCATGTTGACCGGGAGTAGCCCGAGCCCGAACCCCTGGAGCGCACGTCCGATGACCAGTACCACGAAGGACGTCGAGATTGCCGAGAGCACGCAACCGGCCAGCACGATCGACAGGGTGGTGACGATGACAGCCCGCTGCCGGGACCCGTCGGCGAGGCGGCCCATGACCGGAGTGGCCAGGGCACCGGTCAGCAGGGCTGCGGTCAAGACCCACTGGGCCGTGCTGAGGGACACGTTGTCGGTCTGGGCGATCGACGGGATCATCGGGGCGCCCAGGCTGCTCACGATGGCCACGAGCAGCCCGATGAACACCAGGGTCGGGACGAGGAGTGTGGTTCTACGGTCAGAAGTCATCAGATGATGACATCTTAGCGGCCGCACGTCCCCGACGATCAGCGGTTGAGCGACTGCCTGCGAAAGTCCAGGTGCGAAGGCCAGAAGGGCGGGGTTGACTCAACCGCCGCTGGGCTGGCGGCGAGACCTGGCGACCCGAGGGTCAGGCGGGCATGGCCGAGGCAGATGCCCCCGCCGCATGCACTGCTGCCCTGGCAACCGGCGGAGCCGGGTTGGACAGCACCATGCCGTCAACCACCGGGCCGTGGCGCAGTAGCCAGGTATCCCGCAGATAGTTCTGATGGAGCCGCCACGGGGCCGTGACCCCTTGGCGGGGAAGGTCGGCCACCGCACGGGTGACGTATCCCGACGAAAAGTCGATGAACGGCTCCGTGGGCAGGGACGGATCGGGGGCGATCGGTGTGCATTGACGCATCCCACAGGCCTCCATGGTCGCCAGCAGCCGACAGACGTAGCCGGCGGTCAGGTCCGCCTTGAGTGTCCACGAGGCGTTGGTGTACCCGAATGTCTCGGCGAGGTTGGGCACGCCGCAGAGCATCATCCCTTTGTAGATGATGGTGTCGCCGGGCGCCACGGGTACCCCGTCGACGTCGAAGGTGATGCCGCCGAGGAACTGCAGGTTGAGCCCGGTGGCCGTCACCACGATGTCGGCCTCGAGCTCGGCCCCGGACGTCAGCCGGATTCCACCCTCGTAGAAGGTTTCGATGGTGTCGGTGACCACCTCCGCCCGTCCGTCGGAGATGGCCTCGAACAGGTCGCCGTCAGGCACCAGGCACAGCCGCTGCTCCCACGGGTTGTAACGGGGCCCGAAGTGAGTGTCGACGTCGTACCCGTCGGGAAGCGCCTCGATGACCCCCTTGCGGATCCCCTTCTTGACGAACTCGGGGTTCCGCCGACTGAGTTGGAAGATGTAGTGGGTCAACAGCACGTTCTTCCACCGGATGATCGCATGGGCGACGGAGGCCGGAAGGTGCCGTCGGAGCCGGTCTGCCAACCTGTCGGAGCCCGGCCGAGCCACGACGTAGGTGGGGGAACGCTGGAGCATGGTCACCTTGGCCGCCCGCTCGGCCATGGCCGGCACGAGGGTGACCGCCGTCGCCCCGCTGCCGATGACGACCACACGGGTCCCCTCCCACTCGAGGTCCTCCGGCCAGTGCTGAGGATGCACGATCCGCCCGGCGAACCGCTCCTCGCCGTCCCATCGAGGCCGGTAGCCCTCGTCGTAGCGGTAGTAACCGGTGCACCCCCACAGGAATCCGCAGGTGACCTGCTCGCGATCGCCGGTGTCGGTGCGTTCGACCTCGACGGTCCATCGGGCGTCCACCGTGGACCACGAGGCCGACAGCGCACGCCGGCGGTAGTGGATCCGGTCCTCGATACCGTGCGAGCGGGCCGTCGACCGGATGTATTCGAGGATCGATGGACCGTCGGCGATGGCCTTGGCCTCGACCCACGGTTCGAAGCGGTAGCCCAGGGTGAACATGTCGGAGTCGGACCGCACGCCCGGGTAGCGGAACAGGTCCCACGTGCCGCCCATCACATCGCGTGCCTCGAGCAGGGCATAGGTGGTTCCGGGACGCTCGGACTCGAGGTGGCACGCGGCCCCCACGCCCGAAAGACCGGCGCCGAGGATCAACACATCGACGTGTTCCATGGAGCCGAGTCTACGTATGGCCCGGGACACCCACCCACGAGATGGACGGCACCGGCGGAGCACTCCCTGTGTCCGCCTCTTCGGCCGCGGAGCTGGTTCCGACGGTGGTCGGGTCGCCCGGAGGATGAAAGAGTGGATCGGGTGAACGTCCTCTTCGTGACTCTCGACGAGTTCCGTGCCGACTGCCTCTCCGTCGCGGGACACCCGGTCGTGTCGACGCCGACACTGGACCGGCTCGCCGTCGAGGGCGTCCGGTTCGCCTCCCATTTCAGCCAGGCCGCACCGTGCGCTCCGGGACGTGCCTCGCTCTACACCGGCATGTACCAGATGAACCATCGGGTCGTCGCCAACGGGGCTCCGCTCGAAGACCGATTCGACAACGTGGCACGGTTGGCACGCCGGGCCGGCTACGCACCGGCCCTCTTCGGCTACACCGACCAGGGGGTCGACCCGTCCACCGTCCCCAATCCATCCGACCCCCGCCTCGACACCTACGAAGGCGTGCTCCCCGGGTTCGACCCGGTCCTTCCGCTGGACGGGCGCTTCACCGGGTGGCTGGCCTGGTTGGAGGAACTCGGCTACGGGATCACTGGGAGCGCCCGACGCACTGCGGTCCGAGCCGGACCGGCCGGCCGAGCACAGCGCATCGGCCTTCCTGTCCGACGGACTGATCTCCTGGATCGACCGTCAGGACGGTCCGTGGTTCGCCCACGCCAGCTACTTCCGGCCCCATTTCCCGTACGCCGCCGCCGGGGAGTTCGCCACCCGGTATTCACCCGAGGACGTCGGCGATCCGATCCCGCCCGTGCCCGGGCTCCACCCCCTCTACGACTTCGCTCTCGGCAACGGATTGCTACGGGCCCCCGAAGACCCGGCGGAGATGGGCCGGCTGCGCGCCCAGTATCTGGGCATGGTGTCCGAGGTGGACCACCAACTCGGACGGGTGGTGGATCACCTGCGGTCCAGCCGGAGCCCTCGATGAGACACTGGTGGTGGTCACCTCCGACCACGGCGAGCAGCTCGGTGACCACGGACTGATCTGGAAGCTCGGATTCTTCGAGGAGAGCTACCGGATCCCGTGCATCGTGCGCCATCCCGGTCGACCCGGCCCCATAGGAATGGTGGTGACCGAGTACACCGAGGGGGTGGACATCCTTCCGACTCTGGCCGAGCTGCTCGGACAGGAGGTGCCCACCCAGTGCGACGGGGCATCGCTGGTCCCGTTCCTCGACGGTTCGACTCCGGGAAGCTGGCGCCATTCCGCCCACTACGAATGGGACTGGCGGGACATGATCATGGGTCCGACCCGCACCTCCGGGGGGACCGGATGCCGCGCTCGAGCGTTACAACCTGGCGGTGGAGCGGACCGACACCCACGCCTATGTGCAGTTCTCGAACGGGTCCTGGCTCTGCTTCGACCTGGCCGCGGATCCGACGTGGTGCACGACTCACGACGGACCCCGAGGTGGTCCTGCCACTCGCCCAGTCGATGCTGACCTGGCGGTCGACACATCTCGGTGGCACCTACACCCAACGGCTTCTGGGCCCCGAGCGGCGGGGCCTGTGGCCCGAGCTCGAAACCGTCTGAGCCTCAGCCGAGGCCGGTGACGGCCGAAACGGAGGCCACCACCTGCTCGGGATCGTCCACGCTGACCACCCACCTCTGGAACGGCTCGCCGTTGAACTCCACGACCACGCCGGGCCGGTGACCGTGGACGACGGCGAAGTCCTTCCCGAACGAGCCCCGACACGTGCAGACGGCGATGACTCCCGGGATCCCGGTTCCCGGTGCCCGCAGGCCGCGCAGTTCGGACCACAGGTCCTGGCTCGCCCGCACCGCGGACACCGATGATGCCGCCGCGGTGATGTCCCCGTGGATCCCCTCGAGACGTTCGAACCGGCTGAGCACCAGCGTCACCGAGTCGGCGGTCGTCGTCAGGTGGGCCACCGACCGAGCGTACCGGCGGGTGGTGTCGGAAACATCCCCTGGCGCCGGGCAGACGACGGATCAGATCCCACGAATCCCGCCATAGTGCGGAGGGTCTCCGGTCGCCAAGGGGACCTGCCAGATCAGGGTTGTGCCTCCGGCCGCGGGTTGGAGCACCTTGAAGGATCCGCCGAGGGACTCGGCCCGGCTGCGCATGTTCAAGAGCCCGTGCCCTCCACCAGGTTCGGGATCGTCGACCATTCCCATCCCGTTGTCGCGGACCTCGAGGCGGCAGTTGAGCCCGGAGACGTGGAGGTGGACATCGGCCCAGGTCGCTCGCGCGTGCCGCGCCACATTGGAGAGGGCTTCGCGCAGAGTGGACAAGAGCTGCTCCGCCACCTCGTCAGTCACCGTGCTGTCGACCGGTCCGGAAAAGGCCACCGGCACCGGGAATCCGATCATCGGACGCAGCTCATCGAGCAGTGACAGCATGCTGGCGCGGATTCCCCGGCCGCGGCCCTCGACCCCGAGCTCGAAGATCGTCGCCCGGACCTGGCGGATGGTCTCGTCGATGTCGTTGACCACTGCGCCGATGCTTTCCGCAACGGCTCTTCCGGCTTGGGCCGACGTCATTCCCTGCAGGGACAATCCGATGGCGAACAGGCGCTGGATGACACCGTCGTGCAGATCGCGGGCCATGCGGTCCCGCTCCTCGTAGACGGCCGCCTCGCCGGCGCGCCGATTGAGCCAGGCATTCTCCACGGCGATGCCCGCTGCCAGTGCCAGTGCCTCGATGACGATCTCGTCGTCGGCGGTGAACTCGTCGGCGCCGATCTTGTCGGTGAGATAGATGTTCCCGTAGACCTGGTCGCGGACCTTGATCGGCGCACCCAGGAACGACGTCATCTGTGGGTGTCCGGGTGGGAAACCCACGCTCGACGGATGGTCGCCGATGGACTTGATCCGGATGGGGCGCGGTTCTTCGATGAGCACTCCGAGCACGCCCCGCCCGGTGGGGAGCGGGCCGGCGAGCAGTAGGGCCTCGTCGTCGGGAAGGAGCCCGGACACGTGGAACTCGACGACCTCCCCACCGGCGGCGTCGAGTACTCCGAGGGCTCCGTAGCGGGCATTGGCCAACGACAGGGCCTCTTCTACGATGTGGCTGAGCAGATCCCCCAGTTGGAGGTTCGACTCGAGCAACAGGGTCGCCTCGAGGAGTCTGCGCAGTGTGACCGGATCCCCGATTTCGTCATACGCGGGTCGTTTCCGCCCCCCGTTGTCGGTCATCTGGCCCAACGTAACGATCGGCACCGACTGCGTCCACCGCCGACGCCCGTGGCTTCATCGCCTCTGACGTGCTCAAATGGGCCCCGATGACCATCCGCGTGTTCCTCCTGGATGACCATGAGATCGTGCGCACCGGGCTTCGGGCACTGCTCGAGTCGACCGACGATCTCGAGGTGGTGGGTGAGGCGGGAACGGTCGCGGAGGCGCTGAGCCGGATCCCGGCGCTCCGCCCCGACGTGGCCATCTTCGACGTCAGGCTGCCCGACGGCAACGGGGTGGAAGTGTGCCGCGCGATCCGTTCCGATCTGCCGTCGACTGCGTGCATCATGCTGACCTCGTACGCGGACGACGAGGCCCTGTTCGCGTCGATCATGGCCGGCGCGTCGGGCTACGTGCTCAAACAGATCGGCGGCAACAGCCTGATCGACGACGTGCGACGGGTGGCGACGGGCGAGTCCCTGCTCGACCCCGCCCTGACCGAACGGGTGCTGAAGCGACTGCGGGACGGGCCGGAGCAAGAGCCGCTCCTCGCCACCCTGACCAGTCAGGAGCGCCGCATCCTCGACCTGATCGCCGAGGGCAAGACGAATCGCCAGATCGCCGAGGAGATGTACCTGGCGGAGAAGACCGTCAAGAACTATGTCTCCAATCTCCTCACCAAGTTGGGGATGGAGAGCAGGACCCAGGCGGCCACCTACGCCACCCGAGTCTTCGAGCGCTCCGAACGAGATCGCAGGACGGACTCGACCGGGACCTGAGCGGCTGAACCGACCTGGGAGGGGTATGGTCTGCGGGCTCGAGGGCCCGGTGGGTGTGGTCATCCGAATGGTCAGGTACCGCCTTCAGCCATTCCCGATCCGGATGGCAGGTTGACCCCCTGGTCGAGCATGGCCTGCTCGAGCTTCGCCCGGCCCTGCTCGGGCACGTCGAATACGTCGAGGTCGACAGGAACACCCCGTCTACGCCCCAGACGCACCAGGGCTGCGTCATAGGCCAGCTGATCGGCGACTGCCTGGAGCGCCCAGCCCTGGCTCTTGTGCCCTTCGTGTTTTTCCATTGCGTGCCGAAGCCGGATCAGCTCCGCCAGCGGGCCGGGTGGGTGAGTTGTTCCCGGGGACAGTGGTGACCGGTTGGTTGTCGTCGTTGAGGACCGCCTGCAGTAGTTGCACATACATCGTGGTCAGCCGGGCTTTCGCGGACATGCCGTATCCGACGTTGGCCGAGGACGGCCAGCCACCGGGCAGGCGGAGATCCGGTCGGCGGACCACTGGCTAGTCGGGGAGACCACGCCCGATCACGGTCTCGGAGAGCCGGCAGGGCTGGCGGGTGCCGGTCGCGACCTGCCGAAGCCGGATCGTATCGAGCGGATGCGTCCCTCATCAGTTGCGCTGGTGGCCATATCCCCTCCTCGGGAGAGATTTGTGTGTCGTCGTGCTATCCAGGATGGCGGCCCTCCGGTGGACCCGGTAGGGCCGAATGTCCCGAGGCTCGGGCCCGCGTCTGGCCTTGACCGCCGGTCGGGAGAGCGGCTGGGGCGCTGCCGTGGCTGTTGCTGGGTTGGCGGGGCTGGCGCTTGGCCCGGACCGAGCCGTTTGGCCGAGCCGTAGGATTACGCCGTCGATCAGTGCCCGAATTGAGGGACGCGGGTGTTGAGCGCCGGGACGTGGTACGAATGGTCAGGGTCCCTACTAGCGGAGGTGGTGGGCATGGGAGTTGAGCCGGTCCTGTCGGCGGGGACTCCGGTGACGGTCGGACAGCCCGACGTGGGTGCGCACCGTGCCGAACTGGCCGAGCCGGCGGGCCTCGCTGACTGGCGGGGCGACGTCGCCCTCGAATTGTGGGTCGAGACCGACATCCTGCCCGCCCGGGTCCGCCTCGCCGGCCGCCTCGACGCCACCACGGCGGCCAACCTGGCCCAGGTGATGCGCGAGCTGCTGGCCGACGACATTCGCGAGATCGAGTTGTGCACCGACGGCCTGCGGGTGGTGGACTCGTCGGCCTTGGGCGCCCTGGCCGACATCGAGCGTCTCGTTAGCTCCGAGGGCGGGACGCTGGTCCGCCTCGCTCCATCGAGTGGGCCGTTCACCCGCGGCCGCCGCCCCGGTCCCGCCACCGGTGCCCCCGCTGCCCACCTCGCTGCCCACCCGACTGCCCACCCGACTGCCCACCCGAAGGGCCCGCGGGGCTGAGCCCCCGCCGACCGGGGCGCAGAACCGCCGTGTGCCCCACCTCACTCCACGGAACTGATGCCCGACGGTCCGCGTAGCGGCCCTCCCGAGCCACGTGCAGCCGGATCACCGGACAGCGGGGACAGTGCCGAGCTCCGGCGTGCGATCGGCTACCCCGCCCAACTCGAGGTGGACGAATGGCTCCGTGACGGATCCATCGTCCACTTCCGGCCGATCCTTCCCGACGATGGCGACGCATTGGTCGACTTCCACGACGGGCTGTCACCACAGTCGGTCTATCGCCGGTTCTTCTTCGTCCATCCCCATCTGACCAGGGTCGAAGTGGATCGCTTCACCCACGTGGACTACGTCGATCGGATGGCATTCGCCGTCCTGGACGGGGACCGCATCATCGGGGTGGGTCGCTACGAACGACTGCCACCGGGCACAGAAGCAGAGGTCGCCTTCGTGGTCACCGACGACCACCAACACCTCGGGATCGGCACCCTTCTCCTCGATCACCTGGCCGATGTGGCCCGTCAGCACGGCGTCGATCGGTTCATCGCTCAGACCCTGTCGGAAAACCGGGAGATGCTGGGTGTGTTCCTCTCGTCCGGCTTCCCGGTCGAGACGTCAGCGTCGTCGGGGACGGTGACCCTTCGGTTTCCCATCGAGCCCAGCGAGATCTACCTGGCGGCACGTGCCTCCCGCCGGAATCCGGTCGGGCCGAGCGGCCAACTGTTTCCTGGCCGTCCCGGGCCGTAGCGATCCACCGGCCCGCCGTCGGGCGTGGTTCCGAAGGAGAGCCCGCCATGGGAACCCCGATCGACGAGGGTGTCGTCGAAGGGGACCTCCGCCGACACGGCCGGCGTCGCTAGGGTCGGGGCCGCTATGGAGGCCCCCTGTTCCCACCCGTCGCCGACGGGCCCCGCCCGCGGGTGGATGGCGACGATTGCCGTTCCGGCACTCCTCGTCGCCGGATGTTCGATCGTGGCGACCCCTGGATCGGCCCCGGTGACGGGTGGGATTTCAATCCCCGACCAGGCGCTGGGGTACGTGGTCTGCCCGAACGCCGTGACCCCGATCGAGCTGACTTCGCACACCACCGAAGCGCCCATTCCGTTGCCCGTCCAGGGCACGCCCGCGGCTCGGGAGCTTCGCCGTGACGACGGCGCCGGACGGGCGCACGGCCTTCGTCGTCACCCAGTCCACCCCACCCCAGGGCGCCACGCGTGACGTGGTGATTCCCATCGACCTGGTGACTCAGCGGGCCGGCCGCCCCATCGTGCTGCCCGGGACCGGGCCCACCCATGCCGTGGTCGTCATGCACGGTGGAGCCACCGTGCTGGCCGCCGTCGGGACGACAATCGTCCCGGTAGATCCCGTCACCCGGGCCGTGGGCACGCCGCTTGACCTCGGGCCCGGGCACACGGTGTACGGCATGGCGCTCAGCCCCACGTCGTCGATGCTCTACGCGCTCGTGCCGGACGGGGTGGTCCCGGTAGACACGGCCACGGCACGGGCCGGGGCGGAGATCTCCACCGGCCTGGATGTGTCTTCGGTGTCGTCACCGCACGGTGTGGTGGTCAGCGCCAACGGGTCCACCGTGTTCGTGGTGGGCCAGGGCGGCAGCAACTTCGGTGGTCGTCTGGCGCCGATATCCACGGCGACCGGTGTCGTCGGCACCGTCACCGGGTTCGACCAGTACGGGATCGCCGACCCGGCGGCGGTGGCACTGACAGCCGACGGATCGACCGTCCTCGTCGCCGACTCGGCTGACAACTGGCTCGTCCCGGTGCCGCTCGCCCGACTCGGGACTGCATCGTCCCCGGTCCGACTTCCCACCGGGGATCCGGCGGCGGCCGGAACCGACCACCCGAGTGACATCGTGACCGGACCCGGGACGACAGGGATGTTCGTGGTCACCGGCCTCGACACGGTGCTCCCCTTCTCGCCGGCGACGGGGACGTTCGGATCGCCGATCAGGGTGTGTTCGGGGGCATCCTCGATGGCGGTCACCAGCGGAATGGACCAGTCCCCCTAGACCCTTACGGCACCACCGGTTGGCGTGGCTCGGGAGCGGGACCGGGAGCGGGAGCGGGAGCGGGGTCGGGAGCGGGAGCGGGGTCGGGAGTCGAGCCGGGCTCGGTCGTCTCGGGCCCACGAGCGACATCGGCCGACTCCTCGGACCGGTAGGTGGCCGGTGCCTCACCGGCGGCGGCCAGCAGCTCGTCCAGAGCCAGGGGCACGTCGGCGGCGAGCTGCCAGACCTTCGGCATCGTCTCGGGGCACGAGATGATGCCCCAGTAGAGGACGCCCCGGTAGCTCATGATCGTGATGTTCACGCCGATCCCGTCGAGCACCGGGCCGAGGGGGAACCCGGCGACCATCTCCGCTCCGGCCAGGTACAGCGGGAAGTCGGGTCCGGGCACGTTG
The DNA here is from genome assembly GCA_963699085.1 of uncultured Acidimicrobiales bacterium. Taxonomy (GTDB): domain Bacteria; phylum Actinomycetota; class Acidimicrobiia; order Acidimicrobiales; family RAAP-2; genus Bog-756. Next base: position 137,763 of record CAVOTH010000003.1, read on the forward strand.
GACACGATCAGGTTGGCGATGGGTCGGTGCCGGTCGGCCAGCCGCATCCGGCTGTACAGCCGGGCGGCGACGGCGAACACGTTGGGGGTGGCGTGTTCAGCCCAGTTGACGAGCATGTCGGCGCCGAGAGCGTTGTGTTCCTCTTTCGCTCCCTTGGTCCCCTCGCGGATGGCGTCCAGCCGCTCCATCGGGTCGTCGAGATGGGCGGGCAGCTGGACGAACATCGACGAGACCTTGTTGGAGCCGCGGGGCGAGCCCTGGTCGGGTTGGACCGAGACCGGGACCACGGCCACCAGTGGCTTGTCGGGCAGTTCCTCGCCGTCGACCAGGAACCGGCGCAGGGCGCCGGTGCACACGGCTAGCACGACGTCGTTGACCGTCGAACCGGTGGCATTCTTCAGGCGCTTGACGTCGCTGAGCCCGATGGCGGTGAGTGCCACCTGCCGCCTGCGGGTGAGGGTCCCGTTGAACGACGTCCGGGGCGCGGACAGGGGAAGTGCCGCCTTGGCCTGAGGCGCCCGGTGCTCCGGTTCGTTGCGGACCCGCCGCACGTTGAGCAGGCGCTGCCCGGTCCGCAGGATGTCGCGGGTCATCTCGAACGGGCGGAAGACCCGTGCCGCCAACGCCTCGCTGATCAGTTCGGCACTCGAGGGGATTCGGGTCTCACCGATCGGCTCCGGTGGCTCGGGATCCGCCCCGGGATCGACCTCGAGGTCGAAGAGGACCGAGAGCAGTGCGGCCCCGGACATGCCGTCGACCGTCGAATGGTGCATCTTGGCGATCACGGCGATCCGGCCCCGCTCCAGCCCCTCGACGATCCAGATCTCCCACAGCGGCTTGGATCGGTCGAGTTGACGGCTGGCGATGTCACCGGCCACGTCGGCCAGCTCCCGTTGGCCCCCGGGAGCGGGGACGGCGCTGCGACGGACGTGGTAGTCGATGTCGAAGTGCGGGTCGTCGACCCACACCGGATGCCCCAGGCGGAAGGGAACTTCGACCAGCAGTCTGCGGAAGACAGGTGCCTGGTGGGTCCGGGAGGCGATCTGGGCCTGCATCTTGGCGAACGAGTAGCCCCCGGGGACCGTGGAGGGGTCGAAGACGGTGATCATCTCGACGTGCATGTGCAGCGTCGGGTTCTCCAGGTAGAGGAAGCTGGCATCGAGACCGCTGAGCTGTTCCATCCCACCTTCCTCCCCACATCCGCCGGCGGCACCGGACAACCCGAGCCGGGCCGATCGCCACCGCCACCGGGTATAGATGATGCCCTACCCGGGACTCCACCACCATGGGCGAACGTCCGGGTTACCCCAGGTGGTCCATGACGGTGTTTGATGTTGGGGTGCCCTGGGTGTCACTCGCCTTCGTCCTCGTGTTCGCCCTGTGCGCGGTGATCACCGTGGCCCCGGTCCGCCGTGAGCCGTTCTCGGTCCTCTGTTTCGTCGGCGCGTTCCTCATCGGCGAACTGCCCGTGCACGCCGCGGTGGTGGTCCTGGCCGGCACGGTCGCCTTCGCCACGGCGGTGCACCACCACGGGATCCTGTGGTGGGCGGCCCTGCTGATCGGGTTGGCCACGACGGCCGCCTACATCGATCTGGGCGTGGTGGCCCACGACTCGGGTCGCCTGGTCTCGGCGGCGCTCGACGATGCGTCCGGTGGCCCGATCCGGGCCGAGGGAGTGGACCTGCGTCCGGCCTGGGCCACCTGGTGGCGCCTGGTGCTGGCGATTCCGTTCCGGTTCCGCCGGATCCGCCGGATCCGCAACCTCGACTACGCGGGCGACGGGCTCTATCGCCACACGCTCGACGTCCTGGTCCGCCGGGACGATCCACCCCGGGCGGGGCCGGTGCTCGTCTACATCCACGGTGGGGCCTGGACGATCGGCGACAAGCGGGAGCAGGGGATTCCGATGATGCACGAGTTGGCCCAGCGGGGTTGGGTGTGTGTGGCGGTCAACTACCGGCTCAGCCCGAAGGCGACGTGGCCCGACCACGTCATCGACTGCAAACAGTCCCTCGCCTGGGTACGTGACAACATCGCCGGCTATGGCGGGGATCCCTCGTTCATCGCCGTCTCCGGCGGATCGGCCGGCGGGCACCTGGCCGCGCTGTTGGCGCTCACCCCCAACGAGCCCGAGTGGCAGCCCGGCTTCGAGGACGCAGACACCTCGGTCGACGCCTGCATCCCCTTCTACGGTGTGCACGATGTGACCGGCGACCCCGAGGGAAGCGGCGCCCACGGGACGGGACTCGCCGATCTGCTCCAGCGACGGGTGATGAAGACGACCCTGGAGGGAGACCGTGCCGCGTTCGAACGGGCCTCGCCCGATCGGCGCATCACCTCGACCGCCCCTCCGATGTTCGTGGTCCAGGGAGCGAACGACACCCTGGTCCCGAACCGGGTCGCCCGGCGGTTCGTGAACGGCTGCGGGAGGTCTCGGCGGCACCGGTGGCCTACGTCGAACTGCCCTGTGCCCAGCACGCCTTCGACGTCCTCCTCACCATCCGGTCACGCCACACCACGCTCGGCGCCGTCCGTTTCCTCGAGGGTGTCCGGGCCCGGGCCATCCGCTGAGTTCCGCCCGTGGACACCCGGGGCAAGGGTCAGGGGCACGCCCCCCGGGGAGTCGGCGGGGACTGCCCTGAGTGCCCGGAATTGCCGTGAATTCCCCGAAAATCGCCGCTGAGGCTGGACACCCCGCCGAGTTTCTGACGTAGAGTCACATATTCGTGCCGGCCCGGCCCCGCTGCTCGGGAGGCACTCATGCATCCAACCTCAAGGGGGAGTTTTGCCTTCAGTTTCAGGGAAGCGTCGATCTGCGGCGCTGGGAATGGTCCTGGCGGTCGCCGTGGTCGGCGCCGCGTGCAGTTCGACCAACTCCTCATCGACCACGACGACCGACCCGGGCAGCAGCACCACGGCGGCGACCGGGTCATCGTCGATCCCCCAGAGCGCCTTCAGTGACCACACCGGGGTCACCTCCAAAGCGGTGCAGGTGGCCAACGTGTCCACGCTCTCGCTCGGGCTCTTCAAGGGCGCCCAAGTGGGCACCCAGGCATACTTCGACTACATCAACTCGACCGGTGGCGTCAACGGGCGCAAGGTGGTGCTCAACGGCGCCGACGACGGCTTCACCGGGGCCGGAAACAAGCAGGCCACGGACAACGCCTTGCAGAACGACTTCGCCATGGTCGGGAATTTCTCGCTCGAGGACAGCTTCGGAGGCACGGTGCTGGCCCAGAACCCCGGATTCCCCGACGTCTCCCAGGTGCTCGACCACACCACCACCAACCTGCCCAACGTCTACAGCGCGGTGCCGCTCAACGACGGCTGGCAGGAGGGGCCGATCCAGTACTTCAAGCAGAAGTTCCCCTCCGAGGTGAAGGCGGTGGGCGCCCTGGTGGCGGATTCGCCGTCGGCCGCCCAGACCTGGGCCGGCGAGGAGTACGTGATGCAGAAGGTCGGCTACAACATCGTCTACCAGAACACGTATGCGGTGACACAGACCGACTTCACCCAGAACGTGATCGCCATGAAGAACGCCGGGGTGAAGATCCTCTTCATCGACCAGATGCCGGCAAACTACGCATCCTCGGTCCTCAAGGCGTTGACCCAGCAGAACTACCACCCCCAGGTGGTGCTGGGCGCAGCGACGTACTCCAACCAGTTGGTGGCCCAGTCCGGCGGCGCCTCGGCCGTCAACGGCTCCTACCTCTCACAGAACTCGTCGCTGTACCTGGGCGGAGATTCGAAGGCCATTCCGGCGGTGGGCACGTTCCTCCACTGGGTGCAGGTCGCCTCGCCCGGATTCCAGCCCGACCTGTTCACCATGTACGGATGGGTGAACGCCCAACTGTTCGCCCAGGCCCTCGCCGGTTCCGGCGGCGATCCCAGCCGGGGCTCGTTGCTGCAGGCTCTGTCAAAGGTGACCACTTTCACCGCCGGGAACATCGTGGCCCCGACGGACCCGGCCAACAAGTCGACCTCGAACTGCTATCTCGAGGCGCAGGTCGTCAACGGGACATTCGTGCGGGTGGACGACCCGCCGGTCTCGAGCAGCACCAACGGGTACCGTTGCGATTACTCGTACGTGAAGAAGCCCGGCACCTGAGCGGCCTGGAAGGTCGCACAGGTTCGTGACGAGACCCCGGGGGGGATGAGGTCGGAGTGAGCAACTTTCTCCAGTTCACGGTCTTCGGGGTGATGCTCGGGGCCGGCTATGCGATCGCCGCCACCGGTCTGGTGGTGACGTACACCACGTCCGGCGTCTTCAACTTCGCCCAGGGTGCGGTCGGGATGATCGCCGCCTTCGGCTACTGGGAACTGGTGGCGGCCCACAACGTGCCGGTCCTGGCCGCCCTGGTCATCATCCTGATCCTCGGGGCGTCGATCGCCGGGGCATTCGTCGAGCGGATCCTGATGCGCCGGCTCCACGGGGCATCCGTCGAGCGCCCGGTCATGGTCACCCTCGGCCTGATGGTCATCCTCACCGGCATGGCCACCATCTTCTGGTCGCCCACCGTCGAGCGCACGGTCGAGCCGCTGGTCTCGGGTCAGTTCCGGCTGGTCGGCATCAACATCCAGTACCAGTACGTCCTGATCATCGTCGTGGCCGCCGCCGTGGCCCTCGGCCTGCGGGTGCTGTTCTACAACACCCGGACCGGATACGCCCTTCGTGCCGTGGTCGACGACCCCGAGCTGCTCGGCATGGCCGGGGTCTCCCCCAACCGGATGAGCCAGTACGGATGGATCCTGGGATTCATGATGGCCGCCCTGTCCGGGATCCTCCTGGCCCCGACCCAGACGACCGGGATCAGCATCGAGGCGATGACCCTGCTGGTGGTGAGCGGCTATGCCGCCGCCATCGTCGGCCGGCTCAAGAACATCCCGCTGACCTTCGCCGCCGCCATCGCCATCGGCCTGGCCGAGAACTACATCCTCAACTACGTCGAACCGCACCTGTCCTCGGAACTGCAGACCGACGTGACCAGTGCCCTGCCCATGGTCTTCTTGTTCATCGCCTTGGTGATGCTCCCGTCGGTCCGCCTGCGGGCTGTCGGTCGGCTCACGTCGATGCGGGCGCCGCGGGTGGCCAGCGGCCGCGAGTCCCTGGTGGGCGGAGGCGTGTTCCTGGCGTTGGCGGTGGTGCTGGCCGTGGCCTTCGCCGGTACCAACGTGAAAGGGACCACGCTGCTCACCCTCGGCGGGATGGTGATGACGCTCGGGATCGTCGGGCTGTCGCTCGTCCTGCTCACCGGCTACTCGGGCCAGGTGTCGCTGTGCCAGTTCTCCTTCATGGGGATCGGTGCCTTCGTCATGGGCAAGGTGGCCGGAGGCGGCTCGCTGTTGGGCCTGCTGGCGGCCACCGCCATCTGCGCCGGGGTGGGCGCACTGGTCGCCCTGCCCACCATCCGACTGAGCGACCTCTATCTGGCGCTGGCCACCTTCGCCTTTGCCGACGCGGTGGCCACCGGGTTCTTCGCCGACGGCCGCATCTACGGCTCGGGCGGACTCTCGATCTACCGCATCGTGCTCCCCGGTCTGTCCCTGGGCAGCGAGCGGGCGGAGTTCTTGATGGTCACCGTCTTCTTCGTACTGGCGGCATGGCTGGTACTGGCCATCCGGCGCAGTCTCTTCGGGCGACGCCTGGTGGCGGTCAACGACTCCCCGGCCGCCTATGCCACGGTCGGGCTCAACATCGGTTTCACCAAGGTGGCGGTGTTCGCCATCGCCGCCGGCATGGCCGGACTGGCCGGGGCCCTGTACGGAACGGTCCAGGGAATCGTCGGCACCACCGACTTCGACATCTTCCCGGGCATCATCTTCGTGCTCTTCGTCACCATTTGGGGGATCCGGACGGTGTCGGGCGCATTCCTTGCCGCACTGACCTATGTCGCCCTCAACCAACTGTGGCCGAGCAGCGTCGGGATCTTCGCAGGCATCGGTGTGATCCTCATCGGTCGGGCCGCCAACGGCATCCTGGGCATCGAGGCACTCCACTTCCGTCTGCCCTGGGTGAAGTCACCATCGGACGGCCGGGCCAGAGACACCACCCCTTCGTTCGACGGGACCGCCGCCGGAAGCGAGGGCCTCAGTGCCGCCGGCTGAGTCCACCGGGACCGCCGCCCTCACGGTCGAGAGTGTGGCCGTGCGCTTCGGCGGGGTCGCCGCGCTCAGCGACGCCAACCTGTCCGTGCAGGCCGGCACGGTCACCGGGCTGATCGGGCCCAACGGGGCCGGTAAGACCACCCTGTTCAACGTGATCAGCGGCCTGCAGGCCCCCGACCGGGGGACCGTCCACCTGAATGACACCGACATCACCCGCATGCGGCCCCATCGGCGGGCCCGTCTCGGCTTGGCGCGCACCTTCCAGCGCCTCGAACTGTTCGGCACGCTGTCCGCCGGGGAGAACGTCCAGGTGGGCCTGGAGTCGTCGGTCAAATGGTGGCAGTGGCACCACGTGAGGCGAAGCTTTCCCTGGGTGAAGCGCGGCACCCCCACGGTCGGAGGAGTGCCGGCCGACGAGCCGACCGGTCCCGGCTCGATCGCCGTGGCCACGTCGGACCGTCTGCTGGAGGGAGTCGGCCTGGGCGGCCTCGGTGCCGAGCAGGCCAGCGCCATGCCCACCGGTCTGGCCCGGATGGTCGAGCTCGCCCGGGCACTGGCCATGGCGCCCAAGGTCCTCCTGCTGGACGAGCCCGGCTCCGGCCTCGACGATTCCGAGGCGCAGGCACTCGGCGAGCTCCTCACCACGCTGGCCGCCGGTGGCATGGGGGTCCTCCTGGTGGAGCACGACATGGAGTTGGTCATGCGCATCTGCGACTACATCTACGTTCTCGACTTCGGCGACATCATCGCCGCCGGCACGCCCGAGGAGATCCGGCGGGACCCGATGGTCCAGGCCGCCTACCTCGGGACGGTGGTCGATACCGTCAACACCGCCGCCCATGGTTTCGATGTCCCGGTCGATGACGTGCCGGACGCCGCACCGACCGACGGGGCGGATGACGATGGGGAGGTGGCCCAGGCATGACGAACCGGACGACGTCAGCGGACGGGGCGGCCACCTCGGTGCTGCCCCCGAGTGTCAGTGTGCGCGGCGTGCGCGCCTCCTACGGCCGTATCGAGGTGCTCCATGGGGTCGACCTCGAGGTGCCGGCGGGCTCGGTGTTCGCCATCCTCGGACCCAACGGCGCCGGCAAGTCGACCCTGCTCAAGGTGTTGAGCGGTCGGATGCGCCCTACTGCCGGTGAGGTACGCGTCGGCGATACACCGATCGGTCGGACCCCGTCGGAGAAGCTCGCCCGCCAGGGGATCTGCGCAGTTCCCGAGGGCCGGGGAATCTTCCCCAACCTGTCCGTCCGCGAGAACCTGCGCATCTGGACCTACCGGGGTGGGATCTCGGCGAAGGAGGTCGAGGACAGGACCTACGCCACGTTCCCGGTGCTGAAGGACCGGCGCCGGCAGATGGCGGGCACCCTTTCCGGTGGTGAACAGCAGATGCTGGCCATCTCCCGGGCCCTGGTCACCACGCCCCGGGTTCTCTACCTGGACGAACTGTCCATGGGACTGGCACCGCTGATCGTCGCCGAACTCTACGAATTGGTCGGGAGCGCTTGCCCGCCAGGGGATGACCATCGTCCTGGTGGAACAGTTCGTGACCACGGCGTTGGCTGTGGCCGACCGCGCCGCCATCATGGTCCATGGCCGGATCGAACAGCAGGGCACGCCGGATGAGATGGGCGATGCCGCCCTCAGCATCTACCTGGCCCACTAGAGGCTGGTCCCTCGAGGGCCGACCTACTCGGCGGCCAGTTCGACCCCGACCGATGGCTCGCCCACCACGGTCACCAGCTCCACCACGGAGCCCGCGTCGCACAGGTCACCTTCGGCCGCGCCCAGCGCGGTGAGCCGGGCCGAGGAGTCGGTCACGGTGAGCAGGGACACCGGGGCCCGCATCGAGCGCTTGGCCGTGGTCTTGGCCCGGCGCACCACACCGAGGATTTCTGCGGCCACCCCGAGGACGGCGTCGACGGCCGGGTCCACAGCCGGGGCGGCACCGTCGGCGTCCGGATCGATCCCGAGCTCGGCCACGGTGGGCCACGGTGCGGTGTGGATCGACCCCGCCCGCCACCACGACCACACCTCTTCGGTCACGAACGGGAGGATCGGCGCCATCAGCCGCAGGAGGACCGAGAGCGCGGCGGCCAGGGCGGCCCGGGCCGAGGCGGTGCCCGGGTCATCGGCCTCACCGTAGGCGCGGGTCTTCACCAGCTCGAGGTAGTCGTCGCAGAAGGCCCAGAAGAACGCCTCGGTTCGCTCGAGGGCCCGGGCGTAGTCGTAGGACTCGAAGGCGACGGTGGCCTCGTCCACGACAACGGCCAGTCGGCCGAGCATGGCCCGGTCGATGGGGGAGCGCGCCGCGGCCACGTCCGGCACGACCAGCGAACCGTCGTCGAGGGTCAGGCGACCGAGGGCGAACCGGGAGGCGTTGAGCACCTTCATGGCCAGGCGCCGTCCCACCTTCATCTGGCCCTCGTCGACCGCGGTATCGGTGCCCGGTCGACCGCTGGCCGCCCAGTACCGCACGGCGTCGGCGCCGTGCACTTCGAGCAGGGGGAGTGGTGTCACCACATTGCCCTTGGACTTGGACATCTTCTTGCGGTCGGGATCGAGCACCCAGCCCGAGATGGCCGCATTGGCCCACGGCAGCGTGGTGTGCTCGAGCTCGGAGCGCACCACCGTGGAGAACAACCACGTGCGGATGATGTCGTGGGCCTGTGGGCGAAGGTCCATCGGAAATACCCGGGCGAAGAGGTCGGGGTCGTCCCCCCACCCGCCGGCGATCTGGGGGGTCAGCGACGACGTGGCCCAGGTGTCCATGACGTCGGGGTCGCCCACGAAGCCCCCCGCCACTCCCCGCTGGTCGGCCGCGTAGCCATCGGGGACGTCGGTGGAAGGGTCGACAGGCAGTGCGGCCTCGGTGGCCAGGATGGGCGCGCCGAACTCGATCTCGCCGTCGGGGCCGACCGGGTACCAGACCGGAAGAGGAACGCCGAAGAAGCGCTGCCGGCTGATGTTCCAGTCGCTGGTGAGGCCCTCCACCCAGGCCCGGTAACGGTGGGCCATGTAGGGCGGGTGCCAGATCAGTTGCTCACCCCGGGCGAGCAGCGCCTCGCGGTGGGGGAGGGTGGCGACGAACCACTGGCGGGACGACACGATCTCGAGCGGACGGTCGCCCTTCTCGAAGAACTTGACCGGATGGGTGATCGGCCGGGGCTCTCCGATCAGATCACCGGAATCAGCCAGCAGCTCCACGATGCGGCTCTGTGCCTGCTTGACCGTGCGGCCTTCCAACTCGGCATAGGCAGCTCTCGCCCGTTCCGGGTCGTCGGACTCCCAGCCCTCGGTCCCGAACTCGACCGGGAGCAGCCGGCCGTCCCGTCCGACCACCGTCCGGGTGGGCAGGCCCAGCTCGCGCCACCACACGACGTCGGTGGTGTCGCCGAATGTGCAGACCATGGCGATACCCGAGCCCTTGTCGGGGTCGGCCAGCTCGTGGGCGACCACCGGGATCCGCACACCGAACAGCGGCGTCCCCACCGTTGAGCCGAACAGCGGCTGATAGCGGGCGTCGTCGGGGTGGGCGACCAGCGCCACGCAGGCGGGGAGCAGCTCCGGCCGGGTGGTCTCGATCTCGACGCCGTCCCCGCCGCCGTCGATGGCCACGAACCGGAGTCGGTGATAGGCGCCGGGGCGTTCCCTGTCCTCGAGCTCGGCCTGGCTGACCGCGGTGCGGAAGTCCACGTCCCACAAGGTGGGGGCCGTGCGTTGTTCGACCTGTCCCCGCTGGGCCAGCCGCAGGAAGCCGCGCTGGGACACCCTCTGGGCCCGCTCGCTGATGGTGGCATAGGTATGCGACCAGTCGACCGACAGGCCCAGCGTGCGCCAGAGGTGCTCGAACACCTGCTCGTCCTCCAGGGTGAGCTGGTGGCACAGCGCCACGAAGTTGGGCCGGGAGATGGCCACCGGATCCTTCGGCGGGTCGTCGGGCGGCACGAATTCCGGGTCGAAGGGAAGGCTCGGGTCACAGCGCACGCCGAAGTAGTTCTGCACCCGGCGCTCGGTGGGCAGGCCATTGTCGTCCCAGCCCATCGGATAGAAGACCCGGCGGCCCCGCATGCGCTGGAACCGGGCCACGGCGTCGGTGTGGGTGTACGAGAACACATGGCCGATGTGCAGCGATCCGGACACGGTGGGTGGTGGGGTGTCGATGGAGAAGACTTCGTCACGTGTGGCGGTGCGGTCGAACGCGTACACGCCGTCGGCCTCCCACCGGGCCGACCAGGTGGCCTCGAGTCCCTCGAGACCCGGCTTGTCGGGGATGCCGGGTGCCGCTGGTGCGGGACGGCTGGATCCGTTCGTCTGCTCCGGCATGATCGGGTTACCGTACCCTGCGTGCTCCAGCTCCACGACACGGCCACCGGCCAGGTGGCCCCGCTCCGCCTGCGGAACGCGGGCCAGGTATCCCTCTACGTCTGTGGTCCGACGGTCGACGGGGTCCCCCACCTCGGTCACGGGCGGTTCTCGCTGGTCTTCGACGTGCTGCGGCGGTACCTCCTGTTCAGCGGCCTCGACGTCACCTACGTCTCCAACATCACCGACATCGAGGACAAGATCATCGACCGCGCCGCTGCCCAGGGTGTGCCCATCGCCGAGTTCACGGCGGCCAACGAGGCTCTGTGGTGGGAGATCATGGACGCCCTCGGTGTGCTCCGGCCCGACCAGACCCCCCATGCCACCGCCTACGTCGACCGGATGATCGCCCTCATCGAGGATCTGGAGGGCCGGGGTTTCGCCTACGAGACGGCGACCGGTGTCTACCTGTCGGTCCTCGACGTACCCGGGTACGGGCTCCTCGCCCGACAGCCGCTCGACTCACTGCGGGCCGGAGCCCGGATCGAGGCCGACGAGGAGAAGCGCTCGCCGCTCGACTTCGTGTTGTGGAAGAAGGCCAAGCCGGGCGAGCCGAGTTGGGAGGCGCCCTGGGGTGCCGGCCGGCCCGGTTGGCACACCGAGTGCGTGGTGATGTCGCTGGACCTGCTGGGCGAGGGCTTCGAGCTGCACGGTGGGGGTCAGGACCTGATGTTCCCCCATCACGAGAACGAGCGGGCCCAGGCCGTGGCGGACGGCAAGGAATTCGCGCGGCACTGGATGCACAACGGCTGGGTCACTGTCGGCGGCGAAAAGATGTCCAAGTCGCTCGGCAATTTCACCTCCCTGTCCGACCTCCTGGAGCGGAGCGACGCCCGCGCCTACCGGCTGCTGGTGCTCCGCTCCCATTACCGGTCCCCCATCGAGGTCACCCCCGAGACCATCGCCCAGGCCGAGGCCGGCCTGGCCCGGTTGGACGAGTTGGCCCGGCGCCTGACGCTCCAGGACCCCCTCGCCGCCGGCCCTCCCACCGGTCCCGGTTCTCCTTCTGCGCCCGGCGATGTCGACGCCGAGGCGGTGATCGCCTTCCGTGCATGCATGGACGATGACCTCGATACTCCGGGGGCGCTGGCCATCGTCTTCGACCTGGCCCGGCGGGCGAACTCCGCGGCGGACGCCGGGCAGGTGGAAGATGCAACGCGGGTGGCGAGGACGGCGGCCCTCCTGGCTGCCGCGCTGGGCCTCCGACTGCAAGGTGGCACCGGCGACGAGGTGGACGAGCAGGCCGCCGACTTGGTCCGGGCGCGGGACGAGGCTCGGTCGGCAGGCGACTGGGACCGGGCCGATGCCCTGCGGGACGAGCTCGAGGCGGCCGGATGGCTGATCGAGGACGGCGCCGGAGGGACCCGCATCCGTCGACGGTAGGGCATACCCTCCCACGGTCGGACCGAGTAGCGCTGCGTCGGATTCCCGTCGTGAACGCCGCGTGAACAGACCCGGATCGGCGCATTTCACCCGTTTTACGAGCGGGGACGACTGCTAGCGTTTTTCCAGTCGGAGCGTCCCCGTCGTCGGGTGGGCGCCGGTCAGCTCCCGTCAGGGAAGGGCCGGACCCCGGTGCCGGTGGCTGCCCCGTGAGCACCATGCAGGTGGAGGAAAGGGGAACGCCACCGTGGCTTCCGGAACAGTCAAATGGTTCAATGCGGAGAAGGGCTTCGGCTTCATCTCCCAGCCGGACGGCGGCGCCGACGTGTTCGTGCACCACACCGCCATCCAGATGAACGGCTTCCGTTCACTCGAAGAGGGCCAGGCCGTCGAGTTCGACCTGCAAGAGGGCCCGAAGGGCCTGCAGGCCGTCGACGTGCGTCCCGTGCAGGTATAGCTCAGGCACGACGGCGGCCCCGCCGATCCCGGCCGCCCACCGCTCCGATCCAGTCCGTCCACCCTCGTGGCGGGATTCACCTTGTGGCGCGTCCCAGGGGGGTGGTTGCCGTTGGCCCTTGATCCTGGTTACTATTGAGTAACTACGAATCAGGTCCCTGGCACCCGACGAGCGAGCGGTGACGCCGCCGAACGGGTCGGACCAGTGGATGAGGGGCCCACGGGCCGGAATGGAGCAGGGCACCATGTCTGATTTCTCCTTGGACCTCGACGAGGATCAGCTGCAACTCCAGAAGTGGGTCCACGACTTCTCGGAGAACGTCATACGGCCCGCCGGCCGCGAGTGGGACGAGCGGGAAGAGACGCCCTGGCCGATCATCCAGGAGGCCGCCAACATCGGTCTGTACTCGTTCGAGTTCATCACCAACGCCTTCTTGGACAAGAGCGGTCTCCTCATGCCCATCGCGGCGGAGGAGCTGTCCTGGGGCGATGCCGGAATCGCCCTCTCCATCCTGGGTAGCACCCTGGGCCTGGCCGGGATCGCCGGCAATGGCACGCCCGAACAGCTGGTGGAGTGGGGCCCGCAGTGCTTCGGCACCCCGGAGAAGATCCAGACGGCCGCTTTCGCCGTGTCCGAGCCCGACGCCGGGTCCGATGTCTCGTCGCTACGCACCCGGGCTGTCTACGACGAGGCCAAGGACGAGTGGGTCCTGAACGGGACCAAGACCTGGATCACCAACGGCGGCATCGCCGACATCCACGTGGTGGTGGCCTCGGTCGACCCCGAACTTGGCTCGCGTGGACAGGCCAGCTTCATCGTTCCCCCCAACACCCCGGGCCTTTCGCAGGGCCAGAAGTTCCAGAAGATGGGCATCCGGGCCTCCCACACCGCTGAAGTAGTCCTGGACGACTGCCGGATTCCCGGGCACTGCCTGCTCGGCGGCAAGGACAAGCTCGACGAGCGCCTCGCCCGGGTGCGCGAGGGCAAGAAGGGTGGCAGCCAGGCGGCCATGAAGACCTTCGAGGGCTCCCGCCCGGCCGTGGGCGCTCAGGCCCTGGGCGTGGCGCGGGCCGCCTACGAGTACTCGCTCGAGTACGCCAAGGAGCGCAAGGCGTTCGGCCGGGCCATCATCGAAAATCAGGCCATCGCCTTCAAGCTGGCCGACATGAAGACCCGGATCGACGCCTCCCGCCTGCTGGTGTGGCGGGCATCATGGATGGCGGCCAACGGCAAGGAGTTCACGTCGGGCGAAGGATCGATGTCGAAGCTCTACGCCGGCGAGACCGCCGTGTACGTGACCGAGGAGGCCATCCAGATCATGGGCGGCTATGGCTACATCCGCGAGTTCCCGGTCGAGCAGTGGCACCGTGACTCGAAGATCTTCACGATCTTCGAGGGCACCTCGGAGATCCAGCGTCTGATCATCGCCAGGGCCATCTCCGGAGTGCACATCAAATAGTTGACCTGGGCTTTTGTGCAGGTAGAGTGAAACCGTCGCCCTGGTTGGTCTGTAGTTTTGACGGCCCAGGAATGGACCAGGAATTATGACTCCAGGCATCAGTCTCCAATCCGCTGGCGAAACTGGGCACCTGCTGTCGTGATGATTCGCCAAAGTGTCATCGCACCTGGCGACGGACAGGTTGCGCTCGGGTTTCATCGGAGCCTGGATCGGGGGATTCGCACGCGGGTTCGGAGGACATCCAGATTGTGTCCGGTGGACGCCTGAACCAGACCAGCTAACCGGCAAAATTGCGCGCAAAGACGGGTCAATTCCACCATGCCTGACGTCACTCTCTGACCGATCCAAGCGGTCCGCTGATGGAACTCCTGTCCGCTCCGACCGATTCCTCCCCGATGCACGGACGAATCACAGCGTCGGAATGAAGGTCTCTTCCACCTCGAAGCCAGGCTGGAGGTGGGGAGCTTCTCCCCGCATCAGCAGGAAGGTGGCTACCGCTCCGGCGGCGAGGATGCCGGCCGCCCACGCCCACGCGGTGGTGTAGCTGTGCACCGCAGCCTCGGCCAGATTTGCCGGGGTAGGTGCCTTCCCCACGAGGAAGCTTGTCGCTGCACTCGCCCCCAACGTTGCGAGGAGAGCGATACCCAGCGATCCACCTACCTGCTGCATGGTGTTGGCGAAGGCCGAGGCCACGCCCGAGTCTCCAGACTCGATTCCTGCGGTGGCGATGTTCAACGTCGGTGCCAACACCGTTCCGAGACCGAACCCGGCGATCACTAGGCCGGGGAGTACTCCACCCACATAGGTCGAGTGGACTCCGAGCTGCGTCAGCAACGCCATTCCTGCGGCTGCGATGAGCATCCCGGAGGCAACCAGCGGACGCGGTCCGATTCGGGGAAGCAGGAGGGTTGTGGTGATCGCTGCCGCCGCAATCAGGCCGAATGCCATGGGCATGGTGGCCAAGCCGCACTTGATCGGAGAGAATCCCAGGATCTGCTGCAGGTAGTACACCAGGAACAGGAAGACCGCGAAGATCGCAGCTCCCACGAACGCAAGTGAGAGATATGCGCCCCCACGATTGCGATCGAGAACGATCCGAAGGGGAAGGAGCGGGTGCTTGCTCCGACTCTGGATGAACACGAACGCGGTCAACAAGATCACACCTGCTGCTATGAATGCCAGCGTCGTGGAAGAACTCCAACCGTGAGTCTCCGCGTGCGAGAAGCCGAAGACCAGCGCGAAGAGTCCAGCCGACGCGGTCACCGTACCCAGCCAATCGATCTTCGGTCGGACCGTGTGCTGGTGGGAATGGAGCAGGACCACGGCGCCGATTCCGGCGACCGTGGCCATCGGCACATTGATGAACATCGTCCATCGCCACGAGAGCTCCTGGGTGAGCAGTCCCCCGATGAGCAGTCCTACGGCACCGCCAGCCCCGGTGATCGTTCCCCAGATGCCGAAGGCGCGCCCCCGTTCATTCGCGTCGGTGAAGGTGGTGGAGAGGATCGAGAGTGCCGCTGGAGCCAGCAGCGCGGCGAAGACTCCCTGAACAGCGCGGGCCGAGACCAGCACCGTGAAGCTGTGCGCTGATCCTCCAACGACCGAAGCCAGGGCGAATCCAACCGCTCCAGCAATGAAGGTCCGCTTCCGTCCGAACAAGTCACCGATCCGACCGCCGACGAGGAGAAGACTGCCGAATGCCAAGGCGTAGGCAGAGATGATCCACTGCCGATTGTCGTTGGAGAAGTGAAGTGCACGTTGGGCAGAAGGAAGGGCGATATTGATCACCGAGGCATCCAGGATCACCATCAGCTGAGCGATCGCGAGCACCCCCAGGATCCACCACCGGCGCTGGTAGTCAGGATCGGTCTGGGTGATCGGAGTGATCGAACTCACTGGATTGTCTAACGCCATGTGAACACTCCTCTGCGGTAAGGTGAATACCAGTTCACTTACTATAGTGAACCATAGTTCATGTTCGTGCAAGTGCCGATCAGAGAGGGGTGACGTGTCACAGTCCGGGAACCGGCCGGCTCGGGCCGATGCCGTCCGCAACAGATCCAAGATTCTCGACGCGGCGAGGGAGCAGATCACCGTGCACGGACCCGACGTCGGCATGGACCAGATCGCCAGTGCTGCCGGTGTCGCTGTGGGCACGCTCTATCGTCACTTTCCGACCAAGAGCGACTTGATCGCGGCCGTAGTCAGTGACTTCGTCTCCGAGGTGGCTGACCAGGCCGAGGCCGCAGTCCTTCGGGTCGCACAAGGCAGCCCGGCATTCTCCGAACTGGCCAGTCTCCTGGGGGACATCGTTCAGGCCGCAGCGAGCAATCATGCTGTCAAGGCCGCCGCTGTGGCCCTCAATGCTGATGTCGATGACTCCAGGGATGTGCAGCGAGCGCGCGATGCACTTCAGCTACTCATTGCGGGCTCGCAGGCCGACGACGCCATTCGGGACGACCTGACTATTGGTGACTTCTATCTCTTGGTGAGCAATGCACCGGTTAATGAACCACCGGAGGTGCTCCAGCGTTGGGTCGAGTTGACGCTCTTTGGAATGGCCGGTCAGGCAGCACGCTGACGTCGCGGCGCACTGGATGTGCAGCACCTAGCACCCCCTGACTTCTCGCCGATTCGCTGCCCCCTCTCGCCGGAAGTGGGGCCCGCTGCGATAGCTCGGGTTTGTGCGATAGCCCGGGTTTGGTTGTCCGCATCCGCACGTGCTCTCGCTCATCATCTGGTGCCAAAACCCTCGGCGAGGGAGACCAGAGCGGTCTGCACCTCCTCGAACGGTTCCATGCTGCGTTCCGCCCGGCACAGGGCCACCACACCCTCCGTGGCGGCGATGACGGTCACCGCGAGCGTTCGTGCTGGACCAGGGTCCACACCGCCGGCTGCACAGAGGTCGGCGAGGAGGTCGGTCCAGGCCCGGAAGACGGTGCCGGCGTGGGCGAGCAGTGCGTCGTCGCCGTTGGCGGCGACCGTCACCGCGACGACCGCGCACCCGGCGGTCATGCGGGAGTGGTCCAGCAGACCTCGCCAGAGGGCGAGGAAGTGCTCGACGACAACCGGTGCGGGTTCGCCGCGGGTGGATTCCATGGCCGCCCGTCCCCGTTCGCCGGACAGATCCAGCGCGGCATGGAGCAGTTCCGGTTTCCCGCCGGGAAAGTGGTGGTAGACGGAGCCACGCGGCGACCCGGTGGACGCGAGCACGTCGGCGAACGACGTTCCCTCGAGTCCCCGTGTGGCGAGGAGACGGACGGCACCTTCGACCATCCGGGCCCGGACGGCGCCCCGTGGCGCTCGGTCGGGTCCGTTGGATCCGTGCTGCGGCTCATCCATGAGATCTGGCTCGACTCCCAACTATGCAAGCGATCATAGTCGTGGTAGTACTATGTATGTCTACATACATAGTAAGGAGCCACCTATGCCGATGATCGACGTCTACGCCGCTGCTGGAACCTTCCGGGACCCCCACCGACTCGCCTCGGATCTGGCGCGGACACTCATGACCATCGAGGGTGTCCCCGACATCCCGCTGTTCCGACAGAACACGGCCGGCTTCGTTCACGAATTGGACGGCCAATCGGTCTCGAACGTGGATGGCGACGGCGCATACGTGCGGGTCCAGGTCCTGACCAACGCCGGGGCGCTCGATCGCCAGAAGCAACTCGCCGTGGTAAGCAAATTCACCGACCTGGTGGCCACGGCAGCCGGTGACGACACGCTCCGGGCGAGGACCTGGGTCCTGTTGACCGAGGCTACTGAGGGAGGTTGGGGCTTGGGCGGCCACGCGCACACGAACGGGGAACTTGTGGCCGCAGCGAGGGCGCAGATCGCAGAACTGTCAGCCGCCCAATCAAAGGATGCCTAGTCCTGCAGACTTGGCTCAAGACGCGCTGACGCACTTCGGGATCCCTGAAGCCCCGCTATCACCTGCCGCCTACCGCCGGCAGGCTGTCGCGAATACTCGGTCGTCGATTCACGCAAGCTCAGACGCCTGAGGCCTACGCCTGGTCGGGCCAGCCCGCTGCTTCAAACACAGCTACTGGGTCGAAGTAGTCCCGCCAGCGGATTACTTTGCCTCCGGCGGTCGTCACGATCGAGACAAATCGATTGTCGTAGGGCCGACCAGTAGACACCGACGTACCGTGGACCTCGTATTCCAGGACCACAACTGAAGCCTCCTGATCCCGATAGACCCGGAGATTGTCAGCACTGCGGACGGACATGTAGTCGTCATAGTCGGCGTAGAGATCGATCACCGCCTGCCGACCGCAGACTGTCCGGGGGTATCCGGGCACCGACACGATGTACTCGACGAGAACATCGTCGGCCAGCAAGTCAAAATAGTCCTCGCCGTCAACGTAGCCGGCCAGTCCTTCATGGATGATCTGGAAGAACGGTCCCTTAGCTCCGAAATTCAGATTGATCGGGTACGTATTTGGTCACCTGGTCACCTGGTGGGAAGCGTCGCGGGCAGGGTGATCATCGTACGTCGAGGGAGTGACCTCAGATCCGGACCCGAAGTCGCCAGCATTGTCCCCGAACAGTGGCTCGGTGGCGACTACTGACGGCCCAGTGCTTGCCACTCGCGAACTGCCTCGCCCCGGCACATCCGGGCTAGTGGAGAAGCGAGCCGAAAGGATAGGTTCTGTCCCGACGAATGGCGGACGAGTGACATTTGAAACGTCAACCACGAACTTCTGGAAAGGGTGGCGCAGCGGTGACCTTGCACGAGGACCCCGATATGGATGCCCAGTTGGCGCGGACCCTTATTGGCGCCTACGTCGGTGGGGCAGACCTCGGAGAGGCCATCGCAACCGCTCAACGGGTCCAGGCGGGTGATTACGACGGTTGGCACGAAGAGTGGGACCGGGCGGCCGCCACGGCACTGCGGGCGGCCGAGCACGCTTCGCAGCATGGGCTCCCAATCCTGGCTGGACGCGCCTATCTGCGGGCGTCGGAATACAGCCGCCAGTCGTATTTCTTCCTTCGACATGATCTTTCCGACGAACGGGTCCTGAGCGCATACCGCCAGCAACGAGAACTCTTTCGCCTTGCCATGTCGCTCCTGCCTTGGTCGATTGAACCCATCTCAATCGCCTTCGATCCCGTACCGCTCAACGGCTACGTCTTTCGGCCGGACAGCACAGACGAATCTCCCCGACCCACGGTTCTCTTCCCCGGTGGCTTCGATGGGACATGCGAAGAGATGTTCAAGTATGGGGCGCATGCTGCCCTGTCGGTCGGCTGGAACGCTGTGACGTGGGATGGTCCGGGCCAAGGTGGTCAACTGATCGAGCACGGCGTGACGATGCGCCCCGATTTTGAGGCCGTGCTCAGCCCTGTCGTGGACTGGGCTCTCGACCAGCCGTTCGTGTCGGGCGATGCACTGGCGCTGGTTGGTCGAAGCCTCGGGGGTTACTTGGGGCCACGTGGTGTGAGTAGAGAGCACCGCGTCCAGGCCCTTGTTGCTGACCCAGGCCAGTACGACTTCGTGTCGCGTTTTGTCGGCATGTTCAGCACCGAAGACTGGGAGAGAGTCCTGGCAGCCGACCCTGCGATGGACCAACAACTCGAGGGATTCCTGGCCGATGTGCGCTCACGTGCGTTCTACGGATCACGGATGGCTGCGATGGGTGCCCACAGCTTTGGTGGCTGGCTTCGACTGCTCGTGCACTACTCCTTGGACGGTCTGGCCGAACACATCTCCTTTCCGACTCTCGTGACCGAAGGTGAAGGAGACTTTGCCAGCCAGAGCCGCAAGCTCTTCGACGCCCTCACCTGTGAGAAGGAATTCCATGGGTTTACCGCGGCCGAAGGTGCGGCGGGGCACTGCGAAGGAATGGGACAGATGGTGTGGCAGGACGTGGTCTTCTCCTGGTTGGCGGGAAAACTTCAGGGCTGACTCCCCCCGAACATGGGGACGGTGGGTCCACTGAGCACTCCTGGAACAATGCAGGCATGGAAAGGTGCCAACAACCAGACGCACGCCTTCGCCAGGCTGCTTGACGCCTGGAACGGTGACGATCCAGACATCGTGACGCAGGAACTCCTCCGGGCAGTTGGATCGGCGACCCATCGGGCACCCTTTCCTGTGGACCGAAGTCCACTATCGGGTGCGCGCTATTGCGGGACAACTCCATCGAGCCAGTCGAACACCCGCTGCTCGAGGAGTGACCGGGCCATCGGCTCACAGTGACGGTCTGCTCCCTCTGCTGCCGTGAAGGTAACCAGCTGCTTCGTTCCCGGTAGGGCGTCACAGAGGCGTTTCGACTGGCCGGGCCAGAATTGCTCCCCTTCGGGCTCGGTTATCAGCAGGGGCGTGGTGATCTTCCCGATCACGTCAGCACTGAGCTTGTAGGTCCCTACGGCGACGAAGAGATCGAACGGATCGGCGATCCCGTACGGCTTGGCCCGCCACGCGAACTCCTGGGCCTCCTGCGGCGTCGATTGACCGAGCTGCATCCACTGGTCGAAGGTGGTGCGGTCACCCTTGTCCAGCATGGTGACCATCTCTTTGGGTAGGTGGCTCAACCATGATGTCGCCACATCGTCGACTCCGGGGTCGGCGACAGCTGCGGCGATGCGGTGCTCATAGGCGAGCGCACGGGGTACCCAGTAGCCGGCCTGGCTGATGCCGTAGAGGACGATACGGTCGTTGTCGACATCAGCACGCTGGGACAAGAAGTCCACGATCGGGGTGACAACCTGCTCCCAGTCCGCCCGGAATGGGATGCCCTGCTCGAAGAGCATCGACTGCTGGCCCGGGCCATCGAAGGTCAACGCGTTGTAGCCGCGGTCAGTCGCGGCCCTGATCATGCCGAGCATCGAGGTCACGGCGCCGTCGCTACCGTTGTTCAGCACGATGGTCCCCCGCGGGTGATCGTCGGCCACGGGAATGAACAGGTAGCCGGGCATCACCGAGCGCTCGTATGGGATCTCGACCTTGACCGCCGCCGGTTGGAGCCGGACGGCATACGCATCGAAGCAGCGGCGATGCTGGCCAAACAGGCGCTTCAGTGCTGCATCTGGGTCGTCCACGCCGTCCACGGATGCGAGTGCCGCCGCGTAGTAGGTCGCTGCCCTCAGGTACGCGTCCTTGGCACTTACGTCGTGATGCTGGGACGCCGCCGCATCGGCAATTGCCGCCACTCGGTCCCCCAGCGCCTGCCACACGGACACCCAGCTGGAGGCGTCGCCATTGGTGATCGTCGCCACCGTGGCCAGGATCTCGCCAGCATCCCCGCAACCGACCCGAATCGACCCGAGCAGATTCTGGACCTCGAAGTTGAATCCGTCGTCGTCAAAGAAAGTGAATGCCATTTTGCTCTGCCCTCCTCGCTGTTCTCAGCAGCCTCGCGGCTGAGGTGGTCTGCCACTCGCGTTCGCCACATGTGGCCGGTCGAGGTGAACTCGATCCATATTGACACGACGCGGGGACAGAGGTTGAGCCCCTTGCATCACAGGACGTGAGTTTTGGAAACTCATCGATCAGGACGGCGGCTGTAGCCTGCCAACCATGAGGACTCTGGCTTCTGCCGCGGCGACAGCCTTGCTGCACCAAAGGAGGAGGCCATGGACCGACCGCGGCAACGGCCACTAGCGGAACTGGCATCCGACGGTGGAGGCTCGGCTTGTGCTGAGACTCAGCGGAATCGTCGCGGCCGCCACTGGGTGGTTGTGGTTGGAGCTGGCGTCCTCCTCGTTGCCGTCGTCGTCCTCGCGTTCGTATGGGCGGTAGAACCAGCAAGTCCTCGTTCGTTCTACGACCTGCCGATGGCGACTCACATCGGGGCACCGGGCTCGATCCTCCGGCAGGAGGCGGTCTCGACCAATCTCGACGGTGCACGCGTCTCGAAGATCCTCTACGCCTCCACCGATCGGACCGGACACCCGATCGCTGTCTCCGGCGTCGTCATCGTCCCAACGGGTCCGATCCCGCCTGGCGGCCGACCGGTCATTGCGTGGGCGCACGGAACGACCGGCGTTTCCTCCCGGTGTGCACCATCGCTGGAGCCTGACGCGGGCGTCGGTCGGATACCACTCCTCCATGACCTCGTGGCCGAAGGAGCGGTGGTCGTTGCTACCGACTACCCGGGTCTCGGTACGCCAGGAACCCATCCCTACCTCGTCGGTGAGAGCGAAGGCCGAGCCGTGCTCGACAGTGTTCGAGCGGCCGAGGCAGTGGGACGAAACGGATCGTCGGCCAAGGTCGTGCTCATGGGGCACTCCCAAGGTGGTCACGCCGTGCTCTTCGCCTCCCAACTGGCCCGGTCCTACGCTCCCGGTCTCGACCTGGTGGGCGTGGTTGCCATGGCCCCGCCGACCAATCTCAGCGAACTCCTGGCCCAGGATGTCCACGAGGACGCTGGCGTGGTCTTGACCGCACTCGCCGTCACCGCGTGGTCGCACGCGTATCCCGACCTTTCGGAGGGCGCCGTTCTCGCATCGGGCACCCGACTGTTCGTCGACGAACTCAGTCGGGGTTGCGTGGAGGACACCGGCCAAGGCCTCGTCGACCTTCCAGGCGTCCTTGTCCTTCAACACCGATTCCTCTCGAGGAATCCAGCCACGACACCGGGTTGGTCCGAAGCGTTCACTGCCAATGATCCGTCTCCCGAGTCACAGTTGATCCCCATGTTGGTGGCACAAGGCCTCAGTGACACCCTCGTGCGCCCCAACACGACGATCGAGTTCGTCAAACAGGCCTGCGCCCATCACGCCCAAATCGATCTGGACACGTATCCGGGAGTCGGTCACTTCGGCGTTCGTACGGCAGCTTTGCCTCAGGTCCTCCAGTGGATCCAGGTCCGGCTGCGCGGGATCCCACCTGCGAGTGGATGCGCTACCTCTCAGATCGGTCGCTGAGCATGTCGGCACACGGTTCGAGCAGATTGAGGATGCGCCTGGCAGGCACGCCAGCTCTCGAGATGCCCTGAGCGCTCCACTGTCCACTGCAAGGACCCTGCCATATCTGTAACTTCCAGCTGACGAATGCAGTGTGGGCCGATCGCCATGGCTCGCTGAAGGCACTCGCAGGAGGTCTAGCGGCTGGGTAATGGATCGAGTTCGGCGCCCGGGAATCTGGGAGTATGTCACATGAGAACAGAGCGCGGTCTGCAGCGACTGGTGAACTTCAGTGATGCCGTGGTCGCAATAGCCATCACTCTGCTGATCCTTCCGCTCGTGGATTTGGCTAGCGGGATCGGTAGCGATGGCCTTGGAGCTTTTCTCCATCATCATGACGCACAGCTTCTTGCCTTCGGCCTCAGCTTCGCAGTCATCTGGAGCTTCTGGTGGAGTCAGCACCAGATGCTCGAACACGTCGTGGGCTACGACCGTCTCCTGGTCGGCGGGATGTTCGTATGGATTCTGAGCATCGTGTTCCTTCCGTTCCCGACCGAACTCCTGAGTTCGGCCACTCATGGTGGCCAGGGAGTCCACACGCTCTACGTCGGAACGATGCTGGTGACGAGCGTGGCTGTTCTGATTCAGGAAGGGGCGATCGTGATGAGACCCGAGCTCCAAGCGGAAGACCACCGAGGCGAGGCGGGCATCGCTGAAGCCGTGATCCTGGTCGTACTGATGGCTGTGATCCTTGTCGCTGTAATCACCCTCCCGGTCGTCGGGCTCTGGTCACTCTTGCTCCTGCTGCTGTCACGGCCAATTGTCGCCCTCGTCCGAACTCGGCACCGTGGCACCTCTGTGCCGGGTTGGGATTGACCCCGCAGTCCGCGCACCCGATAGTGGGCGAACGTCCACAGGAAGGGGTGCCCCATGGGTCGCCGATCCAACTACCCGGAGGAGTTCCGGCGTGAGGCCGTCCGTCTGGTCCTGACGACGGACAAATCAGCTGCCCAGGTCGCTCGAGACCTGGGTATCAGCGACAAGACACTGGGCAACTGGGTCCGAGTCGAACAGGAGAAGGCCCTGCCGGGGGAGCTCAGCGAGGACGAGCGCCTCGAGCTGAAGCGCCTGCGGACCAGGAACGGGGTCCTTCGTGGTCCACGGGTTCCATTCCGGGTCCATTTCGAGGAATTCCTGGTCCTCGAAACGCTCTGACCAGGGAGTATGTGTCGATCCCGAAGATCCAGCGTCTGATCATCGCCCGGGCCATCTCCGGAGTGCACATCAAGTGGGGCGATATCTCCTCATCGCCGCCCATCCACTGGCGGGACGTGCCCGCTACTGCCATCGGCTGCTTCCCGCACTCAACGGTCGCCCGAAACGGGGGACCGATGGCAGTAGACGATATTTGCCGTAGACGACGACCGCTCCCACCAGGGATGCCCAGCACACCACAGCCACAATTGGGTGGGTCGCCTCGTAGAAGTGGCTACCCGGGATGTCGGCGAAGCACGCCACGGCCGAAAGTGCCATGAGCAGGCGCAGGGTCAGCCCCTCGGCGATCACGGCGAGGAAGACGAACCCCCACGTCTCGTACCACGGCCACACCACCGGTCCCAGAACCACGAACGTGAGAAGACTCCAACCGAGCGCCTGCATCGCTCCCACCCGAGTGGATCGAAGGACCAGCATGACGGATATGGCGGATGCCGAAGCCAGTCCGAACGCCCGCGCGCCCTGGACGTAGGCCGAAGTGTGAGCTCCTGATCCGAGGGCGCTGAACACGTGGCTGACCGACAGCCCGAGTGCGGTCATCGGGTCCAACCAGGAGACCACCACCCCGGGGCCACTGAACCCGCTGAGCCAACTCCATCCGAATCCCGATGCCAGTCCGATCACCACCATGGCGGCCAGTGTGGCCAGGAATGCGCCCACCAGGCGTGGAAGGCGCTGGCGGAAGTTGGTCGCACCCTCGCCCCACCACCAGCCGATGAACACGGCGCCGATGAGCGCCGGGACCTTGACCTCAGCGGCGAGTGCGCAGAGCAGGAGACCGACCAGCACATGATTTCGGCGGGCCAGTGCGCAGCCGGCCACGAGCAGTCCGAGCATGAGCGCGTCATTGTGGGCACCACCGAGGAGGACCAGCAGCACGGCAGGATTCAAGACCGCCAGGGCCAGCGCCGGAGCCGGATCCCGTCCCACCGATCTTGCCAGTACGGGGACTCCCCACGCGATCAGTCCGACGCCGATCAGCGCAATGATGCGAAACGCGACGACGGTGGCGAGCATGTCATGGCGATCGAAGTGGACGATTGCTCCGGCAAGCCGCTCCCACGCCGGACCGTAGGGAGCATGGGCGTTGCTCCAAATCGGGTCTCCGTATCGTAGAAATGGATCGTGATCGAGCGCGGCGGGCCCTTGGAGAAAGGGGTTGAGGCCCCGACTGACCATCTCCCCGCTTATCGCATATTCGTATACGTCGTGGCTGAATAGCGGAGGCATGACCACGACCGGAAATGCCCACCACCCCACGATGGCGACCACCAGCCGTACGGGAGTGTCTCGATGCCGGCGCAACGTCCTGACGATCTCGCACCAGGCGCCAATCATGAGACAGAGGCCCAGGTACAACACAATGACACCCAGGAATATGCGGTCCCTGCCTCCGACTGAGGGAGCGGTTCCTGTCCCGAAGAACCAGGCGTCGGGGATCTTCAACGCGAAGGGCGAACCACCTTGGGCCGCCCCTACCAGGACACAACACGAACCGATGAAACCTGCGGTTCCGGCAGCGATCAATGGAATTGGACGAAGGGTCGGACGGGCTCCGACAACCGCCGGGTATTGCTGACTGTCGGAATCGCTCATCATCGGCAGGTTCAACGAGCGCGCCTGCACTGGATTTGATCGCCCGAGCGGAGCATCTTCGTCCACGCTACACAGATGTCCTATCTCCTCCCTGGATTCGAGAGCTTCCCCCTGTTCACAATGCCGATCTGCTCATGAGGATCTCTCGTCCGGTCCCGACTCTGCACTGCCCCCCGATGACGGCGGCGACGGCGGTGGCGGGTAACTCGGGGCTGCGATGAGATTCATGGCGCCAGTACGTCTAGAAAGGCAGGTGATCTCGTGTCGCGAGGTAGCCCTGCAGATATCGGACCGTCGATGGTTGCAAAGGAGTGAGGATGGACGCAAAGCCGAAGATCGTCTCCGTCGAGGAATGGCAGAAGGAACGGGACGAGTTGCTCCAGGCGGAAAAGGAGGCCACCCGCGCCCTCGACGCGCTGGCTCGCGCCGCCGCCGCCTCCCGATGGTCAAGTTCGACGTCGATCAGTATGAGTTCGAGTCTCCGATGGGCAAGAAATCCCTGCTCGACCTCTTCGGCGATCGCGACCAGCTGGCCGTCTACCAGTTCATGGACAACGGACCGGACGAGTTCTGTCCGGGCTGCACGCACTTCACCAACAACGTCGTGGCCCTGGACCTGTTGGCCGAGAACGGAGTGAGCTGGGCGACCGTGTCCAACATGCCGCTCGCCCAGATCGAGACGTACAAGGAACGCATGGGTTGGACGATGCCGTTCGTGTCGTCTCGGGACACGACGTTCGCCAAGGATTGCGGAGCCGATGGTGGATTCATGATCAGCGCGTTCCTGCGCGACGGCGAAGATGTCTACCGGACCTATGGCACCACAGCTCGGGGCTGTGACCGACTCCTCTTCGTCAACAACATCCTCGACCTCATGCCGTTCGGGCGGCAGGAGGAGTGGGAGGACTCCCCACCGGGCTGGCCTCAGCATCCGACGTACGGCTAGATCGGTCGGAAACCGGGATCGCCGGGCATGGCGGGCATGGCGGGCATGGCGGGTATGTACCGCCGATCGTCGATCTCCTCCGTGACCAGCGTGAACAGCCCCTTCGGACCAGTCATGCCCATCGGCCGCGGTCAGGGCTGTAACGGCACCGCTGCGGTCCTGAGCCGCGACTCGGGTACCGTGACCCGGTGCCGAATGTCACTTCTTCCATGACGTCGGCCGCGTCGAGTTCGGCGACGGCTGGCGCGCCGAGGCCGGTAAGCGTCCTCACTCTCTGTACCGGCAATGCCGCCCGCTCGGTGATGGCCGGCGCCATGCTGCACTCAGGAAATCTCCGTGTGGTGACGGCCGGCACCCATGTGGTCGAGGGACAGCCGATGAGCCGGCGGACCCGGGCGGCCCTAGAGTCCGTGGGATTCGCCGCCGACGGCCACCGGAGCCACCAGATCAGCGACGCCGACATCGACGGCGCAGATCTCATACTGGCCATGGCCTCTGAGCACGTGGCCTACATCCGGCGCAAGCATCCTGAGGCTTCCCATCGCACGGCCACCGTCAAACGGCTGGTCCACGATCTGCCGCCCGGACCCGACCCGCTCGCCGACCGGCTGGCGGCCCTCGACCTCGCCGGGGTCGCCCTCGAATCGTGGGAGGACGTGGAGGACCCGGCCGGAGGCGACGACCCGGTCTATGTGTCGTGCGCACAGGAGCTCTCCACCCTCTGTGCCCGACTACTCCCCCTGCTGGACTGAGCCGTCGCGCATCGGGTCCACACTGCGATTGGATTGGTAGCGTCATCCGGTGGATCAGGTCCGCTCCGATACGCATGCACCCGGTGTCGAGCCGGCGCGCCGCGGGTTCCGTGGCCGGTTGGAGCACCGGGACCCGGGCCTGCGGGCGACCACCCGGGCGTTGCGGGCAGCCGTCATGGTGCCCACGGTCTTCGCCATCGCCAAATACGGGACCTCCAATGTCCAGACCCCGCTGTTCGCCGTCTTCGGTGCGGCCGCCATCCTCCTGTTCGCCAACTTCGGCGGGGCCCGTTCGGTCCGCACCCGGGCCTATCTGGGCCTATGGGTCGTCGGTGCCGTGTTCGTGATCATCGGGACACTGTCTTCGACCCAGAGCGCGGTGGCGGTGGTGTCCATGGGTGTGGTCGGGTTCCTCGTCCTCTACGCCGGGGTGGCCAGCCCTCTGGCGGCGGCCGGGTCGACTGCGGCCCTGTTGACCTTCGTGCTGGCGGTGGTCGGATCCGCCCCGGCGTCGACCATCCCGGACCGGTTGCTCGGATGGGTGCTCGCCGGCGTGTTGTCCATCCCGGCGGCCCTGCTGGTCGGAACGGCGCGGTGGCACGATCCGCTCCGCCAGGCGATGGTCACCGCCGCACGGGCCATCGCTGATCACCTGTCGGCTCCAGTCGATCCGTCCGCTCCGGCGGATGCACCCGGTGCCCGATCGGACCAATCAGGTGTCGAGGGGGCACTCGGTGCGCTGCGTTCCCAGTACGAAGCCACGCCCTACCGTCCGATGGGCGCGGGCCCGACGGACGTGCCCCTGACCAATTTGGTGTCCCGCCTCGAGTGGGTGGGGGCGTGCGCCACTCGCGCCACCGCCGACATTCCCCGCCCCGAGGGTGCACCCCTTGTGGCCGACGTCTCGGTGTCGGCCGCCGGCGTGCTGTACGCCACCGCCGACCTGCTGTCGGCGGTGGACCAGGAGGCACGGACCGCCGCTTCGGAGTCACTGTCGCTCGGCATGGACCGACTGGCCGCGGCCAGAGAGATGGCCACTGATGCCGCGCTGGCCGAGATGATCGGCACAGCCGACGGACGGGAGCCCGAGGGGGCAGTGGAGCCTCCGGAGGCGAATGCCAGAAGGTCGCATGAGATTCTGGCCGAGATCGACCCCACCTATCCGACGCGTATCCTCGCCTTCGCTCTCGAGATGATGGCCGAGGCGATCCTCGAAGCTCGCAGGGCCCGGGAGCATGACAGGGCCCGCTTCGACCGGTGGCGAGCATCGGTCCGCCACTGGGCCCACGTCGCTGCCGGACAGGGTGCCGTCGGATCGGTCTGGTTCCGCAACGCCTCGCGGGGCGGTGTGGCCATGGCCCTGGCCGTCCTCGTGACCGAGGTGACGACGGTCCAACATGGATTCTGGGTCGTCCTCGGGACGATCTCCGTACTTCGGTCCAACGCCGTGGGGACCGGTTCCACGGCCCTGCGGGCCGTGATCGGCACCGTCACCGGATTCGTCATCGGCGCCATCGTGCTGTGGGCGCTCGGATCCCACGACACGCTGTTGTGGATCTTTCTTCCCGTGGCCCTACTGGTCGCCGCACTTGCTCCGGCAGCGGTCTCTTTCACCGTGGGCCAAGCCGGGTTCACGGTGTTCGTCGTGATGATATTCAACCTGGTCCAACCGGTCGGGTATTCGGTCGGCCTGGTCCGCGTCGAAGACGTGGCGATCGGAGCTGGGGTGAGCGTCGTCGTCGGGTTGCTGTTCTGGCCGAGGGGAGCAGCAGCAGCTTTGGCGCACGCCCTGGGCGAGGCATACGCAGCCGCCACTGCATGGATGGTCGTCGCCGTCGACCGCGTCGGGCGCGACCCTGCCATTCGGGACGGCACGTCGTGGTCACCGGAACGGAACGCGGCCACCGGTGCCGCCGAGCGTCTTGACGACGCCTACCGGCAGTTCCTCAGCGAGCGTGGGGCCAAGCAGATTCCGCAGCCGATCGTGACCCGACTACTGACTGGCTGTGCCCAGGTCCGACTCACCGCAGCCACTCTCGACGGTCTCCCCGTGCTCCGTTCACCCGAGGGATTGACTCAGTTGCCCGAGGTGCAGGTTGCCCGGGTCCTGGTGACCCACGAGTGCGAAGCCGTCGAGAAGTGGTTCGCCGGGTTCGCGACATCGATCGGCATGCGGGACCGCTCCATCGTTGCGCCGCCGCCGGTGGATGCACTCGTCGGCTCAGAACTGGTCACGGCGTGGCGGACGGTCCGGCGCGACGGCCGGCGCGACGGGATCTTCGCCGTGCTCCGTCTGTTGTGGATCGAGGAGCGGATGGACGACCTGCGTGCGCTCCAGGCCGATCTGGTCTCCTCGGCTGGCGCCGTCGGCCGCCCGCGGAATTAGGTCAGAGTGCTCGCCGCATGGCCACACGTGGCCCGAAGGCGTCGAGCCCGGCATGCGCATCGTGGGCCCGGATGGCTGTCAGCTCCGGCGACAGCGCCGTGATCTCCTCGAATCCAAGTGTGCGGTAGAACGGCGCGTTCCATGGGACATCCCGATAGGTCAGGAGCGTGAGCGCGGAATAGCCTGATGCCGCCGCCCAGCCCACGGCCGTCTCGAGCAGGGCCCGGCCGAGGCCCTTCCTGCCGTGATCGGGCAGCACCGAAACCTGGTCGACGTGGGCGAGGCCGTCGACTATCTCGAGTGACACGAACCCGACGGCCGGGTCACCGACGGCGAATACGGCAGCGGCCATCGCAAGGTGGTTGGCGGTCTCATCTTCGGGGAACGGTCCGATGCCGACTTCCAGATAGAGGCGGTCGGACTCGAACTCGATCCACCGGAGGTGCTCGAACTCATCTGGGTCAGCTGGTCGCACCGTTGGCGGAGTACGAGTCGATTCGGTCATCCGGTCAAGCTAGCGGGAGGGTCTCGCCAGGTGGCTGATTCAGCTGGTGGACGATCCGGCGGGTGACGATCCGGCGGGTGACGACGCGGAGAGGCCGGGAACGCGGCGTGACAGGTCGCCGCATTCGACGCACACCGATTCGGGGATGATGCCAAACCTCATCAGCACGGCGAAGGCTCTGCACCCGAGGCAGAGCCCGAGCGCGGCCTCGAGGAAGGCGGCGGCGGCCAGGAGGGCCACGACCACCCAGGCAGCTGTGTGGAAGCCGAATCCGAACCAGAGCACCAGGGCCGTCGTCGAGAACAGCACCCCGATGGCCTGGGCAAATCGCTTCGGGGGACCCGGCACCAGTTTCGGCTCCCACGGGAGCCGGGGTGCGATGACCCGGGTGGCCAGCTGACCGAGTGGGCTGAATCGTGGTCCGCTCAGCACCCGAGCCCAGAATCCGTAGGCGAGCGGCACGAGGATCCATGGCTGGCCCAGGGCGATGGCGGCGATGCACATCAGGACCACCCCGGTGGCCACCGTGCGGGCCGCGTAGTCATTCACCGGATTGGGGAACGTGAACACCCCAATACCTTACCTGCCCGGTCAGGATTTCCGCCCTCGAGTCCGGGGTCGGTCAGCTCCAGCTCGGTGATCGTGGTCCCCGGTCCCGGCGATTCCGGCGCGATCCGAATCGGGGTGACCAGAAGAACACGGCGAGTGCCCCGAGGCCGATGATGGCGATGATGAGCATCAGCCCTGCAATGAGTTGAACTGCGCCACCTGCGGAATGCGTTATGCCGAACGGTGGGCCGGGGATGACGGTGCCGCCCGGCCCGGGACCGAAGATCCTGATGGATCCGGGAGTGACGGCGAAGCGGTGTACGGCAACCGAAACCGACGAACTTCGGACACCCACGGACAAGGCCAACAGGGCGATGACGGCGAGCAGCCCCAGGGCGACCGAGAGGGCGATGGCCACGACCGACCGCCACGCCGGTGCAGGTTCGGGCGCCGGAGGACCCGTTACCCCTCGGGCTACTGCCCAGGCCGCGGCAAATCGCCGTGGGTCGAACGCACTGTTCCCAAGTACGTCCTCCGGTGAGCCTCCTTCGGCCTCCGCCTCGTCGAGGTCGGCCAACAGGTCGGCAGCCATTTCGTTGGCGACGGCATCGGGGACACCGAGCCGCTGCCATTCCCTCATGCACTCGTGGACGAACTCATTCACGGCACTACCTCCGTTGTAACCGGACCGAGGACGCCATCAACGGCGTCACGGGTCAGCTGCCATACCTTCACGCCGTCGTCGAGCGCCGTCTGACCTGCGGGCGAGAGGCTGTAGTACTTCCGTGGCGGCCCCCCGTTGCTCGCCGCCCTGTGAGTCTGCACCAGCCCGTCGCGCTCCAGCCGGCCAAGGAGTGGATAGATCGACCCCTCTCCAACGATGGAGAGGCCCCGTCCTCCGAGCCGCTTGGTCATCTCGTAGCCGTAGGCCGGCCCCTCGCCCATCACGGCCAGAAGACAGAGGTCCAAGACGCCCCGAAGCAGTTGACTGCGCCGACCCTCTCGATTACCCATGCACCACAAGCTACCGTTTAGTATCTTGTGGTGCAAGGCAACCGCCATCGGTCAATCGTACGACTGGGGCGGCACATCGACCTCTTTGCTTGGGTGACAATCAACGTCCGTGGGGGATGTGACGATACGACGAGCAGAGCACCAAGATGTATCCGAAGTGCTCGCCATCCTGGCTGAGGCGACAGCCTGGTTGAAGACGAAAAGCATCTTGCAGTGGCCGGACCGCTTCCCACGGTCGGTGGTCGACGCCAACGTCGAGAGCGGAAGCCTCTTCGTCGCCACCGAGGACTCCTTCATCGTGGCGACGGTCACGCTTCTGTGGAGTGACCCGTCATTCTGGGGGGACCGCGACGACGCCGGATTCGTCCACCGATTGGTTGTCCGGAGAACGCACCCCGGGCTGGGCCGAACCGTCCTCGACTGGGCCGCAGAACAAGCGAGATCGAGGGGCCGCACCCATCTCTGCCTCGACTGCCTGGGCACGAACCAGAGACTGCGGCGGTACTACGAGGAACTGGGCTTCTGCCTGGTCGACGAAGTTCTCGGGCCGGCCGACCATCCTCACAGTGCCGCACATGGCTCGTGGACCGCTGCCCTCTACGAGAAGGCGATCTCATCCAGATGGGATACCGGCTCCGAATAAGCTGCATGCGCAGAGCCTCGGAGTTCCTCGGCGACCCGAATCGGAAGGACCCCTGTGATCGGTGATCCACCAGATGGGTTCCAGGTGGACCAGTCGAGTGACGCCAATCTGGTGGTTGCCGTTGGTCGATGGCACGAGCCTGCCCTGGCCGAGATCTACCGTCGCCACGGTGGTGCCGTCCATGCACTGGCGCGGCGCATCCTCCGCTCGGATCCGCCTGCCGAGGAGGTCACCCAGGAAGTCTTCGTGGACCTGTGGCGCAGCCCCGAGAAGTTCGACGCCCAGAGGGGCACGCTGCGCTCGTTCCTATTGGCCCGAACCCACGGCAAGTCGGTCGATGTCGTCCGGGCCGAGGAGTCGCGTCGCCGACGTGAGGAGCGGACGACACGCGAGACGGCGACTGCCGCGTATGACATCGATCGGGAGGTGTGGGACATGGCCATCGCCGAGCAGGTGAAGGATGCCCTGGGCGCGCTTCCTGACGAACTACGCCAGCCGATTGAGCTCGCATACTTCGGAGGGCGGACCTATCGGGAGGTGGCGACCTTGTTGAACGAACCCGAGGGGACGGTCAAGAGCCGAATCCGATCGGGTCTGGGTCGCCTGCGGGTGAACCTGATCGAACGGGGCATCGAGCCGGCGGGATCGGAGCTGTGAGCATGACGCCGCCGGAGATGAGCCACGAGGAGATCGAAGAGCTGCTGGGTGCCTACGCGCTCGACGCCGTGGAACCCGAGGTCGCCGCCGTCATCGAGGCGCACCTCGAGGGGTGCGTGCGTTGCGCCATCGAAGTGGCGCAACACCACGAAGTAGTTGGGCTCCTGGCCAACGCCGGTGGAGCGCCGCCCGCCAGTCTGTGGGATGGCATCGCCGCCCAGCTCGACGGCACGTCGGACCAGTCCTGGGACCGGCTGGCCGCTCGCCTCGACGAACCCGGCGCCGCCAGGGATGTCGCCCCGACGGCGCCGCCGGCGAACGTGATCCCGATCAAAGGGTCTCGACGCCGCCAACGGGAGTTTGTCGGGGCCGGTCTCGTCGCCGCCGCTGCCGCCGTGCTCGCTCTGGTGTTCGGCCTTCAGGTCCATCATCTGAACGGTCAGGTCAACGCCCTCCAATCCGGGTCGCAGCTGTCGGCCGCCGAGCGGGCGGCGCTGGCATCGCCGTCGACCCAGAAGATCGTGCTGGCCTCGACGTCGCCGACCGGGGAGCAATCCACTCCGGCCACCATCGTGCTCACCGCCGCCGGGACCGGCTTCGTCGTCGACCGCTCGGAAGACGGTCTGGCGCCTCTGCCTGCCGATCGGACCTACCAGTTGTGGGGCGTCGTCGGGGGCCGGACCATTTCGTCTGGGTCTGCTCGGCCCCCATCCGGGCGTCGTGCCATTCAGCGTGGCCGGCAGCGCCCCGGTCACCGAGTTCGCCATCACCGACGAGGTGGCGGGCGGTGTCGTCCAGTCGAGGAATTCACCGGTGGCCGACGGCGTGGTGTAGTTCTGACCGGGGCCCTCGACCGCAACGTGGCCGGGGACCCTGGCCGCAGTCGGGAAGCGGGTCGGAGATCCTCAAATTCCGGTGGATCTGACGCAGACCGGCCCATGCGAAGTCGGCAAGCTGGGCGGCAAGTCTCGCCGACTCAGCACTCCGATCGCCACCGTGCAGTGGCTCCGGGTCGCCACCGTCACCATCAGCGCCCTCGGCTCGTTCGTGCTGGGCGTTCAGCCAGTGGCGGCTGGCGCCTTCGGCCATCCCCACGACGGCGTGGGCCAGGAGCAGGCGATGCTCCGGGTCGAGTCCGGCATCGATCAGTGGGTCGATGGCAACGGCGATGGCTTCTTCCACCCGATGCAGCGCGGCCCCCAGTTCGCGGTCGTCCGGGGCATCCCGACCGTAGAGAAGGCGGAAGGCGTTCTCGTTGTCCACCATCAGCTCGAAATAGGCGGCGAAGCCCAGTTCGACCTGTTGACGAGGACCCTCAGCGGCTGAGGTGGCCTGGACGATGCGGTCGATCATTTCGTACGAGAAGACATCGAGCAGCTCGAGGTAGAGGGCCCGCTTGGAATCGAAGTGTTGGTACACCAGTGGCTTGGTCACGCCGGCCGCCTCGGCGATGTCGTCCATGGTGGTGGCGGCGTAGCCGTGCTCGGCGAACAGGGTCAGGGCCACATCGAAGAGCTGGCGTCGGCGGGCATCGGCGGTGAGTCGGCGGGCGCCTCGCGTCCCAGTCCGGGTCGCGGGATCTCGGCGGTCGGCGGTGGCTGCGTCCGGCATGGCGGTCATGGTAGCCCCGGGGGTCGAAACCGCCTGTGGTCCCGCCTGGTGCTGCTCCTGTCGTGGCCCTCCGTGCTATTTGACCCCGGGCCGCCTTGCCATTTCGAGGGGCCCTCCGTGCCATCCAACGGGGTACGCCGTGCCATCCAATGGGGTTCTCCGTGCCACTTCAGGGGCCCTCAGTGCCCGTGCCGCTCAGAAGTCGGGAAGCACCGCGGCGATCTTCCGGGGAAGGTCGGCCAGGGAGAAATGGGCTCGGGCCACCTCCAGGTTGTGCTCGAGCAACTCGACGTCGGGGTCGGCCAGCCAGGCGTCCAGCCGGTCGACCTCATCCAGTGCGAACCAGTCGAATCCGAAGGCGGCCAGTTCGGATGCGACCGGGTAGGGGCCGATGAGGAGGGGGCGCCGGTGGGTGGCCGACTCGATGCTGGGATTGCCGAAGCCCTCCCACGTCGACGGGAGTGCCACCACGTCGCACATCCGGTAGGCATCCTCGATGTCCAGCGAGCCATCCGGTCCGGACCGGCCGCTGATCGAATCGGGCACGCCCAGCACTACGGGGCACGATGCGCCGGAAACCACCCGGTCGAGTTCGGGCCCGTAGCCGTCCTCGGCGGGACCGAGCAGCCAGAACGTGGCGCCCAGTTGAGCGGCTGCGGCCAGTCCGCCAGCCACGTTCTTGCGGTCCAGCGCCCGTGTGGGCTGGAGTACCAGCCGGTCGTCAGGACCCGTCCCGAGGGCGGACCGCAGCGCGTCGACGGCAACGTTTCGGGGGGGTCCGGGAAAGGGTGTGCCCTCGTCCGCCGCCGGAACGGAGAACGAGTTGTACACGGTGGTCGCCTCGATGCCACGGTCCGCCAGCTCCCGTCGGCTCAGGTCGTTGATGGTGACGTGGCGCCAGCGCGGATCGTCGGGGGGTGGAGGGTGATGGACGAACTGCGGGCGCTGCCAGGGAAGGTCGTGGTGGTGGAGAACAGCCGGTCGTCCGGCCAACGCGGTCAGCGACCACGTCCCCGGCAACCGGGTTGAGCGGCAGCGAACAGAGGTTCTCGACCACCACCAGGTCGGCCCGGGCCAAGGCGTCCGTCACCTCATCGTGCGTCGGGCCGTGGTCGGCGCCGATGGCCAGTCCCGGCACGGTGACGTCCACCGGGCCCGACCCGGCGACCGTGTACGTGGTGTGGCCGAGCAGTTCGAGCGCACGGCGCCACTTGGCCGCCTCGACGGCCACGCCATCGGAGCCGCCGAGGCGAAACGAGAGCAGGGCAGCGGTGGCGATGGCGACACCGTAGCGGGGGCGGGGTGGCCTCCCGCCGGTCGTGGACCCCGCCGGTGTCCTGAAGCTGCTTCGGCGGAGTACCGTCGGGGCGTGCCCGACACCGACACCGACACCGGAATCGACACCGACACCGGCAATGACCGAGTCGCCGACCACCCGGGCTCGACCGACCTGCTCTCCGAGCGTGTCGGTCCCGTCCTCACCCTGACCATCAATCGGCCCGAGCGCCGCAATGCCATGACCTGGGATGTGATCGCGGCACTGCGCCGCGAATTCGCACGGGCCAAGGGCGACCCGGCAGTGCGGGTGGTCGTCCTCACCGGGTCGGGCGACCAGGCCTTCTGTGCCGGTGCGGACCTCTCGGGCATGGTCCCGAAGGACCCGGGAGGGGCATCGGACGACTACCTCGACCACCACGTGGCCCGGGGATGGCTGGCTGCGCTGTTCGAGGAGATGTGGGCCCTGGGCAAGCCCACGATCGCCCGGGTTCAAGGCTGGGCCATGGCCGGCGGGTTCGGCCTCGCCCTGGCGTGTGACCTGGTCATTGCTTCGGAGGACGCCAAGTTCGGCGCCCCCGAGCTCAACGTGGGACTCTGGCCGTACATGGTGACCGTGTCCATGCTGCGGTCGATGCCCCCGAAGAAGGCGCTCGAGCTGATGTTGACCAGTCGGGTGGTGGGAGCAGAGGAGGCCGACCGCATCGGCTTCGTCACCCGGGTCGTTCCCGGCGAGGATCTCGACGCGGCCGTGGCCGAACTGGCCGCCGTGCTTGCGTCCAAGCCCCCCGGGGTGACCAGATTGGGTCGTGATTCGTTCTACGCTGTCATCGACTCAGCGGCCTCCGAGGCCCTGCCTTATCTCCACGCCATGCTGACCGTCACCAGTCAGACCGCGGAGGCCAGGGAGGGCGTCACCGCTTTTGCGGAAAAGCGCCGCCCGTCCTGGCAGGTGGAGCCGGGAGCAGGTGGGACCGACTGACAGAAGTACCGGCCGCGGCGGACATCCGGTCCGGCACCCGAGAACGCCACACCTACCAGAACCCGAGGAGCACCCACAGCATGGCGAAACGAGCACTGATCACAGGAGTCACCGGCCAGGACGGCTCCTACCTGGCCGAGTTCCTGCTCGGCGAGGGCTACGAGGTCAGCGGGATGGTCCGGCGCTCGAGCACCATCAACTTCGAGCGGATCGCCCACATCCAGGACCAGATCAACCTGGTTGCCGGCGACCTCCTCGACGAGGTGTCGATGATCAACATCCTGAAGGAGATCCGGCCGCAGGAGGTCTACAACCTGGCCGCCCAGTCCTTCGTGCAGACGTCGTGGAACCAGCCGGTCCTGACCGGTGAGACCACCGCTCTCGGCGTGACCCGGGTGCTCGATGCCATTCGCACCGTCGACCCCGGCATCCGCTTCTACCAGGCCAGCTCGTCGGAGATGTTCGGGAAGGTGCAGGAGGTACCCCAGGTCGAGTCCACACCCTTCTATCCCCGTAGCCCCTACGGCGTGGCCAAGGTCTACGGGCACTGGATCACCGTCAACTACCGCGAGAGCTACGACCTCCACGCCTCGTCGGGGATCCTCTTCAACCACGAGTCCCCGCGCCGAGGGCCTCGAGTTCGTGACCCGCAAGGTGACCCACGGGGTCGCCCGCATCGCCGCCGGCATCGACAGGACCCTGGCTCTGGGAAATCTCGACGCCCAGCGTGACTGGGGCTTTGCCGCCGACTATGTGCGGGCCATGTGGCTGATGCTCCAGCAGGACAGCCCGGACGACTACGTGGTGGCCACCGGGCGAGACCCACTCGGTCAAGGAGCTGGTCGAACTGTCGTTCGCCGCCGCCGGCCTCGACTGGGAGGAGCATGTCATGATCGACGAGCGCTTCCTGCGTCCGGCCGAGGTGGACCTGCTCGTGGGCAATCCGGCCAAGGCCGAGAAGACCCTCGGCTGGCACCGCGACGTCGAGTTCCCCCGGCTGGTGGAGATGATGGTCGAGGCCGACATGGCACTCGTGAAGAGCCAGCAGGCCTAGCGGTTGGATATGGCCGTTCTGGCGGCGATCCATGCCGACCCGCTCGGCCTCCTGGTCGCCTTCGGCGCCGGGATGCTGTCGTTCCTGTCGCCGTGCGTGCTTCCGCTCGTCCCGGCCTATCTCTCCATGGTCTCGGGGCTCACCGCTGCGGAGCTGGAGGCGCTGGCACCCGCACCGGCACTGGCACCGCGCACCGGCACCCGTCACGGCTGCGGCACCCGTGCTCGACCCGGCGGCCGTCGCCGTCCCCGCGGCCGGACCGGTCGGCACACGGACCGTCGATGCGCCGGCCGTCCGATGCACCGGTCTGCTGCGTCACCGATCCCGGACCCGGGCCCGAGGTAGCTCCGGCGCCAGCGCAGCCGGCTGCTGCGAGGGATCCTCGCCTTCATCGCCGGGTTCACCGTGGTATTCACCATCCTCGGTGCGTCGGCCTCGTCCATCGGGCGAGCTGTTCCTGCTCCACCAGCACACGCTCGAGTTCGTGTCCGGTGTCCTGATCGTCGTGTTCGGTGCGGTGCTGATCGCCATGGCCGCCGGAGTCACCCTCCCGATGGCCCTGGCCGGCGAGAAGCGCTTCGTGGTCCGCCCTTCGGTGCTCGGGGCCTGGGCGCCACCGGTCATGGGAATGGCCTTCGCGTTCGCCTGGACGCCCTGCATCGGCCCTGTCCTCGGCAGTGTCCTCGCCCTCGCCGCCGGTACCGGAGGCTCGGCCACCGGTGGCATCGCCCTCCTTCTCGCCTACTCGCTGGGCCTCGGCGTCCCGTTCCTGCTGAGCGGCCTGGCCTTCGGCCGGATGACCGATGTCCTGGCCCGGGTGCGGGGCCGCCTGCGCATCGTCGACCTGGTCGGAGGCATCATCTTGGTGGCCTTCGGGGTCCTCCTCCTGACCGGAAATGTCGACGTCCTGTCCGCCCATATCTCGAACTGGCTGCGCGACCTGCACCTGAACCGCCTGTCGACCAGCTGAAGGTCGCCAGGGCTGGCCCTGCCGCCGAGAACCCGGATAGGCCCGGGACCCCGTCTGGCTGCGGCCCGCCAGCCCCCGTAGCATTGTCCGCAGCCCATGGCCCCTGAAGCTCCCTCCCCCTCTGTTGTCTCCCTCCGTGGCGCGGTCGCGCTCGCGGGTCGGTTCCCGCTGCTCGCCGGGGTCGACCTCGATGTCGCCGTGGGGGAGACCGTGCTGGTGGAAGGCCCGAACGGGGCGGGCAAGACCAGCCTGCTGCGGGTGTGTGCCGGTCTGGTGCCACTGGCCTCGGGACAGATCACGGTCCTGGGGCTCGACCCGACCCGGGACCGGACTTCGGTGCGGCGACGGGTGGGTCTCCTCGGACACGCATCACACGTCTACGACGACCTGACTGTCGTGGAGAACGTCCGCTTCGCCGTCCGGGCGGCCGGTGGCGACACGGCGCGGATCGGACCAGCCTGTGAACGGTGGGGACTCATCGGTCGACTGGCCAGGACCACGGCCGGCAAACTCTCAGCCGGCCAACGCCGCAGGGTGGCCCTCGCTGTTCTCACGGCCCGTTGGCCCGAGCTGTGGCTGCTCGACGAGCCTCATGCCGGGCTGGACTCGGCCGCCCGTGGACTGCTCGACGAGGCGGTGGCCGAAGCGCGGCTGCCGGGGTGACCATTCTCATCGCCAGCCACGAGTCGGGGGCCGTCGAGAGCCCTCGCCCACCGGGCGGTGACCGTGTCCGGGGGTCGGGTGGTCGGCGGGCGATTGCTGGGTGGCACAGGCCCGGCATCGGCCGACCAAGGTCGGTCGGAGGGACAACCGGCGGGACCACCCGAAGCAGCGCCGCCGGTCGTGGCACCGGCCGGAGTAGAGCCGCCCGAAGTAGCGCCACCCGGAATAGCGCCGTCCGGAGTAGCGCCGCCCGAAGTTGCGCCACCCGGAGTAGCGCCGTCCGGTGTGGCACCGCCGGGAGGGCGGGTGGCCCATGTGGCGTGACGCAGTGCTGGTCGCCGGCAAGGACCTCCGCATCGAGGCGCGCTCCAAGGTCGCCCTGTCCCAGGTGGCCCCGTTCGGTGTCGTTGCCCTGGTTCTGTTCGCCTTCGCCCTCGGCCCTGACCGTTCGCTGATGGCCGAAGGCGCGCCGGGTCTCTTCTGGGTGGCCGTCCTGTTCTGCACCGTTCTCGCCATCCAGCGCAGCGTCTCGGTCGAGTCGTCCGACGGGGCCCGTGACGGACTGCGGCTCTCGGGCATCGACCCGGCCGGGCTGTACCTGGGCAAGGCGGCGGCCGTAGCTGCCCAGTTAGTGGTCCTCGAGATCCTCCTGACGGTCGGCGTGGTCCTCCTCTACGGCGCCCGGATCGAGGTTCCCTGGCTCATCGTCGCCTCTTGTGCGTTGGGGACGATCGGACTGGCCGCCACCGGGACCCTGTACGGCGCGCTCTCCTCGGGACTGCGGGTTCGCGAGACGCTGCTGCCGTTCCTGCTGCTTCCGATTGTCGCCCCGGTGCTGTTGGCCGGGACCCGGATCTGGCAGGCGGCGATGGCCGGAGGCACTCCATCCGGCGGGACCGAGTGGCTCCGCCTCCTGGTCGTGTTCGATGCCGTCTACCTGGCGGTCGGCGTGATCCTGTTCGGCCCCATCCAGGAAACAGCATGAGTGATTTCGCGTCCCTAGACGCAGCCACCGGCCAACTGACGTTGTCCTCGCCCGACATGGCTGTGACCCCGCCGCCGGTGCAGTCCGCCCGGTCCCGGACGACCGAGCGGGTCATCGGCGTCCTGGCCCTGGTGGGCACGGCCTTCACCGTGTGGCTGGGGCTGTGGGTCACCCCTCCCGACAAGGTCCAGGGAAATCTGGTGCGCCTGGTCTACATCCACCCCGGTGTCGCCTGGGTGGCCCTCTACGCCGCCTTCGGCCTGGCCACCGTGTCCAGCATCTTCTACCTGTGGCCCCGGACCCGCTCGCTGTTCTGGGACCGACTGGCCGCGGCCAGTGTCGAAGTAGGCGTGGTGTTCAACGTCTGCACCTTGGTGTCCGGCTCCATCTGGGGCAAGCCGACATGGGGCGTCTGGTGGGCATGGGACGCCCGCCTGACCCTCACCGCGGTCCTCCTCGTCCTCTATCTCGGGTACCTCGCACTGCGTCGGTTGCCGGCGGAGCCGGAGGTCCGGGCCCGGCGGAGTGCCTTCGTCGCCCTCTTCGCCGCCATCGACATTCCTCTGGTGCACTTCTCCGTCGACTGGTGGAACACGCTCCACCAGGGTGCCACCGTGCTGAACGCCAACCTGT
Organism: uncultured Acidimicrobiales bacterium; assembly: GCA_963699085.1. Taxonomy (GTDB): domain Bacteria; phylum Actinomycetota; class Acidimicrobiia; order Acidimicrobiales; family RAAP-2; genus Bog-756. The sequence goes on from CAVOTH010000003.1 coordinate 178,884, forward strand.
CGCCCAAGATCCACGGGTCGATGGCCTGGACCCTCCTTCTCGGCTTCGTGGCCCTGACGCTGGTGTTCGTGTGGATGTTGCTGGTTCGGTATCGGATCGGCGTACTCGAGGACTGGTTGGACACCAACCAACTCGATCTCGCCCTGGCCGAACGGCAGTCAGAGGGAGTGGGACCGAGGCCCGGCTCCGGTCCTGACGACGGCCCCCCGTCCGTGCCGGTGGGGGTTCCCTGATGCGCTATGTGATCGCCGGTTACGTGGTCGTCCTCAGCATCTTGTTCCTCTACGCCGTCCAGCTGGCATGGCGCCGCCGCCGACTGACCCGTGCAGTTACCCGCGCCGCATCGGCCGTCGGGGGGACTCCGCCGGATGCACCGGTGCTGGAGAGGCCGTCGTGACCACCGCGCCACCCGCACCACCGGGCGTGGCCGAGAGCGATCCCAACGCCGGGCCGCCGTCACGAGGACCGTCACCGGCGCGGGGACGCAAGCGCTATCCGGTTCGCTATGCGGTGGTCGGCCTGGTCCTGGTCGGAGCCCTGGTCTTCCTCCTGGTCGAGGGCCTCGGCTCCGCGCTCGACTTCTACCTCCCGGCCAACCAGGCCGTCGCCCAGAGGGCGTCGCTCGGTGACAAGACGTTCAACCTGGAAGGCGTGGTCGAACCCGGGTCGATCCACTCCACGCCGTCCGGGGTCGACTTCGTCGTCACCTCTGGCTCCACCCACCTGGCCGTCTACAACTCGAGCAGCCCGCCACAACTGTTCCAAGCGAACATCCCGGTCATCGCCGTGGGCCATTTCAGTGGCGACGGGTTCGTCTCGGACCAGATCCTGGTCAAGCACTCGTCGACCTACATCGCCCAGTACCCGTCACGGGTGACAGCGCCTAACGGAACCAAGCGATGACATCCCGAGCGCGCGTCCCGCGCCGCGTCCGCCGGTGAACGGCACCCTCGGGCACATCGGCGTCCTCCTCGGGTTCGCCGCCGCCGTGTTGGGCGTGATCGTGATCGGCGTCGGACTCTCCCGAGGGCGGACGGAGACCCTGCGCAGCGGCCGGGTGTACGCCCCCCTCATCCTGCTCGGTGGAGTGGTGGCTGTGTTCGCCATGCAGCGGGCCCTGATCACCCACGACTTCTCCCTCACCTACGTGGCCGACAACAACAGCCGCTCGACCCCCTTGCTGTACTCGATCACCGGGATGTGGTCGGCTCTGGCCGGCTCGATACTCCTGTGGGGGATCGTCCTCGGCGGCTACACCACGGCCATGGTGTGGCGTTTCCGGGCCCGGGCGGGCGACCACCTGGTGGCCTGGGCCACCTTGGTCATGTACACGGTCTCGGCGTTCTTCTTCGGCCTGATGCTCGGGCCGGCCGACCCGTTCAGCCACGTGAGGTCGATCCCGGCCAACGGGCTCGGACCCAACGTGCTCCTCCAGGACAACCCTCTGGTGCTGTTCCACCCTCCGATGCTCTACCTCGGGTTGGTCGGCTTCACCCTCCCCTTTGCCTTCGCCGTCGCCTCACTGATCACCGGGCGGGTAGACGAGGACTGGCAGGGGGAGACCCGCCGGTGGACCCTGTTCGCGTGGACATTCCTGACCCTGGGCATCGTGCTCGGGGCGTGGTGGTCGTATCAGGTGCTGGGCTGGGGGGGCTTCTGGGCCTGGGATCCGGTGGAGAACGCCTCGTTGCTGCCCTGGCTGGTCGGCACCGCCTATCTCCATTCGGTGATGGTCCAGCAACGCCGCGGCCTGCTGCGGGTATGGAACCTCTCGCTGGTCATCGCCACCTTCAGCCTGACCATCCTCGGAACGTTCCTCACCCGATCGGGTGTCATCCAGTCGGTGCATGCGTTCTCCACCTCCACCATCGGGCCGCTCCTGCTCGGCTTCTTCGGCCTGGTGCTGGCAGTGGGGGTCGGTCTGATCGCCTGGCGGGGGGACCGACTGCGTTCACCCGGTGGCATCGACTCGATGGTCAGCCGCGAGGGCGCCTTCCTGGCCAACAACCTCCTGTTCGTCCTCTTCGCCTTCGTCGTCCTGCTCGGAACCGTCTTCCCCCTTCTGTACGAGGCACTCAACAGTGGAGCCCAGGTGGCCGTCGGGGCGCCCTACTTCAATCGACTGGTCATCCCCCTCGGCCTGGCCCTGCTGTTCCTGATGGCCGTGGCCCCGGCGCTCCCGTGGCGAAAGTCCTCGTCGGAGGTCATGCAGGCCCGCCTGGCCGTTCCTGCCTCACTGGGAGTGCTGGTCGTGGTGGTCTGTGTGCTGAGTGGCATCCACGGAATCGAGCCTCTGCTCGCCTTCGGGCTCGGTGCATTCGCCGCCGCCTCCGCCGGCCGGGCGTTGGTCCTGTCGGTGCGCGGCGCATGGCGCGGTGCTCGAGCGGCCGGTCAGCCGCCGGCCCGGGCCGCGTTGGCTGGGTGGCGGGGACTGGTGGGACGAGCCAACGGGGGCATGGTGGTGCACATCGGCATCGTGGTCATCGCCGTCGGATTGGCCGCCGCCACGGCCTTCGGTCATCGGGGCACCGTGGTGCTGGTGCGTGGGGAGACCAGCTCGATCTCCGGTCACACCGTCGAATTCGTGGGCACCCGCATCGTCAGGTCGCCCTCCAGCGTCAGCCAGCAGGCGCTGCTCCGGGTGGACGGTGGTGCCGTCTTCACGCCGGCCATCAGTCAATTCGGTACCGGCACCCAGGCCGTGGGCACGCCGGCCATCGACTCCACCGTGACCTCTGACGTCTACCTGACCATCAATTCCATTCCGGACAAGGGCGGGGCGTGGACCTTCGGCGTAGTCGTCCAACCCCTCGTGATGTGGCTGTGGATCGGTGGCGCTCTGGTCGTGGTGGGCTCGGTCCTGTCTGCCATTCCGGGGCGCCGGCGTCGACCGACCGACCCGGTGTCCGCGCCGGTCAGCGACGCCGCGTCGCCCGGTGAGCCAGGAAACTCCGGACCGGTGCCGGAACGACCGTCTGGTGTCGGATCGGAGTCCGTCGAACCGCCGGTGACCGTTGTTGGTCCGGACGCGTCTACACCCACCCGCCAGCCCGAGCGAGAGCCGGTGGGAGCGGGGGAGACCCCATGACCGGCCCGGAAGAGACCGGTCCGTCTCCCACCGCCGATGCGACTCCGCCGGCTTCCGCTGCCGTGTCGGCGGCGAGGCCCGTCCACACCGCCCGATGGGTAGGTATCGCTGTCCTGGTGATCGCTGCCGGTCTGGTCGCGGTGCTCGCCACCCGCCCTCCGGCGGCAGTGGTCGAAGTCCAGAGTCCCCTGGTTGGCGCTCAGGCCCCACCCATCCGCGGGCTGACCATCGACGGTCGCCCCTATGTCCTGCCGCGTGCGCCAGGGATGTTCACCGTGGTCAACTTCTTCGCCAGTTGGTGCGAGCCCTGTCAGCAGGAGGGTCCTCAACTGGTGGCGTTCAACTTCCAGCACAAGCTGACCGGCGATGCGCAACTGGTGGGAGTGGTCTTCGACGACACCACCGCTGCCGCCCGTTCCTACCAGGCCACGCTCGGTGCCACCTGGCCGACTCTGGCGGACCCGAGTGGGACCTTGGCGCTCAGCTTCGGGGTGCGGGCCCCGCCGTCGACCTTCCTGATCGCGCCGGACGGACGGGTGGTGGCCTACATCGTGGCCCCGGTGACAGCGGCCGACCTCAACGGGCTCATCGCCCGAGCCAAGGCGTCGGGAACGTGAGCCGTCGACACGTCCCCCTGTGGACGATCCTGGGCGTAGTCCTGATCGTCGCCCTCCTGATCGGGAGTGGGGCCTTCTCATCGTCGCCGCCCACCAATGCCCAGCGGGCGGCCGCCATCGAGTCGATCATCCGGTGCCCGAGCTGTGAGGACCTGACGGTGGCGGTGTCGAGCGCACCCACCGCGGTGACCGTGCGGTCCACGGTCACCCATCTGGTCGACCAGGGCTGGACCGATGCGCAGATCAAGGAGTACCTGGTCGATCGCTACGGCTCGGCCATCGTCCTCGACCCACCGACCAGCGGGTGGTCGGCCCTGGTCTGGGCGCTGCCGATCGCCGTCGGGCTTGCCGCGGTGACCGGGCTGATCGTGGTGTTGGCGCGCCGCCGTCGTCGGGACGGGAGCGAACTCGATGCCGACGTCCGGGGTGCACCGCTGGACCCGGCGGTTCTGGAGGATCGACGGCGATTCCTCGTCCAGTCGTTGTCCGATGCCGACGCCGAGTTCCTGGCCGGTGACCTGAGCGACGCCGACTATCTCTCGCTCCGTCAGCGCGACCTCGGGCGTCTGGCGGCACTCGGCCCGGCACGGGCCAGCGATACCTCGCCCTCCATAGCAGCGACCGCCTCCCCGTCGATGGCGACCGCCTCCCCGTCGGTGGCGACCGCCTCCCCGTCGGCGGCGACCGCCTCCCCGTCGGTGGCGACCGCCACTGCCACCCTCACAAGGGCGGACCCCCGCCCCGAACCGGGTGCCGCGGCCGGAGAGCGGATCGAGCCGAAGCGTCGCCCCAGCCGCAACGCGTGGTTCCTGGCTGCCGCCGTCGGCTGCTTCGCCGTGGCCTTGATCGTCGCCGTCCCCCTCTTCACCTCGACCCGACTGCCGGGCCAGACGGCCACCGGCTCGCTGAGCCTCAGCGCCTCCCAACAGCTCGTCCGTACCCTCGACCAGGCGGCCGCCGTCGAGAACCAGGGCAATTTGGAGCTGGCCACACAGCTGTACCAGTCGGTCCTGTCCGCCCACCCCGACAATGAAGTGGCAATGGCTCAGCTCGGTTGGCTCGAGTTCAGGATCGGTCAACAAGGGGACAGCACCTCACTGATCGCCGACGCGCAGGCCAAGCTGAACAAGGCGGAGGCCCTCGATCCGGACGACTACGCCGTCCACCTCTACCTCGGGACGGTCCTCCTCGAGCAGGACGCGAACGCCGCCGGTGCGGTCGGCCAGTTCAACCTCTTCCTGGCCGACAGTCCGCCGGCCGCGGTGGTCAGCCAGGCGGCATCGACCATTCGGAACGCCTTCAACCAGGCAGGCCAACCGGTGCCCGCGGGAGTGCCCGCCGCCTGAGTGGCGTGCGCCACAGTCCCGGGTGCCGGAGGGAATGCCCTGTCGGCATGCCGGCCCCAGATCTCACCAGGTCAGGGGACCAGGACCACCTTGCCGGAGATGGACCGGTCGATCAGCGACTCCATCACCTCGGCTGCGTCCTCGAGGGGCCGGCTGGCCGGTGCCGTCGGATGCAGACGTCCAGACGCCACCATCATCATCAGCTCGTCGATGAGTGCCCGGTTTCCGAGTGGGTCCTTGAACGTCCACCCACCCCAGTCGACGCCGACCACGGTGCGGTTGTTGAGGAGGACCTGGTTGAGGGGGATCGAGGGGATCGGCCCCGCGGCGAATCCGATTACGCAGTAGCGCCCGAGGTGGCGGGTAGCCCGAAGCGCCGACTCGGCGTGGCGGCCGCCGACCGGGTCGACGATTACGTCGACGCCGCCACCGGACAGCTCCCGCGCTCTGAGCTTCAGGTCCTCCTCCTCGTAGGCGATGCCGGCCTCCGCCCCCATCGCCTCCGCCGCCTCCAGCTTGTCGGGGGTGGAGGCGGCGGCGATCACCCGTGCCCCGAGCGCCCGGGCCACGTCGACTGCAGCCAGGCCGATCCCTCCGCCGGCTCCCAGCACCAGCACCCACTCGTTGGCCAGGACCGAGGTCCGGCGGGTCAGGGTGAACAGCATGGTGCAGTAACTCTGCATGAGGGCCGCCGCGGTGGTGAGGTCGAGAGCGGCGGGCACCGTCACCAGCGATAGCGCAGGCACCACCACCTGACTGGCGAATCCACCGATGCCGCAGAACACCAGGACCCGATCGCCGATCGACCACCCGGCGACCCCGGGGCCGATCGCGGAGATGACACCGGCCACCTCGCTCCCGGGTACGAACGGAGTGGGTGGTTTCAGCTGGTACCTCCCCATGGAGATCAACCCGTCGACGAAGTTCACCCCGGCGGCGGCCACATCGACGACGACCATGCCGTGTCCGGGATCGGGCGTGGGCCGCTCCTCGATGAGCAGGGACTCAAGGGGTCCGAACTCTGTGCAGACGACGGCGCGCATGGGCCAAACCTAGTGTCCGACGCTTACCTGACATCGGGGTGGGCAAGGCCCCGGAGCCGACTCACCACGCCGGCGAACGAACGAGTGAACGCCTCGACATCGTCGTCGGTGGTCGACCAGCCGACCGACAGGCGGAGTGAACGTTCGCCGTCGACGCCCATAGCCTCGAGTACTGGAGACGGTTCGAGCGACTCGGAGGAGCACGACGAACCCGAGTGCACGGCGACCCCGGCCTGATCGAGGCCCAACAGCACCGGTTCGGCCTCGACGCCAGCCACACCCAGACACAGGATGTGGGGCACACGATCGACGGTGTCGCCATAGGGGATGACGCCGTCCACCGAAGTGGCGGCAGCCAGGAGCCGGTCGGTCCACTGACGGGAGGCCACACCCTCGGTGGTCAGACGTCCCGGGACGGCCAGTGCGGCGGCGGCGGCGCCGAAGCCGATCGCCCCGACGACATCCTCCAGGCCAGCGCGCCGACCTCGTTCCTGTTCGCCACCGACCAGGAGCGGGTCGATCCGGAGACCGCGGCGCAGGATCAGAGCCCCGATCCCGGCCGGGCCGCCGAGCTTGTGGGACGAGACCGACACCAGATCGGCGCCGCACGCATCCATGTCCACCGGCACATGACCGGCGGCGGCCACTGCGTCGACGTGAACGAGGATGCCCTGGTCGCGGCAGAGGCCGACGACTCCGGACACGTCCTGGAGCGTGCCGACTTCGTGATTGGCGAACTGGCAGTGCACGAGCACCGGTGGGCGACCGTGCTCAGCCACGGAACGGGAGACGGTGTCGGCCACGGCGTGGGGTCGGATACGCCCTTGCCCATCCACCGGAATCGTCACCACGGTTCCATGAAGGGCCGAGGCATCCCGGACGGCTGAGTGCTCGACGGCGGCGCAGGCCACCGGTGCCCGACCCGACGGCCCTCCCGACTCAGAGGTGTGTCCGGCCAAGACGCCCCATGCCGCGGCGTTGATCGCTTCGGTCCCGCCCGATGTCAGGATGACCTGCCGGGGGCGGACCCCGAACAAGGCGGCCACCTGGTCTCTTGCCTCCTCGAGGGCCGCTCGAACCATGCGCCCTTCCGTGTGCACCCGACCGGGATCGGCGGTGATGCCGAGCGCGTCCCATTCCGCCATGGCGCTCCTGGCCTCAGGTCGGAGCGGCGTCGTGGAAGCGTGGTCAAGGTAGTGGCGAGCCACGGTCGCCGGTCAGACCACGGCGGCGCAGGAGTCGTCGCCCTTGGCGCGGGACGACGACAGGACCACCGGCACGACCGCAGGGTCGTCGCCGCAGAGCCCGGCCAACAGACCCTTCACCATGCCCCGGTCGACCGCGCACAGCACCGGGTACTGGGACGCCGCTTCGCCGAAGGGGCAGTTGTCGGCGACCACGGCGGTGGTCGCGCCCTGGTCCTCGGCATGGGCGGCGAAACCGTGCGCGGTCAAGGTGTCGGCGATGGCGTGCATGGCCGTGCGCAGCGAGCGCTGCCCGTCACCGGGCGACATCTGCCCGGCGAGCTCCCGCCCGTACTCCTCTCCGACCCGTTCGGCCATGCCTTCGGCGGCCTGGGGCCCGAGCATCTGGAGGGCCTCTTGGAGCAGCAGTACCAACAGATCGTCACGGCGGGTCAGAAGATCGAGAGTGGGATCGTTGCCGATGGCCCGGAAGCGCTTGGAGGGCCGACCGGCCCCGTGGCCGGGGGACCGTTCCATGGTGATTTCGACGTAACCGCCCGCGGCCAGGCGCTCCAGGTGGTGGCGGGCCACGTTTGTATGCAGCGAGAAGTGGCCGGCCACTTCGGAGGAGGTCGCCCCCGGATTGGACCGGACGAACAGGTAGATCTCGCGTCGTGTCGGGTCACCGAAGGCAGATGTGACGGCGGTCACCGCCGCGGCGAACTGGCTGTCCGAGTCGGAGGTGGCAACGGCCACGGGGCTGTCCGGGTCGGGCTGCACGTCCCCTAGTGTACCGGTGACGCCGATTTCCATTCAGGAGAACCCCCATGTCCATCGACGAGTCCCAGGTCGCAGCAGCGGTTGCGCACGTGGTCGACCCAGAGCTGCGCCGCCCATTGGGGGAGTTGGGCATGGTCGGCTCGGTCCGGACGAAGCGCAAGAGGGCCACGGTCGAGCTCGCCCTACCGGTTGCCATCTATCCCCAGGTCGACGAGCTCGAGTCCCGGGTGCGGGCGGCAGTAGCTGCCCTCGGCGGGGTCGACGAGGTCATTGTGAGCACCGTCGTCATGGAAGAGGCACCGCGGGCCCGCCTGCGGATGCTGCTCCGCGGGGATGCCGTCGAGGGTGGGGTCATGCACGCCGCTGACGATGGTCACGACCACGGCCATGACCACGGAGGGGGCCACGCCGGGGCACTCGGACATGAGGAGGGCCGGTCCAACAAGTTCATGGAGCCCCGCTCGAAGACACGTATCCTCGGAATCTCGTCCGGTAAGGGTGGCGTGGGTAAGTCCTCCGTCACGGTGAACCTGGCGGTCGCGCTGTCCCGCGCCGGCTACGACGTCGGCATCCTGGATGCCGACGTCTACGGATTCTCCGTGCCGAAGATGCTGGGTGTGCGCACTGATCCCCTGATCATCGGCGACCTGGTGGTGCCGCCGACGGCGAACGGAGTCCGCTGCCTGTCGATGGGATTCTTCGTGGCCGATGACACCCCGGTCATCTGGAGGGGGCCGATGCTCCACAAGGCCCTCGAACAGTTCCTGGTCGACGCCTACTGGGGCGAGCCCGACTTCCTGCTCATCGACATGCCCCCGGGCACCGGAGACGTGACCCTGTCACTGGGCCAGTATCTGACCAAGACCGAGGTCTTTGTCGTCACCACTCCCCAGCCTGCCGCCCAACGAGTGGCACAGCGCTCGGCGTATGCGGCCCGCAAGTTGAAACTGGCCGTGCGAGGGGTCATCGAGAACATGAGCTGGTTCACCGGCGATGACGGGACCCGTTACGAGCTGTTCGGAAGTGGCGGGGGCAGGCAGCTGTCCGAGGACCTCGGCGTGCCGCTTCTGGGCACGGTGCCCCTGGTGCCCGCGCTACGCGAAGGGAGCCGACGAAGGCGTGCCCATCGTGGTGTCCGACCCCGACGGCGAGGCCTCTGTCGAGTTCGTCCGGTTGGCCACGACCATCGCCGGACTGGGCCCGGCCCGTGTCTACCGACGGGAATTGACCGTCAAGTAGAACCTGGGCGGCGGACGGACCTGGGAGCGCCGGCCGATTCCCTGACACCCCGGGTGATGCCGGGTGATGTCGGGTGATGTCGGGTGATGCCGGGGGTGTCAGCCCCAGTTCGCTCGGGTGCGGGGCATGCCACTCGACCCGTCGGGGCCGGGGACGACGCCCAGCACCTGGTGGACGGCGATCCCCCCGTCGTCGAACCCGATGGCCGACCCCGCCATGTAGAGGCGCCAGATGTCGGCCCGTGGCCTTCCGACCAGAGCCACTGCCTCGTCCCAGTGGGCCTCGAGATTGGCCACCCAGCAGTGGAGGGTCTGCGAGTAGTGCTCGCGTAACGACTCGACGTCACGCACTTCGAAACCGGCCTTCTCCATGGCCAGGAGGACCTGGCCGACGTCGATCAGCTCGCCGTCGGGGAAGACATAGCGGCCGATGAAGGTGCGCGGGCCGAGCCGCGATCCACCAGGCGAGGAAATGGCGTGGTTGAGCAGACGCCCGGTCGGCACGAGCAGGTTCCGCAGGGTTTCGAAGTACTGGGCGGTCCGCGCGGTACCCACGTGCTCGAACATACCGATCGACGAGATGGCGTCGAACTGCTCGCCCCGGAGGTCGCGGTAGTCCTGGAAGCGGATCTCGATCGAGTCCTCTAGCCCGGCGGCACGGACACGCGATTGCGCCTTGTCCACCTGCTCGCGGCTGAGGGCGATTCCGACGACCCGGGCTCCGTGATGGCGGGCGGCGTGAATGGCCATGGACCCCCACCCACACCCGACGTCGAGCAGTCGGGATCCCGGGCGCTCGGGCAGGCCCAGCTTGGCGCAGACCAGCTCGTGCTTGGCCGCCTGTGCCTCCTCGAGCGTGGTCGCCGGAGTGACGAAACGCGCGCAGGAGTAGGTCCAACTCGGCCCGAGGACGAGCTCATAGAAGTCGTTGCCGACGTCGTAGTGGTGGCTGATGGCCCGGGCGTCGCGGGCCGGAGAATGAAGGCGACCAGCCGGACGGGCTTCGTCGGGCGGCGGAGGGAGCGGTGCGCCGAACGCACCGAGACTGCGTGCGGCGCGCACAGTGGCCGCCAGTGCACGGGGTTCGATCCGCCGGAGATTCGCAGGCGACGCGTCGCGCAGGGCCATGAGCACTTCGAAGACGTCGCCTTCCACCGAGAGGTCGCCGGCGACGAAGGCCCGCGAGACGCCGAGCTCACCCGGGGCCCACATGATGCGCCGCAGGGCATCCGGCGAATGCACCACGATCGCGCCAACGGCATCGTCGGGCCCGAGGGCGCTTCCGTCCCAGAATACGAACCGGACAGGTGCGGCGGGTCCCGCCAGGGCATTCAGCAACGGAGCGAACGAGGATGCTGCATCATCGGGTGGAGTGCCCGCACCGGGCTCAGTGCCCGATGAATGATCGACACGATTTTGATCCGCGTGTTCCCTGATCTGATCGGTCTGTTCCCGGATGACCATGGTGACCTCCTTCACCTTCGTCCCCCCCGACATCGGTGAGTGTATGGGCCGAACAGGATCGGCCCAACACCGAACCGACGGTCTCCCCGGGGTGGCACGTGAGTAGGGTCTTTCCGGGCCTGTGGCCGGCGATGTCAGAATGACGTCGTGAAGACCGTGCTCAATATCCTCTGGCTCGTCCTGTGCGGCTTCTGGCTGGCCATCGGCTACGTCCTCGCCGGCGTGGTGATGTGCATCCTCATCATCACCATTCCGTTCGGGATCGCCAGCTTCCGGTTGGCCGCATTCACCCTCTGGCCGTTCGGGCGCACCCTGGTGCCCAAATCGGGTGCCGGAGCCGGATCCTTCATCGGCAACGTGCTGTGGTTCCTCCTGGCCGGGTTGTGGATGGCTATCGCCCACGTCGTCACCGGGGTACTGCTGTGCCTGACGATCATCGGCATCCCGCTCGGAATCGCCGACTTCAAGCTGGCGGCGGCAGCCATCGCGCCGCTCGGTAAGGAGATCGTCGCCACTGACGACCCGCGAGCGTTCTACCGGAGTTAGGGCTGCCTGGACGTTCGTCGGCGACATCCCTCCGAGGATGGTCACTCCCCGTCGCGTAACGGATGTACTCGCAATTTCGTTCTCTCACGTATGTACGCCGGCCCCTTTCCATCAAACTCGTTCAGGTCGGTCAGTCGAAGGATCCACGTCCTTGGGCTGGCCGCCCAGGTACCGGCTCAGGTCGTCGTCAACCGTCAACTCGGCGAATCTTCCGCATCTACGGACCGGTCGACAATCGCGATGCCCGATTCGACCGGAATCAGGACGCGAGAACAGGGGCACAGGACGGTGGGCATGTTGACGGCGGGCATGTTGGAGGGCTGGAGAAAGTTGAAGGAACGAGCGGTCCCGGAGGTCTGGCCTCCGGTCCGGTGACCCGGGCGATCATGGTCGACCCGCCGACGAGGCTGGCACGACACGGATGGTTCGAGCCCTCAGGAGATCGGGGAGCGAGCAGCCCTCTGAATCGTTGCGAATCGCAATTGATCAAATGGAAGGTGACGGAATCCGGCCGGACGACCTGGTTGCTCAGTGCGACCTGGAGCGACTGAGGCCATCACGCATTGGGGCCGAAGGGGCATGTCCGGGCGCGATCAGCGTCGGTCAACGTGGCAGGGAGAGGGCGTGAGGGAGTTCAAGACGACATTGCGCGCTGCACAGCGTGGTGACGAAGAGGCGTTCGCCCGACTCTGGCGCGAGTGCCAACCGAGCCTTCTTCGTTACCTCACGGTCAAATCGACGACCGAAGCCGAAGACCTCGCCGCGGATATCTGGCTGAAGGTGGCACGGGCGCTACCGACCTTCAAAGGGGACGAACGCGGCTTCCGCTCTTGGCTGTTCACAACGGCGCGCCGTCGGGCGACCGACTGGTACCGGTGGAGCGACCGCTGCCCGGAGTGGATCGAGGAGTCGACACTGGTCTCGTTGCCGGCGATGGATTCGGTCGAGTCGGAGATCACCGAGCGGTCCCAGACCGATGTCGCCGTGGCCATGATCCGCACGCTTCCGGTTGACCAGGCCGAAGCGGTCATGCTTCGTGTCGTTGCCGATCTGGAGGTGGCCCAGGTCGCGGAGATCATGGGTCGGACTCCGGGGTCGGTCCGGGTCCTGTGCCACCGCGGGCTCAAGCGGCTCGAGCGTCGGCTCGGTTGGCCGGCGGTGGATCTCGGGTCTTGTGCGCCTCCTCGGGTCGTGCCACGAACCTCCTGGCAACAAAATGGGTAATCCCTGGCCTGTCCATCCGGTCGGGTCGGAACTCGAATCCGCGCCCCTGGTGGGACTTTCGGACCTTCTGGCTGGTGCCCGCGGACCGGGTCAGCCCTACGAACTCTGGGACGAGTCTGGCTTTCGGGCGTCCTATGCACATGTGGCCCGGACATGGTCCAGTGGGTGCCGGCGATCTGATCGGACGATGCCGACGAATGCTCTGACCTGTGTCCAGTGCTTGGCGGAGGCAACCACCCCTCCCGCCGTCGGATTGCGATGCCCACGGCAGTCATGGCGCCCCCGGCGTTCTCGACCGGTCACATCCGGGCAGGGGCGACGTGCCCGGATGTGCGGCACGGATACAGACATCGATAGGCACAGCGACGAACGACCGCAGTGACAATGGGGGCGACGACGTGAGACGATGGATCCGATGACGAACGGGGGCCGACGGCGCAGGGGGGCGTCGCAGCGAAGGATCGCGGCCGCGGTGGTTGCGGCATTGGTCGTTCCTGTGGCGCTCGGGGCATCGGTCGCACTGTCGTCCCAGCCGGTATCGGCCCAACGAGGCGTTTCGTCGGCTGCGTCTGTCCCGGACGGCAGACGATCCGCTCCCAACCAGCTGTTCGAAACCGGACCGAGGAGCGGCGCCGGCACCTCCAACTCACTGAACTGGGCTGGTTACGCCGTGACCGGTACCCCGGTGACCAGCGTCGCCGGTACGTGGGTCGAGCCCTCGGTGCCATGCCCGGGAAACAAGGTCGAACAGGCCGCCTTCTGGGTCGGGATCGACGGCTTTGCCCCGACGGACCCGACGGTACAGCAGATCGGCACGGACTCAGACTGCACCAAGAAGGTGAAGAAGGTGCCAGGTGCCCCGAGCTACTACGCCTGGTACGAGATGTACCCGGCAGGGCTCGTCGTGCTTCCGACCGGTACCTACCCGGTCTCCCCCGGCAACGTGATGTCGGCGAGTGTCACCGTCTCCGGTGGCAGCTACACCCTTTCCCTCTCCGATGCCGGGCACTGGAACTACTCGACGACTCAGGCCGCAGGGAGTACCACGCCACTGAATTCCTCGGCGGAGTGGATCACCGAGGCACCGACCTTGTGCGTGTCGAGCAAATGCAAGGTGGTGCCATTATCCGACTTCGGAACGGTGCCGTTCAGTGGGGCGACGGTCAACGGGCTCGCCGTGAATGGCACCGGACTCACCGACAATCTCATAACCATGACCAAGACTCTGAAGGGGAAGTCAGTTTTGGCTTCGACCTCGGCGCTCACCGGCGCAGGCCAGTCGTTCACCGTCACCTGGCATGCACTCTGAACCGGGCATGGCCTCTGACCAGCGTCGAGGCGGTCCCAGGTCCATCGCCCACGCTCAGTTCCGCCCGGCCACCCCTATGCCCACAGGCAGCTTGGCCGGATCCCAGCCGAGGAGGGCGACCGCCTGGGAGAAGGCGAAACGGTCGGTCATTCCGGCCACGTAGGCGACGGCGGCCCGGACCGCTCCAGGCTCGCCTCCGCTGAGCCCGAGATCGCCGGGTCCCGACTGCGGGATGAGGTGGGGACGGTCCCCGAAGTGCTCGACCAGAGCCCGGAGCACGGCCACGACGGCCTCGCCCTGGACCACCGAACTCGGTCGGAGGTAGATGTGCTCGTAGTTGCTGGCCCGGAAGGCCGCCAGTGCCTCAGCCTCGCGATCGGCCATGCCGATCCTTCCGGTGGCCAGGATGGTCGACACCAGCGAATCGATGAAGGTCCCGAGTTGGCGGCCCCGACGACTACCGCACCGCTCGAGGACGATGGGAGGGAGCGCCGCCGGAGTAACGATTCCGCTGCGCACGGCATCCTCGAAATCGTGGCAGACGTAGGCGATCCGATCGGCCCAGCTGACCACCTCGCCCTCGGGCGTGGCCGGCGCGGGCCGTGACCACGAGTGGTTGCGGATGCCGTCGAGCGTCTCCTTGCACAGATTCAGCGACGCCAGCGATACGTCCGCCCCCCATGGAGCGTGATCGAATCCACCCTCGACGAACGGCGTGAGCGCGTCCTCGCTGGCATGCCCGCCGGGACCGTGGCCGCAGTCATGGCCCAGAGCGATGGCCTCGGTGAGAGCCACATTGAGCCGGCAGGCCCGGGCAATGCCCACTGCCACCTGGGCGACCTCGAGGGCATGGGTCAGCCTGGTGCGCTGGTGGTCATCGGGGAACACGAAGACCTGGGTCTTTCCGGCCAGCCGACGGAACGATGGCGCGTGCAGGATCCTGTCGCGGTCACGCTCGAAGCAGGTCCTCCACTGGTCCGGCTCCTCGGGTCGGGCACGGTTGCCGGCGCCTGACGCACGGGTCGCTCCGGGGGCCAACTGGGCCCGCTCGAGATCCTCCCGAGCGACGCGGTCGAAGCCGTCCGACCGTCCCCCCGCCCCGGTGGTGGCCCGACTGTCCCGATGAGCGACGGTCACCCCGTCACCGGCGTGGCCGGCCATGGTCGCCACCCATATCCGGTTCCGCTCGGTCTCCCACGGCCTGGAGTTCGGCTCTTTCCCGTCGCCGCTCCCTGTGCCCGCACCTGGAGTATCGCCATCCATGACGCCAGTGTGCCCCATGGGCGCGACGTCGGGACGACCGGGTCCTGTGGGGTTGTATCGTCAAGGTGACCGGGCGGTCCCACCGACCGCCGGGTTCGAGAGGAGCGTGCCAGGTGGACGTACGTATCGGGATCGTGCAGTCGATGAAGGAGCTCGACGTCGAGTTGCCCGACGATACTGACCGAGACAAGGTCCTGGCCGACATCGAGGAAGCACTCGGTGAAGAGGGCAAGATCCTCTGGTTGACCGACCGCAAGGGCCGCCAGGTCGGGGTTCCGGTGGCCAAGATCGCCTATATCGAGCTGGACCCCCCGTTGACCGATCGCCGGGTCGGGTTCGGGATCTCCTGATTCCACGCCTTCCCTCATTGGAACCTGCCACCGCGAGGACCTGGCGGCGTGCCCGCTGACCCGCTGATCCCCCTGCTCGATCGCAAGCTCGTGTTCGTCACGGGAAAGGGTGGAACGGGGAAGACGACGGTGGCTTCCGCCCTGGGCCTCCTGGCCGCCACCCGCGGCAAGAAGGTCCTGATCTGTGAGATGGACGCCAAAGGCGAGCTGGCCGGCTATTACGAGTCACCGCCCATGGCGTTCAAGGAGCGAGAGGTCCAACCGGGCCTCTTCGCCATGTCCATGGACACCGAGGCGGCGCTGCGCGAATACCTGAAGATGCAGCTCCGGATCCCGATCGTCGGCCGTATCGGCCCGGTGGCCAAGGCCTTCGACTTCTTGGCCGCCGCCGCACCCGGCGTGCGCGAGATCCTTACCGTCGGCAAGCTCTGCTTCGAGGTCCGCGATGGCGGGTGGGACATGGTGGTGGTCGACGCTCAGGCCTCGGGCCACATCGTCGGCCAGTTGGCCGCACCCCAGGCGGTGAACGGGTTGGTCAAGGTCGGACTCATCCGGACCCAGACCGATTGGATGCTCAGGATGCTGTCTGACCCGGAGGTCACGGGGCTCCTGGCCGTGTGCACCCCGGAGGAGATGCCGGTGACCGAGACGATCGAGCTCGCGGCACGGGTGCGTGATGAGACCACCGTCCAGTTGGCCGGCGTCGTAGTGAACCGGGTGCTACCCGAACTGTTCGGGCGGCAGGAGGAAGCGGTGTTCGAGGCGCTCGCCGCGCCGGGCCCCCTCGCTGAGCTCGACGCCCTCGTCGACGGCGACGCTTCACCTGTACTCGAAGCGGCGCGCCTGGCCGTGACCATGCGCCGGACCCGCTCAACCCACCTCGAGCGACTTCGCGAGGGGATCGATCCGTCGGTACCCCTCCTCTATCTGCCGTTCCTGTTCACCCGGTCCCACGGCCTGCGAACCACTCGCCAGGTGGCCGAGTCGCTGGGTGAGGAGATGGGCTACTGATGGCCGCCCGCACCCCGAAACGAAGGGCCGCAGACAACCAGACGCCGTCCCCGACCCCGACCCCGACAATGGACAGCCTGCTGGCGACCAAGGAGATCGTGGTCGCCTGTGGGCCCGGAGGCGTAGGTAAGACGACCACGGCGGCGGCTTCCGCCCTCATGGCGGCGGTCAACCACGGCTCAAAGGTCCTCGTGCTCACCGTGGATCCCGCCAAGCGCCTGGCCAACGCGTTGGGTCTGGACGGCATCGGCAACACCGAGCACCGGGTACCGGCTTCGGCGTTCAAGGCGGCCGGGCTCAAGCCGAGAGGTGAGTTGTGGGCGGCCATGCTCGACACCAAGGAGTCGTGGGACTCACTGATCGGCCACCACGCCCCGGACGAGCGCACCCGCGACGAGATCCTGGCCAACCCGCTCTACCAGAACATCAGCGGGCGGTTCGTCCAGAGTCATGACTACATCGCCATGGAACGCCTCTACGAGATCCACTCGGCCGCCGAGTACGACCTGATCGTGGTGGACACCCCGCCGACCCGGAATGCATTGGACTTCCTCGACGCCCCGGAGCGGCTGGCCGACTTCTTCTCGTCCCGGCTGTTGCGCTGGCTGATCGTCCCCTACCGGTCGAAGCTGGTGAACGTAGCTACCAAACCCTTCTACCAGATCAGCGATCGGATCCTCGGCACCGAGTTCATGTCGGACATCTCCGAGTTCTTCATCCTCTTCCAGACCATGTATGACGGATTCGTCGAGCGATCCGAGGCGGTCGGACGGCTGCTCTCGGATCGGCGCACCACCTTCGTCGTGGTGTCCACCCTCGAGGCCACGCCGCTGCGCGAGGCGGAGTACTTCGCCGAGCAGCTGACCGCCCGCAAACTCCACCTGGGCGCCATCGTCCTGAACAAAGTCCTGCCGGACTACCTGCGGGACCGGCCCGGTGCCAAGGTGGCCGAGGCCATGAAGGACCGGGCCGAGGAGCTGGCCGTGGGGCTGGCGCCGGTGATCGGGGCGGCCGACTCCACTCTCGGGGACCCGTCCCAGATCGCCCGCGTCCTGGCCGAGGTGGCCGACAGCTATCTCAACTTCCAGGTGGTCGCCCTCAGGGAGATGGAAGAACGGGCCACCCTGGCCGTCGCTCCCGATGTGCTGGCCACGGTGCCGTTCTTCGACACCGACATCTACGACCTCTCGGGCCTGCTGAGACTGGGTGAGCAGATCTGGGGGTGAAGGCACCGGCTTCCGGGGACGGCCACCGGGGCCGTACGATGCGAGGATGACCGACATCGTCAACCCGGAGCTCGAAGCGTACGCAACCGACCACACCACGGCACCGCCGGACCATCTCGAAGCGCTGGCGGCTGAGCTGGTGGTCACTTTGCAGTTCCCCAACATGATGGTGGGCCGCCTCGAGGGCCGGTATCTGGAGATGCTGACGTTCGCCCTGTCGGCGACGTCGGTCCTCGAGATCGGGACGTTCGGCGGCTACTCGTCACTGGCAATGGCCGCCGGGCCTCGCGCCCGGCGGGCATATCGTCACCTGCGAGATCTCGGCTGAGCACGCGGCCTTCGCCCGCCGACACATCGCGCAGAGCCCCTTCGCCGATCGGATCGAGGTGCTGGAAGGCCCGGCCATCGACACGATCGCCACGCTGCCCGGTCCCTTCGACCTGGTGTTCATCGATGCCGACAAGTCCTCGTATCCCGCCTACTACGAAGCCGTGCTGCCGAAGCTCGCCCCCCGGGGGATCATCGCCGCCGACAACACCCTTTGGGGGGGTCGTATCCTCGATCCCTCGGACACGAGCGACGACACGTCGGCGCTCCGGGCATTCAACGACTTCGTCGCCACTGATCCGAGAGTGATCGCGGTCCAGACGACCGTGCGCGACGGAGTCACACTGATCCGCAAGGCCGGCTGAGACCCCCGTCCCGTACTTCCCCACGACCCCCACGACCCCCCGGCTCCGAAAGGATCGACCACCAGCGTGCTGGACTACCACCTCCACCTCTGGCCCCACACACAGAGCGATGCCGAGACCACCGTCGAACAGGTGGCCGCCTACTGCGAACTGGCCGAGGCGCGCGGGATCACCGAGATCGCCGTCACCGAGCACCTCTTCCGGTTCACCCAGGCCAAGGACCGGCTCGGGGGTTTCTGGGACGACCTTCCCGGCGAGGCACTGCGCCCGGGAATGGCCGCCTACTGGGACCACCACGCGCGGGTTGACCTCGACGACTATGTGGAAGTGGTCGAGGCGGTCAAGGCCGCAGGGCTGCCTGTCGTGCTCGGCCTCGAAGTCGACTACTACCAGGACCGGATGGATGACGTGGCCGACCTGCTCGACGGGTATCCGTTCGACGTACTCCTCGGCTCGGTGCACTGGCTCGGCACCTGGCGCTTCGATGTGCTGTCCGACCCACAGGTCCTGGCTGAGTGGGACCACCGGAAAGTGGATCAGGTCTGGGATGAGTACACACGGGCGATGGAGGAGTTGGCGGCTTCTGGCGTATGCGACGTCCTCGCCCACCCGGACCTGGTGAAGATCGCCGGTCGCGTCCCCGACGTCCCCGACGAGTTCTACGACCGGATCACCGAGGCCGCGGTGCGCTCGGGCATGGCCGCGGAGCTCTCGTCCGCCGGTTGGCGCAAACCGGTGGGAGAGGAGTACCCGGCACCTCCGCTGCTCCGGCGGTTCGTGGCCCAGGGCGTGCCGTTGACCACCGCCTCGGACGCCCACACCCTGCCCGACGTGGCCGAACGGGCCGACGACCTGCGGGGACTACTGACCGCTGCCGGTGTCGACACACTTCGGGGATTCCGTGCCCGCAAGCCGTGGGATGTGGCCGTAAAGCCTGAGGCCGGCGCGGTCGATGGATCGGGACCCGGGGAGGGCTGACCATGGCCACGCCGGCGGAACTGGCATTTGAGCGGACCAACCTCGACGAGGACAAGCTGGCCCACCTCCAGCGGTTGCTGGGCACGTGGGGGATCCTGGCCGACCTCTCCTTCTCCGACCTGGTCCTCATGGCCCCGATGGCCCCCGACCTGACCGATCCCCGCCTCGGTGGGCTCGAGCTGGTGATCCTCGGCCAGATGCGCCCGTCGAACAGCTCGACCGTGGTCGAGCACGACCTGGTGGGCCAGACGGTCGACGCCGGCGTTTGGCCACTGGTCCTTCTGGCCTTCGAATCGGGTGAGCCGTCGCGAGGCGAGATTGTGTTGGAGCCGGGTGATGAGCCGGTTCGACTCCACTGCATCCCGGTGCGGTGTGAGGGGGCGACGGTCGCAGTCCTGGCCCGCATGTCGGCCGGCGCCGGCCGACGTCCCGGACACCTCGAGCGCACCTACCGGGATGTGTTCAACCGCTTCGCCGTGATGCTGTCCGAGGGTGCGTTCCCATTCCCCAGTGAAGAGGTCGCCACCGAAGAGGCGCCGCGTGTCGGAGACGGCGTGGTTCTGGTCGATGAGGAAGGGAGGGTGCGATACGCCTCGCCGAACGCCACCAATGCGCTCCACCGGATGGGCATGTACTCCCAGATCGAGGGACGGCGGCTGACCGACCTGGGCATCGAGGAGTCCGCCATCGAGTGGGCCCTGGCGTCCGCCCTGCCCGTCGTGGAGGAGGTCGAGCGGCGTCCGGATGTGACGGTGCTGCTCCACTGCATCCCCCTGATCCAGGCAGGTCAGGTGACCGGGTGCATCGTCCTGCTGCGCGACGTCACCGACGTAAGGCGTCTCGACCGGCTCCTCTTGTCCAAGGACGCCGCCATCCGCGAAGTGCACCATCGGGTGAAGAACAACCTGCAGACCATCTCGGCGCTGCTGCGACTCCAGGCTCGCCGGCTGCCGCCGGGCGGTGGCCGCGTCGCGCTGTTCGAGGCCGAACGCCGGGTGCGGTCGATCGCCATCGTCCACGAGATCCTGTCCCGTGAGCCGAGTGATCAGGTCCCGTTCGACGAGATCGTGACGTCGCTGATCCGGATGGCCAAGGATTCGGTGGTCTCCCGTCACCTGACGTTCGAGGTGACGGGTGCACTGGGCGAAGTCCCAGCCGAAGTCGCCACCCCGTTGGCCGTGGTCCTGGCCGAGTTGGTGCAGAACGCCATCGAGCACGCCTTCCTCGACTTCGAAGCCGAGGGTGACGAGGACGGGGTCCACGATTCCGGGGATCGGGACGCCATCGGGACCATCAGGGTCGACCTCCAGGCGGAGGGCGGGCAGCTCAGGGTGGAAGTACTCGACGACGGATCGGGACTGCCCGACGGCTTCGACATCGACGACACCCAGAGCCTCGGGCTGTCCATCGTCCGCGACCTGGTGCGCAGTCAGCTCGAGGGGACCATCACCATGCGCAACCGGGGTACGGCCGCATCGGGCGTCACCGGGACACTGGTCGCCATCGAGTTGCCGGCCCGTGATCCGCAGCCGATCGGCCAGTAACAGAGAATCCACCTCGCCGGATCCACACTGGCAGGTCAGAACCGGCGGATCAGGTATGGCGGATCAGAAGTGGCGGATCAGAAGTGACGGATCAGGAATGGCAGGTCAGAAGTGGCGGATCAGAAGTGGCGGATCAGCAGTGGCAGGTCGGGACAGCAGGCCCTGTTCCTCGGAGAAGCCGTCCCGCGGGAAGGAGCTTCAGGAGGCCCGGCGTCGGGCGGCCAGCCAGGCCTTGCGAAGCTTTCGGCGCTCTTCCTCGGATGTGGCGCCCCACACGCCTGACTCCTGGTTGGTGGCAAGGGCGAAGTCGAGACATACCTCCTGGACCTCGCAACTGCGGCAGACCCGCTTGGCCGACTCGATCTGGTCGACCGCCGGCCCGGTCGTGCCGATGGGGAAGAACAGATCGGGCTCGGTGCTCCGACAGGCGGCGAACTGTCGCCAATCGCCTTCGTCCCACTCGACTGTGCGGTTCCACATGAGGGCCACGCTGATTCCTCCACTCATCAACTCGGACTACCCTCTTGTGATTTGTTTCACATAGCTCGGCGCTGAGAATGTCACCGGCCGTTCAGGGTTCGTTCATTAGAGTATCCACCGGCACGACCGCTTGCAAGCAGTTCCGGGTCCTTCGACAAGGGAAATTCCACGGTTCCTCATCGAATTCGCGCCAGGTGTTGGGAGGAGTACGGAGCGTGACTGCACGGACCGCCGTACAGGCCCATCGGGGGAGTCCGGACCCACCATCAGGCGTACTGGAGAACACCCTGGAGGCCTTCGCCCGGGCCCGTTCGCTGGGAGCGGACGGCGTCGAATTGGACGTCCGGCTCACCGCCGACGGGGGGCTGGCCGTCCACCACGACCCGGTCATCGACGGGACGGGGGCCGTACACGAACTGGCCACCGGCGACCTGCCCGACCACGTCCCACTGCTGGCCGACGCACTGATCGCCTGCACGGGCATGGTGGTGAACATCGAGGTCAAGAACCTGCCCACCGAGCCTGCCTTCGACCCGTCGGACCGGTGCGCTCTGGACGTGGTCGACCTGGTGGAAGAGGCGGGATTGAGTGACTCGGTGATCATCTCGTCGTTCTGGCCGGGAGCCCTGACTGCGGTGCGGGCCGTCGGATCGGGCATCGCCACCGGTCTGCTGGTCATTTCCGCATTCGAGCCGGACACCGCCGTAGCCGGAGCGGTCGATCTCGGGTGCTCCGCCGTCCACCTACCGTTCGCCCTGGTGACCGCTGACTCTGTGGCAGCCGCCCATGCAGCCGGCTTGGGGGTGGCGGCGTGGACGGTGTCCGACGATGCGGCTCTCGCCACCGTGCTCGCTTGTGGAGTCGACACCATCGTGACCGACGACGTGGCCCGGGCCCGGAGGGTCGTCGACGGGGTGTGACGGCAGGAGCTGCGGGAGCGCAGGGTGATCCCGAGCAGAGGCTGTTCGGACGTCCAGGACGCCCTGACCTGGGACGTCTGGGACGTACTGCGCTGGGCCGACCGGGGACGCCCTGACCTGGGGCGGCGCACCGATTGGTCGAACGGGTCGGTTTTCGTCAACAATGCACGACTATGAACGTCGTAGTCTGTGTAAAGCAGATCCCCGATCCGGCCGCTCCGCCGGCACTGGATCCGGGGTCGAAGAACCTTGTCCGTGACGGAAAGCTCATCCTGGACGATTCCGATGCCTATGGCGTCGAGATGGCCCTGCAGCTCGCCGATGCCGCCGGTGGGGGTGACGTGACCCTGGTCTCGATGGCCCCCAACGGAGAGGTGTCTGGGCTCCGTACGGCGTTGGCCATGGGAGCGGCCAAGGCCATCCTCATCAGTGATCCGATTCTGGCCGGAACCGACGCGCTCGGCACGGCAAAAGTCTTGGCTGCTGCCATCAAGCGGGCCGAGCCCGACCTGATCCTGGCCGCCACCGAGTCATCGGACGGTTACACGGGCACCACCCCGGTCCAGATCGCCGAGATCCTCGGCCTCCCCTCGGTCACCTTCGCCAAGAAGGTCGAGGTGAGCGGTTCCTCGGTCAAGGTCGAGCGCCAGACCGAAGCCGGTTACGACGAGGTCGAGTGCCCGCTTCCGGCCGTCGTGACGGTGACCGCCGGAGTGGTCGAGCCCCGCTACCCGTCCTTCAAGGGGATCATGGCGGCAAAGTCGAAGCCGGTCGAGAACCTCACCGTCGCCGACCTCGGCATCGATGCCGGACAAGTCGGTGCCGCCGGCGCCCGCCAGGAGATCACCAACGTCGCTCCGGCCGAGGCCCGGGCCGCAGGTGAGATCGTCGTCGACGAGGGAGAAGGTCACCTGCGGGTGATCGAGTTCCTCGAGCAGCTCAAGGTCATCTAGGCCCGGTACAGGAGAACACGCA
Organism: uncultured Acidimicrobiales bacterium; assembly: GCA_963699085.1. GTDB lineage: Bacteria > Actinomycetota > Acidimicrobiia > Acidimicrobiales > RAAP-2 > Bog-756. Next base: position 202,162 of record CAVOTH010000003.1, read on the forward strand.
CATGACCATCGCCAAGATCTGGGTCGTCGCCGAAGTCGTCGACGGCGCCCCCACAACCACATCGCTCGAACTGATCACCCGCGCCCGCACCCTTGCCGACACGGTCGAGACCGTCGTCTGGGGGGACGGTGCAACGGCTGCCGGCGCTCTCGGTGAGTACGGCGCAACTACCGTCCACGACGTGGGCGATCTGGGCGGCGCCCTTCCCGGCTCTCCCGTAGCGGCGGCGATCGCCGCCGCCGTCGGCTCCGGCTCCGGCCCCGACGCCGTCCTGCTTCCCGCCACCTACGACGGACGGGACATCGCCGGCCGCCTGTCGGTCAAGCTCGATCGCCCGGTGCTCACCAACGTGGTCGACCTCACCGAGGCCGACGGCGGGCTGGCCAGCCAGCACGCCATCTTCGGTGGGGCCGAGATCCTGACCGCCAGGTTCACCGCCGAGGGCCCAGGGATCTTCGTGATCAGGGCCAAGTCGTTCGCGGCCGAGCCGTCGGGGGGCGCCCCGGCCGCAGTAGTCGCCGCCCCCGCACCTGACACCGGTGCCGCCAATGCGGCCCGAATCGTCGCCCGTCACGTCGAGGAGCGCACCGGGCCCAAGCTGGATGAGGCTGAGGTCGTCGTCTCGGGCGGTCGTGGCCTCGGCGAGAAGGATCAGTATGTTCTGATCGAGCAGCTGGCCGGCCTGCTCCACGGTGCCGCCGGCGCCAGCCGGGCCATCGTCGACGCCGGATGGGTGCCCTACTCGCACCAGGTCGGCCAGACCGGCAAGACGGTGAAGCCCACTGTCTACATGGCCTGCGGCATCTCGGGTGCCACCCAGCACATGGTGGGCATGAAGAACTCGAAGAACATCGTGGCCATCAACAAAGACCAGGACGCGCCGATCTTCCAGATCGCAGACCTGGGCATCGTGGGGGACCTGCACAAGGTCATCCCGAAGCTCATCGAGGCCCTCCAGGCCCGGACCTGACGTCCACGGCGCAGCACGCGCCGCAGATCTGAGCGCGTTTCGCTTCGGAGCTCGGCGTGGCGCGGGCTGACTTTCGGGATGGCCCGGCCGGGCCCCGGGGTAGCGGGGACCCGGGCCCTTGGCGAAGTGTGCGCCCGGACTTGGCGAAGTGTGCGCCCGGCCTTGGTGAGGTGTGGGCCCCGGACTTGGTGAGGTGTGCGTAGGTCCTCGATCGGTGACAACGACCCGCCGCTCGGGCTGCGGGTCGGGGTGCGGGTGGTCCTCCAGGTCGTGGCGCGGACAGTGCCGGTGGTGGGTCAGGTCGTGGCGCGGATGGTGCCGTTACCGGGTGCGTTTGCCGTCCGGAATCATCACCGGGATCCCGGGATCCACCGGGTAGTGTCCGCTGCAGTTACACCTGCCGGCGACACCTGGCACCCATTCCTTGGCCGAACGAAGTTCACGTGCTATTTCCCACCATCGACTTCGCAATCTTCTTCGCCGTGGTCTTCACGGTGCAATGGCTGCTGGTGCCATTTGCTGGCCCATGGAAGGTCTTCATGGTGGTGGCGAGCTACGTGTTCTACGCGTGGTGGGACTGGCACTTCATCTTCCTCCTCGCCGCATCGACGGTCTTCGCTTTCGTCGGCGGGCGCCTGGTCGACAAGGCAGAGGGGACATCGCGGAAAGTGGTGCTCTGGACGACGCTCGTCCTCCTCCTCGGGCTCTTGGCCTGGTTCAAGTACTACGGCTTCGTAGCCGTCAATGTCGACAACTTCACCCATTTCCTCGGTCTGGGTCGACCCATACCGCTGCTTTCGGTCACCCTGCCCGTCGGGATCTCGTTCTTCACCTTCATGGCCATCAGCTACGTCGTGGACATCTACCGCGGCGTGCTCCGGCCCGCCCGTGGCATTGACGTCACCGTCTACCTGTCATTCTTCCCCCACCTAATCGCCGGGCCCATCGTCCGAGGCACCGAACTACTCCCGCAGATCCGTACCAAGCGGGATCCCAAGTCCGTCCACTACGTCGAGGCCTTCTGGCTGATCTCCGCCGGACTGGCCAAGAAGGTCGTCCTTTCCTCCTACCTGTCGACCTACGTCGTCGATCCGGTCTTCGCCGACCCACGTCAGCACTCCGCTCTCGAGGTGATCTTCGCCATCTGGGGCTATGCCGTCCAGATCTACGCCGACTTCAGCGGCTACACAGACATCGCCATCGGCCTCGCGCTCCTGATGGGCTTCCGCTTCCCGGTCAACTTCCGGAGGCCCTACACGGCCATCGACCTGCAGGACTTCTGGCGGCGGTGGCATATCACCTTGTCGTTCTGGCTGCGGGACTACCTCTACATACCTCTCGGCGGCAACCGTGGCAGCGAATGGCGGATCTCCGTGAACATCATGATCACCATGATGCTCGGAGGCCTTTGGCACGGTGCATCGTGGACGTTCGTGGTGTGGGGCACCTATCACGGGATCGGACAGGTCATCGGTCGCCAGCGCCGGGCGGCGCGGGTGGCGCGGGGCCTGCCGCCGGAACCGGTGGGCCGGGCCCGGATCGCATGGGCCCGCTTCGTGACCTTCCAAGTGGTCTGCCTGGGGTGGCTGTTTTTCCGTGCCGACACCCTGGGCAACGCGTTCGCCATGCTCGGGCGACTGGTGGACGGTTGGGGGCCCTCTCCGCTGGTCACCCCGCTGGCGGCCTTGGCCATCGCCTCCGGCATCGCCAGCCAGTACCTGCCGGACAACTGGCTCGCCGTGGTGCAGAAAGGATTCGCCGAACGCCGTCCTCTGGTCCAGGGTGGCATCCTTGGGCTGATACTCCTGACCATCACGACTCTCGGCCCTGCAGGTGTGGCCCCGTTCATCTACTACAGGTTCTGACCGTGCCATCCCCTCCTCCCCGCATAACGGCCTCTTCGCCAACCGGTCCGGCCGAAACCGGAGCGAACCCGTACGACTGGTCCGATCCGTCCTCCTATCGGCACCCGGAGGACCGATCGGGCCGGTCCGGTCGCGACTTGCGCGCCGATCACGCCTTCTGGGAGAACCTGCCGTTTCCCGGCGTCCCATGGACACGGGTGCTGCTCGTCGGGATCGTCTGCTTCGGGCTGTGGTTCCTGCTCGACGCTCCCAGTCTCCAGCGATCGGCGCAGACCTCGCCGTTGGGCACGCGTCGGACGGTGTCGATGGACGTGACGGGCCCAGTGGCCGCCCTCAGCCGCACCCTCGGCCTCAACAACGTGGTGGGCTGGATCGACGAGGCTCTCGGGCGCAGTCCGGGCGGCGGTCCGGCGCTGGCCGTGCCCATCCATCGGGTGCAACCCCCTCCATCGACCTCGGCGTTCGGCGTCACTGCGGCTCCTTCCACGTTGGCCGCGTTGAACTACCACCCGACCCCGGCCTCACCGTTGCGGGTACTCATCGTCGGGGACTCGGTCGGTCTCGATCTCGGTCAGCCACTGGTCAACGCGCTCAGCGGCTTCGGTGACGTCACCACCTATCTCGACGGGCGTATCGACACCGGCCTCAGCCGGCCCGACTACTTCAACTGGCCAGCCGAACTGAGTGTCGATCTCGCCAACCAACAGCCACAGCTCGTGATCGTGATGATCGGTGCCAACGACGCCCAGGGGTTGGTCACCCAGGACGGCAGCCTCCGATTCGATCAGCCCGGCTGGGACCAGGCCTACTCGGCCCGTGTGGCGGCGTTCATCGCCGAAGCCAACCAGGCGGGTGCGCACGTGCTGTGGGTGGGCATGCCGCCGATGCAGAACCCTCTGCTCAGCGCGGCCCTCGTGCACCTGAACTCGCTCGTCCAAACCCAGGTTGCCGAGACAAGGTTCGGCGGTGCCGCCTACCTGTCCTCGGTGCCGGCGCTCGGGGATCAGCACCACAACTACACCGCCTATCTGACCAATGCCTCCGGCGCTGTCATCAACATCCGGACCCCCGACGGCATCCACCTCACTCCGGACGGCGGTGCCCGTCTGGCCGCTGCGGTCGTCGCCGAGATGGAGGGCAAGTTGCACATCCAGCTCGTCCCCGGTGCCGCAGGCATCAACCGAAGGAGCTGATCGGCCCACCGTCCATCGGGCGTCGCGACTTGTCCGGGCCGTGCGGCCGGATGGCGGCCGGACCGGATCCGGATGGCCGGTTCACACCGTCAGACGAGGGGCCAGGGATAGGGCGGGCGGTCGCCGACCGGCTCGGGGAAGGTCCCGACGGCGGCCAGACGGGCGGCGCGCTCGAGGAGTGCGTCCGACTCGGCGACAGACAGGAGCTCCTCCAGGGGCTCAGGGAGGCCGCCGGAGACGAGGCGGTCGAGATCGTCCACGACGTTGTCGGGCACGGGTTCGCCGGCGAAGTCCCAGATGACCGTGCGCAGCTTGTGGCTGACGTGGAAGCACAGGCCATGGTCGATGCCCCACAGCCGCCCATCAGACGCGTAGAGGACGTGGCCGCTCTTGCGGTCGGCATTGTTTGCCACAACGTCGAACGCGCAGAAGACCCGGAGCTCGTTCTCACGGCCGCCTTCTTCCAACAGGGTGAAATAGTGCTGCTCATAGTCGGATGCGATGAACAGTTGAAGGGATCCGGGTCCGAACGGAGCGTCGTCGCGCATGACGGTGGGCGGCACCACGCCCCAGCCGAGCGCCTCGGACAGTCGGTAGGCCGCCACCTCGCGCCGATAGAGACCGTCGGGAAAGTCCCACAATGTCTGCTCGCCGCGGTGTGGCTTGTACACGGCCTGAACTGGCACTACGTCGGGGTCGCGATCGGGGTCATGGGGGTCGCGGGGATCGTCGGGATCGTCGGGGTCACGGGGGTCGTCGGGGTCGCCAAGGGGGTAATCGAGTGCGCTTCGGTTCCCGGGATCCGTGCTCTCCAGACTGACCAGGAAGGTCAGGTTCGAGCTCCAGGGGAGGCGCCCCTCGACGATCAGGTCACAGCTGGCCAACAGGTCGGTCGCCTCATCCAGCGACGGACCGGTGTCGGGCCGCCAGCCGCTCACACGGCCGGCGGACGGTGACCGTTGGTCCGAGGACATTCGTGTCCCGAAGGGTCCAGCGGCGAGCCGCAGAGGGGGCAGGGTGGACGCCCGGACTCGACCAGTCGGGTGGCTTGGATGGTGAAGGCAGCAGCCTGCTCCCGGGTGATCGACACCCGGGCGATGGCGCCGACCTCGCCTTCGGGGACGAGCTCCTCGATGACCAGGACCACCCTGTCCTCGGCCTCGTCGTAGGAGACCCCGACGGTCCCGATGGCCCACGCCGCCTCGACCGGTTCCTCGAGAGTCTGGTCCTCAGGCAGGTGGCCCGGCCGCGGCTGGTCCTTGACCACGCGGGCCAGGAGCTCACCCATGGCGGCCACCTGTTGCTTCTCGACCTTCAGCGTCAAAAGGGTCTCCGCCTGGCGGCATTGGATCAGGAACAGTCGGGCGCCGACGGGCCCTACCGTCCCGACGCAGAGCCGGTCAGCTGACAGGTCGAATGCGTCGGTCACAGCTCGCCCTCCGGGAGGTCCGGACCGGTCCGGGCCGCCGTGTGGATGGCACTCATGCGATGGCCAGAGCGGTCAGGGAGTCGGTCGAATTGACGGTCAACACGAACGGTCCGGCTCCGGTGTAGGCGAGGGCCGATACCGAGCATGGCGCCACCGTGAGTCGCTGGAACAAGTCGAGCGGGGTACCCGCGGCCTGCGCGACGACCGCCTTGATGGGGTCTGCGTGTGAGACGGCCACCACCGTCTCCCCCCGATGGCGCTCGACCAGCCGGGCCAGTGCCGAGGCCATCCGGGTCTGCATCTCGAGGAAGGACTCACCGGACGGGAAGCGGAATCCGCTGGGATTGCGTTGCACGGTGGCCCACTCGGGCTTTTTGGCCAGGTCGGCGAGCTTTCCGCCGGTCCACGTGCCGAAGTCGCACTCGAGCAGGCCCCGATCCATCCGCACCCGCAGGCCCAGGCGTCTGGCGATGGGTCGTGCGGTCTCGGTCGTCCGCTCGAGTGGCGAGGCGTAGACGGCAACCGGGCCATGGGCCTTGGACCCATCGGCCAACCGTCCGATGCGCTCGGCCACCGACTCTGCCTGGGCCCGTCCCTCGTCGGACAGGTGGAGACCGGCGGCCCGTCCAGGTAGGACCTGACCGGTCGTCGGCGTTCGCCCATGTCGGACCAGCAGGACCACCGTCGGTCGCTCAGAGGGTTTGGGTCGGCTGGCCACGCCCGCTCACCGTACTCGCTTCGTGCAGCTCACCGACCTTCCCGAAACCCCCGGCCGGGTGCCCGATGATCCACTCGACGTCCGGCAGCGCCGATCCGTGGTCGCGGTCGGTTTGTGACAGGCGGGACGGCCACCAGTTCCATCGTCCGAAGAGCACTGCCGCCGAAGGCACCAACAGGGTGCGGACGACGAAGGTGTCGAGCAGGATCCCGGCGGCCAGTCCGGCACCGATCTCGACGATCTGCGCGTTACCTGTGGCGGTCAATACACCGAACGTCCCGGCCAGGATGAGGCCGGCTGACGTGACCGTCGTGCCGGTGGCCTCGACCGCGGTTCGCACGGCCACCTTGATCGGCGCGTGATGGGCCTCCTCGCGGATCCTGGTCATGACCAGGATGTTGTAGTCCTGTCCCAGAGCCATGATGAAGAGGAACATGAAGAACGGCAGTACGAAGTTGATTCCGTCCTGGCCACCGATGATGACGAAGATCAGCACGGCGAACCCGAGCGAGGCGAGGTACGAGAGCCCCACGCTGAGGACCAGATAGAGCGGGGCGATCAGGCTGCGCAGAACCAGTGCGAGCAAGAGGGCCAGGACCAACATCACGATGGGAATGATCCGGACAAGATCGTTGGTCGACAGCGTGCCGACATCGGCAGCCACAGCGGCGTACCCGTCGACTCCCGTGATGGAGGTGCCGATCGACAGTCCGACCCCATCGACTGCGGCGCGGATCTCGGGCATGGCCGAGGCGGCCGCCGTACTGGTGGACGGTCCAGCGGCGAGTGAGGTCGGGAATAGCAACGTCCGACCATCGGCGCTGATGAACTGACCCGACGCCCGGTAGGCCTCGTACGCAGCATCCGACCCGGTGAACTCGGCCGGGGGCGTGATCGGGAGGTCAGCGGCAGCACCGCTACCGGCCAGCTCAGCGTGAGCCGAAGCCAGCTCGTCCGGAGTGACATGGGTGACCCTGGCGCCGTTCGGGTTGAGCGGCCCGACCACCGAGGAGAATTCGCCGGAGGCACTCAGTCCGCTGCTGGCGGTAGCGAGGACTGACGGATCCTCCCAGACCGATGCCGGCAGCCGGAACAAGATATTCGTGGGATCGGATTCGGCCGCCGGATAGTGGGCGACGAGGAGCGCCTGCCCGCGAGCCGAGTCGGACGTCGCCGGTAGAGTCTGGCTGCCGAACCCGGTCGGCGAATAGGCGAGCAGCGATAGTGCCAGGCCCACCAGGATCACGAGTCCGACCACGAGGGTGAGGACCGGGCGTCCAACCACCCGGCCGGCGACCCGCCCCCAGGTCCCCTGTTTGACCGGCCCCGGAATCGGCACGCGTGGCCAGAAGACCTTGCGCCCGAAGATTGCCAACAACGCCGGCAAGAGCGTCAGGTTGGCAAACAGCGCCATTGCGATACCGATGGCCAGGGCCGGTCCGAACCCCTGGTAGAGCCCGAAGGTGGCCAAAACCACGGTGGACAGGGCTGCCATCACCGTGAGCCCCGAGAAGGTGATCGATTCGCCCACCTTGTCCAGAGCAAAAGCCACGGCATCACGCGGTTTCAGCCCGCGCCTGATCTCCTCGCGGACGCGGAAGATCAGGAACAGGCCGTAATCGGTCCCGGCGCCGAGGAGCACGACGACGAGTAGGACCGGGGTGAGGTCGGAGACCTGGACACCGATGTGGGCCGATGCGGCGATCACCGGTTGGACGGCGATGAGGGCCACCCCCGACGGCAGCAGGGCCACGAACGGCGCCAGTAGGGCACGGAAGGTGAGGAGCAGGAGGACGAGGATGAAGATCACCGACAGGACCACTGTCAGCGTCTGTGTCTTGGACTGTTGGGCCTGTTGGTCGACGGCCTGGGCGGCCCGGCCGGTGAGGTGCATCGACAGTTCCGGCGGGGCATTGGCCGATTGGATGGCCCGCCGGAGCGCGGCGACGGTGTGCACGGCCTCGGGACCGGTCGACGACGCCGTGATGTCCAGCATGACGACTGCCTGTCGAGCACGCCCATCCGTCGAGACCCCTTGATCGTCGACGGCGGTGACCCGGGGAACGGCGGCCATAGCGGCCTCGGCGCGCTCGATCGCCGCAGTATCGGCCGGGGTCAGTGCGCCTCGGGAGTTGGCGGCCACCAGGACTGCCTCCGACGTGGCCGTGGGCTCGAACGGAGCCGCCAGCTGGGCAGCCAGCACACTCGGCTGGGTCGCCGGCAGGAACTGCGACTCGCTGCTCTTCTCAACGCTCGAGATGGACGGGAGTCCCACTACCAGGGCCACGGTGAAAATGGCCCATGCCACGACGACGGCCCAGCGGAAGCGGACGGTGAATCGTCCCAGGGCGGAGAAGAAGGGGCGGTCGTCCAGCAAGAGTCCAGACTACGTCCGCAGCAAGGCCACTATCAGGGTATATAGGACCTATTTTTCCGGCGGATCCGCGTCGGCGAGCCGGGTCTGGGGGCCGGGACTGCTCGGACTCCGGGCACTCCTGGAATGCGACTGGTCAGGTGGTGGCGGGCAGGCGACGAGGCATCGGCACGGCAGTCTCGGGCCAGCGCTTGCGACTCACCCGGGCAAGTCGGTGGAGCAGGGCGATAGCGCCCGGGTCGTCGTCACCTGGGCGGGTCTCGACGGCCCCGCCGTCGATCATGGACTGAAGGAGGTCTCTGCCCTTGTCCGTCCGGACGATGGTCAGGGTCCAATCATTGAAGGCGCCGATGCCCCCGGTCGAGATGTCGGCGTGTTCGGCGGCGAAGTCCGGGCAGCTGGTGCATCCCTCACGGGTCCAGGCGTGGGCCTCCTTGAGCGGGATCTCGTGGAACTCGCCATCTTTCGTCCACACCTGGAAGACCCCCTTGATGTTCATCTTCGAGATGTCGGCCCGGGCGATTCCGTACTTCGCCTCGAACAGTTCAGGGAAGATGGCGTCGTCGAATGTCTTCGAGCACATCAGACCGATGGTCAGCGACAGGCGCCTGGCGATCTTGCCCGCCTTGCGGGACTGCATGACCGGCGGAGCGGATGCCTGGCAACCCATGCCTACCAGGGCGATCCGTTCGGCACCGCCGGCGATGGCCTGGGGGTAGGCCAACGGATTGGCGGAGTAGGTGTAGCGCGATCCGGAGGCCGCCAGCACCTCGGCCCGGGTGGTGGCAACGGTCGGTTTCGCCTTCCAGGTGCTGCCATCCCCCTCGAGGTCGGAAACCAGCGCAGCGTCGATGACGTCGTGCTCGAGGGCCCAGATCAGGAGGGCCGAGACCAGCCCGCCGTCCTGGCCGGACGGTGAGGATCTCGGGGTCGGTGGCCCGCACCAGGAGCACATCCGAGGAAATACCGGCCACTTCCTCGTCCGTCCGCTCGCGGCCATGCAGGTGGGTATCGATCTCGGGCTCCCACAGGCGGAAACGCGGGCAGGCCCGGGTGCACATGGTGCATCCCTTCACGCCGTGGGTGCAGCTGTCCGGTCCCCCGTCGGCGTCGATGTGGAAGGGCTTGTAGCGCCCGCCGGTGTCGTCGTAGGAGAGGACGTCGTACGGACACGCCACCACGCAGGCGGCACACCCGGTGCACAGCCCCGATGTGACCACCTCGTTGAGCAGTTCAGTCCAGTGCGGCTTCTCGGGCGGCATGAGGGACACCCTACCCGTGGCTCTTGTGATGTCTGTGACCAGATGCCGTCATCTGCTGGGTACCCTCATCGCGTGCCGGAAATGATCGAGGTGGAGCGCTACCGGACGTTGGCCACCGGGGCCCTGGGACCGGAGGATCGTCAACGTCGACTCGCCCGACTCGTGGTTCTTGAAGGGCGCCGCTGACGGGGCGTTGCTGTCCGGTTTGCTCGTAGGCCGACAGTTCACCGATGCCCGACGGATCGGCAAGCTGCTGTTGTTGGATGTGGCCGACGGCCCGGTGATCGGGCTCCGATTCGGGATGACCGGCACGCTGTGGGTCGACGGCGACGATGCTGTGGGCGAACTCCTGTACTCGCCCACGCGACGTGACGAGGCATGGGAGCGATGGTCGGTGACTTTCGCCGACGGTGGCCGGTTGGTGATGCACGACCCTCGTCGGCTGGGCGGTGTGTCATTGGACCCTGACCTGTCCAACCTCGGTCCGGATGCCGCCGGAATCGGACCCTCGGCCCTGGCCACCGCTCTATCCGGCTCGACGGCCCCACTCAAGGCACGCCTGCTCGACCAGTCTCGGATCGCCGGCATCGGCAACCTCATCGCCGACGAGGTGTTGTGGCGCGCCGGGCTTTCACCGATGCGACCGGCGGGATCGCTGTCGCTTTCCGAACTACGTCGGCTGCACCGTCACCTGGGTCGGACGTTGTCCGACTTGAGCACACGGGGCGGATCGCATCTCGGCGACCTGATGCCGGAACGGCACGTGGGTGGGGTCTGCCCGAAGGACGGGACTCCGCTGGAGCGTTCGACTGTGGGGGGACGGACATCGTGGTGGTGCCCGGGTCATCAGGTTTGATGCCGTCGGTCACTTCCGCGGTACCGGCTCCGGTGGCTCCGGTGGCTCCGGTGGCCGGTCGAGCCCGAGGTCGGGCTCCTGGCCGAAGGGCGGCAGGGGCGTGAAGGACCACTTCGGGTCCTCGTCGGTCGGCCCGGTGCGGCTCGAGGATCCATCCCTCGTAGGTCTTCTTCCGGTGGTGGTGTCGACACAGCAGGGCAAGGTTGTCGAGCCGGGTATCGCCACCGAACTCCAGGGGTTCCACATGGTCGATCTCCAGGCCATAGGCGACCCGGCACCCCGGGACCACACAGCACCGGTCCCGGAAGACCAGGGCGGTGCGCAGGTGGGCGTTGATGGTCCGTCCCCGGTGGACGACCGAGCGGATGTCCCCGGCCTCGGTGAACACCAGGGACAAGAAGGCATCGTCGAGCAGACTCTGGGCCACCGGCACCGGGACCGGTCCCTGGCCGTCCAGCTCACACAGCTCGCCGGGAAGGGCCCGACCCCGGCGCAGGGCCTCTACGTCGACCCGGACGATGATGGTGGCCGGGGGAGCCGCCGTCACCAGGTCCTCGGCCCCGCCCAGGTCGAGATCGTCGACATCGGTGGGGTCAGCGGGGTCGGTGAAGCCACCAGGGTCGAGCAGGTCGAGCGTGTCGAGCGGATCGGTGGAGTCGGGGGCGACGGTGGGGTCAGGGGCGACGGTGGACGTGGTGGGACCGGTGGTCCCGTTGGACCCCTGGGGCCGGGCACGTCCGGTGGGGGTGGCCCGAGGGGAGGGGGCGGGCTTGGAATCGGGGGCCGGTGGTGGCGGTGGAGGCACCCGGTGGTCTGGACCGCCTCGTGGTGACCAACAAGAACAGGGCATCGGCCCGCAGGGCGGCGTCGGACTCGGGTGTGGGGGTGGGGGAACCCTTCGGGACATCCCGGGCCGCCTCGGCTGCTGCCGCCCGCCTGTCGCTCCGCAGGCGGTTGGCCACCGGGACCAGTCGGGCCATCAGGGCCGCCCCCCGCTCGGGGGTGTCCCGCCCTTCGAAACAGAACGCCCCCTCGGCGTCGTTCCAGAGTCGTGAATGAACGGGTGGCGTGGATCCGGGACAGGGTGGCGACCGGGTCCTTTCTGGCCGAGGTGGCCCGGAGCCGCTGGCACCGCTCCTTGATGACCGGGAGGGACTCGGAGTCGATCCCGGCCAGCAGCGCAGCCTTCGCTATCGGGGTCCAACGAGGCGGCCTGGGTGACCTCGGACAGCTTGGGACCCGAGAGGGACCCCTGGCGCAGGGCCGCTTCGGTGCCGGGCAGGTCGACCAGGCGCCTCCCGTTCTCCAACGTGCGCCGGGCCTGGCCCGTGGTGCCCCCCTCCAAGGTGGCCAGCAGGCCGGCGGCCGAACGGTGGCCGTCTGCCTCCCAACTGCCGGACTCCTCGATCCGGGGGGCGAGCAGGGTCTTGCCGCGGTCACCAACCGCTCCAGGCGACAGCAGTCGCCATAGAGGGACACGGCGTCCGATCCGAGCAGGAGCCCGGGATCGAGGTCGGCCACCACCGCGCCCAGGGCGGAACACAGCGAGGACATCCGGGCCGACAGGCCGGGCTGTCCGGAACGGGGGAGGGTGGCGAGGGCCATGGAGCCATCGTCGTCGGGGGGTGTGACAGGGGGGCTCAGCCCTTGATCTCCTCCAGCACCTTGGCGGCGTGGCCGTCGGCCTTCACGTGGTACCAGGGCCGGGCGATGGTCCCGTCGGCGGCGATCAGGAACGTGGAGCGGATGACCCCGATGGTCTTCTTGCCGTACAGGGTCTTCTCGCCCCAGGCACCGAAGGCCTCACCGACGGCGTGGTCGGCGTCGGTCAACAGGGTGATCTTCAGGCCGTACTTCTCACGGAACTTCCGGTGCTTCTCGGCGGAGTCGGCCGAGATCCCGAGGATCGGCACCTTCGCCCTGTTGAACGCCGGTCAGGTTCTCGTTGAACTGACAGGCCTCCTTGGTGCAGCCGGGAGTGTCGTCCTTCGGGTAGAAGTACACGACCACCTGTCGGCCGGCGAAGTCCTTGAGCGAGACCGGCGAGCCGTCCTGGTCCGGGAGGGTGAAGGCGGGGGCTTTGTCCCCCGCGGCGAGCTTGCCCATGGTGGTTCCTTTCGATGGGATGAGAGGCGTGGACGCACGCTACCGGCGCCGTGGTGGCACGGCCCGACGTCGTCGGCCGCTTGAATGGTCGGCGGGCACCACGATGGCACAGTCGGGATTCCCACGGCGTGGGACCCGTGGGAGACTCACCGCAGCGATCCTGTTCGAAGGGACCACCACCATGACCGACGCGACAACACCTTCCGAGCCCGGGACCACGGCCGCGATCGCGGCTCACAACCGGTCCAAGGTCTACGTGAGCGGGCCCCAGGGCGTGCAGGTGCCGTTCATCGAGGTGTCGCTGTCCGATTCGCCCGCCCGAAACGGCGCCAGCCCCAACCCGCCGGTGCGCCTGTACGACACGTCGGGCCCGGGCTCGGTCCCGAGCGTGGGCCTGCCCTCGTTGCGCAGCCCGTGGATCACGGCCCGTGCCGACGTCGAGGAGTACGAGGGCCGTCCGGTCAACCGGCGGGACGACGGGCGGGGTGCGGTGCGCCGCGACGGCGACGGTCCCGCCGCATTCCCGTTGGACGGCCGACGCCCGCGGCGCTCGACCGGCGAACCCGGTCACCCAGCTGCACTACGCCCGCCAGGGGGAGATCACCCCGGAGATGGCCTTCGTGGCCACCCGCGAAGGAGTGCCGGCCGAACTGGTCCGAGACGAGGTCGCCGCAGGCCGGGCGATCCTGCCGGCCAACGTCAACCACCCGGAGTCCGAGCCGATGGTGATCGGGTCGAACTTCCTGGTGAAGGTCAATGCCAACATCGGCAACTCGGCCGTCTCCTCGTCCATCGAGGAGGAGGTCCAGAAGTTGACCTGGGCCACCCGTTGGGGCGCGGACACGGTCATGGACCTGTCCACCGGACCCGACATCCACACCACCCGGGAGTGGATCCTGCGCAACTCGCCGGTCCCGATCGGGACGGTCCCGATCTACCAGGCCCTGGAGAAGGTCGACGGCGCGCCGGAGGAGCTCGACCTGGGACCTCTACCGCGACACGCTGATCGAGCAGGCCGAGCAGGGGGTGGACTACTTCACCATCCACGCCGGGGTGCTGCTGCGCTACGTGCCGATGACCGCGAAGCGCATGACCGGCATCGTCAGCCGGGGCGGTTCGATCATGGCCGCCTGGTGCCTGGCCCACCACGAGGAGAACTTCCTCTACACCCGGTTCGAGGAGATCTGCGAGATCATGGCCGCCTACGACGTGGCCTTCTCCCTGGGTGACGGCCTGCGTCCCGGGTCGATCGCCGACGCCAACGACGAGGCCCAGTTCGCCGAGCTGTCGACGCTGGGGGAGCTCACCGAGATCGCCTGGCGCCACGACGTCCAGGTGATGATCGAGGGTCCGGGACACGTCCCGCTCCACAAGGTCGTGGAGAACGTCACCCTCCAGAAGGAGGTGTGCCACGAGGCGCCCTTCTACACGCTCGGGCCCGCTGACCGTCGACGTCGCCCCGGGCTACGACCACATCACCTCGGCCATCGGGGCCGCCGTGATCGGCATGGCCGGGACCGCCATGCTCTGCTACGTCACCCCGAAGGAGCACCTCGGGCTGCCCAACCTGGAGGACGTCAAGCAGGGGATGATCGCCTACAAGATCGCCGCCCATGCCGCCGACCTGGCCAAGGGCCACCCCGGCGCCCAGGACTGGGACGACGCCCTGTCCAAGGCCCGGTTCGAGTTCCGCTGGGAGGACCAGTTCAACCTGGCCATGGACCCCGACACGGCCCGCTCGTACCACGACGAGACCCTGCCGGCCGCCCCGGCCAAGACGGCCCACTTCTGCTCGATGTGCGGCCCGAAGTTCTGCTCCATGCGGATCAGCCAGGACGTGCGCGGACTACGCCGAGAGAAGGGGATGGACCTGGCCACAGCGGTGGAGATCGGCCTGAAGGAGAAGTCGACCGAGTTCCGCGAGACCGGCGCCGAGGTCTACCGCGAGCCGTCGGCCACCTGAACCTGGCCGGTCGCGGCGGTCCCGATGGCGGTCCCGGCCGGGACCAGGCCATTGACCTGGTGAATCACGGGATTCCCGGTAGACTGGTGGCCGTGGTGACGAGTGCCACTGCCGGGGTCTTCCTCATCCTGTTCTTCAGGCCGTCCTCATCGGCCCGGACGATGGCCCGAGGCGGGCCCACACGCTGCCGTGACTCGCACGGAGCGGACGGTCGGCCACGGCCGTCGCAAAACGATGAGAGAGAGCTTCGAACCCCATGACCACCCTGACCGATCCAACGGATCGCGCCGTCCCGGTGCCCATCACGGCGACGCCGGCTCGGCAACCGCTGATGTGCAGCCGTCCTTCGCCGAGCTGGGCGTCGACCCGGCCATCGTCGACGCCCTCGAGGCCCAGGGCATCCACGCCCCGTTCGCCATCCAGGCCATGACCGTCGCCGACGCCCTCGCCGGCCGTGACGTATGCGGCAAGGCCAAGACCGGCTCGGGAAAGACACTGGCGTTCGGCGTACCGCTGCTGCAGCGCACCATGGCCCGACCGGCCACGGAGCCCGGACGCCCGAGGGCACTGGTACTCGTCCCGACCCGGGAACTCGCCGTACAGGTGAGCGAGGTATTCGAGCCGCTCGCCGAGGCGGCCGGACTGCGGGTCGTCGCCGTCTACGGCGGAGCCGACATCGAACGCCAGATCAAGAAGCTCCGTCGTGGCGTGGACGTGATCATCGCCACCCCGGGCCGGCTGATCGACCTGGGCGACCGGGGCGAGCTCACCGTCGCCGACATCGAGACCCTGGTCCTCGACGAGGCCGACCGTATGGCCGACATGGGATTCATGCCCCAGGTCGAGTGGGTGCTGCGCCGCCTCGAGCGCGACCACCAGACCCTGCTGTTTTCGGCCACCCTCGACGGCGCGGTCGACCGACTGGTCAGCCGGTACCTCAAGGACCCGGTCATGCACGAGGTGGCCTCCGAGTCGACCACGGTGGACGCCATGGAGCACCGCTTCCTCGAGGTGCATCAGATGGACCGGGTGAAGGTGTGCGCCGCCGTCTGCCGGAGCGTGGAGAAGGCGCTCGTCTTCGTGCGCACCAAGCACGGCGCCGACCGACTGGTCGAGCAGCTGGAAAAAGAAGGCGTCAAGGCGGGAGCCATCCACGGCGATCTGCGCCAGGCCAACCGGGAGCGCACTCTCAAGGACTTCACCGAGGGCAAGCTCCACGTGCTGGTGGCCACCGACGTGGCCGCCCGTGGCCTGCACATCGACGCGGTGGACGTCGTCGTCCACTTCGACCCACCTGAGGACCACAAGGCGTACCTCCACCGCTCCGGTCGTACCGCCCGGGCCGGTTCGGCCGGCCTGGTGGTCTCGCTGGTCCAGTGGAACCAGGTCCTCGAGATGGAGCGCATCCAGACCCGCATCGGCGTGCGCATGCCCATCGTCGAGATGTTCTCCAATGATCCCCGCCTCGCCGACCTGGCCTCGTGGACGCCCGAGAAGGTCTGAGCCGCTAGAACGGGACGTCAGGGGCGATCCGCCTGGCGATCCGCGGCTGCGACCCGGATCTCGGTGCCGGAGCCCGTGGCAACCTCCGGCGGCAGCGGGCCAATCCCCGACCGCCAGTGAGTTCCCGGTAGCCCCGCCTTTCGGAAGCAAGCAATTCCCCGGCAACAAGGAGACTGCGTGTCCGATCGTGATGAGCCTATGACCGTTGACGACGGGTCGGACGATGTCGAGCGGATCCTGGTGGTCACCGCACATCCGGACGATGTGGACTTCGGCGCTGCTGGATCAGTGGCGGTGTGGACGGGTCGGAACGTCGAGGTGTCCTACTGCATCGCCACCGACGGGGACGCCGGTGGGTCGGACCAGTCGATCACCCGGGCGGAGATGGCCACCATCCGGCGCGAGGAGCAGCTCACAGCCGCCCGTGCCGTGGGTGTGACCGACGTGACCTTCCTCGGATTTCCCGATGGTCGGGTCACCCCGACTCTCGAACTGCGGGCCGCCATCGCCCGGGTGATCCGGCGGGTCCGCCCCGACCGGGTCGTCGCCCAGTCGCCTGAACGCAACTGGACCCGCATCTACGCCAGTCACCCGGACCACCTGGCTACCGGCGAGGCCGCCGCCTGTGCGGTCTATCCGGACGCCCGCAACCCGTTCGCCTTCCCCGAGCTGCTGGCGGAGGGACTCGAGCCCCACGTGGTCCCCGAGCTGTGGGTGATGGCCACCGACCGGGCCAACCGGGTGGTGGATGCCACCGACGTCTACCCCAAGAAACTGGCAGCTCTCAAGTCCCACGTGAGCCAGGTGGGTGACGGTGAGCACCTCGACGACCTGCTGAAGGGCTGGATGGGCGGAACGGCGCTCGCCGCCGGACTCCCTGACGGCCATCTGGCCGAAGCGTTCCACGTGGTGAACACGGCCTAGTGGCCACTCGCGGTACGTCACGTTCGGAACGGCCCTGGGCGGTCCTCCAGCACGTTCCTCACGAAGGCCCGGGGACGATCGCCCGGGTGCTGGCGGACAGCGGAGTGGATGTGATCGTCACCCGGCTCGACCTGTCCGAGACGCTGCCGGACCCCGCCGTCCTGGGGGGCCTGGTCGTGATGGGTGGGCCCATGGGGGTCCACGACGGGGACGAGCATTCGTGGCTGGCCCCCGAGCGCGACGCTGATCCGGAACGCAGTGGACAACGGGACGCCCGTGCTGGGGGTGTGCCTCGGGTCCCAACAGCTCGCCGCCGCCCTCGGTTCCGAGGTGACGACCGGACCGGTCGAAGAGGTCGGCCCCGGCCAGGTCGAACTCACCGCCGATGGTCGACGCGACCCGGTGCTGGGCCCGGAGTACCACGGGCTCTCGAGCACCGCCATTCCCTGCGTGCACTGGCACCGGGACACCTTCACCCTCCCGCAGGGGGCGGTTCACCTGGCTGCTTCCCGCGCCTTTCCCCATCAGGCCTTCCGGTTCGGGGACCGGGTATACGGACTCCAGTTCCACATCGAGGTCGACGAACAGCTCGCGCGGGCCTGGCGGCCGCTCCTCCCCGAAGGCGTGCGCCTCGACGAGGGCGCCGTCGCCCGGGTCGAGTCCGTCGGGTTGCGCATCCTGCGGCGCTTCATCGACGGGGCCGATGCCGGCCGATCCACTACCCGGGTCGTCCCGTGACAGCTCGCGCCGGTGCCGTACCGGACCAGGTCGACGCCGAGGACGGGTCGGAGGGACCGGTGAAGCCGAAGCTGCGGGGCGTCCTCCACGAGGTGGCCTTCTTCGTCTCTCTGGTGTCCGGCGCCGCTCTGGTGTGGGCGGCGCCGACCACTTCGTCCACCCTGCTGTGCCTCATCTATGCGTGCTCGATCTCGCTGCTCTTCGGCGTGAGTGCGATGTTCCACCGGCACACGTGGGGTCCGGTCGGCCGCCGTCGCATGCGCAGGGCCGACCACTCGACGATCTTCATCGCCATCGCCGGGTCCTACACGGCGGTCGCCGGGATCGCCCTGACCGGGTGGGCCCGGACCACCGTCCTGGTCGTCGTCTGGGTCGGTGCGATCGTCGGAATCACCCTGCGCCAGGTATGGCTCGACGCCCCCAAATGGGTGATCGCCCTTCCGTACGTGGTGGTCGGCTGGGCGGCCGTTGCCGTGCTGCCGCAGCTCTTCCGGGCACTTGGCGCCACGGGATTCATCATCCTGTTGGCCGGGGGCTGGCCTACTCGGCGGGCGCGGTGGTCTACGCCCTCAAGAGGCCCGACCCGGTACCAGGGGTATTCGGGTACCACGAGGTGTTCCATGCCTGCACACTCGTCGGGGCGGTCCTCCACTTCGTGTGCATCGCCTGGTTCGTCCTGCCGCTGGCGACCTGACCGGCGGTGTGGTGACCCCCTCATCCGGATGTGCCCAACGTCGTTCGACGGCCCTCACGTCGACTCGGAAAATTGGTCGCTTCGAGAGATCCGTGGGACTCTGACACCCATGGGCGAGCGCACTGAACTGGTGGTCTGCGAAGGGGACGAGACCGGTCAGGAGCTTC
Organism: uncultured Acidimicrobiales bacterium; assembly: GCA_963699085.1. Taxonomy (GTDB): domain Bacteria; phylum Actinomycetota; class Acidimicrobiia; order Acidimicrobiales; family RAAP-2; genus Bog-756. Next base: position 220,924 of record CAVOTH010000003.1, read on the forward strand.
TCGAGGAGGCGCTCCGGGTGCTCGATCGGTCGGTGATCGGGATCCCGGTCGATCTCCTCCGGTTCGACCTGTCGCTGGGGAACCGCCGCCGCACTGCCAACGCGGTTGTGGCCGAAGCCGCCGAGGCCATGGTGGCGGTCGGCCTCGGGCTGAAGGCGGCCACCATCACCCCGCCGCAGACCGGGGATGTGGGTTCACCCAATCGTCTCTTGCGCGAGGGCGTCGGCGGTTCGGTCATCGTGCGGACGGGCCGAAGGATTCCTGGCGTGGTCCCGCCGGCCCCGGTCGTGCACCCGATCGTGGTGGTGCGCATGGCGGTGGGGGATGCCTACGGGGCCGCTGAGGGGCGGGACGGCACACCCGGCGGTCCCGATGAGCAGGCGTGGCGGACCGAACGGATCGACCGGTCGGTATGCCGCTCGGTGGCAGAGTACTCGTTCCAGGCGGCCGCCCACCTGGAGGCCTGTGTGTTCGGTGGCCCCAAGTGGACGGTTTCGACGGTATACGAGGGGATGCTCAAGGAGGAGATGGACGCGGCCGCCGCCCGGCACCCGGACGTCCCCTACCGTCCGATGCTGATCGATGCCGCCTACGCCGGCCTATTGACCGAGGCCGACGACCAGTCCCTGGTGATCCCGGCCCTCAACCGGGATGGAGATTGCCTGTCCGACCTGGTGCTGGCCATGTTCGGCTCCATCGCCGGCGCCGAGTCCGTGCTGTTGGCTCTCGACGAGGACATGAGGCCGAAGGTGGCCATGGCCGAGGCGCCACACGGCACCGCGCCATCGCTCCAGGGTAAGAACGTGGCCAACCCGATGGCCATGCTCCTCGCTTGTGCCGCCGCTCTCGACCACGCCCCGGAAGGCGATGGCTCAGTGGCCGCGGCGGCTCTGGCCATCCGTCAGGCGACCCTGGGCGCGGCGGCGGACGGCATCCGCACGTTCGATCTCGGCGGAGGGGCGTCGACCAGTGAAGTCGTGGACGAAGTGATCCGGCGGATCCAGGTACCGCATCCGGACTGAGGTGACAGGACCTGATGGCCCGGTCCGACGGCCAGGGCGATCCCTAGGATGGAGCCCTGAGGCGCCACTACCCAAGTCGGTACGACCAGTCAGGTCGGTACGACCAGTCAGGTCGGTACGACCAGTCAGGTCGGTACGACCAGTCAGGGAGGACACCGTGACCGAATTCCCGCAGGCAATAGTCCCGGTGAACCATGTCGAACCGGTTCCACGTCGTGTGCGCGCCACGCTCGATGGCAAGGTCGTCGTCGACACGACGGCGGCTCGGTATGTATGGGAGATACCCGCTTTCCCGCAGTTCTACCTTCCGATCGGGGACATCGCCCCGGATGTACTGGTGGACGAAGATCATGAGGAACATCTGCGCCGCGGGACGGCTCGACGATTCGGGCTGCGGGCCGGCGACGAGGTCAGGCCCGGGGTCGCCCACCACTACATCGCCTCCGACATCGAGGGGATCGTAGGAACTGTGCGTGTGGACTGGGCCGCCATGGACCAATGGTTCGAGGAGGACGAGGAGGTGTTCGTCCATCCGCGGAGCCCCTACTCCCGGGTCGACGCTCTGCGCTCATCGCGGCGAGGTCGAAGTGGAACTGGATGGCCTCGTGCTGGCGCGGCTCGTCCCGTACGGTGATGGTCTTCGAGACGGGCCTGCCCACCCGCTATTACATCGACAGGCTCGACGTGGACTGGGCCCACCTGGTCCCGAGCGACACACAGACCTCATGCCCCTACAAAGGCACCACCAGTGGATACTGGTCGGTCGACGTCGGCGGCCGGGTCGAACCGGATCTGGCCTGGGCGTACGACTTCCCGACCCGTCAACTTCTGCCGATCGCCGGACTGGTCGCCTTCTACAACGAGAAGGTCGACATCACCGTCGACGGTGCCCGGCTCGCACGGCCGGTCACCCCGTTCACCTGACCGATCGTGCCTCCGGGGCGTGCGATCCGGCATTGCTACCATCGGCCCCCATGTCCCGACCCTCGGTGATCTTCGATCTCGACGACACCCTGATCGTCGAGGAGACCTTCGCCATGGCTTCGTTGCGCGAGGCGCTCGCCGTCCTCCCGGGAGTCGATCCGGTGGCGGACGAGGAACGGGCGCTCGAGTCCATCCGGTCGGTGTGGCGCAGTGGCGCCGACCACCCGGTCTGCCTGGAGCTCGGGGTGGCATCATGGGAGGGACTCTGGTCGGACTTCACCGGAAATCACACCGCGCTCGACGGGCTGCAGGCGTGGGCACCCACCTACCGGTCTGCGGCCTGGACGGCTGTCGCCACCGCGTTCGGTGTCGACGATCGGGAGCTCGTCCGCACCGCCGCCGACCGGTTCGAAGCCGCCCAGCGTGCCGGCCATCCGGTCATTGACGGCATGTCTTCGGCATTGGCGGCGGTGAGTGCCCGGTACCCGGTGGGCCTGTTGACCAACGGTCCCTCCGACATCCAACGGCTCAAGCTCGACCAGGCCGGCCTGTCGGACAGCTTTGGGGTCGTCGTCATCTCGGGGGAGTTCGGCCACGGCAAACCCTCGCCGGAAGGGTTCCTTGCCGTCCTCGACCGATTGGGTGCCCGCCCCGAGGATTCGGTCATGGTCGGCGACAGCTGGGAACGCGACATCGTGGGCGCCCTCGATGTCGGGATGCGGGCGGTGTGGATCACCGACGGCCGCCCGCGGCCCCGGTCGGATCAGCGGGTTAGGGCCGTCGAATCGGTCCGGGAGCTCGACGACCTGCTCGATTGAGGATGCCTGCCAAGTCGGGCCTGACGGTGATCGCCCTCAGCTGGCCATCTGGCGCAGCATGTACGGCAGGATCCCCCCGTGGCGGTAGTACTGCGCCTCCATCGGAGTATCGATCCGGAGGCGAGCGTCGAACTCGATGGTGCGCTCGCCGTCGACGGCGGTCACCCGGACGGTCTTCGGGCTGATGCCTTCGTTGAGCGACTCGAGTCCGGTGATCGAGAAGACCTCGTGGCCCGACAGTCCGAGGGTCTCGGCCCGATCGCCGTCAACGAACTGCAGGGGAAGGACGCCCATGCCGATCAGGTTGGATCGGTGGATCCGTTCGAATGACTCGACCAGGACCGCTCGCACGCCGAGTAGGAGCGTTCCCTTGGCCGCCCAGTCCCGCGACGACCCCGACCCGTACTCCTTTCCAGCTAGCACCATGAGCGGCACGCCCTCTGCGGCGTAGCGCTCGGAGGCCTCGAAGATGGTCGTCTGCTCACCGTCGGGCAGGTGCAGGGTGATACCGCCCTCGGTGCCGGGGGCCAGTTGGTTGCGAAGGCGGATGTTGGCGAACGTGCCCCGGACCATGACCTCGTGGTTGCCGCGCCGTGTCCCGTAGGAGTTGAAATCGACCCGCGCAACCCCGTGATCGGCAAGGTATCGGCCGGCGGGTGTCGTCGGGTTGATGTTGCCCGCCGGGGAGATGTGGTCGGTGGTCACACTGTCCCCCAGCTTGGCCAACACGCGGGCCCCTACGACATCGGTGATCGGAGCCGGCGTCATCGAGAGGCCCTTCAGGAATGTCGGGCGGAGCACGTAGGTCGAGTCCTCGTCCCACGCGAAGGTGTCGCCGGTGGCGGTCTCAACGGCCCTCCATCGCTCGTCGCCTTCGAAGACCGAGCCGTAGCGCTGCCGGAACATGTCCGAGGTGAGCGACGTCCTGATGGCCTCGGTCACTTCCTCGGGGGACGGCCACAGTTCGGCCAGATAGACCGGCTCGCCGTCGGTACCGGTGCCGAGCGGCTCGGTGCTGAGGTCGACTCCCATGCTCCCGGCCAACGCGTAGGCGACCACCAGGGGGGGTGAAGCGAGGTAGTTCATGCGGACATCCGGATGGATGCGTCCCTCGAAATTGCGGTTACCGGACAGCACGGAGACGACCGACAGGTCGCCATCCTGGACGGCCTCGGACACTCCGGACAGGAGCGGGCCCGAGTTGCCGATGCAGGTCGTGCACCCATAGCCGACGAGGTCGAACCCGATCTCGGCCAGTGGCCCGGTCAGGCCGGCACGGTCCAGGTAGTCCATCACGACCCGCGAGCCGGGGGCCAAGGTCGTCTTGACCCAGGGCTTGACCGTCAGGCCACGGGCCACGGCGTTGCGTGCCACCAGACCGGCGGCCACCATGACCTGCGGATTCGAGGTATTGGTGCATGAGGTGATGGCGGCCACCACGACGTGGCCGTCCTCGATCCCGACGGTTGTGCCGTCTGCGTGTACGGCATCCTGGCGCCGGGGAGCACGGTCGAGTGCCTCGCGGAATGCGGTGGCCGCGCCGTCGAGCCGGACCAGGTCCTGGGGCCGAGCCGGGCCGGCGATGCTCGGCACCACGGTCGAGAGGTCGAGCTCGACCAGCTCCGAGAAGACCGGCTCGGGCGCCCCGGGGTCGTGGAACATCCCCTGCGCCTTGGCGTATGCCTCGACGAGGTCGACGTGGGTGTCGTCCCGACCGGAGAACCGGAGATAGTCGAGGGTCACGTCGTCGATCGGGAACATGGCGCAGGTGGCCCCGTACTCGGGGGACATGTTGCCGATCGTCGCCCGGTTGGCCAGCGGGACCGAGGCCACACCTGGGCCGAAGAACTCCACGAACTTGCCCACCACGCCGTGGGAGCGCATGACGCTGGTGATGGTGAGCACCAGGTCGGTGGCGGTGGTTCCCGCTGGCTGCTCGCCGGTGAGGCGGAAGCCGACCACCGGGGGAAGGAGCATCGACAGCGGTTGACCGAGCATGGCCGCCTCGGCCTCGATCCCACCGACGCCCCACCCAGGACTCCGAGTCCGTTGACCATCGTGGTGTGGGAGTCGGTTCCGACCAGGGTGTCGCAGTACGGCGCGGCCGTCGTCGGTGGCGAAGACGACCCGTGACAGGTACTCGAGATTGACCTGGTGGCAGATGCCCATGCCGGGGGGAACGACCCGGAAGCCGGCGAAAGCCTGCTGTGCCCAGCGCAGGAGCTGGTAACGCTCGATGTTGCGCTGGTACTCGATGTCGACGTTTTCGTCGTAGGCAGAAGCGGTACCTGACGCCTCGGCGATCACCGAGTGGTCAACGACGAGCTCCACTGGAACCAACGGGTTCACCTTGGCCGGATCGCCGCCGAGCTCGCGAAGTGCGTCGCGCATGGCGGCGAGGTCGACGACACCGGGCACCCCGGTGAGGTCCTGCATGAGTACCCGCTCGGGAGTGAGGGCGATCTCGGCGGCGTCACTGCCCCCGACGCCGTGGCGCTGGGGATTGACACCCCAGGCGGCCACCGCCTCGATGTCCGATGCGGTGACAGCCACCCCGTCCTCGTGCCGGAGGAGGTTCTCCAGGATGACCTTGATGGAGTAAGGCAGTCGGGCCACGTCGAAGCGGTCGGCGAGGGCCGCGATGCGGAAGATCTCGTAGGTGGCGTCGCCGACCTGCAGGCTGCCACGGGCGCCGAAGGAGTCGGGGGAGGTGGGGGAGTGTGCCATGCCCCTATTCTGCCCCGTCCGGAAGGGGGCGGCTTCCGCCCACCGCTAGGTACGTGTGCGGTAGCGCCGGATAGCGAACGGGATGAACACGCAGAGCAGGGCGAAGGTCCACAGCAGCGACTGGACCACCCAGAATTCCGTGCTCCGGCCCGTACCGGTGGCTGCCGCCCCGATCATCAGCGACCGACAGGCACTGACCGTGACGCTGAAGGGTTGGTAGGTGGCGAAGCCCTGCAGCCAGCTCGGCATCTTGTCCACGGGCACGAATGCGGACGAGACGAACGTGAGGGGGAAGATCAGTGGGAACGACATGACCTGTGCCGTCTCGGAGTTGGACGCGGTCAGCCCGACGATGGCGAATCCCCAGGACAGCGCGTAGGCGAACAGGAGGATCAGGCCGACTCCGGCGAGGTACGACAGTACGCCAGTGCTCGGACGGAAGCCGACCAGCAGGCCGACCACCGTCATGACGATGACGACGAAGATGTTGCGGATCAGATCGGCCGTGGTCCGGCCCAGGAGGACCGCACCGCGGGACATGGGCAGTGCCCGGAACCGCTCGATGATCCCCTTCTGGAGGTCGTCAGCCAGGCCGATGCTGGTGCTGACCGAGCCGAAGGCCACGGTCTGGACGAAGATGCCTGGCATGAGGTAATCGACGTAGTTGCCGGCACTCGTCTGGATGGCCCCACCGAAGACGTAGCGGAACAGCAGCACGAACATGATGGGCTGGACCGTCGAGAAGAACAGCGCCTCGGGGATCCGGGTGACGGCCAGGATGTTGCGCCTGGTGAGCGTGAGTGTGTCCGACACCAGCCAACGCAGGTTGCTCACCACCCCGGACGAGTGTGGGGCTCCGGAGACGGTGGGGGCGACGACGGTCGTGGTGGTCATGAGAACTCCCCGGTCGCCATGGGTATCGCCTCTTCGAGCTGCTCCATCCGCCTCTTTCGTCGTCGCCTCCTCGGGGACGTGTCCTCGTCAGCATCGTCTTGTCCGTCGCCCGCCTCGACCTCGGTCCGATGGCCGGTCAATGACAGGAAGACGTCATCCAGGCTGGGCTCACGCAAATTGAACGTCTGTGGTGTGATGCCTGCGGCGTCGAGCGCCCGTAGGCCGGACATGGCGGCCTGGGGACCGTCGTCGACGGTCAGCTCGACCTGGGTCCCCGTGGTCAGCGCCCGGTGGGCCCCGAGCGTGTCGAGGATGGTTCCCGTTCGCTCAGCATCCTCGATGGAAGCCAATCCCACCTCGAGCACGGTGGCGCCGAGGTCCGCCTTCATCGACTGGGGCGTGCCCTCGGCAATCACCCTGCCGTGGTCGATGACGGCCAGGGTGCTGGCCAGTCGGTCGGCCTCTTCCAGGTACTGGGTGGTGAGGAGCACCGTGGTACCTCCGCCGACCAGCTGCTCGATGACCTCCCACAGATCATTGCGGCTCTGGGGGTCGAGTCCGGTCGTCGGCTCGTCGAGGAACAGCACCGTCGGGCGGGAGACGAGGGCGGCGGCCAGGTCGAGGCGCCGGCGCATGCCTCCCGAGTATGTCTTGAGCGGTCGGTCGCCCGCATCGGACAGGTTGAACTGGTCCAGCAGCTCGACGGCACGGGTCACGACGAACGCACGGGGAAGGTGGTTGAGCCTTCCCACCATCTGCAGGTTCTCCCGACCGGTGAGGTTCTCGTCGACCGCTGCGTACTGGCCGGCCAGGCCGATCAGCGTCCGCACCAGTGCGGCCTTCTTGCCCACATCGTGCCCGAGCACCCGAGCCGATCCACCGTCGGCCTGGAGGATGGTGGTCAGGATCCTCACGGCGGTGGTCTTACCGGAACCGTTGGGGCCGAGGAGCCCGAATACCGTGCCTTCGGCCACGGAGAAACTGACTCCATCAAGGGCGCGCACGGTGCGTTTACCCGTGAACGTCTTCTGGAGGTTCTCGACTTCGATGGCGGTGGTCATGGAGGGGTGATCCCATCTGGAGTCGGAGGGTCCGGGACCCGGTTGGTGGTGGTGGCTTCGGCAGAACGGTGCGGGGGGTGATCCCGCACGTTCGACGGCACGCGGATCGAGTTCCATAGTATGAGACGGTCGAAGCTGCCCAGATGTATCGGTGTTCGGTGCCACGACACTGGGCAGGGAGCACCTCGTCCACACCACTGGTTCCGACGCCCCCGAGTCCGGCGGATCGTCTCGCGCATATCCGTAACGCTCACGTGCCGTCACGATATATCGTGATACGGCTCCCGTCAACCCACACGTCGGGTACCGGCCAATGACACCGGCGCCACTCAACGGAATTGGGTCTCTTCCTAGAGAACAGGCGGTGCACCCCAGGCGGGGCACCGCCGCGGAGACCTCGCTAGCCTCACGGCATGGACAAAGGCGACAAGGCTCCTGACTTCGAACTCCCCGACGAGAACGGCGTCCCGCGACGGCTGAGCGACCTGGCCGCGAATGGTCCGGTGGTGCTCTTCTTCTACCCGGCGGCGATGACCCCGGGGTGCACGGTTGAAAGTTGCCATTTCCGGGACATGAAGTCCGAGTTCGAAGCGGCAGGGGCCCAGCGGGTGGGGATCAGTGCCGACGATGTCGCCAAGCAGAAAAAGTTCTCCGATAAACACGAGTTCGACTACCCCCTCCTGTCCGACCCCGACGGGGCCGTCGCCACCCAGTTCGGGGTTCGACGCCGGTTCACCAAGCTTTCGCCGACCAAGCGGGCCACATTCGTGATCGGCACGGATCTCACGATCCTCGACGTGATCACCAGCGAAGTTCGGATGAACGTGCACGCCGACCGGGCACTCGAGGTCCTGAAGTCCACGGCCGCCTCCTGACCGGGCGTCAGTTTCCACTCCTGACCGGTGGAGTCCCCGACTCGGGTCGCGCCCGATGCGAAGCTGGGGCCATGGCCCGGACAGCGCGACAAGACAGGGGATGAGTCCCATTCCAGGTGCCGGCCGGATGGAGCAGCTCGTCGAGGCAATCGCCGAGCGGGTGGTGAACCTGGTCATCGAGGCCATCGACGTGGATGCCCTGGTCGCCAAGGTGGACATGGATGCCCTCCTCGACAAAGTCGATGTGGACGGCCTGATCGACCGGGTGGACGTCGACAAGATCGTCAGCCGGGTCGACGTCGAGCAGATCATCGAGCGGGTGGACGTGGACAAGATCATCGACCGGGTCGACGTCGAGCAGATCATCGAGCGGGTGGACGTGGAGAAGATCATCCAACGAGTCGATATCGACGCTCTCATGGAGCAGACCGAACTCGGCACCATCATCGCCCGGTCGACCAGCGGCGTGGCCTCGGAGGCGCTCGACCTGGTGCGGGCCCAGGGGGTGGGTCTCGACGACTTCCTGGCCCGATGGGTCAATCGCATCTTGCGTCGGAACTCGGACGGGTGGCCACTCGGTCCACCGGCTCTGGTCGCCGCCCTGGCGGATATCGACACGCCCGTGCCGGCAGCCGGTGGTGCTCAGTGAGCGCACCGACAACGGCATCGGCCCCACCCATAGCCGGTCGTCAGGGCCACTACGCCGGCGGGGTGACCCGGCTGGTGGCCTTCGCCGCCGACGTCGGCGCCTCATGGGGCGCCTTCACGGTGTCCCTCGCCGGAATCACCTTCGCCATCCACCTGGTGACGGGCACCACGATCAACCCGGGAAGAGGGACGATCTCGGGGATCATCGTGGTGGTCTCGTTCGTCGTCTGGGAGTTCATCTACTTCGCCTACCAGTGGTCGCTCAGCGGCAAGACGGTCGGGATGGCCCTGCTCGGGATCCGTGTGGTCGGCACCGATGGTGGGTCGATCACCGGGCGCCAGGCAGTCATCCGCACACTGACCTTGCCGCTCAGCTTCCTCCTGTTCGGTCTCGGGTTCATCGGCATCCTGTTGAACAAGGACCGGCACGCACTGCACGACCGGTTCGCCCGGACCGTCGTGGTCTATTCGTGGGACGCGAGGGCGGCCCGGCTCCGGTGGCTGGCCAAGCAGGAGTCGGCCGTCCCGTCCTGACGTGCCAGTGGATCGGCTGATCCCGTCCGGACCCCAGGTGGTGGCACCCGGGGCCGTACACCTGCCGGCGTGGATCGCCCCCGCCCTACGGGTGGAGCTCGTCGAGCGGTGCAGGGCGTGGGGCGAGGCATCGGGCGGTCCGAGGTCGCCCCGTATGCCCAACGGGTCGACCATGTCGGTCGAGATGGTGGGCCTCGGGTGGCACTGGTATCCGTACCGCTACTCGCGCACCCGTGACGACGGCGACGGTGGCCCGGCACTGCCGTTCCCCCTGTGGCTCGGAGATCTGGCCCGTGGAGCCGTCACCGACGCCATGACCGTCGACCCCTCGATTGGAGCCGATCCCGACGGGTACGCGCCCGATGTCGCCCTGATCAATTGGTACGCCACTGGTGCGAGAATGGGGATGCATGTCGACAACGACGAGGTGAGCCCGGCCCCGGTGGTGTCCTTCAGCGTCGGGCGGACGGCTCTGTTCCGGTTGGGCAACACAGCCGGTCGGGGCCGACCGTGGGCCGACGTCCTTCTGGAGTCGGGAGATGTGGTGGTGTTCGGCGGACCCTCCCGGATGGCGTACCACGGTGTACCGCGCCTCGTGCCCGGGTCGGACGATCCGGCAGTGGGAACGATCCCCGGTCGATTGAATGTCACCGTGCGGGTGACGGGCCTTCGAGGTTGACCGCACCGCTCCGATGATCCGCGGTGGTCGGGTATGTCCTCCGGTGGTCGGGTATGTCCTCCGGTAGTCGGCGATATCCTCCTGCCCGACGACGGCGACTCCGCGTGACATGCCCTTGGCGTGAGCTCGGAAGCTCCCTCACTCTCCGTAGCCGTCCTTCACGGAAACTGATTCAAAATCCGCGGGTCCACTAGGTTCGCCCCTTATGGGACAGGGCCAAGGCCGATCGCGGTGCGCTCTGTGGGGCGGCATCTCTCTCGGCGTCGGGACGATCGCCTATGCGCTCTTCAGCCCATCGTCGGTGGGTTGTTCCACCAACGTGGTGGTCCTCACCCACAGTGCAGTCACCGAGCGGGGCTGTGCTGTGTTCTCGGTGATGTCGCACACGGGGGTCGGGCTCATGGTGCTGGGCGGGGTCCTGTTGCTCGGGTCGTTCGCCCTCGCCCTTCGCGAGCGACGCCAGGGGCCGTCTCCGCTGGCCGTCGTGTCGCCTGTCGCCGTACCGGAGCCACCGGTCGGGGTTGGGGATGCGGCCGTCGTGACTGAGACCGCCTCATCGGCGGCCGTGTCGATGGGGGCGGTCTCCAGCCCGGGATTGAGTGGACCACCTGAGGTGGTTTCGATCCTGGAGGCGGAACCGGATCCGGCGGGGCCACGCCCGGTCGAACCCGAGCCCGTCGTGACGCAAAGGCCGATCGCCCCGGGCGAGCACGTCTACGAGCCCGTCCCCGAACGGCTGCTGGGAATGGCCGAGCAACTTCCCCCAGGGTGGTACGGCAACCCCGACATCCCGGGTAAGCCGGTCCAGTGGTGGGACGGAACCAAGCTCACCGACGGTCCGCAGTAGGGCGCAGGCCCTGATCCGTGGAGGTCGCCCTACGGAGTTGACGGAGGTCACGTTCGTCTTCGAGCCGGATACGACCGTCACCTTGCGTGGTGACGTCGAGATGGTCCGGGTGCCCGCCGCCAGGTCGGGCATGAGGCCGCGTTGATAACCGTCGAATTCGATCCATTCGTAGCCGGACTGTGCGAGTTCACAGTTGCGCGTCGGCCCAACCGGGGCAAGAGTCCAGGGATGGCACGACGGAGCTCACTCAGGAGTCAGATGTACAGGGCGGCCCGCGACCTTGGAAATGTCCAGGCCGCTGCAAAGGGACCCGGTTCCTACAGCAAGAGGGTTGTCCGCAGGAAGGTATACCGGACGACCAATGGGATGACCCGACATCTCCTGAGGGGGTTTGGCCTGTAGGCGGGGCAGGCGGTGGTCCGATCAGCGCCTCGCCGATCCAATGGCCGCGGCCACCCGATTTCCGGAGCGCACGGCGCTCTCCATGTACCCGGCCAAGGTCTCGGTATGCTCGCCGGCAAACCAGATGGCGCCGTGAGGCTCCCGTAACAGGGGCCAGAACCGCGTCAGCTGACCCGGGGCGTACACGGCATATCCTCCTCCCGTGTACCGCTCGTTGGCCCAAGCCATGGTGGTGGCGGTATCGCTCCTGTCCGACTTCCCTTCGGGGTAGACGACGTCCAGTTGTTGCTGAAATGTCGCGATGCGGCGTTGATCACTGAGAGCCGCCCCGGATCTGGCGACGTCCCCGGTCACGAATTGGGTGAGCACTCCCGGCCGCTCGGGACCGCCCGGCATGGAATCGGTGGCATCCCACCCCACACCGAAGGGCAGGTCGGTGATGGTGAATCCCGACAGTCCCTCGGACAACCAGAATCGATGGTCATACTGTGTCGACACTTTCAGGGCATGACCCAGATCGAGCTCGTCGATCATCGCCGCGACCCCCGGAGGGAGTGGAGGGTCGAACGAGACGGCTCGGAGCGTAGGTGGCGGTACCGCCACCACGAGGCGTGCAGCATCCACCGTGGTGGTGGGGCCAGTCGCCGAGCCGCTCGTCACTCGCACTCCCCAGGGGTGCTGCTCGACCCGGGTGACCGGCGAGTCGAGCCGGACCGCCGATCCGAGATCGTGGGCCATGGCCTCGGGCAGGGCGCTGTTGCCTGCGGCGATCCTCATGATTTCGACGCCGGACTCGGGCAGCGCTTCATCGACGACCGACTGCTGGAGCACGAACAGAAGCGAAACCTGGTCGAGCTGAGCGTTGTAGTTGCCCCGATAGTCCGACTGAACGAGGAGATCGGCGTCGGCATCCAGCGATTGGGCGGTAGCGAAGTCCTGGAGCGATTGCATGTCCCAGAGCTCGGCCTGCGGTGCCAGTTCAGGATGGGCTGGGTCGAGGTCTCCGGCCATTTCGACCAGGGCGTCGCCGAACGCGACGTAGCCGGCCAAGGCCCCGGGGTCGGTGCTGGCCATTGCCTTCAGGACGCTCCGACGGCCCCCTCGGTAGAACGCTGCGTCATCGAGCTTGTCCGCCGGTCGGTGTGCCAGCGCCAGACGGTAGTGGCGTGCCAGTGCTTGGATCTGGACGTGGTTGCCGTCGATCGACTCACCGCCGGCCTCGACATGGAGACCGTCGGTGAACGGGCTGTGCAGGGTGTGTACCCGTCCGCCGACGCGATTTCGGGCTTCCAGTACGACCACCTCCCAACCTCGGGCCCGGAGAGCGAGCGCCGCGGTCAATCCGGAGAGCCCGGCCCCCATGACGACAGCGCGTCCCGCAGTCGCCGGATCCGGGCGCGGAGTGGTGGTGCAGCCCCCGAGCAATGCCGTCGCCGCCGCAATGCCGGTGGTACCCAGGAACTGCCTGCGGGTCAGCGCCCAGGGGGTTGACACCGCCTCATGGTAATGCCCGGCATCGAACTGGGCCGGCCCGGCGGAGTTCCGGTGAGGCAGACATCGACAGGCACCGTGGCGCTCTGTCGGTCAGTATCTAGGGGTGGCCAGCTCGCCGGATCCGGGTAATCAGAAATCGGTCACCTGGAGCGATCCAGAGCGAGCGGACCACTACCTGAGCCGGATCGGTGGATTGGCCCCTCGGGCAGCGGGTGAAGAAGTGCTGGTTTCGGTGCTTCCCGATTCACCCCGCTCCGTGCTCGATCTGGGTTGTGGTGACGGCCGGCTGGCTGCTCTCGTCCTCGAACATCGTCCATGCGTCGAACGCCTGGTAGCCGTCGACTCGTCGCCGGTCATGCTCGGGTACGCCCGGGATCGATTCAATGACGATCACCGGGTGGACGTCCGGCAGTGGAATCTGGATGATCCGCTTACGTCCCTCGGACCGTTCGACGTCGTCGTCGCTGGATTCTCCATCCACCACGTCGAGGACCGGCGAAAACGGGAGCTGTTCAGTGAGGTCGCGTCGCAGCTCACCGACAACGGAGTCTTCGCCAACCTCGAAGTCGTCGCCTCAGCCACCCCGGAGCTTCACCGCCAGTTCCTGAATCTCATCGGTCGTCCCGACGACGACCCCGAGGACAGGCTCGCGCCTGTCGAAGCCCAACTTGACTGGATGCGAGTAGCCGGGTTGTCTCAAGTCGATTGCCTGTGGCGGTGGCGAGGATTTGCCTTGCTGGTGGGCCACTCGTCCTGAGGGCCGAGACGGCTATTGAGTCGTCGTCAATCGGGTCCGTCCTTCACCAGGGTGCGGGCAGTCCAATGTCGCCAGGTCATACGCCACTCCCGGCCGGGCCGAACCTGTCAGGTCACGGTCAACTGCGCAGTTCCCTTGTTGCTGGACGAGTCTGTCGCGGTGACGGTGTAGACACCTGCTGCCATCGACGAGGGAACGGTGAAGGCGCCCCCGCTGAACGAGCCGGTGGCCCCGGTCACCGGGGCGGTGGTGAACGACACCACGGTCGAGCCGATGGTCAGCTTGACGATCGTCGAGTTGGGAGCGAATCCGCTTCCCGACACGGTGCCGGCGGTGCCGGGAGCGGCCGATGTCAATGCCGTGCTGTTCGTTGCGAACAACGAGATACCAGGATCGACGGTGATCGGGGTGGAGACCGCCAGGGAACCGTCCTCGACCACCAGGCTGTATGGACCTTGGATCAATCCGGTCGGCACGGTGCACGTCTGCGCCAGGTTGCCATTGCCGTCGGTTGAGGCGTAGCAGACGAATGTCTTCGAAGTGCCCACGTCGAGCTGGACCTGGATGCCGGTGTCGTTGCTGGGCCAGCCGGTTCCGTTGACCTCGAAGGTCTGGCCCGAGATCGCAGCGGTGGGCGTGGCGGTCAAGGTGGCCGCGAAGACATTTACCGTCGCCGTCGCGACGTGTCCGGAGCTGTCTTTGACGGTGATCGGGTAATCTCCGGCCGCCGTAGCCGCCGGAATCACGATCCCCGTGCCAGTGAACGCTCCATCGGCCGAGGTGCTCGCCGCCGCGGTGAGCGGAACCGATGCGCCGTTGAAGGTGGCCTTGAGCGTCGCGTTGGCCGCGAACCCGCTTCCGGTCAAGCCCACGGTCTGTCCCGACGCTGCGGTGATCGCCGATGTGCCGTTGAAGCCCAGCACCGTGATCCCTGGGTTCAACGTGTAGGAGGTCTTGACGGCCAACGAGCCGTCCTCGACCACCAGGCTGTACTTACCCTGAATCAAGTTGGTGGGCACGGTGCACGAGGTGGCAAGGTTGCCGCTGCCATCGGTGGTGGCATAACAGACGAAGTTCTGCGCGGTACCCACGTTGAGCTCCGCCCGCAGGCCGGAGTCGTTGCTCGGCCAACCCGTTCCGCTGAGGCTGACGATCTCACCTGAGACACCCGCCGTGGGCGTTGCCTTCAGAGACGCCTTGTAGACGCTGATTTCGATGGTGGCCTTGTTGGATGAGGCGTCGGTGACAGTGACCGGGTAGATACCCGTCTTGGTCGAGGTCGGAATCACGATCCCCGTACCGGTGAACGCGCCGTCCGCCGTGGTGGTAGTCGCGAAGGTCAGCGCAATGGCTTTTCCCTTGAGGGTGGCCTTGAGGGCGGAGTTGGCCGCGAACCCGCTGCCGTTCAAACCCACGGTCTGACCCGACGCTGCGTCGATCAGTGAGGCGCCGCTGAAGCCGAGCGCGGTGATTCCCGGGTTGAGCGTGAACGGGATCGTGACAGCCAACGAGTTGTCTTCGACGACCAAGTTGTACTTGCCTTGGATCAGGGTGGTGGGCACGGTGCAGGAGGTGGCAAGGTTGCCGTTGCCGTCAGTTGAGGTGTAGCAGACGAAGTTCTGCGCGGTGCCCACATTGAGCTCTACCCGCAGGCCGGAGTCGTTGCTCGGCCAGCCGGTTCCGCTCAGGCTGACGGCCGCACCTGACACACCCGTGGAGGGCGTGGCTGTGAGTGTCGGCTTGTATACGGTCAGGTGCACGGTGGCGCTGTGGCTCGACCCGTCGGTGACCGTCACGGGGTAGAGCCCGGCTGGGGTGGCGGCCGGGATCACGATTCCTGTCCCGGTGAACGCGCCAACTGTCGTGGTGGTGGTGGCCGGGGTGAGGGTGACAGCCGTCCCGTTGAACTTGGCACTCAGCGCGGAGGTGGCGGTGAAGCCGCTACCGGTCAAGCCAATGGTCTGGCCCGACGCCACATCGTTCGCGCTGGCGCCGTTGAAGCCGAGAGCGGTTATTCCCGGGTTCAGAGTGAACGGTGCGGTCGCGCTCGATGTGGAGTCGATGGCGGTGAGTGTGTACGCGCCTTGGACGATCGAGGTCGGTACGGTGCAGGTCTGAGACGTGACGGTGCCGGCCGAGTTGGCGGTCAGATAGCACATGAACGTGGAGGTCGCGCTCTGGACCAGGTTCACTCGGATGGAATCGAAGGCAGTCCAACCGCTACCGCTCACCGATACGATCGCCCCGGACGTGCCCGTACTCGGGGTGACCGCAATCGTGGGGGAGCCCGCGAATGCCGGCGTGGCCGGAATAACGAAGGCGAGCAGACCGATGGCCGTGCTGGCGGCGAGGACCAAGATCCTACGGGACGGACGGATATGCATGATTTGCCCCCTTCTTGACGAACCCAACCAAAGGCAGCGTCGAAGACCGCAATCGTAGGTCCAAAAGATATTTGTCGCCAGTGGACTCATTTCAGCATGTCCGCGGGCGCTTCCATCTTCCCTCCAGGTCAATGGCCGGGAGACCCGGTTCATCGTGGGCCGAACGACCCAGGGAGCGGGCACCGTTTGATCGGCCGGATCCCAAATTGAATTGCGCCAGGTGTTCGTTGACTGAGACCCAAAGCACCGGTAGTGAAAGATCAACAAATGCAGTGAGGTGACAGATTCGGTGGGAATGCTTCGAAGGCGTGGGATTCGCAGGCTCGGAGCAGTTGACGAGGTATGAATGTTGCCTGCCTATTCACCGCCCATTTGGGCAGCCGACTGCGAATCGACATCCAGAAGGGCCACCTAGGATTAGTCAGTGGCTACCTCACGCACGCATGGGACCATCGACCTCGATGGCCTGCCCTTCTTCTATGAGACCGAGGGCGATGGAGAAACCATCGTGCTCCTCCACGGGGGTTTGGCAGACAACTCCACGTGGGCATCGCAGTTCTCGGGATTGTCGCCGCACCGTCATGTGGTCGCACCAGAGCGACAGGCTCACGGTCATACGCCTGACCGGCCCGGCCCGTTGACGTATCAGGCGATGGCCCACCAGACGGTGAGCTTCCTCGTCGCTATGGACCTCGGGCCGGTCGATCTGCTTGGTTGGAGCGATGGGGGAATGGTGGGCACTCTGATCGCGGCGGAGCGCCCCGAACTGGTCCGGACGCTCACTGTCACTGGGTCCGGCTTTTCGAGCGACGGCTATGTTCCGGGAGCGATGGAGGAGCTTGTTGCCCTCGCGCCCGGGGATGAGGACATGGAGATGTTCGCCGCCATGTACGCCCAAGCTTCCCCGGACGGCCCCGGACACTTTCCCGAAGTATGGGAGAAGATCCGCACGATGTGGGCCGAGCCTTTCGATTGGACGGCACGGATGCAGCAGATCGTGGCACCGACACTCGTAATCGTCGGCGATGACGACTTCATCCGCGTGGAGCATGCCGAAGAGTTTTCGCACAGAGTCGTGAACGGTCAGTTGGCTGTTGTGCCTTGCGCATCTCACCTGCTCCCCATGGAGAAGCCGGATCTCTTCAACCAGCTGGTGCTGGATTTCACGGCCGAGCCGTGTCAAGAGACGATGATGCCCATCAGGCGCAAGGCAAGCGACTAAATGCACCGTGCCGTTCAGCCCGCGGCACACAGGGACAGTGCTGAAGGTGCCCCTGAATGCTTGAAATAGCTCTGACCTGGAACTCGGATTCGACGCTCTCGACCTGAGTTCGAACTGCGAGTCGGTGGCCTTCCAAAAAGTGCCCCTGGCAGGACTCGAACCTGCGCTTTCGGCTCCGGAGGCCGACGCTCTATCCGCTGAGCTACAGGGGCAGCGGTGGGTCCGGTCCGGTCATCTGGCATCCGGGACCCGCTGCAGAACATGCAACTCTACTGCCAACGACGGGGCCGGTACTCCGGCGCCTCGCGGTGGTCGTCCCTGGGGATCGGGCTATGACCGCGTATCCTCGGGCCACGATGCCCGCTCCCGACGACCACCCCGCCCCGACCGAGCCGGATACCGGCCGATTCATGACCAGTTGGCCGACGCCGTGGCCGCCGCTGCTGCCGACGGCTGCCGCTGAAATGAGCCTGGACTTCGCCGTCGCCCGGCCGCGTGCACCTCGAGCGCCCTGCCAGCCGCGAGCACGGGACTGGTCCACCAACGTGGCCATGGTCACGGCCAAGAAGGCGGGCACCAATCCCCGGGCCCTGGCCACGTCGATCGTCGCTGCTCTGGAGCGGGACCTGCCCAATCACGTGGTCTCCGTCGAGGTCGCAGGTCCCGGTTTTGTCAACTTCCGTCTGGATGACGGCTGGCTGCACGATGCCCTTGCCGCCGTGCTGGTTGAGGGGGAGGAGGGGTACGCCCGCCCCGATATCGGCCACGGGGAGAAGGTACAGGTCGAGTTCATCTCGGCCAATCCGACCGGGCCCATCCACGTCGGCAACGGCTGGTGGGGAAGCTACGGCGACGCTCTGGCCCGTGTGCTCGCCAGGAGCGGCCATGTGGTCAGCCGCGAGTACTACGTGAACGACACCGGCGGCCAGATCCGTACCCTCGGCAGGAGCCTGCTGGCCCGCCACAAAGGCGAGGAGGTGCCCGAGGGCGGGTACCAGGGCGGGTACGTGTCCGAGTTGGCCGCCTCCTACGACGGTCCGGACGACGAGACCGTTGCGGGGCGCTGGGCGGCGGAGCAGCATTCTCGAGCGCATCAAGGCGACCCTCGACTCGGTGGGGATCGTCTTCGACGAGTGGTACTCCCAGGCCTCGATCGAGGAGAGCGGCGCGGTCGACGAGACGATCGCCCTACTCGACGCCAAAGGGTTCATCTTCGAAGAGGATGGGAAGACCTGGTTCCGGTCGACCGAACTCGGCGACACCCGCGATCGGGTGCTCCGCAAGGAGAACGGAGACGCCACCTACCTGGCGGGCGACCTGGCCTACCACCGCGACAAGTTCCTCGTCCGCGGCTTCGACCGGGTAATCGACGTCTTCGGTGCCGACCACCACGGGCAGGTGGCCAGCCTCGATGGCCGGTGTCGAGGCGCTCGGTGTCGATCCCAGTCGGCTCGAGGTGAAGCTCGGCCAGATGGTCTCCCTCGTGGACGGCGGTGAGTCGGTCAAGATGGGGAAGAGAGCGGGCAATGCCATCGACCTCGACACGGTGATCAACGACATCGGTCCCGACGCCACCAGGATCCTCAGCCTCATGAGCACGCTCGATCAGGCTGCCACCTTCGATCTCGCGACGGTGCGTGAGCAGTCGGCGGAGAATCCGGTCTTCTACGTCCAGATGGCCACGGCGCGGATCGCCGGAGTGGGCCGCAAGGCGGCAGAGCGAGGTATCGCCCGGTCCCCGCTGGACCAGGTGGACCTGTCGCTGCTCGTTCACCCCCGGGAGCTCGAGCTGATCCGGCTGTCTCGAGGAGTTGCCCGAGGTCGTGGCGGACGCTGCCGTCGACCGTGCCCCGACGAAGGTGACCACGTGGGTCCGTCGGCTGGCTGTCGAGCTTCCACGGCTTCTATCACGACTGCCCGATTCTGGCCGACGATGTCGACCCGGCCCTGGCCCAGGCGCGACTGTGGCTGGTCGAGGCATCGCGCATCGGGCTGAACATCGGGCTCGGTCTCCTCGGCGTGTCCGCGCCCGAGGAGATGTGACCGTGCCCGTCCCCACCGGACCGGTCGACCCCGCCCTCCTTCCCTCGACGGCGGTGATGGGCGTCGATGGCCGGCTCTCGATCGGTGGCTGCGATTTGCTGGAGTTGGCCGAGATCCACGGCACGCCGCTCTTCGTCTATGACGAAGCCCACTTGCGCGCCGTCTGCCGGGAGGCGGTCGCGGCCTGGGGCGACGGGGTGGCCTACGCCACGAAGGCCTTCCTCTGCGTCGCCATGGCGCGCCTGGCCCACGAAGAAGGTATGTGTCTCGACGTGTCGACCGGTGGCGAGCTCCACGTGGCCCTGACCGCC
The DNA here is from genome assembly GCA_963699085.1 of uncultured Acidimicrobiales bacterium. Classification (GTDB taxonomy): domain Bacteria; phylum Actinomycetota; class Acidimicrobiia; order Acidimicrobiales; family RAAP-2; genus Bog-756. The sequence goes on from CAVOTH010000003.1 coordinate 240,566, forward strand.
GGCGTGCCCGCCGACCGGCTGGTCCTCCACGGCAACAACAAATCGACCGAAGAGCTGGCGGCCGCCCTGTCGGTCGGGAGTCGGTCGAATTGTCGTCGACTCCTTCGACGAGATCGACCGGATCGAGCAGCTGGTGGCAAATCCACTGGCAATCGGGAATGGTCCCATGGACGCCGAGTCGGCGGCCCGCTGGCGGCCCCGGGTACTGGCCAGGATCACCCCGGGGTGGAGGTCCATACCCACGAGTTCGTTCGCACCGGTCAGGAGGACTCGAAGTTCGGCTTCGGCATTTCCTCGGGTGCGGCCGACCGCGGCGGTGCAGCGACTGAAGGCGCTCGATGCTTCCGGAGTGGTGGATTTCGTCGGGATCCACGCCCACCTCGGGAGCCAGGTGTTCGCACTCGATCCGTTCGTCCAGGCCGTCGATGTCCTGGCCGGCTTCGTCGCACCGCTCGGCCTGCCCGAGCTGGTGGTCGGAGGAGGTCTGGGCGTCGCCTATGTCAACGGCGAGCAGGCGCCTCCGATGGCCGAATGGGCAGCGTCGGTTCGTGGCGCATGCCGGGCGGCCGGGATCGCCGAGACCGTGCGGGTCACCGCTGAGCCGGGCCGATCGATCGTGGCGACTGCAGGCGTGACCCTGTACCGGGTCGGAACGGTCAAGGACGTTCCCGGGCACCGCACCTATGTGGCGGTCGACGGTGGCATGAGCGACAACCCACGGCCCGTGCTCTACGGCAGCGGCTACGAGGCATTCCTGCCCCGTGAAGCGGCGGCCCCGCGTCCAGTTCCGATCCGTCTGGTGGGCAAGCACTGCGAGACGGGCGACGTGGTGGTGGCCGAGGGGTTCGTGCCCGACGACCTCATCATCGGCGACGTTCTGTGCACCCCGGTCACCGGGGCCTACGGCCACTCGATGGCCTCCAACTACAACAAGGTTCCCCGTCCCGCGGTGGTATTCGTGGCGGACGGTGCAGCCCGGACGGTGGTGCGTCGCGAGACACTCGACGATCTGGTCCGACTGGACGACTGAACCCACCGTGGACGACCGTCGCCACCTCGTGGAGGCGGTAGCGTGACCAGGTGACCTCGGCGCCCACGACCCCTCGTGATATCCGGGTGGCCATCCTCGGCTGCGGCAACGTGGGGGCGGCATTGGTGGGCATCGTGCAGAGTAGGTCCGAGGCCCTCGCCGTGCAGTCGGGCGCCCGGGTTACCATCGCCGGGATCGCCGTCCAGGACTGCGACGCCCCTCGTCCTGCTCACGTTCCCAGGGACCTGCTGACTTCCGACGCCGCCGCACTGGTCAGCGACCCCGAGGTCGACGTGGTGGTGGAGCTGATCGGTGGCCTCGAACCGGCCGGGTCTCTGGTGCGGAAAGCCCTCGACGCCGGCCGGCCGGTGATCACCGCCAACAAGGCGTTACTGGCCTCACCCGACGGCGTGGCGTTGCGGACCCTGGCCCGCGAACGGGGCGTGGATCTGTTGTACGAGGCCGCCGTGGCTGGTGCCATCCCGCTCGTGCGCGCATTGCGCGAGTCCCTCACCGGCGAGCGGATCCACCGGGTGATGGGCATCGTCAACGGGACGACCAATTTCATTCTGACCAAAATGGGGGAACAGGGGGCCGACTACGGCACCGTGCTGTCCGAGGCGCAGGCGCTCGGCCTTGCCGAGCGGGACCCGACGGCCGACGTGGAGGGCTTCGACGCCGCCGCCAAGGCCGCCATTCTGGCTGGAGTGGCCTTCGGATACAACGTCTCCGATGACGCTGTGCTCCGCGAGGGAATCACCGGGATCTCGTCGGCCGACGTCGACTTCGCCCGGCGCGCCGGGTATGTGATCAAGCTTCTGGCCATCGTGGAGCGGTCGGGCGCCGACGGCCTGTCGGTCCGCGTCCACCCGGCCCTGGTCCCCACCGCCCACCCCCTTGCCGGTGTGCGGGACGCGTTCAACGCGGTGTTCATCGAGGGTGAGGCGGCGGGGGAGTTGATGCTCTACGGACAAGGTGCCGGCGGGCTGCCAACGGCCAGCGCCGTGGTGGGCGATCTGATCGATGCCACCCGGAATCTGCTGGCCGGGACCACCGCGCCTGCGCCGGACCGCCAGCCGGCGCACCTGGTGCCCGAGGCCGATCTGGTGGCCGGGTTCTACATCAGCCTCGACGTGGCCGACCTGCCCGGTGTCCTCGGCTCAGTCACGACGGCGTTCGGGACCAACGGCGTGTCCATCCGCTCGGTGGAGCAGGAGGGGGCGTCGGGCGAAGCTCGTCTGGTATTCGTCACCCACCTGGCCCGCGAGGGAGACGTGCGGGCCACGTTGGCCACCCTCGAGGGTCTGGATGTGGTGGAGCGGATCGGCGGAGTCATGCGGATCGTAGGTGCGTCGTGACGTCGGTGGAGACAGGCGGCGGCCGGGCCCTGGGCTGGCGCGGTGTCATCGAGGAGTACCGCGAATTCCTCCCCGTGACGGCCGATACCCCGGTGGTGTCGCTACTCGAGGGTGGGACACCGTTGCTCGAAGCGCCCCGGTTGTCCAGCCGAGTGGGGGCGCGTGTCCTATTGAAGATCGAGGGGGCCAACCCCACCGGGTCGTTCAAGGACCGAGGTATGACCATGGCCATCTCCAAGGCGGTCGAGGAGGGGGCGAAGGCTGTGGTGTGCGCCTCGACCGGAAACACCTCAGCTTCGGCTGCCGCCTTCAGCGCCAGGGCCGGATTGACCTGCGCCGTCCTCATCCCAGAAGGCCATATCGCCCTCGGCAAACTCGCCCAGGCGCTCATCCACGGAGCGAAGGTTCTCCAGCTTCGGGGCAACTTCGACCAGGCACTCGAGATCGTCCGCGAACTCGGGCAGAAGGCACCGGTGACGGTGGTCAACTCGGTCAACCCCTACCGGATAGAGGGCCAGAAGTCCGGTGCCTTCGAGATCGTCGATCAGTTGGGCGACGCCCCCGACGTCCACTGCATCCCCGTCGGCAATGCAGGAAACATCACCGCCTACTGGAAGGGCTACCTCGAGTTCAAAGAGGCGGGCCGCTCGACCCGTCTGCCCCGCATGCTGGGCTTCCAGGCGGCCGGTGCCGCCCCTATCGTCGTCGGGCACCCGATCGAGAATCCCGACACCGTGGCCACGGCGATCCGGATCGGTAATCCGGCCAGTTGGTACGGGGCGACATCGGCGGCTTCCGAGTCGGGGGGCGGCATCGACTCGGTGACCGATGACCAGATCCTCGAGGCGTACCGATTCCTCGCCACCGAAGAGTCGGTCTTCTGTGAACCGGCTTCGGCCGCGTCGGTCGCGGGTCTCTTGGCACACGGACTACCTGACGGGCTGGGCGCCGGTTCAACTGTCGTCTGTGTGCTCACCGGGCACGGACTGAAAGACCCGGACATCGCCATCAGCCAGATCAGTGTGCCGACCGTCGTCGACGCCGACCTGGGTGCGGTTCTCCAGGAGCTTTCCCTGTGATCCTGCTCAACTGACCTGTACTGAAAGGGCTTCCAGAGACCTGGCGGGGAGTATGTTGCCGCTCGGGCGGCGGACGCTGTATGCTGATAGCACCTTCGCCTTCGCAGTTTGCCCGTTCGGGCCTGCGGGCGGGACCTTCTGGTTCGATGCTCTCGACCAGCCCGTGTCAGGCGTCGGGGGGAGATGCATCCGGGATCCGTCCCGGGAATCCCACCTCCCCATCCCCTTATTTCCCTGGCGTGGGGTCCCACCCACACGCCAACGAGGACATGCTGAAACGAGGAAGCCGATGACTGCCGAACAGCAGCTCGAGCGCTCGGTGTTGGAGAGCAAGGAGCGCGACGAGCTCCACGCGATCGCACAGGCCCTGTCTGTGAAGACCAACACCCGAACCAAGAAAGCCGACATCATCGACGGCATCCTGAAGGCCACCGGCGTGGCCGTGGATGGTGCGTCGTCGGAAGCCCCGGCGGCCCCGGCGGCCCCGGCAGCCCGGGCCCCGCGAGGCGGGCGCAGCCGTCCGGCGAGCACTGACAACGGCAGCACCGACGAGGCACCCACCGCCAACGGTGATCACGCCGATCCTGCGGACATTCGCAGCTCGTCCCGAAAGCCGGTCGTGCAATCGTTCGGCCCCGCCGACGACGCCACCTCCACCGACGTGTCCACCGAGCTGGACTACGACTTCGACGATATTCCCGGCTCGACTTCGGCCACCGTGGCGGGTGCTGAATCGACCTCCGCCGACACCGACTCCACCGATGAGGCCATCAGCCGCTCGGGTCAGAACGGTGGCGGTCAGACCCGCCAGAACAACCAGGCCGGGGGGCAGGGCAACAACCAGAATCAGGGAAACCGGAACAACCGGAACAACCAGAACAACCAGAACAACCAGAATCAGGGCAACCGCAACCAGGGGAACAACCAGGGCAACAACCAGGGCAATCGGAACAACCAGGGCAACCAGGGCAATCGGAACAACCAGGGCGGCCAGGGGGGTGGCGCCGACGATGCGGGCAACCGCCGATCGAACCGCCGCCGTCGGGGCCGGGAACGCCAAGGTGGAACCGAGGGCGACCTGCAGGGGGGCGGTAACCAGGAGCAGCAGTACCAGGGGGAACTCATCCCCGTGCGCGGTCTGCTCGATCTTCGCGATGAGGGCTACGGCTTCTTGCGCTGTGAGGGCTACCTCCCATCGGCCAAGGATGTCTACGTCTCGATCAGTCAGGCCCGCCGATTCGCGCTCCGCAAGGGCGACAGCGTCGAAGGCTCGTGCCGACCCGCCGGATCGACCGAGAAGTTCCCGGCCCTACTGCAGATCGACACGGTCTCAGGCATGGATCCCGAGGTGGCCCGCCTGCGACCCCGTTTCGAGGACCTGACGCCGCTGTTTCCGGACGAGCGACTGCACCTCGAGATGCCGGGCGACAAGGAGAACATGACCGCCCGGATCGTCGACCTGCTGTCGCCGATCGGCAAGGGCCAGCGAGGGCTCATCGTCTCACCGCCCAAGGCGGGCAAGACCACGGTGATGAAGCACATCGCCCACTCCATCGAGGCCAACAACCCGGATGTCCATCTCATGGTGCTCCTGGTCGATGAGCGACCCGAAGAAGTCACCGACATGCGCCGCTCGGTCAAGGGTGAGGTCGTGGCATCGACGTTCGACCGTCCGTCCGAGGAGCACACAGCCGTGGCCGAGCTCGCCATCGAGCGGGCCAAGCGCCTGGTCGAGGCCGGTCGCGACGTGGTGATCATCCTCGACGGCATCACCCGCCTGGCCCGCGCCTACAACCTGGCGCAGCCTGCCACCGGCCGGATCATGTCCGGTGGTGTCGACTCCGGCGCCCTCTATCCGCCCAAACGGTTCTTCGGCGCCGCCCGCAACATCGAGGAGGGCGGCTCGCTCACCATCCTGGCGACCGCGCTGGTGGAGACCGGGTCCAAGATGGACGAGGTGATCTTCGAAGAGTTCAAGGGCACCGGCAACATGGAGCTCCGGCTCGATCGGCGTCTGGCCGAACGTCGGTTGTACCCGTCGATCGACGTGAATGCCAGTTCGACCCGACACGAGGAGCTGCTCTTCGACCGGTCCCAGCTCCAGCAGGTCTGGAAGCTCCGCCGGGTGTTGAACGCTCTGGCCAACGAAGGCAGCGCCGCCGCCGGCCTCGAGCTGCTGATGGACAAGATCCGCACGACCAAGAGCAACGACGAATTCCTGGCCGAGATCGCCAAGGGCCCCGCCACCTGACATCCAGCCGACGTATCCCGGCACCTGTGCCGACATCCCGGGCGCAGGACGGGTCGAGTGCCGGCTCCGCTAGACTCTGTGGTCTGCAATCGGGCGGTGCCCGACCACCGTGCCACCGCACGACACCGTGCCGCTACAACAGGAGACCTCAATGAAGACCGACATCCACCCCGATTACGTGCAGTCCTCGGTTCGCTGCTCGTGCGGGAACACGTTCACCACCCGCTCCACCAAGCCCGAGATCACCCTCGAGCTCTGCAACGAGTGCCACCCGTTCTTCACCGGCAAGCAGAAGCTGGTGGACTCCGGCGGTCGCGTCGAGCGCTTCCAGCGCCGGTACGCAACGGGCGGTCGGAAGAAGAAGCCTGCCACCACATCGGAGGACTGACGTATCCGGCCGATGCGTCTCGGCCGGACCATCCTCAACTTCCGTCGAGTCGCTGCCCGATCGCCGATCAGGCGATCGATGGGGTGACGGCCGGGTGACGATACCCTCTCCACCGTGCTCAACGACCGACTGAGGGACCGACTGGTCGATCTCGAGGGAGAGTACGAGTCTGTCCTCACCGAGCTCAACGACCCCAGCTTGTCGTCGGACCCCAAGCGCCTGCGCGAGGTCTCGCGGCGCCATCGTGAGCTCGAGGAGGTCGTGGGCTGCTTCCGCCGGCTCGAGACCGCCTCGGAGGACCTCGAGGCGGCGCGCGAGATGGTCGCCGACTCGTCCGGCGCAGAGCGCGAACTCGCCGTAGCCGAGGTGTCCCAGGCGGACGCCGACATCGAGCGGCTCGAAGAGGAGCTCCGCTTGCTGTTGGTGCCGCGGGACCCCAATGCCGGCCGCAACGTGATTCTGGAGATCCGGGGAGCCGAGGGCGGTGAGGAGGCGAACCTCTTCGCCAAGGACCTCTACGAGATGTATTCGAGATATGCGGCGGCCAAGGGGTGGAAGATCGAGGTGCTCTCGTCCAGCCCGTCCGAACGCGACGGCCTCAACGAGATCACCTTTCTGGTCAAGGGCGACGACGCCTGGCTCCGCCTCGAGCACGAAGGTGGCCCCCATCGGGTGCAGCGGGTCCCGGTCACCGAATCCCAGGGGAGGATTCACACGTCGTCCGCCGCCGTGGCCGTGCTCCCCGAGGCCGAGGAGGTCGATGTGGACATCGACCCGAGCGACCTGAAGATCGACGTCTACCGCTCCACCGGACCGGGCGGGCAGTCGGTGAACACCACCGATTCGGCCGTGCGGATCACCCATGTTCCGTCCGGAATCGTGGTGGCCATGCAGGACGAGAAGAGCCAGATCCAGAACCGGGCCAAAGCGATGATCGTCCTGCGATCGCGGCTGTTGAAAGCTGAGCAGGACCGCCAGGCGGCCGAGTTGTCGGAACAGCGCCGGAGTCAGGTGGGCGGCGGCGGTCGGTCCGAGAAGATCCGTACGTACAACTTCAAGGAGAACCGGGTAACCGACCACCGCATCAAGCTGACTCTCCATAAGCTCGACCGCATTCTGATGGGCGACCTCGACGAACTTACCGACGCCCTGATGGCTGACAAGCGGTACCGGCAGCTGGACGACGGCTGAGGACGACATGGTCAGTGGATCCGATCGCTCGTCAGTGGCCGCGTGCCCGGGCCGTGCTGAACTGATGGCTGATGTGACCGCAACCGTCGGCTCGGCCCGGGAGGCCACCTGGATCGTCGAGCACGTCGAACGCACGTATCAAGGTGGCACCCATGGTGAGGTGCACGCCCACGCCCACGCCCTGGCTGTTCGCCGTGCGTCGGGGGAGCCGCTGCAGTATGTGCTCGGCACGTGGCAGTTCCGCTCACTGGAGCTGGCCGTCGATCGGCGGGTCCTCATCCCCCGACCGGAGACCGAGCAGGTGGTCGAGTCCGCCCTTGCCGAACTGACACGGATGGTGGTGGCCCGGCCGGACAATCGCGACCCTCTTGTCTGCGTCGATCTCGGCACCGGTTCCGGTGCGATCGCACTGTCGTTGGCCCTGGAAGGCCCGGCAACCGGGAAGCCCGTCGAGGTCTGGGCTACCGATCGTTCACCCGACGCCATAGCTGTCGCCCGGTCCAACCTGACTTCGCTGGAGGTGCTCGATCCCGATGCCGCCCGCCGGGTGACCCTGAAGGTAGGTACCTGGTACGACGCACTGCCTTCGCTACTGGTTGGCCAGGTCGACCTTGTCGTGTCCAATCCGCCGTACGTGTCGGAGGAGGAGTACGGCGACCTCGACTCCGGCGTGCGCGATTGGGAGCCCATCGGTGCCCTGGTGGCAGCCAGAGGGCCCTCGGGAGTCGCCGGCATGGCCGATGTCGAGGTGGTGGTGGAAGGGGCGATGCGGTGGTTGCGCCCCGGCGGAGCTCTCGTCGTCGAACTGGCGCCTTCGCAGGCCTGCGGGGCGATCGAGGCCGCCCGCCGGGCGGGATTCACCCGGGCGGGGAACGCCCGGGATCTGGCTGGTCGGGTGCGGATGTTGGTGGCGCAACGGTGATCAGATTGGCCGTGGCTGAGGGGTGATGGGGGTGCAACTGCTCTCGGCGGGCGAGCCCGCGTCATTGCGGTCGGCGGCGTCGGCGCTGGCCGACGGTGACGTGGTGGCCGTACCGACAGACACCGTCTACGGCCTGGCCGCGGACCCGACACAGCCGGAAGCGGTCGCCCGCCTGTTCGCGCTCAAGGGCCGCCCCGAGGACGTACCTCTCCCGGTTCTGGTGGCCGGGCCCGAACAACTGGCCCTCGTGGTCGGTGAGCTCGAGGTGGCGGCCGCCGATCTGGCGGAGAGGTTCTGGCCCGGTCCCCTCACTCTTGTGGTTCCACGTCGTGCCGCATTCACCGTGGACCTGGGGGGGCCTCCGGCGGCGCGTCGGACGGTGGGGGTCCGGCGCCCCGACCATCCGGTCGTGGTGGCTCTGTGTGAGCTGTTGGGTCCGCTTGCCGTCACCAGCGCCAACCGGCACGGAGCGCCACCGGCAACGACGCCGGCCCAGGTGGAGTCGGCGTTCGCCGGATCCGACGGACTGGCGTACGTACTCGACGGCGGGTTGTGCGACGGGATCCCCTCGACCGTGGTGGAGTGCCGGGGACCGGCCTCGCGCTGCCTGCGCGAAGGGGCGATCTCGCGGGATCTCCTGTACGGAGATCGTCGGCCCGGCAGCCCGGGTGGCGAGACCTCGGAGAAAGGGTGGGGTTGACGACGCGGGCGGCACCGGCGACACTGGGGGGATGCAGAGTTGCGAGTCGCCCCGGCGCGTCACCGTAGTCATTATCGACTAGGCACTCACCGTTCCCGGTGTGTGCCTCCTGACCGTCCACCTGGTGGGCGGTTTTTCAATTTCCGGCCGGGACAGTCAGAGCAGAAGCAGCACGAGAAGACGAGGAAGCAGAACGTGAGCAAGTACAAGGTTGGCGTGATCGGTGGTGACGGGATCGGCCCCGAGGTGACCGCCGAGGCCCTCAAGGTGGTCCATGCCGCCGGTGTCAGCCTGGACACCACCGACTACGAGCTCGGCGCCGACCACTACATTCGCACCGGCGAGGTGCTGCCGGACAGCGTGCTGGAGGAGCTGCGGGGACAGGACGCCATTCTGCTCGGTGCAATCGGTGCACCGGTCGGCTCGACCGAAGTCCCGCCGGGCACTCTCGAGCGGGGCATGCTCCTCAAGCTCCGGTTCGCTCTCGACCTCTACATCAACCTCCGGCCCTTCACCGGGGTTCCCGGCGCCCCGGCTCCGGATTGTGACTTCGTCGTGATCCGGGAGAACACCGAGGGTACCTACGCCGGTGAGGGCGGGTTCCTGCGCAAGGGCACCCCATTCGAGGTCGCCACCCAGGGATCGGTCAATACCCGATTCGGCGTGGAGCGATGTGCGCGCTACGCCTTCGCCCTCGCCGCCACCCGTGAGCGGAGGCACCTCACCCTGGTCCACAAGACCAACGTCCTGACATTCGCGGGGGATCTCTGGCAGCGCACCGTGGATGAGGTCGCACCCGACTACCCGGACGTTTCCCGTGACTACAACCATGTGGACGCCACCTGTATCTACCTGGTCGAAAACCCTGCCCGCTATGACGTGATCGTCACCGACAACCTGTTCGGCGACATCATCACCGACCTGGCCGGTGCCGTGGCCGGCGGTATCGGCTACGCCGCGTCGGCCAACCTCAATCCCGATCGGACCGGCCCGTCGATGTTCGAGCCGGTACATGGGGCCGCCAACGACATCGCCGGGACGGGAAAGGCCAATCCGGCCGCCGCAATCCGCTCGGCCGCACTTCTGCTGGACTTCCTCGGCGAGTCGGTGGCTGCCGCATCGGTCACCGCCGCCGTCTCCGGATTCGTCAATGCCAACCCCGACCCGACGCTCTCGACCTCCGAGATCGGCGACGCAATCGCAGAAAGGCTCTGAGCCATGCCCATCACCCCCACCGAGAAGATCTGGATGGACGGCGAGTTCGTCGACTGGGCCGATGCCACCGTGCACGTCCTGACCCACACCATGCACTACGGCTCCGGTGTCTTCGAAGGCATCCGTGCCTACCCGACCGACCGCGGTGTCGCAGTGTTCCGCCTGCGCGACCACATCGAACGCCTCTTCGTGTCGGCCTCGGTCTTCCTCATCGACATCCCCTTCAGTGTGGACGAGGTCATCGAAGCCACCCGCGACCTGGTCCGGGTCAACGGGATGGACGACGGTTGTTACATTCGGCCGCTCGTCTACCTCGGCTATGGCGAAATGGGCCTGAACCCGATCCCGAGCCCGGTCAACGTGTCGATTGCGTGCTGGCCCTGGGGCACCTACCTGGGCGACGAGGGAGTCGCCAACGGAGTGTCGATGAAGATCTCCTCCTGGCGGCGGCATGATCCCAATGCGGTGCCGACGGCCGCCAAGGGCACCGGCATGTATGTTAATTCGTCATTGGCCAAGGTGGAGGCGATCAAGGCCGGCTACGACGAGGCGATTCTGCTCGCCCCCGATGGCAACGTCAGCGAGTGCACCGGCGAGAACATCTTCGTCGTGCGGGATGGTCGACTGCTGACCCCACCCAGTTCGGACTCGGGCGCGCTCGAGGGGATCACCCAGAAGTCGGTGGAGACGATCGCCCGCGATCTCGGCCATGAGGTCCACTACCAGCAACTGATCCGGACCGATCTCTATACCGCGGACGAGGCGTTCCTCACCGGGACCGCCGCCGAAGTTGTGCCGATCCGCGCCGTGGACGATCGCGTCGTCGGGGCCGGCAAGCCCGGCCCCATCACCCAGCAGATCCAGCAGACCTACTTCGGCACCGTGCGCGGCGAGGTCGACCGGTACAAGGACTGGTTGGACTATGTCGACTGACGGACCGACCCTTGACGACGACTCCTATGCGGCGGCCAAGCGGGGGACCCGCTCCGCCCATGGCCACGGTCACTCCCACAGCCACGGCGGCGGCCCGGCCCACACTCACCCGCTGACGCCGGGCCAGGAGGCCCACGCCCACTCCCATGGCCAGCGGGCCGGCGACGATCGCCATCGCGACGGAGATGACGGCGATCGGCGTCCGATGCCCGGGGGAGGGCATGACTTCGTTCTGCCCGACCTACCGAGCGCAGTCGACGTATTCGACACGACACTTCGGGACGGCTCTCAGCAGGAGGGCCTGTCACTGACCGTCGATGACAAGCTCCGTGTCGCCGAGCAGCTCGATCACCTCGGGGTGACGTTCATCGAGGGCGGATGGCCCGGGGCCAACCCGAAGGACGCCGAGTTCTTCGCACGCGCTCCCAAGGAGCTGGATCTCCAGCGGGCGACTTTGGTGGCGTTCGGTTCGACCCGTAGAGCCGGTGTCAGGGCCGAGGACGATGAGACCCTCCGCCATCTGGTCGACGCCCAGACCGAGGCGGTCTGCATCGTGGCCAAGTCCTCAGAGGTCCACGTGGTCGATGCGCTGCGCACCACTCTCGACGAAGCCGTCGCCATGGTGGCCGATTCCATCGAGTTCCTGCGGGCGAACGACCTGCGGGTGTTCCTCGACGCCGAGCACTTCTTCGACGGCTTCAGGGTCAACCCCGAGTTCACCCTGCGCATCCTGCGGGCAGCCGAAGAGGCCGGCGCCGAGACGCTGGTCCTGTGCGACACCAACGGCGGCACCCTGCCCTACGAGGTACAGGGGATCGTGAGCACGGTCCTCGATAGGTTCGAGACCCAGGTCGGCGTCCACTTCCACAACGACAGTGGCTGTGCCGTGGCCAACTCGCTGGCCGGTGTCACCGTAGGGGCGACCCACGTCCAGGGCTGCGTCAATGGATACGGCGAGCGCGCCGGCAACGCCGACCTGGCCGCGGTGGTGCCGGACCTCTCCCTCAAACTCGGTGTGTCGACCATCCCGTCTGATCGACTGACGCTGCTCACCCCGGTAGCGCACCACATCGCCGAGGTGGTGAACATCGCCCCCAACCCGCAGCAGCCGTTCGTGGGGGCTTCGGTCTTCGCCCACAAGGCGGGCCTGCACACTTCGGCAATCGCCCGCCGTTCCGACGCCTACGAGCACATCTCGCCCGATCTGGTCGGCAACGGCACCCGGTTCGTGGTGTCGGAGATGGCCGGACGTTCGACGCTGGTGATGAAGGCCGCCGAGCTCGGGCTCGAACTCGACTCGGACGCCATGACCTCGGTGCTCGACTCGCTGAAGCAGCTCGAGTACCAGGGATACCACTTTGAGGTGGCCGACGGCTCCCTCGAGCTCCTGCTCCGCAACTCGACGGGCTGGCGTCAGTCGTTCTTCGAGCTCGAGTCGTACCGGGTCATCGCCGATCAAGGCGACGAACTGTCGACCGAGGCCACCGTGAAGGTCCGGGTGGGCGACGATCGGATCGTGGCCACCGCCGAGGGCAACGGGCCGGTCAACGTGTTGGACGGTGCCCTCCGGGCGGCCATCGGGAGCCGCTACCCGGCCCTCGACGGTGTGCACCTCGTCGACTACCGGGTGCGAGTCCTCGACTCGGCGAAAGGGACCGGCTCGGTGACACGGGTCCTCATCGACTCGACCGATGGCGACCGGATCTGGACCACCATCGGGGTGTCCGAGAACATCATCGCCGCCTCGTGGCAGGCCCTGTCCGACTCGGTCGTCTACGGTCTGCTCCACACAAGCCGGGACGGCGCCTGAACTGGACATCGGGTCCGGGGCATGGCACGTTCTCGGTGCGCCCGACCAGAACCCGCAATCCAGGAGCACCCCGTGACCCAGCCCAGTTTCGTCCCCGTCGTCGAGGCCGACCAGGTCCGTCGTGCATATCAACTGCACGTCCCTGAGATCTGGACGACCTCCCGTCCGTCCGAGCTTCGGGGCACCCGGGCACCATCGGGGGCGTTTCTGGGTACACCGGGACCTGACCAAGGCTTCGCACTCAAGTTGGCCAGGCGGTTCGAAGACCGACTGGTCCTCGGAACGGGCGAGCAGGCCGAGGACGCCATGGTCGGCTGCACGGCCGTAGCCATGCGCCGAGCGGCAAGCTTCGGACGGGCCCCGGTCATCCATGACCTGACCTTGGCGTTCACCCTGTGGGGCTTTCTGGTCGGCGCACCCGCTGACCTGATCGAGGCACGCGAGCCGCTCTTCCGTTCGGCCTCCCACCACTACCAGGCCCAGCGCGTCATCGCCGACTGTGTCCATGATTCGACATTGCGGCTCACGCCGCTACAGGTCGCCGAGAAGATCCAGGACTGGCGTTCCCTGCTGGAGCTGCCGGTCCACGAGTGACCACCCCGGGGACCCCGACTGAGCGGACCAGCGCTGGAGCAGCGGTCGATCCTCGTTCCCCGGGGGTGGGAGCGTCAGTCGGAGGCCCCGCGCGAGGTGATCGGGCGGGAGATCTTCGGGAGTTCGGTGTAATCCGACCTCAGTGGTGCCAGCGACGCTTCTTGGCCGATGCACCGGTGAAGGCACCGATCTCGGCCGGCATCCTGAACGGTGACGCCTCGAGGAGCTGGGTGTCGTTGACCTGACCGGCCGGGGGCATTCCGTCGAGTGAGTGGTGCTCCCCGTCGCCGTAATTCACTGCGACCGCGCTGACCAGGTGAGAGTCCGCAACAGCCTGCTGGAACATGTCAGGGAACATGGGGCCGGCGGAAGGTCGGAGGTCGGACTCACCTGACCAACTGGGTTGCGCCTGTACGTCTGCGAGAGATGGCACAGGTTGGGGCGGGACCTGTCCGAACCCGGGCATCGCCACCGTGGCCACGGGTGTGTGGACGGGCGCCTCGGCGACCGCTTGTGCCGGCACCGGTGAGGGGACCGCGGCAACCGGGGCGACCTGCGGGTCCGGGACCGCCTGTGCGACCGGGGCGACCTGCGCCACCGATTCCATCGAGGGCATCGGCGCAATTTGGACCGGATCGGCTGTGGGTACGGCCACGGCGTCGGTCGTAGCGAGCGTGGACAGGGTGGATGTCTGGGCTGAAGACGGTGCCTCCCCCTGCATGGATGGATGCAGTTCCGGGGGGTGCCAGGTGCCGTCGCTGGCCTGCCACCAGCCAGGTCCCATGGGCTTGTCACTCATCGTCGCCATCTCCAAGTGGTCGAGGTTCTCATCGGTCGATTTGTCGTCCCGACAGGGACCCATCGGCGCCCCTGGTCCCGGTCTTGAGCAATTCGGCCCCCTGAAATGTCCCATATGGGTACCTGTCAGCAGTTCGAGGAGATGGAGAACGTCGCCTGCGCCCTGCCTGGGACCCTTCGCCAATTCTGGGATATGTCGCGAAACCTCGTCGGCTACCGGATCGTGCCAGCGGCGGCCGACACCGAACGAGACGGCGCCGCGCCATGGGCCCCGTTCGATGATCGAACGCCCGTTCGGGCACCGGTTCCCCAGGCGGTACCGTGAACTTCACCGAAGCGAATGCCAGCAGGAGTAACCGGCAAACAATGGATCCCACCGATCAGTCGACCCTGGAACGGCTGGTCGGGCCGACCACGTTCGGCCGGGGCCGGACCTATGCCCGGCAGGGGGCGGTGCTCACCAGTTACTGGACCAAGAGACGGAACCTGCCTGGGCGGCAAGGTGCAGGGCGGCGACGTAGAGCCGTACTCGGTGGCGGTCATCGTGACGCTGGCGCCGACCGGACGACTGGTCGACATCGACGGCGCCTGTACCTGCCCGGTCGGATTCAACTGCAAGCATGCTGTCGCCCTGTTGTTGGCGGACGACCTGTTGACGGACGACCAGGGTGCCAACGGAGCGGCGGCGCTGGCTCCCTCGCTCTCCCTGGTGCGTGGCGATGACGTCACGACGCTCCAGAGACTCCATCGCCGAGCCTCGGGGCCGACCGGCGCTCGGCCACGGCTGGGCGGGAGATCCAGCCTCCGGACTGGGAGGCCCCCCTCTGGGCGCTGGTGGCCCCCGACGAGACCGGTCAGCCCGAGACAGGGGACGGTGACCTCGGGCTGCAGTTCGAGCTGTTGCTCAACCCACCGGACCGTGGGTCGCGGTCGAGTGGGCCCACGACGGGGATCCGCCTGCGTCCGGTCATGCGCAACTACGGCCGGAACTGGGTCAGGACGGGGATCTCCTGGTCCCGGTTGGACCAGTTCCACGCCTATGGGCGCGAGTTGCGGGGCCGACGCGCCGCCCACCTCACGGTCCTGACGGAACTCCTGGCGCTGAGCCGCCTATCCAACCGCCGTACCTATTTCTCCTACTCGTCGGCTGACGAGGCGGTCTGGCTCCAGACCATCAACAGCCGCCGGCTCTGGGACCTGCTGGCCGAGGCCAGGGACCTGCGACTTCCCATGATCCTGTCGGGCCGTCAGGCGTTGCCGGTCGATCTGCGGCCGACCCCGGCCCCGGTCGTCATCGATGCCACCCGCCCCGCACCCGGGCTCGAGCTCCGCCCGCGGGTGACGGTCGACGGCGAGGACGTGCCGCTCGGGTCGTCACTGCTGATCGGGGAGCCGGCCCACGGCATCGCCTGGTGGGACACCCCCGACGGGCATCTGTGCGCCCCCGACGCGCCTGGCCCTGACCTCGTTCGAGGCCCCGGTCGACGACCACCTCCGAAGCTTGCTCGCCTTCGGAGCCATCACCGTGCCGCCCGAGGACGAAGAGCGGTTCCTCCGGGACCTCTACCCGAGCCTCCGACGCAGGATCGTGGTCGTCTCGAGCGACCAGTCGGTCGATCTCCCAGAACTGCCGGCGGCCCGGCTGGTGCTCACGGTCCGCCACGTCGAGGGCCACCGCATCGAGCTCAGGTGGTCCCGGAGCGCGGCCGGAGCGACCTGGAGAGAGGACCTGTGGGAGGCTCCGAGCCGCTTGGGTGACCGCATGGCCGAGGACCGGATCGTCGAGGCGGTGACCGCCTCGTCGAGCTCGTCCCCGAGCTGCTCGAGCCGACGCACTTCGGCCAGCGACTGGCCAGCCGAGGCCATGCTCAGCGGCATGGCCGCGGTGCGCTTCCTCGCGGAGATGCTCCCCGTCCTGGAGGCGATCGACGGCGTGGACGATCGAGGTCCAGGGCGAGGTCCCCGAGTACCGGGAGATCGTCGAGGCACCGCGTGGTCGAGCTCGGTGGGACCCCCTCGGGTGACAACGACTGGTTCGATCTCACTGTCACCGTCACTGTCGACGGCGAGGACGTCCCCTTCGCCGATCTCTTCGTGGCGCTCGCCGAGGGTCAGTCCCATCTCATCCTGCCGTCGGGGACGTACTTCTCCCTCGACCGCGACGAACTCCGACAGCTCGCCGCTCTGATCGCCGAGGCCCGCGTCCTCGACGACCAGGTGGGTGAGGGGCTGCGCGTCAACCGCTTTCAGGCCAGCCTGTGGGAGGACCTCCAGCGACTCGGGGTCGTCACGGCCCAGGCCCGCGAGTGGGAGCAATCGGTGCGGTCCCTCAGCGAGGCCCACGACCGGATCGAACATGCGGTGCCCGACCCTGCTCCACGCCACCCTCCGGCCCTATCAGCTGACCGGGTTCAACTGGCTCGCCTACCTTTTCGAGCATCGTCTGGGGGGCGTGCTGGCCGACGACATGGGTCTGGGCAAGACCATCCAGGCCCTGGCACTGATGTGCCACACCTGGGAGCAGGGTCTGACCGATGCCCCCTACCTGGTGGTCGCGCCGACCAGCGTCGTGGGCAACTGGGCGGCGGAGTGCCGCCGGTTCGCCCCGGAGCTCAACGCGGTGGCCGTCACCGAGACGGAGAAGCGCCGGGGGACCAGCCTGGCCGATCTCGCCCCCGAGGCCGACGTGGTGATCACCTCCTACGCGTTGTTCCGCATCGACTACGACGCCTACGCCGCCGTCGACTGGGCCGGCCTCTTCCTGGACGAGGCCCAGTTCGCCAAGAACCGGGGCTCCCAGGCCTACCAGCGGGCGAGAATGCTGCCGGTCCCGTTCAAGGTGGCGATGACCGGGACGCCGATCGAGAACAACCTGATGGAGCTGTGGTCGCTGCTGTCGATCACCGCCCCGGGTCTCTTCCCCAATCCGGATCGCTTCACCGAGTACTACCGGAATCCGATCGAGAAGAAGGGCGACACCGAGCGCCTGGCCCAGCTGCGACGCCGGGTCCGACCGCTGATGCTCCGACGGACCAAGGAGCAGGTCATCCGGGACCTCCCCGAGAAGCAGGAGCAGGTGCTCGAACTCGACCTCCACCCGAAGCAGCGCAAGCTCTACCAGACCTACCTCCAGCGCGAGCGCCAGAAGGTCCTCGGCCTCCTCGGCGACGTACAGAAGAACCGCTTCGAGATCTTCCGCTCCCTGACGCTGCTCCGCCAGGCCAGCCTCGACATGTCGCTGGTCGACGAAAAGCATGTCGGAGTGTGCCCTCCACCAAGCTCGACGCTCTGATGGAGATCCTCGAGGACGTGGCCGCCGACGGCCACAGAGTGCTGGTGTTCAGCCAGTTCACCCGGTTCCTCACCTTGGCCCGGAGGCGGATCGAGAAGGCGGGGATCCAGTACTGCTACCTCGACGGGACGACCCGCAAGCGCGACGCGGTGATCGACGAGTTCCGGAGCGGCACAGCCCCCGTGTTCCTGATCAGCCTCAAGGCCGGTGGGTTCGGACTCAACCTCACCGAGGCCGACTACTGCGTCATCCTCGACCCGTGGTGGAACCCGGCCACCGAGGCCCAGGCCGTGGACCGGCTCCACCGCATCGGGCAGACGAAGAAGGTCATGGTCTACCGCCTGGTGGCCAAGGACACCCTGGAGGAGAAGGTCATGGCCCTCAAGGCCAGGAAGTCGGCCCTCTTCTCCAACGTGCTGGACGGCGGTGACTTCGAGTCCGGGGCCATGACGGCCGACGATATCCAGGAGCTCCTGAGCTGACCACCGGCCGGCACCGGTGGAATTGGAAAGCTGCCGGTCCGCATGCGAAGCCCAAGTGATAAGTGATAAGTGGTAACTGATATAGTTGGAACGTGAACGGATGGGCCTTGCGCGAACGTCGACGGGAAGCAGGACTGACCGCGGCTCAAGTGGCACGGGTGACCGGTACCTCCGAGAGCAACGTCGCTGCCTATGAGCGTGGGGACAAAGTGCCCGGACCGCCCACCGAGGAACGAATCCTGAGTGCCATCGAGGCCGGCTCTGATAGTCCGATCTATGTCCACGGTCTGGTCACTTCGCCGCAGGCTTCCGCAGCAATTCGCCGGGGCCTCCGCCGCGGTTGGACACCGAGGGAGCTGTTACGAATCGTCCGGGAGCAGCGATCGAATTACAAATGGATCTCTCGTCCGATCGACCAACAGGTGTTTCTTGCCCGACCGTTCACCACCGGGGACCGGCGATGGGACGCACTTCTCGCCGGAGCCACGGAAGAGTTGGCGGCGCGGAGCAACATCCCCGCCCCTCTTTGGACAGAAGGCATTCACCTCGAGGAGGAATGGTTCGTTACGGACGATCCGGCCTTCCACCAATACCTGAGTCGCGCATTCACCTCAGGCATTCCGCTCCCGCGGCATCATGATCGATCCCGATGCGCTGGAGTCGGTGTGAAGTCCGACGGGCCACTGCTGGGGAAGGAGCGAATCACGGAGTTGCTGTTTGAGCTCGGTCGAAGGTGTGCTGCCAGTGGTGTCTCTGTGGACATGTTGGTTGTGGGCGGAGGTGCGATTGCCCTGGCCTACAACGGGGACCGGACAACTCGAGACATCGACGCAATCTTTGAACCGAAGATGCGCGTCTATGCAATTACGAAGATCATGGCGGACGAGCTAGGTCTGCCCCGAGATTGGTTGAACGATGGCGTGAAGGGACTGCTTCCCGATTTCAAGGACGGTGGCCTTCAGTTCACGGTGGCGGGCGAAGGCATTCGCATCGTGGTGCCGTCCCCCGAGTATCTCTTCGCCATGAAGGCCGTATCGGCCAGAATCGGCATCGATGATGACGACGTCCGGTTGCTCGGGCGACGGATCGGTATCACCAGCGCGGCCGAGGCATTTGAAGCGGTCGAGCGGTTCTACCGACGGGAACGCGTCTCTGCCAAAGCGGGGTTCTACTTGGAGACCATCTTCCAGAGTCATGTCGTCCTCAATCCTGAGGAATCTACAGACTGAAGACTGCTCGACGTGAAGTGGGCTCCTTCGTCGTGCGAGGGGTTATCCCAGCGAGATCCCTACGACTCGAGGGACCTAGCGGACCAACTTGGCGCCGGCTCCCGAATGTACCTGCGCCTGCGCACCCGAAGCCACCGGTGGGTCCCGAGGCAGGGTGAAGCAGTTGGTCAGGCGGCCGCCGACGTCGCTCGGGCGGCCCGAGCCCGAATGGCCCATCCCGGGCCACGGAAGACATAGGACAGGCGCTCTGTCCACCCAGTGCACGAGGCGATGTCCTGGGCCATGTCCACGTATTCATGGGTGCCGATCCGTGCGGGGTTGAACGTGTCGATGTTGGTGGTGAGCCCGTACACCGCCGCTTCGTCCTCGGGTTCGAACGTTCCGAACATCCGATCCCAGACGATCAGGATTCCACCGTGGTTCCGATCGAGGTACTGCCGGTTCGTCCCGTGGTGGACGCGGTGATGGGACGGCGAATTGAGCGCCCGCTCGGCGCGGCCGATCCGGTCGATCACTTCGGTGTGGATCCAGAACTGATAGATGAGGTTGACGCCTCGGGCCGTGGCCACGGCCTCCGGTGGGATCCCTAACAGGCAGAGCAGGCCATAGGGGAGCGTGGTGCCGAGGGCGTCGGCCACCGGCTGCCGCAATGCGGTCGACAGGTTGTAGCGCTCGCTCGAATGGTGGACCTCGTGCACTGCCCACATGTACCGGCTGGTGTGCATGAACCGGTGGTTCCAGTAGTAGATGAAGTCCCAACCGACGATGGCCAATGCGAGCGCGGTAGGTCCGTTTCCGAGTGACCGGACCAGGCGCCTTCGCCACAGTCGCTCGGGCGTCGTGACCGTCGCCCACGCACTGGTGACGGCCATGCCACCGATGGCCACTGCGGCAACGCCACTGACCGCGGCCACCCTTCGGGCGGGCGACGGCGCCGTACTCCGTCCATCGACAGCCAACAGCTCGTCGACCCCGCCATTGGTTCCGTTTTCCTCGGCGCGGCGGGCCAGCGCGTCGGCCGCCGTGGTTACGGCGACAGCCGCAGCGGCCACACCGATGGCGGCCTTGGCGAACCTCCCCCGTCCCGGGGTGATCGGGCGGAGCAACCAGGGCATCACGAACGGGGCGACCAGGCTCAGGCTCCCCATGGCGAGGCTGGCGAAGGTGTCGCGCTTCTCGTAGTCACCAGCCGTCGGAGTGGCACCGCGGTCGAGCCGCCGGCGCCGGGTCCAGTACTCGATTCCGATGGCGGCGAAGTAGCCGGGGACCGCTATCACGGTCAGGTCTACGGCGTTGCTTCCGGGCTTGGTCGGTCGGATCAACTTCGATGCCCTCATCCGACTCCCTCCCAGTTCGGTTGGCCCGGCAGACGGCCGACACTGCGGTACGACACCGGCTGGGTACTTCCGTCCATCCGCTGGGCACAGTACTGCAGTGGTCCCCGACGGATTCCGAAGCCTGCGGTGACGTCGTCGACGCCGCCGAGGTCCTACCGGGTCAGCCGGTGGTGGACCTGCGTAGCGGACGAAGTGCGGTCTCCAACTTGGCCAGCTCGGCCAGCATGTCGGCGGCGCCGGTGAGCAACAGCTCGTTGGGGACGAAGTGACCGTCGTCGTCGATGAATTGGGCCACGAAAGGGATGTTGACCGCCTCCATCACCGGGGTCATCCGCAACCCGGCCACCACGGGCTTGAGCGCCTGCAACGCACGGGTGCCGGCAGCCACGCCGCCGTAGCTGACGAAACCGACCGGCTTGTAGGCCCACTCGGTGTGCAGGTAGTCGAGGGCGTTCTTGATCGCCGCGTTGAAGCTGTGGTTGTACTCGGGAATCACGAACACGAAGGCGTCGGCCCGGTCGACCGTCTCACTCCAGGCGATGGTGTGCGGGTTCTGGTACTGCCGGAGCCTCGGATGGGCCGGTTCGTCGAGCAGGGGCAGGTCCACCTCGGCGAGGTCGATCAGTTCCACGTCGAATGCACCCTGGTCGCGGGCGACACTGTCGAACCACTTGGCCACCGGAAGCCCCACCCGTCCGGGACGGGTGCTGGCGATGACGATCTGGAGGATGGGCTTGGACACGGTTACTCCTTGTGACTGGTGACGGCGGTGTGACTGTTGAAGTCGGCGTCGTGGAGGACTCGACAGTCGTTGCGTACACAAGTATCCTAGCCACGTAGCCGACCGGGCGATCGTGCAGATGCACCGTCCGATCGGCGAGGAGGCATCCTGATCGGATGAGGAGGAATCGTCCGGCAACCGCCGCCGGTTCCCGGTTCTAGAACGGGTTCTATACTGCTGCCGCCGGGTACCGGGTTGACGCCCGGTCCGGATACCAGTCGCAACACCCATGCCAGCAACCAGAACGCACAAAAGGGGAACCACCATGGCCCAGCCGGTGATCGTCGAAGCAGTCCGCACTCCGATCGGGAAGCGCAACGGTTGGCTCTCCGGTTTCCACGCCGCCGAACTACTGGGTCGGGCCCAGGTCGAACTGCTCAAGAAGGCGGGTGTCGATCCGGGCAGCATCGAGCAGATCGTCGGGGGGTGCGTGACCCAGGCCGGCGAGCAGGCCTCGAACGTCACCCGCACCGCATGGCTGAGCCAGGGTATGCCCTACGAGACGGCGGCCACCACGGTCGACTGCCAGTGCGGCTCGGCCCAGCAGGCCAATAACTTCGTCGCCAACCTGATCGCAGCCGACGCCATCCACTCGGGCATCGCCTGCGGCGTCGAGGCGATGAGCCGGGTCGGACTCGGGGCGAACGCCTTCAATGGCCCGGGCAAGTCGCGTCCCGAGGAGTTTCCCTGGGACATGCCCGACCAGTTCAACGCGGCGGAGCGCATCGCCCAGAAGTACGGGATCACCCGTGCCGACGTCGACTGGCTGGGCCTCGAGTCGCAGCGCAAGGCCGCCATTGCGGTGGCCGAGGGCCGTTTCGATCGAGAGATCGTGCCCGTGGAGGCCCCGGTGATGGGTGCCGAGGGCCTGACCGGTGAGAGAAACCTGGTCAGCCGCGACCAAGGTCCCCGCGAGACCACGGCCGAAGGCCTCGCCGGTCTCAAGCCCGTTCTGCCTGACGGCATGCACACCGCCGGCAACAGCTCACAGATTTCCGATGGTGCGGCCGCCGTGCTGTGGATGTCCCAGGAGCGGGCGGGAGAGGCCGGGCTCCGCCCCCGTGCCCGCATCGTGGCCCAGACCCTGGTCGGCTCCGACCCCTATTACCACCTCGATGGCCCCGTCGCCGCCACGGCCGACGTGCTCAAGAAGGCGGGGATGACCATGGACGACATCGACATCTTCGAGGTCAACGAAGCATTTGCCTCGGTCGTGATGTCATGGGGTAAGACCCATGAGGTGGATTGGGACAAGGTCAACGTCAACGGCGGCGCGATCGCCCTTGGCCACCCGGTGGGTTCCACCGGTGCCAGGCTGATCACCACCGCCCTGCACGAGCTCGAGCGGTCCGACAAGAATCTCGCACTGATCACCATGTGCTGTGGGGGTGCACTCGCCACCGGCACCATCATCGAGCGGATCTGACCCGGACGAGGGCTTTGGTGCCCCAAAGGCACCGTTGTCGGATCCGGGCAGTCGTGCTTGAGTGGAGGGTATGCACCTGCCCAAGCCGTTCCGGGCGCGGATCGGCTTTCGACTCGTCCCCTTCATCGTCCTGACCGCCGTGGTTTTTTCCGCCTGCACTGGCGCTGCCAGGCCGGCGGAGGGAGCCGGCCGGAGCGTTGACCACACTGGACAGACCGCTCCCCTGGACGGTGCAGACCCGGGCTGGACGACGTTCGACCAGAACGGGTTGCGCACCGGAGTCGACGCGTCGGGAGCCTCATTCTCCCCAGCGACACCGGCGTGGAACTCTCCCGTGCTCGACGGGTCGCTCTTCGGTCAGCCCCTACTGGACACCGGTCGGGTGTTCGCGGCCACCGAGAACGACACCGTCTATGCACTCGCCGCCGATACCGGGTCGATCCTCTGGTCGACCCACGTCGGCACCCCACTCGACCCTTCGACCGTGCCGGGGCTCTGCGGCGACATCGATCCGACGATCGGGATCACCTCGACACCGGTGATCGACACGGCACGGAGCGAGATCTTCGTGGTCGCCACCGAGCAGGCTCCGGGCGGGGCCTCCCACCACCTCATAGGGCTCGACATCTACACCGGGGCTGTGCTCCTCAACGAGGTGGTGGACCCGCCGGGAGTGACCGAGCCGGCATTCGAGCTACAGCGGGCGTCGCTCGCGCTCACCGACGAACGGGTGATCATCGGCTTCGGAGGGAATGCGGGCGACTGCGAGCCGTACCACGGTCTCGTCGTGTCCGCCGCCCGAGGACGGGTCGCCCCCCTCGGTGTTCACCGTGGCCAACCTCCCCGGAGACAGCCAGGGGGCCGTGTGGATGGGCGGTGCGGCCCCGTCCATCGACGCACAGGGAAACATCTGGCTGGCCACCGGAAACAGCGCGTTTGATACGACAGGGGATCAGTACGACGAAAGCGACGGTGTCCTCGAGTTGACTCCGACGGCTTCGTTGATCGCTTCGTTCGCCCCCTCCACCTGGACCAGCGACAATGGCGCCGACTTGGACCTCGGGTCGGGGGCACCTGCGCTCCTCCCGAACGGACTGGTCTTCGAGGTCGGCAAGTCCCGGACCGCCTACGTGATCCGCCAGTCGTCGCCCGGTGGCGTCGGGGGCCAGGTGGCCGATTCCCCGGGATTCTGTGGCAACGACAACGACGGCGGGTCGGCCGACCTCAACGGGACGCTTTTTGTGCCCTGTTCGGACGGCTTGCGGGCCGTTCAGCCGACGGCGTCGGCCCCGGTGGCGCTGTGGCGGACGACGAGTGGGGCACATGGCTCCCCGATCGTGGCCGGCGGCCTGGTCTGGTCGGTTTCCGGAGGCAACCTCTACGCCCTCGACCCGGCCACCGGAACCGCTGTGCAGCAGTTCTCCATCGGTTCGAGCAACAGCTCGTTTCCCTCGCCGGCGGCTGACGACGGTCTGGTGGTCGCCCCGTCCGCCAACCAGCTCCACGCCTTCATGGGTCCGGCCGGGCTCCCAGGGCCACCTGCTCCGAGTCCGCCGAGGCCCGGCTACTGGGAGACCGCCGCCGACGGGGGCGTCTTCTCCTTCGGCTCAGCACCGTTCTTCGGCTCGGCCGGCGCGCTCCGTCTGGACCGACCGGTCGTGGGCATGGCATCCACTCCCGACCACGGGGGCTACTGGTTGGTCGCATCGGATGGTGGCATCTTCGCCTATGGCGATGCCGGGTTCTACGGATCGACCGGAGGGCTGCACCTGAACGCCCCGGTCGTCGGCATGGCCTCCACGCCGGATGGGCACGGCTACTGGCTGGTGGCGTCCGACGGTGGGGTCTTCGCCTTCGGTGACGCCGGATTCGCCGGTTCGACCGGAGGACTGCACCTGAATGCCCCGGTGGTCGGCATGGCCGCCGGCCCGGACGACGACGGATATCGGCTGGTCGCGTCCGACGGTGGCGTGTTCGCATTCGGTTCCGCCCCGTTCGCCGGATCCGCCGGTGACCTGACCCTCACCCGTCCGATCGTCGGAATGGCGGCGTCCCCCGGAGCGGGCGGATATTGGCTCGTCGCGTCGGACGGGGGAGTCTTCTCCTTCGGCGGAGCGGAATTCCACGGATCGATGGGGGGCCAGCCACTCCAGCGGCCTATCGTGGGCATGGCATCGACCGCTTCGGGAGCGGGTTACTGGCTGAATGCCTCCGATGGCGGGATCTTCGCCTTCGGTGACGCCGCCTTCGAGGGCTCGACGGGAGGGCTCGCATTGGTGGCGCCGATGGTCGGCATGGCGTCCGGGCCGTCACCCGCCTGAGCTTCGGCGGGGGCTCTCCGGAGCTCGTTCCGCCCGCTCCGGGCGCAGAAAGTAGAATGCGTTCTAGATTTACGGTCGCGCCGGCGCGTCCGGACGCCCACATCGGAATTATTGCGCTCTGGCGCATGAGGGGGACACAGCGGATGACGCCTGCCCCGAAGGGAGCAGCACCATGATCGAAACCGAGCACCTGAACTACGAGGTGGTCGGCACGACGGCCATCGTGACGATGAACCGTCCCGAAGCGAAGAACTCGTTGTCGGGACCGATGCTGGTGGGCATGGTCGATGCCTGGACGGAGATCGACGCCAACGACGACATCCGGTGCGCCATCCTGACGGGCGCAAGGGGAACGTTCTGCTCCGGCATGGACCTGAAGTCGATGTCCGGCCCGGGCAACGAGGAGGTGTCGGCCCGGATGGCTGCCGACCCGGACCTCCACTGGAAGGCATTGCTCCGCCACTACCAGCTACGCAAGCCGCTGATTGCCGCTGTCGAGGGCTACGCAGTGGCCGGAGGCACCGAGATCCTCCAGGGGACCGACATCCGGGTGGCCGGCGAGAGCGCGACCTTCGGCTTGTTCGAGGCCAAACGGGGCCTGTATCCGCTAGGGGGCTCGGTGGTCCGCCTGGTCCGCCAGATTCCTTACACGGTGGCGATGGACCTCCTGCTGACGGCCCGGGCCATGAGTGCGACTGAGGCAAAGGAAGTCGGTCTCATCGGCTACGTGGTGCCCGATGGTGCGGCGCTGGACAAGGCGATGGAGATCGCCGAAGTCATCGGATCGAACGGCCCCCTGGCGGTGGAGGCGATCAAGGCCTCGCTGCGGGCGACCGACGGTATGTCGGAGGCCGACGCGTTGGCCGCCGACCTCGAGATCGGGTGGCCGATCTTCTCCACTGCGGATGCGGCCGAGGGTATGCGCGCCTTCGCCGAGAAGCGTCCTCCGGTCTACACGCGTACATGAGCAGCCCGGCGGGGATAGCCGCCTGATCTCGTTCCCCGATGACCACCCGGACTCCAGCCGGATGCGTCTGGCCCAGGCGTTGCGGCCATTGATCAATTTGACCGTGTCGGGCACCCTGGACGACGCTGCGCTCGAAGAGGCGGCCGACACAGTGGAGCGCATACGCGCCGAACTCGCCGCCCAGGCCGGATCCGGCCGCCGCAGGCGCCAGGAACCGGAAAAAGGACGGCCTGCCGTCGACTATCTTCCAACCAGTCCGGTCGCGGGCGTCCTGAATCCGATCGCGCCTCCGGTCAGGCTCGAAATGGTCGACGGCGAAAACGGTGTTCCCGAGATCCGGGGCACGGCATGGTTCGACTACCCCTACGAGGGGCCGCCGAACTGCGTCCACGGTGGGGTGATCGCCGCCACGTTCGACGAGGTCCTGGGTGCGGCCAACATCGTCGCCGGCAGTCCGGGGATGACCGGGACGTTGAACGTGCGTTATCGGAAGCCGACGCCCTTGCGGGCGGAACTCAGGCTGGAAGGCCGGTTCCTCGACATCAATGGGCGAAAGATCCGAACCTGGGGTGGCATGTATCACGGCGATGTGCTGACCGCCGAGGCCGAGGGCCTGTTCATCGAAGTGATCCCCAGTCAGATGCTGGCCATCGCCGAACAGAATTCCGGAGATCGCGATGACGGGATGCTCCTGGCCATGCGACAGGCGGTCGACGCCGTCGACGGCCTCTCCGAACATGGACACGACTGACCGAAAGCGGAACGTGACGAGCGTGGTTCCGGACGGTCCCGTGAAGGTACGAGACGCTGTGCCCGACGACGCGCCCGCCATCGCCGAGGTGCATGTCGAGTCGTGGCGGGCGGCCTACGTGGGACTTCTTCCCCCGACGGTGTTGGACGGCCTCTCGATCGCCCAGCGCACCCGGCACTGGCGCCAGGTCCTCGAAGAGATGACCGGGGACCGTGTGGTGGTGGCGGACCGCGCCGGCGATCTGTTGGGTTTCGCCCATGTCGGACCGGCGCTCGACGCCGACGCCGGGCCCTCCACAGGCCAGTTGGGCACGCTCTACCTGCGTTCCGATGCCTGGGGGACCGGATTGGGACGGCAGGTCCACGACGCCGGACTCGAGCGTCTGGCCGAGGCCGGGTACGACCGGGCGGTCGTGTGGATGCTGTCGACCAACACCCGGGCGGCCCGGTTCTACGAGCGCCAGGATTGGCGGCGCGACGGACGCCTTCGGGTCCAGCAGTTCGGTGGAGCGGTCGTCATCGACCACCGCTGGGAACGGCGGCTGCCACTCGGCTGAGCCACCGGCCGGGCTCAGCACCGGTCAGATCTTCTCGCGACCCTCCCAATACGGGTCGCGGAGCTTTCGCTTGTAGAGCTTCCCGTTGGGGTCGCGAGGCATCGAGTCGGTGAAGTCGATCGACTTGGGCATCTTGAACTTGGCCAGGCGGGTCGAGCAGAACTCGAGGATCTCGGCCGCCAGCTCGTCGGACGGCTCCACGCCGTCGGCGGGCTCGATGACCGCCTTGATCTCTTCGCCCCAGTCATCGTGGGGAATGCCGAACACCGCCGCGTCGCCGACCAATCGGGCACCCGAGCAGCACGTTCTCGATCTCGGCGGGGTAGATATTGGCGCCACCCGAGATGATCATGTCGATCTTGCGGTCCCGAAGGAAGAGGTAACCCTCCTCGTCGATCAGGCCGACGTCGCCGACGGTGAAGTACTTGCCGATCCGGTTGCTCTTCGTCTTCTTCTCGTCCTTGTGGTACTCGAAGTCACCGGTCTGCATCGACATGTACACGGTGCCGATCACGTTCGGCTCCTCGATCTTGTTGCCCTCGTCATCGAAGATGGCGATCTCGGAGATGGGCCAGGCCTTCCCGACCGTCCCCGGCTTGGTCAGCCACTCCTGGGCCGTCACCAGCGTGCCGCCGCCTTCGGACGCCGCGTAGTACTCGTCGATGGCGTCGCCCCACCACTCGATCATCCGGTGCTTGACGTCGATAGGACACGGGGCGGCGGCGTGGATCATGTGCCGCAGCGACGACACGTCGTACTTGGCTCGGGTCTCCTCGGGCAGGGCCAGGAGCCGGTGGAACTGGGTGGGCACCATGTGCGAGGTGGTCACCCGGTACTGCTCGATGAGCTTGAGCATCTCCTCGGGCAGCCACTTGTCCATCACCACGACGGTATGTCCCAGGTGGATCGAGGCCCCCGAGAAGCGCATGACCGCCGTGTGGTAGAGCGGGGAGCCCACGATGTGGACGTTGTCGTCCTGGGGCTGGATGCTGAAGAGGAACAGGATCCCGCACTGCCCGAGTGCGGCCTCCTCGGGGCTCAGGCCGCTGAGCTTGCGGAACACGCCTTTCGGATTACCGGTGGTACCGGACGTGTAGTTCATGACGTCGCCGATCGTCCGGTCCTCGGGGTCGGTCGTCGGGTTGCGAGCCGCGGAGGCGGGCGAAGGACCCGAAACCGGGGATGTCGCCCACAGCCAGGCAGATCGAGGAGGGCAGTTCGGCCTCCTCGGCGGCATCGAGCGCCACGTCGGCGAATCGCTCGTGGGCAACGAATGCCTTGGCCCCGGAGTCGGACAGGATGTAGGCCACTTCGGGGCCGATCAGGTGGTGGTTGATGGGGACGAGGTACCAGCCGGCCTGTAGGGCGGCCAGGTACAGCTCGAACATCTCCACGCCGTTCGGGAGGAGGGTGGCGACGACGTCGCCGGGATGGAGGTTGAGGCCGCGTAGGCCGTGCACCACCTGGTTGGCACGTCCGAGCAACTCGGCCGAGGAGTATTCGGTGCCGTCCGGCGCCACCAGCGCCAGATGCTCGGGATATTCGTGTGCCAGTGCCCAGAATCCGAGATCGCCCATGTCGTCGTGTTCCCCCGTTGTCGTCGTCGATGCAATGCCGTCGGTCGTCTGGCCGCCCGGTCGCCCTCGATCCGTCGCCCTCCCGGGCCGGTGGGCGGGATGAGCGGTGACGGGAGCGGGGTGGCGCTGACCCGGTGGGGACGCTAGAACAGGTTCCAGTAGACGGTCAACCTCCCCGGGAGGCGCGCTCTCGTGGCGATGCCCGACCTGCGGACCGGTCATCCGTCGCCGCCGTCATGCGCGATCACCGGTGTACCGGATGCCGTAGCGATGATCACGAGGATCAACACGAAATAGAAAGAGGAGCAACCTTCGATGACTGCATTCCTGGACGGCAAGGTCGTCGCCATCACCGGCGGCGGCGGAGGCATCGGACGGGCCGTGGCCCTGGCCGCCGCGGCCGAAGGTGCGAAAGTCGTCGTGGCCGACATCGGGGTGTCGATGGCCGGTGAAGACCCGAAGAGCGAAGTGGCCGAGGCCGTGGTCAGCGAGATCGAGGCCGCAGGCGGGGAGGCCGTGGCCGTGGCCGAGAGTGTCACGACCCTGGCCGGCGGCGAGCGGATCGTCGGGGCCGGAGTGGAACGCTGGGGCCGGATCGACGGCATCGTGGCGGTGGCCGGCATCCTGCGTGAGCGGATGCTTTTCAATATGGCCGAAGACGAGTGGGATGCCGTCATCGAGACCCATCTGAAGGGCCATTTCACCGTCTTCAGGGCGGCCTCGGCCATCATGCGCAAGCAAGAGGGAGGCGGGTCGCTGGTGGCCTTCACTTCGGGCGCCTTCGCCGGAAGTGTGGCCCAGGCCAACTACGCAGCGGCCAAGGGAGGGATCGTCTCGCTGGTCCGGTCAGCCGCGGCCGGTCTCAGCCGCTACGGAATCACCGCCAACGCCATCGCCCCGGTCGCCCGGACCCGGATGTCCGCCAATGTCCCCATGGACCTCGCCGAGATGGGCGACCCCGAGGACGTCGCGCCGATGGTCGTCTACCTGCTCTCCGACCGGGCCAAGCACGTGACCGGCCAGGTGTATACGTCGGTCGGCCCGAAGATCGCCGTGTGGAACCAGCCCCGTGAGGTCCGGGCGATGTACGCCGACGGACGGTGGACGCCGGAGCAGATCGCCGAGCGGCTCGACTCGACCGTCGGACAGGAGCGGATGCCCCTATTGGACCAGCTCGAGTCCTACCGCAAGGCAGCCGAGGCCAAGGCTGCGGCTGAGGCCGCCGGCACCGGCTGAGCAGCGTTGGCGGCCCACGCGATGCGAGGCCCGGTCGACGTCGGGTCCGTCGCATCCCACGGGAATGTCACTCCTCGAGCAGTTCGGACTCGGCGAGGACACAGAACTCGTTACCCTCGGGGTCGGCCAGCACCACCCATGACTCGTTGCCGGTCTGACCGATCGATGCCCGGGTCGCGCCCATGGTCTCCAGGCGCTCGACCTCCCGCTCGTGGTCATCGGGTATCAGGTCCAGGTGGAGTCGGTTCTTGCCGGTCGAGTGCTCGGGCACCCCGATGATCAGGAGTGGTCGCACCGTCCCCCGGTCGGGATGGGCATCGCCCGGCTCGATCCAGATGTCGCCGTCGTCGTCGACCCTTTGCACCCAATCGAGTGCCGCGCACCAGAACGCAGCCAATGCCTCGGGATCCACCGCGTCGATGGTCACCGTTTCGATACGCAATCCCATGTGAGCCTCCTGCCGCCGGGGTCGACCCGGCGACCGAGGGCGAGCCTATCGGCGGGCAAGGGTGTCCGGGCTGCCGCAATCCCATCCCGGAGCTGCGGTGCATTGCCACCACTTCCCTTCACCATGGGACCGGCAGCTTGCCTCCGACCGTGACCCGAGCTCCGCGCCTGCCATCGCCGACTACACCCCGGGAGGCGATACTGCAGGTCCCGGTCCCGGCGGAGGCCGGGTCAGTCCCCGTCGGTTGGTCCGGAGGTCCCGCCCCCAGGAACGACGCCCGCGGCCAACTCCTGGTTATCCGTCGGCGGGGTATCGGACTCCGTCGGGTCGATCTCGGTGACCGGATCGGGTTTGCTGTCGCTCCAGCGTCGATACGGTCCCACCCGGGTGGCCAGCAGGATGATCCCGGCTACGGATAGCGCGACACCGCCGATCTGGACCAGGAGCGAGCCGAGCGCCCCGTCCTGGCCGTGCAGCCAGAACAGTTCGTCAAGGAACCGCTCGATTCCCCACAGGACCATGCCGACGCCGATGACGATGCCCGCCGGTGGCAGCGGGGCCTCCGTCGATCGGATGGCCGAGCCGTCGGAGGCGATGGCGGGAGCTTTCGACCGCAGCCACCGCTCGACCAGGAGGAGGATCCCGAAGATGGCGAAGTCACCGATTGCCTGGAAGATCGGAACGGGAACCCTCCGCCCGGCTTGGCCGGCGTAGGCGATGCAGTACCAGGAGGTGCAACGTGCCCCCCCGCCCGACACCATCAGCTGAGGACCGAGGAGTCGGCCCATGCCCCAGCACGCCATCAGAACCGGTGCCATCAGGTCGGCGAACCGAAGTGTCGGCAATTCGGGGCAGCGCCTCCTCTGGATGACGATGGCCACCGGCACGGCCAGGATCAGTCCGCCGAACGAGGAGAGTCCTCCTTGCCAGATGGCGATGATCTGGGCGGGGTTGGCGGTGTAGTACGAGAGGTGCGACAGGACCTGCATGGCCCGGGCCCCGACGATGGCGGACACGATGACCCACACGAACATCCGGGTGACCCACTCCCACGGGTAGCCGCGGGCGCGCAGCCGGCGCTCGGTGTAGCGGAGCCCGAACCAGAAGGTCAGAGCGAGCCCGATCCCGTAGGTGTGGACCTCGAGGAACCAGATGTGGAAGGCGACGGGGATCGGTCTCATGGCGAAGTTCCGGACCGGGGGTGGGGAATCGCCCCCGCCTCCGGTCAGGCCTTCAGTATGCCCCAGGAGGCCGGTAGGGTGGCCTCGCCGACCCGTCCCTGGCCCGTGGGACGGCTACAGCGATGGGCCGCAGGTGGCGGCCGTCCTTCGAGTGAAGGGTTCCAGGTGGTGCCATGGGTTCTTTGGCAGGCAAGGTAGCGGTGGTGACCGGCGGGGGTTCGGGAATCGGCCTGGCGACGGCGACCCGATTGGTGGCGGCCGGCGCATCGGTGGCTGTCGTGGACCTTCATGGGGAGTCGGCTGAACGGGCCGCCTCCGAACTGGGTGGTCTCGCTCTCCAGGCCGACGTCGGGCACTCCGACGAGTGGCCCGGAATCGTAGACGCGGTCACCCGACGTTTCGGCGGCATCGACCTTGCCCATCTGAACGCCGGGATCACTACCGGGGAGGCCGAGATCACCGCCATCACCGACGAGATCTACCGACGGGCCACCGGCGTCAATGTGGACGGGGTGTTCTTCGGCGTCCGGGCGGTCGTGCCATCCATGGTCGAGCGGGGGGGTGGGGCGATCGTGGCGACCGCCTCGCTCGCCGGGCTGATCGGCTTCTCGCCGGACCCGATCTACTGCCTCACCAAGCACGCCGTGGTCGGGCTGGTGCGCTCGTTGGAGCCGCAGCTCGAGGCCAAGGGGATCACCATCAACGCCGTGTGCCCGAGCATCGTAGACACTCCCCTGATCGCCGACATGCGCGACCTACTGGAAACGAGTGGGTTCCCCCTCATCGACGTCGGGACGGTAGCGGCCACGGTGGTGGAACTTCTGTCCGGGGAGTCGACCGGTCAGGCCATGGTGATCCAGGCCGGCCGGGAGGCCATCCCGTTCCGGTTCGCCCGACCACCCGGTCCGCGTGCAGGCGGCTCCGTCGGTCAGATGCCTCCGGAGGAGTTCGCCGCACACGACCAGACCTGAACCGGTGCCGGTGGAAGTCCGCAGGTTCAGTTGGCCAGCGATGGCGGGATGAGGGCCCAACCCCGACGTCTGAGCTCGTCCACCAGCATCTGCTCGGGCACCTGTTCGAGCTGGCGGGCAAGACGCTCGGCTCGAGTGCCGGACGCGACTGCCGGCCCCGTGCGCACCACGACACGGGCCGGGAGAGCATCGGGACCTTCGGCCGGCACGTCGTCGGGCGCCGCCTGATCCTCGGCTTCGGCCTCCAGACGGGAGATCAGGGCGGCCGCTTCGTCCTGGGTGAACCGACCGCCTCCCTGGCGCTGGGTGAGCCCCAGTGGGCCGCGTGCGTCCCGGAAGCTGGTGTGACCGGCGTCGTCCAGGAGCGCGGTCAGCTGTCGCAACTGGCTGGCCGTGGCCGGAGGTCCCGATGGTTGGCCGAAGGACATGCGACGGTTCCGAGTTGCCCGCTCCGGTGTGCGACCAGAGGCGCCCGTTGCGGGCGTCGGTCACCGGAGCGGAGTTCCCGGGCTCAGACCACCCGGCCGACGCCGGCGAGGCCGGCGGTGCGGACACCGGTGATCCACACGCTGGCCCCGGTGTAGGGGGCCTCGATCATCGAGCCACCACCGACGTACATGGCCACGTGCTCATCGCCGCCGGGACCGTAGAAGAGGAGGTCGCCCGGTTCGATGTCGGCCATCGAGATGTGGGTGGTGTCTGCGTACTGTGCGCCCGAGTAGTGGGGAAGGCTGATGCCCACTTGCGCGTAGGCCCACATCACCAGTCCGGAGCAGTCGAACCCCGCCGGAGTGGTTCCGCCCCACAGATACGGGACGCCGATCTCACGCTCGGCGGCCTGGACCGCACCGGCGGCTCCAGCCGACAGTGGCGGTGGCGGGGCCTCGACGGTGACCGGAACCGCCGCACCACCGGGGCGGCTGGTCGGGCTACCACCTCCGCTGGTCTGCTGGGCCGCCGCCTGAGCGGCTCGCGCCGCCTGGGCGGCCTGGGCTGCGGCGACCTTCTGGTTGAAGGCGGCCTGGGCTGCGGCCTTGGCGGCAGCGGCCGCTGCTGCTTGTTGCTGTTGCACCAGCGCTTGGATGTTGGCGTCGACACTGTCCAGCGTGGTCTGGTCCTGGGCGGCGAGGGAGGAGGCCTGACTCTCGGCGCCCTGGAGGCTGTCCTTCGTCGACTGTGCCTGGGACTTCTGCTGCTCCAGCGACGACTGGGTGGCGGCGAGCTGAGATTGGGCGGTGTGCAGGTGGTCGATGGTCGATGTCACGTTGCCTGTGGCGATCGACGAATACTCGGACCGGATTCCGCTGGTGTTCACGTCGGAGGTGAAGAGCTGGGTCGCCGTGTTGGACGTTCCGGAGCTGGTGTAGTCGGCGAGCGCCTGGGAGCGGAGCTGGCTTTCGTCCGCCGTCACGGTGTGCTGATCCTTGGCCATCTGCGCCTGGCTGGCGACGATCTGGCTCTGGAGTTGTGCGAGCTTGTAGTCGGCCTGGTTGACCTGGCCGGTAAGCGAGGCGATCTGGGCCTGGGTGGCGTTCAGCTTGGCTGTGATGGCGGCCGCTTGGGCCTGTTCATCGGCGATCTGGTCTGCAGACGCAGGCGCGGCGATGGACACCATCACAGAGGTGGCGCCGAGAAGGGAGGCCACCGCGAGCGTCGCTACGAGCCGGTTGCGAGTTCGGCTGCGACGTGCGGGGCGGGCACCTGGCTCCATCGTCGAGTACTGCTCGGCGTGAGTCATATCCCGGCAGATGGTAGCCGGTCGACCCAGTGGCCACAAGGACCCACCGCCTCGCCAAGGCGCTGACCTGGGTGTTTGTCGCCCGATCCGGCCGCCGAATGGTTACCGGGATGTGAATTCGTGGATTCGGACGAGGGTTGGAGAGCGGTCTATCGGGAGGTGGCGCGAGTAGGGTCGCGGGCATGGGACAGCGTGTGGAGTTTCCGAGTGACGGGACCACCCGGAGTGGTTATCTGGCCGAACCGGAGGGAGGCGTCGCCGGGACCGTGGGCGTCCTGGTCCTTCAGGAGTGGTGGGGTCTGACCGACCAGATCACCCGGACGTGCGACCGGTTTGCCGCGGTCGGGTTCACCGCCCTCGCACCCGACCTCTACGGCGGCAGGGCGGTGCCCCTCACCGAGCCGGACGAAGCGGCCAAGGAGATGATGGCGTTGGAGATGGGAGAGGCGGCCCAGCACCTGAGCGGCGCCGTCGACGAGCTCCTCCGGCGCACGGGCAGGGCGACCGTCGGTGCTGTCGGCTTCTGCATGGGAGGTGGGCTCGCGCTGGTCCTGGCCTGTCTGAGACCCGATGCCGTTGCTGCGATCGTGCCGGCATACGGCGTGATCCCCTGGCCCGACGCGCGGCCCGACTACTCGGCCATGCGGGCCGCCGTGCTCGGTCACGTCGCCGAGCTCGATGGTTCCTTCACCCCCGAAGCGGCCCGTGCCCTCGAGTCGGAGCTGATCGGCCTGGGACGCGACGCGTCGTTCATCGTCTACCCGGGCGTGGACCACGCCTTCTTCAACGAAGACCGTCCCGAGGTGTACAACGCCGCCGCCGCCGAACTCCTGTGGGATCGCACGGTGGCGTTCCTGCACGCGCAGCTCGACTGAGCTGGCGGACGGATAGGCGCGACGTGGGCGACACCGGGCTGGTCGAGCGATACCTGAAGCTCGGACAGCGACTGGGCCGGCACATCGACGGCATGGTCGACGCGTACTACGGGCCTCCGGAGCTGGCGGCGTCGGTCGCCGCCGAGCCGGTCGTACCGCCCGATCGGTTGGTGGCCGATGCACGGTCATTGCTCGCCGCCCTGGCGGCCGGTGCACCGCTCGACGGATCTGTGGTCGAGGACTCGTCCGCCCCCGCCCGCCGCCACTGGATCTCGGCCCAGGTGGTCGGTCTGGCCACCAGCTGCGCCAAGCTCGCCGGCGAGTCGATCGGATACGCCGACGAGGTCGAGGCCTGTTACGGGATCCGCCCCACCCGGGTGGACGAGGAGGTTCTGGTCGGGGCCCACCGTCGCCTGGACGAGGTGCTGCCCGGCTCCGGTCCGCTGGCCGATCGTCTGGTGGCCTGGCGGGAGTCGCACGCCGTCCCCGTCGACAAGCTCGGTCCCGCCGTGCACTCCCTGGCCGAGGATCTTCGTTCCCGCACCGACGAGCTCTTCGGCCTTCCCGACGGCGAGCATGTCGAATTCGAGCTGGTCACCAACGAGCCGTGGGCGGGCTTCAACTACTACCTCGGAGGCCTGCAGAGTCGGGTCGCCATCAACACCGACCTCCCGGTCCTGTCGACCGGTCTGGCTCATCTGGTGGCCCACGAGGCCTATCCCGGGCACCACACCGAGCACACCCGCAAAGAGGTCGGCCTGGTGCGCCGGCGCCAGTGGTGGGAGGAGTCGATCTTCCTGGTGGGCACCCCGCAGTGCCTGTTGGCCGAGGGCCTGGCCGACCTCGGCCTCGAGGTGGCCTGGGGCCGGCATCCCGAACCTACGGTCGCCGCCCACATGGCGCCGCTCGGGATCCGCTACGACACCGAGGTGGTGGCGGAGGTCGCCGACGCGGGCGAGGCACTCGGCGGGGTGCGCACCAACGCGGCCTTCCGCCTGCACGAGGACGGCGCCGATCCGGACACCGTCATCGACGAGGTGGCGCGGTGGGGGCTGATGCGGCGCGACCGGGCTGCCAAGGCGGTCGAGTTCCTCACCCATCCGACGTGGCGCGCCTACCTCACCTGCTACGTGGAGGGGTTCCCCCTGTGTCGCGCCTTTTCCGCGGGGGACCCGACCCGGTTCGACCGGCTGCTGTCCGAGCAGCTCACACCGGGGGACCTCGCCGACCAGATCGCCCGGGACGTGAGCTCCGGCCTCGGCGCCGACTGACAGAGTCCCACCGCCTACGCATTTTGGTGCCGGCCTGTCGGCGCCCTACGATCGTGGTCATGTCCGAACGCTCCCGTAACCTGCCGCGCCGCTCCTGCATGTCCTCGCCGGGATCCAACGAACGCTTCCTGGCCAAGGCCCCGACGGTGCCCGCCGACATGAGCTTCCTCGACCTCGAGGACTCGGTGGCGCCTCTGGAGAAGGAGGCGGCCCGGGCCAAGGTGGCCGAGGCGATCCGCACCCTGGCGTGGGACGACCGGGTGCTGTGCGTCCGGATCAACGCGTGGGACACCGAGTGGACCTACGGCGACGTGATCGAGGTCGTGTCGAATGCTGGCGAGCGCCTCGACGAGCTGATGCTCCCGAAGGTGCAGTCGGCCGCCGAAGTGATCGCCCTCGACCTCCTCCTCACCCAGGTGGAGAAGAAGAGCGGGCTGCCCGTGGGCCATATCGGCATCGAGGCCCAGATCGAGACCACCCGCGGCCTCATCAACGTCGAGGAGATCTGCGCCGCTTCTCCCCGGCTGGAAACCATCATCTTCGGGCCTGCAGACTTCGCCGCTTCGATGGAGATGCCGGTGCTCACCGGCGGCGTCGCCATCCCCGAATACCCGGGCGATCACTTCAACTACGTGTTCTCCAAGATCCTGATGGCCGGCAGGGCAAATGGTCTGCAGGTCATCGACGGTCCGTTCCTCAAGATCCGTGAGCTCGACAGCCTCCGCGAGTTCTCTCAGCGGACACGGGTCCTCGGCTACGACGGCAAGTGGGCCCTCACCCCCGACCAGGTGGGCGTCCTCAACGAGGTGTACTCGCCGACACAAGAACAGTTCGACAAGGCCTGGGACATCCTCGACGCCTATCAGAAAGCCACCGAGGATGACCGCACCGGAGCCGTCATGTTCGGCGACGAGATGATCGACGAGGCGTCGCGCAAGATGGCCATCAAGTTCGTGACCCGGGGAGAGCGGGCCGGCCTCAGCCGCTCCGGCGGCTGACAGTTCCGCCTGCGGACCGGGCACTGCCGGTCCCAGCGCCACGGGATGGCCGGGGTCGCAACCCTTCGAGCAGGGTATGTACCAACTTGTCGGCCAGGTCGGCGGTCAGCGGTTCGTGCTGCATGGTGAGCCGGTAGTAGAGCGGGGCGTACAGCTGGTCCAGCACGACCGCGATATCCGTGTCGTCCCGGATCTCGGAGCGTTCCACAGCTCGGCGCAGGACTGCGGTCGACGCATCGCGCCGGGGCTCGAGCCAGCGTGATCGCAGGGTCTCCGCCAGTGCCGGATCCGACTGCGCCTGGCCGATGAGCTCGGCCATGATCGATCCGGCGCGACCCTGGAACGCGGTGATGAGCAGTCGTATCTGTCCGGTCAGGTCGGCGGCCAGATCGCCGGTGTCCGGAAAGTCGATGGTCTGACGGTAGCGGTGGAAGAAGGCGTCAACGGCAACCGACCCCCGGGACGGCCACCACTTGTAGATGGTCACCTTGCTGACTCCGGCCCGGGCCGCGATCGCCTCGATGCTGGCGGCACCGAGCCCCCCTTCGATCAGGAGGTCGGCGCACGCCTCCAGCACGGCCAGCCGTGCCCGTTCGCTCCGGGGGCGTCCGGCACGCACTGCCGCCGGTCGCCGCGTGGTGTCCACCCGGCTATCGTAGATCATGAACGGTGCGTACAGGAATATACCCGGCCACGGGACGTTCGGATAGGTGAGCCGGGAGCCTGATCGCCGTGTGGTGACGACCGGGCAGTCGGGCAGAGACGACCATGCCGTGGTTCGTGGAGGAGAGTCCAGTCGATGAGCGAAACAACCCAAGCCGCCGGGGCCACCCACGCGACGACTTCGGGCATGCCCCGGAGCCTGGTGGTGGTCTTCGCGGTTGCATGCGGTCTATCGGTGGCCAACCTCTACTACGCGCAGCCCATCCTGTACGACATCACCCGGTCGTTCGGAACCAGCGAAGCAGCCGCCGGACTGGTCGTGACCTTGTCCCAGATCGGATACGCGCTCGGACTGGCCCTACTCCTGCCACTGGGTGACATTCTGAACCGGCGACGGCTCCTCCCAGCGGTGATGCTTCTCACCGCGGTCGGACTGGTCGTCTCCGCTCTGGCTCCCTCCATCGGCGTGCTGGTGGGTGTGGCGCTCGTCGTCGGCGTGGGATCCACCGTGGCTCAGATGCTGGTACCCATGGCCGCGTCGCTGGCGGACAACGCCACCCGTGGGCGGGTGATCGGCCAGGTCATGACCGGTCTGCTCCTCGGCATCCTGCTGGCCAGGACCGTCTCCGGATTCGTTGCCGGGGCCGCCAGTTGGCGGGTGGTCTACGTGATGGCCGCTGTCGTCACCGTCCTGATGGCCATGGTGTTGCGCCGGGTGCTGCCGGGGGAGACGGTGCGCCCTTCCATCCGTTACACCACGCTGCTGGGCTCGACCGTGCAGCTGTTCCGGACCGAGTCGTTGCTTCGCCGGCGGATCGCCTTCGGCGCCCTGGGCATGGCGGCCTTCAGCGCCTTCTGGACGACCATGGCGTTCGTCCTTTCCGGTTCCCCGTTCCACTACGGGGCAGCCACCATCGGACTCTTCGGACTGGTCGGTGCGGCCGGCGCACTGTGTGCGAACCTGGCCGGACGTTGGGCGGATCGCGGACTGACCCGGACGACGACCATCGTCTTCGCCGTCCTGTTGGCCACCTCGTTCATTCCGCTGTGGTTCGGTGGTCATCACCTCGCCATGATGATCGTCGGCGTCCTGGTCCTCGACGTCGGCGTCCAGGGTCTCCAGGTGACCAACCAGTCGATCATCTATCGCCTCGCCCCCGAAGCCCGCAGTCGGATCAACTCCGCCTACATGGTCTGGTACTTCGTTGGTGGGGCCCTCGGGTCGGCCACGGCCAGTTGGCTCTACGGGACCCATCGATGGGCCGGAGTGTGCCTGCTGGGTGCCGGCATCGGAACAGCTGCCGTGATCCTGGCCCTGGTCGACGCAGCCCGACACACGGTGCGACCAGCCGGAGCGGTGCCCGAGGGTCTGACCATCTGACCGCTCAGTCAGGCAGCCAGGTGGCGACCGACGAGCCGAGGTGGCCCGCAGGCAGCGTCCAGCGCAGTGGCAGCGCCGTCGACCACCACCGGGGGCGGCAGTCGACGGGCGTCGCCCCACGGAGTCCGCTCCACGGGATCGTCGTCTCGCGGCGGAGCGGGGTCGATGCCGGGCCCGTCTGATGGCTCGACGGTGCCGGCGTCCATCAACAGGCGGCCCATCCGGGCGAGCGACGTGCGCCAGCGGCTGCCCATGCCATCGGTCCGGCGGAGGGACAGTCCGGTGAGAGCGGCGGCGGCCATCAGGTATCCGGTGGCCTGATCGAGGGCCTGGACCGGCAGGGGCACCGGGTGACCGGCCATGGCTGCGTCCATGCCGGCCTCGGCGATGCCGGAGCTCATCTGCACCAGACTGTCGAATCCGCGACGGGTCGCCCACGGGCCCGACCAGCCATAGGCGTCGAGGCTGACATCCACCAGGCCCGGCCGCACGTCGTCCCGCAGGTCCGCTCCCAGATCGAGACCCTCCAGGGCGTCCGACCGGTATCCGTGGATGAGCACGTCGGTTCCGGCCAGTAGCTCGAGGAACCGGTCGCGGCCCGCAGGAGTGGTGAGGTCGAGCCGGGCGCAGCGCTTTCCCAGAGTGACTTCGGGCACGAGGCCCGGCTCGTCCCACGAGGGCGGATCGATGCGCAGCACGTCGGCACCCCACCCGGCCAACATCCGCGTCGCCACCGGCCCGGCCAGTACCCGGGTCAGGTCGAGGACGCGGATCCCTTCGAGTGGCCGACCAACCCGAGGCTTCCCGCCGGTGACAGCCTCGACCGAGGTGCGGGCCAGATCAATCAGCGGCTCCGCCGCCACCGCAATACCTTGCGGGTGCACGTTCCACTCCGGTCCGGAACGAAGTGCCGCCGCCGCACCGCCGGCCACGGACACGGCCGTCTCCAGGTCCTCGGCCGTCCAGCGGGACACGGCTGCTGCCACCGCGTCCCGGTCCCCGGGAACACCCAGCACGGTCAGCGCCGCCGCCCGATGGTGTGGCGCATTGGTGTGCAGCTTGATCCATCCGTCCGATGTGGCGTAGTCGCCGGCCACCGCGTCCCACACCGCCGGAAGCTCCCATCCCATGGGACGGATGGAGAACGCGAACCAGGCCGACGCCAGGTCGCGGTCGACCGTCGACGCCGGTTTGGCCCCACCGTCGAGCGCAACCCATCGTGCCAGTGAGGCCGCCGCCGCGCCGACCGAGGCCTGGGCCAGATCGCTGACGGCGAACACCGAGGGAAGTGATCCTCCGGCCGGCAGCTCGACCGGAGGGGTGGCCCCAGGTCCGTCGAGCGCGTCGAGAAACTGGTCCAGGAATTGGCGTGCCCGGTCGGTCATCAAACCATCGTGTGCCGGGCCCCCGGTGCCGTCAACCGGTCGGTAACCAGGGGGCAGGAGTTGACGCAATCCGGGTCGTAACGGCATCAGGGGTAAAGAGAACGCACCGGAGTGTCGATAGTGACGCATGGAATCGACCGTCCACTTCGACACGGACGACCCCGAATTCAGTCGGGGCTTCGAGATCGGCATCCTGTGGGAGCGCCTGAGCACTGACGGCGCGTGCCATATGGCGGTCAGTGCCGCCAATGTCGAAATGGTCCTCCGGGTGGCGAAGGCGTTCGACTGCGTCTTCAGCGGACAGGAGCTGGCCAACGACATGATCTCGGTCGAGCTCTACCGGGTCAGCACCGACTCGTAGTCACTGGGCGGAACCCCGGACCAACGCGGCACCACTTGACGCCGACCTGATCGCGCCTGCTGTGGCCTCATTCGGCGGGGACCCATGGGCCACCCTGTACGCCGCGTTTGCATCCCTCACTCGGCCCGTTTATTGTACAACCATATGGGGCACCTATCCCTTCTCTGTATAAGAGAAGCGGGTAGCATGATGGAACCTTGGCAAGGGTCTGACGACGATTCGGCTCCGGATTCTGGCGGTGATGAGCCCCCAATACCCCTTCTACCCCTTCGGGGGCACCCGGCGGGTGATCCCCGATGAGGAGATCACCCGGGCCAGGTGATCTGCATGATCCTGAACACCTCTTCGACCGTCCTGGTGCCAGGAAAGCACCCGTCAAACCGCTGGATGGTCCCGAGCGCATCGTTCCAGCACGTCCGGAGGGTGCGCTGGAGGCTCTGGCCTCCAGCGACGGGCCACTCCTTGTCAATGGCCAGCCGGAAGGCCACCTGGTGGTGTTCTGGCGCTTCAGTGCCGGACCAGCCGGAGCCGGAGAATGTAATCGTGCGTTGGTCATCAGGCAGGATGATCGGGGGGGTGACGAAAAGGTCGTCCTCGCCGCGGAAGTTTGGATCAAGGGGGACATTGCCCGTGCGTGGGATGTCCTGAAAACCAAATGTCGTGCGTTGTATCTCCGCTACCGCGGTCGTCAGGGTCTGGTGTCGGTCGAAGCGAGCAAGTTGGTTGAACACCCACAGTGCTTGGTTATCGACGGGTCCAAACTGCGGGACACGGTTGTAGGGCTGGAGATCAAACATGATTTTCTGCGCGTCCTTACCGCAATGCCGGGACGTGAATTCCCCTCCTTGACGTGGGAGCCGGTTCCCCTTGTTGTCCTTCCGACCGAGCCATTCATCTTCGGTACCGCAGATAGGGAAAGCAGTGCGTCTGTCAGGTTTGACCTTGTTGCGCAGAGCGAGTGCCCAGGCGAGATGATCGAGAGCGATCCGGAGGTTCTGCAGGGCATCTCCAGCGAGCATCGCGAAGGTGCCGGGGAGCGGTGCGGAAAGAGCCAGCCGGGGTGCGGACGAGGCTGTGTCATCTGGATGGATGGTGACGTGCTCTGGCTGTTCGGAGAAGAACTTCAGGATCTGCCCATTCAGCTCCTGAAGGTGTTCATTGGAGCGCCGGAGTCGCAACCAGACGGAATACCGTGGATCCCCAGACAAGCTGAGGTCGTAGGCTATGGACATGACCAAAACCAACGGTCACGAACCAACACAAGAAACGAACCCGAAAAAGGGCGAACCGGTGGACATTCCGATCCCGACACGGGACGAGGTCTTCCGTGACCTGGGGAAAGTCGCCAAGCCACGGAAGAAAGGCTCAGCGCGCGACGAGTGATCGTTGGCTGTTGAGGTATTCCTTCACAGCCCGCCTCACAACCTGCGACATCGTGAGATCGTCTTCCTGGGAGCGCGCCTTCAACTCTGCGTGCATTTCGGCGGGAAGCCGCACGACGAGTGACTGCACCTCATCTTGCGTGTCGGTGGTGGCCATACGCGTCACTGTGACACATCCCGTGTCACGTGTGGTGGACCGATATAGAAGGGTCCACCACCAGACCTATACCCCTCCTCTACGATCGCGCGTGCGGAGGAGGACCCCCCGTAGCTCAGCGGATAGAGCGTTGGGTTCGTACCCCTTGTGCGCAGGTTCGATTCCTGCCGGGGGGA
Organism: uncultured Acidimicrobiales bacterium; assembly: GCA_963699085.1. Taxonomy (GTDB): domain Bacteria; phylum Actinomycetota; class Acidimicrobiia; order Acidimicrobiales; family RAAP-2; genus Bog-756. The sequence continues at coordinate 283,777 of CAVOTH010000003.1, forward strand.
CCAGACCGCGCGCGAAGAGGGAGCCCCTAGGGGCTCCCTCTTCCGCAATATTTGCCGTCACGGCTGGGCAGGTCGATGACCTAACGCCCAGCGGATCGAGCGGGTTCGTACCCACCACCAGTATCGGCAGAACCTCCGCCAAGGTCAAGTCAATGAGCCGGTTGCAACTTTGGCTACCGGATCGGGACCGACGACCGGAGCGCCAGAGACAGGAACATCTCTTCACCGTTCCGGCGGTTGAACCTCCACACGTACTCGTTCAGGTACATCTGCAAGTGCTTGCGGGAGACGTTGTGATGGACTCCCCAAATCCCACGCTTCACCTGCGACCAGAAGCCCTCAATGGTCTGTGTGTGCGTCTCTCCGCTCACGTAGACCCGTGCCGAGTGGTTGACCGAGGAGTGCTGGAATCCGCTCACGGGAAGGTTCCGGTAGACCTTGGCGTCGTCGGTGTAGACGATCGTTCCCGGCTTCACGTTGTCCTTGACCTTGGGGATCAGAGTGGCGGTCTTGGCGTCGGGCACGACCATCGCCCGAATCCGGCCGCCGCGCTCCACCATGCCGAAGACGGGAGTCTTCTTCTGGTCAGCGATCCACTGTGCCGTCTGGCGGCGCTGGTAGCCCTCAGGAAGGAACTCGTAGGCCGCACGGTCCGACTGGCGGAGCTTGCCACCGACGTACATCTCGTCCATCTCGACCTCGCCCGAAAGCGGCTCTTCGTCGTCCTGGGCCATGAGTTCGGTGCGGATCAGCTTGAAGATCCGGTAAGCGGTCTTGTAGGTCACGCCAAGCTCCCGCTCAAGCTGCTTGGCCGAGATTCCCGAACGAGTGCTCGTCATCAGGTACATGGCGTAGAACCAGAGATGCAGGGAGGTCGACGACTTGTGAAAGATCGTTCCCGCTGTCGGATGCACGTGAAGCCCACAGCCCGTGCAGGTCCAATCCTGGCGCTGTTGCTTGGCCGTGTATCGCCTGAACACGCGAACCATCTCGCACCGCTCACAGAAAGCGGTATCGCCGCCGTCAATGGCGTAGCGGGTGTTCCACAACCAGACGAGGCAAGCCTCGTCGTCGGGGAAGTCCCGATAGAACTCCGTCAACATGTATTGCGAGGCGGAAGTTCTGGCGTTTCTGGGGGTCTTGCGGTTACCGGGGGCCATAAATCAAGGCTAACACGCTGCCCTTATACAGTCAAGGGATACGTGCCCCATATGGTTGTACAACTTATGGAACCCGCAGACGCCGATCGACTCTTCCATGCGCTCGCCGACGCCACCCGACGGGACATCGTGGCCCGGGCGCTGGCACGGGAGCACTCGGTGTCGGATCTGGCCCGCTCCTACCCGATGAGCTTCGCCGCCGTGCAGAAGCATGTCGCTGTGCTCGAGCGTGTCGAGTTGGTGACCAAGCGACGTCGGGGACGCGAACAACTGGTGCGCGGCAACATCGATGCCGTCCGCCGCACCCACCGGCTTCTCGACGAGATCGAGGCCCAGTGGCTCGACCGGCTCGACCGTTTCGCCACTGTGCTTGCTGACGACTTGGACCGAAGGCCCGATTCGACCGACGACACCGATAACCCGACCGACGACACCGACGACACCGACGACACCGATAGAAGGAGTGCCCGATGACCGTGACAACCGTCACCCGCAAGACCGACACGAAGACCATGACCTTCACCGCGGAGTTCGATGCGCCAGTTGTGCGCGTCTGGAACCTGTGGGAAGACCCGCGCCTGCTCGAAAGGTGGTGGGGGCCGCCGACCTATCCGGCGACCTTCGAGGACCATGACTTCCGCCCCGGAGGTCGGTCGAGTTACTACATGACGGGGCCGGAAGGCGACAAGCCGCGTGGATGGTGGAGGGCACTGTCCGTCGACCCGCCGAAGCGCTTCGAATTCGAGAGCGGGATCGCCGGACCCGATGGGGAACCCGACCCGACGATGCCGTTCATGGTCGTCCGGGTGACGTTCGAAGAGCGTACGGAGGGTGGCACCCGGATGATCAGCGAGGTCGAGTATCCCTCGACGGAGGCGATGGAGCAATTCATCTCGATGGGGATGGAGGAGGGCATGACCGGGGCCATGGGGCAGATGGACGCGCTGCTGTGACCGGGGCACTCACCGCTCGGCGCCGGTCGCCGTCGCTCTGTCGAATCGTTCAGTCGCCAGCCAGGAGTCTCCGGGCGATGACCTTCAGGCAGAGGGTCTCGTCTGCGCCCTCGAAGATCGAGAGCACCCGGGCGTCGACGTAGTACCGGCTCACCGCGAACTCCTCGGCATAGCCCATGCCGCCATGGATCTGCATGGCCTCCCGGGTCACCCACTCGGCACAGCGGCACACGTAGGCCTTGACCATCGAGGCCTCGAGCGCACCCTCGCCCTTGGACATGAGACCGGCCACCTCGTACGAGAATTGACGGGTCGCCTGGATGAGGACGGCCATGCGGGCCAGCTTGACCTTGGTGAGCTCATACTCGCCGATGGGTGAACCGAAGACGACCCGGTTGTCGGCGTACTCGACAGCCGCTTCGTAGGCGGCCTGCATGAGACCGACGGCGCGGGCCGCGGTCTGCAGCCGGCCGTTCTCGAATCCCTGCATCTGGAGGTAGAAGCCCTGACCGAGCCCGGCCTCGCCGCCGATGAGGTTGGCGTCCGGCACGAACCAGTTCTCGAGGGACACCTCATAGGAGTGCATTCCCCTGTAGCCGATGGTGTCGATGGCCCGCCCCTCCATCTTCCCTCCCGATTCTGCGGGACGTCCGCCCTCGCCGGGCGCTTGGGTGAAGGTGAATCCGTGGCCGTCGGCCGGGGGCTTCTCCACCAGGAAGATCGACAGGCCACGGTGCCCCTTGGACCGATCAGGATCGGTGCGGGCCAGAAGCAACAGCACGTTGGCCCGGGCGGCAAAGGTGCACCAGGTCTTGACCCCGCTGAGGATCCAGCCGCCGTCCACCTTGGTGGCCGGCAGCATCACCCCGGCGACGTCGGAGCCGAAGTCCGGCTCGGTGACTGCGACCGCACCGAGGACCTCGGCGGTGGCCAGCTTGGGTAGCCAGTACTGCTTCTGCTCTTCGGTGCCGCCCTTGACGATGGCCCGGGTCAGGATTTCCGGACGGGTGATGAGGGAGCCACCGGCGCCCAGTGACCCCCAGGTCAGCTCCTCGGTGGCGACCACCATGCTCAAGTAGTCGGCGTCGCCCTCCGAGGCGAAGCCGCCGTACTCCTCGGGTACCGACATGCCGAACCCACCCATCTCGGCCATGCCCTCGATGATCTCCTCGGGGATGTCGGTGTTGGCACGGTGGATGTGTTCGGCACGAGGCCGGATCTGGTCGGCCGCGAACCTGTGGAACGTGTCGCGGACCAGTTCGAAGTCAGGGTCGAGGTGGCGTTCGCCCTGCGTCTCGGCCAGCGAAGCCATGAAGGTCGGGTTCCGGAAGGTGGCGACGAAGTCCTCGGCGGGGGCCATCCAGTCGACGGCGACCCCCCACTCAGCCGACCGCCCGACGACCCGGCCGGCCAGCTCGGCCAGCGCATCGGCCACGAAGGCACAGGCGATCCGGGCCTCGGTGTCGCCGTATGACCCGTAGGCGAGGACCGATTCGGCTGTCCGGACCGCCGCCGCGGCGTGGGAGACGTCATAGGCCAGTACCTGAGCCTGATCGGGACCCCCTGCGGAGCGCAGCGCACTGATCCCCGCCTCCACCACTGACCTGGCCACGGCCGTGGCCTCCGAAGCGGCGACGAGGTCGGGAGCGGGAATCGAGGTGGTGGTCACCGCACAAGGATAACGGGCGGTCCGGATAACCGGATTTGCGCCGAGACCGGGTCAGGGTCAGGCGGGTGGGACCTGGGCGACCACGGTGACCAGGGGCGGGAGCACCACCGGATCGTCGCCGGGATCGACATCGGTCAGCAGTTGCACGTAGTCGGCCACCGGCCCGGGCCCGGCCCCGGCTGGAGCCTCCGCCCAGGCATCGACGATGTCGAGCCCGACGTCGCGGGCCAGGGAAGGGAGAAGGGCGCCCACGTCGGGATGCCGGGCTTCGGGCATGGAGAACGGCCGTCCGGCGATCCGGCCCGCGGAGGTGATCGGCTCCTGGGCCACGATCCACCCTCCGGGTCGCGTGGCCCCGGCCATCCGCAGGAGGACCGCCGCCGGATCGACCACATGGAGCAGGAGGAACCGGCAGAAGGCGAGGTCGACCGGCTCGGGTAGCCGCAGGTCCTCGCCGGCCTGGGTGATGGCCAGCACCTGGCTATGGGCGGCGGCGGCCGAGGCCACTTCGTCGCGGGCCTGCGGGTCACTGTCCACCGCATACACCCGACCATCGCGTCCGACGATCTCGGCCAGGGCGACGCTGACGTCGCCCCCTCCCGCTCCGACGTCGACACAGGTCCATCCGGGGCCGATCCCCAGCCGGTCGAGTGCGGTGGCGAGGGGTCTCCGGTAAACGTCGTCACGCAGTCCGCGCAGCTCCATCCTGCAACGTTACCGGTGCGTCCGGTCCGGCCCCCGCTTGCCTTCTGAGCCGGTAGCCTCACCTCCCGTGAAGGTAACCATGATGTTGTGTGACTCGGCCCAGGTGGCCGACGGCAAGCTCTACGTCCTCGGAGGCGGTTGGAGCATGACCGGGCCGGACCCGGTCCCCTCGGCTATAGCGCTGAAGATCGATGTGGGCTGGCACGAGGCGGAGGAGGCTCATCACTGGGAGCTCTACCTCGAGGACGCCGATGGAGGCCCGGTGCTGGTCCCGACGCCCGACGGCGAACATCCGGTGGAGGTCCGGGGTGAATTCACCGTGGGTCGCCCCTCCGACGTGCCCGAGGGCTCGCCGGTCGACGTCGCACTGGCGGTCAACCTCGGCCCGCTGCCGCTCGCTCCCGGGACCAGGTACACCTGGCGGATGGCCATCGACGGTGACAGCCACCCGGACTGGGTGCTGGCCTTCACCACCCGTCCCGGACCACCCCCGGCCTGAGCGGTGACCCTACTGGGAAGCGGGACCGTACTGGGAAGCGGGACCGTACCGTTGGACGGCCAGGTTCGCCCCGTACGACACTTGCGGTCATGACCACGTACGACCGCCCCTTCGGCCGCTACTTCGAGGATTTCGTGCCCGGTGACGTCTACCGTCATTGGCCGGGCAAGACCATCACCGAGGCCGACGACCACCTCTTCTGCATGATCACCATGAACCACCACCCGCTGCACACCAACGCGTGGTTCGCCGAGAACGAGACGGTACAGAAGAAGAACGTCGTTGTCGGCAACCTCGTGTATTCGCTTGCCCTCGGGATGAGCGTGCCCGACGTCAGCGGAGCGGCCATCGCCAACCTGGAAGTGGAGTCACTGCTGCATCGGGCCCCGACCTTCCACGGGGACACCATCTACGCCGAGACCAAGGTCATCGACAAGGTCGAGTCGAAATCGCGCGACGACCGGGGCGTGGTGACCGTCGAGACCAAGGCGTTCAACCAGCACGGTGACGAAGTCTGTTTCTTCCGCCGCAAGGTGATGGTCTGGAAGGCGGCCTTCGCCCCGGCGCGGCGCCGGCCGTACGGGGATGACGTCTGGGGGTGAGCGTCCGGCCCGTCGCCCAGGTCAGGGCGATCGGATCGGCGATCGACGCATGGGGGCGTGCGGAGGGGGAGTCACGCCGATCGGACCTGCCGTGGCGCGCCACCAGGGATCCGTGGGCCGTCCTGGTCAGCGAGACCCTGGCCCAGCAGACCCAGCTGGCCAGGGTCGTCCCCGCGTATCACCGGTTCCTCGCAGCGTTCCCGAACCCGGCGGTATGCGCCGCCGCCCCGCTCGGAGACATCCTCCGGGCATGGGACGGGATGGGCTACAACCGACGGGCGAAGTATCTGCATGGCGCGGCCCGGGTCATCGTGGCCGATCATGGTGGCGCCGTCCCCGAGGACCTCGAGGCACTGCTCGCACTTCCTGGCGTCGGCCCCTATACGGCGCGTGCGGTGCTCGCGTTCGCCTTCGAACACGACGTCGGTGTGGTGGACACCAACGCCGGTCGGGTCATCGCCCGCTGTGTGGTCGGCCACCCGGTTCGCCCGGTTGAAGGACAGCTGCTGGTCGACGCCATGGTTCCGACGGGTCGTGGGTGGTCGTTCGGGCAGGCACTCCTCGATCTGGGGGCGACGGTCTGCACCGCCCGTGCTCCGGACTGCCGGGCATGTCCGCTTCGCCGTAGGTGCCGCTGGGCAGGTGCGGGCAATCCGGATCCCGACCCCGCCCGCGGTTCGGCGGGTGTTTCCGTCGCCCAGGGCCGCTTCGGCGGCTCCGACCGCCAGGCACGGGGGCGCCTGGTGTCCGCCCTCAGGTCCGGACCGCTCGACGCCGGGGAGGTGGCCGGAGCTGCGGGATGGCCGGGTGAACTCGAGCGCACCGCCCGCGTGGTGGACGGACTGGTGGCCGAGGGGCTGGTTGTGGCCGATGGGAGCGGAGCGCTCCGTCTGCCGTGACCTCGGGGACCTGCGGGGATTCAGACGCCAAGGAACCGGAGGATGTGGCCGTTCACCTCGTCCGGTCGCTCGAGGTGGAGGAAGTGTCCGGCGCTCTCGACCACCACAAGCTCCGATCCCGGTGCCAGGTGGTCGGTGACCGGGCCGATCACGTCGACGCCCATACAGCCGTCGGCAGCGCCGTGCAGATAGAGGGTGGGCTGGGGGGCGTCGCCCTCTCCGGCCGCCTGGACCTTGGCGACCGCGGGGTCGTCGGGTGGCGGGGCGAACATGGCCCGGTAGTACCCGATGGCGGCGGTGAGATTCGCCTCGTCGCCGAGCGCCGCTTTCACCTGGGCCGCATCCCACGTCCCGTCGTACCCCGGGGACCAATCGGCCCACAGCCGGTCGATGAAGGCATGGTCCTCCAGGGAGACGGCGAACTCGGCCAGCGGGTTCTGGAAGAAGAAGATGTACCAGCTGCGCCGCAGTTGCTGGTAGGCGAAGAATCCGAAACCCATGGAACGGACCGGCGGAACGGCCATGGTGACCACCTTCGACCAGCGGTCCGGCTGGTGAGCGGCCGCCGGATAGGTGAGGAGCGCCCCCCAGTCATGCCCGATGATGACGGCATCGCGGCCTCCGCCGAGGGCCTCGTGGAGGGCGCACGCGTCAAGAGCCAGGGTCCCGGTGTCGTAGCGCCCGTCGGCCGGCACCGATGTCGGCGCGTAGCCACGCAGGAAGGGGGCCACGGCCCGGTAGCCGGCTTGGGACAGTCGGGGGACGAGGTGTCGCCAGGTGTGGGCGGTATCAGGGAACCCGTGCAGGCAGAGGGCCAGCGGCCCGTCCTCGGGCCCGGCGGCCAGATAGCCGAACTCCACCCCGTTCGCCGAAATGGTGCCGAAGTCGGTGCCGATGGTGGAGTCGAGGTCCATCTGGCGACGGTACCCCGTGAGTCCGGTCCCCGCCGCGGCTAGCCTCGTCCACCTGTGCGAATTTCCTATTTCGGCGTGCCGCGGCTCCTGCCCGACTTCGTCCGACCAGCAGCGGCGCTATGGGGGCAACACCTCCTGTGTGCTGGTCGAGGTAGTCGGCGAACCGCCTTTGATCCTCGACATGGGGACGGGTCTGCGCCGCGCTGGGCCACCACCTCAACGTGCCGCTCATCGCCGCCGGCAGGCCACTGCGGGGCAATGCGCTGCTCACCCACCTCCACTACGACCATGTTCTCGGCACCCCGTTCTTCCCCCCGATGCGCGATCCCGGTGCCCTCCTCGACATCTACGGCCCGGCCCAGGGCGACGTGTCACTCCAGGAGACGATGGCCGGGATGGTGAAGCCGCCGTTCTTTCCGGTCCACATGGCTGACTTCCGGGGCGAGCTCAGCTACCACGACCTCGGTCCTTCCGACGAGTTCGCCATCGGTGGGATCTCCGTCAAGGCGCGCACGATCCCCCACATCGGCACCACCCTCGGATTCCGGATCGAAGCCGACGACGTCGCTGTGGCCTACATGCCGGACCACCAGGCGCCGCTCGACCGGAGCACGGTCGAGGACGCGGTGCTCGAGCTCTGTGATGGGGTCGACCTGCTTGATCCACGACGCCCAGTACACCGAGGAAGAATTCGTCGAGCTGTTCGACTGGGGCCACTCGACTCCCGCCTTTGCCGTCCATGTGGCCACCCGGGCCGGTGTGAAGCGGCTGGACATGTTCCACCACGATCCTGGCCACACCGATCGTCAGATCGACACGATGCTTCGGTCCGCCCGACAGATCGCCGGTTCCGAAGGCAAGGTCGAAGTGACTGCGGCCAAAGAGGGCACCGTGATCGAGCTCCGACGGCGATGACCGTGGGTGAAGTCGCCGATGGCATCCCGGTCTTCGACACGGCGCAGTTCAAAGACGCCATGAGCCGGTTCACGACAGGGGTGACCGTCGTGTCCGGCATCGACGACGGTGAGCCGGTCGGATTCACCTGCCAGAGCTTCGTCTCGTTGTCGATCGACCCGCCGATGGTGGCGGTGGCACCGTCACGAACCTCGACGAGCTGGCCCCGGATCGCCCGCTCCGGCAGCTTCTGCGTCAACGTACTGAGCGAGGACCAGGAGGCGCTGTGCCGGGGGTTCGCCGTATCGGGTGGGCCGAAGTTCGCCGGTGTCGATTGGCACCCGGCCCCCGGGACCGGCTCGCCGGTGATCAAGGGCAGCCTGGCCTGGGTGGACTGCACGGTGGAGCTGGTCCACGACGCCGGGGACCACGAACTGATCCTCGGCCGGGTGCTGGATCTGGGCGCCGCCGAAGGCTACCCACTGCTCTTCTTCCGCAGTGGGTTCGCTACGGTGTCGCACGACAACTGAGCACGAGTCGAGGGGCAGGCACCATGCCGAAGATCATCGAGTCAGACGTCATCCAGGACGTCATCGTCGTCGAGCCCGAGGCTCACGGCGACGAACGGGGCCGCTTCGTGGAGACCTACCGTCGCAGCTGGTTCCCGCTCGGTCGCGAGATGATCCAGGGCAACCGGTCGACCAAGCAGGCCGGCGCCATCGTCGGCCTCCACTACCACCTGCACCAGTCGGACTACTGGTACGTGCTCGCCGGCACCGCCCGGGTGGTCCTCCACGACCTTCGACTGGGCTCGCCCACCGACGGGGCCACGCTCTCCCTCGACCTCGCGGGCGACCACGACCGGGGCCTGTTCATCCCTCCGGGGGTGGCCCACGGGTTCGCCTCGCTGACCGACCTCACCCTCTGGTATCTGGTCGACGGCTACTACAACCCCGAGGATGAGCTGGGCGTGGCCTGGGACGACCCGGCCGTCGCCGGCGACTGGGGACTCACCGATCCGGTGCTGTCGGATCGCGACCGGGCCAACCCTCTTCGCTCGGAGATCCCCACCGGCCGCCAGCCCTACCTCGGACTGCGCACCTGACCAGCCGTCGCCGGCACGACCCGACGGCGCCCTCACCAGTTCCGGCAGCGGGGGTTCTGGAATACTCCGGCCATGACCGAATCGCCGGAACAGTCCGCGTCTGCATCCACTGCCAACCCACTCGGATCACCCGGAACCGGCGTCCTCGTCACCGGGGGCGGGTCGGGCATCGGTCGGGCGACGGCGCTGTCCCTGGCCGAAGTGGGGCGGTCGGTGGCCGTGTGGGACATCGACGGTCCGGGGGCCGAGGAGACGGTCGCGGCATGTCGTGACCTGGGCGTGGTTGCCCACGCTGCCGTCGTGGATGTCGCCGACTCGGGGGGTATCGCCGGTGCCGTGGAGGACGCCGCCGCGGTACTCGGGTCGCTGGGTGGGTTCGTCCATGCCGCCGGAGTCTCTGGAGCGGCGACGGTGGACGACATCGACGATGCCGTCTGGGACGTCACACTGAACGTGAACCTGCGGTCTGCCGCCGTCATCTGCCGTCACCTGCTGGCCCCGTTCCGTGCGGCCGGTCCCGGTTCGTCAGCCGTGTTGATCTCCTCGATCGAAGGGCTGTTCGGGAGTTCGATGCTGACCGCCTATTGCGCGTCCAAGGCCGGGGTGCTGGGAGTGATGCGCTCATTGGCCCACCGGTACGCCGTCGAGGGCTTCCGGGTGAACGCCGTCTGTCCCGGTGCGGTGGCGACCCCCATGCTCGAGCCTGCCTTTGCCATCCCCGGGTTCCGGGAGCAGATCGAGGAGCGCACGCCGCTCGGGCGAGTCGCCTCCCCGGACGAGATCGCCCGGCCCGTCCGCTTCCTCCTGTCGTCGGAGGCCTCGTTCGTCACCGGTGCCCACCTGACCATCGATGGAGGAATGACCGCGGTCACCGCGATCTGAGGGTCGCGAACTGGCCCGACACACCGCGGCGGGTCCCGCCATGACGTGCTCCGTACGGCCCCGCCCTGCGACCCCCTCCGGATTCAGGGTTGAATAGACCGGATGTGGGCCGTGGCGTTCGTCCTGATAGTGGTGATTGTGGTGGCCGTCGGGGTCGCCCTCTTCCGGCGACCCCGGGGAAACGACGTCCACTCGGTCCGGAACTACAACCAGGCCCTGGGCACGCTCGAGCACCTGTCCGAGCGCATCGGACCTCCCACGGTGCGGCCGATCCCCGGCCAGTCGTCGCCCGGTGCACCGCCTGGACCGAGCGACCGGGTGGTACCTCCGGTGCCGGTACGGGGAACCGACGAGTTCCCCGATCCCGACGCCCCGATCGTCTTCGACGACGCCCGGCCGGCGAACCGCGCCCGGGCAGGCGGTGGCGGAGAGAGTGCGACGTCCCGGCGCAACGATCGTGCTCAGCGCATGGCACTCGACTCCATGAATCGTCGGAGGCGGGGCGGCACCGGGATCGTCATTGCCGTCGTCGTGGTGGGGCTCCTCGCCGGGCTGGCCTTCATCGGCAGGCACAAGCCGCATTCGGGACCCCACGCCACGGCGACGACCGTCGCCGGGAGGGCGGGCGGTGGGACCGGGCGGAGCACGACGACATCCCGTCCGAAGTCGACCACGACCACCCGTCCGACGCCCACGACGCTGCCCAAGCAGTACGTGGCTACTTCCACCTCCTCCGGGGGCGCCTCGGCCGCCTACAGCGTCCCATTCGTCTCTTTCCAGATCACTGCAACCGGCACCGGACCGTGCTGGGTGGAGGTCCGGTCGGCATCGACCGGCAAGACCCTGTGGGAGGGGGTGCTGGCCGCCGGTACCGTCCAGAACATCCCGGCGACGGGCACCACGACCGTCGCGGCGGGTACGCCGACCGTGACGTTGGCTATCGACACCATCCCGGTGGTACTCCCGAGTCCGTTGCACACGCCGTTCACCGCCACGTTCACCCCGTCGGCGGCGGCGATCGCCTCGGCGGCCACCGGGGTGAACGCATCGACCACGACAACCACGTCGACCCCCGGTTGACCGGCCATCCGACGGAAGAGCGCTCGCGCCGGTCGGGTACGCGCTCTACCGAGTGGCTCAGCCGGCGCCGCCGACCGGGTACGGCACCGGCTCCGTGAGCGACAGCCCGAGGGCGTCGAGCACGAAGGCGTAGACGAACGCCTCGTCCTTCCAGGCGTCGTAGCGGCCCGACGGTCCTCCGTGGCCGGCACCCATCTCCGTCTTCAGGAGTACCCGGTTGGCCGGGTTGGCGGCGCGGAGCTTGGCCACCCACTTGGCCGGCTCCCAGAACCCGACCCGGGGGTCGGAGAGGCCGGCGGTGGCCAGGATGTCCGGGTACCGCACCGGCTCACCCGAGGGCCCGTGAGCTGCCACGTTGTCGTAGGGCGAGTATGACTTCATGACCGCGTAGATCTCGGGGTCCTGGACGGGATTGCCCCACTCCTCCCACTCGGTCACGGTGAGGGGAAGGGTCTCGTCCAAGATGGTGGTGAGGCAGTCGACGAACGGAACCTCGGCGACGATGGCCCGGAACAACTCGGGAGCGAGATTCGCCACCGCGCCCATGAGGAGGCCGCCGGCACTGCCGCCCCTCGCTGCCAACCGGTCCGGTGACGTCCACCCCGCGTCGACGAGGTGGTGGGCGCAGGCGACGAAGTCGGTGAACGTATGCGGCTTGGCCGCCAGCTTGCCGTCTTCGTACCAGTGGCGGCCGAGCTCGCCGCCACCACGGACGTGGGCGATGGCGAACACGAATCCGCGGTCCAAGAGGCTGAGCCGCAGGGTCGAGAAGGTCGGATCGATCGAGATCTCGTAGGACCCGTAGCCGTAGAGGAGACAGGGCGCGCCGCCGTCTGTCGGGGCGGTGCCGGGCTCCGCCACCAGATCTGGTCGGTACACGAGCGAGATCGGGACCCGGGTTCCATCGGATGCGTCGGCCCACCTCCGGGTCGTCCGATACCGGGCGGGGTCGAAGTCACCCAGCACCGGCTGGCGCTTCAGGAGCGAAAGTCCTCCATCGGTGAGGTCGAGGTCGTAGATCGACTTCGGGGTGGCGAGCGACGTGTAGCCGTACCGGAGAACCGTCGAGTCGTACTCGGGATTCGCCTCACCCCACACGGTCGAGGGTGAGTCCGGCTGGTCAACGGGTGTGGACGTACCGGTGACATGGTCGATGACCCGGATCCTCGTCTCTCCACCCTCCCGCTCGTAGACGGCGAGGTGGTCGGCGAACGGATCGATGCCGTCGAGGCGCACACCGGGACGGGCCCCGAAGACCTCAGTCCAGTTGTCCCGACCGTGAGCGGTCTCGGGTGCCTCCATGAGCCGGAAGTCCTCTGCGCCGTCGTTGGTGACGACGAGGAAGCGCGCCGGTCGCCCGACGGCGGGATCGCCGAGGTCGTGGTCGACGGCGTACTCGATCCCCTGGCGCCTGGCCTCGAAGACCGTGAACTCGCCCGTCGGGTTGTCGGCGTCGAGCACACGAACCTCCGAAGTGACCTTCGAGTCGAGACCGCACAGGAGGTACCGGTCGTCCTTGGTCCTTCCGACGCCGAGGTAGAAGTGGTCGTCGGGCTCTTCGATGACCAGCACGTCCGACCCCGGGTCGGTGCCGACCAGGTGTCGCCACAACTGGAACGGGCGCATGGCGTCGTCCACGCGAACGTAGAAGACGGTCGCATTGTCGTTGGCCCACGCCGACCCGTACGAAGTGCCCTCGATCGACTCCCCGGACTCCTCCCCGGTGGTCAGGTCCCGGAATCGCATGGTGTACCGCTCGCCACCGGTGGTGTCGGTGGAGTACACCAGCCACCGGTGGTCGGGGCTGATCGAGAAATTGCCCAGGGCGAAATAGTCGTGGCCGTCGGCCAGGAGGTTCTCGTCGAGGAGGACCTGCTCGGCATCGTCCGGGCCGTCGGCCGGCCGCCGGCAGTGGATGCCGTAGCTGCTTCCCTCGACGGATCGGCTGTAATACCTCCAGGGCCCCTTCCGCACCGGCACCGAAAGGTCTGTCTCCTGGATCCGCGCCACCATCTCGGCGTAGAGGGTCTCCTGGAGGCCGACGGTGCCCGCCATTGCCGTCGTCGTCCAGGCGTTCTCGGCCTCCAGATAGGCGATGACCTCAGGGTCGTCCTTGTCCCGCAGCCAGAACCAATCGTCGGTACGGACATCGCCGTGGGCCTCGAGGGCCACCGGACGGCGCTCGGCTACCGGTGGACCGAGGGTGTCGTCGGCGTCATGGGCGTGGTTCTGTGGGAGGTGGTTCTCGACCATCCGCACACAATGGCACGGGTGCCGGAGTCCCGGACCCGGTGCCCCCCATTGCCCTCGGCGGCGAGATCTCGGGGAAAAGCGGGACGTCAGGGGCCCTGTGCGGCCCGGGTCTCGGAGTTGTTACTATCTGGATAGGGGAAATAGCGAAACCCCGCCCGCCGACCAGGAGTGCCCATGACGACCACCGACCTCGACCTCGGAAAGTACAAGCTCGGGTGGTCCGACGAAGAGGACTACGTCTTCAAGCCCAAGAAGGGCCTGAACGAGTCCATCGTCCGTGAGATGTCGGCCATGAAGAAGGAGCCGGAGTGGATGCGCGACTTCCGCCTCCGTGCCCTCCAGCGGTTCGAGAAGCGCCCGATGGCCGAGTGGTTCGCCGTGAACATGCCCGACCTCGATTTCGACGACATCTACTACTACATCAAGCCGACGTCGGGTCAGGTGGAGGACTGGAACGACCTCCCCGACGCCATCAAGAACACCTACGAGAAGCTCGGAATCCCCGAGGCCGAACGCAAGTATCTGGCCGGGGTCACCGCCCAGTACGAGTCCGAGGTGGTGTTCCACCGCAACCGCGAGGACCTCGAGGCGCTCGGGATCATCTTCTGCGATATGGACACCGCCGTACGCGAGCACCCGGACCTGGTCCGTAAGTACTTCGGGACGATCATCCCGCCCAACGACAACAAGTTCGCCGCCCTCAACTCGGCCGTGTGGTCGGGTGGGTCGTTCATCTATGTGCCGCCGAACGTGGTGGTCGACCAGCCGCTGCAGGCCTACTTCCGGATCAACGCCGAGAACATGGGGCAGTTCGAGCGGACGCTCATCATCGCCGACGTGGGTGCGCAGGTGCACTACATCGAAGGGTGCTCGGCCCCGGTGTACACGACCGACTCCCTACACTCCGCCGTCGTCGAACTCGTCGCCCTCGAGGGTTCCCGGATCACGTACACGACCATCCAGAACTGGTCGAACAACGTCTACAACCTGGTCACCAAAAGGGCGCGGGCCGAAGCCGAGGCACACGTCGAGTGGATCGACGGGAACATCGGCTCCCGGCTCACGATGAAGTACCCGAGCGTCTACCTGATGGGACCCAAGGCGTCGGGTGAGGTCCTGTCGGTCGCCTACGCCGGGGCCGGTCAGCACCAGGACGCCGGGGCGAAGATGGTCCACGCCGCGCCCGAGACCACTTCTACGATCGTGTCGAAGTCGATCTCGAAGGACGCTGGCATCACCACCTACCGGGGCCTGGTCCACGTGGACGAAGGCGCCAAGCATGCCAAGAGCTTCGTCAGGTGCGACGCCCTCCTCCTCGACGACATCTCGGTCTCGGAGACCAAGCCGTATATGGAGGTCGGGGAGCGTGACGCCAGGATCGGCCACGAGGCCACCGTGTCGAAGGTAGGCGACGACCAGCTCTTCTACCTGATGAGCCGTGGACTGTCCGAGACCCAGGCCATGGGCATGATCGTCAACGGGTTCATCGAGCCGATCACCCGAACGCTCCCGATGGAGTACGCCGTCGAGTGGAGCCGGCTGATCGAGCTGCAGATGGAAGGCTCCATCGGCTGAGTCCTCGACCCGGTGCAGGCCGGCATGCTCCTCCGGGTAGGCATGCTCCTCCGGGTAGGACAGAATGGTCACGGAGCCGACAGAGGGGGTCCCCATTGCCGATGCGTGAAGAGTGCAAGCACTTCCAGAGCCGGACCTACGACTCCGGTGAGGTGGCCCGGTTCTGCGTACTCGATCTGGCCCCCGAGGCCCCGTGGAAGTGCCCTGACAACTGTCCTTCCTACGCCCCCCGTCTGGCCGATGTCGGCTGGTCCCACGGATCGCTCGTCGAGCCCGCCATCGAGTCGATGCCCGATGTTCCCGGTGACGAGGCGGCGTCGCTGCTGGGTCAGGCCGAGGAGATCATCAACGCGGTGGCGCCCGACGTCCTGGCCGAGGTGCGCAAGGAGGACGAGAAGGCCGGTCGCAAGTGGTGGCGCCGAAAGCGCTGAGCCATCGTTCGGCCGTAGGCCGTGGGGCTCGTTTCTAGGAACCGGTGAAGTTGGGCGGCCGCTTCTCCACGAAGGCGGTCATCGCCTCGGCGAGGTCGTCCGAGGCCAGGAACGCCGCGTTCCAGGTCGCGACGTAGTCGAGTCCCTCCGACACCGATCGGTCCTCGCAGGCCGCCAGCACGGCCTTGGTCCCCTGGACGGCGAGCGGGGGGTTGGCGGCGATCTCCGCCCCCATGGCCTGGGCGTCGGTCACGACTGTCGCCGCGTCGGCGCTCACGTGGTTCACCAGGCCGATGGCCTCCGCCCGTGCCGCGGTGATGTCCTTGCCGGTGAAGGCGAGCTCGGCCACATGCCCCTGGCCGATGATCGCCGGAAGGCGCTGGAGGCTGCCGATGTCGGCCACGATGGCGACCTTGGTCTCCCTGACCGAGAACAGGGCATCGGCGCTGGCCAGGCGGATGTCGCACGCGGCGGCGAGGTCGACGCCGCCGCCGATGCAGTAGCCCTGGACGGCGGCGATCACCGGCAGTGGGCAGTCGGCCACGGCGGTCACCGAGGCCTGGAGGCGGGTGATCTCCCGCCTCGACCGCCACGCTCGGGCGGCGCTGGAGGAGCGGCTGCCGCTTGGCGACTCCGGCGGGGCGGCGAGACCGGCCATGGCCACGAGGTCGAGGCCGACCGAGAAGTGGGGACCGCGGGCGGCGATGACGACGGCGCGCACCGACGGATCTCCTCCGAGTGCGGCCATGGCGACGGGGAGGTCGTCCCAGAACGCCGGACCCATGGCATTGCGCTTCTCGGGCCGGTCGAGCCACAGCGTGGCCACGTGCCCGTCGACGTCGACGGTGAACACCTCGGAGCTGAACGAGGCGATGGTGGGAGCGGTCATGGTGGCCCAGCGTAGGGCGCCGAACCGGGGCCGGAGGAGCCGGCCCGGACCCGGCAGGACCGGGCGGGCGCCAGGTGGCGGACCGGTAGTATGGAGCACGAGGCTCGTCGACCGGGCCTCGATCCGCGAGAGGTCCTCATTCTGCCCACCTTCACACCCGAGAACGCCGGCGCCCTGCCGGGCGACGCCTGGCTTGCCCGGCGTCGGATCGCGGCGGCTGAGGCCTTCGCCTCGTCACCGCTCCCCACCGAGAAGGACGAGGTCTGGCGCTACAGCCGGATCGACCAGCTCGACCTCGACCGGTTCCGTCCGGCCGGAACGGTCGCCGGCCCGCGACGCGACGGCACCCTCCGAGCGGATCCACGCTCTGGTCAGCAGCTTCGGACCACGGAGTGGCCTGGTGGTCACGATCGACGGCGTCCTGGCCACGCTGGCTTCGACCGTCGGAGACGATCTGGTCTCGCTCGGACGGGTGACCGACCACGCCGAGGGCGAGTTGTTACTCGGAACGGTTCTCGGCGATCCCCACGACTACCCCCTCCTGAACGACGCCTTCGCCGTGGATCCCGTGGTGGTGGACGTGCGACCCGGCGCCACCGTGGCCGACCCGGTCGTGATCGTCCACGTGGTGTCCGGCGCAGGCGGCACCGCCGTCTTCCCCCGCACCGTGGTCCGGGCCGGCGAGGGCACCTCCGCCGGTGTCATCGAACTCGTCGTCGACGCCGATACCGGGCTCCTGGCCGATGGTCACACCGCATGGACGTCGGGCGACGACGTCCGCGCCGACCGGCTGGTGGTCCCGGTGACCGAGTTGCAGGTCCACGACGGGGCCTCACTCGCCTATGTGTCGATCCAATCACTCGGTCCCGCGACCTGGCAGATCGCCCACCAGGCGAGCACCATCGGCGCCCACGCCACCCTTTCGAGCTATGCCGTGGCCCTCGGTGGGGGCTACGCCCGGCTGCGCACCGACTCGGCGCTGACAGGCGAGTCCGGCGCCAGCCGGCTGCGGGCGGCATTCATCGGTCGCCACGAACAGATGCTCGACTTCCGGACCCTTCAGGACCACAGGGCACCGCGGACCACGAGCGACCTGCTGTTCATGGGGGCGGTCGCCGATACCTCCCACTCGGTGTACAGCGGCCTGATCCGGGTCCGCCGGGGTGCGGTCAAGACCGATGCCATGCAGACCAATCACAACCTGGTGCTCGACGAGGGGGCCCACGCGGATTCGGTGCCGAACCTCGACATCGAGGAGAACGACGTGAAGTGCAGCCATGGATCGACCGTCGGACCGGTCGACGAGGATCAGCGTTACTACCTGGAGTCCCGTGGCATCGAACCCGAGCGTGCCGAGCAGCTCATCGTGGCCGGCTTCTTCGACAGCATCGCCGACCAGGTTCCCCTGGCCGGGGCCCGGGATCTCATCGGTCGGTCGCTGGCCGAACGCTCGGGGGTGACCCGTGTCTGAGGCAACCGGTGCCGACGGCGCGGTCGGGGTGACGACGGCGCGATTGTGCGCGGTGGGTGACCTGGCCCCGGGTGAGGCGCGTCGGTTCGACGTCGCCGGGCTTCGACTGGCGCTGGTCCGGATCGGCGATGAATTCCACGCCATCGGCGATCGCTGCAGCCACGAGGATTTCTCCCTGGCGGACGGCGAGGTGTGGGCGGACGAGTGCGAGATCGAGTGTGCCAAGCACGGCTCGACGTTCGACCTGCGGACCGGAGCCCCGTGCTCGTTGCCGGCCACCAAGCCCGTGCCCGTCTACGACGTGGTCGTTGATGGCGACGACGTCTCGGTGGTGGTGTCGTGAGCGCCGGTGAGCTGGTCATCGAAGACCTCCGTGCCGGGATCCCCGGTCGCGAGATCCTGCAGGGCCTGTCTCTGACCGTCCGCAGTGGTGAGGTGCACGCCGTCATGGGACCGAACGGCTCCGGCAAGAGCACGCTGGCCCATGTCCTGATGGGTCGTCCCGGATACGAAGTGCTGGGCGGGTCGGTGACACTCGACGGGGTCGACCTCCTCGCCATCCCCACGTGGCAACGGGCCCGGGCCGGACTGTTCCTGGCCATGCAGCACCCCATCGAGGTTCCCGGCGTGTCGCTGGTCGAGTCACTCACGTCCGCACGCGACGGCGACGGCTCAGATGTGGGGGAGCGCCTCCATGCCGAGGCCGCCCGGATCGGCTTTGACGAGCGCTTCCTCGAGCGCTCCCTCAATGTCGACCTCTCCGGTGGTGAGCGAAAACGCAACGAGACCCTGCAGCTCGGCGTGTTGCGGCCGAAGTTCGCCGTGCTCGACGAGATCGACTCCGGCCTCGACGTCGACGCCCTGGCCGACGTCGCCCACCGGGTGCAGGAGGCGACCACCGAGTGGGGACTGGGAGTCCTGGCCATCACCCACTTCCGCCGACTCCTCGACGTCCTCCATCCCGACGTGGTCCACGTGCTGGCCGGCGGCCGGGTGGTGGCCACGGGAGGCAGCGAACTGGCCGAGCGCGTCGACCAGACCGGGTACGCCGCCTACTCCTGACGTTCCGGGTGGGGTTCGACCTGAACGTGCGCGGCGTGCCGCAATTGGTAGCGTCGGGCAATGGCCCGCCGAGACCGACGCCGGGGAGGCGCCCACAGCCCGAAGCGGGACACGGACGACGGCGTGTCCGGCGTGGACGGGTCAGGCGGTGATCAGTCGGTGGCCCCGGGATCCGCTCCTGCAGACGCGGCGGCTGGTGCCGAACTCGGCGCGCTGATGACCCGGAAGGAGCGTCGCCAGGCGAAATCGGGCAAGGTGGCAACGTCGGGCAAGGGGGGCCGGACCAAGTCGAAGAGGGCCTGGTACGACTGGGTGCTCCTCGCCGGGGTCATCCTCGTCTCGCTCGCCATCGTGGCCGTCGGCACCGGCTACGCGTACGTGCAGTACCGGTTCAGCCAGGTGACCAAGGTAACGGTCAAGCACCTGCGCACGGCGCCGGCCGGGGCACCGTTCAACGTTCTTCTCATCGGTTCGGACAGCCGTGCGGGATTCACCACGGCGGACCAGGCCGCCTATGGCAACACGTCGACAGCGGGCGGGCAGCGCAGTGACGTCGTCAAAATCGTCCATGTCGTTCCGGCCACTGGCCAGGTCAGTGTGCTCTCCATCCCCCGGGACACGGTCGTCGCCGTGGCGGGGGACACCGAGGAGATAGGCAAGTACAACCGGATCAACGCCACCTACAACAACGGGGCGGACCAGCTCGTCCAGACGATCGAAGCCAACTTCGGGATCCCGATCGAACACGTGGTCCAGCTCAATTTCATCGGGTTCCGAGGGGCGGTCGATGCCATCGGTGGCGTAAACCTGGACTTTCCCTATCCAGCCCGGGACACCTATACCGGGTTGGACATCAAGACGGCCGGTTGCCAGCACCTCAACGGCGGCTACTCCCTCGCCGTCGCCCGCAGCCGGCACTACCAGTACTACGAGGACGGCTACTGGCAGTACGACGGCACCAGCGACTACGGCCGGATCCAGCGCCAGAATGCCTTCCTGAAGGCGTTGATCAACCAGGCTGAGAAGCAGTACAACCCGCTGACCCTCAACGCCTTCATCGGATCGGTCGTGCAAGGGGTGACCATCGACTCGACGTTCACCGTCAGCGAGCTGATCTCACTCGCCCGCGAATTCCGTTCGTTCGAATCGGCGTCCCTCGCCACCGCGACTCTGCCCACCTACTCCTCGGAGTCGTCGGATTTCGCCTCTCTGGGATCGGTCCTCTACGTACAACAGCCGCAGGCCAATCAGGTGATCAGCCAGTTCCTCCACGCCACCGCCCCGGTGCCGGTGACGCCGCCGCCCGGGCCTTACGGCACGCCCTCCTCCACCACGACCACGACCACGAGGCCGAACTCGAACTACTCGACGGGTGGCGACACACCGGCGACCACGGCACCGGCCGTGACCACCACGACCATCCAGACCAATTTCGATCCGACCCCCTGCTGAGGGCCGACCTGACGCCGCTCAGGTGACTGCGGTCGCCTCGTCCAAACCCTGGGCCAGGGTGTTCCAGCTGAGGGTGGCGCACTTGATCCGGACCGGGAACTTGACGACTCCTTGGAGCGCGGCGAGCTCGCCCAGGGCGTCGATGTCGATGACTTCAGGTTCGGGCAATTCCACTGGTTCGGCGTCCGCTCCTTGTGCACCGGCGCCCACCGGCAGTGTGGCTTCGTGGATCGACATCATCCCCTTGAAGGTGGCGATGAGCTCGCGTGCCTCCTCGACCGACTTACCCTTCACCCCGGCCGACATCAGCGAGGCCGACGACTGACTGATCGAGCATCCCGTCCCGCCGATCTTGATGTCGGCCACAACACCGTCCTCGACGTCGAGGGTGACCACGATCTCGTCGCCGCACAGCGGATTGAAACCCTCCACCCGTACGGCGGGTGGCGACTCGAGTTCGCCGCGGTTCCGCGGTGAGCGGTAGTGGTCGAGGATGATCTCCCGATAGAGGTCTTCGAGGCCGGGCATCAGGCCGACGTCCCTTCGTGATTGGAGTGCGCGGGCACTGTGCCACGAGCGTACCGGGAGGGGCTCAACCGAAGAACCTCGCGGCGGCCTCGAGGGACTCGACCAGGTTGTCCACGTCGTGCTCGTCGTTGTACGGACCGAACGATGCCCGGGCCGTCGCGTTGACCCCGAGCCTACGCATCAGGGGCTTCGCACAGTGATGACCGGCCCGGACGCACACCCCGTATTCGTCGAGGATCTGGGATACGTCGTGGGGGTGGATGTCCCCGAACGCGAACGAGATGACCCCACCCCGGCCCTCGGCGTCCGCAGGTCCGAAGATCTTGATCCCGTCGCCGAACCGGTTGCGGAGGGCGTCGAGTGCATAGGCGGTCAGGGAGACCTCATGGGTCCGGACGGCGTCCATGCCGACCGCCCGCAGGTAGTCGACGGCGGCACCCAGTCCGACCGCTTCGGTGATGGGTGGCGTACCGGCCTCGAATCGCCAGGGAATGTCGTTCGGGGTGAACCCGTCCTTACGGACGTCGAGGATCATCTCGCCACCCCCGAGGAACGGTGGTAGTTCCGCCAGCAGCTCCTCGCGGCCCCACAGGACCCCGATACCGGTCGGACCGAGCATCTTGTGAGCGCTGAAGGCCAGGAAGTCCACGCCGAGGGCGGTGACATCGGTGGGTTGGTGGGGAACCGACTGGCAGGCGTCGGCGACCACGATGGCCCCTGCGGCATGGGCCGCGGTGGCCAGGTCGGCTACCGGGTTCAACGTGCCCAACACGTTGGACATGCAGGTGACGCCCAGCAGCTTGGCCCCATCGAGGACCCGGTCGAGGTCGTCCAGTACCAACCGACCGTCGTCGTCGATCGGGATCCAGCGCAGCTCGATGCCCCTTTCGGCGGCCAGCATGTGCCAGGGCACGATGTTGGCGTGGTGCTCCATCTCGGTCAGCACGACCACGTCGCCCCGGTCGAGGTGGGTGCGTCCCCACGCGTGGGCCACCAGATTGAGACCCTCGGTGGCGTTCTTGGTGAATATGATTTCGCGCCCAGGGTCCGGCGCCCCGATGAAGCGACCGACGTTGACTCGCGCCGCCTCGAAGCGCCGGGTCGCCTCCTCGGCGATCGCATAGACGCCCCGGTGCACATTGGCGTGGGTCGTCTCGTCGTATTCGCGCATGGCATCGAGCACCGATGTCGGCCGCTGCGATGACGAGGCGGAGTCGAGATAGGTGATCGGCCGGCCGTTCACCTGGCGAGAGAGCAGTGGAAAATCCTTTGCCAGAGTGGCCGCGTCCAGCCCGGGCCGGAGCGCCGCGCCGGTGGTCCTGTTGCGGGTCAGCTCCGCCATGCGTCGTACCCCTCGGCTTCGAGCTTGGCTCCCAACTCCGGCCCACCCTCGTCGACGATGACCCCGTCGACGAGCACGTGGACCCGGTCGGCGTCGAGCTCCTCGAGCATGCGCTGGTAGTGGCTGATCACCAGGACCCCGAGGTCCGGGCGGGACTCGCGGACGGTGTGCACCCCCCGGGCGACGGTGCGGAGCGCGTCGACATCGAGGCCGGAGTCTGTCTCGTCCAAGATGGCGAGCTCCGGCTCGAGGATGGCCATCTGGAGGATCTCGTTCCGCTTCTTCTCTCCCCCCGAGAAGCCGTCGTTCAAGTGGCGCTCGCCGAAGGCGGGATCCATGCCGAGCTTGTCCATCCACTCCATCATCAAGAGCCGGACCTCGAGGACCGAAAGGTCCATGCCCCGACGAGCGGAGAGGGCCTGGCGCAGGAACTGGATGACAGGCACCCCACCGATCGACTCGGGGTCCTGGAAGGCCAGGAAGATGCCGGCCTTGCCCCGGACATCGGTCGGCCACGAGGTGATGTCCTCGCCCTTGAACAGGATCGAGCCGGCGGTGACCTCGTAGGCGGGGTTGCCGAGGAGCACATTGGCCAGTGTCGACTTTCCGGAGCCGTTCGGACCCATGATGGCGTGGACCTGGCCCGATGCGACGGTGAGGTCGATGCCCCGCAGGATCGGTTGACCCTCCACCGACGCGTGCAGGTCAACGATCTGGAGCAGCGGCGGCGCCGGCTCGGTGTTCGGCTGCTCGGGGGCGTCAGGCGTGGAGCTCACAGCTCCGATTGTAGCCTCTTCCCCACATTTCTCCTACGGCGGTAGGGGGAATAGGAACGGCACCGGGAGCGGGGCTCCGCTGTACGTGCTGAGCAGGAAGAATTCCTGTCAAGACCAGGTCAGCGGTACGGTACCGGAATGTCCGACCCCTGGAACTACGCCGGCCCGGTCACCCAACTCGGAACCCGCACCGGTGCCGTGACGCTCGTCGACGAGTCAACCTTCGCCATCAGCGGTAGCACGGGGGATATCTCACCCGGGGCGGCCCAGGGCCTGTTCTTCCGGGACACCCGGATCGTCTCCCGGTTCGAGGTCCTGATCAACGGGGTCCCGACCGAGCCACTCGCCGCCGTGACCGATGACCCGTTCAGCAGCGAGTTCGTGTCCCGCAACCTGCCGGGACCCGGTCGAGCCGACTCGACGCTGATGCTCTTCCGGGGACGTCATGTGGGACAGGGGATGCGCGAGGAGTTGCGCCTACGAAACTTCTCCGACGAGGCCACGGCGTGCACGCTCGAGGTGCTGGTCGACGCAGACTTCGCCGATCTGTTCGCGGTGAAGGAAGGCCGGGTGAGCGCAGGGGCCAACGCCGGGGCGGTCACGTCCGAGATCTCCGACCGCCCGGGCGACTCGGGTCCCGGCACGGAAGGGGATGGGGCATCGCTGGTCTACACGTACAAGCGTGGACCGGTGGCACGCGGGGTCGAACTGAGCACGACCGGAGCGTCGAACGTCGCCCCCGGTCTCCTCACCTATGAGGTGGTCGTACCCGCCCGGGGCGAATGGACCACCTGCATCGAGGTCGGTCCCGTCATCGATGGCGCCGTCTTCGCCCCCAAGTACCAGTGCGGACAGCCGGTCGAGCGGGCAACGCCCACCGAGCGACTGGCGGAGTGGCGACGCCAGGTACCCAAGGTGGAGACCGACCATCCGGTGCTGAAGCAGGTGGTCGCCCGCAGCGCCGAGGACCTCGGGGCCCTGCGCATCTTCGACCCCGACTACCCAGAGCGGGTGGTGGTGGCGGCCGGCGCACCGTGGTTCATGACGGTGTTCGGACGGGACTCACTGCTGACCGCGTGGATGGCGTTGCTGGTCGACCCCGACCTGGCGAGCGGTGTGCTCCAGACCCTCGCCCGGTTCCAGGGGACCGAAGTCGACCCCCGGCACGAGGAGGAGCCCGGCCGGATCCTGCACGAGATGCGCTTCGGCGATGCTGCGTCACTCTCGCTCGGTGGGGGGAGCATCTACTACGGCACCGCCGACGCCACCCCGCTCTTCGTCATGCTCCTGGGCGAGATGCGTCGTTGGGGCGTTGCCCGTGAGTTGGTCGACCAGCTTCTGCCCAACGCGGTACGGGCCATCGAGTGGATCGAACACTTCGGCGACGCCGACGGGGACGGGTACGTCGAGTATCGACGGGCCACCGACCGGGGCCTGGCCAATCAGGGCTGGAAGGACAGCTGGGACGGGATCCGCTACGGCGACGGCCGGGTGGCCACGGCGCCCATCGCCCTGGCCGAGGTACAGGCGTATACCTATGGCGCCTATCTGGCGAGCGCCCACTTCGCCTTCGAAGCGGGGGACACCGCCACCTACGATCGCTTCCGATCGAAGGCCGCTCACCTGAAGGCCGCCTTCAACCGCGATTTCTGGTTGGAGGAGAAGGGCTGGTTCGCCGTCGGCCTCGACGCCGACAAGCGGCCCATCGACTCCCTGACGTCCAACATCGGCCACTGCCTGTGGACCGGGATCGTGGACGAGGACAAGGCGCTGCAGGTGGCCCAGGCCATGGTGTCGCCTGCGATGTTCACCGGCTGGGGGCTGCGGACGCTGTCGAGCGACAACGGGGGCTACAACCCGATCAGCTACCACTGCGGCTCGGTGTGGCCCCACGACACAGCGATCGTGGCCGCTGGCCTCGCCCGCTATGGCTTCGACGGCGCCGCCCAGCAGCTGATCTTCGGACTGCTCGATGCCGCTGCGGCCCAGGGCGGGCGCCTGCCCGAGCTGTTCAGCG
Organism: uncultured Acidimicrobiales bacterium; assembly: GCA_963699085.1. Lineage (GTDB taxonomy): Bacteria > Actinomycetota > Acidimicrobiia > Acidimicrobiales > RAAP-2 > Bog-756. The sequence continues at coordinate 308,935 of CAVOTH010000003.1, forward strand.
GCCTGTCCCGGGCGGAACTCGACGTTCCTGTGGGGTATCCGACCTCGTGCTCACCCCAGGCGTGGTCGGCTGCGTCTCCGCTGCTCTGCCTGCGGACCCTCCTCCGATTGGACCCGTGGATCCCCTACGGCAAGACCTGGCTGTGTCCGAACCTGCCCGAGGGCATCGGCTACCTGAAGGTGGAGGGGATCCCGCTGGCCGGTTCCAGGGTGACCGTCGAGGTGGGAGACGAGGTCGCCGGAGGCGTTTCGATCACCGGCCTGCCGCCGGAGATCGAGGTCATCCGCGAGCCCCGGCGACCGTCGACCGCGGTCTGAGTACCGATCTCGCTCCGTCCGTGGCTCCGGGTTACCAGCCCCGCTCGACCCATTCCTGCAGGTGGGGGGACTCGGATCCGATAGTGGTTCCTGTCCCGTGACCGGGCAGGACGATGGTGTCGGGGGTGAACGCCCCGAAGAGCCGCCCCTCGATCGAGGTGATGATGGTGCCGAAGTCGGCATCCTCGAACGAGGTATTGCCCGGGCCCCCTGGGAAAAGCGTGTCCCCGCTGAACAGGAGCGGCGTACCCTCCACGGCAAAGCACATCGACCCGGGAGTGTGCCCCGGGGTGGCGATGGTGGCCACTCGCAGCCGGCCGACGTCGACCACCGACTCGTCCTCCAGGATCTGGTCGTATGAAGGCAGCATGGCGGCGTCGGCCCTGGTCACGGCGACGTCGATCCCGGCGTCGCGTACGGCCTCGACGGCCTGGATGTGGTCCCAGTGGCCGTGGGTCTCCACGACCTGGCGGACGTGGAGGTCCCGGCAGAGCTCGAGCAACAGGTCGTGCTCGTTGGCGGCATCGATGAGCAGGGAATCACCGGTCTCGCGGCAGCGGACGATGTAGACGTTGTTCTCCAGCGGTCCGACCACCACTCGGTGCACCTCGACGGCGGTGTCCTGGTAGTCGATGACGGTCTCGGCCATGGGTGCCACCTCCTCTGGTGCGAGCGTAGCGGTGGGTGTCCCCCGTTGGTCAATGTCGACACGGTTCTGGTAGACAAACAGGGCACGTTGCCCCGGTTGGGCACCGCCACCCGATGTCCCCGCTCGGGGACTCCACTGGATGGAGAACCAGATGAACTTCGCCTTCAGCGAGGAGCAGGACGAGCTCCGGAAGTCGGTACGTCGATTCCTCGACGACAAATCTCCGGAGACCGAGGTCCGGCGCCTCATGGAGACCCCCGAGGGCTACGACCCCGAGGTCTGGACGCAGATGGCGGACCAGCTCGGCCTGCAGTCGTTGATCATTCCCGAAGAGTTCGGGGGCGCCGGATTCACCTACGTCGAACTCATCGTGGTCCTCGAGGAGATGGGTGCCGCACTGCTGTGCGCCCCGTTCTTCTCCACGGTTGCCCTGGCGGCAAATGCGTTGTTGACCAGCGGTGACAGGCAGGCGCAGGAGTACCTGCTGCCTGGCATCGCCTCGGGCGAGACCATCGCCACACTCGCCTTCACCGAGGACTCCGGCCGCTGGGACGCCGACGGGATCACCTTGTCCGCCGTGCCGTCGGCCGACGGCTGGACGCTGAACGGTCACAAGTCGTTCGTCATCGACGGTCACGTCGCCGACCTGATCCTGGTAGTCGGGCGCACTGATGCCGGGCTGTCGCTGTTCGGGGTCAAGAGCGACGCCGCCGGGCTGACCAGGACCCCACTGGCCACCATGGACCAGACCCGTAAGCAGGCCCGACTCGAGTTCGTCGACACCCCGGCTTGGCTGATCGGCACCGATGGCGGCGCCGAACAGGGCCTCTCCAAGACACTCGATCTGGCCGCCGTGGCGCTCGCCGCCGAACAGGTGGGCGGGGCCCAGCGTTGCCTGGAGAGCTCGGTCGAGTACGCCAAGACCCGGATCCAGTTCGGCCGCCCGATCGGGAGCTTCCAGGCCATCAAGCACAAGTGCGCCGACATGCTGCTCGAGGTCGAGTCGGCGAAGTCGGCCGCGTACTACGCCGGCTGGGCCGCCTCCGAGGACTCCGACGAGCTGCCGGTCGTGGCCAGTCTGGCCAAGTCGTACTGCTCGGAGGCCTACTTTCATGCGGCGGCCGAGACCATCCAGATCCACGGTGGGATCGGCTTCACGTGGGAGCACCCGGCGCATCTGTACTTCAAGCGGGCCAAGTCCTCGGAGCTCATGTTGGGCGACCCGTCGTACCACCGGGAGCTCCTGGCTCAGCGAATCGGCATCTGACCGGGTTCGTCCACCCGGTAGCGTGAGCCCCGGGACCCCCCTGCCCGGGCTGCACCCTGGGCCGACTGGCCGTCGGCCCGCCACCCGTTCCAGAAGAGAGTGACATGCCGAAGTTCCTGAGTTTCATCCTGCTGGGCGTCCTGACCGTGGTGGGCCTCGGCGCGGCAGCGCTGGGCGTCGTGCAGAGCAAGAGCGCCACCAGTCTGAGCCAGGCGGTGTCCAATACCCTCAAGGCTCCGAGCTACACCGAGTACCTGGTGGAGAAGACGCCCCAGGGCGACCAGACGGCGAGCCTCAGCTATCAGGCCCCCGACCGCCTCGGTGGTTGGCTGCAGAGCGTCGGTCGACGCACCTACCTGGTGATCATCGGGTCCACCGAATACATCAGCGTGACCCGACCGGCCAAGGGCGCAAAGGGTCCCATCGTCTTCTACAAGCAGCAGACCCAGGGTGCCCAGGCGGTCGACCCGGCCCACACCTATCTCATGTACTACGACCAGGGCACTTCCACCAGGTCCGGCTCGGTCACCACGGTGACCCTGACCCAGGGCGGCGAGACCGAGAAGCTGGTCTACACGGTCACCGGCAACTACGTGTCGAACTTCAAGGCGACCACCCCGGGCGGCACGATCAACCTCGACATCGGCAATGTCGGGTCGGCCCCCAAGGTCGCCCTGCCCAGCTAATGCCAAGTTCGCGACCTCACCCAGCGCGTCCCCGGCAACCTCCGGCTGAGTCTCCGGGCTGAGTCTCCGGCGACTGAGTCTCCGGCACCAAGTCTCCGGCGCCAGGTCTCCGGCGACGCAGGAGGCCGGATTCGGGGCCCGGCTCAGGCTGGCGCGTCGTCCAGCGCGCGGTCGATCGCCGTTCGCAGTTGTCGGGCGGCGCCGGCCGGGTCGTCGGCCTCGACGAGCCACCGGACCACCACGAAATGCCGTGCACCAGCGTCGACCAACGGTCCTACCGAGTCCGGCGCCACCCCGCCGGTCACCCAGACGGGCCACGGTGAACGCGTCGTCGCTTCGGTGAGGTATCCGATTCCCGTGCCCGGTCGTCCGGGTTTCGTGGGCGTGGGGACAACCGGACCAGCGGAGAGGTAGTCGACGGGCGCCGGAGTCCCGATCGGAGCACCCGCCGGTCAACGCCGGAGTGCCGTCCGGGATGCTTCCGAGCGCCACATCCAGCTCGTTCGGAAGCGTGGGTGGACAGACCGACGATGGCCTCGCTCGCCGACGACCGCCCGGGCGGCAACGGCCGACTCGTCGTCCTGACCGACATGGACACCGTCGGCGCCGACGGCAGCGGCCAGGTCGGGACGGTCGTTGAGCACGAACGGCACTCCTTCGGCGCTGCAGACACGTTGGACGAGGACGGCCCGTCGGACCAGGGCCGAATCGTCGAGATGCTTCTCCCGCAGCTGCACCACATCGACACCGCCGGAGATGCAGTCCGCCTACGAAGATCTCGAGGTCTTCACGGTCCGGGGTGCAGAGGTAGAGGTGCCGCCTGGCGAGACCCCAGCGGTCGGTCCCGGTCCGGCTGTCGATCGCCGTCACCCCGGGTGGGGGAGCTTGGCGCGGGCCTCCGCCTTCATCGCCTGCTTGAACTGGCGCACCTTGGCCAATGCCTCGGGCGAGTCGATGTCGGCGACCGACCGGGTGGACCCGGCTTCGCCGTAGACACCGGCTGCCGCCTCCCAACCGGGAGGGCGTACGCCGAACTGCTTGCCGAGCAGAGCCACGAAGATCCGGGCCTTCTGGTCGCCGAATCCGGGCAGCGCCTTCACGTTGGCGAGCAGCTACCTTGCCATCGGCCGCCGAGGACCAGATGGCGGACGTGTCGCCGCCGTAAGTCCCGACCACGGCGGCACACACTTCCTGCACCCTCCCGGCCATTGACCGGGGGAAGCGGTGCAGCGCCGGCTTTGGCGGCGAAGACAGCAGCCAGGTCATCGGGCGGCATGGCTGCGATGGCGGCAGGGTCGAGCTTCCCGCCGAGGCGCACTTTCAGGTCGTAGGGGGCCTTGAACGCACGCTCCATCGGAATCTGCTGGTCCAAGACCATGCCGATCAGGAGGGCGAGGGGTTCGGACGACAACAGTGCGTCCGCATCGGTGTCACCGGTGAGCCACAGCACGCCACAAGGCTAGTCGGGGTCGCCATAGGGCTACGGAGGGCGGGGGACCTCCGGAGTCGGACCTGGCGTTGCCGACGGTCAGTCCGGCAGATCGGTCAGTCCGGCAGATCGGTCAGTCCGACCAGGGGTCCGAGGCCAGTGGGTCGATCCCGTAGGCGACGACCGCCTTGGCCGTCGATCCCCGGGGCAGCGCGCCATCGGCCTCGAGGTCGGAGAGCACGGCCACCACCACATGGGCCGCGTCGATCTCGAAGAAGCGGCGCAGCACCTCACGGGTGTCGGAGCGACCGAAGCCGTCCGTGCCCAGCGAGGTGAATCGGCGCGGCATCCAGCGGGCTACCTGGTCGGGGACGGCGCGGATGAAGTCGGAAACGGCGACGATCGGGCCAGTCGACCTGGACAGCTCCCGGGTCACCAGCGGCACCCGGGGGGCATTGTCGGGACGGAGCCGGTTGTGGCGCTCCACGGACAGTGCCTCCTCGCGGAGCGACTTGTACGAAGTGACCGACCAGGTCTCGACGGCCACCCCCCACTCATCCATCAGCAGTCGGCGCGCCTCCTCCGCCGCCCGCCAGGTGGTACCCGAGAAGAGGACGGTGGCCCGCGGCGCATCCGGAGCGGAGCCGTCAACGAGGGCCGTCAGGCAGGGCCGGCGAAGCGGTACATCCCCCGGACGATCCCGAGCCGCACACGCGCGGCCTCGTCGAGATCGTCGGGCAGCGCCGGCATCACGTAGTTCTCGTTGTAGAGGGTGAGGTACCAGAACCGGTCTTCGGCGTCGGGACCGGTCATCCGCCGGATCCCGTCCTCCATCAGGACGGCCACCTCGTAGGCGAAGGCAGGGTCGTAGGCGGCAACCGAGGGATAGGTGGACGCGAGCAGGAGCGAGTGCCCGTCCTGGTGCTGGAGACCCTCACCGTTGAGCGTGGTCCTTCCGGCCGTGCATCCCAACAGGAACCCCCGGCCCCGACTGTCGCCGAGCGCCCAGAGCAGATCGCCCACCCGCTGGAAACCGAACATCGAATAGAAGAGGTAGCAGGGGATGAGCGACTCCCCCCACGTGGCGTACGAGGTGGCCGCCGCGGTGAACGTGGCGGTGGCGCCCGTCTCGGTGATCCCCTCCTCCAGAATCTGGCCGTTGGCGCTCTCGGCATAGTGGAGGGCGAGGCCGGCGTCGACCGGCGTGTAGCGCTGCCCGTCGGGCGCGTAGATGTGGACTTCACTGATCAGCGACTCGAGACCGAAGGTGCGGGCCTCGTCCGAAATGATCGGGACGATGCGTCGGCCGATGCCCGGGTCGCGTGTGAGGGAGCGGAGCAGCCGGGAGAACGCCATGGTGGTCGAGACCTCCTGGCGGCCCGAGCCGGCCAGCAGGTCGGCGAAGCCCGATGGCTCCGGTGCGGGAAGGGGCTCGGCCCGGACGATCCGCTGGGGAAGAGGTCCCCCGAGGGCACGGCGTCGCTCGGCCAGGTACCGTCCGGCGGGGGAGTCAGGTGCCGGGCGGTAGTACGGGGGGAGGTCGGCGTCGAGGTCGGCCTCGGCGATCTCCTCGTGGAGGAAGAGCCGATCACGGAGCGCCCGTAGCTGATCCTTGGTCATCTTCTTGATCTGATGGGTGGCGTTTCGGGACTCGATGTCCGGGCCGAGCGTCCAGCCCTTGACCGTCTTGGCGAGGATGGCGGTGGGGGCGCCGGTGTGCTCGGTGGCCGCCAGGTATGCGGCGTAGAGCTTGCGGTAGTCGTGCCCACCCCGGGGGAGGCTCTGGAGCTCCGTGTCGCTCAGATGCTCGACCAGCGCGGTCAGGCGGGGGTCGGGCCCGAAGAAGTGCTCCCGGATGTAGGCGCCCGACTCGGTGGCGTATTTCTGGAATTCGCCGTCAACCGTCTCGTTCATCTTGGCCAGCAGGACCCCGTCGACGTCACGGGCGAGCAGTTCGTCCCAGTTTCGGCCCCAGATCACCTTGATCACGTTCCATCCGGCTCCCCGCAATGTGGCCTCGAACTCCTGGATCACCTTGCCGTTGCCACGCACCGGCCCATCGAGCCGTTGCAGATTGCAGTTGACGACAAGGGTCAGGTTGTCCAGATGTTCCCGTCCTGCCATGCCGAGTAGGGCCATCGTCTCGGGTTCGTCGAATTCGCCGTCGCCCACGAAACCCCACACCCGGCTGCGCGACGTATCGGCGAGACCCCGGGCCTCGAGGTAGCGGGCGAGGTGGGCCTGCGCGATGGCGTTGACCGGCCCGAGCCCCATGGACACGGTGGGGTACTCCCAGAACTCGGGCATCAACCGTGGGTGGGGATAGGAGGAAAGACCACCTTCACCGACCTCGAAGCGGAAGTTGTCGAGTTGATCGCTGGACAGCCGACCTTCGACGAACGCCCGTGCGTAGATCCCGGGCGAGGCATGGCCCTGGAAGTAGACCTGATCGCCAGGACCCCGGTCCTTGCCCCGGAAGAAGTGGTTGAACCCGACCTCGTAGAGGGCCGCCGAACTGGCGTAGGTGGCCAGGTGGCCGCCGATGGCGTCGGATCGGATGTTCGCCCGCACGACCATGACGGCGGCATTCCACCGGATGAAGGCCCGGATCCGCCGCTCCAGCCACTCGTCCCCCGGGAACTCGGGCTCGGCGTCGGAGGGAATGGTATTGACGTACGGAGTCGAGACAGGGACGGGAAAGTCGACCTGTGACTGTCGAGCCCGCTCCAGCACCCGCATGAGCAGGTAACGGGCCCGGTTGCGACCGTGGACCCGCACCACGTCGTCGAATGCGGCAAGCCACTCGTCGGTCTCCGCGGAGTCGACATCCGGAATTTGGTGGGCGACTCCGTCGAAGAGCATCGCTCCATGTTCTCACCACCATGTGACCAGCGCACCATCAAGCTGGCACAGAACTTCGAGGAGGTTCGCCGCCGCCGGTCCGGCCCTGCGCCTTGCTCCGTGCGGTGCGCGCCGTGGCCCGCCGACGGCCGGACTACGGCGGCAGTGCGGAACGGGCATGCTGTGACGATGGACGACGAGGCGACCACCGCCTACACCGACGGCTCGTGCCTCGGCAACCCGGGACCGGGGGGCTGGGCATGGGCCGTCGACGGCGGCCCGTCGGATGCGGGCGGCGAGTCCCACACCACCAACCAGCGGATGGAGGTCATGGCCGTCATCCGGGCGCTGGAGTCACTGCCCGGCCCGGTCAACGTGGTCAGCGACTCGACCTACGTGGTGAACTGCTTCCGCCAGAAATGGCACGTCGGCTGGAGGCGCCGTGGTTGGCGCAACTCACAGGGGAAGCCGGTGGCCAACCGGGACCTGTGGGAGCAACTCTTCGCACTGGCACTCGATCCGTCCCGACCGGTGAGCTTCACCTGGGTGAAGGGTCATTCGGGCGACCGGATGAACGACGTGGTCGACGCCCTGGCCACGGCGGCGGCGGCCCGCCAGGACCCGTCGGGCCCCCCTCCGGACACCGGTTTTGGACAGGGCCAGCTGCTCCCGTAACCTCTCAGCATGGAGATCAAAGGAAGTTCAGCAATCATCACCGGAGGGGCCTCGGGCCTCGGTGAGGCCACTGCCCGAAAGCTCGCATCCGTTGGCGTGCGGGTCACCGTGTTCGACCGGAACGAGGAGCGGGCCAAGGAGGTCGTCGCCGAGATCGGCGGGTCCGCCAACTACGTGGCCGGCGACGTCACCGACCCCGACGACTGCCAGACGGCGGTCGACCAGGCAGCCGACGGCGGCAACCTGCGCATCGCGGTCAACTGCGCCGGCACCGGATGGGTGGGGCGGGTCATCAATCGTGATGGCTCACCGCACGACCTCGCCCCGTTCAAATTCATCCAGGACCTGAACGTCATCGGCACCTTCAACGTGATGACCAAGGCCGCCTCGGCCATGGGTTCGGTCGAGCCCCAGGCCAACGGGGAGCGCGGTGTCATCGTCAACACCGCCTCGGTCGCCGCCTTCGACGGTCAGATCGGCCAGCTGGCCTACTCGGCGTCGAAGGGCGCAGTGGTCGGAATGACCCTGCCGGCCGCGCGCGATCTCGCCGTCGTGGGCATTCGCGTCCTCGCCATCGCCCCCGGCCTGTTCGACACGCCCCTGCTGGCCATGCTTCCGGATGAGGCTCGCGACACCCTGGCCCAGTCGGTCAACTTCCCGAAGCGTCTCGGCAACCCGGCGGAGTACGGCGAACTGGTGGCCCACATCGCCACCAACAGCTACCTCAATGCCGAAGTCATCCGTCTCGACGGCGGTATCCGGATGCCGCCCAAGTAGCGGCGGCTGCTGGGCCGCCCGTCGGTCGCGAGCCGGGTTTTGGAGCGCGCCGACCGGGTGGTGGGCACCCCGCCCCTGTGCCAGGTGCGCCGGGAGTCGAGGGTAAGGTCGGCTGGTAGCCATGACGACGACCTCCCTCACCCCGGCCGCCGGGGCCGTGGACCCGCACCGGGACGTGATCCGCACCGAGAGTCTGACCAAGGTCTATCCAGGCTCGGACTTCCGCGCCGTCGACAGCTTGGACCTGGTGGTCCACACCGGAGAGATCTTCGGGTTGCTGGGCCCGAACGGGGCAGGGAAGACGACCACCGCCGGAATGCTCACGACCCGGGTGGTGCCCACCTCGGGCACCGCGTACCTGGCGGGAATCGATGTCGTCCGCCACCCGGCGATAGCCAAGCAGATCCTCGGAATCGTCAGCCAGCAGAACACGCTGGACCGGCAGCTCACGGTCTGGGAGAACCTCTACTTCCACGGCCGGCTCTTCGGGATCCCGGCGAAAGAATCACGCCGCGAGGCCGATCGGCTTCTGAAGCAGTTCCAGCTCGACAGGTGGGCGGACGCCTCGGTCTACGCCCTTTCCGGTGGAATGGCCCAACGGGTCATGGTCGCCCGGGCGATCTTCCACAAGCCGGCCGTCCTCTTCCTGGACGAGCCGACCGCCGGCCTCGACCCGCAGAGCAGGCTGGCGCTGTGGGACGTGATGCGGGAACTCAACGACGGCGGGCAGACGATCCTCCTGACCACCCACTACATGGAGGAGGCTGAGCAGCTCTGCAGTCGGGTGGCCATCATGGACAAGGGTCGGATCCTGGCACTCGATACGCCGGCCGCACTCAAGAGCCGGGTCGACGCCGACACCATCGTCACCGTGACGGCCACAGGCGATCGGGATGCGCTCGGCCGGGCACTCACCGAACGGGTACCGGGCGTCACCCTCGCCCGACCAATCGAAGGCGGGGTCGAGCTACACGTGAAGGGGAAGGACCGACTGCTCCCCGCCGTAGTGACCGGGGCCGAGGACGCCGGGTTCCCGGTACTCGACATCTCCGTGACCGAGCCGACACTGGAGACCGTCTTCATCAATCTGACCGGCAAGGAGCTACGGGACTGATGTCTGTCCTCGACGCCACCACCGACGGCGCCACCGGCCCGTCCGTCCACCTCAGCCCGGAGCACACGGTGTTCGGTGCCGGGCGCAGCGCCTTGTGGGCGCTGATACTTCGTGACCTGACCGTGCTGCGAAAGCACCTCTTCGAGTTCGTCGCCCGCACGCTGATCCAGCCGTTCCTGCTCTGCTTCGTCTTCCTCTATGTGTTCCCGAAGATCGGCCAGGGGATCGGCGGCGCCAACCCCAAGGCACAATCGGCTTTCGCCACCATCCTCGTACCCGGTGTCGTCGGCATCTCGATCCTGTTCCAGGGCGTCCAATCAGTCGCACTGACCATGTCCCAGGAGTTCGGGTACACGCGGGAGATCGAGGACCGGGTCCAGGCACCGTGCCCGATCTGGCTGGTGGCGATGGCCAAGGTGCTCTCCGGCGCGGCGCAGGGGCTCCTGTCGGCGGCGCTGGTGCTGCCCATCGCCTCGGTCGTGCATGCGAAGGGCGTCGAAGCCCAACTGTCGCTGCACTGGTGGGTGATCGTGACCATCGTGCCCCTGGCGTGCGTCACCATGGCGTCACTCGGACTGTTGCTCGGCACCAGTTTCGAGCCCCGCAACATCGGTCTCATGTTCGGGTTCATCATCCTGCCGGTGACGTTCCTCGGCGGTACCTATTACGCCTACACCCGGCTCGCCCCGGTGCAGGCTGGCGGCTGGCACTGGCTCCAGACGCTGGTCCTCGTGAACCCACTGATCTACATCAACGAGGGCATGCGTGCCGCCTTCACCAACGCCCCGCACATGCCGCTGTACGTGATCTTCCCGGTCCTGTTCGCATTCTTGGCCCTCTTCCTCGGACTCGGGCTCCGAAACTTCCGTCGTCGAGTGCTGGCCTGAGCCGGGCGACTCGACCTGACGACGGTCGAGGACTCAAGGTGGAGCGACGGGGCCGAATTCGGGTGTCAGGGCTGGAAGATCGAGGTCGGGGCTGAGCGCGGACCGGTAGGCTGGCAGCGACATGTGCCCGCCGGACGCACCACCGCCCGGCCGGCCAACGCGACGACATCCCGATGGAGGTGGTTCCCACGGAACCCGAGGTGGCAACGGAACAGACCGCAGCGGGGGGAGCAAGAAGTGGGACTGGGGAATCGGGCCACTTCGACGTGGTGGTAGTGGGTGGCGGGCCGGGCGGATACGCCGCCGCCCTGTACGGGGCCGCCGCTGGGCTGTCCGTGGCCGTGGTCGAGTTGGACAAGGTGGGCGGCACCTGCCTCCACCGTGGTTGCGTTCCTGCCAAGGCCTTCCTGGAGACGGCCTCGGTCCGCAGAACCGTCCGCTCGGCCGCCGAATTCGGGATCGACGCCGGCGTCGACCAGGCGAGCCCGACCGTGAAATTCTCGGTGAGCCAGGAGCGAAAGCAGCAGGTTGTCAACCAGTTGTTCTCCGGACTTTCCGGTCTCATGAAGGGCCGGGGCATCACCATCTACAGTGGCAGCGGCACACTGCTCGGCGGTCACCGGGTCCGTGTTGCCGGAAATGACGGCACCACCACGGAGTTGACCGGAAACGACATCGTTCTGGCGGCCGGATCGGTGCCAAGGACGATCCCGGGTTTCGACATCGACGGCACCGTGGTCCTGACCTCCGATGAGGTGCTCGCACTCGACGCCCTCCCTTCGTCGGTCGCCGTCATCGGTGGTGGCGCCATCGGTTGCGAGTTCGCCTCGATGTTTGCCGACCTCGGCTGCAAAGTGACGGTATTCGAGGCGCTGCCGGCCATCCTCAACGGCTGCGACGAGGACATCGTGCGCACCGTCGCCCGGTCGTTCAAGAAGCGGGGGATCGACGTCAAGGCGGGCGTGACCCTGCATGGTCACCAGCCCGCTGCGTCCGGCGGCACGGTCGTCTCGTTCGGTGACGGCGAGGAACTGTCCGTGGACGCGGTGGTGGTGTCCGTGGGACGGCGACCACGCACCGAGGGCCTGGCGGCGGCCGATGCCGGCGTCGTCATCGACGATCGGGGGTTCATCGTCGCCGACCGCACCATGCGCACCTCGGCTCCCGGGGTATGGGCCGTCGGCGATGTCGTCGCTGATACGCCACAGCTGGCCCACGTGGCTTTCGCCGAGGCCATCGTCGTGATCAAGTCCATCCTGGGGGAGCCGGCCCCACCGGTCGACTACTCGCGGGTGCCGTGGGCCATCTACTGCCACCCGGAGGTAGCCTTCGCCGGGATGACCGAGGCCGCTGCCAAGACTGCCGGCCTCGACGTGGTGGTCAAGAAGGACCCCTTCGGCGGAAATAGTAGGGCGCGCATCATCGGGGACACCGAGGGCATGGTCAAAATTGTGGCTGAACGACGGCCGGATGGTTCCACCGGTCGGATCCTCGGCGTCCACATGGTCGGCCCCTGGGTGACTGAACAACTCGGCGCCGGCTACCTGGCCGTCAACTGGGAGGCCACGGCTGAGGAAGTCGCGCAGTTCGTACAGCCGCACCCATCGCTATCAGAGACCTTTGGAGAGACGATGCTGGCACTGACCGGAAGGGGACTGCACCTTGCCTGATGTGACGATGCCGCAACTAGGCGAAACGGTGACCGAGGGGACCATCACGAAGTGGTTCAAGTCCGTGGGCGACCCCGTGGCCCGTGACGAACCCCTGTTCGAGGTCTCCACCGACAAGGTCGACTCGGAGGTGCCGTCCCCGGCCGAAGGAATCTTGACGGCAATCCTCGTGCAGGAGGGTGACACCGTCGATGTCGGCGTGGCTCTCGCTGTGATCTCCGCCGACGGATCGGGAGCGGCCCCGGCTGCCGCGCCTGAGTCCGATGCGGCCCCGCCGGTCGGTTCGACTGCCCCGATTCCGCCGGCTTCCGCTCCTGCCCCTGCTCCGGTCGCTCCTGCCCCTGCTCCGGTCGCTCCTGCCCCTGCTCCGGTCGCACCTGCACCGGCTCCGGTCGCACCCGCACCGAGCGTCCGGGCCCCGGCTCAGACGGTCCCGGCCACACCGCTGGCGGCACTGCCTGACGAACCCGTGGCCGCAGCTCCACCAACCCCTCCCGTGGCCCCGATCAGGCCCGCAGCGGTCACGACCAACGACTCCCATCCCGTGCCTCCTGGTGTCGTCGATCAGTCCCAGGTTCTCTCCCCTGTGGTCCGCAGGCTCCTCTCCGACAACGGTCTCGACCCTTCGTCGATCCAAGGCACCGGACTCGGTGGACGGATCACCCGGGCTGACGTTGAATCGATCATCGAGCACGGTGCGCAGCCGGGACAGGTGCCCAGCATCCGTAACGGGGCCGCTGCACAGGCGGCACCAACTGCACCGGCTACGGCACCAACTGCACCGGCTACGGGTCCGGCCGCTCCGCCGGTGACGGCCGCCCCGGCCGCAGCCGCTCCGGCCGCTGCGGTTCCGGTCCCCGTGTCGGGTACCTCCGACAAGTCGCCCGTCCCCGGCGAACGCGATGAAGTCGTTCCGTTCACCAACATCCGACGGCGAACGGCTGAGCATATGGTGCGTTCCAAGGCCACCTCGGCTCACACGCTGATGGTGAAGGAGATCGATTATGAGCGGGTCGAACAGGTGCGCCGGACCCACGGCGACCGCTTCCGCGAGGAGGAGGGGTTCAGCCTGACCTACCTCCCCTTCGTAGCCCGCGCCTCCGTTGAAGCTCTCGCCGAGTATCCCCACCTCAATGCCTCGGTCGGCGAGGACGCCCTACTGGTCCATCGCGACATCAACCTCGGGATAGCTGTGGACCTGGACAATCAGGGATTGATCGTGCCCGTGGTGCACCGTGCCGAGGAGCTCAACCTTCGCGGCATGGCCCGCCGGATCCGCGACGTCGCCGACCGGGCCCGCAACAAGCGACTCAGCCTCGACGACATCAGCGGTGGAACATTCTCGATCACCAATGCCGGGCCGTTCGGGACGATGCTGACCGGGGCGATCATCAACCAGCCGCAAGTGGCGATCCTGTCGACCGACGGCGTTTCCCGGAAACCAGTTGTCGTCGAGCTTTCCGACGGTACCGAGTCGATAGGTATCCACTCGATGGGGCTGATCGCCATGAACTTCGACCACCGTGCCGTCGACGGCGCCTACGTGGCCAGATTCCTGGCGAGGGTCTCGGCCATCCTGGACGACCGTGACTGGGTCGGCGAGCTCTAGCGCCCGGCGTGACGACGACCAACGTGAGTTCCGACCAGTGAGGGCGCGCTGGCTCGGTCGGGTCTCCTACACCGAGGCGTGGGACCTGCAGCGTGCGGTGGCGGCCCGCTCGGACGACGACTATCTCCTTCTGCTCGAGCACGGCCACGTCTACACCCTGGGAGTCCATGCCGATCCCACCCACGTGCTGATCGACCCGTCATCGGTCGGTGCCGACATGGTGACCGTCGATCGCGGCGGTGATGTCACATACCACGGTCCCGGCCAACTCGTCGGGTACCCGGTGCGTACCGTCGGGGCCGGTCCCCATCGGGGTCCGGAACACGTTCGCCAGGTGGAAGAGGTCGTCATCGGTGCTCTGGTCGGGCTCGGGCTGCCTGCTGAGCGGGTGGGCCGCCTCGACGGCTACCCCGGCGTCTGGATCGACCCGTCTTCCACCGGTGAAGGTGACGCCGGTCCCCGCAAGATCGCAGCCATCGGGGTGCGCACGGCCCATGGTCGCACCACTCATGGTTTCGCCCTGAACGTCTCGACTGACCTGGCGATGTTCGGGCACATCGTGCCTTGCGGAATCGCCGATCGCCCGGTGACCTCGCTCGCGGCCGAAGGCCTCGATGTCACCATGGCCGATGCCGTGAGCGCCATTCTGGGGGCGACCTCCTCGGTATGGGGCACGCTGGATGACGTGGCATGGGTGACCGATGGTGCAACCGCTGGTCCCGGAGTGGGTCGCGACCGACCCGACAGCGCGGACCCAGCAGGCCGGGCGGTGCGGGTGGCCATGCCGGGCTCCGGAAATGCGACGGCTCTGGAACGGCGTCTCGAGCGATCAGGTGTCGAACCCGGGTCGGGTCTTCCCCTTTCGACCCGCAAGCCGGACTGGCTGCGGGTCCCGGCGAAGATGGCTGACGACTATCTCGGACTGCAGCGCGATATCCGGGACCTCGGTCTGGTCACAGTGTGTGAGGAGGCCGGCTGCCCCAACATCTACGAATGCTGGGCCGATGGGACCGCCACATTCATGATCAACGGTTCGCGTTGCACCCGGGCCTGCGGATTCTGCCAGGTGGACACCCGTCACCCCCTGCCCCTCGAAGAATCGGAGCCGCGGCGGGTCGCCGACGCGGTGGCCCGGATGCGACTTGCCCACGCCGTCATCACCTGCGTGGCCCGTGACGACCTGGTCGACGGCGGCGCCGGCGCCTTTGCCGAGACCATCGCTGCCATACGTCAGGCCAGCCCCGGCACCGCGGTCGAAGTACTCATCTCCGACATGAAGGGGGACCCGAAATCGCTCGAAACCATCCTGGATGCCAGGCCTGACGTGCTGAACCACAACATCGAGACCGTGGCCAGGCTGCAGCGGGCCGTCCGCCCCTCGGCGGGGTACGCCCGCAGTCTCACCGTGTTGGCCCGCTCGGCGGCGGCCGGATTGACCACCAAGTCGGGCATCATCCTCGGAATGGGCGAGCGCGAGGACGAAGTGCACGCCACATTGGCCGACCTCCGGGCCGTCGGCGTGGACATCGTCACCCTCGGCCAGTACCTCCGACCGAGCGCGCGGCACCTTCCGGTGGCCCGGTGGTGGACTCCTGACCAGTTCGACTCATTGCGCATGGCCGGTGAGGCGCTCGGCTTCGCCCACGTCCAGTCGTCGCCGCTGACCCGGTCCAGTTACCATGCACGACAGGCAGCGGACGCCTCCATCGGCGGTCCGCCGGTGCCCGTGGCTCTGTCGGGGGCCCGATCATGAGCGGTGACCGCCTCGCTTCGACAGCGCCAGGTGGCGGACCATCCGCCCGTTCCGGCCGGATCGACCGGGTTCGGGGTCGGATGGCCGAACTCGGCGTCGACGTCCTGCTGCTCTCGCACGGGGCCGACCTCCCGTGGCTGACCGGATACCGGGCCATGCCCCTCGAACGGCTGACGGTGCTCGTTCTGCCGCAGGAAGGAGAACCGGTGCTGGTGGTGCCGGGCCTCGAGGCTCCCCGTGTCGAGCATGCAGACGGGCTGTTCGAGGTGCGTCCCTGGTCCGACGCGGAGGACCCGGTGGACCTGGTGGTCGACCTGGTAGGCAAGGCCGACGCTTCCTGCCTGGCCGTGTCCGACCGGGCCTGGGCCACCACGGTGCTGGCCCTGCAACGTCGGCTACCCGGAGCCGAGTGGCTCGAGGCGTCACGGGTGACGTCGCCGATCCGGGCAGTCAAGGACGATGCAGAACTCGACGCGCTACGAGCCGCCGGTGCGGCCGCCGACAGGGTCGCTGAAGTACTCCAGTCCGGAGGGATCCCGCTGGTGGGTCGTGCCGAAGCCGACGTGTCGGCCCAGATCGGCGCGTTGCTCGTGGCCGAGGGTCATTCCGCCGTCAATTTCGCCATCGTGGGCAGCGGACCCAACGCCGCCAGTCCCCATCATGAGCCGGGGAGCCGGGTGATCGGGCGTGACGAGACGGTGGTCTGCGACTTCGGCGGGACCCTGTCGCTCGACGACGGTCCCGGCTACTGCTCGGACATCACCCGTACGGTGGTAACCGGCGCTCCGTCCGGTGAAGTGGCCGAATGCTACGCCGTACTGCTCGAGGCGCAGCAGGCCGCTGTCGCCGCCGCCCGTGCCGGTGTGACCGCCTCCTCGGTCGACCTGGTGGCCAGGAACATCATCGACGCCGCCGGCTACGGCGAACTGTTCGTCCACCGGACCGGCCATGGCATCGGCATCGAAGAGCACGAGGATCCCTATCTCGTCGTCGGCAACGACGAGGTGCTCGTACCGGGCCACGCCTTCTCGGTGGAGCCCGGGATCTACCAGCCGGGACGGTTCGGCATGCGACTGGAGGACATTGTGGTGATCGGGGCGGATGGTTCCCCGGAGCCGCTCAACTCCGCCGATCACAACCTGGTGGTCGTCGACGCCTGACACGGGACACGAAGTGAGGGACACATGGATCTGGGCCTAGCCGGAAAAGTGGCACTGGTCACCGCCGGTTCGCGGGGCCTCGGCCGGGCGACGGCCCTCGCCCTGGCCGACGAAGGAGTCCGGGTCATGGTGTCAGGTCGGGACCCCCACACCCTCGAGCAGACCCGCCAGGAGGTAGCCGACCGGGGCGTCGAAGCCGAGGCCCTGGCGGGTGACATCACCGACCCCGGGGAGCCGGCCCGTCTGGTGGCGGCGACCGTCGAGCGTTTCGGCGCCCTCGACATCCTGGTGGCCAACGCCGGTGGACCGGCCCCGGGACGGGCGGTGGACGTCACCGACGAGGAGCTCGTGGCGGCCCTCAACGCCAATCTCTTGACGTCGATTCGACTGGTACGCGAGGGACTGCCCCACATGCGGTCGGCCGGATGGGGTCGCATCTGCTGCATCACCTCGTACACGGTGAAGCAGGCGGCTCCGGTGCTGTCGTTGTCCAACACGTCCCGGGTGGGGTTGTGGGGTTGGCTGAAGACCGCCGCCAACGATTTGGCGTCGGAGTCGAGCGGGATCACCATCAACATGATCTGTCCGGGTCCTCACGCCACCGACCGGATGAAGGAGCTGGGTGGGGCGGACGTCATGGGGGACCCGGCCGATTTCGGTCGTGTGGTCGCGTTCCTGTGCTCAGCCACGGCCGGGTTCGTCAACGGAGCGGCCATCGTGGTCGATGGTGGTTCGACGCTGGCTCTGTGAGCCCTCGACCTTGCAGTGCAGATCAGGCGATGAAGTACTTGGCCTGAGGGTGATGGCAGATGATGGCGGTCGTCGTCTGCTCCGGCTCGAGCTGGAAGCCCTCGCTGACCTCGACGCCGATGCGCTCGGCACCGAGGAGTTCGACCACCTGGGCATTGTCCTCGAGGCGGGGGCAGGCCGGGTAACCCCATGAGTAGCGGCCTCCCCGGTACTTCTGACGAAACAGGCCGTCAAGAGTCGGTCCGTCCTCGTCGGCGAATCCCAGCTCCTCGCGGATCCGGTGATGCCAGTACTCGGCCAGCGCCTCCGCCATCTCCACCCCGAGTCCGTGCAGATAGAGATAGTTCCGGTACTGATCGTCGGCCTTCAGGCGGGCGGCCTCCTCGGAGGCGCGGGACCCCATCGACACCACCATGAAGCTCGCCCAGTCCGGATCCCCGGAGTCGAGCGAGCGGAAATAGTCGCTGATGCACTTCCAGGGTTCCTCGGTCTGGCGGGGGAACGAGTACCTCATGAGCTCCGTGTTCCGGCCCTCGTCGGTGAATAGCACCAGATCGTCGCCATCGGCATTGGCCGCATAGTGCCCCCATGCCACTTGGGGGACCAGGAGCTGTCCGGCCTTGGCCGTCGCCAGTTGCTCGCGCAGGAGTGATCGGACCCGGGTCTTGAACGCCGGGTCGTCCTCGCCCTCCTCCGGTCTGAATCCCCACTGGTGGCGGAAGAGGGCGGTCTCGTTCAGGTAGGCGGCGATGTCGTCGATGGCCATGCCTTTGGCGACCCGGCTGCCCAGGAACGGCGGCTTGAACGTCGGGTTGTCGGTGGCCACCTCGGGTGAGCGGGCGGGCAGGGTCTCGCCGCGGGCGCGGGCCTCTTCGGCGGCCTGCTTGCGCAGCTCGCTCCTGCGAGGCCCGATGTCCCGGGTTCCGAGCTCGGTTCCGAACTCCGGGTCGTCCTCGCCGGTACGGGCCATCTCCACCAGTCGATCCATGGTGCGCAGGCCTTCGAAGGCGTCCTTGCCGTAGAACAGCCGACCGTCGTAGACCTTGCGCAGGTCGCGCTCGACATAGGTGCGGGTCAGCGCGGCGCCGCCCAGGATCACCGGGATGTGGGACAGGCCGCGACGGTTCAGCTCCTCGAGGTTCTCGCGCATGATCAGGGTGGACTTGACCAGGAGGCCGCTCATGCCGATGGCGTCGGCTCCGAACTCCTCGGCGGCGGCCACCATCTCGTTGACCCCGATCTTGATGCCGAGGTTGCGGACCGAGTAGCCGTTGTTGGTGAGGATGATGTCCACCAGGTTCTTGCCGATGTCGTGGACGTCGCCCTTGACCGTGGCGAGCACCATGGTCCCCTTGCCGCCCTGGTCGGCCTTCTCCATGTAGGGCTCGAGATAGGCGACGGCCGTCTTCATCGTCTCGGCCGAGCCCAACACGAACGGGAGCTGCATCTCGCCGGAGGCGAACAGCTCGCCCACCGTCTTCATGCCGGCCAGCAGGAACTCGTTGATGATGACCAGCGGAGTGAGTCCCTGGGCCATGGCCGTGTCGAGATCCTCTTCGATGCCATTGCGGTCGCCGTCGATGATCCGGTGTTCGAGGCGCCGCTCGACCGTCCAGTCGGATCGGTCCTCGGCCGCTGCCGCCGTCGAGGCGGAGACGCCCTCGAAGATCGCCAGCAGTTCGGTCAAGCGGGTCGTACCCCTCGGACCGACGGTCGTAGACGAGGTCGAGGCAGACCTCACGGGCCCGCTCGTCGATCTTGGCCAGGGGCAGGATCTTCGACGCGTGCACGATGGCGGCGTCGAGCCCGGCCTCAACGCACTCGTGGAGGAATACCGAGTTGAGGACCTGGCGGGCCGCCGGATTCAGACCGAACGAGACGTTCGACAGCCCGAGCACGGTGTAGACCCCAGGCAGTTCGGCTTTGATGCGCCGGATGCCCTCGATGGTCTCGATACCGTCCCGGCGGCTCTCCTCCATGCCCGTCGAAAGTGGTAGGGCGAGCGGGTCGAACAACAGGTCCTCCGGACGCAGACCGTAGCGTTCGGTGGCGATGTCGTGGATGGCCTTGGCCGCCCGCACCTTCCAGTCGGCCGTGCGGGCCTGGCCTTCGGTGTCGATGCAGGTGCAGACGACCGCCGCCCCGAACTCCTTGGCCAATGTCAGGAAGGAGTCGAGCCGGGTACCGACTTCGTCGCCCTCTTCCAGGTTCACCGAGTTGATGACCGCCCGTCCGCCGATCCACGACAACGCCGTCTCGACCACGGGCGCCTCGGTCGAATCGACCATGAGCGGGGCGGTGGACTGGGTGGCGAATCGGGACGCGATCGCCTCCATGTCGGCGACACCGTCGGCTCCGGTGTAGTCCACGCACACATCGATGAGGTGCGAGCCCTCCTTGACCTGCTCCTTGGCCATGGCCACGCAGCTGTCCCAGTCGGCCTCGAGCATCGCTTCGCGGAACTTCTTGGATCCGTTGGCGTTCGTGCGCTCTCCCACGACCAGGAACGAGCTGTCCTGGGTGAAGGGGACATGGGTGTAGATCGAAGCCGCCCCTTCTTCTCGTTCGGGCGAACGCGGGGCGGGGGTCAGGTCGGCGCACACCTCGATGACGGCGGCCAGGTGCTCGGGGGTGGTACCGCAGCACCCGCCGATGACCGAGACGCCGAGCTCACTCACGAACTGGCGGTGGAATTCGGCGAGCTGGTGGGGCTCGAGGTCATAGTGCATCGCCCCCTCGACCACGGAGGGAAGCCCGGCGTTGGGCAGGCAGGAGACAGGGATCGTGGCGTGGCCGGTCAGGTGCCGGAGCGGCTCGAACATCTCCGAGGGTCCGGTGGCGCAGTTGAGGCCGATGATGTCGACGTCCATGGCCTGGAGGGCCACCAGGGCGGCGCCGACCTCGGTGCCGGGAAGCATGGTCCCGGTGAGCTCGATGGTCACCTGGCACTGGATCGGGAGACGCACCCCGGCCCGCTTCATGGCCCGGCGGGCTCCGTTGATCGCGCATTTGGCCTGGAGCAGATCGAACACCGTCTCCACGATGATGAGATCGGCGCCCCCCTCGATCAGCGCGTCCGACTGCTCCTCATAGGCGTCGCGGAGATCGGCATAGCGGATCTGGCCCAGCGTGGGGAACTTGGTGCCCGGGCCGATGCTGCCGGCCACCCACCGAGGGCGGTCCGCAGTGGCGAACTCTTCGGCTGCGTTCCGGGCCAGCGCCACCGCCGCCAGGTTGAGTTCGCGGACCCTGTGGCCCTGGCCGTATTCGGCGAGCACCGGGGCGAAGGCACCGAACGTGTCGGTCTCGACCACGTCGCAGCCGACCTCGTAGAAGGACCGGTGTACCTGTTCGACCACGTCGGGACGGGTGACCACGAGGATCTCGTTGCACCCTTCGAGGTCCGGGCCCCCGAAATCGTCGGCGGTCAGATCGGCCAATTGGAGATTGGTCCCCATGGCGCCGTCGAATACGACGACGCGCTCGGAGACGGCCTTGAGGTAGCTCGATTCAGCGGGGACGGCAGCCATAGCCCCCCAACGATACCGGGGAGCGGGGAAGGCGCGGCCCGGTCATCGCGTCGCATCGGTTCGTGGGACGGCCATCAGGCCGGGGCGACGGGCCGTCCATGCCCGTCGTTTAGCATCGGGACGGTGAGGACACCTTGCTGAAGATCTACACCCGGACCGGCGACGATGGCACCACCGGACTCCTCTACGGGGGCCGCGTGGCCAAGGACGCCCCGCTCATGCAGATCACCGGAACGGTGGACGAGGCCCAGGCGGTCATGGGCGTGGCTCGGGCTGAGGCCGACGCCGGATCCGAGCTGGACGAGCTGCTCACCCAGCTGGAGCGGGAACTGTACGTGCTCATGGCCGAGGTCACCACCGACCCCACCCACCGCTCCAAGCTGGTCGCCGGGAAGACCCTGGTGACCGAGGAGATGGTGGCCGCGCTCGAGGACCGGATCGACGACCTGATCTCCCGGGTGTCCATGCCGACCGAGTTCGTTGTTCCGGGGTCGAATCGGGCCTCGGCCGCGCTCGACCTGTCCCGCACTGTCGTTCGTCGGGCTGAGCGCCTCCTGGTCTCGTCCCCGATCGAAGGCTCGCTGGTCGGGCGTTACCTGAACCGTCTGTCTGACCTGCTGTGGGCGCTGGCCCGTTGCGCCGAGGGCGAGGAACATCTGTTGGCGAGGGGCGCTCCGCGACGTGCGACCACCAAAGGCCGAGTGAAAGACGCAGACGCAGACGCGAACGCCGGCAATCCGGACTGACCGGGCCGACATCCGGCGCTGGCACCGCTCACCGCCGACCCCCTCCACCTGACCGGCTGAAGTCCACCCCCGCCCAACCACCCCCGCCGAACCACCCCCGCCCAACCACCACGCCGAACCACCCCCGCCGAACCACCCCCGCCCAACCACCCACCTGGGAGCACCGACGTGATCGACGTGACCGTACTGTCCGGAACCGGAGTGCCCGATGACCTGGCCTGCATCGGTGTCCCTGTCCATGTCGGCGACGACGGGCCCGTCCTGGTCGGCGACCCGGGGGCGGTGCCCGGCCACGACCTACCGTCGGAACTCGACGCCGAGTGGTGTGAACGCCAGGGATTCGCCGGAAAAGTAGCCCAGGTGCTGGTCCTCCGCTCAACCCCTGCAGTCGGTGCGGTCGGCGTGGCACCCGACGTCGTTCTGGTGGGCCTGGGAGCCTCCGGATCGTTGTCCGGCGACAAGGGTCTCGAGTCCTTGAGACGAGCGTCGGCGGCCTTCGTCCGTTCGGCGGGATCCGGCGGGTCGGCGCTCCTGGTGCTACCGGTCGTCGACGGCACCCCGACGGTCGATGTGGCCGCCGCCGCAGCCGAGGGCGGGGCCCTCGCCTCCTACCGCTACGACGAATTCCGCAGCGCCGACCCGACCCCGGCCCTGGCTGCGCTCGTGCTGGCCGGTGGGGGCGACGATCCCGAGGGCCTGGACGAGGGCACGTCCCGAGGCCTGCAGGTGGCCCGCTCGGTGGCCCTGGCCCGCGATCTGGTCAACGAACCCGCCGGCTCGCTCACCCCGCGTCACTTCGCGGATCGGATCGCCGAGCGGTTCGGCTCGAATCCCAGGCTGACCGTGGACGTGTGGGACGAGGCCAGGATCGCCGACGAACGCCTGGGTGGCGTCCTGGGCGTCGCCGCCGGATCGGAGCAGCCGCCCCGTCTTGTCCGGGTCGAGTACCGACCGGAGGACCCGTTCGAATTCGACGGGCGGGTGCCCCATCTCGCCCTGGTCGGTAAGGGGATCACCTTCGACTCCGGTGGGCTGTCACTGAAGCCGGCGGCCAGCATGGAGACGATGAAGACGGACATGGGAGGAGCCGCCGCCGTGCTCGCCGCAGTGGAGGCGGTCGCCGCCCTGGGAGGGCGTATCCCGGTCACCGCGTGGGTACCGATGACCGAGAATCTCCCGAGCGGCACCGCCACCAAACCGGGGGATGTCCTGAGGACCCGCAGCGGCAAGACGATCGAAGTGCTCAACACCGACGCCGAAGGCCGGCTCATCCTGGCCGACGGGCTGACCCTCGCCGTCGAGTCCGAGCCGGACGCCGTCATCGATCTCGCCACGCTGACCGGTGCGGCCGTGGTCGCACTGGGCAAGGAGATCGCCGGGCTGCTCGGCAACGACGAGGAGCTCCTGGTCGCGGTCCGGGGCGCCGGCTCCCGGGCCGGTGAGCCGTCGTGGCCGCTGCCCCTCTACGAGGACTACGCCGCGCACATCGAGTCCGAGGTGGCGGACATGAAGAACACGGGACGGCCCGGCCAGGCCGGCACCATTGCCGCGGCACTCCTGCTCCGCGAGTTCGTGGGTGGTGTGCCGTGGGCCCATCTCGACATCGCCGGGCCGTCACGCACCGAGGAGAACCGCGGGTACAACACGAAGGGCGGCAGCGGGTTCGGAGTCCGCACCCTGGTGGCACTGGCCACCTCCGAGGACTTCGCCCACTGGCTGGCAACGCGGCCGCACGACTGATCGTTCCGTCGGGAGCCCCCTGCTTCCCGTCCGGACGACCTCTCCCGCTTCGCCGTTTGCGCTTGTCGGATCGGCTCGGGTCCACTGAACTACCGTCTGGCTGGTGAAGATCGCCGTCCTCGGGGGAGGGTCATGGGGGACGACGGTGGCGTCGCTGGTGGCGCCCCGTCATGACACGCTGCTGTGGGCACGTGATCCCGACGTGGCCCGGGCGGTGCGGGAGGACCACGAGAATCCCGCCTACCTTCCCGGGTTCGAGCTCGACCCGGCGCTGTCGAGCACGTCGGACATGGAGGAGGCGGTCTGCGGCGCCGACCTGCTGGTGCTCGGCGTGCCCACTTCGGGATTCCGACGGGTACTCGAGGACGCCTCCAGGTACATGCGCCCGTGGATCCCGGTCGTCAGCCTGTCGAAGGGACTGGAGCGGGGGTCCCACCTGCGGATGACCGAGGTGATCAAAGAGGTCGTCCCCGGGCATCCGGTGGCCGCGCTCACCGGTCCCAACCTGGCCAGTGAGATCCTGTCGGGCAAAGCCGCCGCTGCGGTGGTCGCCACCGAGGACCTCGAAGTGGCCAGTGCCATCCAGGCCGTGTTCACCCGAGGGGTCTTCCGGGTCTACGTCAACGACGACGTGATCGGATGCGAGCTCGGTGGCGCCCTCAAGAACGTGATCGCCATCGCCGCCGGCATGGGTGAGGGACTGGGCGTCGGCGACAACACCCGGGCCGCAGTGATGTCCCGGGGGCTGGCCGAGCTCAGCCGACTCGGTGAGGCGATGGGCGCCCGGGCGGCGACGTTCGCGGGCCTGGCCGGTATGGGCGACCTGATCGCCACCTGCGTCAGCCCCCACAGCCGGAACCGCCGGGTCGGCGAGCAGCTCGGCAAAGGCCGCAAGCTGGCCGAGATCCTCGACGAGATGCACATGGTGGCTGAAGGCGTCAACACCGCCACCGTCGCCCTGGAGCTGGCCGAGCGCCACGACCTCGACCTGCCGATCTGCCGGATGATCGACAAGGTCGTGAAAGGCGAGATGGAGCCGGTCGACACCTACTGGGGCCTGACCCCGGCGGGCCACGAGGCCGAGCCGGGCTGACCCGGGGTGTCCTCCAGGTCGGGCGCAGTGGACTGGACCGGGAGATCGGGAAACATCGGATGGACCGGCCGAGGTGGCGCCACCGGTGCGTCGGCGTGCACCCGGACCGGTACCGGCGCCAGCGGAGCAACGGGCGAGCGCCGTCGGAGGCCGGCCGGGTCCGGCCGTCGGAGGCCACACCCGCGGCGTGGAACGCGACCGCGGGGTGGAACCGCCACTCCGCCAACCGCTGCTCGATTGTCACCCGGTCGTGGCCCGACTGCGCCAGTCCGGTAGCCAGTCGGATCGCCCGCCGCCGCATCTGCTCCGGCTCGGAGAGCTGCTGCTCGGCCAGCCAGCGTCGGTGGCTCCTCTGGAGCGAATCAGGCAGCCGGACGAGGTGGCGCAGCGGCAGAGGCGGAATATGGGCTCGGACGGCGAGCTCCCCCGGTCCCTGGGCCCGGGCCAACTCGAACGTGTTCAGGCGGGCGAGGGCCCGTCGGAACGGCGAGTTCTTCCCCATCTTGTCGCCGAGCCCGAGCGACCGGGCCGTCTCGGGAAGATTGAGGTCGAACCCATCTCCGTGGACCTCGAGCCCGTAGTTGAGGCGCCTGAGGAGCCAGGTCGTGCTAGGTCCGATGATGCCCAGCCAGTAGAGCTCCACGTATCGGCTGCACGGGTGCATCCCGTGGGGGTCGGCCACGGGATCGACCCACTGCACGATGCGCAAGGTGGGGCCCTCGGGAGCGGTGCGCGTCTCGACGGCCCGCGGGACGATCGGGCGAATCGGGTGCGGGGGCGTGGGGACGACGATCGGGGTTGTCACGGGTGGCTCCTCGGGTTCGAGACTTCTGCCACCCGGGTGTGGGGTGCAGTGTCGGGCGGTTCCTCAGGAGCGTGGCGGATCCTGCTTGCCGGCCACCTTGCCGGGACTGCCGCGGCTGCGTTGTTGTGCCGGGATGCCCCTACGTGGCGTCGGGTGGCTGCCAGCGGGCGACCGAGTACGACAGCATCAACGGCACGTCCAGGGCGAAGAGCACCAGCATCCCGGTGAAGAGGGCGAGCTCACGGCCCGGCGTGTGGTCGAAGACGAAGACGAATTCCAGGATCCCCGCTATCACGGCGTAGGCCAGCAGGGCCCATCCGAGCACCCGGTGGAACACGGGTCGAGCGAACTCCTTGATCCGGATGACGAGTACGGCGTTCACGACGAGCATCGCCGCGGCCAGGCCGAGCATGACGACCGGGATGGTGAGCTTGGTCGCGCTCCCGTACTGGGCAGCCACCACGATCCCCCCGGCCACGATGACGGCCAGCGTCGCGACGCCTATGGGCATGACCGGTGGGAAGTCGGCCTGGCGGAGGTCTTCGGCGTCGGGCTCTCCGAATCCGGGGCCCGGTGGCATCACTGCGGTGGTCGCGCTCAATGGCTTGCCAGGAACGTCATGATGAACAGCGTCAGGATCTGCATCAGGCCGGTGATCCCCGCCGTGTAGATGAAGACTTTCATCAGCCGCTGGATCCGGGCCCCGTTGGGGTGGGGTTTCTTGAGCTCGAAGAGGACGGCGAGGTTGGCCGGCTCGAGCAGTCCGAGGGCGATGACCGCCATGACACCGACGATGACGTACGAGGTGACGACCCACGCGTGGTGGGGATAGGCCGCCTCGAGGTTGCCGAGATGGCGGGCCAACTGGAATCCGGCGCCCAGGGTCATGGCCACCAGCGTGGGCATGATCAGCAGCATCTTCGGCATGAACTTGGTGGTGAACTCGACGCGGGCCGGGATGGCGAGGCTGCCCATGATGGGGCCGAGTATCAATCCGAGGAAGAGGTCGAGGCTGGTCCACAGGCCGCCGCCGGCCACGTGGAAGAACTCGAGCGCCCACAGATTGTTGGAGGCGATGGCCACCACCAGGGCGATCAGCAACGCGGCCACGATGGGCAGCCCTCGCACGGGCACGATGTTGAAGTTCGGCACGGGGGGCGGTCCATGGCCTCCGGTGTCGGGCGGCGGCGTGGCCCCCGGCTCCGTCCCGGCGGACCCGGGTCCGGAGTCGAGTCCGGGATCAATGGCGACATCAGTCACGTGCCGCTCCTTTCGGATGCCATCGGAGTGACGGGCCGTGAGCGCCGCTCCAGTGATCTATGACCGGTTGCGACGACCGCACGTCCGTCGCGGGCTCATGGTATGTCGAAACTCCAAGCGGTGCAGGGAGTGGCCGACACCCTCCTGTACCCGACCTGCACCCGACCCTGTCACCAGTGGCCGCGGTGGACACTGTCGGCCGGTGTCCGGCGTGGGCGCGCCGCCGAGGTCGACGGTGGGTCGGGAAGGTCGGGCTCGCCGAGTAGGACGGCTCCGAGCCATCGTCGCCCCGGGGGCACGCCGATGGCATCAGCGAGCGCGTCCTCCCCCCGGAAATTCCCGAGGAACGCGGCGCCCAGGCCGAGGTCGGCGGCGCCGAGCAACAGGGTCATGACGGTGAAGGCGGTGTCGATGTGCCAGTAGGGGACCACCCACTCGACCTCCCTACCGTCGGGCCGGGCCTTGTCGGGCTCGGCGTAGCGGTCGGCATAGGCGTCGGGATCCGAGTAGGCGAGCACGACCAGCGGGGCACGGGACATTCCGACATACCGGCGCGAACGGCCGCGCCACGCCGCGTCTGTCGTGGCGTCCCAGTAATGGTGGGTCTGCTCGGGGCCCTCGAGCACCACCAGATCGCGTCCCTGGGTGTTGCCGGCCGACGGCGCCCTGAGCGCTGACGCCAGGAGTCCGTCCACCACGTCCGGTCCCAGGGGTGTATCCCGGAAGGCGCGGGTCATGTGACGGCGCCGGACGGCCTCAGCGAACTCCATCACCGGCACGCTACCGCCGCGTCGGTTGTCGGCCCCGGGAGGGGTCACTACGGTGCGGTCATGAGCCCCACCCCCGCGTTCTCCCGACGGACCCTGATCGGGGGAGCGCTGGTCGGGGCGGCGGCGGCGGGCCTCGGCGCCTGCGGCTCGTCGTCGAAGGCGACCTCTGCGACGACCACCACCTCGACGTCTCCGGTGCCCACCGCCGTCCTCCAGCCAGGCGAGCTGCCCCACCCAAACCAGCCTGCCGGATCGGACCAGCTGCCCCAGATCGAGAACATCATCATCGTGATGATGGAGAACCACTCCTACGACAACGTGCTCGGCATGCAACGGGGTCGGGGCGACGGCTTCACCCTGGACCAGGACGGCCGGCCGACCCAGTCGAACCCGTGGCCGCAGGGCTCGGTATTTCCGCCCCCGGCCGCCGACGCCACCTTGCACGCGTTCCCCATGCCGACGCCGTGCCAGCAGGACGAAGAGCCCTTCAACACGTGGAAGGCCTTCTGGGTGTCCTACGCGGACGGGGCCAACAACGGGTTCGTGCAGAGCCAGAGCGGGCCGGTGTCCATCGGGTACATCACCCCCGACGTACTCCCGTTCGTCAACTCCCTGGCCGCCACCTTCCCGGTGTGTGACCGCTGGTTCTGCTCGGTCGGCGCCCAGACATACCCGAACCGTCGCTTTCTCATGGCCGGTACATCGCTCGGACTGACCGTCGACCTCCTGAACAGCGACGTCCCTCCCAACGGGACGATCTTCCAGGCGCTCGACGCCCACGGCATCTCGTGGAAGAACTACTGGTCGTCACTGCCGTCGTCTCTGATCTGGTCCTACCAGGCCGCGCTCCCTGGCTTCTCGTCACACCTGGTCAACGACAGCCAATTCTTCGTCGACGCAGCGGCCGGCACGCTGCCCGCCGTGAGTCTGGTGGACCCCAACTTCGGCACGAGCTCCGAAGAGGATCCCCAGGACGTCCAGTACGGGGACCAGTTCCTGTCCAAGGTGGTCAACGCCGTCATGGACTCCCCCCAGTGGGCCCACACCCTGCTGGTGTGGACCTACGACGAGTGGGGGGGCTACTACGACCACGTGCCGCCACCGTCCGCGCCGGTCCCCGACGACGTGGCCCCGGTGCTCCTTCCCGGGGACCCACCGGGGTCGTTCGACCGCTACGGCTTCCGGGTGCCCTCGGGGATCGTCTCCCCCTACGCCCGCAAGGACTACGTCTCCCACGTCGTCCACGACCACACGTCGATCCTGAAACTCATCGAGACGAAGTGGAACCTGCCGGCGCTGACCCACCGCGATGGAGGCGCCGACAACCTGCTGGACAGCATCGACCTGCAGGCCGACCCCGCCTTCTTGGACCCGCCGAGGCTGGCCGCCGCCCCCGACCCGTCGACACTGGCGGGGTGCCGCGTGACCGGTCCGGGGACTATCCCGCCTCCGAAGTACGTCACGACGTCGTGACCGACCGGCTGACCGACTGACCGACTGACCGGCTGGCCTGGGGCCCGGAGCGAGCCCCGTTCCACGGGAGCCGACCGGTACCGGAACGAGCCGGGAGACCCTGCGGCGGTAGCCGCCCGTCCTGTTGTGGCGGTAGCTGGTCCCTCCGAGGATGGGCCGAACCTCTCCGAAAGGGGGAATGTCGACCCCGTCGGTAGTGTTTATGCTTCATGTAGCGACGACGCCACAGGAAACGAGACCGCCGTGCCCACTTTTCGAGAAATGCTGGCTGCCGCCAAAGCCGCCATCCGTGAGGTCACCACCGCCGATGCCGAGGAGGAGCTGGCCCGCACCGGCACGATCCTCCTGGACGTCCGCGAGCCCGACGAGTACGAGCAGGGCGCCATAGCGGGCTCTGTCCACCTGCCCCGAGGCAACCTGGAGTCCTCGATCGAGGGCCGCATCCCGGACAAGTCGGCCCACGTGCTGGTGATGTGCGCCGGCGGCGTGCGGTCGGCGTTCGCGGCTGACACCATGCAGCAGCTCGGGTACACCGACGTGGCTTCGATCATGGGCGGGTTCAACCGGTGGAAGGACGAAGGCCGCGCCTGGGCTGCGCCCCGCGCGCTCACACCCGAGCAGCGCAACCGGTATCAACGCCACCTGCTCCTGCCGGAAGTGGGCGAGACCGGCCAGCTGAAGTTGCTCGACTCCAAGGTCCTGCTCCTCGGGGCCGGCGGACTCGGCTCGCCGGCCGCCCTGTACCTGGCCGCCGCCGGCGTGGGAACCATCGGGATCATCGACATGGACGTCGTCGACGCCTCCAACCTCCAGCGCCAGATCCTCCACAACACCGACCGGATCGGCGAGCGCAAGGTTGACTCGGCCAAGAAGACGCTGACCCTGATCAACCCGGACGTGAACGTCGTCACCTACGACGTCCGCCTGGGGGCCGACAACATCCTCGACATCATCGACGGCTACGACGTCATCGTGGACGGGACCGACA
This sequence comes from uncultured Acidimicrobiales bacterium, assembly GCA_963699085.1. GTDB lineage: Bacteria > Actinomycetota > Acidimicrobiia > Acidimicrobiales > RAAP-2 > Bog-756. The sequence goes on from CAVOTH010000003.1 coordinate 338,924, forward strand.
ACTTCCCGACCCGGTACCTGGTCAACGACGCATCGCTGTTGAAGCGGATCCCGGTGGTCCACGGCTCCATCTTCCGGTTCGAGGGCCAGGCCACCGTGTTCAATCCGTACGTCGGCCCCTGCTACCGGTGCCTCCTGCCCGAGCCACCCCCGGCCGAGCTGGCACCGAGTTGTTCGGAGGCCGGTGTTCTCGGTGTCCTTCCGGGCATCGTGGGCTCCCTTCAGGCCGTCGAGGCCATCAAGATCCTCCTGGGCATCGGCGACACCCTGCAGGGTCGCCTCCTGGCCTACGACGCCCTCGAGCAGAGCTTCCGCACCTTCAAGGTCCGTCGCGACCCGGGTTGCCCGGCGTGCGGCCCCGACGCCGGCCCCATCGTGATCGCCGAGTACGACGACCTGTGCATGCCCCATGCCATCGAGGCGCCGGTCGGCTGAGGACTGAGGTCGAAGACCGGGGCCTGAGCTCTGGTCAGCTGGCGGGCCCGGCGAGATCCTCGCCGAGGATGATGCGGACGGCGGCAGGCACGTCGGCTACCTGGACGTCGGGCTGCGGGTGGCCGAGGTCCCAGGTGCGACCGCGGTGGATCCAGATGGTGTCGAGGCCGACGCCCTGACCTCCGCGGATGTCGGCGGGCCCCGAGTCCCCGACCATCCATCCCTGGAGTTCGACGTGGCACCGGCGTGCGGCCTCCTCGAAGATGCCACGGTCGGGCTTCCACGAGTCGACGAGCGCCGAAATGCAGACGGCGTCCACTTCGTCAGTCAACCGGGTGACCTCGAGCTTCCGCTCCGGGAACTTGAGCCCGTTGGTGACGATCGCCACCTTCCAGCCGGCCGACCGGAGCCGGCGCAGGGCGTTCCGGGATTCGACGGGGAACTCGAAGCCCGTGGCGTACTCCTGAGAATAGGCGTGGATCAGTGCTTCGACCGGGTCGTCGATGCCGTAGCGGGACCGGAGTCCGGCGAACACGTCCTCGCGCGCGGCGAATCCGTCGTCGTCCGCCGCTACCAGCCAGGCGTGGGCCTCGTCGGGCAGGCCGCGGGCCACGCAGAACGAGCGCGCCCAACGGGCGAAGGCTGCCTCCCGGTCGAGGAGGGTGTTGTCAAGATCGAACATGACCACCGCCATGGCCGGGTTCTAGCCGCCGGCTCATCGGCGCGCCAGGTGGGTCGCAATTTCTCGGCTGGTCCGGTTGACCGTAACCTGTCCCACATGGCACCCGATCCGTCCCCCGGCAGGCCCTCGAGTGAGCGAACCACTGACTCCGGCATCACCATCAACCCGGTCTATGGTCCGGACGACCTGAGCGGTTGGGATCCAGCGACCCGGCTGGGTGCGCCCGGGTCTTTCCCGTACACGCGGGGCATCCGGCCCGACATGTACCGGGGTCGGCTGTGGACCATGCGCCAGTACGCCGGATTCGGCACGGCCACGGCCACCAACGAGCGGTTCAAATTCCTGCTCGACGCCGGTCAGACCGGCCTGTCCTGTGCCTTCGACCTGCCCACCCAGATGGGCTACGACTCGGACCATCCGAGATCCGAGGGTGAAGTCGGCAAGGTCGGGGTGGCCATCGACACCTTGGAGGATATGCGGGCGCTGCTCGCCGGACTCCCTCTGGACAAGGTCACGACGTCGATGACCATCAACGCCACCGCCGCCATCCTGCTCCTCTTCTACCAACTGGTCGCCGAGGAGAACGGTGTCGACCCCAAACTGCTGGGCGGGACCATCCAGAACGACATCCTCAAGGAGTACGTGGCCCGGGGAACCTACATCTACCCACCTCGGCCGTCGATGCGCCTGGTCACCGACACATTCTCGTACTGCGCCGAGCATCTCCCCGCGTGGAACACGATCTCCATCTCCGGCTACCACATCCGGGAGGCCGGCTCCACGGCGGTCCAGGAGATCGCGTTCACCCTGGCCAACGGCATCGCCTACGTCGATGCCGCCCTGGCGGCCGGACTGAAGGTCGACGATTTCGCCCCCCGCCTCAGCTTCTTCTGGAACGCCCACAACAACCTGTTCGAAGAGGTGGCCAAGTACCGGGCCGCCCGCCGGATGTGGGCGAAGATCATGTCGGAGCGGTTCGGGGCCAAGGATGAGAAGTCACTGCTCCTGCGCTTCCACACCCAGACCGGCGGCTCGACGCTCACCGCCCAACAGCCCGAGAACAACATCGTCCGGGTCACCGTCCAGGCCATGGCCGCCGCCCTGGGCGGCACCCAGAGCCTGCACACCAACGGCTTCGACGAGGCCCTCGGCCTGCCGACCGAACGTGCGGCCAAGATCGCCCTTCGGACCCAGCAGATCGTGGGATACGAGTCGGGGATCGCCGACACCGTCGATCCGCTGGCCGGATCCTGGTTCGTCGAGTCGCTGACCGACGAGGTCGAGAAGGCGGCGTGGGACTACCTCGAGCGCATCGACGCCATGGGCGGCGCCGTCGACGCCATCGAGGCCCAGTACATGCAGCAGGAGATCGAACAGGCGGCCTATGCCTACGCCAAGGCCATCGACAGCGGTGACAAGGTGGTCATCGGGGTCAACAAGTTCGTCGACGAGCACGGGGTACCGGGCGACGTCTTCCCGATCGATGCCGAACTCCAACGGTCCCAGGTGGCCGCGGTGGGTCGGGTCCGGGCCGAACGGGACCAGGGAGGTGTGGACGCGGCGCTCGCCGATGTGGAGGCCGCGGCCCGGGGCACGCAGAACCTCCTCCACCCGATGAAGGTCGCCCTCTCCCGCATGGCCACCCTCGGCGAGGTGTCCGACGTGCTGCGGGGAGTGTTCGGCGAGTTCCACCCCCAAGGCTGAACGGCGGGGGCTGAACGGCGGGGGCTGAACGGCGGGGATTGAGCGTCAGGGATTGGTGCCAGGTCCCGTCGATCTGTGGCGACTTGCCCATTCATCGGCCAGCACCGCGTAGGAGAACTCATCGGTCCACTCGCCCTTGACCCACTCGTTCTCGATGAGGTGGGCTTCTCGCCGCATTCCCAGCCGTTCGAGAACCCGGGCTGACGCGGTGTTGCGGGCGTCCAGGCGCCCCACCACCCGGTGGGCATCGAGGTGGGAGAAGGCCAGGTCGACCAGGGCGGTGGCCGCTTCGGTGGCATAGCCACGACCCTGATGGGCGGGGAGAAGTGAGTAGCCGATATCGACCTGGTGGTGGACGTCGCTCATCCACCCGATCCCGACATCGCCGACAATCTCCCCCGAAGCCGCGTTCTCGGCGGCCAGGTTGATCCAATGGCCCGGTTCGCTGAGCTCGGAGCGGAGCCCATCCAGCCTGGCCCGTGCAGCCTCGTGGTCCATTGGCTCGTAGTAGTGGTAGCGAGCAACCTCGGGATCTGAGAAGAGACGGTGGTAGACGTCGAGGTCGTCCGGGCGCCATGGTCGGATGACCAGACGATCGGTCCGGATCGGGTACTCGGGATGAAGTCCTTCGGAGATGGGTTGCGATGTGGAGTCCACCGGATCGCGTCAGACGGAATGACCGGCGAGGAGCCGGTCGCGGAATGGACCCGGTTCGGTCGCGTCGATCGCCGTCCAGGCCATGGCGATGGCGGCGTCCCGGACCGCGGTGTCGGCCGACGGGGTGATGCAGGCGGCGGCGAATTCGGGCTGGTGGTTGACCGATCCGGCGGCGTCGATGGCCATGAGGGGATGGATCGTGGGCACGGCCAGCGACACATTGGCCATGTCGGTCGACAGGGTGGGACGGGGAGCGCCTTCGTCGTCGAGGGCGAACCGGCGGCCGAGAGCCTCGGCATTGGTCCGGTACAGACCGAGCAGGTCGCGATCGCTTTCCATGTGGGAGTAGTCCGGCGCCAGAGGAGTGAATGAAACCTGGGCGCCGGTCGCCCGGGCCCCGGCCTCGAAGCAGGCTCTCACCCGTGGCTCCAGCTGCCCGAGCCCGTCGATCGTCAGGGAGCGGGCCATGAACCGACCGGTCACCCGGGCCGGGATGATGTTGGCGGCCTCGCCCCCGCTGGTGACCACCCCGTGGAGTTGGTCGCCCGGCGGCAGTTGTTGGCGCAGCAGCCCGAGGGCCACCTGGGCGATCACCATGGCATCGCCGGCGTTGATCCCCTGCCAGGGAGCGGCCGACGCGTGGGCGGTCCTTCCCGTGAATTCGACGTCGAAGTGGGACACGGCCAGGCAGGTCGCTTCCAGACGTTCGGCGGGCCACGGGTGGACCATCATGGCGGCATGGACGTCGTCGAACACGCCCCGATCGAGCATGACCACCTTGCCGCCGCCGCCCTCCTCGGCCGGGGTTCCGAGCACCCGCACGGTGAGGCCGAGCTGGTCGGCCACAGGGAGGAGGCCGAGCCCGGCACCGACGGCGGATGCGGCGATGATGTTGTGCCCGCAGGCATGTCCCACGTCGGGCAGCGCATCGTATTCGGCGCAGATGGCGAGCACGAGCGGCCCGGAACCGGCCTCGGCGGTGAAGGCGGTCGGCAGGTCGGCGGTTCCCGTGGTGACCCGGAACCCGCCCTTTTCGAGCGCCTCGGCGGCCAGTGCCGCCGAGTGGACCTCTTCGTAGGACAGCTCGGGGTCGGCGTGGATGGCGTGGCTGAGCCGGATCAGGTCGGAGAGGGAGGCGTCGACGGCGTCCCGGGCCATGCGCTTGGCCTCATTGGTGGACGGTGTGGTGGTCTGCGGCATGGGGCTCCTCCGACTCGGTGCGTGCGGAACGCCTGTTGGAACGACGGTCGGTCGGTCGGTCGACCCCGGCACTGCGGGGCCGTCCTACGAGCTACTCGCTAACCGCTACTCGCTACTTGCTACTCGCTACTCGATGACGGCGATCACATCGCCGGGGCCCACCGACTCGCCCGGTGCCACCCGGACTTCCTTGACCGTCCCGGCCTTCTCGGCGTTGACGTTGTTCTCCATCTTCATGGCCTCGAGCACGCAGACGGTCTGGCCGACTTCGACGATGTCGCCCACGGCGACGAGAACCTTCACGATCGTCCCCTGCATGGGCACGGCGACGGTGCCCGAACCGCCTCCGGCGGCGGCGGTCTTGGGCCGCTTCGGTCCTGACCCCCGTCCGGCGGCCGATGCCGACTGCACGGCTATCGCGTCTCCGAGGTCAGGGACCCAGAGCTTGACCTGGTAGCGCCGGCCGTCCACTTCTGCGGTCACGTCACGGAGCACACGGGGGAGGGTTTCGCCGTCGTCTGCCTCGACGGATGCGGGTGCGGGTGCGGCCGGTGTGGTGTCGGCGGTGATGCCCGACAGGTCGAGGGTCTGCTCGACCCAATTGGTGGAGTGCTCACCGGCGACGAAGTCGGGATGGCTCAGAATGGCGACATCGGCCGGCAGGGTGGTGGCGATGCCCTCGATCACCGTTTCGCCGATGGCCCGGAGCATCCTCCGTATGGCCGCCTCGCGATCGTGACCCCACACGACAAGCTTGGCCACCAGGTTGTCGTAGAACTGGCTGACGGTGTCACCGGGTTCGTAACCGGCGTCGAGGCGGACACCGGGTCCCCCGGCGGACACCATCCTGGTGATCTTCCCGGGGGAGGGGGTGAAGGCGCCACCAGCCGGATTTTCCGCGTTGATGCGGACTTCGATGGCGTGCCCGTTGCGCTGCACGTCCTCCTGGGTGAATCCGAGGACCTCGCCCGATGCCACCCGCAGCTGCCACTCCACCAGGTCGAGCCCGGTCACCAACTCGGTCACCGGGTGTTCGACCTGCAGTCGTGTGTTCATCTCCAGGAAGAAGAACTCCCCGTCCTGGTAGAGGAACTCGACAGTGCCGGCATTGACGTACCCGCAGGCCTTCGCCACTTTTACCGAGGCCTCGCCCATGGCGACACGGACGTCGTCGGGGAAGTTCGGAGCCGGGCTCTCCTCGACGAGTTTCTGGTGGCGTCGCTGCGCCGAACAGTCGCGCTCGCCGAGCCACAGGGCATTGCCGTGGGTATCGCAGATGATCTGCATCTCGACGTGCCGGGGCCAGGCCAGATACCGCTCCACATAGCATTCGTCGCGGCCGAAGTAGGCGAGCGACTCGCGCATGGCCGACTCGAGCGCCTCGGCCGCCTCGGCGGGACCGGCCACTACCTTCATGCCCCGGCCGCCACCGCCGTAGGCCGCCTTGATGGCCACCGGCCAGCCGAACTCCTGCCCGAAGCCGACTACCTGGTCGGCCGAGGTCAGGACGTCTGTCCTTCCGGGCACCCCCGACACGCCGACTCGTTCGGCCGCGTGGCGGGCGCTGATCTTGTCGCCCATGACCTCGATGGCCTCGGGCGGCGGGCCGATGAAGGTCACGCCCCGATCGGTGATCGCCCGGGCGAAGTCGGTGTTCTCGGAGAAGAAGCCGTACCCGGGATGGACGGCGTCGGCCCCACTGCGTTCGATGACGTCGAGGATCGCCTCGGTGTTGAGGTAGGACTCGGCGGCCGTCTGACCCCCAAGCGCATAGGCCTCGTCGGCGAGCCTCACGTGCAGGGCGTCACGATCGAGTTCGGAGTAGACGGCCACGGTGGCCACGCCCAACTCCCGGCACGTCCGGATGACCCGGACGGCGATCTCTCCCCGGTTGGCGATGAGGACCTTCTTGAGCACGCTGCGCCTTTCGAATTCGGAGTGGCCGTGAGCACCTGCCCCGCCACGGTCGGCCGGGTGGGCGCTCGCCCCTCGTGTGGGTTTGGGGCGTCCACACTCTGTCACGCCCACGGCGGGCGTCCCGGCACGGAGCGCCCGTACCGGCCCCACAGCCTGTCACGGGCCATAGGGTGTCTGCCATGTCGCAGACCGGGTTCACCGACGTGCGCCGGTTTGCGTCCATCGACTCGACCAATCGCTATCTGCTCGACGAGGCCCGCGCCGGGGCCCCGGAAGGCGTGGTGGCGGTGGCCGACCACCAGACGGCGGGGCGGGGCCGGCTCGGACGTCGCTGGGAGGCCCCTCCTGGAACGAATCTCCTCCTGTCGGTGCTGCTCCGACCGGAGCTCGCCGTGGGCCAGCGGCACCTGGCCACCACAGCGGTGGCGCTCGCTGCGGTGGATGCGATCGAGACGGGGGTGATGGCCGGGGTGAGCGGTTCGGGTGGACCATTCCCTGTGTCGGGGATAGGGATCAAATGGCCCAATGATCTGGTGGCCGCCGACGGTCGGAAGGTGGCCGGGGTCCTGGCGGAGGCGGACACGGCTTCCGCCACGCCGGATTCCGCCGCTCCGGTGGTGGTCGGGATCGGTATCAACGTCAACTGGCCGGCCACCGATGACGAGTTGCCCACCGAGCTCCGGGGAGTGGCTGTCTCGCTCCGACAGCTTCGGGGCGCTGAAGTCGATAGGGAGGCACTTCTCGGCGCTGTCCTCGCCGCTCTCGGGCCAAGGGTGGCGGCGCTGTCGTCGCTGTCAGGACGGTCGCAGTTGGCCGAGGACTTCCGGTCCCGGTGCACCACCGTCGGGGAGACCGTGCGGGTAGATCTCCCGGATGAGTCCTTCGTGGGCATGGCCGCATCGGTGACCGACGATGGTCACCTGGTCGTTGACGTCCACGGGACGATGCGGACGGTCGTCGCCGGCGACGTCGTCCATCTGCGTCCGGGGGCCTGATCGGTTGCCCGGTCGCCGTGGACCGGCCCGTCGTCGCACGAGGCCCACTGCCCGTCGGATGGGGACAGCCCCGGCTCATTGCGATCAGGAATCGCAAACATGGGGAGGACCTGGTTAGGCGCCTGGGGAGCCACGGCTACGCTGATTCGCTATGCGGCTACTCGTGACCGGTGGTGCCGGGTTCATCGGATCCAATTTCGTCCGCTATTGGGTCGATCGGCATCCCGATGATGCCGTCGTGGCGTTCGACGTCCTCACCTACGCGGGAAACCGCCCCAATCTGGCTGATGTGGAGGACCGGATCGCCTTCGTCAAGGGCGATATCGGCGACCTCGACGGGGTCACGGCGACCTTGACCGAACACGAGATCGACATCATCGTGAACTTCGCGGCCGAATCCCACAACAGCCTGGCCATCCTGGACCCGACCCGGTTCTTCCAGACGAACGTCATGGGCACACAGACACTGGCCGAAGCGGCCCGCCGCCACGGTGTCACCCGCTTCCATCACATCTCGACATGCGAAGTCTACGGGGACCTGCCTCTTGATTCCGACGAGGTATTCACTGAGGAGACGCCGTATCGGCCACGGACCCCCTATAACGCCTCCAAGGCCGGTGGCGACCATGCCGTGCGCGCCTACCACGAGACCTACGGCCTCCCGTCGACCATCACCAACTGCTGCAACAACTATGGGCCCTACCAATTCCCGGAGAAGGTGATTCCCCTGTTCACGGCCCGGGCCCTCGACGACACCCCATTGCCCCTCTACAAGTCGACCCAGAACAAGCGGGAGTGGCTCCATGTCGACGACCACTGCCGCGCCATCGAACTAGTCCTTCAACACGGTGTCGTAGGCGAGACGTACAACGTCGGTAGCGGTGTCGAAGCCTCGATCGAACAGATTGCCGACGCTGTGCTGGCCGCCACGGGAAAACCTCAGGAGCTCAAGGAGATCGTCCCGGACCGGCCGAGCCACGACCGGCGCTACCTTCTCGACTCCTCGAAGATTCGCAAGGAGCTCGGTTGGGAGCCGGTGGTCCCGTTCGAAAAGGGACTGGCCGACACCGTCGGATGGTATGCCGAGAACCGTGCCTGGTGGGAGCCGCTGCGCGACAGGGCCCCCGTGGTCGAGGGCGACTGGTCGGGGCCCGAATCGCGCGCCGGCGGTAGATGAGCCGCCCGCGGCGGGTCTTCGTCACGGGCGGCAACGGACAACTCGGCCGTGATGTCCGTGACGTATTGGCCGGAGCCGTCCCCGATGGCGGAGTGCCGGCCGACCAGTTGGACGGGACGATTCTGCCGCCGGTCCAGCCCGGCGACTTCGACGTCCTGTCCACCGACATCGACACGCTCGACCTGGTCGACCGGTCTGCCGTCCGTGACGCCGTCGAGACCTTCAAGCCCGACCTGATACTCCATGGCGGCGCGTACACGGCCGTCGACGCCTGCGAGTCCGACCCGGACACGGCCTTCGCCGTCAATGCCATGGGGACCAGGCACATGGCGGAAGCGGCCGCCTCGATCGGGGCCCACATCGTGTACATCTCCACCGACTACGTCTTCGATGGCTCCGCCGAGCGGCCCTATGTCGAGTGGGACGGTCCGTCGCCGCGTTCGGTCTACGGGCGTAGCAAGCTCGGTGGCGAGCAGGAGATCCGCGCCCTGTCGGGTGCATCCGGCACCATCGTGCGCACGGCATGGGTCAGCGGTGCCCATGGAGCCAACATGGTGAAGACGGTCCTACGGTTGGCCTCCTCCTCACCTGACCGCGTTCTGCGGTTCGTGGACGATCAGCACGGCTGTCCCACATTCACCGCCGATCTGGCCCGGGCCGTGGTGCGGTTGGGCGTCGACCGTCGTCCCGGCACCTTCCACGTGACCAACCAGGGCGAGACGTCGTGGTTCGGATTCGTGCAGGCCACCCTGTCCGCCGCCGGGTACGACCCCGGGCGGGTCGAACCGATCTCGACCGCTGAATTCGAACGAGGCACTCCTTCCGCCGCACCCAGACCGAAGAACTCCCGGCTGGACAACGCCGCGTTGCGCCTGTCGGGCCTGGCGGTCCTGCCGGTGTGGAATGAGGCCCTGACCCGGCTCGTCGTCGCACTGCGAGGGGCAGACTGAGTTGGCGCTCACGGGCCGGTGCACACAGGGGAACATCGGCCGGTCGGTTCTGGCCGGTCGGTCCTGGCCGGTCGGTCCTGGCCGGGACCGAGTGGGTCACCCTTTCGTCGGGGAACAGGATGCTGCAAGATGACGGCCGAGGAAATCCTGCGCCATGGGCACGAAATCACTCAGGGATCCATCCCTGGGGGCCGATGTTCCTCAATAAACAGGACTCAACCGACCTCGGCCGACCGCCAACCTCTGGATGGCCACTCCGGACATGATGGGACGTAATTCGAAATGGCGTTCAGCTTGATGGCCTTCGCGGGCGGAGGCGATGCGGGTTCCGATCAGGCCGGGTCCACCGCCGAGTCGGCCTTCGGTCATCCGTCCAAAGGACCGGGACACACCGTCGCCGTAATCGGAGTCGGCTACGTCGGGCTCCCGACCGCGGCCACAATGGCCCACCTGGGTCATCAGGTGACCTGTGGTGACGCCGACCCGCGCAAGGTCGAGATGCTCCAGCGGGGCGAGGTTCCCATCGTCGAAGAACGCCTCGAGGAACTGGTCCGCGAGGGCCAGGCGGCGGAGCGGCTGACATTCGTGGTCGGAGCGACGGCGGCCGTGGCGGGAGCCGAGTTCGTCTTCCTGTGTGTGCCCACCCCCCAGGGTGACGATGGTTCGGCCGATCTGTCCTACGTCGAGGCGGTGGCCGCCGAAATCGGCCCGCACCTGGCACCGGGCACGATCATCGTGAACAAGTCAACGGTCCCTGTCGGGTCCACGCTCGTCGTCGAGCGCGTGCTCGGACGCACCGACATCAAGGTCGTCTCCAACCCGGAGTTCCTTCGAGAGGGCACGGCCGTGGCCGACAGCCTCCATCCCGAGCGGATCGTGGTGGGCGCCGACGACCAGTCGGCCGCCGCCCGGGTGGGTGAGCTGTTCTCCGGAACCGGTGCCCCACTGCTCATCACCGACGCGGCGACCGCCGAAACCATCAAGTACGCATCCAACGCCTTCCTGGCCACCAAGCTGAGTTTTGTCAACGCGGTTGCCGGCCTGTGCGAGGCGGTGGGTGCCGACGTACGCGATGTGATCCTCGGTCTCGGCTACGACAGGCGCATCGGCTTCGAGTACCTGAAGCCAGGGCCCGGCTGGGGCGGCAGCTGCCTCCCGAAGGACACCCGGGCTCTGGTCCACATCGCCGAACAGGCAGGCTACGACTTCTCTTTCCTGAAGGGCGCCATCGCCACCAACGACGAGCAGTTCGAGCGGGTCGTGGCCAAGGTGAAGGCCGCCGTGGCGTCATCGGGCGCAGCGGCCGGCGGATCGGGCCGCGGCGTGGGCGACCTGGCCGGGTCGGCGATCGCGGTATGGGGACTGACGTTCAAGGCCGGCACCGACGACCTGCGTAATTCGCCGGCCGTCGAGGTGGCGCTGCGCCTCGCCGCCGACGGCGCCGAAGTCCGGGCATTCGATCCGACGGTCACCGTACCGGAGGGAACGGGCGCCCAGGCGGTGCCCGCGATCGACCTCCCCGATGACCTGGCGGGCTCCCTGCTCGCCTATCCGGACGCCTACTCGGCATGCGAGGGCGCGGCAGCTGTCGTCGTCCTCACCGAGTGGGACGAATTCCGGTGGCTCGACTTCGTGAAGGTGCGAGATGCTCTCGTCTCGCCGGTCCTGGTCGACGCCCGGAACCTGCTGGACCCGGCACAGGTGCGTCGGCTCGGTTTCTCCTATGTGGGAATCGGACGGCGTTGAATGGAACGGCGCCGATGAGTGCGACGACGACGAGCGGTCGGATCGTCGTGCTCGGTGGTTCGGGATTCCTGGGATCGCACCTGTGCGACCAGCTGCTCTCCCGGGGCGATGCCGTGGTGTGTGTCGACGATTTCTCCACCGGACGTCCGGCCAATGTCGCTCACCTGGCCGAACATCAGGGATTCACATTGGTCGAGGCCGACGTGTCCGAGGGGATCCCGGTCGAGGGCGAGGTGAACGGCGTGTTCAACCTGGCCAGCCCGGCCTCGCCGCCCGACTACCTGGCGCTCCCCCTCGAGACATTGGCCGCGGGGAGCGAGGGCACCCGACACGGCCTGGAACTCGCCGAGCGCCATGGCGTCCGGTTCCTCATGGCATCGACCAGTGAGGTCTATGGCGATCCCGACGTGCATCCGCAGTCCGAGGCGTACTGGGGCAACGTCAATCCGATCGGCCCCAGAAGCGTCTACGACGAGGCCAAGCGCTTTTCGGAAGCGCTGACCATGGCTCATCATCGTGCACGGGGGACCGACGTGGCCATCGTCCGCATCTTCAACACCTACGGACCACGATTGCGACCCGACGACGGCCGGGTGGTCAGCAACTTCCTCCTCCAGGCCATGCGGGGCGAGCCGCTCACCGTCTACGGCGACGGCAGCCAGACCCGCAGCCTCTGTTATGTCGATGACGAGGTCCGAGGACTGCTCGCCATGTTCGACTCGGGGCTGACCGGACCGGTGAACATGGGCAATCCGGACGAGTACACGGTGTTGGAGCTGGCACAGACCGTCATCGATCTTCTGGGCTCCCCCTCCGTCATCGTGCACCGGCCCTTGCCGACCGACGATCCCACGCGCCGACGCCCCGACATCTCGGTGGCGAGAGCCGAGCTGGGCTGGGAGCCGACCACCAGCCTCGAGGAAGGCTTGTCCCGTACGGCGGCCTATCTGGCCGAGGACGCCGGGATCACCGAACGGACCTCAGCCCCGTGAGGACCGCACAGGCACTCCAGGTGACCATCGCTCGACCTCGGAGTACCGGCCGGTCGGCGGCGATGGTGGAGAATGGGCCGACCCCGACGGCCGGGGCCAGACGAGGAGTGCGGCACCATGCCTGAGTCGAAGGGAATGAATGCGGACGAAGCGGCCGCCGACGGATTCGATGGGGAAGGTGCCGGGGAGCTTGCCGGGGAGCTTGCCGGGGAGGGCGAGGGAGGATCAACGCACAGCTACAAACTGCTGTCGGTGGTCGTCCCCGTCTACAACGAGCGGGTGACCGTGGCCGAGGTGATCCGTCGGATCCGAGCTGTCGACGTGCCCGTCGATATCGAGATCATCGCCGTGGACGACGGGTCTTCGGACGGCACCGACAAGGTCCTCGCCGCACTGGCCGATTCGACGGTGCGGGTCCTGACCCACGGGGTCAATCAGGGAAAAGGAGCTGCTGTCCGCACCGGCATGGCCGCCGCCCGTGGCGACCTTCTGCTGATCCAGGACGCCGATCTGGAGTACGACCCGGCCGACTGGCCCCGCCTACTCGAGCCCATCCTGAGGGGCAAGGCCAGGGTCGTCTACGGAAGCAGATTCACCGGTGAGCGGAAGAACATGCTGCCGCTCCATTGGATCGGCAACCGGTTCCTGTCGCTCGTGACCAACCTCCTCTATTCGTCGACCATGTCGGACATGGAGACCTGCTACAAGCTCTTCGATCGCCGGATCCTCGAAGGGCTGACCATCGAGTCCGACAAGTTCGACTTCGAGCCGGAGATCACCGCCAAGATCCTCCGCCGGGGCTTCCGCATCTACGAGGTCCCGATCTCCTACGTGGGTCGCGAGATGAGCGAAGGGAAGAAGATCACCTGGAAGGATGGAATCGGTGCCCTACGCGCCCTGATCAAGTACCGGTTCACGCGGATCGATCCGTGATCGCTGGCACCGACGGTGCGCGGCCGGGTAGGACACCGTGAGCCGGGATGACGCGCCAGGCGGGGAAGGTGGTCCGGCAGCCAGGACCGCGGCGGTCGTGGTCAACTACGAATCGGGTCCGTCCCTGGCCTGCTGTGTCACCGACCTGAATGTCGTCGGACTGCGGGAACTGGTCGTGGTCGACAACGGTTCGCACGATGGCTCGCTCACTGCCGCCCTGGACGCCGTCCCCGGGCTCCAGGTGATCGACCCCGGCCGAAATCTGGGATACGGCGCCGCCGCCAATCGTGGGGTGGCCGCAACGACCGCACCGTATGTCCTCATCTGCAATTCGGACCTCGAGGTGCCGGTCGATGCGGTTGCCGCGCTGGTGACGGCCCTCGATGCCGACAGCGGCTGTGCCCTGGCCGGACCGCTCATGTGGACTCCGGCGGGCGAGCGCTATCCGTCGGCCCGGAGGTTCCCGTCGTTCGTCGATGCCGCCGGTCATGCCCTGCTCGGGCTCTTCGCCCCCGACAACCGCTTCACCCGCAGCTACCAGAGGACCGAGCTGGATTCCGCCCCTATGGAGGTGCACCCGGCCGACTGGGTGTCGGGCGCCTGCTTCCTGGTCCGCAGGACGGCATTCGAGGCAGTGGGCGGATTCGACGAGTCGTACTTCATGTACGCCGAGGACGTTGATCTGTGCTGGCGCCTCGGCCGGGCCGGATGGAGCGTGGCCTACGCCCCGGCCGCCGAGGTGACCCACCTTCAGGGCCGCTCGACCGACCGTCATCCGTACCGAATGATCTTGGAGCACCACCGCTCACTTCTCCGCTTCGCCTCCCGCTCGTCGACCGGTCGGAAAAGGCTGCTCCTCCCATTGGTTGCCTTGGGGATCGTGACCAGGGCCACCCTGGCCTGCCTGGTCCGGGCCCGGGCCTCGTAGGCGGGGGCGGGCGAGCGCTACCGGGGCCACCGACCGGACGTTGTAGGGTGTCGGTCGATCATGGCCAACAACTCGACGGGCAAGTGGGTTCAGCGCGCCGCCACCACGGGCGGGGGCAGGACATATCGCGGGCAGATGCCCGTCAACTGGTATGCCAGCCTGGCGTTGATCATCATCGTCGGTCTCGGCCTGGTGGCTCTGAGTCGATACCAGCTCACCCACCACTCCACCTCGTCTGCCGGACCCCCGACCACCACCCAGACCTGGTACGCCGGCCTCGGCATCGACCTCTGTGGCACCATCCAGCCGAACCTGCCGTCCAACACCCCCAAGTCGAAGACCTCCACGGCGGTCAGAGGGATCACAGCCAACGGGGACGGTGTCGTTACCATCGCCCCTGCGAATAGCTCCGAGGCGGGCGCCAACGCCACGCTGGGCAAGTTCGTCTCGGGCTACAAGGGTCTCGAGCTGACCAACTCGACGCTGCAGTATCCGGGCAAGAGTGCCTACACCAACGGCGAGGTGTGTCCGAAGGGTTCGCCCGATGCGGGCAAGCCCGGCGTCGTGATCGTCTACAGCTGGCCCAACTTCACCGCCAAGTCGGGCTCGGAGACACCCGGTGATCCACAGGACCTGCTCTTCCAGAACGGCCAGATGATCACCATGGCGTTCCTCCCGGCCGATACGACCGTTCCGAAGCCGCCTTCCTCGGTCATCACCAGCCTCATCACCGCCGACGAGTCCGGTCCCACGACACCGACGACGGCGCCCTCGACGGCCTCCACGACGATTCCGACCACCAACTCGACAGCCACGTCCACGACCGCGCCGAAGAGCACGACGGCGACGACGGCTCCGAGTGTCACCACGACCACGAAGCCTGGCGGAACGACCGGGTGAGGGCCGTCGTCCTGGTGGGCGGCGAGGGGACACGACTCCGGCCCCTGACCCTCACCGCCCCGAAGCAGATGCTCCCCATCGTCGAGCAGCCGATGATCGAGCGCGTCCTCGGACATCTGGCCGCCCATGGGATCGACGAGGCCGTGCTGTCGCTCGGCTATCGCCCGGACGCATTCACCAACGCCTATCCCGACGGCGTCATCGCCGGGGTGCGCTCCACCTACGCTGTCGAGCCGACTCCGCTCGACACGGCTGGAGCCATCCGGTTCGCCGCGGCCTTCGGTGGCGTGGAGGACACCTTCGTCGTCCTCAACGGCGACGTGCTGACCGACTTCGACATCCGTGGCCTGGTCGCCTTCCACAGGGAGCGGGGAGCGGAGGGCACCATCGGGCTGACCCCGGTTGACGACCCGAGTGGCTTCGGCGTGGTTCCCACCGATCCGGACGGCAAGGTGACCGCGTTCATCGAGAAGCCACCCCGTGACGAAGCCCCGACCAATCTGATCAACGCCGGCATCTACATCTTCGAACCGTCGGTGCTCGGGCGGATCGCACCGGACATCCGGGTGTCCATCGAGCGGGAGACCTTCCCCGCGATGGTCGCCGATGGCACCCTCTACGCCCGGGGCTCCGAGGAGTACTGGCTCGACACAGGAACGCCCGACGCCTACCTGCGGGCCCATCGCGACCTCTTGAGCGGGCGGAGGGGCGGAATCCCAGCCCCCGGTGCCGTGATCGACGCCGAACTCGGCTCGGGGGTCTGGACAATCGGCGAGGTGGACGTGGCCCTGGGGTCGGTCACCCGATCGCTGCTCGGTCGGGGCGCTTCGGTTGCGGTCAACGCAAGGGTCTCGGACTCCATCGTGGGAGCGGGCGCGGTGGTCGAAGACGGGGCGTCAGTGACCGATTCGGTGCTGCTCCCGGGGGCACGGGTGGCGGCCCGAGCCAGTGTGGACCATTCGATCATCGGACCCGGTGCCATCGTGGGGCAGCGGTGTGTCGTGACCGGCGTGTCCGTCGTCGGGGCCGACGCCGTCATCGCCTCGGGCACCACGCTCGACGGTGAGCGTTACCCGACAGGGAGCTGACCATGCGCGCACTCGTGACCGGCGGTGCTGGGTTCATCGGATCGACCCTCGTCGACCGCCTCCTGGCCGAAGGGCACGCCGTCGATGTCATCGACGACCTCTCGACCGGTACGTTGGCCAACCTGGCAGGGGCCCGAGCCTCAACCGAGAACGAGCTGTCATTCCACCGACTCGACATCCGCTCGCCCGAAGTGGTCGAACTGATCAGCCGCCGTGCGCCAGAGGTGATCTTCCATCTCGCCGCCCAGGCCGACGTGCGTAGGTCGGTGGTCGATCCGGTATTCGATGCCGACGTGAACCTGATCGGCACCCTGCGGATCCTCGAAGGTGCCCGAAGTGCCGGCACCCAACGCGTCGTATTCGCGGCGAGTGGAGGCACTCTGTACGGCGAGCCCGACGTGTCCGAATTGCCGCTCAAGGAGTCACTTCCCCAGCACCCACTGTCGCCGTACGGCGTGTCGAAGAAGGCCGCCCTCGACTATCTGCTGGCATACCGTGAACTCCACTCACTCGAATTCGCCGCCCTGGCACTCGCCAATGTCTACGGACCCCGCCAGGATCCCCACGGCGAGGCGGGTGTGGTGGCGATCTTCGCCGAACGCCTACTGCGCGGCGAGCAGATCACCATCTTCGGCGACGGCGAACAGACCCGTGACTTCGTGTACGTCGACGACGTGGTCGATGGCTTCGTGCGGGCCGCCACCAAGGGTGGAGGGCTGGTGTGCAACATCGGCACCGGCCAAGAGACCTCGGTGAACTTGTTGTTCCGCGAGATGTCCGTACAGGCCGGCGTGGTGGTCGAGCCGGAGTACAAGCCACTGCGGGTCGGGGAGCTGGCCCGCAACTGCCTCGATCCCACCCGGGCCGGAATCCAGCTGGGTTGGAGCCCATGGACCGAGCTCGGCACAGGCACGGCGGCGACCATCGAATTCGTGCGGACAAGACTGACCGAGGCCGGCGAGCTCTAGGATTCTTGGGGCGTTGGCGTTGGCGTTGGCGTTGGCGTTGGCGTTGGCATAGCTCGGTCGGGCCGGGGGGCCAGATCCGGCGTAGTGCGAGTGGGCCGGTTGAAATGGCCTCACTTCCGCGGTTCCGGCTCCGGTGGCTCCGGTGGCTCCGGTGGCCGGTCGAGCCCGAGGTCGGGTTCCTGGCCGAAGGGCGGCAGGGGTGTGAAGGACCACTTCGGGTCCTGGTCGGTCGGCCCGGTGCGGCTGAGGATCCATCCCTCGTAGGTCTTTTTCCGGTGGTGGTGTCGACACAAGAGGGCAAGGTTGTCGAGCCGGGTATCGCCACCGAACTCCAGGGGTTCCACATGGTCGATCTCCAGGCCATAGGCGACCCGGCACCCCGGCACCACACAGCACCGGTCCCGGAAGACCAGGGCGGTGCGCAGGTGGGCGTTGATGGTCCGTCCCCGGTGGACGACCGAGCGGATGTCCCCGGCCTCGGTGAACACCAGGGACAAGAAGGCATCGTCGAGCAGACTCTGGGCCACCGGCACCGGCACCGGGACCGGTCCCTGGCCGTCCAGCTCACACAGCTCGCCGGGAAGGGCCCGACCCCGGCGCAGGGCCTCTACGTCGACCCGGACGATGATGGTGGCCGGGGGAGCCGCCGTCACCAGGTCCTCGGCCCCGCCCAGGTCGAGATCGTCGACATCGGTGGGGTCAGCGGGGTCGGTGAAGCCACCAGGGTCGAGCAGGTCGAGCGTGTCGAGCGGATCGGTGGAGTCGAGGGTGTCGGTGGAGCCGGGGGCGACGGTGGACGTGGTGGGACCGGTGGTCCCGTTGGACCCCTGGGGCCGGCCACGTCCGGTGGGGGTGGCCCGAGGGGAGGAGGCGGGCTTGGAATGGGGGCCGGTGGTGGCGGTGGAGGCACCCGGTGGTCTGGACCGCCTCGTGGTGACCAACAAGAACAGGGCATCGGCCCGCAGGGCGGCGTCGGACTCGGGTGTGGGGGTGGGGGAACCCTTCGGGACATCCCGGGCCGCCTCGGCTGCTGCCGCCCGCCTGTCGCTCCGCAGGCGGTTGGCCACCGGGACCAGTCGGGCCATCAGGGCCGCCCCCCGCTCGGGGGTGTCCCGCCCTTCGAAACAGAACGCCCCCTCGGCGTCGTTCCAGGTCGTGAATGAACGGGTGGCGTGGATCCGGGACAAGGTGGCGACCGGGTCCTTTCTGGCCGAGGTGGCCCGGAGCCGCTGGCACCGCTCCTTGATGACCGGGAGGGACTCGGAGTCGATCCCGGCCAACAGCGCACCTTCGCTATCGGGGTCCAACGAGGCGGCCTGGGTGACCTCGGACAGCTTGGGACCCGAGAGGGACCCCTGGCGCAGGGCCGCTTCGGTGCCGGGCAGGTCGACCAGGCGCCTCCCGTTCTCCAACGTGCGCCGGGCCTGGCCCGTGGTGCCCCCCTCCAAGGTGGCCAGCAGGCCGGCGGCCGAACGGTGGCCGTCCGCCTCCCAACTGCCGGCCTCCTCGATCCGGGGGGCGAGCAGGGTCTTGGCCGCCGTCACCAACCGCTCCAGACGACAGCAGTCGCCATAGAGGGACACGGCGTCCGATCCGAGCAGGAGCCCGGGATCGAGGTCGGCCACCACCGCGCCCAGGGTGGAACACAGCGAGGACATCCGGGCCGACAGGCCGGGCTGTCCGGAACGGGGGAGGGTGGCGAGGGCCATGGACGACATCGTCGTCGGGGGGTGTGACAGGGGGGTCAGGGTGAGCTGCAACCGGAAGTGCGCGAGAACCCGGTAGGATGCTTGTACCTGCCGCGCTGACGTTATGCGCCTGGCGGATCTTGAGGCACACTCCGGTGCTTCCCCCGTAGCCCGAAAGTGTCTCCATGCCCTCGTCTGCTCCTTCCTTCGCCGTGCTCGGCGTACCCTCTGACATCGTCGCCGCCCTGGACGCGAACGGCATCACCTCGCCGTTCCCGATCCAGTCCATGACCATTCCGGATGCGCTCGCTGGCCGTGACGTCTGTGGCAAGGCACCGACCGGCTCGGGCAAGACCCTGGCCTTCGGGATCGGCGCCGTGGCCCGTCTGAAGGGCAAGGGTTCCCGACCGAAGTACCCGCGTGTCCTCGTCCTGACACCGACCCGCGAGCTGGCGGCACAGGTGGCCTCCGAACTCCAGGTCCTCGGAGCTCCCCGCGGACTCAAGGTCGACTGCTTCTACGGAGGCGTCGGCTACGGCCCCCAGCTGAAGGCGCTCTCACGCGGCGTCGACGTGGCCGTGGCCTGCCCCGGCCGACTGGGTGACCTCCTGGAGCGGGGCAGCATTCGGCTCGACGCCGTCGAGATCGTCGTCATCGACGAAGCCGACCGCATGGCCGACATGGGTTTCCTTCCCGACGTCCGCCGGATCCTCGACCTGACTCCCGACGGGCGTCAGACCCTTCTGTTCTCGGCCACGCTCGACGGGGACATCGACGTCCTGGTCCGCCGGTACCAGCACGACCCAGCCCGTCACGAGATCGAGGTCGATGAAGACGACGCCAGTGCCGCCGTGCAGTTCTTCTGGCGGGTCTCGTCGGGAGACCGGGTAGAGCGCACTGCCGAAGTCGTCACGGCCGTCGGCTCGACGATCGTGTTCTCGCGCACCAAGCACGGCGCCGACCGGATCGCCCGGCAACTCGAGCAGCGGGGCATCCGGGCCGCCGCCATCCACGGCGACCGCAGCCAGAAGCAGCGGGAGAAGGCGCTCGACTCCTTCATGCGTGGCGCCGTCGACGCGCTGGTGGCCACCGATGTGGCCGCCCGCGGAATCCACGTGGACGGTGTGAATGCCGTCGTGCACTTCGACCCGTCGGCGGACCCCAAGGACTACGTCCACCGCTCCGGTCGTACCGCTCGGGCCGGAGCGATCGGTGTCGTGGTCAGCTTCGTCACCCCGGACAAGACCGGAGCGGTCAAGAAGCTCCAGCGCGAGCTCGGCGTTCCCGTGGGCACCACGGAAGCCGATCTCGGCGCCATCGCCAGCGTTCTGGGGCCGCCCCCACCCCGACGGGTGGTCAAGGAGCGTGAGCCCGACCGGACCCGCGAGTCGTCACCCAACGCCAACCGCGGTGGTGTCCGGGCGTCGCGCCCGTTCAAGACCCGCAAGCCCGGCGGCCGCAGCGGCCCGCGCAATGACGGGGGTCCCCGTACGGGACCTCGCGACGGTGGTCCCCGCGAAGGTGGTCCCCGTGATGGTGGTCCCCGCGACGGCTCGGGTAAGCCCTCCGGTTACTCCAAGCCCGGCAAGCCGTCCCGCCCCGGCAAGCCCGGTAAGCCCTCCGGTTACTCCAAGCCCGGCAAGCCGTCCCGCCCCGGCAAGCCCGGGAAGTCGACGACCCGGGGAGCTGCCGCCGGTTCCGGTGGTGCCCGTCGGGGGGGCGCGGCCGGCGCACGGCCGACCAACCAGAGCGCGGGACGGTCCCAGCGCGGCCGCTGATCGGCCCCGTTTGATCGGGCCGCTTGATCGGACCGGGTGGCTGACGATCTACAGTCACCTCATGGCCTCCGATACGAAACCGTCCGTCACCGTCCCCGACGGCCCGCCTCCGGGTGAGCTGGTGATCGAGGACCTCGAGGTGGGAACCGGAGTGGAGGCGGTGTCCGGCAAACCGGTGACCGTCCACTACGTCGGCGTCTCGTGGTCGACCGGCGGTGAGTTCGACTCGTCATGGAGCCGCGCCGAACTGTTCAGCTTTCCGCTGGGCGCCGGACACGTGATCCAGGGATGGGATCAGGGCGTCGCCGGGATGAAGGTCGGCGGACGCCGCCGCATCACCATCCCGCCCGAACTGGGCTACGGCAGCCGGGGAGCCGGCGGGGTCATCGCACCGAACGAGACCCTGGTATTCGTGGTCGACCTCTTCGACGTCGGCTGACAGGCCCCGGCGGGTCCGGACGTCACCGCAGGCGGGCGCGGTCAGCGGAACAGGTCGCCGGTCGGGTCGCGGACGATCTCGGACGCCACGGACGACCGACGCAACCACGACGGGTCCAAGCCCCGAACGACCGCGGCCGGCACCGACCTGTCCTTGCCCATGACGAGCTCGGCGGCGGAGGCGACCTCATCGGCGATGCACACCTCCGTGGCCTCGAGCATCCGGCCGGTGGCATCGGGGGTACCCCGCAAGTCGACGACGCCGGCGATCCCAGCGATCCCGATGGCGACGTCGGTGACGCCGTTGCGCCAGGTGCGTCCGAACGTGTCCGAGACGACCACGGCCAGATCGACCCCGAGCCGGTGAGCGAGCGCCTCGCGGATCCGCCGGGCCGACCGGTCCGGGTCGACTGGTAGTAACGCCGCGGTCCCCGCTTCGACGTTGGAGAGGTCGACGCCGGCATTGGCACAGACGAAACCGTGGTGTGTCTCGGTGATGAGGAGGTCGCCGCGGCGGCGAAGGATCCGGGTGGACTCGGACTCCACCAGCGCCCGTTTGGCATCGGGGTCGCCGTGGTCTATCGGGACGATCCGGCCCTCCGCCTTCGATACGACCTTCTGCGTGACAACCAGGACGTCACCGTCGGCCACCCAGGGTGCGTCGTCACCGTCAGGTGTGGTTGTGCACAACCCTCGGGCCAGTACCGCGGCGAGATCGTCCCCGGGCAGTACCTCGCCGATGCCGTGGACCGGCATCACGATCATGGCGCCAGGTGGGAACGTGCCGGAGGCGCCAGGTTGGAACGTGCCGGAGGCACCAGGTTGGAACGTGCCGGAGGCACCAGGTTGGAACGTGCCGGAGGCACCGTGCAATGCATCACTTGAAGACATCGACGACCACCTGGGCCAAGGCGGCCGACCGGGCCACGTCGGACATGATCGTGGGGGCCACGACGCAGCGGACACCCTCGGCCTCGACCGCCGGTGCCGAGCGCGGCGTCGGCCTCGTCGATCACCAACGTCGAAACGAACCGCGCGTACCAGCGGGCGACTCCCACCACCGACGACTCGAAGCCCATTTCCACGAGGAGCCGGTCGGCGGGACCTTTGAGGGCGGCGCCGGCCACGATGGGAGAGACCGCCACGGTCCGGTCCCGTCGGTCGGTGAGCGCCTCGGCCACACCGGGCACGGCGAGCAGTGGATCGATGGAGACCACCGGGTTGGACGGACACACGACGACGATCGAGGCACCGGCGACGGCGTCCAGGACCCCCGGGCCCGGGCGGGCATCCTCGGCACCTTCGAACCTCACCCGCCGGACGGCGACGTCGTGGTGCAGTTTCACGAAGTACTCCTGGAAACCCACCTCGGTCCCATCGTCGAGCAGCACGCCGGGTGCGGAGCCGGTCGTCGGTCACCGGCACGAGCCGGATGTCGACTCCGAACCGTTGGGCGAGTTCGGCGGTGACCGTGCCGAGCGGTGCACCCTCCGACAGGCGTTGGGTCCGGTAGCAGTGGGTCGCCAGGTCCCGGTCACCGAGGTTGAACCAGGTGACGCCGCCGAGCAGTCCGAGTGCTTCCATCACATGCCAGGTCTCGCCGGCCAGTCCCCATCCGGTCTCCGGATTGATGGCATCGGCCAGCGTGTACATCACCGTGTCCAGGTCCGGCGAGATGTGGAGCCCGTGGAGGTCGGTGTCATCTCCCACGTTGACCACGGCCGTGATCTCGCCGGGGTCCATCACCTCCACCATGCCGCGCAGGAGTCGGGCGGCACCGACGCCCCCAGCCAGGGCGGCGATCACCGATGGTCCGGTGGCGGTGGTGCGGTGGTCATCGGCGCAGGCTACCCGGACCGGAGCGGGGCACCGCTTCGACCGATCGGTGCACGGCAGCGCCGCGGCCCGCTACGTCGACCCCCGGATCCGGCCAGGTCACGGCGCGGTCGTTCGGATGTGCAAGGCTCACGATGTGCCGCCGGAGCGACCAGCGACCGCCGCCCCCGATCGGCTGTCGGTCGGGTTCGATGCGACGCCATTGCTCGGACGGCCCACCGGGGTGGGCGCCTTCTGCGTCGGCGCACTCGGTGGTCTGGCCGCCCGAGACGACCTCGATATGTCGGCCTTCGCCGTGAGTTGGCGGCGTCGCCGTGGCATCGACGCGCTGGTGCCGGCGGGAGTGGATACCACCCAGCGATCGATGCCGGCCCGTCCGCTCCACGCCGCATGGTCCCATCTGCGGGTTCCGCCGCTCGAGTGGTTCGTCGGTGGGGTCGACGTCGTCCACGGGTCCAACTTCGTCGTCCCACCCACTCGAAAGGCCGCCCGGGTGGTGACCGTCCATGACCTCACCGTGTCGCTCTTCCCCGAGCTGTGCGACGCGCCCACATTGGCCTACCCGGCCCTGATCCGGAGGGCTGTGGCCGAGGGTGCATGGGTGCACACCCCGTCGGAGTACGTCGCCGCCGAGGTCGTGGCCGAGTTGGGCGTGGACCCCGCACGGGTGCGGGCGGTGCACCACGGCGTGCCCCAACTGCCGGGACTTCCGGAACTTGGCGCCGACGTCGAACGTGAAGCGGACCAGCAGATCGGTCTACCCGCCGGTTGCGACCGCTATGTCCTGGCCGTCGGCACGATCGAGCCCCGCAAGGACTACCCACTCCTGGTGCGGGCGTTCGAGTCGGTGGCCGCCGACCGTCCCGAGATCGCCCTGGTGATCGTCGGCAACGACGGCTGGGGATCCGAGCGGTTCGCAGAAGCGCTGTCAGCGTCATCGGTCCGGGACAGGGTCGTCCGTCCCGGTTACATCGACGACGCCGCCCTCGCTGGCGTCCTGCGCGGGGCCGCCGTGCTGGCCTATCCGTCCCGATACGAGGGCTTCGGACTCCCTCCGCTCCAGGCCATGGCCGCCGGCGTCCCGGTAGTGGCGACAGCCGCCGGAGCGGTGCCTGAGGTGGTGGGTGATGGCGCCTGGCTGGTCGACCCGGGAGACGCCGACGCCCTCGCCGGCCGGCTGGTCCATGCTGTCGACGGTGGAGTCGAGGTCGAAGCCCTTATCGCCCGAGGGCGAGCCCGCAGCGCCAGTTTCACCTGGGAGCGATGTGCGGCCGGCCTGGCCGACCTCTACCGCGAGGCGGTGGCCGACCGCGTATCTGGCCACCGGGATGTGGTCCGGTGAGCCGGCTCCGGGTCCTGTTACTGGTTGAGCAGTTGCGGCGATCCGCGGCAGGTGGCATCGGCACCTACGTGCTCGGCCTACTTCAGGGATTGGATGATCTGGCCGCGGCCGAGGGCGCCGACGCGCTCGACGCGCCCGAGCTGGTGCTCACGGCCAGCCGGCCCCCGGCCGGCATCGATCCGCTGGCCGCCCTCGGCCATGAGTTACGTACGTCGTTCCTGCCGGGCCCCCTGATGACCAGGGCCTGGGACCATCGAATCGTGCGGGCCCCGTCCAGTGTCGACCTCGTCCACGCCGTGTCATTGGCCACCCTGGAGCCGGGCTCAGCGCCGCTGGTGGTGACCGTGCACGACCTATTGTGGCGGCGGATCCCCGACGCGTACCCGGCCCGTGGGCGGCGATGGCACGAAGCCGCGCTCGATCGTGCGCTGCACCGGGCCGACCGTTTCATCGTGCCCGCCGAAGTGGTGGCCGGTGACCTGGTGGCCGCAGGCGCCTCCCGGGATGCGATCACGGTGATCCCGATGGGCTCCGACCACCTGCCGCCCCCGGACTCGGCCGCCGCCGCCGCCCACCTCGAACAATTGGGGGTCCACGGGCCCTTTCTCCTCTGTGTCGGTACCCTCGAGCCGCGCAAGAACCTGAGGCGGTTGATCGAGGCGTACGGGAGGATCCGGGATCTGCTCCCTGAACCGTGGCCACTGGTGATGGTGGGCCCATCGGGCTGGGGTGAGCAGGTGGCACCCACCGTCGGCGTCATATTCGCCGGATCGGTCTCGACGACAGAGCTGTCCGGGCTCTACGCGTCCGCCCGGCTACTCGCCTATGTGCCGCTCATCGAGGGATTCGGCCTGCCACCGGTGGAGGCGATGTCGGTCGGGACGCCGGTGGTGGCGAGTCCGCTGCCCAGCACGGGGGGAGCCGCATTCGAGGTCGATCCGAACGACACCGGGTCGATCGCCGCCGGACTGCTCACGGTGGCGACCGACGAGACCACCCGGGAGTCGCTGGTGCGCCGGGGCTCGGTCCGGTCCACGGAACTCACCTGGTCCTCGATCGCACTGCGCCACCGTGAAGTGTGGGAGCTGGCGGTGGCAGAACGGGCGGGTCGTCGTGACCGCTGACCAGCAGCGGGCTCCGGCGGAAGGCGCCGGTTCGGCGGAAGACGGCGACCGGCCACTGCGGGTCTCCCTGGACGTGAGCGCGGTACCCGAGCAACCGGTAGGGGCGGGCCATTACATCATGCAACTGGCTCTGGGCCTGTCCGCCCGCCCGGACGTCGACCTCCTGCTTTTCAGCCGGACCCTAGACGCCGACCGCTGGACGCCGATGGTGGGTCCGGGGGACCTGACGGCGTCCGCCCCCGACCCGAGACCCCTGCGTCTGGCCTGGGAGCAGTTGCGACTGGGACCGTTGGTGACCGCCTCGGGCGCCGCTGTCCATCACGGCCCGCACTACACCATGCCTCGACGCTGTGGGATCCCATCGGTGGTGACGGTGCATGACCTCAGCTTCTTCGACGAGCCCCGGTGGCACGAGCGCTCGAAGGTCCTGTTGTTCCGGCGGGCCATCACCCGCGCCGCTCGGGACGCGGCCGTGGTCATCTGTCCGAGCCGGATCACGGCGGAGGCCCTGCACCGATGGTGCAAAGTCGATGCCGAGGTGGTCGTCGCCCCCCACGGGGTCGACACCGAGCGGTTCGGACCCGAGGAGCCTTCGCCTGGAGCCGACGAGCTCAGGCTGACGGCCCTGGACTCCCGGCTGATCCCTGGGCGTCCCTTCGTGGTCTTCGTCGGAACTCTCGAGCCCCGCAAGGATGTGCCCACGCTGGTCAGGGCGTTTTCGTCAGCGGCCGGCCGACATCCCGAGGCGCTACTGGTGCTGGCGGGAGGCCGCGGCTGGGGGGCGGACGCCGTCGACGAGGCGGTGGCGTCAACCGGACTGGGTGGGAGGATCGTCCGGACCGGGTACGTGGACGACGAGGTGATTCCTGCGCTGTTGCGAGCGGCGACGGTGGTCGCATACCCCTCGCTCTACGAGGGATTCGGCCTGCCCGCACTCGAAGCCCTGGCCTGCGGTTCCCCGTTGATCACCACCCGTGGAACGGCCATGGAGGAGATCGCCGGCGCCAGTGCGGTGCTGGTCCCACCCGGAGACGCCGACGCCCTGGCCGGGGCGCTGGACGCCGCCCTGACCGGTGGGGGGGACGAACGGGCCGCGTCCGAGCGGCGGACGCTGGGGTTCGCCATCGTGGACCGGCACACGTGGGGGCACAGCACCGAGCTGCACACTACGGCCTATCGGATAGCGGCGCCGCGGCCCCCGGTGAGGCCCACCACGTCGACGGGGCGGCAACAGGAGTGGTCGAGCCAGTATGGTGACCCGTCGTGCGCTCTCTGATCACCGGTGGTCGCGGATTTGTGGGGACCTGGCTGGCGGAACATCTCCGTGCCAATGGCGACGACGTCGTCCAGATCGACCAGGAGGTCGAGATCACCGATCCCGGTGCACTGCTGGCCGCAGTGACCGCCGCCGCCCCTGACAGGATCTTCCACCTGGCGGCCATGACCCATGTGGGGCAGTCCTGGGACGAGCCGCTCCGCGTGCTCGAGGTCAATGTGCTGGGAACGGGGGCACTGCTGGCCGCAGCTCGCGAGTGCGGGACCGATCCCCGGGTGCTGGTGACCAGCTCGGCGGAGGTCTACGGCGCGGTGACCGACCCGTCCCAGCTGCCGCTCAGCGAGGAATCCCCGACGGCCCCGCTCACCCCGTACGCCGCATCCAAGCTGGCGGCCGAGGCACTGTGCGCACAGGCCTGGCTGGGCCACAAGCAGCACGTCGTGGTGGTCCGCCCGTTCAACCACATCGGACCGGGCCAGTCGCCCAACTTCGCCGTCTCGGCCCTGTCCAAGCGGATCGTCGATGCTGAGCGATCCGGGGCCACCGAGATCGCGGTCGGCAACCTGTCCGCCCGCCGGGACTTCACCGATGTCCGGGATGTGGTGCGCTCCTACCGGCTGCTACTCGAGTCCGGGTCTCCCGGGACGGTCTACAACGTGTGTTCGGGGGTGGACGTGTCGATCCAGGAGATCGCCGATCGTCTGCTGGCTGGGGCCGGCAGCTCCGTCAAGCTGGTGTCCGACCCGTCGCTCCTGCGGCCCGTGGAGGTACCGGTGCTGCGGGGCGACCCGGCTCGCCTCAAGGAGGCCACCGACTGGACCCCCGAGATCACCCTGGACCAGACGTTGGCGGACGTGTTGGCCCACTGGCGAGCCTCACCCGCCTGACGGACACCCGGACACCCGGACGCCCGATGCCCGGACACCCGGACAGCCGGACACCCGGACAGCCGGACACCCGGACGGCCGGACCCGATGCTGCGACGGCTCGATCCTGCGAAGAACGGCCCGCGTGGAGCGGGCCGTTCTGCCGGGGACTGAGGGGGATTCGGTCACTCTACCGGGGCTCGTGGGCCGCCGGTGCGGCGCCGGGGGGAGGGGGAGTCCGTCCCGACGTCGGCCGACGTCGCTCAGGCGGCGGTCGTCGGGCGCATGCCGCGCAGCTGTGTGCGGGCGTCCTTGGCCTGGACGTGCGCCTGCTTGGCGATGTCCCGGGCCTGGCCGGCAGACGGTCCTCGAAGGGGGCGAATACGGCCTCGACCCGCTCGATGATCTCCTCGAAACGGTCCATCAGGTCCTCGACCCGGGTGTCCACCTGGTGGACGGCGTCGGTGAGGTCGCCACGCACCGCCGAGACCCGCTCGGCGAGCGTGGACGGCTCCTGCAGCTTGGCCATGAGCTCACGGCGCTGGACCTGGGCCTGCTGGAAGCCGAGGACTCCTGCGCCTATGACGACGTAGGTGGCGTCCTTGGCGACGTTGGCGATGTCCTTGGCGGCCTTGCTGATGTCGGTGTTGATGTCGGGCATGGTGTGCTCCTTTGGCTCTTGGGTGTCTGACTCGTACCGTTGGCACGGTGCCGGGTGATCGTCCGGCCCCTCCTCCGTGCTCGGATACAACTGTATACGTCATGATAAACATTTGCAAGCACCCCGCGAGCACGGTGCACGCGCCCGGGCGGTTCGCAGGTCGCAGGACAGGCGGCGGATGCAGATCCGGCGGTCCGGAATCGCCGGGGATGCATCCTCCCCCTTCGGCCCGATAGCCTCTGACCCCTGATGGAAACACTGGCCCCGCCGGTTGTCGCCGTCGTCGTCGCCCACGATCCCGGTCCGTGGTTCGAGGAGACGCTGGCCTCGATCGCTTCACAGGACTACGGGGAACTGTCCGTCCTGGTGCTGGATACGGGGGCCCAGCAGGAGCTGACCACCCGGGTGGCGGCGATCCTCCCGACCGCCTATGTGCGGCGATGCGAGGAGAACGTGGGGTTCGGTGCCACCGTCAACCAGGTGCGGTCGATGGTCGACGGTGCCGCGTACTACCTGATCTGCCACGATGACATCGCCCTGGATTCCGACGCGGTCCACCTGATGGTGGAGGAGGCCTTCCGCTCGAATGCCGGGGTGGTGTCGCCCAAGGTGGTGAGCTGGGCCGATCCCCAGCTTCTGGTCCATGTGGGCATGAACGTCGACAAGGGCGGTTCGGTCGTCGAGCGGGTCCAGCCCCATGAGATCGACCATGGGCAGCACGATGCCGTCAGGGACGTGTTCGTGGCTCCCGGCGGCTGCACGCTCATCCGGGCCGACCTCTTCGACGAACTGGGCGGATTCGATCCGGCGATCGTGGCCATGGGTGAGGACCTCGACCTGTGTTGGCGGGCCCAGGTGGTCGGGGCACGGGTCCTGGTGGCTCCCGAGGCCAGAGTGCGCCACCTCGAGGAGCTGGCGTCGGGGGCCGAGTCTCTGGACCCGGCGCTGCTGGTGGCGACGGTCGCCGCAGTCGAAACCGCCGACGGGGCAGACGCTGTGGCCATATCCGAGGCGGATGGCGCAGCCGAGCCCGGCTGCAGGTGACGAGGGAGCCAGGTCGGGCGCCATGGCGGGGTCTCCTACCGGGTCGACCGTGATCCCGGCCGAAGAGGGTGTCGAAGGTCCCCGCCACCCGGTCACGCTGCAGGAGCTGCAGCGGCGCCATGAGCTCCTGGCCGTGATGAAGTGCTACTCCCGGAGCCATCTCCTGCGGGTCCTCCCCCAGATCTTCCTGCTGGCGGTGGGCGAGGTCGATCGTGGCCGAGCTGGCCGGCAACCGGGCCCGGGCCCGGGCCGTGGTGCGGGCCTGGCGCTGGAACCTCGGTCGGCTGTCCGTGATCCGGGGACAACGCAAGGTACTCCAGGCCAATCGGCGGGTGGGGGACAAGGAGATCCGGTTGCTCCAGGTGCGGGGCAGCGCCCGGCTCTCCGCCTACCTCCGACGGGTGTTCCAGTTCGGGTTCCACGGTGCCCACGCCGACGAACTGGCGGCGGCGGCCGAGGCCGACGGTCCGTCGATGCCGCTCCACGAGGTCGCCGAGGAGGAGAGCGGGCGTGGAGGCCACCGTGGCCGGGAGGGTCAGTGGACGGGTGCGGCTGGTCGTGTGGCTGACGGCCGCACTGCTGGTGGTCATCGGGTCGCGCGGTGTCCTGACCGGTCGCCTGCCTGCGGTCGGTCAGTTCACCCCCTTCCCGGCCTGGTCGACGGTGTTCTCCCAGTTCTTCGCCGGTTGGCACCCTTCGGGTGTCGGCACCACCGCGCCGGCCGCGCCGGCCCTCGGCATCGCCGGTGTGCTGGGCACCTTCCTGCTCGGCGCCATGGGGCTGACCCAGAAGGTCCTGATCTTCGGGTGCCTTCCCCTCGGGGCGTGGGGCGCGGTCCGACTGCTCCGGCCATTCGGATCGCAGCGGGCGTCACTGGTGGCCGGGCTCGCGTACCTGGCCGTGGCCGTTCCGTACAACGCGCTGGCTCTCGGGCGCTGGGGGGCGCTGATCGTCTACGCGGGGTCGCCGTGGGTGCTGGCGACGCTGTGTCGCTCCACCGGCCTCGAGCCGTTCGTCCGGCGTGTGGAGGCTCCGCTGCCCCCCGGCGAGGAGGCCGGCTCGCCAGCTCTGGGAGGGGCATGGACGGCGCGCCACGGTCTGCTCGGCGGTGCACTGGCGCTCGGGGTGCTGGAAGCCGTCCTGATCTCCTTCGTCCCGGCGGCGGCGATCGTCGTGATCCTGGTGGCGCTGGCGGTGGTGTTGTCCTCGCTCCTGTTCGGCGCCTTCGGCTCGACCGGACGAGCCATGCGACTCGCCCTCGGCTCGACCGGGGTCGCGCTCCTCATCTGCCTGCCATGGGTGATCGGGGTCCTCTCGTCTGGACGGGGTGTCCTCGAGGTCTTCGGGGTGCCCACCGCAACGTCGGGGGCAGCATCGTGGAGCGCATTGCTCCGATTCGCGGTCGGCCCCATCGGCATGTCGCCACTGGCGTGGGGGTTCCTGATCGGGGCGGCCGCGCCGCTGGTCCTGGCCCGGGGCGTCCGGTTCCGGTGGGCGGCCCGGTTCTGGTCGATCGCCTTGGTGTTCTGGCTGTTCGCCTGGGTCATCGGGCGGGGATGGACCGGTTCGCTGGCCATCGATCCCCTGGTGCTTCTGGGTCCCGCCGCCGCTGCCACCGCCGCGGCAATCGGGTTGGGCGTGGCCGCCTTCGAGCGCGACCTGCGCAAGGCGGAGTTCGGCTGGCGACAGCTGACCACCGGCGTTCGGCATCGTGGCCGTGGCGCTGGCCTCACTGCCCACGCTGGCGTCGGCCATCCCCGGACGCTGGGACCTACCGGTGAATGACTTCTCGCAGTCGGTGGCGTGGATGAACGGCAGGGTGGCCGACGGCTCCTTCCGGGTCCTCTGGCTGGGTGACCCGCGCAGTCTGGACCTCGGCAGCTGGAGTGCCGGCGACGGCCTGGCCTATGCCACCTCGGAGAACGGTCCCCCCGATGCCCGATGGCTCTGGAACGGCACGTCTGCGGGTCCGGCGGATGAGCTGGCAACCGCGGTGGACGAGGCTCAGTCCAACCGCACGGACCGACTGGGGAGCCTGATCGCCCCGGCCGGCGTGCGATACGTGGTCGTCCTGTCCGCCCTGGCTCCGGAGATCACCGGCGAGCAGAGCCCGACGGCGTTTCCGTTGCCTGCCGATCTGCTGCCGGCACTCGGGCACCAGTTGGATCTCGTGCCGATCCTGTCCGGGACGGGAATCACCGTGTTCGCCAACGCCGCATGGGTACCGCAGCGAGCGGAGGTGCCTGGCAGGCCCGGTTCGGCCAAGCCGATGTCGGTGCCCCTCGGGGCCGGCCCGACGAGCCCGCTCGTGCCAGGTGCGGTGGGGGTGCTCGCCGGCCCGGTCGCCTCCCGTTCGTACCAGGGCCCGCTGGTGGCCGGCACCGTACTGAACTCGGTGGCCCCGTCCGGAAGCTGGCAGCTGGTGGACAGCTCGGGCACCCCGGCACCCCGCTCGCCGGTCTTCGGATGGGCCGCCCGCTATGCCGTGGCGACCCGCACCGCCGGGACCCTTCGATTCGACGGCGGGATTCTGCCGCTGCTGATCGGGGTCTACTCGGTCCTGGCGTGGGGTTTCGCACTTGCCGCTCTGGTCGACCGCCGCCGGATCCGCCGCGAATGGGAGCGGGTGGGCCGCCCGCGGAGCTGGTCGACCGGGAGATCGCGTAAGGGTGACCCCTTCGAGGATGCCTGGTCGTTGGAGGACGGTGAACTCGTATGACCGGTCCCGGGCCGGACGAAGGCACGGAGGCCACGGCTGCCACCGGGGTCGAACCGACGTCCGCTGTGGTCGAAGGGTCGACCCGTTCGGGGCCGAACCAGGAGCTCTCCAGAGTGGCGCGCCGCCGATCAACCCAGCGGCCCGTGGCCGGGCGGACCGCGGCGCTGCTGGCGGCCGGAGCCGTCCTCTTCGGTGTCGGGATCGTGTCCATAGTCGCCCCGACACCCCAGGCGGCGCCAGCACCCCCCTCGGGAGACGGGGTGACCGTCGCTCCGAGCGACGCCCATGCCTCCTCGTTCTTCTGCGCCACCGGCGCTGGAACCGACGCCGGTGCCGGCGCGACCGCCACGATCATCCTGGCCAACAGCACCCGTGAGCAGATGACCGGCGTCGAGTCGTCCGTGGCCGAGTCGGGAGCGGCCCCAGTGGTGGCCACGGTGACCGTCCCCGCCCTCGGTACTGCCGTCGTCGAACCGGGGTCCGGCCTTCCGGCCGGCGGTTCGGCTTCGTCGTTCTCGTTCGCCGGCGGCGGTGTGACCGGGACGGCCGTGGTGGCCAGCTCCCATGGATGGAGCACGGCTCCGTGTGCCACCCAGGTCTCGTCTCAATGGGATTTCGCCGGCGGCTCGACGACGGCGGGGCTACTCGACCTCTCGCTCTACGACCCGACGGCAGCGCCGGCAGTGGTCGACGTGACGTTCCTGACATCGGACGGGACCGTCCTCGAACCGCAGCCCTATCAGGGCATCCCGGTGAGCCCCGAGGGACTGGTCATCGAGGACCTCGACGCCTACGTCCAGAACCAAGCGGTGGTGGCCACCCTGGTGCAGGCCACCTCGGGATCCGTGGTGGCCACCGAGCTCGACCAGATGGTCGTGACCGCCGGCACCGGGCTGGCCCTACTGTCCGGGACACCGGGACCTTCGACATCGTGGAGGTTCGCCCAGACGACGGCGACCCAGGGGGGTACGGCCACACTCGCGGTGGCCAATCCCGGCACTGCGCCGGTCATCGCCCACGTCTCGGTCGGCCTGCCCGGCGCCACCGTGGTGCCCTACAACCTGGCGGTCCCGGGAAGGACCGTGGTGCCGTTGGCCGTGTCGTCGGTCGCCGGCTGGCCCCTGGGATCCCCCTACTCACTGACCGTGGATGCTCCGGCCCCGATCGTTGTCGGCCGAACGGTCACGGCCCCGGCGGGAGTTGCTTCCCCCTGGGCGGGAATCAACTCCGCGACCACCGTTGTCGGCTCGAAGTGGTTGGTGGTGGGCCCGGGCATCCCTGGCCAACCATCCATTCCGAGTGGGACGATCAACTCCCTGGCGGTGGCCAACCCCGGGTCGGCCCCGATCGATGTCACCGTGACACGGTTGTCCGGCGGGCGACGGGTGGCTATGGCCCGGGTGGCGGGGCGCAGCGTCGTGGTATTCGGACCCACTGCGGTGGGCGGGCTCGAGCCGCTGATCGTCTCGGCCACCGGCCAGGTCACGGTCGAGACGGACGACGGCCCCACGGGTGCGCCGGGGATCGCCGGATCGTCCGGGTTCCCCCTCGGCGGCTGACCCGCGGGTCGACCTGCTCAGGCGGCCCGGAGCAGCCGCAATCGGCCGCTCGGGATGTGGCTAGGCGCTCAGCGTGAAGCTGGCGGCGCCGGCGGAGGCGGCCAGGGAGACTGTTTGGTCGGCCAGGTCCCCGGTGGCGGCCAATGTCCGGCCTGGGGCTGGGAACCGTTGCCCGGACTGGGTGATCCAGGCGCGGGTGCCTCCCCCTGGGGGGCTGCGCCGGGATCCGTGGCGTTGGAGATGGTCCCTGCGGGCTCGGCGACGGGGGTGGCCCCGGTGTCGGCCTTGCCGGCATCGGAAGCGGTGGAGGGGACGGCTGCGGGGGTGACGGAGTCGACCGGACCGTCGACTGGCGGGCCATCGGCATTGTCGGCACCCGTCGGGCCGTGCTGGCTGGCGACGAAGATGGGTGGGACCGACTTCACCCCGGGGGCGTGCACCGGTCGTCCGTATGCGGTGTCCACCAGGCGGCCGACGGTCTCGCCGTCGATGGTCTCCTCGTCGAGAAGGGCGCGGGCCACTGCGTCGAGGCCACCCCGGTGGCGGCCCAGCACCTCGAGCGCCCGCTGCTCCTGGGCGCGGAGGATCAGCTCCACCTCGTCATCGATCACCTGGCTGGTGTGCTCTGAGTAGTCCCTCGTGTGCATCAGGTCTTCGCCCAGGAAGACCTGGCCCTGCGAGCCCCAGGCCATCGGGCCGATCCGGTCGCTCATTCCCCACTCGCGGACCATCCGGTGGGCCAGCTCGGTACTGCCCACGAGATCGTTGCTGGCCCCGGTCGACAGGTCGCCGTAGACGAGGAGCTCGGAGGCCCGACCACCCATCATGACGGCCAACGAGTCTTCGATGTGCTGACGCGGGTGGATGTGGCGCTCCTCCATCGGGAGCTGCATGGTGACGCCCAGGGCCATGCCGGTCGGCAGGATGGTGACCTTGTGCACCGGGTCGGCGTCGGGCAACACGTAGGCGAGAACGGCGTGCCCGCCCTCGTGGAAGGCGACCCGCTCCTTCTCGGCGTTGGAGAGCACCAGGCTCTCGCGGCGCTGGCCCATGAGGACCCGGTCGCGGGAAGCCTCGAAGTCCTGGTTCTGGATCACCTGGGACCCACGACGCACGGCATGGAGGGCGGCCTCGTTGACCAGGTTGGCCAAGTCGGCTCCGCTCATGCCGGGAGTGCCGCGGGCCACCGTGCCGAGGTCGACGGTGGGGTCGACCCGCTTGTCCTTGCAGTGGACCTGGAGGATGGGGAGGCGCTCGTCGAGGTCGGGCAACGGAACCACGATCTGACGGTCGAAGCGACCGGGCCGGAGGATGGCGGCGTCCAGGATGTCGGGCCGGTTGGTGGCGGCCATCACCACGATTCCCTCCGTGGGATCGAAGCCGTCCATCTCCGAGAGCATCTGGTTGAGGGTCTGCTCACGCTCGTCGTGGCCGCCTCCGAGCCCGGCGCCACGCTTGCGGCCGATGGAGTCGATCTCGTCGATGAAGACGATGGCCGGCGCCTGCTTGCGGGCTGTGGCGAACAGGTCGCGGACC
This sequence comes from uncultured Acidimicrobiales bacterium, assembly GCA_963699085.1. GTDB lineage: Bacteria > Actinomycetota > Acidimicrobiia > Acidimicrobiales > RAAP-2 > Bog-756. The sequence goes on from CAVOTH010000003.1 coordinate 374,062, forward strand.
CGGCTGGCTCCGACACCGACGAACATCTCCATGAAGTCCGAGCCGCTCACCGACATGAACGGCACCCCTGCCTCACCGGCGACCGCCCTGGCCAGCAGGGTCTTGCCGGTCCCGGGAGGGCCGACCAACAGGATCCCCTTGGGGATCCGGGCACCGATCTCTTTGAAACGGGCCGGGGTTTTCAAGAAGTCGACGACTTCGCTGATCTCGAGTTTGACACCGTCGTAGCCGGCCACGTCGTCGAACGTCGTCGACGGGCGCTCGGTCGAGTAGAGCTTCGCCTTGGACCGCCCGATCGACATGATGCTGCCCATCTGTCCCTGGGCTCTGCGGCTGATCAGGTAGAAGATTCCGAGGATGATGGCGAAGGGAATCAGGTAGACCAAGATCGAGACCAGCGGATTCTCGCTGGTCGTGACGTACTTGGCATTGCCGCCCAGCGTCTTGAGGGCCGCCTGTTCGGAGTCGGTGACCGGGCTGGGACCATTGGTCGAGTAGTTGGTCCCGTCAGCGAGGGTGCCGGTGATGATTCCGGTGCTCTGATCCACCGTCGCCGTCTTCACGGTTTTGTTGTCGACCTGGGTCAACCAGGAGTTGTAGATGAGGTTGGTCGTGTTCGACTTCTTGACCAGCCCGGGCACGATCAGGACAGCCAGGATGACGACCATCACCACTACGGACAGAATGATGCGGTTCTTGTTCTGCCCGGGGGATTCCTGGCCGGTCCCACCGGGGGGGATCGGCCTGTCGGCGTTGTCAGGGCTGGGGGGAGTCACCCCTTCATGCTACGCGCCGTCGGGAGCGATTCGCGCATCGCCCCGGCCCTACCGGGAGCCGGTGCCCCGTCGGGGGGCATGGTCGATATCGTGTGAGGGTGAACGACCGGCCCGAACAGGCGGTGGACGCCAAGGGGCCAGTCGCACCACCCCAGCCGGCGTCATCCGATCAGGCACCACCACCGCGGACCCCGGAGCGGTGGTGGCATCGCCTCGACTCCGACGTCCCCCTCGGCCATCAGCTCGACGAAGGCGCGGTGCCGGTAGACCGGGCTGCCGCCTGGATGTGGATGCTCTATGCCGGCCTCGGCTTCCTCGGCGGCCAGGTCCTCGCGCTCTTCACCGTGGCGATCGCAGCCGAGCTGGCAGGGAAGTTCCACTCGCTCACGGCACTCTCCAAGCTGTCAGAGCCACCCACCTGGTACGTGATCGCGACGCTCTTCGGGCTGTGGGGCGGATTCTTCGGTGCTGCGGTCCTGGCCAGCAGGCTCAAGGGGACCAAGAGGCTGCGGATCGACATCGGGCTCCGGTTCCGTTGGATCGACCTGCTCGGGATCCCCATCGGGATCGGCGGGCAGTATCTCATCGCCCTGATCTACCTCCCGATCGCCCCGCACGTCCACAATTTCCACCAACGGTTTGCGGCACCGGCCGATCGCCTCACCGGTAGCTCACACGGCGCCGAATACGTGGCGATCTTCGTGGCGACCGTATTCGGCGCCCCGTTCTTCGAGGAGATCTTCTTCCGCGGCGTCATCCTCCGTGCGCTGGCCCGCCTGTTCGGGAACTGGGGTCGATGGGTGGGCCCCGGTCTCGCCATCGTCATCAGTGGCCTCCTGTTCGGCCTGGCCCACGCCGAGTCACTCCAGCTCCTCGGTCTGGCCGTGTTCGGAGTGATCCTGGGGATGGTCTCCTACCGGACGGGCCGCCTCGGCATGAACATGGTGGCCCACGCCGCATTCAACGGCATCGCCCTCCTCGCCGTCGTATTCCCTGCGGTGCTCGGCCTCCGGGGCCTGGCCTGATATGGCGATCGGCGAGGCCGGCGACCCGGCGATGACGGCCATCGACGTCGATCGTCCCGATGAGGCGGTCTCCGCCGGGTCCGGGGCTGTAGCCACGGCCGTACCGGGAGTGCCGAGGCTTGGCATCGGCCGGCCACCGTGGTGGCACCGGTTCACCCGACGCACCGCCTGGCCGGCGTGGTCCAACGCCGTGGCCATCGTGGGCGTCATGGTGGTCACGCTGAGCCAGCTCCACCCGAATCTGCTGTTCTTGAACACCACGACGGCCGGTGGCGACACCGGGGCCCACGTCGCCCTGCCGGCGTTCCTCAAGTCGAATCTCCTGACCCACGGCCAACTGACCGGGTGGGACCCGGGCTGGTACGACGGCTTCCCCCTGTACACCTTCTACTTTCCGCTCCCCGGCCTGGTCACCGTGTTCCTCAACGCGTTCGTCTCCTACGACATCGCCTTCAAGCTGGTCACCGTGCTCGGAAGTGTGCTGCTTCCGCTGTGCGCCTGGGCCTTCGGCCGCCTGGCCGGGCTGCGCGACCCCGGACCGGCGTGTCTGGCCGCGGCCACACTCCCGTTCCTGTTCGAGCCGAGTTTCACCATCTACGGCGGCAACCTGCTGTCGACCCTGGCCGGGGAGTTCTCCTTCTCGCTGAGCCTGTCGCTGTCGCTCCTGTTCCTGGGCGTCGTGGCCGCGGGGCTGCGCACCGGCCGTCACCGGGCGCTGGCCGCGGTCCTGTTCGCCGTGACCCTCCTGTGCCATCTGATCCCGGCCATCTTCGCGGCCGCCGGTGCCGGCGTATGGCTGTTGCTCGACGCCGATCTGGTGCGGACGATCGGCCGCAGCCGCCGGGCGGTGGCGGCCGGCCACCGCTGGGGCGGCCGGGTGCTGTGGTCGGTGGTCGCCGGCGGTGCTCGGCCTCGGCCTGACGGCATGGTGGCTGGTGCCGTTCGGACTCGAGCAGCCGTACACGACCAACATGGGGTACACCAAGGTCTTCGGCTATCCCCATCTGCTGTTCCCGGGCTCGTTCCGCTGGGCGTTGGCGGCCGACGCGGTGGGCGTGGTGGCCATGGTGGTCCGACGGAACCGGGTCGCGCTCTTCCTGGTGGTGATGGCCGCGCTGTCGGCCGTCGCGGTGATCGTCGACCCGGCCGGCAAGCTCTACAACGTCCGGTTCCTGCCCCTCTGGTTCCTGTGCCTCTACCTGTTGGCCGGCTACGCGCTGGCCGAGGTGGTCTCGGCCGTCGCCCGGCTGGCCCGCAGGCGCCGGCTCAACCTGTGGGTGCGGGACGTCGGTACGGGGCTGGACGCGCCGGACGAGTCCCGGACTGGTTGCCGGGACGACGGGTCACGCCCTACCGGCGGCCGGTGCCCGGTGGCCGTGGCCGCCGGTGCCGTGGTCGGCCCGCTCGTGGCCCTGGCCGCCGCCTGCCTGGCCGTGGTGCCGCCGTTGGCCGTGCCGGCGACCACCCTGGCCAAGATCGGCGTGCACGTCGGTCCGGACCAGCCGAGCGCCTGGGCGGCAGTGGAACTACTCGGGCTACGAGCGCAAGCCGGACTATCCGGAATTCCAGGCGGTGATCCAGATGATGCGGTCGGTCGGCGCCGAACAGGGATGCGGTCGTGCCATGTGGGAGTACGACCCGTCGCTCAACCGGTTCGGGACGACCGAGTCGCTGATGCTGCTGCCCTACTTCACCGACGGGTGCATCGACTCCATGGAGGGACTGCTGTTCGAGTCGGCCTCGACCACCCCGTTCCACTTCCTCAACCAGAACGAGCTGTCGCCCGATCCGTCGAACGCGGTGGTCGGACTTCCCTACGGAGGCCTCAATGTCCCGCTCGGGATCGAGCACCTCCAGCTGATGGGGGTCCGCTACCTCCTGGCGTCGTCCACCACGGTCCAGGACGCCGTGGCCGCCGACCCGGCCGCCACGCTGATCGGCGTCCAGCGGGCCGTGGAGCACACGTTCAACGGGGAGGCCCTCGACACCACGTGGAAGGTGTACCGGATCGCCGACTCGCAGCTGGTGCTCCCGCTGGCCAACCGGCCCGTGGTGTGGACGGGGATCGGGCCCAGCCAGGCGAGCTGGCTGACCCCGGCCGTCAGCCTGGTACGACACGCCGACCCGGTGGAACGTGGTGCCGGCGGCCGACGGGCCGGCCACCTGGACCCGGGTGACCATGGCGACACCCGCCCACCGGCGGTGCCCGAGCCGGCCACCACCGTCTCGGACGTGAGCCAGACCGACAAGGGGATCTCGTTCCACGTCGACCGGGTGGGCACCCCGGTCGAGGTCCGGGTGTCCTACTTCCCGAACTGGCACGCGTCCGGGGCCGAGGGCCCCTACCGGGTCGCCCCAACCTGATGGTGGTGGTGCCGACGAGCCACGACGTCACCCTGACCTACGGCCGGTCACCGGCCGACGACGTCGGCCAGACCATCACCCTGGTGTCGGTGGCGGCGGTGGTGCTGTCGCTGGTCGTCGACCGCGGAGAAGGAAGGCGGCCGGGCGCGGCGCGGCCCGGGTGGCCGGTGGGGCTGGCAGGACCGGTAGGACCCGGTGACGATGAGCTCGCGGCTCGGGATGTTCCCGCTGTCGACCGTGCTGTTCCCCGAGGCGGGGCTGCCCGCTCCACGTGTTCGAGGAGCGCTACCGGACGCTGATGGGCAACGGTGCCTGGATTCCGACGGCGAGTTCGGCGTGGTCCTCATCGCCCGCGGATCGGAGGTGGGCGGGGGCGACCAGCGGGTCGATGTCGGCACGGTGGCCCGGATCGCCAATGTCGCCGAGCTCGACGATGGCCGGATGCTGGTGGTGGCCACCGGGGTCCGCCGGATCCGGGTCGAGGAGTGGCTGCCGGACGAGCCCTATCCCCTGGCGGTGGTCGAGGACCTGCCCGATACCGGCGACGGCTGCCCGGAGCAGGTCCTCGACGGGGCCGAAGGGTCGTTGCGGCGACTGCGCTCGCTGCTGTCGGAGCTCGGCGACGTGCCGGCGCTGCCCCACAGCCTCCGGATCGCCGGTGATCCCGACGCAGGTCGGCTGGCAGCTGTGCGACATGGCGCCGCTGGCGTCGCTCGACCTCCAGCGCCTCCTCGTGGCGGACGGATCTCGAGGCCGCGGATGCGGCTCCTGGCCGAGCTGTGCGATGCCATGAGCGGCGACGTCATCGGCCTGCTCGTCCGGCGGCGGGGTCGGCAAGGCGGGCGACCCGGCCTGATCCGGAGCGCCGCCGGACCGTTCCGACGGCGGTCGGTCAGGGGACCTCGCGTCTGGACCAGGAAGGCGGTGATGCCGTCGGCCAGTCCCTGGGCGCGCCTGCTGGCGCCAGCGCCGGATTCCTCCATGAGGGCGGCGTCGACCGGGTTCTGCATGTTGCCGCACTCGATCAGGACCTTGGGGACGGTCGGAGAGGTTGAGGCCACCGAGGTCGTCCCGGGGGACGATGCCGTCGATGCCCGAGTAGTCCGACACCGGTTCGCCGGTGTCGGCCAGGAAGTGGTCGCGCACGCGTCGCCGAGCTGGTCCCGAGGGCGCCACGATCGCCCGGTCGTCGCTGATCGAGCTCACGACCGGGACCGGGACGTCGACGGCGAATCCCCGGCCCGACACCGGGCCCGCCGTCGCCGTGGATGGAGATGGCCGCGTCCGACCCGGCGTCGTTGCCGATGGCGGCCCGGACGTCGACGCAGGGGCCGACGCCGGTGTCCGTGGAGCGGGTGAGGACGACGGTCGCTCCCCGGCCTGGAGGAGCAGCCGGCCAGCCGGAGGGCCACGTCGAAGTTGAAGGCGTGCTCGGTGTAGCCGTCGGCCGTCGTCGGTGCCCGCCGTGTCGCACGGCTCGGTGAACCCGCCGCCGTCGATCGGGCGGTCGATGAAGGCCGGGTCGGCCCCGTTGCCGCCGTCGTGGCCCGGGTCGATGGTCACGACCTCGCCGACCAGCGGGGGGACGGTCGACCGAGCCGAGGTAGGCGGCACCGCCGAACGCGTACACGGACCCGTCGGCCGACACGATCCGGTAGCCGGTCCCGCTCGAGTCGACGGAGACGGCCGCCCGCGGAGGAGCCCGACGGCGGAGCCGGCGAACGGGGTGCCGTACGAGAACAGTCCGCCGTCGGCCGCCACCAGGCGGTAGCCGCCGGCCGCTCCTCCGGACTGCATGCCCACGACCGGCGATCGAGGGGCTGACCGCCCATCGAACCGTCGAACGGCGGCGTCGCCGAAGGCGAAGATGCCGCCGTCGGACGCGACCAGCCAGTAGCCCGCCGCCGTCGGGGGTGGCGGCCATGCCCACGATGGGCCGGTCGAGGTGCTGGCCGCCCATCGACCCGTAGAAGGCGGCGTCGCCGAAGGCGAAGATCCCACCGTCGGAGGCGACCAGCCAGTAGCCCGCCGCCGTCGGGGGTGGCGGCCATGCCCACGATGGGCGGTCGAGGGGCTGGCCGCCCATGGACCCGTAGAAGGTGGCGTCTCCGTAGGCGAAGATCCCGCCGTCGGAGGCGACCAGCCAGTAGCCCCGGTCGTCGGCGGTCGGGGTCATCCCGACGACCGGGCGGTCCAGGGTCAGCGCCCCGGCCGAGCCCTCGAACGGCGCGCCGAAGGCGAAGATCCCACCGTCGGACGCCACCAGCCAGTACGCCGCCGGTTGGCCGTGTCGCCGGCCGAGGCGACGATCAGGTGGGTGCTGGTGGCCAGCGCATCGTCGGTGCCGGTAACCGGCGATGCCGGCTGACCGGTCCGCCGGCGGCAGCGGTCAGTGTGGCGTGCACCGGGGGATGCCCGATTCTGCCTCCAGCGGTGGCTGGACCTGGTGTCCCACCGGAGAGCGCGACGGCGGCCACGGCGAGGACGGGCACGGCGAGCAGTGGCGATCAGCAGGCGCCCCGGGCTCGGAGCCGGTGGGGCCGGGTCAGGGAGGATCGGTCCATCACCAGATCCTGACACGGGGAGCCGGGCGGGCGCTGGCCTAGGATGAGCCACCCATGGCCTCCCTCTCCTCCGTCTTCAAGGCATACGACATCCGAGGCGTCGTCCCCGACCAGCTCAACGCCCTCCAATTCCGTGCCATCGGCGTGGCGGTGGCCCGGTTCACCGGCGCTCCGACGATCCTGGTGGCCAGGGACATGCGCGACTCGGGGGTCGAGCTGTCCGAGGCGTTCGCCCTGGGCGTCCGGTCCGAGGGTGCCACCGTCGTCGACCTCGGTCTGGCCTCGACCGATCTGCTCTACTACGCGGCCGGGAGCCTGGACGCCCCTGGCGCGATGTTCACCGCCTCGCACAATCCGGCCAGCTACAACGGCCTGAAGCTGTGTCTGTCCGGGGCCCGCCCGATCGGCCGCGATACCGGCCTGGCCGAGATCCAGGCCACCGCCGAATCGCTCCTCGACGCCTGGGAACGGACGGTCCGCCCGAGACCGACCCGGCGCACGCTCGGCGCCCTCGAGCATCGCTCGGTGCTCGACGCCTACGCCGACCACGTGCGGTCGTTCGTGGACACGTCGGTGCTGCGCCCGCTCGAAGGTGATCGCCGACACCGCCAACGGCATGGGTGGACTGGTGGCCCCAAGGTGTTCGAGGGGCTCCCCTTCAAGGTGGAGATCCTCTATCCCGAACTCGACGGCAACTTCCCCAACCATCCCGCCGATCCGATCCAGCCCGAGAACCTGGTGGCGCTGCAGGCAACTGGTCGTCGAGACCGGGTGCCGACGTCGGGCTGGCCTTCGACGGCGACGCCGACCGGGTGTTCCTGGTGGACGAGAAGGCGGAGCCGGTGTCCGGATCGCTGACCACCGCCCTGGTGGCCTCGGTCCCTGCTCGAAAAGAACCCCGGGCTCGACCGTCCTCTACAACTGCATCTGCTCGCGGGTCGTGCCCGAGGTGATCGCCGAGATGGGCGGCATCGGCGTTCGCACCAAGGTCGGCCACAGCTTCATCAAGGAGGTCATGGCGGAGACGGGGGCCGTGTTCGGTGGCGAGCACTCCGGCCACTACTACTTCCGCGACAACTACCGGGCCGACTCCGGGATCATCGCCGCCATGCTGGTACTCGAGCGGTTGAGCGTGACCGGCAAGCCGTTGTCGGAGCTGCTGGCCCCTTCGACGCTACGCCGCCTCGGGTGAGATCAACACGGAGGTCGCCGACCCGGCCGGGCGCCGTCGAGCTGATGGCGGCCGATGTCGAGGCGGCGGCGGTGCGCTCGGCACGGTCGACCGGCTCGACGGCGTGACGGTCGACCGGGGCGACTGGTGGTACAACCTGCGTCCGTCGAACACCGAGCCCCTGCTCCGGCTCAACGTCGAGGCCCCCGACGAGGCGTCCTGTGCCGCACGGGTCGCCGAGGTGCAGGAGGCCATCGCCCGAGTGCTCGGCGCCGTGACACCGACGACCACGACCCGTGAACACCCAGAGAGGAACACCCGATGACGCTCGACCCACTCCTGATCGACGTGCTGGCCTGCCCCGAGGACAAGGGCTCGCTCCTGTACTTCGCCGACGAGCACGTGCTGTTCAACCCCCGGCTGCACCGCACCTACCCGGTGCGGGACGGGATCCCGGTGATGCTGATCGACGAGGCCACCGCGGTCGACTCCGCCGAGGATGCCCGTCTGACTGCCAAGGCCGAGTCCGGCGGCGCCGTCGCGCACGGGCACTCCCGCCGGGTCATGACCGACTCGCCACTGCCGGTGGACTCGCGGGATCTGTGGGAGGCCACGTTCGGCATGCCCGAGCAGGTCGAGCGCGGCAGTGGACGCGGCCCGGCAGATCGACGGTCTTCCCGGCCACGACGAGGTCGAGAACGTCGTCGTGCTGGGCATGGGCGACGAGCGGGATCGTGGGCGACGTGCTGATCGCCGCTGCGGCGCCGTTCATGCCGGTGCCGGTCACCGTGGTGAAGGGTTACGTTCCGCCCGACTACGTCGGGACCCGCTCACTGGTGCGTGGCGGTGTCGTTCTCGGGGGACACCGAGGAGACGGTCGAGGCGGCCACGGCCGTCCTACGAGGCCGGTGCCGCCCTGGTCGTGGTGACCGGGGGAGGCGAGCTGATGCGCCTGTCCGGGGAGTGGAACGTCCCGCTGGTGCCCGGTCCCGGTGAAGATCCCCGAGGCCCGCACCGCCCTCGGGGCCATGGCCGTTCCGCCCCTGGTGCTGCTCGAGCGGATCGGGCTGTTCCCTGGTGCCCAGCAGTGGATCGACCAGGCCGTATCGCAATTCCAGCGGCGACGGGATCAGTTGTGCCGAACCGGGAACGTGGCCGAGACGGTCGCCCGACCGCATCGGTCGGACCATCCCACTCGTGCACAGCTCCCAGGATCTGGGCGCTGCGGCCGCTCTGCGGTGGAAGAGCCAGATCAACGTGAACGCCAAGACGCCGGCCTTCTGGAACGTCCACCCGGAGCTCTGCCACAACGAAGTGGCCGGTTGGGGGCTGAACGGGGATGCCACCCGTCAGCTGATCACCCTGGTCAACCTCCGCCACGATGCCGAGCACCCCCAGGTGAGCCGGCGGTTCGATCTGGTGACCGAGGCGCTCCGCGAGGTGATGGCCGATGTGGTGGAGGTCCGTGCCTCGGGCGAGGGCGACCTGGCCCAGCTGCTGGACCTGGTGCTGGTGGGTGACGTGGTGTCGCTCCTCCTGGCCGGGCACGAGGGGGTCGACCCGGGTCCGGTCCCCGTGGTCGACGACATCAAGCTGGCCCTGGCCGGCGGCACCGCCTGACCGGGCGCAGACCCGACCCTGACCCGATCCAAATCTGAGCCAGACGGCCCTGTCCCGGCTGCCGACATCCCTGGCACCCATGTTTCGGTTAGATGACGCGGGCGTGGCGGCGTAGTGAACATCACCCTGGGCGGTTAACTTTCGCGTCCGGCGGGCGTACAGTGGTCCCCGTGAGCAGCGTGCGGGTCTGTGGTTGCAAGTCGAAGCCAGTCGCAGGCGAAACGACCCACGTAAGGCAACTCATGGTTGCTGAGCATGGTGCGGCTTAGGAGTAAGACCTGCCCGTGGCGTCCCCGGCTGTCGGGGGCGGGCGGAGAGAGGATGACGCGTGCCCTCAGTGGCTCCGAAGGGTTCCCGGCCAGAGATGGTCGGTTCCGCCGGAGTTCGGCCGCAACTCCCCCGGCAGGCGAGTGTGGGGTCAAAGACCAGGTCAGCCGCACGCCGCTCACGATTTAGCTCCCTATCCCCATCCCTTTATCGACCGACCAGGAGGACCGGCAACCAGTTGCAGTGAATCGCTAGACGATGCCGAGGAGGCCAAACAGTGGACGTAGTCATCACGCATGGTAGGAAGATCGTGTCCGACGAGGTTCGAGCCCTGACCGAGGAGAAGGTTCGCCACGTCGGCGAGCACTGTCCCGGACTCGAGCGGGCGGAGGTCCACTTCTCCGAGGAGCACAATCCCAGGATTCCCGACCGGGAGTGTTGTGAGGTTGTGATGTCCGGCCATGGGCATACGATCCGCGCCAAGGCTGCCGGCCAGGTGCCGCTGATTGCTGTTGACCTCGTCGTCGAAAAGCTGGAGCATCAGATCGAGCGGACCAAGGGCCGAATCGTCGGTCGCTCGCAGCCCCGTCACCGACTGGCTCCCACCGAGACCCTCTTCCGGAGGGTGCGTACCGCCTGAACCCTGCATCGGCCGGACCCGGACCCTCGGACGGGGGAACCGGGTCCGGACCGGTTGCCCCTGTGGCTTCGGTGCCTATGGCGAGGCCACCGCCGGTAGAGTGGGGTCCCCATGAGCATGTTCTCGAAAGTCCTGCGCGCCGGCGAGGGAAAGAAGGTTCGCCGCCTGGCCGAGCTGGTGCCACTGGTCAACGAGCTCGAGCCGGAGATGGAAGCGCGCTCCGACGCCGAACTCCAGGCGATGACGGCCACATTCCGGACACGTCTGGACAACGGCGAGGCCCTGGAGGACGTGGCGGTGGAGGCCTTCGCCCTCGTGCGCGAGGGCGCATGGCGGGTACTCGGCCAACGGCACTTCGACGCCCAGCTCATGGGTGGGATGGCACTCCACTTCGGTTGGATCGCCGAGATGAAGACCGGTGAGGGCAAGACCCTGGTGTCGACCCTGCCGGTCTATCTCAACGCGCTGGCCGGTGAGGGCGTGCACGTGGTGACGGTCAACGACTACCTGGCCACCCGGGACTCGGAATGGATGGGCCGGCTCCATAAGTTCCTGGGACTGACGGTCGGTCGGGTCGGTCCCGATGTCACCGATTCGGCCGGGAAGCGCGAGGCGTATCTGTCCGACGTGACGTACGGCACCAACACCGAGTTCGGCTTCGACTACCTGCGCGACAACATGGCCCGCTCGAAGGACGCCATGGTCCAGCGCGGCCACCACTTCGCCATCATCGACGAGGTCGACTCGATCCTCATCGACGAGGCCCGCACCCCGCTGATCATCTCCGGCCCGGCGGCCGAGTCGGCCCAGCTCTACTACCAGTTCGCCGGCATCGTCCGCACGCTCCGGGCCGAGGAGGACTACGAGGTCGACGAGGAGAAGCGCACCGTGGTGCCGACGGAAGCAGGCATCGAGAAGGTGGAGCGCCAGCTGGGTGTGGCCAACCTCTACGACGCGGTCGCCGTCAACTACGTCCACCACATGACCCAGGCGCTGTTGGCCAAGGAGCTCTACAAGCGGGACAAGGACTACCTGGTCGCCCAAGGCGAAGTCCGCATCGTCGACGAGTTCACCGGCCGCACGCTGGACGGGCGCCGCTGGTCCGACGGTCTCCACCAGGCAGTCGAGGCCAAGGAGCGGGTGAAGATCAAAGAGGAGAACCATACCTGGGCGACGGTGACCCTCCAGAATTACTTCCGCCTCTACGAGAAGCTCGGTGGCATGACCGGCACGGCCGAGACCGAGGCCTCGGAGTTCGCCAATACCTACGAGCTCCCCGTCGTCCCCATCCCGCCGAACCGTCCGCTGATCCGGGAGGACCAGCCCGACCTCATCTACAAGTCGGAGGAGGCCAAGTTCGCCGCCGTGGTCGAGGACATCGCCGAACGCCACGAATCGGCCAGCCCGTGCTGGTCGGCACGGCATCGGTGTCCAAGTCCGAGCACCTGTCGCGCCTGCTCGACAAGCGGGGCATCCCCCACGAGGTGCTCAACGCCAAACAGCACTTTCGTGAGGCCGAGATCGTGGCCCAGGCCGGTCGGGTGGGTGGCAGTCACCGTGGCGACCAACATGGCCGGGCGCGGCGTCGACATCATCCTGGGGGGCAATCCCGAGGGACTGGCCGCCCGCGAAGCGGCAGGGAAAGGAATCGACCTCACCACCGAGGAAGGTGCCGCCGAGTTCGCCCGCATCGAAAAGGAATTCGAGGCGCGGTGCACGTCCGAGGGAGACCAGGTGCGCGCCCTGGGTGGCCTCTACGTGCTCGGAAGCGAGCGTCACGAGAGCCGTCGGATCGACAACCAGCTGCGTGGGCGGTCGGGACGTCAAGGTGACCCGGGCGAGAGCCGGTTCTTCCTGTCACTCGAGGACGATCTCATGCGGCTGTTCGCCACCGGTGCCATGAACTGGGTGATGGGTCGGGCACTTCCTGACGACGTCCCGATCGAAGCGAAGATGGTCACCAAGGCCATCGAGCGGGCGCAGAACACCGTGGAGGGGCGTAACGCCGAGTCGCGCAAGGACGTCCTCAAGTACGACGACGTGATGAACGAACAGCGCAAGGTCATCTACGCCCGGCGCATGCAGATCATCGACGGTGATGACCTCCGTGACGACACCGTCCAGCTCCTGGAGGAGACGATGACGAGCGTGGTCGCCACCTACTGTCCCACCGACTATCCGGAAGAGTGGGACCTCTCCGGGCTGATCACCGAGCTGACCCAGTACTACCCGACCGCGATTCGTGGCGGACGATTTCGCCGAGGCGGCCACAGCCGGTCAGGTCACCGAGAGCGTCATCACCGAGGCCCTCGAGCTCTACGCCGAGCGGGACGAGACGATCCCCGGCGGCGAGGAGACGGCCCGACAGCTCGAGCGCGACATCATGCTGCAGATCATGGACCAGCGGTGGCAGGACCACCTGGCCGACATGGACTATCTGAAGGAGGGCATCAACCTCCGCGCCATGGGCAACCAGGATCCACTGGTGGCCTGGCAGCGCGAAGGATTCGGCCTTGTTCGGAAAATTGATGGACGGGATAAGCGATGACTACCTGCGCTACGTGTTCCACGTGCAGGTGCTCACCGAAGAGACCGCCGCCGAGCCCGACCTGGCCCAGGCCAGCTACGTGGCCGCCGACGACCCGGTACAGGGCGATGCCGGGATCTCGGCCGCCTTCGCCACCGCCACGCCGGCCGAGATCGAGGCGGCCGCCGCCGTGGCCGGTGGGTCGCAGCTGGGCGGCGGAGGTGCCTCAGCATTCGAATCCGAGGAGTCCCAGGCCCCCATCGTCAAGTCCGACCGGGAGAAGATCGGCCGCAACGAGCCGTGTTGGTGCGGCAGCGGCAAGAAGTTCAAGCTCTGCCACGGCGCCAACTGAGATGGCGGCCGACGGCCCCCGCCGGGGGGACGGCGAGTCGGAGAAGGTCGACATCGCGGAGTCGATCGCCCGGATCGCCGAGCGGGTGCGCGAAGCCGAACGTTTCCTGGGGGCTGACGCCCTCAGCCAACGGCGGATCGAACTCGAGAAGGCGGCCTCGGCGCCTGACCTGTGGGATGACGCCGACCATGCCCGTGAAGTGACCACCGCCCTCGGGCGGGTCACCGAAGACCTCGAGATGCTCAGTTCACTGGCCGAGCGCCTGTCGGACGCGGAGACGCTTTACCAGCTCATGCAGGAAGAGGATGACGAGTCCCTCCGCGTCCGAGGTCGAGGAGATCCTGGCTGATCTCGATCGCCGATTGGACGCGCTCGAGCTGCGCGCGCAGTTCGCCGGCGAGTACGACGACGGCGACGCGGTGGCCGAGATCCATGCCGGGGCCGGCGGCACCGATGCCCAGGACTGGGCGGAGATGATGCTGCGGATGTACAGCCGATGGGCCGAGCGCCGTGGCTTCACCATCGAGGTGGAAGAGGCGACGCCGGGCCAGGAGGCCGGACTCATGTCGGCGACGTTCATCGTCCGCGGCCGCTACGCCTTCGGTCTGCTGGCCGCCGAGCGCGGCGTGCACCGGCTCGTCCGGATCTCGCCGTTCGACGCACAGCACCGACGACAGACCAGCTTCGCGTCCCTCGACGTGGTCCCGTTCCTGGAGGACGTCTCCGGCGTGGTCGAGATCGACGAGAAGGATCTCCGTGTCGATACCTACCGGTCGTCGGGTGCCGGCGGCCAACACGTGAACAAGACCGACTCGGCGGTGCGGCTCACCCACCTCCCCACTGGCATCGTCGTCACCTGCCAGAACCAGCGCAGCCAGACCCAGAACAAGGCCAAGGCCATGCAGGTGCTCGGGGCGAAACTCGCCGAGCGCCAACGGGCGGAACACCAGGCCACGCTCGACGGGCTCGCCGGTGAACGAACCGACAATGCATGGGGCAACCAGATCCGCTCCTACGTCTTGGCGCCCTACCAGCTGGTGAAGGACCTCCGCACCAACGCCGAGACCGGCAACGTGGAGGCTGTCCTCGACGGTGACCTCGACATGCTGATCGAAGCCGAGCTGCGCCGTGGCGCCGACGTCCGTCGGGACAAGAACTGAGGCGATCGGTCCGACGCCGGGGCTCGAGCGGGTCAGGACACCTCTACACACGCGTTGTGGGAGGTCAGGGGGGCTGACGCAGTTCGGGGTTCACGCCGGGTAACATGTGCGCTGCGGACAGTTCGCCGCAAACCCCCACGCATCACCGACGTACAGCCTCCCCATGATCAAATTCCAGAACGTCACCAAGACGTACAAGGGATCCACGGTCGCGTTGAACGATTGCACCGTAGAGATCGACAAGGGTGAGTTCGTCTTCCTGGTCGGTCCGTCCGGTTCCGGTAAGACGACATTCATCCGGCTCCTCCTGCGCGAGGAGATGCCCGACTCCGGGCGCATCTGGGAGGCGGGTAAGGAGATCGGTCATCTCCCCAAGTGGCGCATCCCGTACCTACGTCGCAACATCGGCTGCGTCTTCCAGGACTTCCGCCTGCTCCCCAACAAGAGCGTCTTCGAAAACGTGGCATTTGCGCTCGAGGTGATCGGTCGACCGAAGCACGTGATCGCCGCGCAGGTGCCCCAGGTGCTCGACCTGGTCGGTCTGGCCAAGAAGCGGGACAATCTTCCACACGAGCTCTCCGGTGGGGAGCAGCAGCGAGTGGCCGTGGCCCGTGCCTTCGTCAACCGGCCCCTCATCCTCCTGGCCGACGAGCCCACGGGCAACCTCGACCCGACCACCAGCCTCGGGATCATGCGGCTCCTGGATCGGATCAACCGGACCGGCACCACGGTCATCATCGCCACCCACGATGCCGGAATGGTCAATCAGATGCGTCGGAGGGTGATCGAGCTCGACAAGGGCGAACTGGTCCGGGACCAAGCTCACGGTGTCTACGACATCGACAGTACGACGCTGGCGGCCGGGGCCGGCTCGCCTACCGGGGCGCTGGTCGACCAGATGCCCACAGATGACTCCGACTTCGAGGTGACCGAAACCTTCATGGCTCGACCCTGATGGCTGTCTCACCCGCGTACGTCACGAAGGAAGCCGCCACGAACCTGTGGCGCAACCGGCTGATGACGGCTGCCGCCATCTTGACGGTAGCGGTGTCGCTGGCCCTGGTCGGCTCGTCGCTACTGCTGAAGCAGGGTGCCTCGAAGGCCACCGAGCTGTGGCAGAACGGCGTCCAGACGATCGTCTGGGTCGATCCCAGCGCAGGTGCGGCCCTCACCGCGGCCATCAAGGCCGAGCTGGACCAGTCGCCCTACATCAAGGCATGCATCTACCGGTCGCAGGCCTACGACTACAGCGAGTCCAAGAGGGTCCTGCCCGCCGACGAGTCGAGTGTCACCACCGAAAGTGAGATCCCCTCATCGTTCCGGTGCGAGCTGATGAATCCGTCGCAGGCGCCGGCCGTCTATCAGGAGTTCCGCGCCAAGCCCGGGGTGTTCTCCGTCGACTATCCCGGTCAGCAGATCAAGACGATGCAGAGCGTGATCCGGGTGGTCCAGTGGGTGTTCCTGGCGATCGCCGTCGTGCTGCTGCTGTCGGCGTCCATTCTGATCCTCAACACCATCCGGATGGCCATCTTCGCCCGACGGCGCGAGGTCTCGGTGATGAAACTGGTCGGTGCCACGAACTGGTTCATCCGATTGCCGTTCATGGCCGAGGGGATGATCCAAGGGTTGTTCGGAGCGGGCGTGGCCGTGCTGGTGGTGCTGTCGCTCTACTGGGGAATCGGACTCGATCAGGGCGAGACGGCGGCCAACTCGAACAGCATCATCCACCAGATGTCCGTGAGCGGATGGGAAGTGTTCGGGACCTGCCTCCTGGTGTCTCTGGTGGGAGTGGGCGTCGGGGTGATCGGGTCGGCTTTCGCCGTCCGGCGCTTCCTCGACGTCTGACGCTCCGAGCCCCCCACCTCCCGATCGGCGGAGAGCCGACGGTGGGTCGTCGTCATCCGCTCAGCCGATGTGGGTGATCCCGAGTCCCGGGCGCGTGCAGGAATTGACCATCGTCGCCCCGGCGAATCGCTGCCCGATCCAGCGGTCGATCAGGGTGGACGAGATCCCGAGCACCTGACTGTGGCCGGCGCCCGGGTCGACGACGTAGTCGACGGAGTCGTACTGGCTCTGGCACAGCTTGCGTGCGACGAAGTCGGTGGTCTCCTTGAACGGAACAACTTCGTCGCTGGTGCCCTGGATCACCAGGATCGGCGCAGAGGTGGGGGCGCCGCCCGGCTGGTTGGCCTGGTTGGCGGCCTGGATGGCGGGGACCTGCTCCCATCCGGGGAGGAAGAACCTCGAGGGTGACACGGCGTCGTACAACGAGGCCACTCCATCGATACAGGAGGTGGACACCACCGAGATCCCGGCGATGCCCGCCGGGGTGAGCACACTGTCGAGCGAGAAGGTCCGGTAGTGGCGCGCCCATGCGAAGAGGGCCATGGCGGTGAACGCCGACTGGCCCGACGGGGGTGGCTCATCACCGGTGGGCGCCAACTCCAGGACCGAGGTCACCGGAGCGACGGCGGCCACGCCGGCCACGTAGAGCTCGGGGGCATAGGTCTGGGCGATCTCCCCGGCGAACAGCGCCGCCTGGCCACCCTGTGAGTACCCGAGTACCACCACGTCGTTCGATGCGGCGTTGCCGACCAGGGAACGGGCCGCCCGCGCTCCGTCGAGGACATCCTCGGCCTCGCTGTCTCCCACCAGGTAAGGGCTGAGCCCGGGCGCGCCGAGTCCCCGGTAGTCGGCGGCGACCACGATCTCCCGGTCGGCCAGCAGGTCGGCAAGGTCGGGCAGGGTGGAGGTGCCGTCGATCGACGGCGCGCATCCCGAGGCTACGCCGGTCGTGCCGTGGGCCCAGCTCACGATGGGGAAGCCCCCTGGCGGAGGGGCGCCGCCCGGTATGACGACCACACCGGACTCGGCCAGGTCGCCTCCGGACCCCGTCGACGTGTGGAAGAGAATCCGGTAGGCCCGGGAGCCGGCTGGAAGCCCAGGCCCGGCGTAGATGGCCTGTGACCGGATGATGGATCCAGGAGGGGCGTAGGGGAGCGGGTCGGGAGGGCGGTAGAACGAAGCCAGGGAGCCGGTGACCGTCGCATCTGTCCCGTGGATGGCGGCCAGAGCGGACACGGTGGCGACGACCGAGGACGAGGTCGTCGGGCGGAGGGCCGATTCGATGGTGGGTGTGGCGGCCGTGGCCGTTACGGCGGGTCCGGCGGCGGCGACCGGTGCCGGCGGTGAACTCGCCGTCGCCAGCGCCAGCGCGATCGCCAGCGCGAACGTGATGGACAGGGCAAGGAGCACCATCCGCTTCTGCTGCACGGGGACGCGTGAGCGGGTGGTCGCCATGGCCGCACCACAGTAGCCAGGCAGTGTGCCAGCGCGTGTTCCTCTACGCTGGTCGGGGCATGGACGCTCTGGGACTGGTGGCCGACTGGCCTGTCGATGCCGTAGCTGTGGGGATCGTCCGGTCCGGTCCGGACGGCCTGTCGTCGCCGATGGCGGTCGGCGATGTCGGACGCTCGTTCCCGTGGGCTTCGGTGACCAAGCCGGCCACGGCGTTGGCCGTACTGGTGGCGGTCGAGGAGGGCACGCTCGCTCTCGACGAACCGGCGGGACCTCGCGGATCCACGGTCCGTCATCTGCTGGCCCATGCGTCGGGACTCGGTCCTGATCCCGGTCCTCCCGTCGAATCACCCGGTGTCCGCCGCATCTACTCCAACGCCGGCTTCCAGGAGCTGGCCCTGTTACTCGAGGCGCGTTCGGGGATGTCATTCGGCGACTACCTGACCGCCGGCGTTCTCGAGCCGCTGGGCATGGTCGACACGGCGCTGATCGGGTCCCCGTCAGGAGCGGCCGCGGCCGGACTGGCCGGACCGCTGGCCGACCTCCTCGCCCTCGGTCGGGAGTGGGCCCGGCCCCGCCTGGTGAGCCCCTCGACCTGGAGGGAGGCCACATCGGTCCAATTCCGCGGCCTGCCCGGGGTGCTACCCGGATTCGGTCCGTTCGACGAGTGTGACTGGGGCCTGGGGGTGGAGGTGCGCGGTCGCAAGCATCCCCACTGGACCGGGACCAACAACTCGCCGTCGACGTTCGGCCATTTCGGCCAGACAGGCTCGTTCCTGTGGGTCGATCCGGTCGCCGGGGTGCTGTGTGCCGGACTGGCCGACCGTCGGTTCGGGGTGTGGTCATCACGGGCCTGGCCGGCCCTGGCCGATGCCGTACTGGCCGAGCTAGGGGTCCGGAGGGAGGCATCGCCGCCGTCCGTCATCGTCCCGGGCCGTCCATCTCCCATCGCCCCCGGACCGCCACCTCCGACCGCCCCCGGCCGCGCCTGACGATCCCCGTTAGGCTTCGCCGGATGAAGGGTGTCCTCCTGGCTGGTGGTACCGGCTCGCGTCTCCATCCGCTCACCCGCATCACCAACAAGCACCTGCTGCCGATCTACGACCGTCCGATGATCAACTGGGGCATCGAGGCGCTGGTGAATGCCGGGATCACCGAGATCATGCTTGTCACCGGAGGCACCCATGCAGGCGAGTTCCTCCGCCTGCTGGGCAACGGCCAAGAATTCGGCATCGACCGTCTGAGCTACGGGTACCAGGAACGGCCGGGGGGCATCGCCGAGGCGCTGGGGCTCGCCGCCCGCTTCGTGGACGGAGACCCCGTACTGGTCATGCTCGCCGACAACATCTGCGAGCACTCGATCCGGCCGATGGTGGATGCCTTCCGAGCCGATCCCCACGGTGCCCGAATCCTGCTGACCCCGGTCGAGGAGGACGAGCACCTGCGCCACCTCGGAGTGCCGACCTTCGACGACCAGAACCGGGTCATCGGTATCACCGAGAAACCTGAGCACCCCGAGTCCAAGTTCGGAGTGACCGGTATCTACTGCTACGACGCCAATGTGTTCGACGTGATCCCGGACCTGATTCCTTCCGGGCGTGGCGAACTCGAGATCACCGACGTGAACAACCACTACATCGCACAGGGGGAGATGAAGTTCGACGTCCTCGAGGGCCTCTGGGGCGACGCCGGTGAGTCGATCGACGCGTATTACACGGTCAACGACTTCGTCCGGAAGCACGGCGCCAACAAGGGCTGACCGGCCGGCAGGAAGGGCTGGCCGGCCCGTGGGCCATGCTCAGGTGAGCGTGACGCCGGCCCACTCGGCCGCCTCACTGCGGTGGCGGCCGTAGTCGACCTTGCCCGAAGGCGAACGACCGATGGTCTCGACGAAGCGGACCCGGCGGGGCGCCTTGTAGGCGGCCAGTCGACCCTTCACGTGCTCCACGATGCCGTCGGGGTCGACCGCATCCACCGGTACTCCCTCGGCGAGCTGCACGACGGCGATGACCTCCTCGCCGAAGCGCTGGTTGGGGATGCCGACCACGACCGCGTCGACCACACCCGTGAAGGTCTTGACGACTTCCTCGACCTCTTCGGGGTAGACCTTCTCGCCGCCGGTGTTGATGCACGCGGATCCACGCCCGAGCAGATGGATGGAGCCGTCGTCGCGCACTTCGGCGAAATCACCGGGCACCGAGTAGCGGATGCCGTCGATCTCCCTGAAGACAGCCGCCGACTTCTTCTCGTCCTTGTAGTAACCGACCGGGATCCGTCCCCCGAGGGCGAGTTCACCGATCCGCCCCGACCCGGGCTCGACGTCATGTCCTTGCGGGTCGAGTACCCGGACGTCGCGCCCGAGCTTGAACCGGGCGGTCTTCGCCGCACCCTGGTTCGACGACACCGACGTGCCGATACCCAGTGCCTCCGACGATCCGAAGGTGTCGATGAGCAACATGTCCGGATGATGACGGAGGAGTTCCTGCTTCGTCTCCTCGCTCCACATGACTCCCGATGAGATGACGGCGACCAGACTTGCCAGATCCCACCGGCCGGGGTGGGCGTCCAGGGTGGAGAGGATCGGCCGGGCGAATGCGTCGCCGACGATGATGACGCAGTTCACCGCCCGGGCCTCGATGGTATCGAGCAGCTCCACCGGGTCGAACTGCCGGGATGTCAGAGTCACCACCTGCCCACCCTCGCTCAGGCACTCCATGGCGGTGAATGCGCCGGTCCCGTGCATCAGCGGGCACGCCGGGAGGAGGGCCATGCCCGCGCCGTTCGTCGCCAGCTCGGCGCGGACATCCTCGATCCCACCCTCGAGCGGGTAACGCCGGAACCCGCCCCCGTTGAGCCGGGCGAACAGGTCGTCCTGGCGCCACATCACACCCTTGGGCATGCCGGTCGTCCCCCCGGTGTAGAGCATGTGGATGTCGTCCGGACCACGTCCCCACGGCGCCCGGATCCGCTGATGCCCGTCGGGACCGTGGAAGCCGGTGGTCTCCGCCGCCTCCTCATAGGGTGTCGCCCACGACGGGCAGGTGGCGGTGCCGTCATCGACCCACAGCCAGTTGCGCACGCCGGGCAGCCGATCACGGATCCCCTCGATCCGTTCGCCGAATGATCCGTGGAAGACCACCGCCACCGTATCGGCGTTCTCCCAGAGGTAGACCAGCTCGTCATCGGCGTAGCGGTAGTTGGTGTTGACGGGGACGAAGCCGACCTTGTAGATGGCGAAGCAGGTCTCCAGGTATTCCGAACAGTTGTAGAGGTACAGGGCGACCTTGTCCTGCTCGCCCAGACCGGCCCCGAGTAGCCAACGACCGATGTTGTCGGCCCGCTGATCCAGCTCACGCCAGGTCCGGGTGTCGCCGCCGTTCACGAGGGCCGTGGCGTCGGGCAGCTCCTCGGCCACCGTCTCCCACACGTCGGCGAAGTTCCACTTACTCACATCGGTCTCCTCCGAGGATCAGGGCGGGCACATCCGCGTCCCCTGAACCTGCCCGTTCCTGCCCGTTCCTACCCGTGCGTCGTGTCGACGTGACCCACGGCGCCGCTCTACTCACGGCACGATCGCGGCGATCGCAGCAGCCTACGCTGGCCTGCGTGGACACCGCACTGCCGCCCGACGACGATCCCCGGAGGGCCGAGCTCCGGAGCTGGTTCGCCGACCATCCCGGACCCACCGGTCGCCAGTTGGCCGAGCGGGGCCTCGTTGCCCCCCACTGGCCCGCCCCGTGGGGCCTGGGGGCAGATCCCACCCTCCAGCTCGTCGTGGACGAGGAGCTCCGGCGGGCCGGAGTGCGGCGCCCGGAGAACACCATCGGGATCGGATGGGCCGGTCCGACCCTGGTGCACGCGGGCACGGACGATCAGAAGGAGCGCTACCTTCTCCCGCTGTTGGCCGCCGAAGAGATCTGGTGCCAGTTGTTCAGTGAGCCGGGCGCCGGCTCCGACCTGGCGTCGTTGACCACCCGGGCTGAGCTCGATGGCGACGAGTGGGTGGTCCAGGGGCAGAAGGTTTGGACCAGCTATGCCCATCAGGCCGACGTCGGGATACTCCTGGCCCGCACCGAGCCCGACGCTCCGAAGCACCAGGGGATCTCCTACTTCATCTGCCCGATGGACGCTCCCGGGATCACGGTGCGACCACTGGTCGACATGACCGGCGCCCACGCCTTCAACGAGGTCTTCCTGGACGAGGTCCGACTCCCGTACGGCAATCTGGTCGGCGACAGGGGCCAGGGCTGGTCCTTGGCCAAGGTCACGCTGGCCAACGAGCGGGTGTCCCTTTCGGGGGCGGGTGCGTTGTGGGGAATGGGCCCGACGGCCGTCGACCTGGTGGCGGCCGTCCGGGCCGCCGGTGGCATCGACGACCCGCTCCTGCGCCAGCGACTGGCCGCGGTCTGGATGGAGGGCGAGATCCTGCGGCTACTTCGGCTGCGCACGGTGTCGGCCGCAGTGGCGGGTGTACCACCCGGGCCCGAGGCCTCCGTGCGCAAGGCGCTGGCCGACGAGCACGGTCAGAACGTCATGGGGCTCGCCCGTGACCTGGCCGGTGCGGCGGGGATGCTCAGCGGCAGTGGCCCGACCCCGGTCGTGGCGGCGACCGGGTCGTGGCCGGACGCCATCTGGTCCTTCGGCTTCCTGTTCTCGCCGGCCCTCACCATCGGCGGCGGTACATCGGAGGTCCAGCGCAACATCATCGCCGAGCGGACCCTAGGTCTCCCCCACGACCCACATGTGTGAACCGGGCGCCCGCGGAACGCCGGCGGCGAAGCCGGATCAGCCGACGAGGGGCCCGGCGTCCTCGTAGCCCTGGCGGACGCCCCGCCCGGCATTGCGGGTGAGCTGTTCGGGCTCGTAGAGCATCCAGTAGGCATTGCGGGCGTGCTTCCTCGCCCGATTCACGCAGACAACCGCGAGCTCGGCCGGGTCCTCCTCCTCGTTCTCGTGCACGAATACCTCGAGGATGTGGGTGGACGTCATCAGCTGGGCGAGCATGATGCCCTGGGAGGCCTCGTGGGCGCAGATCTGGTCGATGTCGGCCTTGCCGGGCATGCCGAGGGCCACGACGATCCGGCAGCCCTCCTGCTCGATCAGGCGCTTGCAGGCCACACCCAGGTCCTTGAACCCGGGCACGGTACGCCGGACGACCTCGAACGTCGTGCCGAATCCGGGGCAGTCAGCCAGTTCGTCCAGGGCCTCCGCCCCCATGTCGAAACGGGCGAACATGGTGTCGACGACCCCGATGCGATCCATCGGCCCACTCTACCGGCCGACCCTGGAGGGGCCTCCCCGTCCCTGGGCCCGGACGGGGAGGGAACGCGGGTTCGCCGGGGCCTCACCGGTGGGCAAGACTCGTGGCCGATGAGCGCTGAATCCCCGCCCGTGCCCGCCGTCGACCCCTGGGTGGCCAGGGACGTGGCCGTCGTGTGGCACGGGTTCACCCAGATGGCGGCGTATCCCGGGAACGTGCCGGTCACCGTGGAGCGGGCCGAGGGTCGAGAGGTCATCGACGTTCACGGCAACCGCTATTTCGACGCCATCTCGTCGCTGTGGGTCACCACGCTCGGCCATCGGATACCCGAGCTCGACGCCGCCGTGGTCGACCAGCTCGGGCGGGTAGCCCACGCCACCCTGCTGGGCAACGGGAGCCGGGTGGTGATCGAGTTCGCCGAGGCGTTGGCCGCGGTGGTTCCGGTCGACGACGCCCACATCGTGTTCGCCTCGGACGGCGCCGTGGCCGTCGAACAGGCCCTCAAGATCGCTTTCCAGTACTGGGTCAACCGTGGAGAGCCGGGCCACTCCGGCTTCCTCGCACTCGGCGACGCCTATCACGGAGACACGGTGGGGGCCCTGTCCGTCGGCGATGGCGGCTTCGGCACCACGGTGTTCGACCCGTTGCGGTTCCCGGTCATCCGGACCCCTGGCTATGCCAGTGCCGACTGGGCGGTCAAGGCCGTCTCGGCCATCGAGGCCCATGCCGACACACTGGCCGCCATGATCATCGAGCCCCTCGTGCAGGGCGCTTCCGGGATCCTGGTGGCCGATCCGGCCGATCTCGCCGCCGTGGGGCGAGCCTGTCGGGCCAATGACGTCCTGTTGATCTGCGACGAGGTCGCCACCGGATTCGGGCGCACCGGCAGACTCTTCGCGTCGGAGTGGGCCGGTAGCGACTTCCGGCCGGACATCATGTGCCTGGGGAAGGGGATCACCGGCGGATACCTCCCGCTTTCGGCCACCGTGGTGTCCCGTCCGGTCTACGACGGCTTCCTCGGCCAGGACCTCGGTCCGGCGACCTTCTACCACGGGCACTCCTACGGCGGGAACGCCCTGGCCTGCGCGGTGGCCCTGCGCCACCTGCAACTGCTCGACGAGTGGGACGTGCTGTCCCATGTCGTCACGGTGGCCGAGCACCTGGGAGACCGCCTCGAGCGGTTGGTGGCCGGACTTGACGGCGTTGCCGAGGTGCGCCGACGGGGTCTCATGGTCGGGGTCGAGCTCGCGCCACCGGACGGCGCCGAGCGTTGGGGCCGCCGGGTCTGTGCCGGGGCGGTCCGACGGGGAGTCCTCCTCCGCCCGCTCGGCGACGTGGTCGTGGTCATGCCGCCGCTCACCAGCACCGAGGGCGAGCTCGACCGGGTGGTCGACGTGCTGGCCGAGTCCATCGCCGACGTGTGGGCCGAGGACGCCGGATGACCGCGGACGGCCCGTCGGCCGGGGAGACCGCGGACGGCCCGTCGGCCGGGGAGACCGCGGACGGCCCGTCGGCCGGGGAGACCGCGGACGGCCCGTCGGCCTGGGAGACATGGGTGGACGACGCCTGCAGTCAGGTGGCGGCGGCCGATCGATGGCGGGCCCCCCGGTCCTTCGACGCGCGGGGACACGACGGTCTGTTGACGGGCGATCCCTCCGAGCCGGCGCGACCGGTCGTCTCGTTCGCGTCGAACGACTATCTCGGCCTGTCCACCCACCCGCTCGTGGTCGAGGGCGCCCGGGAGGCGCTCGCACGATGGGGAGCGGGATCGGGTGCGTCCCGACTCATCACCGGCTCGCGGCCGGTACACCATCGGCTCGAGCATGCCCTGGCTGACTGGAAGGGAACCGAGGCGTCGGTCGTGCTTCCCACCGGATTCGCGGCGAACCTCTCGGTGTTATCGGTGTTCGCCGCCGACGGGGCCGTCATCCACTCGGATGAGCGAAACCATGCCTCGATCATCGACGGCTGTCGACTGGCCCGTGCCGATGTGCGGATCTATCCCCATGGCGACCTGGACCGGCTCGATGCGTCCCTGGCCGAGACGGCCGGCCGTTCGATCATCGTGACCGACACCGTGTTCTCGATGGACGGGGATCTCTGCGATCTCCCCGCACTGGTCGAGATGGCCCGTCGCCACCGGGCCCTGCTGGTCCTGGACGAGGCCCATGCGGTGCTGGGTCCCCATCTGCCTCCGACCGACGGGGTCGACATCCTCCAGGTGGGCACGTTGTCGAAGACTCTCGGGTCGCTCGGCGGATTCGTGGCCGGACCCCGACGGTTCATCGACCTCCTCGTCAACCGGGCCCGCCCGTACATCTTCACCACGGCCCCCACTCCGGCGGACGCCGGGGCCGCTCTGGCCGCGCTCCAGGTTCTCCGGTCCGACGAGGGTGCCGAACTTCGGGACCGACTGATCCGACTGGTCGCCCGGGTGGCCGATGCGGTGGGTGCTGACGGCCATCCGTCGCCGATCGTGCCGGTGGTCATCGGTGGAGAGGCGGAGGCGGTGGCCGCGTCGGCATCGCTGCTCGAACAGGGACTGTGGGTACCGGCGATCCGCCCCCCGACGGTCGCCCCGGGCACGTCGCGCCTGCGGATCACCCTGTCCGCCACCCACACCGACCAGCAGATCGACCTCCTGGTGGCGGCCCTTTCCGCTCTCGTCGGCGAGCCCGGAGTGCCCGAGGGCGCGGTGGGCGGCGCCGGAAAGCGGGGGGCGGCCAGTGCGGCCTGACCGGGTGGTGGTGGTGTGCGGGACAGGAACGGAGGTGGGCAAGACCTGGGTCGGTGCACACCTCCTCGCCGACCTGGCCAAGCGGGGACATACCGTGGCCGCCCGCAAGCCGGCCCAGTCGTTCGACGTCGACATGCACGGGGAACGGTTGGGAGGAGCCACCGACGCGGAGATCCTGGCCGCCGCCACCGGTGAGCATCCCGGTGAAGTGTGCCGGTCCTATCGCTCCTACCACCGGGCCATGGCCCCACCCATCGCCGCCGAGGCGCTGGGTCTGCCGGCCTTCACCGTGGCCGACCTGGTGGGGGAGCTCGGCTGGCCGAACGGCCGGACCGATGTCGGCCTGGTCGAGACGGCCGGCGGGATCCGGTCACCGCAGGCCGACGACGGTGACGTGTGCGAACTGGTGGCCGCCCTCGACCCCGATCTGATCCTCATCGTGGCCGACGCCGGGCTGGGCACCATCAACAGCATCCGGCTGTCGGTGGACGCGCTGGCCGGGACTCGGGGAGCGACGCCGAAGATTCCGGTGGCGGTCGTATTGAACCGGTACGACGGAAATCACGAGATCCACCGACGCAACCGGACCTGGCTCGAGTCGCGTGACGGCTATCTCATCGTGTCGTTGCCGGGTGGCGAAGCGACGCTGGCCGACCTGGTCCTCGGCAACTGACCGGAGAGCGGTCGATGACCCTCGCACTCGTCATGGGTGGCGGCGGCGTGGCCGGCATCGCCTGGCATACCGGCATCCTCCTGGGACTGTCCGAATCCGGTGTCGACCCGAGCGGGGCAGGCGTGCTGATCGGCACATCGGCCGGCGCCACCGTGGCCGCGCAGATCGGTTGCGGGCACCCGCCCCACGAGCTCTTCGATCGCCAGGTCGATCCGGCCACACTCGCCACCGAGCGGACGCCGCCGGTGAGCATGGCCGAGCTGGTGGAACGGATGATCCCGATCTACTCGGCCGCCACCGACGCCGACGAACGCCGGCGACTCCTCGGGGCGATGGCCCTCGACACCCACACGGTCGACGAACGGGTGCGCCGAGCGGTGATCGCGGCCCGGCTGGCCGAGGACGACTGGCCGGACCGCCCGCTTCTGGTGCCCGTCGTCGATGCGACCACGGGGGGACGCCGGGTCCTCGACCGGTCGTCGGGGGTCGACCTGGTCGATGCCGTGGCCGCATCGAGTGCGGTTCCCGGGGTCTCGCCCCGGTCACCCTCGGTGACGCCCGGTACATCGACGGCGGGGTGTGGTCACTCACCAACTCCGACCTTGCATCCGGGCACGACCGGGTACTGGTGCTGGCCCCGATCGTCGACGGGTCGGTCGCTGACGAGTTGGCCGGACTCGGACCCGCGGTGCGGTCCGAAGTGGTGTCCCCGGACGCCGCCTCCCTGGAGGCCTTCGGTCCCGACGTCCTGGACCCGGCGGTCCGGGGACCTTCGGCCTGCGCCGGCCTGGCCCAGGGTCGGACCGAGGCCGAGCGGATACGGGCGCTGCTCGACGACTGAGTCGAGGCGGCGGTCCGGCCGACCAACGACAGGAGTCGGCCTCAGCTGCCCAAGCCCGACGCCGCCACCACCGCCCGGGACAACGGTCGGGCCAGGCCCCGCAGCGTGTCGCACCCGTCCTCGCCGATGGCGGCGTAGGCGGCCACGGACAGCCGGTCGGTGGCCTCTTCGATGGCACTGCGCACCGCGCTGCCCTCCTCGCTGAGGGCCATGTGCTCGGGCGTCCCGTCCGGGCGGAGCCATCCCCGATCGCGCAGACGCTCGGCGGCAGCCTCCCATTCGTCGTCGTCCCAGCCGCGGGTGGCCCGTAGGAAGGCGACAGGGACCTCCCCGGTGGCTTCGTGCATCACCAATGCCTCGAGTCCGTCGAGTCCGTGCTCCACCAGCAGGGCGATGTGACCGTCACCGCGGAACTCGCGCAGGAGGGTCTGGGCGTGCCACAGCACCTCGAGCGGGTCCTCCGGCCAGTCCAGGCCGGCATGACCGGCGAAGAGGGGTCGTCCTTCCGGGTACTCGCAGGCGGCCAGGGCCGCCTGACGGGCCAGTTCGGCGGCCGCGCTGACGTCTTCGGAGTGGGCTGCGTCGCCGAGCATCCTCCTCAGTGCGGCGCTGGCGACCGTGCGACGTGCATCCAGGACGGCACCCGGGGTGACCGTGTCCCAGACGCCCTCCATCGATTCATGAACCAGCGACGGCCGGAAGTTGAAGAATGTGGCGACCACCGTGCCGGCGGTCACCGCCCCCATAGGTGCGGACCGCGAGGCGAAGTAGCCCGATTGACCGGCGAGGCCCAGGTGGCGATAGGCACTGGCCGCCTCGGGAGCGAAGTAGACCATGCCGTGCAGCGGCTCGACCGTGCGCCAGGTCTTCCTGGCGGTGATGGCGGAGACGGCGGACGGTGACGGTCGGGGGGGCATGGACCACGGTATCCCGCCGGCCCGGAGGGAGTGGGACGGTGAGGGCGTCCCGTATAGTGCGGAAGTGTGGACGTGACATCGACACCAGGGAGCAGGAATCGGCGATGTTGAACGGTGTCCCCGGCATGGTGGGCGAGACGGCGGTGGTGATCAGGGAGCTTGCGACCAGCCACAAGCCCGGGACGGTCCTGGCCCGGGGCGAGGAGTGGTTCGCCCGGCCGATGTTCCCGGGAACGGTGATCGCCGCCGGCACGACGGTGGTCGTGGCCGACGTCGAGCGCGGGCGTGCTCATCTGTTATCCCGCCGGTGAGGCCTGAGCACCGCAGCCGCTCGAACAGGCACGACCGGCGGGGTGGTGTCCGATCGGGCCACCAGGGTGCGTAAGGTATCCCCAGGGAGGTGGTCGCCATGATCATCGGTGGAGTAGGTCTGGATATCGGAGTGGCGGTGGTGGCCTTTTTCATCTTCGCCTTCATCGTCGTGTTCCTGAAGTCGTCCCTGAAGGTGGTGCAGCAGGGGTGCGTCGGGGTGGTGAAGCGGTTCGGAGAGTTCCGCTCCATCAAGCAGCCCGGGCTCCACGTGTTGATGCCCATGGCCGACCGGATGGAAAAGGTGGACATCCGCGAGTTCCCACGTACCGGCGACCAGCAGTCGGTCATCACCAAGGACAATGTGTCGCTGTGGGTGAGCGCCACCATCTTCTGTCAGGTGACCGACGTGAAGCTCGCCCTGTTCGAGGTCAACGACTTCGGACTGGCAATAGATCAGATGGCCCGGACCGCGCTGCGTGCCGTCTTCGGCGAGCTCACCCTCGACGAATCGCTGTCCGAGCGCGAGACGATCAACGCCAAGATGCAGGACCATATGGCCGAGGCCACGCTCAAGTGGGGTGTACGTCTCAATCGGATCGAGATCCTCGACATCACCCCGCCGACCAACGTGCTGCAGGCCATGTCCGAGCAGAAAGAGGCCGAGCAGCACAAGCGGGCCGCCATCTTGAAGTCCGAGGGCGAGCAGCAATCGGCCATCAACAGCGCCGAGGGCCGCAAGCAGGCCAACGTACTCGAGGCCGAAGGCCAGAAGCAGGCGTCGATCCTGGCCGCCGAGGCCCAGAAGCAGGTGCTCGAGCTGCGGGCCGATGGCGAGAAGCGGGCCGCCCAGCTGCGTGGTGAGGGTGAGGCGGCCGCGCTCGCCGCCATCGACAAGATCGCCATCCTCCCGAACACGCTGGCGGTGATGCAGTTGCGGGCGCTCCAGGCCGTGGCGACCTCACCCAACGCCAAGGTGGTCGTCCCCTACGAGGCGGCCGGTCTGGTGGGTGCGGCCTCGGTACTGGTCGACGCCATGAAGGATGCCGGTGGGTCCCCGGATTCTCCGGTAGCCGGCAACGGCAAGACGGCACCGGTCGGCAGCTGAGGGTCGCTACCGGCAATGGCCGGTGGGGTGGACCGCAGTCGCCTACTTGATCTCCACCATGTCGAGATAGTCGTCGCGCCAGTGGGTGAAGACCTCGTCCGGCAATTTGAGGGCGTGGGTCGGCTCCATGGCCTCGACGAAGGCACGATCGTGGCTGACCACGATGATGGTTCCGGCCCAGTTGGCCAGCATGGTGCCGACCGCCTCGATGGATGACGGATCCAGGTTGTTGGTGGGCTCGTCCAGGAGCAGCACATTGGCCTGACCGGCGGCCAACATGGCCAGGCCGAGCTTGGCCCGCTCACCACCCGACAGGGTCTTCGGCATCTGGTAGGCGACGCTGCCCACGAGCCCGAACGACCCCAGTAGTGCCCGGCGCTCGGTCTCCTTGGTCAGGATGCGGTCGTCGATGTTGTCGAGCACGGTGACGCCGAGGTCGACCTGCTCATGCTCCTGGGCGAAGTAGCCGATGGCCACGTTCGCCCCGGGCTCGACGGAGCCTTCAGTCGGCTCCTGCACACCGGCCAGGCAGCGTAGGAGGCTGGACTTGCCGGCGCCGTTCTTGCCGATCACGACCACCCGATCACCTCGACGGCAGTGGAAGTCGACGTCGGACAGCACGGTCTTGTCGTCGTAGCGGACGACGAGGTTGGACACCCGCAGCGGGACCTCGCCGGAACGGGCGGGCGTGGGGAGGGAGAAGGAGCTCTTCTTCTCCCGCTTGTGGACCTCGGTCCGGCCCGTCTCCAGGCGCTCCACCCGTTTGTCGAGCGACTTGGCGATCCGGGCGCGCCGATTGGTGCTGCCGCGCATCGAGTCGGCCAGCTTGGAGAGGCGGTCGATCTCCCGGCCCTCGAGTTGGGCGGACCGCTCGCGCTGGGACTGGTCGGCCTCGAGTTGCACCAGGTACGACGAGTAGTTGCCCTTGAACTCGGTCAGGCGGGCGTCGGACAGGTGGAGGACCTTACTGATCGACTGGTCGAGCAGTTTCAGGTCGTGGGAGACCACCAGGATGGCCCCGGGGAAGGACTCGAGCTCGTCCATGAGCCATTTCTTGGCCGGCCGGTCGAGGTGGTTGGTCGGCTCGTCCAGAATCATGGTGTCAGGGCCCTGGAACAGGATCCGGATGAGGTCGACCCGACGCCTCTGGCCGCCGGAAAGGCTCTCGATGTCCTCGATCAGAAGGTCCTGACGCAGACCGAGCCCGTCGGCCAGCCGGGCCATGGTCGCCTCGGCCTCGTAGCCACCGTTCTCCCGGAACTGCTCCTCCAGGTCGGAGAACAGGGCGATGTTCTCGGTCGACGGGTCCTTGGCCATCTGGTTGCGGGCCTTGCCCAGAGCGTCGTCGAGGACGTCGAGGCCGCGGCCCGAGAGCACATGGGAGAAGCCGTTGGGCTCGAGGCCGAGTCCGTGGGGCTCGGGCACCTGGGGCAGGTAGCCGAAGGTGCCACGGATGGCGGCGCTCCCGGTCGAGCGCACGTTTCGCCCGGGCTCCTGGATCACCACGGAGATGAACGTGGACTTGCCGGTGCCGTTGCGTCCGACCAGGCCGACCTTCTCCCCGGCACCGACGACGAACGAGGCGTCGCGGAGCAGGGTGCGGTCACCGATCTCGATGGTGAGGGAGGATCCGACGATCATGAGGGAGGGGGTGACCGTTCCGGACCGATGTGAGTCGGTTCGGTGCCGGATCCCGGCGGGGTCAGTCCGTCCAGTCTCCCACACGTCCGCCCCGGTCCGGACGCCGGGTTGCGGGCCCGACCGGGCAGAAGCCGGTCAGCCCCCCGACACGAGGATGTCTCCACCGGCCGGCGGGGTCGGGTCGTCCACCGTGTCGAGCCACCGGTCGGGCAGGTGGACGGGCCGTGGCCCGTTGGTGTGGCCCCGGGCCATGCGCAGTGCTTCCGGTGGGAATTCGAGCGTGTGGTCGAGTCCGTCCAACAGCGCGGTCACTCCGGCAACGGTCGAGGCCAGTGCGAGATCCCGCCGGACGGCGGAACCGACCGGGAAACCCGGTGAGGTACCAACCGGTGTGCTTCCGGAACTGGCGGGTGCCGAGGTCCTCGCCGAACAGACCGCACAACAGGTCGAGGTGGACCAGCATCATCGAGCAGATCTCACCCAGACCGGGCGGAGGTTGCTTCGGCTCCCCCCGGAAGGCTGCGGCCAGGTCCCGGAACAGCCACGGGCGGCCGAGGCAGCCGCGTCCCACCACCACTCCGTCGCACCCGGTCGACTCCATCATCGCCAGCGCGTCGGTCGCCTCCCACAGGTCGCCGTTGCCCAGGACGGGAATGGTGGTGACCGCCTGCTTGAGCAGGCCGATGGCCTTCCAGTCGGCGGTTCCGGAGTAGAGCTGTTCGGCGGTCCGTGCGTGCAGGGTGACGGCCGCCGCGCCCTCGTCCTCGGCGATCCGTCCGGAGTCGAGGTAGGTGACGTGGTCGGCGTCGACCCCGATCCGCAGCTTCACCGTGACCGGGCACCGTCCCGGCATTGGCGACGGCGGCGCGGACGATGTCACGGAAGAGTGCCCGGTGGACCGGGAGGGCGGCCCCGGCCCCCTGCCGGGTGACCTTGCCGGCCGGGCACCCGAAGTTGAGGTCGATGTGGTCGACGCCGATCTCGTCGACCAGGCGGCGGACGGCCAGGCCCATGACCGTCGGGTCGACACTGGACAGCTGCACACTGCGGACGGTCTCGTCCTCACCGAACGAGGCCATCCCCATGGTCTTGGCGTTGCCTTCGACCAGGGCGCGGGCGGTGACCATCTCGCTCACGTACAGGCCCGCCCCGTAGCTCCGGCACAGGGTGCGGA
Source organism: uncultured Acidimicrobiales bacterium (assembly GCA_963699085.1). Lineage (GTDB taxonomy): Bacteria > Actinomycetota > Acidimicrobiia > Acidimicrobiales > RAAP-2 > Bog-756. Next base: position 406,485 of record CAVOTH010000003.1, read on the forward strand.
AGGCACTGTTGGTGACCCCGGCCATCGGGGCCAGTACCACCGGCAGGTCGACGACCAGGTTGCCCAGTTTGAGCACGGGCGCCGTCATCGCGAGCTGTCCCGCCACAGATCGGTGATGCTGACCCCGAGATCGCCGAGAAGCGAGCGCAGGGCCGGAAGTGACAGTCCGATCACGTTGCCGGGATCGCCGACGATGCCATCGAGGAACGGGGCCGAGTGGCCGTCCAACGTGAAGGCGCCGGCGACGTCGAGGACTCCGGGGACGGACAGGTAGGCGTCGAGCTCGGCGTCGGTGGTGACTCCGAATCGCACCGTGGTGGCGACCACCGCCTGTGCCTTCTTGCCGGTCGCCTCGTCGATGACACAGTGCCCGGTGTACAGGACGGCGTTGCGGCCCCGCATGGCGGTGAGCCAGGCGCGGGCCTCTTCCACCGACGCCGGCTTGCCGTGGGAGTGCCCACCGAACTCCAGCATCGAGTCACACCCGACCACCAGCGCGTCCCCGTCCGGTCGGGCGACAGCCTCGGCCTTGGCTTCGGCAAGCTGCGCCACGGAACCGGCGGTGTCGGTCGGGTCGACGCCGTCCTCGTCCACTCCGCTGACCACCACCGTCGGGTCGATCCCGGCGTCGCGGAGCAGCTTCAGGCGCGCCGGTGAGCCCGAGGCGAGTACCAGGGTGCGTGCGGGCATGGCGGCAAGCCTAGGTGTCGGATCCGCCGGTCGGCGCCCGGTACCCGGCTCGAGAGGTCACCGTGACGGGACCCGCAGAATGCGCGATCCTTGACCTCATGACCGACGCCGGCACCACCTTGGCCCCCACCCATGTCGACCCCGAACTCGACGGCGACCACGAACGGATGAGCCATATCGTCCTGGAAGGGTTCCGGCCCGAGAAGGGCGACTACATCTCGGCGGGGCCCTCGGTGGTGGAGGGCATGGTGAACGGCACGGCGGTCAAGGCGCTGTGCGGGAAGATCTGGGTGCCAGGACGCAATCCGAAGCGCTACCCGGTCTGTCCCACCTGCAAGGAGATCGCCGAGTCCCGCGGCTGGAAGGTCCCGGCGGGCTGAATCGGCCCGATCCGGCGTATAGGGGAGCATCCCGGGCCGGGCGCAGGCCCGGAATAGGGCGTCCGGAGTACCTGGGCATCCCCCAGCCCCCAGCAGTCCGGGGGTATTCCCGCCCCGACTAGGGGAGTGAACCCCCAACCGGGTAGGCTCGATTTACCGTCGCTCGGCGTCCGGCCCGCACCAGGCCCTCCGGAATGACCCTGCCTCATGCGCATCAGCGCCATCGGAGGTCCCATGGGTCACACGACCGTCGCCGTCGAATTCCCGAGCGCTGTCGACCCTTGTGACAGTGGTGGATCCCCGCCGGTCCGGGTCCACGCCGTCCAGAAGGTGGTCACCGCCGCCATCGTGGCCGGACCGATCGCTGTCCTCGGGCTCACGGTCTGGTGGATGTGGGGTGGGATGGTGAACCTCACCGACATGATGATCGCCCTGGCCTTCTACGTGATCACCGGGCTCGGGATCACCGTCGGGTTCCACCGCCTCTTCTCCCACCGCGGTTTCGTGCCGCGTCGGGCGCTGAAGATCACACTCGCCGTGCTCGGGTCGATGGCGGTCGAGGGATCGGTGACCAGTTGGGTGGCCACCCATCGTCGGCACCATCTGTTCAGTGACCGAGCCGGCGACCCCCACTCGCCCCACCGCTACGGCGACAGCGGAATGGCGCTCGTTCGGGGGTTGGCATTCTCACACGTCGGTTGGCTGTTCGTCTCTGACGCGTCGCGCATGGAGCGGTACGCGCCCGACATGTTGAAGGACCGGGACATGGTGCGGATCGCCAAGCTCTTCCCAGTCCTGGCCCTCGCCTCGCTGGCCGTGCCCTTCGGGATCGGCTACGCCATCTCGGGCTCATGGGTCGGCGCCGTCACGGCCCTGGTGTGGGCCGGGCTGGTCCGCATGGCTGTCCTGCATCACATGACCTGGTCGGTCAACTCGCTCTGCCATACGTTCGGCCACCGGTCCAACCTGACGACGGACCGGAGCACCAACCTGTGGCCGCTGGCCATCGTGTCCTTCGGGGACGCCTGGCACAACGTCCACCATGCCCACCCGGCGTGGGCTCGCCACGGTGCCTACCGGGGCATGCTCGACCCGTCGGCCTGGGTCATCGCCCAGTTCGAGCACTGGGGCTGGGCGACCCGGGTCCGCTGGCCGATGCCCGGTGCCGGTCCCGTTTGACCGACTGTGGCCTACGGCCTGAACCACCGGGTCGATGCCCACACTCTTCGGCTTCAGCTGTGCGCAAGCTCCCCATGGTCGCGACATCGGGCCCGATAGCCCCCGGGGGTGACCGACACCGTCAGTCGCCGGCCGCACCTCGGGCAGAAACGCGGCGGGTCGAGCGTACGGGCGCAGCCTGAACAGGAGATCGCGCCGCATGCCTGTGCAGTGGGCATCAGCCCCGGCGCCCGTAGCGGTGTCGGTGTCGGTGTCCACGAACTGTCCGATCAGAGCACGCCGGTCAACGCGCCGACCGGCATGCGGAGATCGGACAGCATCTGCAGATCCTCGTCGGCCGAGCGACCGAGCGTGGTCAGGTAGTTCCCGACGATCAGGGCGTTGATGCCCGAGGTCATGCCCATGGACTGGAGTTCGCGCAAGGTGACCTCGCGACCACCGGCGTACCGGAGGATGACCCCGGGCAGGCCCAGCCGGAACAGGGCGATCCACCGGATGGCCTCCCAGGCCGCTACCGGCTGCTCGCTCCCGAGTGGGGTCCCCGGCCGGGGGTTGAGGAAGTTGAGGGGTACCTCTGTCGGACCGAGCTCCTGGAGTTCACACAGCAACTCGATCCGCTGCTCGTCGGTTTCGCCCATTCCGATCAGCGCGCCACAGCACAGCTCCATTCCGTGGTCGAGGACCAGCCGACAGGTGGCTTCGCGCTCTTCCCACGTGTGGGTGGTAACGACGTTGGGGAAGAAGGAACGCGACGTCTCCAGATTGTGGTTGTAGCGATGGACCCCGGCAGCGGCGAACCGTCGGGCCTGGTCCTCGGTCAGTAGTCCGGCACTCACCGCCACATTCAGTCCGGTCCGCTCCTGGACCATCGGAACCAGTTCGAGGATCCGCTGCATGGTGCGCTCGTCAGGACCGCGCACCGCCAGCACGATGCAGAACTCGGTGGCGCCCGACGCCTTGGTCTCCTCGGCCGCCTGCAGGACCTCGTCGGTGTCGAGGAAAGGCGTGGCCTTCACCGGGGTGTCGAAGCGAGACGACTGCGAGCAGAAGTGGCAGTCCTCGGGGCACCCTCCCGTCTTGGCCGAAAGAATGCCCTCCACCTCGACCTCGGGACCGCACCAGGCCAGGCGCACCTGGTGGGCCAAGGCGGCCAGGGAGGTCACGTGGGCGTCCGGCAGTGCGGCCAGGCCGGCCAGCTCCTCACCGGTGAGGAGGCGCCGATCGTCGAGGAGGGCCGACTCGGCGGCGTGGATCCGCGCCCTGGCCTCGGAGGGATCGATGGCCGGCCGTTGCGGCTCCGACCGGCGGGGGGGCGAGAGCGTGACGTTGGTGGACGTGGGGAAGGTGGTCTCTACGGACATGGCTGCAACGGTAGTTGGCCGTGCGGCCGCCCAGGACATCCGGCCCGGTCACTCGTAGCGGAGCACGCCCCGGATGTTCTTGCCGTCCAGCATGTCGGCGTAGCCCTGGTTGATCTCCTCGAGCTTGTAGTTGTTGGTGACCATGTTGTCGAGGTCGAGCTGGCCCTGGTCATAGAGCTTGAGGAGGTGGGGGATGTCGTAGCGGATGTTGGCCGACCCGAAGATGGTGCCGACGATCTGCTTCTCGAGCAGGGTCACCCAGGTCAGGGACAGGGTCACGTCGGTCTCGTCCATGGGATGGATGTTGGTCACGACCACCCGGCCGCCCTTGGCCGTCAGTTGCATGATCGACTCCATGAGCCGGCCCTCGCCCACGCCCATGGTGCAGATCACCTTGTCGGCGTTCTTGCCCCAGGTCACTTCGTTGACCATGGCGGTCGCCTCCTCGATGCTGGCCGCCGTGTGGGTGGCACCGAACTGGACGGCCATCTCACGCTTGAAGGGGACCGGGTCGATGGCGAAGATGTGCTCGGCCCCGGCCAGCCGCGCCCCCTGGATGGCAGAGGCGCCGATTCCACCGACCCCGATGATCACCACGTCGTCGCCGGGGCGGACTTCGGCTGCATAGACCGATGATCCCCAGCCCGTGGTGACGCCGCAGCCGACCAGGCATGCCTTGTCGAGTGGGTAGTGGTCGAGGATCTTCACACACGATGCCTGGTTGACAACGGTGTGCTTGGCGAAGGTCCCGAGGCACACCATGGTCCCGAGATCGGTTCCGTCGGCGGCGTGGTGGCGGACGGTGCCGTCGATCTGGGTCCCCATCATGAGCATGGCGCCGACGTCGCACAGGTTGGATCGACCCCGGGCGCAGGAGGGACACTTGCCGCAGGCTGGTACGAACCCGAAGACCACGTGGTCACCGGGCTTGAGGCCGTCGACCCCGGAACCGACTTCTTCCACGATGCCGGCACCTTCGTGGCCGCCGATGACCGGGTAGATCCCCCCGAGATCACCGGTCCGCATGTGCTCATCGCTGTGGCACATACCTGATGCTGCGATGCGGACGAGAACCTCGTCCGCCTTGGGCGGATCGAGGGTGATTGTCTCGACCTTCCAGTCCTCGTTCTGTCCCCACAGGATTGCTGCTTGGGTCTCCATGGATGTTCCCTCCCTCGTCGTCGGATCCCGCAGTGGATGCCGACCGCGCCCCGGTGGGGGTGCCCCGGTCGGTGTGCCAGCGGGCCGGACGGAGAACCGTCCGATCACCACCGATGCTGGCACAGATGGCGGTCGCCGGTCGACCGCTCAGGCTCGCGAAGGCGGGTCCCCGAAGACGGGAGCGCGCTTCTCGCGCAGTGCGGCGACTCCTTCACGATAATCGGGGCCGCTCATCATGGGGTCGAGCATCGCTTCAGCCGTACGGACCGCCTCGGCCGCCGTCTGGTGGAAGGCCTCGTAGACCTGGAGCTTCGACGCCGCCAGCGAGGCCGGGGAGACGGTGGTGGCCAGCATCCGGGCGTAGCCGTAGACGTACTCGAGCAGGTCGGGCCCATCCACCACTCTTGTGACCAGCCCGAGAGACTCGGCCTCGTCGGCGTCCACCGAGCGGCTCGAAAGGATGAGGTCGAGGGCCCGGGGTAGGCCGATCAGCTTGGGCAGCAGCCAGGCCAGTCCGAAGGCGCAGGGGAGGCCGAGCCGGCCGTGTGCCGTGGTGAACGTGGCGCCACGGGCGGCGAACCGGAGGTCGCAGTAGCAACAGAGGCGAACCCGATGCCGGCGACCGGTCCATTGACGGCTGCCAGGATCGGTTTGTCCACGCCGAAGTGATAGGCGAGCTCAGCGTCGAACTCGGGCCGTACGCCGTAGCCGGGGGTGGCGACGTCATCGGGCGCCCCCGAGTCGTAGGCGCCCCGCGAGGCATGGCCGGCCAGCTCGTCGGAGTCAGCACCGGCGCAGAAGCCCCGGCCGTTTCCGGTGACCACGATCACCCGCACGGTCGTGTCGTCGGACGCCGACTGCAGGTGCGACCGGTACTCGGCACTCATGGTGGCCGTCCATGCATTGAGGCGCTCAGGACGGTCAAGGGTGATCGTGGCGATCCCGTCGGCCACCCGGTAGCGGGTGGCCTCGAGCGGGGACGACGTCATCTACGGCTCTCCTCGCCTCCGGATCGGCGGTCGGGGGACAGCCTGGTCAGTAGCGGTAGTGCTCAGGCTTGTACGGCCCTCCGACCGGCACACCGATGTAGTCGGCCTGCTCGGCGGTGAGCGTGGTCAGTCGCACGCCCAAGGCGTCGAGGTGGAGGCGGGCCACCTTCTCGTCGAGGTGCTTGGGTAGGACGTACACCTTGTTCTCGTAGCCACCGGTGTTGGCGAAGAGCTCCATCTGGGCCATCGTCTGGTTGGTGAACGAGTTGGACATCACGAAGCTCGGATGGCCGGTGGCGTTACCCAGGTTGAGCAGGCGCCCCTCCGACAGGATGATGACGGCCTTGCCGTCGGGGTATACCCACTTGTCGACCTGGGGCTTGATGTTGACCCGCTCGATGCCCGGGGTGGCCATGAGGCCGGCCATGTCGATCTCGTTGTCGAAGTGGCCGATGTTGCCCACGATGGCCTGATGCTTCATGCGGGCGATGTCCGCCGACTTGATGACATCCTTGTTGCCGGTGGTGGTTATGAAGATGTCAGCGGTCTCCAGCATGTCGTCGAGGGTCGCCACCTGGTAGCCGTCCATCGCCGCCTGCAGCGCGCAGATGGGGTCGATCTCGGTGATGACGACCCTGGCGCCTTGGCCTCGCAGCGACTCGGCACATCCTTTGCCGACATCGCCGTAGCCGCAGACGACGGCGACCTTGCCGCCGATCAGGACGTCCGTGGCCCGGTTGATCCCGTCGATGAGTGAGTGCCGGCAGCCGTACTTGTTGTCGAACTTCGACTTGGTGACCGCGTCGTTCACGTTGATGGCGGGGAAGAGCAGCTCGCCGTTGGCTTCCATCTCGTTGAGGCGGTGGACACCGGTGGTGGTCTCCTCCGACACTCCCTTGATGCCGTTGGCGATCGATGTCCAGCGGCCCGTGTCCTCGGCCAGGGACCGGGTCAGTACACCCAGCACGACGGCGTACTCCTCGGAATCGGCCGTGGACGGGTCGGGCACGGCGCCGGCCTTCTCGAACTCGACGCCCTTGTGCACGAGCAGGGTGGCGTCGCCGCCGTCGTCGAGGATCAGGTTCGGGCCTTCGCCACCCGGCCACTGCAGGACCTGCTCGGTGCACCACCAGTACTCGTCGAGCGTCTCGCCCTTCCAGGCGTAGACGGGGACGCCCTTCGGGTCGTCAACGGTTCCGTCGGGACCCACGGCCACCGCGGCGGCGGCGTGGTCCTGGGTGGAGAAGATGTTGCAGCTGCACCATCTGACCTGTGCACCGAGGGCGGTCAGGGTCTCGATCAGGACGGCTGTCTGGATGGTCATGTGCAACGAGCCGGTGATGCGGGCCCCGGCGAGCGGCTGCGACGGTCCGAACTCCTCGCGCATGGACATGAGTCCAGGCATCTCGTGCTCGGCCAGAACGATCTCCTTGCGGCCGTACTCGGCCAGGGACAGATCGGCGACCTTGAAGTCGTGGGTGCTCGTCTCGCTCGACATGTGGCTCCTTCGTCGTACCGGCCCGGTCGGGTCGGCGCTCACCGGCGTGGGCCAACCGGCCCTTCCGTGTGCGTCCGGGCCGCTCCGTCGCCGTAGCTCCAGGTGCCCGAATCGCTCCAGTGATGATAGTGCACCCTCCAGATTCGCTTTCGCCTGCCGGTGTAGCGCAAAAAGGACGGTCGGGAAGAGGACGGTCGGCCCGTCACTCCTCGATGTCGACCTCGGGAGGACGGAGCGGGGTACCGTCGAACACGGTCAGGTAGGGCTCGGGGTCCCCCTCCCAGTGGAGCGCCCGGATCTGGGCGAGCGATCGGCGTCCGGTGATCGCCCGGTACAGGGTGAATGTGTCGGTTTGGAGGCGGACCCGGCCCGGTCCGCTCCCGAGGGTCATGGCGAATCCCGGAGTGGCGTATTCGAGCGGGCGGAGGCCCTCCCTCCCGATGTAACCGCTCATGCCCTCCGCCATGAACTCGAGCCCGATCAGCACGCTGGGTGCGTCGCGTCCCCCGGGGCGTCCGAGCGCGCCGCGCAGATCGTGCTCATGGACCCCGGTATCGAACGTGATCCTCCCGGCGATGAGGTCGGGGAAGCTGGCCGCGGTGTCCTCGAAGCCCGGGGCGATCTCGTTCCACCCGTCGACGAGGGCGGCGAGGCCCATCGGGGCGAACCGCTCGACCTGGGAGCTGGTCCACGCTGGGGTTCCCGCTTCGGCGACGTTGCCGTCGCTGACATCGCGCGGGACACCGTAGATGTGGGCGGCGAGGTCGGTGACCGACCATCCGGGGCAGGTCGGGACAGGGGTTGCCGCCGCCAGTGCATCCGGCACGTCGGCGAGTACGCCGGTGAGCCGGGTGCGCATCTCGGAATAGGCGGCGACGGATTCGTATGATGTGGGCAGCACGGAACCTCCCCCGAAGCGGACCGCAGACCATGAACGGTTGCGGTCGGTGCGGCCACCTTACGGGATGACCACCTTTCCCCTTTAGTTGACCAACTTGGTCAACTTTTGCCAGAATCAGCCCGTGCCCACAGGGCAACTGGACCGGAGGACGAGCAACGACGGACGTCCGAATGCCTTCCGGCGGCAAGTGACCAGCGGAACGAGGAGATACGCCATGCCCGATTGGGGATTCGAGACACGCCAGATCCATGCCGGTGCCGCACCCGACCCGACCACCGGCGCCCGGGCCACGCCGATCTATCAGACCACCAGCTATACCTTCCGGGACACCGCCCACGCCGCCGCCCTGTTCGGGCTGGCGGAGCTCGGCAACATCTACACCCGGATCATGAATCCGACCCAGGCCGTGTTCGAAGAGCGGATGGCCGCACTCGAGGGCGGGGTCGCCGCGTTGGCCGTCGCCAGCGGCCAGGCCGCCGAGACTCTGGCGCTCTTGAACCTGGCGGAAAATGGAGGTCACATCGTTTCGTCCGCCTCCCTCTACGGCGGGACCTACAACCTCTTCCACTACACCTTGCCGAAGCTGGGGGTCGAGGTCACCTTCGTGGACGACCCCGATGATCTCGACGCATGGCGGTCGGCCATCCGGGCCAACACCAAGGCGTTCTACGGAGAGACTCTGGGCAACCCCAAAGGTGACGTCCTCGACTTCGCCGGAGTCTCGGCCATCGCCCATGAGCACAAGATCCCGCTGGTGATCGACAACACCCTGGCCACTCCCTATCTGTGCACCCCCTTGGCCCATGGCGCCGATATCGTGGTCCATTCGGCGACCAAGTTCATCGGCGGCCACGGGACATCGATCGGTGGTGTCATCGTCGACGGCGGCACCTTCGACTACGAGGGAAGTGGCCGGTTCCCCGGGTTTACGGAGCCCGATCCGAGCTATCACGGACTGGTCTTCGGGGATCTCCCCGAGCCGCTCTTCCCGGCCCGGTACGCGCTCAAGATCCGACTGCAGTACCTGCGCGACCTCGGACCTGCCATCGCGCCGCTCAACTCGTTCCTCTTCATCCAGGGGGTGGAGACACTCAGCCTGCGGATGGAGCGACATGTGCAGAACGCCTCCGCCGTCGCCGCCTGGCTCGAGGCGCGCCCCGAAGTGACCTGGGTCACCTACCCCGGCCTGGCGTCGAGCCCCTGGCACAAACGACAGGAGCAGTACCTGCCCCGTGGCGGTGGCGCCATCCTGGCATTCGGTATCGACGGTGGAGCCGACGCCGGTCGGCGCTTCATCGAGGGCCTGGAGCTCTTCAGCCACCTGGCCAATGTCGGCGACGTACGCAGTCTGGCCATCCACCCGGCCTCCACCACCCACTCGCAGCTGACAGAGGCCGAGCAGGTTTCGGCTGGCGTCACACCTGACCTGGTCCGCCTGTGCATCGGCATCGAGTCGCTCGACGACATCCTGGCCGACCTCGAGCTGGGGTTCACCGCCGCCAAGGGGGCGTGACGGGCGCCCTGGGCGAGACGACCTGGCGGCACGATGGCGACCCCGGCGGACGTCGGTTCGCCTCGTTGGTCGTCGATGACGGGCCCGGCTTCACACTGGAGGCCGGTGGATCGATCCCCGAGGTCACCATCGCCTATGAGACGTGGGGAGTGCTCGACGCCGAGCGGTCGAACGCCGTCCTGGTCCTCCACGCGTTGACCCTGGACTCCCACGCCATCGGTCCAGCCGGGCCCGGCCACCCCACAGCGGGATGGTGGAACGGAATGATCGGGTCGGGGGCGCCGATCGACACCGACCGGTACTTCGTGGTGTGCCCCAACGTGCTCGGCGGGTGCCGTGGCACGACGGGACCGGCCTCGAACGCTCCCGACGGCCGGCCGTGGGGCTCACGGTTCCCGAGGATCACCATCCGTGACCAGGTCGCGGCCGAGGTGCTGCTGGCCGACCACCTGGGAATCGACCAGTGGGCGGGTGTCGTCGGGGGATCGATGGGCGGAATGCGGGTCCTCGAATGGTGCGTCGGCCACCCGGGACGGGTGAGCCGGGCGGCCGTACTGGCCGTGGGGGGTGCCGCCACCGCCGAGCAGGTGGGGTTGTGCTCGGTGCAGTGCCGGGCCATCCGCCTCGACCCCTCGTTCGCCGGCGGGGACTACTACGGCACCGGGTCGGCTCCGGTCGACGGCATGGCGGTCGCCCGGGGGATGGGACAGATCTCGTATCGCAGCGAGGCGGAGCTGGCCGAGCGCTTCGGGCGCTTACCCCAGGGGGACGAAGATCCGCTGGTCGGTGGAAGGTTCGCGGTCGAGTCCTATCTCGCATACCAGGGGCAGAAGTTGGCTGCCCGGTTCGATCCCAACTCCTATCTCGTTCTGAGCGAGGCCATGAACACCCACGACCTCGGCAGGGGCCGCGGTGGCTTGTCCTCCGCCCTTTCGCGGGTCACCGCCGATGTCCTGGTGGCCGGGATCGACAGCGACCGGCTCTATCGGTTGGCCTTGCAAGCCGAGTTGGCCGAACTGCTTCCGGGCGACCGTGGCCTGACGGTGATCCATTCCGGATTCGGCCACGACGGGTTCCTACTCGAGATCGGCCAGGTGGGGGCGGTGGTGGCCCGGGCGCTCGCCGATTGAGGCCGAGGATCCTCCCACCGGTGGTCGGAAGGGGGGAAATGGCGCCCGGACCTCCCGTTAGGGACTTTGTGCCCTAATCCGGCGCGATTTGCCCGCCTAGCCTGGGGATATGTCGGATCAGGGCTGGGGGCGGACGGGCAGGACGGAAGACCGGCCGACGGTCCGGCTGGTCGAGGGCGCCGAGGGGCTCATCGGTCCTCCGGCACCGTGTCCACCTGCTTCGCATCCGCCGGTGCCGAGAGGGCCGCCCCCGTCGGTTCTGCCGGAGTTCTCCGGTGCGCCGCCCGCCGTGATGACGTCCCTCGGGGACGTCGATCCGGTCCAACTCCGTGCCGTACAGGAATCGTTGCTCGATCCCAGCCTGATCCTGCAGGCAAGCCGGGGCAGTGACGGCGTCATCGTCGACTTCGTGTGTGAAGACGCCAACGAGGCGGCGGGCGCCAGTCTCGGGGTGCCTCTCCATGACCTGATCGGCGCCCTACTCACCCGGACCGTCTCCGAGTCACTCGCCGTGTTCCTCCTGGAGCAGTGCATCGAAGCAGTGGAGACCGGTGAGCCGCTCGCCTTCGACGATCTGCAGGTCCCCGACGACGGAGGGGGAATCATCGCCCACTACGACGTCCGGGCCGTGGCCGTGGGCGACCGGGTGTGCTTTTCGTGGCGGGACGTGACCGAGCGGTTCGGCAACGAGCAGGCGCTCGCTGTGTCACGGAACCACTACCGGCTGCTGGCCGAGAACTCCTCCGACGTCGTGGTGCTCATGGACCCCGACGGGGCCGTCGAATGGGTATCGCCGTCGATCAAGGACATGCTCGGTTGGGACCCGGAGGAGATCGTCGGCCACCAGAGCTCCGATTTCGTCTTTGCCGACGACCGCCATCGCCGCGCCGCGGTCCACTCCCACCCGTCGACGGTGCGACCGTCCACCGACGAGGTCCGGTTCCGCTGCTCGGGGGGAAGCTACCTCTGGGTCTCCGCCCGCACGCGCGAAGTACGCGACAGCGAGGGTCTCCTGACAGGCATGGTCGTATCCATCCGGGACGTCCACAAGCAGGTCCAGGCCCGCAAGGCGCTGGTCACCTCGGAGGAGCGTTACCGGCTTCTGGCCGAGAACAGCTCCGACGTGGTGTACCAGGGAGTGGACGGCCGCATCACGTGGATCTCACCGTCAGTCGAACGGGTATTCGGATGGAAGCCGTCCGAGCTGGTCGGCCACCCTTCATTCGACATCATCGCCCCCGAGGACATCGACCGGGTGAAGGCGGCCCGTGCGGATCTCCGGGCCGGAAAGCCCCTCGACCGGTTCGAGTGCCGGTTCCTGACCTCGACGGGCCAGCGTCGCTGGATGTCGACCCACGCACAACGGGTGACCACCGGGCAGCCGGGATCCAACGCATTGGTCGTCGGCCTCCAGGACATCCACCAGGGACATGCTGACCGGCTGGCCCTGGCCGTGTTGGACTCGGTCAACTCGGCCCTGGTGGTCGCCGCCGACGAGGCCCGGATCGAATCGGACATCTGCCGTCTGGTGGTCGAGGTCGGTGGGTTCGCACGGGCCCGGTACGACCGCCGGAGCGGGACCTCGGTCCAAGGGGCGCTCCCGGTGGAACCGGTACCCGCACCACCGAGCGCGGCGATGTGTCCGGACGGGATGTCGATCAAGTTGCCGGTCGCCGTCGACGGCACGGTCGACGGGCTACTGACGGTCTGGTCACTCGAGTCGGATGCCCTCGGACCGTCGGTGATCGCCACACTGGAGCAGATGGCCTACCAGATGGGGATGGCCGTGTCCCGGGTGCGCACCAGGGAGCAGTTGATCGAAGCGCTCAACGAGCAGCATCTGCTGAGCACCGCCATCGAGCAGACCGGTGAGTCGATCATGGTCACTGATCTCGACATGAAGATCATCTTTGCCAACGCGGCGACGGCGGCCACCACCGGTTACTCCCTCGAGGAGATCATCGGATCCAGTCCGAGGATGTTCGACAGCGGGCTGCACGGCACCGAGTTCTACCGGGAGATCGCGACGACGCTGCGGCAGGGCCGGACCTGGCGCGGTGTGATCGTCAATCGGAACCGGAGCGGTGAACTGTACGAGGACGACACATCGATCACGCCCGTCCGGGGGGAAGACGGTCAGATCACTTCCTTCGTATGCGTGCAGCACAATGTCAGTCGGGAGCGCAAGCTCGAGGCCGACCTCGACCGACTTCGCGGTGATCGCGACTCGGTAGGCCGGGTCATGGCGGGCGTCCGCGTCGGTGCGACGGTCGAATCGACCGCTGCGTCGTTCTGTCAAGCGGTCGCCCGACTCGAGGGGACCGCCTTCGCCCGTGTCCTCCTGGTCGACCCCCATGGCGAAGTCGTTCCTCTCGGCACCACCGGGCCGCTCTTCTTCGGCTGGGAGGTAGGGGTCCCGCTCGCCTTCGACCGACTCGGAGACCTCATCGAGAAGACGCGGGCCGGGTCCTGGTGGCTGTCCCTGGCGGGACCGGTGGGCGATGGGCTGGTCCTTCCGGAGGTGGTCACCTCCCTGGCCGACGCCGGGATCGTCTCGGTCGGATTCACCCCCATCTGGTGGGAGAGCCGGATGGTGGGTGCCCTGGTCGTGGGCAGCCGGACCACCGAGAGCGACCGCTGGGCCGAGGCCCGGACCGCGGTCATGGATCAACTGAGTTCGTTCGCCGGATCGGTGCTCGGCGCCCAGGCGGGCCGGCGGGGAGAGCGGGCGAAGCGGCGAACGGCGATCATGTCGATCATCGAGTCCTCCGCTTTCCATCCGGTCTTCCAGCCCGTGGTGGACCTGTCCACCGACGAAGTTCTCGGCTACGAGGCCCTGACCCGCTTCGCCGACGGCCGCCGGCCGGACCTGGTGTTCGAGGAGGCCCACGCCGTGGGACTCGGGGTCGAACTCGAGTCGGCGTGCGCGTCTGCGGCGGTGACGGCGGCGCTCGACCTACCCTCCGGTGTGTGGCTGGCGTTGAACTTCTCCCCGGCGACCGTGGTGAGTGGCGAGATGGCGACCGTGGTCGGCCGTGCGGAGCGGCCGGTCGTGGTGGAGATCACCGAGCACGCTGAGGTCGAGAGCTACGTGGCTGTCCGCGACGCGGTCCGGGCCTGTCCCGGGATACGCATCTCGGTGGACGATGCCGGCGCCGGGTACGCCAGTCTCCGTCACATACTGGAGCTCGAGCCCGACTTCGTGAAGCTCGACATCGGTCTGGTCCACCACATCGACACCGATCCGGCCCGCCAGGCCCTGGCTGCCGGGTTGCATCACTACGCCGAAGAGACCGGGACCACGCTCATTGCCGAAGGGGTGGAGTCACTGGAGGAGCGTGCCGTCATCGAGCGGCTCGGGATCCGACTCGGACAGGGATACCTGTTCGGACGTCCGGCCTCCCTGTCGGGATCCCCCGACCAGGTGGATGACACCGTCGGGCGGGACCTGCGGCCAGTTCCCGGGCCGCCCCACGTCAGTGCCGCGTGAACCAGCGGCTCAGTTCGGCCATCCCCTGTTCCACCCCCACCTCGGGGGTCCACTTGAGGACCCGCTGGGTGGCGGACTGGTCGAACCAGTGGGCCAGTGAGAGCTGCCGGGCGGCGAAGTAGGTCAGCGGCGGTTCGTCACCCGGCCAGAATCGCCCGACCAACCGTCCGGCGATGGCGGCGACCGGAGCGGGCACGGCCCGGATCCCGCAATCGAGACCGGCGGCCAGCAGGATCCCTTCGACCAGTTCGGCCAGGGGGCGTGGATCGTCACCGGTGACCACCCAGGCCTTCCCGACCGCCTCGTCGGAGTCGGCAGTCCGGTCCAGTCCGGCCACGATGGCGTCGGCGGCGTCGTCGACGAAGGTAGTGGCGACCAGGGCTCGTCCGTGGTCGGGCAGCACCAGCCGGCCCTGCCGGGCCCGGTCCAGGATGCGACCCACGAGCTGGGTGTCGCCGGGTCCCCACACCAGGTGGGGCCGCAGCACGATCGTCGGGACCACGCTGTGCCCGAGCACGTAGCGCTCGGCCAGAGCCTTCGACCGCGCGTAGGCGTCACCGCCCCCGTAGCGGGCGGCTTCGGGTCCAGCCCCCACGGCCGGACCACCGTCGAAGGCGACCGACGGTGACGAAATGTGCACGAGTCGGCCGCAGCGGGCCGCGGCGGTCACGACGTTCCGGGTCCCGACCACATTGACCTGGTAGGCGTCCCGCCATGCCGGGCGGGGAGCCACCAGTGCCGCCAGATGGACCACGGCGTCGTGGCCCACCGCCGCCGCCAGCACGGCCCGGCCGTCGCGGACGTCCCCTCGCACGTCGGTCGCCCCGGTGTCGGTGGAGGATCGTTGGAAACAGGTGACCTGGTCGCCCCGCTGCACCAGTCGGCGAGCCACGGCGCCGCCCAGCAGACTCGATCCCCCGGTGACGAGGACTCTCATCGCCCGGCGAGGAAGGCCGCCACGTCGGACCCGAGCGCCGTGCGGTCGATCTTGGACTGGTGACGCCGGTCGACCGGAAGGGTGCCCTCGAGAACAGCGGCGACGCGGTGAGCACAGGAGGCACGGACTTCCGATCGCAGGTCGGATCCGGCGACCCGCAGGGGCCCGTCTCCCTCGACGACGACACAGAGCACCTGCGCCCCCGGCGGCCCGACCCCAACGGCTCCGATGAGTCGACCGGTCGCCGTCGCGATCGGGCCCTCGACGGCGACACTGGCCACCGGGCCGGTGGCCGTGTCGATCACGTGCTTGCGCCTCCCGAGGTGGATCACCAGGCCGTCCTCGAAGTAGCCGACGTCGCCGGTGCGGTGGTAGCGGAGGTGGTCGTGGACGACCCAGGTGTCGGCGTCCGCCGACCAGGCGGCGTCGTAGCCGTCGAACATCCACGGGGCGTGCACCAGTAGCTCACCCCATCCGGTCGGGTGGTCGAGCCGGGCAGATGGCGCGTCGAGCGGTGCCACCACTACCGAACACCCGGGTACCGGCCGCCCGGTCGAGCTCCCTCCGAAGCGGCCGATGCGCTCGGGATCGGTCCCATCGGTGACCGGGAGGCACTCGGTCATGCCGTACGGGGCCCGCACGTCGCCTCCGGTGACCTTCCGGACTCCGTCGACCAGATCGGCCGGAATGGGTGCCCCCGCCAACATGACCAGGTCGATAGGAGCCGTCCGTCCCGCCGCCGTGGAGACGATGGTCCTGGCCGAGGCGGGGGAGAGCCAGGCCACGGTCACCTTGGCCTTGTCCAGTGCCGCTCGCAATGCGTCGAAATCCAGAGCGGACGGCTTGGCCACGTCGAAATCGGGGCGGATGCAGGTCATCTGCAGGGAAGGCGCCAGTAGCATGAAGGGACCGAACGAGGTGGTGAAGGCGTCGCCCGGATGCATCCCGAACAGGGGACTGACGACGTCGCGCTGGGCGGCCAGCGCTCCGTGGGTGTAACGGACGGCCTTGGCCGGGCCGGTGGCCCCCGAAGTATGCACGATGGCGGCAATGTCGTCGGCGCCGGGGGAGTGGGGAGGGAAGGGCACCGTCGACGCTCCGGTCGGGGCGAGGTCGATCGCTCCCGGAAATGAGGCGAACGCGGCCGTCTTCGATCCCGGGGCGAAGCGGAGCACGGCCGCCGCGGCCAGTGTGACCGGGGTCCCGACCGTCCACGACGGTGCCGCCGCCCGGACCAGGCCCCGCAGCCTCCGGATGCCTGCGGATGCATCGGCCACGACCGGGACGCCGCCGACCTTCCACACGGCGGCGGCAGCCACGAGCAGCTCACAACTGGGAGGCACCAGCAGCGACACCCGGTCGCCGGGCCGGAGTCCGCCGGCGTGCAGGGCCCGGGCGGCGACCGACGAGCGGGTGTCGAGCCCCGCCCACGACAGCGCGCCATCGGGACCGTCGTAGGCGAGGGACCAGTCGCCGGACCGGTCGGCCAGTGAGGTCAGTACCGACTCGAACGGCGCCGGCCCCGGCTCCGGGTCCGCCGTCGGTCCTGGATGGCGGAGCCGCTCGAGCCAGCGGGCGACGACCGGGCCTACCGGGGCGTCGAGGGTGACCAGGTGGGCCGCGGTGGGAAACCGCTCGATGTCGGCCCCAGGTATGCGGGATCGCAGATCGGCGAGGAAGCGGTCGTGGAATACCGGGTCGCGACCACCCCACAGGAGGAGGGTGGGGCGGGGGTGCTCGGCCAGCACGGCGGCGCACGCCTCGAGGGCCGCTGAAGACGGGTCGCCTGGGAGGACCGGGATATCGGCGACGAAATCTCGGACCGCCTCGCGACGATCCGCACCCCGGTAGGGGGCCGTCAATGCACCGCGGTGGCGGCGCGCGGTCATCCGCGCGGTCCCGGCCACGAACACCGGGGTCCGGCGACAGCTCAGATCGACAACTGAGCGAGCGGCGGTGATCAGTGGGGGCACGGCGACTCCGTCGGGCTTGGCCACGGCGGTGTTGGCCAGGATGAGGGCCTCCACGTCGAGCAAGCCCGAAGCCCCGATGGCGACCGGCCCGCCCCAGTCGTGAGCGGCCAGGACGAACGGTCCGCTGACCTCTTGGCGGCAGAATGAGATCAACTCGGTCACCCGGTCGGCCAGGCGTCGTGGGCGCCCGCGTTCGGACCAGCCCATTCCGGTCTGATCGACGGCTATGACCCGCCAGGCGGGCGCCAGCGTGGTGAGCAGGTCACGCCAGATGTAGCCCCATGATGGGTTGCCATGGACGCAGACCACGGTGCCGGCGGGACCGGGTCCGGTGTCGAGCACGTGCCAGTCCACCGGCCGGCCGTCCGATCCGTCGACGACCACCCGGCGAGACCACGCAGGATCCAGCCCCCACGAGGCCAGCTGGCCGGGGGTCGCAGTCGATGGGGGCACGGGTGCTACCAGACGATTTCGGCGGCGGCGCAGTTGAGTCCTGAGCCGATGCCCATGAGCAGCACCCGCTCGCCGTCGGCGATGTCGTCGGCCACTGTCGACAAGGTGTACGGCACGGCGGCGGGGCCGATGTTGCCGAAGTTGGGATAGGTGAGCGGGACGAGATTCGTGTCGACCCCGATCAGTTCGCACAGCTTGCGGGTGTGGACAGCCGACACCTGATGCATGACGAAGAGATCGCAGGTCTTCCACTCCCACCCGGCTTCCTTGGAAGCTTCGAACGCGTCGAGGGCCAGGGCCAGTCCGTTCTCGAGAAGTGCGGCGGTGTCGGTGCGCATGGTGTCGAGGTCGCCCACACAGAGATCGTGGCTGGAGGTGTCTGCTCGGGAGATCCCACCGAGGAACCGGTGCCCACCTTGACGGGGGCCACCCATGACGACGGCGGCGCCACCCGATCCCAGAGTCAGCGAAGCGAACTGGTCGAAGACGTCGACCGCGGTTGCCGTCGGCTGGCGCAGACGCTCGATGGTGGCGAGCTGGGTATAGCGGCTCCCTTCACCGTCGACGATCAGCACCGTTCGGGCGTGCCCGGTATCGATAGCCATGGCGCCGACCTGCATGGCGTTGACGAATCCGAGGCAGGCATTGCCGAGGTCGAAGTTGACGCACTCTGGGCTGAGACCGAGGCGGTGGTGGACCGAACACGCCACACTGGGCTCGAGGTGATGCTTGCACACCGACGTCGAAATCAGGAGGTCGACGTCGGACGGGACGACTCCGGCCAGTTCCATCGCCCGCTGTCCAGCCAGTGCCGCGGCCTCGTCGAAGGTGACCTCCTCGGGCCACCAGCGGCGTTCGACGATGCCGGCCACCGCTTCGAGCAGACCCGGTCGGATGTCACAGCGGTCGAATGTCTCGGTCAGCTGTTCGTCGATCCACGCCGAGGTCACGATCTCCGGCGCCTCGGCATGTCCCACGCTCCAGAGGTATGTACGCTCGAATTCGTTCCGGGGGATCACCCCAACAGGTTACGACCTCCGGGAGGGTTGCGGGCACGGCGCGCCTTCCGCCGCCGGGCGAGGCCACGGGGTCGCCACGCCGTCCGATCCTCAGGCACAGCGGTCGCCGTGCAACTGGGGTTGCCCCCCCAGGTCCTTCCTCGATCGGTCAGCTCAGATCTCCAGTGCAGCCGTTAGCCGGGAGACGAGCATCTTGACTTCGTCGATCATCAAGCCGGCGTCGGTGACCTTTTCCTTGAGGTCGCCCTGATCCGCGTCGGCCGGGTCACCACCCACGCCGACGATGAGGGCACCCACAGCCATGTAGACGTGGACGATGGCAGTCATGTGCTCACCATTCCATCGCTCAGGACAGGGATGGGTGATCAGCCACAATTGGGCGTCACGCGTCAGCGCTCCCAGGGTGTCCGCCGCGTGGAGGTTCGCTTCGGCCGTGCCGTCCAGCATGGCGTCGACCAACGACTGGCAGGCATCGAGATCGTCGATGATGTGGGACGCGTGCATGTACCAGTCGAGAAGAGCCGGCCAATCGATAGGGGCCTCGGAGTCCGATGACATCCCCGAAACGGTAGCCGCCGAACGTAATGGAGACGAGGCACCCCTGAACGCGGAAGCACCCCCGACCGGGCAGGAGTCGGGGGCGCTTCCATCCATTTCGCTTCGGAGAGTCTCACCACCTCCTTCCGATCAGCCTTTCGACACCTCGGTCGTCTGACTTGAGCGGAATCGCGGTGTTTCGCTCCGCGATAACTGAGGCCTAATCAGTGAGATCCGAGGTCGCCCAACGCTGGGGTCCGATCCGCACGATCGTGCGTATCCCATCGGTTCGGATCTCGAAGTCGACGAAGCCGAGGAGACCCCGCTTTCCGGCGGTGGCGCTGGTGGCCGGGTGGTCGAGGTGCATGAAGCGCACGATCTCACAACCGTCGGGACTGCGTCCGGAAGTGGGAATGTAGATCCAATTCTCCCCTTCGAGGAATACGAGAGCCTCCCGGATGTGGCCGTAGCTCCTTCTCCCGTAGTCAGGATCGAGATATGTCCTGGCCTCGTCGGCTCGGTCGGCGAACATCGCGCTCAGAAATTCATCGACGAATTCCCCCACGCCCTGGGTGCCGCACCACTCACGGTGCGTGACGGACTTGGTCTTACCGGAGGGCATGACCAACTCTAAGTCGTGGATCGTGCAAGAGGTTGGCATTTCGCCGATCACTGCGAGCTCCTGCGGCGAAGCAGGTATCTCGGGTGCACAACGACAACCTGGCTAACCTCTAGGCATGGTCAGCAGGTCCAGACTTGCCGTGGCCGCCCTGGCGGTCCTCGTCATCGGAATCCCCATGGTCTACGCGATCCTGTTCGTCGATCAACGCGCGTTCACCTGGGAGCAGGTCTATCTGTACGTCGCCATCCCACCGCTCGTCGCCCTGGTGCTGGCGGCGACCTCGGTCGTCCCGAGTCGAACCCGACCTCACTCGAATCGATGCGACTGGCTCGGTATCGCCGTGGGATCGATCAGCGTGTGGGCGCTGGTGATCGGGATCGGCGCGGTGGCGGTGGCCGCCGCCATCTAGTGGGCATTGGGCGCCGACTCGTGCGCGTCGATGGTCGTGCACGGGCCAAGGTGACCCGACGATCGGCTCCACCCGGGTAACCCTTCGCCGACGACGCTGTGTGCACGGATCGGGTGGCCGCGAACCCCACTTCACCTGTACCGTCAGGAGCGTGAGCATTGATGTGAGTCCTGGTGCGGAGGTCGGTGGCTCCCCGGGGATCGACATCTACACCGAACCGGACGGCGACGCGGACACGCTGGCCAACCTCGGTCCACTCGGACCGATGGCCGGTATCTGGGAAGGCGCGGGGGGATCCGATCAGCATCCGGTAGCCGACGGCGACGGCAAGGACAGCTATTACGAGAAGTACGAGCTCGAGCCCATCGACCGCCAGACCAACGGACCCCAGCTGTTCTACGGGCTCCGCTACCACATCCACATCGTCAAGCTGGGTGAGGTCGAGACGTTCCACGACCAGGTCGGCTACTGGCTGTGGGAACCGGCCACCGAGGAGATCACCTTCACCCTCGGGATCCCCCGAGGTCAAGTGCTGCTGGCCAACGGCCCGGCGGCTCCGGATGCCAAGGAGTTCGAGCTCCGCGCCGTGCTGGGGACCGAGGTCTACGGGATCCTCTCGAATCCGTTCCTCCAGACCAACTTCCGGACTGTCAGCTATCGGATCCACGTCACCGTCAATGACGACGGCACCTGGTCGTACGAGGAGGAGGGGATGCTCGACGTCCCCGGTCGGGACGAACTCGTCTCCCATAACGACAGAAACACCCTCACCCGGATCGCGCCACCGACCCCCAACCCCCTCGCCGCAGCGGCGGCCGGATCGGACGGCAGTCTCGGGATCGGCGATCTACGACAGAAAGGTACGTTACAAACATGAACCACCTGATGCGCGAGCTGGCGCCGGTAACCGATGCGGCATGGACCCAGATCGACGAGGAAGCCGCACGCTCACTCAAGCTCTACCTGGCCGCCCGCCGACTGGTCGACTTCGCCGGCCCGCTCGGCTGGGACTACTCGGCGGTCGACACGGGTCGAATCGAGCCGGCGGACAGCACCCCACATGGCTCCGTGGAGTCGTTCCGTCGGCGGGTGATCCCACTGGTCGAGTATCGGGCGCCCTTCACCCTCGCCCGGGACGAGCTCGACACGGTCGAACGGGGCGGAAGCGACCCCGACCTCCACGCCGTCATCGATGCCGGACGGGCGGCCGCCCTGGCCGAGGATCACCTGGTGTTCCACGGAGATCCTGCCGCTGGCATCGCTGGGATCATCACCGCGTCGCCCCACGAGGTCGTCGCCATCGGGGATGACTACAGCGAGTACCCCGAGCATGTGGCCAAGGCAGTGACCGTCCTGCGCATGGCCGACATCGCCGGTCCCTATGCCATCGCCCTGGGCACCTGTTGTTACACAGGGGTCACCGAGACCATCGAACACGGCGGGTATCCCGTGCTCGAGCACCTACGGCAACTGCTCGGTGGCCCGGTTGTGTGGGCCCCTGCGATCGAAGGGGCGGTCGTGCTCTCCCAGCGCGGCGGCGACTATGCCATCACCGTGGGCCAGGACTTCTCGATCGGCTACCTGGATGCCACCAGTCGCAATGTCGACCTCTACATCGAGGAGAGCATCGCGTTCAAGGTGAACACCCCCGAGGCGGCAATCCATCTCGCCCATTCCTGACCACGGGAGTTGATCCCGGAGTCGTGATGGCGACCGAGAACCTCAGCTGTCCTGAGACAGCTGCTGGGCCACGGCCGGCGGTGCCGGCGAGGTCTCAGTGACACTCGAGGCCAGAGAATTGCTCGGCGCCGCCGCGAGATCGGTGCACGTCCGGTCACCTGCCCACGATTGAAGGGCGGCCGAAGCTTCGGTGCCGGTTAGTGGGACGGGTAGCTCATCGTTGATGAGCGCCGGACGCCAGGTCACATTGTCGATGTGTCGACCGGTGGCGGTAATGGTCAAGGAGCCACTCTGATCGGTGGGCGGAGGTGTGTTGTAGAACGCAAAATTCCCCAGGCCGTAGTCCACGTAGGCAGATCCCAGGTAGCCGCCACCGAGCAACACGTGGGCGTGACTTCCGATCACGATGTCAGCGCCGGCCCGGACCAGTTCGGTGGCCAACGGCTCCTGTAGGGGATCGGGGCAGGCGTCCAGTTCCACGCCCCAGTGGAGGAAGACCACCACCGTGTCGTCGATCCGGCGGGCCGCCTCGACGGTCGACACCAGATCGGCCACGTCGTAGGCCGACGCCAAACCGGGTTGGGTGGCTGTGGCCGTCCAGGTTGTCTGCAGATCGGAGTCGATGACCTGGGTGGCGGCGATGATTCCGATGTGCTGACCGTCGATGACGGTCTGATAAGGGGTGAACGCCTGCGTCACATTCTGGCCTATGCCCAGAACCGGGTAGCCGGATCGAGCGCGGGCCGACAACGCCATCTGGAGTCCGGGCTGTCCGCAGTCCTCGCCGTGATTGTTGGCCTCGGTGGTCAGGTTGACGCCAGCCGAGCGGAGGGCGGTGAATGCGCTGGCCGGGGCGAAGAAGTCGTATGTCTTGGGTTGAGGGTCCGGACAGGTGCCGTCAGTGACCGCCGTCTCGAGATTGACCATGCTGAGGTCGACCCCACCGAGCAAGGCCGGCACTCCTGTACCCAGGGCGGTTTCCGGATCGTCGGCCAGTCGCGCTCCGAGTGTGCTGCCTGACGGGAAATTGACGTCGCCGCCGAAGGCCATGGTGACCGGCTTTCCGTCGCCTTCCCATTCGGGGTCAAGTCTCGGATCGGCGTGCGCCGGCAACGGGACACGGGGACCTGCGTGATGGTGGGGAGGGGCCGTGGCGGCCTGCCCACCGTCATTGAGGAGCCACACTCCCAGTCCCACGATTGTGATCAATATGAGGACTGCGACGAAGCGATTCCGACGTACCCGTCGAGAGACGTTCTCCGGCTCGACGGGAGGCGGGACAAGCGGGGGAGCATCGGTCGTGGTCAACAATCCGGTTCCGCTGGTCACGGTGTGATCCTTCCGTGGATGTCGGCCTTGATCCACTCTCTGGCGAAGAGGGGGAGGTGACTGCACCTGTCCATCTGTTACCTTGCGCCTTTCCCGAACCGGATCCCCGCACCAACGACGGCCACGACCACCGGTTTGTCTGTTGCCAGCTACTGAACGGTCACTCAGAGTAACGAAATGGAGGTTCCGTGCGTCTTTCAAGGTGTACGTCTCATTTTGGTGAAAGGAACTAGATGATGGCCAATCGACGCGTTGCTGCAGTAGCCCTTGCGCTCACTGCGGGCTCAGTATTCGTTGCACTGCCGACCTCGGCAGGGGCGACATCGAAACCAGCCCCTGTCCCTCAGTACATCGTGCAGTTCAGCGCGATCGTTTCGCCGCCCTCCACCACCGGGCTCGAGTTCCATTCCACGAGCTGCGCCATCGGCCCTGCCATCGATCCGATCGTCGTCCAGTGCAACGAGTCCGGCACGATCAAGTTCACGGCCACCGGAGGCTCGGGTACGGCGACGGTGACGAGCGTCATGGCCACGATCAATTGGAAGTTCACGCTCCACCGGACCAGCGTGAGTTCGACGGCGTATCAGATGGTCGGCAAGGGCACCGAGAGCGAGGGTGCAACAGCGACCCCGATCACCCGCGTCGTGAAGGTCAAGGGTCCGATCACGGTCGTGCCGACTCCCGATCCGACATTCCACGGGACCGAGGACGTCTACCCGGTGCCGAGCACGGTCGGGTAGTCCCGAGTCACCAGAGGTCTCTGCACCAGAGCCCTCCGGGTGGCGTTCAATCAGGCGTGATCGATGAGGCGCAGTGTTCGCCACCGGGTTGACACGTGCAAACCCGCCTGGCAGGGTGCCTCCCACCGTCAGGGTCGGGCATCCGGGGCAGGCGGTCGACCGACGCAGGTGAACGGGGGGAGGACCGATGAGCGTGGACCGCGAGGAGATCGAGGCCGTGCTGATCCGCTATGCACGGGCGATCGACACCAAGGACTGGGAGCTCCTCCGGACCTGCTTCACCGAGGACGCCACCAGCGACTATGGCGACATCGGGTCGTGGCGGGGAGCGGGCGACCTGATCACATTCATGGAGGATGCCCATGCCGGGATGGGCCCCACCCAGCACCTTCTCTCGAACTTCCAGGTCGAAGTGATCGGTGACCAGGCGTCGTCCATCACGTACGTCCACGCCGTTACCGTCCTGGCCAGTCACCCTGATGACTGGATCGATACGATCGGAATCTATGAGGACCGCCTGCACCGTGGGACCGATGGATGGCGGATCGCCGACCGCACCTTCCGCACCAGTCGGGCCATGCTCAGCCCGTCCTTGACGCCACGGCCCCGTCGCTCAGACGCTCCGGAGGCCAGACCATGAGCACCCGCATCGGATTCGTCGGGGTCGGACTGATCGGCCGGCCCCTGGTCGAGAGCATGTTGCGGGCTGGACTGCATCCGACAGTGTTCGATCTCGACCCCGAGCCCCTCGAGGCGGTCGTGGGTCAAGGGGCGATCGGTGCCACATCGGTGGCCGAGGTGGCTCACTTGTCGGACGTGGTGGGAGTCTGTGTACCCGCCGATGCCCACGTGCGTACGGTGCTCGACGGGCCCCAGGGTCTGCTCGCCAACCTGGCGGAGGGAGCAGTTGTGGCCATCCACAGCACGGTGTTGCCCGAGACCGTCATGTGGGCCGCCGCTGAGGCACTCCCACATGGGGTCCGGATCGTCGAGGCATGCCTGACCGGCGGGCACTTTGCCGCGGCGGAGGGGCGTACGACCTTCCTCCTCGGCGGGGACCCCGACGACATCGCCGTGCTGGAGCCGGTGCTGAAAGCGTGCGGAGAGACGCTCGTCCAGGCCGGGCCTCTGGGAAACGCCAACCTGCTGAAGCTGTGCCTGAATCTCCAGACATACGTGTCCCACCTGGGCGTGGCCGAGGCGGTCCGCCTGGCCAAGGAACTCGATCTGCCGGTTGAAGGATTGAAGGAGGCGATGCGGGCCAACGGTCAGCTCGGCCGGATGGGTGAGAGCTTCTTCGGACTCCACGAACTGCCCGACAGCATTATCGAAGATCGCAACATCCTCCCGATGCGGCGCACCTCGGGCGCCATCATCCAGAAGGACCTCGAGCTCATGCGGCTCGTCGGCGAGGGTCAGGGCGTGGACCTGCCCGGACGTGATCTTGCCGAAGCGCAGTTCCTCCGGACGTACCTCCTGCCGGACGAGTCCGACGCGGCGCACGACACGATATGACACGTGCCGACTCGGCACCCCGACGAAGGGAATGCGACATGACAGACGATTCACCGACACCGTATGACCGCGGTCTCGAGGTCCTGAGGGACGTCTATGCGGGTGACGTGGTCACCCTTCCCGAGGGCACCATGGCATTCAACGACGTCATGGTGCAGACCCTCTTCGACCAGGTGTGGCGGCGTGGGGTGTTGGACGTGCGGACCCGACGGATGCTCCTCATGGGGGTCATCGCTGCCAACGGCCAGGTCGACACCTGGAAGATCCAGGCCCGCGCGGCACTCAAGCGAGGTGAGCTCACCCCGGACGGGTTGCGGGAGACCTTGATCATGCTCGCCCCGTACGCTGGCTACCCGAACATCGCCGGATTGGTGGTGCCGTGTGAGGAGGTCATCGGCACCTGGACAGCCGAGGGTTCTCCCGGTTGGGACAGCGAGGACGAGTCGGAGTAGGACCGGGTCAACCTGGCAGAAATGGGACCAGGCGGGTGGAGATCGTCGGAAGGTCGGCGTAGGTGCGGATGCCGGGATCTGCTGCGCAGACCGAAGGAATGGCATTGACCAGGGGCACACCGGTGATCCGCATGCCGATGGCGTGGATGTCATCGACCGATAGTGCCGCGAGGTCGTCCACGTCAGGCCAGATGTCCAGCTTCACCTTGATATTGGGATCGCCGGCAACTTCGACGACATACCCGTGCTCCACGGTCCAGGCCGGTCGGATCGACCTGCTCATCACCCATCGCTGATGGCTCTCGATAAGTGGCCGACCGGAAACGATTGCCTCCCACCGCACGTCGATTCCAGCCACGGTCCCTGACGCGATGGGCCGACCCGGGAGGGCGAGGTCCTTCTCGGCCAGCGCGAACTCCACCGTGCATCGGAGTTCGTCAGACTCAATTCCAACCATCCGGGCCAACACCTCGACCCCTTCGGCGAACACCGCGGTGGCACGCTCGACGTCGGCTGCATGGGTCGGGTCCCCCTCGGGGCGTCCCCATCCGAGGTCGTCCATGTTGGCATCCCCGGCAAACAAGCTGACATCGACCGATTCCGTCAGTCGGATGTGGCGGACGCCGATGCTGAGGCCGGCGCCGACGGCTGCCAGGAGCTGTGCATACCCCGGGTTCATGCCACTGCCGAAGACGGTGGCGCCTCCGGTCGCCGCCGCATGCTCGATGCCGGCCCGGTCCGCGGGGTGCAGGCCGGAGCCTGTGAGGAACTCCGAACTGGTCACGACGTTGATCCCACGGTCGAGGATCGCCTTCAGCTCCTCGACGTCGAGGTGGAGCGGCGTGTAGATCACGCAGTCGGGGGCAAGGGCCAGCAGCGCATCCGCGTCGTCCGTCGCACGGACGCCGGTGGCCGCACCCAGGCCGCACAGCTCGGCGACATCCTTCCCGATCTTGTCGGTGGAGTGGGCGTAGACCCCGATGAGTTGGAGATCGGGACGGGCAAGTACGGCACGGACTGTCTGGCGTGCCACGTTTCCGGTGGTCCACTGCACCACCCGAAGGAGGGTGCCCGCCCGCTCGGAAGAGCTCACCGAATGTCCTGAGGGCTTCGGCGGATCACGAATTGCCGTCCTGATGTGGACCGGAGCTTCAACCGGCGACCCAGGTGATAGCCGCCGCCCGCTCTGCGATGGTGAAGACCTTCGTCTCGCCCGGGGTCATCCAACCAAAGAGGTCAGTCAGGTGATGCATCCATTCAATGTCAGTCACCAATGCAATGCGCTTCCAGGCGCGCAGGTGTTCGATGCCCAGCTTGAGATCCTGCCAAAGTGCCCCGCCGGACATCCCGTCGAAATCGCTCATCACGATGACGAATCGGACGTCGCCCCTTGCCGCAGCCTGTTCCAGTGCGGGCAGAACGACATCTCGGTAATCCTCGGCCTTGAGCTTTCCGGCGGCCTCGAATCCGATGACTCCCGGCGGCATGTCACTGAGTTCCTTGATCACGTGCATCACCAGCCTTCCCGAACGATGAGCTTTCCATACGCACACTAGGAGTGCTGTGGGTCAGCGCCTCCGAGATGACGGACGCGGGGATGTGCAGGGAGCCAGGCGACCGAACGCCAGGTTCCTCGTCCGTCAGGTCGGAGGTGGGCAGACGGCTGCGAGTAGCCGCATGAGTTTGGGGAACAGCGGGGTGAAACGCCCCGCGCCCCATTCGAGATCGGGCCCGACGCCGGGCCCTTTGTGGGACCCGACCAGGCGGCGCTCGAACAGATGTTGGCGCACATGACGGGGGCGCCGCAGTAGACGGCCGTTCATGAACTGCAGGCTCGGTCCCGCTACTGGGGCGCCAGCCGGACAATGTCAGCCAACCACGCTTCAGCGCTAGTGGAGCCGAGCACCGGATTGATGTCGAAGCCGTTGGGAGTGAGCGAATCGAATCGCCAGCCTGATCCGAATGCGACACGCAGCTCGCCCTCGGTGACGCGGCGGGGACCCCAGTCACCGGCCTGGCGATCGCTGAAACACATGAGGTGAAGGTGACCGCCTGGATGGAGAGCGGCGTGGAGGGCGGAGACGTACCGGGTGCGGGCCGGGTCGTCGAAGACGTGGAACAGACCGCAGTCGAGGATCGTGTCGAAAGAGTTGCCGAGCGAGTCGAGTCGCAGGGCGTCGAGCACCTGGAAGTTGATCTCGACCCCGCCCTCAATGGCCTTTCGCCGGGCGATCTCGACTGCCCGCGGAGAGATATCGATACCGATGGCGAGGGCGCCGTGGTGCGCTGCGAGGATCGCGTGCTCGCCGGTCCCGCAGCCTGCGTCGAGGAGGGAGCCGGTGAGCATGCCCGTATCGGCAAGGTGGATAAAAGCCGGCTGCGGGCGGCCTATGTCCCAGGGCGGCGCCGGGCCGGTGTACGAGCTGTCCCAGTCGTGGGCTGGGTCGGTCGCAGTCATCTGAGCATTATCTCCGATTCGCTCGTCGGTGTTCGAACGACGCTACGGAGCAGCTGTGTTGCCTGCGAGCGACCATCCGACGAGGGCGTTGGCGTGCCCGTGACCCATCTCGTACTCGGACTTGAGGTGGCCGACGATCGCCATGTGCTTCTCGAGTCCACAGTTGCCGATGATCTTCTGCCACTCGGCGATCGAGCGACCGTACTTCTTCTCGATCGATGGAAAATACGACGCAGGTCCTTGCTTCGGCCACGGTGCAGTCTGGTCAGGCAAGATTCCACCTCCTTGGGATCGGGCAGTTGGCTCTGTCATCAATGATGCTGAACCTCGTCAGCTGGCGGAGATGTTGACCTGCCAGCCGATACCGAACTTGTCGATCAGAGCGCCGAAGGTGTCACCCCAGAACATCTTCTCGAGTGGCGCCTTGACGGCTCCTCCAGCACTCAGCTCATCGAAGATCCGGCGGAGCTCGTTCTCGTCGGGTCCGATGATGGAGAGCTCGACTCTGGTCTGGACCTCATTGGATGCATCGGCACGGTCACTGGCTCGCAGCGTGAACGACCCGGTGTCCAACGATGCGTTGATCACGAGGTGCTTCTCATTTTCGGATGCGGTCGGATCCACATCACCGCGCCGGGTGATCGCCAGCTCGCCACCGAGGATGGACTGGTAGAAGCTGACGGCCTCCTCTGTGTTGCCCGGAAAGAACAGGTATGCCTCGAGCTTCATGGTTGACCTCCTGCGGTCGGTTTCGGAACTAGACCGTATAGTACTCTATCGGAACTGATCCGTCTAGTACCCTGAATGAGGTGGCAGGTCTGAGCACCCCGGAGACGACTGAGCGCAACTCGGACAGGCGCCACCGCGAGATTCGCGAAGCGGCCATCGGCACGTTCCTCGCCAAAGGGTACGAAGGCACGACGATGGAAGAGATCGCGGTGAAGGCCGGGGTCTCCAAGCAGACTGTCTACAAGCACTTCACCGACAAGCAGCACCTGTTCGCCGACATCGTGTTGTCGACGACTGACGACATGAGCGCGCTCATAGGTGTCATTGCGGAGCAGCTGCCGGCAACGGTGGATCTCTCCAGGGATTTGGAGCACCTGGCCGAGACGTTTCTCATGGCGTTGATGCAGCCACGGGTCTTGCGACTCCGGCGCTTGGTGATCTCTTCCGCGGATCGCTTCCCCGAGATCTCGACGGCCTGGTACGAGAAGGGGTTCGAACGGGTCCTCGCAGCACTTGCCAGCAGCTTCCAAGCTCTTGTGGATCGGCGCGTTCTCGCAGTTGACGACGCCGATGCAGCAGCGGAGCACTTCGTCGGCATGTTGTTCTGGATCCCGGTCAACAAGGCCATGTTCACCGGCGATGACGACTACGCGTCGACACACGACCTCATCCCAGTGGCCCGCAAGGCCGCTCATGCATTCATGGACGCCTACGGGGCTCGCTGAATCGACAAAAGCCTGAACCGGGTGACCGATAGGGCGAAATTCCGAACCCTGGGGATTGCCACGCGGGTGGCCGAGTGAAGTGACGGGACCGGTCCGTTGAGCGGCCCAACCGCCTGGGGCGCTCCCGAACCGGCGCTTGCGCCGGCCTGAGGCGGAGAGATGCTCGGGTGCCTCATCCAACTATCCGTTCCATGCGGATCCCGTACCTCGCCCAGTCACTACCCGGCTGATTCAAGCCAATCGGCGTGTCCGGGAGTAAGGCCCTGGCTAGGGAGTTCAGGTGCTATGTGGCGGTGACCGTTAGGGTCGTCGTTCCAGAGGACGGCTCGTATTTGGCGGCACCTGCGTACCGTCCGGTCACGGTGTCGGTTCCCGCTGGGGCCTTGGTCGATCCGCACGCTCCTGCACCACCGGTCAACTGAGCCGTGCACAGAACCGTCGAACCAATGCTAAAGGCAACTGACCCAGTCGCTGTGCCGATTGTCGAGTTCACCGACGCAATGTAGACAACCTTGTGTCCAGCCACGACCGTGGAGGGCATCGCAGTTACCACGACCGACGTGGGGATATTGGCGTCCCCCTCGACCGCACCGATCGTACAGTTGCTCTGGCCGTACGCGGGACGGGCCAGTCCGTCCTGATCCGTACCTGGACAGACGGTGAAGCCATCCAGTGGGTTCACCGTCGGCGGGATCTCGTCGATCGCCGGGCTCGCGGCGAGCGGTTGGTAGGTCTTTGTCCGACCATGGTGGTTGTATTTCAAGGACCCGAGTCGGAGGTTGGCGATTACATCTGAGGTCGGAAAGCCACATGTGGAGTCGGTGCTCAAGTTGTAGCCGGCACTGCTGACGCTGGTGTTTTCACAGTCCCCCTTGGCGTTGCTCGCCAGTAGCGAGGCACCTACGACTGGGAGATCGGTAGGGCCGATTCGGTTGGCAATACCCCACCAGCCGTTGCCAACCAGCGTGCTCGCGCTGATTTGAGCGACGCCGCCCACGTCGAGAACAATCCCGTCTTCGGCGTTTCCAGAAATGGTCGAGTCGGATACATTGAGATTTCCGCCGCCGTCATTGTCGATCCCGGAAGCACCACTTCCGGCGAGGGTGCTGTCAGTCACCGTGAACGTTCCGGTGCCACGATTGTCAATATCGTTGGCCACGCCCGCGGCATTCTCGACAGTGAGGTCAAGAACCGTGAGATTGGAGTTCCCACTGCCCTGGATAACATCGCCAGTGGGCAAACCGGGCTTCCCGTCAGCCCCGTCAATGACCGGGGGGTCGGAGGCAGATGCCGTCGCTCCAGTGATCGTCACCGAGCTAAGTGAGTTGGGCATCACCACATTGTCCATGATCGTGCCACCCAAATCGTCGACAACGGCGGCAGTTGCAACCTTGGAGGCTTGCGTGAGGGCATTGGTTACCGTGGCGCACGGGTTGGTCCGCACTGAGCAGTTGTTTCCGGCGTCCGTCCCGGTCTGAGCGACGTAGACGGTTCCCGGAGTCGTCGCCGAGGCAGCACTCACCCCGATGCCGAGAAGTAGACCGGAGGCCAGAGTCACCGCCGCCCCTAGCGCTGCGGCCGTGCGCAACAGTGCATGTTGTTTCCTCAACTGGATCCCTCCCTTGGTCGCTACAAGGCAGCCGCCTGTCCGCCGTCACCTCTCTGATCCCGCCGGATCGGCCCGCCCCAGCTTTCGCTAATTGACGGACACGCTACAGACACCAGTGAATTTCCGCCACTGCGATCAAAGCACCGGAGTTCGTCCTGCGAAGGCCTGATACAAGGCGATCTCTGGCACCTGATCGCCCCCCAGGTGCCCCTCAGGAAGTGACCGAACCCCGCGAGCAGCGATGGCGTGACCTGAGTGAATGTCGCATCGGGCGATTGCAGATCGCGAGTCTCAGTGGTCGCGCACACGAAGTGCCAAGCTTTCGGGAATACCGACGAATTGGGAGCGTGGTGCCGGTGGAGTTCCAGGGAAAGATCGGCAACGACTGGCGCGATTCAGAGCCTTGGTGGCCGCCTATGCCAAGCCCGCCAGCTGACGCGCCCAACGTAGTGCTCATCGTGCTCGACGACGTCGGATTCGCCCAGCTCGGCTGCTATGGATCCGACATCGAGACCCCCTTCATCGACGCCGTCGCCGCCGAGGGTGTCCGACTGACCAACTTCCACACCACCGCACTGTGCTCGCCGACGCGGGCCTGTCTGCTGACTGGGCGGAACCACCATCGGAGCGGCATGGGCCGAGTGGCCGACCTGGCCACAGGTTTTCCCGGCTACTGGGGACGACCGCCCCGCGAGAACGGCTTCCTCTCCGAGATGCTGCGGTCCACCGGTTATGCCACCTATGCGGTGGGGAAGTGGCACCTGAGTCCCGAGGGCGAGACCAACATGGCGAATTCGCGGGCGACATGGCCCCTCGGGCGCGGGTTCGATCGCTGGTACGGCTTCCATGGCGGTGAAACCCACCAGTTCGTACCGGCGCTGTACCACGACAACCACGCCGTACGTCCGCCGCGTTCGACCGACGAGGGGTACCACCTCAGCGCGGATCTGGCCGACCGGGCCATCGAGTACCTGGGCGACCTGCGCGCCGTAGACGACGAGCTTCCCTTCTTCTTATATTTCGCCACTGGGGCCTGCCATTCCCCTCACCACGCGCCGGCCGAGTGGATCGAGCGATACAAGGGCCGATTCGCCAACGGCTGGGATGCCTGGCGCGAGGAGACCTTCGCCCGCCAACTGGCGATGGGCGTCGTCCCGCAGGGCACCGTGCTCACGCCGCGCCCGCCGTGGGTCCCCGCATGGGACAGCCTCGACGAACGTCAGCGGGCACTCGCCGAGCGCTTCATGGAGTGCTTCGCCGCCTTCTTGTCCTACACCGACGAGCAGATCGGCCGGGTGCTCACGTTCATCGAGGACGTGGGCGACGCCGATGACACCGTGGTGATCATCGTCTCGGACAACGGTGCTAGCTCGGAGGGGGGCAAGGAGGGGACGATCAACGAGGGCCGCCTGTCCAACTTCGAGGGCACCGGCGAGGGAGAGATGTACGCACGGCTCGCCGAGATCGGCGGGCCGAGCAGTCACAACAACTACCCGTGGGGATGGACCATGGCAGGCAACACCCCATTCAAGCGTTGGAAGCGGGAAGTCCACGAGGGTGGCGTCGCCGATCCCTGCATTGTCCGCCTGCCGCGCCGCCGATCGGCAGCTGAGGGTGGCGGAGTTCGGCGGCAGTACGCCCATGCAATCGACATTGCGCCGACGGTGCTCGAGCTGGTTGGCATCTCGCCACCGGCTGAGATCGACGGCATCGCCCAGTCACACCTCGACGGCATCAGCTTTTCCTACCTTCTCGGCGACAAAGGAGAGAACGAGCCTGGCCGGCACCGGACACAGCACTTCGAGATGCTCGGCTCGCGTGCCATCTACCACGACGGGTGGAAAGCGGTGACGTACCACCCGGTCGGCCCGATCTACGACGACGGTCTACGGGCATCCGCGCCATGGGAGGACGACGTCTGGGAGCTCTACCGTGTGACCGATGACGTTTCCGAGTCGCGTGACCTCGCCGCTGAGTTTCCGGAAAAGGTCGCCGAGCTCGTCGCGATGTGGTGGGAAGAGGCACGTCACAACGACGTGCTCCCACTCGACAACCGGGTGCTCGAGGCAATTGCGCACAAGCACGACCGCCGGCGCTCCCAAGACACCTACCGTTATTTCCAGGGGGGAGCACCGGTGCCCGAGTGGGTCGCGGTCGACGTCCGAAACCGCTCCCATGCCATCGAGCTCACGATCGAGGTCGCCGAGAGTGTCGTGCCGTCAGGAACCCTTCTGGCGCTCGGATGCGCACTCGGTGGTTGGTCCTTCCACCTAATCGACGGCCGCCTACGCTACGTACACAACCTGTACGGCAAGCGCCTTTACCAGGTGGTGGCAGATGTATCACTGGGTCCAGGTCGACATGAGGTGGCCTTCCGCTTCGAGAAGGATGATGCGCTCGGGGGTCAGGCTGTACTCGTGCAGGACGGAGTGGAGGTCGGGTCGGGCGAAGTGGAGCGCTTCACCCCGGTGGCCTTCAACGAAGTGATGATCGGGCTCACGTGCGGCTACGAATGGGGCCCTGCAGTGGGGGACGACTATCAGGCGCCGTTCGCCTTCAACGGCACCATCGTTCGGGCGGAGGTGTCAGCCACTGGTCCGGTCGTGCGCGACCCGGTGGCGGAGTTGGCAGCCATCCTGGCCTCGCAGTGATCGCACCTGTCTCGCTGCTGGAATTCTGGACATGACGCGATCGGTGGCGTTCGTTCTACGCCAAGGAGCTCGATCCAGAGGCGCCAGCGACTGACCTGCATTTCGTGCGGTGCCTCAAGGGTCGACTTCGAGGGTTACGGGTGGGATGCTTGGAGGGCTACCCGGAGTCGAAAAGTGGAAGTGCACGGCTCCAGCCGTTGTTGCTGAGGATGTGACGTGGATGGTGACGGAACCGCGACGTGGGGCGCCCTGTCGATCAGCGGGAACGCTGATGTGCCCCGACGACGGTGACACCGTGATGCCGTTCGACGTAGAAGCCGACCAATTCACCCTGCTCTGAGTGGTCCGTATCGACTCAATCCCAATGGTTGCCGTTCCGTGCCCGTCCTGGAGGTCCTGGATGGCGCCGCTCGGCACGGTAAACCCAACGAGCGACGTGGCAGATTCATTGAACGAGGGTGGGGCAGAAGCCGAACTTGTGCCCCAGTGCCTGTTGGGCTTCGGTTCGAGGACGAAATGGATCTCACCCCCGTCGCGCACGATGTCCGACGAGACCCACGGACGTTCCAGTGGCGCTCCGTCGCCTGACCCAGATGCCACTGTCGCCGATCGAACATAGACATTGGGCGTCCCAGCTGCCTCGATCTCGAGACGTTTGCTGTTACCGAGTCTGACCATCGCGCTCGGAAACATCGGGCTACCAATGACCAGGTCTGCCGTTCCTGGCGTGAGCGGGTACAGACCAAGTGCTGCCCACACGTACCCACGCGGACATCGTGCCGAGATCGTCATTGCCGGGCTCACCGTTCGGGCTCAGCGAGTACGAGGTACTGGCAATTTGGCGAACGGCCTCCTGAGTGCGCCACGGAGCACCTGCATAGTCGAACTCCCAAGGGACCCATAGGTCAGGTTCATTGCCACTCCAGTCATAGGGGAGGTATGGACCCGCGTTCGTCTCGCTAAGGAACTGATCGAGCCGACTTGTCACGTTCTGATCCCCGCCCATCAGGGCGAACAGTGTGCCGAGGTCCTGCGGGACGCTCCACGTGTACTGGATGGCATTGCCCTCCTGGAATCCGAACTGGTTCTGGCCGAGGGCCTCGATGTTCGGCGGTGTGGGTTGGAACGCAGGTCCGGAAGGGAAGCTGCCGTCTGGCAAGCGGCCCTGAATGTAACCGGTCACGGGATTGAACAAGGTCTCCCAGTCCTGAGAGCGTGCCAGCATCAGGCGTGACTCGGCCTTGTGACCGATCGCACTACTCATCTCTGCGACAGTGAAGTCGTCAATCGCGTATTCGAGCGTCATTGAAGCACCGACTGCGAACGTTTGGTCTGAACCTACGGCATAGTTTTCGACGTACCCGTCCTGGTCGAATTGGGAGAGATATGGCCGCTCCATGAACCCGTCGAAGCTGCGCATAGACGTCGCTCCGGCAATCATGTCGGCTACGGCAGCATGAACGTCGAATCCGCGTACACCGAAGGCGTAGGCTTCGGCGATGATGGGATCGGCGGAGTCCCCACTCATCTGGTCCGTATCATCATCAGCGAGTTCCCAGATTGGCAGTGAACCCGTCTGCGCGGCGTCATTGACCAGAGACTGGATCATGTCGGAGACCCGGTCAGGATCGATCATCGACAACAGCGGGATCTCGGTCCGATAGATGTCCCATTCGGAGAAGTTTGCGTACTGCGTTCTCTTGTCGGCGTCATGCACGTGCCCGTCAATGCCTTCGTATTGCCCATTGACATCGCTGAAAGTGCTGGGGTCGAGGAGCGAGTGGTACAAGGCCGTGTAGAACATCTGTCTCGCAGGCAGCGAACCCCCTCGAACCACAATGCGCCCGAGTGCGGCGTTCCATTGCTTTGTCGCTCGCGACGCAACCTGACCGATGTCCCATCCTGGATCCTCCGTTCGGAGGTTCAGTTCAGCGTTCGCCGTGCTCACGTAAGAAATTCCCACTTTCATGACGACCGTCCGGTTCGACTCCGTACCGAAGCTCACCCAAGTCCCGCACGTAGCCTCCTGCGACCCAGAACAACCGGAAGCACCTGGATGAAGGCCGGAATTGTCCCACGTCCCCTCGCCGGCGAAGGGGCGATTGAAAGTCGCGAAGAAATACACCGTGTAGGAGTTCTGCCCACCGCAGAGATCTCCGCTTGTCGCGGAACCGACGACTTCGTCGTCTCCCACGGCCTGTACCGACGAATCTCCAATCCCGTTAGCGCTGTCGCTGACTTTGAACAGAAGATTGGCCGCGGCAGACGCTGGAAAGGTGAACGCCCCGATCCCAGATCGAGTCGTGACTGCTAGCTGCGCAACAACGGCGGGTGAACCCAGGGCAACCTCGTAGCGGCCGGGCGCCGATTGTTCCTCGGAATGAGAAAAAGGTTCAGCAAGACCGTCAGGGTTCTGGGGGAGCGGTCCGACGGTGGGTAGGATCGGGATGTCGCCGAAGATCGAGCACCCAGGCCCTGATAGATGCGTGAGACTTAGCCCGGAGATTTTGCCATCGGCGTAGTCGTAGCCGCCTCCCTGGGCGCGATCGGGCGTCGTGTCAGGACTCCATTGGGCCATCCCGAAGGGAACGTCGGCCCCCGGGAACGTGTCGATTGTGCCCGCAACCGCCGGAGCGGAACCGGTGCCGACGAAGGTGTCTACCAGGCTGGCCGGGTCGAACGCGGTGCTGGTCCGAGCGGTCGCGGCGTCGCCTTGTGCCACGACGAGTACTGCTGGTGCCGTGATTGCCAGGAGCAGGGCTAAGAGAGTTGCCAAGGTGTCGCTTCTGTGATGATGCGAGCGCCGACTCGGGATTTCCGCAGCTAGGTTCTTTTTTCGCCTGGGCCATGCCACCGGTGGTCAGGGTAACGGCATCGCCGAGGTCGTGTAGGCGATGGCCGATTTTGTGCTCTTCGGAGCCCGCCGCAAACTGACCGGGTGATGCGAAATGCATTCGAACCTCTGCCGGCGGCCAACCGGTGTCGAACGATCTCGACGGTGGCCCGGTCGAGTTCGCCGGCGTCGGTCCTAACGAGGATGGAATCGCAACCAGTTCGCCAGCATCGTCGCCCGCAGCTTGTCTTCATAGACAAGCTCAGCACTCACAACGATGGTCGATTCAGAAACCTCTACGGGTTCAGCCCGAAGCGACAGCGGCGGTCCCAACGGCGTGGGCCGCAGGAATCGCACGTCGAAGCCAGCGGTGATGAAGGGGACCGGCGCCCCTTCGTCGGCCTTCCAGCCATGGCGATCGGCTTCCCACATCACAACAGCTGCGGTGTGGCAATCGAGCACCGTTGAGATGATCCCCCCATTGAGGAAGCCGAACCCGTTGTCGTGTTCGGCCCCGGCGGTGAACGTGGCGACAGTGACCTCATTTTCCCGGTAGCTACGCAGGTGAAAGCCGTCGGGATTGGCATGACCGCACCCGAAACAAGTGAGATCCGGGTACAAGGTTTCCTGAATGCTCTGTTGCATCATGAGATCACTCCGCTTTTGTCGGGCACGCACATTGATTCGCGATCAAGCGCAGTAGGTGACGGATTCAAACCTTGGTTCGTTCGAGGACTTGCATGAGATCAGTCGGCATTTGCGACGATCCATCCGAACTCGGACACGATCCGAATGCCGACATCCCGATCGGACAATGGCGAGATGACCTCATGCAACCCGTCGCAGAACGCTTCGTAGCCGACCGCTTCGATCGCAGGGACGGACGGTCCCGCCGCTGCCAGTGCACGGACTGCCGTGTCACTGTCGGGCCACTCATTGACGACGTCGACGGTTCCCCGCTCCGCCAGGGCAAAGCCCGTAGCCGCCAGCATTCCCTCCACGACGCCTTGGCGGCCGGTGTCCCCATGTTCCATGTTGGCTGCCCCGTGTTCAGGTGGAGACAACTCGAGTACCTTGAGGAAGTACGGCATCAGACCGAGTCGTTCGTATCGCCCCCAGAAGGTGAGTCCCAGTCGACCGTCGGGCACGAGTACCCGTCGAGCTTCCCTCAGTGCACCTTCGCATCCTTTCCAGATGCCGTTGAAGCTTGTCGCCACATCGAAGCTGCCGTCTGCGTACGGCAGCTCGAACATGTCCCCAACACGGAAGTCCCCGCTCGGCGTTCTCGTTCTTGCGATCGTCACGAGGGCCTCGGCTGCGTCGAGTCCCGAGATCTTGGCCTGCCTCTCGGCGGCAAGATGAGCAGCGAACCCGGACCCACAGGCGATGTCGAGGAGGCGGTCACCTTCCTCGATTCCCAGACGGTCGAGCAGCAACTCGTTGGCCGGGCGTGCGTACGGCTCGAACAGGTACGCCCACTCCAGGGCACGCGCTCCCCAACCTCGACCTGCTTCTTCCCAGTCCTTGGCAGTCACTGGCTCGGGCCTCTTTCTAGACGAACGATCGTACAATAACTGTAAACGATCGTGCGTCTAAGATGCAAGAGGTCAGATGAGCGGGGGAAGGAACACAAGCCGATGCCAGAGGAGGAGGCGCCGAGGAAGCAGACCCGGGCCCCCGGAGAGCGTTCCCGTGCCCGCATCGTGAAACAGGCCGCACAACTTGCGACGATCGAGGGCATCGAAGGGCTTTCGATCGGCCGACTCGCCGACGCCACCGGGATTGCGAAGAGCAGTGTCTATGCGCTGTTCGGTTCCAAAGAGGAGCTCCAGCTGGCGACCATCAACGCGGCACGCGAAAGCTTCATCGTCGAAGTGGTCACACCAGCCCTCGGTGCGACCGAGCCGGGACGCGAACGCCTGCTCGCCCTGTGTGACGGCTTCCTTTCCTACGTGGAGCGGCGCATCTTCCCTGGCGGCTGTTTCTTCGTTGCCGCATCTGCAGAGGTCGGGGGGCGCTCCGGACGTGTTCATGACGAAGTAGCCCGTGTCCAACAGCAGTGGCGAGACCTACTCGACGCGAAGCCAGCGTGGCGGTGGAGAATGGCGAACTCCCGCCAGGCACCGACCCCGGGCAGATCTCATTCGAACTCGGTGTCATTCTTGCCGGGACCAACATCGTGAGCGTCCTGCACGACGATCAAACTGTCGTCGCCCGGGCCCGTTCAGCGGTCGAGAGTCGACTGTCCCGGTAGTTCGTAGTGACTCTCGGTTGACGCACTTGACCCTGTACGAATGTGCGCCGACAATCGAGTCCATGTCCAGTGCCGAAATCGACACTTATCTTGCAGGCGTCGAGGAACCGAAGCGCTCGACTCTCCAACGCCTGCGCCAGTCCATCATCGAGGCCGTTCCTGAAGCTGAAGAGGGAATCTCGTATGGATTGCCCGCCTTCCGAGTTCGGGGCAAAGTCATCGCGGGATTCGCGGCGTTCAAGAACCATCTCAGCTATTTGCCCCACAGCGGATCGGTGTTTCCTGCACTACGTGAAGAGCTGAACGAGTACACGTTCTCGTCTGGTGCCCTTCAGTTTCCGATCGACTCGCCGCTACCGAAGCCTTTGGTCGAACGACTGGTCCATATGCGAATCGCTCAGGCATTTCCCGACGAGTAGGACCCGACCGCGATGAAGTCCATCCTGGACCAGTCCACCCTGGCCACCATGCAGCGCCTGGACGGGGCGACCATCGGTGCCGTGGTGGCGGAGGTATTCCTGGTGACCGTGGACTCCAAGGTCGTCCTGGTAGTGGCCACCGTCATCCTCAGCGTTCTCCCCGGTCCCATCCGCGTGGTCAATTACGCCTTCTACTGCGCGGCCATGGCCGGAATGGTGCTCATTGCCGAGGACCTGTCCAACCCCACCAACTTTGGCCATGAGGTGCGCCGGGTGTTATTGACCTTCGCCGGCGTCGGCATCGCCGTCATCGTCATGCCCCTGGCTGGCCTGCTGCAAAAGCGCACCCCCAAAGCGCCGCCACCGGCAGGTGCCCATGAGGGACATCGGCATCTGCCTCGGTTGGAGGACAATGCGCAAACACACTCATTGACCTAACTGGAGACGTCGCGCCATGGGAATTGGACTCGCAGTTGTCGGATTGTCGCTCCTTCTTGTGGCGGCGGTATCTCGATACCTATCGGGGACACCGTTCACTCCGGCGATGATGGTCGTGGCCATAGGTGTAGTTGTCGGCCCGCTGGTGCTTGACAGGATCACCTTGCAACCGACGAGCGCCACGGTTCGATCGCTCGCCGAGGCGACACTTGCCGTGGTGCTCTTTTCTGACTCTTCTCGCGTGGATCTGCGGACCCTCAAGAAAGAGGCGTCCATGCCAGCACGACTCCTCGGTATTGGTCTGATTCTCACGGTCGCCGTCGGCGGAGTGGCGGGGAAAATGCTGTTCGGATCGTTCTCCCTCAATGATGCCCTCATCCTTGGTGTCGTCCTCGCTCCTACCGACGCAGGCCTCGGCAGTGCCGTCGTGACGGATACCCGGCTTCCGCAGAGCGTTCGCCAGTCCCTGAATGTCGAGAGCGGCCTCAACGACGGGATCTGCGTGCCCCTGCTGCTGATCCTTCTCGCCCTGGCTGGCGGCTCCGCTTCGCACCCACTTCGTGTGGTCGGCGAAGAGATCGGATACGGGGTGCTGTGCGGACTCGGTGCGGCGCTGATCGCGTCGGGAATCGTCGCGTTCGCCGATCGGCGCAAGATGATCGACGCCACCTGGCGCCAGATCATCCCATTGGCCACCACGCTGGCGGCCTACGGGGCAGCTACGGCTCTTGGTGGATCGGGCTTCATCGCAGCGTTCGTGGCTGGGGCGATGTTCGGTCTTCTCGCCAGTAGCGATATTGAAGCGACGATGCGGTTCACCGAGAACACGGGAGTGGTGCTGGACAGCGTCACGTTCCTCGTGTTCGGGGCGGTACTGCTTGGTCCGGCCTTCAAAGACGTTGACTGGCACATCGCTGTCTACGCAGTATTGAGTCTGACTGTCGTCCGAATGGTGCCCGTTGCCATCGCACTACTGGGCACCCATGCCGCGCCCGCCAACTGTCGCATTCATTGGGTGGTTCGGACCTCGCGGACTGGCGTCCATCGTGTTCGCCGTGATTGTGGAGGATGCCCACATCCCACATGCAGCTGAGATCGCCACGATCACCTATTTCACAGTGGCACTCTCGGTGCTTGCCCATGGACTTTCGGCAGCGCCGCTCGTCAGCCGCTACGTCACCTGGTTCAGCGGCTCAACCGATCGATCTCCCCAAGGAGTCGAATCCAAACCGATGCACGAACATCGATGGCCATCGCGACCACTGAGGACCAGGTGACCGGTTCCACCGGCGCCGGTAGAGGTGCAGTAGCCACGCCATCCGGCATCCGCCAGCCCTTTGGAGCCAGGTCCGCTCGACTGACCGGCTCTACTGATTCTGAGGTATCCCCAGGTCAGGGAAGGGTTCGAACAACGGCCTCTGGCTCAAGTCGGAAACTGATTCGGCGCCATCCCATCCCGCCAGAGGACCTAGGCCCACTATCAGGTGCGCGAGTAGGTGGACCAACTCCAATCCCGCGTCCGAGGACCTGCTCCTATGCCCTGTGCATCTGTCCGTCCTGAGATGTGATGTAGTCGAATGGCTGCTGCACGATCTGCTCGAGCACCGAACCGATAGCGGCCGAAGCCGCGAGTGCCCACGTTCCACAGTTGCGGGGACCCGCCGCTGATCCGTTGCATCATGCCCATGAGTACGAGGGTGTCCGAAACCAACGGCGCGTCGTCAAGTGACGCGAGGTAGTCCTCGACCGACCGGGGCTCAGGGTCGGTTCCGTCGTCCACGTGGCGAAGCGCACTGCGGGTCCAGCTCGGTGCCTGTGTATGCCTTTGCCAGTGAAGCCGGGGCCTTGCGCAACCATGCCTCTGTCAGAAGTTCGCGAATCAGGTCGGCAGAGGCTGTCGCGATCTCGACGGCAACGCAGGACAGGCGCTTGCCCCAATAGACGGGATGACACGCGTCTGAGTGGGAGGCGGTGGCGGCCAGGATCTCGTGCTCGTCCACCATGATGCGGACGCACTGCTCATTTGGGATCGTGGCGAAGATCTTTCCGCGCACCCTGAACGAGCCCAACTCGTGATGGGGCTGCTCTGTGCTCTCGGGTAATGACAGCGCCCAACCTCGAACATCCTCCATCGTTGGCATGGGCAAAAGTCTGCCAGTTGGATGCCTCGATCGCCGCTGACACCGAGCAAGGCACCTTCGTCACCTCGCAACCTGCATCGAAGGTCATCTCTCGATCATCGGGTCCCTTCAGGAGGGTTTAGGGCCGCGGTGATGGCTTCGACACGGGAGCGATGGGCGCTGCAACGGGCAATTGCTTGGCGAGCGGTTAGGCGTTCATAGGCGACCGACCACAGGTCGAGCGTCAGCGGCCGGGCAATCATGATGGCTGGAAGTCGGACGCGTTCCTCTTCCGATAGGGGAACTGAGCGCGTGTAGCGGTCCAGTGCTCGGCGAGCACCGGCGGGGCCTGCCGCGTAGAGCAAGAAGGCCAGAGGCCAGATTCTCGGACCACGCCCCACCCCGATCCAGTCAATGATCACCGGGGGTTGCTCGCCCTGCGGTACCGCGTTCGGCGGGGTGAGGTCGGCGTGGATCAGCGCCTCGGGCAGTCCGGTTCCGTCGTCGGCGTCGACCAGGGTTTCGACGAGCTCGGCCACCGATGTTCCGAGGTGGCCACCCAGGGCAAGCGCGTGGTCGATCTCGACCGACGGAGTGGGGCCGAGCCGATGCCAGCCGCCGCCGGTGGGAATGCCGTCGGCAGGTCGTTCGCCGAGTCGACTAAGCAATCCCACGCACCAGGCCAGAACGAACCCTGGACTGGGAGCGGGTCTCGGCACGACGTATTCGGTGAGGAGTACATGTCGGCCCTCTCCGAGTGCCAGTACGGGATCACCAGGCGCGCAGCGTTCGGCTGGGAATCGTGTGCTGGCCAAGATCTGCAGGGCGCGCGCCGCAGTGTCCACTGCTTCTCGCTCCACTTCAGCGCCGAACGCACGTGCGACGAGGTCGGGTGCGTCAGATTCTGCGTCAGTGGGATGTAAACGGTAGACATCGACGTCCAGCTCGCTATGGAGTGACAGCGGATGGCCCATGGACTCGGCGGCCGCACCGACCACCATCGCAACATCCTCGATCACGTGATGGACCTGCATCGCAACACTCTGGCAGTTCAGGCGAAGGGACCGCTCGACTGGTCAAGCGGACTACGTTCGAACCCCCTCCGCTCCCGAGCGCCTCCGCTCCCCTGAGCCGTCCATTCATTTGCTAGTACATTCATCCTTGTATTCTCCTGCCTAAATGATAGGATGCTCGTACTAGTAAAGGAGAGTCGGATGCAGCCCTCACCAATAACGGCGGTCGGACGCGTCGTCGGCGGCCGAACAGAGGTCGAAGACGACAACTGGGGCTCGGTGTGCGCGCACATCGAGTTACATGACGAGATTCTGGAGAAGACGGCCACCCGAGGTCTCGAGGCGTTCTCCCACGTGGAGGTCGTGTTCGTCTTCGACCAGGTCGGTGAGGACTCCATCTGCCGAGGTGACCGGCACCCCCGAGGAAGGCAGGACTGGCCGAGCATCGGCATCCTGGCCCAGCGGGCGAAGGATCGTCCCAACCGGATCGGAATCACGACGTGCGAGTTAGTCGACGTTGGTCCCGGCTGGCTGGAAGTTCGGGGCCTAGACGCAGTAGTGGGCACTCCCGTTCTCGACATCAAGCCGTTCATGCGAGAGTTCGGACCGCGCGGTCCCGTTGTCCAACCGCAGTGGGCCTCTGAATTGATGAAAGGCTACTGGTGAGCGCCCCCGAGGGTGCCGTCAATCCGCTGCGGTTCTGCGCAGTGGTCACCAACCAGCACGCTCTCGGGGGCGACCTGACCGCCCAGATCGACGGCGAACTGAGCATCGCCGACGCCGCACGTGATCTCGGATGGGACGGAGTGGCGGTCACCCAACACTTCTTGACCGGGGCCTGGCTTCACGGGATCGACCAGGTCGCCATGCTGGGGCGCCTCATCGACCGGACCGGAGACATGTCTCTGGTGGTCTCCATCAACCTGCTGGCCCTCCACAATCCGGTGGCCACGGCCGAGCAGTTCGCCTCGATAGATGTGCTGTCAGGCGGGCGGCTCATCTTCGGGGCTGGACTCGGCTATCGGGATGAGGAGTACCTGGCGTTCGGGATCAACCGAAAGAGCATGGTCGAGCGGTTTGAGGGAAACCTCGCGGCGCTCAAGGAGCTATGGACGAGCGACGTGCCGGTGGTCGATCTCCCGTGGTGCCAAGTGCAGGGCACCCCGATCTCCACCCGGCCCGTCCAGAAGCCACGGCCCCCCATCCTGATGGCCGCCAACGCTGACAAAGCGGTCGTCCGGGCGGCTCTGCAGTCGGACGGATGGATGATCAATCCCCACGCCACCTATTCGACGGTGGCCCGGCAACTC
This sequence comes from uncultured Acidimicrobiales bacterium, assembly GCA_963699085.1. GTDB lineage: Bacteria > Actinomycetota > Acidimicrobiia > Acidimicrobiales > RAAP-2 > Bog-756. The sequence continues at coordinate 451,002 of CAVOTH010000003.1, forward strand.
GACCTCTTCTCGATGACCCGTCAGGAGGCTGGACTCCCCGCGTCGTCTCGGACGTCGGTGGCCCGGGAGATCTTCTGTGCTCCGACCCGCCAACGAGCGCTCGAGATCGCCCGACCATTCCTCGGCGCCAAGTACGACGCGTACGCCGCCTGGGGTCAGGACAAGGCGCTTCCGGGCGACGAGAGTTTCGCCATCCCATTCGAGCTCTTGGAAGATGAGCGTTTCATCATCGGCACGCCCGATGACTGCATCGCCATGCTCATCCCCTGGATCGATGATCTTCACATGACGGACTTCGGATTTCGCACCAACTGGTTCGGCATGCCCCACGAGTACGCCGTCGAGTCGATGCGGCTCCTGACCACCGAGGTGTTCCCCGCGTTACGAGAGGGTCGGTAAGGGCAGATGGGCAAACGCACGGATACCCGTCAACGCATGATCGATGCCGCCAAGGTCAGTTACCGCCACCATGGGGTGACGGCGACCGGATTCACGGAAGTCCTGGAGCGGGCCGGGGCTACTCGAGGCACGATCTACCACCACTTCCCCGGCGGCAAGGAGGAACTGGCCATTGCCGTTGTGAAGAGCAGCGGTGACAACGTTGAACAGATGATCCGGACGCTCGGAGATCGTTCCTCGTCGCCACTCGAGGCGGTCAATGCCTTCGTCGACGTGTGTGTCGCCGCACTGGAGGGAACCGGCGGAGCATTCGGCTGTCCTATCGCTCCCGCCGTCCTCGAGTCCCCGGACGCCGATGCGGTGCTCGACGCGGCGGCGAAGGCATTCGATCAGTGGAAAGTTGCCATCGAGGAGCAGCTGAGCCGAGCGGGAGTCGGTGGTGCGCATGCTGCGCAGCTCGCGACACTGCTCATCGCGGCGGTCGAAGGCGGGTTCGTCCTGGCCAGGGCCACGCGGTCGGCAGGTCCGATGCGCGACGTCGGGGCATCCATCGGTCGACTTCTGGACTTCGAGATCGAAGGTGCCTGTTGATCCGGGGCACCACTCGTCGTGGAGCCACCGGGCTTCGTGCGGAACTCCCGGCGATGGCAGTCCCACACAGATCACCCGCAGACGTCAACCGAGCAAGGGGGCTCCCATGACTACTTGGGCCGTCGGTGACTATCCCCGCATGGCAGTGCGACTCGAGCCTGCGGCGCATCGTGTCGTGGAGGCTGCAGGGATCGAGGCGTCCGACACCGTGCTCGATGTCGCTACCGGGACCGGCAACGCGGCACTTCTGGCCGCCGGTCTGGGGGCGCAGGTGGTGGGCATCGACTTCGAGCAGACATTGCTGGACATCGCCTCCAAGCGGTGCTCGTCAGCGGGCTTGGTGGTCCGTTGGGCGAATGCCGATGTCGGAGGCCTGCCGGTTCCCGACCAGTCTGCATCTGCTGTCCTCTCCGTCTTCGGGGTCATGTACGCCGTCGACCACGAGGTCGCCATGAGGGAATTGGCCAGAGCCGTCACTCCCTCAGGCCGTGTTGTCCTGGCATCGTGGGTGCCTGGGAGCTTCATGCCGGCCATGGGTCCGGCCCTTTCGCCGTACCTGCCGCCGCCCCCGGCCGGCTCCGGACCACCCAGCAGATGGGGAGACGCAGATTCCCTGGGGGAACTCGGGGCCCGCCACTGCCTGCGCTTGACGGATCATTCTTTCGAGCGGCTGGAGCTGGACTTCCCGACAGCGGAGAAGGCTGCGGAATTCATGGTCAATACTGCTGGCCACGTGATGGCCGAGAAGCCCCGGCTGGTTAGCGAGCAGCGGTGGGATGCTCTCCTCGCCGACGTCCGCTCGCTGACCGAGACGATGGCGCTTCCAACAGAAGAGGGAATCGCTATTCCGTGTGACTACCTCATTGCGAGGCTTTGTCCGACCTGTCCAGGTGGAAACGAAATCTGAACTGTCCGACAGGGCGAATGAACAGGTAGGGGCGTTGTCCCTGGTCAGCAGGGAGTTCGAACATCGACTTTTGCCTCGATTGGCGAACGGAGCACGAAAATACCCTTCTACCAGGGAAAACGTTGCGTTTCTTACAACACCGTGGAGGTGATCGCGATGTTTTCGAACCCGATGCCCCGCCTGGCACGATTCCTCGGGGGCAACTGATTCCAGCCTGGTGGAACTGCTCCGGTGCCCTCGAATCTGCGATCCGGACGAGCGTCATCGCTCCTGGGGGAAGGTCCTCTGCCCCGGGGCCACGGTGCGCAAGCTGACGTCCACATTCTTGACCACGGATTGATCGCCCTCACCAGGCCCAGGGAGCGCAGTCACATCTCTCACCTGGAGCGGCACCCATGGCAGATCGGTGCCCGGCCCAGTCCGTGCTATACGTATGTATAGGAGACGTGGACGGGCAGGGCTGACGTGGCTCATCGACCTGGAACATCGGGCCCGTGGTTGGGGAGGCGTTGAGTTGAGTCGTGTCGCAGTGGTCACCGGCGGTGCATCGGGGATGGGGCTTTCGATCTGCCATCACCTTGCCCGCCAAGGTCAGAAGGTTGCAGTGCTCGACCTGGATGCCGACGCTGCTGACCGAGCGGCTGATTGGATCCGCCCCGAGGGGGGGCGGGTCACCGCTTTACAGGTTGACGTGGCCGACAGGGCGGCGGTCGACGGGTCACTGGACCGGGTCCGGTCTGAACTCGGTCCTATCGAGATCGTCGTCACCAGCGCAGCAGTCTCCAGCTTCGTCCCCTTCGAGGAGATCACGCTCGATGACTGGGCCCGGACCATCGCCGTGAACCTCACCGGGACGTTCAATTGCATTCAGTCGGCCATTCCGGACATGGTGGCGGGGGGATGGGGTCGGATCGTCACCATCTCCTCAGCCGCCGGCCAGACGGGCTCGCTCCGCCAAGGGCACTACTCGGCATCGAAGGGCGGGGTGATCGCCCTGACGAAGACCGTCGCGCTCGAGTACGCGTCGCGAGGGATCACGGCCAACACGATTCCACCCTTCACCGTCGACACGCCGATGTTGCGCGATGCGCAGGAGTCGGGGTACTTGCCGAAGGACGAGGTACTGGCGAGGGTAATCCCGGCTGGTCGGCTCGGAACCGGTGACGACATAGGTGCTGCTTGTGCCTTCCTGTGCTCGGACGCAGCCAGTTACATCACCGGCCAGATCATCGGTGTCAACGGAGGAGCGGTGCTGTGAGCGCGAAGTTCTCATTGGATGGACGAGTCGCCATCGTCACCGGTGGGGGCACCGGCATTGGTCGCAGCTCGGCACTGGTGCTTGCCGAGCACGGCGCCGACATCGTGCTGGCTGGTCGGCGGGTCGAGCCTCTGGAGTCGACGGCGGAGGAGCTCCGATCTCTCGGACGGCGGGCGCTAGCGGTGCAGACGGACGTGACCCAACCCGAGCAGTGCCAGGAGTTGGTCGATGTGACCGTGCGGGACCTAGGTCGAGTGGACGTCCTGGTGAACAGTGCCGGTGGTGCTGAGACGAAGCCGGTCATGAAGTGGACCGAAGATGAGTGGCACGACATCCTCGACCTGAATCTCGGCAGCGTGTGGTTCGTGTCTCGGTACGCAGCGCAACCCATGATCGAACAGGGCAAGGGCTCGATCGTCAACATCTCGTCGGGCGCGAGCCTGCTTGCCATGCCTCAGGCGGCGATCTATGGCGCAGCCAAGGCGGGCGTCAACAACCTGACGGGGGCAATGGCCGCGTCATGGACTCGAAAGGGCGTCCGGGTCAACTGCATCGCTGCCGGAGCGATCCGCGCTGCGACGCTGGTCGATGAGGCCGCTCGCCATGGGCTGGACGTCGAGACATTCGGGATGACCAATGCCATGGGCCGCATCGGTGAACCCGAGGAAATCGGCTACGGCGTCCTCTTTTTTGCCTCCGATGCCTCGAGCTATTGCTCGGGCCAGACCCTCTACATCCACGGCGGCCCCGGACCTGCCGGCGTCTGACAGGAGACTGACCGCGATGAAGCAGGACGGCCTCTACTACGACCCGTACAACGTCGAGATCGATGCTGACCCGTATCCGACCTATCGGCGCCTCCGGGACGAATCCCCCCTTTACTACAACGAGAGGCTCGACTTCTGGGGACTGAGTCGCTTCGCCGATGTCGAGGCAGCCCTCAAGGATTCGACACGCATGAGTTCGGCCAAGGGCGACATCCTGGAGGTGGTCAAGGCTGCCCCGGTCATGCCTCCCGGGGTGTTCATCAACGAGGACCCACCTCTCCACACCGTCCACAGAGCACTGGTGTCGCGAGCCTTCACACCGAAGAAGATGAAGGCGTTGGAGGAGAAGGTCCGGACCTTCTGCGCGGCATGCCTGGATCCGCTGGTGGGCGGCGATCGATTCGACTTCGTGCAGGACCTCGGTGCCGAGATGCCGATGCGGGTGATCGGGATGCTGGTGGGCATCCCCGATGCCGACCAGCCGGCCGTCCGTGCCAACGCCCAACGCAACCTGCGAAACCGGCCCGGTATGCCGCTTCCGGTGACGAAGGACAGGTACTTCGACGGCGACCAATTCGAGGACTACGTCGAGTGGCGGAAGAAGAACCCCTCGGATGACCTGATCACCGAACTTGTGACTGTCGAGTTCGAGGACGTGTCGGGAACCCTCCGTCACCTCACCCAACAGGAGATCCTGATCTTCCTCGCCGTGATCGCGGGTGCGGGGGTCGAGACCACTGGACGGCTCTTCGGGTGGATCGGGAAGGTACTCGCCGAGCATCCCGATCAGCGTCGTGAGCTGGCCGAGGACCGTTCGCTCATCCCCAACGCCATCGAGGAACTACTCCGCTACGAGCCGCCCGGACCCCACGTGGCCCGCTACGTCGCCGAAGATGTGGCGTTCCACGGCCAGACGGTTCCGGCCGGCAGTGCCGTGCTGCTCATGCTGTCGTCGGCCAACCGCGACGAACGCCGTTTCGAGAACCCGGATCGCTTCGACATCCATCGGAACGTCGGCCAGATCGCCACGTTCGGTTACGGATCGCACTTCTGCCTGGGTGCGGCGTTGGCCCGACTCGAGGGTCGTATTGCCTTAGAGGAGGTGTTGAACCGATGGCCCGAATGGGAAATCGACATGGACAACGCCCGCCGGGCCCCGACCTCGACCGTGCGGGGTTGGGACTCGATGCCGGCCATCGTCCGCTGACCTCCAGAGGCTGCCGCGGTCGCCTGCGGCCCCCGTGGGTACCGGTCAGCCGACTAGCTCCCGGAGGAGGTCGGTGGTGCGCCGGATCGAGGCACGTCGATCGTCCCCCACCGGGACGATCGCGGCCCAGACGTCAGTTGCGCCGGCATCGATGAGGCCCTGGAGCTGCGCTCGAACGGAGCCCTCATCACCCACGATGGCGGCTTCGGCCGGCGTGGAGGCGTCGCCCAACTCCATGATCCGCTGGTAGTTGGGCTGTCCGGCGTACATGCTCGAGTATGTCGTTGTGGCGGCCCGGGCCTCGGCCACGTCGTTGTGGACCGCGACCGGGAGCCCAGCGATGATCCGGGGTGGGGGCCTGCCGGCACTTCGGGCAGCGTCGTTGATCCGCGGCGCGACGTGTGTCTCGATCGCCTTCGGAGGTGCCATCCACAGCACCGTGCCGTCCGCCACTTCCCCGGCGACCCGCAGCAGTCGTGGTCCGAGTGCTGAGAGCAGCACCTGCACCGGCTCCGCTGTGACGACCATGCCGGCGGGGGCGTGCGTCGACCAGTCCTGACCGTCGACCTCCACCGCCTCCCCCCGGAGGAGCGCCGTGAGGATGCGCAGGTACTCCTCGGTGTTGCGTCCCGGATTGTCGTAGGAGTAGCCGTACAGGCCCTGGATCGAGGACGCGTGGCTCGGGCCGATCCCGAGGGTGAACCCTGGGCGGCCCATGCCGTGGGTGACCGAGGCGATCCGGTTTGCTTGCAGGAGCGGGTGGCACGGATACGTCTGGAGTACCGCAGTACCCAACTCGATCGACGAGGTCTGACGACCGGCGATCGCCATGGCCACGAGTGGATCCCCCGTAATGATGCTGGCGTACCAGAGAGACGTGAAGCCGTCAGCCTCCGCTTTCTGGGCCTGCTGCACGATCTTGTCGACCGTGCCGGCTCCACCGGTCAGACCAATCCGCATGTGGCACGCTCCCTGTGTCGCTCAGGCCCAATTGCCGGACCCGTGACCCTCGATCCGCCCGGTACGAATCCATACGACCGTATAGCATGGATCCACCGTGATGCGTTAACCTCCATTCGCCGCGGACGAGGACTCCGGCGCCCTCCGAAGACCAGGGAGCATCAGCGAATGACCGGGGACGAGCTGGAGCAGCTGAAGCGTGATGTGCAGTACCTGAAGGATCGAACCGAGATCCTGGACTGCATCTCCCGCCACGCTCGCGGCAATGACCGGCACGACGTGGAGATCACATCCAGCACGTATCACGACGACGGCATCGATGAGCACGGCAATGCCGTCATTCGGGGACCGGAATACGCAGCGTGGGCCAACGCGCAGCATGCGGCCAGTTCGGCGTCGCACCTCCACAACATCACGACGCATCTCTGCGAGATCGATGGCACCGTGGCCACCTGTGAGAGCTATGTGATGGTCGTCCTCCTGAGCCAGGACGCCACCTCCTGCACGATCATGAACGGCAGGTACGTCGACCGGCTGGAGAAGCGGGAAGGAACCTGGCGCATCTCAGTTCGGCGTTCCACGGTCGACGCGGTCATCACCGGTGACGCTTCGATGGTGAACCATCCATTCTTCAAGAAGCAGGGCTACCCAAAGGGCATGCGTGGCCACGACGACATCTCGTACCGACGGCCGGTATCGCTCGATGGCCCCGAACCGTCCCGATGGTGACCCCGAGGAATCCAGTTGATCGGAACGAGGGGACCACAGGCACCGCGCAAACGGGTGAGGTGCGATCGGCATCCCCTCGACGAGTCGGCACCGAGACGTCGAGGACAAGGGCCCAGCTCTTGGACTGCGTCGAGCAGTTGATGCTCGACAAGGGCTACGCCGCCATCAGCTACCGGGCCGTGGCCGCCAAGGCCGACGTGACGGCAGGTACCGTCCAGTACTACTTCCCGACTCTCGACGATCTGTTCGTCGCCACGGTCCGTCGGCGATCGGAGCAGGGCCGGCAACGGCTGGTCGAGGCGCTGCAGGATCGGGCTGACCAGCCGTTGCGCACCCTGTGGGAGTACACCAAGGACGAGACCACGTCAGCACTGGTGCTGGAGTTCATGGCGCTCGCCAACCACCGGAGATCCATCAGGAACGAGATCACCGACGCGACGACTCGGCTTCGGGCGGTGCAGCTCGAAGCGCTGACGACCAGATGGAGCGAGGGGGGACTCGGAGAGGTCGGGATCGGCGACGGCGTGCTGTCGCCGGGCGCATGGCTGTTCCTCATGACCGGTGTCCCGATGATGATGCAACTCGAGGAGGGCTTCGGGATCACGACCGGCCACGCCGACCTGGTGTCGCTGTTCGAGACCTACCTCGACTCGGTCGAGCCACGTGCCGGCGGCGAGGGGCGGAAACAGTCGGCGGGCCGCAAGCCGCCACTGCAGCCATGACGCAGAGAGGACGCCCGAGCGGGTTCGGGACATGAACGCCACGGCGTCCTGGCCTCAATGAACTTCCCCACAATGGCCGGGTTCAACGCCCGCACCTTCAACGCTGGCTTGAGGGTGGCGCTGTCGGAGGGCGCCATCGGATGGATCCCGTTCTACCTGGAGCGGGCCGATCGCCACTTTCAGAACCAGAGTTGGATCGGCTCCACGTTCGGGGAGGGACGGCTGCCCTCCGATGTGTTCCGCGAGCATCTTCTCGCCTGCTTCATCACCGACCGGTCGGGCCTGAAGTTGCGGCACGAGATCGGGCGCTGACCAGCGGTTCTGGGCAAAATTCCTGATAAACGCCCAAATCTGCGTTCCCATGGTTGACCGCCAGTGACCGCTCATGACCGTTGTCTTCCACGCTCGCGCGGGGATAGGGCGGGGTTGGAGTCGATCGGCACTGCGATTTTCGCACCCGTCGACCGTCGCCAATGCGGCGGAAACGCCCCCGAGTCGTAAATCCCGTCGAGACGTGCCGGAGCCGCCCTCCAGCGAATCTCTACAAGGCAGAACCTGAATATGCCTTGTATACTGACACCATGAAAAGCACAGGCGATGTACGGGTATCGCAGAGAGGCCAGATGAGCCTGCCCGCCGAAGCGAGGCACCGCTGGGGACTCGACGATGGTGGCGAAGTCGGCTACCTCGATATCGGTGATGCCATCATCCTCATCCCCGGCGGCGTCGATGGCCTCCGGCACCGGCTCCTCGAGGCCTTGACTGAAGCTGACTGGGCACTCGCTCGAAATGGTCACGGGGATTCCGACCTCACTAACGAGTGATCGATCTCATCGACGATCAGTTGCTGGGATCAGTCCTGCGGGGTGGCGGATCACCTCGAAGCGAAGCGTCGATCTACACGACCGGGTACTTCTATGTCCGACTGTGCCAAGCGGTACTCGGCTCAAGCGCAGCTGCGGGTGTGCTCTCGACTCCGTTCGCCACGATGCCCGCTGAACTTCATACTCGTGCCATTCAATTACTACTCGAGCTCCCCGAAGAGATCGGCCTCGTCAGCCTCCGCGAGCTCGCACCAGTGATCGGCCAGCTCCGCGTTCGACACGACCTCAACATCCTTGGGATGGAGGTGTTGGCCGCAGCGGTCTACCTTGAGGCTGACGTTTACCTTTCCGCCGCTTCGCCTCGCCTCGAGGAATCGCTTCGACGTGAAGCGAGATCCGTGGAGATTCTTGTCTGAACGGTGTCCGCAGCGAAGGCGGGGATTAGAAGGGTCGCAAGGCGTTTGCTCGTTCGATCAGATTCAATGGCCATTCAAGAACTGAACCGGCGATCTGGGACAGGGCGGTCGAGTGGATCGGTAGGCTTGGACCCATGACTGACGGGCAGCTGAGCGACGACAAACGGCGGGAACTGAACGAGTACCTGTTTCCTATCCCGAAGCCGTCGCTTCGTGATCGCCTGAAGGGCCGCAAGCCACAGGCGGTCGTCCCAAACCTGACAAGCTATGACGATGCCATCGCCTGGGCACGGACTCATCAGGTCGGTGTTCCAACGGGTGGATCGTGGCGTCAGCATGTCGACCTTCGACTGTCGGCAACCTCACTGCCAGCTCTCGCTCAGCTCCTGGGAAGTTCCGATATGTCGCTGATGATGACCTCGTCGCTTGCGCTCCAGTACAACGGCGCACGAATCGACTCCGATGCGACGGAGGCAACCGATCCAACCTTCAACAGAGTGACGTTCCCCGACGGGAGCGAGTTGACAGTCAGCCTGAACCTGCCCTGACCGCCTCGCTGTCCCACCTACCCGGCGTTAGGGGACAGTCGGTAGGAGTCAACGGCCAACGGGGACTGCGGTGGTTGCCAGTGTCCGGCAGTCGTCAGAGACCTTGTGTAGTGCTTGGCCGTCAAAGAAGCCGGACGGCTCCGACCAGTTGATGCTCGAATCTGCGTACGACAGGAGATCCTGTGCGTCATTGTGTAGCGCCGCGTATGGTGAATCGGCGGCGGGGACGGCCGAAGCAAAAGTGGCAATACGGGCGGCATCGAAGGTTGATTGCGCTGCCAGGTGCGAACTCGCTCCAATGTTGGCGAGGTTTGTAAGTGCGGTCACGTACTTGCACGCCCAAAGTGCCGCCTTCTCTGTCGTCAGCTCAGCCGGCGTCCTGGGCGCCCCGACGAGTGTGGTCGGTGTGGATGCGAAAGACGCCGTCGGTTGATGCGTCACCGACGCTGTGGACGAGTTGCTACTGCACGCGGTAAGCACCGTGACGCACGCAACGCCTACCAGCGCGAGGCGCAAGTATCGGGCTATCGACGTATCCATGGATCACCTCGCGGACCACAACGCTGACGGCTGCAGCGTGTCATAGACGAACGCCGAGCGTTCGGTAATAGTGCCCAGAATTGCCGGAGAGCGGCACCGACCCTGCTTCATGGGACAGGGGTCAGAGGCTGGCAGCGAGAGCCCTCGCCTGTTCCCCTGTGAAGCCCCCCGAAATCTGCAAATGACCTGCAAAGGTAGTGAAGGAGGTCTGCGTAGGCTCAGTGATTGGAGCGGAGATGACCTTGCCATCGAGCACAACCCCAATGAAGGCATGGAACTGTTGCTCGGTCAGCTTGTCCCATTGGGATGCACCCGTCGGTGACAGCGTGAGATTCACAGCCCATTGTCCGTCTACCTGCATCGCTCGGGCCGCCGTGATCGCCTGTTGGGTCAGCACCGCTGGACCAAGGACGAAGCGAGTGCCTCCCTCTCCCTGACTTGGTGCAGCAGGCAACAAGACGTTGCCTCCAGTTCCAGCGTCACCCTGGGGAGTCGACGCATAGGTCGAGAACTGCCCGTCCGCAGGGGGATTAGCGGTGGACTGTCCAGTTGAGGTGTTGACAGCCAGATTCGCTGCGGTCAGCGCAGACGCCGGCGAACAACTTGGAAGCGGACCTGCAGATGGGGCCTGGCCGGCCCCAAGTGTCAGTGGCGACGCAAAGCAGAGGACTGGTCGGAACGAGAGACTGACTGCTGGCCGAGCCGCAACGGCTCCACCGGACGGCGGCACGGCAGGCTTGGGCGTGCCGCCACGGCCCATGCTGAGCACCAGGCTCAGCGTGACAGCAATGAGAACGGCGGCGGTTGCGGCGATGATGCCGGAGATTCTCCAGCGACGCAGCCGCCGCTCGCGTGCCTCTTGGAACAGGAGTTGCGCCTCATCCACTTGAGGCATCGCCTTAGGAGCATCGAGAACAGTCACGCTCGAACTGCCAATCCGCGGTTCATGGGACTACTATGACTAGTACCATGTTCGAAGTCAAGGTGGACCGATCCGAGTCGCTTGCACTGCACGACCAGGTCGCCGCGGAAATTCGGAGAGCCATCGCTGACGGCGAAGCTGGGCCCGGCGAACGGCTGCCTCTAGCTCGGGACATGGCGGCCGTGCTCGGTGTGAACAAGAACACCGTGCTCCGGGCACTGCGAATCCTCCGGGACGAAGGTCTCCTCGACTTCCAGCGGGGCCGAGGGATCACCGTCGCTGGAACATCCGAACGCTCTGCTGTCGTCAATCGAGTACGGGATCTGGTGGAGTACTGCCGCAGCCAGGGTTACCGGCCGGAAGAAGTCATCCAAATAATCGAGGGACTTTCCTGAGGTCCGACGGTCGTGTTGCAGAGTTCACACTGCAAGCCGCAGTTGCTCCCACACCCGGTGGTAGAGGGCAGGTCGGGCCGAAGGCATGGCAGGCTGCCAACCATGCCTGTTCTGAACTTTCCGGAAGAGAAGGCGGTCGGCACTGTTGCCTGGCAACGGAGGCTTCCCGGCCAGGGTCCGACCATGGCGATTGGGTCGATCGAGATTCCAGACCATTCGGAAGTCGAGCTGCGGATTGCCGCTGTTGGTTCCATTTTCGAGAACGAAGGTGGGAGGACTTCGTACTCGGTCTCCAGTGATCCAGTCGACCTCGGATTTCTTGACGACTTTCCGACTGATTGCATCGAGACCGTCCACTTGGGGTCGGCAGTCGTCCCTGAGTCGCTCCGATTTCTCCCACGCTTGGCGCCAAGCCTTCGTCATCTGTACGCCGCCGGGACCGGATTGGACGACGATGCCCTGGAGTACATCAGTCAGCTGACGGGGCTGACCTATCTTCAGACATTCGACAACAACTTCACTAATGGGGGCGTTCAGGTCTTGGTACGACTGCAAATGCTCGAATACCTTTACCTTGAAGAGGAATCGCTGGCTGCGGAGGCGCTGAAGTTCGCCTCCGATCTTCCACATCTAAGGCGACTGGGATTGCAGGACTTACCGCTTCAACCTGGCCAACTTGCCGAGCTGCGGGCGTCCCTCCCTGGCGTTGATGTGGGCTGACTCGACCCCAGGAGTTGGTCCTACGTGACCAATGAATCACCGACCCGGCGGTCGGGGACGTTTGCGGCTGCCAGGTGGGCGACAGTCAGGGGACCTCGGCCAATCGGGCCATCAGCCACTCAGCTTCCGGGTCCTCATGCCGCAATGCAGCGAGCAGAACGAGGTCCGGCGATGTGATCGAAGTGAACGACCAGTTGTCAAAACCCAGGTAGCCGTCGAAACAGAGACCCACCGCCGCTGCTACCAGAAGACACGCCAGATAGGAAGGGGGTTCCCTACGCTCCGAACGCACGTTCACAACCGATTTACCAGGGAACTCGTGAACGACGGCTTCGAAATAGGTCAGCGAGATCTGATCACCAGTGACACTAGAAACGTGTTTGTCTCCGACCAGTTCGAGGGGTTGGTAGTGGCCGATGGTCCGGTGCAACAACAGGCTCGCAAGGTCGACTCCGACGGCGGCGTCAGGAGTCCTTGCGCAGATGACATCGATATCGATGGACTGGATCCTCACCTCGCCTAGGGCCCCTGACAGTATGGCGGCTCGGGCGACCGCCGCTATCCCCGAGGTGCCGATCGGCCACAGCGTTGAGCGACCTCAACCCGGCGTTAGGGGACAGGGTCAACCGATTCGGGCATTCGGCTCGCATAACCTTCGCCTCGTTATCACAACTACAGCGATCTCAGTGTTAGATCCATGGAAGTTCCAGGTGGTCGCTACCCGAGGCGGATGTCCATGTTCCAATCCGTCCCCGAGTTGACGGAGCGTCCGGGCTAGCTAGCCCTTCCTGTGCACCGGACTCAAGCTTCCCCATCCGACCAGTAATCGATCTCGTCGGAAACCATTCGTGACCCGTGCTCGGCGTATCGGGCGTACACCTCGCCGACTGGATTGGCGAGCGCTACCGCCTCTGCACGTTCGATGCGTTGCTCGACGGTCAGGTCCCGCTTACCGAAGACGACGCACCACTTCACCGAGCCAAGGGCGACGGGCACCGCTGAATGGACAAGTTCCACCGCTCGTTCGGGACGTCCGGACAGCAGGTGCAGGTAGGCAAATGCCGTGAGGAACTCACCACCGATCTCCGGCCGCCGCGCCAATTCCTCCTGGGACTGGCGTGCGAGCGAGCGGCCTGCGACCTCAGGAGCGGAGGTGTGGGCCAGCACGAGACTGGCCATGATGTCGTTGCAGTAAGACCAGGGCGACCCGGCCGGAATCGGGGTGAACTGGCGGACCACTTCGGCGGCCTCATCGACCCTCCCCGCTTCCAGGAGTGCCCAACACAGAAACGCTTCGGTGACATGGCGGGTTCCGAAGTGAGGAGCGGTGGCCAACGCGAAGCGAGCCATCTCGATCGACTCATCGAATCTGCCGATGTGCGTCAATTGAGATGCTCTGAAGAGGTCGCACCCGGCGACGAGGAGAGGATCACCGGGGTCGGTTGCCAGTCGATGTGCCTCGTCGATCGAATCCCCCCAGGCCGTCAGGTCACCGAGGAATGCCTGAATGACACCGGCACTGATGAGCAGCAGCACTTCGTGGTCTCCTGTAGCCGCTCGGCCCAGGTCCCGCGCCTGGTCGATCTCGGCCAGGGCTTCCACGATCATTCCCAGGCTGATCAGGAGCCAGACCCGAACTGCCGCCACATAGGCACGGTCACCCGGTGGGAGGTCTGCGGGTCGCTCGAGCATGGCCAGGGCGAGTTGTGCCTCACCCCGTGCTCTCGCCGCCTCGAAGCGAGCCGCAGCGATCCGCACTGCGGCCTCGGGGCGGGCGCGCTCGATGGCCCAGGCGATGGCCGAGCGGAAGTTCTCATACTCCCGCCCGGACCGCATGGCTTCGTCCATCTCCCACCACCGGGCCACCGAGAGGTATTCGCCGTGGTCGTCGAAGTGATCAAGGTGCCGGTCCCTTGTGGCCACTGCCTCCTCGGCGTCGACCAGGCGGGCCAGGGCGAAGAGGCGGATGGTCTCGAGCAGTCGATGGCGGACCTGGCCGGTGGCATCCCGGCTGACGTCGATCAGCGACTTGGCGGCCAGCGTGTCGACGAGCTGGCGGGTGTCGTGCTCGGAACGCTCCGCCACCGCCGCCACGTCGGGGACCGAAAAGCCTCCCTGGAAGACCGACAATGTCCGCAGCATGGCCTGCTCGTCGGGCGAGAGCAGGCCGTAGGACCACTGCACGGCTCCCTCCAGGGTGGCCTGCCGCTGGCGGGAGCGGCGGGCCCCTCCCGAGAGCAGACTGAACCGGTCGTCGAGGAGGTCGCGGATGTCCTCGACCGACATGGTCCGGGTCCGGGCGGCGGCAAGTTCGATGGCGAGGGGGATCCCGTCGAGGCGCCCGACCACCTCGGTGACGGCGGACATGCTCTCCCGGTCCTCACCCACGACGCCACCGGCTGCGGCGGCCCGCTCGCAGAAGAGCCGGACCGCGGGGGCGTGGTCGCCGACGGCGAGCGACGGCACCTTCCAGGTGTACTCGCCGTCGACCTCGAGGGACTCACGACTGGTGGCCACGATGCGCAACTCCGGGCAACGCTCGAGCAGGGTGTCGACCAACTCAGCGGAAGGGTCGATGACGTGCTCGCAGTTGTCGATCACGAGCAGCGCCTCCCGGTTCGCGAGGTAGGTGCAGACCTGGTCGATGGGTGGGGAACTCGTCGTGATCGACAGCGACAACGCGGTTGCGAGCGCCCCGGGTAGGGCACCCTCATCGGCGATGGCCGAGAGGTCGAGGAACCAGACGCCCTTGGGGTAGCTGGGAACCTCGCGATGGGCGACCTCGATGGCCAGGCGGGTCTTGCCGCACCCGCCGACGCCCACGAGGGTGACCAGGCGGTGCGCGGCGACGAGGCGGCGGACCTCCTCGACCGATTCGTCCCGCCCGACGAGCGAGGTCCGGGGCAGCGGGAGCGACATGATGCCCTGCCCGAGGCTCGACAGGGGTGGAAACTCGGTGCTCCCCAACTGGCTCAGGTGGACCGCTGCCTCGATGTCGCGCAGGGCATGCGTGCCGAGATCGGTGACCATGACGGCCGAGGCGTCCCGGACCCCGTCGGTCAGGAGGCACTGACCCCCGTGGGCCACGGCCATGACCCGGGCGGCCTGGTTGACCGCCGGACCGAAGTAGTTGGCGTCCCGCTCCTCGGCCTCACCCTGGTGCAGACCGATCCGCACCGACAACGCCGGCCACGCACCCCAGTCGACCTCGCCGAGGGACCGCTGGATCGCCTCGGCGCACTCGACGGCTGCACTCGCACGGGCGAAGGCGGCGGCGAACGAGTCCCCGGCGGTCGAGAACACGTGGCCCTCGTACTTGGCGATGGTCTCGTTGAAGATTTGGTCGTGGATCCGAAGTGATGCGGACATCGCCTCGGGATCGGCAGCCCACAATCGGGTTGAGCCGACCACGTCGGAAAAGAGAAAGGTGATGGTCCCCGAGGGGATCCGGAGTTGCTCGCCAGGCACGCCGTCAACCTAGCGGAGGCGCACGTGGTCGCTCAGGGTATGGCATATGTGCCGTTCTGCCACGGTCGATATGGTGGCGTCCCCTCACGTGGTGGGCTTTGAGTTGAGCCGGGGTATCCACCAGTAGGTGGGGCCATCGGCGTGATCCTCGGTGTGTTCCTAGCCGAACCCACCAAAGGAGATCACCACCGATGGCCCTGGATCAGTCTGTCCTGTCCGAACTACTCGACGCGTTCCGAACCGGCGAAGGCCTCGATCTCATCAACGAAGCGGCTGCTCTGGTCTGCCAGGAGCTGATCGAGGCCGAACTGTCCGCCCAGATCGGGGCCGACCGCTATGAGCGGACCAGCTCACCGCACCAACGAGCGCAACGGGCACCGGTCCCGGGTGCTCGTCGACCAAGGCCGGCGACGTCGAACTGGCCATCCCGAAGCTCCGGAAAGGCAGCTTCTTCCCCTCGATCCTCGAGCCCCGACGGCGGATCGACCAGGCCCTCTATGCCGTGGTCATGGAGGCCTACGTCCACGGGGTGTCCACCCGGGCCGTCGACGAGCTGGTGGGGGCCCTCGGGGTCGGCTCGGGCATCAGCCGCTCCGAGGTGTCCCGGATCTGTGCCAGTCTGGACGAGGTGGTCGACTCGTTCCGGGAGCGGCGACTCGACCACGTGGCCTTCCCCTATGTGTACCTGGACGCCACCTACCTCCACGTCCGAGAGAACCACCAGGTGACCTCGAAGGCAGTGGTCATCGCCACCGGGGTGGCGGCCACCGGCCACCGGGAGATCCTGGGTATCGACGTCGGGGACTCGGAGAACGAGGTCTTCTGGCGGGAGTTCCTGCGCAAGCTGCGGGCCCGGGGCCTGGAGGGGGTGCGTCTGGTCATCTCCGACCAGCACGCCGGCCTGGTGTCGGCCATCAAGCGCTGCTTCCAGGGAGCGTCCCACCAGCGCTGCCGGGTCCACTTCGCCCGGAACCTGTTGGCCATGATCCCGAAGGGCCACCAGCCCATGGTGTCGGCCGCCTTCAAGACCGTCTTCGCCCAGGTGTCCGGGGAAGACATGCACGCCCAGTGGGACCAGGTGGCCACCACCCTGGAGGGCCGGTTCGACAAGGGTGCGGCCCTCATGGGCGGGGCCAAGGAGGAGGTCCTGGCCTTCACCGCCTTCCCGACCGAGCACTGGCGCCAGATCTGGTCGACCAATCCGCTCGAGCGGCTCAACAAGGAACTCAAGCGCCGGTGCCGGGTCGTCGGCATCTTCCCCAACGAAGCTTCGGTCATCCGCCTCGGTGGTGCCGTCCTCCTCGACATCCACGACGAGTGGGTGGCGACCGAACGGAGGTACTTCTCCGAATCCTCTATGGCCAAGCTCTACGCCGTCGTGGATAATGACGATGCGTCCGTCAAAGAGCTCACGCCCTCTGACTGATCGTCGCCGAGGATTGCATGCTCAATCCCCACCACTCGGCGGGACGCCACCTGGTCCCGGCCCCCGAGTCATCAATCTCAACGACATCAGACGGTCATTTGAACCCGAATACGAGCGGCGGCGAAACGAGGTCGCCGAAGTCGCTCAGGACGGTCTGGACAAGGCCGTTGAGGCCCTGGCTCAGTTGACGGCGCTAGGCGGGTAGGTGCGTCAGGCCGGACTCAACCAACAGCCGAGGAACTTTTCTCGCGACTACCTGACATCGAGTGCTAACTGTTGCGAACGGCGAACCCCGCTGACATTTTCGGCAGGCCCACGCCGATCTGGGTGACCGATTCCGTGTTGGTCCCTGCCCGAAATCGGCATCCGGCTGGTCCCGCAACTGGTCCCCGCCTCTAGGAAGTACAGAGGTCACCGTCGATGCACGATGGTGACCTGGACTTCCTCCGTGGAGGTAATGGGATATTTCGAACCCCTCTTGGCCCGCTGAACTGGGCGTATGCGGCGGGTGAGGTCGGGTGAGGGTCTGATTTCGGTCTGCGATTGATAGGCCAAGAGGCCGCCAGTGAAGTGATGGGGCTTTGTTCGAACCCCTGTCGGAAGGGGACGGGTTTGAACTGAGTCCGCGACGATCTCGCGCAAATGTCGCTAGGCGATGAAGCGGTGGATTGCTTCGTTGGCGTGGTCCTGAAACGACGGGTTGGCCAAGTCAGGGAAGATCTCCGCTTGGTCGACCATGGGACCCTTCAACTTGCCGGCCGCGCTGGCGTAGAAGACGCCACTTGAAAGCGTCGGGTCGGTGACACCGTCGACGAGTCGCTTCGAGCCCACCTCAAGTTCGTGGGAAATACCGAGGCGGGGCATGATGTGTTTGGCCGCAAAGCGCAGCGGTGGCGCCGCGCCGGCGGCGGCTTCGGTGCCCGTGGTGTTGCCGGGGCTCACAGTGATGAAGCGGAGGTCAGGGTATTGGCGCGCCAGGTGGGCCATCCATAGGGCCCCGATGTACTTGACCTGACCGAAGGCGAGGTTCTGATCGTATTTTCTGTCAGCGAAGTAGCTGCCGTCGATGACGGTAGTGAGTTCATCGGTGGAGGTCGAGACGAAGGTTGGCCGTTTGAACCCCAACTTCGGAATGCCCCTGGCTGCTTCACTTGCGGCGAACACCGCTACCTCGCCAAGTCGGTTCTCGGCCAGGAGCCCTTCGAGGAGAACGGCGTGACCGAGAACGTTCGTTGCGAACAGTTTGGTGACCCCGTCAGCGGTCAATTCCATCAAGGTCTTGTTGCCGATGACACCAGCGTTCATGACCAGCGCGTCGAGGGATCCGCTGATGGCCGCCAGGCCAGCGCGGACCGAACCAAGATCGGTGACGTCCATGAGAATGATGTCGAAGATGTCTCGGCCGGTCTCGGCTTCGAGATCGGCCTTTGCCTGTGTCGCCCGATCTTGGTTCCGGCACGCAAGGTAGATACGCGCGAACTCAGGACGTAATGCCAGTTGCCGGGCCACCTCCTTGCCGATCCCGACGTTGGCGCCTGTAATGAGAGCCGTCTTTCCGGGGAGCGCGCTCATTCGGAGTCCCGCTGATCCTCTGTGGGCGTAGGGAGGCCGTCGAGCAAGCTGAAACGGGCATCCATCGCGACACCTCGGAGATCAATCAGCTGCTGATATTCCGGCGAGTTGTACCACCCGAGGGCCGTCTCGTGGTCGGCAAAGCGCACGAGCGCTCCTGACGTGAGCGAGCCATCGCCGTCGCAGGACTTCCCAGTTGCCGCCGGCGAGAAGCTCGCCTCCGTGCTTCTTGGCTGTCTGCCCAGCAATGGCGGCGTACTTCTCCTTGTAACGTTCCGGGTCCTTAACTGTGAATTCGACAATTACGTATGCGCTCATGTGGATAACTCCTTCGTTGTTAGTTGTGATCTGTGTTCTAGGTCTTCATGCTCAGGCGTCACCGCCGAACACGGGATTTACGTCGCCACCCGGCCCCCATCGACCGCAAGCGTGACGCCGTGGACGAAACTGGCATCGTCACTGGCGAGGAAGACGATCGCCGCAGCGAGTTCCTCGGGCTCGGCAACGCGACCTGCTGGTGCCAGTGCTGCGTGCTGCATTCACCATCTCCGCGGGGACTGCTTCCATCATGCGAGTGCGCGTCGGGCCGGGGGCAACGGCGTTGACCCGAACGCCACTCGGGCCGTATTCGGCGGCCCAGGCCTTCGTCAAGAGCTCGAGAGCTGCTCGGCTGGCGCCGTACAGGCCATGCCCGGCTGTCCAAAGCTGGCGACCATCGTGGAGACGTTGACGATCGAACCCCATCCGCGTTCGGCCATGGCCGGTGCCAGGGACGCGACAAGGAAGAACGGAACCTTGACGTTCACCGCGAAGCTCTCGTCGAACGCTGCTTCGGTGGCTTCGCTTGCTCGGTCCGATCAAGGCGACGCCAGCGTTGTTGATGAGGATGTCGACGTGGCCGTCACCTGCCTCAGTGGCCCACTCGACCAGGTCCTGGGCCGATTCAGATCGTTCAACGTAGTGAGCTGGAACGATGCACTGCCTCCGCTCCCTTCGATCTCGGCGACCACGTCTTTGGCTCGTTGTTCGTTGCGTCCGACAATCAGTACCTGAGCGCCGCGGGCGGCCAAGGCGCTGGCCGTGGCCTGGCCGATCCCGCTCGTCGAGCCCGTTACCAGGGCTGTCTTGCCGTTCAGATCAGTCATGCGTTGTTTTCCTCTCGTCGAAAATGGGTGGCACAACCCACTATGACAGGAAGGACTGGGTTGTGAAACCCACAAATTCTGTTAGCATTGGCGCATGGTCAACGAGACGAGTGACCGGCCGAAGCTCACGCCCAAGGGAGCACGCACCCGGGCACGGATAGTGGAGAACGCCGCCGCGCTGATCCATGAGCGCGGAGTGGCGGGCACCACCTTGGAAGACGTCAAGGTGGCGGCGGAAGTCAGCGGCTCGCAGATGTACCACTACTTTCCCGACAAGGACGACCTCGTGCAGGCGGTCATCGACTACCAGGCCGAGACCATCGTCAATCGCCAGCGGCACGCGCTCGGCAACGCGAACGGAGTCGAAGCCTGGCGGAACATGGTGATCACCGCAGCGAAGCGCACCAAAGCAAAAGGGGGCTGCCAACTTGGCTCGCTCGTTGGCCAACTCGCCGAGAGTGACCCCGAGGCCCGAGCGCTCATCGCGGCAGGGTTCGATCAGTGGGCCGCCGCCATCAGCGATGGGCTGAGATCCCTTCATGCCGACGGGAAGCTCCCGTCGGACATCGACCCGGACGACCTCGCCACTACTCTGCTGGCCACCCTCCAAGGGGGACTTCTACTCGCCCAGGTACAGCAGAGTCCCCGTCCGTTCGAGACTGCCGTCAATACCCTTCTCGCCCTTGCCATCGGCAGATGAGCCCAAGCCAGGATCAATCTCGGCCGTCAGAGCGGTCGTCTCACGGCTCTTGAATGTGGGCTGGCCTCGTCAAGATGATCGGAACCCTGTGACAGCTCCACTCGTGGGGGAGATGTTCCACTTCGACCTCGATGGGACGGTAATTGTGGGCCGCTTCATCGAAGTAGATCCCCCACACCGAATGCTGCTGAGATGGGACCATCAAGGAGCCGGCACGGCGACTTCGGAACCTACTTTCATTGAGATCACGCTTACAGCGACGGATGGTGGCACAAATGTGAAGGTGGAATTCTCCGGTCTAAGTGCTGAGGATGCCGCCTTCTATCCGCAAGTCTGGGAGCGTCACCTTGACCGGATCGCGGCTGCCATAGCTGGCGCCGAATCAGCGCATGGCAACTGAGCCTGGAGTCGCCTCTTCTGTGGTGAACCGTCACGTCCCCTTCGGGAAAAGTGATGCGACCGAAGCCGATGCCATCAATGTTCGAACCCCTGCCGGAGCGGCTGTTGAGTCTGCGGGCTTCGGGTATTTCTCACGGCTCCTCGTCACCGCTCGCAGAAGTAGCCGATCTTCAATCAGGCACTTTCTGCCGTACCTCACTGCTGCGGTACCTCTGACGTAGGGATGGCGTTGTCGACGAGGACGGCCGCGATGGCGGCGGCGGTGGCGAGGGTCTCGGCGTCGAGGACTCGGCTGCGGGCCGAGGCACCATCCAGCAGCAACGCCAGTTGTTCGCCGAGCCGTTCGGGGTCGGTGGCGCCAGCCTCGCGGGCGGTATCGGTGAGCCGCGCGGCAAAGGCTTCCTTGTAGTCGCGGGCGTAAACGCGTGCCGGGTGGCCCGGGTCGGGTATTTCGACGGCCGCTGCGATGAACGGGCACAGAGGCGAGTGGATGTCGAAGGCGGCGAGGAGTCGTTGCGCGGGGTGTGAGGTCGGTGCGGTCGAACACTTCAGGCAGGACGTCGGGATCGAATCGGCGTAGGCATTCGGCGATCAGCTCGTCCTTGCCGGTGAAGTGCTGGTACAGCGTGCGCTTGGACACCTCGGCCACCGCGCAGATCTGGTCGATGCCGGTGCGGTTGATGCCCTGATCGCGGAACAGCTGTTGTGAAGCGCTGAGGATGCGCTCTCGTGCGCCCCTGCCGCGGCGCAGGCCTCGCGGCCCCTTCTCCAACTCCGTCACACGCCCAGCGTAGCCCATCGGGTACCGACCGGTGTACATAGCTTGCACATTCCCGTGTTACGTTAAGCAACCAGATCGGTGTACATAGCATCGGCGGCGGATGTTGAACGGAGTACTCATGGGAAAGCTCGATGGCAAGGTCGCGGTGATCACAGGCGGGACAAGCGGTATGGCGCTGGCCGGTGCCAAGTTGTTCGTCGACGAAGGGGCTCACGTCTTCATCTCGGGCCGACGGAAGGACGCGCTGGACGAAGCCGTCAAGCTGATCGGCCGGAACGTGACCGGCGTGCAAGCCGATTCGGCCGACCTCGACGATCTGGACCGACTGTTCGAGACCGTCAAGCAGGAAAAGGGCACGGTCGACGTGTTGTGGGCAAGTGCTGGGGTGGGCGAGCAGGGCAGGCTCGGCGAGATCACCGAGGAGCAGTTCGATGCCGCCTTCTCGCTGAACGCCCGCGGCACGCTGTTCACGGTCCAGAAGGCCCTGCCGCTGTTCAACGACGGAGGCTCGATCTTCATGACCGGGTCGAACGCTTCGCTCCGGGGCTACCCCGATTGGAGCGTGTACGCAGCGAGCAAGGCCGTGCTGCCCGCCTACGCACGGGTGTGGGTGGCCGAGCTGAGGGACAGGAAGATCCGGGTGAACGTGCTGACCCCCGGCCAGGTCGCCTCGCCGATGATGGAAGAGGTGATGGACGCGGAGATGAAGGCGCAGTTCGAATCCATGATCCCGCGGCGAGCGATGGGCCGCCCTGAGGAGATCGCGTCGGTCGCGTTGTTCCTCGCCTCGGACGACTCGAGCTACGTCAATGGCATGGAGCTGGTCGTCGACGGCGGCACCACGGTGATCTGAGCACGAGCCATCACGCCAGCAAGACCCTCACGACCAACTGATCCAGACACCACGAAGGAGCACATGTCATGACCACCATCAGCATCATCGGCTCGGGCAACATGGCCACCGCCATCGGCACCCGGGCGGCGAAGCACGGCCACACCATCGAGATCATGAGCCGCAACACCGCCAAAGCTCAGGCGCTTGCCGACCAGATCGGCAACGGAGCCACCGTCGGCACGTTTGGGGCAAGGCCGGCGGGTGACATCGTCATCGTGGCCGTCCTGTACACCGGCGCGGTTGAAGTGGTCGCGCACTACGGCGATGCGCTGTCCGGCAAGATCCTCGTCGACATCACCAACCCGTTCAACGCCGACGTCACCGGACTCGTGACCACCGCGGGCGACTCGGTGTCCCAGCAGATCGCCGCCGCCGCCCCCGAAGGCACACACGTCGTGAAAGCCTTCAATTCGATCCTCCACGACGTCCTTGCTCAAGACAAGCCCGTGGACGTGTTCTTCGCCGGCGACGGCGCCGAGGCGAAGGCGCGCGTCGCGGCGTTTCTGGAGAGCTTGGACATGCGGCCCCTCGACGCAGGAGGGCTCGAGATGACCTCGGTCCTTGAATGGGCCGGCATCCTCCTGGTGGGCCTGGCACGCAACGGCGCCGGCTTCGACATCGCCTTGGGAGCCAAAACACTCTGAAGGAGCCTGACCCGCTCGACCGGATAGACAGATCTGAACTGGATGAAGTCCCAGGTCAGGGAGGGGTTCGAACATCGCCATTTGCCTTGGTTCGGAAGATCCAATGAAATACCGACTCTGACCAGGGAAAACGTTGTAATTCCGACAACGGGTGGAGGTAAGGGGATTCGAACCCCTGACCTCTTGACTGCCAGTCAAGCGCTCTACCAACTGAGCTATACCCCCGAAGCCGGATCAGGTTATCAGCACGGCACCGGGGCTCCGAATCGAATTGCAGCCCGACGGGCGTAGGTCGCCGGGCGCCGTACCCACCCGCCTCGCCCGCCCGACGATAATTCCGGACCGCCCTTATCTACGATTGCGATCGGGCAGACGGGTCCGGGCGCAGTATTTCCTGCTTCCTGGGCGTTATGGCCGCCACACGGGCACGACGAAGGGGCACAGATGGGTGAATCGGTGGAGTATCGCAACGGGGTATTCGTGGCCAGCACTCCGCCGGGGTCAGTCGACCATGCCGAAACAGGGACGACGACCGCCACGGCATTGATGGTTCGACCACCGGAGCACCTGGCAGCGGTGGACACGCCCGGCGCACTGTCCACCGTCGAGCAGCCTCCCGCCGGACCCCTCGGACCGGTTGAGAAGCCGGCGCCTTCCGCCGGGGGAGCCCGTCGCGTCGCCATGGCCACCATCGCCACCGCCCTGATCGCCGCCGTCGCCTTCGGTGCCGCCGCCTTCGGTGGCGCCATCGGGTCGCATCCGGGCACACCCGGCTCGGCGCGGGGTGCACTGGGTGCCGCCGCAGCCAACTCGGCCGACGCATCGTCAGTGGCCTTCACCCTGTCGGCCACCCATTCCACCTCGTCGACCGTGACCACCCTGGTGTCGGGCACCGGTGCCGTCGACCTGAAGACCGACACGGGCCGCCTGTCGGCCACGATTCCCGCTCTGGCGAGCATCGTCGGCAGCGGGCAGGACTCCGTCAACGTCGATCACCGACGGATCCTCGGTCTACCTCGGCTCACCGGCGCTGTCCTCCCTGACCGGATCCACCAGATGGCTTCGGGTCGGCCTGCCTCAGGGATCCGGATCGGCAAACGTCGACTCCTCGACCCTGGCCGTGCTGGCCGACCCCTCGCAGTTACTCGGTCTACTGTCGTCGATCGGCGGCCAGGTGACCACCGTCGGCAATGTCCAGCTCGACGGGGTCCAGACCACCGAATACCGGACCACGGTCACCGTGTCCGAACTGGCCGCCCGCGCCGGACTCTCCACCGACTCGACACTGGGCGCGCACGTCGCCAAAATCCTCAGTCAGCTC
This sequence comes from uncultured Acidimicrobiales bacterium, assembly GCA_963699085.1. GTDB lineage: Bacteria > Actinomycetota > Acidimicrobiia > Acidimicrobiales > RAAP-2 > Bog-756. The sequence continues at coordinate 475,258 of CAVOTH010000003.1, forward strand.
GGCAACACGTCGGTGCCGGTCACGGCGTGGGTCGGAACTGACGGGTACGTCCGCCAGATATCCGCATCCCTCGACCTGTCCCAAGCCACCCTCGGTGGCCTGGTGGGCGACCTGGTCGGTACTTCCCTCAACGGATCGTCGTCCAGCCATTCGACTTCGGCGACCGACGTGACCGTCGGCTTCTCCCAGTACGGCGAGCCGGTCAACGTGACGGTGCCGCCGGCGTCGCAGGTCACTGACGTCAATCGCGCCCTCTCCTCGGTCTCGGGCATCGTCTCCGAAGTCGGGCACGCCTTGTCGGGCATCGTCGCCAGGTTCTGACCCCACCTTTACCAGCACCTGCCCCGGTCGACAGGGGCCGAGGGTCGCGCCCGGTACGATCGTCCCCCATGGCCAGGGCCTACGACGTTATCGACATCGAGAAGAAGTGGCAGCGTCGTTGGAGCGACGAAGGCACCTACGAGGTCGATGCCGGCGACCCGCGCCCCCCGTGGTACGTGCTCACCATGTACCCCTACCCGTCGGGCCCCGCCCACATGGGCCACGTCCGGAACTACACGTTCGGCGACCTCCTGGTCCGTCATCGGACCATGCTCGGCTACGCCGTACTTTCGCCGTTCGGTTTCGACTCATTCGGACTGCCGGCCGAGAACGCCGCCATCAAGACCGGTACCCATCCCCGGATATTCACCGACGCCCGAATCGACGAACTGAAGGCGTCGATCATCTCGCTCGGCGCCGTTTACGACTGGCGACGCGAGGTACGCAGCCACGACCCCGAGTACATCAAGTGGAACCAGGTCATCTTCACCAAGTTGCTCGAGGCAGGATTGGCCTACCGGGCCATGGCGCCCGTGAACTGGTGCCCGGGGTGCAAGACCGTGTTGGCCAACGAGCAGGTCCTGCCCGACGGCACCTGTGAGCGCTCGGGCGACCTGGTGGTCAAGCGAGACCTGGAACAGTGGTTCTTCCGGATCACCCGCTATGCCGACGAGTTGCTGGCCGGGCTCGACACCCTTGAATGGCCCGAGCGGGTCAAGACCATGCAGCGCAACTGGATCGGCCGATCCGAGGGCGCCGAGTTCGATCTGAAAGTCGTGGGCCGTGACGGCTCCGATGGCCGGGAGCCGCTGGCTCTGCGGGTATTCACCACGCGGCCCGACACCTCGTTCGGCATGACCTATGCCGTGGTCGCCCCCGAGCATTCGATGGTGGAAGCGCTGACCACGCCCGAGCACGTGGCGGAAGTCGAGGCTCTGAAAGTCCGGGCCGCGGCGTCCACCGATGTGGAACGGATGTCGGAGTCCGGCTCGGCCAGCCTGGCCAAGCGCGGGGCATTCACCGGCTCCTCCGTCGTCAATCCCTTCACCGGGGATCCCGTGCCGGTCTACGTGGCCGACTACGTGCTGATGGGCTACGGCACCGGCGCCATCATGGCGGTGCCGGCCGAGGATCACCGGGACTGGGACTTCGCCAAGGCCTATGGACTCCCGTTCGTGCGCACGGTGCAGCCTCCAGAGGGGTGGGACGAGCACGGTGGCGCCGACGGCGGGCCGGGTGGGGCCTGGACGGGCACGGGGGAGAAGATCAACAGCCGCTGGCTGGACGGGCTCGACATCCCGACGGCTAAGGAGCGGGCCACCGAGTGGCTCGAGGAGCAGGGCATCGGTGTCCGCAAGGTCAACTACCGGCTGCGGGACTGGCTGGTGTCCCGCCAGCGGTTCTGGGGCTGCCCGATCCCGGTCGTGTACTGCGCCGATCACGGCATCGTCCCCGTGCCCGCCGACCAGCTACCGGTGCTGGCCCCTGACGACATCGAGTTCCTGCCGACCGGTGAGTCTCCGCTGGCCACCAATCCGGCCTTCCTCAACACCACCTGCCCGGAGTGCGGAGGCCCGGCCACCCGCGAGACCGACACCATGGACACGTTCGTGGACTCGTCCTGGTACTTCCTGCGCTTCACCGACCCGTGGACGCCCGACGCCCCGTTCGACCAGGAGATCGCCCGCCACTGGATGCCGGTCGACCAGTACATCGGTGGGATCGAGCACGCCATCCTCCACCTTCTGTATGCCCGCTTCTACACCCGGGCCCTGGGCGACGTGGGTCTCGCCCCCGAGGAACTCCGCGAGCCGTTCGCCCGCCTGTTCACCCAGGGCATGATCCGGATGGACGGGACCAAGATGTCGAAGTCGAAGGGCAATCTCGTCGGCCCGTCCCGCTACCTGACGACGGTAGGGGCCGACGCCCTCCGTCTCTTCCACCTGTTCGTGGCGCCACCGGCCGATGACGTCGACTGGTCGGCCCAGACCGACTCGGTCATCGACGGCTGCGCCCGCTACCTCGACCGGGTGTGGCGCCTGGCCGTCCCCGAAGCACCTCGTACCGGAAGCGACTCCTCCGCCGATCGCTCGCCGGAGGACGTGGCCATACTCCGGGCTACCCACAAGCTCATCGACCGGGTGTCGAGGGACTACGAGCGGTGGTCCTACAACACCGCGGTCGCCGCCTGCATGGAGTTCGTCAACCTGCTCCATCCCTATGTGCGCGACGGTGGTCGATCCGACGTGGTCGACGAGGCCGTCGACACCCTCCTCCTATTGCTGGCACCGATGACCCCGCACCTGGCGGCCGAGGCGTGGGAGCGCCGCCATGGAGACCACATCCACCTGCGCACCTGGCCGGTGGCCGACCCCGCCCTGTTGGTCGAGGACACCGTGACCATGGTCGTCCAGGTGAACGGCAAGGTTCGCGACCGGATCGAAGTGGCCCCGGACGTGTCCGAAGCCGACGCCGAGGCGCTGGCCCTGGCGTCTGCTCCGGTCATCGCCGCATTGGGTGGTGCCATTCCGAAGCGGGTGATCGTCCGCCCCCCCAAGCTGGTCAACATCGTCGTCTGACCTGGGTCCCGGCATTGCGCTGACCGCGCCAGGGTCGTTGTGGGGGTCGAGGGCCGCGTCAGCTCGGCACTTTGATGTCGGCCAGAACCTCGGCCCAGCGTTCCACTCCGATGCCGGACGGCGCGTAGACATTGAAGCGGTCGATCAGTCCGACGTAGCGCGACCGTGACCTTGGCGGCGATGGAGTCGAGCGGTCCGACGATGGCGAAGGCGTCGAGGACCTCGTCGTCGATGAGTCCGGTCATGTCGTCCCAGGCACCGCGCTTGGACAGCGTGTTGAGCTCGGTCTGCAGATCCCCCCATCCATGCAGCTCGAGCACCAGTCGGTAGGCCGGCGTCGAACCGTAGAAGGCCAGTTGCTTCCGGGTGGCCGCCGCTGACTTTGCGAACGCCTCGTCGTCGAGTCCGGTCACGATCATGCCCGGGTAGGAGGTCTGGACATCCGTACGTGTCCGGCCGCTGGCGGCCAGGCCCCGTTCGAGCGCGGGGAGGGTGACCTCGCGCAGGTACCGCTCGGTGGTGAACGGATGGGCCAGCAGCCCGTCGGCCACCTCACCGGCGACCTCGGTCATCAGCGGACCCACCGCCGCCAGGAAGATGGGCGGGTTGCCGAACGGGTTGGGGCCCGGGTCGAACATCGGGGTCATGAGGGTGTGACGGTAGTACTCCCCCCGGAAGCGGAGACGGCTGCCGTCGGCCCAGCTGGCCCAGATGGCGCGCACGGCCAGGACGAGCTCGCGCATCCTCGGGGCCGGGTGCGACCAGGGCATCGAATAGCGCTTCTCGATATGGGGTTTGATCTGGCTCCCGAGGCCCAGCATGAACCGGCCCTGGGCCAGGGTCTGCAGGTCGTTGGCCGTCACCGCCAAGGTCATCGGGTTGCGGGCGAAGGCCACGGCGATCCCGGTGCCGACCTGGAGATGCTCGGTGTGCTCGGCGGCGAGCACCAATGGCAGGAACGGGTCGTGGCTGGTCTCGGCCGACCAGATGCCGTCATAGCCGGAAGCTTCGGCCACTGTGGCCTGGGCGATCACCCCGGTCGGGTCGAATGGGAGGGTCCCGTCGACGAGCATGGGCCACGGTAGCAAGCGGGCCGATTGGCGGCGGCCGGCGCCAAGAAATCTCATTGGGTAGTTGCGTAACCACCCTCCGTGTCAGCACAATTGGTGAGTGAGCACCGACGGCCTCTTTCAGCCCGTTCCTCGACCGGTCCCCGAACTGGCGTCGACCGCGGTGTCCGACGATGATCGGAACCGTTACGGGGTTCTGCTCGACCATGCCGCCGAACGGGGCCTGCTGTCACCGACCGAATACCGAGAGACGACTGGTCAGCTGGCGGAGGCCCCGTCGATCGAGGACCTGCAGAGAATCGTCACCGAGCTGCCGGCATTCGACCTGTCCGGTGCGCCGGCGGCGATCACCGAAACGACGGGGCGGCCCGGCGCGCCCGGCCGGGTCCGACCTCCCCGATCCGGCCGCTCTCGACTCGGCGCTGTGGGCGAGCCTGACGCCGGCGTCATCGCAGGCGCGCATCCGACAACCAGTGGCTGATCCTCGGGCTGATGGTCGTGATACTGATCGTCGCCATGGTGGTGCTGGCCTTGGTGGCCGCGCACATGGCCCACACCCATCACACCGCGTTCGGCGCCAAGGTCGACCTGTTCACTCCGACTCGCCTCTGAGGAACTGCTCCAGCTCGGCGGCGATCTCGTCGCCGCTGGGCAGGTCCGAGGCGAACCCCAGTGGGGTGCCTTCCTCGGAGTCGATGGCCTCTTCGAGTCTCCGGACCATTTCCAGGTGGTCGGGATTGGCGGCGATGAGCTCGTCAACCTGGGCCCGCGACGCCTCCCCGGCCGTGCGCAACTCGACGGTGTCGAGCACGGTCCCGGTGACGGCGCACAGCCCTTCGATCAGGGCGGCGCTGGCCTCGGGGTAGGGCATGGCCGACACGTAGTGGGGCACCCGTGCCCACAGTCCGATCACCGGGATACCGGCGGCACCCAGTGCCACTTCGAGCGCGGCATGCACACCGGCGGGCACCTCCAGGGTCCCGTGGACGGTGCCCACCCGACCGGCCAGGTCGGCCGACTGCGGGGGGACGGTGGAGGCCAGGCGCACCGGTCGGGTATGAGGGGTGGGTGCCGGAAAGGCACCGAGCCCGACCACGGTGCGGACGCCGAGATTGCGGGTGATCCCCACCACCGCCTCGATGAAGGTGCGCCAGGCGAAATCCGGCTCGGGGCCGGCCAGATAGAGCAGGTCGGCGCCGACACGATCCTTGCCGGTCAGCAGCCGGATGGTCGGCCAGGTCAGCTCGGTGGTGACCCCGTCCTCGAGCCGGGCGATCGGCCGCCGGGCCCGCTGGTCGATCAACGGTTCGGTGTCGAAGGTGGCGACCAGTGTCGTCGGCGACCCGGTGAGCAGGTGGGCGATGGCGGCCGAGGCCCCCATGCCGGCATCGACCCATCCCTCGAGGGCCACGACCAGGACCGGGCGCTCGAGCCGGCTGCCCGACGGGTCGCCCCACCCCGGTTCGTAGGAGTAGAGGTCGGACGCCTCGTACCGACTCACAGCGCCTCCACGTCGGCCAGCGCCCGCTCGCCCAGCCGGGCGACACCTTCGGCGAACTGGTCCACGCCGCTGCGGTCGCCGGCCGCCGCACCACCGGCGTAGCGGACGTAGACCCCTTGGAGGATGCAGGCCAACTTCCAGATGCCGAACGCCTGGTAGTAGGGGACGGCGGAGACATCGCGGCCACTGGCTGCTGCGTACCGTTCGACCAGCTGGTCGCGGGTGGCGAATCCGGGCAGGGCGGTCGGCGCCATGCCCAGCACCGGCCTGGTTGGCGTCGTCGGCCTCGGCCCAGTAGACGAGCAGGAGGCCGAGGTCGGCCAGCGGATCACCGAGCGTGCAGATCTCCCAGTCGAGGATGGCGATCACGTCACCCCGGTCGTCGAGCACGGTGTTGTCCAGTCGGTAGTCGCCGTGCACGATCGAGGCACCCTGCTGCTCGGGGATCTTGGCCGACAGTTCTTCCCAGGCCCGGTCGATCACCGCCGGGCCCGGTTGACCGTCGAGGGTCGACTGCTCGAACTGGCCGTGCCAGCGCTTGAGCTGCCGGGCGATGTAGCCCTCCCGGCGGGCGAACTCCCCGAGCCCGATGGCGTCGACGTCGACGGAGTGGAGACGGGCCAGCGTGTCGACGAGCGAGTTCGAGGCGTGGGCCCGCACCGCCTCGGGTAGTGCGCCTGACGCCGCTTCGTCGCGGAGGATGTGACCCTCGACGAAGGACATGACGAAGAACGGAGCGCCATTCACTCCGGGGTCCGTGCACAGTCCGAGCGTCCGGGGGACCGGTACGTCGGTGGATTGGAGGGCGCTGATCACGGTGTGCTCGCGGGTCATGTCGTGGGCGGTGGCGAGGACGTGGCTCACCGGGGGCCGACGTAGGGCATAGGCGTTGCCGTCGGCATCGGTCACCCGGTACGTCAGGTTGGAGCGCCCTCCGGCGATCAGGTCGAAGGAGAACGGGGCGACGGCACCGGCCACATTGGCGGCGAGCCAATCGGTGACCGGTCCGAGCTCGATACCCTCGACGGTGGCGCAGGCGGGGTCCTCGATGTCGGGTGCGGCGTCCATGCCCCGACGCTACCCGCGCCGCCCGGGCGGTCCGGTGCGTGGCTGACACTGGGACCTGGCGACACCAGTCATCGCCCGGTATTCTCGGTGGCCATGGTCGATGCCACTGATGCCACCTTCGAGGACGTCGTCCTCAGGCGGTCCTACGAGGTCCCCGTGGTCGTCGACCTGTGGGCGCCCTGGTGCGGGCCGTGCACGACTCTCGGGCCGATGATCGAGCGGGTGGTGGCCGCCACCGATGGAGCGGTGGACCTGGTCAAGGTCAACGTGGACGATAATCCGGCGACATTCGGCGAGCTTTCGGGTCCAGTCGATTCCGGCCGTCTTCGCCGTTCGGGACGGCGCCGTGGTCGATCAGTTCATCGGTGCCCAGCCCGAGGCCGCCGTCCAGGCATTCATCGACGGCCTGACCCCGGTGCGGTCCGAGGCCGACGTCCTGGCCGACGAGGGTGCGGCGTCCGGCGACGAGACGGTGCTGCGCCATGCGCTCGACCTCCAACACGATCAACCGGTGGCCATCGCCGCCCTGGCCGCACTGCTGGTCACGCGGGGGGACACCGATGAGGCGGTGGCCCTTCTCGGGCGCATCCCGGAAACTCCGGAGACCCGTCGGCTGCTGGCCGAGGCCCGGCTGGCCACCCGCCCCGACGTCGCCAGCACTGACATCGGGACACTGCTCGACGGACTGCTCGAACGGGTGAAGGGCGATGCCGACGCCCGTCAGGAGTTCCTCGACCTGCTGGAGACGCTCGGCCCGGACGATCCCCGGACGCTCGACTACCGCAAAGCTCTTTCCTCCCGGCTCTTCTGACCGACCAGCTCCGCGACCGATCTCGGCCACCCACCACCTCCGGTAGCGTCACCCGGGTGCGAGCCACCACGCTTCGACTCGGGCCCCGGACCCTCGACATCGGGCACCGACCGGTGGTGATGGGCATCTTGAACCGCACCCCCGACTCCTTCTACGACAAGGGTCTGACCTTCGCCCTCGACGACCTGGTCCGCCGAGCCGGGATCCTGGTCGACCAGGGTGCCGACCTGCTCGACGTGGGCGGGGTGAAGGCCGGTCCCGGTCCTGAGGTGGGCGAAGCCGAGGAGCTCGATCGGGTGATACCGGCTGTCGCGGCACTCAGCCAGCGCTTCGACATCCCCCTCTCGGTCGACACGTGGCGGGCATCGGTGGCCCGTGAGGCCTACCGGGCCGGGGCGGTGGTGGGCAACGACATCAGTGGGTTCGCCGATCCCGACTACCTCCCGGCCGCGGCCGAATACGGAGCCACGGTGGTGGCGACCCACATCCGGCTCGGACCGAGGATCCCCGACCCCGACCCCGACTACGACGACGTGGTCGACTCCGTACGCACCTTCCTGCTCGAGCGGGTGGACCGGGCGTTAGCGGCCGGAATCACCCCGGACCGGATCGTGATCGACGCCGGACTCGATCTCGGCAAAACAGCGACGCAATCGCTCACGCTCCTTCGGGCATCGGATCAGCTGGCCGACCTGGGATATCCGCTCTTGCTGTCGGCGTCCAACAAGACGTTCCTCGGTGTGGTGCTGGGCCTCGAGATCGGGGAGCGCCGCGAGGCGTCGTTGGCCGCCACCTCACTGGGGGCGGCGCTCGGGTGCCGGGTCATGCGGGTCCACGAGGTGGGCGCTCACCGCCAGGCGTGCGATGTGCTGGCGGCCGTCGACCGGGCCGCCGGATGAGCGGGTCGTCGGCGACCACCACCGGGCTGCGGCCCGCCTACCTTGTCAAGGGGGCCGATCCTTCGCTGGTGGCCCAGGCCACCCACCGTCTCGTCGAACTGCTGGTGGACGGCGGGGACCCGTCGATCATGGTCGAGGAGTTCGGTGGTCCCGGTGTCGACCAGTTCGACGTCGGCGCGGTCATCGACGCCTGCACGACACCGCCGTTCCTGGTCGACCGGCGGGTGGTGGTCGTGCGCGAGTCCGGGCAGATCGTGGCCGCCGACGCCAAGCGCCTCGTCGCCTATCTGGGCGACCCACTGGCCACCACCGCCCTGGTGCTGGTGGCCGGCGGTGGCGCCATCAACCCGACCCTGTCGAAGTCGGTAGCGGCCGCCGGCGAGGTGATCGACACCTCCGTCGGGACCGGGAGGGCCCGGTCGCAGTGGCTGTCCGACCACCTGAAGGGCGGTCCGGTCCGCCTCGACGGCGCCGCCCAGGCGCGCCTCGGCGATCACCTCGGCTCGGACATGGGTCGGTTGACGGGCCTGCTCGACATGTTGGCGGCCGCCTACGGGCGCGGCGCCACGGTGAGCGCCACCGAACTCGAGCCCTTCCTTGGCGAGGCCGGAGCACTGGCCCCGTGGGACCTGACCGATGCCATCGATGCCGGTCGGGTCGCCCCCGCACTCGAGGTACTCCACCGGATGCTGTCGGCGGGGGAGTCGCACCCCTTGGTGATCCTGGCCCTCCTCCACAAGCACTACCGCCAGATGCTCCGGCTCGACGGCTCAGGAGTCACAACCCCCGAGCAGGCCGCCGAGCTGCTCGGGATCAAGAGTGCATTCCCGGCCAAGAAGGCGATGGCCCAGGGCAGCCGACTCGGAAGTGCCCGGGTCGCCCGGGCGATGCAACTCCTGGCCGAGGCCGACCTCGACCTTCGGGGTACGACCGCACTGCCCTCAGAACTTGTGGTCGAGGTCCTGGTGGCCCGACTCAGCCGACTCGGGGGCCAACGACGCTGACTGGCGCCGATGGCCCCCGTCGATCAGCCGGTGATGGGGTCCTGTGACTCGATGCCCGCGTCACTGACGCTGCCCGTCCAGCTTCTGCCGTCCCAGTAGCGGTAGTGGTGGCGTTCGGTCGGATCGCGCAGCCACTGGGCCCCCAGGGTGGGCGCACCCTCGGTCATGGTCGCCGTGGCCGTCTGCGAGCTCGCCAGGATCTGGTCGACCTCGCGGGCCCACGGGCGAGCTCGGTCGGGTGACCCCGGGACCGTACGGGGAACAGCCATCGCAGGCGCGCCGTACGTGCGAGCCGGAACCGGCGCCTGCTTGACCGACCGCGCCGGCTCGGTCCCGTCGGTGGCTCCGAAGATCTGGGCCGCCACCGAGGCCAACGAAGGCGCTCCTTCGAGCGAAGTCCGCTGCCTCGGGTTGTAGGGGCGCCCGAGTGACCCGGGGATGCGGATCTCCTGCTCGATGGTTTCGGTGACCACCGGTGCGGGCTCGGCCGTAGCGGTGGGTGCGCCCACCGTGATCAGGTCGGGGTCGTCGAAGAAGCTCCCCGAGCCGGACGGCCCGATATCGGGACCGCTGGCTTTGATGGTCCGGACCTGCCGGCGTTCACCGAAGCTGCCGAAGACGGTCGGCATGGCGAGCACCTGCATCTGCCTCCCGCGTCGGGTCGCCAGGTTCGCCTGGTCACCGAAGCGCTCGAAGGGGAGGTTGGCGGCTCGCCCGGCGGCGGCGACTTCGACCAGTTTCGGCCTGGTGGCGAAGACGTAGATGGCCAGGCCCACACCTGGTAGCAGGAGCACCAGCAGGAGGCAGACCAGCTTCGGCTCGCCGGCTGCGCGCCACGCCCAGTTGGGCTGGCGGAAGATGTCGATGGCCCCTAGGACCACGGAGAGGAGCACGATCCCGGCAACGAGGCCGAGTGACGGACCGAAGACCACGGCGAGGGGGATGGTCATTGGCGGCGCCCTCCCCGTGCGGACCGCACCGGGTTCGGTTGTCCCGGCGGCTGGTCACTGCGCCGCTTTTGGACCTGTCGGCTGATGAAACGCTGCCCCATGGCATCCACCAATACCCTTCGTCGCTGATGTGTCACTCTAAGTGTTAGTCTTAACACGCAGAGTAGTCAAGAGCGGTAGCACGTTTGCACCCTTTATCGCATCGGCAGGCCTGGAACAGAACTGTACGGTGACGCACACATCCGTCAGCGGCGGTCACGCGTCCGTCAACGGAAGTCACGTGAAGACGGAACGGGGCCGAGGGAAAGCGGCTCGAACCGCTCGGCCACCAGGGTCATCGACCCCTCGGACCGCTCGATCCGCCCCCGGACCAGCAATGCCGGGCAGGTGCGGGCCACCGGCTTCCACCGGATCCAGGCGCCCCGCGAGCAGACGATGTTGACCATCCCGGTCTCGTCCTCCAGGTTGAGGAAGACCGCTCCGTGGGCGCTCTCGGGGGCCTGGCGGTGGGTGACCACACCACCGACGGTGATCCGCTCGCCGGCCGGCCGGCCGGTGAGCGCCGCGGCCCGGAGCACCCCGCGCCGGTCCAGCCCGTCCCTGGCCAACTCCATCGCCGTCGTGTCGGGGGCCATGCCGAGCGACCACAGGTCGTCGGAGACCTCCTCCCACGGAGTGGGGTCGGGCAGGGGCGGGGGCACGGCCCCGGTGACCACGCCGGGCAGCCGGTCGGCGGTGGCCTGGGCCGCCGCCCCTGCTTCCCACACCATCGACCGCCGCCCGCCGCCGTTCGCCCCGCCCCCACTCTTTGGGCCACCGCGTCGGCGGGTGCCCGTTCCATCGAGAGCTCCGGCGGTGGCCAGGGCTTCCAGTTGGGCTCGGGTCACCCCGGCCCGGCGCACGAGATCCTCCATCCCCGACCACGGCGCCCCCGCCTCGATCCGGGCCGCCGCGTCGGATCCGATGCCGCGCACCGACGACAGGCCCAGTCGCACCGCTGTCGCATCCGGCGGGATCTGCGCCCCGTGCTCCGTTCCTCCCCTGCCCAGGTCGCAGCCGACCGGGCCCGACTCCGGTTCGAGGGAGGCCGCCGCCCGGCCCGTGTTGACGTCGGGCCGACGGACCACCACCCCGTGCCGCTTGGCGTCGGCCACCAGGCTCTGTGGGGACCAGAATCCCATGGGCTGGGCGTTGAGTAGCCCGGCGGTGAAGGCGGCCGGGTAGTGCACCTTGCACCAGGCCGTCGAGTACACCAGGTGGGCGAAGGCAACCGAGTGGCTCTCGGGAAAGCCGAAGTTGGCGAAGGCGGCCAGCGCCGCGTAGACCTGTTCGGACACCTCCTCGGACACTCCCCGGGCCGCCATGCCGGCGAACAGGCGGTCGCGGAGCTTCGCCATGCGCTCGCCGGACCGCTTGGCACTCATGGCCTGGCGCAGCTCGTCGGACTCCGCCGGGCTGAACCCGGCCACGTCGATGGCGATCTGCATCAGCTGCTCCTGGAAGAGCGGCACACCGAGGGTGCGCTCCAGGGCCGACTGCATCAACGGATGGAGGTATGAGACGGGCTCGGTCCCGTTGCGGCGTCGGATGTAGGGGTGGACGGCGTTGCCCTGGATGGGCCCGGGTCGGATCAGGGCCACCTCGATGGCCAGGTCGTAGAAGCAGCGTGGCAGTACCCGGGGCAGCGTATTCATCTGGGCCCGCGACTCCACCTGGAACACGCCGACCGTGTCGGCCCGGCACAGGAGGTCGTAGACCTCGTCCTCCTGTCCCAACATGGCCAGGTCGACCGTCACCCCGTGGGCCTCGGCCACCAGGTCGACCATGTGGTGCAGCGCGGTGAGCATGCCGAGGCCAAGGAGGTCGAACTTGACCAGCCCGGCAGCCGCGCAGTCGTCCTTGTCCCACTGCAGCACGCTGCGCCCCGGCATCCGGCCCCACTCCACCGGGCACACCTCGACCACCGGCCGGTCGCAGATGACCATGCCCCCCGAGTGGATGCCGAGGTGCCGCGGAAACCCGAGCAGCTCGCCGGCGAGCTGCTGCACCATCGGCGGCAGGTCGTCGCGCTCGGCCAGGGGCTGGTCGCGCTCGGTCGAGGCCGACCAGGCGTCCGCCTCCTCGACGGAGTGGCCGAGGGCCTTGCCCACATCGCGCAGGGCGGAGCGGGACCGGTAGGTGATGACGTTGGCCACCTGGGCGGCGTGGAGTCGGCCGTAGCGCTCGTAGACGTACTGGATGACCTCCTCCCGCCGACCCGACTCGATGTCGACGTCGATGTCGGGGGGTCCGTCGCGGGCGGGGGAGAGGAAGCGCTCGAAGAGCAGGCCGAGTGAGACGGCGTCCACGTTGGTGATGCCGAGGGCGAAGCAGACCGCAGAGGTGGCGGCCGACCCCCGACCCTGGCAGAAGATGTCGTGGCTCCGGCAGAACTGGACGATGTCCCACACCGCGAGGAAGTAGCCGGGGAATCCGAGGGAGCCGATCACCTCGAGTTCGTGTCTGATCTGCTCGTAGGCCCCCGGGACCCGCTCGACTCCCGGCGGCCCGTACCGCCCGGCCGCCCCCCGGTGGGTCAGCTCGACCAGCCAGCTCTGCTCGGTGTGTCCCTCGGGCACGGGGAAGTCGGGTAGCCGGGGGGCGACCAGACGGAGGTCGAACGCGCACTCGACGGCCAGCTCCGCGGCCCGGTCGACCGCGCCCGGCCACCGGGCGAACCGCCGCCGTTGTTCGGCTTCGCCCCGCAGGCAGGCGGTGGCCGACGGAGGGAGCCACCCCTCTAAGTCCTCGAGGGTGGAGCGCGCCCGTACCGCGGACAGCGTGGTGGCCAGCGGGAAACGGCCCGGGGTGGCGTAGTGGACGTTGTTGGTGGCCACCGGGGTCACGCCCCGCTCGGTGGCCAGCACGGCCAGGGCATCGTTGCGGGGGCCACAGACCGGGGTGCCGTGGTCCCACAACTCGACGGCCAGGTTGTCCCGTCCGAACCGTTCGATCAACCGGTCGAGGGCCCGGGCCGCGGCGGCGGGACCCGCGTCGGTCAGGGCCGCGGCCAGGGGGCCCTTCCGGCATCCGGTCAGGATCTGCCAGTGGCCGCCGTGGCGGTCGGCCAGGGCGTCGAGGGTGAGGATCGGCCGGCCCTTTTCGCCACCCTCGAGATGGGCCTCGGCGATGGCCCGGCTGAGGCGGGCGTAGCCGTCGGGATCTCTGGCCAGCACCACCAGGTGGACGCCGTCCGGGTCGGGCATGCCGGTGCGCAGGTGGGGTCCGTCGGCGTCGGACAGGGTGAGCTCGGCCCCGAACACGGTGGCCAGGCCGACGAGCGCGGGCCGCCACCGCGAACCGCACCACCCCGTAGAGGCCGTTGTGGTCGGTCAGCGCCACCGCCGACAGGCCGAGCCGGACCGCCTCCGCGGCGAGTTCCTCGGGGTGGCTGGCACCGTCGAGGAAGGAGAAGTTGGAGTGGGCGTGGAGCTCGGCGTAGGCCATGGTCGCACCGGCCTCAGCCGTAGGTGGCCTCGACCCACCAATGGCCCCGCTCGACCAGCAGCAGGTGGGCGGCCCGTGCGGTGACGACCTGGAGCCGCGCCCCCCGCCGGCGCGACCGGGACCACCAGCGCTCGTCGGAGGGCCAGGGCCCCGCCCATCCCGACAGTGGCTCCCACGGGCCGCCTTCCACCGACAGACGGTCCGGCGCCGCGGTCAGCAATCCCCGGGCCGAGACCCGGACCGGCTCGCCCCGGGCGTCGGCGAGGTCGGCCCGGACCGGATCGGGGTGGACGACAGCCGGTGCCGGTGCCGGGATCTGCCCGGGCCACGGCGCCCCGGGTGTCGAGCGGGCACGCGTGGCGCCGGGGGCCGCGCCCCTCGGCCGCTCCCCGGTGGTCCATGTCACGAAGCGGGCCCGCTCGGCCGGGCTGCGCCCGCCCTGCAGTCGGACGGTCACCACCCCGTCGGGGCCGACGAGCTCCTGGGCTGCGGCCAGGCACCGGGCGGCCCGTGCGTCGGCGTCGCTCACCCCGCCCCAGAACCCGGGCTCGGCCACCACCGGGATGTCGTCGGCGACACCACCGGCGAGGAGGCGGGCGACCCGGGGCTGGCGCAGGTCGGCCAGCTCGCCACTGCGGCCGCCGGCCACCCGGTGGGCCTGGGCGCCCTCGGCGCCGAACCGACCCAGCACGTGGGGGTCAGGGAGGGCGGCGAAGCCGCCCAGGGTGCGGATACCGAGCCGATCGAGCAGTCCGGTCAGGTCGTCCTGCCCGAGCACGGCCACCGGGAGGGGGGCGAGGAACGCCGGGGTCCCGTCGGCCGGGACGATCAGGCCCCGGCGGGCGGCCAGCACGGCGGCGAACAGCCCGTCGGCCACGCCGACCTCGGCCGGCGTGACCTGCCCGGCGGCGATCTGCACGACCTCGGCCAGTGCGTCCTCGCCCCCGAAGTAACGGGCGGGTCCCCGGGCCGGTAGCGAGCAGATGCCGCACCGCACCGCGGTCACCCACGGGCAGTAGGCCTCCACGGCGGCGATCACCTCGGCGAAGGTGCGCAGTACGCTCCCACCTTCGTCCTCCTCGAGCAGGTCGGGGCAGCGCACGACCAGCAGCCGGTCCACGTCAGGCCGCCGGGTCGAGCGGGTCGCCGGCCGCGGCCACCGCGCCGTCGGGCCCGGGGAGCCACAGCCGGTGTTGTTCGGGGCGCGCCGCGCTCCGTCGCCCGGTGGCGGTCACCGTCATCCGCCGGCCCCGGAGGTGGCCGCGGCCGGCGTCGACTCCCTCCCATACCGCCTCGTCGACCCGCAGCTGCAGGTCGGGCGGCTCGGGCCAGCCCGCCCGCCCGGGCACGACGATCAGCACCGCACGGCGCTCGCGGGCCCGGGCCACCAGCCGTCTGGCCATGGCCGGGCGGGGGGCGAAGGGGGGGCACAGCACCACCAGGTCGACCCCCTCCAGCACGGCGGCCGTGACCTCGGCCCAGGCTGCGCCCGGGCGGGGGAGGATCGCCAGCCGTCCGAGATCCACGCCGAGGTCGGCGGCAGCGATGGCCCCCAGACCGGGGTGGCCGACCAGGACGCACCACGAGCCCGACGCCGAGGCGGCGGACACGAGGGACAGGGCGACGCTGAGGGCGCCGTCGTCACCGGGCCGCCCGACGGTCAGGGTGGAGCCTCGGCGCAACGCCCCGTCCGGGAGCAGCCCGGCCAGCGGGGGGACGACCGGGAGGAGCCGGGTCCGACTGGCCGCCACCGGCCGGGTGCGCTCGGCCAACGTGGCCAGCGCAGCGAGGGCGGCCGGGTCGAGGTCCCGGGCGAGCCGTCGATCCGGCGCAGAAACGAACATACGTTCGATAGTACCGACCGGATGTCCCTTCGGCCAGTGGGGCCCCGGCGCCCGCGGACGGGACCCCGGCGGCCCTGCGGACGGTCCGCCTGTGTGGTTGGCTGGGCCCATGGACTACCGCACACTCGGGACGACCGGGCTCAAGGTCAGCGAACTGTGCCTCGGGGCGATGATGTTCGGCGCCTGGGGCAACCCCGACCATGACGACTCCGTCCGGATCATCAACCGGGCCGTCGACGCCGGCGTCAATTTCATCGACACCGCCGACATGTACTCGTTCGGCGAGTCCGAGGTCATCGTGGGGGAGGCTCTCCAGGGCCTCGACCGGGAGCACATCGTCCTGGCCACCAAGGTCCACAATCCGATGTCGGGGGACCCGAACGCCCAGGGCAACTCGCGCCGGTGGGTGATCGCCGAGTGCGAGAACAGCCTGAGGCGGCTCGGCACCGACTACATCGACCTCTACCAGATCCATCGGCCCTCGCCCGACACCGACATCGACGACACCCTCGGCGCGCTGAGCGACCTCGTGCACGCCGGCAAGATCCGTTATGCCGGAAGCTCGACGTTCCCCGCCCACCAGGTGGTCGAGGCGCAGTGGGTGGCCGAGCGGCGAGTGCGCGAGCGCTTCCGGACCGAACAGCCGCAGTACTCGATCCTCGCCCGGGGTATCGAGGCCGATCTCCTTCCCGTCTGCCGGCAGTACGGAATGGGCGTGCTCAGCTGGAGCCCGCTGGCCGGCGGGTGGCTCTCGGGGGCATTCGGCGAGGGGAAGCAGAACACGTCGCGCCGCTCGGCCATGCTCCCCGAGCGCTACGACCTGACGCTGCCCATGAACCAGCAGAAGCTGGCCGCCGTCGTCGAGCTCGAGAAGGTCGCCGACGAGGCCGGGCACTCACTCCTCGAACTGGCCCTCGCCTTCGTGCTGGTCCATCCCGACATCACCTGCCCGATCATCGGGCCCCGCACGATGGAGCAGCTGGAGTCCCAGCTCGCCGTGGCCGACATCACCCTGGCCGATGACGTACTCGACCGGATCGACGAGATCGCCCCCCCGGGTCAGAACACCGGTGGGGCCGACCCCGGCTGGTCCCCGCCGTCGGTCACGGACAAGAGCCTGCGCCGCCGGTAGGACGCGGCACCGTCGCATCAGACGGCGAGCGGTCAGGGCAACGGCGGGCACGCGAAAGCGCCCGTCCCACGAACTGACGGGGATCGGGCGCTTTACTCATTTGAACTCCGAGAACGGATCGTCGGGAAATGGCTCACAGAGGGGCGTCCTTGCCCCTTGTCGTCGCAACGCTCCCACTTCGAGCTGCTTGCCTCGCACTACCTGGGCCTTGCGGGATCACTCCCGTGCATCCCCGTGCTGCCCGTTCTCAGAACGGCTCTCCTTGCTGACATCGCATAGGCGCCTCCTCCCGAGACCCTTCCGGATCCCGTAACTCCATCTTGGACCTGCCTCCTGCCAAAGACAAGAGACGAACGTCATCTTCAACGGACCGCAACCTTACGGTTGCCACCAGCGCTTCCGGGGACCGGTCGTCGGTTGGGTCGGGGGCTTGGCCCGCTGGCGCCCGGGCAACCACCGCATGACCAACCACAGCACGATCGGCACGACCAGAACGACGAGGAGGATGATGGCGCCGATCACGACGGGGCCGTGGGTCGGTTTCGCACCGACCGATGCTACCCGTAGGGAAGTGACGCGGGCCCAAGGACGAAGCGCTCGCCCGCCGGGATCACGTCCTCCCGGCCAGGGCCGTCTGGCGATTCTCGAACCGGCGGTTGCGCTACTGCTTCGCCATCGCCACCGACAATCGGTCCTCGGGACGAATCAGGTGTGACGAGTCGTCCGACCCCTGGTCGAGCTGCACCCAGTTCACGGTCCCTCCGAATCGGCTCGCGTCGGGCGTGTAGTCATCGCTCACCGACGTTCCGTAGTCGACGCCGACATCGAGGGTCTCGTCACCGGAGAACAGCATCGGGATACTCGCCTCCTGACGGGACGAGCCGACCTGCACGCCATCCACGAACAGCTTGGTGTCCCCACCCTTGGCCAGTCCATCGCCGTCGTAGGCGAACTCGACCCGAACCTGGTGATTTCCCGCGCTGAGCGGCTCGGATCCGGCGGCTTTGACGCGATTGAGGCCGAGGAGGTTGTAGCAGTGGGTGGGAACGCCCTCGTTGAGATAGAGCGACCATCCGCCGAAGGCGCCGCCCTGGGCGACGATGACGCCACTGACGTCGGCGTCGGGGACCTCGATGTCGGCGGTGACCGTGTAGGACTTGTTCTTCAAGTTGAGCACCGTGTTCTCGGTGAGCCGGCCCATACCCCCGAACAGCAGCTGCGAAGGACCCTTAACGAGCGAGGGCCTTCCGGCCAGGTCCGAGTTGAACCGTTCGACACGCCGGTCGTCCAGCGGCAGCACCTGGTGCTTGACCGCCTCGATCAGGAAGAGTCGCTGCAGCTCGGCCAATCTTTCGGGGTGGTCCACCGCCACGTCGTGGGCCTGTGTCCAGTCCGTGGTGGTGTCGTACAGCTCCCAGACGTCGTCGTCCAGGGCCGGAAGCACCGCCCCGAACAGCCAGGGGGTGCTGTGGCGGGTCACCGCCGTCCAACCCTTGTGGTAGATCCCGCGGTTGCACAGCATCTCGAAGTACTGCGTCTCCCGGCGCTCAGCCGCACCGGCGTCGTCGAACAGGTAGGTCATCGAAACACCCTGGAGGGGCTGCTGCTCGAAGCCGTTCACCATCGTCGGCTCGGGAAGGTGGGCCACGTCGAGCACGGTGGTGGCGACGTCGATCACGTGGTGGAACTGGTCACGGACCTCCCCTCTGGCGCTGAACCCATTGGGCCAGTGGACGATGGTCCCGTTGCGGGTGCCACCGAAGTGCGACGCCACCTGCTTGGTCCACTGGTAAGGGGTGCACATGGCATGGGCCCATCCCACCGCGTAGTGGTTGTACGCCTCCGGGGTGCCGAACTTGTCGATGTTGGCCGCCATGAACTCGGCCGTCTCGAATGCAGCCGCACCATTCAGCGAGAACAACTCGTTGAATGTGCCGTTCGGGGTGCCCTCGGCACTCGCGCCGTTGTCACCGATGATGTAATAGACCAGAGTGTCGTCGAGGACCCCGAGTTCCTCCAGGGTGTCGATCACCCGACCCACGGCGTGATCGGTGTGCTCCAGGAACCCGGCGTAGACCTCCATCTGTCGGGCCAGTACCGGCTTCAGAATTTCCGGCACGTCGTCCCAGGCCTGGATCTCCTCGGGTCGTGCGGTGAGATCGGCATCGGCCGGAATGACCCCCAGTTCCTTCTGGCGGGCGAACACCTCGCTCCGCAGCGCGTCCCACCCGCCGTCGAACCGACCTCGGTACCTGTCCGACCACTCGGGAGCGACGTGGTGGGGGGCGTGGGTCGCGCCTGGTGCGAAGTAGGCGAAGAACGGCTTGTCGGTCTGGAGCGCGCGCTGCTGGCGGAACCAGCCGATCGCCTTGTCGGTCAGGTCGTCGGTCAGGTGGTAGCCCTCGGCGGGGGTCGACGGCGGCTCCACCGGGGTCGTGCCTTCGTAGAGGGCGGGGTAGTACTGGTTGGTCTCCCCTCCGATGAAGCCGTAGAAGTAGTCGAACCCGCTTCCTGTCGGCCATAGGTCGAACGGCCCGACGGGACTGGTCTTCCACACCGGAACCTCGTGGCACTTCCCGAATTGGGCGGTCGAGTAACCGTTCTGCTTGAGGATCTCGGCCAGGGGAGCCGTCGACTTCGGTCGGACCGACGTGTACCCGGGCGCCGAGGTCGCCGTCTCGGTGATCGTCCCCATGCCGACGGTGTGATGGTTCCGACCGGTCAGGAGCGCAGCCCGTGTCGGTGCACACAGGGCCGTCGTATGGAAGCGGCTCAACGTGATCCCACCGGCGGCCAGGCGCTCGGCGGCGGGTGTGTTGACCGCTCCACCGAAAGCCGATGATGCCCCGAAACCGATGTCGTCGAGCAGCACGATGAGGACATTGGGCGCCCCCGCCGGAGCCTGAGGCTCGGTGATCAGGGGGAACGAGGTGTCCGGGTCCTTGGCGTCGTACGTGGTGATGCCGACGTGCTGAGGGTCGTGGATGGGCAGGATGAAGCGATTCACTTCTGCGCTGGGGCTCATGTCTCTCCTCGTTGCCGCTTGGGGTCCGACGGTAGCCGCCGGTCAGCACCGATGACGCGCAGTCATCCACGTGAACTCACACCACGATGTCCACGGGCGACAGGTCCGTCGCCGAGCGGATCGCGGTACGAAAGGACAGTCGATTGGACCGGAATTGTGGTGCGGCCGGGGCGAATTTGCCGGGAGACAGGTTGACCGACAACCTGTATGGTGAAACCAAACGAACGTTAGGAAGGCCTGCCAATGGGACCCGTGGAATACATCGTCGTCAGCTTTCCGGGCAATAAGTTCACCGGTCGGATAGCACCCGAACTGGTGGCGCTCGTCGAGTCAGGAACCGTGCGGATCCTCGACCTCATCTTCATCGGCAAGGATGCCGAAGGGGACGTGCTGGCCTTCGAAATCGACGATCTCGGAGACGTCGAGGGCTTCGACCAACTTCAGGGTGAAGTTGGTGGCCTCATCGGACCGGAGGACATCGAGTTCGTCGCAGCGGCGTTGGAGCCCAACTCGTCCGCGGCCCTGCTCATCTGGGAGGACGTGTGGGCCACCCCCTTCGCCTCGGCCGTACTGGAGTCCGGTGGTGTGCTGCTGCAAGGTGCCCGCATCCCCCACGACGTGATCACATCCGCGCTCGACGCACTGCCGTCGGCAGTCTGAGCCTGAAAGACCAAGGAGTACCCCCATCATGATGAGAAGGCGTCCCATTGCCCGCGCTGCGGTCCGCACGACGGCAGTTGTCGGAACGGCTGCCGTTGTCGGAGGCCACATGGCCAACAAGAAGGCTCAGGCAGCCCAGGCCCAGGAGGCTGCGCCCGCGCCGCCGCCGGCTCCAGCCGCCCCGGCCGCCGCCGCTCCGGACCCGATCGAACAGCTGACCAAGTTGGCGGCCCTCAAGGACTCGGGAGCCCTGACCGAGGCCGAGTTCGAGGCGGAAAAGGCAAAGCTCCTGGCTTAGGAGGTCGCTGGCGGTCTGGCGCTATCGGCCCAGACCCACGTGGCTCTCATGGACGTGGCTGCCATGGGAGTTCAGCTGGCAGCAACGAGAGCATCACGGCGTCGAGGCGCGCGCCGTCGTGTTCCCAATAGGAGCGAAGCACGCCCTCGCGCCGGAAACCGGTCCGTTCGGCCAGCCGCAGCGCCGGCTCGTTCTCCTGCGCGACAAGTACCTGGAGCCGACCGATGTCGAGCGAGGCCGCGCCCCACTCCACGAACATGCGAAACGCATCGGTTGCGATCCCCCGGCCGCGGGCCGGCGGGGCAAGGCCGCATCCGAACTCGCCGACCCGATGTTCGCCCATCACGACCATGACCTCACCGAGGTAGGAATCGCTGGTCTGATCGGCAATCACCAGGTGCAGCAGTTCGCCGTCCGCACGGTAGCGCTCGAAAAGCTCGACGACCTCGGTCGGGTCGTCCGCCGGCAATGGCGGCACCCACCGCACGGTCGCCGGATCCTTGCTGAACTCCACGGCGATGTCGAAGTCGCCCTCGTGAAATGGGCGCAGGACGAAGGTCGAACCACGCAGCTGCGGATCTGGGTAGTGCAATGTGACGGCTATGGGGTCATCGTAGGCCCGACGCTGTCACTCCGGACGGAGTGCGGCGCCATCTGAATAGAACTGCCTGAACCATTTGCGGTACTGGGTCACCGGGCCGTCGACTTTGGTGATGATCGGCCGCTCGCGGTAGATCTTGTTCTC
Organism: uncultured Acidimicrobiales bacterium; assembly: GCA_963699085.1. Taxonomy (GTDB): domain Bacteria; phylum Actinomycetota; class Acidimicrobiia; order Acidimicrobiales; family RAAP-2; genus Bog-756. The sequence goes on from CAVOTH010000003.1 coordinate 496,651, forward strand.
CCAGATGGGTACATCCTGGGCGAACTGCAGATTGGTGATCTGGTCGTTGAGCTCCGAGATCGATGCAGTCGCCCCGTCGTCTTCCAGGCGCTTCATGGAGAAGTGCAGGTTGATCTCGGTCAGCTCGTCGTCGATCGGCGTCTGTGTGATGTAGGTGAGCATCTCGATCGGGTCCTGGCTCACCTCGACCGCCACGATGCCCGGTCCGCACGTTGTCGTGTTCGTCTTGACCTCGATGCCCGCCTCGGCCACCGCAGTCACCTTCAGGCACTGGTCGACGATCATCGACGAGCCGTCGAAGCGGACCTCGAACAGTTCCTGTTCGGGCGGCTTCATGTCGTGGACCGTGGAGAAGTGCGACCTGTCGAGAATGTTCTCGGTCAGATCCTGGACGTGGACCCGCACCCGGTAGCTGTTGCTCCTCCACGGCGTCCAAGCCGACACGTCGGGTCGGTAACCGATGACGTCGTAGTGAGGCGCCTCGTCGTCCGCATGGTGCCAGAGGAAGATCTGGCCGTTGCGTTCGCACACTGGCCAGGCCCGAGCTGAGGCCCGCGGCGGGCGGTCGAGCCCGGGCACCTCCACCAGATCGCCGCCGCCGTTGAACCGCCAGCCGTGGAATGGGCACTTGATGCCGTCACCGCAGACCCGGCCGCCGACGCCGAGGTTGGCCCCGAGGTGCGGGCAGTGGGCATCGAAGACGTGAGCGGCCCCGTCGTCCCCCCGAAAGACGACCAGGTCCCTGTCCAGGTACCGAACGGACCGGACGTCCCCTGATGCCAGATCATCGGAAGTACCGACACTGAACCAGCCGTTCGGCGATGACGGAAACGGATAGCGGGAGCTCATCGGCTCTCGGCGAACGGCCCGGCATGATCATCCGATCCAGTCGTCACTCCGCGGAAACGGCCGGCGAAGGCGCGCAGGGGGAGATCGGCACTGGTCAGGATTCCCGGGGCCGCATCGCATACTGCCTGCATGGCATGCAGCGCCGGCATTCCGGTGAGGGTCATGCCCAGCGATGCGAAGTACTCGGCGTCCATCAGACTGTGGGGCTTTCCCGTCGCCGGCAGGATCATATGTTTGTTGATGATCATCGGATCGCCGTCGATGGTGGTGATGTAGCACCCTTGGACGTTCCACCGGGGCTCGGTCTTCGGCGTCATCTGCCATTCGAGATGGACTTCGATCTTCGGTTCGCCGCCGGACATCCCCTTGAACTTGGCCAGGCTGCCTCCCACTGATCCCTTCGGGAGCGTCCACCATCCGAGGTCGACGTCCTCGGTGCAGGCGCCGAGCTCGCACTCGAAGACCACTTCTTCGATCGGCAGGTCGAGGCAGTCCGCCATCAGGTAGATCGAATCGGCGAAGACGGTGCAGCCCGTCTCGAGCAAGGAGGGAACGTCGGGATCGTCCACCGGACGGCCATACCCGACGTTCCTCCACGTATCGACCGAGTGGTGGCAGGAGACGTCGACCGTCTCCAGCACGGTGAGGTGTTCCACGTATCCCATGCCGGCCGTGGCCACCACGCTCAGGATCTGGGCGAGACCGGGATTCATCCCGGTCCCGTAGAAGGAAGCCCGCCCGCGCTGGCAGGCGGATTCGATCAGGTCCGTCGGTTTGTTGCCCGAAGGGTGTGGGTGGTTGAGGTCGCGATGGTGCCCGGTGATCCAATCGGAGGTGGTGACCACGTTGATTCCGTGGTCGAGCAGTGTGCAGAACAGATCGACGTCCGGCCATACGCCGTTGAAGTTCACGACATCGGGCTCGGAGCGGTACACGTCCTCGAGATCGCCGGTGGCGATGATTCCGAGCGACTCCATGCCGACGATCTCCCCGGCGTCCCGACCGATCTTCTCCGGTGAGTAGCAGTAGAGGCTGACCAGTTCGAGGTCCGGGTGTTCGGTAATGCGCCGGACCATCTCCGAACCCACGTTGCCGGTTGCGAACTGGGCGACCCGGAGCGCTCGCTCTTTCAAGGTGGACCCCCTCCGTAGATGTACCGACCCGCCGGGGTCGGCCGTCACCGGCATCGTACGGCAGACCTGGACACGTGTCCAGAGAGATGTCCGGAAACCTGTCAGCCGCGAGGCGTGTCGGCGTGCCTCCCGCCCTGACGGAAACCGCCCGATTCGGGCGCAGCCGTCACGGCTCTGGGCCGGGTCGCGGATCTACACTGCGCCGAGCGCCCTCCGACCAGGGCGGTCAAGGGGGAATCATGACCACGCAGCTCCTGGTGTTCGGAGTGCTCGGCGTTCTCACCACGGCGTACGCCTTCTGGGCCAATCGGCGGTTCTTCGGCTCCGACGGCGCCGGCCGGATCACCGTCCTCGAGGCCGCCTATTACTTCTTCGGTGTGGTGTCGGTCTGTGCGGGGTGGTACTTCAACGTGAGGTACACCCACCACGTGGGGTCGAAGGCGAGCTACATCGCCTATACCAAGGCCCTGTTCTCCAACTGGGCGTCAGACTCGGCGGCCCAGGACTACATCATGGTGAACGTGGTGCTCCTGCCGCTGTGGACGATCGTCGATGGACGCCGGCGAGGCATCAAGTCCCCGTGGATCTTCTTCGTGATGAGTTTGTTCACCAGTCTGGCGTTCGCCATGGCCTTCTACCTGGCATTCGTCGAGCGACAGGTGCGCGTCGCCCGCAAGACAACGTCGGAGCAGAGGGGTGGCCCGATGGCAACCGGGGCCGAGCGGACCGTCGCACCCACCTGAGCCACCGGTTCAGGCGGATCGAAGGAATCCCCGTCAGGGACGGGGTCGGCGGTCCTTGTCCTGGTCGCGGACCCGTTGCCGACCGGCGGCGGCGCGCACGTCCTCGCGGCCGGATCGCTCGTCGACATAGGTGAGGTACCCATCCCGGCGGGCGATGGTCAGCTCGCCATCGGCCACGGCGCGGTCCAGAGCGCAACCCGGGGTTCCGCGGTGGCTGCAGTCGCTGAACCGGCACTCCTCGGCCAGGTCGTCGAGATCGGGGTACCGGGACTCGGCCTCATCATCCTCCTCCTCGTCCTCCCATACCGTCGCCGCCCGGATGCCGGGGGTGTCGATGATGGCACCCCCACCGGGCAGTGCCAACAGCTCACGGCTGGTGGTGGTATGGCGGCCGTCGCCGGTTCGCCCCACCTCGGCCGTCTCCCGCTCGTCGGCGCCGAGCAGCACGTTGGTCAGGGTGGACTTGCCGGCACCGGACGATCCCAGCAGGACGATGGTGGCGCCCGAGGCGATCTCCTGCAGCCGGTCGATCCCCTCGCCGGTGACGGCGCTGGTCGTGACCACCTCGACGCCCTCGAGTAGGCCGTCGAGTTCGGCCAGTAAGCCGTCGACCGACTCGGTGGTGTCGACCTTGGAGAGGACGAGGACAGGTCGGGCGCCGGACTCCCGGGCCAGGACGAGCATGTCCCGCAGTCGACTGCTGCCGACCCGGGTGTCGAGGGCCCAGGTGACCAGCACCACGTCGACGTTGGCCGCCATCTCCTGGGACTCGTCCCGGCCCGACACCGACCGGCGGACGAGCAGGCTAAGACGCTCGAGCCGCACCAGGACTCCGTCCTTGTCCTCGGCCAGCCAGTCGCCGACCACGATCGGCGGGCACTCGCGCAGGCGGACCCGTCGGGTGGGATCGATCCCCTGCAACGTGGCCCAGCCCCGGTCCATGCGCACCACCCGGGCCACGCTGGCGGGGTCCCACCCGGCGGCCATGACCTCGGCCACGCGGGACCCGTCGAAGCCGAGGTGGGCCAGGGGGTGGGGAAGGTTGGCGCCGGCGGCCGTCATCGTCACGACCCTAGGCCCGCATGGGTGCTCCGGTCACCGGTCACGGCCATCGGACCCGCCATTGACCTGGCGACCTCCGACGCGGGAGCGGGGCACAATCAGGCGAGGACGAAGTCCTCGAGGTCCGGTTCTTTGGTCCAGGCCCAGTAGTCGACGATGCGCCACGGGCTGAGCCCGTGGATCTCACCGGCCGAGTTCTTGAAGAACGAATGCTTGATGGCTGGTTGGGACCACACCAGCGTCCGCAGCTCCGCTTGGGACCTCTCGTGCCAGTCGTCGCAGCGCTCCTGGCGCGGCTCCATCGTTCGCAGGTTGTCGGCGATGAGCGTCTCGAGGCACTTGGTGATGTAGCGCATCTGGCATTCGGAGTGGAAGATCAGACTTCCGCCGTGGGCCAGGTTGGTGCCGGGCCCGTACATGCAGAAGAAGTTGGGAAATCCCGGCACGGTGATCCCGAGGTAGGCGGCCGGCCGCTCGCCCCACATCCCGCGCAGATCCACGCCGTCCCGGCCGATCACCTCCAGCGGTAGAAGCAGTTCGGCGGCCCGGAAACCGGTGGCGTAGACGAGGACGTCCGCCGGATAGCGCTCCCCGTCCACGGTGACCACGGCATCGGGCTCGATGTGGTCGATGGCGGTACGGACCAGGTCGACGTTGTCCCGGGTGAGCGCGCCCAGCCACGAGCCGTTGTCCTGCAGGGTGCGCTTTCCGGTGGCGGGGTAGTCGGGCACCACCTTGGCGATGAGCTCGGGGTCGTCGCCCACCTGGCCCACGATCCAGTCGGTGAACATCTGGCGGGTCAGATCATTCATCTCGCTGACGGCCCGTTGCTGGTCCGGGTACTCGGGGTCCACCCGCGCCGCCTCGAGTCCCTTGTCGCATCCGGGCCACAGGATCAGGAACCGGTACCAGCGCCCGTAGAAGGGAAGATGGTGCAGCGCCCACCGCACCCCCGGTCCCACCGCGGCGTGGTAGTTGGGGTTGGGGAACATCCATTGGGCCGTGCGCTGGAACACCGTGAGATGGGCAACCTCGGGGGCGATGGTGGGAGCGATCTGGAATCCGCTGGCACCGGCCCCGATCATGGCCACCCGTTTCCCGGCCAGATCGACGTCATGGTCCCAACGAGCTGAGTGGAACGACGGTCCGGCGAAGGAGTCGGCCCCCGCGATGTCAGGGAGGTTCGGCCGATTGAGCTGGCCGACAGCCGAGATGACCGCCCGGGCCACCAGAATGTCCTCGGTCCCGTCGGCCGACCTGGTCCGCACCGACCAGGTGGATGAGTCCTCGTCCCACGTGGCGCCGAGCACCTCGGTCTCCCAGCGGACGTGAGGACCCACATCGTGCTTGTCCATGACCGACTGGAAGTAGCGCTGCAGCTCGGGTTGCTGGGCGAAGTACTCCGTCCAGTGGTCGCTCGGCTCGAAGCTGTAGCAGTAGAAGTGGTTGCCCACGTCGACCCGGGCCCCCGGATACGAGTTCTCCCACCAGGTGCCGCCGACCCCGGCGTTCTTCTCGACGATGGTGAAGGGGATCCCGGCCTCCGTGAGCCGGATGCCGGCCAGCAGTCCGGACTGGCCGCAACCGATGACCACCACCGGGAGATCGGCCCGGGCGGCCGGGTCGCCGACCGGGCCCACCCGACGGGCATCGCGCCCGTCGAGCTCCATCTCCTCCATCAGCATGGGGACGTACTCCTCGGGGACGTCCTCGCACACCAGCCACGTCATCATTTCGTGGAGCAGCTCGGCCGAGATGGGCTCGGGCTCGGGGCAGCCCCGGTCGCGGTAGTCGCGGATCACCTCGAGGGCCAGTGAGCGGGCCGCCGTCTTGTCCTCCTCGGACATGTAACCCTGGACCTCGTTGAGGAACAGCCCGGCGGGCTTCAGATCTCCCCTGATCAGGGACGGGTCTCCGGACATGTGCACCAGCGACAGGAGCAGGGTCGGGATGCTCACGTCGAGCAGAGCCTCGGCGATCGCCTCGTCCGAGGTGTCGAACGGCTCACCTGCGTGGGGGTTGCGCATCTCCTGGCCCTTTCGTGGCGTCGTCCGTGACCGGTGGGCAGCGGTTACCCGCGCCGATCCCCGGATCGGTGTGCCACAGTACTCAACAACATGACCCGGCAACCCGGGTCCGACGCCGAACCCACCGGGGGGAACCGTGCTGCACGTGATGATCGAGGGACCCGGTCGGGTCGAAGTGGTCGAGGCACCCGACCCGACCGCGCCCGGACCAGACGGGGCTGTCGTGTCGGTGGACGCCACCGCCATCTGCGGGTCCGACATGCACTTCTATGACGGCGACATCGACTTGGGAATGGGGATCCCGGTCGGCCACGAGTTCCTCGGCACGGTGGTCGAGGTCGGCCCCGAAGTCCGGCGGTTCCGGGTCGGCGACCGGGTGCTGACGGCGTCGGTCGCCGGATGCGGACACTGTGGCGGATGCGCCACCGGCGACCCGGTCCGGTGCGACGAAGGACCGAAGGTCTTCGGGTCGGGAATGCTGCCCGGTGGCCAGGCGACGGCCGTCGCCGTGCCCGGCGCCGACTTCCAGTTGCTGCGGATCCCGGAGGGGATGGACGACGAGGCGGCGCTGCTGCTGACCGACAATCTGTCCACCGGATGGGCGGGCGCCCAGCGGGCTGATTTCAGTCCGGGCGGCACCGTCGTCGTGCTCGGGCTCGGTGCGGTCGGTCTGTGCGCCGTGCGGTCCGCCATCGCCCTCGGAGCCGGGCGGGTCCTGGCCGTCGACCCGGTAGCCGGACGACGGGAACGTGCCGCCGGCTTCGGGGCCGAACCGGTGGAGGGACCGACCGTCGAGGCCGTCCTCGAGGCCACCGGTGGACGGGGAGCCGACGCCGTGATCGACGCTGTGGCCCATGACGTCACCCTCGACGATGCGCTGGCCTGTGTACGGGCCGGTGGCACCGTGTCGGTCATCGGAGTGCACGACCTCGAGCCCTATCCGCTGGCTGCGTTGAACACCCTCTTCCGCAGCGTGACTCTGCGGATGACCACTGCACCGGTGCATCGCACCTGGGCCGAGCTGGTCCCGCTGATCCAGAACGGACGCTTGGCCACCGATGGGATCTTCACCCACGAGTTCGCCTTGGCCGACGCCGCTGCCGCCTATGCGGCGGTGGCCGAGCGCAGTGCCGAGTGCGTCAAGGTACTGCTCCGACCCTGACGTTCAGTCCGGAGCCGTCCCCGCCGGTCAAGATCCCCGAAGACCTCGAGCCTTCCGGACCAACCGGGTCGCCACTGCGTCGGGGCCGGCGACCTTCCACACCATCCGTTGGTACTGCATCCTGATTCGGGGACGGGACGGGCGACGGCACACATAGCTCAACAGATAGCAGTCGTCGATCTCGTGGAACAGCCCCCGCTTCGTCGCCAGTTCTCCGGCGTCGAACGCGCCCCGGGCCAACGATGCCCCTCCGTAATTGATCCCCAGGGCCTGCTCGATCTCGAAGCCGTGCCCTCGCAGCATGGCGGCCATCTCGGGGTGCGAGTACTCGTACTTGTGGTCGGGATCGATGAAGCCGTCGCTCTGCAGCCGGGTCAACCTGCTGTTGGGAGTGTCGAGGGCCAGGGCACCGCCGGGTGCGAGCACTCTCCGGACCTGTGACAGCACCCGGTCGGCCTCGCGTCTGGTGACGTGCTCAATGCTCTGGCCGCTGTAGACGAGGTCGAACGACCCTGTCGCATACGAGCTCAGATCGGTCATCGAGTGATAGCGGTAGGTGACGCGTCCTTGGGGGGTCTCGACGGAAGTGGGACGGGACTCGTCCTGGTAGAGCGGATGACGCTCTTCGCTGGGAAGGTCCACGATCACCAGCTCGCTGAACCGGTAGGGGTAGCCCATGAGGGTGAGTGCCCCGGACGGATCGCCGATGGCCGCTCCGCCGATGTCGAGGATTCGCCCGGCCCGTGGGAGGGTCCGGATGAAGACGCCGCGCCCGTAGTGCAGTGATGGGCCGAACTCCGTCATCGGCGTGTCGTTGGCCCACTCCGCCGAGTTGGTGAGCCACTCGACCAGTTGGCGGGGGGTGAGATCCCCGCCCTCGAGCTGTTGGACGTACCAGTCGTCGTCGGTCAGCACAGGTTCACGGCCGAAGAGCAGGTGGAAGATGCCTCGGAGCAGCACCCTCGGGGGAAGTTCCTCAATCAGTCCCGACTCGGGAAGAACGAGGTCATCGGTCACAATGGAGGACCGTACATGACACGTTGCCGCAGTTCGTGGTTCACCCGTTGACGCGGCCGACCACTACTGCGTCAATGCACCGCTGCCCGTCCACCAGTGCGGAGCTCCACCGGCGTACCCCGGTCCTCGAAGACGAACGTGGACCCGGTGCTGAATCTCGTGAGTTTTACGTCGCCGGATTCCGGCCGGGCCTCATCGCCCCGGACGACCTGGACGACCAGCGCACGTTCGTCGTCGGAGACGGGCTCACAATGCAGGTGGTCGTCGATCACCCGCACGATGGCATCGAGTGGGTCCAGGTGGTCGGCGTCGAGCATCGACGGCCAGGCGCCGTCGACCGTGGCATCGGAGTTCCGATGGACACGGACCACCAGACGATCGTCGAACTCGATGTCGCATCGGACGTACTCGTAGGGCTGGAGACCCGGGTGCAGTCCGAGCAGCGTGGCGGCACCCTCCAAAGTGGACGGCAGAGCGAGGGCATCACGGAGGCGTTCAGCCGCCACCCCGGCCACCCCGGTGAACTGGTGGCGACCGAAGTCGATGGCCTCCTCGGGTGAAGCAGTCCGGGCCGCGGTGGCGGCCAGGAACGAGAGGGCGAGCAGGTGGCCCTGAAGGCAGACCTCGCCGGCGATCCTTCGTAGCGCCGATGTCGACCATTCGCCGTAGTCCAGGTCGGGGATGAGGGGACCGGCGTAGTCATGGCGCCCCGGTTCCTCGGGGTCGATGGGGGCGAGTTCGATGATTGCCGCCCGGGTGGCGCCCATGGCGGTCGCCTGTTCGGGCATCGGAACGGCCGGGTGGTCGTCGGCGATGGAGACCGTCCAGGCGCAGTGGGGCGTCCGGTCGGCGGGCACCCGCGGGGGCCGGTGGACGGGTCGGACCTGGGCCTTGGGGTTGGTGGCCGCGGCCGTGGCGTCGAAGGTCGGGTCCTCGATGTCGTGGCACATGGCCTTCACGTACTCGGGTCCCATCGGCTCGACGTCCATCAGCGCGCCGCAGTGGTCGAGGTGGAACTCGCCGTAGTCGTGGTCGGTGACGACGAACCGGAAGTCCATGAACTGGGGCGGGGCACCGACGTCGATCTGCATCCCCTTGAAGATGGTCTCCACCGAGTCGCCTTCGAAATTCAGGGCCCGCTGCATGCGGCGGGCATAGACCGGGCTGGCACCCATCCACTCCTCGATGGCGATGTCGCGCATCCCATCGCGGCCGAATGCCCCGATCAGGTGGGGCATACCGGCTCGGTCGATCAGGTGGCCGGCGAGCAGGTACTCGGGGACGAGCACGGCCAGTTGGTCGTGGCTCAGACGTTCGATCTCCGACCCACCGGTCACGGTGTGGCTCCCACGGTGGTCACCCGCGCAGCGTAGGACAGTGGTGGACAGGTGTCCAGACGCTTTGACGGACAGGTGTCCACCCGGGTTCGGCAGGGCTTTCGGGGGACGACGTCGACTCTCATCTGGCGCGGCCCACGGATGAACCGATTCGGCGCGCGGCGTTGCTACGATGAGCGGACCAGAGAGAGGAGGTGGTCCAACTGAGCAGTCAACTAATTGGGACCCTGGAGGTGGCTGGCCGCTAAGGCGGCTCGCTGTACCACCTGGCGAATCTCAGCCAGACACCCACCGCGAGTACTAGCCGGACCGTGGTCCCATCCGGCGCCGTACGGTCCTCTCGGTGATCAAGGCAGCATCTCGTACCCGAAGGGCGCCTCTACCGAGGCGCCCTTCGGCGCGGTACGCCCACCAATGGCGCACTGTGGCGAGTCAGGACCAGGGGCTGAGTCCAGGGAGGTCGCCGCGTCCGCTGCGCCCGTACAGCCAGACCAACTCGTCCCGCTCATCCAGCGTTCCCTCCGGAGGAGGTTCGACCCCCCTGGTCAGTCGTGCAGCCAATCCGGCGCGCATGTCCGGGAGCCGGGCCGCGATGAAGGCGTCTGACCAGTCGCGGTGAGTGGGTCCGTTGCCCAGGTCGATCAGGTGGACCTCGACTTCCTGCCATCGCCGACCGGGCAGCTCGGCCAGCGGGCGCTCGAGTCCGTTGGTGTCACGGGTGATGCCCGCCCAGGCGTAATCGGGCACATCGGCCAAGCCCTCGAGCATCCGGGCCGAAGACATCGCCACATCCTCGATGATCGATGCGGCATGGCGCCCGGCTCCGGCTTCGATATCCGAGACCCGCTCGGCCATTCCTCCCGGGTACTGGTCGACGACCACGCCTTCGATTGCCGCGACAGTGCGGCGGCTGACGCTGTCGGCGTTGCGGGCCAGGTGGGATAGCAGGTGGCCCACCGACCAGTCAGGAAGTAGCGAGGGGGACCGCATGGTGGCGTCGTCGAACGCCCGGATGGTGAGAAAAAGGCGCGACTCGGCTTCGCTCACATGTTCGAGGGCGTCCACGGGGGCAGAGCTGGCGGTACCCATGGCGACAATTTACGTGTCGGGGCGAAGGCCGGCCACGGAAGGGCTGTGACCAAAGGCGCCTAAGCGCGGGGCACCAGCGCGAGCTGGCGGGACTGGGCGACGAGGTGTCCCCGTTCGTCCCAGATCTCACCGTCCTCCTCGAGGAATCCGGCTGTGACGTATCGGGTGATGAAGCGGCACCGGAGCCAACCCTCGACAGGACGGGAACGGACGTGCGTGGTGAACTCGATGGTCGGGACCCAGCCCACGGGCAGGTCGGTGTTGAAGATGGCCGGTGGGAACGCGTCAAGGGCGCACAGCAGGGTGACGGTGTCGAGCGGCTCGTCGTTGCGGAGTCTGAACCATCCGGTGACCCTCGGGATCCCGCTCCGGTGTCCGGTGGCGAATCCGATGTCGTCCGGGTGGACCCGAAGCTCCACCTGGCTCATGAACGGCGGGGCGAATGCACCCGACTCCCCGAGGAGGACGCATTCGTCAGGAGGAGGGAGGTCGGGCGGAGTCCCGTCGACGAGCTGCTGGTCGGCCTCCTCGCCCAGGTCACCGAACGTCCCGAGCACGGCAACCAGAGGTTTGTCGCCAGCGGACAAGTAGGCCCGCGCCGTCGTGAACCGGCGACCGGCCTTTACCACCTCGGTGCCGATGGTCACCGGCCCAGGCTTGCCGGGCGAGAGGTAGTGGGCGGTCACCGAGACCGGGTCGGACCGTCCGGTCGCCGCCAGTAGGGCGCGGCCGGCAATGGCCAGGAGGTAACCGCCGTTGGCGTTGCCGCCGATGTCCCACCCGGACTGGATCTCACCATTCCAGGTGCCGTCGCCGGCCGGGGTTACGCCGGTCGCCGTGGCGAACGGACCAGTCGTCATGCGGCGCCCTCAATGACATCGGTCGTCATGGGCACGGTCTACCCGGCCCCGGTGCCGGGACGTGCACCGAACGTCCAGCCCGTTCAGGCGCCCCCGAGAACGGTCGGCTCCACACCGTCCCACAGGCCGACCGGGGCCTTGCCCACCGGGTAGTGCCCGGGCTGGCGTCCCGAGCCCGCCTTTTCGATGCGGGCTTTCATGCCGGGGCTGAGGGCATCGTTCTGGATCATCTCGATGTACGTGGCGGTGGCATTGCCAACGTCGAAGAAGTCGCGCTGCCAGCTCCACTTCCGGTCGCCCCCGTATCGGAACCAGCTACCGCCGAGCCCGGCGATCTCGTAGTGGGACCCGTCGGCCCGGGTGGCATCGGCGATCTGGCGCCACAGTCCGAGGATCTCCCCCTGGACCTCGTCGATGAGGATGCGCATGTAGGGATAGGTCCATCCACCCAGCCCCTCCATTTCGAGGCCGACGGCGTACTCGCGGATCTGGTCCCGCCCGACGGCCATGAACTCGTCGTTGGCGCCGACGTTCCAACCGTAGGTGGCATCTTCGGTATACATGTCGGCGAGTGGTAGCCAGTTCAGCTCCTCTTCGCACTTCTTGTTGAGGTCGAGCCAGTGCTGCATGGTCTCTTCGAGTTCACGGCGGGGATAGGACGGCACGGGTCAACTCCTTGTAGGTGGTTCGAGGTGGGTGGTTCGAGGGTCGGTTGGTAGGTGTCAGGTCAATCGTCGGCGATGGAGAGAGCATGGGTCGGGCAGAAGCGCACGGCGGCTTCGACGGCACCGCGCTGGTCGTCGGGCGGGGACGGATCGAGCACCTCGACCTGGTGGTCGCGGCCCACGGCGAAGACCTCGGGTGCCTCGGACTCGCACACGCCGTGACCCTGGCACAGGTCGATGTCGACCACGACGCGCATCAGCCGGCTGCCCCGTCGTTGCCCGAACTGCGGGCAACGGCGCGGCGGCGGTAACGCACGAGGCATGGTTGCTGGAGTTGCACCACCATCTTCGAGTGGTCGTTGCGGTAGGTGTCGGCCGGCTGGGCCAGTTCGAACTCCCAGTCCAGGAGCAGGACACTGAAGATGGCCTTCAGCTGCATCATGGCGAAGGCCTGGCCGACGCAGCGGTGGCGGCCGGCGCCGAAGGGGATCCACGTCCACGGGTTGGTGCGGTCCTCCTGGCGTGGCTCGAGGTAGCGGCCCGGTCGGAATTCATCGGGCTCGGGGAAGTCCTCGGGTATCCGGTTGGACACGGCCGGGCTGGCCCCCACCATCTGACCGGTCTCGATGGTGTAGCCCTCGCACTCGAGGTCCTCCTGGGCCACCCGCAGCAGCAGGATGAGCGGCGGGTGGAGGCGCAGCGCCTCCTTGATGGCCGACTCGAGGTTGGGCATCTCGCGTAGGGCCTGGTAGCTGACCTCCGCACCCCCGGCGTACAGCTCGGCCAGTTCGTCGTCGACGACAGCCATGGCACCGTCGTTGCGCAGAAGCTCGATGAGCGTCCATGCCGCCGTTCCTGATGTGGTGTGGTGCCCGGCGAACATCATCGAGATGAACATCCCGGTGACCTCGTCGGCCACGAACCGGTCGGTTCCGTCGGGATTCTTGACCGACATGAGCACGTCGAGCAGGTCCTGGTCGTCCTGATCGACCGGCTGGGACTCGGAGGCCCGCCGGTCCATGATGGCCTGGACCAGCTCCACCAGGCCGATCCGGGCGGCGTCGCGTCGGCGGAAGCTCTCGATGTCGGCATAGGGGTCGACGTAGGCGATGGCGTCGGTGCCCTGCTCGAGGTCGTGGTAGAGCGCGGCGAACCGGTTGTCGAGCTCACGGCGGAAGCGGGGTCCGATGAGGCAGGCCGACGAGGTGTAGATGGTCAGTTCGGCGAACCAGTTGAGCAGGTCGATCTCGCCCTCGTCGTCCCAGGCCGCCACCATCTGCTCGACTTCACTGGCGATGGTCGAGGCGTGGCCCCGCATGAACTTGTCGCGCAGCGCCTGGTTGTGGAGCATCTCACGGCGTCGTTCGGGCGGCGCGTCGAAGACCACCCCCTCGCCGAAGATGGGAGTCATGAACGGATAGGCGGCGGCCTGGTCGAGCACCTCCTCCGGTGACCGGAAGAACACCTCGTTGGCCTCGGCCCCGCTGAGCAGGACCACGTCCCGGTCGGCCAGGCGGAAGATGCCGGCGTCGCCGCACTCGGCCCGCACCCGGTTCATCAGTCCGATGGGGTCGACCCGCAGTTCCTCCAGGTGCCCGGTCCCGCCCTCACCACCCGAGACCCGGGTAGGTCGGCGCTGTCCTGTGTCGACGGCCATGTGGCTCTCCTTCTCCTCAGTCGGCCGGGGGCGCGATCGGCGCCTCCGGCTGTAGTTCGATGACGGTGGTGTGGACGCCGCGGGGCAGTCCGACCACCGCGCACACGGCCTGGGCCACGCCGGCCGGCCGCATGAAGTTGGAGTGACGGGCGAAGCCCCACGACGCCCACTCCCCGATGACATCGGCGGTCACGTCCGGGTCCCAGTCCAACCCCATGCCGGTGACGGTGGGCCCGGGTCGCAGGATGGTGGCCCGGACACCGGTCCCCTCGAGCTCCATCTGCAGCGAGTGGATGTAGCCCTCGAGCCCCCACTTGGAGGTGACATAGGCGGCCATGGACGGTCGGGGTCGCTCGGCCACGTCGGAGGTGACGAACACGACGTCCCCCCGTTGGCGCCCGATCATGTCGGGGAGCAGCTCACGGATCAGGCGATGGGTACCGGTGACATTGACCTCCAGGACGGACTGGAGTGCCGACGTATCGGTCTTGAGCACCGAGCCGGCCATGTTCTGGCCGGCGTTGGACACCACGATCTCGATCTCTCCCAGCGCGTCACGGGCTGCGGCTGCGAAGGACCGGACCGACTCGTCGTCGGCCAGATCGAGCCGGATGGCCACGGCCTCGCCGCCGGCTGCCCGGATGTCGGCCGCCGCGTCCTCACAGGCCGACACCCGACGGGCCCCGAGCGCCACCGGGTGCCCCAGTCCGGCCAGGGCGATGGCGGTGGCCCGGCCTATCCCTGACGAGGCACCGGTCACGACGGCGGGGCGGACGGCGGGGTTGTCCGGAAACCGCGGCATCAGCGCATCGTCACCGTGGTCGGCAGGGCGGAAAGTCCCCGCACATTGATGGAGTGGACCCTGTGGATGTGGTCGGCATCGACCTCGTACGACTCCACCCGGGATACCAGCTCGCTGAGGGCGATGCGCGCCTCGAGGCGAGCGAGTGGTGCCCCCATGCAGAAGTGGCGGCCGCTGCCGAAGCTCACCAGTTTGGAGGTGTCCCGGTCGATGTCGTAGCGGTCGGGGTCGGGAAAGATCGATCCGTCCCGGTTGGCCGAACCGACCAGCAACAGGACCCGCTCGCCTTCGGCGATGGTCGTCCCGTGTAGTTCGATGGGCCGGCGGGCCACCCGCAGGAGCATCTGGCTCGAGGTGTCGTAGCGCAGCGTCTCCTCGATCCAGTCGCCCACCCGTGTGGAGTCGGCGAAAGGCTTGGCCCGCTCCTCCGGATTGCGCCATCCCCAGTACCACGCGTTGCCGAGGAGTTTGGTGGTCGTCTCGTTTCCGGCGACGACCATGAGGAAGAGGAAGGCGACGATCTCCTCGTCGGTGAGGCGGTCGCCGTCGATCTCGGCGTCGATCAGGGCCGACGGAACATCGTCCCGACGGGACCGGCGGCGCTCGTCGACCATCTCCTGGTAGTAGCCGACCAGGGTCAGGGCGGCCTCCATGCCTTCGACGGGTACGTCGTAGACCCCGTCGTCGCGATGGAGGACCAGGTCGGCCAAGCGACGCAGTTCGGCCCGGTCGGCCACCGGCACGCCGACCAGTTCGGAGATCACATCCATGGGCACCTTGCCGGCGAAGTCCTCGATGAAGTCGAAGGTCCCCCGCTCGAGGGCCGGCTCCAGGTGCTGCAGGGTGATCTGGCGGATCCGGTCCTCCATGGCGTTGACCTTGGACGGGGTGAAGCCCTTGCCCACCAGTGAGCGCATCCGGGTGTGCTTCGGCGGGTCGAGGGCCAGGAACGACATGGTCCGGTGGGCATCGGGACCGAACGCGCTCGGGTCGAGGGAGACCCCGTAGGAGTTGGAGTAGCTGTCCACGTTGCGGAAGGCGGACAGGACATCCTCGTGGCGGGACAGGGCCCAGAAGTCGAATTCGTCACTCCGGTAGACCGGGGCCTCGGCCCGTAGTCGGGCATAGGTGGGGTAGGGGTCCTCGTGCATCTCGTAGGCGTACGGGTTGTAGACGACGGGACCTTCGACCTGGGTCGTTGTCATGGGCGGGAGCCCTTCCGGTTCGGGGTGGCAGCGAGGGCGTCCGCTCCGGCTACCAGCAGCCTGGCGGCGTCGGCGACGAATGCGGGGATGTCCACGAACGACCGGTGCCCGGTACCGGCCGTCAACAAGGCGCCCGAGTACGACGCCTCGAGCACCCGCACCACCCGCGGGTCGACGCCCGGCCCCAGGGCCGCGGTGAGCCGTCGGTGGGTGAACGACCCGATCCGATCGCGCAGGTGGGCCACGTCGGGGCTCGGACTGATCAGGGCCACGGTGCACACGTCGATGAGCGCCGGGCTCCCGTCGGCGAAGGGGATCATGTCGCGCACCGTCTGCTCCACCCGTTCGCCCATCGGCACCGATGGGTCCTCGTCGACCGGAGGCAGTGCCTCCATCCGGCGCCACAACACCTCGGCCAGAAGGTGGTCCTTCGAGCTGAAGTAGGTGTAGGCGGTGGCCGGCGCCACGCCGGCCCGCCGGGCGACGCCGCGTACGGTCACGCCCGCGTAGCCGACCTCCTCGGTCTCCTCCTCGGCGGCCCGCACCAGGTTGGCCACCACCTCGGCCTGTCGGGCGGTGAGTCGACGGCGGGTGGCCTCGACGTCGACCACGATCACGTCGTCCGGCAGATCGGCCCGAGCCGTCACGACGGTCGCCCGTGCCCGGTGGAGGTGAGCCGGTGCCGCCCGACGGAGTAGTCGGGGGCGGTCGGGCCCGTCGCCGCGGCGTTGGTATCGGTCATGTGTCCATACTATAGTCCAGACACTTGTCCAGCAACGGGAGAGATCCAGTGTCCGCAGAAGAACACGCACCGGCAAGTGCGCCGGGTGATGGGACCGGCCTGACGATCGGGGTGATCGGGCTCGGCTCCATCGGGGACGGTGTCGCCGCGAGTGTCCACGCCGCCGGACTCCCCCTCGTGGTGTGCGACGTCCGCGCCGAGGCGACCGATCGCCACGCCGGGTACGCCACCGTCACGGTGTCGCCGGCCGAAGTGGCCAGAGCCTCCGATGTGGTCGTCGTGGCCGTGGTCAACGACGAGCAGGTCCATTCCGTGCTGTCGGGGTCCGAGGGTGCGCTCGCCGCCGGCGGTCCGGGCACCACCTTCGTGGTCGTGAGCACGATCACCACGGCCTGTGTGGCGGCCATCGGAGCCGAGGCCGCCGGCCTCGGGGTCCCGCTGCTCGACTGCGGGGTGAGCGGTGGCCCGAGTGCTGCGGCCAGCGGTCAGCTCGTGTGCATGGTCGGGGGCGACCAACAGGTCGTCGACCGGCTGGCCCCGTTGTTCGACGCCATCGGCTCGCTCACCGTCACCATGGGACCCTTCGGCACTGGGCTCGCCGCCAAATTGGCCCGCAATCTCGTGCAATACGGCAGTTGGCTGGCGGCCTACGAGGCTCAGGTGCTGGCCGAGGCGGCGGGCATCGAACTACCCAGGTTGGCCCAGGTCATCAAAGCCAGCGACGCCCTGATCGGGGGTGCCTCGACCTTGATGTTCCGCTCCACCGTGGCGCCGTTCACCGATGCCGACGACCGGGGCCTGGTGCAGGCGATGCAGGCCGCCGCCAACCTGGCCCACAAGGACCTGCAGGCGGCCGTGGCCCTGGCCGGAGATCTGGACATGACTCTGCCGCTGGCGTCGATGGCTGACGCGCGCTGTGATGACATCTTCGGCGTGCGCAAATCCGAGAAGGCCGGGCGATGAGCACAGTGGACACGACCAAGATCGTCGGCGAGGAGCGGCTGCTCATCGACGGCGAGCTCCGGCCGGCAGTGTCGGGGCGGGTTTTCGAGACGGTGAACCCGGCGACCGGAGAAGTGCTCGGGGTGGTGGCCGACGGCGACGCCACCGACATGGACGCCGCCATTTCCGCCGCCCGTCGCGCCTTCGATACGACCGACTGGTCGACCGACGTGGCCCGCCGGGTGAGCGGACTCCGTCAGCTGCAGCAGGCGTTCGAGCGCCACGCCGACGAGATCCGGGCCATGACCGTGGCCGAGGCCGGCTCCCCGCTGTCGCTCACCTACTCCGCCCAGCTCGACTCCCCGGTCGGGTCGCTCGGCTGGGTGGCCGACCTGGCCGAGTCCTATGAGTGGGAGACCGACCTGGGGAACGCCGAGCCCCTCGGGATCCCCTCCCATCGGTGGGTACGCCGGGAGGCGACCGGCGTGGTCGGGGCGATCACCCCGTGGAACGTGCCTCACCAGATCAACCTGGCCAAGCTCGGCCCCGCTCTCGCCGCCGGCAACACCGTCGTCCTCAAGCCGGCGCCCGACACGCCGTGGTGCGCCACGGTGCTCGGACGATTGATCGCCGAGGAGACGGACATCCCGCCTGGCGTGGTCAACATCGTCCCTTCGTCCGACCACGCACTCGGCGCCATCCTCTCCACCGACCATCGGGTGGATCAGGTCAGCTTCACCGGGTCGACGGCCACCGGGCGCAAGGTCATGGCCTCGGCGGCAGAATCGGTGAAGAAGGTCTTCCTGGAGCTCGGCGGCAAGTCGGCATTCGTGATCCTGGACGACGCCGACCTGCGCGGTGCGTGCGCCACGGCCGCCTTCACCGTGTGCACCCATGCCGGGCAGGGGTGCGCCATCACCACCCGGATGATCGTGCCCCGGCGTCTGTTCGACGAAGCCGTCGACTCGACGTCGAGGGTGATGGCCAAGCTGCCCGCCGGCGACCCGACCGATCCCGGCACGATCTGCGGCCCGCTGATCAGCGCCCGCCAACGCGACCGGGTCGAGGGCTACCTGGCGCTCGCCACCGAGGAGGGTGGCTCGGTGGTGCTCGGCGGCGGCCGACCCGACGGGCTGGAGAGAGGCTTCTTCGTGGAGCCGACCCTGATCGTGGGTGTGCCCAACTCGGCCCGGGTGGCGCAGGAGGAGATCTTCGGACCGGTCCTGGTGGTGATTCCCCACGACGGTGATGACGATGCCGTGGCCCTGGCCAACGACTCGTCCTACGGCCTGTCCGGCTCGGTGTGGTCGGCCGACCGGGACCGGGCGGTGGCCGTGTCCAACCGGATCCGCACCGGCACCATCGGGGTCAACGGTGGCCTCTGGTTCAGTCCCGACGTGCCGTTCGGGGGGTATAGACAGTCGGGCGTTGGACGCGAGTCCGGAGTTGCGGGATTCGAGGAGTACCTGGAGATCAAGTCCCTGGCCGAACCGGCATAGCGGTGGATCGTCCGACGGGGAGCGCCCACGGGAATGGAGACACGATGAGTGACGCAGCCGGCTGAGCCACGCGCCGCGGGCATGGCCAAGATGGATGAGGTCTACGGCTTCTCGGTGGACCCCGACACCGTCGAAGGACCATATGTGGATTTCACCGTCGACCACCTGTTCGGCGCGGTGTGGACCCGGGAGGCCCTCGACATCCGCGACCGCCGGATGCTGACCATCGGGGTGCTGGCCGCGCTCGGCCAGGCGCCACTGCTCGAGATCCAGTTCGGTTCCGCCCTCGACCGGGGCGAGCTGACCGAGGAACAGGTCAGGGAAGTCGTCCTCCACCTCGCCCATTACATCGGCTGGCCGCTGTCGACCGGGGTCAACGCCGGCGCCGAGAAGATCATCGCCCAGCGGCACAAGTCTGCCGCCACCACGTCCACCGAGGAGTCCTGACCGTGACCGACGCCCACCCCACCATCACCTTCGACTTCACCGGCAAGGTGGCCATCGTGACCGGATCGGCCGGTGGCATCGGGCAGGCCTACGCCGAGGCGTTAGCGGCGGCGGGCGCCGCTGTGGTCGTCGCCGACATCGACGCCGAGCGGGCGTCGGCCGTGGCGGAGCGGATCCGGGCGTCGGGGGGATCGGCCATCGGGGTGGTCGTGGACGTCGCCGATCCCCAGTCGGCCGAGGCCATGGCTGCCGCTGCTGTCGCCGAGTTCGGAGGCATCGACTTCCTGGTCAACAACGCCGCAATCTTCGGTGGCATGAAGCTCGACCTGTTGCTCACCGTGGACTGGGAGTACCTCAACCGGTTCCTGTCGGTGAACATGCTGGGTGCCCTCAACTGCGTCCGGGCCTGCTACCCGGCCATGAACGAGCGTGGTGGCGGCGCCATCGTCAACCAGTCGTCGACGGCCGCCTATCTGTACGCCGGGTTCTACGGGTTGGCCAAGGCCGGGGTGAATTCGATCACCCAGCAGCTGGCCCACGAGCTCGGAGGTTCCGGAATCCGGACCAACGCCATCGCACCCGGTCCGATCGACACCGAGGCGTCGCGTACCGTGGTCCCCGATGCCTTCATGAAGCCGATCCTGGCCGGGCTCGCCCTCAAGCGGATGGGGGAGACCTCGGACCTGGTGGGTATGTGCCTCTTCCTGCTGTCCGACGAGGCGTCGTGGATCACCGGACACGTGTTCAACGTCGACGGGGGCCAAGTGGTGCGCCCGTGACGCCGCCCTATGGATGGGACCGGGGAGGGAACCGGTGAGCGGCCCGCCCGACGAACACCGGATCGAACTCGAGTTCTTCGACCAGGTCCTGGTGATCGCCTTCGACCGTCCCCAGGTCCGCAACGCGTTCGATTCGGCCATGTACCGGGCGGTGGCGGGGGCCCTGGCGGGCGCGCTCGAGGACGACGAGGTCCATGCGGTCGTATTGACCGGACGCGGGCGCGGCATTCACCTCCGGCCAGGACCTCAGGGAGATGGCCGCCATCGCCACCGGTGACACCGGCCTCGGCACCGGTCTCGGGTTCCAGGATCTGCTCGATCTGCTGATGCGCTTCGAAAAGCCACTGCTGGCCGCCGTGCACGGCGTCGGCATGGGCCTCGGTTGCTCGATCCTCGGCCACGTCGACCTGGTGCTGATGGACGAGCACGCACGACTCCGCGTCCCGTTCGCCGAAATGGGGGTTCCGCCCGAGGCGGGCTCCAGTGTGCTCCTGCCGCTTCGGATGGGATGGCAGCAGGCGTCGGCCGCGTTGCTGGCCTCGGAATGGATCACCGCGGATGTGGCGGTGGCGTCGGGCCTGGCGCTGCGCACCTGCCCGGAGGGGACGGTGTTCGCCGAGACGCTGGCACTGGCGCAGACGATCGCGTCGTTCCCGCCCCACGCCACCCGGGAGATCAAGCGCCTGATGCTGTCCGGCCGGGGTACGGCGGTGGCTGATGCACGACGACGCGAGGAGGCGGCCTTCGCCGCTCTGTTCGCCGACCCGTCGAAAAATCCCGGGGCCGAACTCGCCGCCGGGCTCGGGGACTGAGCGCGGTGCGTCTCGGCGTCACCTGCTTCCTGACCGATCGCGACCTGCCGCCGGCCGAGCTGGCCGAGGCCGCCGAGAGCAGGGGCTTCACCTCTCTCTACCTGCCCGAGCACACCCACCTCCCGGTGAAGGCCGACACCCCGCCGGGCCTGGTCGAAGGTGTCCGGATCGACGACTACAAGCGGAGCCTCGACCCATTCGTCGCGCTGGCCACTGCGGTGCCGGTGACGACGACACTGCTGCTCGGGACCGGGGTGGTGCTTGCCGCCCAGCATGATCCGATCGTGTTGGCCAAGCAGGTGGCCACCCTCGACCACCTGAGCGGTGGCCGGGCCGTCCTGGGGATCGGTTTCGGCTGGAACCGGGTCGAAGCCGCCGATCACGGGGTGGACTTCGCCGACCGCCGACGGGTGGCCAGGGAACACGTGCTGTGCATGCAGGCCCTCTGGCGTGACGAACAGGCCGAGTATCACGGCGAGTTCGTCGATCTCGACCCGAGCTACAGCTGGCCGAAGCCTGTCCGGGGGCGGGTGCCGGTGCTGCTCGGGGGCCTGCCGACCCCGGGCAACTTCGCCGCCATCGCCGAGTACGGCGACGGGTGGATGCCCGTCGGCGGCTCCGGGCTGGGCGATGCCATACCCGAACTGCGCCGCACCGTGGAGGACTCCGGGCGGGATCCGGACCAGATCCGGGTGGTGCCCTTCGGCACGATCCCGACCGGGGAGAAGCTCGAGTACTTCGCCAGCCTCGGCGTCGGCGAGGTCGTGCTCCGTGTGCCCGGTGGTGACCGGTCTGCGGTCCTCGCCGTACTCGACGCCTACGCCGTCTTCACCGACCGGTTCGGGGGCGACGATGGTTGAGGGGGCGATGGCCGAGGATGTGCCCCGCCGGCCCGGCCCGCCCGGCCGTCCGTGGAGCGGTGGCGGTCGCGAGGAACTCGCCGACGCCGTACGCCGACTGATGGAGCTGACCGTCACCTCGGCACCCCCCGCGGGCCTGTTGGTCCGGGCCGCCGCCCAGGTGGAGGCCGTCTGCGACGGGCTCGAGTCGGCGGTGCCCGAGGATGCGGGGCCGGTGGCGAGATTCGCCGGGCACGACGTGGCACCCGATCAACCCTCCGGGTTGGCCGACGCCATGCCGTTCGACATGGTGTCGGGTCGGTGCAACCCGGTGGCCCCGCCGATCGAGCTCTGGTTCGATCCTCCGGTCGCCCGTGCCCGGGTCGTCTACGGCCCGTCCTTCGAGGGAGCACCGGGCATGGTCCACGGAGCGGCACTGGCTGCCGCTTTCGACATCGTCCTGACCGCCGCCAACGTCCTGGCCGATGCCGCCGGCCCTACAGTCGAGCTGACCATCCGTTACCGCAAGCCCACACTGATCGGTGTCGAGTCGCTGTTCGAGTCCGAGGTCACCGAGGTGACCGACCGCCGCACCCACAGTCGGGGAGTGCTCCGACAGAACGGCGTGGTCACTGTCGAGGCGGTGGGGGAGTTCGTCAACATGGATCGCTCGCGGATCGCCGCCCTCCATCTCGAGCAGACCGACGGCGACGGCGGGGCAGCGCGATGAGCCGCCACGCGGCGGGCGCCACGATTCTCTAGAGTTCAGATCGCATCACGCCGGGGGGACCAGGTCCGACACCTGCCGGTGCAGCCACTACAGGGGGAGATGACCATGAGTCGAGCGTTCGACGGAACGACCACCAGGTGGGGTCGGCGTACCGCCGTGTTGGCGGCAGCGGGCCTGGTACTGGCAGCCACGCTCACCGCCTGTTCCTCCACCAACTCCGCCACGGTGTCGACGACGGCGACCACGGGCACTTCCTCCACCACCGGCACCTCGGGGACCACCGGCATCCCGTCGTCGGCGTTCAGCGACACCACGGGGATCACGCCGACCACGGTGACGATCGGCAACGTGTCGACACTGTTCGCCGGACTGTTCAAAGGTGCGCTGGTCGGTACCGAGGCGTACGCCGACTACGTGAACTCCCACGGTGGGGTCAACGGTCGCCGGCTGGTCGTCGCCTCCTATGACGACGGATATCAGGGGGCCCCGAACAAGCAGGGGCATGAGCAGGTACTACAGAGTGACTTCGCCGCAGTGGGTGGGTTCTCCCTGCAGGACAGCTACGGCGAGACGGTGGTGGCGGCCAACCCGGGACTTCCCGATGTCACGGTGCCCCTCAGCCAGGCCCTGTCCGACCTGCCCAATGTTTTCAGCCCCGATCCGGGTGCCGTCGGGTGGCAGCTGGGCCCGCTCGAGTACTTCAAGTCGAAGTTCCCCCAGGATGTGAAAGGGGCCGGTGCCCTGATCGCCGACCAGCCGTCGGCCATCACCAAGTGGGGTGGGGAGAAGGCGGCCATGCAGTCGATCGGGTACAAGGTCGTCTACGACCCACAGTTCGACATCACCACCACCAACTTCACCCAGTACGTGGTGGCCATGCGCCAGGCCGGGGTCAAGATCCTCTTCCTCGAACAGATGCCGGCCAACTACGCCAGCGCGGTGGTGAAGGCACTGGATGAGCAGGACTACCACCCCCAGGTCGTCTTCGGCGTCTCCACCTACTCGGAGCAGCTGGTGCCCGACTCGGGAGGCGCCTCGGCCATCGACGGCGCCTACATGGAGGGATTGACGTCGCTGTTCCTCGGCGAGGACGCGTCCGACGATCCCGGCGGTCAACACCTTCTTGACCTGGGTCCAGAAGGCATCGCCCGGGTTCAATCCCGACCTGTACACGCTGTTCGGATGGCTCTCCGCCGAACTGTTCACGCAGGGCCTCAAGGCGGCGGGGGACCATCCGACCCGGGGTTCAGTGCTCGAGCAGCTCAAGAAGATCACCTCGTTCAACGGCGGCAACCTGATCGCCACCTCGAATCCGGCGGGCAAGGTTCCGGCCAATTGCTACGTGATCTCCCAGATCGTGCAGGGCAAGTTCCAGCGTCTCGACGACCCGCCGGTCGACGGACCGACCAACGGCTACCGGTGCGACGCGCCGTACTACTACTACCCGCCGAGGTAGTGGCCGGAGCGCTTCGGTCGGGCCGTCCCTAGGCTGTCAGGACAATGTGCGGAAGGATCGCCCTCTACTCCGAGCCGGATTTTCTGGCGCGGATATTCGATGCCCAGTTGGCACTCGACCTTGACCCTGATGCGGGGCCGAGCTGGAACGTGGGGCCGACGTGTCCGGTCCTGGCTGTCACCGACGTCACCGACGGTGAAAGTTCCGCGGGCGCTGGCATCCACCGTGAAATCGGGCAGTACCGATGGGGCCTGGTGCCGTCGTGGGCCACGGACGCGACCATGGGGAACCGAACGTTCAACGCCCGGGCCGAGACGGTTGCATCCAAGCCGTCGTTCGGGGCGGCATTCACCTCCCGCCGGCTCGCCGTCGTGGCCGACGGCTTCTACGAGTGGCGGTCGGGTCCGGGATCCTCGAAACAGCCGTACTACTTCACCCGATCCGACGGGCAGCCACTGGCACTTGCCGGTCTGTGGGAGACGTGGTGGGGAGGACCGGGAGCCCGGGACACACCCAAAGCGGAGAGGTCGGTGCTGCGCACATGCGCCGTGATCACCACCGAGGCCGGGCAGGACATGGGTGACATCCATACGCGCATGCCGGTCGTCCTCGAGCCCGAGGTGCTCGACGAGTGGCTCGACCCGGCCAACAAGGACACGCCCGAGCTGCAGTCACTGTTGGTTCCGTCGCCCGGGGGCACCCTGGTCCACCGGGCGGTGGGTCGTGAGGTCGGCAATGTGCGCAACGACGGACCGGAGTTGATCGAGGCGATGGCCGAGGATCGAGCCGTTCCTCAACCACTCTTCTGAATCCTGCGCACTATCGTCGGCCCGCATGGAGGATGGAGACCGGGCTGACGCCGGCCAGGGGTCCGGGCCCAAGGTGCCCGGATTGGAACCGACCTTCCGCCACCTCGACGACCCGGACGTTCCCTGGCAGCAGGTGCGGGCTGTGCAGTTGGCCGACGGCACCGTGGCGTCGGTGTGGGAGAAATGGCTCGCCTTCTCCGCCGACCCGGTCTATCTGTCCCTGTACGCCCGATGGGATCCAGGGGTCATCCAGCGACGCCACGGGCACCTCAGTCCGCACGTCGTGATGGTGCTCGAGGGGGAGATCACCTGTGGTGACCGGGCCTGCCCGGCCGGCACCCACATCGAGCTGCCTCAGGGAGCCGCATTCGGCCCGTTCGAGGCCGGGCCGGACGGAGCCCTGCTCTTCGAGGTCATGATGGGGGACCCCCGGGGTTGGGGCGACGATCCTGCGTCGTTCGATGGCCTGCTCGCTCGGCGGGGTGCGGTGGCCTTACCCGATCCCGAGATCGAACTGCCGGCGTGGCTGGAGGATCTGCGGGGGCGCTGGGTGGCTGAATGAACCTCCCGATCGGGAGGCAGTGCGGCTCAGGCCTCGGCTGACGCCCTGGCGGCACGCTTCATCAGCCGGGACTTGCGGTTGGCCGCCTGGTTCTTGTGGATGACGCCCTTGGCCGCGGCTTTGTCGATCCGCTTGATGGCCAGCCGGATCGTCTCATCGGCCGACTCGACATCCTCGGCGATGGCGGCGTTGGCCCGCTTGGAGCGGGTCCGCAACTCGGACCGGACCGCCTTGTTGCGGGCCTGGCGCTTTACGGTCTGGCGGTTGCGCTTGATCTGGCTGCGAATGTTGGCCACTGCTTGTCCTCGTCGTCCTTAGTGCGTCGGGTCCGGGCGGCAGGAATTCACCACCGCCACGGGCTGCGTCGGGTCCCCGGGATCCCGTCCTGGGATCGTCTACCGGAGACAGTGAAGGATAGCAGTTCGGGTTCCGTGTGGCCCACCGGGCATCCGGCCCGCCCATCGGGGGTGGGCCCGTGGCTGCCTTGGGTACGCTGGTCACCCCGTGCTCCCCATCGACCGTATCCGCAACTTCTCCATCATCAGCCACGTCGATCATGGGAAGTCGACGCTGTCGGACCGCATCCTGGAGCTGACCGGAGCCGTGGATCCCCGCCTCATGCGCGAGCAGTACCTGGACTCGATGGACATCGAGCGTGAGCGGGGCATCACCATCAAGGCCCAGAACGTCCGGGTCCCGTGGAACAGCCACACGCTCCACCTCATCGACACGCCCGGTCACGTCGACTTCGGCTACGAGGTCAGTCGCTCCCTGGCCGCCTGCGAGGGTGCTGTCCTCCTCGTCGACGCCTCCCAGGGAATCCAGGCCCAGACGTTGGCCAATTGCTATCAGGCTCTGGAGAACGATCTGGAGATCGTGGCCGTTCTGAACAAGATCGACCTTCCCGCCGCCGACCCCGAACGCTGTGCCGCGGAGATCGAGACGGTCCTCGGTCTGGCCGCATCGGAGATCCTCCACATCTCGGCCAAGACGGGCGAGGGTGTCCCTGCGCTGCTCGATGCCATCGTCGAACGGATCCCCGCCCCGACCGGCGATGCGACAGCACCGTTGCGCGCGCTCATCTTCGACTCGGCCTACGACCAGTACCGCGGCGTGGTCAGCTCGATCCGGGTGATGGACGGGACCCTCATCGCCACCGACCGTCTCCGGTTCATCCAGGCCGGGTCCAACCACGAGATCGAGGAGATCGGCATCCGCACGCCGGTGACCGTCCCGGTGGACGAACTCGGGCCCGGCGAGGTCGGTTACCTGATCGCCGGCATCAAGGACGTGGGCGGCGCCCGTTCCGGTGAGACGGTGACAACGGCGATCCATCCGGCCACCACCCCGCTCGACGGCTACCGCGACCCGAAGCCGATGGTGTTCTGCGGCCTGTTCCCCATCGACGGCGACGAGCTGCCCGACCTTCGTGACGCCCTCGAGAAGCTGCGGCTCAACGACGCCAGCTTCACCTACGAACCCGAATCGTCCCGCGCCCTCGGGTTCGGATTCCGCTGTGGCTTCCTCGGCCTGCTGCACATGGAGATCGTCCGCGAGCGCCTCGAACGCGAGTTCGACCTGTCGCTGATCGCCACCGCGCCGTCGGTGGCCTATCGGGCCTACCTCAACAACGGGACCGAGGTCGATGTCGACAACCCGAGTGAACTGCCCGAGCCGACCAGCCTCGATCACGTCGACGAGCCGATGCTGCGGGCCACCATCCTCTCCCCATCCGAATACACCGGCACGATCATGGAGCTGTGCCAGGGACGGCGGGCCGAGATGGTGAAGATGGACTACCTGTCGCCCGAGCGCGTCGAGTTCGTCTATGTCATCCCACTGGCCGAGGTGGTGGTGAACTTCTTCGACCAGTTGAAGAGCCGCACCAAGGGCTACGCCAGCCTGGACTATGAACCCGGTGGCTACGCCACATCGGATCTGGTGAAGGTCGATCTGTTGATCAACCGGGTGCCGGTCGACGCCTTCTCGACCATCGTGCACAAATCCCAGGCCGACTATTACGGACGCCGCATGGCGGAGAAGCTCCGCGAGCTGATCCCGCGCCAGATGTTCGACGTCCCCATCCAGGCCGCCATCGGCGGCCGGGTGCTCGCCCGGGAGACGGTCAAGGCCAAGCGCAAGGACGTGTTGGCCAAGTGCTACGGCGGCGACATCACCCGCAAGCGCAAGCTGTTGGAGAAGCAGAAGGAGGGGAAGAAGAAGATGAAGAGCATCGGACGCGTCGAGGTCCCCCAGGAAGCCTTCGTCTCGGCGCTCAAGCTCGACGACTGATGGCCAGGAGCCGTCGGTCGGTCTCGCACCACGTCTGGCCCTGCGTGCGGGCGATGCCCGCCTCGCGCATCCGCCGACGCTCATCCGGGTCTTCGGCCAGACGGGCCAGTGCCGCCCCGAAAGCCGCCGTGTCGGTCGGGTCGAGCAGCTGACCGGCGTCGCCGACCACCTCGGGTAGCGCTCCCCGCCGGGACGCCACCACCGGTGTGCCGCAAGCCATGGCCTCGATGGCGACCAGGCCGAACGCCTCGTCGACCACCGAAGGTACGCAGACGACGGAGGCGCGTCGATAGAGCTCACCCAGCTCCTCTTTCGGTACGAAGGGGAGGAACCCGACGTCGAGTTCCTCCCGGCGGACGACCTCCCGCAGCGACTCCTCGTACTCGGTGAGCTCGTCCCCGGCGTCATAGTCGCTGCTGCCCACCACCAAGGCCCGCATCGGGCGCCCGGTGGACGCCGCCGCCACCGACATGGCCGCCAGCATGAGGTCGGGACCCTTATGGCGACTCACCCGGCCGACGAAGAGGAGGGTGAATGGCTGGTCCCCATCGGCAGACGTGACGGATCCGTCCCCGGGTCGGAAGGCGGCGAGGTCCACCCCGTTCGGAATGACCACGGTATGTTCCGCCAGGGCCGGGACCCGATCGACGACGGTCCGTCGCAGATACTCCGACACGCACACGACCCGGTCCACGTCGGCCAATCCGCGTTCGAGCTCGTGTGGTCCGTACGAGCGGGCCAGGGCGCTGTGCAGGTAGACGACCAAAGTGGCATCGGGAAGGGCCCGCCGCCACTCGGGCACTGTTGCCGCCACGAACAGTCCCTCGTACAGGAGCACCAGGTCGGGCTCCCATGCCACAGCGGCATCCACCGCTGGGCGATAGAGGTCGCCGGTGAAGCGCCGCCTGCGCCCGACCCGACCTGCCAGCATGTCGCGCAACCGCTCTGTGCGGGTGAACCACTCCCGCGGACACGGAACAGTGAAGTCCACCGGGACCAGTTCAGTGTGGTCCATGGTGACACCGCGATTGGTGCTCACTACCAACCCGGGCGTATGGCCGGCATCGGTCTCGCACCGGACCAACTCGGCGGCCACCGTCATCAGCGTGTTGCCGCGGCGGGACAACGGCAGGGGAACGTGCAGCACGCGCATCAGCGGTCACGGTACCAGTCGGGTCCCCAACCCTACGTCGACACCGGTGCGGGGGCGAAGTGCGCATTTGGCGCGAACTCGGATCGAACACGGCCGAGTCCCGTCATAACACCACAATCCGACGACGGCCGACGTTCAGGCGCGCACCCCGGCGATGGCATCCCGATAGGCAGTCAGCAAGTCATCCCGCAGACCGGACATCGAGTACTGATCCCGCCAGAGGGCGCGAGCGTCCTGCTCGAGACGGTCCCGGTCGATCCCGAGCAGCTCGGTCGCGGCGGTGGCCACCGCCTCGGCGTCGAGGCCGACCCGTCGGACGGACGGCCCGGTGAGCCGCACGTCGAGCCACGGATAGGTGCTGGTTACCACGCCGCACCCCTGCCGGAGGGCCTCGAGCTGCCCGTAGGGGGCGCCGCAGTCGAGTCGGGTGGGGGCCAGGAGGACATCGGTGCGGGGCAGGATCTCCTCCAGCACGACGGATCGGGGTGGATCGGTGAAGAGCTGAACGCCGGGATGCCCGGCCAGCATCCGCACGGCCTCGGGCGCGGCAGTGGCGATGAGCAACGTGAGCGACGGGTCCCGCTCGCGCATCAGATCGAACGCGGCCAGTGCAGTTTCCCCGCCCTTTCCGCGGTAGTCGCGCCCGATGAAGGCGAGTGTCCGGCCGTCGGATCTCCGGGCGATCCGTGGTGCGTCGGGCAATGCTGTCCCGAGCACACGGACCTGGCGGTCAGGGACGCCCCGGTCGGTCAGCCACCGGGCGAAATGCTCGCTGTAGACCGTCATGAGGTCCGACCGGGAGGCGGTGAGCCACGGCACGTCGGCATCGGTCAGGTGCGCGAGACGGCTCTCGAGTGCGACAGCGAGAGAAGCCCTCCGGTCGGACCAACCGCGACCCTCCAGGTAGAGGATGTAGAGGGGATAACCCGCACTCGACACCACGGGGACGGCGGAATCCACCTGCCGCAGCGAGAAGATGTGGAGGTGTACGACGTCGAAGGCGTCGGGGTCGATGGTGGCGAACCACAACGGCTCGGCGAACATGAGCCCGGACCGTCTCATCGCCAATTCGCCGGTGCGTAGAGCGAACAAGCCGATGTCGGCGTGCGCCGTGGGACCCCGGCCCGGTCGGCGGCCCCGCAGCACCATCGACCCCTCCTCCAGCGCGTCAGCGTAGGTCGTATAGGTGACGCCTTCGGGCGGCTCGGCCAGCAAGGACTCGGTGTAGGAGGTGTCGCCACCGGCTCCGTCGCGGCCCGGCACGGGGCTGAACAGAAGCGCCCTCATCGCTCACCCATGTCGGTCACCCATCTCCCACACGTTCCTCGTTCTCGGTGGGTCCGCCCAGGGGCGCCACCGGGCGCCAGGCAGACCTGCTGGGACGTCGTTCTACGACCGACGCCGAGATCTTAGCGGTCGACTCTGTTGTCAACCGCCCTTCCCACATCGGTGGAACCTGTGCAGCAAAAGCCTGGACAGAGGTACCGAAGAGGTGCGGACGCGTCGACGTATCGCACGTACGTAGTCGGTGAGAAAGGGCAACTCGGGTACCATTCGACGAGGATGAGTCCACCCGATCGGCAGCTGCGGTGACTGCAGCGGATCAGCCCTTCGCCAACGCCAGCCCCCGGCAGTTCATTCGCAACGCGCTCTCGTCCTACGCCAGTCTGTTCCTCGGCGTGGCCCTGAGCCTCGTGCTCACCCGGGTACTCCTGCGCGATCTCGGAACAAGCACCTACGGCTTGTGGATCGTCCTGTTGTCGATCGTCGGCTATCTGGGCCTGCTCGACGCCGGGGTATCGACCGCCACCGTGCAACGGGTGGCCAGTTTGACCGCGGCCGGGGACGACCAGGGCCTGGCGGATCTTGTCGCGCACGGCATCGGTCTTCTTCTCGGTGTCCGGTGGCTTCGCCGTCGCCGCCACCGTGATCCTGGCGCCGTTGCTGGGCAGCATCGTCCACCTCGGGTCGATCAGCACCAAGGTGGCAGGCATCACCCTCGTCCTGCTCGGCATCATGATGTCAGCCCGGTTCGTGAATGCAGTCCCTACCGCGGTGCTGTTCGGGGTGGGTCGGAGCGACCGGTCGGCGCAGATCGGCCTCATCGGCACGGTGGTCACCCAGCTGGCCCAGGTCGGCGTCATCATCGCCGGTGGTGGGTTGGTCTGGCTCGGCGTCGTCACGCTGGCGGGAAGCATCGCCAGCCTCATGATGACCAGCGCTCTGGCCCGGCGGATGACCGGGCACTCGGTACGGTCGGGCCACTTCGACCGGGCCCTCCTCGGCGACCTACTGCGGTTCGGGGGACGGAATACGGTGATCGCGGTCAGCGGTCTGGTCTCGTTCAGCCTCGACGCGCTGATCATCGGCATCATCCTGCCGGTGGCTCAGGTGGCGCCCTACGACGTCGCCCTCAGCACGGCCAACCTCACCCGGAACCTGACCGTGTACGGGAGCGACCTCCTCCTCCCCACGTACACCCACTTCGAAAGCACGGAGGACCCGGTGCGCCAAGCCCGGCTCTTCTCGAGGACGGTCATGGCGACGCTGGCCATATCCCTCCCCGTCCTGGTGGCGCTGGCCGCCTTCGGCGACCCGATCCTGAAGCTGTGGTTGGTCGATGTCCCCCCCAAGACCTACTCGATCATGATTGCCCTCGGTTTCGTCACCGCCCTCGAGTTGCCGGGTCACCAGTGCTTCATCTTCCTGACCGGCATCGGACGCAACCAGCTGATGGTGCGGATGGCGGTGCTGGGCGCCACCATCAACTTGATCGGGACCATCGCCGCCACCTTCTGGCTGGGCCCGATCGGCCCAGCGATCGGCTCCCTGCCGGCTGTGTTGGTCATCGACTTCACCATCCTGCCGGTCATCGTGTGCCGTCACCTCCAGATCCCGGTGCGCCAATACGCGCGCGATGCGCTGCTACCGGTGCTCCCGTCGGTGGCCATCGCGGGGCTCGTGGCCCTGCTGGTGCTCGGTCTGTTCCCCACCCACGCCGGTGCCTCGACGTTCCGAGGTGGTGTGCACGCCCTGATCGGTGCATCGGTCGTGGTGCTGGCGGCATGGGCGGTCATGGCCGGGATCACCCTGCGCCTCGAGCCAGATGTCCGCACCGCGATCCTGACCAAGTTGCGGCGCGGACCGCGGTGAGGCCCACGACTACCATCGCCGGAGATGGAATTCACGCCCGATTGCCTCCGAGCTGGAACCGGCCTCACCCGCCCCTGCCGGCTGCCGGCGCGCCCCATGTCGGGTGACAGGATCACACGATGACCGAGTCGGCCATCGCAGGCGCGGCGGTGGGTGAGTCCACGGCGGTGCCCACGTGGTTCGGCCCCGAGGACCGTCCGCTCTTCGGCTGGATCCACGTACCGGCGGAGCCGAATGGTCACGGCGTCGTCCTGTGCCCGTCGATCGGGCTCGAGGGTGAGGCCTGCCAGATGGCCTATCGCTATCTGGCCACGCGGTTGGCCGAGTTGGGGTGCACCGTTCTCCGCTTCGACTATCACGGCACCGGCGACTCGACCGGTCTTCTGGACGACCCCGATCTGGTGGTCGAGTGGATGGCGGACATCGCCGAGTGTCTGGACTACCTGCGGGGTGCCGGGGCCACCCGGCTCCACCTGGTCGGGGCCCGGCTGGGAGCGACGCTGGCGGCCCGGGCGGCGAGCGAGGATGATGACGTCGAGTCGCTCACCCTGTGGTACCCATGGACCCAGGGGAGCCAGTTCCTGCGCTATCAGCGGGCCTTGCGGCGCCTGTATGCGGTCAGCGACGAGCCCGAGTCGAGCAACGGCGCCACCGAGATCCCCGGGTACGTCCTCGATGCCGACCTCACCGCTGATCTGGGAGCTCTGGACAGCCGACGAATCGAACGTGAATTTCCCAAGGCGGTGCTACTCATCGACGCCGCCGACCCCGTGACCGGCGAAGTGAGCCGGCCCGAGTTCGGACCGGAGTGGAGCATCCGGCGGCCAGGGACCGGCTTGGACAGCCTTTTCGGGGTGGAGTTGATGCTCGCCGCGGTCGCCGAGGAAGACGTCGAAGCCGTGTGCGACTTCATCATGGCCAGCGGATCGACCGGAGAGCCCGTCGCCATCGAGCCGGAAGTCAGGACGTCCGCACGGGTGGAGGCGCCCGGTGGGCAGCCGGTGGTCGAGCGGCCCGTCACCTTCGGCCCCTTCGGTCTGTTCGGGATCCTGGCCGAGCCGGCCGGACCGACCCCGCACGGCGTGCGGGGCACCCGGATGCGCACGTCGACCGGACCGGTGCCCGAGTTCGCCTCGGCGCTCTTCCTCAACGCCGGCAGCCTTCACCATGTCGGGCCCGGGCGCCAGTGGGTGGAGCTCAGCCGCCACTGGGCCGCTGAGGGTGTCCGCTGCCTGCGCATGGACATCGGGAGTCTCGGCGACAGCCCGGTCACCGGTCCTCCGGGCCTGCTCTCGAGCTACCCGCAGGCCGCGCTGGACGACGTGAACGAGGGAGTCCAGTTCCTATCGCCGGACGACCCCGGTCAGGTGCTGCTCCTCGGGCTGTGCGCCGGGGCCTACCACGCCTTGCTCGCCGCCCCCTCGACCGGTGTCGGAGGGGTCGCCATCCTCAACCCTCTTCGACTCCCTTCGCCAGACGGGGGTCCCGAGTCGATGGGTGACCCCGTCGAAGGGGCGCCACAAGATGACCCCATCGAAGAGGCCGGGTTGGACCAATGGTCGGGCTCCGACGAGGAGGAGGAACGTGGCGTGCACCCCCCGAGGCGGCGCTTCCTCGGCACCCTGCGCGACAAGGGCGTGTTCCGTCCGCTGACCAAGCGCATTCCGGACCGCATCTGGTGGGCGACCCGCCTGGGATCCAACGGCAAGGACCCGGTCGAGGCGCTCAGCCGGGTCGTCGACAGTGGTGCGTCGCTCTACATCGTGATCGGGCCGGACGAGTGGCCGGGGATCGGCCGTGGCCGTGCCCACGAGCTGAAGCAGGTGGCACGCTCGGGTTCGTTCGCCATCAGCTACGTCCCGACCCTCGATCACAGCTTCCACGTGGCCAGTGGCCGGCGGGACGCGCTGGCCATGCTGAACCAGTGGGTCCTCGGGACCGGTCCGGGTGGACCCGAGACGCCGCGGGGGACGAAGACGATCTCCTGACCGGGATCTCCGGCCTTACTCGCCGGACCCGTCCGAAGGTTCCGCCTGCCCGGTGGGAGGTTGTGAACGGATGACGGCGACCGTCTTGGTCGGATCATCGGGATCGAAGTGGAGGATGATCGGGGCGTCGGGATCCTCGGGTTCGCCCGGTGCCTCCATGACGAAAGCGGGGACCTCGCGTTTCTGCTCGAGTGCCTGCTGTAACCCGAGTGCGATGCCCGAGAGCACGGCGCCCGCGGCTGAGCGCTTCATCCAGTTGTTGAAACGGAGCGGGTCATGGGGACCGGGGTCGTCGACCGGGTCGGTCGTCGGTCGTTCGACCGGGTGGGGCGTCGGTCCGTCCAACTCTGACCCGACCTCGTCGCCGGCCGCCGACTCGACCTCGCCGGGATCCGATCCCGGAGCAGTGTCCACCCGCCCCACGGTACTGCCCGGTCCGGCTGTGGCATTCGGAGCCCCGGGGGCATCGGCCTTCGTCCCGGAGCGACTCGAACGCCCTTGCCGTAGGATCGGACCGTGCTTGACCGCTTCCATCCGCCGGTCGAGGAATACCTCGAGACGATCTTCGCCCTCGAGGAAGAGGGCATTCCGGTGATCCAGGCCCGGCTAGCCGAGCGGCTGGGCAAGGCGGCCCCATCGGTATCCGAGATGCTCGACCGGCTCGAGGCCGACGGGCTCATCGCCCGCAGAGGACGCCGTATCACCATGACCCCGGCCGGTACTGCTCTGGCCGAGGGGGTCGTCCGCAAACACCGTCTGGCCGAGCGCCTCCTGGTCGACATCATCGGCCTGGACTGGGACAAGGCCCACATCGAGGCCGGCCGGTGGGAGCACGTCATCAGCGACGATGTCGAGGCGCGCCTGGTGGTCCTCCTCGATAACCCGACCACGTGTCCGCACGGGAATCCGATCCCGGGGGTGGTTCCCGACGGCGCCGGCCAGCGCCGCCTGGCCGATGCGCAGCCGGGGGAGCAGATTCGGCTGGTGCGCATCACCGAGAGCGTCGAACACGAAGCGGACTCGCTCACCTACCTGGGCGACAACGGGCTCACACCGGGGACGACGGCCATGATCCAGTCCCGGGCCCCCGACGGGACGTTGACCCTCGTCCTCGGCGACGCCGCCATCGCGCTCGGCCCGGCGATGACCGAGCGCATGTTCATCGCCTCGGCCTGATCAGCTACAGGCGCCTGGACCGCCTCTGTGGGGTGATCGGCCCATTCCGGTCAGCACTCACTAGAGTGGAGTGCCAGAGCGACCGGTCCGATCTGGGGCCCGACCCCGGCCGACCTGTCTCCCGGTGACCAACCATGACGACCGCTGACGACCGCAAGCACGATCAGACTTCCTCCGATGACGGGGGCCTCGACGCCCGCAAGGCGGCGATCCTCAACGCGGTCGTGACCGAGTACATCGCCTCGGCCCAGCCGGTCGGCTCCCAACATGTGGTGGATGCACCGGGGGTGAGTGTCTCGTCGGCCACCGTTCGTACCGACATGGCGACGCTCGAACGCGAGGGCTACCTGGCTCAGCCGCACACCAGCGCCGGGCGGATCCCGACCGACAAGGGCTACCGCTTCTTCGTCGACCAGCTCGGCGGCCCCGGACCGCTCGACGCGGGCGGGCGACAGCAGGTGCGGCAGTTCTTCGACCACGCCCACGGGGAGATCGAGGAGATGCTCGAGCGGACCTCGGGCCTGCTGGCCAATCTCACCGACTGCACCGCCATGGTGGTGGGACCCTCGCACGAGTCGGCGTCGATCCGTTCGGTGCAGATGGTCGCACTCGGTCATCGGCTGGCCCTCGTGGTCGTGGTCCTGGCCGACGGGGCCGTGCAGAAGCAGACGATCGAGCTCCCCGAAGATGCCGACGAGACCGTGGTGTCCGATGCCGGCGCCCGACTGGCCTCCCACACCCTCGGATCTCGCCTGTCCGATGTCACGCCGACCACCATCTCCAGCGGTGATCCGGTTGTCGACGCGGTGACGGCATCGGGCGTCGCCGCCCTGCGGTCCCTCGGCGACGCCGACGGCCGAGATCAGCTGTTCGTTGGTGGCTCGTCGCGAATGGCGGCCGCCTTCGACGCCGTGGACACGGTTCGTTCGGTACTCACCATCCTCGAGCAGCAGTTGGTCGTGGTGTCGCTCCTGCGTGACATCCTCGACACCGGGCTGACCGTGGCCATCGGGGCCGAGCACGGCATCGAGCCGTTGGCATCGTGCGCCATCGTGGTGATGCCGGTATCGGTCGACGGTGTCGAGGCCGGCACGATCGGGCTCCTCGGGCCCACCCGGATGAACTACCCACTGGCGCTGGCCGCCGCCCGGGTGGTCGGCGATCGCCTGGGTGAACGACTGGGTGAGGCGGCACAGTGACCGAGGCCGATCTCTACGAACTCCTCGGAGTCAGCCGTAATGCAACCGACGAGGAGCTGAAGCGGGCCTACCGGGCGAAGGCGCGCGAGCATCACCCGGATACCAACCAGGAAGACGGCGACGCCGGCGAGCACTTCAAGGAGGTCAGCCTGGCCTACGAGGTCCTGAGCGACCCCGAGCGCCGTGCCCGCTACGACCGTTTCGGCCATGCCGGGGTGTTCGGCCAGGGCGGCGGTGGCCAGGCCGGTGGCGATCCCTTCGGGGCCGGTGGTCTGGGGGATCTGTTCGACGCCTTCTTCAACGGGATGGGCGGGACCGGCGGTGGCCGGCGACGCGCCGGACCGGTACCGGGTCCCGACGCCGAGATGGTGATCGAGCTTTCGTTCCGCGATGCCGTCTTCGGGGTGCAGCGCCAGGTGGACGTGACCACACCGGTCCACTGCGACACCTGCGAGGGGACAGGCGCCCAGCCGGGCACCTCTGTAGTGCGGTGCCCCGAATGCCAAGGTGCCGGTGAGCTGCGCCGGGTACGTCAGTCGATCCTCGGCCAGGTTGTCACCGCGGTGCCGTGCAACCGCTGCCAGGGCACCGGTCAGTCGATCGAGTCTCCCTGTGTCGACTGCCGTGGCGAGGGGCGTCGGTCCGAGTCCCGCACCCTCACCGTCGACATCCCCGCCGGCGTCGACGACGGTTCCACCCTCCGCCTGGCCGGGCACGGCCCGGCCGGGTTCCGGGGCGGCCCCAATGGCGCCCTCTTCGTCCACCTGGCTGTCACGCCCGACGAGGTATTCCAACGCTCGGACGTGGACCTCCACGCCACGGTGCACGTACCGATGGCGCTGGCGTCCTTGGGTGGCAGCATCCCTTTCGCCACACTTGACGACACCCGTGACCTGGCCATCGCCGAGGGGACCCAGAGCGGTACGGTGATCTCCCTCAAGGGTCTCGGCGTCCCGAAGCTGCGGGGCCGGGGTCGAGGTGACCTCTCCGTGCACGTCCAGGTCGATACCCCGACCGACCTCGATGATGGCCAGCGGCAGCTGCTCATCGCATTGGCCGAGGCCCGATCGGAGGATCTGGGCGAAGCCCCCCAGGCGGAGGGCCTGTTCTCCAAGCTCCGCTCGGCCCTGAGCTGAGCATGCCCCCGGCCGACGGTGCGGCCGGCGGTCGTGCCACGCCGGCGCCACGGGCACCCGACCCTCTGCTGGTGGCTGCCGCGGCCATGGTCTTCGTGGCCGACCCGGCCGCTCCGGTGGTCGACGACGAGGGGATGCATCACCTGCTCGATGTACTCCGGCTGCGCCCGGGCGAACTGGTCATCGCCGCCGACGGCTCCGGCCGGTGGGTGCCGTGCCGGATCGCGGCATCCGCCCCGGCTGGAAGATCGCGGCATGCCGACCCGACGGCGCTACTGGTGCCCGACGGACCGGCGGTGATCGAGCTTCCTCCACACCCCGAGGTGACGGTGGCCTTCGCCCCGACCAAAGGCGATCGCCCCGAGTGGGTGGCCCAGAAATTGACCGAGTTGGGGGTGGACCGGATCGTGCCGTTGCGAACCTCACGCTCGGTGGTCCGCTGGGAGGGTGACCGGGCCGTCAAGGCGGTTGAGCGCCTGCGCCGCGTCGTCCAAGAGGCGGCTTCCCAGTGTCGGCGGGCCCGGCTGCCGGAGGTCACCGGCCTGTGTCGCCTGGAGGAGATCGCTGCCATCGCCGGTGCCCCGGTGACCCTGGCCGAAGCGGGCGGAGGCCCGCCGGGCCTCGACAGACCGGTGATGGCCGTGGGTCCCGAGGGAGGATGGGACCCGGACGAGCGCGAAGCGTTCGGCCCGGTAGTGGGACTCGGTCCCACCGTGTTGCGGGCCGAGACGGCCGCCGTCACGGCCGGGGCCCTGCTGTGTGCCTTGCGAAATGGGGTGGTTCTACCCCTTGCGTAACCACGCTCCGTGAGGAAAACTGTAATCAAAGGAAGTTCACGTGGTCGCCGGCTTCCCCCTTAGCCGGTCATCCTGCGTGAGTCGACAGCTCGATAGCGGGTTCGCGTCGCGGATCCGGGCTCGAGGGGCACATCAGTTGGGGAGCGGAGGGCAGGGCCATGGCGATAACGGAGAAGGCGGTCGTAGCAGTGGACGAAGACGAGCAGGAGGAGGCGGCCCGGGTCGCCTATGCCCGTGCCGTCGGTTCGAGACTGCGAGCGATGCGCAAGCAGATGCGGTTGTCCCTGCAGGCGGTCGAGGCCATGTCCGACCAGGAGTTCAAGGCGTCGGTGCTCGGTGCCTACGAGCGGGGCGAGCGGGCCATTTCGGTGCCCAGGCTCCAACGCCTGGCCAAGCTGTACGACGTGCCGGTCGACCAGCTCCTGCCGAACGACGATGCCATGCCGGGAGGCCGGTGGGGTGCGTCGGACGACGCCGCCAACGGGCGCCGCATGGCGCCGGTATCGACGGTGCCGGACAAGGTCGCCATCGACCTGACCAAGCTGCACACGGTCAGCGGGCCCGAGCGGGACCTCCTGCGCCGGTTCCTCAGCATGATCCAGGTCCACCGCCAGGACTTCAACGGCCGGATGATCACCATCCGGGCCGAGGATGTGCGGGCCATCGCCTGTCTGTTCGGGGTCACTCCGGACAGCATGGGCGCCCGCCTCGACGAGCTCGGACTGCTCGTCGCGGTCTGATGACCGACGTCCAAGGCGCACCGATCAGCTGGCTGAGTACCAAAGAGGCGGCTGAACGCCTCGGCGTGACCCTGCGCAGCCTGTACCGGTTCATCGACGAGGGCGGCCTGGCCGCCTACAAGTTCGGGCGGGTCATCCGCCTCAAGGAGACCGACGTGGACTCCTTCATCGAGTCCAGCCGGATCGTGCCGGGAAGCCTGGAGCACCTCTATCCCGAGGTGAAGGGCCCGACCCGCATGGTTCCCAGCGGAACATCCAACGGCACCCGTGAACCGATGGTGGCCGAGCGTTGAACGGCGCGCTGGCGGGGGCTGCGTTGACCAGGGATCCCGACTGCCTCTTCTGCGGCATCGTGCACGGGGATGTACCAGCGGAGATCGTCCATCGGGACGAGCGGACGGTGGCGTTCCGGGACATCGTCCCCCAGGCCCCGGTGCACGTGCTCATCGTGCCCGTCAACCACATCGTGGATGCCTCGACGGTGACGGCCGCAGACGGTGCTGACGTGGCCGCCCTACTGATGACGGCCAAGACGGTGGCCGATGCCGAAGGCTTCGGCGACGAGGACCGCGGCTACCGGTTGGCATTCAACATCGGGCCCGACTCCGGCAACACGGTGCCCCACCTGCACCTCCACCTCTTAGGTGGGCGCGCCTTCAACTGGCCTCCCGGCTGAACGACCCCGAGGCCTGATCGGCCCGGCCACGCGTCCCTCACGATCCGTCCGGGACGTCCCGGCCCGCTGGTAGGGTCGCATGCAGAACGCACGTGGCAGGCACCCCGGTAAAGATCCTCGTTCCCGGCAACCACCTCATGGCCGGTCTCCTCGGCCAGCGCGATGAGCTGCTCCGTCTGATCGAGGGTGCCTTCCCTGATGTGCGGATCGCCGTTCGGGGCAATGAGGTCACCGTCGAGGGCACCGGATCCGACGGAGGCGCCTCGGCCGAGCGGGTGGCCTCTCTCTTCCACGAGTTGATCATCCTGCTCGAATCCGGGCAGGGCCTCGACGCCGTGCAGCTCCACCGCACGATCGACATGATGCGCGACGACGTCCGTCCGTCCGAGGTGCTGACCAGTGAGCTGCTCCGGTCCTCCCGGGGACGGGCCGTGCGCCCGAAGACCGGTGGACAGAAGGCGTACGCCGACGCCATCAGCCGCAACATCGTGACCTTCGGCATCGGTCCTGCCGGCACGGGTAAGTCCTACCTGGCCGTGGCGCTCGCCGTGCAGGCGCTCCAGGCCCGACAGGTCAGCCGGATCATCCTGACCAGGCCGGCGGTGGAGGCCGGGGAGCGGTTGGGCTTCCTGCCCGGCGACATGTTGGCCAAGGTGGACCCCTATCTCCGTCCCCTGTACGACGCCCTCCACGATCTGCTCGAGGCCGAGGGTGCGCAGCGCCTCATCGACAAGGGGGCCGTCGAAGTGGCACCGCTCGCCTTCATGCGGGGCCGGACCCTCAACAATTCCTTCATCATCCTGGACGAGGCCCAGAACACCAGTCCCGAGCAGATGAAGATGTTCCTCACCCGGATCGGCTTCGGCTCGAAGGCGGTGGTCACCGGAGACATGACCCAGGTGGACATTCCCGGTGGCCGCTCCGGACTGGTCGGTCTGGAAGCCATCCTGGGCGATGTGCCCGACCTCGCCTTCGTGCACCTGAAGGCCCAGGACGTCGTCCGCCACAAGATCGTGGCCGATATCGTCACCGCCTACGAGGGCGGCGGGGAGGTACGACCCGCTGGTTCGGTGCCGGGTACTGCTTCAACCAGTGGAACAGTGTCAACCGGTGGCAATGGTTCGACCGTTGGCAACGGGTCGGACGCGGGTGCGGGTTCGGCGGTCCCCGACCGGGCGGACCGGGCGTGAGCCTCGACATCTACGCCGCCGACGAGCAGGCCGACCACCCGGTGGCCGTCGATCGCTGGGCCGCCCTGGCCCGGGACGTGCTCATGGCCGAGGGAATCACCTCGGACACCGAGGTATCGCTGCTCTTCGTGGACGAGACCTCGATCGCCGCCCTCAACGAGCGCTTCCTCGACAAGCAGGGGCCCACCGACGTGCTGTCGTTCCCCATCGAGGACGAGATCGACCGGAGCGGGCGGTCCCCCGACGAGGGGGGGACGGGCCCGGCGTCCATCGAGGCCTCGACCGGACGCCATCTGCTGCTCGGTGACGTGGTCATCTGCCCGACCGTCGCCGCCGCCAACGCGGTGGAACACGGTGCGACATTCGACGACGAGATCGCCCTGCTGGTCGTGCACGGGATCCTCCACCTCCTGGGCATGGACCATGTGATCGACGAGGAGGCCGAGCGGATGGAGCGGCGCGAGCAGCAGCTCCTCGAACGCTTCTACCGGGTGCCCCCGCTACTCGACACCCCGACCTGATGACGGCGGCCACCTTCACCCCAGGTGACGTCGCCCTCTGCGTCGTGGTGGTGGTGCTACTGGCCGCGAGCGCGATCCTGGCCCTGGCCGAGACCGCCCTGGTGCGCATGGGACGGGCCAAGGCCAAGAGCCTCGCCGACGAGGGCAAACGGGGGGCCAAGGTGCTGGTCCGCCTGACCGAGGACCCGCAGGGATTTCTCAACCCGGTCCTGCTCCTGGTCCTCATCTGCCAGCTGGTGGTGGCCACGCTGGTCGGCATCCTGGCCGTCCGCTGGTTCGGTGCCTGGGGCGTGGTCGCCGCCACCTTCTTCGAGATCGTCGTGATCTTCGTGTTCGCCGAGGCCGTCCCCAAGAACTGGGCCGTCCACCACCCCGAACGGGCCGCACTGTTCAGC
The DNA here is from genome assembly GCA_963699085.1 of uncultured Acidimicrobiales bacterium. GTDB lineage: Bacteria > Actinomycetota > Acidimicrobiia > Acidimicrobiales > RAAP-2 > Bog-756. Next base: position 538,292 of record CAVOTH010000003.1, read on the forward strand.
GCGCCGATCGTGTCGGCGGTGGTCCGCTTCTGGCCGGTACGGATCGTGTCCGGTTTCCTGATCGGGCTCGCCAACCTCTTCATCGGTCACAAGGGGGCCTACATCGGCACCCTGGTCACCGAGTCGGAGCTCTTGGCCATGGCTGACGTGGCCGTCGAGGGCGATGTGATCGAGACCGAGGAACGCGCCCTCATCCACTCCATCATCGAGTTCGGTGACACCGTGGTCCGCGAGGTGATGGTGCCCCGTCCCGACATGGTCACGATCGCCTTGGACGTCACCGTCGACGCCGCCCTCGACATCGCCCTGGAGGCAGGCCGCAGCCGGATCCCGGTCGTCGAGCAGCAGATCGATGACGTGATCGGCATCGCCTACACGAAGGACCTGATCCGCGACATCCGGGCCGGCCAGGGCGACGAGCCGGTCGGGTCACACTTCCGCGACGCCCACTTCGTGCCCGAGACCAAGCGGGTGTCCGACCTGATGCGCGAGATGCAGGCGGACCAATTCCATCTGGCCGTCGTCGTCAACGAGTACGGCGGGACGGCGGGCCTGGTGACACTCGAGGACCTGATCGAAGAGCTGGTCGGTGAGATCGTCGACGAGTTCGACGTCGAGGAGGCCCTGGTCGAGGAGCTGGCCGGCGGCGGCCTGCGGGTGAGTGCCCGGCTCCCGGTGGACGAGGTCAACGATCTGTTGGACGCCCACCTGCCCACCGGCGCCTGGGACACGGTAGGTGGGCTGGTCTTCGATCTGCTCGGCCACGTCCCGGTGGCGGGCGAGTCGGTGCTGTCGGACGGACTCCGTCTGGAGGTCGAACGGGTCAGCGGTCGGCGCATCGAGCGGGTGTGCATCGTCCCGATGGCCGACGCCGCCGCGTCCGAGAACCCGTGAGTCCGTTCCGCTCCGGATTCGTGGCCGTCGTCGGGCGTCCCAACGTGGGCAAGTCGACACTGGTGAACGCCATGGTGGGCACCAAGGTCTCGATCGTCTCGCCCCGTCCCAATACCACCCGCTCCCAGGTCCGCGGTGTGCTCAACCGGCCCGACGCCCAGGTCGTCTTCGTCGACACCCCTGGTCTCCACAAACCCAAGACGGCGTTGGGGGAGCGGATGAACGAGTCGGCCACCTCGTCGCTCGACGATGTCGACGCGGTGGTGGCCATGGTCGAGGCCACCGGGGCAGTGGGTCCGGGTGACCGGATGGTTCTCGCCCACTCCGTCAAGCGGGTGCGGGCCATGGCCCGATCGGCCGCCCTCACCGTCGAACTGGGGGGTGGTGATCCTGAGACGGTGGGTCGACCGACGTTGATGGTCGTGGTCAACAAGATCGACAAGGTCGGAGGCGACGGGGTGCTCGGCCATCTGACCGGAGTGTCGTCCGAGGTCGATTCGCTCGACGCCGACGAGGGTGGGGACCCGGTGCCGGTCGAGTACTTCCCGGTGTCGGCCGCCACCGGCGACGGGGTGCCGGCGCTGGTCGACGCCCTGGTGGCATGCATGCCCGAGGGACCGCAGTACTACCCCGACGGCATGGTCACCGACGTGGCCGAGGCATTCTGGGTGGCCGACCTGGTCCGCGAAGAGCTGCTCCACCGGGTGGCCGACGAACTCCCGCACTCGATCGCCTGCCGGGTGACCGAGTGGGAGTGGCCCCGGGTCCGCTGCGAGATCCTGGTCGAGCGCGACTCGCAGAAGGGCATCGTCATCGGCAAGGGCGGATCCACCTTGAAAGAAGTGGGAACGGCGGTGCGGGCCCAGATGGAGCCCGGCGCCTATCTGGAGCTGTTCGTGCGGGTGGAGAAGCGCTGGCAGCAACGCGAGGACTCGCTGGACCGCCTGGGCTTCTGACCCCCGGTCACTCCGCCTGCAGCGACGCCTCGATCCGGTCCAGCAGTAGGCGGGCGTCCTGGGTCGACCCGTGGTCGTCACCGTGGACCCGGGCGGCCACCTCGGCCAGGTTCTCGGCCACCACCTTCGCCTCGCGCAACCGACCCATCCGGGCCAGAGTGAGGGCGAGGTCCCGCAGGGATGCCAGCGTGGCCGGGTCGTCGGGCCCGAACATCTGGCCCTGGATGTCCACGAGCTCGCGGAACACCGCCAAGGCCTCCTCGTTGTCGCCGCGACCCAGCAGGAGACGGCCGAGGTTGATCGTGGCCAGTTGGGCCCGCTCCTCGTCGCCCAGATCGCGGAACCCGGTGATGGACCGGCGGTACTTGAGCACTCCCTCGGCCGTCTCGCCCAGAAGGACCTGGATCCGGGCACTGCGCTCGAGCGCCGCCAGTGACGCCGGGTCGTCGGGCCCGAGCTCGGCCATGTAGCACTCGAGCACATGGTCGACGTAGGGCCGTGCCTCGTCGGCGCGGTCGAGGGCGAGCAGGGTGCCGGAGAGGGCGTACTCGGCACTCAGCGTCTGGCGGTGCTCGGGCCCGAGGTGCTCCCGGCGCTTCATCATCACGTGATGTCGGAGCCCCAGCGCGTTCTGGTGGTCACCCACCCCGTCGCGGCGCATGGCCGCCGCCTCCATGGTGTTGACGGTCTTCCACGAGTCCGGCCCGTGGGTCCGAAGGGCCCGGTCCAGCCACGAGTCGGTGATGCGGATGGCCTTTTCGGGGCTGCCGGCCACCCGGTCCATCCTGCGGTCGAAGAAGTCGGTGAACGCGCCGGTCCACCTCGGGGGGGTCAACCACCGTCTCGGCTTGCGGCCGGTCATAGCGCCATCGTAGGAGCGCACCGCCTCCGGTCAGGTATCGGCCGACCTGGCGATGTCGGAAAGGAACTCCACCACCTCGTCGCGGTCGAGGGTGCGCTTCATCGGAGGTACCCGCTCGAGCAGCGCCCGGCGGTAGCTGGCGGTGGCCAGCCGGCTGTCGAGTACGGCCACCACACCCCGGTCGGACGACGACCGGATCAACCGGCCGGCCCCCTGGGCCAGCAGGGTCCCGGCCCGCGGCAGATCGACACTTCCGAACGCCCCGGGGCCGGCGAGCTCACGCCGGGCCTCCAACACCGGATCATCCGGTCGGGGGAACGGGATACGGTCGATGGTCACCAGGCTGAGGGTGCGACCGGGCACGTCGACCCCCTGCCAGAACCCGAGAGTGGCGAAGAGACAGGCCGACTCGTCCGATCGGAACGCCTCCACCAGGGCCGGTTTGGGCAGGTCCGACTGGGTCAACACCGGTACCTCGAGTCGGTCGGCCAGGGCCTCGACCGCGCCCCGCATGGCCCGCCAACTGGTGAACAGGGCCAGTGTGCGCCCGCCGGCCGCGTTGATCAGCACCTCGAGCTCTTCGTGCATGGCCGGCTCTGCTTCGGGCTTGCGGCGGTCGGGTAGCGAGCGGGCCACGTAGAGAAGGGCGTGATGGGGGTAGTCGAACGGGCTGCCGACGTCGAGGTCGTCGGTGGCCTCCTTGGGCATGCCCAGGTGTTCGGCCAGGCCGATGGGAATGGTGGCGGAGGTCAGCACACCGGTCACCGAGCCCCACAGCTGTTCGGCGAGGATCGGGCCGACGTCGATCGGCGACACCCGCAGCGACGGCTGGCGGGGTCCGTCGTCGACCCAGGCCACCTCCCCGTCACCCAGCAGGGCCAACCGGGCCAGGTCTGCGGCCAGGTGGCCGGCGGCCAGAAGCACCCGATCGCGGCGCGACCGCTCCGTCGGCGGCTCGGACTCGCCCGCCTCCCGCTCGGCCCGCCGCAGGTGGTCGACCAGGCGACCCACCCGGCCCGAAGCCAAGGCGACCAGGGTGCCGATGGCCGGGTCGTTGCCGGCGGAGGAGGGCCCGGCGGCGGATGCCACCGGGACGGCTCGCGTGGCGGAAGAGGCGGCGGTACGGGTGACCCGCCGGGGCAGCGGGGCCAACCCGAGCTCGAGTCCCTGCGGCTCCCCGTCAGATGCATCGCCGTCGTCGGGTGGGGGAGCGGTGTCGGTGTCCGTGTAGGCCGCGTCGACCAGTTCGCCGTGGGGGACCCGCCGGCCCGACCACGGCCGGAGTACCCGTTGGACCACATCGGCCAGGTCGGCCACCGCCTCGACGACCCGGGCCACGCCCGGCTCCCCCTCGTCGAGCACCGGGCGTGCCGCGGCGGCGAGGACCCGGAATCGGCCGGGACCGACCTCGAGTCCGAGGCTGTCGGTCATGACGTCCTCCACCTCGTGGGCCTCGTCGAACACCACCACACGGTGCTCGGGCAGCACCGCCCCACCGCTGGCCAGGTGGGCGCCGTAGAGGTGGGTGTTGACCACGATGACGTCGGCCTCGGCGGCACGGGCGCGGGCGTGCTCGGCATAGCAGTCCCGACCCGACGGGCATCGGAACGCCCCCGGGCATTCTCGGGCCGTGGTCGACACCATGGCCCACGCCCGGAAGTGCGGCTCGAAGGGCAGCTCGGCACGGTCTCCGGTGGTCGTGTCCCCGGCCCACCCGACGAGGCTCCGGACCTGGTCGGCGATGGTGGCCGGATCGGCGGTGTCGGCGACGGCGGCAGCCGTGAGGGTGTCGTCGGCATCGGGCGGGTCGGCCGAACCCGGTGCGAGGGTGAGCTGGCTACCGCGCCCACCTATCTCGGACACCCGTTGGAGGCAGACGTAGTTGCTCCGACCCTTCAGCACGGCGAACGACAGGTCGCCACCGGTGGCGCCGGCCACGAGCGGCAGGTCCTTGTCGGCCAACTGGTCCTGCAGGGCTTTGGTCGCTGTGGCCACCACCACCCGCTCTCCGGACAGAGCAAGGGGTACCAGGTAGGCGAGCGATTTGCCGGTGCCGGTGCCGGCCTGGACGACCAGGTGGCGACCGCCGGCGACGGCTGCCGCCACTGCCGTCGCCATCTCGGTCTGGCCCGGTCGCGACTCGCCCCCACCCGGGAGGGCAGCGGCCACGGTGCGCAGCGTGTCGGTCACCTCGTCGGGCATCCGCCGACACTACCGGGCCGACCCCGGACGCCCGGTGGCCCTCCTCGTGGCTGCGCGGGTGGTGTTGTCAGCTCCGGAGCCGCCGGCGGAGCTCAACGTACACCGGGGTGCCGACCACGGCCTCGAGCTCCTCGGCCAGCGACTCGACGACGGGTCGGTCCCCGACGTGGGCGAGGGAGCCCTCGGTGCAGCACCATGCCATCGTCTCGCCTTCGGGCCCCCAGTCGGCCCGGCTCCAGGCCCTCACGGTCGCCACCTCACCTCCGGCGCCGTCGTCGGACCAGTCGACCTTGATCGGGAGCTGCCAGCACACCGACGGTTTCCAGTCGACCGGCGACTCGTCGGCCTCGGTGGCTGCGATATGGAGCGCGCAGCCACTCCCACCGGCGAAGCCCGGGCGATTGAGGAAGATGCACGCTCCCTCGACGATCCGGGTGGCCGTCCGGTCGCCATCGGCGAAGATGCCGCCGGCGGATGCCTCGGCGCGGAACTGGAAGGCTTGAGGGCCCAGGGTGTCGGCCAGCGCCGAGATCCGCATGGCCTCGTCGGCGCCGTCGAGCACGGCACCCACCGAGCAGCAGCCCTGGCCCAGCTCAGCCGCCGGCTCGTCGAGGATGCCGAGGCAGCCCCGGCCCCAGATGCAGGTCCAGTTGGACGTGAGGAAGGCGTCGTCGAACCGCCAGGTGGTGTCGCCGTCGGCGATCTCCGTGAAATGGGGATCCCCGTCGTCGGGCTCCCCGTGGTCGACGTCTGCTGCCATCAGTGCCACGTCACGAAGAGGACGATGGACACGGACACTCCGACGACCACGACGCAGATCCGCAGCACGGCCGTAGGCAGGCGCCGGCCGTAGTGCCCGCCGAGCTGTCCGCCGATGACCGAGCCGGCGGCGATCAGGGCGGCCACCGACCAGGAGATGTGGGCGACGAGGATGAACACCACACCGGCGACGGCGTTGACGACGAGCGCCAGCGCGTTCTTCGTACCGTTGAGCCGTTGCAGGTCGTCGTCGATGAAGATGGCCAGCAGCGACATGAGGACCACCCCCTGAGCGGCGCCGAAGTACCCGCCGTAGATCCCGGTGAGGAAGACGCCGATGACCAGTGGGGCTCCGCCATGGAGATGGCGCTCACCCCGGTCGGCCAACCACTGGCTCACCCGGGGCTGGACGGCCATCAGCAGCGCGGCGATCAGGACGAGTACCGGCACCACCGCCTTGAACACGCTGTGGGGGAGGGCGATCAGGAGCACCGCACCGGTGAGTCCGCCGGCCAGCGAGGCGGGGCCGAGGGTGAGCAGGCGCGACCGTTGGCCGACCAGCTCGCGCCGGTAGGCCTGCACCGCACTGGCGCTACCCGGGACCAGGCCCACGTTGTTGGACACGTTGGCCAGCACCGGCGGGTACCCGAGGGCCAGCAGCGTCGGGAAGGTGATCAATGACCCCGAGCCGACGACCACGTTCACCGTCCCGGCGCCGAGCCCTGCGGCGAAGATGGCCAGGGCGGCCCACGGGGTCATGGGGAGGGTCTAGTCGCCACCGGCCGACGACTCAACCATCGGGTCGACCCCCGCGCCTCACCGGCGGCCCGCGCCACGACTCCACGGGTACGGTCATCCTGGCTGAAGGGATAGGTTCGCAGGGTGCACATCGATCAGGGCAGCACCGGCGACGGGTCCGGGCAGGACGAGGTCCTGATCGCCGCCGACGTCTCCGACGGTCCGATCCCGGAGCATGTGGCGTGTGTGATGGACGGCAACGGTCGGTGGGCGGCGCGGCGCGGTCTGCCCCGCACCGAAGGCCATGCCGCGGGCGAGGCCGCCCTGCTCGACGCCGTCGAGGGTGCGCTCGAGCTCGGCATCCCGTGGATCACCATGTACGCCTTCTCCACCGAAAACTGGCGCAGGCCACCGGACGAGGTCCGCTACCTGATGGGGTTCAACGAGAGCCTCCTGATGCGTCGCCGTGACGAGCTCAATGACAAGGGCGTGCGCATCCGCTTCGCCGGTCGGCGCGACTGGCGGGTGCCGAAGCGGGTCCTCAAGCGCATGGACGAGTCGATCGACCTCACCGAGAACAACCGCCGGTGCACACTCACCATGGCGTTCAACTACGGGGGCCGGGCCGAGATCGTGGACGCGGTGCGTGACCTCATGGCCGATGGCGTCAAGCCGGAGAAGGTCACCGAGAAGGTGATCCGGTCCCATCTCTACTTTCCCGACCAACCCGATCCCGACCTGGTCATCCGCACGTCCGGCGAGCACCGGGTCTCCAATTTCCTGCTGTGGCAGCTGGCCTACAGCGAACTCGTCTTCGACGAGGTGTTGTGGCCGGACTTCCGGCGCACCCACCTGTTCGCCGCCGTGCGCGACTTCCAGCGCCGTCAACGCCGCTACGGGGGGGTGACCTGATGGTCGCCACGGACCGGTTTGAAGAGTCAGGCGACCAGCAGTCACGGATCGAGCGGCCACGCGACGACGCCGGGGGGGTCTGGATCGTCACCGGATGGGTCTGTGGGCTCATTCTCTATGCCGGCATCGTGCTGGCCTGGCATGCCGGCTTCACCGGGGCGGCCCCGTTCGTCGTCATCCCGGCCGTCCTGGTCGTACTGATCGGCGCCGGCAACCTGTTGAGCGGACGGCGCCCGGGCCGCCCGTCGCCCCGGTTCAACCGGCCCGACCTCGATCCGATGCCCATCGCCACGCTGCGGGCCGCCAACTCGACGGCACCTGAACAGGTCGGCGGTGGAGCACCGGACGGCGGCGCAGGAGAGGGATCGGCCGGCAGTTCCGACGGGGATCCGACCGGACCATGACCCAGTTCCGCGACCGCGGGTTGGTGCTGCGAACCATCCGGCTGGGCGAGGCAGACCGGATCGTGACCCTGATGACCCAGCACCACGGGAAGGTCCGGGCCGTCGCCAAGGGTGTCCGCCGCACTACCTCGAAGTTCGGGTCCCGACTCGAACCGCTCAGCCACGTCGCCCTACTCGGATGGCAGGGCCGCGGCGACCTCGACACCATCAACCAGGTCGAGGTCATCGACACGTTCCGGCCGGTGCGCGAGGACCTCGACCGGATGTCCTCCGGACTGTCGATGCTGGAGGTGGTCGACCAGGTGGCCCAGGAGCGCCACGCCAATCCGCCTCTCTACGAGATGGCCGTCCGGGCCATTGCCGCGCTGTCGGAGCGCAACTCGCCGATGGTGGTTCCGGCCTTCTTCCTCAAGGTCCTCGCCCTCGAGGGTTCGGCCCCCCTGCTCGACATGTGCGTCTCCTGTGGCGAGGAGGACGACACCCAGCTGGTCGCCTTCGACATCGTGGAGGGCGGGGTGCTCTGTCGGACGTGCCGTCGGGGACGGCCGCTGTCACCCGATGGGTTGGCCCTGCTCCGGCGGACTCTCGGTGGCGGACTGTCCGGGGTCCTGGCCGAAGCCCGCTCACCGACCACCGACGAGGTGTCGGCGCTGGCCACCGAAGCCATGGAGGCCCACCTCGACCGCCGGCTCCGGTCGGTCCGGGCCGGCCAGGTCTCCTGACCGGGAACGTGCCGACCGCAGGTGAACCGGCGTCGGGGACGGGGGAGGTCCCGTTCGGCGTCTACGTCCACGTGCCGTTCTGCCGTCACCGATGCGACTACTGCGCCTTCGCCACCTACACCGACCGGGACGAGCTGATGGAGTCCTACGCGGCGGCGTGCGTGACCGAGCTGGAGAGGGCCATCGAGCGCGAGGGCATGCCCGCCGCCACCTCCGTCTTCGTCGGGGGTGGCACCCCGTCCCGGATGCCGGCCGACCTGCTGGTGTCGGTGCTCGACGCGGTGCCCGCGGCGACCCGGAGCCGAGGTGACCGTCGAGTGCAATCCCGAGGACGTGACCCCGGAGCTACTGCCGCCTACCGGGCGGCCGGGGTGAACCGGGTCTCACTGGGTGTGCAGTCCACCGTTGGGCCACGTCCTGGAGGGACTCGGTCGCCGGCACGGCCCGGCCCATGTCATGGACGCTGCCGAGGCGGTGGCCGAGCGCCGGGTTGGCCTCGTGGAACATGGACCTGATCATCGGTGGGGCGGGAGAGCGCGACGAGGACTGGGAGCAGAGCCTGTCCGACGTGGTCGGCCTGCCGTCGCCGCCACCGCACGTCAGCGCGTACGCCCTGACCGTCGAGCCCGGGACACCGCTGGCCCGGGATACCGACCGCCACCCGGACGACGACGTGCAGGCCGGACGGTACGAGGTCGGCCGAACGGGTCCTGACCGCGGCCGGCTACCGGTGGGAGGAGATATCCAACTGGGCCCGGCCCGGCCACGAGTGCCGCCACAACCGGCTCTACTGGGACCAGGGCGACTACCGGGGCATCGGCTCGGCCGCCCACTCCCACCGCAACGGGCGGCGGTGGTGGAACGTCCGCACCCCGGACCGGTTCGTCGCCCTGGTGGCCGCCGACCGGTCGACGACCGCCGGCGATGAAGTACTCGACGCCGGTCGACGCCAGTTCGAAGCGATGGCTCTGGGGCTCCGTACCTCCACCGGGGTGCCGTCCGAGATGCTGCCTGACCACCGGGACCTGGATGGACTGGTCACACGGTCGGATGGGCGGGCGGTGCTCACCGTCAAGGGCCGACTGCTCGCCAACGCCGTGACCGGCTACCTGGTCGACCCCGGTCAGGACTGAACGGTCACCCTGGCCGGAGGGACAGGGCGGCGGGACCAGCCGGTACGCTTCCCCCCTATGCCCGAGCCGGAAACACCCACCGAACCGTCGCCCGACCGCGCCGACCTGATGGAGAAGGTGGTCGGTCTGTGCAAGCGCCGGGGATTCATCTTCCAATCGGCGGAGATCTACGGCGGCTTCCGCTCCACTTACGACTACGGCCCCCTCGGGGTCAACCTGCTGCGCAACGTGAAGAACGCCTGGTGGGAGGCCATGGTCCAGCGCCGCGACGACGTGGTCGGTCTGGACGCCGCCATCCTGTCGCCGCCGGCCGTGTGGGCGGCATCGGGCCACCTGGCCACCTTTACCGACCCGCTGGTGGACTGCATGAAGTGCCACCAGCGGTGGCGCGAGGACAAGATCGACGGGGTCTGCCCGGCCTGCGGGTCCACCGAGTTCACCGAGGCCCGGGCGTTCAACCTGATGTTCAAGACCCACGCCGGACCGCTGGAGGACGAGGGTGCCGTCGCCTACCTCCGTCCCGAGACGGCCCAGGGGATGTTCATCAACTTCCTCAACGTCCTCCAGTCCACCCGGATGAAGCCCCCGTTCGGGATCGCCCAGGTCGGCAAGTCGTTCCGCAACGAGATCACCCCCCAGAACTTCGTCTTCCGCACCCGGGAGTTCGAGCAGATGGAGATGGAGTACTTCGTGCCGCCGGCCGAGGCCCAGCACTGGTTCGAGTACTGGCTCGACGAGCGCTTCCGCTGGTACCTCGATCTCGGGATCCCCGAGATCGAACTCCGGCTGCGCCATCACGACCCGAGTGAGCTCTCCCACTACTCGTCGGGCACCGCCGACGTGGAGTTCCTCTTCCCCTGGGGATGGGACGAGCTGGAAGGGATCGCCAACCGCTCCGACTTCGACTTGAAGGCCCACGCCGCCGCATCGGGGGAGAAGCTCGAGTACTACGACCAGGCCGCCAACGAGCGGTATGTCCCCCATGTGATCGAGCCGGCGGCGGGGGCCACCCGGACGATGATGGCCTTCCTGCTGTCGGCCTACACCGAGGACGTGGTCGGGGGCGAAGCCCGCACGCTGCTATGCATCCACCCGAAGCTCGCCCCGTACCAGGTGGGGGTCCTGCCCCTCTCGAAGAAGGAGACGCTCGAGCCGCTGGCCCGCTCGGTGCTGGCCACCCTGCAGCCGCATTTCATGTGCGACTACGACACGACCCAGTCGATCGGGAAGCGCTACCGCCGCCAGGACGAGGTCGGGACCCCGTGGTGCGTGACCGTGGACTTCGACTCGCTGGAGGACCACGCGGTCACCGTGCGGGACCGGGACTCCACCGAGCAGGTGCGGGTGCCGATCGACGGGCTGCTGGCCGAGCTCCGGGGCCGGATGGACGCCGCCACCGCCTGAGCGGATCGTCGTTCGCCTCCATCCCTAGGTGATCCGGGCCGGATGTGGGAGGGTGGAACCGTGGTACGCCCGCATTCCCGCATCTGCAGCTTCGGTGCGGCTCTGGTTGTTCTGGCCCCACTGGCCGCCGTGGTGTGGCTGGCCGCCGTGCCCGCCCCATCGGCGGTCGCCGCCACGCCGGGTAGCTACCTGGTGACCTTCGTCGCCCGTCAGTGCCCGACGTACCAGGACATCACCGCCAACCTGGCCCGCAACAACATCCAGGAGAGCCTCCAGGACCTGGGCGCCGACACCGCCTACGCTGCCGGCCAGCCCATCAGCCCGTCGGTGGAGACACCCAATCAACCCAACTGCACGGCGCTGCCCGGCTGGCAGTTCACCTTCGGTAACGGAATCAACGGCACGACACCCGGGACCAACCTGTCGCGCGTCTCCAACCCGACCAGCCCCAGCTTGACCACCCAGGCATCGGTCCCGCTCCTCGACACGTCCGGCAATCCCACCGGGTCCACCATCGACGGAGCGGTCACCACCACCTTGACCGCCGCCCAGGTGAACGCCGCCGCCCAGCACCAACTCTGGGTGCAGGGTGGCACTACCACCGATCCACTGGGAACGGCCACGTTCGGCACCCGCTACGCCTTCGGCGCCCTCCGGTGCGCCGTCGACAACCTCAACGGAGACAACGTCGAGTGGGTCGGCTTCCCCTCGGGCCAGAGCCACGTCTTCTGCTACTACTACGCGGTCGACCAGCGACCCCTCCCGGGGACGATCACCATCTCGAAGGTCCTCACCAATGCGGGGGCGGCCACGCCCAGCTTCCCGTTCACCGGGACCGTTTCCTACAACCCGGGCCAGACGTTCGACGTACCGGCGGGCCAGAGCGTGTCGTTCGCCCGTGACTCGAACGTGGACTGGAACTTCCAGGAACAGGCCCTGGCCGGCTATTCGTTCACTTCGGCGGTGTGCACTTCGCAGAACGGCCTCAGCACCTTCAACGGCCAGGCCGCGCCGGTCACCTTCAACACCAACGTCCTGATCTCGGTCGATCTCGCACCGGCCGACGTCGCCCTGTGCACCTACACCAACGCCCGCAACGAGGTGGACCTGACGGTGTTCAAGCAGACGATCGGCGGGGTCGGCACGTTCCCCGTGACGGTGACGCCCCCACTCGGGGCGCCCACCTCCCTCACCGCCACCACGACGACCGAGGGTGTGCCCGTCGAGGCCTGCACCCCGGCTCCGGTCACCTGTGACGTGGTCGACAACCCGGCCACCCTCCCGGGCGACTACACGGTGGCGGAAACGCTGCCGGTCACGACGGGAGCCGGCAGCTGGGCGGTGACGGCGTTCGACTGCAACGGTGTGGCGGGCCCGGTGTCCACCACGCAGACGGTCCCGGTGACGTCGGCCCTCGAGAGCCTGGCCTGTACGTTCACCAACACCTTCACTCCCACCGGGAGCATCACGATCACCAAGACCACCGTCGGCGGGACCGGTACCACCGAGTTCGCCGTCGTCCCCGACCCGCCGACCGGCGAGGGCGACACGACCGATCCGGTGTACTCGGCGACCACCACGACCCCGGGTGTGCCCTCCACCGCCACCCAGGTGTCCGGGGACTACACCCTCGACGCGCTCGACCTCGGACAGTTCTCCATCGTCGAATCGGGCCCCGACGACACGGTGGCCGGGTCCTGGGCGCCCCAGGGCATCACCTGCAACGGGACGTACACCGCCCCCACGGCCTCGGACGTGCTGGTGACCCTGACGACGGTCGACCCGCACGTCACGTGCGCGTTCACCAACGCCTTCACCACTGCGCCGCCGGCCACCACCACCACCACGACGACCACCGCCGCGCCCGCGACGACGACCACCACGGTCCCCTCGGGGGCGGCGGCCGCCGACACCGGGGCCGGGGGGTCCGGTCAGGCATTGGCCATGACCGGTGAGGACGTCCGCATCCCCCTCGGCATCGCGCTGGTTCTGGCCACAATTGGTGCCTCGCTGCTCCTCGTCGACCGGGCCCGGCGCCGGCGCCACCTGCCGTTGGTGGTCGAGCGACGCCGCGACCACCCGTCGAACTGACGGACGGCTCGGGCCCGGCGGGTCCGTCCAGGCCGGCACCCCGCACCGTGATGGCCCGGGCCGGTCGCGGGCTGCTGGTGGCCGCCGCCCTGGTGGTGGGGTTCGTCGCCTATCAGCAGTGGGGTACCGCCCTCGCCCACTGGCAGGGCCAGCGGGATCTCCGCTCCCGGTTCGACCAGGCGCTCGCCCACAGCCGGGCCGAGCAGCGACCGGGTCACCCACCACCCGTCACCTATCCGGGCATCGGCGACCCGGTCGGCATCATCGTGATCCCCCGCATCGGACTCGACCAGGTCATCGTCGAAGGGGTCGGCGCCGACCAACTGGCCGTCGGGCCGGGCCACTATCCGGGCACAGCCCTGCCCGGGCAACCGGGCAACGCCGCCATCGCCGGCCACCGGACCACCCACGGCGCGCCCTTCAACGGCCTGGCCGAGATGCAGCCGGGCGACCCGATCGAGATCGCCACGCTCCAGGGGCACTTCACCTACCGGGTGACCGGCTCCGAGGTCGTCTCACCCGACGACGGGGCGGTCCTCGACCCGACCTCGGTCTCCCAGCTCACCCTCACCACGTGCACACCGAAGTACAGCGCCGCCCGACGTCTGATCGTCGTGGCCCGGCTGGTGACACCGACGGCACCGGCCGCACCGATCCCGAAGGATGACTCCGTGGGGACGGTGGCCGGTGCGGACACCGCAGGCTCACCGCTGACCTGGCTGGCGCTGGTGTCGGCCTCTCTGGCCCTGCTCGGACTGATCGTGGCGGTGGGCGCCGTACGCCGCCGCCCGGCCCGCTCGGCCCGGTGGGCCCGCCTGGCTCCCTGGCTCGCCCTGCCGGTCGGGTTGGTCCTTCTCTATGTGGCGTTCGCGGCATTGGACTCCCTGTTGCCCGCCAGCTTCTGAGCTCCCGGACATCCGGCCCCGACCGCGGCCGATGCCGCCGTCCGGCCGGGCCTCATCCGGCGTCGACGGCCCCGGAACGGGACGTGTGGAGGCGGGCATGGTCGACCGCTGACGGCAGGTCGGCGAACACGTGGTGCTCGGTAGCCAGGTGGTCGAGCGACCCGACCGCCTCGAGGATCCGGAGGTCCTCGGGACGGACACCTTTCAACAGCACGGTGATTCCCCGTCGCTCCAAGTGCTCCACGATGCTGCCGATCGCCTGTGCGCCTGATGCGTCGAGGCCTTGGACGTCGGCCAACCGCAAGATGATCACCCGGGCGTCGGAAACCGAGGCGAACTCCTCGAGGAACCGCTGTGCCACGGCGAAGAAGAGCGGTCCGTCGATGCGGTAGATGAGCACGTGCTCATCGGCCAGCTCCACGGTCGCGTCACCGGTCCCTTCTTCGGACAGGCGCGATGACGTGAACGTCGCAGTGCGGGCCAGATGGAGGAGTGCCAGGATCCCGGCTACCGCCAGCCCGAGCTCGATGGCCACGATGAGGTTGAATGCGACCGTCGCAACGGCGGTCAGCACCAGGACCAACGCATCCCGGCGCGTCGAGCGCAGCACCGCCCACACGTTCGACGGATCCACCATCCGCACGGCGGTGACCATCAACACCCCGGCGAGCGCGGCCAGCGGGATCCGGGCCACCAGCGAACCGGCGGCCAGGACGACGACCAGAAGGGTGATCGAGTGGACGACGGCCGACAGGCGGGTCCGGCCTCCCGATCTGGCGTTGACGGCGGTGCGGGCGATGGCACCCGTGGACGGCATGCCGCCGAACAGGGCCGACGCCACGGATGCCAGCCCTTGGCCGAACAGCTCCCGGTCCGGCTCACAGGGTCTGGCATCGGTGAGCGCATCAGCCACCTTGGCCGACAAGAGGCTTTCCATGGCGGCCAGCACGGCGACAGCGACAGCCGGCCCGAGGAACTGGGGCATTCGGCCGAGGGGAGGGAAGGCGAATGTGCCGACGGTCGACGGGAGTGCTCCGATCCGGGTGACCTTCCACCCTGCGGCCCCGGCCACGACCGTGGCGGCGATGACGGCCAGCAGCGATCCCGGGATGGAGCGCTGGAGACGCGGGAGTCCCACCATCAACACGACCACGATGCCCACCAGGACCAGCGACTGGGAGGTCGGATGGCCCACCCACGAGGCGGCGGAACGATACGCGGTGACGGCGGTACCGGTGCCGGCGGGTTTGGTCACGCCCAAGGCCGCCGGGACCTGCTCGAGGAAGATGATGACGGCGATCCCGAGGGCGAATCCTTCGACCACCGGCCACGGCACGTAGGCCACGGCCCGCCCGAGGCGGGCCACACCGGCGACGAGGACGAGGACACCGGCGATGAGGCCGACGGTGGGCACGGCACCTGCACCGAACCTGGCCACCACCGGTAGGAGGACGACGGCCATGGCCCCGGTGGGACCGGAGACCTGGAGGTCCGAACCGCCGAACACACCGGCGACCAGGCCGGCGACGATCGCCGTGGTCAGACCGACCGCCGGGCTGAGACCGGCGGCGATGGCGAAGGCCAGGGCCAGGGGGAGGGCCACCACACCGACGGTCACGCCGGCCACGACGTCGTGGCGCCACGAGCCGGCGAGCCCCCGGTAGTCGTCCCGACGCGGCAGGAAGCGGACGAGCGCGTCCTGCCACGACGTGCCCCTGCCCGTCGGGTGGGCGGTCACGACCCGGACGCGGGTTCCTCGAGGCCGGCGATCAACGCGTGGGTCTCGTGGAGCGCACCGAGCAGTAGCCGACGGGCAACGGACATCAGCTCGATGAGCGCCGGGTCCTTGATGGCGTAGAAGACGCTCGACCCGGACTTCCGCGACGACACGAGCCCGGCGCGTCGCAGGACGGCGAGCTGCTGTGAGAGGTGGGACAGTTCGATTCCCACCAGGGGCTGGAGCTCGCCGACCGACCGCTCCCCATTGGCCAGGACCTCCAGACAGCGGATACGGGCCGGGTGCCCGAGGGCCTTGAACAGTTCGGCCTTCGTCTCCGATAGGGGCACGCTCGGGCTGGCAGGAACGATCGGCCGGTTCCGATCACGTGCCGATCCGCGCACCCTCGGCGCGGTTTCGGACACCGACTTGGGTGTCATAAGTTCATCACTTGATAATGTTATCAAGTGATGAACTACTCGGTCGCCGGAGTGCCCCGGGGAGGACTGCGGTTGCCGACCCGCCGGTGAAGCCCTCGGGGAAACCCGCCCCGCCGACGGTTCATCGGGGTCCGGTGCCGGGGCGCCCTCAAGGTAGGCTTGCCGCTCGGCGCACAGCCTGTCCGCGGACCGACCCTGCCCAGGATCCACCCTAGGAGACCCTTCCCGATGCCGTTCGTCTTCGACTTCGACCACACCCACCGCAAGCCCCCGATGGAAATGAAGGACCTCCTCGGCGGCAAGGGTGCCAACCTGGCCGAGATGACGTCGGTACTGGGGCTGCCGGTGCCCCCGGGCTTCACCATCGCCGCCACCGCGTGTCGCAGCTACATGGAGGGCGGGTGGCCCGAGGGGCTGACGGCGGAGATCGCCAAGGCCAAGTTGCGCCTGGAGCGGACCATGGGCAAGAAGATCGGCGATGCCGACGACCCGCTCCTGGTCTCGGTGCGATCGGGGGCCAAGTTCTCGATGCCGGGGATGATGGACACCGTCCTCAACCTCGGTCTCAACGACAAGTCGGTGGAAGGACTTGCCCGCCAGACCGACGACGAGCGCTTCGCCTTCGACTCCTACCGCCGCTTCATCGCCATGTACGGGCGCATCGTGCTGGGCGTGCCCGGCGAGGAGTTCGACTCGCTGCTCGACGCGGCCAAGGAGCTGGCCGGCACCTCGTCGGACGCCGGGATCCCCATCGAGCTGCTTCGCTACCTGGTCGAGGCCTATCAGCAGATCGTGGAGCGGCACACCGGGACACCGTTCCCCCAGGACCCCGACGATCAGCTGCGGGGGGCCATCGAGGCCGTGTTCGCCTCGTGGAACGGTCCTCGGGCCATCGCCTACCGGGTGCGGGAGCGGATCGCCCATGACCTCGGCACCGCCGTGAACGTCCAGGCCATGGTGTTCGGCAATCGAGACGACAACTCGGGTACCGGCGTCGGGTTCACCCGTGATCCGGCCACCGGAGCCAAGGGCGAGTACGGCGATTTCCTGGTCAATGCCCAGGGAGAGGATGTCGTCGCCGGGATCCGTAACACCGAGCCGCTCGCCGCCCTCGCCGATGAATTCCCGAAGATCCACAAGGAGCTGCTGGCCATCTTCGCCCGGCTCGAGCACCACTACCGGGACATGTGCGACACCGAGTTCACCATCGAGCAGGGCAAGCTGTGGATGCTCCAGACCCGGGTGGGCAAGCGCACCGGCCGCGCCGCGTTGCGCATGGCCGTCGACATGGTGTCCGAGCGGTCCATCAAGCTCACCAGGGACGAGGCGATCGGCCGGATCACCGGCGAACACCTCGAGCAGGTCCTGCACCCGCAGTTCGCCTCGAGCGGTCACAAGGTGCTGGTGAAGGGCCTCGGGGCCTCGCCGGGTGCGGCCGTGGGCCGGGTCTATCTCACCGCCGACGACGCGCAGGCGGCCGCCGAGCGGGGCGAGCAGGTGGTGTTGGTGCGGAGTGAGACGTCCCCTGATGACGTCCACGGGATGCTCGCCGCCCAGGGAATCCTCACCGCCAGGGGAGGCCTGGTCAGCCACGCCGCCGTGGTGGCCCGTGGCTGGGGCAAGCCGGCCGTGGTCGGAGCCGAAGCCCTGCGGATCGGGAGCGACTCGTTCAGCGTCGGCGACGTGGAGGTGGCCGAAGGGGACTGGATCTCCGTCGACGGCACCAACGGGACCGTCGTGCTCGGCAAGGTCGAGGTCATCCAGGGCGAGACGCCCCCCGAGTTCGACCTGATCCTGAGTTGGGCCGACGAAGTCCGCGCCGGTCACCTGGGCGTCCGGGCCAACGCCGACAACGGAGCCGACGCCAAGAACGCCCGGAACCTCGGAGCCGAGGGAATCGGGTTGTGCCGGACCGAGCACATGTTCCTCGCCGAAGACAGGCTCCCGGTGGTGCGGCGGATGATCCTGGCCGACACACCGGCCGAGGAGGAGCGCGCCCTCGAGGCCCTGCGGGTGGCCCAGAAGGCCGACTTCCTCGAGATCCTCGAGGCCATGGACAACCTGCCGGTCACCATCCGGCTGCTGGATCCGCCGCTGCACGAGTTCCTGCCCGACACCATGGAGCTCGCCATCAAGGAGGCGACCGTCGGGCTCACCAGCGAGGAGACCGCCCTCTTCGAGGCGGCCAAGCAGTGGCACGAGTTCAACCCGATGCTCGGCACCCGTGGCGTTCGCCTCGGGGTGATCAAGCCCGGTCTGTACGCCATGCAGGTGCGCGCCCTGATGGAGGCCGCGCTCGATCGGGTCGGATCCGGTGGTCACCCGATCGTCGAGATCATGATCCCCCTGACCGTCGGGCGCGAGGAGATGGCCCTTGCCCGTTCGTGGGTCGAATCGGCCATCGCGGCTGCGCACGCAGAGGTGGCATCACCCAGGAAGAAGGCCAGGTCGACCGGTGACCTCGAGGTCCTGATCGGGACCATGATCGAGACGCCACGGGCGGCACTGCGGGCCGGGGAGATCGCCGAGGTGGCCGAGTTCTTCTCCTTCGGTACCAACGACCTCACCCAGATGACGTTCGGCTTCAGCCGCGACGACGTCGAGGGACGGATGATGTCGGCCTATCTGGAGGAGGGACTGCTCCAGCGCAACCCGTTCGAAGTGGTCGACGCCGATGGTGTCGGCGAGCTGGTCCGCCTCGGTACCGAGCGCGGTCGGGCCACCCGTCCGAACCTCAAGGTCGGCGTGTGCGGTGAGCACGGGGGTGATCCCGAGTCGATCCTGACCTTCGCCGCCGCCGGGCTCGACTACGTGAGCTGTTCGCCGTTCCGGGTGCCGATCGCCCGGCTCGCTGCCGCCCAGGCCGTGCTGGCCGGCCTCACCGCCGTCCGGGACAAGGCGGTGGCCTCACTGGCTGCCAAGAAGGCGCCAGTCAAGAAGTCGGTCGCCAAGAAGGTGCCGGCCAGGAAGGCTCCGGCCAAGAAGGCCGCGACCAGACGCTGAGACCGTCCGGCAGACCGCGTCCGGTGTCGGCCGCGGTCCTGTCGGGACGGGGTCTGGCCCGTACGCGGTACCGTCGACGCCATGGGCATCCCTGACGAGGACGTAGCTCAAGTCAGGGCCGCCACGGACATCGTGGCCCTGATCGGCGAGCACGCCGCGCTCAAGCGCCAGGGATCGCGTTGGGTCGGCCTCTGCCCGTTCCACACCGAGAAGTCGCCTTCCTTCAGTGTCAACGCCGAGGAAGGCTTCTACTACTGCTTCGGGTGCCAGAAGAGCGGCGACGCCATCACCTTCGTCCGGGAGATGGAGCACCTGGACTTCGTCGATGCCGTGCGGCGACTGGCCGACAAGGCCGGGATCACCATCCGCGAGGACGGGACGGCCGGTCGCGACACGCAGAAGCGGAAGGTCTTCCTCGACGCCATGGAGCGGGCCACCGAGTGGTACCACCAGCGCCTGCTGACCGGTGCCGACGGAGGTCAGGCCCGGGACTACCTGCGCAGCCGAGGCTACGACGGTGAGGTGGTACGCCGCTTTCGGCTGGGGTGGGCGCCCGACGGTTGGGACACCCTGTGCACATCGCTCAAGCTGAGCGAGGACGTGGCCACGGGTGCCGGACTCGGATTCGTCAACAAACGGGGTCGGATCCAGGATGCCTTCCGGGCCCGGGTGCTGTTCCCCATCTGTGACCCGTCGGGCCACCCGGTGGCGCTCGGGGGGCGGGTCCTGCCGGGCAGCACCGATCCGGCCAAGTACAAGAATTCGACCGAGACGCCGATCTACTCCAAGCGTCGCACCCTCTACGCCCTCAACTGGGCCAAGCAGGACATCATCAGATCGGGCGAGGTCGTGGTGTGCGAGGGGTACACCGATGTCATCGGATTTTTCGATGCGGGCATACCCCGGGCCGTCGCCACCTGCGGGACGGCGCTGGCCGAGGAGCACGTGCGGCTGCTCAAGAACTTCGCCACCCGGGTGGTCCTGGCCTTCGACGCCGACGGTGCCGGCCAGTCGGCGGCCGGACGCTTCTACGAATGGGAGCGCAAGCTCGAGATCGACGTCGCCGTGGCCGCCCTGCCATCGGGCTCCGACCCGGCCGACCTGGCTCGCAGCGATCCCGCCGCCCTGCGGGCCGCGGTCGAGGGTGCCAAGCCCTTCCTCCAGTTCCGGCTCGGGAGGATCCTCGATGCCGCCGACCTGTCCACACCCGAGGGCCGGGCCCGCGCCGCCGACCACGCCTTGGCGGCGGTGGCCGAGCATCCGGACGACCTGGTCCGGGACCAGTACCTGATGCAGGTGGCCGAGCGTTGCCGGCTCGAGCCCGGGTCCCTGCGCGATCGGCTGGAGCGGATCCGGAGGGATGGGCCCCGGACTCCGCCGGGCCGGCCCGACCGCACCCCGGACCGGCCGGGTGCTCCGCCCGACGATCGTGACCCCCGCGGCTACGACGGGCCCCCGGACGGCCCCGATGGGGAGTGGGACGATTGGGAGGACGGTCCCCTCGATTCAGGTCGGGCGTCGACCTCACCCGAGTTCCGGCCCGGCCTCGAGGCACTGCGCCTGGCCATCCATCGACCCGAGGACGTCGGGGACCGGCTGGAGGCGGTCCTGTTCAGCGACCCGGTCCAGAGGGCCGCGTTCGCCGCGCTGGTCGAGGCCGACGACCTCGGCGAGGCGATCGACCGGGCGCCGGCGAGGGTGCAACCCCTCTTGGTCCGGCTCACCGTCGAGGAGCCTCGGTCGGAGCCCGACGAAGTGGTGACCCAGTTGGTGCGTGACACGGTCCGGCGGGAGGTGGCACAGCTCACGGTGGAGGCAAGGACCTCCACCAGGGCCCTGGAAGACGCCGCCGAGGTGTCCGGATGGCTCCAGGAACTGGACGATCCAGATTCTCAGCAGAAGCGTCACGTCGGTTGGTAGCGTGGTTGGTCGTGAGGGCACGAATGAACGGTTCCGGGCAGGACGCATGACGGTGAAGAAGGTCGTCGCGCTCTACCCTGCAGACTCGGGTGGGGACGATCCGACGGACGCCACCCCGACCGGTGCGGCCGAGCCGACCGGTGCGGCCGAGCCGATCCCCGACGAACTGTCCGCCCCGGCCATCCTGGCGGCCGAGGACGCCCTCGCCGCGGCCGAGTTCGAGGCACTCCTCCGTCTGGGGAGGGCCAAGGGTGGCCTGACCCAGGACGACGTGGTCACCGTGCTGGAGTCGGTCGAACTCAGTGCCGACCTGATCGTGGGCGTCGTGGAGCGGATCCGCGAGGCCGGGATCGACTTCACCTACGACACGGGTGAGACCACCATCGTGCCGATGGCGGCGCCATCGGCGTCGCCCGCGCCCCGGCCCGAGGCGCGGCCGGAGCCGAAGGTGCGCCTGATCGCGGTGGCGACCGCAGCCGAATCGGCGGCGCCGGCGAAGAAGGTGCCCGCCAAGAAGCCGCGGACGGTGGCGGCGTCCAAGACGGCCGGGTTCACCGAAGGGGACAGCTTCAGGGGCTCGGCCGCGGACCCGGTGCACATGTACCTCAAAGAGATCGGCAAGGTGAAACTGCTGGACGCCGCGCTCGAAGTCGAGTTGGCGGAGCGGATCCTGGCCGGCACAGAGGCGGCGATGCGCCTGGCCGAGGACGAGATCACCGGCACGACATCCCGGATGGCCCGCCGGGCCGACCAGCGCCTGGTTCAGTTGGGGCACGAGGCCAAGGACCAGCTGATCGAGGCCAATCTGAGGCTGGTGGTGTCCATCGCCAAGCGGTATCGCAACCGGGGACTGGCCTTTCTGGATCTGATCCAGGAGGGCAACCTCGGGCTCATGCGGGCGGTCGAGAAGTTCGACCACACCAAGGGATTCAAGTTCTCCACGTACGCCACGTGGTGGATCCGTCAGGCCATCACCCGGGCCATCGCCGACCAGGCCCGGACCATCCGTATCCCCGTCCACATGGTCGAGACCATCCACAAGGTGGTGTGGGCCCAGCGCCAATACCATCAAGAGGTCGGCCGCGAGCCGACCAACGAGGAGCTGGCGGCGTTGGTCGACCTGTCGGTCGAGCGGGTGCGGGAGATCCTCCGGATCAACCAGGACACCATCTCCCTCGAGCAGCCGATCGGTGACGAGGAGGACTTCAGCCTCTCCGACATCATCGAGGACCGCGAGGCGGTGGTGCCGGGTGACGCCGCCACACGGCTCATGCTGGACGGTGCACTTCGTGACGCACTGAATCACCTGACCCCCCGCGAGCAGGATGTCGTGCGTCTCCGATTCGGACTCGAGGACGGCAAGATCCGGACGCTCGAAGAGGTCGGCAAGGCCTTCGGGGTGACCCGGGAACGGATCCGCCAGATCGAGGCCAAGACGCTGGCCAAGCTGCGCCGGCCGGAGTCGGCCCAGCTGCTCCGCGATTATCTCGAAGAGGCGTAGGCCGGACCGACTACCGACCCACCGAGACGACCGCACACGGCCCGGGGGTCGTCGTCTTCATCCTCCAGGACGCGGATGTCGGTGTACCCCGACGATGCGAAGCACCGGGACAACGCCTCGAACTGGCCCCCACCTGCCTCGAGCAGGAGCCAGCCGCCAGGAGCCATCCATCTGATGCTGCAGGCCACGGCCCGGGCGACGACCTCCAGACCCTCCTGTCCGCCGGCGAGGGCGGCGAGGGGCTCGAAGGAGAGCACGTCCCGGGGCAGCAGATGGAGGGAGTCGTCGGGCACATAGGGCGCGACGCCGGTCATCACGTCGACCTGTCCGGTCAGCTCATCAGGTAGTCCACCGTCGAGGTCCCCGACCCGGACGTCGACGCCGTTGTTCCGGGCGCACGCCGCCGCTTGTGGGTCGGACTCGGTGGCGATCACCCGGGCATCGGGTCGCGCCGCCTGCATCACCAGGGCCACCGCACCCGAGCCGGTACACAGATCGACGGCCGTACCGCCGGAGGGAAGCAGCTCGGCCGCGGTCCGGGCCAGCGTCTCGGACTGCCAACGGGGCACGTAGACGCCAGGTCGGACCCCGACCGTCAGCCCGCAGAAGCGGGTGGTCCCGGTGATCCAGGCCAGAGGCTCACCGGTCAGGCGCCGCGCCAGCATCGCCTCGAGCTGGGGTAGGTCGGGTGCAGCGGTGAGGAGCTCGACCGCCTCCTCTTCGGCGGCCACACACCCGGCGGCGGCCAGGGAGCGGGTCACCGCGCCCAGGTCGGCGCCGTCCGGAGTTGCGATCAGCCAGGCCCGGTCAGCCGGCGAGGGTGCTGCGGCCGTTGATGGCCGAGGCCAGATCGGCGGCCATCTCGATCACCAGGGCGTCGGCGGCCTCTTCGCCGTCGCGCCAACCCAGGCGCACCCCCACGGCGTCACGGGCCCGGACCGTGCCCAGGACCACGACGGCCCTGATCTTGGCTGGTACCCGGCGGACCTGTCCGCGGGTGTTCGGCGCGGGCGGTCGACCCGTCCTCGGCGACCACCCGGAGCCGGGCCGCTCGTGATCGGGACCCGAGGGCGAATCCGATGGCGAATGCGGCGGCGGCGGCGAGACGGAACTTCACGGCGGCCATTGTGTCGCGGATCGCGGCTCCGTGCACTTGCGATCCAGGAGGCCCGTGGCGAACGGCTAATCTCCTCTGGCACGCCAGGGGTCCCGAGGATGCGGACCAGGCGTGGTGGCACAGTTTCCGGGGTAGCTCAATCGGCAGAGCATCTGACTGTTAATCAGAGGGTTGTGAGTTCGAGTCTCACCCCCGGAGCCATCGTTGGGACGGTCACCCGAGGCCCGTCCCGCCTGGAGAGCGCCGTCCGCACCGGAACGCAGGGGTTGCTCCCATCCACTGGCCCGGCTCACGAGGAATCCGATGGCATCGAGCGAACCCTGTCCCTACTGCGGCCATCCCGGGATCCATCGCGGCGGCGGGCAGGGCCGGTCGTCGTGTGAGGACTGCGACCTCTGCTGGGCCGAACGCCAGCGCCACGACCGGCCGCCCCACCACAATTGAGTTCGGGCCTGGGTCCCGTCGAGCCCTCGGGAGGAACCATGACGCCCCGGGTGGCCTTCGCCACGGCCTCTGCTGCGTGGGTCAGCCAGGCCGACTCCGACCGCCCGCTGCATGACGCGGCGTGCGCCGCTGCCGGAATCGAACTCGATCACCTGGTCTGGTCGGACCCCGCCGTTCCCTGGGAGGAGTACGACCTGGTGGTGATCCGCTCCACGTGGGACTACCTCGACCGGATCGCCGACTTCAGCGCCTGGCTCGACCGCATCGGGCGGCTCGGCACTCTGCACAACCCGGCGCCGGTGGTCACCTGGAACCTCGACAAGCGCTACCTGCTCGACCTGGCCGACACCGGAGTCCCGGTCATCTCCACCCAGGTCTGCACGGACAACGTGGAGGTGGCGGCGGCGCTGGAGACGGTCGACGGTGAGGTGGTGGTCAAGCCGGCGGTATCGGCGGGCAGCCGGCGGACCGGGCGCTTCGTCCCCGGGGACCCGGCGGCGGGGGCCCTGGCCGAGGCCATCCTGGCCGAGGGCACCTCAGTGCTCGTCCAGCCGGCGGTGTCCTCGGTCGCCACTCTCGGCGAGGTGAGCACATTGGTGTTCGACGGATCGGTGTCACACTCGGTACGCAAGGGTCCCCTACTGGCACTCGGAGGGGGACTGCTCGGCGGCACCTATACCGAGCATCTCGACCCTGAGCAGCTGACTCCGTCCCGACGGGCCCTGGTGGAACATGCGTCGGCCGCCGTGGCCGCATTGGTGGCCGATCGGTTCGATGTGACCGAACCCCTGCTCTATGCCCGGGTCGACGTGGTGGCCCTGGACGACGGTGCCGAAGTCGTCCTCGAGGTGGAGTTGGCCGAGCCGTCGTTCTTCCTCGCAACCGAACCGGCAGCGGCGGGACGGTTCGCCGGCTTGCTGGACCGGCGAGCCCGCTCCGGCCGGGACTCGGACATCGAACGCTAGACCAGCCGGCGCTCGGTGGCCCACCGGGTGAGCTGGTGCCGCGAGGACAGCTGCAGCTTGCGCAGTACCGAGGACACATGGGACTCGACCGTCTTGGCGGAGATGGTGAGGTCCAGGGCCACCTCCTTGTACGTGTAGCCACGGGCGATCAGCCGGAGCACCTCCCGCTCTCGGGGCGACAGTTGATCCAGTTCCGGATCGAGGCCGGTACCCGGCACGGGCCCGCTCCCGTCGGCGAAGGCGTCGAGGACGAATCCGGCCAGGCGGGGGGAGAAGACGGCATCCCCGGCTCCCACGGTGAGCACGGCACGGATGAGCTCCTCTCCCGAGATGGTCTTGGTCACATATCCCCGCGCCCCGGCCCGGATCACCCCGATGACGTCTTCGGGGGAGTCGGACACGGACAGCGCCAGGAACCGGATCTCGGGATGGGCGGGCAGGACCCCCGACAGGACAGCCTGGCCGCCCCCGCCAGGCAGGTGGACGTCCAGGAGGACCACATCGGGGACACGTTCACCGATCATCTCGACGGCGGCCGCCACCTCGTCGGCCTCGCCGACCACGTCGACGGTCTCACCGAGCTCGGCCCTGACCCCCGAACGGAACAGTTCGTGGTCGTCGACCAGGAACACCCGCAGGCGACGTTCCTCGCTCATCGGGCCGGCTCACGTGGTGGGAGCGACAGGACCACCTCGGTACCCTGACCCGATCCCGAACGGATGTCGGCGGATCCACCGAGGCGGGCCATGCGGTCACGGATGGATCGGGAGACACCCTGTCGGTCGGACGGCACCGCGTCGGGGTCGAAACCGGCGCCACGATCTCGCACGAACACCGTCGCCGTGCCTCCCTCGACTTCGGCGAAGACCGAGATCTCGGGGGCGCCGGACCACTTGGCGGCGTTGACCGTCGCCTCCCGGGTGGCGTCGAGCAGGCCGCGCACCCGGTCGTCCAGCGGGCAGTCGCCGACGACGACCACCTGCACCGGAACACCATGGTCGTCCTCCACCTGGCGTTGCAGCAGATCGATCCCCTCGGACATGGTGGTCACCCCTTGTCCGATGGTGCCGGGGGGTCGTCCCTCGAACAGCCACGCCCGCAGCTCATGCTCCTGGGACCTGGCCAGTCGGACCACCTGGCGGGGGTCGTCGGCGGAGCGCTGGATGAGCGCGAGTGTCTGGAGGACGGAGTCATGGACGTGTTCCGCCATCCGCGTCCGGTCTTCGGCCAGGGCCCGTGCCTGTCGCTCGGCCATCAGGTCGCGCACCATGCCGATCCACCACGGGCCGAAGATCACCACGATCGAGGCGAATACCAGAAGTGCGCCGGTGATCGGTAGGAGTGTGGCTGAGGTCGGGTGTCCGTCGAGCATGAGGAAGAGCCCGGCGATGCCGACGGCAACGCCGACACCTGCTCGCAGGATCATCGACCGTCGGGTGCTGTCGTCGGACCCACTCCTGAACATGGGCAGGAGGTCGTCGTTTATCCAGAGCCGTTCATCGTCACCGGCGTTGCGGCGTATCAGCACGACAACGGCGCCGGCCAGGATCACCGGCCAGAGGAATGATCCGAGATAGCCGAGGTGGAGTCCTCCGACCACGATCTGGATGACGATGAGGACCGGGATCACGCCCACCACGACTCGGATACCTCGCCGGTCGGATATGGCCCGGGCCACGATCGCGTCCTGATCGCCCTGTAAGGGCACCATCAGCCAGGCCATGGCGTAGGCCAGGACGCCTACGCCGCTGGCGAGCGTGAGGAGTACCACGCCGATCCGGACCAGCGTCACATCGATGCCCGTTGCGTCCGAGATGCCACCGCAGACGCCGGCGATCACCCGGCTCTTGTCGCTACGACGCAGCTTGCTCCGGAGGATGTGGCCCCGGATGTGACTGTGGCGCCAGGCGTGATGATCGGCCATCCAGGCCCTTCTGGACCCGCGTTGTACCCACCAGTAGCCGCTGTCGCCGTCAGCCTGATCCGAACGGTGCGGCTCGGAGTCAGATGGCGTGCCGTTCCTGGATTGAGTGGATTCGCTGATACCCGATGATCGCGCACTCTGTCGGGGACGGCTATCAGGGACATCCCCCACTCCACCAGGGGGAAGTCGGGGTTCGACCCGGGGCCTCCCCGATTTCCGGGACGGCAGGCGTCCGTCACTGTGGAGATATGACCACACCACCTTCACCAGCCGCTCCATCCACCGACCACCGCCTCCTGTCCGCCGGCGACCGACTCCACCGAAGTCGGGACCGCGGGATGATCGCCGGCGTATGTGCGGGCATCGCAGACTTTGTCGACGTCGACCCGACCCTGGTGCGCCTGGCGTTCGTGGTCCTCGGCTTGATGGGAGGGCTCGCAGTGCCTCTGTACCTCGTCGGCTGGGTGCTCATCCCTGACGAAGGGGCCGAGCAATCAGTGGCCGAGGAGTGGCTCGGGCGCGGGACGGGGAACTGAGCGATGGCCCGCTACCGCTGGGATCCTGTCCACCCGGCTGCCGCTCGGGCCGCAGCCGATCTGCGGGCGTCCGACGCCGAACGACAGGCGGTCGCCGACCAGCTGTCCCGGCACTACGCCGACGGGCGGCTCGATCAGCTCGAGTTCTCGGCCAGGCTCGAGCAAGCCATGGGAGCGGTTACCCGGGGCCAGCTCGACGGATTGTTCGACGATCTGCCGGCCCCGGTCGATGCGCCCAGGCCGCCCGCCAACCGGCGACGAATTCTGCTGCCGATGCTGCTCTTCCTGGTGATCGCGGTGACGGTGGCCGATTCGATCCACTCGGCCCTCCACGTCACCTGGCTGCTCGTCGCGGTGGTCGCCGTACTGGCCTGGCGCCGGGGCCGGCGCCGGCGGGGTAACCCACCGCCTGAGCTGCCCGGCCGTTAGCATCGTCACCGAGATCCGTCGATCCCGAGCTCGCCGGCGCCGGACACACCCCGCTACGTCCACCCCTTCATGCCGCCATGCCACGACCGGGCTGGACCCTCCGAGGAGAACACCTGATGACTTCTATCGACCAGACAGCGGTCCAGCCGACCGGGCCGGTAGCTCCACCGGCGGCTCGGGCTGAGGGGCTTGTCAAGACCTATGGGGTCGGCGACGCCGTGGTGCGGGCCCTCGACGGTGTCGAGGTCGAGTTCGAGCGCGGCCGGTTCACCGCGGTGATGGGTCCATCGGGTTCGGGCAAGTCCACTCTGATGCACTGCATGGCGGGACTCGACACCCCGACGGCGGGACGGACCTTCGTGGGCGATCAGGAGATCGGGCAGCTCGACGACTCGGGCCTCACCCAGTTGCGCCGTGACCGGATCGGATTCGTGTTCCAGTCGTTCAACCTGGTCCCGACGCTCACCGCGGGGGAGAACATCACGCTGCCCGCCGATCTGGCGGGCCGGAAGGTCGACCGAGAGTGGTTCGACTACCTGGTCGGCCAGCTCGGCATCGCCGACCGGCTGGACCACCGCCCGAGCGAGATGTCGGGCGGACAGCAGCAGCGGGCGGCCTGTGCCCGGGCCCTCATCGGCCGGCCCGACCTGATCTTCGCCGATGAGCCGACCGGCAACCTCGACTCCAACTCGTCGGGGGAGATGCTGGCGTTCCTGCGGCGATCGGTGACCGAGTTCCACCAGTCGATCGTGATGGTCACCCATGACGCCCGCGGTGCATCGTTCGCCGACCGGGTGGTCTTCCTGGCGGACGGCAAGGTCGTCGGAGAACTCCTCCAGCCCACACCTGACTCGATACTCGAGCAGATGAAGCGCCTGGGAGGCTGACATGTGGAAGGTCACCATCTCGGGCCTGCTCGCCCACAAGCTCCGCCTGGCGCTCACCGCCCTGGCCATCGTGCTCGGAGTGACGTTCATCTCGGGGACGCTCGTGCTGACCGACACCTTGCACAGCACGTTCACCACGCTGTTCGGTCACATCTACCAGAACATCGACTTCGAGGTCCGGGGAAAGGCCGCCTTCACCGGTTCTTCCGGAAACACCACCGCCCGCAAGGCGGTGCCCGAGTCGCTCCTTTCCGACGTCCAGAACGTTCCGGGAGTGCAGGCTGCCGCCGGAACGGTGTCGGGCTACGCGCAGTTCGTGGCCCCGGACGGCAAGGCGGTCACGACGGGTGGGGCGCCGAACATCGGCCTCTCCTACAATCCCAACCAGGCGATGTCCTCGCTCACCCTCGTCCAAGGCCGCGCACCGACGACCCCGCACGACGTCGTCATGGACCTCGGGACCGCCGACAAGTACCACTTCGTCGTCGGGGATCACGTGAAGATCCTGCTGGCCGGACCGTCGGAGACGTTCACCGTGACCGGTTTCGTCCGGTTCGGCTCGGCCGACAATCTGGCCGGGGCGACCATCGCCGCCTTCTGGCTTCCGACCGCCCAGCAACTGTTCAATCTCCCGGGCAAGTTCGACGCCATCGACGCCATCGCCGCCCCTGGCGCCAACAAGGCGACGGTGCAGGCCGACATCGCCCGCACCCTGCCCCCCGGTGTCGAAGTGGTGACCGGGCAGACCGTGGCCGCCGAACAGACCAATGCCATCAACCAGGCGTTGGGGTTCTTCTCCACCGCGCTGCTGGTGTTCGCATTCATCTCCCTGTTCGTCGGAGGCTTCACCATCTTCAACACCTTCTCGATCATCGTGGGCCAGCGCACCAAGGAGCTGGCCCTGTTGCGGATCGTGGGGGCGAGCCGCCGTCAGGTGTTCCGTTCCGTGCTCCTGGAGGCCGGCATCGTGGGGATAGTGGCGTCGCTCGTCGGCCTCGGCCTCGGAGTACTGGCCGCGCTCGGGCTGGAAGCGCTGTTGAAGGCGTTCGGGATCACCCTTCCGACCGGACCGCTGGTATTCGAGTCGAGGACCGTGGTCGCCGCCCTGGTGGTCGGCGTCGGTGTCACCGTGGTATCGGCCATCAGCCCGGCGCGGCGGGCCGTGCGCATCCCCCCGGTGGCCGCCCTGTCCGACCACGGCACGGAAGGGACCGAATCGTCGCGGCGTCGGATCATCATCGGCTCGGTCATCGGCCTGGTGGGAGTGATCCTGCTGGTGCTCGGACTGACCGCCCCGGCCATCCAACTGGTGGGACTCGGCGCCGTTCTGGGATTCATCGGAATCGGCATGCTGGCACCCGTCGTGGCCCGGCCGATGTCGAGCGTGCTGGGCCGACCGTTGGCCCGGATGCTCGGAATGGCCGGCAAGCTGGGTCGCGAGAACTCGATGAGAAGCCCTAGGCGGACCGCCCAGACCTCATCCGCACTCATGGTCGGCCTGGCGTTGGTGTCCACCATCGCCGTGTTCGGGGCCTCGGTGTCGCGGTCGGCCACCAGCAGTGTGGACAATGCCATCAACGCCGACTACATCATCACCCCGTCGTCGGTCGGGGCCCAGGGGTTCTCCAACGCGGTCGCTCCTACCGTCGCCGCCGTTCCGGGGGTGACCGCCGTCTCATCGGTGTACACCGGGCAGTTCGAGACGCGCGGCTCGGTGTCGACCATGACCGGGTTGTCGCCGGACCACCTGTCGCGGACGGTCATCCTGCGCATGGAGAGTGGTTCGGGAGCGCCCGCCATGGCGGCAGGGGAGCTGCTGGTGGATACGTCGACGGCGAACTCCGATCACCTGGTGGTCGGGTCGATCGTTCCGGTGACGTTCGCCCAGACCGGAAGCTCGACCATGCGGGTCGGTGGCATATTCAGTCCCAACGCGTTGCTCGGAAGCTATCTGGTGGGAGATGCATTCTTCACCGCACATTTCGCCACCCCTCTGCCGGTGGCGGTTCTGGTGCGCACCACCGGTTCCCCGGCCACCGGGGCAGCGCTCACCGCTGCGGTCGGGGGATATCCCAACCTGAAGCTGCAGACCCGCGCCGCGTTCGAGAAGTCCCAACAGGCCCAGGTCAACCAGCTGCTCGGCCTGGTCTACGTGCTCCTCGCCCTGGCCATCGTCATCGCCCTCATCGGGATCGTCAACACGCTGATGCTCTCGGTGTTCGAGCGCACCCACGAGATCGGACTGCTGCGGGCGGTGGGGATGCGACGGCGCCAGGTCCGGGTCATGATCCGGTCCGAGTCGGTGATCCTGGCCCTGTTCGGCGCCATCATCGGGGTCGTGGTCGGCACCGCCCTCGGTGTGGCGTTCGCCTCGTCGCTCAAGCAGCAGGGGATTACCGATGTGGTGGTGCCGGTGTCCAGCCTGATCGTGTTCCTGGTGCTGTCGGGGTTCCTGGGCCTGGGTGCGGCGAGTTGGCCCGCCCGACGCGCCGCCAAACTCGACGTGTTGGCAGCCATCGCCGCCGAATGACGCTCACCGCCAGCGGTTGACGTCCTGGTGCTGGCCGGCTGCCCCGCCACCGGCGAGACTGCCGGGGTGGAGACGAGCGCCATTCCGGTCATCGACCAATCGGCTCCCCCGATGCCCGGCGCGGGCACAGCCGAACCAGTGGCGCCGGTGCCGGGCGGTCATCGGCTGACCACTGTCGTCCGCGTCGTCGCCCACCTGGCCGCCGAGCTACCGATCCTGGTGCTCGGAATGGTCGAGCTGGCGCGCGGGTGGCGCCCCCTCTTCGACAACGCCGGCCTGGCACTGCGCAGCTATCAGGTCTTCACCTCACAGTCGCCGCTCGTGGGCCATCAGATGGCCGTGTCGGCCAGATCCCATGCAGTCTTCGGTCCCGGTCCTCTCCAGAACTGGCTGCTGGCCGTCCCGGTGCGGCTCGACCCGGCTCAGGGTGTCCTGTGGGGCTCGCTCATCGCCGTCGTGGTGGCTGTGGCGCTCACCATCGAGGCGGCGTGGGCGGTCGGCGGGTGGAAGGGCGCGGCAGTCATGTCCGGGTGCGTGCTGGTGCTGGCCCTGGCCCGGACCGGGGTCGTCCTCGACGTGGCGTGGAATGTGTGGTTCGGGCTCATCTTCCTGGTGGCGACCGTGGCGACCGGGCTGGCGGTGGGCACCGGCCGACTCCGATGGTGGCCGGTCACGGTGGTGGCGGCCAGTGTGGTCGTGCAGTGCCAGGCGGCGTTCGGACCCCCGGCGGTGGCGGTCTGCCTGGTGGCCCCCGTGCTCGGCGTCGTCGCCCTACGGCGACAACGTGTCGGCATCGGGGTGGTGCCGCTGGTCGTCGGGCTGGGGGCGGGGGTGGTCGTATGGGTGGCGCCGGTCATCCAACAGTTCACCTCCCGACCGGGCAACCTGACCCTGTTGGCTCGGGCGGCCGGTGACTCGGGCCCCTTGATCGGTCCGATGGCCGCGCTCCGAGCCCTCGGCGGCGCCACCGAAGTACCGCCGAACTGGGTTCACAATCTGCCGCCGACGGGGCCGCCCCTGTTCTTCGCCATCATCCGACTGTTCAACGGACCGGCGTGGTGGGGGGTCGCCGTGTTGGTACTGCTGACGGCGACAGGTGTGGTGGCGTGGTGCACGGGCCGGACCACCTTGGCCGCGACGGCGTTTCTCTCGCTGGCCCTCACCGCCGGAAGCGTGGTGGCGATCGCCTCGGTACCGGGATCGCAGTTCCTCGATGTCAGCTATCTGGGGGCCCTGTGGATCGTGGTGGCGATTTCAGTGTGGGTCACCTTCATCTGGGCCGCCGGAGCGTTGGTGGTGGCTGTGGCAGCCCGGCGGCGGGGCAGTACGCCTGCGACTCATGGTCGTCCGCGAGTCGGGCACGTGCGGGCCTGGTCGGCCGCCAGCATCGTCTCGTTGGTCGTTCTGTCGCTGGCAGTTCAGTTGTCGGGGCTGAACCAGATGGACGGGACCATCCCGACCCTGGTCGGATGGTCGGCGGTGCGGGCCACGGATGCGGCGACCAGCGCTGCAGCTGCGGTGGCTCCCCGTGGCCCGTTCCGCCTGCAGGTCGCCGGGCCCGCGACCGCCGAACATCTCGCCGTCGAGACCGGTGTGGCCTACCTGCTGGTCACCCGTGGGTTCGACCCGAGGCCGAACTCCCCGGTCGCCTACGCCACGTTCGGTCGGCCCCCCGTTGGCGGGCCCACTGTGGTCCTTACTCTTCCCGGGAGTGGTGCACCGGCGAGCGCACGACTGGTAGGTCGCTGAGGGTCACGGCAATACAGGCTCCGGTAGTCGCTATCACCGGGGAGGTACGCTGCCAGCCCGAGGTGCACCGGACGGCCGCCGTGGCCATCCCACCCCGGGGCAGTAGCTCAGTGGTCAGAGCAGGGGACTCATAATCCCTCGGTCGTGGGTTCGATCCCCACCTGCCCCACGTGTTGCGTAGCGACCATTTCCTCTCGAACCCTTCTAGCGGCTGACAGCAACCACCCTGCTCAACTCGATTGCGCTTGGGGGAAGTATCGAGTCCGTCGTCCCACGACGGCAGTGGCAAACTGACTCGATTTCCAGATCAGTTTCAAGGGATGAATTCACGGCAGTTGGCAGGAATCATTTCTTGACCCTAAACGCCACCTAGGGGGCGCCCCGACTGCGATTACTCCGAAGGTTTCTGCCATCATCGGGCCAAGCCGGATCGTCTACGCTCCGCCATCCAAACAAGGCTCATTTGGATTGGGTTCCGTTCGCATCCGACCCGAGCTAACCGCCGGCGAGTTCGCTGACCGAGTTCCCTGCGTAGTTCGTCACCCAGATGTGGGCTCCATCGAAGGCGATGGCCTCGGGAGCATTGAACCCAAAGGAGCCACCGGAGAGGGTCTGCACCCAGCTCCCGCCTGAGGCGTTGATTTCGGTGACAGAGCCGCCTTCGCTATTCGTTACCCAGAGGTGGGTGCCATCGAAGGCGATGGCCTGGGGACCATTGAACCCAAAGGAGCCACCAGAGAGGGTCTGCACCCAGCTCCCGCCTGAGGCGTTGATTTCGGTGACAGAGCCGCCTTCGCTATTCGTTACCCAGAGGTGGGTGCCATCGAAGGCGATGGCCTGGGGACCATTGAACCCAAAGGAGCCACCAGAGAGGGTCTGCACCCAGCTCCCGTCTGAGGCGTTGAGTTCCGTGACAGAGTTGCCATTGCTGTTCGCCACCCAGAGATGGGAGCCGTCGAAGGCGATGCCTTCGGGACCACTGAATCCGTAGGAGCCGCCAGAGAGGGTCTGCACCCAGCTCCCATTCGAGGCGCTGAGTTCGGTCACCGTGTCGGTGATTCCGTTCGCCACCCAGAGATGGGAGCCGTCAAAGGCGATGGCATCAGGATAATAGAACCCGTAGGAGCCGCCAGAGAGGGTCTGCACCCAGCTCCCGTCCGAGGCGTTGAGTTCGGTGACAGATCTGCCCCCCTCGTTCGTCACCCAAAGGTGGGAGCCGTCGAAGGCGATGGCATTCGGCAAATTAAACCCGTAGGAGCCGCCAGAGAGGGTCTGCACCCAGCTCCCGTCCGAGGCGTTGAGTTCGGTGACCGAGTTGCTCCCTTCGTTCACAACCCACAGATGGGAGCCGTCAGAGGCGATCGCATCGGGCCCATTGAACCCATAGGCGCCGCCGGAGTAGTTCAATGCTTTCGGCCAGCACAAGGTGGCGATGCTGCAGGTGCTCGTGGCATTGACAGCGGCTTCCAGAGGGGATTGATGTCCAGCACAGGTGTCTCCAATGGTGTCGCTGTTGACCCCATCGGGACATACGGTGTCGACCCAGGTGGCGCTCGACACTCCGACGGCTCCGCTCAAGTCGGCATTGAGGAAGCTGGCGTTGGTAATAGTGGCGCCGGAGAGGTAGGCGTTGGTGAGATTGGCACCGTTCAGGTAGGTGGTCTGTCCAGCCTGACCGATCACCGCCCCTTGGAGATCGGCGGCACTCAGGTTGGCCCCGGTGAGATTGGCTTCGGTGAGGTTCGTCCCGACGAGTCCAGCACCTACGAGGTCAGTCCCCCAGAGGTTGGCGTAACTCAGGTTGGCGTTGGTGAGGGAGGCGCCGCTCAGATTGGCTCCCTTCAGGTTGGCACTCTGCAAGATGTCACCGTTCAGCGTGTTGCCGGAGAAGTTGCAGCCGGCCCAGAAGCCTTTGATGGATCCACCGGTTGGGATAACGCACGAGACGCCATTGTCGGCTGCTTTGATGGCCGCCGACACCTGGGCCTTGGTGTCGGTGCTCGAAGCCGAAAGCCACGAGATCATCATCGCCGGTGCGGTGCAGGTGGGGGCGGTGGTACTGACCTCGGTCAGGGCGCCGGACTTGAGGCAGGCGTAGTAGGTCACTTTGGCCGATGCGTTGCTGAGCACTGCAGCCGACACGCCGGTGACCAGTCCCGCGGTCAGAACCACCGTGCCTGCGATAACAACAAACAGTCTGGATCGCCTCATGAATGCTCCTCGGTCGTGGAGCGCAGCAACGCTCCGACTCACGCCTGGCCAAATAACCTACGCCACAGAAGTCCGACGACGCATCTGACGCTCGGGGCAACTCTTGTACGCCGACATAGCCACTGCCCCTGGACACCGGGTCGATGCTTCTGGATTGCTCAGGGTTGCCGTAGTTCCACGACATGATGCTCGGCACAGGCGGAGCAGTCGAACTCGAAGAAGGGCGGGGCATCGTCCCAGTGGTACTCCGGATTCGACACCGTCACCCATGAACCGGACAGCGGGCACGCCAGACTGACTTCCGAGCTGTACGCCACTTCTTGAAACTACCCACTGCGTCGTCCAGAGCGACAGTGCCCCAATCGCCGGGATGGTGAGGCGTGCACTGTCCGAGGTTTGGATGATTCAGCTGTAGGTGCCAGGTCCAATGGGGGGCGCTGGCTTCGTGGTTCCGTCAGCCGAGCCGGGGAAGTCAAAGTACTTTCCCGGCTTTCCATGGGTCATGTCGGTGACGTACCCGAGCACCATGATCTTCGGTGATTCGTAGGTCACTTCAGCCATAGCTGTTTCTCCTGTGGGTTTCCATCCGCATCGTAACGACGAGTCGGCGCCGTTGCCAGACCCTCCGAGATGAGTCAACGAAACCAGCTGTTTCAAGCACTGGGGGATCCAGATGAGAAGGGGGAAGCCTGCCCCACAACACCGGCTCGGTGACCCATGCCCGAAGCGGGTCACCGGGCGGTATACATGGTGGATGACCTCCCTGGCTCATCCTGTGATGTGTTGCTTCTGCGGAGAATCCGTGGATGAGGTCGACCTCGACCCCGTGGCCATGGTGGTTTCGAATCGCTGGAGGCGGCCAGAGGATGAGCAGATGTCTCAGCAGTTCTTCACACTTGCTGAATTTCCTGAGGTCAAGGATGGATCCCCAGGCCGCAGACAATGCTGCGACGGTCGATCCCACCTTCGAGGTCTGAGGCGCATCCTGCCCCCGACTGCCGGCTCGGTGACCCACTTCGGCACCTCGGAGCGTGTGGAATGGTGCCAATGTTGACGCATGGATTCCAAGCAGTGGCCGATGCTCGTGCCGTGGTGATTTTGTCGACTCGCCGGCTGGTGCTGCGACCGTTCGAGAGCGAAGACTTGTCCGCGGTACTTACGTACCGCAACGACCCCGCCGTGGCGCGATTCCAGGGATGGGCGCAGCCTTTCACCGAAGCTGACTTCCGAAACATCCTCGACGGTGAACGCAGGTTAGCGGAAACCGGATGGGTCAGTTGGTGCGTGGCTGACACGAGCGGAGTCATCGGCGACATCGGCCTGAGGCTGCATGGAGACGACGCCGAGATTGGCATCACCCTTGCAGCTGGCGCACAAGGCCATGGCTACGCGTCAGAGGCGCTCGCCGAGCTGTGTAGGTATGCCTTCACTGTCAGAGGCGTGCAGCGCCTCCATGCAGGAGTGAATCCCGGAAACAGCTCCGTCATTCGGTTGCTGGTGCGTTCTGGATGGCACCACGAGGTGACCGACTGTCAGGCCTATTGGCATCGAGACCACTGGGACGACGAGGCCAACTACGCGATCACGCGAGGCGAGTGGGAGCACCGGGCGCCTGGTGAGTCGCCATGAGGTAGCCCCAAGTGGCAAAGGTGCTCCCAGCAGTAGAGTGCTGTTCTCCATTCCTGCATCCCCC
The DNA here is from genome assembly GCA_963699085.1 of uncultured Acidimicrobiales bacterium. Classification (GTDB taxonomy): domain Bacteria; phylum Actinomycetota; class Acidimicrobiia; order Acidimicrobiales; family RAAP-2; genus Bog-756. The sequence goes on from CAVOTH010000003.1 coordinate 575,340, forward strand.
TTCCTGCAGCGGGGCCAGGCTTCCTGCCCATGATCGAGGGGTGTCACCGATCAGCGGGAGAGTGTCACGCTTCGGTATTTCGGGGTATGGCCCCTCGTGGTCGCCGGCAAAGTGGGGCTTGTGTCAGCCTGGTCGATCGACAACGGTAGGTGGGTGGAGAAGATCGTATTGTGGGATTTTGACGAGACGTTGGCGGAGCGTCCGGGTCGCTGGTGGGGCTGCATGCTCGAGATCATCGGGCGACGCCATCCAGACTGCGTCGTCGACGAGCAGGCTCTGCGCGAGGCGTTACGCGCCTTCTACCCGTGGCGCTTTCCTGAGGTCGTGCACGAGCATCTGAACGACCCCGATGATTGGTGGGCTGCGCTTCAGCCCGGATTGGCAACCGCAGCGGTTGCCGCAGGAGTTGACCTGCGTGACGCCGACGAAGTCGCAGCCGAAGTCCGTTCGTGCTATGCGAAAGCGGAGGCGTTTCGTCTCTACGACGACACCGCTGAGGCGCTGCGCATGTTCCGCGATGCTGGCTGGAGACAGGCCATCGTGTCGAACCACTGTCCCGAACTGGAGTCGCTTGTGGACGGTCTAGGCATTGGGGCGTTCTTCGACAAGGTGTACTCGTCCGCGTGCACGGGATACGAGAAGCCCCACCCACGCTCCATCGGGCTGGCGTTGGAGTACTTTGAGGTCGACGTCGCCTGGATGATCGGGAACAGCACAAACTCCGACATCGATGCGGCTGACGCGGCCGGAATTCCGTCAGTGCTCGTCGTCCGGGACCGGCCAGCACCTCTCGTCGAGACCGCGACCCTCGTCCTCAGTTCGAGCTGAACCAGAGTTGACGTCTGACCTGAAGGGCAGCGAGCCTCAGACCAGCGTGCCGACACCCGCTTCGTCCCAACCGCCCTGGTCCGTGACGGCCGCACCACGGCTAATGATCCCTCAGTGGAGCCGAATCGCAAGCAGCCGCGCGTGCCACGCTCAAGTTCACTGCACTGCCAGTCGGTGGGCGAATCGGACGAACGGAGCCTCCGACAGCCCGACTTTCGAGAGGGGCTTCCCACTGTCCCAGCGGTCGGGGTGGATCAGTCTGCGGCGGCAACCTCGAGTAGAGCTTCGGCGACAAAGTCCGGCTCCGTAATCATGAGGTCGTGTCCGGTGTCGATGCTCCAGAACCTTCCATCGCTTCGTGCACTTTCGATCAGTGCAGGATCTCGGGTGGCGATGGTCGATTCACAGACGATGTGATATTGCGGCAAAGCCCAGAGGCCGCTTTCGTTGCTGAGGTCGAGCTTCTGCTCAAAGCAACGCCAGGGGTGGCCGGTGAGTCGAGCGTCCATCCATGCCAGATCAACGGGATCGGTCACTCCGTAGAATGCTCCAGCGCCGGGTGCAGGCAGAAGGACGAGTTCGACATCGTCAACGACCGTGCCCATAGGCCGGACAGCCTCGATGATGGGACCAGCTACATCGACGAGCGACTGGCCGTTGTGGGGGTTCGCCGCATCGAGATACACAATCTTGCCAATGCGGTCAGTTGCTTTGTCTGCGACGCCTGTGATGACCATGCCGCCGTAGCTGTGCCCGACAAGGATCACATCTTCTAGATCCCAGTAATAGATGAGCTGGACTACATCGTGAATGTGCATGTCCAGGTCGACCAAAGGGGAAAGAAGGTGGGAGTGCTCAGCGAGTCCCGTCAGAGACGGCGCAAACACCTCATTTCCAGCGTTCTCCAGTCTCCGTTTGACCTTCGCGTAGCACCATCCTCCGTGGCCACCACCAGGTACGAGCACATAAGCCGACACGGGCGTCACGATAGGCGACGTCCATCCGGCGAACCGGGTCACGTACGAGACCGAGTCCCGATCGGCTCATTGGAGCCGTGCATGGAGTGCGCTATACCCGGCGCGGACGCGGTGCCCACCAGCACGTAGAACTGGCCGGCGAACAGGACCACACCACCGACTTCGGCGGCCAACGCGTCCGCATCGAAGTGGCGGCGGAAGACTCTGTAGTGACCACCCCTCGGCAGGGTCCGCTCCTGCCACTCCTCGGCGCTCACTCCTGGGGGGCGACCGGCGTCGAGGATCACCACCTCGGACGCAACCCGGTGCGCCTCGGCCAGAAACGGTTCGCGCTCACTCGGAAGAAGCAGACCATAGAGGTGGGCGGAGAAGAACCGGTCGAAGGCGTGGGTCGGAACGGGTAGGGCAGTGGCATCTGCCTGGATCACCGGTACTTCGGGAACAACGGTGCGCAGAGCGTCCAGCGCCCTTCGACTCTGGTCGATGGCGATGCCCCGCCCCGCGAGGTATCCGGTGAAAGTGCCCGGCCCGGCACCTACTTCGACGAAGCGGACTGCGGACAGCCCACGAAGTAGGCGTTCAAGCTGCGCAGCTTCAGCTGCGATGTCTTCGACTTCGACGGTGACGCCTAATCCGGTCCAGTAGGTGTGGGCGTTGGCCAAGCCAGGCAAGCGCCCGGTCACTCGGCGGTCGTAGTACTCCCAGAGTGATCGACGATGCTCTTCTCGTTCATTGGGCGATTTCCTGATCTCCGACCGAAGCGGATCATCGGGGATTGGCATGCAACTTCGATCCCGGATTCAGGCCCGAGTCGCCGCGTGGTGACCGGCACGCCGACCGAAGAACGAACCGTCCCCGAGGCTGATGCCACTGGCGTAGTGGTGGGCAGCCAGGCTGGCGGCGGTCCGACCGACGGCGTAGAGGCCCGGGATCCGCCGACCTCCGTCGTCGAGCGCGCCGCCCTCAGGGTCGGTGGCGAGGCCGCCGAGCGTGAAGGTCGCATAGATCGCATCGTGGTCGACGCGCAGGTCGATTGCTCCGATGCCACTGGCTGGCGGCGCGCCGATGGGCTGCAGATAGGGCGCCCGTTTGTGGAACACCGGGTCCTCGCCTCGGGCTGCGGCCACGTTGTACTCGTGCACCGTGCGCGCCAGACCATCGGGAGAAACCCCGATGTCGACGGCCAGTTCCTCCGGAGTGGATGCGGCAAATCCGATTCGAAGCCCGATCACATTCCGCTCGTGGATCACGTCATCGGTGATCATGTAAATGAAGCCGTCCTGTTCCCGCAGGGCGTGGAATCCGATGCGGCCGGTATAGGTGTCTTCGTTGATGAAACGCTCGCCTTGGCGATTGACCAGAATGCCCCGGGCCAGACGGTGGGGAGGCCCGAGCGGCAATGCGCACTCGAACGTGTCAAGCCTGGTCGTCGCCGCGCCGACGCCCTCGCCCATGCGGATGCCCCGCCCATCGTCGTTCGGGGTCCCGATACGCCAGGCCGGATTCGGCGCGTGCGCCAGCGGGCAATGCTCGGCGACCATCGCCTCGTTGTGGATGAAACCTCCGGTGGCCAGGACCACCCCGCCACGCGCACGGACGGCCCGCGACCCGTCGTCAGTCTTCAGTATCAGACCCACTACTTCGCCGCTGTCGACGACCAGCGCCTCGGCACCGGCATCGGTCATCACTCGGGCGCCACTGGACGACACGGCCGTACCGAGGCGGTTCATGAGGAATCCACCGGCAGAATCGACGACCTGCGGCTTGTGACCGCGAGGTACCGGAATCGCGAGTTCATCAAAGGGATAGCTATCCTCCCCACCGCTGAACACCAACCCGGCGTCGTCCGCCGACTCGCGGTTCGGCTCGTCGCAGAAGGCTGCCCGGAACGGCACGCCGATCGAAACCAACCAGTCGAAGTGGTCCGACGATCCTTCGCAATAGGCGGTCACGCGATCGTTGTCGACGCCGGGGCCGAGCGCAGCCCGGAGGAACGTCGCCATGTTCTCCGGCGAGTCCTCGAATCCACATGCTTGTTGGAGGACGGTTCCACCTCCGAGGTAGATGAGACCGCCGGATTGAGCAGATGTTCCCCCCGCTCCGCCGCTGCGTTCGATGGCCAGGACGTCCCCTCCGGCCTGGCTCGCGCCGATCGCGGCCGACGCGCCGGCGACGCCCAGACCCACCACGACCACATCGGCGGTCTCGTCGAAGCGAACCTCGGAGGCCTCAACTCCCGGGATCCCCTTCATCACGCTCCTGAAAGCACGGCCGGTGGATTGGTTTGGATCTGCTTCTCACGCATGTGCGCAGTATGCCAGTGCCGAGTACAGCTTCCGCGATCGAGGTGCTGGACCTACGGCGGAACCCGAGCCATCAGCGGCGGCGGTCGTTGTCGCCAGCGACCACACACCCAGGTGCGCCAGGTGCCCCGGAGAGGAGCCGAGTCCTGGCCTGTCCGATTTCTTGTGTATCGAGCACAATCGGTTTCGCTAGATAGGGATGCGGTCCCCGTCCAGGGCGTGGGGAAATCGCACGGCCCGCTTCATGGTTTTGACCATGGCCATTCCCAGGGGGCGACGATTTCACCGACCGCGAGGTGGGATGGCCTGGGCACCGACGTGGTGCTCGCCGACGTCCGATAACGGCAGGACCCGACTCCAGGGTTGCTCAGCCAGGGGCTGGAAAGAAGGTGCCATCGCACCGATAGCCGTTGGTCGGTCCATTGACCGGGGGATCGTCAGATCTGACGAACTGCCCGTTGACGACCTTGGCGATCAAGTAGCAGGTCGTCTGTTTGCGTTGCGCAGGATTGGACGGGCCCAGCAGATTCGAAGCATCGAAGGAGGTGATCTTCCGAAGTTGCTGCTGGACCGAACCCTGGGTCGGGTTCTTCCCCGCAGCGCGGAGCGCCTGGACGAAGAGTTGCGTATTTGTCCAGCCGGCGAGTGTGTAGTAGTCAGCCTTGAATCCGGGCGATGCCGTCTGGACCCATTTCAGAAAGGTGTCGACCGCCGGGATCTGCGATGCATCCTCGCCGAGGAACAGGGCGTTGGGCATCTCCAGATTGCTGCCGTCAACTGCAGCAGCACCTCCCGCCGCCGGCACCAGCGCTTCGCTGTACGCCGCTGTCCCGATGACGAGCACCGGATGGAAGTTCTGCTGGTTGAGTGCCTTGAGAAGTGCGCCGGCGTAGTTCTCGGGGAGTTGATCGATATACACCAGCTGTACGCCGTCGTTCTTCATTTCGACGACGTTCTGGGTGAAGTCAGTCTGGGTCAGCGGGACCCCGGTGTAGTAGGTGATCTTGTAGCCGGCCTGCTTGAGAACGGGCTCTTCAAGCTTCCAGCTCGCCAAGGCCGACGGGAAGGTCGAGGCCAGGACCCCCGTATGCAACGCCTGTGTCGGGTACAGCCGCTTGTAGTAGTCGAGTGGTCCCGTCCCCCACCCGAGACCACTGGGGTTGGAGCTGAATGCGTTCGGAAGTGTGTTGTAGGCCGGGGCCAGCAAGGTGGACACGACCGGGACCTGTGGATTTTGCGCCACCACCGTCTCACCGAAGCTGTCCTCGAGTGAGAAGCTCCCCACCAACGCAAAGTCCTGGTCCACCGCATTCTGGGTCTGCTGCTTGTTGCCGGCTCCGGTGAACTGGTCGTCAAGGGCGTTGACGACCAGCTTGCGACCGTTCACCCCTCCCTGGGAGTTGACGTAATCCGCGTAGGCCTCGGTCCCGACGATCGCACCGGTGAAGAGCCCCGCGCTCTCGGTCGAGACGTTTCCGATCGTGATCGACGATGGCGTGACCCCGGTCGTGTCGTTGAATGCCGCCGCCGGGATCGGTGCACGATAGGCAGTTCCGGAGGAAGCAGGCGCCTGGGAGTCCGTGGGATTCGTCGAGGCGCATGCAGAAAGCAGCCCGGAACCCAATGCGAGTGCCCCTGCCATGAGTGCGGCTCGTCGAACGATTCCTCGCCCACTGCCCGACATCTCACCACGATCGATCCGCATTGTTCCCCCTTCATCGTGCCCAGTGAGCTGCGACATCCGCTTCCGCCCAGCGACTCTCCCAGTCTCTGAGCGGCGATCCCACGGTCCCGCACTGGCGGGCGTGCGCGACACTACGGCATCGGAGCCGTAGCAGGGTGGGCGCTTGCGATCCCTCAATGGCCGGAGCCGGCACCAGGATTGGCCCCAGAGACCACGGGCGGCGATGTCACACGGTAAGGATTCCAACCTTCGAGAGAACCCTTCGACACCCATCGGGACCGTGGACCTGTTCAGACCGAAATCCGAATGTGCGGGCTGCATCCGTGTTGAGGGCAACGTCGTCCAGGTACAGGACTTGTTGACGATCCACCGGGAGTAGACCCGCCACGGTCTCGAAGATGTCCACATCTGGCTTTACGAGTCCCAGTTCGAACGAGAGGAATGTGAGATCGAACATGCCAAGAAGCGGCCACTCCCCCGACTGGTGACTCCAGTGCATCGAGTTGGTGTTGCTCAGGCAACCGATCGGCACGGACTCGCTAACTTCGACCGGGAGGTCTTCTGCCCTGGGTAAGGTCCGATGGGCCAGTCTCGGAACACCTCCAGAAATCGCTCTGGCGAAATGTCGAGCTGCCATTCGGAGACGACGCCGACCGAGAACTCAGTCGCTGAGCACCGACCTCTTTCAAACTCCCGAACCCAGGGGCAGGTCAACCAGCGTTGCCACACCTCGTCGTAACTGGCGATTCCTGCAAGCTCCTGAAGCATCGCGATCCCGCCCAACTCGATCAGAACTCCTCCGAGGTCGAAGAGTACGAACTCGACGTCACGGCCCGGCATGTCCTGAAAGGTAGTGCGTGATTCCAATCAGCGAGCCCATCCCAATGGGATCAAGCCGTGTCACCTTTGAGGCGCCGGCTAGCAAGGAGGCAATACCGGAGAATTATCCATAGTGGTGGCATACTTCATGCGCTCTGCGTTCGTGGACAATCAAGGAGATTGCGTTATGTCAATGCCCCCTGAATTCGGATCCCCGATACACCGGGTCATTTCACGCGTCTTGCCGTGCGCAGCTTTGTCATTGGCGGGCGGCCTCGCTGTCGTTGCGTGTGGTTCGGCCAGCAGCTCGAACACGACCACGACATCCAGCGCAGGCTCCGCATCGACGACGGCCCCGGCCAAGGCGACGAATGGGCTGACCTCCATCTTGAACGGCGTGTCGAAGAGCTCGAGCACCACCTTCAGTGCGACCTACGTGGTCTCTGAAGCATCTACCGGGAAGACCCAGACCGTCACGTTTGCGCAATCTCCTCCCAAATCGTCGATTGTCACTTCGAGTGGAAGTTTCTTTCTCGACGGCACGTCCGTAACCGAATGCCAGGGTTCCGGTAGCAGCGCGACGTGTACTTCGCTCCCGTCCAGCTTGGCGGGCGCATTCACGGGCCTTGCGAACCTGTTCAGCCCATCAATCATCACCAACACGCTGCGAGGTGTGCAGGCGGCCGTGGCCGCCAATGGCGCCGGATACGTGGTCAGTACATCGTCGGGGTCCTACGGCGGGCAAGCGTCGAAATGCGTGACCGTGAAGGGAACGGCGGAACCGACCCCGGTCACCTATTGCGCAGCTACCTCGAACGGAGTTCTGACCTACGTGAACGCCAACGGCAACACGGTGACCCTTCAGGCGTATTCCGCCAATCCGCCGACCTCGTCGTTTGCGCCCCCGGCCGGGGCCACCATCCAGACACTCCCGGCAGGAGCGTAGGGAGCCTGTCGCACAGGTCGTCGAAGGATCGAGGACCTGTGCGACAGGTCCGGCTTCCCGTGGGTCAGCTCATCGTCACCGTCAGAGTTGATGTCGAACCCGAGATGCCGTACACGAACTGGTAACCCGAAGGTCCGTACTGGCAGACCGACGCCTTGGTTTCGCCGGGGAGTATCCCGAAGGTCGCACCGTTATAGGTGATCGTCTTCGACGTCTTCGACTTGTTGGCGAAGGTCATGTCGGCCTTCTTTGCCGTGCACGTCGTCTTGAACTTCTTGGGCGCAGCGGTGATTGCTGTGGGGCTGAACGTGCCGGGAGATCCCTTGATGGTGGCAGTCGGCTTGGACGAACCCGAGGAGATGGAAAGTGTGGCGAACGACGCACTTCCCGTCGGGGTCGCCTGGCTCGCCGCGGCCGGCACCAGCGTGAACCCCAGGGCGGTTACGCCGAGTAGGGAAGAAATCGTCAGCCGCTTGGTCAGTTTTGAAACGCTCATGTTTTACCCTCCGATTGGGACGGTGGGAGCATCCGCCTCAGCATCTGACGAATGCAGACCCGCCTGATCAAAAGGGGCGATCGATGCCCCCCTGCGTGGCGAAACTACTACTTCCACCCCCCGGTGCCAATTGCTTCTCTGTCGTTTCGATCAAATACATACGGATCCCCGCCGCTGCTTGATGGAATATGACCCATCCCGTCACTGACCGATAACACCCGACCACGCGGGGTGGCAAAAGTGCTTGACCAACGGCTCCGAAGTCGAACCGGGCGCGTCCGACGTCACGGCCACGAACGGTTCGGAAGATAGTGGGTGATCCCGCAATGTGAGTCCGTTCGGACGTGATCAAGCCGGATTGCTGCGATATTCATCGAGAATCTCCAGTGTCCGGGCTCTGACGAAGTCGTAGCTCGCCCCCAGGTCGCCGAGAACCTTCGCTGCGATTGAATCTTCATCGCCGAACAAACCGAGGAGGATGTGCTCGGTTCCGATGTAGTTGTGCCCTAACTCCACCGCTTCTTCCATGGCACGACGAAGGACCGCCTTCGCTCTCGGCGTGAATGGCAGCTTTCCTTCTTCAGCAGGCGTCGTTCGTTTGATCAGTCCCAGAATCTGCTCTTCTGCCCTGGACTTCGATATCCCAAGTTCATCGAGGACCCTGAAAGCCAGGCCGTCAGTGAGCTCGAGAAGAGCTAAAAGAAGGTGTTCGGTCCCTACAAATCCGTGCCCCAGACGGCGGGCTTCGATTTCGGATTGCCCGAGAGCCTTGCGTGCCCGATCGGTGAATCGCTCGAAGGTGGGCGCCTCGAACGTGAACCGCTTGTGGGCTGCCTGCTTGCTGACACCGAGTGCGGTGCTGATCTCCGACCAGGAATGCCCGCTGCGGCGGCACTGGTCGACGAAATGTCCGAGCAGGGCATCACTGACCTGTTCGAGGTCGCCAACGGTCTTCGACGCCTGGGACAGTTGGACGAGGGCCTCTTCACCGGGAGCATCGGCTTTCACCGCGTCGATCAGGGCTTGCAATGTAGGGGATGGAGTCATTCGTCAACTCTACATTGACGATTCAGAGCCGTCAATCTCTGGTTGACGACCTATGTGCCGAAGGAATCCCCTGGACGAAGCGAGGGACCGCTCAAGGAGACCTTCGTAACCCCTGTTCGCAGGTTGGTCCCGGGCGGACCGTCAGTCGGGAGGTTCGGGAGTCTCCTCATCTGCACCGCCGGCCGACGTCGGTGTGGGCTCGGAACCGGCTGGCCCCATTGGCGTCGCCAGAGTCGGGGGTGCAGCAGGTGGAGCCGCGTAGCCCGGATAGGCCGGCGGCATGTAATCCGGAGGCGGGGGATAGGGCGGATACGAGGCGGGCGGGGGAGGGGGATAGGGGGGTGGATAGCCGGGAGCCGACTGATAGGCACCTGGTGGCGGATAGCCCGGGGGCGGGCCGTAGGGATAGGGCGGCGGCGGGGCCGCTGCTGACGGCCAACCTGGTGGCTGTGTCGGATATCCGGTCGGCGCTCCCGGATCGCCCCAGGCACTCGTCAGCGCTGCATTCGGAGACGAAGCCGCTGCGCCCACCCCGACCAACTGCGCACTTTCACCGGTGTCGGGCTCACCGGGCCGGTCGGAGAAACCGTCGTCCGTCTCCTCGCCGTCACTTTCGGGGCGTGGGCGCCGGAGCACCAAGATCAGCCCGATCGAAGCCACCGCTATCGAGATGACGAAGATCGCCAGCGAGGCCAGCCCACGGCGGTCGGCGAGCGACTGGCACTGCTGGGTGAACGTCTTCCACTGCTGGTGACCGGTCGCATTCGAAGCCGGCGGCTCGGGCCCGGCGCCGATCGAGCCAGGCTCGGCCAGAGCCTCGAGGGCCGTCTCCGATCCTGTGCTCGGACCACAGGTGCCGCCGACGGCAGGGGCCGGCAGGGCGGTCAGCATCCCGGCGGCGGCATACGCCGTCCCGAAACAGCCGATGAAAACGAAGAGGAGCACGAGGGCGATACGGGCGGGGGACTGCTTCATCACTGATCCTTTCGCACGCCAGTGATCGTAGCCAGGGACAGCCTCCACGTGGCCGCGGCCAGGGTTCCGCGAATCGTAAGGGGGAACGTGGGGCACCGGCTAACGTCGTCCTCCGACGGACCGGGCGGCGATGAGCCCCCGGCCCAACGTTGTTAGATCAGGAGAGCCATGGACATCGAGGAGTTCTACAGCGCCGACGAGCGCCGCCGGCAGTCGGTGGAGATCGAGTTCGGGAACAACTGGTTCGACGTCAACGGCAACCGCTACGAGCTGAGCTGGGTCGAGGACACCGGAGAGCTGTACGCCATGCTCGAGCTGAACCCCGGGGCGGGATCCTGGACGCCGTTCGGCGACGTCGAAGTGAAGGTTTCCAATGTGGGCTCACTGATTGTCACTGTGCTCGGCACCATTGCCACCCGCGACGAGGTGGAGGAGTTGCTCGCCGGTTGGGCCGATCACATGGCTCAGTCGGACGGCGTCCACTGGGTGGCGGACCGTCTCCAGGCTGCCGGCATCGTCCGACCCACGCTGGACTGATCCGCCCGGCGATGGAAGTCCTGGTCGATCTGGTCGACGGCCGCGTGTGGCTCGAAGGATGGGAGGACTTCGGCGCGCTGGTCGTCAGCGCGCGGGCGGCCCGCCCGGGGGAGGTCGACCAGAGGGAGCGCGATGGTCTGGCCGCCGCCTTGGAGGCGAGCGGGGTGGGCTGGATCGATGCCGACGGCGACGCCCGCATCCCTGCCGACGGACTGCGGGTACTGGCCGCCCGGTCCGCCGACGACGAGGGATTCGAACTCGGGGACGGGTGGGGGGACGACTTCACGGCAATGTTGGAGCACGCTGGAGAGAGCGGTTGGATCGATGACGATGGTGCGGTTCGCGCCCACGTCGAATGGAGGGACACCTGATGCGGTTCTCGTACGCGGAGTCGATGGTCGATCCGACCTACTACCTGCCTCTGGCCCGTGCCGCCGAGGACGCTGGCTATGACTCGATGGTCGTCCCGGACAGCCTCTGCTATCCCGAGGTGTCGGACTCGACCTATCCCTTCAACCCCGACGGCACCCGGGAGTTCCTCGAAGGCAAGCCCTTCATCGAGCCGTTCTCCCTCATTCCCGCCATGGCGGCGGTGACCGAGCGGATCCGCTTCGTCACCTTCGTGCTGAAGCTCCCGATGCGGCATCCGCTCATCGTGGCCAAGCAGGCCACCTCGGTGGCTGTCCTGACCGGGAACCGACTTTCGCTCGGCGTGGGCACCAGCCCGTGGCCGGAGGACTACGAACTGGTCGGGGTCCCGTGGGAGGGCCGGGGGCGCCGGATGGACGAGGCGGTCGATATCGTGCGAGGCCTGTCCGCCGGGGGGTACTTCGAGTACCACGGCGAGTGCTACGACCTCCCTTCGGTGATGATGAGTCCAGTGCCGACAGAGACACTCCCCATACTCGTGGGCGGGCACGCCACTCCGGCGTTGCGCCGGGCCGCCCGGTGCGACGGCTGGCTCCACGGCGGTGGTGACCCGGCCGACCTCCCGGGCCTGTTGGAGAAGTTGCAACAGCTCCGCCAAGATGAGGGCACGGCGGATCGAGCCGTTCGAGGTCCACGTGATCTCGCTCGAGGCCTTCAGTATCGACGGCATCCACCGCCTCGAGGAGGCAGGGGTCACTGACGTCATCGTGGGATTCCGCTGGCCGTACGACGTCGGCCCGGACACCGAGCCGCTTCAAGCCAAGCTGGACAACCTGAAGCGCTACGCCGACGATGTGATCGCCAAGGTGAACCGGTGAGCACCGACGCAACGATACCGACAGCCCGCGATCTGGGAAAGGCATCCATGGCCGCAGTCGAGGCCGGCGACAGAGAGGGGTGGCTGGCGCTCTTCGCCGCCGACGCCGTAGTGGAGGACCCGGTGGGACCGTCGATGCTCGATCCCGAAGGCAGGGGCCATCACGGGCCCGAGGCCATCGCCGCCTTCTATGACAACGTGATCGGAGCCAACGAGTCGATCCGTTTCGATATCCGCCAGTCGTTCCAGTGTGGCGACGAAGTGGCCAATGTCGGACTGATTCGGATCGCCTTTACCGGCGGAGGTGGGGTGGAGGTCGACGGCGTCTACTGCTACCGCCGCAACGCCGACGGAAAGCTGGCCAGCATCCGGGCCTTCTGGGAACCCGACCAGATCCGCAGCCTCGAATAGCCCGGCCGGCTGGGAGCCCGTCAGGCCGCGGCACCCCGAACGACCATCGGGGCCTGCCAGTCAGGCATGGCCATCACCATCTGCACGTCGCTGATGTGGCGCTCGAGGAAGGCACCCTCGCAGTAGCAGAGGTAGAAGTCCCACAGGCGTTGGAACCGGGTGTCGAGCCCGAGGGCGGCGACCTGTTCGCGTTGTCCGGCCAGGTTCGCATACCACCGGTGGAGGGTCTCGGCATAGTGACGGCCGATGTCCTCGACGTCGACCACCCGCATCGGCGTGGCCCGTCGAAGGGATCGGGTGATCGTCTCGAGGGAGGGTATGCACGCACCGGGGAAGATGAGATCGGTCACGAAGTCGGTCCCGTTCTTCGCCCGATGGAAGCTGCGGTCGGCCATGGTGATGGCCTGGAGCGCCATCAGACCCTGATCGTGCAGCAGACCGGCACAGGTTCCGAAGAACACGTCGTGCTGACGCCAGTCGACCGCCTCGATCATCTCGATTGAAACGAGCTTGTCGTAGGTGCCGGTCAGGTCGCGGTAGTCCCGGTTGAGGACGGTCACCCGCTCCGCCAGGCCTTCTTCGACCACCCGTTTCGAGGCGAATTCGAACTGGGCCTCGGAGATGGTGGTGGTGACCACACGGCATCCGTAGTTGGCCGCGGCATGACAGGCGAATCCCCCCCAACCGGTTCCGATCTCGACCACGTGGTCGTCGGGTGTGAGCCCGAGCTTGGTGCACAGTCGGTCGAGCTTTGCCCTCTGGGCGTCGGCGAGGCTCATCTCTGGTCCGGTGAACACGGCCGACGAGTACATCATCGTCTCGTCGAGCATCAGGGCGAAGAAGTCGTTCGAAAGGTCGTAGTGGGAGCGGATGTTCTCCCGGTCGAGGTGACGGGAGGGGGGACGGAGCCGACGAAACCAGTCGGTGGATGCACCGACGGCCTGCCCGACATGGTCCTGTACGGCCGTCACCGGGCGCAGGCCCCGGTTGAGCACCCGGGTCAGCATGGTCAGGTCGTCGCAGTCCCACAGCCCGTCGGCATAGTCGCGTCCGAGTCCCACCGAGCCCTGGCTCAACGTGCTCAGGTAGACGGCCGGGTCGTGGATGATCATGGTGACCTCGGGGGTGCCGGCACCGAACCGGCGGGTGCCCGAGTCATCGACCACCACCAGGGTGCCGCCCTGCAGGTGCGATGCCATGAACCGCAGGAACCACCGGGCGACGGGGGTACCGCCTCTGGGGCCGAGCCAGCCGATCGGGAGTTCCGCCATGATCAGTGCTCCAGTCCGTCGACCGGGGTGCCAACCCGGGTTTCCCGGTGCTTGTCCGGGTGCTGGTGGAAGGGTACGCCCTTGCGGCGCAGGGCGAGCGCCTGGCGGTAGATGCCCCAGGACACCCGCACGGTCATCAGTGGGTATCGCCACAGCAGTCGGCTCTGCCCCCGACGTCCCACAGGTACCCGGGAAAGCACCATCGAGGCGGCGAAGACCAACTCGTCGCCCCGTAGGTCGTCGGCGCCCAGGGTCAGTTGATCGCCGGGCACCCCGATGGTGAAGCGATGGGTCAGGTCCATCGGGAGGAACGGGGAGACGTGCATGGCCTTGGTCACCAGATGGGGGCCGGCGCCGGCCAGTACGTAGGCCGTGCGCTGGTGCCACGGGGTATTGCTCACCTCGACGACGGTGGTCTCGACACTGGTGCCGGTCGGGTCGTAGCAGTAGTAGGTGGTGATGGGGTTGAAGAGCCAGCCCCATGTACGCAGTTGGGTGAGCACCGAGATCGGTCCCGACGGGCGGGCCCCGACTCGCTCCTCCACCAGGTCGCGCACGGCCACGTCCAAGGGGACCGACGGGTCTCCCAGGTAGTCGTCTCGCCGGAAGCAGATGGCGTTGGGTCGTTCTTCACTCCAGAGGGGGTGGAGCCGACAGACGGCACTCACCTCCGCGAGGTCGAGGAGGACCATGGCGATCGGATAGGTGAACCGGTGGTCCACGGGGAGCATGCCGATGGTGGACCACCCGTCCCTCATAGACGGCGCTACGCAGGACCGGCATCCCCCTCGCCCACCGACCGACCCCGGTCGTGATGTCTGCCCGGTCCGCCGTCGAGGTCACAGGTCCTCGTTGGCCAGACGGCGGCACACCACCCGGGCGCTCTGGACCCCGTCCTCGTGGAAGCCATAGCCCCAGTAGGCGCCGGCGAACCAGGTTCGGTTGCATCCGTTGAGCTCCTCGTGGCGCCCCTGGGCGGCGATTGCGGGGACGTCGTAGATCGGGTGTGCGTAGTCGAACGATCGGATCACCGTGGTCGGATCGATGACATCGTCACGGTTGAGGGTGATGAGCAGCTCGTCGCGGGAGGGGACCCCTTGGAGGCTGCGCAGCCGGTAGGTGAGGGTGGCACTGCCGGGTTGGTCCGCAATCCGGTGATAGTTCCAACTGGCCCAGGCCCTGCGGTTCTTCGGCAGAAGGGAGATGTCAGTGTGGAGGGTGGCCCGATTGGGCTGGTAGCGGATGGCCCCCAGCACGGCCCGTTCCTCCGGAGAAGGGTCCGAGAGCAGCTCGAGCGCCTGATCGCTGTGCGTTGCCAACACCACATGATCGAAGCGCTCGGGCCCGGCGGCGGTATGGAGCTCGACTCCGTCGGGTGACCGGGTGATCTTGGTCGCCGGCTGGTCGGTGCGGACCGCCTTGCCGAGCCCGGCCAGGATGGCCTCGACGTATCGGATGGAGCCGCCGTCCACCGTCCGCCAGTCGGGCTGGTTGCCGAACTCGAGCAGCCCATGGTTGGAGAAGAAGCGGGCGAACGTCAGGGCCGGCATGTCGAGGAATGTGGCTGGGTCGGCCGACCAGATCGACGAGCCCATGGGCACCAGGTACCAGTCCAGGAACTGGGTCGACCACCGACCGTCCTCGAGCAGGTCCCCCAGGGAGACCGTGGCGTCGGGTCGGCCGTCGAGCACAGCCCGGGCCCGTCGGTTGAACCGGCTGATGTCGGCCAGCATCCGCAGGAACGACGGGCGGAAGATGTTGTGTCGTTGTGCGAACACGGTGTCGAGCGAGGTGCCCTTCCACTCGAGGCCGCTCACCTCATCCCGCACCCCGAAGCTCATATCGCTCGGCTTGGTGGCAACGCCGAGGTTGTCGAACAGGGCCACCAGTCCGGGGTAGTTCCGCTCGTTGTAGACCAGGAATCCGGTGTCCACGTCGAATGATCCGTCGGGAAGGTCGACCGTCACCGTGTGGGCGTGCCCGCCGGCCCGGTCGTCGGACTCGAACAAGGTGACGTCGTGGGCCCGGGACAGCAGATGTGCGCACACCAGGCCGGATACTCCTGCGCCCACGATTGCGATTTTCATCGATCCTGCCTGCTTCCCCTCATCTTCGCCACACGTACCTGAGTTCGGAGCAGGCGAGCTGGTCGGGATGAAGCCGATCGGATGCCGCAGGTGGATCACTATATTTGAACGGAAACCCAGCCGTCATGTGCTCCGGGCGGGGCGACTCGAGCCGTCGGCCCCAGGGAGGTTCACCATGGCCCGCTATCGCGGCACCGTCGTCTCGGCCCGATCGGCCGAAGACGCGTTCGACTACCTGGCCGACTTCGCCAACGCTGCCGCCTGGGATCCCGGTACGGGATCGGCCGAGCGCTTGGACGCCGGGGAGGTCGGGCTGGGGAGCTCATTCCGACTCGATGGTGCGGGTCGGGCCTCGTACGGTCCCGCTCGACTATCGCATCGTGGCCTTCGACCGCCCTCACCGAGTCGTGCTCCTGGGCGAATCAGACTCGATCCGATCCGAGGACACCGTCACCGTCGTGCCTCCGCCGACGGCGGATCGGTCGTCACCTACCATGCCGATCTTGGTCCTGAAGGGCTCGTTCGCCGTGGCGAACTCCGCCCTCGGGCCGCTGCTCGGCCGGATCGGCGACAGAGGCGTCGACGGGCTGCGACAGACCCTCGGTGGCGCCAGGGACGTCGAGGACCGACCGCAGGCCGGAGGCGCAGTGGCCACCACGGTCGACGAGCTCCTCGAGGCTTCGATCGTGGGCAGCTTCTCCTCGTTGGGATCGGTGATGCGCGGCCGCACGGCCGGGTGGGGCCCGCCACCCCGGATGGACGGCAAGCGGGTACTGGTGACCGGCGCCACATCGGGGCTCGGGCTCGCCATGGCCGAGGGACTCGCCCGGCTCGGTGCCGAAGTGGTCATCACCGCCAGGAGCCACGACCGCGCCGAAGCGGGCGGTGGCAGCAGTGCGCCAGGCGGCCGACGGCGCCATGGTGTCCTACCTGCTCGCCGACCTGGGGGAGTTCGACCAGGTACGGGCGCTGGCCGACCACTTCCTGTCCGACCATGACCGGCTCGATGTGCTGGTGCACAACGCCGGTGCGCTCACCAGACGGCGCACACTGACCGGCGGAGGCATCGAGCTCACGGTGGCATCCCAGGTCGCCGCTCCCTACCTCCTGACCGGACTGCTCTTGCCGGCCCTGGGGGCCGGCATACCCTCCCGCGTCATCCAGGTGTCGTCAGGTGGGATGTACACCCAGACCTTCGACCTGGCGGCGCTCGAGATGGGACCGGATGAGTACGACGGCACGGTGGCCTACGCCAGAGCCAAGCGGGCCCAGCTCGTCCTCATGCATGAGTGGGTGCGTCGCATGGACGGGTCGGGCGTCATCTTCCAGGCCATGCACCCGGGCTGGGCCGACACGCCCGGCATCCGGGGCAGCCTCCCCGGCTTCGCCAAGCTGATTGGCCCGTTGCTGCGCACGCCCGAGCAAGGAGCCGACACCGCCGTGTGGCTGGCCGCAGCACCTGAGGGGGTCGAGTCGAGCGGTGGATTCTGGCTGGACCGCAAGCGACGGTGGGAGCACAAGGCACCCTGGACCCACTTGTCGCCAGAGGGGTTCGCCGAAGCCGGCAAACAGCTGTGGGCCTGGTGCGCGGAGCGCACCGGGTGGGACGGTCCGGTCCGCAGGCTCTGACGGCAGGGGCTACGCGGTGAACCCGTACTGCTCGTGAGCGCCCATCACGGCGCACTCGAACATGCCGTAGCCCACCTTGTCGTCGCAGGTGAACTTGGCCGCGTACTCGGTCAGTCCCCAGTCGGTGTAGTTCGGATCGGCCGGGGGGACCTGCTGTCCTTGGACGACGAGGTCGCCCTGGTACATCCCGTGCTTCCAGTCCGGCTCGAGCCCGTAGCCGCTGCCGAGGAGCAGCGGGAAGGCCAGAAGCGTCTCGACTTCGATCTCTGTGGTCTTCCGCCCGTGGGGGCCGAAGTAGGAGAGTGTGGCCCCGGTGACGGTTCGGGTTCCGGGCGCGAAGCGCAGCTCGTGCTCCGGTCGTCCCAGCCATTCGGCCTCGCGGCCCGACCCGATGGGGAAGACCCGGTGGGCGTCCTGCATGATCCGCTCGCCGTTGGACCGCTCCTGGATGATGGTGACCATGGCCTGGTCGTCGAACCGCACCGGCGCGTAGACCCAGAAGAATCCGAAGGAGGTGTCGGTGACCCTGATGCCCGGGTGCTCCGACTCGCCGACCGGCCTGATGCCCCACGACCGGTCCCGAGAGCCCCACCACTTGTCGGGCGTGAGCTTCACCTCGCGGTCGCCGATCCGGAGGGTGCCGCTCCAGCCGCCGACCTGTGCGAAGCGGGTGGAGTCGAAGGTGACCCGGGAGAACTGGCGGTCGAAGTGGCGGGCCTCGAGATGGGCCTCGCAGAACCCGTCGTAGACGGCATCGAGCTCGATTCCCCACTCATTCGGCTCGAGGATCACACGAACCTGCTCGAGCCCCTTCAGTACCTCTACCCGGATCGGGCCCACCGAGGCGTCCATACGATCGGAACCGAGGACCTTGGAGGAGCGAACCACCCGATGGTCGTCGCCGATCTTCACCGACACGAAGGCGTCAGCCACGCCCAGGTTCGGATACTGGCCGACCCCGATGACACAGAAGAGCTCCTCGTCGGTGCCGTGGACGTCGCCGGTGCCGTGGATGTTGAAGTAGTAGCGGTCGTAGAAGTTGCGGTCCGAGGTACCGACATGGCGCATCGGCTCTGAAATCTGGTGGACGGGGTAGTCGTCGAGCGGCGAGAGCACGTCGAACTCCTCTTCTCCGGGGTCATTGCCCGGGCACGGGCGGATTGGGCAGGTCGGGCGAATCGTAATCCCACGAGGCTCGAGTGGGCGGTCCCCCCGGGTGCCGGACTACGATCATATGAGGCTGTGCTGTGCCCGGACCGGGTGGGGGGCCAGCCCTATCGCACTGATCCGTCACCGTCCAGGGAGGACCCATGAAGTCATACGATCGTCTGTTCATCGGTGGGGAGTGGGTCGAGCCGTCGTCGTCCTCGGTATTCGACGTGTATTCACCGTCGACCGGTGAGCTGGTGGGACGCACCCCCGAGGCACAGATCGCCGACATCGACCGCGCCGTGGCCGCCGCCCGCGAAGCCGTCGACCACGGGCCGTGGCCGCACATGTCGCCGACCGAGCGCGGTGCCGTCCTCGCCCGTGCCGCTGAGCTGGTGCGCGGGCAGATGCAGGAACTGTCCGAACTGATCTCGAACGAGATGGGCTCGCCGGTCTCGTGGGGCCTGCTGGCCCAGGTGCTCGCACCGACGATGATCCTCGACTACTACGCCGGGCTCGGGTCCACGTTCGCCTTCGACACGGTGAAGGATGGCCTCCTCGGCCCGGTGCTCGTGACCAAGGAGCCGATCGGCGTCGTCGCCGCCATCACTCCGTGGAACGTGCCGCTCTTCCTGGCGGCGGCCAAGCTCGCCCCCGCCCTGCTCTCGGGCAGCACGGTCGTGTTCAAGCCGGCCCCCGAGACACCGCTCGATGCCAACGTGTTCGCTGAGATCCTGGCCGAGGCCGGACTCCCGAAGGGCGTCCTCAGCGTGGTGCCGGCCGGCCGCGAAGTCGGCGAGCACCTGGTCAACCACCCCGGAGTCAACAAGGTTTCCTTCACCGGGTCGACGGCTGCGGGTAAGAAGATCGGGGCGGCGTGTGGCGCCAACCTCAAGCGCTTCAGCCTCGAACTGGGCGGGAAGTCGGCGGCCATCCTCCTCGACGACGTCAACCTGGCCGAGTCGCTCCCGCTGATGCTCCCGAACGCCATCATGAACAACGGGGAGGCCTGCATCTCCCTCACCCGGATCCTCGCACCCCGGGACAGGTATGCCGAAGTCACCGACGCCCTCGTCGAGCTGGTCCGGACCATGAAGGTCGGCGACGCCCTCGATCCGGCGACCGAGGTCGGGCCGCTGGTTGCCGAGCGCCAGCGCGACCGGGTGGAGGGTTACATCCGGATCGGTCAGGAAGAGGGCGCCAAGGTCGCCATAGGCGGCGGTCGTCCGGCCGGCCTCGATGCCGGTTGGTATGTCGAGCCGACCGTCTTCGTCGACGTGGACAACTCCATGCGGATCGCCCAGGAGGAGATCTTCGGCCCGGTCCTGTCGGTGATCCCCTACGACGGCGACGATGATGCTGTCCGGATCGCCAACGACTCGGACTACGGCCTGTGCGGCGCCGTTTTCACCGGTGACAACGATCGGGGCCTGGGCATCGCCCGCCAGGTCCGTACCGGTACCTACATGGTCAACTCCTCGATCCCCATCGACTTCTCCTCGCCCTTCGGCGGCTACAAGGAGTCCGGCGTCGGGCGGGAGTTCGGCGAGGACGGCCTCGAGCTCTTCTTGGAGAAGAAGACGATCAACCTGCCGGCCGGCTACACGCCTTCGATCTGATCGGGGCTGCGGCACCCCTCGCCGATCGCGGTTGGGGGTGTCCACGGAGGTGCCGATCTGCGATCATGGTGGCGTCATGACGCACCGCCCACTGGATCCTCGCGGCCCCAATCGCCCGACGAGGACGCCCTGACCATGAGTACGGCCGCGCTGGCGCCCGCCGCCACGTCCCGGGTGAAGCCACGCGGGCGAACCATCGTCTTCGGGTTCGTGCCGGCCCTGGACGGCATCCGCGCCGTCGCCGTGCTCGGGGTGATGCTGTACCACGGTGGGGCTCCTCTGGCCTCGGGTGGCTTCCTCGGCGTGAACATGTTCTTCGTCCTGTCCGGGTTCCTGATCACGTCGATCCTGCTGGGGGAGTGGGCTCACCAGCTCACGATCCGCCTCGGGCACTTCTGGGCCCGCCGGGCCCGGAGGCTGTTGCCCGCTCTGCTCCTCCTGCTGATCGGCGTGGCCGCCTACGCCCGATTCTTTGCCACCCCCGGCGAGTTCGCCGGCCTCCGGCTCGACTCGCTGGCCACCCTCTTCTATGTGGCCAACTGGCACTTCATCCTCGGTGGGACGAGCTACTTCTCGGCGGCCGCCCAGCCGTCACCGCTGTCCCACATGTGGTCGCTGGCGATCGAAGAGCAGTTCTACATCGTGTGGCCCCCGGTGGTTCTACTTCTCCTCCACTTCGGCCGCCGCCTGCGCCCGTCCTGGCGGCTCGTTCCGGTGTTGGCCGCCTCTGTGCTCGGGGCCCTGGCGTCCGCGGCATACATGCGCTGGTCGTTCTTCCACGGTGCCTCGGTCACCCGCTTGTACGAAGGGACCGACACGCGGTGCCAGGACATCCTGGTCGGTGCGGCACTGGCCACCGGTATGGCCATCTGGGCCCGGCGACGTCGCTCCGTCCCACTCCCGGTACCCGATCTCAACGACATCGAACTGACCCGGGTCCACCCATCGGCCGGCACGGCGGGACTCGGAACTCCGGCCCCAACCCGCCGCGACATCCTGCGCCGTCGCGGACCGAGCATCAAGCCGATCACCGCCTGGGAATTGTCGACGGCCACGGTGCGTATGGCCACCCAGGTGGCCGGATGGGCGGCCCTGACCTTCCTGATCCTGCTTTGGGACCGGTTGTCCGGGCCGACCGGCTTCTTGTTCGGCGGTGGTGAACTGGTGGTGGCAGTGGCGGTCGCCGTGGTGCTGTTCGCGGTGGTCACAGCCCAGGGGGGCTCCCTCGCCCGCGCGCTCGCCAATCCCCTCTTCGTCTACCTCGGCAAGATCTCCTACGGCCTCTATCTGTGGCACTTCCCGCTCTTCCTGTTGCTCGACGCCGGGCGGATGCACCTCTACGGACTTCCGTTGCTGACCGTTCGCATCGGGGTCACGGTCGTCGTTGCGACCGCCTCCTACTACCTGGTCGAACTACCGATCCGCCAGAGGAGGATCGTGACACTGGCCGAGTGGCGCGGTTGGTTGGCCACCTCTGGCGCCTTCCTCGTCGTAGTGGCGGTCACGGTGGCGGCCACCCTCCCGTCGGCCGCCGAGGCCGCCGGACCGTCACTGCCCTTCGGAACGGTGTCCACCGGTCCACCGGTGCGGGTGGCGATCCTCGGTGACTCGGTGGCCTGGAGGCTCGGTTTCGCCCTCCTGGCCGACCAGCCCGAGCAGGCATATGACGTGGACATCGACAATGGGGCGATCGTGGGCTGCGGGGTGGTGCGCAGCACCCTCTACATGGCGCACGGGGTGCCCGACCCAGTGGTACCGCAGTGCAACACGTCGGCGCCCGCGTCGTCGCAGTGGCCGGCGCAGTGGGCGGGCAACATCGACGAGTTCCGGCCTGACGTCGTGGTGATCCTGGCCGGCCGGTGGGAAGTGATGGACCGCCAGATCGCCGGCCAGTGGACGCACATCGGTGAGCCCGACTTCGACGCGGTACTTCGCCGATCCCTCGAGCAGGCCGTCCGGGTGGCCTCATCACGCGGTGCCGACGTGGTGATGATGACCGCGCCGTGCTTCGACACGGGGGAACAGCCGAACGGCCTTCCCTGGCCCGAGGACTCGGCGACCCGCCTCGCTGCCTACAACTCCATGGTGCGCACGGTGGCCGCCGAATATCCGGCGACCGTGCGAGTGGAGGACTTCGACGCCATGGTGTGCCCGGGCGGCGTCTACACCCCCACCCTCGATGGAGTGCAGGTCCGCGACGGCGACGGGGTCCACATCGTCCCGACTCCGGCTGCCGGGCAGTGGCTGGCCGGCCACATCCTCCCCGAGGTGGTGCAGGTGGGTCGCCTCCGGATGGCCGGACGGAGCCTGGCTGCGGCTCCATCGACCTCGACCACAGGGTCCCCTCCTGACACCGTGTCGGCCTCCGGAGCGATCTCCCAGTCGGACACACGCGGGCCCTGACCGGAGCGGGTCGGGATCAACCTGAATTGCCGCTCGACGACGACGGCGGGACCTGGTTGAAGACCGAGGTATTGAGGTTGCGGCACTGCGCCTGCAATGCCGGGATCAGTGTGCTCTCGGGGACCCGGTTGGATTCGGCCAGCGTCATGGACAGGGACTCCCACTGGATGTCGTGGTATGCGGCCTGGGCGGCGATGGGGATGGCGTCCAGGAGCTGAACGTAGGCCTGGTAGCGAAGAGCGGCTGCCTGTTCGGAGTTCGCCGTCCGGGACGCTTTGGCGAGGAGGCCGATCGACGCGTTGATGTGCTTACACGATGCCTGAGCGAGGTCACCGGCGCTGGCTCCACAGGCGGCCACGACGGAGCCCGACGCCATCAGGGCGAATGCGCCGGCGGCGACCCGTGTCCCCAATGACCGTCCTGGTCGCGTCACTCGAGCCAGCTGGGGGAGGAGTCGAGGAGGAAGCGGCTGACCGCCAAGCAGCGGTCGAAGACGTCGCACATCATCTCCTCACCCGTCAGCACCCGGGCCAGCGATACCGGGGTGCGGGCCACGATGCTGAGTCGCCGCTCGGCTGCATCGGTGGCGGAAGCGTACGAGTCGATGGCGGAAACCTCGAGGGGGAGCTCGATGCCACCGATGCCGGCCAGATCGATGGCCAGGCGCAATAGGTCGGGTCCATGCGGAAGCGGCGGAAGGGCCCAGGTGAACGTCAGGGCGAAATGGAACTCATCGGGCGGCTCCTCGTCCTCCGGCAGACCGAAAACCGCGTCCTCGAAAGAGAGGAGGGTCCGGGGGTCGACCTCGAGGGCGAGGTGGAGGTCGAGCGGACCTCCGCACCCGTCTTCGGGATGGAGTTCGACCTCCCAGACCTGCCGAAGGGAGTAGGTCTCGACGAAATGACGTTCGTCGTGCACATGGAACCCATGGTCGACCGAATGGTCCTTGAGGTCGGCCACGTACCCGGCCACATCGATAACTGCCACAGGACTCTCACCCTACCGGGTGGCCCGTCCACCGGTGGCGCCCGGGGCCTCCGGTAACGTCGCTGCATGGACGACCTCACCCTGCTCGAGGTGCTGCATGCCACCGCCACAGCGATTGCCGACGCACTTTCCGAGCTCGATGACTGGGGGCTGGCTGGGACCACGGTCGACCAGTACCGTCATGACGTCGCCGCCGACGCCGCCGCCCTTGCCGTGCTCGGCGAGGCGGGTGTGGGGGTCCTGTCGGAGGAGTCAGGCACCCGGGAATTGAGCCGTGACCTCGTCGTGGTGATCGACCCGGTTGACGGCTCGACGAATGCCTCCCATGGCATCCCGTGGTACGCCACCAGCCTGTGCGCCGTCGATGCAGACGGGCCTCGGGTGGCAGTCGTGGTGAACCAGGCGTCCGGGGTGCGTTTCGAAGCGGTGCGAGGCGGCGGCGCCCGCAAGGACGGGGTGGCGGTGAGACCGTCCGGGTGCGATCGAATGGACCGTGCCATCGTGGCATTCAGCGGGTACCCGAGCCGGCACTACGGCTGGCGGCAGTACCGGTGCCTGGGCGCCACCGCACTCGACCTGTGCGCGGTGGCCGAAGGAGTGCTCGACGGGTATGCCGCAGTCGGCGGGTCGCAGCTCGGCAGTTGGGACTACCTCGGGGGAATGCTGGTCTGCACCGAGGCCGGTGCCGTATTGGAGGACGCTCTCGGACGGGACCTGGTCACGCTCTCACACACCGAGCGCCGGACCCCCCTTGCGGCGGCTACACCGGAACTCCTCCAGGAGTTCCTCGAGGTGGCCGCGCAGTAACCTCAAGGCGTCGGGCGCTTAGCTCAGTTGGTTAGAGCAGCTGGTTTACAACCAGCAGGTCATCGGTTCGAGTCCGGTAGCGCCTACTAGGAGCCTGGCGTCCAGTCAGAGTGGCGCCGCTGATTGGGGGAGGCGAAAGGCCCCTGCGGCGGGAGGGCAGGTCTGTTGGGTAGGGTCCCGGCGCCGGCTCCGGACCTGCAGTCGAGTAGACGCCTTCGGACCGGCCTGAAATCACAGTCAAGGCCCGAGCTACGAGTTGACTGTGAGAGTCGCCGTCCCAGAAGACCCGGCAAAGCCTCCGCCTCCTGCATAGGTTCCCTTTACGGTGTCCACTCCGACCGGAGCGGTGGTAGCTCCACAGGCAGCCACGCCACCGGAAAGGACCGCCTTGCAGAGGGTGGTGCTGCCGATTTTGAAGGTGACCTTCCCGCTCGGCGTGCCGGTACCAGCTGTTGGCGCCACGGTCACCACATAGGCGACCGTGGCCCCGGACGTGACCGTTGCCGGGAGCAGGGTCACCGTAGTGGTGGTGGGATTCGTGGCGCTCACCTCGACCGCTCCGATGGTACAGCGAGTCTCACCTGATCCAGGTCGCGCAATTCCTCGCTGATCGGTACCAGGGCAGACCGCGACTCCTCTTAATGACGTGCTTTTGGGGATCACATCAGCGGCCGGGCTGGTGGACGAGGGCAGCAAGGTCTTGGTCGGACCTCCGTTACTGGCGAGGGGGCCAAGGAGAGGGTTCTGGTTCACGTGATCGGTTGAAGCCGTGAACGCGCAAGCTGTGCCGGTCGTATCGTTGGTCAGGTTGTAACCGACACTCGAGAGGCTCGCCAGGTCATATCCGGAGCAGTTACCGCCGGTATTGTCGGCCACGATCGTGGCGCCCAATGCAGCGGTGTAATTCTCGCCGCTGTAGATCCCGCCATCTCCACAGTCCGAGCTGGTGCAGGTATTTCCTGCGATGGTAGTGGCGAGTACTGTCAGCGTGCCGCGATTGAAGATTCCGGCGCCATAACCGGCCGTGTTGTTGGTAATGGTGCTGTCGGTGATCGTCATCGTTCCACCGTTGTAGATTCCCCCTCCGTCGTCGTCTGAGTTCCCGTTGCCCGACACGGTGCTGTCGGTGAGCGTGAGGGTTCCGCTGTTGACGATTCCGCCACCTTCGGTGTCATATCCGTTCTCGATAGTGAGATCCTCCAGCGTCACACCAGAAACCCCTGACATCACGTCGACCACACTGTCGGACGACGTAAGCGTCCCGTCCAGGACAGCAGGCGAGCCTGCCGGACCACCAGCCCATGTGGTGAGGGTGACCGGGGAGGAGATGATCAGGTGATCGTCGATCGTTCCTGAAATCTTGATGACGGCGCCCGAGGGGGCCTTGGTCAGCGCATAGCTGACGGTGGCGCACGGTGCCTTCGCTGTGCAAGTGCCGCTGTCGAGACCCGTCTGCGACACGTATAAGGCATTCGGAGTCGCAGCCTGGGCATCGACAGTGGTGAGTGCGCTCAGGGTCAACGACGTCACCCCTGCCAAGACCACTGCCAGGGAAGTCCAACCGGGCGACGAACGCTTCCGTGCTATGCCCTGCGTTCCAGGGGAGATACCGCCGACGACATTGGACTTCGATGCCATTCTCACTCCTGTAGCCGTTCGTGATGGTCCACCGTATGCACGCCCGGCGTTGGACCGTCATCCAATGAGAGTTGAGGTTCTGCGACTATATGCATATGTCGGCGCCGCTGCCCTGACGAGGACTCTTCGCGTCAACTCGGCCACCATGCGTCAATCAACGCGGGCCGGTGTGATCGATCATCAGGTGAACTGAGCTGTTCGGTCGGGATCAGCCGGTGATCCGCCCGATGGTGTTCCCTGTCCTATTGGTAAACCACAATGCCCCGTCGGGCCCGGAGGTGATGGCGAAGGGTCCCGACATCGAGGGATCGGTCCAGTTGGTCACCCTTCCCTGGACGTCGATCCGCCCGATGGATCCATTGCCCTGATTGGTGAACCACAGTGCTCCGTCAGCTCCGGAAGTGATGCCGAGGGGCTCGTCGATTCCCGTTCCCGGGAACGAGGAAACCACTCCCGAGGTCGTGATCCGCCCGATGGTGTCGTCGCCGAAGTTGGTGAACCACAGCGCTCCGTCTGATCCGGCGGTGATGCCGACGGGGACGGAGATGGTCGGCGAAGGATAGATGGTCACCGCGCCACTCGTAGTGATCCGCCCGACCGATTTACCGAACGTATTGGTGAACCACAGCGCTCCGTCCGGCCCAACAGTGATGCCGGTTGGCACCTCGATTCCAGCGTTGGTGAAATGCTTCACGACTCCGGCCGTGGTGATCTCACCGATCGAGTTGCCGGTTTCGTTGGTGAACCAGAGCGCCCCGTTCGGCCCGGAGACGATGTTGGCCGGATCCTTGATCCCGGCACCGGTGTAGTTGGTCACCACGCCGGCCGTGGTGATCCGCCCGATCGAATTGTTGCCCTGGTTGGTGAACCAGAGGGCCCCGTCCGGACCGGTGGCGATCCCGAAGGGCGTGGAGATGCCGGGTCCGCCGTAGTTGGTGATCGTCCCGTTGGGCGACACCCGGCCGATGGTGTTGGAGCTGCTGTTGGCGAACCACAACGCGCCATCCGGACCGGTCGTGATCCCACTTGGCGAGTAGGCGGCTGGGCCCTCGGTGACAGCCGGCACCGTCAGCTGGTCGATCGACGCCGTGCCGCGGACCGAATTGGTGAACCACAGCGAGTTGTTCGGCCCGACTGCGATCCCACCGGGGAAGTCGATGAGCCCACTGGTGAGCGCCGTGATGGCGCCCTCAGTATTGATCTGGTCGATCGATTCGCCCTCCTTGTTGGAGAACCAAAGGGTGCCATTGGGTCCGTTGATGATGGCGTAGGGGCCGTCGACGGCGCTGCTGGTGTAGTTGGTCACCACACCGGCGGTGGTGATCCGCCCGATCGAGTTGTTGCCCTGGTTGGTGAACCACAGGGCCCCGTCCGGACCAGTGGTGATCCCGTAGGGGTTGGCAATGCCGGTACCGGTGTAGTTGCTCACCACACCGGCGGTGGTGATCCGCCCGATCGAACTGTTGGCGTAGTTGGCGAACCACAGGGCCCCATCAGGGCCCGCGGTGATACCCCAGGGTTCGTCGATCCCGGTTCCGGTGTAGTTGGTCACCGCCCCGGCGGTGGTGATCCGTCCGATCGAGTTGTTCCCTGAGTTGGCGAACCACAGGGCCCCGTCCGGTCCGACCGTGATCTCGCTCGGGGCGTCGATGCCGGTTCCGGTGAATTTGGACACCACGCCCGCCGGAGTGATCCTGCCGATCGAGTTGCCGGCGTAATTGGTGAACCACAGGTTCCCGTCCGGGCCGACGGCGATCCAATAGGCGTCACCGATTTTGGCGGAGGTGTAGTTGGTGACCACACCCGACGGAGTGATCTCGCCGATCGAGTCATCATTGGCGTACCAGTAATTGCCGCCGGGACCGTAGACGATCCCTTGCGGGTCGCTCATTGTCGGGTCGGTGTAGTTGACGAATGAGGCTGGCACCGCAGTGATCCGGCCGATCGTGTTCCCGATGTTGTTGGCGAACCAGAGCGCTCCATCGGGTCCTGATGCGATGCCTATCGGTCCGTCGATGTCGGCCGCGGCGAAGTCGGTCACGGCCCCGGCGGTGGTGATCCTGCCGATGGTGCTGTTGGCGAAGTTGGTGAACCAGAGCGCGCCATCGGATCCGGTCGTTATGCCCTCGGGACCGTCGATTCCGGTCCCGGTGAAGTTCGAGAACGTGCCGGTGGTGGTCACATTCCCGATCGAATTGCCCTCATAGTTGGTGAACCAGAGGTTGCCGTCGGGTCCAGCGGCAATGGAGAACGGCTCATCGACGGTTGAACTGGTGAAGTCGGTGATCACACCGGCGGTTGTTATCCGGCCGATCGAGTTGCTGGCGTAATTGGTGAACCACAATGCCCCGTCCGGGCCCGAGGTGATGCCAGTGGGGATACCGATGGTGGACGACGTGTAGTTGGTGACCACGCCCGCCGTCGTGATCCGTCCGATCGAGCTGTTGCCGATGTTGGTGAACCACAGGGCTCCGTCTGATCCTGCGGCGATGTTGAAGGGATTGTCGATGCCGGTGCCGGTGTAGTTGGTAACCACTCCCGCCACGGTGATCTCGCCGATCGAGCTGTTTCCTTCGTTGGTGAACCACAGGGCTCCGTTGGAGCCGGCGGCGATACCGATCGGACCGTTGATACCGGTGCCGGAGTAGGTGGTCACTGCCCCACCGGGAGCGACCCGGCCGATGGTGTTGCCGCCATTGTTGGTGAACCAGAGGGCGCCGTCGGGTCCGGCGGTGATCTCGGCGGGACCGTTGGCACCGGAGAAGTCGCTGACCGTTGGCACGTTCACCGTGAAGGGTCCGGCCGTAGCCGACCCCGTCGAACTGGCTGCCACCACGCTGAACGAGAACGAGGTGACGCCTGCCGGGAGCGTTCCCGATACGAGCCCCGACGTCGACGAAGTCGGGGTGATGGATAACCAGCTGGGTGCGCCTGACAGAGTGAGGGTGGGCTCCGGGACTCCCACGGCGGTGAAGGTGTAACTGTAGGCCGAGCCCGCGGCGGTGACCAGCGGCGGCGTGTCGGCGGTGAACACCGGTGCGCGAGCGGCGGCGATCTCATCGGCCAGAGCGTTCCCGCTGTCGGTGAGGAAGACGTCACCGTAGGGATCGACTGCGACCCCGGTGGGCTGGGAGAGTTCGGCCTCGGTGGCCGGGCCACCCACCCCGGACGAGCCGCTGCTGCCGGTGCCGGCCACCGGGATCGGGTTCCCGGAACCGTTCCAGGAGAGGATCTCGTTTTCGGTCTGGTCAGCGGTGTAGACGGTTCCCGTCGGCCCCACTGCCACGCCGGTGGGGTAGGTCAGGTGGATGAGAGTGGAGATGTCGTCGGTCAGCGCCCCGACCTCTCGGACGGCGGAGTTTCCGGTGTCGGCGATGTCGAGATCGCCGGCGGCGTCATAGGCTACGGCGTCGGGATAGTTGAGCCCGGAATGGACCGCCGGTCCACCGTCGCCTTCGTTCTCGGACGGGACGCCGGTGCCGGCCACCGTCCCGATCTCCAGGACCAGCGGATTCTTGATGCTCGGTGTTGCCGGCGCCTTCACCGCGGCACGGAGAAATTTGCGACCTTTGGTGCCGGTGAACTTCACCCGGACGTACTCCACCACCCGGACCACACTGTTTCCGGTGTCGGCGATGGCCAGGGCACCGTCGGGGCTGACGGCCACACCCTGGGGATCGTCCAGTTCAGCGTTGGCCGGTGCGCCGCCGTCGCCGGAGTAGCCCGCGGTGCCATTTCCGGCGTAGGTGGTGATGGTGCCCGTGCCGGCGGCGACCTCACGGATGACGTTGTTGCCGGAGTCGGCGATGAATACGTCTCCCGATGAGTCCACCGCCACGCCGACCGGATGGTCGAGCAGCGAGTTGTAGGCCGGGCCCCCGTCGCCGTAGTAGCCGGGGACGCCGGTCCCGGCGAAGTCGGAGATCACGCCCGCCGGGGTGATCTCCCGCACCATGTTGTCGTTCGTGTCGGCCACGTAGACGTTGCCACTGCTGTCGACTGCCACCCCGGTCGGATCGTTGAGCTGGGCCTGCAGCGCCGGCCCTCCGTTGCCGAGCCCGGTTCCGTAGGCGCCACCGGCGACGGTGAGCAACTCGCCCGGTACGGCGTCGACCGGAGGCGGCGCACCCGCTCCCGCCGCGGACACCGCCCCAAAGGTCACCACCGTCGCCAAGGTCAGGACTGCCACGGTCGATCGGAGGACTCGGGCTCGGAGCGTCACAGATTCCACCGGAGTACTCCCGTCTGGATCAATTCAAAATGCCCCTTTTCACACCCTCCTTTGCAGTATAAGCTGACCACAACGCGGAAGTCACGGTTAAATATTCGGCTAGTGATTTATCGTGTAAGTGGTCAAAAAACCTCGGAAAGTAGCGTAATAACCTGCAGTTACGGTATGTAAGTGCGTGGAATTCTCCGAAGGGATACAGGGTTGGCAACCATGAGCGCGACAAACTCATTTGTCGAAAGTTGGAGTCTCCGGCCGAATGCTTCCCGTCGAGTGGCCAGTCGCGGTCGCTGCTGTGGCTGATCCTACACGGGGATTCACCCGGCGCGCTTTTCTCGGTGGGGTCGCTACCGCGGCCGTAGTGGCCGCCACGGTTCGGTTCGATCCGCAGCTCGTGCGGTCGGTCGAGAGCAGCATGGATCTGGGTCCGAACCTACGGGACTCGCCAAAGAGCGTGACCCCGATCACTCCGGCCTCGCCGGTGCTTCCGATCACCGTCGAGCGTGACACCGACCTCCTCCTCGCTGACTTCACCTTCTACGGATTCACGGTCGACAAGACGTCGAAACCCCCGTCGCTGCGGGCCACCGCCAAGGCTGCTGCCAATACCTGGATCGGGGTCACCGTGCGCCTCCCGCCGCAGGCGATCGCCGAAGGCGACTATCCGTATCCTCCGAACACCCCTCCGTACACCCTGCTCTTCGACCCGACTCCGGTGGTCTCGCAGGTGTCTGGTCCCACCACCTTGGCCTTCACCTTCACCACCGGTGATTCCATTCCGCTGCCGACCATGACCCCGGCCGATCTCCTCGAATGGTCGGGCTGGGACCTCTACGTTCCCCAGACGGCCATCACCGGCTCGGGGCTCGGGAATCCGATCCCACCCTTGACCTACCAGGGCGCACCGTTCCAGACCGTGATCGAGTGCCCGATCGACCTGCTCCTCTCCCCGGTGGTCGACGGTCAGAGCATCAAACTGTCCAGCTTCTCCACCCAGTTCGTGAGTAAGTCGTTGCCCTTCACCTCCCAGGCCCAGGTGACCGAGTGCTGGACGACCAGTCTTACCAGTACCGAGACGATCTACATCGACGGGGCCAAGCAATTCGTCATCCCCCCGGCCGTCGCCGCCGTCTGGGCCAACGACTACCTCGACACGGCCGCCGAAAGCGACACGCCCGAGAACTACATCGCCTACTACCCCTACGAGGGTCCGCCGAAATGACCACCCTCCCTCCGTTCGACGGCGAGGGCCCGGAGTTCCAGTTCTCCAGCCTTGCGTGGTCGGATCGGCAGAACATCGTCGAGGCTGCCGGCTCCCAGGCGGCGGGCACCGCCTTCGTGTCCGCGGCCCAGTTCCAGCTCAGCGCACTCGGCGCCTTCTTCGACCTCACCGGGTCGTGGCCAGGGACCATCAACGACCTCGTCTCGTGGCGACAGGTGACCACCAGCGGCCGGGATCAGTTCGTAAAGGTGGTGTACGCCGGCTTCCTCTTCCCGCTCGGGCACCGGGCCACGCTGACCACCGTCCACCGACGGGTGCTGATTCCGGATCCCTTCTATCCGGACAGCTACGCCGACGCCTACATGCAGCACTACACCCGTATCCATGTCACCCAGCCGGTGGTCGACTATCCGACCTATGCCCAGCCGTGGAGCGGGGGGGCATGGCCCTTCTCCTCGGCCGAGATGTTGACCCTGGTCACACCGGACATCGATCAGCCTCCGATCGACACCGTCTACCAGCTGATCCCTCCTATCGACTCGGACAATTACCCCCAGGCGTTCTTCCCCAGCGTGTTCGGCACCGTCTTCCCGTGGAACGTGCACCTGATCGATGCCGCCGGCACCAATGTGCACCTGCAGCTGCCCCTGGCATTCATATTCGGAGAGGGGAATCCGTACACGGCAAGCCCGTATGACCCGACCTCGTCCACCGTCGACAGCATCATCGCCGCCTACAACGCCCTCGGTCAGGCCGACACCGGCCCCGGGAGCTTCGTGACCAGTCAGGTGGCTGGGACCCCCATCCAGTACGCCAGCCCGGTCACCACCGGTGGGCCGGGGCTCACTGTGCACCCCACGCAGCAGATCACGCTCGGTGCCTGCACCGTCAGCAACGTCCCGACGCCGACACCGGGCGTCGCCAGCACGTCGCCCCAGTACATCCCGGCCTACCCGCCGGGCGCCTCGGTCACCGAAGCGGAGCTCACTGCCAACGAACAACCCGCATTCTTCCCGAGCTTGCTCCAAGCCAGGGTGCGCCTACCGGCAGCCGAGACACTCTCACGGAGCTCCTTCACCGACGGGAGCGGTTCTGGTGTGGGCATCTTCCTCTACGGCCCCTATGTGACCGATGGATTCTCCACCCCGTCCTCGTCGGCGATGAAGCCAGCCGTCAGACACCTGGCCGCGGGCCCGGTCGATCCCACCGGCTCTACCAATCCGGGCTCCGTCTACGCGGGATTGCTGAACAGTCCGCCGCTCAGCTTCCCCTCGGACATGGTCGGAGGACTGGCCAATCCCAACCTGGGGGTGAACGGGTTGTCGGCGGCCGCGGGCGCCATCGGCGGCACCCTCTCCCAGTACGCCTCCAACGCCGAGGCGCTCATCTCCGAGTACTTCGGGGACCTCACCAGCAGCAACTTCCTGGGTGGGCTTTCCCTCGGGGACATCCTTGGTGAGTTCCTCGGCGACCTGCAGTCGCCCTCGATCAGCCAGCAGGTGGCAGCTGACGGCACCCGGACGGTCACCTACACCATGCAGACGTCGTTGCAGGCGGTGAGCGAGTTCGGCTTCCAACCCCTATCGGTCGGTGGTCAGTACGGCAACGGGAATTTCAACCTGACCGCCACCCTGGTGGTGTCACCGAGCGGGGCCACCACCTACGACATCGAGGGCGAGGTCGACGCTTTCACCATCACGATTCTTGATGCCGCCCAGGTCATCGGGATCCCCTTCGGGGCCGCCGACGGATCGACTCCCGGGGCCACGTTCGGTTCGTCGTCGGGCGCGAAGACCAGCATCAAGGTCAACGTCGGACAACCGTCCTTCCTCGGTGCCCTCGACTTCGTCAACACACTCGAGCAGTTCCTGAGCGACATCGGCGGCTCCGGCGTCTCCATCAATGTCGGGCCGACACAGATATCCGCCAGTCTCTCCCTCTCCCTCCCCTCGGTAGGGGTGGGGGTGTTCAATCTCGAGAACCTGTCGCTGTCGGCTTCGGTGGTGGTTCCGTTCCTGGGCGGAGCCACCATTGCCACCTTCGGGTTCTGCAGTGCCGAGCAGCCCTTCTCCCTCACCGTCCTCTGTTTCGGCGGCGGTGGCTATGTGCTGGTCAGCGTGGGTCTGAACTCACTGCAGTCGCTGACCGCATCGTTCGACTTCGAAGGCCAGCTCGCGCTCGACCTCGGGGTGGCCAGCGGTGGGGTCACCGCCATGGCCGGATTCACCTTCATGTACACCGCCGGCCAGGGCGCGACACTCACGGCCTTCGTGCGGATCACCGGCGAAGTTGAGGTGCTGGGAATCCTCAGCATCACCCTCGAGCTCCAGCTCTCTCTGAGCTACACCACGCCCAACACGGCCACGGGCACCGCCACCATGACGGTGTCGGTGAGTGTCTGCTTCTTCTCCGTGTCGGTCCCGATCACCGTGTCCAAGTCATTCCAGGGACCGATTTCCTCCGGTCCGATGATCGCCGGGCGGAAGTCACCTCACACCACCGAGCCCGCACCGTACGCAAACGATTCCCAGACCACCTTCGAAGATCAGATGCCCACCGCCGCCGATTGGTCGGCCTACTGCAGCTCCTTCGCCAGCTGAGCCGATGACGACGACCATCTCCCAAAAGCTGGTGTGGACGGCGTTGCCCACCGGCGCCGAGGGCAGTGCGCTGACTCTCTCGGTGTTCCTCGCCCCTCAGCTCTCCGCCACCTCGTCGCAACCGTCCACATTCTTCCCGCTGTCGCTGTTCGAGGACTTCGTCGACTGGCCAGGAACGATCTTGACGGCCCTCGGTGGACCGGTGACCTTCACGGTGACCTTCCAAGGCCCTTCCGGGCCCATCGCCGTTCCGGCCGACAATGTGACAGTCGGCCCCCCGGCCGGGTTCAGCCCCAGTGCGGCCTGGGAGGCGATCTTCGACCAGAGCACCACCCAGGTGGAGGCGTTCGCCTTCACCGACTACAGCAAACGGCCGCTGATGACGTTCCCCTATAACAAGATCACCAGCTTCGTGAGTTCGATCTACGGAAATCTCGGGGCGGTGAGCCCGACCGAACCCCCGGTTTTCACCGGCTCACTGGCGGCGGGGCGTGACCAGTACGGGCTCACCACTCCCAACAAGACCGCCCAACAGATCTACGAGGAGCTGGGTGCCCTCTTCCCGAGCAAGGACCAGGCGCTGTTCACCCCGAAGATCCTGAAGCCGACCTCCACGTCCACCGACCCACCCCCGCTGATCAATGCCCCGGGGCCGGCGCTGGCGGCCCTTCGCACGTTCCAGGCCCCGCTCTCCGATCTCACCTACGCCATTCCCGAGACGCCGACCCTCGACTTCCATCAGGCGCTGACCGGCCTCAATCATTATCCGACGATCCTCCGGCTCTTCGGCCTCGCCTTCGATCTCACGGTGACTCTTCCACCGGGGATCCCGGTGGGGTCCGTCAATGTATTGGTGACCCCGACCTGGAGATCGGTCCTCGGATCAGCCAGCATCGACGTGACGCCGTGGACGGCGGCCACCCTGACCACATCGAGCTTCCGTCCGACCCCGCAAGGTCCCGACTTCGGCAACGGCATGCTCGGCCTCAACGATGCCACCCGATTCTCAGTGACCGATCTCGATGCCCAGTTGGCCGCCAACCGGCTCGACTCGCTGAGCGTCGCGCTCCAAACCGGGCAGGTCGCCCACCAGGCCGCGGTGGAGAACAGCTACTTCCGGGAGGTTCCGGTCGAAGAGGCCCCCACCGTCTCGACCGCGCTGACCGTGCCCGCCCTGCGCTCGGTCGGGCCCCAGGTGATCTGGACCGGATATGCAGCCGCGGCCGGCGCCGGCTTCACCGGGCTCCTCGACGGCCAGAAGACGCTGCACACCGCCCTCGGTACGTGGCTCAGCGACAAGGTGCCAGCCAACCTCCCGGTCTGCTATGCCGAGCAACTCATCCGGGGCCTCCGGTTCGATGTCTACACCGCTTCGGAGGCCCAGCCGGCTTGGCGGAGCCTCTGTGGCCGCAACGGCCAATACACGTTCGGTCCCAATTCGAATGACCCGATCGTGCTGAACGAGCTCGACGAAGGTCTGGTCATCCCGGGCGCCAGCCAAAAGGCCGGCTCGAGCGTGGCGCCACCGCCCGACCTCCTCGTGCACGAGAGCATCGTCCGGTGGCACGGCTGGGGGTTGTGCGCCCAACGTCCCGGTGCCCAGCTCGATCGGTACTCCAATACCACCGACCCCAACCCGGAGAACGTCCCGCCGGCGCCCATTCCCGGGGGACCGAGTGCACCCCAGTTGGCCGCCTACTTCCTACCGCCGACACCGACCAGCGGCGCTGAGTACCTGTACCCCAAGCTGCGCTTCGGCTATGAGTACCGGTTCCGGGCCCGGGCCGTCGACCTGGCCGGCAACAGCCTGCCGGTCACCTCGACCGATGCCTCAACTGCCACCGCTGCCTTCACCCACTACCGCTACGAGCCGGTCCGGCCCCCGGTCCTGGCCGGACAGGCACCATTCGTCCCGGGGGAGGCAACCTTGACCCTGGTGCTCCTCGACGACCAGGTCGACACCCCGGTGCCCAACGGGCGTTGGCTCTTCCCACCGCGGGTCGCCGAATCGATGGCCGAGGAGCACGGCATGTTCGACGGATTCAACCTGGGCAGCCCACCTGACGCGGCCGACGGTCCTTCCGGGGCGGCAGCCACCTACGACTACATCGTCAACGCCGACTTGAGCAATCTCGGCAGTATCACCACTGTGGCAGGCAACTTCGCCGCACCCCTGATCGGGACCTACGACGCCGGCAACCAGAACGTCCCCTACTTCACCGGCTCTCCGGTGCCCTGGACCCCGTGGCTCCCCGACCCGTTGAGCGTCGGGCCGGCGCTCGCCGGTCTCCCCGGCCTGGCCGCGGGGGACGTCATCTTCCCGGGCTGGGGTGGGGTGTGGCCCCAGCTCGAACCCCTGTTGATCGAGTTGAATCCTGGTTCCGCCCCGACCTCGACCTACGTGCCGGCCACCGGGTCGACTCCGGCCACCGTCGAGGTGACTCTGCCACCGGCCGAAGTGGCCCTGGTCAAGGTGAGCAGCGCCCTGGCCGCCGGCGGACTCGACGTACTCGGTGCCTGGCAGTGGTTCAAGAGTGGGGCACTCGTCAATCTCGCCGAACAGGGACAGGTGTGGCTGCTGTCACCCTTCCAGGTGCTCCGCATGGTGCACGCCGTGCGCCTGCCGCTGCTGGCCCCATCACTGGGGAGTCCGATAGCCAGTAGAGGAATCGGATCGCTGTCCGTCGACCTGACCGATCCGGAGTTCCAGGTCGATCCCGCCAGTACCAGCCACGTCGACGTGGAGGCCACGTGGACCGACCCGATCGATGTCCCTTCCGATCCGGTCAACAATCCCGCCGCCTCGCCTCCGACCACTATGACCTCGACGGGTCCGGCGTTCCGGCTGACCATTCCCGATCCGAGCCCCACCGGTCCGGAGGCGCAGCCGCTGACCATGGTCCAGAACAACGGGGCGTTCGCGTTGGCCCCGGCCGGCGACGGGGACTCCGACCAGGACAACTTCGCCCACGAGGAGTCGGCCACCCACCACATCGGCGACACCCTCCATCACCTCGTGTACTACACGGCCACCGGAACGAGTCGGTTCTCCGAGATGTTCGCAACCGTCCAGACGATCCCCATGGCTGTGGGATCAGCGGTGACCGTCGGCGAGCCGGCGCTGGGCCTCAACCTCGTGACATTCGAGCTGTCCATCGACGGGGTGGCTCTGGTCGAGGGACAGGACTACACCCTCGATGTCGCCACCAACCAGGTCACACTGCTGGTGACCGCGTCCCGGCCTTCGGGCGCCTACAACGTCCTCGCCTCGTTCGAGCCCACGGTGACCGTGACCGGACAACCACGGGCGGTCGAGGTGCTCTCTACGGCGCGACCACTCGTGCCGGTCATCTCCCAGGTCGTGCCGGCGTGGCAGCTCGAGGGTCCCACCGGGTCGATCGGCAACAACGGGATCACGGTGACCCGTACCGGGCAGTTCCTGCGGGTCTACCTGGACCGACCGTGGTACTCGAGTGGAAGCGGCGAGCTCCTGGGGGTGATCACGACGGTCACCGACCCGTCCGACGAGACGTCGACCTTCCCGAGCACCCCTCAGCAGGGATGGGTCACCATGATGGGGCTGGACCCGATCAACTACAACGGCTCGTCGAGCAGCCCGTGGCCGGTGGTGCCGAACTCGTTCGCCAATCTGGCGGTGGTGCCGGATGTGCCCTACCGGGCCCCGTACGCCAACCCACCCCAGGTCACCCTGGCCGAGGACGAAGGTGCCGTCCCGTACCAGGTGTGGCCCTACGAGGTCGCCTACGACAACAAGTCGGGTCGGTGGTACGCGGACATCGCACCCCGACCCGGGATCACCCAAGAAGGTACCTATCCGCCGCCGCCCGGTTACTTCATCCGGCTCGCGCTGTGCCGGTTCCAGCCGTACTCGATCCCGCCTGGGACCGAGCAGGGGCAGGCCGTCGAAGTATCTCCGGTGGTTCTGGCCACCTTTGCCCAACCGGTCCCCGACCGGTCGGTGTCGGTGGTGGCCAATACCGCCGATAAGACCGGTCTGACCGTTCTTGTGTCGGTGATCGGTCCCGCCTACCAAGGCTGGCGTCCACCGATCGACCTGGGGGTCAGGAGATCACCCAGTACGACGCCAACAATCCGTACGCACCGTCCTACCCACAGCTCTACGACGGTGATACCTCTGAAACGATCGGTGAGCTGAGCACCTCGACCATGGTGGTAGAGGTGCAGATCCAGAATGAGGTGTACAACAAGATGGGACTGGAGGGTGACCTGGCCTGGGAGACCACCAGCCAGGGCCCGGTGTTGCTGCCGCCGACATTTTCGGGCGAGGTGTACGTGACGTGGGGGAACGTCGGGGCTGGACCCAACGCCGTCGGGGTGGTCACCTTGCCGGACCAAGTCACCTCATCGGTCAAGATGCGGCTTCGGATCAGCGAGATCGATTACTACGGCAGTGGCGCTCCAGCGGTGGTGGACACCACCCATCGTCGTCCTTTCGTCTGCTTCGTTCCTCTGAACTGAGTACTTTTCAGGGCACCTCTGAGTCGAGGCACCACCTGGCCCATGCTTGAGGTGCGGGCCTGAGGTCACTCAGTGTGATCAAGCAAGGTGAATGAGTGGTGAACTGCGCTCGAGGAGCACGGTCCCTCTTGTAATCGCACCGGTCAACCCCTACATTTCACGAGGGTTGAGTAGAGTTCGCGGGGGCATTCCGAAATGCGTGAGTTCAGTGTGCGATCTCGGAGTGAATAGGGGAAGCCCCAAGGACCTGCACCGAGGGATTCTTGAGGAGACAGGCGGATGAAGGCGACCCGAATGCCACTCCTTCGCTTGGCAGTGCTAGGTACGGCGGCGGCGTTGGCAGGACTCGGGGGTTCGGTCGCTGTCCTCAGTGTTGGCTCGGCGGAAGCGGCCGGCACGATCAGCCAGGCGAAGCCCACCAGCGGCTCGGTGGCCTATGG
Source organism: uncultured Acidimicrobiales bacterium (assembly GCA_963699085.1). Classification (GTDB taxonomy): domain Bacteria; phylum Actinomycetota; class Acidimicrobiia; order Acidimicrobiales; family RAAP-2; genus Bog-756. The sequence continues at coordinate 614,189 of CAVOTH010000003.1, forward strand.
CACTCCCTTCGCTGACCATTTGCAGACAACGGGCAACGTCGGCCAGGCGACGTTCGCCACCGACTCAGCGACAACGTGGGGATCAGTCTCGTCGACAGGTGCCGTCACTGCGCCCGACACGGCCACTCCGGGCGTCTACTTCCTGTTCGGTACCGACTCCGACAACTTCGGTGACATAGGCCAATGGCAATACACCCTCACCGTCATCGGTGGTTCCGGTCCCATCACCCAGACCGGGGACACGTCGGGCTCGGTGACCACGGGCGGTTCGGCTGCCTTCACCCACCAGCTCGACACGACCGGCAACATCGGGCCGGTCAAATTCTCCAAGACCAAGGGTGGCACGGGACTCGTCGTTTCGTCCACCGGCCAGATCACCACGACCGGCACCCTGGCAAAGGGCACCTACACGGCGACCGGGACCACCAGCGATGCCTACTTCGACACCGGGACCTTCACCTACACCCTCACCGTCAAGGCCGGCACCATTACCCAGACCACGCCCACCTCGGGCTCGGTGACCACGGGTGGGTCGGCTGCCTTCACCGACCAACTCACCACGACCGGCACTAGTGGGCCGGTCACATTCACCGGAGGTGGCAAGGGCCTCGACGTCTCGTCCGGCGGCCAGATCACCACCACCGGCACTTTGGCCGCTGGCACCTACAAGGCGACGGGGACCACCGGCGACGCCTACGGAGATACCGGGATCTTCACCTACACCCTCACTGTCAAGGCCGTCACCATCACCCAGACCACGCCCACCTCGGCCTCGGTGACCACGAGCAAATCCGCCGGCTTCACCGACCAACTCACCACGGCCGGGAACAGCGGACCGGTCACCTTCGCCGGTGGTGGCACGGGAATCGACATATCGTCCAGTGGCCAGGTCACCACCACCGGCACCCTGGCGGCCGGCTCCTACACGGCGACCGGGACCACAGGTGACGCCTATGGAGACACCGGGAACTTCACCTACACGCTCACCGTCAGCACCGTCACCATCACCCAGACCACGCCCACCTCGGGCTCGGTGACCACGAGTAAATCCGCCGGCTTCACCGACCAGCTCTCCACGACCGGCAACAGCGGAGCGGTCAGCTTCGCCAAGACGGGAGGTGGTAAGGCACTCGACGTTTCGTCCAGCGGCGAGATCACCACCACCGGCACCCTGGCAAACGGCACCTACACGGCGACCGGGACCACAGGTGACGCCTATGGAGACACCGGGAACTTCACCTACACCCTCACCGTCAGCACCGTCACCATCACCCAGACCACGCCCACCTCGGGCTCGGTGACCACGACTAAATCGGCTGGATTCACGGACCAACTCAAGACGACCGGCAACAGCGGAGCAGTCTCCTTCGCCAAGACCGGAGGTGGTGCGGGCCTCGACGTCTCGGCCAGCGGCCAGATCACCACCACCGGCCGGCTGGCGGCCGGCACCTACACGGCGACCGGGACCACCGGGGACGCCTATGGAGACACCGGGAACTTCACCTTCACGCTCACCGTCAAGGCCGTCACCATCACCCAGACCACGCCCACCTCGGGCTCGGTGACCACGAGTAAATCGGCTGGCTTCACCGACCAACTCAAGACGACCGGCAACAGCGGAGCAGTCTCCTTCGCCAAGACCGGAGGTGGTGCGGGCCTCGACGTCTCGGCCAGCGGCCAGATCACCACCACCGGCCGGCTGGCGGCCGGCACCTACACGGCGACCGGGACCACCGGGGACGGCTTCGGAGATACCGGGATCTTCACCTTCACCCTCACCGTCAAGGCCGTCACCATCACCCAGACCCGGTCCACTTCGGGCTCGGTGACCACGAGTAAATCGGCTGGCTTCACCGACCAACTCACCACGACCGGCAACATCGGGTCGGTCTCCTTCGCCAAGACCGGAGGTGGTGCGGGCCTCGATGTCTCGTCCAGTGGCCAGATCACCACGACCGGCACCCTGGCAAAAGGCAACTACACGGCGACCGGAACCACCGGTGACGCCTATGGCGACACCGGCACCTTCACCTACACCCTCACGGTCAAGGCCATCGCTATCACCCAGACCACGCCCACCTCAGGCTCGGTGACGGTGCCCGGATCGGCTGCCTTCACCGATCAACTTCACACGACCGGCAACAGCGGACCAGTCACCTTCACCGGAGGTGGCACGGACCTTGCCGTCTCCTCCAGCGGCCAGATCACCACCACCGGTACCCTGGCAGTCGGCACCTATACAGCGACCGGGACCACCGGTGACGGCTTCGGGGACACCGGCACCTTCACCTACACCCTCACCGTCAACGCCGTCACCATCACCCAGACTGCGCCCACCTCGGGCTCGGTGACGGTGACCGGATCGTCGGCCTTCACCGATCAGCTCAAGACGACCGGCAACAGCGGGGCAGTCAGCTTCGCCAAAACGGGAGGGGGTACGGGACTCGTCGTTTCGTCAAGCGGAGCCATCACCACCACCGGCACCCTGGCAAACGGCACCTACATGGCGACCGGGACCACCGGAGACGCGTACGGAGACACCGGGATCTTCACCTACACGCTCACCGTCAGCGCCGGCACCATCACCCAGACCACGCCCACCTCGGGCTCGGTGACCACGAGTAAATCGGCTGGCTTCACCGACCAGCTCACTACGACCGGCAACAGCGGGGCAGTCAGCTTCGCCAAAACGGGAGGAGGTACGGGACTCGTCGTTTCGTCAAGCGGAGCCATCACCACCACCGGCACCCTGGCAAAGGGCACCTACACGGCGACCGGGACCACCGGAGACGCGTATGGAGACACCGGGATCTTCACCTACACGCTCACCGTCAGCGCCGGCACCATTACCCAGACCACGCCCACCTCGGGCTCGGTAACCACGAGTAAATCGGCTGGCTTCACCGACCAGCTCAATACGACAGGCGGCATCGGGCCGGTCAGCTTCGCCAAGACCGGAGGTGGTGCGGGACTCGTCGTCTCGTCCAGCGGCGCCATCACCACGACGGGCACCCTGGCAAAGGGCACCTACACGGCGACCGGGACCACCGGTGACGCGTACGGAGACGCCGGGACCTTCACCTACACCCTCACCGTCAGCGCCGGCACCATTACCCAGACCACGCCCACCTCGGGCTCAGCGACCACGACGAAATCCGCTGGCTTCACCGACCAACTCAAGACGACGGGCGGCAGCGGACCGGTCAACTTCGTCAAGACCGGAGGCGGTGCCGGACTCGACGTCTCGGCCAGCGGCCAGATCACCACGACCGGTCGGCTGGCGGCCGGCACCTACACGGCGACCGGGACCACCGGGGACGGCTTCGGAGATACCGGGACCTTCACCTTCACCCTCACGGTCAACGCCGTCACCATCGTCCAGACGGCGCCCACGTCGGGCTCGGTGAAAACGGGCAAATCGGCTGGCTTCACCGACCAACTCAAGACAACCGGCAACAGCGGAGCGGTCACCTTCGCCAAGACGGGAGGTGGTGCGGGACTCGACGTCTCGGCCAGCGGCCAGATCACCACCACCGGTCGGCTGGCAGCCGGCACCTACACGGCGACCGGGACCACCGGGGACGGCTTCGGAGACACGGGGATCTTCACCTTCATCCTCACGGTCGACGCCGTCACCATCACCCAGACGTCGCCGACGTCGGGCTCGGTGACCACGACGAAATCGGCTGGCTTCACCGAACAGATCGACACGACCGGCAACAACGGACCGGTCAGCTTCGCCAAGACCGGAGGTGGTGCGGGACTCGACGTCTCATCCAGCGGCCGGATCACCACGACGAGCACCCTGGCAAAGGGAACCTATAGGGCGACCGGGACCACCGGTGACGGCTTGGGGACACCGGCACCTTCACCTACACCCTCACCGTCAGCGCCGTCACCATCACCCAGGCCAAGCCCACCTCGGGATCGGTGACGGTGACCGGATCGTCCACCTTCACTGGCCAACTCGACACGACCGGCAACAGCGGACCGGTTACCTTCACCGGAGGTGGCAACGACCTTGCCGTCTCCTCCAGCGGCGCCATCACCACCACCGGCACTCTGGCGGCCGGCACCTATACGGCGACCGGAACCACCGGTGACGCCTATGGAGACAGCGGGACGTTCACCTACACGCTCACCGTCAAGGCCGTCACCATCACCCAGACCAAGCCCACCTCGGGCTCGGTGACGGTGACCGGATCGTCGGCCTTCACCGACCAGCTCGAGACGAACGTCCCCAACGGTCCGGTCAGCTTCGCCAAAACCGGAGGTGGCGTGGGACTCGACGTCTCGTCCAGCGGCGCCATCACCACCACCGGCGCCCTGGCGGCCGGCACCTACACGGCGACCGGGACCACCGGAGACGCCTATGGAGACAGCGGGACGTTCACCTACACGCTCACCGTCAAGGCCGTCACCATCACCCAGACCAAGCCCACCTCGGGCTCGGTGACGGTGACCGGATCGTCGGCCTTCACCGACCAGCTCGAGACGAGCGCTCCCAACGGACCGGTCACCTTCAGCTGGGGGTGGCACGGGACTCGTCGTCTCGTCCAGCGGCGCCATCACCACCACCGGCACTCTGGTGGCCGGCACCTACACAGCCACCGGGACCACCGGCGACGCCTATGGAGACAGCGGGACGTTCACCTACACGCTCACCGTCAAGGCCGTCACCATCACCCAGACCAAGCCCACCTCGGGCTCGGTCACGGTGACCGGATCGTCGGCCTTCACCGACCAGCTCGAGACGAGCGCTCCCAAGGGACCGGTCACCTTCAGCGGGGGTGGCACGGGACTCGTCGTCTCGTCCAGCGGCGCCATCACCACCACCGGCACTCTGGTGGCGGGCACCTACACAGCCACCGGGAGCACCGGCGACGCCTACGGAGACGCCGGTACTTTCACCTACACGCTCACTGTCAGCCCGGTCACCATCACCCAGACCACGCCGACATCGGGCTCGGTGACGGTGACCGGATCGTCGGCCTTCACCGACCAGCTCGAGACGAGCGCCCCCAACGGACCGGTCACCTTCAGTGGGGGTGGCACCGGACTCGCCGTCTCGTCCAGCGGCGCCATCACCACCACCGGCACTCTGGTGGCCGGCACCTACACAGCCACCGGGAGCACCGGCGACGCCTACGGAGACGCCGGTTCCTTCACCTACACGCTCACTGTCAGCCCGGTCACCATCACCCAGACCACGCCCACATCGGGCTCGGTGACGGTGACCGGATCGTCGGCCTTCACCGACCAGCTCGAGACGAACGCCCCCAACGGACCGGTCACCTTCAGTGGGGGTGGCACGGGACTCGTCGTCTCGTCCAGCGGCGCGATCACCACCACCGGCACTCTGGCGGCGGGCACCTACACAGCCACCGGGAGCACCGGTGACGCCTACGGAGACGCCGGTTCCTTCACCTACACGCTCACTGTCAGCCCGGTCACCATCTCCCAGACCGCGCCGACTTCGGGTTCGGTGACCACGAGTGGATCAGTCTACCTTCACCGATCAGCTCGAGACGAACGCTCCCAACGGACCGGTCACCTTCAGTGGGGGTGGCACGGGACTCGTCGTCTCGTCCAGCGGCGCCATCACCACCACCGGCACTCTGGTGGCGGGCACCTACACGGCGACCGGGACCACCGGTGACGGCTTCGGAGACGCCGGTTCCTTCACCTACACGCTCACTGTCAGCCCGGTCACCATCACCCAGACCACGCCCACCTCGGGCTCGGTGAGCACGAGTGGATCAGCTACCTTCACCGACCAGCTCAACACGACCGGCAACAACGGACCGGTCACCTTTACCGGGGGCGGCACGGGACTCGTCGTTTCGTCCAGTGGCCAGATCACCACCACCGGCACCCTGGCAGTCGGCACCTACACGGCGACCGGGACCACCGGTGACGGCTTCGGAGACGCCGGTACGTTCACCTACACCCTCACCGTCAGCGCCTAAGGAGAAGGGTGACAAAGAAGTTGCTCCGAGACTCGAATATGAAGAAGTTCGGAGCTCTGCGGTCATACCCGCGGGCTTTGAAGTCCTTTGCGGGCTTACTCGCCCTCGTTGCGTCTCCGCTGCTCATATCTGCCTGTAGTAGCTCGACAACCGCATCCCAAGGCACGACGATTGCCTCGATTCCGTCAGGTTGGAAGACCTACACCTATGGCAAGGTGGCAATCTCGGCCCCGGGCAACTGGGCAGTGAAACAAGATAACAATTGTCCCGATTCTTCCGCCCCTGGCACCCTGCACCTCGGACTCCCCGCGGTGGACCTCTCGTGCCCGACGCCTTCGCCCTCTATCGGTTCCGTTGTCGTCTGGCAGCTCAGCGCCGAAACAGGCTCGAGCGTCGATCCGACCGGTCAGAAGTCCATGACCATCAACGGGATTCCGGTCAAAGTCGGGTTTGGGTCGCCCACGCTGAATGTGTGGACCGTGCCGTCACTCCGGGTCCAGATTACTGGCACTGGTCCCAAATCCCTTCAGGTGATGCACACGCTGCGCAGGGCCTGAATGCCTGCGATTGCGCGATTCATTCCAGCATCCGATGGCCCGATTCAATGATTCAGGTGATCGCTGACGTCATGCTTGTTGCCCACGTGATGTAGCTGCGGACATCCACTCGCCCCCGCGTTTCCTGAGTCGAACGCATAGACAGGCAAGGGCACTCACCCGCTCCGGTCGGCGATTGTCGATAACGTGGCGAATCGCGAATGGATCGATGAGGTGGCGGGATGGAATCGCGGCTGATACCAATGGGCGACGGACACCCGATTTGGATGAGTTACTTCGCCAGTGCCGAAGCGTGGTTTCTGTCCCTCCAAGCTCTGTTGGAAAACGATTTCGACTCGGGATGGGGTGCCTTCTACGTCGAGCCGACGATGGTCAGCTCATGTATCGAGATGTATTCGAAGGCGCTCGCGAGTCATCTTGACGAACAGTTTTCCCCCAGGAAGTTCGGCCATGACTCCGTCAGGCTCATCGGCGTGTACCGAGGCCGCCTTCCGCTGTTTGCTCGAATTGCGGTGGACTCCGAATTGATGAGCCAGATCGCCGAATACCAGAAGACGATGGACGCCAATCGCGTGGACATGTACATGAACGCGCCCAAGAGTGAGCGGAATTCCATGATCCGCCTCATTCATGAGTTGCGGAGGGAGTCCTGCCGCAGAATTGGCTTCCCGGCCTGATGCCGATCATCCCAGGGCCCTGTCATGCCCCGCCTCAAAGGGCTGGCAACGAACGACCATTCGCCACCGTTCCGGCAATCGTCACCATCTCGCCCGCTGGGGTAGCTGGTCACGATTGAGCAAGACCACCCCAGCGGTTTCTAGGGCCTGCAACACTGTCCAGGCCCGGCATGCCAGCTCCAGCTGAAACCGCTGATCAGCGTCCGCCAGGTTGTGTCCCGTGATTTCCGCAATCTTCGCAAGGCGGTAGCGAAGCGTGTTGCGGTGGATATGGAGGCTGGTGGCCGTCGTCTCCGTCGCACACGATTGCTTGAGGTAGTTGGTGAGCGTCTTCACCAATTCGCTCCCATGCAACGTGTCCACCTCGATGAGCGCGCCGATCCATTCTTCGACCAGGTTTAGAAGCTTGCCCGGTTGCTGGGAGTCAACGAGGATGCCCCATACGCCGAGGTCGCCGAAAGTCGTCACCGTATTGTCACTATTGACGGTCGCTCCAAGCTCCAGCGCCATGATTGCCTCGGTGTGAGATCGGTACAGCTCGATGACCTGGTACATTCCCCCCACCCCGATCCGGGTACCTGGGCCCAACGCGCCGTTCAGATCGGATCCCACCCGTTCCCACGCAAGGTCCTCGGCGGTAATGAAGATGATGTGATCCGAACGCGCGGTGAGTAGTGGGGTCCGCACTCCCGTGTTCCGCAACACCTGCTCGATGACCGACACGCCCTCCGGTCCCGTTCCCGGAGCCTGGACGGCGACGGCCCGATGATCCCGGTCGAGATCGTAGCCGTGGGCTTTCGCACGGATGCCCAACAGCTCGTGATCGCGGCCGCGCAACAGTTCCTCGGCGAACGCATCCCAGTCGGCGGGTGCCGGTTCTGCCGTGCCGTTGTACTGGAGCAGCTCGGCGCTGAGGATGGAGATGGCCTGCTCCAGTGCCATCTGGTCTGATTCGGGCAGATCTCTGGCCGGATCGAAGATGGCGATGCTTCCGAGAAGCAAACGATCGGGACGGGCCGCCGCCGTCCAGCAGTCCCCGTGGCGCTGTCGAACCGCATGAGGCGCATCCCCGCGGACCACGTTGACGGGCCCCGTGGGGGCGGGGTCCTCGTCCGTGTAGCCGGCGGAGGCGATGACGTGGCCGGCCCGGTCGAGGATGAGGACCTTCCTGCCGGTCCGGGCGTGGAGGGCGCCGGCGATGCCACCCACGCCGTTGCCACGGGCCACCTCCACCAAGAGCTCGCGTTGGAGCGCCAGCATGTCTCGACCGGTGGTCTCATTGCTTAAGAACCCCGTTGAACTCGCATCCGCGGCAGGGGCCGTCGTCTCGCGCATTACGGCCAGGACCACACCGTCCTTCGAACCCGCGATCCGGATGAGGCTTAGGGAAATTGGGACTCGAATGCCGGATTTGCGCACACCCGTCACTATCGAGGAACCGACCAGGGCCCGTTCGCCAGCCGTGCCCTTTCCAGCCGGGTGCACCGGGGGTGGTGGACCGGTCGAGGGGAGAACGGCCGCCAGGTCGAAGCCGTCAACCAAGAGGGCGGATATCGCGCAGTCGCTCAGTTCGCCGGCCTGGTACCCGAAGAGCAGTTCCGACGCGTGGTTTGCCGCCACCAGACGTCCCGAGTTGTCGAACGCGACGAGGGCATCCTCATTGCGCTCGAAGCGCTCTCCGAAGCCCTCACCTCGGAGGATCGCCGAGAAGGAATCGTCGCCGTCCGTCGGGACGATCGGCCCGCTCAAATTGTCAAGACTAGTTACCGTTGTCAAGCCGCCGCCTTACCTTGTCGTATCCGTCGTATACGCCATGTCCGTCGCACGGAAAGGGGGTCCACCTGATGCGTCGATCGATGCATTGGATCGATCCCCTAGCCGTCATCTATCTAGCCTCGTCTGTGCGCGCTGTCCACTGAGTTGGCGCGAAGTGCGCGGAAGTGCCCCGTTTTCTCACGCTGAGTATTAATGGCCTCGCGCTCCGCAGTAGATCGCCAACTTCTGCTGCGTCATCGGCCCGCCGCGAACTCAGAGGAACCGGCTGATTCGCAGGCAACCAAGGCTCATGTGGGCGACGCGACCAACGACGACACGAATCTTCGTTCGGATCGGACGATGACATACCTTCACACTTGGTTCATTGTGGCGGGAGCGCCGCTGGGCGCGGATTGACCTATTAGGAGGAGAAGCATCTATGTCCACTACGGGGCGGCAATCTGCCGCAAAGAGAACAGTGCGGCTGTCTCTGGTTGCAGGTGTCGTGGGGGCTGCGGTCTTGAGCGGATTGACATTTGGTGTCAGCACCGCAGGGGCAGCGCCGGCCAAGACAAAGGCAGCGGGAGCCATCGAAGTATGTAAGTACGCCGGTGACAAGCAAGTCCATGGAACGTTTGACTACACGCTGACCGAGGGAAGTTGGAGCACCACGTTGGCCGTTCCCGTTGGCAGCTGTAGCGGTGACGTTTCTGCGCCTGCCGGCTCGGTCACGGTGGTCGAGACTGCCCAGCCTCCGTACTACACGTCGGCGATCACCGCATCCCCTGCTTCGGATCTGGTGAGCGTCAACCTGGCAACGGGTACAGGCGTGTTCAAGGTCGTCTCCGGTCAGGACACGACTGCGAACTTCTGGAACAAGACGAACGACGGTAACGTCAAGGTCTGCAAGACACTGACGGCCACAAGTGGGGCACTCGTGGGCATGCCGTTCGAGTTCGCTGTGACGGATTCGGCCGTAGCCGGTACGAAGTACGTGACTGCCTATGCAACTGCGTACGGGGCACAGGAGATCTGCACGCCGGTTAACAAGAGCTACCCGCTCGGATCGACAGTGACGATCAATGAGATCGGCCAGCCGAACATTGAACTGGTCGGAACCTCGATCAGCCCAGCGTCGCAGAATGCCGGGAGCACCAGCACGACGGCGGTTCTGACGGTCGGTCCGCAAACCGGGTCGGTCACCGCGGCAATCTTCACCGACCAGGCCCTCGGTTGGGTCGAGGTCTGTAAGGACGCTGCGGACGCCTCCACGGGGACTCAGAGCTTCCCGTTCACGGTCAATGGTGGGCCGGTGTTCACGGTCCATGCCGGGGATTGCTCGCAGCCCTTCCAGGTGCCGGCCGGAACCGCATCCATCAATGAGATCCAGGCGAACCCCAACTTCTACTTGGAGAACGTCTCGACCGAAGGTGTGACGGACCCGACCGGAAGTCGCCTGCTCTCAGGCCCCACCACGGACCCGGCCACGGTCACGGTCGTCTACGGCGGAGTCGGCAATGAGACTGTTGCGACGTTCACGGACGCCGTCTACCAAGGTGACTTCAAGATCTGCACATCGCAGACCTCTCCTGATGCGGTCCTCGAGGGTCTGCCGTTCGTGTACGACTACTCGTACACGGTGAACGGCGTCTCGACATTGGGATCCGTCACCTTGACGGCTCCGCTCACCGGAGCTACGTGCTCGGGCCTCTACGGTCCGATCCCCGTGGTGAACGCCGATGGCTCGGCCGTGGACGTGGCAATCACTGCCGAATCCACCGGTGACCCGACGGTGAATCTGCAGGGTGTCCTGTACCAGGGCAACGGGAATGTCGTGAGCAGCCCGACTCTTCCGTCGGCGCTGCCTGGGACGCTCGTCTTCGGCATTGGTGCTGGCATGAACGTGGCAACGTTCACCGACGGGCGCACTCCCTGAGGTGAACGAGAGGGTGCCAGTCGGCATCCTTGCGTGATCCCGGAAGGAGGGGCTCCCTATTTGGGAGCCCCTCCATGGGGGTCGGAAAGAAGGGCCCCCGAAAGGGGGTCCTTCTTTCGTTGTACGCCTCGCAGCTCCGGTTGGGAGGCCTTGGTCCGACGTGTTTCGTCGTCCGGCGTCATGGCGATCGGAGCTCGAGAGTTTGGGGTGAAGATCACTCACAGTGGGCACTTGTCGCGAACGAGTGGTCAGTTGTGCGTGAGCAGCACGTTCCGCTTGTAATCGCACGGACCAACCCGTAGATTCCGCGTGGTGGTTTAGCTGAACGGGGGTGCCGGACAGCATGTGGAACATGCATTGCCGGAATGATGCGGGCAGGCTCAGGATCTGGCAACGCATTCGGCGGGAGGAGACACAGAGATGATGGCGACACGATCGCGATCCGTTCGCTTGGTGACACTTTGCGGAGCGGTGGCACTTGCAACGGCTGGCCTCGTGGGGCCCGTCGCTGTCATCGGAGCCGTACACGCGGGAGCAGCCGGCACGATCTTTCAGGCTGCCCCCACTGCAGGCTCGGTGAACCTTGGCACGGCATTTAGTGGCCAGTTGGAGACGACGGGCAACAACGGCCCGGTGACGTTCGCCACCGACTCGGCCACAACGTGGGGAAGCGTCTCCTCGACAGGCGCTGTCTCCGCTCCCGCCACAACCCCTATAGGCAACTACTTCCTGTTCGGCACCGACAGCGACGCCTTCGGCGACACAGGCGTATGGCGGTACACCCTCACCGTCCACACCCACTCCATCACCCAGACCGCGCCCACCGCGGGCTCGGTGACAACGACAGGATCCGCCACCTTCACCGACCAGCTCGAAACGACCGGCAACATCGGCCCGGTCACCTTCACCAAGACCGGTGGTGGCACCGGGCTCGACGTCTCGTCCAGCGGCCAGATCACCACGACCGGCACCCTGGCGGCCGGCAGCTACACGGCGACAGGCTCCATGGGCGACGCTTCGGCGGGCGCAGGAAACTTCACTTACACCCTCACCGTCAGCCCCGTCATCATCTCCCAGATCGCGCCCACCTCTGGCTCGGTGTCTACAGGCGGATCCGCCACCTTCACCGACCAGCTCGAAACGACCGGCAACAACGGACCGGCCACCTTCACCGGTGGTGGCACCGGCCTCGACGTCTCATCCGGCGGCCAGATCACCACCACCGGCACCCTGGCGGCCGGCACCTACACGGCGACGGGGACCACCGGAGACGCATACGGAGACACCGGGACCTTCACCTACACCCTCACCGTCGGTGCCATCATCCAGACCACGCCCACCTCGGGCTCGGTGACGGTGAGCGGATCGGCTGCCTTCACCGACCAACTCAATACGACCGGCAACAACGGACCGGTCACCTTCACCGGTGGTGGCACCGGCCTCGAGGTCTCGTCCAGCGGCCAGATCACCACCACCGGCACCCTGGCGGCCGGCACCTACACGGCGACGGGAACCATGGGCGACGCCCTAGGAGATACCGGGACCTTTACCTACACCCTCACCGTCGGTGCCATCATCCAGACCACTCCCACCTCGGGCTCGGTGACGGTGAGCGGATCGGCTGCCTTCACCGACCAGCTCAACACGACCGGCAGCGATGGGCCGGTGACATTCGCCGGCAGTGGCACCGGCCTCGAGGTCTCGTCCAGCGGCCAGATCACCACTACCGGCACCCTGGCGGCCGGCACCTACACGGCGACGGGGACCACGGGTGACGCCTCCGGAGATGTCGGGAACTTCACCTATACCCTCACCGTCAGCCCGGTCACCATCTCCCAGACAACGCCCATGTCGGGTTCGGTGACGACGACCGAATCATCCGCCTTCACCGACCAGCTCGAAACGACCGGAAGCAACGGGCCGGTCACCTTCACCGGTAGTGGAGCGGGACTATCGGTCTCGTCCGGTGGACAGATCACCACCACCGGCACCCTGGCAGCCGGCCCCCATACGGCGACGGGGACGACGGCCGACGCCTTCGGAGACACCGGGACTTTCACCTACACCCTCACCGTCAGCCCCGTCACCATCTCCCAGACCGACCCCACCTCGGGCTCGGTGACGACGACCGAATCATCCGTCTTCTCTGACCAGCTCGAAACGACCGGAAGCAACGGGCCGGTCACCTTCACCGGTAGTGGAGCGGGACTATCGGTCTCGTCCGGTGGACAGATCACCACCACCGGCACCCTGGCAGCCGGCCCCCATACGGTGACCGGGACCACGGGCGATGCGTTCGGAGACACCGGGAGTTTCACCTACACCCTCACCGTCAGCCCCGTCATCATCTACCAGACCAAGCCCACCTCGGGCTTGGTGACGACGACCGAATCATCCACCTTCACCGATCAGCTCGAGACGACGGGCACCTACGAACCGGTCACCTTCTCCGGTAGTGGAGCGGGACTCTCCGTCTCGTCCGCTGGCCAGATCACCACAACCGGCACCCTGGCCGCCGGCACCTACACGGCGTCCGGGACCACGGGCGACGCCTACGGCGACACCGGGACCTTCAGCTACACCCTCACCGTCAGCTCCGTCTCCATCATTCAGAACGCGCCGATGTCGGGTTCAGTGACCACGACCGGATCGGCTGCCTTCATCGACCATCTCCAGACGACCGGCAATGTCGGCGCCGCCTCGTTCACCGGTGGTGGAGTGGGCCTCACCGTGTCGTCCAGCGGCCAGATCACCACGACCGGCACGCTGGCGGCCGGCATCTACACGGCGACGGGGACCACCGGCGACGCGTACGGAGACAGCGGAGACTTCACCTACACCCTCACCGTCAGCCCGGTCACCATCTCCCAGACCGCGCCCATGTCAGGCTCGGTGACGGTGGGAGGATCGTCCGCTTTCACTGACCAGCTCGAGACGAACGCTCCCAACGGACCGGTCACCTTCACCGGTGGTGGCACGGGTCTCAACGTCTCGTCCAGCGGCCAGATCACCACCACCGGCACGCTGGCCGCTGGCACCTACACGGCGACCGGGACCACCGGAGACGCATACGAAGACACCGGGACCTTCAACTACACCCTCACCGTCGGATCCATCACCCAGACCGCGCCCACCTCGGGGTCGGTGACCACGACCGGATCGGCTGGCTTCACCGACCAGCTCGTCACAACCGGCAACAACGGACCGGTCACCTTCACCGGTGGTGGCACGGGACTGGCCGTCTCATCTAGCGGCCAGATCACCACCACCGGCACGCTGGCCGCCGGCACCTACACGGCGACCGGGACCACCGGTGACGCCTCCGGGGATGTCGGTACCTTCACCTACACCCTCACCGTCAGCCCCGTCACCATCTCCCAGATCGACCCCACCTCGAATTCGGTGTCCGGAAGCGGATCAACTGCCTTCACCGACCAGCTCGAAACGACCGGCAACAACGGACCGGTCACCTTCACCAAGACCGGTGGCAGCACGGGCCTCGATGTCTCGCCCAGCGGCCAAATCACCACGACCGGCACGCTGGCAATCGGCACATATACGGCGAAGGGGACAACCGAGGACGCATACGGTGACGCCGGGACCTTCTCTTACACCCTCATCGTCGTCACCGGGCTCATAAGCCAGACCTCACCCCCCACGGGTTCGGTGGAGACGACCGGCTCCGCGAACTTCACCACCCAACTCCACACGAGCGGCAACGAGGGACCGGTCACCTTCACCAAGACCAGTGGTGGAACGGCCCTCAGTGTCTCGTCCAGCGGCCAGATCACCACGACCGGCACGCTGGCAGTCGGCACGTATACGGCAACCGGGACCACCGGCGACGCCTTCGGGAATGGCGGTACCTTCACGTACACCCTCACCGTCAGCCCGGCCACCATCAGCCAGACCACACCCACCACGGGCTCAGTGACGACGACGGGTTCAGCTGGCTTCACCGCCCAGCTCCACACCACCGTCCCCAACGGACCGGTCACCTTCACCGGGGGTGGCGCGGGCCTCGATGTCTCGACCGGCGGCAAGGTCACCACGAGTGGCACGCTGGCGGCCGGCACGTATACGGCCATCGGGTCCACCGGCGACGCCTTGGGGGATGTGGGGAGCTTCACCTACACCCTCACAGTGCGGACCGTCCCCATCACCCAGACCACACCCACCTCGGGCTCGGTGATGACGAGCGGTTCGTCCGCCTTCACCACCCGGCTCGACACGACGGGCAACATCGGGCCGGTCACTTTCACCGGGGGTGGCGCGGGCCTCGATGTCTCGTCCACCGGCACGATCACCACGAGCGGCACGCTGGCACTCGGCACATACACGGCAACCGGGACGACCGGCGACGCGTATGGAGACACCGGAACCTTCACCTACACCCTCACCGTCAGCGCCGTCCCGATCACTCTCCCATTCACCGGGGCACCGGGTTACACAATGGTCGCCAGTGACGGCGGCATCTTCAGCTACGGAGGCGCCACCTTCTACGGCTCGACCGGGGGCACCCCTCTGAACAAGCCCATCGTGGGCATGGCCACCACCACGGACGGCAAGGGCTACTGGATGGTCGCCAGTGACGGCGGCATCTTCAACTACGGGGACGCCGCGTTCTACGGCTCAGCCGGGGCCACCCCTCTCAACAAGCCCATCGTGGGCATGGCCGCCACCCATGACGGCAAGGGCTACTGGATGGTCGCCAGTGACGGCGGCATCTTCAGCTACGGGGACGCCACCTTCTACGGCTCAGCCGGGGGCACCCCACTGAACAAGCCCATCGTGGGCATGGCCGCCACCCCGGACGGCAAGGGCTACTGGCTGGTCGCCAGTGACGGCGGCATCTTCAGCTACGGGGACGCCACCTTCTACGGCTCGACCGGGGGCACCCCACTCAACAAGCCCATCGTGGGCATGACCGCCAACCCGAACGGCAAGGGCTACTGGCTGGTCGCCAGTGACGGTGGCATCTTCAGCTACGGGGACGCCACCTTCTACGGCTCGACCGGCGGTACCCCTCTCAACAAGCCCATCGTAGGCATGGCCGCCACTCCGGACGGCAACGGCTACTGGATGGTCGCCAGTGACGGTGGCATCTTCAGCTACGGGGACGCCACCTTCTACGGCTCGACCGGGGGTACCCCGCTGAACAAGCCCATCGTGGGCATGGCGATGGGTTGACCAAGGGCGAAGGGTCGACAGCGGTGCCAAGCGGGCGAACCACGGAGCGTGGTGGACCGGAGCCCGTCTGATTCTTCGGTGGAAGAGTGGTACCACGGGAGCCCGTCCGGACCGGTGAAAGGTGGGAGTTGTGAATAGGCGAGGGATGGCGGCTGGGGTGGCGATGGTGGGGACACTGGTGCTTCTGACCGTTCAGGCTGGTGCGATCACGCCGGCCGGGGCTTCCGGGCGCCATTCCACCGGCAAGCTTCCGGGGCCCCCGACGATGGTCAAAGCGGTGGGCGTCGACGCGGCCATCGATGTCTCCTGGACGGCGCCTGCCTCCAGCGGTGGTTCGCCGGTCACCGGCTATCTCGTTCGCGCCAGGAGCAGCGGCGTGGCCAGATCGTGCCAAACCAAGAAGACGTCGTGCTCCATCAGCGGATTGAACGACGGACTCACGTACTCGGTTACGGCCCAAGCCAAGACGGCGGCAGGCCGGAGCCACCCTTCGTCGGCAGTGATGGCGGTGCCGTCGACCCAGCAGAACTGTGCCTTCATCGGCCCTTACGGAAACCTACAGAGCTGCATCCTGACCAACGTCAACCTGAATGGCGCCAACCTGTCGAACGCCAACCTGTCGAACGCCAACCTGTCCGGTGCCAACCTGTCATATGCCGACCTGTCCGATGCCGACCTGTCCGCCGCCGCACTGGAGACCACGAACCTGGTCGGTGCCGACCTGGTCGGCGCCGACCTGGGCGGCTCCTTCCTCGGATTCGCCAACCTGTCCGGAGCCGCCATGCGCGGAGCCGACGTGACGGGTGTCACCTGGATCGCCACCACCTGCCCTGACGGTACCAACAGCGATGGCGACGGCGGAACCTGCATCGGACATGGCACGTGACGGTACGGGGCGATGGCTCCACGTTCGGGCCTGTCGTCGAGGCAGTCACCGAAGTCTGAGTCCGTCAAGGGCCACGGACGCTGGCGTGTGCCGGGCAACGGCGCATACCCGGTACGGCGACGCCTAGGACGCGCCACTCCCGACGGCAATGATTGCCGGATACATGACCGTCCATGAAAGGAGTCTGTCCAATGCCTGACGCGTCTGAAGTGAACCTCGACGCCGGGATCATCACCAAAGTCACCTCAGGGTCGGTGGCCGACGCCGTGGCTCGGCTCTCCGATCTCATTGAATCCCACGACATGAAGGTCTTCACGATCATCGACCACAGCGGCGAGGCCAGGCGGCACGGGCTTGAACTTCGCGAAACGAAGCTCGTGATCTTCGGCAGCCCGACCGGCGGCACGCCGGTCATGGTGGCTTCACCACTGGCTGCGCTGGATCTCCCCCTCAAAGTGCTCGTCTGGGACGATGACGGCCGTACCAGCATCAGCTACACCGACCCCGCCGTCTTAGCTGCTCGACATCATCTCAGTGACGATTTGGCGTCCCGGCTTGCCGGGATCGGTCCACTCACGGACGCACTGGTCCACCACGGAGACCCCACCGGGACATCGACATAGGGGGTTCTCGACCGTCCCGGTCTCCCTGATCCCGCCCTCACCCCCGGTCGCCGTGCGCAGATCGATGCCATTTCAGGCCCATTGGTGTCGTTTCAGAGCCTTCCCTCACCGATCTTCGCGGTCCAGGTGGGTTTGCGATTCTCAAGCTGCGGGTACAACAAGCCGATGAAAAGGCGGTGCCTCCGACTGGCGGCCGATGGATGCTGGCCGGAAGTAGCTGATGGTGAACACATTGATGCTGAAGATCGGCCGACAATGAATACGAGCTCTCCCACGAGTCGTGACTTGTTCATTTCGAGGAAAGGCATCCTTCCGCGCGGGAAAAAGCTCGTACGGTCCGCGAACCACGAGCCGACTCTCTCGGCCCGACAGACCAAACAGGAACGGCTCCGGCTCGAGCAGTTACGGGAAGAGCGGGGTCGACTGATACGGCTCACGATCGCCCACCGATCCTTGGAGACCCACTTCCAGCCGATCATCGATCTCAAGACCGGGGCCGCGGTAGGAACCGAAGCCCTCTCCCGCTTCGCTCCCGAGCCGATCCGGCCACCAGACATCTGGTTCGCGGAAGCAGCCGACCTCGGGCTCGGTGTCGAGCTGGAGCAGATCGCCCTGGACTCGGCGCTGGAACAGCTCAACCACCTCCCGACCGGAATGTACCTCTCGCTCAACGCGTCGGTGGAGACGATCATGTCCGAGCAATTCCGGGCGATGTTGGCCGATGCTCCGGCCGAGCGGATCGTGCTCGAGCTCACCGAGCACACGCCGGTGACCGACTATTCGGCGTTCGCTGCAAGTGTCGACCAGCTTCGATCACGTGGTGTGCGGTTGGCCGTGGACGACGCCGGATCCGGTTTCTCCAGTTTCAGCCACATCCTCAACCTGAGGCCGGACATCATCAAGCTCGACATCGCTCTGACCCGCGGGATCGACAAGGATCCTGCTCGCCAGGCACTTGGGCGAGCACTTCTGAACTTCGGACTGGAGACGTTCCGGACGACGATTGTGGCCGAGGGCATCGAGACCAAGGGAGAGCTCGAGACGCTTCGATCCCTCGGTTGTCCCAGCGGCCAAGGATTCATCCTGGGCCGTCCAAGTCGGGCCATGAATCGGCGACAGGCGTTTCCCCTGCAACTCCCTCGTCCGGTGCCCGAACTCGAACTGGTACTCGAGTCACTGTCGCGGTGACCAGACGGAGATCTCACCGGGCGCAATGACCCTCTGACGGGTGGATGTTGATCGAGCATCCGGCTCGCCATCTACGAAGGATCGAGCCCGGAGGTGGCTGGCATACTGCTGCGGTGGGAACGGTGACCGTCCGGAGCGCAAGCCATGGAGACCTGCCCCGGCTCGTCGAACTGCTCGAGTTGGGCGCGCTGGTGGAGGGCAAGGAGGATCGGGACGATGCTGCCGCCTATGCGTCCGCCCTCGAGGAGATCCGCGCCACACCCGGTTGCGACGTCCTGGTGGCCGAGGTCGATGGCGAGGTGGTCGGCACCTGCCAGCTGATCGTCTTCCGGCATCTGCAAGCGCGGGGAGGCCGGTGCGCCGAGATCGAGTCGATGCACGTCCATCCGGACCATCGAAGCCGGGGAATCGGTACCCAGCTGCTCGCCGCCGCTATTGACAGGGCGCGTGAGGAAGGGTGCTATCGACTCCAGTTGACGTCGAACCGACAGCGCCCAGATGCACATCGCTTCTATGAGCGGGAGGGCCTGACCGAAAGTCACGTCGGGTTCAAACTGCTCCTTGGCTCAACTTGACAGGTACCGGCAGTGGCCTGTGGCTCACGGCCCGTGGCCCGTCCCACGCCTGGGAATGGGTCGGTAACCCAACATTCACCCGGTCGATGATGCTCGAGTAACCAAAGTGTGCTGTGCTTTAGGGATGGCAGGAAGTAACACGCGCGCTCCGGGTTCGCCCCGTGTGGCCCCCGAAGTCCGTCGCGACGACGGCAGTGGGGTAGCGCATTCTGCTCAAGGGCGGCCTCAGACTCTCGGTGACCTGCTCAATGACGTCATGCGGCAGCGGGTGCACACCACCGAAGCCGCCGCCAAGGAGATGGAAGCCAAGCCATCCGAAGTGCTTGCGTGGTCTGCCGACGAGGAGCTGCCCGACCGGTCGAAGCAGGAGGCGCTGATCGCCTACCTGGATATCGACGAGGAAGAACTCCGGGCCCTGGTGCTGAGGGGCCAGATGCGACGGGCACAGGAGCGCATCCGCAACTGACGGGACCCCGATCAACGTGCCGTCCATGGCGCAGCGGTCGTACGTGGTCAGCCGGCGGCCGGGGCGGAGTTCACAACGCCGCCGGAAGTCGCCCCGGTCGGCGCTCCGGGAAGAGCCGATACGTTGGGTCAGGATCATCGGACCCAGCCGGTGTCGCACCGGTGGGACATCAAGGAGACCTGGCATGCGTATCGCGGACGACATCACCCAGCTCATCGGCGGCACGCCACTCGTGCGGCTGCGTCACGTCGGAGACGGCGCCGGAGCCACCATTGCCGCCAAGCTCGAGTTCTTCAACCCGGCCGGCAGTGTCAAGGACCGGATCGCCGTCTCCATGATCGACGCCGCCGAGGAAGCGGGCTTGCTGAGACCGGGCACCACCGTGGTGGAGCCGACCAGTGGGAACACCGGTATCGCCCTCGCCATGGTGTGCGCGGCTCGCGGCTATTCGTGCATCTTCACCATGCCGGAGACCATGAGCAGGGAGCGGAGACTGCTACTGCGCGGCTACGGCGCCGAGCTGGTGCTGACTCCCGGCCCCGACGGGATGGGTGGCGCCATTGCCAAGGCCGAGGAGATCATCAAAGGTGACGGGGACTACTTCATGCCTCAGCAGTTCGAGAACCCGGCCAATCCTGAGATCCATGTCCGCACCACTGCCGAGGAGATCTGGTCCGACACTGACGGCGGAGTCGACATCCTGGTTGCCGGCGTCGGCACCGGTGGGACCATCACCGGCGTGGGCCGGACCCTGAAGGACCGCAAGCCCGGCGTCCAGGTGATCGCTGTGGAGCCGGCGGCATCGCCCGTCCTGTCGGGCGGGGAGAAGGGCCCCCATCCGATCCAGGGGATCGGCGCCGGATTCATTCCGGCCGTCCTCGACACCAGTGTCTACGACGAAGTCGTCACCGTCGAAAATGACAAGGCCTTCGACATGGCCCACCGAATGGCCCACGAGGAAGGCCTGCTGGTCGGCATCTCGTCGGGTGCGGCGACGTGGGCCGCCGCCCAGGTGGCCGCCCGACCGGAGAATGCAGGGAAGCTCATCGTGGTGATCATCCCCTCCTTCGGTGAGCGCTACCTGAGCACTGCCCTGTTCGAGGGCCTCGGCGACTGACCGTGTTCGACGAACTCCGGCGGGACATCGCCACCGTGCGCGAGCGCGACCCGGCGGCACGTACGACGGCTGAAGTGGTGCTCTGCTATCCAGGACTCCACGCACTGTGGGGCCATCGGGTCGCCCATCGCCTGTGGAGGGACGGGCACCTGCTGACCGCCCGGTTCCTGTCCGCGGCGATGCGGGCGTGGACCGCGGTGGACATCCATCCGGCCGCCACCGTCGGTGCCGGACTGTTCATCGACCACGCCCTCGGCGTGGTGATCGGCGAGACGGCCGAGATCGGCGTCGACGTCACCATCTACCAAGGAGTGACACTCGGTGGCACGGCGCTCGAGGCCGGCAAACGCCACCCGACGATAGGGGACCGGGTCACCATCGGCGCCGGGGCCAAGGTGCTCGGACCGGTCACCATCGGAAGCGGTAGCCGGATCGGAGCCAACGCCGTCGTCGTCCGCGACGTCCCCCCCGACTCGGTCGTCGTCGGCGTGCCCGGTCAGGTCATCGCTCGCAGTCGACCGAGGAGCGGCTCGGCGCCATTGGATGTCGAGGACGCCTTGCTGCCGGATCTGGTGGGAGTGACCCTCGGTGCGCTGCAGCGCCAGGTCGACATCCTCGAGCACGAGGTGCACGGACGGGTTCGGGTCGGCGAGATCCGGCCTTCTGCGTCCGGCGTGTGGAAGGGCGAGGACTTCTCGATCTGAATCGACCGTGCGCGCCTGCCTTTCGTCAGCGGAGGTGTGCCGCAGCCCGACCCGAGTAGGCGGGTAGGTCGAGGTAGCTCCGGATGCCGGGTTCTGCCGCGACCACTGAAGGGATGGCGCTCACACAGTGGGTGGCGGTGGCCACGACACCCGGATTCCGCGCCAGGCCGGCGGCGATCGAGTCCGGGTGCCACCCGTGGAACGTCACGTGCGCCGATGGATCCCCGGTCACCTCCACCTCGAACCGCTCTCCTTGGGGGCCGAAGGTCCACGCCGGATCCAGGTGCTCCTGGCCCATGAACCAGTTGGTGGCGACGGTCACCACCGGCTCGCCCCGAACGGTGGCGATCCAACGGAACTTCTGCGCGGCGATCCGCCCCGGTGCGATGGGTCCGATGGGTGAGTCTATGGGAGCGGTGGCCACGGCCACCTCGTGGGAGACGGTCAGTTCGGAATCGAGCGCGAAACCGAGCGCGTACCCGACCATGGCAATCGACTGGCGGAACCCGTCGCCGAGAATGGTCGGCATCATCGACGCCGCAGCTTCCTCCGGTGTCTTGCCGAAGAGCATGATGCCGCCAACCACGTCGGGGGCATCGTAGGTCCGGATGTCGGAGAATTCCTCGGCCCGCACGTGGCTGATCGACTGCGACAGGGACGACACCATCAGCGGAAACCGCTCGGTGATCCCACCAGGGTGGATGCCGGTGCCATGGACCGAGGTTCCTCCGGCCACACAGGCGGCCTCGATGGCCGACTCGTCGCGGCCGCCGGCGAAGAACCAGTTGAGCGGGGTTACCACGTTGGCCCCGGACGCAAGGATCCGGGCGACGAGGCCCGGGTCGGCCATGATCGGTGAGTAGAGGACGCAGTCGGCACCGAGCCCGAGGAGCGCGTCGATGTCGTCGGTGGCCGTCACACCGAGCCGATCCGTACCGCACAGCTCGCCGACGTCGGCACCGACCTTGTCGGGGCTGTGCACCCAGCACCCGACCAGTTCGAGGTCGGGATGGGCCACGATGCCTGCCACCGCCGCCCGCCCGACTCCGCCGGTCGCCCACTGGATCACCCTTATGGCCATGAGCCTGCCTCCCCGTTTCTTCGGCTCCGGCGGTCACCGGCACCGGCTCATGAGCGTAGGGCGGGTCACCGGCATGAACCGGGATCCGCATCTCCCCTGGTCAGCCGGTCGCGCTGGCCGTCGCCCTCGTCAGATCGGGCCCGGACGGGTATAGTGAGCGGGTCGACACGGACAGGACGCAACGGGTGTTCCCGGGGCGCCCCGTGCGGGTAGGTGGGGGAGACGCGGACGATCCGTCCGCTCTACACGTCCAGGTTCGAAGGGGCTTCGCAATGAACAGCTGGTTGCAGTCCATGAAACAGTGGACCCAGTGGCTCATGGGCGAGGCGCCCCTGCCCGACAGACGGTCCAAGGTGATGTTGGCCGGGACGGTGGCCGCCGCCGCGGTCGTCGCCGTCGGCATTCCTGCCGCCATTCCGTCGACAACTGCCGCCAATGCCGCCAGTCAGCAGCTCGCCGCGGCCGCGGCGGCCCAGGACTCGAACTCGAACTCGTCCCAATACACCGTGCCGACGACGACGACTTCGACGGTCGCCCCCTCCTCGGTCATCGCCTCCAGCTCGACCACATCGACCACGTCCCCCTACTACGCACTGCCCGACCCGCTTTCGTCGAAGTGGAAGGCACCACGCGCCGCCCACAAGCACAGTGGCGAGGCGAAAGCGCCGGCCAACCCGACCACCACACCGGCCCCCACCACACCGGCCGTCGCCGCCCCGCTGGTGGCAGCACCGGCGCCGACGGCGTCAGCCCCTGACGCGATCGTCGCCCTGCCGCCGGCGAAGGCCCCACTCATCCCGATCGATCCGCTCCCGGCCCTGGTGGCACCGGCCACGCCACCACCCGCACCCCTGGTGACCGGAGCGGCCTCATTCGTCGGATCGGCACTGGTGACCTGGAAGGCCCCGGCCGACTCGACGGCCGGTGGCTACGACGTATTCATGGGCCTGACTCCGGGCATGGAGTCCCCGGTACCGCTGAACGGCACCACTCCGATCATCGGTAGCTCGTACCTGGTGACCGGCCTGACATCGGGCCAGACCTATTACTTCACTGTCCGGGGTCGCACCGGCGTCACGTCCTCGGCCGTGTCGAACGAGGTGTCGGCCATCCCGTTCAACACGTACACCCCTCTCGGCCAGCTGTTCGGACCGGTGATCTCGATAGCCTCGACGGCCGACGGCACCGGGTACTGGCTGGCGACGGCCACCGGAGCAGTATCGGCGCACGGATCGGCCACTGACCTCGGGTCGATGGCGGGACTCGACCTCGCCGCGCCGATCACCAGGATCGTTTCCGACCCCAAGGGTGCCGGCTACTGGGAGGTCGCCGCCGACGGTGGCGTGTTCGCCTATGGTGCCGCCCCGTTCGAGGGTGCCGCTTCCGGGATGAAGCTGAACTCGCCGATCGTGGACCTGGTCCCGACCGCCGATGGCCTGGGGTACTGGGAGGTCGCCGCCGACGGTGGCGTGTTCGCCTATGGCGATGCCGTGTTCGCCGGCTCCCTCGGGGGCACGAACCAGTCGGTGCCTACGGTGGGCATGGCCGCCGACGCCGCCACCGGTGGTTACTGGCTGGTCTCGGCCAACGGCACGGTGACCGGGTTCAACGCACCACCGGTCGGACCACAGCCGACGGCGCTTCCGGTCGGCCCGGTGGTCGCGGTGGCTGCCACCTCCACCGGTACAGGACTGTGGGAGGTGACCCGCTCCGGCGCGGTCTACGCCTATGGCAGCGCCGCCTTCCTCGGCCCGATGGACGCGCTCGACCCGACCGCACCTGTCACCGATGTGGCGCCGGACCCGTCGACCAACGGCTACTGGATGGTCTCGGCCGACGGCGGTGTGTTCTCCTTCGGTAGCCCCTTCTACGGCGCCGGCTGACCGCCCGGTCGCTCGAGCTTCGCAATACGCAACCCACTCGGTGGGCCGGCCTAGAACCGGATCGGCGGAGAAGAGCCCCTGGCGGTGGCTAACCTGCGGCATGGCGCGGATGACGGTCAAGACGATGGGGTGGCTGCGCACATCGGTAGGCGTCGCCCTGATCGTGGCACCGGGCGCGAGCATGCGCGTGGCCGGGGGGGAGCCGCCAAGCGGCGCCACCCTGTTGCTGATGCGGACGATCGGGGTCCGCGACCTGGTCCTCGGCCTGGGCACGCTCGCATCCCACCGCTCGGGTGTGTCGGGCGACGAACGCCGTTGGCTCGTGGCCACGACCGCCAGTGACGCCCTCGACACCGTGGCCGGACTGGCCGCCCGGCGGACGATCGGGACGCGGGACTCGGTCGTTGCCGCCGGACTCGCCCTGGCATTTGTCGGTGGCGACCTGATGGCACTCGCCGGTTCAGGACCGGCTACCGGGGTGGCTCCCTCGTAGCTTCGATGTAGAGCCGGACCGTCGGGTGCTCCGTCGGGTACGGCACACGGCGTTGGGCCCGCCGGATCCGAAGGCCCGCCCGGTGGACCGCTTCCTCGAGCTCGTCGAGGGCGAACAGGGTGGCCACGAACGGGACCGGCTCGCCGAGGAACTCGTCCTGTTCGATCGTGCCGGAACCCTCGTGTGCCGACAGGAGGACCTTCCCCCCGGGCTGCAGCACCCTCCGGATCTCGACGAGGGCACCGACCACCTCGTCGCGTCGTAGATGGATGAGTGCGTAGAAGGCGACGACACCGCCCAGGCCGGTGTCGGCGAACGGAAGGGCCCGCATGTCAGCGACCACGGCGGCGTCGAGCCGCCTCGCTGCCGACGCGACCATCGCCGGGCTCAGATCCGCCCCGACCACCTGCCGGCCGGCATCCTTCAAGAAGGCGCCCACCTGGCCCGGTCCGCACCCGATATCGGCGATCGGCCCGTCGACGGTCTGGCAGAATCCGGTGAGGAGCTCCCGGTCGAACGGCTTGGACTCGAGCTCGTCGAGGAATGCCCGCTCGTAGGCACCCGCCACCCGGTCATACGACGATGGAAGCGAGTCCCAGTTCATGCCAGCCATGGTGACCGGACCGACGGCCGATGACAACCACCGGAGTGTCAGCCGCCGACCAACTTGTCGAGCGCCGTGGAGTGCCAGGTGGCCCGACCCCGCCGCTCCTCGGCTCGATCGGCGGCACCGGCCAGGCGCAGGCCGGCGTTGATCCCGACGTAGCGCAGTGGCTCCGGCTCCCACTTGGGCGATCGGTGGTTGACCCATGGCAGGGCGGTCAGGTCGGTGGACTCGCCGACGATGAGGTCGCGTAGCGTGCGACCGGCCAGATTGGTGGTGGACAGCCCGTCGCCGACGTACCCTCCGGCCCACGCCAGGCGGGTCGTCGGGTCCATGCCGACCGACGAGAACCAGTCCCGCGTGATCCCGAGTGGACCACCCCAGCGGTGGGTGATGGCCGTCTGCGACAGAGCCGGGAACAGTTCGACCAATGTGCGCCGGAGCGACTCGTGGACCGAGTCGTCGCGGTCGAACGCCGGGCGGATCGTCGAGCCGAAGTGGTAGGGGGCACCCCGCCCACCGAAGGCCATCCGACCGTCCTCGGTCCGTTGGCCGTAGATCACCAGATGGCGGTGGTCGGCGAAGGTCTCCCGGTCGGCCAATCCGTGTTCCGACCAGAAGGGCTCACCCAACGGCTCGGTGGCGATCATCAGCGAGTAGACGGGAATGACATCGCGCCCATGGCCGGCCAGGGTGCGGGTATATCCCTCGGTGGCCCGCACGACGGTCCGGGCCCGCACGATGCCCTGGGCGGTGGTGACCACTCCGGAGGCCACGTCGGTGACCGGGGTCTGCTCGTGGATCCGCACGCCGTGCCGCTCGACGACCTCGGCCAGGCCGCGCACCAGGCGGCCCGGGTCCACGGCTGCGCAGTGCGGTGTGAAGGTGCCGCCCAGCACGCCGGATGCACCGACCCGCTCGCGGGCTTCGGCGGGGGAGAGCAGCGACAGGTCGTCCTCGGTGATGCCGCGGGCCCGGGCCTCCCTGACTTCGGCCATCGTGCGGGTGAGCTGGGCCGGCGTGCGGGCCAACACCACGGTGCCGCCCTGGTGGAACCCGCAGTCGATCCCCTCGGCCGCCACCACCCGACCCACCTCGCGGACCGTCTCCTGCATGGCCAGGTGCTGGGCCCGGCCCGATCCCGGACCGCACCGCTTGTCGAGTTTGGCCTCCGGCACCGAGAACAGGGCGGAGCACCAGCCGCCATTGCGGCCCGACGCCCCGAATCCCGCGACGTCGCGCTCGAGCACCATGATCCGCAGCGTCGGATCGGCCTCGATCAGGTAGTAGGCCGTCCACAGCCCGGTCAGCCCGCCGCCGACGATGGCCACGTCGACCTCGGCGTCACCGTCCAGCGGGTCGCGCCGGCCGATCGATCCGGGCAGCCCGTCCCACCACAGGGAGAGTCTGCGGTAGCCCTCGCCCGACGCCGGGGTCAGATCTGCTTCCACGCCTCGGTGAGGACGGCCCGCAGGCGTTCGGTGATGTACGCGAATTCCTCGGGTCCGCAGGTGAGGGGCGGGGCCAGTTGGATGACCGGATCGCCCCGGTCGTCAGCCCGGCAGATGAGGCCGGAGTCGTAGAGGGCGTGGGAGAGGAAGCCGAACAACAGGCGCTCGGCCTCGTCGTCGGTGAAGGTCTCCTTGGTATCCTTGTCCTTGACCATCTCGATGCCATAGAAGTAGCCGGCACCCCGGACGTCGCCCACGATGGGCAGGTCCCGCAGTGTGTCGAGCGACGCCTTGAACTCCGCCTCGTGGTCCCGGACGTTCTCCAGGATGCCCTCCTTTTCGAACACGTCGATATTGGCGAGCGCCACTGCGGCACTGACCGGGTGGCCGGCGAATGTGATGCCGTGCAGGAAGCTCGACCCGGCCAGGAAGGGCTCGATCAGCCGGTCGCTGACGGCGAGGGCCCCCAGCGGCGCGTACCCGCTGGTGAGTCCCTTGGCCATGGTGATCATGTCGGGCACGTAGTCGTAGCGCTCGGATCCGAAGAAGTGGCCCAGTCGGCCCCAGGCGCAGATGACCTCGTCCGACACGAGGAGGACCCCGTGACGGTCGCAGATCTCGCGCACCCGCTGGAAGTAGCCGGGAGGTGGAGGGAAGCATCCGCCGGCGTTCTGCACCGGCTCGAGGAAGACCGCGGCCACCGTCGCCGGGTCCTCGGCCAGGATGGCCTGTTCGATGGCATCGGCGGCCCAGCGCCCGAAGGCCACTTCGTCGTCGGCGAAATAGGGGGCCCGGTAGAAGTTGGTATTGGGAACCTTGAAGGCGCCAGGGACCAGCGGCTCGAACGGGGTGCGGATCTCGGTCACCCCGGTGATCGAGAGGGCCCCCATGGTGGCGCCGTGGTAGGCGATGCTCCGGCTGATGACCTTGTAGCGCTCGGGCTGGCCGATCAGCTTGAAGTACTGGCGGGCCAGCTTCCAGGCCGACTCGACCGCCTCCGAGCCACCGGTGGTGAAGAAGATGCGGTTGATGTCGCCGGGGGCCAGGCTGGCGATCTTCTCGGCCAATTCGACCGCCTTGGGGTGGGCGTAGCTCCACACCGGGAAGTAGGCCAGCTTGGCGGCCTGCTCGGCGCCGGCCTCCACCAGCTCCATCCGACCATGGCCCAACTGGCTGGTGAACAGGCCGGACAGGCCGTCGAGGTAGCGCTTGCCGTGCTGGTCGAAGACCCACGCACCCTCGCCATGGGTGATGACCGGGATCTCGTGGCCCGGTGTGGCGTTCGACATGCGGGTGAAGTGCATCCACAGGTGCCGATGGGCAGCCTCCTGCAGTGCGTCGTTCGAATATTCGGTCATCGGGTCCCCCAGGTATAGGTCTGTTTCTTCAGCTTCAGGTACATGAACATCTCGGTACTGCGGACACCGGGAATCTGGCGGATCACTCCGTTCAACAGATCCAGCATGTGGTCGTCGTCCTCGCACACCAGCTCGACGAGAATGTCGTACGTGCCGGTGACCATCACCACATAATCGATGTCGTCCACCGCAGCCAGGCGGTCCGCCACCTCGCGGGCATCCCCGTCGGCCCGTATCCCGACCATGGCCTGGCTCCGGAAGCCGACCTGCAGTGGGTCGGTGACGGCGACGATCTGCATGATCCCGGCGTCGCGCATCTTCTGGACCCGCTGGCGCACCGCCGCCTCGGACAGGCCCACGGCCTCGGCGATCGAGCCGTAGGTGCGACGCCCGTCCTTCTGGAGTTGTTCCACGATCGCCTTGTTGACCTCGTCGAGCAGGCCGGAAGCCGACGGCAGGGACGGGGTCGAGGTCATGGACGGGTTATCGGGGTGTGGGCGCGCAACCATTGCGTGATTCCAATTTCGACGAGGTTCGCCATTCCAGCTCCTGGATAGTCTTGGCGGTTAACGCACAGTTAACGTGGATTTCTGGGCGAATACAAGCGGTTTCCGTGGATCTTCACGAAGATAATTCCGAAAACACTTGTCAGATCGGCCGCCATGGGCCACGATGACACCCATTCAGCAGGCAGCGCCTGCGCAACCAGGCTCGGCGGCCGCACCGTCGACCACGTGTGACACATCGGGGAGGATGCGTGACCACCAAGCGCCTGTCGAACTTCGTTGGGGGCTCGTACGAGGAGGCCCGTTCGGGGGCGACCTCGGCGCTGGTGGACCCGAGTACCGGTGAGGAGTATCTGGAGGCACCGGTGTCCGGGCCCGAAGACGTCGACGCCGCCATGGCGGCCGCCTCAGCCGCCTTCCCGGTCTGGCGGGATGCCACTCCGTCCGAGCGCAGCCTGGCTCTCTTCCGCATCGCCGACGCCATCGAGGCGCGGGCCCAGGAGATCGTGGACGTGGAGAGCGCCAACACCGGCAAGCCGATCGCCCTCACCATGTCCGAGGAGATCCCTCCGATGGTGGACCAGATCCGGTTCTTCGCCGGAGCGGCTCGTCATCTCGAAGGCAAGTCGGCGGGAGAGTACATGGCCGATCACACCTCGATGATCCGCCGGGAGCCGATCGGGGTCTGTGCTGCTGTCACCCCATGGAACTACCCGATGATGATGGCGGTCTGGAAGTGGGCGCCCGCCCTCGCCGCCGGTAACGCCATGGTGTTGAAGCCGTCCGACACGACTCCGGCGTCCACCGTCCTCTTGGCCGAGATCATGTCCGAGTACCTGCCCGACGGCGTGTTCAACGTCATCTGTGGGGACAGGAAAACCGGTCGCGCCCTGGTCGAGCACCCGACCCCCGCGATGGTCTCCATCACCGGCAGTGTCCGGGCCGGTATGCAGGTGGCCGAGTCGGCGTCCCACGACGTGAAGCGGGTCCACCTCGAACTCGGAGGCAAGGCCCCGGTCGTGGTGTTTGACGACGCCGACCTCGAGGCGGCCGCCGAAGGCATCGCCATCGCCGGCTACTTCAACGCCGGCCAGGACTGCACGGCTGCCACCCGCGTGCTGGCCGCCCCCGGGATCTATGACGACTTCGTGGCCGCCTTGGCCGAGCAGGCGAAGAACCAGACCGTCGGAGGCATCGACGTGGCCGACGCCGATTACGGGCCCCTCAACAACGCCACCCAG
Organism: uncultured Acidimicrobiales bacterium; assembly: GCA_963699085.1. Lineage (GTDB taxonomy): Bacteria > Actinomycetota > Acidimicrobiia > Acidimicrobiales > RAAP-2 > Bog-756. Next base: position 644,449 of record CAVOTH010000003.1, read on the forward strand.
CTCGAGCGCCTCGGTGGGTTCTTCGACCGCCTGCCCAGCCACGCCGAGGTGGTGACCGGCGGCGCACAGGTGGGCACCCGGGGCTACTGCTTCGCGCCTTCGGTCATCGCCGGTCTGCATCAGGACGACGAAGCCATCCAGGAGGAGCTGTTCGGTCCGGCCATCACCGTGCAGCGGTTCAGCGATGAGGAGCAGGCCATCGCCTGGGCCAATGGGGTCCGGTACGGACTCGCCTCCAGTGTCTGGACCCAGAACCACGGCCGGGCCATGCGCATGGCCAAGGCGCTCGATTTCGGCTGCGTGTGGATCAACACCCACATCCCGCTCGTCGCCGAGATGCCGCACGGTGGATTCAAGCACTCCGGTTACGGAAAGGACCTGTCGTCGTACGGATTCGAGGACTACACCCGGATCAAGCATGTGATGAGCTTCATCGGCAGTTGATCCGGGTGGCACCGGCCGGGAGGCGGCCGAGACGAGACGGAGGTGTTGTACCAGTTGTACCGCAAGGCCACCTGGGGGCTGGTGGAGCAGTGCCCAGTTAGGGGATACGAGCGCCAGTTGGCCGAACAGCAAGGGGAGTACACATGACTACGGATATCGTCGACGACGACGGACGGATTCAAGAGGTACCGGGACCGTTCGGGGCACCGGTCCCGGCAAGTGAGGCAGAGGCGACGCTGCGGGCGGACACCCTCAATCTGTTCGACTCGACGGCTGTCGCCGTCTCCTCGGTCGCACCGGCCTACAGCCTGGCGGCCACTATCAGTCTGTTGTTCGCCGCGGTCGGCGTGGCCTACGCCGGGCCGGCGGTGATCATCGTGAGTTTCATCCCGGTGTTCTTCATCGCCATCGCCTACTTCTATCTCAACCGCAAGGATCCGACCTGCGGGGCCTCCTACAGCTGGCTGTCCAAGCTCATCCATCCCACCGTGGGTTGGTTCAACGGCTGGGTGCAGATCGCCGCCGGCATCCTGTTCTGTGTGTCGGCCCCCGTGCTCGCCGGGACCAACACCCTCGCCTTCATGAACTCCGTCGGCTGGATCAGCTCGAGCACGGCGAACAGCGCCGGGATCACGGCGATCATCGGCGGCCTGTGGCTGGCACTTATCACCTTCATCTGTGTGTACGGGATCCGCTGGACCACCAACTTCCAGTGGGTGATGGTGATCATCGAGTACGTGGCGGTGATCGGGATCTCCATCTGGGGGATCATCAAGGTGATCGTCAAGCACCCTCACGGATCCACCGGGTTCCATGCCTCGTGGCTCAATCCGTTCACCATCCACGGGTATGAGGGCATCGCCGCCGGCGTGGTGCTCGGCGTGTTCTTCTTCTGGGGCTGGGACACGGCCGCCAACCTCAACGAGGAGTCGAAGAACGCCTCGAAGACCCCCGGGCAGGCCGGGATGATCTCCATGTTCCTCCTGCTGGCCGTGTTCCTCCTGAACATCATCGCCGCCCAGATGCTGCTGCCGGCCAACCAGCTGTCCAATCAGGGGTCGAACGTCCTCTTCTACTTCGCCAATCAGGTGGGTGGGAAGTGGGTCGGCTACATCATGATCATCGCCGTGCTCTCGTCGACCGTGGGTACCACCCAGACGACCCTGCTTCCCTCGGCGCGGATCACCTTGTCTATGGCCCGGGACAAAGTATTCCCGAAGGTGTTCGGCTCGATCCAGGGCAAATTCAAGACACCCGCCCTGGGCACGGTCATCCTGGCTTTCATCTCGCTGTTCGGCATTCTGTTGACGACCGAGTCGAGCTCGGTGGCCACGGTCTTCGGCAACCTGATCAACAACATCGGCGTCCTGATCGCCTTCTACTACGGCGTCACCGGGATCGCTTGCGCCTGGTCGTTCCGCAAGGTCGCCTTCCAGCGGGTCGGCTTCTTCTTCACCGGCGTGCTCCTCCCGCTGCTCGGGGGCATCTTCCTCCTCTGGGTGGGCTATGAGGTGATCAAGCAGGCAGGATTGGGTCCGTCGGCGCCGGTGCTGATCACCATGGGCCTGGGCATCCCCCTCGTCATCATCGCCAAGGTCTTCACCAAGGGTGACTTCTTCAAGCAGCCCCTGGTCGCCTACACCGAGATCGACTGACCGGCGGGCACCAGCACCACCCGTGGTCTACCGAGTAGCGAGGTCCAACCATTGATTGTCGGGATACCCAAGGAAGTCAAGGACGACGAGTACCGGGTGGCGATCACCCCGGCCGGTGTCCGCGAACTGACCGCGGCCGGCCACACCGTCTACGTGGAGCGGGCGGCCGGGGTCGGGTCGTCGATACCGGATGTGGACTTCATCGCCACCGGGGCCCAGATCCTCGATGACCCGGACGACATCTGGGCCGCCTCGGACATGGTCCTGGGCGTGAAGGAGCCGGTGGCCGAGGAGTACCCGAGGCTCGGGCTGAAGTCGGGGCAGGTCCTGTTCACCTATCTCCACCTGGCCGCGTCGAGGGCGTGCACCGACGCGCTCATCGCCGGCGGCAACACCGCCATCGCCTACGAGACGGTGCGCCTGCCCGACAATTCGCTCCCGTTGCTCACCCCGATGAGCGAGGTGGCCGGGCGCATGGCCCCACTGATGGGCGCTCATCACCTGATGCGCCCCGGCGGCGGTCGGGGAACCCTGGTCTGTGGGGTTCCCGGGGTCCGCTGCGCCAATATCGTCATCCTCGGTGCCGGAGTGGCCGGCATGGCCGCCGCCACCCTGGCGGTGGGGATGCACGCCGAGGTCTACATCCTCGACCGCAATCTCGAGCGGTTGCGCCAGGTGGATCACCACTTCCGTGGCGCCCTGGAGACGGTGGCCTCCAGCACCCACGCCATCGAGGAGGTCTGCCTCGACGCCGACATCGTCATCGGCGCCGTACTGGTGGTGGGGGCCAAGGCCCCCAAGCTGGTGAGTGACGAACTGGTGGGGAGAATGCGGGAGGGCTCGGTCCTGGTCGACATCTCCGTGGACCAGGGCGGTTGCTTCGAGTCGACCCGTCCGACCACCCACTCGGATCCCACGTTCGAGGTCGCCGGCTCCCTCTTCTACTGCGTGGCCAACATGCCCGGCGCGGTGCCGCACTCGTCGACCCACGCCCTGGTCAACGCCACCCTGCCCTACGTGCTCGAGATCGCCAATCACGGCTGGCAGGACGCGGTGGCCGGGGACCCGGCACTGGCCGAGGGAGTAAACGTGGTGGACGGGACCGTGGTCTACGAGCCGGTGGCCGAGGCCCATGGCATGGACTTCCGGCCACTGTCGAAGTTCCTCGGCTGAGCGGTTCGGATCTCCGGCTCGGTCGAGTCCATGGCGTGCCCACGATCAGTCGACACGACCGGCCGGCAGCGTCCCCGGGCCGAGTGGACCGGTGGCGATGTGGCCGGGCAGCCCGATGCCCACGCGGAGGTCGGGCGCGGGGACCGGATCGTGTCGCACCATGGTCAGGGGGACGACTCCTGCCCACACATCGAGATCCCGGTCGGCGTCGTCGTCGTCCGGCGGACCTTCGCTCACCTTCACCGAGGACTCGTCGAGGGAAAGCCGCAACACCGTGGTCGCCGCCAGCTCCTTGGGCGACGGCGACCGGGCGTAGGACCACTGACCGGGTACGACCCGCTCGGACAAGGCCTGCAGCGTCGCCAGTTTGGCTGCTGGTTCATCGACCAGCTCGGGCAGGCCGTAGACCATGGCGCAGCGGTAGTTGACCGAGTGGTTGAACACCGAGCGGGCGAGCACCAGACCGTCCACCAGAGTGACGGTCACACATACCGGTGTCGGTGCCTTGGCCGTCCGCAGGCTGCGGCTGGCGGCGGACCCGTGCACCACCAGATCACCCCGTCGCGGGCGTAGGTGGTGGGTACGACCATCGGCCACCCGTCGACCACCAGGCCCAGGTGGCAGATGAAGCCGGCGTCGAGGACGGCGTCCAGGTCCGCCCGTTGGTGGGATCCCTGGTCAGGCAGTCGCCGGAGCCGCACCCGGTCGCTGGCGGGACCGGTGTCGGTCCCGCGCCCGGAAGGGTTGCCTGTCATGCGACGATTGTTGCACGCCACCCGGAGCCGCCCCGCGCTGCTGATCCTTCGGGCCATCCGTCACATCGAGCGGGAGCTCCGCTCCCCGCAACGCGTCAACCCGTGCAGAGGAGCATCATCCCGTGAAGCAGATCGGATCATCCATCGAAGGTGCGGCGTCCCGTACCGCGCCCGTCTTCGACCCGGCCACCGGGGCACAGACCGCCGAGGTGGTGCTGGCCACGGGCAAGGATGTCGACCACGCCGTCGATGTCGCCGCCGGGGCGTTCGAGTCGTGGCGGGACACGTCGCTGACGGCCCGCAGCCGGATCCTGTTCGCCTTCCGCCAGCTGACCGACAAGCATCGCGACGAACTGGCCCGACTCATCACCGCCGAGCACGGCAAGGTCCTCGAAGACGCCCGGGGCGAGGTGGCCCGTGGCATCGAGGTGGTCGAGTTCGCGTGCGGCATCCCCCATCTGTTGAAGGGGGAGTTCAGTGAGGACGTCTCGACCGGTGTCGATGCCTCCTCGATCCGTCAACCGCTCGGGGTGGTGGTCGGCATCTCCCCGTTCAACTTCCCGGTCATGGTCCCCATGTGGATGTATCCGGTGGCCATCGCCTGCGGCAACACGTTCGTGCTCAAGCCGTCCGAGCGGGACCCGTCGCCGTCGGAGCTGGTGGCCGAGCTGTGGCGCGAAGCCGGTCTTCCCGACGGCGTCTTCTCGGTCGTCCACGGGGATGCCGAGGCGGTCGACGCCCTCCTCGACCACCCGAAGGTGGCCGCCGTCTCCTTCGTGGGCTCCACACCCGTCGCCCGGCACGTATTCGAACGGGGGAATGCCTCCGGCAAGCGGGTCCAGGCCCTCGGGGGCGCCAAGAACCACGCCGTGGTCCTGCCCGATGCCGACCTCGACTCGACGGCGGACGCCCTGATAGCGGCCGGGTTCGGTTCGGCCGGCGAGCGTTGCATGGCCATCAGCGCCGTGGTGGTGGTCGGTGACGCCGACCCGCTGGTCGGTGCGGTGGCTGAGCGAGCCCGTTCGCTGGTCACCGGCCCGGGGACCGACCCGTCGTCGGACATGGGACCGTTGATCACCCGGGTCCACCGCGACCGGGTGGCCCGCTACGTCGACGCCGCCCAGGCCGATGGCGCCGACATCGTGGTCGATGGTCGCGACCTGAGCATCGCGGGCGGTGAGGAGGGGTTCTACTTCGGACCCACCCTGGTCGACCGGGTGCGCCCGGACATGTCCGTCTACCAGGACGAGATCTTCGGGCCGGTCCTGTCGGTGCTGCGGGTCGGCACACTCGACGAGGCCATCGCCCTGGTGAACGACAACCCGTACGGGAACGGCACCGCCATCTTCACGGCCGACGGCTTCGCCGCCCGCCGGTTCCGGCGTGACGTATCGGTGGGCATGGTCGGGATCAACGTGGCCATTCCGGTGCCGATGGCGTACTACTCGTTCGGCGGGTGGAAGCAGTCCCTCTTCGGCGACGCCCACATCCACGGGATGGAAGGAGTCCGATTCAACACCCGCCTGAAGTCGATCACCACCCGTTGGCCGGAACGCGGTGGTCCGACAGGTACCGGGCGGATCGACCTGCACTTCCCCTCCGGCGACACCCGCTGATCCGGGCTCGGCCCGGATGCGACCGAGGAGGCCGGTAGCGTGGACCGGGTGACCGACCGGCCCTACGTGCAGCCTGCGTCTCGGGAGATCGACGCCGGCGGCCCGGTGTTCGTGGCCGACTACGGCGGCCCCGACGGTGCCCCGCTGCTGGTGGCTGTCCACGGGCTCGGCGGCAGCCACCTGAACTGGATGGCCGTTGCTCCGTACCTGACCGAGCGCTACCGGTTGGTAGCCGTGGACCTGGTCGGCCACGGGCGCACCCCGTCCGCCGGACGTACCCCGGACGTGGCCGGTCACGTCGCCATGGTGGAGAGGTCGCTCGGCCAGCTGTCCGACCGACCTGTGGTGTTGATGGGGAGCTCGCTGGGCGGGCTGGTCTCGGCCCTGTGCGCCGCTCGATCCCCGACAGGGTGGCCGGCCTGGTACTGGTGGACCCGGCCCTGCCCACCGGACGGCTCGGTCCTCTCCAACCCCGGGTCGTGTCCAACCTGGTGGTGTGCATGATGCCCGGCGTGGGGGAGCGCTATATGGCCGCCCGGCGGCGTCGGACCACCGCCGCCCAGATCGTGCGACGGGTGCTGGCGGCGACCTGCGTCGACTCGAGCAGGGTGCCCGCCGGCGTGGTGGACGCCCACATCGAACTGGCCGCTTCGATGGACCGACCGGCGGCCGAAGCTGCCTACCTGGCCTCGGTCCGGTCACTGTCCCAGGTCATGGCCCGCCCGGGCCCGACCCTCGACCGGATCGAAGGCATCGACCGCCCGGTGCTGCACCTCCACGGTGAGCGGGACTCCCTGGTTCCCCTCAGAATGGCCCGTCGGATGGCCGAGGGACGGACCGACTGGCGGCTCGAGGTGGCGAGGGACATCGGGCACGCCCCCATGCTCGAAGCGCCGGAGTGGACGGCGCTCCGGATCAGCGAGTGGCTAGGTGGGGACAGGGCGGCGACCGAACTCACCGGCGCCGGGGAATCGGCGGACGGCTAGGGCTCCCGGTGGTCGCCCGCCATGATGTGGCGGTCGGGGCCGAGCCGGTTCCGGAAGTCGCGGACCGTGTAGGCGATGAGCCGGGCGGGGGTCCGGGCCCGGGCTGTGGCCGTCCGGGGGAGGTTGAAGAGGGGTCCCATCTCGCCGAAGTAGTTGCCGGCGCCCACCACGGCCCTCAGTTCGTGCCGGTCGTCGGCGTGCTCCGAGAGGATTTCGATCTCGCCGGCTTCGATGACGTAGATCCGGTCGCCCCACGAGCCCTGACGGAACAGCACCTCGCCGGCTTCCAATTGGACCGTCTCGGGGGGGAGGTCGGAGGCGCCCAGATTGGGAACGAGCTCGACGACCTCGTCGGCCAGTGGGACGAGTCGCTGGTCGTGGGTGGCTACCACCACCACCCGATCACCAGAGGCCAACTCGCGGATGATCTGGAGGAGTGACTCGACCTGGATGTAGTCCAGGTGGGCGGTCGGCTCGTCGGCCAGGATCAATGGCGGGTCGAGCGCCAGCGCACGGGCGACCGCTACACGCTGCTGTTGTCCGCCGGACAACCCGCCGGGACGATGGTGTAGTCGTTCGCCGAGCCCGAACTGTCCGAGCAGCTCGACGGCCCGGGCGCTGGAGGTCTTCCAGTCGTAACCCGCGGCCCGCATCGGCAGTGCCACGTTCTCCAAGGCACTCAGACTCTCCACCAGGTTGAACGCCTGGAACACGATGCCGATGGTGTTGCGCCGGTATTCGGTCAGTTCCGCGCCCTTCAGCCCGGCGATCTCGAGGTCACCGAAGGTGATCGAGCCGCTCGTCGGCGTCAGGATGGACCCGAGGCAGGACAGGAGAGTCGTCTTGCCGCAGCCACTCGGGCCCAGGAGCAGGGCCAGCGAACCGGACGGGATCTCGAGCGAGAAGTGGTCGAGCGGCCGGATGTTGAATCCGCCGTTGGAGAACTCGACGGTCAGGTCGTCAATGCGGAGATCGGGCATCACGGACCTCCGAATGCGGACGCGGGATCGACGGAGAGGGCACGGCGCAGACCGAACAGGCTGGCGAGGAGACTGAACACCACGGCGACAACCGGGAGAAGGAGGTAGGTTTCCCAGGGGATCGACACCGGCAGACCCAGGTGGGGACCGAGCAGTGTGCCCACTCCGAGCCCGACCAGTGCGGCGATGAGGGAGAGGACAACGGCCTGCAGGGCCAGACCCGTCAACAGCGACGTCGTCGACACTCCGATCGCCTTGTACACGGCGAAGTCCTTGAGGCGCTCGATCACCGAGAGATAGACCACTGAACCGATGATGAGCGCGGCGATGATCCAGGCCAGGACGGCGGTCAGGTAGATCGACGAGCGCGCCTGCTTGAGGGCACGCAACAGATCGTCGACGCCGGCCTGGTTGGCGAGGACGGCGAGCCCGGCGGGCGCCGGCGTGGTGATCGAACCCTGCACCGCGAAGGCCGAGGCGAACGGGGCGCCACCGAACGCCACCGACTGGGCGGCCGGAAGCGTGAGGAACACGTTCGGCACTCCGGCCAGTGCGGTCGAGTCGGTGACAGTTCCGACGACGACGAACCGGTGCCCGGCGATGACGATGGGGTCACCGACGTGGTAGCCGGCCAACTTCGTACTCACCACCACCTCGTCGGACGTCACCGGCGCCCGCCCCGCCTGAACCCGTGGCGCGGCGAAGCTGCCTGCCGGCACCCCGAACACGTTGACATCGGTCGGGCTCCCGTCGGTGACGACGTCCTTGCGGATGAAGACGACGGGGACGGCACCGGTCACTCCGGGCAGGGCGGCGATCTCGGTGACGCGTGACGCCGGTACGAGCGACGATCCGAGGAACGGACCGGCGGCGCCCTTCCCGACCACCCACATGTCGGCGTGGAATCCCTGCACCGTGTTGGAGGCCTCGGCGTTGAACCCGCCGCTGATGCCGGTCATGGCCAGCGTCAGACCGAACAGCACTCCGGCACCGACGACAGCCACCGCGAACCGCATGCGTCGCCACTCCAGGTCACGGAGTGCCGGTCGAACCATTGCCGTCGCACCGTTGGACCGTTTGCCGGTGTCGGCCGCGGTCACCGGACTTCCTGTCGCCCGTCGCCCGTCGTCCCATCGGCCGGCGGGCCAGCAGATGATCGGCTCGGGATCAGTGGGCGCGACGGCAGCATGCGCCTGTCGCTCATCGTCCACACCGGACCCAACCCGCCATCAGGGAGCCTCCTCGCCTGCGCCGCAGACCGGCGTGACCGTCGAACGGTACCGGGGTGGTCCAGCGAGTGCAAGGGACATGCAGCCGCTACATTGGGCGCGCCGGGTCGAGTGCAAAAAGGGGTGCGGACATTCCGAAGCGGTGCCAGGCGGAGGTACACCGAGCATGACCCACGGGTCCGGTGTCGACCTCGGCCGTCCTGTAGCCGGCCAACTGGCGACGGTCGACCTGTTCAGCGGGCTCGACCCGGTGAGTCTGGCTCGTCTCGCCGATGTGGTCGAGATCTGTGAGGTTCCTGGCGGCACCGTCCTGATGCGCCAGGGCGAAGTAGCCGACTATGTGTTCGTGGTCCTCGCCGGACACCTGCAGGTCCGGGTACGGGACGCTTCCGGCGTGGAGCGCCTCGTCGGCCACGTAGGTCGCGGTGAGGTGGTGGGGGAGATGGCCCTCATCAACGGTGAGGCCCGGACGGCGACGGTCATCGCCGAGCGCGACTGTTCGTGCCTGCGCATTGCCGTCGACGAGTTCGACCGGCTGGTCGACGTCGACCCGGCCCTGCTGCGGCCGATCGCCAGCCAGATCGTGGCACGGATGCGCCACAGCCTTCTGGACCAGACGGCGCCGCCACCGGTCGGAACCATCACCCTGGTCCCGCTGGACCCGGGAGCCGAGGTCGGAGAAGCTGTCGAGCTCCTGCGTGCGACGCTTCTCCGTCAGGTGCCGGGCGCCACCAGCATGAGTCCGGGCGGGTCGGACGCCGACATCCCTTCCCTCGAATTCCGACACACCTTGGTGGTGCTGGTGGGGGAGTCGGACGCCACGCCATGGACCCGGCGGTGCCTTCGTCAGTCCGACGTCGTCGTGCTGGTCGCTTCGGCCACCTCGAATGTCCGACGGCGCGACGTGGAGGCGGTGCTGGACGAGCACCGGGAGGCAGTCGGCACCCGGGTGGACCTGGTACTCGTGCAACCGGACTCGGGGCGTGATCCCTCGGGCACGGCCGCGTGGACCCGCGGACGGGGCATCGATCGTCACCACCACCTGCGTCGTGCCCGATCCGAGGACGCCGCCCGGATCTGCCGGGTGCTGCGCAACCAGGCCGTCGTCCTCGTCCTGAGCGGCGGCGGCGCGCGGGGCATGGCGGAGATCGGCGTCGTCCGGGCGCTCCAGGAGATCGGGATCCCGATCGACGCCGTGGCCGGTACCAGTGCCGGGGCGCTGGTGGCGGGGGCCGTGGCCAGGGGCTGGGGTTGGCGCCAGATCGCAGCTCAGGTCCGGGCCGGCGTCGCCGAAGGCAGGTCCCTGATCGACCCGACGTTTCCCGCCCTCTCGCTCGCCCGCGGCGCCCGCATGACCGAGCGCCTGCGCGCCGCGGCCGGGACGATCGATATCGAGGACCTGTTGATCGACTACTTCTGCGTGTCGACCAACCTCACCCGCAAGGAGCCACGCGTCCACGTGGATGGGCCGGTGTGGCGGGCGGTCCGGGCCAGCCTCGCCATTCCCGGGGTCTTCCCACCCGTCCCCGATGGCGATGACGTCCTGGTCGACGGGGGCATGCTCGACAACTACCCGGTGCGTCGCATGCGCCTCCGTCATCCGAGGGCGACGGTGGTGGGGGTCGATGTCGGCTCCCGGCGCGACCTGTCCGCCGGTGACCTGCCCGATACCGGCGTCGTCTCCGGCTGGGACCTGGTGCGGGCCCGGTTCGATCGGGTCCACAACGACGGGTCGCTGAGCATGGTTAAGGTGCTCGCCGGCCTCACCGGGCTCGGTGTCCGCGATCCGGAGGGCCCGGATCTGGCCGACGTCACCGTGGAACCGCCGGTACTCGACCTGCCGATCCTCGACTTCTCCCGGTTCGACGAGGCCGTCGAGCGCGGCTACCAGGAAGGCTGCAGTGTGCTCGAGGCGTGGTGGACAAGTGGGTCGGGGAGGTCGGCATGACCGCCACCCCGGAGCGGAACATGGCCCGTCTCGCCGTGATCGCCCGAGTGCTGACGGCGCCGTTCGTGCGCTACGAACTTCACGGCCAGGAGTATGTGGCCGATACCCATGTCGGGATCATCGCCGCCAATCATCGCAGCTTCTTCGATGTGCCGGCAGGGCTCATCGCGCTCCACCACTTCAAGCGGTACCCGCGCCTGCTGGTCGCATCGACCTACTTCGACCGACGCGCCACCCGCCGCTTCGTGAAGTCGATCGGCGCCATCCCGGTGGACCGTGAGCGCAAGTCGGGTACGGCGGCGAGTGCCGCCGTCGAGGCCCTGCGGGAAGGCGTGCCGATCCTGGTGATGCCCGAGGGGCGCCTCCACTGGGATCCGGGCGATCCCCTCGCCACCGGGCCCACCCGTCCTGGCGTGTCCCGCCTGGCCGTGGCGGCCGATGTCCCCGTGGTGCCGGTCGCCATCAGCGGGACGGAGGTGGTGTGGCCGGCTTCCAAGCGGCTGCCCCGCTTCAACCCGTTCCGGCGAAAGACGGTGGTGATCCGCCTGAGCGGGTCGCTCCTCCACTTCGAGGGCGACGACCATGAGGCCAATACCGGTCAGGTGATGGCCCAGATCCGGGCCCTGCTGGCGGTCTCGGCCGGCGTGTCACCCGGAGACGCCTGACGGGGCAGTGAGTCCGATCTCGGGACCGTGAGGACCTCTTCAGGTCGGCGCCGTGTCGTCGGACCGGTCCCGGATAGCGGCCATCGCCCCAGCCGGGGCCGGTCGTCCCCGCATGCGGTAGGAGTCCGAGAACTCGACCCTCAGTCCGCCCGACTCGTCGAGCAGCCACACCGGTGCCAGCCGGCGGGGAACGGCCACCTGGGACACCGGGTCATAGGTGCCGAACACCAGGTCCCAGATGGGGGAGGTCACACCGAAGTTGCGCAGGGGCGCCTCATAGTGGTGATGGAAGTGACTCCGCCTGGTCCATCGTCCGTAGGCGTTGCGAGGAGGCCGGAGGTGGTCGGCGGCGTGGATCCACTCGTAGACGAAGTAGGTGGCCGCCCAGCCGGTGCCGAATGCCAGTGCCACCGCACCCGGTACGACGCACCACGACAGCAGCGGGAGGGCGACGAGTCCGACGAAGAGCACGGCTCCCCAGGTGAGGAGGCTGACGCTGTTGACGACATACTCCTTCCGGGCGTGATGGGCCAGGTGGGTCCGACGGGCGAAATTGCCATCGCGGGCGATGTGGAACCACCGGTGGAAGGCGTATTCGGAGAACGTCCAGCCGACGGCACCGGTGACGGCACCGACGGCCAGGCCGGCCACGGTGGTCATGGGAGCCGTCCAGCGGCTGGCGACCCCCGACGGGCACCGCCGACCACGGCGCCTCGATCGCTCCGCCGAGCGAGGTTAGCCATGGGCTAAGTATCCGTCCGGTCCAGTGGGGTGTCAACGCCGGCCCGCCGGGTCGGCCGCTCCTGGGCGGTGACCGAGGTCAGTTGACCTGGCGCTCGAGGCCCTCCCAGTAGGGGGCCCGCAGGCGGAACTTCTGGAGCTTGCCGGTGGCGGTGCGGGGCAACTGCTCCCGGATCTCCACCTGCTTGGGGCACTTGTACCCGGCGAGGGCCTGCCGACAGTGGGTGATGACCACCTCCTCGGTGATCCCGCTGCCTTCGACCGGCACGACCAGGGCGAGGACCATCTCTCCCCATTTCTCATGGGGCACACCGATCACCGCCACCTCGAGGACACCTTCCAGCGAGAAGATGGCGTCCTCCACCTCGATGGACGAGACGTTCTCGCCACCGGAGATGATCACGTCCTTCTTGCGGTCGAGGATGCTCAGGTGACCTTCCCCGTCGATCAGGCCTCCGTCGCCGGTGTGGAACCAGCCGCCGGCCATGGCCACCGCGGTCTCTTCCGGCTGGCGCCAGTAGCCCTCCATCACCGTGTTGGAACGGGCCAGTACCTCACCGTGGTCGTCAACCCGGAGTTCGGTGCCGACGGCCGGTGCGCCGGCCCGCATCAGCTTGCGGGCCCGCTGGTCGGAGGGGAGGTCGTCCCACTCGGCCCGGGCGCGATTGACGGTCAGGACGGGGGAGGTCTCGGTCAGCCCGTAGATCTGGATGAACTCCCAACCCAACTCGGCCTCGATGCGCTCGATGGTCCGGCTGGGCGGTGGCGCCCCGGCCACCACGATCCGGGTGGTGCCCCGACCCGGCAGCTCGCCTTCCCAGTCGGGCACCGCGTCGAGCACGGCACTGACCACCGCGGGAGCCGCGCACAGCAGGGTCACCCCGTGATGCCCGACCCGTCGGAGGATCTCGGCACCGTCCACCTTGCGGAGCGCCACCTGGGTCACGCCCATGGCCGCCGTCGTCCATGGCATGCCCCATCCGTTGGCGTGGAACATCGGGAGCGTGTGGAGATAGACATCCCGGTCAGATACGCCGGTGTGCCAACCGAACACGGCGGCATTGACCCAGCAGTTGCGGTGGGTGAGCTGGACGCCCTTGGGCCGGGCCGTGGTTCCCGAGGTGTAATTGATGGTGGCCGTGGCCGCTTCGTCCGACTCCCACAGCACCGGCTCGGCGTCCGATGGGAAGAGCTCGGCGTCACTGTCCTCACCCAGGACGTAGCGTCGTGCCGGCCCGATACCGCCCAGGGCTGCGTCGAGCTCGGGGTCGATCAGCACGACCGAGGCCGCCGAGTGCTCGAGGATGTATTCGACCTCGGCGCGGGCCAGGCGGAAGTTGATGGGGACCAGGATCCGACCCCATCCACACACCCCGAAGAAGGAGGTGAGCAGCCGGGCCGAGTTGTGGGAGACGATCGCCACCCGTTCGCCGGGCCCGATGCCGAGGCGGTCGAGTCCGGCCGCCTGGGCGCGGGCGTGGGCAGCCAGGTCGGCGAAGGTCAGAGGCGCCCACGGCGCAGCCGGTTGGTCGGGCTCGTCGACGATGGCGATGCGCTCCGCGTAGGTCGCGGCGGCCCGGTCGAGAAAGTCCCGGACGTTGAAGTGAACGTGCATGTGATCCCCCTGGCACAGGTCGGGACCCCAATCTACGCATGGGTCCGAGCCCGTCACATCCCGGACCCGCCGGCCGCCTGTGCCGGAGTGCCCTCGCTAGGGTGTGGCCATGACCGCCCCCCGAGTAGCTGTGGGCCCCTTCCCGTCTGACTTCGCCGTCGATGCCGTGCGCTCCGGCGGGGGCCAGGTGGTGGAGTTGGCCGACGGCCCGGACAGCCTGGTGTGGCTGGACCCGGGCGACGTCGACGGCCTCAGCCGGTGGCTCGGGCAGGTCCCCGACGCCCGGTGGGTACAGCTCCCCTTTGCCGGCATCGAGCGGGTGGCCGCCGCCGGCCTCCTGGACGACGCCAGGATCTGGACATGTGCCAAGGGTGCCTACGCCGAGCCGGTGGCCGAGCACGCCCTCATCCTGGCGCTCGCCGGCCTCCGGTATCTTCCGGTGCGGGTGGAGGCCAGGTCGTGGGGAATTCCGGCCGGGACCAGCTTGTACGACCAGGACGTCACCATCCTCGGGGGCGGTGGCATCGCCACCTCGCTGCTCGAGCTGCTGGCCCCGTTCCGGGTCCGGGCCACGGTCGTCCGCCGGAATCCGACTCCGATGGTCGGTGCCGCCGATGTTCTGTCGGTCGAGGGACTACACGACGCGCTCCCCGGTGCCCTGGTGGTGTTCCTTGCCTTGGCCCTCACTCCGGAGACGACCGGGATCATCGGCGCCACCGAGTTGGCGGCGATGGACGAGGCGGCGTGGCTGGTGAACGTGGCCCGGGGTCCGCACGTGGTGACGGCGGACCTGGTGGAGGCTCTGGACTCGGAGTCCATCGGCGGTGCGGCCCTGGATGTCACCGATCCGGAGCCGCTGCCGGACGGGCATCCACTGTGGGGCAGGCAGAACTGCATCATCACACCCCATACGGCGGACACCATCGAGATGGTGGTTCCGCTGCTGGCGGCGCGGATCCGCACGAATGTGGAGCGCTTGACGGCGGGTGAGCCGATGGTGGGACTGGTCGACCCGGAGGCCGGCTACTGAGTCGTCGCCCGACCGTCAGTGGACAGTCGGTGGGCGGTCAGCTGGCGGGCTTGCGGGAGTCGACCGGCGTGTAGCGGTAGCCGTAGCCCCGGATGGCCTCGAGGATGTCCTTGTTCTCGTCCTGCCAGCCCAGCTTGCGTCGCAGGCGCAGGACGGTGAACTTGACCCGCTCCGGCCCGATACCGAGCGGGTCGTTCCAGACCTGCTCGAGCAGCTGTTGGGTGGCCAGAGCCTGGCCGGGGTGGCGGACGAACGTCTGCAGGAGCTGGAACTCGAGCTTGGTGAGGCCCACCACCTCGTCGTTCACACGGACCTCGCGGGCCGGCCAGTCGACCTGGAGATTGCCGTCCCGATAGACGGTCGCCACTTCGGCCCCGGCTGGCGGACCGACCTGGCTCCGGCGCAGCAGGGCCTGGATGCGGGCGCCGAGCTCTTGGATCCCGAACGGCTTGGTGAGGTAGTCGTCGGCCCCGCTGGTGAGGCCACGTACCTTGTCGCGCTCCAGGTCGTGGGCGGTCAGGATGAGGACCGGCACGTCGGAGAGGTCGCGGATCCGCTCCAGGACCTCCCAACCGTCCATACCGGGCAGACCGATGTCGAGCACCACCAGATTTGGTCGCTCATCGAAGAAGTTGCGGAGCCCGTTCCGCCCATCGCCCACCACGACGCCGGTCCCGTGATGCTTGGCGACGACACGACGCACCGCCTCGGCGATCGACGGGTCATCCTCGATGATGAGGACCCGAGTCGTGCCGGCAACCCGGTCGGGGCTCAGCGTGGTGGTCATCTAAGGCGCTCCTTGCTGTCTGTCGCAAACTCATGGCCGGACATCGCTGCCAGCGCAGCGGATCCCCGGGGCCACGACACCGATCGGCATCACGTTCTTCCTTATCTATCGGCGCAAGGTGGCACTCCTTGAGCGTCGAGTTCACCGTCATGGGCACGCAGTCCGGGCGAGATGGGCCGCTGCCGGGTCGAAATCTCCTGCCTGGACCGGTGGTTGTCACACCCGTCAGGCACGATGCGGAGCGGACGGGCCCACCGGACCGTCGTTACCAGGAGGCCGACCGTGACCGATAGCACCGACGTGAACAGCGAATACGACACGACCCCGGCGGGCGTTGCCCAATCGGACGGCATCCATGAGACTTCGGGCGCCGCCCGCGTCGTCGTGGCCTTCCCCGCTCGTCGCCAGCTTGTGTCCGACCCACCGGACGGGGGCGCCTTCACCGTCGACTGCGCCGAATGCGCCCACCGGCACACCCAGGTGTGTGACGACTGCGTCGTGTCATTCATCGTCGGGCGCGAGCCCGAGGATGCGTTGGTCGTCGATGCCGCCGAGGCCCGGGCGGTCCGTCTACTCGAGCGGGCCGGTCTCTTGCCGGGCGTCCGCCACGAGTCCCGGGCCAGCGGCCAGTAGTCGGACCGAAGCCAAGGGCCGCCGGCCGAGGTTTCGTCCGGCGACGGGACCACCGGCACGGATAGGTGGCGACCCCCACCTACGGCCGTGCGACGATGGGGCGTGGCCCGATCCGTGTTGAGCCGACCGCTACCGTCGACTGACGTGGAGATCCGCCGACTCGGCGCTGACCTCCAGCGCATCGGTGTCGACGCCGGACTCGCCGCCGTCGGTATCGGAGACGCCGGCATCTTCGCCGAAACCCGCGAGGTCCTCCACTCGCGTCGACGGGCCGGGCTCCACGCCGACATGCAGTTCACCTACCGCAACCCGGACCGGTCGACCGAACCCGCCCGGATCCTCGACGGTGCCCGTTCACTGGTAGTGGGTGCGTGGGGCTACCGCCGCGCCGATCCGGAGGCGGAGGCGCCCGACGGTCGACGGGTGGGAACCGTGGCCCGTTACGCCCGTCGTGACCACTACGCGTCGCTCCGGGACGGCCTCGACCGGATAGCCGACCGGCTCCGGGCGGACGGCTGGCGAGCCACCGTGGTGGTCGATGACAACGCGCTGGTCGACCGGGCTGCCGCCCATCGCGCCGGCCTCGGATGGTACGGGCGCAACACGATGTTCCTCCTACCGGGGCTGGGTTCGTGGTTCGTCCTCGGTTCCGTCGTGACCGACGCCCCGTTGACGCCGACCCCGACCGCCGGTCCCACCGGTCCGGCGGAAGGATGCGGGAGCTGTCGCCGGTGCCGGACGGCCTGCCCGACGGGTGCCCTGGTAGAGGATGGGGTCCTCGACGCCGCTCGCTGCCTGGCGTGGTTGGTCCAGGCCCCCGGCCCCTTCCCGCTCGAGTTCCGGGAGGCTCTCGGCAGTCGGATCTACGGCTGCGACGAGTGCCAGCAGGTGTGCCCGATCAATCGGGTGGCCGACCGGCATCGGCCACCGATCCCACCCGAATCCGGCACCGTGGCCACAGTCGACCTCCTCGAACTGTTGGCGGCATCCGACGCCGAACTGCTCGCCGCCCACGGGCGGTGGTACATCGCAGGACGTGATCCCCGCTACCTGCGGCGCAACGCCCTGGTGGCACTGGGAAACATCGGGGACGCCCGGGACCGGGCCACGGTCGAGACCATCGACCGTTGGGTCCGGTCCGAGGACGACCTCTTGGCCGAGCATGCCCGCTGGGCCGCCGACCGGCTGGGGATCGCCGACCGGTCCGGGTCCCCCCCGGAGTCGTGGCGATGACCCACCTCTTGGTGACCAACGACTTCCCGCCCAAGGTCGGCGGGATCCAGGCCTACCTGTGGGAGCTGTGGCGCCGCCTCGACCCGGATTCGTTCGTCGTGCTCACCGCATCCTCGCACCCCGCGGCGGCCGCCTTCGACGCCGCCCAGGCCGCACGGGGCATCCGGATCGAGCGGGCACCCCAGAGTGTGCTCCTGCCCACGCCGGCCCTGGCCCGGCGCATCCGCGAGACGGCCGACCGGGCGGGCGCCGACCTGGTCGTGCTCGATCCGGCACTTCCGCTCGGACTGCTCGGTCCCCACCTGGGCCGTCCCTACGCCGTCCTCCTGCACGGGGCCGAGGTGGCGATCCCGGGTCGACTGCCGGTCAGCCGATCCCTCCTCAGCCCGTGTGGTGCGCGAGGCGGCCCTAGTGGTGTCGGCCGGAGGCTACCCGGCAGCCGAGGCCCGACGGGCGGTCCGGGGTCGGGGTATGCCCCCGGTGGTGGACATCCCTCCCGGGGTCGACCTCGACCGGTTCCGGCCGCTGGACCACGGGGAGCGGGCGTGCGCCCGGGCCGAACTCGGTCTCCCGGCCGACGGACCTCTGGTGGTGAGCGTCAGCCGACTGGTCCCCCGCAAGGGGATGGACGTACTCATCGACGCCGCCGCCCAGTTGTCGAGGCGGGTGCCGGACCTGACGGTGGCCATCGCCGGCCGGGGTCGCGACGCCGAGCGGCTGTCGAACCGGGTGGCCGAGTCGGGTGCCCCGGTGCGGCTGCTCGGCGGGTTGTCCGACGAGGACCTGCCTCGTCTGGTCGGTTCGGCCGACGTCTTCGCCATGCTGTGCCGCAGCCGGTGGTTGGGCCTCGAGCAGGAGGGATTCGGCATCGTCTTCCTGGAGGCCGCCGCCGCCGGGGTGCCCCAGGTGGCAGGCGCCTCTGGTGGGGCGGGCGAGGCCGTCGAGGACGGGGTGACCGGTGTCGTCGTCCGCCGACCCACCGAGGCCGGCGACGTGGCCCGTGCCATCGGCCGGCTTCTGGACGACCCGGAACGGGCTCGCAGGATGGGTGAGGCGGCCCGTCGACGGGCGGAGGCATCCTTCGACTACGACCTGCTCGCACCTAGGCTGTCGTCGTCGCTCGCCGACGCGTAATGCTGAGACCCATCCGGGCTCCGGAAATCGATTCGAGGAGGAGGGCCGATCGTGGCGGAACAAGCCACTGAGAGGATGGTGGTGTCGGCCAGTCCGGCGCGCTGTTTCGAGGTCAGTGCCGACATCGCGAGCTATCCGTCATGGGCCGCCGACATCAAGGCGGTGACCATCGACGAGCGCGACGGTGAGGGCCGGCCGAGCCTGGTCACCTTCCGGGCCGCCGCCTTCGGCCGCAGCACCAGTTACACGCTCTCCTACGACTACTCCGAGGCGCCGGCCGTCCTGGCCTGGGTACAGACCCAGGGGGACATCACCAACAAGTTGGATGGTCGCTACGTCTTCGCACCGAGCGCCGACGGAGGGACCGAGGTCACCTACCACCTCGAGGCCGAGATGAAGGTTCCCCTTCCCGGATTCATCAAGATGCGGGCCCAGAGCCGCATCATGTCCATCGCGCTCCGCGACCTGAAAGCCCGCGTCGAGTCGACGGCGTGACCCCGCTGTCGGGTCCGCGGTTGCCGGTGGTGCCCCCGACTGTCCCGTGAGGATAGGCGTCACCCTGCCCCAGTTCAGCGACGAGGCGGACACCGCCCTGGCTGCCGCCCGCAGAGCGGAGGAGCTGGGTATCGACGGTGTGTTCTGCTTCGACCATCTGTGGCCGATGGGCAAGCCGGGTCGTCCGGCCATCTCATCCGTCCCGTTGTTGGGGGCGGTGGCCGCATCCACCACCTCCATCGCCATCGGCACCCTGGTGGCTCGGATCGGACTGCTGCCCGACGACGTACTGATCGAGGTCCTGTCCGGCGTGGACGCCATCAGCGGTGGTCGGCTCATCGCCGGCATCGGAACCGGGGACCACCTGAGCCGTGAGGAGAACGAGGCGTACGGGATCCCCTTCGAGACAGCGGCTGTCCGCCGGGAACGCCTGGGCTCGGTGGCTCACGCGGTGACCGGAGCCGGGATCCCCGTGTGGGTGGGCGGCGGACGTCCGGAGATGGTGGCACTGGCCAGGGTCAGCGGAGCGGCGATCAACGTATGGCAGGTCGACGTCGGGCAGGTCTTGGACCTGGTCGCCGAAGGAGTGGAGGTCACCTGGGGCGGCCCGGTGGGCGACACTGCGGAGGAGGCCACGGCCGTGCTCGGCCAGGTGGCCGCCGCCGGTGCCTCCTGGGCGGTGTGCGCGTGGCCCGAGTCGCTCGAGGTGGTGGCCGAGGCAGCATCGGCTGTTCGCTGACAACGGGGCACGGACGGCACGGCGCCAGGCCTGTCGTCCGGCCCCCGGGCGCGGCGGTAACGTGGAGCATGGATTTCCGTCGCATCAACGGGCTGCCGCCGTACGTCTTCGCCACCATCAACGACCTGAAGGCAGAAGCCCGCCACGACGGACGGGACGTCATCGACATGGGGTTCGGCAACCCCGACCTGCCGTCGCCCGAGGTGGCGGTGGAGAAACTGGCCGAGGCCGCCCGCAACCCCCGGAACCACCGCTACTCGGCCAGCCGCGGGATCCCCAAGATCCGCCAGGCCATCTGCGACCTCTATCTGCGCAAGTTCGACGTGGCGCTCGACCCCGAAACCGAGGTCGTCACCACCATCGGGGCGAAAGAGGGGCTGTCGCACCTGATGTGGGTGCTGGTGGGACCGGGCGACACCGCCCTGGTTCCGTCGCCGTCCTACCCGATCCACATCTATGCCCCTCTGTTCGCCGGGGCCGACATCCGCCACGTACGCCTCGACACGCCGTCGGGCAAGACGCTCGACTCCGATGAGGGAGGTGCCGCCTTCTTCGACAACCTGATGGAAGCCTGGGAGTCGGCGTGGCCGAAGCCCCGGGTGGTGGTGCTCTCGTTCCCCCACAACCCGACGACCGAGTGCGTGGACCTGGCGTGGATGACCCGGATCGTCGAGTTCGCCAAGGAGCGCGACATCGTCCTCGTCCACGATTTCGCCTATGCCGACATCGCCTTCGATGGCTACAACCCGCCCTCGATCCTCCAGGTGCCGGGGGCCAAGGACTGCTGCGTCGAGCTCTACACGCTGACCAAGTCGTTCTCGATGGCCGGTTGGCGGGTCGGCTTCCTGGTCGGGAACGCCGAGATCGTCCAGGCGCTCACCAAGCTCAAGAGCTACCTCGACTACGGCACCTTCCAGCCCATCCAGATCGCCGCCATCGTGGCCATGAACGAGGTGCCCGACTACCCGAAGGTGATCAACGACATCTACCAGTCGCGGCGCGATGCGCTGTGTGATGGCCTCAACCGGATCGGGTGGCGGGTCGCCCCACCCCGGGGGACGATGTTCGTGTGGGCCCCCATCCCGGAGCCGTACCAGGAGATGGGATCGCTCGAGTTCTCCAAGTTCCTGGTGCAAGAGGCCGACGTGGCCACCTCGCCCGGAGTCGGTTTCGGGCCCGGCGGCGACGGTCATGTGCGTTTCGCCCTCATCGAGAACGAGCAGCGGATCGGCCAGGGCGTGCGCAGCCTGCGCAAGGCACTCACCCGCTTGCAGTAGGGCCGAGCCGGTTCCGAGGCCACCTCCGGACGCCCGGACCGGGTCGACACCAGACCTGGACGGGGGATCCGATGCCGGGCGCCATCAACAGTGCAGCACCGGGTGGGCACGGTTACCGTTGGCCTGTGGCCTACTGGATGCTGAAAGCGATCATCAGCCCGTTCCTGTTCCTGCTGTGGAAGGTCAGGGTCGAGGGACGCGAGAACATCCCGGACCATGGGCCGGTGATCCTGGCCGCCAATCACCAGTCGTTCTGCGACTCGTTCTTCCTGCCCGGTGTGGTCAGGCGCCGGGTCACCTACGTGGCCAAGGCCGAGTACTTCGACAGCTGGAAGACGGCATGGTTCTTCCGGGCCGCCGGTCAGATCCCGATGAACCGGAGCGGGGGCGATGCATCGCAGCGGGCGCTCGACACGGCCACCCAGGTGCTCCGCGGTGGCGGGGTCCTGGCCATCTACCCCGAAGGCACCCGGGCCCCCGATATCCGACTGCACAAGGGAAAGACGGGCGTGGCCAGACTCAGTCTGGGCTGCGACGTGCCGGTGATCCCCGTCGGTATCGTGGGTACGTGCGCCGTCCAACCCCCCGGGAGCATGTTCATGCGTCCCTTCCGCCCGGTCACCGTCCGTTTCGGGCCGCCGGTCTCCTACGACTTCGACGGGCGGCGGTTCACCACCGGAGCGCGTCCCGCAGGATCGACCGCCCCGGACCAGGACGAACTGCGGGCCCTGACCGACACCCTCATGCAGGACATCGCCGCCCAGTCGGGTCAGGAGTACGTCGACGAGTACGCCAGCCGCAAGAAGCGACCCTCGCCCGGGTCGACACCTTCCGCCGGGACCACGCCCGAGCCTGTCCCCGACCGCCCGACGCCCGACGCCCGGACGTGCAGGCCGAGTTCGTAACCGGCTCGAAACCGTGCCGACACATTCCCCCTCTACCCTGAGCCGGTGCCGAACTACCTGATCCGCGTGCAGCTGCCCGACCGACCCGGTGCCCTGGGTGCCGTGGCCAGCCGCATCGGCTCGGTCGGCGGGGACGTCGTGTCCATCGACATCCTCCAGCGGGACAACGGCGTGGTGGTCGACGAGCTCGGTGTCGGCCTGGCCGGTGATCACCTGCTCGACCTCCTGCGCGATGAGATCCTCGAGGTCGACGGGGTGACCATCGAGACCCTCCGATCGGTCGACGGCCCGTTGCCCGACCGTCATGCCGAGCTGCTCGACATCGCCACCGAGCTGTTCGTCCAGGTGTCACCGGACGCCCTACTCGACCGGTTCGCCGACCGTGTCCGGCGCAGTCTGGCCGCCGATTTCGCCGCCATCATCGACGCCGACACGACCCGGGTGGCCGCCGTGCACGGGGATGCGCCGCCGGACGACGAGATACGGTCCATGGCGCTGTGGGCGGTGGCGCCCCTGTCGCCGCCGGTCGGCGCCGACGAATCGGGCTCGGGTCCGACCGACCAGAGCCCCAGCGTCACCGCGGCCGAGATGGTCCGGGCCGGTGTGGTGTTGGTGGTGGGAAGGGCCGCTCCGGTATTCCGATCCCGGGAGCGCCAGTGGATCGCCATCATGGCCGAGCTCGCCGATCACGGCTGGCGCGAACTCGCCTGAGGCATCGGACAGGCGCGCGTCGGCTCAGTCGGTGCCGGTGCCGGCGACCCAGTCCCGTGATCGTTCGACCGACCGCATCCAGGATCGGTGTGCCACGGCAGCAACGTCGGGATCTTCCAGTGGCGTGAACGACGCCTCGGCCGACCACAGCGCGGTCAGGTCGTCGAGTGAGCCCCACATCCCTTCGGCCAGTCCGGCCATGGTCGCCGCGCCCAACGCCGTGGTCTCGACCGATCGGGGTCGCAGGACCTCCAGTCGGGCCTGGTCGGCGAGGTGCTGGAGCAGCAGATCCATGACCGCGGCCCCGCCGTCGACCCGGACCACCGACGGCGCCGTCCCGGTGGCACCCATGGCCCCGAGCACGTCGCAGACCTGGAATCCCAACGCCTCGATCATGGCCCGGGCCAGATGGGCCCTGCCGATGCCACGGCTGAGCCCGGTGATGGTGCCGCGTGCGCCCGGGTCCCAATGCGGGCTACCCAGCCCGGTGAAGGCGGGCACGATGACCACCCCCTCGGACGACTCGACCGTCAGGGCCAGGGGCTCGAGTTCGGCGGAAACGTCGATGATGCTGAGCCCGTCCCGCAGCCATTGGACTCCGGCTCCGGCGACGAAGACGGAACCTTCGACGGCGTAGGCCAGGGAGGCCCGCCCGCCCCTCGGCCCTCCGTCGGATCCGATGGCCACATCACCGTCGGTCCCCAGGTCCCAGGCCAACGTGGTGAGTAGTCCGTCGACCGGTGCCGGGCAGCTGCCGCCTACGTTCATCAAGATGAAGCTGCCGGTGCCGAAGGTGGCTTTGGTCATGCCGGGGTCGAAGCAGGCCTGGCCGAACAGCGCCGCATGTTGATCGCCCACCATGGCGCTCACCGGCACCCCGGCGAGGGGAGACGACTCGCCGAGCACCGATCCGGCCACCCGTCCGTACCGCCCACACGAGGGTCGCACCTCGGCCAGTGTGGACATCGGGATGCCGAACAGGTCACACAGCTCGTCGGACCAACGTCGGACCACGATGTCGAAGAGCATCGTGCGCGACGCATTGGTCACGTCGGTGGCATACACGCCACCCTCGATGCCTCCGGTCAGATTCCACAGCACCCAGGTGTCCACGGTCGCCATGGCCAGGTCGGGACCGGGCGGGACACCTCCCTCCTCGAGTAGCCACTGCATCTTGGAGCCCGAGAAGTACGGGTCGAGGACCAGGCCGGTCCGCTCGCGCACCAGCGGCAGGTGCCCGTCCTCCTCCAGAGCGGCGCAGCGGTCCGCCGTTCTCCGGTCCTGCCAGACGAGGGCCCGGTGCAGCGGGGCGGCGGTCGACCGGTCCCAGGCCACGACGGTCTCACGCTGGTTGGTGACCCCGATCGAACGGGCCACCCGTCCGGCGTCGGCGAGTCGGCCCGCCACCTCGGTCAAGGTGTCACGCACGGCGCGCCAGATCTCGTCGGCGTCGTGCTCGACCCAGCCCGGTCGGGGGAAGTACTGGGTCAACTCCCGGTAGGCGATGTCTACGACCGAGGCCCGCTCGTCGACCACCAGGGCTCGCACGCCGGTCGTCCCGGCATCGACGGCGATGCTCACGGAGTTCCGAGGGGCCACAGGGGGACTGTAGTGAGGTGGGAGAAGCGGGGGAGGGGCGGTTCGACGGGAGGATTGTGAGCGCTCGCGCCCAGCAATGAATTGCAAACCTTCGCGAACGCCCTCCGAACAGGGAATTCAGAGCCCCTTCAACGCCCAATTCGCCCGAAGTTCATTGACACGGTGTAACTACACTGCTGTAATAGACCCACTATCTCGTACCTCGGGGGAGGGCCAACCACAACATATTGTGTCTTCACCGTATTTCTGGTGTTCTGAGCCGGATACGATGGCGGCGGTCCCGAGCGGTCGGGGTGGGACGGAATCGGCGGGACTCCCGGCGGTGACAGACCTCCGGATGGGGCAGACATACCGCTCGATGGCCCACCGGCACGGCACACGGTGAGCCCGGTTCTTCCCCGTGGTGGGAGTCGCACCAAGACAACACCCGTTCCGCACATCCAGCATCGACAGACCCCGCAGTACGCCCCGCAGCACAGACGACGACAGAGAGAGGTCCACCCCATGGCCATCGCACCCCAGCGAGTCGGCATCGGCATCCGCCGCCACTTCACCTCCGCCGAGGTCCACCCCTATGACCAGGTCGTCTGGGAACGACGCGACTCGAGGATCACCAACTACCGGGACGGAGCGGTCGCCTTCGAGCAGCTCGACGTCGAGGTGCCCGAAACGTGGAGTCTGAACGCCACCAACATCCTCGCCCAGAAGTACTTCCGGGGGACGCCCGGCACCCCCGAGCGCGAGTGGTCGCTGCGCCAGGTCGCCGACCGGGTGGTCGACACCGTCACCACCTGGGGCATCAAGGACGGCTACTTCGTCGACGACGAGGAGGCCGACGCCTTCCGGGCCGAGCTCAAGCACCTGATCGTCCACCAGATGGCGGCCTTCAACTCGCCGGTGTGGTTCAACATCGGAGTCGCCGGCGTGCCCCAGCAGGGTTCGGCCTGCTTCATCTTGTCCGTCGACGACACCATGGACTCGATCCTCAACTGGTACACCGAGGAGGGTGTCATCTTCAAGGGAGGCTCGGGAGCCGGCGTCAACCTGTCCCGCATCCGGTCGTCCCAGGAGTTCTTGAAGGGTGGGGGGACGGCATCCGGCCCGGTGAGCTTCATGCGGGGTGCCGACTCGTCGGCCGGCACCATCAAGTCGGGTGGCAAGACCCGACGGGCCGCCAAGATGGTCATCCTCGACGCCGATCATCCGGACATCGAGGACTTCATCTGGTGCAAGGCGATCGAGGAGCGCAAGGCTCGGGTACTGCGCGACGCCGGATTCGATATGGACCTCGACGGTAAGGACTCGATCAGCCTGCAGTACCAGAATGCCAACAACTCGGTCCGGGTGACCGACGAGTTCATGCAGGCCGTCGTCGACGGCGGTGATTGGGAGCTGACATCCCGGGGTGACGGTTCGGCGATCCGCACCGTGCCCGCCCGCGAGCTGTTCCGCCAGTTCGCACAGGCTGCCTGGGAGTGCGCCGACCCGGGGATGCAGTTCGACACCACTATCAACACGTGGCACACCGCGCCCAACACCGGCCGCATCAACGGCTCCAACCCGTGTTCGGAGTACATGCACCTCGACAACTCGGCGTGCAACCTGGCCAGCCTCAATCTGATGAAGTACCTGCGCGACGACCTGTCCTTCGACGTCGAGGGCTTCCGGGCATCGGTCGAGGTCATCTTCACCGCCCAGGAGATCATCGTGGGCAATGCCGACTACCCGACCGAGAAGATCGCCGAGAACTCGCGGCGTTTCCGGGAGCTCGGCATCGGTTACGCCAACATCGGCGCCCTGCTCATGGCCCAGGGCCTTCCCTACGACTCGGATCAGGGTCGGGCATGGGCCGGCGCCATCACCGCCCTCATGACCGGACACGCATATGCGACGTCGGCCCGCACTGCGGCACGCATGGGTCCGTTCGCCGGCTTCCACGAGAACGTGGAGCCCATGGTCAATGTGCTCCGCATGCACCGTGACGCCGTGGCCGGCATCGACGAGGAGCAGGTCCCGACGGAGCTGCTGTCCGCCGCCCAGGAGGCGTGGGACCTCGCCGTCGAGCTCGGCGAGCAGTACGGCGTGCGCAACTCGCAGGCCAGCGTGCTCGCCCCCACCGGGACCATCGGACTGCTTATGGACTGTGACACCACCGGGGTCGAGCCCGACCTCGGACTGGTCAAGACCAAGAAGCTGGTGGGTGGCGGGACCATGTCGATCGTCAACCAGACGGTGCCCCGGGCCCTGAACCGCTTGGGCTACTCGCCTGACCAGGTCGACGAGATCATCGCCTACATCGACGAGCACAAGTCGATCGTGGGAGCCCCCTATCTGGCGCCGGAGCACCTGGCCGTGTTCGCCTGCTCGATGGGCGACAACACCATCCACTACCTGGGTCATGTGCGGATGATGGGCGCCGTCCAGCCGTTCATCTCCGGTGCCATCTCGAAGACGGTCAACCTTCCCGAGGACGTTTCGGTGGAGGACGTCGAGCAGCTGCACATCGATGCCTGGAGGCTCGGTATCAAGGCCGTCGCCGTCTACCGTGACAACTGCAAGGTGGCCCAGCCGCTGTCGACGACCAAGAAGGACGGGGCCACCGACGGAACGGACGGGGAGCCGGTACCCGGATCGGAGGCCGAGGCCCACGCCCGGATGCTGAGCGCCAAGATCGCCGAGCTCGAGACCGCACTGGTCCATGAGCAGTCGCGGACCCAGGAGACCCTCCTGGTGGGCGCCGTCCGGGAGCGCCTGCCGCGCCGTCGCAAGTCGTCGACGTTCGCCTTCCGGGTAGCCGACTGCGAGGGTTATGTCACCGTCGGCGAGTACGAGGACGGCCGACCCGGCGAAGTGTTCATGAAGGTGTCGAAGCAGGGCTCGACCCTCGCCGGCATCATGGACGCCTTCTCGATCTCGGTGAGCCTCGGTCTCCAGCACGGCGTGCCGCTGTCGACCTACATCCGCAAGTACACCAACATGCGGTTCGAGCCGGCCGGCATCACCGACGACCCGGACCTGCGGATCGCCAGCAGCCTGGTCGACTACATCTTCCGGCGGCTGGCCGTCGACTATCTGCCCCTTGAGGAGCGCGCGGAACTGGGCATCCTCTCCACGGCCGAGCGGATGCAGCCGACACTGCCCGGGGTCGAGGAGACGGCCACCCTGTCCACGGGTGTCGTCGAATCGGTGGACCCGGTGATCGCCACCGTGGTCGACGCCAGCGCCCCGGCAACAGTGGAGCAGCTGACCCCGGTCGCCCCGGCCCCGCCGGCCGCATCGGACGGTCCGCTCGCCCGGGCCGAGCAGCGGGATGCCCCCTACTGCTACCAGTGCGGAAATGCCATGCAGCGGGCCGGCTCCTGCTACGTGTGCTCGAGCTGCGGGACGACCAGCGGCTGCAGCTGATGTGAAGTTGCGCACGTTCTTCAGTGGAAGTTTCATCTGAGCTTCAGCGCAGTTGCATCGGTTCTTCAGCGCAGTTGCATCGGTTCTTCAGCGCAGTTGCATCCAACTTCAGTAGGGGCGCAAAGTGGGCGAGGCCGAAAGGCCTCGCCCTCTTTTGTTCTGGTCAGTGCACCATTCCCTGACAGTGTGGTCTCGATGGGCCACGGATCCGGCCCTTCGGGAATGAGCGGGGTCTGGTGCTTGCAACATCAAGCGCCTGGCGTTCGAAAGGACCTTTTAGCGCCCCACCCATCCGGTGTTCGGGGGCAGTCTTCTAAAGGGGTCCTCACAGGAGGACGACACTCTGAGTGAGCTCTATCTCGCAGGCGTGCGGGACCTCTGTGGACGGGGACTGGTCGGGTGGTCGATGGGCACCCGACAGACCAGTGAGTTGGTGATCCAGGCGTTGACGCTGGCGGTGGCCCGACGTGAGCCCGGCACCGAACTCATCCATCACAGCGACAAGGGAAGTCAGCCCAGTACGCCAGCTCTGTCAGCGTCTACATTCGTTCAGTCGCCCGTCGATCCATAGGACGGGAACCCGTGTCCGTCGAAGTGGGTCAACCGGTTGCTGGTGAGGCCCTTCCGTGCTATCCCTTATCACATTGGGGCGTGCGTAGGGCGGCCCCAGGCGGGAGGGTGCGGGTCCATGGGTAATCGTCGTTGGAGAGGTCTGCGGGCCGCTGTAGCCGGGTCGCTGCTGTTGGGGAGCACCCTGGTTGCCTGGGTGATCGCCGGGTCGCCGTCGGCATCTGCGGCAACGGTCGTGCAGACGATCCCTTTGAGTGAAGCTACTGCCGTGTCTTCAGACGGGACTCACGTGTGGGTGGTCAGCACCGACAACGAGAGCGGCACAGTAACTGAGTTGGACGCGTTAAACGGTGCCGTCATCCAGACCATCCAAGTGCCCATCTACTATGACCCCTATGCAGTCTCAGCTGACAGCACCCACGTCTGGGTCGCAGACCCGGGCAATGGTGCTGTTGGTGAGTTGAACGCGTCGAATGGTGCATTGGTTCGGTACATCGGTGTGGGCAATAACCCTGACTCCATCTCATCAGACGGCACCCACGTCTGGGTGGCGAACGAACAGGACAATACGGTGAGCGAGTTGGACGCCTCGACCGGCGCCGTGGTCCAGACCATCGGTGTGGGCAGCGAGCCCTGGGATATTTCGTCAGACGGCATTCATGTCTGGGTCGCTAACTACGGGGGCAACAGCGTGAGCGAGTTGGACGCCTCGACAGGCGCGGTGGCCCGGACCATCGGTGTGGGCGGCAAACCCGATGCCATCTCGTCAGACGGCACTCACGTCTGGGTGGCGAACGAAGGGGACAACACGGTGAGCGAGTTGGACGCCTCGACCGGTGCCGTGGTCCAGACCATCGGTGTGAGCGCCAGCCCCGATGCCGTCTCGTCAGACGGCACTCACGTCTGGGTGGCGAACGAAGGGGACAACACGGTAAGCGAGTTGGACGCCTCGACCGGCGCCGTTGTCCAGACCATAGGTGTGGGCAGCGAGCCTCTCGGCGTCTCGGCGGATGGGACCCATGTCTGGGTAGCTAACTACGCGGGGAACAGCGTGACCGAACTCCTTGCCAACCCCCCCTTTCAGGTGGAGACGTCGAGTCTTCCGGCCGCTACCCCAGGTGCGAGCTACGGTCCCGTGACTCTCCAAGTCCTTGATCCCGGAATAAGTACACCGCCGTATGCGACCACACTCAAATGGAAGGCCACTGAGCTACCGAAGGGGCTCAAGCTGTCGCCGGGCGGCGCGCTGTCCGGAACGCCGAATCGCAAGCTGCAACCAGGAACGCTCTATGTGGGCGTTCAAGTGACCGGAACATGGACGATTATCAACGGCGCGACGAAGACCAAGACTACGACCACGGTTTCGGCCACTATTCCCCTCACCATTACCTGAGCCAGCCAGTCGCAGGTGGCTTAAGTGGTCGCCCATATGTGCGGTTACATGGGTGATCCACGGGCCCTGGACTGACATTCATCGAAGCACAGTCAGCCTCCAGAGTCCGTTGCGGGCTGGTTCGCGAGCGCTCGGTCGACTGATCTGGTGAACCTCGCTCATTTCGGAGAGCCATGAGTCCGCACCGCTCGGTGGAGCGAAGCACGCTGGGGGCGTTGAGCGGTTGGAGACTTCTCTGGATCCTTGAGTGGCTGACCGTCGCCTGAATCCACCGACTGATTCTCGGATGCGACTCGGACGGCATCTCGGATGCAATTTGACAGCTGATGACGTCGGGGATCGTCGGAGCCGATTTCTGGAGGCACTGCGTGGATCGGTGCCATCTGGCGGCAGCGAGTGGCTGAGTCCCGACTCAGGTGGGACCGCAGCCGTTACGATGCTAGGGAGGTGGCTACCGACCCCGGGGTGATCAGCGCGATTGAAGCGGCGGTGGCGGCGGACCCGGGGAACCTGGCACTGCGCGTCCACCTGGCTGGGCTGTTGCTGGGTGCTGAACGCCCAGCCGACGCCCTGTCACAGGCGGAGACGGTCCTCCTCGAGGAGCCCGACAATGTAGATGCGCTCGGGCTCGCCGCTGAGGCCGGAATGGTCCTCGGCGATGCGCGGGCCCCGGGATGGACGCGGCTTCACACCTCGCTCGCCGGCATCTCCGGTGTGGAAGGCGTCGAGGCACCGATCCAGGAGCCGAATGGGCGGCCACCTGCAGACGCACCGGTAGCTGCATCCCCGGAAGCGGGGGACCAGGGCCCGGACGACTGGGATCGTCTGCTCAAAGAAGTGCTGGCCGATGCCGGGCACCCGGACTCGATCACCCTTGCCGATGTCGGTGGACTGGTGGAGGTCAAGGAGCGGCTCGAGCGCTCATTCCTGGCTCCGATGCGCAACCCTGAGCTGCGCAGGGCGTACGGAGCCCAGATGCGGGGCGGTCTGCTGCTGTGGGGTCCGCCCGGATGTGGGAAGACCTTCCTGGCCCGGGCCGTGGCCGGCGAGCTGGGTGCTCGGTTCGCCACGGTGGGCCTCCACCAGGTCCTCGACATGTGGCTGGGCAACTCGGAGAAGCAGCTGCATGAGCTCTTCGAGATGGCCCGTCGAAGTACCCCGTGCGTGCTCTTCTTCGATGAGTTGGATGCCATCGGGCACTCGCGGATGGATCTGGGCCGCAGCGCTGCCCGCAATGTCGTGGCGCAGCTGTTGGTCGAACTCGACGGGGTCGAGCACTCGAACGAAGGGATCTTCGTGGTCGGGGCGACGAACCAGCCGTGGGACGTGGATCCGGCTCTGCGCCGTCCAGGTCGGTTCGACCGGACGATGCTGGTGCTTCCCCCGGACGCGGCGGCCCGGGCGGCGATTCTGCGTTCCAACCTGAGGGACAGGCCGATCGGAGACGTGGATTTCGACCTTCTGGCGCGAGAGTCAGAAGGGATGTCCGGGGCTGATCTCCGACTGGCCTGTGAGGAGGCGGCAGAGCTGGGTCTGGCTGAAGCCATCGCAAGTTCGCTGGTCCAGCCCATCACCACTGCACAGTTGCTGGCGGCGATGAAGTCGATCCGGCCGAGCACCGGTCCCTGGTTCGAGTCGGCCCGGAACCATGTCCGTTATGCGAACACCTCCGGCGAGTACGACGAATTGGCGATCTACCTGCGGCAACGTCGCGGTCGGTAGCGAGCCACCGTGTCCCAGGCGGACGACCAGGTCGGAGCGCTCATCGCCCAGTCGAATGCCCTCCTTGCCGTCAACCGTTTCGGCGCGGCGGCGGAACGGGCGAGCGATGCCGCACGCGCCGATCCGAACGACCCGCGGGCGTACTGGGCATGGTCACTAGCGCTGAACGGAGACGGTCAGTTCGCCGAAGCGGGCCGCATGGCCGACGAGTCGATCCGCCTGGCTCCGGAATCAGCCCAGGGGTTTCGCCTGCGCAGCATGGCGCTGAGCTCGCTCGCTCGGAGCCTTCCCAAATCTGAGCGGGGCCGGCTCGGTCAAGAAGCGGTGATCAGTGCCCGCGAGGCAGTCCGGTTGGCGCCTCACGACGCCAACAGCCACCTCAGCCTGGCTGGGGCGCTGACGGTTACCGGTGAGCTCTCTGAGGCCGATCGGGCGATCCACGAAGTGCTCCGACTCGCTCCCAACAGTGCCGCCGCCTGGGTGACGGCCAGTCTCGTGGCGCTTTCCGCCAAGAACTGGGATGCGGCCATCAAGGCCAGCCGGCGGGCGCTGGAGATCGATCCCGAAAATTACGCTGCGCTCAACAACCTCGGGGTGGCGCTGCGGGCCAGTGGCAAGAACCGGAAGGGCACCCGCGTTCTGGCCGAAGCAGCACGCGCCAATCCCGACGAGCGCATGGCCCGTCAGAACCTGTCGCGCGTCGGACTCAGGATCGTGCGGGTGGCCATACTCCTGTTGCTTCTGCCCCTCGTGTTCTTCACCCAATCCGGCATCGTCCTCTATCTGGCATTCGCTATCGGCAGCAATATCGCCATCTCGAGGAACCCGGCTCTGGCCCTTCGCCTGGAGCGGGTGGGAGCGCCGGTTGCCCTGTTCTTCGCCGGCCGGTCGCCCGAGAAGCCGACCCGCCCGAAACCCGGGCGACGAGATAGGGGCACCGATGCGGCCGCAATGGAGCGGCCTTGGTCCGCCATGGACGGACACAGGATGCACACGTTCAACAATCCGGTGCTGATCTTCTGTGCCGTCGCGGCTTGGATGGTGGCCCTCATCGCGGCCGTCGGCCTGGTACTGCAGGGCACGGACAAGGCGGCACTGGCATTCGCCTTCGCCGGGTTCGCCGTTGTCGGAGCACTGCCTCTGCTGATCGTGCGACGGCGCCGACAGAAGGGCAAAGCATGGTCCAGCGAGTTGGCGGCCGGGCCGCGGTCGACCTCCAGCAGCCGAACGTCGACCTAGCTCCGGAAGCGACAACCTCCCATGGGCGGGTAATACTGCAGTCAGCCAGATCCGAACGGATACCCGGAGTCGATCATGCCTGAGCTGCCGGAGATGCAGGCCCTCGCCGAGCGTCTCGATGACGCGCTCGCGGGCACTGCCATCCACGAGTTCGAGCTCTTCGGCTTCGCCGGACTGAAGACGGTCCTTCCGGCCCCGGACGAGGTCCTGGGCAGTCGGGTCACCGGTGTCGGACGGCGAGGCAAGTACCTGGTGGTCTCCCTCGACAGCGGCGTGCGAATCCTGGTCCACCTCTCCCAGGCCGGTCGGCTCGACCTCGAAACCCCGGGCAAGCGGACGCGACCGAGAGGCAGCGTTGTCCGGATCCATTTCGACGATGGATCGGCGATCCTGGTCCGGGAGCACGGCACACAGCGCAAGGCGGCGTGGTGGGTGCTGGGTGCCGGGGACGACGGGCCGCTGGCGGTACTCGGTCCCGAGCCCGACGACCCGGCATTCGCCGAAGTCATCATGACCGGTGATTCCAACCGGCACATCCACACGGTGCTTCGGGACCAGCGCACCTTGGCCGGGGTGGGACGCGGGTACGCCGACGACGTGCTGAACGTGGTCGGGATCTCGCCATTCGCCCCGCTCCGGTCCTTGACCACCGAGCAGCGGTCCCGATTGGTCGATGCGGTGCGGGCGGTCCTCGACGACGCCCTGGATCAGGAGCGAGGGCGCACTGGCGGACTGTCGGAGCCCAAGCTCGGCCTTCGCTTCGCCGTGCACAACCGGGTCGGACAGCCGTGTCCCCGGTGTGGGGAACCCTTGTTACGGGTGTCCTTCGAGTCGCACGAGATCGTCTACTGCAAGCACTGCCAGACCAAGGGTCGGGCGCTGGCCGATCGGCGGCTCTCCAGGCTTCTGCGTTAGGCGGGAGTACTTCCCACCCCGTTGCGATGCACGGGCCGAACGAGGGCCAGTGACCTAATCGTGATCGTCCTGCGTCGTTGAGCGCTTCAGCCATTCGCTGAATTGGGTGGCGAGATCCTGGGCCGTTCCGGCCGTGCGATCGAGGAACGCCGAGAAGCGGACGCGGTAGTGGGCGACGGCGGCATCGAACTCGGCCGAAGGCGGCGGCTCCGCCCCTCGCCTCGCATAGGAGCCGTCCACGATCCTGTCGTACTCACCGGACTGGACCCAGAGCATCAGCTCTTTGACCCTGCGCACGGCGATCGGGTGGGTCAGGCTCATCTCGACCCAGAATCGCGAGTGTCGCGAGAACAGGTCGTCCTCGTTTTCGTAGTCGGCGGCCTGACGGAGGAACGCATCGAAGCTCATCCCCGGAATAGCGCCACCGGCGACGCGCATCAGCACCCGGCACGGTTCGAGGGGATCGGCCATCACGATGGCCGCCGCCCGGTCAGCGGAGAGCTCGGCTGCACGGGCCCATTCGAGGAGGGCGAGGTACATGCCGCGCGCCGGAAGGCCGAGAAGCAGGGACCGCGGAAGCGCGCCGTCCAGGAATTGCTTCAGGAGGAGGAGCGCGGTGGTGTAGTAGTAGTGCTCGGAGAGCACGTGCCCCAACTCGTGCCCGAGGACCGATTGGGTTTCGCTTCGTTCGTAATCCGCCACCAGGGCCGACTTCACGATGACGATCGGGGTCCTCGCTCCGATGGTCATGGCGTTGACGACCGGGTCGTTGGTCACGTAGAGATCGGGAAGGTCCGGCAGGTCCAGGATCGTCCCGCACTGCACGTAGTCGGCCCACAGGGTCGGGACCTGATCGTCGCCGATCCGCACGGCATTGCCCATGACCACCTGCCGCAACCGTCGCTCGTGCCCGAGGTCGGTGAGTCGCTTGATCACTTTATCCAAGAGCGGGACGGCCTGGAGCGCAGAGGTCGCCGCTCGATCAGCCGGGTGCTCGTATGCCTTGGAGCTGATCTGGCGGTAACTCCGCACTGCCTCGATGGCCATCGGCACTCCCTGTCCGTCGCCGAGCCCAAAGCCTAAGCCTGGGATGTGATCGCCGGGGCCAGGTGGGGCAAGGTCGGATCTGGAGGGATGGCACTGTGGTCAGACCCGAGATGCTTCGGGACTGGCCAGTACCCGCTCACATCCGGTTGCTCAGGACCTCGACTCCGTTCCCGGACAACTGCGTGAGCATCGGCGCTCGGCCACACAACGAGCTACACAAGGCCAACGTCGCCCCGGGCACCAAGAACCGTACACCTCTTCACATCCGGCGGCTCAGGACCTCGACCTCCGTCCACCCGGACAGCTGCGTGACGCAATCGGCGCTCGACCGCAGCAGCGA
This sequence comes from uncultured Acidimicrobiales bacterium, assembly GCA_963699085.1. Taxonomy (GTDB): domain Bacteria; phylum Actinomycetota; class Acidimicrobiia; order Acidimicrobiales; family RAAP-2; genus Bog-756. The sequence continues at coordinate 679,430 of CAVOTH010000003.1, forward strand.
GCCACCACACGGCCAACGTCGCCCCCCGGACCACCGAGGATCCGTTCCCACACTTCAGGTCGATATCGGTTGCCTCGAAGACCAAGCCGTCAACCCGGCCCTTCGGGACGAATCCCTTGGCCCGGCCCTGGGCCAGCCAGGTCAACGAGGTGCGCAAGGCGTCGGGCGCGATCTCGACCGACCGACCTAGGGGCTGGAGCATGTCCGCTCCGTGGACCAGGACGTCGGTCAACGGCGCCGTCGGACCCTGACCCCGCGGGGTGAGCGGAAGGGCGACGTCGCGGTCGACGCGGTAGACGCCGCCGTCGAATCTCGAGTCCGGCGCACGCAGGAGAATTTTGGTCCCGGAGTCCAGCGATGCAGGCCGCGGGGTCGAGCCGAACGGCGACGTCGCGGGCGACCCGGTCGAAACCGCCGTCGAGGCTGCGAGCCCGGCGACAGCCAGGAGTATTTGGGGAGTGAGACCGACCAGGGAACATTGAGGTGGGCGGCGACCAGGTGGACCGACCGCCGCCGCACATCGAAGGCGCATTCCACTCTTCGGGATCGAGTGCGGTGAGCGCGTCGGCCAGGCGAATCCGTTCGGCGGCGATCAGGTCGAACCTATCCATTGCGTCTCTCAGATCGGCTGGGCCGACAGTGAGGGGAGGCGGTCGGTGACAGCCCGTCCTCCTTTGAAAATGGCGATCAGCGCAGTGGGATCACGCAGCACGTTGATATCGGCGACCGGGTCGCCGTCCACGACCAGGAGGTCGGCCAGCTTGCCGGCGGTGACCGTGCCGAGCTCATCGCCGCGCCCCAGCACTTCGGCGCCATTTCGCGTCGCCCAGGTCAGAACGTCGATGGCCGGGATCCCGATCTCCTCGACGTAGTAGGCGAGCTCGTCGGCATAGGGGCCGTGGGGGAAGTTGATGGCGCCGAAGTCGTCGCCCAGGACCAGGCGGACCCCGGCGGCATTGGCCACCGGCAGAATGGCTGACATGGCGTCGATGTCATGGCCCATGTCGTCGGTGAACCCGAGGCCTCTCCCTCCCATCGCCGTCAGGAGTCGGGCCGGGAAGAGCATGGACGGCACCACGGGGGTCCCGGTGGCGAGAAGGCGTTCGATGCACTCTTCGTCCATGCCGTCGCCGTGGTCCACGATGTCGATCCCGAGATCAAGGGCCATGAGCAACGCATCCTTGTTGGCGATGTGGCCGCGGACCCGGACCCCGCGCTCGTGGGCCGCCTCGATCGCCGCTTCCATCTCGCGGGCGGACATCTCCGTCTGCTCCCGAGGCCCGACGGTTCCGTGCCCGCCGGTCACGAAGAGCTTGATCATCTCGGCGCCCTCTTTCACTTCGAGGCGCACGTTGCGGCGAAACTCGTCCGGCCCGTCGCTGCGGCGGATGGCCCCGAGCGCGCCGACGTCCCAGTGGGACGGGAAGCTCTTGTCACCGGCGTGACCAGTGGTGCTCAGGTCGCGGCTGCACGGCACCAGTCGGGGTCCGGCGATGAGATTTCGATCGATGGCCGTCTTCATCGAGGCGTCGATGGCGAACGGCGCTCCGGCACTCACCGCGCCGGTGAAGCCGGCGAGCAGCAGTCGCTCGAGATTGCGGACGGCGCGCACCACCTGCATCGCCATGGGCTCTTCGAGTCCGAAAGGAGCGGGGGCGGCGCCGAGGTTGTGATAGGTGGCGTGGAAGTGGCACATGACCATCCCGGGCATGACCGTGCGGCCGGCCAGCTCGATCACCCGGTCGTCCGGTTGCCGGCCTCCGGCCGAGCGACCCCCGTCGCCGCCGGTGCTCACCGAGACGATGCGCTCCCCGTCGACGACGACAGTGGCGTTGTCGAGCTCGGCGCCATCCCCCACCACCACATGCCCCCCGGTCAACAGGAGCCGGCTCACCGACGCCTCCCGGCTCTCACGAAATCCTGCTCCATGGGTTCAACCCTCGAGCACCGAGCGCCGGACGCCGATATCGAGCACATAGGCGTCGGCACCGGTGACCCGGGACACGTGCTGCTCCATGAATTTCGCCTCATACGGCTGGGCCTGATGGGCGTCGAAGTCCTCGACGGTGTCCCAGCACTCGAAGAACCGGAACCGGTCAGGATGCTCGACGTCCTCGGCCCACCAGTAGTCGATGCAGCCCGGGTCCTGGCGGCTGCGGATGCAGATGTCCTGCAGAGCGGCCAACGTCTGATCACGCTGGTCCGGTGGGAACTCGAGGTAGCCGCTCATTGCGTGCACGAGGTTGTTCTCCTTCGGTCATGCCGATACTTATGGCTCGATGGTGGTCAATTGCCGGATCCGGCCCGGGTGACGATGACGGAACAGGGAGCATTCCGCACGACGTAGTCCGATACCGAGCCGAGGAGTGCACGGGTGAGCCCGCCTCTGCCCCGTGTGCCGAGGACGATGGCCTGCACCCCCAGTTCGGCAGCGAGCCCGCAGATGCTCGAGGCCGGATCTCCTCCGAGGACTCGCACCTCGGCGTCGTCGAGGCCAAGTCGGGACTCGGCATCGGCCAGCACCTGGCGGGCCGACTCGTGGGCGCGGCCGACAGCCAGGTCGAACTCTTCAGCCGGACATCTCGGCCCCGGCGTGACCCGTGCCGGAAAGTACATCGGGGTCGGGGACGTCGGCCACGGTGACCAGAACGTACCGGTGGCCGCGCCCGAGGAGCTCGATTCCGGCGACCAGCGCGTCCAACGAGTCGTCCGAGCCATCGGCGCACAGCAGGATGGATGTGCTCACCGGGCCACCGTAGCAACGGGTGTCGTCGGGGCCCCAGGGACCTGCACGAGCGATTCCAGGTGGCTGGGTCCAGGGACCATGCCTGTCCAAGGGTTGCAGCGCTCCTGGGGCGGTCCAGGCCGCTGTGGATGAGCGTGGGTGACCCCCGCAGTGGTAGGTTCCCGGACGCAGTACGTCACACGAAGTACATGGCAGTTCTTCGGGGAAGCCGGTCAAAGTCCGGCGCTGGTCCGCAACCGTGGGTGCCGAGCACGTTCGCTCGTCACAAGTCGGGTTACCGGGAACCGTCAGGGAGTCCATATCCGTCGAGACACGCGGTGGGGACTCGGATGGTCGGGACCCTGCGAGGTCGACGGTCCTCCGGGTGTCACCCGAGAGGAAATCAAGATGATCGTCAACCGACTCGCTGCATCGGCCGCACTGGCCGCCGCACTCACATTGGCCACAGTCGTCGTGCCGACAACGGCGGGGGCCGCATCCCCGCCGACGCTCCCGCAGACCGCGGCCGCCGACTCCGCGGCCACCTGGCTCGCGGCCCAGATCCAGTCGAACGGCTCGATCGAGTCCACCACCACCCACGGGACCCCGGACCTCGATTCGACCGCCAACGCCGTGCTGGCCCTGGCCAGTGCGGGGGTCGATCACGCCAAGGCCAAATCCGCCCTCGCCTTCATGAAGGGCAACGTGAACTCGTACGTGACCGTCGACGGGACTGACGGGCCGGGACAGCTGGCGCTCCTCATCCTCGATGCCGAGGTCATGGGCGCGTCGCCGACGTCGTTCGATGGGACGAACCTGGTCTCGCGACTACTCGCCACCCAGCAGACCACCGGGTCCGAGGTGGGCCTGTTCGGCGCGCAGGGCGCCATCTTCGATGGCGCCTACCGACAAGGCCTGTCCTTGGCCGCCCTGGCCGCGGCCGGGGTGAAGAGCGGAACCGCGGTCACACTGGCGGAGTCTTGGCTGACCGCCCAGCAGTGCCCGGACGGGGGGTGGACAAGCCTGATCACCACTTCGAATCCGTGCAACGGCAAGCCCGCCAAGTACGCCGGCCCGGATACCAACTCGACGGCGCTCGCCGTCGAGGGCCTGGAGGCCCAAGGCGCCCTCACCGCCAAGGCGGCTACGTCGGTGCTGCACTTCCTCAAGCGGGCTGAGGATGCCGATGGCGGCTGGGGCTACGAGCCCAACACCTCCCGGACCCCTGGATCGACCGACCCCGACTCGACGTCATTGGTGATCCAGGCGCTGCTGGCGCTGGGAGCTCCTGTGGCGTCGGCCGCCTTCACCAAGTCGGGGACCGACCCGGTCGCTTCGCTCCTGGGTGACCAGATCACCTCGGGCTCCGATACCGGTGCCTTCGTCTACCCGGGAGTCTCGGGTGCCAACCTGCTGTCCACGTATCAGGCCATTCCCGCCCTGGCCGGGGTGACATTCGCCTATGACATCAAGATTCCGGGGCTGACCAAGGTCGCTCCGTCTCACGGTCCGGTGGCGGGTGGGACCACCGTCCATCTGACCGGCACGTCGTTCGGCGAAGTCTCCAACGTGCGTTTCGGCACCACCCCGGCCACTAGCTTCACCGTCGACTCCGGCACCTCGATCACCGCCGTGGCCCCGCCCGGTACGAGCGGCAGCGTCGCCGTGACCGTCGTGTCGCCGGCGGGCACCAGTGCGGTGACCGGGTCCACCCATTACACCTACGGCTGATCACCTACGACTGATCACCCACCGCTGACCGAATCCGGGTAGGTGCACCGCCGTCCTACCGGGCGGCGGTGCACCCCGGGGCGGCGCACTCTCCTTTGGAGACGGCGGTGGCCTATGGACCGGTACGCTCGGGGCACGACCACCTTGGCGGGGTCGTCCGACCGGCAGGTCGGAAGCGTCCGAGTGCAGGGAAGCCGTCTCATGGGTGCTCAGCGGTTGGCGAGCGCAGTCGTGCGGATCCCCTTCCGGGATCGGCCCGCGATCGGTGGCGCCATGATCTCCGAGCCGTTCGGGCCCATGGCAGCCCGCCCCCGGCGTTCGCGCCAGGAACTGCGGGATCTGATGCTCGGCACAGGACTCGAGATCCTTCGCCAGGACGGGCTGGGGACCGGGGCCGAGCATCTCACCTTCAAGCGGGTGTTCGAAGAGGTGGCAGCCACCTCCGGCGTGCGGGTCACCAATGCGTCGGTCATCGGGCGGATCTGGAAGAGTCAGGCGGAATTCCAGAGTGCCGTGCTCGCCGCCATGGCGTCCGACGAGGTCACCGACCAGGAGCGGGTCGTGATGGAGGCGACGGCCGCATTCGTGGCCACTGTGGATCGGTCCACCGTCGAGACCCGCCGGACGGCGCTGCACGAGATCATGCGGATCGCCGCCGAGGCGAACCTCACGGTCGGGACCATTTCCAGGGGATGGGCCACCGTCATCGGAGTGTGGGCGCTGGCGTCCGGCTCCAGAGGTTCGCCCGCGAGTGACCCGATCTATCAGTCGTTGCGGGCCAGCTACGCGGCAATCGAAGAGCGGGGTATTGCCGCCACCGAGGCCATGCTCGACTTCCTCGGCATGCGGCCACGTCCGCCGTTCTGCACCCGCCACTTCACCACGGCGTGCACCGCCCTGGTGGAGGGCTGTGCCCTGCGTGACCGGGCTGACGCCGGCATCAGGGGAATCGAGCTCGGGAGTGGGCGGGGCGGCACCATGCAGCGGTGGACGGTCCTCGGCGTCGGCATGGAGGCGCTCGCTGACCAGTTCTTCGAGTTCGACCCTGACTGGACGCCCGAAGGGGCTGCCTGAGCCTGCCAGGCGCCGACCGGACGGCCCGGATAGGAGGCGTGGAGCCCGTTCCCCGGAGGTCGGCCCTGTAGGATCGGGGGCATCAATACCCTCCTGCAGTCGCCGACCGGCCCCTGTCGCTGCGCCGCACGGGAGCCGGGGCCATCCTGCCTCCATCGATGACTCCGGACGACCACACGCCCATGGCCCGAACAACGCCCAGCCCAGAGTGGGACCCCGGACCGGCCTGCCCCCGGACGTACCGGTGAGGCTGCTCGCCTCGGAGGCCGCAGTCGCCGTCGGGGGCGTGCTCCATGGTCCGGACACCACCTTCGACGGGGTGTCGGTCGACTCGCGCACCGTGGCGCCTGGGCAGTTGTTCGTCCCGATCGTGGCCGCCCGAGACGGTCACCGGTACATAGCCGACGCCCGAGGCGAAGGGGCCGTGGCCTATCTGACGGCTGAGACCCCGGCCGGAGGGACGGCGGTACGTGTGGCCGATACGGGTGACGCGCTGTGGGCGCTCGGCGTCCACGCCCGCACCCTGCTGCCCGACCGGGTGATCGGGATCACCGGTTCGGTCGGGAAGACGACGGTGAAGGATCTCGTGGCCGGCGGCCTGGCCACCCGGGTTCGCACGCACGCCAACCACGCCTCGTTCAACAACGAGCTCGGGGTACCACTGACGCTGGTCGGTGCCCCCGGCGATGTCGAGGCCGTGGTGGTCGAGATGGGAGCTCGGTTCCCCGGTGACATCGCCCGACTGTGCGGTCTGGTCCGCCCCACCATCGGCGTCATCACTTCGATCGGGACCGCCCACCTCGAACACCTTGGCGGACCCGACGGTGTCCGGAAGGAGAAGGGGTCACTGATCGAATGCCTGCCTTCCACCGGCTACGCCGTTCTTCCGGATGCCGACCTCGGGTCCGACCTGCGGGCCCGGACCGACGCGACGGTGGTTACATTCGGAACCGATCAGGGTGACGTGCGGTCAACCGTTCTCGACCTTGACGACGACCTGCGGCCGATGGTGCGGATCGAATCACCGTGGGGATCGGGAGAGACCATCCTGGCTGTCCGGGGCGCGCACCAGGGACTCAACGCGGCAGCCGCGGTGGCGGCCGTCGTGTGTGCCGGTGTCGACTTCGAATCCGCCCTGGCCGGGGTGGCCACCAGTGAGGGCTCCCGATTGCGGGCCGAGTACTGGCGGACTCCGACCGGACTGCGGGTGTTGAACGACTCGTACAACGCCAATCCCGACTCGGTGGAGGCGGCATTGCGCACGCTGGCCAGAGTCGACGCTCCCCGGCGGGTTGCCGTACTGGGGGAGATGGCCGAGCTCGGCCCGGCGGGGGAGGATGCCCACCGGCGCATGGGCGCGTTGGCCGGTTCGCTCGGCATCGAGGTGGTTTCCGTCGGCGTCCCGGCCTACGGGGGCACGGTGGTCGAAACCCAGGAGGACGCCCTTGCCCTGGTGGCCGCCCTCCCTCCGGACAGCGCCGTGCTGGTGAAGGCCAGCCGGTCGGTGGGTCTCGATCTGCTGGCCGACGAGCTGAGGGTCGGCACGGGGGCGTGTCGGTGAAGGTACTCATCTTCTTCGGTGGCCCGAGCGAGGAACGTGACGTGAGCGCGGGTTCGATCAAGCCGTGGGTCACCTATCTGCAGGCCGACCCGACTGCGGAGGTCACCGTCGTATTCATCGATCGAGACCTGCGTGTCTACCGCCTGCCGCCGGTCTTCTACTACGCGAATACCTGTGCCGACTTCGAAAGCCAGCTCCGCGCCCTCGACCTCGAGCTCGACTGGGATGACCTCGGCGAACTGGCCCGGCGCCATGACGTGGCCGTACCACTCGTCCACGGCGCCTTCGGCGAAGACGGCGTCCTGCAGCAACGCCTGGAATCGTGGGGCGTCCCCTACGTGTTCAGTACCCCCGACGCACTGGCGGGAACCCTGGACAAGCAGCGCTGCTACGACACGCTGGCACGTGCCGGGTTTCCCGTGCCTGCACACCACAGGGTGGACCGCGACGCGTGGGAAGCCGACCCGCACGGCACCGTCGCCGAGTTGGTGGCGCTGACTCCGCTACTCGAACCCTCAGTCGGGAGCGATGTCGCCACTTTGGCGGTCAAGCCGCTCGCCGGAGGGTCGTCATTCGGGGTCGACGTGGTGCCGGCCACCGGTGACTCCCTCATCCGGGCGGTGGAAGCGGCATTTGCCACTACGGCGGGCGCGGTGCTGGTCGAGGAGTTCATCGAGGGTGTCGAGTTCTCGGTGGTCGTACTCGACGGGCCTTCCGGCGCGTCGATCGCACTCGCCCCCACGGAGGTGGAGAAGCCCCCGGGCAGTCAGGTCTACGGCACGCAAGAGAAGTACCTCCACGGCTCAGGGGTCGTCCACCACACTCCGATGCGGGTCGAGGCCCCCTTGCTCCACCGGGTTCGCCACCGTGCGGCCGAGGCGTACGTGGCACTGGGTATGCGGCACATGGCGCGGATCGACGGCTTCGTGCTGGGGGACGGAACGGTCGTCGTCACCGACGTGAACGGCATCAGCGGCATGGGGTTCTCGAGTTTCGTGTTCCAGCAGGCCGCCATGGTGGGTATCGACCATCGGCGGCTGATCATGGGACTGCTCGGGGCGGCACTGGGCGCCCAGGACGTGACCGCCACCGACGGGGTCGGACACGCCGACGGCGCCCGCCGGATCCACGTGGTCCTCGGTGGGCCCACCAGCGAGCGGCAGGTCAGCCGGCAGAGCGGCTGCTTCGTCGGTCTGTCCCTGTTGGCTTCGGGCAACGATGTCCGCTTCCATCTGATGGACGTCCAGAGCCGGTACACCGAGATCGGGCTCTTCTACGTGCTCCACCACGATGTCGAGGAGATCCAGGCGCTCGCCACCGACCCGGTCCGCCGCGCCACCATCGAAGCGGTGGGTGCAACGATCCGTGCCGAGTTCGCTCTCGGTGGGGACGCCGCCGCCGGGGCACTGGAGATGGGCCACCCCCAGTCGTTGACCGACGCCGTCGAGTCGGCCGATTTCGTATTCCTGGCCATCCACGGCGGTTCCGGCGAGGATGGGCGGCTGCAGCTCGCACTCGAACGGTTGGGGCGCCCGTTCAACGGGTCGGGGCCACGCGCCGCCGATCTGGCCGGGGACAAGGTGGCCACGGCGGAGCGGGTGCACGGACCCTCGGGCTCAGCGGAGTGGGGGCGCCGGCCCAGCGGGAGGTCGACATCTTCGAACTCGGGTCTTGGCTCGACGCCATGGACGGGCCGGCTGCCGCTGCCACCCGCTATCGCGCGCTGTGCGACGAGCTCTCGGCTGATGCGCTGGTGTGCAAACCGGCGACAGACGGGTGCTCCACCGGGGTCAAGCTGCTCCGACGCTCCGAAGTGATGCAGCAGTTCTTCGACGCCATCGTGTCCGAGCAGCCCGAGTTCACCGCCGACGAGGCCCGCATCGACCTCGGTGGCCGCAGCCCGTCGATCGCCATGCCGGTTCCCGCCCCCAAGCGGTGGCTGGTCGAGCGGGCCTTCGTGGACCCTGTGGTGGTCGACCTGCCGGAAGGTGATCTCAACCTCGACACCCTGCGTCCGTGGTTCGCCGCGAAGCGATTCGTCGAACTGACGGCGGGCGTGCTCGATCGGCCCGGGCGCGGGCTTGTCGCCGCCATCCCGAGCGTGACGGTGGCGGCCGACGAGCTCACCCTGCAACAGAAGTTCCAGCAGGGGGTGGGCACCAACCTGCCCCTCGACAACTTCGTGGACGCTACCGTCGCCGAGGGTGTGCGCTCCCGCATCGAGGGGATCGCACGCGCCGTCGACATCGAAGGGTACGCCCGGCTCGACGCCTTCTGGGACCGGGTCGACGATGTCGTCTACCTGTTGGAGATCAACTCCCTGTGCGGGCTGACCGAGGCCACGGTCTTCTACTCCCAGTGGTTGGCCGATGCGGATTCGCTGCCACCCTGGGCGGTGCTCGACCGGATCGTGGAGGCCGGCTACGAGCGCTTCGCCCGCATGCAGCGCCCGGGACGGGCGGCCCGGGCCGGCTGATGCAAGGTTCGAAACGGCGATGATCCTGCTCGACGACTTCGCGGCGGCCAATCCTGGGCTCGAGGTGATCGGTCCGTCCCATTCCGGCCGATACGCCCGCTTCTGCTTCGACTCACGCCTGGTCGAGGCCGGTGATCTCTTCGTGGCGGTGCGTACCCAGCGGGGGGACGGGCACCGGTTCATCGCCGACGCCTTTTCGCGCGGCGCTCAGGTCGTCCTGGTCGACGACCCGGAGGCGGTGCCCGATGGGCGCCCTGCTCTGGTGGTGGAGGACACCGTGACCGCCATGGAACGCTACGGCGCCCACGTGGTGCGCGCCTGGCATCCCCGGGTCGTGGCGATCACCGGCACCGTGGGCAAGACCGGCACCAAGGAGCTGGTGGCCGATGTCCTCTCCACCCGGTTCCCGGTGTTCCGGACGCCGGCCAACTACAGCGGCCGGTTCGGCCTCGCCGTGGCGCTGGGCGGGCTCCGTCCCGAACACGAGGTGGCCGTGATCGAGATGGCGACCGGTCACTTCGGCGAGATCGACGCCATGTGCGCGATGGCCCCACCCGAAGTGGGGGTGGTGACGGCGGTGGACGCCGCCCACCTGGTGGCGTTCGGCGACGTCGAGGGCGTCGCCCGTGAGAAGGGTGCGCTGCTGGCCCACCTCCCCCCGGACGGTCTGGCCGTACTGGCCGCCGACGATTCCCGGGTACTGGACCTCACCCCGCGCAGTGCCGCCCCGGTGGTGACATTCGGGATGGTGGCCGATGCCCGGTACCGGGCCGAGCGCCTGTCGGTCGATCGGGACGGAACGACCGTTGCGTGCCGGGTGGACGGATGGTCCGGAGACGTCTCCGTTCCATGGCTGGGTGCCCACAGCGGTTCGGCGGCACTGATCGCTTTGGCCGTGGCCGACCACTTCGGCGTCGATCGGAACGACGCAGTGCGGGCGATCGCCGCGGTGGGCCACATGCCCGGACGCCTCCGGCCCCTGCGGGGGGCGGCCGGGAGCACGATCCTGGACGATTCCTACAATGCCGCCCCACGATCAGTCCACGCCGGCCTGGACACCCTGGCAGTCCTGCCGGCCGGCACCCGGATGGCGGTACTTGGCGAGATGGCCGAGCTCGCAGGGGAGAGCGAGGCGCTGCACCGCGAGATCGGACGCCACGCCGCCGAGGTGGTCGACTACCTGGTCACCCAAGGTACCGCCGGCGCCTGGATCGCCGATGCCGCGGTGCGCGCCGGCCTGCACGCTGATCGGGTGGCGATCACCTTCACTCCCGACGACGCAGCCGACGAAGCCGCAGGACGGCTGGGACCCGACGTGACCGTGCTGGTGAAGGGGAGCGCGGTGGCCCGGATGGAGCGTGTGGTCGAGCGACTGCTGGCCGACGGCCAGGACCCGGGGGAGCTGCTGGTGCGCCAGGACCGCGCCTGGCGGTCGATCCGGATCGTTCGACCCGGACGTCCGACCTGGCTCGAGATCGACCTCGCCGCCATCGGCGCCAATGTCTCGGCGCTCGCCGAGCGGGCTGGAGGGGCGGAGACCATGGTGGTGTTGAAGGCCGACGCCTACGGGCACGGGGCTGTCCCGGTGGCCCACACCGCCCTCCGCTACGGGGCCACCCGCCTGGGTGTGGCCTGCGTACCCGAGGCCCGGGCGCTGCGCGACGCCGGCATCCGGGCCCCGGTGCTGGTGCTCGGCCATACGCCGGGATGGCAGGGGCGCGAGGCGGTTGGCCTCGACCTGGCGTTGGCTGTGTTCGACACGGACACCGCCCTGGAACTCGGCCAGGCCGCCCGGGCACTCGACACGACCGTCACCGTCCACGTGAAGGTGGATACCGGGATGCACCGCCTCGGCGTTCCCCCTGGTGATGTTCGCGACTTCGTGGCCGACCTGGAGCGGGTGGAAGGCCTGGACGTCGGCGGGCTCTTCACCCACTTCGCCTGCGCCGACGAGCGGTCGCCAGCAGGAGTGGCGGCCACCGACCGGCAGATTGCGGTGTTCCAGGAGGTCATCGCCGAGCTGAAGGCGGAAGGGGCCCTGCCGCCCCTCGTTCACGCCTCCAACAGCGCCGGCCTCCTGAGCCGTGACGATGCCTTCTTCGACGTAGTCCGCCCCGGAATCGCCGTGTACGGGCTCCCCCCGGGCCCCGATGTGCCGGTTCCCGGCCTGCGCCCGGCGCTGGCGTGGAAGGCCCAGATCGCCCAGGTGCATGACCTCGAGGTCGGCGAGTCCGTCGGCTATGGACACCTGTGGACGGCGGACCGGCCGAGCAGGGTGGCCACCGTTCCGGTCGGGTACGCCGATGGGCTTCGTCGCGCCCCGACCACGTGGCGGTACGTGCTCGTACGCGGGCGCCGGGCGCCCCTGGTCGGCCGGGTCTCGATGGACCAGATCTCCATTGACGTGACCGACGTGGACGGCGCTCAACGTGGGGATGAGGTGGTGCTCATCGGGCGCCAGGGAGCCGATGAGCTGCCCGCCACCCTGGTCGCCGAGTGGATCGGCACCTCCTGCTACGAGGTGGTTGCCGGCATCCTGGCCCGGGTTCCCCGGGTCAACTGATCCCGGTTCCTGGTCCTCTCCGGTGCGGCCGGAGGACACCGAAGGGTCGTGCCGCCTCGTATCCTGGGGGGCCATGCCTGAGACCCCTGGTGGCCGTACCCGAGCTTGCGCCCTCAGCAGAAACCCGCCGCTGCGGACGGCTCCGGTGGGAGGGACCTTCCGTGTCCGAGGTGAGTGGGTGTCCGGTGCCTGACAACGCCACCGGGATCCAACCGCCCCGGCATCCCGAAACGGTCCACTGGTTGGCCGACTACGTCTACGGGACGATCGCCACCCTGGTGGCCATCGCCGGCCTCACCTTCGAGAGCCACCCCGGCGAGCTCACCACGGCCGGGGTGGTGATCGTCGGCGCAATTGCCATCTGGATGGCCCACATCCTCTCCCGATTGGTGTCGATTCGCTCACAGGGCCACCTCCAGCTGACCCCGTCCGATATCGTTGCCGAGGCCCGCCGCTCGTGGTCGATCGTGACGGCGGCCATCCCGGCGACGGTGATCTTCATCCTGGCCGCCGCCCACCTGTGGACCATCCACACCGCGTTCGTCCTCGCCGATATCGTCGGCGTGGGCGCCCTGGCGGTCGTCGGTATCGGCACCGCCGGCGGCAGCGACCGACCCTTGGCCCGCAGGATCGCCTATGTCGTCAGCCTGGTGCTGGTCGGCATCGCCATCGTGCTCCTGGAGGCCGGGGTCCACCTGCTCTGATCTGGTGCGGTGGACCGAGCTGCCGGCCCCGGTAGCCTCGGGCGTGCGGCCGGATTGGCTGACGGTGACCACAGATAGGTCGGGGGTGCGGCAATGACCGGAGACCGAGGCGACACGTGTGGGTTGGACGACGACCTGGCACCGATCGACGAGGACGAGCTCACGGCGCTCGCCCTGGCGGCCGAGCCACTCCTGACACCGACCGATGACGCCGTGCCGTTGAGTGCCTATCTCTCTCAGGGGCCGGGCCTGCTACCCGCGTGGTACATGCCGACCCCGATGGCTCGGGTGAGCGCACGTTGGCGCCTTCCGGTGGTGCTGGCCCTGGTTGCCGCCTTCCTGATCATCGAGGCATTCGGACTCTGCAGTACCTTCGGGCAGGTCATTCCGGCCTGACCCGGTCGGAGCGGATGTCCCGAATAGCCACGGAAAACGGCGGTGGGACCACGTAAGGTGTGGATTCGGTTGCAGTGTGCATCGCCGACCGGTTGTGTCATTGCGAGAGCACCGCCGGCAATGCAGAATGGCGACAGTGGGAACGGAGGGGACCCCCCCGTTCGAGGGTTTGGGACGTCAGTCCTGAGAAGAGGAAGACATGAAGACGATGACGTGGACCCAGCGGATCGGGATCGCCTCGGGCCTGGCCCTGGCCTCGATGTTCGCCGTCCCTGCCGTCGCAGGTGCTGCAGACTCGACCTGCTACACCTGCGTTCCGGCCACGGTCGCCGGTGTCTCGGTCACGCCTACCACCACCCCTACGACTGACGGCTCCCGGACGTCGGCGACGGTCAACGGCTCGTCATCACTTCCTTTCACGGGTGCGGACATCGGTGAGCTCGCAGCCGTCGGTGCCGGGGCCATCGTGATCGGTGGGATCCTCGCCCGTCGCCGCCGCCAGCCCTCCTGATCGGGCTGGCTGCTCGACCGCCGGGCATGGTCCCGGCCGCACGACACCTGTGATCGCAGTTGGAGCGCGCCCCCGGGCCGTGCTGACATTCGACCGCTGACCACAGTTCGACGGGCGCCAGCCGACGCCTGGTTCAGTAGCTGGCTGGCAGCAGGGGGGCCAACGAACCGAAGAATACGAACACCAGGCCCAGCCAGGCCACGAGACCGACTCCCAGCACGGCCGCCCGCCTGCCACCCCGTACCCGCAGGGCGAGCACCCAGATCCCGATAGTCAGGACGGCGACGGCGACGCCCCACAGGATCGCCTGCCACCACTGCCGTTTGAGCGCCACTGGTTCCGAGGCTTTCGCCGACTTCTTGACTCTCGCCTTTGTGCTGGGAGGAGTCGTTGTCGTCGGAGTCGTCGGCTGCGTCGTCGCGTGGGTGCCGGTGAGCACATCGGCTACGAGCGAGGCGTGGACAACCAATCTCTGGCTGGCGCTGTAACGGGGATTGCACGTGGTAAGAGTCAGCTCCGGGGTCGGGGTCGGCGCCACTACGGCAAGGTCGGTCGGCGCCACCGCCTGGCTTCCGATCACGCGGTACACGAACCAGCCCTGTGCGGTCACGATGTTGATGGGGTCCCCGGGAGCCAGTTCGTTCAAGTTGTAGAAGGGGTGGAGGTAGGTCGTGCGGTGCCCGGCGATGGCCGAGTTGCCCGCCTCACCGGGCAGCGGTGTCCCCGGGTAGTGGCCGGGCCCGGACCGGAGTTGATCAGTGTCCGTTCCCTCGACGACGACCATGGAGAGCGAGATCCTCGGGATCGACAGGATGCCCACCGGGTTCCCCGGTGCAGGCGCCGCCACCGTCGGGGCGATGACGGGCGGGGAGGTCGGGGTCGTCGGCGGCCGGGTCAGCACCGACTGGTGGTGGAGGTGTTGCGAGGTGATGAACTGACTGCGTAGGGCGCTCTGTGCCCGCGCCGTGATCAGTCCGGTGCCCCACAGCAGGTAGGGGATGAACAGGAGGACGAGGACCCCGGCCACGAGGAAGACGCGCCCGACCGTCACTCGGATAGTCGAGAACGACACGGGACCATGGTACCGGCACCGGTTGCAATCCCCGGGGCGCGCCACCGGCGCCGTGCCACCCTCCGGTACGATCGGCGCGGCCCGTCTGTTGCGCCCGCGGGTCTGTGATCTCTTGCCCGCGGGCGCGCCTGGAGCAACGAGTGACACGGTGAGCGAAGTAGCGCACGGGCGTAGGGCGAGGTGGATCGTGTCCGCCGTCGTCCTCGTGGTGCTGGTGGCATGGGCTTCGGTGGTGGCGGCGCGGGTGTGGTCGGCCTACCGACACGACCGGCAGGGCCTGGGCGCCCTGGAGGCGGTGCGTTCGAATCTCGACCCGTCGACGCTCACGGCATCGACCACCGAGCAATCCCTCCGGACGGCCTCCGCCGAGTTCGCCTCCGCCCAGGCATCGTTGAGCGGGCCCCTGGTGGCACCGGCCACCTGGCTGCCGGTGCTCGGTCGCCAGCTGCGCTCGGTCGAGTCGCTCAGCGCCGCTGCCCAGCAGGTCTCGTCGGTCGGGGCCACATATCTCTCCCAGGTCCATGACGTGCTCGACCAACCCCACGGAGCCGGACCGGAACGGGTGCAGTCGTTGAAACGGCTGTCCGCCATGTCGTTGGTGGCCACCCATCGGCTCGACGGCATCGACACCGGCCCGGACCAGGCGTTGATCGCACCCCTCGCGGCCAAGCATGACGAGTTCGTCAACCAGCTCGACGACGCACGCGACCGGCTGGCCAAGGCGGCGGCCGTCTCGGCGGTGGTGGCCACCATCCTCCAGGGACCACAGACATACCTGGTGCTCGCCTCCAACAATGCGGAGATGCGCGCCGGCTCGGGCGCGTTCCTCGAGGTGGGCACGGCGAACACCTCGGACGGCACGGTCCACCTCGGCCAGCTCGGTCCGAGCGGCGACGAGGCCCTGGCTCCGGGTCAGGTCACGGTAACCGGCGATCTCGAGCGCAACTGGGGCTGGCTGAAGCCGGGTGTCGACTGGCGCAATTTGGGAGTCACCCCCCAGTTCGACGTCACGGCCGGGCTGGCAGCGAAGATGTGGGCGGCCCGGACCGGTCAGCAGGTCGACGGGGTGATATCGGTGGACGTCGCCGCGCTGCGCCAGATCCTCACGGCGACCGGCCCGGTCGAGGCGGGCGGCGTGACCATCGACGCCGACAATGTCGAGCAGTACGTCATGCATGACCAGTACGAAGGCGAGTCGGACGATTCGGCGGGGAACGCGGCCCGGTCCGACGCCCTCGGGGTCATCGCCGACGCCGTGTTGGGCCAGTTGCAGGGCCAGTCGACCGACCTGCGCACGCTGGCCTCGGCCGTCGCCGGTGCGGTGGCCGGACGGCACCTGATGGTGTGGTCGTCCGATCCGGTGACCCAGGCCGCATGGGTGTCCAGTGGCGTGAGCGGGACGATCTCGCCGGACTCGCTGGCCGTGGCGGTGGTCAATCGAGGCGGCAACAAACTCGACCAGTACCTGTCGGTATCGGTGGGGTTGACCACACGGCCATCCGGGGCGAACACGGAGGTGACGATGACCTCCACCCTCGTCAACCGGACCCCACCGGGTCAGTCGCAATTCATCGCCGGTCCGTACCCCGGACTCCCACTCGGGTACGGCATCTACTCAGGAATCGTGGCTGTCAATCTGCCCGCCATTGCCCGTTCCGTCTCGATGACCGGGGGACAGGGCCTCATCGCACTGGGGGCCGAGGGCCCGACGTGGTTGGCGGCATCACTCGTGGTGGTGGACCAGGGGACCACGAAGGCCGTGGTCGTCAGATTCCGCATGCCAGGTCCGCACGGGTCGATGACCCTGGTCCCCTCGGCGCGCATCCCGGCCGAGCAGTGGACATACCGGGGTGTCACCGTCGACGACGATCGGCCGGTCACGTTCCGTTGGTGAGGCCCCGATTGCCCCGCCCGGCCGGCGGACCGCCGTCGATCACGGTGTCCCGCTCGGGACCGCGCCAGACTCCCGTGGCCACCGCACCGGCCGGTACGTCACCGAGTACCACGGCATTGGCCCCGATCCATGCTCCGTCGCCGACGACCACCGGCCCGAGGACTTTGGCGCCGGCCCCGATCCGCACGTTGTTCCCGATCCGGGGCTGGCCCTCTCCACTGCCGGTATGGCCGAGTGTGACCCCCTGATAGATGACGAGGTTCTCGCCGGCGACCACCTCGTGCCCGACGACGATCCCGACGGTGTGGATGATGGCGAGACCGCCACCCAGGCGAGCCGCGGGGTGGATCTCCACCCCGGACGACCGGATGCTCGAAGCCTGCATCCACAGGGCCAGTGGCCGCAGATTGCGCTGCCAACACCATGCCGCGGCCCGATACCGGACCACCGCGCCGATACGCGGGTAGAGGGGGAGCCGGACGAGCGCGCCGAGGAGCACCCGGGAGGGCGACTCGTCCCACGCCGCCGTCATGTGTCGCAGGTCCTCGACGAGTGCCGACATCGTGGAGAGTGTCGCACACCGCGCCGGGCCATTGGCCCGATTGCGCCGGTGTGTGGTCGAATCTTGGCATGACCACACCCGCAGACAAAGGTCGCGAGGCCGATCCGGACGGCGACGCTGCAACCAACGCAATGGGTCTCCAGGAGTACCTGGATGCCCAGGCGGCTGCGGGTGGCAGCTCGACGATCCCCTTCTCCGACCTGGTGCGTCCGTTCATGAGTGCATCGGTCCGCCTGCGGGCGAAGCAGGCGGCGACGATGGCCGTGCTCCCGCTGGCCCGACGCAACGCACGCGGTCAGTCGGCGCACTCGACCGCTGCGCCGCTGAAGCTGCACCTCGGCTCCGGCGGGAACAATCTGGCGGGCTGGGTCAACATCGACCTCGTCGGCGCCCGGGCCGACGTGGCCTGGGATCTCCGCCGACCTCTCCCGTTCGCCGACCGGGTTGCGGACGCCGTCTTCCTCGAGCACGTCCTCGAGCACATGACCGTGGCCGAGGGGATGGCGGTACTCCGCCACGCCTTCCGGGTGCTGGCACCAGGCGGAGTGATCCGGGTGGGGGTACCCGATGCCGGTCTCTACGCACGCAGCTATGTAGGTGGTGACGGTGCCATCGACGAGCTCCGACCGGGACGTCCGACTCGGATGCTCGCCCTCGGCGAGGTCTTCCAGGAGCACGGGCACGTTTCGGCGTGGGACGGCGAGACCCTGGCCCTTGTGGTCGACGCCGTGGGCTTCACCGGCGCCGAGGTCATGCCTGGTGGCACGTCGCAGATCGATCCAGCTCCCGACAGTCCGGATCGAATACCCGAGTCCGTCTACGTCGAGGCGGTCGTCCCCGGTCCCTAGCCCCGCTCGCCGATGGATCGGTGTCTCTGGTACCCGACGGCGGTGACTGCTCCCGGTAGGGTACGGCGATGACCACGGAGCCGAGTGGGGCGGTCGACTTCGGGGCGTTGTACCGAGCCCGGGGCTTTCTGCGCCGCCGGCTGGGACTGGCCCTCACCCGACTTCGCCACCCACGAGTGGTATTCGGTCCGCGATGCGATGTCCGATCGGGCTCCCGGTTCACCGTTGCCCGGGGGGCCGACGTCCGGTTCGGCTCGTCCTGCGTGCTCGATCACGGCTTCACCCTCGAGAGCTCGGGTCACCTCGAGGTAGGGGAGCGCACCGTGTTCGGCCACCATTGCACGGTGGCGGCGGACCGCAGTGTGGTGATCGGCGAGCACTGCCTCATCGGCGAGATGGTCTCGATCCGCGACCACGACCACGCCTTCGGCGACTCCGGCGGGTCCATCATCGATCAGGGACGTGCCACCGCTCCGGTGCGGATCGGTGACGACGTCTGGATCGGAGCCAAAGCGACGGTGACCCGTGGGGTGACGATCGGATCGGGATCAGTGGTGGGCGCTCATGCCGTGGTCACCCACGACCTGCCGCCCGGATGCGTAGCGGTCGGCATACCTGCGAAGGTGATCAGGATGCGCGACGGAGGGCCGGCGCCGGACTGAGTGACCCCTTGATGCATCGGCGGACGCGCCGGTCGCTCGAGGTCGGCGGAGCTTCTCCTAGTTGATGGCGATCGCCGGGTCGGTCAGGTGCTCGTCGCCGGCCGAGCCGTAGTAGTGGGCGTCGCCGAAGGCGAAGATCCCGCCGTCCTGGGATACCAGCCAATAGCCGTCTCCGGTGGGGCTCGCCTGCATCCCGGTGATGGGCTCATTGAGTTTGATGTTGCCGGTCGAGCCGTAGTAGCCCGCGTCGCCGAAGGCGAAGATCCCACCGTCGGAGGACGCCAACCAATAGCCGGCACCGTCGAAGTTCGCCGTCATACCGACGATCGGCTTGTTCAACGTCAACGCCCCGGTCGAGCCGTAGAAGTTGGCGTCGCCGAAGGCGAAGATCCCACCGTCGGAGGCCACCAGCCAGTAGCCCTTTCCGTCCGGGGTCGCCGCCATGCCGACGATCGGCTTGTTCAACGTCAAGGCCCCGGTCGAGCCGTAGAAGCTGGCGTCGCCGAAGGCGAAGATCCCACCGTCGGAGGCCACCAGCCAGTAACCCTGGCCGTCCCGGGTCGAGGCGATCCCGACGATCGGCTTGTTCAAGGTCATCCCACCGGTCGAACCGAAGAATCCGGCGTCGCCGAAGTTGAAGATGCCACCATCGGATGCGACCATCCAGTAACCCTGCCGGTCCGGCGTGGACGTCATTCCGACGATCGGCTTGTTGAGTGTCAGACCTGAGGCGGACCCGAGTACCGGGGCATCGCCGAAGCTGAAGATCCCACCGTTACTCGTTGTGAGCCAGTAGCCCTTCAGGCGGTTGACGTCGGTCTGGTTGGTGTTTCCACTCGCCGTGCTCCCTTGACTGGGGGGATCAGTCGTGGTCGTCGTCGATGCCGGGTCGGTGGTCGTCGTGGTCGTAGTCGATGTCGTCGGGGGCGGACCGTTGGCCGGCTGCGTCGTGGTCGTGGTGGTGGGCGGGACGGTCGTCGTCGTGGTCGTGGTCGTGGGCGGGACCGTCGTCGTGGTCGTGGTCGTCGGCGGGACCGTCGTCGTGGTCGTGGTCGTGGGCGGGACCGTCGTCGTGGTCGTGGTCGTGGTCGTGGGCGGGACCGTCGTCGTCGTCGTGGTCGTCGGCGGGACGGTCGTCGTCGTGGTCGTCCCGCCGCCCGTGCCACCTCCTGAGCTACCGCCGAGCAGGGCCGGTAGAGCGGTGCCGTTGACGACCGACGGACCTCCGGAGCCGCTATAGGCCTCGATGGTGTGAATGAACGCGTTGGCACTCTGACTGGCCGGCCACCACGGCGGAATCCCGCCGCCGTAGTAGCCACCGAAGTTGACCTCGGAGACGTTGATCCGAAGTGCCGTGGCCACGAGTGGCGCAAACGTGAACTGGACTTCGTGGTCCCGGTACTGGGCTTGGTCGGTTGCGATAGTGACCCATCCGGCACCCGGCTCATCGGCCGAGACGGTGTAGTCCCGGATGCTGGTGGCGGTCGAGCCGACCGACTGGGTGTCGACGATGACCCGGTCGAGCGTCGAAGCCCCGGCCAGGTTTACGGTGAGCGACGGGGTGGTGTCCCCGGCCCCGGACGACCAACCCTGGCCGTAGCCGATGGTCAGGCCGGCGATGGCGGCCGATGCCGTCCCGCTCGACGCTGTAGCCGTGGCACCGGCAGCAGCCGAGGCCAGGTTGGTGCCGTAGGTCTCGGTCGGGCCGACCGAGAGGGTGTCGCCGACCGGGTAGGTCAGATACTGGACCTGGTCGGACAACGGGAGGCTGTAGGCGGTGCCCGATGTCGCCTGGACCGTGGTGGTCCCGCCGTACTCGTCGGTCACGGTGATCGGATCGGTGGTTCCGTTCGGACTGGTGAGCGTCACCGATGCGGTCACCGGGAGACCGTCACTCCAGACTGCCGACAGGTCGGTGGTGCCGCCCGAGGTGGGTCCGAAGTTGGCCTGATAGGACTGGGGGATCCCGGTGTTGGGCATCGACAGGTAGGGCCGGCCGGATATGGCACCGGTGGCGGTCATGGTGGCCAGCGCCGCCGGCTTCACGTAGTCGTCGCCACTAGCCGTCTGGATGAGGGAGAACGAGATGCCGTCGTTGCCCCAGCTCCCCTCGTCGAAGAAGTAGTTCTCGACCGGCACCCCGAGCACCTTCTGCCAGATCAGCGACCGGGCCATGCTGTTGGCCTGGCTGAGGAAGTTGTAGTCCCCGTCACTCCACCAACCGACCTCGGTGAACCACAGCGGCTTCGACCCGATGATCCCCTGGAGCTGGCGGACCTGGGCCGGCATGTTGTCTTCCTCGTAGGAGTCGTTGGAGCCGGTGTAGGGGTGCACGGCGGCCACGTCCATGTCGGCCAGACCGCCCGCCGCCACCAGCTCGTCCCACCACCACGGAACCGTTTCGAGGGTGGATCCGCCGATGACGGTCGACGACGAGCCCGGCTCCACCGACTTCACGGCGGCGTAGAACGGCGCCAGTACCTTCGTGGTGTAGGTGGCCCCATTGGACCACCCGGTGTTGTTCGACTCGTTCCACGGTTCCCAGTTGGTCACCGGAGCACAGTTGCCGCACCCGGCCGGCACCGTGGCGTAGTGGGCCACCAGTGCGGCCACGTCCCCCTGCCACAGGCCGGAGTTCACCAAGGCCATCGCCATGGACTCGCCCCCACTGACCTGGATCCAGTAGGTGACGTGCTCCTGGTCTGCCAGATAGGCGGCCTGGTACGGGGCTTCGCTCGCTGATGCGAATGTGATGGCGGAGGGGCCACACGTCGCCGCCGTCGGGGCAGCGGCGTTGCATTGGGGAAGGAACGACGGCCAGTTGGTAGTGGTGAGACTGCGCGATCCGGTCAGACCGAGCTGGCCGGTAAGGGCGACGCCCCGGGGGTCGGCTGGACCGCCCGATCCGAGTCCCGGTGGCAATGTGGCGAAATTGAGGCCGTCACCCGGTGCGCCCACGGTGTAGGGCATGCAGGTCGTCCCAAGCGTGGTCGCCGGGGTCGTGGAGGTATTCAGCAGGGCGGCCTGCACCTCGTACGGACCCGCCTGGGTATCAGCGGACGGAAGCGTGAGCGGGATGGCGGCGAGGCCGGTGGCCGTGGTCGGGAGCGGGATGACCGTCGGTGCCGGCGGGCTTTCGGCATTGAGGGAGGTGGTGTTCTCCACCGTGTAGGACAGTTCCAGGTTGGCGGCGTCCGATGTCCACCACGGGTCGAATGTGGCGTCCACGGTCGGCGTGGTGCCGGAGGCGAAGTAATTGCCGGTGGCCGGGGTGGAGAGGCCCGCGCCCCAACCGAGGCTGTTGCTGGGCGCCTGGATAGCCGACAGGAAGGTCTGTACGGATGCGAGTGAGAACGAGGAGATTGAGTCGGCTGCAGCGTTGAAGGGTGCACCGCTCTGGTAGTAGAAGGTCGAGCCTTCGAGGGCGAATCCCCATCCGCCGAAGTCGAGTGACCCGCCGAGTGTCGTCGATCCCTCGAGGATGCCGTTCGGCGCCGTGGCTTGCATCGTGGAGAGCGGATCAGCGGTGTAGATGGTGCCGTCCGGGCCCTGCACGGCCTGACCCTGGTAGTAGAACTGGGTCCCCGATCCGGTGTGCTGGCCGTTGCCTTCTATGTTGCGAGCACCGAAGGTGCTGAGGACCTGACCGGTGGCGCTGACGGTCTCGACGTATCCGTTGTTCGCCAGCAGATAGTCGCCGTTGGCCTCCCGGGTGACATAGGCGATCTGACCGACGATGAGGGGAAATGTCCCGGTCGTCGCCCCGTTGGTCGGGTTGAGGACCAGACTCGAGGCCGTGTCCTCCACCAGGCTGACCGCCACCTGGAAGTTGGCACCCGAACCCACGGCGAAGATCGCATCGGGGTTGCCCGACTGCGGGTCGACCGACCAGAGCAGCGTGCCCGTCGGCGAGAACTTGTCGACCGCCATCCCGTAGTACGAGGAGAGGTAGATGTCGCCCGACGGATCGACGACCGGTTGGTACACCTCATCGCCACCGCCGAAGCTTGCGGGAAGGGCGAACGATGACACCTCAGTGCCGGAGAGCGTGTAGGTGATCAGTTGGGTGCCGGTATTGACATAGAGGTCAGTGGCGGTGGCGGCAAAGTTCTGGACCCCACCGGCAGGAGTGACCAACTTCGAGATCGGGTTGGCGGGGAGTACGGTGGATGGCCCGAGGATCGAGGCCGGAGTCGTCGTGGTGCACACCGGATCGATCTGCGAGGCGGTCGGGGCCGCCGGGCTCCCGGGGATCTGGGGGGTGGGGGAGGTGGCATTGGCGGTGGTGGATAGGGAGATCCCGACAGTGACTGCAGAGACCAGAGCCACCATCCCGAGTACTCCTGCACGAACGATGCCACTGCGCCTGGGAATGGCCCCTGCCCGGTCCATGACCACTGATCGGCGCCGAGGTGGCGTACTTGAGAATAAGCTCACATATAGCAACTAAGTGACTACGGAGAGTGGGAATCCTGGGGGAACTCGGAGGGGGACCCGGTCTGCGGACTCTGCTGGTACCGTTCGCGCGGTGACCGCCGGAGAGGACCCGCCCCCGCCCGACGGGCCCAGGTTGCGGGTGCTGCGCATCTCCCACAGCGCGGTGGTGACCTCCTGGCGCGAGCGTGAGCGGCTCCTGCGTCGGCGGGGTGTGGACCTCACTCTGGTGACCGCTCGCCGCTGGGAGGAGGGTGGGTCGATGGTGGAGTTCCAACCATCCGGGGACGAGTTCGCCGTCCCCGTGAGGACCGTCGGGCGTCACCCCAATCTCTTCCTGTTCGACCCTCGCCCGCTCTGGCGCCTCCTCGGCGACGGCCGATGGGACCTCATCGATCTCCACGAGGAGCCGTTCGGCCTGGCCATGGCCGAGTTCCTGGTGCTCCGATTGCTCCGGTGCCGACATACTCCGTTCCTGGTGTGCTCTGCGCAGAACATCGACAAGCGGTACCCGCCGCCGTTCCGGTGGTTTGAGCGATGGTCGCTAGCCGGGGCCTCCGGTGCCTACACATGCAACGCCGAGGCCGGCGCCATCCTCCGGCGCAAAGGACTCCGGGGCGAGTTCGAGCTCCTTCCCCTGGGGGTCGACATCGACCGGTTCGCCCCGGGGCGTCGCCAGCCCCCGGCCGGACGCCTTCGGGTCGGGTTCGTCGGACGACTGATCCCTCACAAGGGGGTGGACGTGCTGATCGACGCCCTCGCGCTCGACGACCGACTCGACGCGGACATCTATGGGACCGGTCCCGAGGCGGAAAGGCTGGCTGCGCGCGCGGTGACCCGCGGGGTCGCCGACCGGGTGACGTTTCACGGCTTCGCCGAGGAGTCGACGCTGCCCGACGTGTTCAAGACCTTCGACGTGCTGGCCGTTCCGTCCGTGCCGTTCCCTGGATGGTTGGAGCAGTTCGGGCGCGTCGTCGTGGAGGCCCAGGCCGCCGGGGTGCCGGCCGTGGCCAGTGCCAGTGGGGCGTTGCCCGAAGTGGTCGGCGATGCCGGACTGCTGGTCCCACCGGGCGACTCGGTCGCACTGGGCGCGGCACTGGTGCGCATCCTCGACGAACCCGGGCTCTGGTCGGTGCTGCGCGACACAGGTATGGAGACAGTCCACCGCTTCACGTGGGCGGAGGTGGCCGGACTCCAGCTGGCTCTCTATGAGCGGGCGGCCCTCATCGGCTGATCTGGCTCAGTTGCCCGCGTGCCCGTCGGCGGCGACCGATCGGTACAGTGCCTCGAGTCGGTCCACGTGCAGGGAGAGCGAGTAGCGTTCCTGCTGGCGATAGCGGAGGGCGGCTCCTATGGACCGCAGTTCACCAGGATCGTCCGCCAGTCGGATCAGTGCCCGTGCCGCGGCCTCTGCGTCGCCCGGAGGGAACAGGAGTCCAGCGGAACCCACCGTTTCGACATGGGCACCACCGGCGGCGGCCACGATCGCCAATCCGTGCGACATGGCCTCGACGACCGAGAGCCCGAACGGCTCGAGCGGGGGCGGGGCGAGCAGGATCGACGAGCTGGCGAGGAGGGCGTCCGTCTCGGTCACCTGTCCGGCAAACTCCACACTTCCTGAGCACCCGAGCTCGTCGGCGAGCTCCTCGAGTTCGGCGCGCAGTGACCCTGATCCGGCCACCACGAGTCGCCACCCACGTGTCGACAGCCCACTGGCCGCCCAGGCCCGGATGCCCACGGCGGGCGCTTTCTCGGAATCCAGGCGCTGGAGCATGACGACCACCGGAGCGTCCAATGGTGCCTGGGGTCGACCGGCAACCCCCGTCGGGATCAATCGGGTGGCGCCGCGCGCGGTGCGGGACACGAACTCGCTGATGGCGATATCGACCGTGATGGGTCGGGAGGTGATCCTGGCCAGAGCCCGATGCAGTGGAGTCGACCCCCGTTCGGCGGCAAAGTGGCGGGAGGCCACGATGGGCGCCCGAGTGACCGGGTGGGCCAGGTACGCGCACGCCTCGGCTGCCGTCATGTGGACGTGGACGACGTCGGCATGCCGGGATCTCACTAACTCGCGTGTCGCCACAGCCAGCGAAGCCGCCGGGCGATGGACGACGGTGTGGTCGAGTTCGGCCCGCATCCGGTCCGGCTGACCGCCGATGACACCGACCTGGTGACCCCGGTTCGACAGCTCGTTGGCGACCTGGCAGATGTAGCGTTCGACCCCGGCGAACGCGTCGGTTACGACCACGTGCTCGATCCGCAGGCCGGACCGGCCGAGTTCGGCCTCGGCCCGCATGGGACCGCGCCGGAAGAGTCCCAGACGAATAGTGGCCGTCCGCCGGCGGTCCCCGGCCAGGACGTGGGATCGCCCCCAGGCGCCCGCCAATCCGGCGGCACGGTACGACCACCAGCCGAGTGCGCCGTGATGCTTGCGGATGTACCGTTCCTGGGAGGCCTCGAAATGGGTCTCGCGCTCGGTGGGGTCGCCGCCGGTGCCGGCTCCGACGTGGGTGGCTGATACATCGGGGATCAGCGCGACCCGCCAGCCCCGGTCGGTGGCCCGACGTTGCCAGTCGGTCTCCTCGGCGTACAGGAAGAACCGCTCGTCGAATCCGCCGGTATCGGTCAGCGCCCGGTCGGCCAGGATGAGGACCGAGCCGATCAGGAAGTCGGTTCGTCTTCGCAGCCGGCCCAGACCGGCCGCGTACATCCAAGCCCCCCATGGCGTCGGAAAAGGCCAGCCCACCCGGGCGTACTCCCCGAGTTCCGGGTCGCGCTGAGCGGGGGCGACGGCGGCCAAATCCGGTTCGGCCATCAGACGCGCGTGGAGCAGGCGCACCGTCTTGGGGGTGAGGGCGGCATCGGGGTTCAGCAGAAGCACGTCCCGACCCTCGCGACGGGCAATGCCGATGTTGACGCCACCGGCGAATCCGAGGTTCCTTCCCGGGTCGACGTACTCGGACCCGTGCCGCCGCACGACCGCGGCCACCCGGGCGTCAGACGAGTTGTCCACCACCACCACGGTGAACTCCCCTTCCAATCCGGCGAGACAGCGGTCGAGGAGGTCAGGGGCATGGTACGCGACCACGATGACCAGCGGATCATCGATAGTCGGTGGCGAGCCGGATCTCGGGACCATGCCGGTCACCGTCGGGGGTAGGCGAACGCCGTCGCCGACCTGCCCCACTCCACGGGCGGGCCGGAACCCGGCGCCGCCCTCGGATGGGTCATCGTTGGTAGCTATAGGACGCGTAGCCGTCCGACGCCGAGTGGCGTACGTGATTGAGAACCAGGCCGAGCACATTGCATCCGGTCGATTCCAGGCGGTTGGCTGTCCGCTCCAGGTCACTCCGGTCGGTCCTGCCCTCGGTGGCGACGACGACCGCGCCGAAGGTCAGGCTCCCCAGAATGGCCGTGTCCGGCGCGGCCAGAACCGGTGGGGTGTCGAGCAGGATGATGTCGGCCAGGAGGTGGAGTTGATCGAGCACCGGCTGCATCCCCGGGCTGTCGAACAGTTCGCTCGGGTTGTCGAGGTGGACACCCACCGGAAGCAACTGCAATCCATCGATCCCCGTTTCGAGGAGATGGGTGCTCACGGCGGTTTCGCCGAACATCGCGCTATGGCGATCGTGTCGCTGTTCGGCCGGCTTGCCCTGCGACACGCCGCGTCCGACGTCGAGCTCCTCGTCTTCGGGTTCGGCCTGCTTCCAGTTGGCTTTGATCAGGTCCGACAGCCCGGGGTTCCCGGTGGCGTTGATTCCGAAGACCTGCTCGAGTCGCGGCCGACGGAAGTCGGCGGAGACCACGATGACCCGGCTGCCGGTGAGGGCCCAGGAGGTGGCCAGGTTCGCCGTCACGAAGGTCTTGCCGTCGCCGGCTTCGGGGCTGGTGACGACGAGGATCGGGCTCTGTTGGTCGACCAGGAGTACCCGGAGGCTGGTGCGCAGGTCGCGCAACGCCTCGGCCAGGGACGACTGTGGGGCCTGGACAAGGGCGATGGAGACATCACCTCGCTTGACGTCGGGGTCCTGGGGCAGCTCGCCCAGGACAGGCCCGTCGATCACCGACTCGATGTCGGGGCTGATCCGGACCCGGTCGTCGAGCTCCTCACGGACCAGGGCGATCCCACATCCGACAAGCAGCCCGGCGAGCAGGCCGATCGCCCCCAGCTTCGACGTGGAGAGCCCCGTGTGGACTCCAGGGGTCGCCGCCACCTGGATCTGAGCGTACGGCATGCCGATCTGGATGGCAGTCTGTTCCGATTCGAGCGTGCTGTTCGTCTGGGTCAGAGAATTGATCTGCGCATTGAGCAGCTGGTTCGAGGAGTTGGATGATTCCTGGGACTGGAGGGCGGCGATCTTGGCATTGTTCACGGCCAATGCCGCCGTGTATTTGTTGATCTGAGTCTGTGCAAGCGCCTGGATCTGGTTGACGATGGCCTCGGAGTAGGCGTCGGCCACCGCCACCGCTTCCTGTGGTGTCGACCCGGTCCCGATCACGGTCAGGGTGCCGGTGGTGGGGTCGACGGTTCCGCTGACCTGGTCGATGACCTCGGCCGGGTTCGCCACGCCGAGCGCCTTGGCCGCAGCCACCTGGACGTTGGTGCTCGATAGCTCCTGGACAGGGTCGGGGAGTGTGAACGTGGACGTTGTCCCTCCGGACTGTGCCGGCGAGTTGATCTGGACCAGCGCGCTCGATTGGTAGGTCGGCGTGGCCAACTTCGAGTAGGCCAGGGCGGCGACCAGGGCGACCACGACGCAGACCAGGATGGTCCACTTCCTGTTCCACAGCGTCTGGAGCAACTGTTGAAAGGTCACCGGTGACTCGCTTTCGGCGGGTGGGGGCAAGCACAAGGATACGGTGGCTGGCGGACATCGTGTGTCACGGTGCGACCACGTGGAGTGACGATGGTCACGATGATCCAGCTCCGGCTCTTGCCCGGTGCATGACATCGAGCATCGCCTCGGCCCGCTCCCGCCACGTGGGTACGTCGACCGGTGGTCGGCTCGGGCTCGTTCCCATCTGAGTTTCCGTCGAGGACACTGGCCACTGCATCGATGAACTCGGACCGGTCGACCACGACGATGGGCGGCCCCAGCTCGCGGAACCCGGCTACCGGGGTGGCCACCGTGGGTCGGCCGGCGGCCTGACACTCGTAGGCCTTGATCGGATCGAGGCTCTCGGTGAACGGGTTGACGAGGTGGGGGATCACGATGAGATCCGCATGCTGGAGGAACCCCGGAATACGCCCGTACGGCTGCGCTCCGATCAGGTGTATCGACGGGAGTTCGGCCAATCGGGCGCTCGTCTCCGGGCCTAGGCGGTCGGGTCCGACGAGCGCGATCTGGAGATTCGGCCTGGCCTCGGCCAGCGCCACCAGGAGGGGGACGTCGATACGCTCCTCGTGCAGCGTCCCCACGTAGACGGCGACCGGCCCTGGCGGTAGCTCGGCCGGCCGGGCCTGCGGCGTGCGGAACAGGTTGACGTCGACCCCGTTCGGAATGACGTCGACGTCCCGGTGCGCCCCCCGGGTGCGGGCGAGATCCGCCGAGCACACCACGACGGCGTCGCTCCGCTCCAGCAGAAGTTCGTCGTCCTCCCGCAAGGCGCGCCACCCGGTGGGCGGCGAGGGGGACCAGGAGCCAGTCGTCGGTGATGTCGTAGACGGTCGGCCATCCGGTCGACAGCGCGAACCGGGCGTACGAGGAATCGTTGACCCAGATCAGTGGATCGGGGAGCCCGAGGGTATCCACAGCTGCCGCCACCTGGCGCCCGAGCGAACGGTCGGCCGCGGGCCCGAGGACTCGTGGAAGCCACTTCCTCGGGCGGAGGACATGCACCCGGGGATGGACGGTCTCCATCCGTGGCCCGAGGAATCCGGTGACCTCGCCCTGACGTAGCTCGTGGGGTATGTCGAGTGCCGGCGCGACATAGAGGACCTTCAGAAGTCGGGTCGCGGGAGACGAGTTCGTCGACCATGATGCGGATCCGACGGCGCACCGTGCCCCATTCCTCGAGCGAGCAGACGACCAGTGACGTGGCTGTCAGAGGTTCGGTCGTCATGGTCTCGACCCTCCGTAGCTGTCCGGCTGTCGTGCCCACGTGTCGTCGTCCTGGATTCGGGGCCGCGCCCCCGTGTCCGGCGGGCGGTAATCCGGGGAGGATCCCCGGATCACCACTAACGTCGTCAAATGCATCGAAGACCTTGAGATGCTCGCACGGGCATCGGGATCCAGGGCCGCAGGTACGCCATGACCGCATACGATCACGGACGCCCACCATGAGCACCCGAGGCCCCCGAGGCCCATGACCCGTCTCGACGCCAGATGAGCTCATCCCGTCACGAGCGGAGCCGGTCGACGGGGGCCGGTCGACTGCTCCGGCTCCTGACCTGGTGCGCCATGGCCGCTGTGGCCGCCGTGGCGGGCATCATCGTCGGCGCCAATCGCACTGCCGGGGTGGCGGTGGCCTTCGTGGTCTTCGCCTTTGGCATTTTCGTGGCTGATCCGATCCTGGTCGCGGTGCTCGTACTGCCCGGGGCCATCCTCATCCAACGAGTGGGAGGGGCGAGCACCAACCTCAGTGTGGCCGATCTTCTGGTCTTTTTGGGGGCGCTGGTCTGCCTGTTCCACGTTCAGTGGCAGTCGGCCCGTCATCTCAAGCGGTTTCTGGCGGGGATCATCTGGTATCAGGCCGTCCTCATCCTGGTCGTCGTCGCCCACCCGTTCCGCGGTGACATCATCGAATGGTTCCACCGGTTCTCCTACCTGGCCGGAAGCGCTCTTGTCGGCTGGGTCATCGGCTGGAATGGCCGGGCCCGCCAGGCGTTCCGGCTCTTCCTGTGGGGTGCTGCGGTTCTGGCGGTTCTGGCTGTCGAGCACTCGATCGCACTCCACTTCAAGCCCGCGCAGTGGGGCGAATACCAGAAGAACGCCATCGGAGCGGTCATGTGGGTTGCCGTGGTCATCGCCCAGCTCAATCCACCCTGGGTCGGAATCAGGAAGCTCGAGGTCAGGATCATCGAGGGGATGTGCCTGATCGGGCTCCTGGCATCACAGTCCCGACAGTCCGCCATTCTCCTGGTGCTGGCCCTCGGGGCGGCGATCCTGCTCAACTCCGAGGTGCGGGCCCGTTCGAAGCTGGTGATCTTCATCGCCCTGCCCACGGTGGTGCTCGTCTACTACAGCTTCGCCCTCGCCTTCCGGAACAATCCGCAGTTCAACTCGGTGGCCATCCGGTTCGGCCAGATCGATGCGGCCATCCACGTGTGGCATGAGAGCCCCTGGCTCGGGCTCGGACTGCGCTTCTACAACCTGCCGCAGTACATCACGGTGACGGCTCCGCCCAACTCGCTGATCGACAATCTGGCGTCAACCGGGATCATCGGCTCCATCGCCTTTCTGGTGATGGTGGTGATCACCATGCGCGCCATGTCCGGCCTGCCCAAGGTCTACGGCACCCTGGGCCTGGTCGTCCTCCTCAGCCACTATGTCGACGGGCTCTTCGACACGTTCTGGATCGGGGCGCTCTCGATCACCCCGTTCATCGTCGCCGGGATCTCGCTCGGCATGTCCGACCGCGATCCGGGGGCCGAGCATGTCCCCGACCTGTTGAAGACGCGGGCGACACCCCACTTGACGGCCCGTAGACGAGCCCGGCCCGGGCGGCCCGGCCGGGCGACGGGCGGTATCCGGGGGCCGACAGCACCGGCCTCGTCACCTGTGGCCCCGGGGTCTGACCGCGCCGGGCGTACCGGGTGAGCATGGGACCAGACGTCTGATCTCAGGGACGACAGGTCGTTCCTAGGTCCGGGATCCGCCGGCTACAGATGCCTCGGACCCATGCCGATGCACTCAGAGATGAATGGGCAGGGGCACGAAGGTATCCCCGGGGCGCAGCAATTGACGAGCCCTGAGGGAAGGATTAACCGCCAGGCGCGGATCCTGGTCGGAGCGTTCACGGGCGCGCCGCCGGCGGTGCCGTCCTGCGAAGCGGTCGTCCTATCCCGTGACGTCGAGGTTGTCGTCGCCCCCGAACTGGTGGCTGACCTCTACCACCCGTCGCTGGTCATCTCCCCCGACTACGTGGGTCCCGATCGCCGCGGCACTGACCCGTCGATGCCCTCGAACGCCGGCCCTCCCGGATTCCTCCGCCGTGTGATCCAGGTCGTCGTGATGACCACGCTGGTCGTCGTCCCAATGACCATGATCTCATCCCGTTCGGTTCCGCCGGCGGCCACGGGCTCGCCGTCGGTCCAGGGGCAGATACCAGCGAAGGTAGGCAACACTTCGGGCCCGGGCTCCCAACCCCACTCACCTCACGTGTTCACGGCCTCCCCTCAGCAGATCGCCCGGGCTGAGGCCGCCTACCAACGCGCACTCGCCCGGGTCGAAGCCTCCGGCGGCGCCGTCGTGTCACCGACCACTTCCAAGGCCGTTGCCGGCTCAGGTGTGGCGCTGACCTCCGGGCAGACGGGCGTGGTGCAGTCGGTGGCGCCTGTGGTCAGTGGTCAGGAGGACGCCGCGGCCGGCGCTGCAGCCCGGCAGCGGGCTGTCACCCATTCCCAGGCCGCCCAGGAACGGGCTACCAACCAGGCGTTGGCAGTTCAACTCCGAGCGCAACGAGCCGCGTTCCGTGCCGCGTCTCAGGCACATCGTACGGCCACACAATCTGCCGCCGACAACGGCGCTCACGACGGAAGTACTTCCGCAGGGGTACAGACGGCCGCCTGAGTCGATCGATCCTCACCGAACAGTGAGCCGATCCATTCAGCCCCTTCAGTTCTTGCGGGCACATGCCGAATTCTTGTCATGGTCCTGGAAACGAGCGATGACCGGGCGAACGACCCGGAGCCGGGCATGACCATTGTCGATCGGGTCGACGAACCGATTGCGCCGTGGCGCGAGCCCGGGCCGACGGTCGCTACGGATCCCACCCCGATCTCCCCTGTATCGGTTCCGGAGTTCGATGATCGCCCGGCAGCGGCTGGCTCGCTCCTGGAAGTGGACCCGGTCCGGTCGCTCGACGTGCTCGACGACCCCAGACTCGTACTCAGCGAGGGGTACGTGGGACTGGAGCGCCGCCGAACCCGCATCCGGGCGCGCCTCGTCCGGGCCACCCATGTCTCCCGTCGACGGCTGCTTCGTCTCGAAGTTCTCATCGTGATGGCCGTCGCCGTCGTGGTGGTCGGCGCCGGCCTGATGGTGGTCGGCACCAGCCACCCGGTCCGCTCCGACACGGCCATCGCCGCACCGGCCGCACCCACCAGCGAGCCGGCCCGGCCCCGTCCCCACACGCCGTCCACGGTCCCGCCGACCGCTGTCGCCGTCCCGGCCCGGGTCACGGTGCCCGCAGCTGCCTCCACGCCTGTCACGCCCGTCAGGTCCGTGACGCCCGTCACGCCTGCGCCTGCGTCCGCGACGCCTCCGCCTGCGGCCGCTCCAGCTACACCCGTCACCGTGGCCGCCGCCGCTACGCCAGCCAGTGTGCCCGAGACCCCTGACGCCATGGGCGCCGCCGCCCTGGCGCTGATCCGGTACCCGTGGCATCAACTGCCGGGCTACTCCATCGTGTTCCTCCCGATCAGCGACGCTCCGTCGCCGGGCTTCTACGGCAATACCAATTTCACCTGGGGTAGCCCGGGAGGTACGTCGACGCTGTACGTCTATCCGGGGGAGTCGGTTCAGCGCCTGGCCGGCATCACCGCCTTCGAAATAGGGCACGAGGTCGATGCCGCCTACGTCGAGCCCGGCGGTGGGCACGAGGCCATCGAGGACATGCTCGGAGTGCACCCATCGAGCTGGGCCCCCGAGTGTGACTGCGCTGAGCAGGGATACCTCTCCGGCTGGTACGCCGCCGCCTTCTCCGACTACTGGTCGCCTGGCGTCGGCCAGTGGAGCACTTTGGCGGCCGAGCCGACCGGCGCGACACTCACCGCCATGTTGCAGTGGCTCGACCCCCGGATTTCGTAGGATTGCCCCCTTGACTCCATTCCCTTCTCCCGCTTGCTCCCTAGCTCCCTCCGCACCCGGGGCCTCCCCGCGTTCGCCGGTTGTCTCGTCGCGTACCGAGGACCGGCCGTGACCCGGGTCGCCCTGCTCCCGAGCGCCTATCCGCCATCGGTTGGCGGGGTGGAGGAGCTCACCCGGCACCTGGCCCTGGCCCTGGTGGCCGCCGGCGATGACGTAGAGGTGTGGACCGGGAACCCGGACGATCGCGAACCCGAGACGGTGGAGGTCCGGGAGGGTCTGGTGGTCCGAAGGTTCCCGATGCCACTACCGGCATCCAGCTTGGCGGCGCTATCCCACGTGGCGTCCACCGGTCCCCACACGATGCGGTCACTTCGACGAGCCGTGGCTTCGTTCCGACCCGATATCCTCCACGTCCAGTGCTTCGGCCCGAACGGCGCCTACGCCACCGGTCTCGCCCGAATGACCGGGTTACCCCTCGTAGTCACGCTGCAAGGCGAAACGCAGATGGATGATGGTGATCTGTTCAATGTCTCCCGGGTCATGAAGGCCTCGCTGCGGGCCGGCCTGCGATCTGCCGCCGCGGTCACCGCCTGCTCGGCGTTCTCCCTCGGCGACGCCATCGCCCGATTCGGCCTGCGGCCGGGGAGTGGCGTTGTCATCCCGAATGGGGTGTCCCTCGACGGTTCTGGATACCCGGCCTCCGGCCCGGTCGTCGGCCCGTTGGGCGCTCCCGGTGACTCCCCATACGTGCTCGCTCTCGGGAGAGTCGTCGAAAAGAAGGGGTTCGACCTGCTCCTGGCTGGCTACGCGGCAATGGATCCCGCCGACCGGACTGCTGACCTGGTGATCGGGGGGACGGGTCCCGCTCTCGAGCAACTCCAATCGCAAGCCGAGGAGTCGGGCATCGGCGACCGGGTCCACTTTCTCGGGAGGTTGACCCGGGAGCAGGTCGAGACGGCCATGGCCGGTGCGGAGGTGTTCGTCATGCCGAGCCGCCTCGAGCCGTTCGGAATCGTCGTTCTGGAGGCTTGGCGGGCCGGAACGGCGGTAATCGCCACCAGTCGGGGTGGACCTCCCGAGTTCGTGCGCGATGGCATAGACGGAGTGCTGGTCGACCCGTTCGACAAGGTTGCGGTGGCTGAGGCGCTCGGGCGCCTGCTGTCCGACGACGACCTGCGACGTTCGCTTGCCATGGCGGGCCAGGCCCGGGTGGGGGAGTTCGCGTGGCCGGTAGTGGCTGACAGATACCGGAATCTTTACTCGTCAGTCACCAAGGACTCGGACCGGGTCAGCCAGAAGGTGGGCGCATTATGAGCGGTGCGAACCCGTTCGGGATGCGAGTCGGCATGGATCTCGTCGAGGTCGCCCAGGTGGCCGAGTCGGTGGAGCACTTCGGCGAGCGTTACGTAAGCCGGATCTACACCGATCACGAGATCGACTGCTGCATGAGCGACGGTCGGGACGGTCCGGGCACGACCTATGCCATGGAGTCGTTGGCAGCCAGGTTCGCGGCCAAGGAGGCGGTTCTGAAAGTGCTCAGGCCCATCGACGTGCAACCGGCATGGCGTACTATCGAATTGCATCGAATGACGGGAGGATGGTGCGAGATCCGCCTGTCCGGACGGGCTGCGGAGCTAGCCACTGAAGCAGGTTTCGGTGAGTTCTCGGTCAGCCTCTCCCACGAGGCAACCCTCGCCGCGGCAGTCGTCGTCGGCTGGTGCACACTATGAATCAGGAGAGATTGATGACGGTAGAAGAGACGATCCGCGAAGTACTGGGCGATCACGGACGACTGGCCGTGCCGATCGAGTCCTTGGGCGACGACACCGACCTGTTCGGTGCGGGCATGACTTCCCATGCCAGCGTCAACGTGATGCTCGCCCTCGAGGACGCCTTCGACTTCGAATTTCCGGAGTCGATGCTCAAGAAGTCCACCTTCGAGTCGATCGACGCCATCCGATCGGCCGTGACAGAGATGGCGGACGGATGAGCGGACGGTGATCGTGGCGCGCGGCGTGCCGGGGACTACTGCTGTCACATCGCATCGGCCGGAACAGGGGCCGTCTTCCACCAACAGCTCATCGACCCGCCCTCGGGCCGAGGTCGGCACCTCCGTGACGCGGTGGTGACCGGTTTGGTGGAGAATAACGTCCACATCATGGTGAACGACACGCAAATGCTCCACGTGGTCCGGGGCCAGTGAGGGACGTGGCGTCGGCACCCGACCAGCAGGTCAACACCACCGCTGCAGACGAACCGTGGGCAGAGTTCCGTGCCTCACTGTTGGGCGATGGGGTCCTCCTGGCCACCGGGGTCGACGGCATCTACGGACGGTCGGCTGCCTACGAGTCAGTCGTCGAGGCAATCGATCGCCTGATTCTCCGGGTCGGGGCCGACCAGGAGGCACTCAGTGTCCGATTCCCGCCGGTGATGCCGTGGTCGACGTTCCAGAAGAGCGGGTACCTGGAGTCGTTTCCCGATCAGATGGGGTCGGTGGACAGACATTCCGCGGCGACGAACGCCTGCACGCCGAGCTCGTCCACCGCGCCGAGACCGGTGAGGATCGTGGGTCCCTGCTCGAGACCTCCGATATCGCTCTCTGCCCCGCGGTCTGCTATCCGCTCTACCCGACCCAGTCCGGGAAGTTGCCCGAAGGCGGTCGGCGGGTCGAGGTCTACGGATACTGCTTCCGGCTACGAGCCGAGCACCGACCCGTTCCGGATGCAGTCCTTCCGCCAGCACGATTACGTCTACCTCGGGACCCCCAAGGGGGCCCGGGCCCACCGCGACGAATGGATCGGCCGCGGGCTCGAGGTGCTTCGGAACGCTCGGTCTGGAAGCGGAGTCGGAAGTGGCGAACGACCCGTTCTTCGGCCGCTCCGGTCGGATGCTGGCGGCCAATCAGCGGTCCGAAGGAGCTGAAGTACGAACTGGCCGTACCGGTGTTCGCCACCGGCCGTCCCACGGCGATGTCAGCTCGTCGAACTGTCATCTGGACCATTTCTCAGGCCATTCGCCATCGTCACCGCCGACGGTGAACCGGCGCACACGGCCTGCTTCGGCTTCGGCGTGGACCGGATCACTCTGGCCCTTCTGGATCGGTACGGTACCGATCCGAGCCAGTGGCCGACCAGGGTCAGGTCGGTCCTCTGGCCGTGACTCGTCGCGGGTCCCGGAGGAGCGGATAGTCCGTTGACCGACCGCGGCGGCTATCATGGGGATCGCCGGCCCACCGAGTGTACCGGCTCGGAATTCGGGCTCGAAAATCGGCCGGGAATTGCCGGTTGTGATTAGGGCTGTCGCCCCTCTACGATGGATAGTTGGGAGCTCGGGGCGGGGTCTCGCCGATCAGTGGCGATCGTCCAGAGGCGCCTCCGGTGGAAAGACGCTACCGGCGCGGGAAAGGGCAGGCCGGCAGGAATGGCTATTCGTGAGGATGAGGTCGAACGTCTCTACGAGCGACGACCGGACGCGGTCCTGGTCACCACCGGAGTCGGCATGTCCATCGACCTGGGCGACCACGCCGTGGCGGTGGCCAAGGTCCGCCGCCACGTCCTGCGGCGCCTCCTCGTCGCCGATTTCCTCGGGCTGATCGCGGCGGCGGCCCTAATCGGTCCACTCCTCGTGTCTGTCCTGTCCAACAATCCGGACTCGGCGGCCGGACGGACGGGAGCTCGTCATACTCTTCGACCTGGCGGTCATTCCGCTGTTCATCGGGGTGTTCACCGTCTACGGCCTCTACCGGGGTTCGACCCGCCGCATCTCGCTCAGTGTCTTCTCCGACCTGCGGAACATCCTCCATGCGCTGATGGTGAGCGGCTTCCTGTTCGCCATCGTCGGCTATGGCGCTCACCGGTACTACGGGTATCCAGGCAGTCACGGTCGGGAAGATCCTCTCGATGTGCCTGGTCGCCGCGGTAACGGTGCCACTGGCCAGGGCCGTTTCGTTCGGCCTCATCGGACGAGCCCCGGAAGGTTCGGTTCCGGTCATCGTCGTCGGCACCGGCAAGCTTGCCCAGACGGTGGCCAGTCACCTGCGGGCTCATTCCAGCGTCAAATTCGTCGGGATTCGTCGACGACAGCCCGCTTGGGCGCAGTGACGTACTGGGCGAGCTCGAGGACCTCCCCGATCTGTGCCGGCGCTTCGACGTCGCCCGGGTGGTGGTCTGCTTCTCCCGTACCCACCCGGAGCGCACGACCGAGATGTTGAAGGCCCTGTCGGGCCAGGTCGGCGTCTCGATCGTCCCCCGCTATTACGAGCTGATCACCAGCCGGTCCCATGTCGAGGACCTTTCGGGACTACCGATGATCGACATCGCCCCGGCGTCGCTGTCCGCAGGATCCCGCTTCCTCAAGCGCACGTTCGACGTGATCGTGTCGTCCATCTGCCTGGTGCTCATCTCGCCGTTCTTTCTGGTCATGGCCGTCCTCATCAAGTTGACCAGTCCGGGCCCCGTGTTCTTCCGCCAGGAAAGGACGGGCCGGAACGAGCGCCCGTTCTCGGTGCTCAAGTTCCGGACTATGTATGAGGACGCCGAGGAGCGCAAGGCCGAGATCGAGCACCTGAACGAGATGGACGGCCCCCTCTTCAAGGTCACTGAGGACCCCCGGGTCACCAGGCCCGGTCGATTCCTGCGCCGCACCAGCCTCGACGAACTACCCCAGCTGATCAACGTGTGGAAAGGTGACATGTCCCTGGTCGGACCGCGCCCGTTCGTCACCTCCGAGGCGGCGGAAATCGAGGGGTGGGCCCGAAAGCGCTTCGAAGCCCGTCCCGGGATGACCGGCCTGTGGCAGGTATCGGGGCGTAACGAGCTGTCCCACCTCGAGTTGTGCCGTCTCGACTACCTCTACGTCGCCTCCTGGTCGTTCTGGTGGGATATGCAGATCCTCTGGCAGACCCCGACGACCATCTTCAAGGGCCGCGGCGCCTCCTGACCTCAGGTCGGCCATGCGCCGGCGGTGCGGTCACAGACCCCGGCGGACCTCTTCGATCACGCCTGCCATCCGTGATGCGAAGCGCTCGGGTCGGAACTGCTCGGCGTGCTCGATCAGGGTCGCTCTCGACCAAGTTCCCTGTTCGAGCTGGTCGACGGCCGCTGCGATGAGATCAGGAGCCGGTTCGTCGAAGAAGAAGCCGGTGGATCCGTCGATGATCGTGTCCAGAAAGCCACCCCACCGGAGCGCGGCAGAGGGTGCACCGAAAGCGGCGGCTTCGACCGGCGTCAGCCCGAAGTCCTCGTAGGAGGCGGCGATCAGACCGCGGCACGTGCCGTAGAGCCACCGGAGCTCGTCGTCCTCGACCCGCCCCACCACTGTCACGTTGGCGGGCGCTTCGGCGGTCAGCTCGTCGGCCAGGGGACCGCTGCCCACCACGACCAGGCGCCGATCGGGCCGGATGGCGAACGCCTGGATCACCGCCCCGACGTTCTTGTAGGCGATGAGTCGCGACACGCACAGGAAGAATCCGGGATCGACACCGGCCACCGGCCGCCTCGGACCCCCGATGTCGATCTCCACCGGCGGAGGGACGACATCGGCATCGATGCCGTAGACGTCCGCCACGCGGGCCCGTACCGCCCGGGAGTTCACCAGGTACCGGTCGGCCGAGGCAGCAGCACGGGCATCCCATCGTCGCAGCGACGGGGTGAGGAGGGCGAGACCGGCGGCGGCCGCTGACGACGATCCGGCCAGGTACTGGTCGGTCTGGTAGAGCCACCGTGCCGGATTGTGGCAGTAGACCACCTTGGTCCCGCTGACATGGGCTCCGTGGGCCCATCCGCTAGACGAGCAGATGGTGACGTCGGCGTCCACATGGAGGCGCGAGAACGCAGGCGCGAGCAGAGGCAGGGACAGGCGGTGATGGTCACGGAGGAAGCGCACCCGGTCCAGGGGGAGAGTTCGTACGTCCCGCCCGGCGAACCCAGGGAACGTGCCTGTGGGGTCATACAGGGACGTGTAAATGGGGGCGTCGGGGTAAGCGTCAGCCAGCGTCAGGACGACCCGCTCGGCACCGCCCCGCTGGGTCAGGTAGTCGTGGACCAGAGCGATCGGTGGCGTCGGCGTCACGCGGACACGGAGGCGACAGTCACCCGGATGACGCGGGGCACCCGGTTGACGCAGGCCCGGGAGTCACCTCGTTCGGGCGGCGCCGACACGGTTCGGGTGGTGTCGATGTTGGTACTCACGGTCTCCTCCGGTGCCACCGGATCGGGTTGCGCGACGGACACCCGGGGCGGCGCCACGCGGGCCCTGCCCGCTCGGCCGGTCACCGTCACGGCACGCTAGTCCCCCGGCTCGGAGGTGCACCAACGGTAGGATGACGCCGTTCTGGTCCTCTTCGTCTGCACAGCCAACATCTGCCGGTCTCCGATGGCCGCCGCGCTTTTCGCTCGGCGGACGGAAAGCCATGTGGACCGGCCGGAAGTCGATTCGGCCGGTCTGGGTGAGCCCGGCCTGCCGGCTCCAGACGAGGTCATCCAGGTCATGGCAGACCGCGGCATCGATTTGTCGACCCATCGGAGCGCCACACTCTCAGCTCCCTTGGTGGCAGACGCTGGCCTGGTCATGGGCATGAGCCTGCGTCATGTTCAAGAGTCGATGTTGCTGGATCCCCTGTCGTGGCAGCGGACATTCCGCCTGAAGGAGCTGGTTCGGCTGGGCGAGTACATCGGGCCTCGACTGCCGGGCCAGGACCTCGCCACTTGGATCCGGGCCGCCCAGGGCGACCGCAGTCGTGACTCGCTCGCGCATCACTCACCACAAGACGACGTGGTGGATCCTTTCGGTGGTCCCTTGTCCGGATACGAGGACACGGCCGAGGAGCTCGACGACCTGGTGGGGAGGCTCGCCGTCCTCATGTGGCCGTCACGCTGACCGGCTCGTCCAAGCTCGTCCTTCCCGGGAGGCCCTCGCTCGGGCGTGCATGTCCAGAGGACGGGGTGGGAGCATGACGGGGTGTCGAAAAGCGCGACGTTTCGGGAACTCCCCGATGGTGGGCAGGAGTTCGTGCTCGAGGACCCGGTACTGCAATCGCTCGAGGTCGATGGAGTGGTGACACTGCGATTCGGGATGACGGAGGTGACCGTGTCGGGGGCGTTCACCCTGGAAGTGGACGGCGTCATCCACCGGCTCGACCCGAGCGTGGCGGAGTCACTGGCACCGCTGCTCTCCTGTATTCCGGGCGCGGCCCGATGGGTCTGGGCATCGCCCGAAGGTTGTCTGACTGTGGAGATGATGCAGGGTCAGCGCCTCATCGCGCCAGGACCGGCACGCCAACCGTGGTGGTCGGTGGGCGAGCGTTCGGATTAGATCCGCCGGCGAATCCCTCAGCCCCGGAGCAATTCGGGATGTCGGGCGGCGAGCATACGCGACATGCCCTCCTGCCAGCCGACGACGGTGGGTCCCACCAGATCGTGCATCCTGGTCAGGTCGATCTGGACGCTGTCGATTGTCTCGGTGGTGGGGGCGAAGCTCGGAGTCAGCCCGGTGAGCTCGCCCAAGAACCCGCACCACTCCTCGATACTGGCCGCCTGGCTCCCGCCCCAGTTGACGACGGTCGCGGGGGTACCCGCCGCA
Organism: uncultured Acidimicrobiales bacterium; assembly: GCA_963699085.1. Lineage (GTDB taxonomy): Bacteria > Actinomycetota > Acidimicrobiia > Acidimicrobiales > RAAP-2 > Bog-756. The sequence continues at coordinate 720,192 of CAVOTH010000003.1, forward strand.
CCCAGCAACCCGGGGACCATGGCCAGGATGTCGTCCTCGTGGATCGGGTGGTACACGCTGGGCGCGTCAACGTGCACGGGGATGTCACTGCCGTTGATCATCATCTCCAGGTGGATCGCCGGCCAGCCTCCCCGGTCGCCGTAGGGGACCGACAGGCGGGCCACGGTGGTCGGCAGATCGAACCGGTCCGCCGCCCAGAGCGCGGTGGCCTCCGTGGCGATCTTGCAGATGCTGTACGTCCGGAGGAAGGGCCAGACGCCGTGGTTGTCGCCCAGGGGATCGCCTTCGGCGAATACGTGATGGCCCATCGGCTTGTAGATGCCGGTGGTAGAGCAGTGCAGGAATGCCTGCGCCTCCCGGTGGTGCTCCATCAGGTAGGCCAGCCCGCCGCTGTTGGCCCGAAGGTCCTTCTCCCACTCGTTCGACTTGGCGACGGCGAAATTGACGACGTAGTCGGCGTCGGACGGAAGGTCTGCGACATCACCGCTGATCAGATCTATCGGGACGCATCGAACCCCTGCAGCTTCGAGCCGCTCCCGGGCGGAGGCGTCGCGGAAGCGCGCGCCGGCTACCACCTCGTTGTCGGCGGCGAGGGCGATCGCCACCGGCTCGGCCACCTGGCCGGTGGCCCCGGTGATGACGATGGTTTTGCCACCGAACTCGACTGGGGCCATGGGTGCATTCCTCCGGGCGTTCGAGATCGGACCAGTCGGACCGATCGGGCTCCCTACCGCCGGCGCCGATGCGGGCCGGGAGCGCGGGTCACGAGATCCTAATGGGGTGGCAGGGCACCCCGGGACGTCCGAACTCGGGTCCAGAGCGCCTTGGCTACGACGGGAGCTGCGCTGACCAGGGGCGATTCGCAACCTGTCCCCTCGGAAGCGTGGTCCGACAGGTTGAGCCGCTCGCTATGGTGGACACCGACGTCTGCCGTGGTCCATACTGGTTGTTCCGCCAGTTTCTGTCGGGAGGCCGCAAATTCCCAGGTCGCCGACTTGTTGCCGCAGCGGACGACCAGTGATCCCAACCGTAGCAAGGAAAGTTCCCATGAGTGCCACCTGGCGCAAGCACGCTGCCTGCCGGGGCATCGATCCAGATGTGTTCTACCCCGTTTCCGACGAGGAGGCGGACGAGGCAAAGTCGATCTGCGACCAGTGCGCTGTGCGCGAGTCCTGCCTCGAGCATGCATTGGCTCATCGGGAGCGCGAGGGCATCTGGGGAGGGACCACCGAGCGCGAGCGTCGCCGGATCCACCGACAGCGTCGCAAGTCCGCCTGATCGGTCCCGACGACATCGGGCCTCGATGGGTTACGGGTTGAGTTCTTCCGCCGACCTTCGACCGACGGGGAACGGGACGGCCGATCCTGAGGTCGACCGGTTTGCCGCCGCCATAGCGGCTCACGTCCCGGGAGACCCACGCGAGGACCGTGCTCGAACATCGATCCTGGACCACCTGCGGACGCTCGCGCATCCATTCGACCGCGAGGCCGCGCCCACCCACGTCACCGCATCTGCCGTAGTCGTGGGTGTGCGGGGCGTGCTGCTCCACCGTCACCGTCGGCTCCACCGGTGGCTGCAGCCGGGCGGCCACCTCGATCCCGGCGAGCGGCCGGAGGACGGGGCCCGCCGGGAGTGCGAGGAGGAGACCGGACTCACCGTCCATTTTCCGGCCGGGGGGCCGATCCTCCTCCACGTCGACGTCCATGGATCGGCGGACGATCACCTTCACCTCGACGCCCGTTACCTGTTGGTCGGACCCGACGCCGACCCGTCTCCGCCTCCGGCAGAGAGCCAGGACGTTGCCTGGTTCACCTGGGACCAGGCCGATGCGGTGGCCGACGAGGCCCTCGTCGGCGCATTGCGAGCAGCCCGTAGGCTGATCGCCACCGGGACCGTCGAGATCTCGGGCGGGACACCTGAGGAGTGCAATGGCTGAGCCGAACGACACGCTGCTGCAGGTACAGGAGCTCGACATCGAGTTGGATCAGTTGCGCCATAGGATCGAATCGCTTCCGGAGCGGGCGGCATTGGCTGACCTGCGGGCCCGGCGGGCTGGTTTGGAAGCGGCCATGGCCGAAGTCCGAACCGAGGTCGATGCCCTCGCTCGGCGCCAGGCGGTGCTGGAAGGGCAGATCGCTGCGTCGACGAGACGCCGGCACGAACTCGAACAACGCATGCGCGATGGAGTCGTCACCGCCGCGCCGCGACCTCCAGGCGGTCGACCACGAAGTGGGGCAGTTGGCGGAGCGTGAGCGCTTGCTCGAAGACGAGGAGATCGTCCTCATGGAAGAGGAGGAGCCGCTCGATGTCGCGCTGGCCGATCACGAGCAGCAAGTGATGGCAATGAGCGTCGAGCAGGACCACCTTGTGGCGGCGGTGGCCGAGGCCGAGGTCGAAATTCGCGCGCCGTATCGCCACCGCCGAGGCCGCCCGGAACGAACGCGCAGCTGGACTGCCGGTCGAGCTCGCCGAGCGCTACGAACGACTGCGCTCGCACCTCGGCGGGGTGGGAGCGGCGCGTCTGGTCGGCGCACGTTGTGACGGTTGCCACCTGACGCTCTCGTCGGTGGAGTTGGAGCGGATCCACCACTTACCGTCCGACACATTGTCCACTTGCCCGCAGTGCGACCGAATCCTGGTCCACTGATGATCGACAACCCGGAGGCATCGGCGACGTGCTGATCCTGGTTCGCCACGGCGAGTCCGCCGGCAACGCCGCCGGGCTGCTTCTCGGTCATATCGATTCGCCGCTGACCGATCGGGGCTTGGAACAGGTGCGATCCCTGTCGGCGACGGTGGCCGGTGCCACCCGCCTGATCTCGAGCCCGCTGGCCCGGGCCCGGGATACGGCTGAGGCGTTGCAGACCGGCCTGACCGTCGAGATCGACGATCGGTGGATCGAGGTCGACTACGGCGAGTACGACGGCCAGGCCCTCGGGTCGGTGCCGGCCGAGGTCTGGTCACGGTGGCGGTCCGATCCCCACTTCACGCCGCCCGGCGGTGAGAGTCTCGCCGCCGCCGGGGCCAGGGTCCGCGCCGCATGCGAAGAGCTGTTCGCCGACCCGGACGGCCCGGCGCGGGGCGACGGCGTCGTCGTTGTGGTGAGCCACGTGTCGCCGATCAAGGCGGCCACCTGCTGGTCGCTCGGCTTGGGGGACGAGGGGGCATGGAGTCTGTACCTCGCCACTGCATCGGTGTCCCGCATCTCGTGGGGGCCTGGCGGTCCGGTGCTGGCTGGGTTCAACCACGCGCCCTGGTCGGCCTCGGGCTGAGGCGTCCGTCCGTCCGCTCACGTCCGCCCGGACCACCGCCCGGCACCGTCATCTGAGTAGTTGGAGGGTGGTGAAGACCATGGCCCGCTCGGCAGCGGCGGCTGAGGTGCTCTGGGAGTCACGCAGCGCCCGCCAGGCGTCCCATCCGGTGGTCCGCTCCAGCGCTCCAACGAACTCCTCGGATTGCGTTCCTCGGGCCAGCACCTCGGGTCCCAGCGTCACCGCAAGCTGATCGCGCAGGAGGTCCCGGTCGTCGGCCAGCAGTTGCCCCAGAACGTCAGGGGTGCTGGCCAGGACGTTGGCGACCCGGTGGATCGGCGTGATCTCCTCGAAGTAGAGACGCCGTTGGCGACACAGGGCCTGGACCCTCAGCTCGGCTGGGCCCTTTGCCGGTATGGCGAAGAGAATGGCTCTATGCCGCTCTGATTGGAGTGCCACCGAGGCCAACACCAGGTCGTCCTTGCCGTTGAAGCGGTGGAAGATGAGCCGAACGGACACGCCGGCCCGATCGGCGATCTGCGGAATGGTGGGGGCGGTCACCCCCTCGTCGACCAGGTCGACCAGCGCTTCGATCAGCTTCCAGCGGGTATTCCATGCGCGGACCGACCGCCCATCGAAGTGCGGGCGTCGAGTGGAGGCCGACGCGCGTGCCGCCAGCGTTTGATTCGATCCATCCGTACCCGATGCCGCGGGACTGGTACGAGGATCCCGATCTGCCCCATCGGCCCTCATGAATTCGACCGTAGGTCCACACCCGGTCACCGGGCTAGGGCCGTCCGTCACCATCGTCCGCACCCCGGGGTGCGGGACGATGGTGACGTCATTCCTGATTACGGGTGAACGACTACCTTGATCGGGCTTTCCGACGGGTCGGCCGCAACCCGGAACGCCTCTTCGGCGTCATCGAGCGAGAAGTGGTGGGTGTTCAGGGATTCGGCCAGATCAGGCACCGAGTGGAGAATGCGCGTCGCTTCGACGAACTCGCTCACGCCATGGTGGTGCCCGTAGGTGAAGGAGGGAAGCAGGGTCAGTTCTTTCATCTGAACGGCCAACCCCAGCGCCACCGGACTCCAGTAGGTGCCCAGGATCGAGATGGTCCCGCCGGGACGGGCAAGTTCGATGGCACGGTCGAGAGAACTCTGGGTCCCGGCTGCGTCGAGCACCACGTCGTAGTCGGCGCCGGTCGCAATCGAGGCACCAAGACGCTCACCCACGGCGACTCGGGCGGGCCGATGTCCCTCGAGGTCGACGTCTGCGCCAAGATGCCGGGCGCCGGCCACGGTGCACAGACCGATGGGTCCGGCTCCGAGGACGAGTACGCGCATCCCGGCAACCACATCGGCCCGGTTGATCCCGTGGAGCGCCACCGCCAGCGGCTCGACCAGATTTGCGTGGTCGAGTGGCAAACCGTCAGGAAGTGGCGTTGCGCACGACGGGTTCACCCACACCTCGTCGGCCAGCCCGCCGTCAAGACTCACCCCGTACATGGCGCCGATTGCACTGCGGCACTGCTGCTCGGCACCAGCCAGGCATCGGTCGCATGTTCCACAGCGGACAACCGGGAGAACGGCGACCGGCGTGCCGTCGTCGAGCGTCCCGGAGAACTCGTGCCCCAGGATGGCCCAGCTTGGGCCGAATGAGGTCATGTGCAGGTCCGAACCGCAGATGCCCGAGCTCGACACACGGACCCGGACGTCACCGTCAACCGGCACCGTGGTGGGGGCGACGACGCGGATGCCGTCGGTGGTCATCTTGACGCCGCGCACGGTCAGTTGCTCGCTGCGCTGGGGATTGAACTGTGCACTGGTCCCTCGTTCGATGGTATCGGCCGGGGCCGGACTGTGGCGCAACCTAGCATCGGGCCCCGGCCGGATCGCCCCTGGACCGGATCAGGCCGGCAGATCGAGCACCACCGGTTCGCCGAGTAGATCGATGGCCGTTCGGTACATGGTCTTGCGGATGGTGCGCAGGGTCGGACCAGCCTTAGCTGCCTGAGTTCCAGCCCATTCGGATGCGAACGGGACGAGCTCATCGAGGGGGAGCGCGGCTGTGACGATTCCGGCATCAAGTGCTTCCGTGCCACCGTAACGACGTCCGGTGGTCATGGCCTCATGAGCTGTTGCGTGGGACAGCCGGCACTGGACCAGTTCCGACATGCCCGGGGCGAAGGGGATACCGATGTCGACCTCGGGCAGGCAGAAGAACCCTCGGTCTGCTCGCATGACACGGACGTCATGGGCCAGGGCCAACAGGGCCCCGGCGGCGAAGGTATGCCCCTGAAGGACGGCGACCGTGGGGTACTGGGTCGTGAGAGTTCGGGCGAAGAGTTCCTGGACCCGGTCGGTGTACTCGCCCGCCCTGGCGAGGTTGCTCCCCAGCCAGTCGAGATCCAGGCCGTTGGACCAGATCTTTCCGGAGGCGACCGTGAGGAGTGCGCGCGGTCCATCAGCCGCATCGACCTCGTCGAGGGAAGCGCTGACGGCGGCCATCCACTCCAGCGTGAAACGGTTCTCCCCCTCCCCGAGATCGAGAACGTAGATGTTTTCGTCGTGTCGCTTCAGGGTCGGCATGGGGACTCTCCGGAGGTGTGGTCGGTCCCGCGCACAGTACACGGACCCACTGATTCAAGCCGACTCCGGGACGCGCCGATGGCGCGGTAGCGGGACCCGGTCTGCTCCCGAAAAGGATCCGACCGCAGTCCCGGGAGCCGAAAGCCAATGAAGCAGCTGACATCTACGGCGAGGGCGGCCTACATCGCCTCCATGGCGGGCGCCGTTGTCCTGGACGTCCTGTTGGCCGTCTGGCTGTTCACCGAGGCCAGTGCGGGACTGGGCGTCGGTTTTCTGGTAGCTGGTGCCTGGATCGCCCCAGTTGCCGTGCATGTCCTGGTGCACGCGTTCGCCGAGTCCACCCCGGTGACCAGGACCCGTCCGACGACGTCGAGTTGAGTCTGCCGGAATGCCTACGCCCCCGTCCTGTCGTCGGCGTGCGAGTCCGGTGGCGGCATGGGATGGCTGCGCCTGCTCCGATAGGAAATCCCAGGTAGGACACTATTTCTGGTCGCCTGTTCGAGTGCCGTATGGGAGTACACAGGGTCCCTGTGGGCAACCTCGGTTGCGCAACATGCCTTGCCATCCTCTGACCTGGGCCGACGGGCATAGTGGCTGACTGGCAAAAAACGTCGCCAATTCGCTAAAGGAGCAGCTTCCGAGGACCGAAATAAACCGGGTGCAACAACTGGCGATATCACCGAGCGCGATCCCGCCGCGTACTGAACGAATCCGCGTTCGCCAGAAGCGGCGTCGTCTCGTGACTCTCGTGCAGGTGCTGTGTGCCGCCGCCGTGTTGGGCGCCAGCGCCAGCTTGGCATTCTGCGTCGTCTCGCTCCACATCGGTGTCCGTCCCGTGCTTACCGGGAGTATGCGCCCGGACTACTCTCCCGGAGCTGTCCTGTTCACCCGTCGGATCCCTACCTCCACGATCCGTCCCGGGATGATCGTTCTGTTCGTTCCCCCCGGCGAGACTTCCGAGTTCGCCCATAGGGTCACCAGCGTCACCGGTCCGGCCGACGCACCGGTGCTCACGACCAAGGGCGACGCCAACAAGGTCGGGGACCCCTGGCACGCCAGGATCACCGCACCCTACGTGAGCGAGGTGATCGGTTCGCTCCCCACCTTCGGCCGCTTGTTCATCGTGGTACGAGGTACCGGTCAGATCGTCTTGGCCCTGGTTGGCAGTGCACTCGTCATCTGGGGCGGAACAAAGTGGCTCTCCGTCGTGACGACCCGCTCGTCGCGCCGCCGCCGGCTGAACCCGGGAGGCGCCTGACCGGCGGCCCGACGGTGGTCGCCGATTGGTGGCCCTGCACCCGACCCGCATGCGACACCCACCTTGGATCGTCGCGTCCTGAATCGCAGTATCCGCTGCACGAGGTCTACCAGCTGTACCCGCAGTATCCGCAGTTCCAACCATGAATCATTAGATAGAAGGAGAATGCAGTGACCAAGCACATTCACACCGCCGCTGAAAAGGAAGAGCGGTCCTACGGAAAGATCGCCGTCGCCGGCCTCTTGACCTTGTCGGTCGGGCTACTGGCCGCCGCTGGCGTCTACGCCGGCCTTTCGGCCACCGCTACCGGTGCCGAGAGTGTCACGTCTGGATCCTTGGACTTGACGCTCAGCCCCGATGTCGGCGCCGGCTTCAGCAACTTCACCGGCAAGATGGCTCCCGGTGACACGGACAACGTCTATGTCGACCTGAACAACACGGGTTCCCTGGCCTCGGCCGCGGGCATGACGCTCGGTGTCGCGGGTGCTCCGTCGAACGCGCTGACCAACGGCTCGGTGGCAGGCGAAGGGTTGACCGTCACGGCCACCCAGTGCTCCGTCGCCTGGACCCTGGCCACGGGCGTTTGCTCGGGGACGACTACGTCGATCCTCCCGACCACACAGGTCAGCACCCTGGCGACCCCTGTCGCTCTGTCCAACATCCCGGCTCTGGTGGCCGCGACTGGGCAGGTCGCTCACGTCCAGGTGTCGCTCGGCCTCGTGGCTACCGAGACCTCGACCAACGGGAACCCTCCGGCTCAAACCATCCAGGGTCTGTCGACAACGCTGACGTACACCTTCACTGAGCAGCAGCGCACCGGCGTCGCCACCAACCAGTAGGCGCGACTCCGCAATGAGCTGTTTCATCCACTTCCGGGCATGCAGGGCGGCCGCTACCGCGGCCGTCCTGCTGCTCGGTGTGGCGTTACTTCCCCCGATCGCCAGTGCCGCCGGCCTCGGGGCATTGGCCAGGAACACCGAGTCGATGTCGGCGGGGACGTGGGGGACTACCGAATCGGTCTCATCGATGGTGTTCACCGGGCAAGGTGACCAGACGTCGACCGTCACCAATACCGGATCGATCGCGCTGAGTGCCGAGTCCTTCTCGGTCACGATTTCGAGGCCGACGTTCTTCCTGTCGTTGTTCGATGTGTACGAATGCACGGTGCCGTGGGTCGGCAATAACTGCTCCGGTGGTGCTGGAACCCAGCTGGGCGGAACGCTGGAGTCCAGTTCCACCACAGTCGTCACATCGACGTCCGCCCTTGCCGTGGGGAGTTCGCTCTATCTCCAGGTCGAGCCCGTACTGGTCTTCACGTCAACTACCGTCACCATCTCGTCACAGGTGACGTCGCCGTCCCAACTGCGCGCTGCGATCAGAACCAACCAGTAGCAGTCGTGGTCGATCGGCGTCATAGGGCGGACTACCGCGGCGTTCTCAGCCCTTCAGAACCCAGATGTCGTGGAGATAGCCGGAATTCCTGGAGATCAGGCTGTCGTATCCACCGAAGAGCAGCGGAGTCCCGTAGTTCGCCCCTTCCGCACACTGTGCGGACGCCCGGGGCTCCGGCGAGTACTTGGTCAGCAATGGGCTCCAATCGTTGCCGTTGAATACCCAGGTGTCGTTGCCGAGGTTGGGGGCGGGCAGGGATGGTTCGTATCCCCCGAACACCACCACTCCGCCGGCCTTCGTGTCGTAGAAGCTCACGGCGTTCTGCCGCAGAGGAGGGCTGGTAGCGGTGGTCAACTGTGACCAGGTGGATCCGTTCCACTCCCAGGTGCCAGTGGCGAACTGCGGATGCGAGGCGTTGAGGAAGCCGCCGAAGAGGATGTCCGCGCCGAGTGCGGGGTCGTAGGACATGGTCGCCCCGACCAGGATGTTGGGGGCGGTGAAGGGAGCAGAGGCAATCTTGGTCCAGGTGGTCCCGTTCCATACCCATGTCGAACCGTTGCCCGCATTGCCGGAGCCTCCGGTCAGGACCACCGTGCTATTGGCGGCGTCGTACGCCATCGCGTAGTAGGCCAGGTACGGGGGTGATGTCTTGGGGTTCTGCTTCGTCCACGTCCCGTTGAAGGTCCACGTGTCGTCCAATCCGGTACCCGTTGACGAGATTCCTCCGAAGAGGACGATGGAATGCGTGCTGGCGTCGTAGACCATCTCCATGCTCTGTCGTGCCACCGGCCCGGTCGTGGCGACGATCGACCAACTGGTCCCATTCCATGCCCACGTGTCAGGTACCGTGCTGGGGGTCCCTCCGAAGAGGATGTCCGCGCCGAGCACCGGGTCGTAGGCCATCGCACCGGCGGCGGTCGGCGGTGGCTTGAGTGACGGCACGATGGCCGCCCAGTCGGGTGCCTTGTTGGCCGATTGCGTAGCTGCCCCAACCGGGACAGCGCTCATGGTCAATGCGCAAGTAGTGACACCGGCCATAACGGCCAGAGCGCTGCCCAAGACTGAAAACCTCTTCATCGCTGCCCCTCGGTCGTCGCGCCGGGAAACGCCGGGTGCGTTCCCGGGTCCCGGTTCGCCACTCCAGACCGGGACAACATCCTCTGCCAACGGTGACGATACCTGTTGGCCTGCACAAATCAATAGGGTCAGATCGGGCCCATGCCTGCACCGAACGCTTTACGTGACACCAATCGCACCTTTCGTGATATTGGCGGTGCTTACCGTGCCAGCAGCACCTGCCAGACAGTGCCGCTCTTCACGGTGGTGATGCTCATCCGGGTCGAACTCAGACTGGGGCCCGGCAGGCAGTAGGTTCCTGCAAACGTGGAATTCAGGCCGTCAGTTGAGCGGCAACTGTCTCACGAGAGCCAAGGAGTTGAGCGATGCAGGGGAATGTTCTCACTGTCGAACGCCTGATACGGGCATCACCAGAAGCGATATTCAGCGTGCTCGCGGATCCGTCCAAGCACGTGCTCTTCGACGGTTCGGGAATGCTGCAGGGGGCGAAGGGGGTTGGTTCGCAGCGCCTTGCCCTTGGAACGACGTTCGGGATGTCGATGAAGATGGGGGTCCGGTATTCGACGGTGAGCACCGTGGTCGAGCTCGAGGAGAATCGCCTGATTGCCTGGCAGACCGGTCCGAAGGGCCGACTCGAGCCATATGTGGCCGGCCGCATCTGGCGTTATGAGTTGGAGCCCAGGGGCGACAGGACGATGGTGCGGGAGAGCTGGGACATCTCCACTGACCACCAACGATTCCTTCTGAAGCTGGGAGACATCTACTCGAACAAGACCCGCCGGGACATGGAGTTGTCGCTGGCCCGACTCGACACTCTGGTCAGTGCGTCAGATTCCAGCGCCGACGATCGGTAGCTCGGGCGCGACTTCCCTTTTGGCTTCGCGGGTTTGTTAGCAGCGATGATCAATTGTTCCAGAAGTGTTCAAACAGAATGCACACCTGGGCGAGACAGTGGATTGCTCACCGGGGCCTTCGGTATCGAGTTCTTGCCCGCAGCGCCACCGTCATTCCCGGTCAGTGGCCCTGTCAGTCAATGGGGATAACGCAAAACTAGGCAACTCCTGGGTTAGCGTCCCCAAAGGCGACTGGCGATTGACCCGCTAGAAAATGGGGTGAGTGCCGAGGGCAGAGAAAAGCAGGGGAGTCGGTGGAGAGCGAAAGTACCAACAGCTTCGAGACCCTCGATTCGGTCCGAGTTCCACATAATTCCGGGCGGGCTCAGGCCATCGTCGTCGGAGCGCTGTGGTTCGGCGGGTGCGCATTGATTGCATACCTAATCGTTCAGCGGTATCGAGGTGCAATCGGGAACGCCCCACTGCTCTACGGCAACAATGTCGACTTCAGGACGTTCCTCCAGGCCGCCGGTAATGTTGATCGTGGCGCGAGTCCATATGGCCGCTCCGACCTCTACACCTACTTTGCCCCGCTCGCCCTCTTTTTGTCCCTGGCGGTCCATACCGACCCGGTCACGGTCCTGAGGGGCTGGACGGTGTTTCAACTGGCGTCGCTCATGGCGGCCGTTGCTCTCATGGTGTGGGCTCTCCGGAACAGGCTCACTTCGGCGTGGCAGGTGCCGGTCCTGTTCACAGTTTGTGCCGGGATCGCACTGCATGTTTGGCCCATGGTCTATGAGTTCTTCCTCGGCAATGACGACGTAGTCGTGCTTCTGCTGGTCGTCATCGCGGCCATCGCTTGGAAGCGGGAGGCACCTGTTTGGTTCGGCATAATGGTCGGCTGCATGTGCCTGATCAAGGTCTGGCCCGCACTGGTCATGATCGCCGTACTTCAGGTCGGAGTCAGCAACCGACGACGAGCGCTTTCTTCAGCTGCATTCGTCGCTACGGTTGTCGTCGGACTCATCAGTAATCTCATCCCGGCTGGGGGTCACGAGTTCACGGGATTCGTCAGGGCGATCAAACAATCGGCGTCTCTCCACTTGGTTAGCGACTCGGTCATAGGGATCCCGAAGGTGCTGTTCTCGACAAGTGGACTAGCCAAGCCTCTGGTCGTCTCAAGCGGATTGCGGTACCTCCTGACGGTAGTCCTTGCAACCTGGGTGCTCGCACTGCTCGTCATAACCCTCAGAAATCGACGCGATCCTCTGCTGACGGTCTTCAATGTCATGTTGTTCGCAGTGCTTGTCATTCCCGTAAGCCATATGGTCTACACAATCCTGGCCCTGCCGTTGGTCTGGTTCTGGCTGGGTAACGCACAGGTCCTTTACGGTCGCACTCCTCGTCGAGGGTGGCACCTGGTCGCTCTGGTGGGGATTGCACTGACGGCAGTCCTCTGGGTAGTTGTCCAAAGCAAGGCATGGCCGGGGGACGGGTCGCCGGCCGGCCTGTCTTCGATTCGATTCACCATCGTGTTCATTGCAAATCTGGCTTTGTACAGCGCTTCGGTCCTTGCTGGGTGGCTTCTTCCCGCTGAAGTTCCCTCGACCGAGCTCGCGACAACTCCGACGCCCGCAAACAGGTCGACAGATCTGAATTTGAGTTCCCCCAGTGGCGGTGGCCGGTTCTGAAGGAAAACCCACTGGTGATGAGTCGCGGGGATACGCTGGTTGTGTGCGAGACGCCATGGGTAGAGCAACGGTAGGGAGGAAGTCTCGGAACTTCGGGCCAATATCGGCCGCGATCCGGGCACCGGAATCTTCAGCCGTGTTCGGGACTCGCTCGGTGCCCACGACGTCCACATGCGCGGCCTTCGGCACCTCAGCGCCGCGCAGTTGATGGGACCGGGAGTCAAGCAACCTAACGTTGCCGATCGCCTGAGGCTCACCGATTCTTCCGGAACGCTACGCGTTTACTCCTGCGTCATCACAGAGCAAGAGCGGACCGTTGCAGCCCGGTCGGGCCCAATGCTCGGACCGTCAACACAAGGGCCTGCAGAACTGGAAGCGACATGGCTGCCATAGCCGATGGCAACGATGTGCAAGAAGGCGATCCGGACGCGTCCGAGTTGGCCGCGATCGTACGGTCGGCGGCGCTCGAGGCGGCGGCGTACTTCGATGCGTTCTCACGTGACGAACAGGTCATCGGGCGTATCGGCCAAGCCGGCACGATCTTGGCCGCTTGCCTGGCCGGCACCGGCAAGGTGATCACCTGTGGCAATGGCGGATCGATGTGCGACGCCATCCATCTGGCCGAAGAACTGTCGGGACGATTTCGCGCCGACCGACGGGCGCTCGGTGCGCTGGCCTTGTCCGACCCTGGCTATCTCACCTGCGTCGGTAACGATCTAGGTTATGACGAGGTCTTTTCCCGTGGTGTTGAGGCTTTGGGCCAGCCTGGTGATGTGCTCGTCGCCTTCACGACCAGCGGCACAAGCCCCAATGTCCTACGCGCTCTAGAAGCAGCTCGGCGGCGCGACATGCTGACCATCGCCGTTACCGGACGTGCCGGATCTCCGATCGAGCGGGATGCGACCATTACAATCGTGACTCCCGGCGGGCCCTGGGCTGATCGCGTTCAGGAACTCCATGCCCTGGTCATCCACTCGCTGATCGAGTTGGTCGAACGATTGGTGATTCCCCGAGTGGATTCGCCGGAACGTAACGGCCAGAAGTGACGAAGTTGGCGCGAATGGCTGGGGCTCAAGCTGTGCACGAGGCCTCGCGGGTCCTCGTACTACGAGCCGACGATCTCGGTGACAACGTCATGGCAAGTGGGTTCCTGCCGGCCCTTGCCGGGTCGATCCAAGGCAAGTGTGGATTCATCGGTCCGCCGGCCGCCATCGAGTTGATGGACTTGAGCGGGCTCGCCTTCGTGGCCGGAGTCGACTGCCGCCCCCGACGGCACCGAGACGTGTTCACCGCCGGGCGACGTGTCAGGGCCGAGATCAATCGCTTCGATCCAGATGTCGTGCTCCTCCCGCGATTCGATTTCGAGCGGGAGGCTCTGGCCGTGGGGCTCCTCGGAATCCATCGACGCACCACCATCACCTGGGCCAGAGACGCCACGCCGAAGCGCCAGCGCCGGGACTGGTGGCTCGATGCCCTGCCCGGCGCTCGTCTGCCGGTCACCGGCGTTCCTACTCACGAGTTCGGCCGTCTCCAGCACTTCGCCCGTTTTGTCGGGGTGAGTCACGGCTCCCTTGAGCCGGCGCTCGTCGTCGACCCCGTAGCGGTGCCCGAGATCGCCGAAGTTGGCGGTCCTCTCATAGGGGTGGCGGTCGGTGCCGCCCAGGCTCGCCGGCAGTGGCCCGTCGACCGCTACGCTGCGGTGATCGAGGCGTTGAGCCTCAGCGGAAGCACGGCAGTCCTGCTCGGTTCCCCCGACGAAGCCCGGTTAGGTCGGGAGATGGTCGCTCAACTTGGTGGCGTCGCCCCGGTAGTCGACCTGATCGGACGGATCTCGCTCCGCCAGGTGGCGGCAGTGGTCAGCCGTTGTGAGCTATTCATCGGCAATGACTCCGGGCTCGGGCACGTCGCCGCCGCCGTTGGGACACCGACGGTCGTCATCTCCTGCCATCCGGTCGGGGCGCCGGCCGACCACGTGAACGCACCCGAGCGCTACCAGCCGATCGGAGGCCGATCCATCGTCGTCCAGCCGGCATTACCGAGGACCGCTGATTGCTCTCGTGGATGCATACCTGCTGACGAGCCCTGCTGCATAACCCAGGTGTCGGTCGAAGAGGTCCTCGATGCATGTCGGACACTGATGGTCGCCCCCGGTTCTGCCTCCGGCGACCATGGAAGCTGAAGGAAGGGCGTCATGGTCGTGGAAGCCGTGCTCTTCGATCGCGACGGGACACTCATCGAGGACGTGAGCTATAACTGGGACCCGGAGCAAGTTGCCGCAAGACCCGGAGCGGCCGCCGCGGTCGACGCGGTGCGGGCTCAACAGTTGCTCACCGGAGTAGTAACCAACCAGAGCGGGATCGGTCGCGGCTTGCTCAGCCCATGTGAAGTCAAACAGGTCAACCAGCGGGTGGATGAGCTCCTCGGGCCTTTCGATGTGTGGGAGGTGTGCCCACACGCTCCGACGGACAGGTGCCGTTGCCGGAAACCGGCGCCCGGACTGGTATCGGATGCCGCAGCACGACTTGGCATCCGAACAGACCGTATCGTTGTGGTCGGTGACCGACTTGCCGACCTCGGCGCGGCACGGGCCGCCGGAGCAGTCGGTGTTCTCATACCATCGGAAGCGACCGAACCGGCGGCGCTGGGAGCGGCTGACTTCGTGGTAGCCAACCTCGTTCAGCTCCCGGCACTGATAAATACCCTGACCGGAGAACAGCAATGACGGGATTGGGATCGGGAGCTCACGAACTGCACGCACTCCAGCAGGCCAACGTTCTCGTGCTCGGCGACGTGATGCTCGACCGTTACGTCAAGGGCGAGGCCCGTCGGATATCTCCAGAAGCGCCGGTTCCGGTGCTCTTGGAGCGAAGCAGGAGTTTGGTACTCGGTGGCGCTGCCAACGTGGCTGCCAACATCGCTTCACTGGGTGCGCGTGCCACTTTGGTCGGCCGGATCGGGGACGACCGCGACGGAGAGGACGTGTTGAATCTCCTCGATTCGATTGGAATCGGTCACGCTCTGACGCAAGTGCCGGGTGTTCCCACCACAACCAAGACCCGGGTGGTGTCCGACGCACAGCAGCTGACCCGGATCGACCGGGAGGTCGCGCATCCGACCACGTCGGAGGAGACCTCGGCGGCGCTGGCGGCCTTGGACAGATTCTTGTCCGGAGGAGGACCGATTGCGGTAGTGCTGGCCGACTACGACAAGGGCTTCCTCGGAGCCCATCTGATTCGCGAGGTGATTGTCCGCGCCGGTGAGGCGCACGTCCCGGTCATCACCGACCCAAAGAGTCGAGACCTTTCGCGTTACGCGGGTTCGACCGTCATCAAGCCCAATCTCGCTGAGGCCAGATCGGCTTGCACCGCGCCTGCCGAGGGTTGGGGGGGACCGGCGGAAGAGATCGGTCGACTGGCTGAGGCCTACCTGCTTCTGTCGGGTGCCCGCAACGTGGTGCTCTCGTGCTCGGCAGATGGAGTCGCCGTGCTCGGAGCAGATTCACCCGAGTTGGTGCGCCTGCCGACCGAGGCGCGTGAAGTGGCTGACGTCTCGGGTGCCGGCGACACGCTGACCGCACTTACCGCTCTTGCGTTGGCGGCCGGTCTCGACCTCCGGCAGGGTGTCGAGATGGCCAACGCCGCCGCTGGTGCTGTGTGCGCGATGCCGGGTACCGCCACCCTGACCCCTACAGAGCTTCTCGCGCTGATGGGTGCGGGCCAGAGGCCCGGACAATCCAGCCCGAAGATCCTGGCCAACCGTCAAGAGGCGACAGATGTCGGTGCCCAGTACCGCCAAGATGGGCGGCGGCTGGTGCTGGCCAACGGCTGTTTCGACTTGTTGCACGCCGGGCACATTCAGCTCTTGAGGCAAGCTCGGGCAACGGGCGATGCACTCATGGTCGCGCTCAACACCGACGCTTCGGTTCGAGAGGTCAAGGGGGAAGGCCGCCCGATCCAATCGGAGACAGACCGGTGCGAGATCATGTCCGCTCTCGATTGCGTCGATTACGTCGTGCTGTTCGGTGAAGAGACACCACTGGAACTGATTCGTGCCGTCCGGCCCAGCGTTCTCGTGAAAGGGGACGATTACAGCCTGGAATCGGTGGTGGGAGCTTCGGATGTGCAGGAGTGGGGAGGGAGCGTGGTGCTCGTGCCGCGTCTGGAAGACCGGTCGACGACGCGAATCATCGAAGCGGGGGGATGATCGTTCCGGGCACCCTTGGCGCGTGCACAAGTGCGGCAACTTCTATCCAGCGATCAGATGACCTCACTGCGGGACCGAGCTGGCTCTTCACGACAAGGTGCCGACTATGCGGGCACCGCGCATGAGCGTGATGCAGGGCCCGTACCGGAGGGCACGAGCCTCATTGGAGCGCGGGGCAGTGGGAACGACCATTGACGGCGTCAGACCGCCCGGCTCCTTCGGGTCTAAGTCCCGGTTTCATCTGCCCGGGCCTGGGTAGGGCTACTTCAGCAGGCCCGTTGAGCGTGGTCCCGCCACCACGCTCCGGGCCTGCTACTCATGTTCCCCGCTTTCGTACGCACGAGTGCCTGAAGCGTGTTCCGATCAACTCTTCACCCGCTGCCGGCCTGGTTGACACGGCCGATGAGCTACGTGGGCGTCTGACGAACCCGAACTACGGCCGGTTGGAGGCGGAGTACCACACCGACCCCGCGGAGGACTGGCCCATCCAGGAGGCGAACAGTGTGTCGCCGGTCGTGTCGCTCGCCCCCTCGTCGGCCCAGGCGAGCCCGAAACCGATGTTGGATTTGGCTTTCGGGAGGCTGACCTGGGTGGTCCAGGTCCCGGAGATCAACGACGAGTAGAAGACTCCGTCGGTGGTGTGACCCTTCCAACCAACGGTCACGACACCGGTTGGTGAGGCCGAGGCGGTCAGCCCGGCGTTCGTGCCGGCGTTCGGAACGGTGGCCACGTTGCCGAAGCTGGACCCATCGAACGTGGCATAGTCGATGGTGTCACCCGTGGTCGTCCAGAACACCGTCTCGGTGCCCGTTGACTGGTCGCAGGCGACCGCCGGTTGGTGGTCGGTGCTCTGCCCGGAAATGCCCACTTCCGGCTGCCAGCCACTGCCGTTGACGAACTCCGACATGTAGATGGTGCCGCTGTTGTGCCCCTTGTAGGCGGCAAAGATGTTATTGCCCTGGTCGCAGATTGCTGGACCGGCGCTGCTCGATCCGTTGCCGGCATCCACCGTGCCGAGACTCGACCAGCTTGACCCGTCGGCACTTTGGGCTGTTTCGACCTTTCCGGTGGTTGCGTCGGTCCAAGCGGCGATCAGAGTGCCGGTTCCGCCGGCAAAGGTGGTGACCGCCGGCCCGAGGTTGGTCTGGGCACCGGTGACCTGCCCCTCGGTGCCCCAGCCGGACGCCGTTACGGGTTGCACGTAGATGGCCCCGCTGGTGTGTCCCTTGAAGGCCACGTAGGCCGTCCCGTCTTGGAAGCTCACAGATGGGGACGACGCGGCTGACTGGTTCGGAATGCTCTCCTGCGGAGTCCAGGAATCGGCGCCGGATTTGTGGGCGAGGTCACAGAGGCCTGCACTGTTGCTCCAGAGTGGTTGGACCGGGTACATGGAGCCCACCAGGTCTGCAGAGGCGAGGTTGTACCACGCGCACTTGTCGGCGACCTCACCGCTGAGGTTCTTCTGGTACCAGGCGTTCAGTAGGGGATCAGTCAGCGTTTCGGCCAGCTCGTGGCCGGCCACGACGCTGATCCCGTCGTCGTCACTGGAGGTGACGTTGCCCTGGCCGCAACTGTCGGCATCGAAGGTTGGCAAGTACGGGAAGGCCACGTAGGGAACATCGGTGGACCCGTTGAGGATGGCATAGGTGTGGTAGCTGCAGGCATCGGGGGCTGTGCCGTCGATCGTGGATCCATTCGGCAGGGCGATGTAGATGATGTCGTCCAATATGCTGCCCGCGTTCGTGTTCAATCCGAACGTAGTGGCGGCGGCCTGAACCTCATCGGCGAATTGCTGACCAGTCGGGTCCTGAGGAGAAGCGGATGGGTCGTCCCAAACACCGGCGTAGACGGGAGCATCGGTCGCCCCATACTGCTCCACGGTCTGCAGCCACGGCGTATGTGCGACGCGGTTCAAGAAGTTCGTCAGGTATGCCTGTTCCCCGTCCGGGTCGCCGTTCCAGCCCCAAAAATCGACGTAGACATTGGCTGTGCCCATCACTGGGCCACCGTGATAGGTCATCTGGCCTTTGACCGGATTGTTGGCAGCCCCGCCGACCAAGGCTGGCCGACTCGGCCATTGCGCGACCGCAGGCGCGGAGCGTGCCGTTGGTGTGGCGCCGGCCGACGGCGCAGCCTGCGCCGGTCCGGCCGTTACCAGCCAACCAAGGGAGAGCATGATGAAAGCGATAGGAAGTCGACGCATGGCAAGTCCATTCCTTCGGCGAGCGCAGTCCTTCCAAAGTCGGCAGCATGGCCGTTTGCAAACCATAGGTGACGGGATCCGTCCCATTCTTTGCCTTCCATTCCGATTCAGTACTGTGCCACAGTGTCTCGTCTTCGCCCACTCGGCGTGGCTACGCTTCATTGGCATGGCGGTTACGCGGGTTGACTCACCGGTCACTCGAGTCACGATCGGCGAGACATTCGACTCGCGACGCAATAGCCTCAATTTCCTTCGGGTGTGCCTGTCGCTACTCGTCGTGCTCTCACATAGCTTCGCCGGTGGATTCGTCGATCCGCTTCTGCTGAATCACACGACGGTCGGCGATATCGCGGTCTACGGCTTTTTTGGGATCAGCGGCTATCTGATCGCGAGCAGCGCATCACATAACAGCCTTGGCCGCTATCTTTGGCAACGGTTTCTCCGCATCTTCCCCGGTTTCTGGGTCTGCCTGATCGTTACCGGGGCACTATTCGGCGTGGTTGCTTGGTTTCACGAGCCACATCCACACTGCCCAGCTTTCGCCTCCTGCTACATCGGATCTCCGACTGGGCCGTTCCAGTACCTCTACCACGACCTCTTGCTGCGCATGAATCAGCAGACGATCGCGCTGACACCCGGCGCGGTCCCGTGGCCATTCACTTGGAACGTCCCCTTGTGGACACTGTTCTACGAGTTCATGTGCTACCTCATCTTGGGTGCCTTTGCCGTTTCCGGCCTGCTTCGACGCCGCGGGTTGGTTGCACTCCTGACCGCTGGCTTGTGGGCCATCGAGGTGATCGTGGGACTCGCGTCTCTCAATTTGGGGCAAGGCACATGGGCGATGTTGACCTTGGCGCCGATCTTTCTCACGGGAACGCTTCTCTATCTGTATCGGGACAAGGTCCCTGACTCGGGGATTCTCGCCATGGGTTGCGCCACTGTGTTTCTCGCCAGTCCCTGGCTCCCTTTCGGTGGTCCTTTCACTGTCTTCCGTAACATCATCTCCGCACCGCAGGTGCTAGGGCCGTTCATCGCATACCCCTTGTTCTGGCTCGGGATCCATCTCCCGTTCCACAAGATCGGCGCGCGGAACGACTACTCCTATGGCATCTACATCTACGCGTTCCTTGTTCAGCAGATTCTGGCTCTTTGGCACGTCCAGCGGTGGGGCTACATCGCTTACATGACGCTGAGCGTCGTGTTCACGGTGCCGTTTGCCGTCGCCAGTTGGTGGCTGGTGGAGAAGAACGCTCTCAAGTTGAAGAAGTTCAGCCCGGGAGTGGGGTCACGTCGACTCGCAAGGGAGGGGGCAGACTGAGATCGTGGAAGGCGTCATCCTTGGAGGAGTTCTCGCACGTCCGAACTCGGACCGTATCGACTGAGATACCTGTCGGCACGATCGCCAGCATCATGCCCCGGACGTTGGACGATGAAAGTAGTTCTCGATGTCGACAAAGCGGTGACATATCGGTGGGTGGAGCGCAATCCGCCGTCCAGACGGTGAGCAGCCGTCTGTCCTCACGACGCCGGAACGGGGCACTGAAGGACGGCGGCGGAATCACTCAAGGAATCAAAACGGCGAGCCGATTGCTACTCATGTCAGCACCTCTGAAACGTACCTTTGTCGATTCACCTGCGACGGTACGACTTCGGTTGCTGCACCGCTGTCAGATGTGCCACAAGCAGTGCCTCATACCGTGCAAGTTCACAGCGCTTGAGTTTCGCCAAATGCTACAGGACGAATCCGACGCTCCAACTCTACGCACCGAGCATATTGGAGAGCGACCCGGGAGTGCTGCCCAGTAGTCCGATCAGTTCCGACCGTTCTCAGGCTTCAGCATCTCGGCGATTGCCCCACCGGTCGTGGGACTGTTGAGGTAGGGCTCGGGATCGTGCACCCGATGGCCGTTATCGACCAGACGCTCCACGATCGGACCGTCGTACACCTCCGTCAGCGGACGTATGCAGGCCGGATCGTCACCGTTCCGGATGTTGACCCACCTTTTGACCCCAGCCGGGAATCGTCCACGGCCATCCTGAGGCGTTGGATCGAGCAATCCGAGGATCATGGGACCTCCGAGAGGTGATCCCATCGTGATCAATCCATTCACATTCCATTCTGCATGCCGGCACAAGGTCTCGTACGACACAATCGTCCCAAGCGAGTGGGCAACCACCACTTCGGTGTCAGATCCGATGACGTCTTCAAGCCTGGCCCGAGCTTGTCGCCGTAAGTCGTCGTTCTCGAGATAGGCCCCGGCTTGAGCAAGCAACCGGTCGAGGTGCTGTTCAGACAGCGTCTTGACCAGTTCATCGAGGTCAACGTCCGGATCGTGCGAGTTCACGATGCCCGATACCTTGGCCAATATTTCACGCATATCGAGTGGGGGCTCGTAGCCGCGCTCGGGGTCCTTGCGAAAGAGGTCGCCGTAAAAAGCCACCTCAACGTCGGATTCCGCCACTGATACTCCATGCCAGGCCAAACCGTCCGCCAACGCCGGGTACCAGCGGGCACGGATAGAAGCAGGACCCCACAGGGAGTTGCCTGCTCCGTGAACCATCACAATTCGCGCCATCCCCGACAGTGTGACATTCGTCATCGCCGAAGCGCCATCTCGCACCTGGACCCGTAACGCCAAGTCGCTGACCCCTGCCGCATGTTGGGGGATGGCCCTCAGGAGGCGACAATGCGCACTGCCAACAGCCTCATGACGACGCACCATGAGGCTGTTGGCCCACTTCGGTGGGCGCTGGGGATCAAGAGTGATCTCGCTCGGGAGGCTTTCGGATACTTCGGAACCTCGACTATTCGAGTTCTTTCCAGTGCGGGCGTCTGAATAGTCGCGCAAATCGGGCGCTCAAGGATGATCCCTCGTCGTACTCAACGTCGAGATGAAGCACCGGAGGACCGTTAGGTGGGGGGAGCGCTGCCGCTTGCTCATCGGTCAAGTCGCACCGAACGCACGCAGTGGTGATCTCCGAGATCTGGTCTCGGTCTACAAAGCGATGGCCATGCTCCGTACCAACAACAATCCCATCGAACTCATCAAGCTCGGGTATTTGCAGAACGTGCACCACTTTCCCGAACTCCGAGCCGGATGAGCTGAGCACCGGAGTCTCATTTTGGAGTGCAAGATACGAAATCGGTTCGCCTTCAGTCACCACGGTCTCCTCTGTGTCCTAGCAAAGCAAGTCCAGATGGTTTCGACTGTAATGGCGCCATGCAGGCCAGTTGGCAGTCGAAACCGGCAGCAGTTCGTCTCCGATGCCTGGATACACGTATGACACGGGCCCGTGGCGAGAAGTGAGCACCGCTCTCTAACTTCGCTCTCGTCAACCGGCTCGGCGGGACCGGTGCCTAGTGACTCCGGTTGTCGCTGGTCGTACCATGAGTAGGTGGAGTCCCCTCAAGACGAAGCGAGTGTGCGACGGATCCTGGTCGACGTGCTGGGGGATGATTCTTCAGTGGAGAGGGTTGAGTTCTCGCAAGACGGTGCGGCCGTCACCTTGTGGACCCGAAGGGTGGCGCTGGTCATTGGTAGACGGGGGGTGACCGCCGATCGGATTCGTGAAGCTCTCAACGACGGCCTACCTCGAACCATCCGGTTGTGCGTCGGAGAAGTGTTACCACCGGACGATCAACCGCCACAGTTCGCAGGTGTGCCTCGTCGACCTACGCCAGGAGGTCCACCGACGAAGTCCGAGATAGGTGACGAAATCCGTTAGGGGAGCTGAAGTGTCAAGAGGCCAACAAGAGATCGCTCGATGCCCGAAAGCTGTCCTGATGGTTATTGTGGCGAAGTTTTGAGTTGACGAGGGTGGGCGCAACAGTCTGGAGGGGCGAAAGACCGCCGACGCCGAAGACGGTGAGGGTGTATTGCCATTGGCCCATGTCACCGAAGTTGTCGGAGTCGGTACCGAACAGGAAGTAGACGCCCGGAGTGGCCCTGTCGGGCGCAGAGATAACACCTGCCGACGAGACTGATCCCCATGGAGTCGCTGAGTCGGTGACGAACGCCACCTGGCCGATGTTGCCCGTTGTCTGCAATCGGTCAACGAGGGGAGTGCCATACGCCACCGAGCCGCTTGTGGGCGCAGTCTGGGTGATGGGTACGGCCATGACCGTGAGTGTGAAGGTGAAGCTCCCGGTGTCTCCGTAGGCGTCGGACATGGTCCCCGTGGCCGTGTAGGTGCCAACTGCCAGGATGCCGTTCGTGGTGATCTTGCCGTGAAGCGAGACCTTGAGGCCCGTTCCACCACGGCCCTTGGTGAAGGTAACGGGCCCGATATTGGCGGTCGTCCTTAGATGGTCGGTGAAGGCAGCCGATCCACTTGTGGTCACCGTGCCCGAGGTGGGCGCAGCCTGGGTGATGGGCGGAGGTAGGCCGACCGTGAGGGTGTACCGCCATACCCCAGTGTCACCGAAGGCGTCGCTGTCGGTGCCGAACAGAAAGTAGTTGCCTATAGGGGTTGTGTCAGAAGCAGAGACGGCGCCTGTCGACGAGACGCTTCCCCACGTTGTCGGCGAGTCGGTGACGAACGTCACCGGGCCGAGGTTGCCCATAGTCTCCAACTGGTCACTGAAGGGAGTGCCAGGCGCAACCGAGCCTTCAGTGGGCGCAGTCTGGGTGATGGGAACGGCCGTGACCGTGAGGGCGTACGACCAGGTCCCGGTGTCGCCGTAGGCATCGTACAGGGTCCCCGTGGCCGTGTAGGTGCCCGCTGCCAGGGTGCCGGTCGTGGTGATCTTGCCGTGAAGCGAGACCTTGAGGCCCGTTCCACCACCGCCCTTGATGAAAGTGATCGGACCGTAGTTGCCGGCCGTCCTCAGATGGTCGATGAAGGCGGCCGATCCACTTGTGGTCACTGTGCCCGAGGTCGGTGCAGTCTGGGTGGGGGGAGGACCGCCGACGGTGAGGGTGTAGGTGAATATCCCGGTGTCGCCGAAGGCGTCGGCGTCGGTCCCGGTGGTCGTGTAGGTGCCCGCTGCCAGGGTGCCAGTTGTGGTGATTTTGCCGTGCGGCGAGACCTTGATGCCCGGACCACCACCGGTCTCGGTAAAGGCAACCGGTCCGATGTTGCCGGTCGTCCGCAGATGGTCGGTGAAGGTAGCCGATCGGGTCGGCGGCACCGCGCCCGAAGTGGGCGCAGTCTGGGTGATGGGAACGGCCATGACCGTGAGGGTGTACCGCCACGACCCGGTGTCGCCGTAGGCGTCGGACATGGTCCCGCTGGCAGCGTAGGTACCCACTGCCAGGGTGCCGGTCGTGGTGATCTTGCCGTGAAGCGAGACCTTGAGGCCCGTTCCACCACCGCCCTTGATGAAAGTGATCGGACCTCTGTAGCCGGTCGCCCTCAGGTGTGCGGTGAAGTCAGCCGATCCACTTGTGGTCACCGTGCCCAAGGTCGGCGGAGTCTGGCCCGGAAATCCGGCGATGGTGAGGGTGTAGCGCCATACGCCAGTGTCACCGGAGGCGTCGCTGTCGGTGCCAAACAGGAAGTATCTACCTACAGGGGTTGTTTCGGGCGCAGAGACAACACCTGCCGACGAGACTGATCCCCCCGAAGTCGCTGAGTCGGTGGCGAACGTCACCCGGCCGAGGTTGCCCAAAGTCTCCAACTGGTCGCTAAAGGGCGTGCCGTGGTCGCCCGAACCTCCTGAGGGTGCAATCTGGGTGATCGTGCCAGCGGCCACCGCCGGGCCCTCATCCAATATGACTCCACCGACTATTCCAGCGATGAGCACGTAGCTCATCAAAGTTGGCGCACTGAAAATCCGCTTCAGTTTGTCCCGACCGCCATCTAGCTGACCTTTACCCATTGCCCGCCTCCTTGTACGTCCGCCCGGGGCACAGCAGCTCGCTGATCTCATGGATCCCGGCTGTCCGCATTACCCGACACTCAGCACATTACGTAATGCTGAGCACATCCGCTGCCGCCCTGCCCTACGCAGCCGTGGCGTTGTTGGCGACCATGGTCGCCAGGTCAGACCCCGTACCGGTGGGCGAAGGACTCCATGAACTCGGGCATTTCTACGACCCGCGCCTGATCTTCCGCGGCGAGTCTGTGAAGGTCGTTCAGGATCGGCTAGGTCACACGTCGGCGCAGATGACTTTTGGACATCTATGCCCACCTTTGGCCTGGGTCTGACGACTCGACCAGTGATGCCGTCGATGCGGAGCTGGGGAGTTCTGCTGCGTCAGAAATGTGTCGGGCCGAAGTTGCTGGAGCATTAGACCCCTTGCCACATGTGTAGTGACGGTGAGCCGGCCTGTAGGCGGGACACCGTCCCAGATGACCTCTGAACTGGGCTTTTGTTGCTCGAGAGACCCCTTCAGTCCTCAGAACGTCCTCAGAACAACGGGCAATCGGGGGTACTGACGGCTACTCACGGGCAACCCGGACTACGAGCTCCCGCATCACCGCGCTCGGCCATCGGTACATAGGGACGGCCGAATTATTGACTGCCCCGACCGGACTTACACGAGTGGGGCACCCTTTGGACTCGGAGCTTGATGAGCGCAGACTGTTTCCATGAGCGGAACGTGGCGCCGGATTGCAGGCATCGGATTGATCGTGGTGACGACTGCGTCCTGCGGAAGTGCCAGTTCAAACACCACCACCACAACTTCGTCGAGGAGAACTGGGCCATCTCGCACATCGACGACGGTCGTGGCCGCCGCCACGGCCACGACAAGCGCCCCATCGACTACTTCTGTGACGGCCTCATCGACTAGCACCACAACAACCGCCTCGCTCACGTTCTGTCGTTCTGACCAACTCTCGGTTTCTACTTCCCCGGCCTCCGGTGCCGGCGGTCATCTCGCGCTCGTCGTTATCTTCATGAATCGTTCGACCATCCGATGCACGATGGAGGGATACCCGGAAGCGTGGTTGATAGGGGCGGACGGAATGGTGATCGGCCCCACGTCGGTCGCTGAGACAGGAGTGCCGGTCCCGCCCAGGTTCGTCCTGCAACCGGGAGACCAGGCCAGTTCCACGTTGTGGTACGACAACCCTGGCGCCATCTACCCCCCCCTGCCAGATGACCGAGGCCACGGGGCTTCACGTGATCCCGCCTGAAGAGACGACAAGCCTTCAGGTAGGTGTCTTGATCTCGACCTGCACAAGTGGAACCCGGCTCGCGACGACTCCCATGACGATGGGCACCGTCGAGACGCCGTTCTAAGCGAAAGGCGGGTGTCTCCGACCGCCGGGTCGGTGGTCACTCCACCTAGTGCATCCGCCGGCTATGACCGACAGGAGATCTTGAAGACTGGGAACTGAGGAGCAATGCGCTCAAACTCGTCCAACGTTGCGTTCCGGTCGACGGGCACATGCGGTCGTGCTCCTGGAGCTACATCCAGGTAACGGCGCAGAATGGGTGCTCGTTCGTCTGGCGGAATCTCCGACAGCATGATCTCTTGGCGGCGCCTATGCCTCAGGACGGCGTGCCCTTGAGCGGCCCGGACGTTCCGCACCCAGTTGGCCTGGTCTCCGAGCATCGAAACCAAGTACTCCTGCCCGTCATAGTCAGCAAGGACGACGGGAAACGAGATCATGGCTCCTGACCGGCGCCCGGTCACCTCGAGCCTGGACACGCGCTTCGGTGCCCAGCCCCAACCCGCGAGCGCTGCCCAACCCCTGTTCAGTATCCGTGCCATCGTGTGAGGACGACCATCCCGATAGAGCCATCGGTCCACCTCGTGTAGCGGGCCCATCGCACTCCCTTCACATCGAACCCTTCCGACGACGAGTTTGAGCCTTGGGCATGGTCGGAACCAGGGTCGAATGTCACCGGAAGCCGAACCCGGCGGACCACGTCAGCACCTATCCCACAGCACGGACAGCGGGGCGTTCCGGCAATTTGGTGGCAGGCGCAGCGGCCGTCGGCGTACCTCAGAGAGTGGACTATGGCGAAGTCTCGCTGCCACTGTGGCGAGGTAATCCGTACGAGTGCCGAGATCCCTCACCCCACCGAGCTACTGATGATCGCTGACAGCGATCTGACTGACGACGACCGTTTACTCTCCTTTGAAGCCCTCGCCACGAGAATGACCAGCATCTTCCCCGTCCTCGTTGCAGGCGGCTCTGGGGCTAGGAAGGCGGCCGGTTCTCGTCCGCCCGGCGCACCAGTACGGCGCGTTCACCCGCATTCGCCGAACGTGCCGCCGCCTCGGTGAACGCGGCCATCGCCTGATCGTGCCGACCAGCCCGCTCGAGCAGGTCCCCACGCACGCTCGGTACCAACGGTGACTCGCCGAGCGCGTCGTCGCGTACCTCTTCCAGGACGGCGAGACCGGCGTCGGCACCGAACGCCCGACCGTGGGCGACGGCCCGGTTGACCTCAACGACCGGTCCGGGCGCGGTGCGGGACAGGACGTCGTAGAGAGCCGCGATCCGGTGCCAGTCCGTCTCCTCTGCGCGCTCCGCGTGCGCGTGCTGTGCCGCGATCAGGGCCTGCAGGAAGTAACGCCCGACCGACGCCCCGGTCGCGGCCAACTCCTCCGCTCGCCCCAGGGCCGCCAGGCCCCGCCGGACGCGCACCTGATCCCAGAGGCTACGGTCCTGCTCCTCCAGCAGGATCGGGATCCCGTGCTCGTCGAGGCGGGCCGCCATCCGCGAGCCCTGGATCTCGAGGAGGGCCTCCAGAGCGAGCACTTCGGGTTCGTCGGGAGTGAGGTCGACCAGCATCCGCGCCAGCCGGATCGCCTCGTCCACGAGGTCCAGGCGCATCCAGTCCTCACCCGTGGTGGCCGTGTACCCCTCGTTGAAGATCAGGTAGATGACCGCCATCACGTCGTCGAGCCGCTCGGTCCGTTCCGCTCCCACAGGCAGCTCGAACTCGGCGTGGGCCTCCGACAGCGTCTTCTTCGCCCGGGAGATCCGTTGCCCCATGGTGGACTCGGTGACGAGGAATCCTCGGGCGATCTCGGCCGTGGTGAGGCCGCCGACGAGCCGCAGGGTCAGCGCCGCCCGTGACTCGGGCGTCAGCACAGGATTGCAGGACAGGAAGATGAGGCGGAGGACGTCGTCCTCGATGTAGTCGACCTGACTTTCGACGTCGGGCACCGCCGCCGCTTGCCTGTCGCTGGCATCTCCCAGCTCGGCGACCTTGCGGCGCATGGTCTCGGTGCGCCGGAAGTGGTCGATGGCTCGGCGCTTCGCCACGGTCATGAGCCATGCGATCGGGTTGTCCGGCACGCCCGTCTCCGGCCACTGCTCGAGCGCGGCGACCAGGGCGTCCTGGGCCAGGTCTTCGGCGAGGCTCACGTCGCGAGTCATCCGTGTGAGGGCTGCTACGAGCCGGGCGGACTCGGTCCGCCAGGCGGCATAGACGGCCCCATTGGGGTCGTCGGGACGGGTCCGAGCCGGCACCACGCCAGCGTAGTGATACCGGCTCAGACCTCCCGCCCTTCCGCCCACTGCCGCCGCTGGCAGGCTGAGCACGGACGAATCCGGCGTCAGGCGTCGGGCGCCTCCGGGCCGGTCGAGATCTGGCGCAGCGTGGAGATCACCGTGACCTCCGGCCAATGCTTGGCATGGAGCTCGGCGAAGGACCGCTGGTCCTCGGCGGCCTCCTCGAGACTCGGGTATTCCATGATGGCCCAACCGCCGACGACCTCCTTGGCCTCGGAGTACGGCCCGTCGACACGGGTGACCTCGCCCTGGCGGACGACGTAGTTCACCGCGTCCTCCGTCCCGTAGAGACCGCCACCGTCGAGGAAGATCCCCTTGCTGGCCCGCTCACCGATGTACTCGTCCATCGCGTCGAACAACGCCTGTGGCGGCGTCCCGACGCCCTCTTCCATCCTCACGAATCCCATGAATCGAGGCATGTAGATCACTCCTTTTGGTTTGTGGTTGGTGAACTTCTCGTCAATGAGTCGAACCGGGATGCCATTCTTCGACATCGATCACCGAATTTCTTCGGATTCACAGTTCGAGCACGGCCGAACGGGTGTGTCGGCTTCCCGACCGTCCGGCAGGAGGTGCGCCGTCGTGGAAGTAGGTGCTTGCCTGCGCTCTTGCAGGCCTCGCTCTCACGGCCCCCAGGCGAAGACTCATCGGCGGGTGTCTTCTATCACCTGTATAACAGCGGCTCGGGGCGCCACCCGTATGTCGGAACTATACGGACGACCAAGGGTTGATGAGCTCAACTCCGACACCGGCAAAGTCCTTCTCATTTCTCGTCGCCAAGGATGCGTCATTGGCCCGGCAGATCGCCGCGATCTGAGCGTCGTATCCCCTGATCGGCGTCCCCTTACGATCGCGATGATCGACAATCTCTGGGTAGACCGTGGCTGCGGCGGCGTCGAAGGGGAGGACATCCTCCATGAACCGGCTGAACACGTCTACTGCTGCCTCCCGAAGCGTGTCTTTGCGTCTGCCGCTCGGGAGCCGCTCGACGCCGTGGAGGATCTCGGCCACCGTGATCGCCGTGATTCGCAGCTCGTGGTGACCGTGTGCCAACACCCATGCTCGGACTGCGGGTGAGGGCTCGACCTTCATCAGCTCCGAAACAACATTGGTATCGGCGACGATCACGAAGTGAAGTCGATAGCTCGAGGCGCTGCGGAACGGGGCGGAAGGTCGAGATCGACACCTCCGAGTTCACCGAACCGGTCAGCCAGTGCTTCGAGGAGGCCCTTTTCGTCATTCGGCTCGCGGACGGCCTCGACGAGAATGGCGCGCATCTCGGCCTCCATTGACCGACCATGGGCGGCAGCCCGGACCCGCAGGCGTTCTCTCACTGTGTCGTCCAAGTTCCGAATACTTACTGCTGCCATCGCTGCACCTCCGCTAGCAATGCTAGCGCTGCAGGACCTGACCGGTCACGGGAAGGGGACTCACGTCG
Source organism: uncultured Acidimicrobiales bacterium (assembly GCA_963699085.1). GTDB lineage: Bacteria > Actinomycetota > Acidimicrobiia > Acidimicrobiales > RAAP-2 > Bog-756. The sequence continues at coordinate 749,549 of CAVOTH010000003.1, forward strand.
TATCTTCCGCGCTGCCGGCCGGCGGCTTGCCGTCCCGATGCTCTGGAATGCTCGAGGTGGTTGATTGGCGTCGGGCCCGGTAGGCAGCCTGGCGTTCCGCATCGCTTGTGTAGAGGCGTGGGCGTCCGGCCCCGGTCCTGCGACCACCCCAGCAGTGCCCTTCCGGAGTGGCCACACCGTGGTGATCCACGTTGACGCCGTCCAGCCCCTGTGATCCCAACTCGCCTGGTGCTGGCCACTCCTGCGGGCTGGCAGTCCGCCTTTCGCGCTTTCGTCGACTGGCCCTTCCCACGCTGAGCCTACGTCTCCTCTGTCGCGTATCTCGAACGGGAGTCCCAGAAAAGTCCTCAAAAAGTCCTCAGAATTTGAGGACACTGACGGACACTGGTGGACAGTTAAATTCCCAGGTAGATACCTATAAATGGCAGGCTAGCGGCCGGTAGTGACGGTGAGCCGGCCTGTAGGCGGGATTCTGTGCGCCCCTTGCGGGACGTGGTGGCCATCCATCTGAGCGGTCTACCTGGGGGTGGTGCCCGTTTCCGGGCACCGGACGGGCCGCCCATGCCCCCGTTTCGACCTTGCTCCGGGTGGGGTTTACCGAGCCGACCGGGTCACCCCGATCGCTGGTGCGCTCTTACCGCACCGTTTCACCCTTACCTGTGCACAACCTTGCGATTGCACCATCGGCGGTCTCTTCTCTGTGGCACTGTCCTGCAGGTCACCCCGACTGGCCGTTAGCCAGCACCCTGCCCTATGGAGTCCCGACCTTCCTCGACCCGTCCCGTCGCAAGGCGAACCCCGTCCGGCACGGACCGCGACCACCCGGCCGGCTCACCGTCTCCAACATGGTCCCACAGGTGGGGCCCTGCCACGTCACCCGCCTCCGGGTACCTCCATGGGCCGCCAGGTCGCACCCGCGTCCTATCCTGACCCCGTGTCCCTGGAATCACGTGCCCGACAACTGATGGACGACCACGCTGTCCCCGACGCCCTCTCGATCACCGACCTCTATGCCCGGGTCGACCGGGCGGTGCGCTCGACCTTCCCTGGCGAGGTCTGGATCACCGGGGAGATCCGATCGATCAAGGTCAATTCCAATGGTCATTGCTTCATCGACCTAGTCGACCCGGCCAACTCCCAGGCGAGCGGAGCCCCGCAGCTGAGCGTCAAGTGCTGGGCCAATCGGTGGCGGACCGTCCGGTCCACCCTCGACCGCCTGGGCATCACCCTCGAGGCCGGCATGGTGGTCAGGGCCCGGGGCGAGGTGGAGTTCTACAAAGTCCGCGGATCGGTCGACTTCAAACTCTCGGAGCTCGACACCGACGCCCTGATGGGCAAGGTGGCAGCCGAGCGGGCGCGGCTCATCCAGGCTCTCATCGACGAAAATCTCTTCGATCGCCAGCGCCGTCTCCGGGTGGCCGCGCTACCGCTTCGCGTCGGCCTGGTTGCCAGTCCGGGAACCGAGGGCTACCAGGACTTCCTCGGCGGGCTCCAAGGTTCCGGACTGGCCTTCGCCGTCACTGTGGCCCCGACGGCGGTCCAAGGCAGGGATGCACCTGCGACGGTGGCTGCGGCTGTCCGCCATCTCCAGACCGAACCGATCGACGTGATCGTCGTCGTCCGCGGCGGCGGGTCGAAGGCCGACCTCGCCGCGTTCGATCGGGAGCCGGTGGCCCGCGCCATCGCCAATTCGGACATACCGGTGTGGACCGGCATCGGACATACCGGTGATCAGTCAGTCGCCGACGAGGTGGCCAACCGGGCATTCATCACGCCTACGGAGTGTGGGCAGGAGCTGGCCCGGGCCGCACTCGACTATTGGCGGTCGGTCGAGTCGGTGGGGGCCTCCTTGGCCCGTATCGCCCGGGACCGGGTGCACCAGGCTGATAAGACGCTCGCCTCCCACCAGCGGGCCATGTCCACCGGTGCCCGGATCCAACTCGACCGCCACGCCGACAGCCTGGTCCACCGGGCGAAGTCGCTCCGGACACTGGGGCGCGGCCAGGTCGACACCCATGCCGAACGCCTGGTGATTTCCGGGGCGTCAGCTATACGGACAGCCCGGGCCGCCGTCCGCGGAAGCGAGGTCGCGCTCCTCGCACGGGCCGATCGACTCGCCGATCTGCCCGTCCAGCGTCTCGAGTTCGAGGGGCTCCGTGCCGACCAGCGCCGCCGCCTTCTCAGTGCCTACGACTACCAGCGACAACTCGAGCGGGGATACTCGGTGACCCGTGGCGCGGACGGCGGTGTGCTCCGCTCGGTCGCCGGGCTCGCACCGGGTTCGATCATGGCGACGCAGTTTGCCGACGGTCAAGTCACCTCCACGGTGACCGATCAGCCCACCTCGACGACAACATCCTCGACTCAGACGATCGACAGTGAAGACACGACGGAAGGGACACATTGATGGCATCTGGCACCCCGAGGGGATCCGACACCGGTGATGCGACGCCAGTCGTCGACCTCAGCTACTCCGACGCCGGCGCCGAACTGGACGGGATCATCGAGGAGTTCGAGACCGGGGTCGTCGACGTCGACCGGTTGGTCGACCAGTTGGAGCGGGCCACCGAGATCGTTGACGAGCTGGACCGCAGGTTGCGGCGCACCCGCATGCGGGTCGAGGAGTTGGTGCCACGACTCGAGGCTATCGGCAACGATGAACCGGGTGACGAACCGGACGACGACGCCGGAGACCCGGAGTCCGACGCCCTCTTCTGACCGGGTTGCGTCGCCGCCCGGGTCAGTTGATGTTTCGCTCCAGCCCTTCCCAGTACGGGGCGCGGAGTTCACGCTTGAGCACTTTGCCCGACGGGTTGCGGGGCAGGACGTCTGTGAAATCGACCGATGTCGGGCACTTGTAGTGGGCGAGGCGCTGGCGGGTGGCGGTAATGATGTCGGCGGCCAGCTCGGCGTCGTCGCCGTCAGCACCGGGCGTCCGGACGACTATCGCCTTCACCGTCTCGCCCCAACGGTCGTCCGGGACCCCGATGACCGCGGCATCGGCGACGCCTGGGTGGGAGAGCAAGGCATTCTCCACCTCTGCCGGATAGACGTTCTCGCCTCCTGACACGATCATGTCCTTGATCCGATCGTGCAGGAACAGGTACCCGTCCGAACTGAGCCAGCCTGCGTCACCGGTGCGGAACCACCCGTCCTCCGAGATCGCCGCAGCCGTTTCAGCCGGCTTGTTCCAATAGCCGAGCATGGTCTGGCTCGAACGGGCCATGACTTCGCCTACGGCGCCATCGGCCAACTCTTCGCCGGTGGCCGAGTCCACGATGCGCAGCTCGACGTGGGAGAAGGGCCGGCCCGCCGACCGAAGGAGGTTGGCCCGCGGTCCCTCGGGGTCGTGGTCCTCCGGCATGAGCGAGGTGATGGCGCCGGTGGTCTCTGTGAGTCCGTAGACCTGGGCGAAGTCGCACCCGAGAGCCTCCATCGACTTGACCAGGACGTCCTCGCTGATGGGGGAGGCCCCGTAGTAGATGGTGCGCAGTGAACTGACATCGGTCTCCGCCAGTTTCGGTGTGGACAGCAAGAACATGAGGACGGCCGGAACCACGAACGTGTCGGTGATCCGGTGTTCCTCGATGATGCGGAGGATCTCGACCGGGTCGATGTCCCGGACGATGACGGAGTGGCCGCCGTGCGACATGCCCGCCAACGCCCATCCGGTGCCCCCGATGTGGAAGAGCGGCATGGCCACCATCGAGACGGTGTCGGTGGCGATCCCGAAGACCTCGACCGCGCCCTCCAGGACGGTGGCCAGGTTGAGTCCGGAGATCATCGCTCCCTTCGGCAACCCGGTGGTGCCCGACGTGTAGAGCTGGGTGATCACGTCATCGGGTCCCGGCTCGAACCCGGGGTCGGCGACCGGGCCGTCGATTCCGACGTCGCGCCAGTCGGCGAACTCCGTCATCGGGATGTAGCGACGGACGGTGGTGATCTGGTCGATCACGTCGTCGATCGCCGACTTGTAGTCGGGGCCGTAGACGAGCACGACGGCGCAGGCATCCTCGATGATGACGGCGATCTCCGGTGCGGCCAGTCGCCAATTGACGGCCACGCTCACCGCGCCCAGCAAGGCGCAGCCGAAGAACAGCTCGAAGTACTCGATGCTGTTTCGATCGAGGAAGGCCACACGCTCACCCGGTACGACACCGCTCGCCGCGAGGGCGTTCGCCACCCGCTTGGCCCGCTCGTAGAGTTCGCCCCAAGTCAGGGTCTCAGCACCCAGGGTCAGCATCGGCTCGTCCGGCTTCTCGGCCGACCAATGACGGAGCATCGCCGTCACCGATCTCGTGAAGTCGGCGTCCGTGGTCTCGGCAGTCGTCATCGTCGCGGTATCTCCCGGTCACTTCGTCGGGTCGCCCGGATCGTAGCGCCGTAGCGATCCGGTGGCGGTGAGGACCCTACAGTGGTGAGGTGACCGAAACCCCTGTCGAACCGAATCGTGCCCCGGGTCCCGACCGGCTCTATTTCCGCCAACTCCTCGCCGGACGTGATTTCGCCACGAGCGACCAGGTCGCTCGCCAGATGGTCAATTTCGTCTATCTGGTGGGGGACCGGGAGACCGGCGAGGCACTGATCGTCGACCCCGCCTATGGGATCGACGACCTGTTGGGAATTCTGGCCGCCGACGGCATGACCTGTGTGGGCGCTCTTGCCACCCACTACCACCCGGATCACGTCGGTGGCGAGATGATGGGATGGGGCATCGAGGGGATCACCCGCCTGCTCGAGACAGGGCAGGTGCCCATCCACGTGCAGGCCGATGAGGTGGCGTGGATCGAACGGTCCACCGGCGTCGGGGCTGACGACATGGTTCCCCATTCCGGAGGCGACATCGTCACGGTCGGGGGGATTCCCGTCACGCTGGTGCACACGCCCGGCCACACTCCCGGGAGCCAGTGCTTCCTGGTCGACGGCAAACTGATCGCCGGCGACACGCTCTTTCTCGACGGATGCGGTCGGACCGACTTTCCCGGCAGCGATCCGGCCGCCATGTACGAATCGCTCATGACCCGGTTGGCCCGGGTGTCGGATGACACCGCCCTCTATCCCGGACACTTCTATTCGTCCGAGCCATCGGCCACCATGGGACATACCCGGGAGCACAACTACGTATTCCGGCTGAAGACCCCCGAACAGTGGATGACCATGTTCGGCGCCTGAGCCCCCCTGTCACACCCCCCGACGAGGATGTCGTCCATGGCCCTCGCCACCCTCCCCCGTTCCGGACAGCCCGGCCTGTCGGCCCGGATGTCCTCGCTGTGTTCCGCCCTGGGCGCGGTGGTGGCCGACCTCGATCCCGGGCTCCTGCTGGGATCGGACGCCGTGTCCCTCTATGGCGACTGCTGTCGTCTGGAGCGGTTGGTGACGGCGGCCAAGACCCTGCTCGCCCCCCGGATCGAGGAGGCCGGCAGTTGGGAGGCGGACGGCCACCGTTCGGCCGCCGGCCTGCTGGCCACCTTGGAGGGGGGCACCACCGGGCCAGGCCCGGCGCACGTTGGAGAACGGGACGGGCGCCTGGTCGACCTGCCCGGCACCGAAGCGGCCCTGCGCCAGGGGTCCCTGTCGGGCTCCAAGCTGTCCGAGGTCACCCAGGCCGGCTCCTTCGACCCCGATAGCGAGGCTCGCTGTTGGCCGGGATCGATACCGAGTCCCTCCAGGTCATCAAGGAGCGGTGCCAGCGGCTCCGGGCCACCTCGGCCAGAAAGGACCCGCTGGCGGCCTTGTCCCGGATCCACGCCACCCGTTCATTCACGACTCGTGGAACGACGCCGAGGGGGCGTTCTGTTTCGCGGGTCGGGACACCCCCGAGCGGGGGGCGGCCCTGATGGCCCGACTGGTCCCGGTGGCCAACCGCCTGCGGCAGTGACAGGCGGGCGGCAGCAGCCGAGGCGGCCCGGGATGTCCCGAAGGGATCCCCCACCCCCACACCCGAGTCCGACGCCGCCCTGCGGGCCGATGCCCTGTTCTTGTTGGTCACCAGGAGGCGGTCCAGCCCCACCGGGTGCCTCCACCGCCTCCACCGGCCCCCATTCCAAGCCCGCCTCCTCCCCTCGGGCCACCCCCACCGGACGTGGCCGGCCCCAGGGGTCCAACGGGACCACCGGTCCCACCAGGTCCACCGTCGCCCGCGGCTCCACCGACGGCCCCCGACTCCACCGATCCGCTCGACACGCTCGACCGGCTCGACCTGCTCGACCCTGGTCGGCTTCACCGACCCCGCTGGCCCCACCGATCTCGACGATCTCGACCTGGGCGGGGCCGAGGACCTGGTGACGGCTGCTCCCCCGGCCACCATCATCGTCCGGGTCGACGTAGAGGCCCTGCGCCGGGGTCGGGCCCTTCCCGGCGAGCTGTGTGAGCTGGACGGCCAGGGACCGGTCCCGGTGCCGGTGGCCCAGAGCCTGCTCGACGATGCCTTCTTGTCCCTGGTGTTCACCGAGGCCGGGGACATCCGCTCGGTCGTCCACCGGGGACGGACCATCAACGCCCACCTGCGCACCGCCCTGGTCTTCCGGGACCGGTGCTGTGTGGTCCCGGGGTGCCGGGTCGCCTATGGCCTGGAGATCGACCATGTGGAACCCCTCGAGTTCGGTGGCGATACCCGGCTCGACAACCTTGCCCTCTTGTGTCGACACCACCACCGGAAAAAGACCTACGAGGGATGGGATCCTCAGCCGCACCGGGCCGACCGACCAGGACCCGAAGTGGTCCTTCACGCCCCTGCCGCCCTTCGGCCAGGAGCCCGACCTCGGGCTCGACCGGCCACCGGAGCCACCGGAGCCACCGGAGCCGGTACCGCGGAAGTGAATGAGGCCGAGCCGACCTCGCCACTTTCATAGCCCGCGGTCAGTCGCCGCCGCGTTCCTGCTCGGCCATACCCAGGAGTCCAAGCTCGGCGTCGGACGATTCGACCTCCCCCCGTCGTACCAGCCACGCCCGTCCCCATGATCGGAATGGGGCTTCGGCGAAGCGGTACGACAAGGCGACCACGATGGCGATGACCACCACGTCGACCGGCAGTGCCTTGTGGAGCTTCAGATGTGTGACCAGGGGTATCAGGATCAGGAGAGTCAGCCCGTACAGGTAGATCCCATAGGAGCGAACACCGATCCAACGGGGCACCGGGCTGGCCAGCGCCCGGGAAACGAACGACTCCGCGTTCAGCGTGCAATGGAGTAGCAGGATGGTGGCAGCCACATAGATGACGAGATCGAGAGCGTCGCCCTTCGCCCCTAGCGGATTCACCAGCAGAGCCGGAACGAAACAGGCGAGGCACACGAGCGCCAGTCGATTGTCCCGCAGGACGGGCGTGAGCCGGCTCGTGGCTCGCGACTGGATGGACCAGCAGGCAGCCCAGCAGCCCAGGGCGAGCGGAACCAGATGCCCGGTAGGCAGCGAATAGTTCCCGATCGTCAGCCAGACAACCAGGGAAATGCCGATGAATCCGATCATGGCGCGTTCGCAGCCCGATCGACGTGAGCCGCCCTACCGCCAAGGCGAAGATGAAAGGCCAGACCATGTAGAACTGCTCCTCGACCGAGAGCGACCACGACTGGTCATAGGCGGCGCCGAGTTTATTGGTGAAGGCGGCCAGGAAGTCGTTGAAGTACAAGAGTGCGCCGGTCGTGCTGATCGGGATTGTCGACGCGTGGTGCCCGAGTATGGCGGTGGGCGCCGCGATCAGTGCCAGCCACAGCACCAGCGCCGGAGCGAGACGGAAGAATCGGCGCCAGTAGAAGGCCCCGTAGTCGACTCTGCCTCGTCCCTGGCGCTCCCGGAGGAGAATGCTTGTGATGAGGTATGACGACAGGACGAAGAACACGTCGACCCCCAGAAAGCCGCCGGGGAAGTACTTCTTGTCGGCGTGGAGGAGGAACACACTTCCGATAGCGAGGGCCCTGATTCCATCCAGGGAGTCGAGATGCCCGGACTGAGTGCCCCTGTCCGTCCGCCTCATGAACCGCCCCACTTGTGCCTCCGAACCTGTGACGTGTCCACCCGTCGGTCCCAGAGGAACCTGACTCGCCGTTTGACCGACGATGACCGCTCGGATAGTAGTGGAACCAGGTGTATCGGCACATCGATGGTCCGGCTGTACGTCGATTTTGGAGTTGCGTTGATCAGCGGTTGCGGGCGCAGTCCGTCATCACATCGGCAGTGCCACGGCTGATTGGCGATTGCCGACGATCTTGGTCTGCTGCGTCGATGCCCGTTCACGCCCCCACCGCCCTTGGGCCAGGAGTCCGACCTCGGGCTCGAGCGTTCACCGGTGCCACCGGAGCCAGCATCGCGGAAGTGGATCCGATCCATTAGCTCGCTCCCTCTACGATTCCCGATATGAGTACACCCGTGGCCTCTGACGGAACCGTCGTTATTGTCGGGGCCTCCCTGGCCGGACTGCGTGCAGCCGAGGAGGTGCGACACGTTGGTCATATCGGACCCGTCATCGTCGTCGGTGAGGAGATCCATGCTCCCTACGATCGACCGCCACTCTCCAAGCAGGTCCTCTCCGGCAAATGGGAAGTGGATCGGATCCACCACCACGTCCCAGATGTGCACGATGCCCTGGGAATCGAGTTCCGGCTGGGTCGGCGGGCATCGGCGCTCGACATCTCCGGGCGAACGGTCCTCTGCGACGATGGCAGCAAGATCAACTATGACGGCCTGGTCATCGCCACCGGAGCGGCGACCCGGGCACTGCCGGGCACCCAGGGCATGGCCAACGTGTGGATGCTGCGTACGCTCGACGACTGCCAGGGCATCCGGGCCGGTCTGGCCGCCGCCGGTGATGCGCCGCGCCTCGTCGTGATCGGTGCCGGATTCATCGGATCCGAGGTGGCCGCCACCTGTCAGGGAACCGGTGCCCGGGTCACCTTGCTCGAGTCGTACCACACGCCCCTGGCCAGAGTGCTGGGCGACGAGATGGGTCAGGTTTGTGCCGATCTCCATCTTGCGAACGGCATGGATCTCCGATGCTCGATCACCATCGACCACCTCGAGACCGAAGCAGGCGGTCCTGACCCGGTCACCGTGGTGCTCGACGACGGCACCCGTATCCCGGCGGACGTCGTCGTCGTTGGCATCGGTGTTTCGCCGTCGGTCGCCTGGCTCGAAGGACTCAGGACTCGAAATCGACAATGGCGTCCGATGTGACGGGTCGCTTTTTGCTGCTGACGGAGTGGTCGCAGCCGGAGACGTGGCCAATTGGATGCGTCCCTCGTCCGGTCGACCCACCCGGGTGGAGCATTGGACCAATGCCGCCGAAGGTGGGGCGGCAAGCGCCCGTAATCTCATCGCCGGCTCGTCGGGGGCCACACCATATGACCCGGTGCCGTTCTTCTGGTCGGACCAGTACTCCACCAAGATCCAGATGATCGGACTCCCGAATGCCGACGACGAAGTGGTCATCGTCAGTGGTTCGGCGGAGGAGGGCAAGCTGATCGCGCTGTATCGCTCCGGTGACCTGCTCGGTGGGGTGCTCACATTGAGCCAACCGGCCAAGCTGATGGGCTATCGGCCGCTGTTGGCCGCCGGGGCCTCGTTCGACGAGGCACTGGCCCACGCCAGGTCCTGACCCGTCGACGGCCCCGGACCCGTCGCAGCGCCCGCACCTGATCGGCTGGGCCCGTCCGCCCGTATCGCGGCCGTGTCGATGCTTCGGCACACTGCGGAATCGACGGGATGCACGGCGAGGGCCCAGGTGATCTCGTCGCCGGAGGGCACCATGCCGCCATAGACGGCCCGTTCGACCAGACCGGTCACGGCGGCGAGGTCGTCGGCCCGTTCGGGCGCGGCTCGGCCCAGCCGATTTCCGTAGGCGGTCAAGCGTCTCGTCAGGACGTCGGGGACATCCGAGCCGGATGCCCCCTCGTGCCAGGTCGTCCGCCACCTGAAGCGCCCACGTCGCCGGTCGACGGTTGCGCCGCCGCATCCACAGCAGCACGGCGCCGGCGAGCACCGCGACCACGGTGAGGGGAATCCACGGAAGCTTCGACAGCGCGTTCCCGAACGAACGGGCCAGCACCGATCCGGGCGTCGGGTTGGCCAGTGGCACCGTGGCTGTCGGGTCGAAATTCTGCCAGCCATATCCGGGAAACCAGACCTGGACCCAGGCGTGGGCATCCTTGGCCTGGACGTCGTAGAGATCTGTGATCGGGTTGTAGGGGCCGGGCACGTATCCCACTGCCTCGCGGGCCGGGATTCCCAGGCTCCGCAGCATGATCACCGTCGCCGTCGAGATCTGCTCGCAGTACCCCCGTCGTGTGCCGAAGAGGAATGAGTCGACGGCATCGGCCCCGGCCGGCAGGGGAGGGATGTCGGTGGTGTAGCGGACGTGGGTGGTCATCCACTGCTCGATCGCTGCGATCTTGCCGTAGGTCTGCGGATTGCCGTCGGGCCCGGTGCCCGATCCCGCGGGTGATCGAAGCGGCCAGGGCGGCGACCCGGGGATAGGGGTAGCGGCAGCTGGAGATAACGGGTCTTGTCCGCAGAGGTGAACAGGGCTGAGTCCGCTGCCGTGGACGGGCCCGGGGTAGTGGCCGCCTGGAGCTCGTGCGGGGGTGGCGATGGTGTCGTTCGAGACGACGGTGTAGATGGTGCCGGATCCCGTTGACTGGGTCGACGTGATCGTTCCGTCCGGCGTGACGTAGAGGGCTCGCGGACCGGATATAGACCCGTTCGGCATTGTCGGCGTGGAACACGAGGTTGGATCCACCGGTGGTGAGGTAGAAGGTCTGGATGTCCTCCTGCTCCGATGCCAGTTGCGCCGTCTGGTCGGGTTGGATCGGGATGGTGAAGGGTGAGCTCCCGATCAGCTTCACTGCGTGCACACCACCCGCAGGATTGGTGGACTGGACCCACGACTGCCCGGTCCACTGATCGAAGGTCTGGCCCACCCAGTAGTCGGGGCGGGTGGCCCGGACCCGCATGATGACCTGATTGCCGAGCGAGACCCGGTCGGCGGTGTTGAGCGACTTGGCGAATCCCAGGAAACCGCCCACTCCGGTGCGACCGCCCGGGCTCGCCGCATGGGCAGGGAGTGCGCTGGATCCCTCGGACAGGTTGGTGGGATTGTCGACCGGTGTCGACTGGCCGGTATGACGACGCGAAGATCAGCGACGTCGATACCTGGGGGGCCGGGAGGAAACCGATGAGGACGACGGTGACGACGGCCACCAGTGAACCGGCGGCAATCAGTGGTCCCCAGGGGATGCCGGCCGTCTCGGACAAGGACTGCCACATGGCCACGAGTCCCCAAACGCAGCAGAACACCCATGCGAGGACCCACACTCCCAGTGACAGGTCCACCGATTGTGCTGCGGCCACAGCGACCAGGGCGGTTGACCCGGCCAGTGAGTACGTCACGTCCCGGCGTGATGGCACGTCGAAGGCATGGGTGCACAGGACCCAGGCGAACAGGACCGCCAGTGGGACTCTCCACCGTCGAGATGTCCCCTGGGGTAGCGGTCCGGGTCACCGTGAGGATGAACCACACGAAGCCCCCGACGGCACAGAGGGCGAGGATGGGTTTGATCCCGGGCCACGGTTTGGACCGGAGGCGATAGGCGAGGACATTGCCGATGACCGTGGCGGCAACGGCGAAGAGCGTGACGGCGGGGCTCAGCAGGCCTTCCGACCAGCACGCTCCGATCCCCACCAGAACGGCCGCCACCGACGCGGCGCGGAACGATATCGAGTGCTCGGGCGGACCGGGCTTGTTCACTTCGACAAACCGCTGCCACAGGGTCACGCCGTACCCCTCATGCCGGCACCGCCCGGGCCAGTCGCCGGCCGAGCTCGAGCCGGTCGCGAACCGGTCGTACGACCCGACCCGCGGGCTCCTGGGTGGCCAGCACCACCGGTCGAAATCGGGCGAGGCAGTCGGCGATGCCGGCCATGACCCGCTCGGCCTCGGCTTCGGCGGCCACCGCGTCGTGGGGGAGTACCAGCTCCACGAAGACCGGGTCGTCGGTCGGTCGCTCGGACTCCCTCACCATCAGGACCCCGGCGTGCGAAGTGGCCGGCCAATGCACGGCGCGCCGATGGTCACCGGGTGCGTAGGGGCGGATCCCTCGGGGCTCGCCGATTCCCGAGTTCACGCGGGTCACCGCCTCCCCGGTCGTGTCTTCGGTGCTGGCGAGGAAGCCGTCCGCCTGGCCTGTCCGGGGTGCGATGTGAATCAGGTGGGGGAGCGGTAGCTCGACGTCGCGGGCCCACCACAGGAGCCCGAACGGCGCGCTCGATCCCGACCTCGACGACAACGGCGTCCAGGACGCCGCGGAACCGTGGGGTCACCTGGAGGGTGACCGTGCGCGATCCGCGCTGGCCGCCACCTGCTTGGTGTTCGCGGTCCGTGGGGAAAGATGGGCCGGACCCGAACCGGACGGTCGGCCTCGAACGTGATCTCAATGGGCTGTCCGGCCCTACCGTCGAAGGGCGACGCCGTGCACTGGAGTACGGGCGCGCCGCGCCGGCCACACCGGAGCGATGAGGCCGACCAGGAGAAAGGCGCCGAGAAGCGAACCCACGGCCTGGACCCAACCCGAGCCGCTCGAGTGGGCCACGCCGGCCCAGGCGACAAGCGTGATGATGCTCCCGGCTACCGGTCCGATCCAGGCGACGGCGTGCACCCGTCTGCGCAGGCGAATCGAGCGTGGTATCCCAGGTGAGTCCGCCGGCCGCCGTCGTCCGTTCAGCCTCCACGACAAGAAGGTGCCGATCGCCAGGGCGAACGCGCCGACGATGATGCCGAACGGAGCGGCGGGCGGCCCGAACAGCGACCGGGAGATGACCACGCCGACCAGTCCGGCGGCCACTCCGAACAGTGCGGCCTGGACGGCTCGCCAGAGATAGGACCCGTCTCGGCCGGGCGCAGCTCCGCTCACGTGGTGGGCGTGGGGGTGTCGGCGATGACCCGGCCGACCAGTACCGGGCCGTCTCCGCCGGCGCCTTCGGCGATGAGTCGGTGCGACAGACACGCCATGGCGACCTCCTGGACGTCTCCGGGGGTCACGTAGGGACGGCCGGCGAGTACGGCGAAGGCCTGAGCGCTGCGGATCAGGGATATGGCGGCTCGGGGGCTCGCACCCAGACGGACCGATCCGGTCGTCCTCGTAGCCCGCACCAGCGCCACGGCATACTCGGCGACCACCTGGACGACATTGATGCGGGATGTGGCCTCGATGGCCCGTTGCCACCGGGCGGTGTCGGCCACCGGCACCATCGTGTCGAGCGCATAGCGGCCACCGTTGTGGAGCACGAGGCGCGTCTCCACCTCGGCGTCCGGGTAGCCGATCGATGTGGACAGCCCGAACCGGTCGAGCTGACTTTCGGCCAAGGGGTACGTCCCGAGCTGGCCGACCGGATTCTGGGTGCCGATCACCATGTGGGGACGCGGCAAGGGCCACGACTCTCCGTCGACCGATACCTGCTGCTCCTCCATGGACTCGAGTAGCGCGGACTGTGTCCTCGGCGGAGTGCGGTTCATCTCGTCGAGGAGGACGACATTGGCGAACACCGGGCCGGGTCGGAACTCCCATGTGGCCGTGTCGGGCGAGAATACGGTGACGCCGGTGATGTCCGACGGCAGCAGGTCGGGGTGGCCCTGTACCCGCGAAAGTTCAGCGCCGAGGGCGGTGGCGATGGCGCGGGCGAGCACTGTCTTGCCCACCCCGGGCACGTCTTCGATCAGCAGATGGGACCCGGACAGGGCGGCCACCACCGCCGTGGTGACGGCGACGGGGGTTCCGAGGAGTACATCGGAGAGCGCGGAGTTGAGTTGGGAGGCCAAGTCGACCGCGTCGTCGAATCCGCCGCCGTCGTGCCTCGGATATGGGTCGCGGTCCAGCTCGGGGACCAAGCCGGGGATAGGGGCCGAACCTGGTAGATCGGGCCCACCCCAAGTCTCGATGCCGGTGGTCATGGGGTCTCCTGGTTTCCCGGCCTCGGCCGGTGGGATCGGCCGGTGGGATCGGCGGGGGATCGGCGGGTGTGCGCCTAGCGCTCCCCGACCAAGTGTAGGGGCGGTATTTGTGACATCACAACGCCTTGGCCAAGTGACCGGGTGGAATCACCTGGACCCGATCACCGCCCTTGTGCACATGTCTAGAAGTCGATGCTGGAGAGCTCGGGAATGGCACCCTCGGCCCGGGACCGGGCATCGAGCCACCGCTCCGCGTGCCGCCCTGCGCTCGGGCTCCGTGCCGGACGGCTCGACGACCGCCCGAGGCGTCCACGCGGAGGCCACGTCTTCCTCGTTTGTCCAGGTACCCACGGCCATTCCGGCCAGGAAGGCGGCGCCGAGGGTCGTCGCCTCCAGTACCGGTGAGATCTCGATTGGTCGCCCGCAGGCATCGGCCAGCGCCTGGGCAAAGATCTCGTTCGCCGTCATGCCGCCGTCTACCCGCAATGACCCGATCGGCAAACCCGAATCGATCTCGGCCGACTCCAGGAGGTCGGCACCCCGGTGGGCCACGCCTTGGAGGACGGCCCGGACCATCTCGGGACGTCCGCTGCCCCGGGTGATCCCCGTGAACGTCCCCCGGGCGCCGAAGTCCCACACCGGCGTACCGAGCCCCAGCAGCGCAGGCACGAACCACACGTCTCCGGTGCTGGCGCATGCGGCGGCCACTGTGGCCGAGTCGGCGGCGTCGGAGATGATCCCGAGGTCGTCACGGAGCCATTCGATGCAGCTCCCGGCGGACAGCATGATCGCCTCGATGCCCCAGGTGAGTCTTCCCGCTCTGCTCCAGGCGATGATCGGAATCGTCCCCGCCTTCCCCCGGCCGGCCTGGGTCGGTCTGACTGCTCCGAGGCACTGGTCGAGCATGCCCCCGGTGCCGAACGTGGCCTTGGCCTGACCGGCCCGGGTGCAGCCCTGACCGATGAGCGAGGCCTGCTGGTCACCGGCCATCCCGGCGATCGGTGGCGACCCGTCCAACGCCCGTGCCATCCCGAGCACTCCTGACGAGTCGACGATCTCCGGCATGACCGCCTCGGGGATCCGCAGCACAGCCAGGAGATCGGTGTCCCAACCGGAGCCGTCGCCGTGGATGAGCCCGGTGACGCCGGCGTTCGACACGTCGGTGACGTGCAGATCTCCTTCGGTGAGCATCCACGCCACCCAGGTGTCGATGGTGCCGAACGCCAGCTCGCCGCCCTCGGAACGCGAACGGTCGGGGTCGGCGACGTCGAGGATGGAGGCAAGCTTGGTTGCCGATGCATTCGGAGCGATCCGAATGCCTGTCGCCTGGAGCTCCAGGCAGGTGCCCACTGTTCGGAGGTCCTGCCAACCCAGCCCCGGACCGACCGGCTCGCCCGTGGACCGCTCCCACACCAGGGTCGACGCACGTTGGTTGGCGACACCGACCCCAGCCACCGGCCCACCCTCGGCCAGGGAGCGCGATGCGACGTCGAGGACTGCGTCGGCGATCGCCTTCCCGTCGAACTCCACCAGTCCGGCGAACGGGGTGTCCGGCAGCACCGGGACATGGTGGATGTGCTCGACCGATGCATCCGGTCGAACGATGGCCCCGCGCACCCCCGATGTTCCGACGTCGATCACAAGGATGCTCATGGCCAGGGCACCGGTCCGAACGGGCTTTCCAGGCCGAGCTTGCCGGGATTGAGGATCCCGTTCGGGTCCAGCGCTTTCTTCACCGAGGCGAGCACGCCGAAGGACCCACCCAGTCCATCGGCCAGGAATCGACTCCGATTCAATCCGATTCCGTGGTGGTGGCTGATGGCGCACCCGGCGGCGATGGTGGTCCGGGTGACCTCGTCCCACGCCCGACGGTAGTAGTCGTCGATCCATGCCTCCCGTTCGCCCGGTCCCGAGCCACTGTCGTCCGGCGGCCGTCCGGCGAAGGTGAAGTAGAGGCAGGCGCCATCGCTGTAGGCGTGGCTCTGGTGCGAGGAGGCGACCACTGTTCCCGGTATGCCTCCGAGGGCGTCGAGTACGGCGCGGTAGAGGCCGGGGAGTGCGGCCCATCGACCGGACACTTCGACCGTGTCTACGACGATCCCGGACCGCCAGAGCGGGGCGAGGGCCGAGACGTCGTTGCGGTGGGCGAGCCAACGGTCGACGTAGGCGACCTCCAAGGTGTCGACGCCGGCGCACTCCTGGTCCACCACCGCCAAGGTGGCACCGAGCAAATCGGGATCGGCCTCGTCAAGGACGATCAGGACGTTGGTGTCGGGCTCGTCGAACGACCGCGCGGACTCCGTCGGCGTCATACAGTCGGAGCACCGCCGGAGTCGACCCGCGACGGAGGATGCGTCGGCACGCGTCCAGGCCGTCGGCGAAGCTGGCGAAGCCGAAGGCGCGCCGTCCTTCCCCGACGGGAACCGGGTGCACCCGGAACCGGCCTTCCGTGATCACGCCGAGGGTCCCTTCGCTGCCGACGAAGAGTTGAGTCAGATCAGGGCCGGTGGCCGATCGGGGGCCCCGGCCACCGGTTCGGACGACGCGACCGTCTGCCAGCACTACCTCGAGGCCCAGGACCATGTCCTCGATCTTGCCGTAGCGGTTGGAGTACTGACCGGCTCCCCGGCAGGCGAGCCAACCACCCACGGTGGACAGGTCCATCGATTGGGGCCAGTGACCGAGAGTGAGCCCGTGGCCGTCCCGTAGGCCCGCCTCGACGTCGGGACCGAACGTGCCGGCCCGCAGATCGGCGACCAGTGACGTCTCGTCGACGTCGCCGATACCGGCCAACCCGCACAGGTCGAGGGCCACACCGCCGAAGAGTGGGATCGATGCCCCGCACACGCCGCTGCGACCGCCGGCGGGCGTCACGGGAACCTGGGCGGCATCGCACAGGGCGACGACCGCCGACACCTGTGCCGTGTCGGTCGGGCGGGCGACCAGTGCGGGTCGCGATGGCACGGCACCGGCGGCGGCCCATCCGATGGCCAGTGGCCACCAGTCCCGACCGGCCTCGGCCCGGTCGTCATCGAGCACCGAGACCGTGTCGCAGGCGTCGGCGAGGCGACGGGCCAGATCGACTCCCACCTCGACGCGCGCCGTCTTCAGTCGGTCGGTGACATCGGCGCCCGGGGCGTCGATCGAGGTGACGGGCGTCGGCCCGCTCACGCCCCCGTCACCCCCGCCGATCCCCCTGATCCGGCCGACCCGGCCCCATCTCGGGTACCCGATGCGATCGTCACCTCGGCTCCGCCCTCGGCGGCGGCGGTCCCCTCCGGGTCGAGCCCGGCCCGAAGCAGTTGACCGCGCAGACGGGTCGCGTAACCGGATGCCTCGGTCCGCATCCGATCGGCGTCCCATCCGAGTTCGGGACCGATGAGGCTGGCGACGCCGGTCGCCGAGTTGGCCGCGCCACGGGCGTCCCGATAGGACGACTGCGTTCTCCGGTCGAGCACGTCCGATACCGAACGGGCCATCTCGTTCCGCACTGCCCACAGCGCCTCGACAGCCAGATAGGGAAGTCCGGGCACCAGTGGCTCGAGGAGATCCGGGCGCCCCTCGGCCATGGCCAGAACTGCGTTCGCCTCGGTCCCGAACCGACCGGCCAGGTGGGCGTTACGCGATGCGATCGGGTTGGTCGGGTCAGGTCGGACGTTGGCCCCGATCCCACCTGCGGTGGGGGCGACCCGCTTGCCGGGGGGCGCACCATGGAGGCGGAGACTCTTCGTGCGGCAGCGGAGTCCCTGGCGCCCCAGCCCGGCGGCCACTGCATCGACCGTGTCCTCGGCCATCTTCCGGTAGGTCGTGAGTTTGCCTCCGGTGACCGTCACCAGCCCGGTTGCCGACGTCCGCACCGTGTGGCGGCGGGAGAGGTCAGCTGTGCGTTCGCTCGAAGCGCCTTTCTGCTCCGGGGCGAGCAGGGGCCGCAGTCCCGACCAGATACCGGTGATGTCATCCCGGGTCAGCTGGCGGGTTGACACCGCGTTGGCGGCGTCGAGGATGTAGTCGATGTCCTCGGGGGTGCATGCGGGGTCGTCGAGCGGTCCGTCCCAGGCGGTATCGGTGGTCCCCAGGTACACCTGATCCCCCCAGGAGAC
Source organism: uncultured Acidimicrobiales bacterium (assembly GCA_963699085.1). Lineage (GTDB taxonomy): Bacteria > Actinomycetota > Acidimicrobiia > Acidimicrobiales > RAAP-2 > Bog-756. The sequence continues at coordinate 767,582 of CAVOTH010000003.1, forward strand.
GACGAAGATCGACCGCTTGTCTTCACGGACGGGGATGACGGCGGCAATGTCGCAGGGGAACGCCTCCTCGGGCACGGTGATGTGGATGCCTTTGGCCGGTCGGATCGAATGCGGGTCCCGGTGCTCATCGAGCGTCCGCACCTCGTCGGACCAGACACCGGCGGCATTGACCACCACCGCTGCCCGGATAGCGAAGGACTCGGCGCCGTCTGGTTCGACAGTGGCTCCCCGGATCCGCCCGGAGTCATCGGTTACGAGCCCGGTGACCCGGGTGTGGTTCGCCGCGGTGGCGCCGTGGTCGAGGACGGCGGTGCGCAGGACCGTCAGGGTGAGACGGGAGTCGTCGGAGCGAGCATCCCAGTAGAGGAAGCCGGCGGCGATCCGGTCGGCGCGGAGGGTGGGCATGTGGGCCAGGGCCTGTTCCCGGGTGACCTTCTCGTGGCGGCGTCCGATTCGCACCCCCCCGGTGAGGTCGTACAGCCACAGTGCGGTGCGGTAGACGCGGGCGACACCTTTGGAGACCACCCCGGACTTGCCGAAGAGGGGGATGAGGAAGGGGAGGGGGGTGACGAGGTGGGGCGCGTTCTCGAGCAGTCGTTGGCGTTCGGCCAGGTTCTCGTACACCAGCCGGTACTCCCGCTGTTGGAGGTAGCGCAGGCCCCCGTGGATCAGCTTCGACGACTTGGAGGATGTTCCGGAGGCGAAGTCGTCCTTCTCGACCAAGGCGGTCCTCAGTCCCCGGCTTGCGGCGTCGAGTGCGACTCCCGCGCCGGTGATACCACCCCCGATGACGAGGACGTCGAAGGACTCGGCGGCCAATCGCGCCAGTGCCCGGTCGCGTCGGAACGTGTCGGCGGACGCGGGATCGGGCATGGGGAAAGCCTGCCACACGTGGGACGGAGCACCTCTGGCCGGAACTGGCCGGAGTGACCCTCCCCGGGGGCCGTCGAGGATTTCTACACTAATTGTCACATAACAACTACTGGTGGTAGCATCCTCGGGTGCGCACCCCCGAAGAGCTGACCGAACGATTCCGCAGCAGCGGTCGCAAGGTCACCGCACAGCGCCAGTGCATCTTCCGCATTCTGCAGGGTGACGAGACCCACCCGTCGGCCGAAGCCATCCACGCGGCCGCCGTGCTGCAGATGGAGACGATCTCTCTCAAGACCGTCTATCAGACGCTGCACGATCTGGCCGAGCTCGGAGAGATCGCCGCCCTTGATGTCGGGACCGGCCGCACCCGATTCGACCCGAACGTCGACGATCCCCATCATCACCTTGTCTGTCGCGGTTGTGGCAGCGTGCGGGATCTGGTGGTGGACTTTCCCGGTCTCGCTGTTCCCGACGGCGCCGATCTGGGCTTCGAGCTCGGGTCTGCGGAGGTCATCTTCCGAGGACTTTGCCCGTTGTGCCGAAGCGCCGGTGTCACTCTGGTGCCCACTGTTTCCTGACAGGGTCCGCTGTATCCGCAATCACACCTCGACCGACCGAACTGAATCCCAACACCCCAACTGATCCAACACCCTGAACCAACAGAAAGGAACACCGTGCCCCAGCTCAAGGACAGCAAGACCGAGGCCAACCTCAAGGAGGCGTTCGCCGGCGAGAGCCAGGCCAACCGCCGGTACCTCTATTTCGCGCAGAAGGCCGACGTGGAGGGCTATCCGGATGTGGCCGCCCTGTTTCGTTCCGTCGCTGAAGGAGAGACCGGTCACGCCTTCGGTCACTTCGATTTCCTCCGGGAGGTCGGCGACCCGGTGACCGGTGCAGCCGTCGGCCCGACCGAGGACAATCTCAAGTCCGCCATCGAGGGTGAGACGTACGAATACTCGGAGATGTACCCCGGATTTGCCAAGACGGCGCGTGACGAGGGCTTCGACGAGGTCGCCGAATGGTTCGAGACGCTGGCCCGCGCGGAGAAGAGCCACGCCGGCCGATTCACCGAGGGACTTGCGTCAGTCTCTTGAGCCGTCGGGGCGGCGACCGGGGCGGCGACCGGGGCGGCGACCGGGGCCGGCACAGGTCGGCACCGGTCGCCTCTCGGTCGCGCTCGAGCGGGCGACACCACTCCATGGGGAGACCCGTCTCATCGAACGATCCACCCACGCCTTACGACATGGCCCGGGCGGTGGCCCAACCGATGGCGAAGGAGATCAAGGCGGCGGGCAATGAGGTGGTCGGTGGCGACTGCCATCTGGCGAATGGCTCCATCGAGCAAGAAGCCGGGACACGACCCGTGCATCCCATCCAGCTGATGGCACACGCCTACGGCATTCCCCAGGAGCCGTCGTGACCGCTCGTCCACTGACGCTGGACGACATCGTCGACCTACGTGCCTACGAACGCGAGCGTGACGACTTCCGCCGGACCGTGATCGCGGAGAAGAAGGTGCGCCGGGTGACCGTCGGGCCACTGGTGACGCTGAACTTCGAGAGCAGGACGACCGTCCGATTCCAGGTTCAGGAGATGGCCCGTGCGGAAAAGTTGGCTACCGACGCGCAGGTCCAACGCGAGCTCGACGTCTACAACCGACTGCTCCCGTCACCGGGTGAGTTGTCGGCCACCTTGTTCCTGGAACTGACCTCCGAGGAACAGCTCCGCCAATGGCTCCCGAAGCTTGTCGGCGTCGAGCGTTCCTGCGTTCTCCTGATCGGCGAGGGGACCGGGGCCAGGATGGTGCTGTCGGTGCCCGAGGAGGAACACGGGGTGCACCTCACCCGCACCGACGTGACCTCGGCCGTGCACTACGTGCGCTTTCCGTTCACGCCGACCGAGATCACGACCTTCGCTGCCGGGCCGGCGACCCTTATCGTCAACCACCCGGAGTATCCCGAAGGACGCCCCGGCGTGCCCCTGTCCGATGTCACCCGGGCCCTGCTTGTCGAGGACCTCACCGGGTCGTAGGCCCCCACCGGCCTGCACAACTCCGGCCGATCCCCGGTCCTCGCCCTATTCGCCGTGGAACTCGGGCGGACGGCGGGCCATGGAGGCGGCGATCCCCTCCCGGAAGTCGTCCGACTCCATCAGGCGCAGCTGTTCGGAGCGCTCGTGGTCGACCATGGCGGCGAAGCCGTGCACGATGTCGCCCCGCAATGTCCGTCGAATCGACCGGACGGCCAGTGGGGCCGACTCGGCGATTTCGGCGGCCAGGGCATGAGCCGCCGTTCGAGGGTCGTCGTCGAGCCGGTCGCACAGACCGATCGCCAGCGCTTCAGCGCCCTCGATGCGTCTGCCGGTGGTCAGCAGCTCGAGTGCCTTCTGGTGGCCGACGACGAACGGCAGCGTCAACGAGATGCCGAAGCCCTGGTGGAATCCGAGACGGGCGAAGTTGGCCGCGAACCGGGTGGATGGCCCAGCTACCCGGAAGTCGGCGGCCAGAGCCAGCCCCAACCCGCCTCCGATGGCCGAGCCGTGGACGGCGGCGACGATCGGGAGGGGGCTGTCGATCAGGTGTCGGGCGGAGCCGTAGATGGCGACCAGTGCCGTCGGTTCCGGTTTGTCTGTCGTCCCGAAGTCGAGCCCGGCGCAGAAATGTCGGCCTTCCGAGCACAGCACCACTGCTCGACCTCCGGCTCCTGCGGCCCAGTCGACGGCTTCGACCACTGCCGACAGGAGGGCGGCATCGAAGTAGTTGGCCGGGGGGCGGTGCATCTCGATCTCGGCCACATGGTGCGTGTCGAGGACGACAGTCACATCGCCAAAGGTCGCATCCGGAGTACTCATCGGTGGTCCTCCCCGTCGTGCTCGGCCTCCGCCCCACCATCCATCCAGCCGGCCACCTCGGCCAGCACCTCAGCGGCGTCCTGTCCACTCAATGAGGCGGGCCGGCGGACGGTCGGACCGTCGAATGAAGAGAACCGCACCGGCTGGGGGATCACCTTGTAGCGACCGGCCAACGGGTGGTCGTCCTCAGGCAGGGCGTCGATGAGCTCTTCGAGGGTCGGGATGCCTGATGCCGGGATACCCGCTTCATTGCAGAACACCAGCCACTCTCCTGTGGTCCGTTGGGTCAGGATTTCGGCCACCTCCCGGTACAGGCTGTCGGCGTTGGCGATGCGGGCACGGGCGCTGGTAATGCGCTCGTCCTCGGCCAGTTCGGGCCGTCCGCCCTCTCTGAAGAGATCTTCGTAGTTCTCGCGGGTGTAGGCCAGTACGTTGATCCATCCGTCGGCCGTTCGCTGCGGCTGGCGCTCGGCGTTGAGGATCCGCGGGTATCCGGGTGGCCCCTGCGGCGGCACAGCGGTTGCCGCTCCGGCATGCTCGACCAGTGTGAACGCGGTCAAAACATCGATCATCGGCACCTCGACCCGCTGGCCTTCCCCGGTGCGCTGCCGGTGAATGTAAGCGGCGAGCACGGCGTAGGCGATGGTCAGTCCGCTCACCTTGTCGGCCACCAGTGTGGGGACCAGCACCGGATCGCCGCCTTGGCGTCGGAAGGTGTCGGGTATCCCGGAGCCGGCTTGGATCACATCGTCGTAGGCCGGGGCGTCGGCCTGGGGGGAGTCCGTCGGGTAGCCCTGGGCCTGGCAGTAGACGATGTCGGGTCGGACGGCCACGACGTCCTCATAGCTGAGCCGCAGCCGCCGGAGGGTGCCCGGTCGCAGGTTGGTGATCACGATGTCGACGGTGGCGGCGATGTCCAGGACCCGCTCGCGATCGGCCGGGTCCTTGAGATCGAGCACGATATTGCGCTTGTTGCGGAGCAGATTGAGCGCGATGCCGGACAGTTGGGATACGGGTCCCGGCGTCATGACCCGGATGAGGGTTCCTTTCGGGTCTTCAACGGTGATCACATCGGCGCCGAGGTCACCGAGGATCTGCGTGGCCAACGGGCCCATGACGATGGAGCTGAGGTCGAGAACCCGTACGCCGTGCAACGGGCCCGTCGTCGTCGATGGCATGGGGCGGTCCTCTGGTGGCATTCGGTGATCCGGTCGGGCGGACGTGCAGCTGCGAATGAGCCGAAAGCCATGGCTCGGCCGAAGTGGCCAATGGTAGCGATCCGTCTTGCGACGTCGGGAACGGTACGTGACGTCTCCCCGGATTCGCCCAGGTCAGTCGCGGTCAGCCCCGGGGTCGACGTCGGCAAGGTGTCTGGCCAGGTCACCGACGGAGGTTCGGCAAGGTGAGGTGACCAGTGTTCCCGTGTCGCCCGGGTGGGCGGCCCGCCCGGTGCCATCGGCCCCGGCGGCGACGCACTCCGGTGCACGGCAAAGGACACTTATGAGCAGCGCAACCACCACGACGATCGTCGGGAATCTCACCCGGGACCCCGAGATCCGCTACACCCGCGACGGACAGGCCACCACCAATCTCGGGGTCGCGGCCAACCGGAGATGGCAGAACCGGGAGACCAACGAATGGGAGGAGTCCACGTCGTTCTTCGACGTGGTGATCTGGCGGGACCTCGCCGAAAACGTGGCGTTGAGCCTCACCAAAGGCATGCGGGTCATCGTCACGGGCCGGCTCGAGCAGCGCAGCTGGGAGACCGAGGAGGGCGATCGCCGATTCAAGGTCGAGATCGTGGCCGACGAGGTCGGTCCGGCACTTCGGTTCGCCACCGTCGACGTCCACCGGGTGGTCCGCCCGTCGTCCGACGGTGACGCTGGCATCCCCTTCGCGGCCGAGCCGGCCGGTGAGTGAGGCCCTGCTCCAGGAGGTCCGGCTTCCCGACAGCGGCCTGCCGCACACCCGTCACGGCCTCGGTCATGGGCGGTGGGACGAACAGCCGGTGCACTTCGGGTCCCGGGTCGTTCTCACCAAGGAGGAGGCATTCGGCGCCTGCCAGGCGTTGGCCGATGCGGGCCGGGTACTCGTGCGGTCGGGAGGATCCGCGGAGGCGGATCTGCTCTGCGCGCTCTTCAGTCTCCTGGAGGAGCGCCTCGTGATCCGTTGAGCCGGCCCCCCGCACCGGCGGTCCCGATCCGTCGGCACCCGATCCACGTCCCGGGCCCGACACGCCCCCGGGCGTGCTCCCGCCTCCGAGCAGTGAAGTCGGAGGCGGGGGCCGGGGTGGGGGGGAACGCTGCTGTGAGTGGCGCTGCTGTGAGTGGTGGTGCTGTGAGTGGTGATGCCGTGAGAGGCAGGTTCAATCCTCGGTGGGCTGGAATTCCAGCGACAGCGAGTTGACGCAGTAGCGGAGCCCGGTCGGCGCCGGGCCGTCGGGGAACACGTGGCCCAGGTGGCCCCCGCACTTGGCGCAGGTGATCTCGGTCCGGCTCATGCCGAACGTGCGGTCCTCGTGCTCGTCGATGGTGCCCTTGGCGAGCGCCTGGGTGAAGCTCGGCCAACCTGAGCCGGAGTCGAATTTGGTCTCCGTCGGAAACAGCTCGGCGCCGCATCCGGCACAGGTGAACATGCCGCTACCCTCGACGTGCAGCAACTCACCGGACCACGCCGGCTCGGTGCCCTTCTGGCGGAGGACGGCGTAGCGCTCGGGCGTGAGCCGGGCCCGCCACTCCTCGTCGGTCAACTCGACCCGCTCGCTCGCCGGGGTCTCGTTGGTGATGCTCTCATTGGTCGTGCTCATAGGACTCCTTCGTTTCGATCCTGCGTATGTCTCCGGTCCCCGTCCCCAGTCTCCGGTCCCCATCCCCCAGTCTCCGGTCCCCGTCCCCGTGTTACAGGCCCGGTTACAGGCCCGCCGTCGGCCGGGTGGATTAACCAGTCCAACGCCCTGGGGCCCCTGAGTGTTCCCGCAGCCCGCCCCGCCTGCAGCACGTCCCGCCCGCCGCCCCCCGGCCCGCCCGCGCACCCAATTGGGCCGGAAATCCAGTTTGCTAACGTCGCGTCAGATTCCGCGCCGCCCGCGCACCATCTCCCTTGTACGGACCCTTCCTATTAGGACGCCGCCACCATGGACCTTCGAGACCGACCCGAGGACGAGGCCTTCCGCAAGGAGATCCAGACCTGGTTGTCGGACCACATGGTCGGCGAGTTCGCCGCCCTCGGCGGACGCGGTGGATCGGGCGACGAGACGTTCGGTTTCGAGGTGCGCCTGGAGTGGGAGAGGGTGCTGGCTCAGGGGGGCTGGACCTGCCTGGGATGGCCGGTCGAGTTCGGCGGGCGGGGAGCGACGATCGCCCACCAGGTCATCTTCAACGAGGAGTACGTGAAGGCCAAGGCACCGGGTCGCGTCAGCATCCTGGGAGAGGGACTGCTCGGACCCACACTGATCCAGTACGGGACGAAGGCCCAGCAGGACAGATTCCTGCCGCGGATCGTGGACGGCACCGAGCTCTGGTGCCAGGGCTACTCGGAGCCGAACGCCGGGAGCGACCTGGCCAACGTCGCCACCCGGGCCGTGCTCGACGGCGATGAGTGGGTGATCACCGGACAGAAGGTCTGGACCTCGCTCGCACACCAGTCGGACTGGTGCTTCGTCGTCTGTCGGACCGAACCGGGATCGTCCAGACACAGGGGACTCTCCTACCTACTCGTGCCGATGGACCAACCCGGCGTGGAGATCCGGCCGATCACCCAGCTCACCCGGACCTCGGAGTTCAACGAGGTCTTCTTCGACGGGGCCCGCACGGCGAGGGACCTGGTGGTGGGGGAGCCAGGGGACGGCTGGCGGGTGGCCCTGGCCACATTGGGCTACGAGCGGGGTGTCGGACTGCTCGGGCACCAGCTCAGCTTTCGGCGGGAGCTCGACCACCTCATCGAGGTGGCCCGGACGAATGGCCGGGCCGTCGATCCGGTCATCCGCCAGCGACTGGCCCGGTCCTACGCCGAGCTTGAGATCCTGCGCTTCAACACGCTGCGCAGCCTCTCCGGCTATGACGGCCCGGTAGCCCCGCCCGAGGCGTCGATCATCAAGCTCTACTGGGCGTCCTGGCACCAGCGGTTGGGCGAGCTGGCCATGGACATCCGTGGCCCGGCAGCCGTCATCGCCGAGTCGGCACCGTACGAATTCGACGAGTTCCAACGCACGTTCCTGTTCAGTCGCTCCGAGACCATCTACGGCGGCTCCAACGAAATTCAGAAGAACATCATCGGCGAGCGGGTCCTCGGACTGCCGCCCGAACCCAAAGGGGACCTTCGATGACCGACGCCGCGTCGAGCCGACCACCGGCTCCCGAGCCCCCGGCCGGGCACGGCCTGCTGACCGGGAAGATCGTCGTCGTCACCGCCGCCGCCGGAACCGGCATCGGCTTCGCCACGGCCAAGCGCTGCATCGAGGAGGGAGCCACGGTGGTGGTGTCGGATGCGCATGAGCGCCGACTCGGCGAGGCCGCCGATGCCCTGGCCGCGCTGCCCGAGGCGCATGGCGCCCGACCGCTGGCGGTTCCCTGCAACGTCACCGACGAGTCGCAGGTCCAGGGGCTCTACGACGCGGCGGTGGCCGAGCACGGACGATTCGACGTCGCCGTCAACAACGCCGGCCTCGGTGGACAGGTCGATGTGGTGGACATGACCGACGAGCAGTGGGACCTGGTCCTCGACGTGACCCTCACCGGCACGTTCCGGTGCACCCGTGCCGCCCTGCGCCACTTCTACGCCCGCGGCGGTGGCGGGGTGATCGTGAACAACGCATCGGTACTCGGATGGAGGGCCCAGGCCGGCCAGGCCCACTACGCCGCGGCCAAGGCCGGGGTGATGGCGCTGACCCGGTGCTCGGCGGTCGAGGCCGCACCACACGGGGTGCGCATCAATGCCGTATCGCCGAGCCTCGCCGTCCACCCGTTCCTCAACAAGGTCATGGCCGACGAGGAGTTGGCCGAGCTGGCCAGCCGGGAGGTATTCGGACGGGGCGCCGAGGTCTGGGAGGTGGCCAATGTCATCGCCTTCCTGGCCAGCGAGTACGCCACCTTCATGACCGGTGAGGTCGTGTCGGTGAGCAGTCAGCATCCTTGAGCCGGATCGACTGCGGCGGCCACCGAGGGGACGTGCACTACCCTGACGGCGTGTCAGATGTGAAGGATCCCCGGGGGGACCTGGAGTGGGGGACGCTCCCTGGCCTGGTCCAGGACGCGGCTGCCCGCTTCGGCGAGGCCGAGGCCGTCGTCGACCGGCACGGGCCGGGGGGGACCACGACCCGCTGGACCTTCGACCGACTGGCCGAGGAGGTGGCCACTGCCACCCGGGCCGTCGTAGCCCACGGTGTCGAGCCCGGTGACCGGGTCGCCGTCTGGGCGCCCAACTGTGCGGAGTGGATCGTGGCCGCCCTCGGGGCGGTCGGCGCCGGGGCGGTCCTGGTCCCGCTCAACACCCGGTACAAAGGGGCCGAAGCCGCATACATCCTGCGTACGTCGGGCGCTCGCATCCTGTTCACCGTGCAGGGATTCCTGGGGACGGACTACCCGGCGATGCTTGACGAGGCGATCGCCGACGGTGAGGACCTGCCTCGGCTCGAGCAGGTAGTGGTGCTCCGGACCGCCGACTCGTCCGACCGATCGCCCACCCCCACCGACAGCCCACCGACAGGTGCCAGCCAGCTCACCTGGGACGCCTTCCTGTCCGCCGCCGACCGGTGCGAGCCCGAGGTGGCAGCCGGGCGTACCGCGGCGATCTCCACCAGTGACCTGTCCGACCTGGTCTTCACTTCGGGCACGACCGGGTACCCCAAGGGGGCGATGACCACCCACCAGCAGACCCTGCGGACGTTCGCCACCTGGGCCGAGGTGGTCGGACTGCGGGCCGGTGACCGCTACCTGATCGTCAACCCGTTCTTCCATACGTTCGGGTACAAAGCAGGGATCCTGGCCTGTCTGATGACCGGGGCCACGATGGTGCCCGAGCCGGTCTTCGATGTCGAGGTTGTCCTGCAACGGCTGAGCGACGAGCAGATCTCGGTCCTTCCCGGGCCGCCCACCATCTTCCAGTCGATCATCGACCATCCCCGCCGTGACGCGTTCGACCTGTCGTCGCTCCGGCTGGTGGTGACCGGAGCTGCGGTGGTCCCGGTGGAGCTCGTCGAGCGCCTCTGGTCGGACGTCGGCATCGAGACGGTCCTCACCGCCTACGGACTCACCGAGGCCACCGGTACCGTCACCATGTGTCGGCGGGGGGACTCCGCCGAGGTGATCTCGGCCACCAGCGGCCGTGCCATCCCCGACGTCGAGGTCCGCATCATCGACGGTGACGGCGCCGACGTACCGGAGGGGGAAGCCGGTGAGATCGTGGTGCGCGGCTACAACGTCATGTCCGGGTACTTCGACGACCCCGAGGCCACCGCCGCCGCCATCGACGTGGACGGCTGGCTCCATACCGGCGATGTCGGCTTCCTCGACGAAGCCGGCAACCTGGCCATCACCGATCGGTTGAAGGATATGTATGTGAGTGGCGGGTTCAACGTCTACCCGGCCGAAGTGGAGGCCGTGCTCCGGCGACATCCCGGGGTGGCCCAGGTCGCCGTCATCGGCGTGGCTGATCACCGGATGGGCGAAGTAGGGCTCGCCGTCGTCGTCCCCACCGCCGACGCCGACACCGCAAGCGTCATCGAGGGGTTGCCCGCCTTCGCCAAGGACCGTCTCGCCAACTTCAAGGTGCCCCGACGGGTCGAGTTGATCGATTCGCTTCCCACCAACGCCAGCGGCAAGGTACTCAAACGCGAACTACGGGCCCGGTTCGGCTCCTAGGGTCGACACCACCTCTACCCGACCAGTACGACACAGTCCATAGCAACGACCATAAGAACGACAAGAAGAAGGAGGACGCCGTGCGAGGCATCGTCTACACCGGTTCCGACGTGGAGGTCACCGACCAGCTGAGCGTCGGCGACCCCGGGCCCACCGAGGTCCGGGTGGCGATCGGTGCCGCCGGGGTCTGCCACAGCGACCTGTCGGTCATCAACGGAACCATCCCGTGGAAGGCGCCGTCCGTGCTGGGCCATGAGGGCGCCGGCGTGGTCGAGGCCGTGGGCAGCGAGGTGCGCTCGGTCAAGGTCGGCGACCACGTGGTGATCGCCACCATCGCCAGTTGCGGGGTCTGTCGGGCCTGTTCCACCGGTCACCCGACCTGGTGCATCAAGACGCTCGGCAATGTTTCGACGCCCTTCACCTACAAGGGCGAGCCGGCATCGAACTTCGCCGCCACCTCGGTGTTCGCCGAGTCGACCATCGTCAAGGAGGTCCAGGCCGTCAAGATCTCGAAGGACGTTCCCATGACGTCCGCCTGCCTGATCGGCTGCGGCGTGCTCACCGGCGTCGGTGCCGTTCTGAACCGGGCCAAGGTGCAGGCGGGGGAGACCTCGGCTGTCTTCGGTGTCGGTGGTGTGGGCCTCAATGTGATCCAGGGTCTGCGACTCGCCGGCGCCAGCAGGATCATCGCCGTGGACACGCTCGCCTCCAAGGAAGGTCTGGCCAGACAGTTCGGTGCCACCCACTTCGTCGACGCGTCGAAGACGGACGCAGTGGCGGCCATCCGCGAGATCGTGCCTCCGGGCCCGGCGTCGGTGGCGGGTGGCCTCGGCTGGACCGGCGGAGTCAACTGGTCCTTCGACTGCGTCGGCCATCCGGCGGTGCTGCGCAACGCCCTCGATGTCCTCGATTGGGGCGGCAACGCGCTGGCCATCGGCATCCCGCCCCAGGGCACCGAGGTCGCCGTCGACGTGAATGCCCTCGCCTATGTCGACCGTGGTCTCCTCGGTTGCCGATACGGCTCGTCCCGTCCCCATCACGACATCCCGCTCATGGTCGAGCTGTACCTCTCGGGCCAGCTGATGCTGGACGAGTTGGTGACGGAGCAGAAGCCCCTCGAGGGATTCCGCCAGATCGTCGAGGACATGGAGGCGGGCAAGCTGGCCCGCGGCGTCCTCACGTTCTGAATCCTCTGCACGTTCTGAGTCCTCTTTCGGCACCCACTGGGCTTCGTAGGCTCCGGGGGCTTCCCCACCGTGCACGGCTGGCTGCACTACCGGCGCCCTGTCTGACGACCCCCGCTCGCTTGACGCCTGACGGACGGCGCTCGGTCAGTTGCCGAGGATCGAGTTGATGCTGCCGCCCAGGTTGAATCCGCCGCCCCCGCCCGAGTCGTGGTCATTGGACGGGAGGTAGTCACCCACCTCGGAAGCCAGCTGGCTGATCGACATCGACTGCAGCCAGATCCGGCCCGGTCCGGTGAGTGTGGCGACGAAGAATCCGTTGCCTCCGAACATCTTGTTCTTGATCCCTGGGATCGTGGCGATCGAGAAGTCCACGCCCTCGGTGAAGGCACCGACGTGGCTCGGATGGACCCGCATGGTCATCCCGGGTTCGAGGTCGTAGGAGAACATCTCCCCGGAGAGTTCGAGCCAGGCGTCGCCTTCTCCGGTGAGGTGTTGGAGGAAGAAGCCCATGCCGCCCAGGAAGGCGCCACCGAGTTTTTGCTGCATGGCTACCGAGGCTTCGATCCCTTCGGTTCCACACAGGAAGCCCGAGCGGTGGACGAAATAGGACTGCTGCGGCGTGACCGGGACACTGATCAGGTTCCCGGGGAGCTTCGCCGGAAATGCAATCGTCCCCGGACCGCCCTCGGAGGTGTACCGGGTGAGGAAGAGACCAGCCCCGCCGACCATCCGCTTGGCCGCCTTGAGGAAGCCCTTGCCGCCGGTCGTCTGAGTGAGCTGGATCGACGGGGTCATCCAGCCCAGGTCGCCGTGAGTCGAGATGAGGGTCTCTCCCGGCTGCAGGGTTGCCTCGAGCACGGGAAGAACGGTCCCCTTGACGGCGAAGTCCACGGTCCAGCCTCCTTGTCGCAGGTCCGCCCGGGTGGGCGCTCTATCGTGCGCCGAGGCTACCGACCGGTGACTGGCGAGTCCACGACCGTTCGGGCGCACCGGCGACGGGTTCCGGTCGATGGTCGACCAATGGCGGCCTCGACGAGGTCCGGCCACGGAGTCGCACGGCAGCCACGCTGTTACAGTCGCCCCGGATATGACGGCGCGTCAGATCGATGGAGAGCACCGCACACTGGTCGAGATCCACCGCGCCGCGGCGCGGGTGAACGGCGACGTCGAGGCATACGTCGAGCCGGGCACGGCCGAACGGACTCGTCGTGTGCTCACCTTCGCCGGCCTGGACCGGGCCGCTGACGGAGTGGCCGGCCTGTTGGCGGCGCACGGCGTCGGGCCGGGCACGGTTGTGTGCCTCCTGCTCCCGAGCTGCATCGACTACATGGTCACCTATGCCGCCGCCGCCAGATTGGGGGCGATCACTTCGGGGATCAACCTCCGACTGGGTGCACCCGAGGTCGCCTCGATCCTCGAGCGGACCCGGCCGGTGGTCACCGTCGTCGACGATGTCGTCGATGTGCCGGTGGGGCCGCTCGGCAAGGTGCTCACCCGGTCCGAATGCACGGCCGCCGCCGACGGACCGCCACCCGAGTGGTGGCCGGAGTTGGCGTCCTCCGATCCGGTCGCGGTTGTCTGGACCAGCGGGACGACCGGATTGCCGAAGGGGGCTGTATTCGATCACGACAACCTGCGGGCCGTGGCCGAGGGGACCGACGTGCTGTCCGAACCGGGCGACCGCCGGCTGTCCCCGCTGCCCTTCGCCCACGTGGGATCGATGACCCGGGCGTGGGACGAGGCCGCCAATGGGATCACCACGGTGATCACACCGACCCCGTGGCGGGCGGCGGATGCCGTGCCGGTCATGGAGCGGGAGCGCATCACCGTGGCCCAGGGGGTGCCGACCCAGTGGGCCCTCGTACTCGGACGGCCCGGAATTGGCGAACGCCGATCTGTCCTCTCTGCGGATCGCCGGCACCGGCGCCTCGAGGGTGCCGGCCGAGCTGGTCGCCGACATGCGCGTCGCGCTCGGGGTCCCGGTGGTCGTCCGCTATACCTCTACCGAGGCCTCGCTCGGCACCGGGACGGTGCCCGGTGACCCCGACGAGGCTGTGGCCACTTCGGTGGGGCGGCCGGTGACCGGGGTCGAACTGATGGTGGCCGGCGACGACGGGTCGGCGCTGAATGCGGGCCGAGGCGACCAGGTCGGCCGGGTCCGCCTGCGCTCAGCTGCGGTGATGCGCGGCTACTGGGGAGGACCACCGACCGGTCCGGGGGCGAACGGCCTGGTGTTCGATACGGCGGCGACGGCCCAGGTGCTGGCCGGTGACGGCTGGCTGACCACCGGGGACTTCGGATACCTGGATGATGACGGTCGGCTGCACCTGGTCGGTCGGGCCAACGAGCTCTACATCCGGGGTGGCTACAACGTCTACCCGGCTGAAGTGGAGGCAGCCCTGAGTGAGCACCCGGACGTGGCCCAGATCGCGGTGGTCGGGGCACCGGACCCGGTACTCGGCGAGGTGGGAGTGGCCTTCGTGGTACTCGAGGACGGGTCGGACGTGGATGCCGGCACGCTTCTGGCCGGGCTGCGGGAGACCGCCCGATCATCGATCGCCGACTACAAGGCACCGGACCGGGTGGTCATGGTCGACCGTCTTCCCCTGACCTCGATGATGAAGGTAGACAAGAGGATCCTGGCCCGGCAGGCCGCCCGGGACATGGACACGAACGGAGCACATCAGAGATGACCGGAAATTCGACTCCCGCCCAGGGTGGTGTCACCGACGACCCGATCCGGATCGGGACGATGCTCTACACCCTGGTCGAGCCGCACCGCGGCCACGAAGTGGCTTACAACCGTTGGTACGAGCGGGACCACTTCTACGCCGGGTGCCAGATCGGTGCCTACAACTTCGCCGGCGCCCGCTTCGTGGCGACGTCACCGCTGAAGTCCCTGCGCTATCCCGAGGGCGACAGCGCTCTGGTGGCCGACCCACAGACCGGGAGCTATCTGGGCATCTACTACGTGCTCGACGGGCACCACGACGAGTGGAACCGGTGGGCGGTGGACCAGGTGAACGTCCTGCACCGGGCCGGCCGCATGTTCGACCACCGAGACCACATCCACACCGGGCTCTACCGGATGGAGTGGGAGCACCGGCGCGACGCCGAGGGCGTACCGGCCGAGCTCACCCTCGATCACCGCTTCGCGGGAATGGCCTCGGTCTTCCTCGAGCCGGTCGACGGTGTCACCGGCGCCGAAGTCGGCGCCTGGCTCCGCGAGCAGTACCTGCCGACGGTGATGCCCGGTTCGCCGTTGGCCACTGTTCTCGGCTTCAGCCCGCTGCCGTTACTGGCTGATGCACCCGGCGATGTCCCACGGGGCGAGTCGCTCGACGAGAGGACCCTGGCCCTGTGCTTCCTCGACGAGTCCCCCGAGGGCACGTGGGACGACGTGTTCGCTCCGATGGGTGCGGCCCTCGCAGAGTCCGGACTCGGACGGGTCGTGTGGGCCTCGGCCTTCATCGGCGCCGTTCCGGGAACCGACAAGTACACCGACCAGCTCTGGTCGGACCAGTAGATCACCACCAGGAGCGCGACCTGAATGAACGACGACGAAAAGCAGCAGATGCAGCGGCGGGCGGGTGCCCGCCAATGGGCGTTCGCACCCACCATGTGGGGCCTGATCGAGGCAAGGGCAGAAGCCACGCCCGACGCCGTACTCGCCCACGAGGACACCGGTCGTGAGCTGACGTTCTCGTCGTATCGGGATGCCTGTCTGCGGGCGGCGGCCGGGCTGTTCACCGATCATGGAGTGGCCGAAGGGACCAGTGTCAGCTGGGAGCTACCGACGTGGAACGAGTCGCTGATACTGGTCGGTGCCTTGTGTCGCCTGGGAGCCCGTCAGAACCCGCTCATCCCGATCTACCGCAACCGCGAGGTCGGGTTCATCACCGAACAGAGCGGTGCGTCGCTGCTGGTCGTGCCCACGGTCTACCGGGGCTTCGACTTCGAGGCGATGGCCAATGAGATCGCCGCTGACCGGCCGGGCCTGTCGGTGCTGGTGGTCGACCGCCAGCTTCCCGACGGGGATCCGACGTCGTTGCCGCCGGTTGCGGTGACGCCCCCATCCGCTGCTGATGCGCCGATCAGGTGGCTGTTCTATACGTCGGGCACGACCGCGGACCCCAAGGGCGCGCCCCACACCGATCTCACCGTCATGGCATCTGCTCTGGCCATGGCCGAGTGCCTGGACATCAGGAGCGACGACGTGTCGGCTCTGGTGTTCCCGTTCACCCACATCGGTGGGATCGGGTGGTTGATCGCCTCGCTGTTCACCGGGTGCACCCTGCTCATCACCGAGGCCTTCGACCCCACCGCTACCCCGGCGTTCCTGGCCGCCAACGGGGTGACCCTGGCCGGGTCGGGCACGCCCTTCCATATGGCCTACCTGGGGGCCCAGCGGGCGGCGGGCGGCGACTCGATATTCCCGCACGTGCGCTCCTATCCCGGGGGCGGTGCACCGAAGCCTCCGCAACTCCATCACGACCTCAAGGACGAGATCGGCGGAGTCGGGATCGTCTCGGGCTACGGGCTCACCGAAGCCCCGATCGTGGTCATGGCCACGACGGAGGACCCGGACCAGAAGCTGGCCGATACCGAGGGTCGCCCGACCCCCGGGGTCGACCTGATCGTGGTGGCCCTCGACGGCTCTCGCGCCGGCCCGGGCATCGAGGGGGAGATCCGGCTCAAGGGTCCCCAGGTCATCCGGGGATACCTGGACCCCTCGCTCGATGCCGACGCCTTCGACGCCGATGGCTACTTCCGCAGCGGAGATCTCGGGGTGGTCGATGCCGATGGCTACGTGACCATCACCGGCCGCCTCAAGGACGTCATCATCCGCCATGGCGAGAACATCTCCGCCAAGGAGGTGGAGGACCTCCTCTACGAACACCCGGCTGTGACCGACGTGGCCGTGATCGGGCTGCCCGATCCGAAGACGGGTGAGCGGGCGTGCGCCGTGGTCGCCATCGCCTCGGGGCATACGTTCGACTTCGCCGCCATGGGGGAGTACCTGCGCAGCCGGGGGCTGCGGGTCAACGCCATTCCCGAGCAGCTCGAACTGGTCGATGTAGTCCCGCGGAACCCGGCCGGAAAGATCTTGAAGCACACCCTGCGGGAGCGGTTCGCCCCGGCACAGACAGCACCGAACAACGGAGGCAAGTCATGAGTCCGATCCAACGCGTCTCGATGGGGCAAGGGGGCGAAGAGCACGACGCGGCCGACGCCGCCATCGCCGGTTTCGTCGTCCCGCGCTTCGAGGGTCGCGTGGCCGTGGTCACCGGAGCAGGCTCGGGCATCGGTCGAGGCACAGCGAGCCGTCTGGCGGCGGAGGGCGCATCCGTGGCAGCCCTGGACGTGTCGGCCGACGCAGTCACCGAAACGGTGGCCGGCATCCTCGCCGACGGCGGAACGGCCGTGGCCTACACGTGCGACGTAACTTCGGAGACCTCGGTGACCGACACCATGGCGTCGATCGTCACCGACCAGGGCCCGCCGCGGGTGGTATGCAACGTGGCCGGCATCGGCGGGTTCTACAACACGGCCGAGATGCCCTTCGAACGGTGGCAGCAGATCCTGGCCGTCAATCTGACCGGTCCGTTCCTGGTGTGCCGGGCCGCACTTCCCCACCTGCTGGAGTACGGCGGTTCGATCGTCAATGTCGCCTCCAATACGGCGCTGATGGGACAGGCCTACTCGGCCGCGTACTGCGCGTCCAAGGGCGGGTTGCTGATGTTCACCAAGGCACTGGCGGCCGAATACCTGGGCCAGGGCGTGCGGGCCAACGTGGTGGCCCCCGGCGGGACGGACACCCCTCTGCTGGGTGCCTTCGGGCTCCCCGAGGGAGCCGATCCGAAGCAGCTCACCAAGATCATGTCGCCCCTGGGGTTTTCGACGCCGTCGGAAATTGCCGCCTCCATCGCCTTCCTGGCCTCCGACGAGTCGTCCTATACGACCGGAGCGGTGCTGTCGGTGGACGGCGGACTTACCATTTGACTCGATCAAGACCCCGCTGACCTGGGAAGACGTCCCCCGGTCGGCTCCGGCCGGAACATTTCCGGACCGATGTCACCGACCGCGTGCAACAATGCAACATCGAGCGACATTTTGTCGCTCCCGATCTGTGAGGTGAGCGATGACCGACGTTCGTCCGGTCACCGACTGGGGGACCGATTTCGACGTCCTCAGCCGGTCCTACGTGGATGACCCCTTCCCTATCTGGGATGAGTTGCGCCAGACCTGCCCGATCGCCCACACCGATCGGCGTGGGAGCACGTGGCTTCCCACGACGTATCAGGACGTCGTCGATCTGGCCCACGACATCGAGCACTTCAGCTCGCTCGACATCACGGTGATCCCGTTCACCGGCGAAGAGCCTGCCGAGCCCGTCCTGCCCTATGGCGTGCCGCCGATCTCGGCCGACCCGCCGCTCCACACCTTCACCCGCCGACTGCTGCTCCCGTGGTTCTCCCACCGGAAGGTGGAGAGCTACGAGGCGATGACCCGGGAGCTCTGCGCCGGACTCGTCGAGGGCTTCCTGGCCGATGGCCGGGCCGATGCCGCATCCGACTACGCCCAGCAGATCCCGGTCCGGGTCATCGCCGCCATTCTCGGGGTCCCGCCCGAGCTGTCCGACACGTTCACCGGCTGGGTCCGGGCCGTGCTCGAGTTCGCCGACGACGAGGAGGTCCGCCGCGAAGGAACCATCGGCCTCATCGAGTACTTCGTGAGCGAGGTGGAGCGGCGCAAGCAGCACCCCGGGGACGACCTGTTGAGTGCACTGCTCCAGACCGAGGTCGACGGCCAGCCGCTCGAGGACTCGATCGTCCTCGGTGTGGCCGCCCTGACCCTCATCGCCGGGGTCGACACGACGTGGAGCGCAATCGGATCGTCGCTGTGGCACCTGGCCACCCACCCCGGGGATGCCAAGACGCTGGCCACCGATCCCGAGGCGATGCCATTGGCCATCGAGGAGCTCCTGCGGGCCTACTCGCCGGTGACCATGGCTCGGGTGGTGACCGGCGACATCGAGTTCCAGGGTTGCCCGATGAAGGCGGAAGAGAAGGTACTCATGAACTTCCCGGCCGCCAACCGCGACCCCGCCGCATTCGAGAACCCGGACACGGTGATCCTCGACCGGGCCCACAACCGCCATGTGGCCTTCGGCTCCGGCATCCACCGCTGTGCCGGATCCAATCTGGCCCGTATGGAGCTGCGGGTGGCCATCGAGGAGTGGCTCAAGCGCATTCCCGAGTTCCGGATCGAGGACGGGGCGGAGGTGACCTGGGTCGGTGGTCAGGTGCGCGGCCCCCGCAGCGTTCCCGTGGTGTTCCCGTGAGGATTCGGGTCGACCCCGAGAAGTGCACCGGGCACGCCCGGTGCTACGGCCTCGCTCCCGAACTGTTCTCGGTGGACGACTACGGCCTGTCGTCGGTGGTGGGTGACGGCACGGTGCCGCCGACGCTGGAGGACAAAGCGCGCCTCGCCATCGCCAACTGCCCCGAGTACGCCATCGAGGTCGTCGCCGACTGAACCCGGACGCGGCGACGGCCGCCGGGCGTGTGCCCGGCGGCCGTCAGCCCATGCGGTGATGCCGGGCACTGGCCGGCGCCGTGGATCGGACCGACCTACGACAGGCGCTCGACGATCATGGCCATCCCCTGGCCGCCGCCGACGCACATCGACTCGAGGCCGAACGTCTTGTCGGCATCTTCCAGACCGTTGATGAGCGTGGTCATGATCCGCGCTCCGGTCTGGCCGAACGGGTGACCCAGGGCGATCGCCCCGCCGTTCACATTCAGCTTGTCATAGCTGATGCCGAGCTCCTTGGCCGAAGGGACCACTTGGGCGGCGAACGCCTCGTTGATCTCCACGAGGTCGATGTCGTCGATGGTCATCTTGGCCCGACCCAGGACCTGGCGGATCGCCTCGACCGGGCCGAGTCCCATGATCTCGGGATTGAGTCCGGTGACACCGCTGGCGATGATGCGGGCCAACGGGGTGATCCCGAGCTCCTTGGCCTTGGTGTCACTCATGACGACAACGGCGGCGGCGCCGTCATTGAGTGGGCAGGCGTTGCCCGCGGTGATGGTGCCACCCTCCCGGAACACCGGCTTGAGATTGGCCAACTTCTCCAGGGTGGTGCCGGCACGGGGACCGTCATCTTTGGCGACGACGGTTCCGTCGGCCAGTGTCACCGGGATGATCTCCCGATCGAAGAAGCCCCGCTCCTGGGCCGCTACCGCCCTCAGCTGGGAGTTCAGTGCGAACTCGTCTTGTTCCTCGCGGGTCACCTTCTTGAACTCGGCCACGTTCTCCGCCGTCTGGCCCATGGCGATGTAGACATCGGGGAAGACTCCCTCGAGCGGGGTCCATGGCGTGCCGGCGGCGGGGGTGCGGGCTGCGGTGCGCGCCTCGGCGACGGCGAATGCCTCGTTGTGGGGTCCGACGTCGGCGGCGCCATGGAGGTAGCGGCTGACGGTCTCCACTCCGGCGGCGACGAAGACGTCGCCCTCGCCGGCCCGGATGGCGTGGGCGGCCATGCGGATGGTCTGCAGCGACGACGAGCAGTACCGGTTGACGGTCACACCGGGCACGTCGGGCAGGCCGGCCAGGATGGCGGCGACGCGACCGATGTTGTACCCCGCCTCACCGGCGGGCTGGCCTGAGCCGAGGATGACGTCCTCGACCAGTTGGGGGTCCAGCTGGGGGATCTTGGCCAGGACTTCGCGGATGACCAGCGCGGCGAGGTCATCGGGACGGCACTCGACGAGGGAGCCTTTGTTGGCCCGGCCGATCGGGGTCCGGCCGGTGGCGACGATGACTGCTTCGGGCATGTGGTGCTCCTCGGTGACGGGCGGTCGGGTGCCGCGGCGTGATCTGCGGTGACGGTGCAGCGTACCGGTGCTGCATGTCGGTGGTGCCAACTGGTGGAAGATGACGGTGGGGCCCGGTGACGGGCTCCGGAGGGGCCTCGCCTGGTCCCGCGCTAACTTACCGACTAGTAACTCTACCGGCTGGCGGTCCGGCCGGTGTCACCCGACCCGGAACCCGAGGTCAGGGGCGGTGGCGCCCCCGGGTAGTCGAATGTAACGTGTTCTAGTCGTGATGGACCGCCTCCGCTGCGGGCCGCACCTGACCGGGAGGGACCCCATGGAGATCGGTTACACCGAGGAGCACCAGGCACTCCGCACCGAGCTGCGGGAGTACTACGCCAAGCTCCTCACTCCCGAGGTCGAGGCTCAACTGGCCGGTAGCCACGGGATCGGGCCCGATATGCGGCGGGTGGTCAAGCAGATGGCGACCGACGGGTGGCTGGGGATCGGCTGGCCGACCGAGTGGGGCGGCCAGGGCAAGGGGCCGATCGAGCAGTTCATCTTCTTCGACGAGTCGATGCGGGCCGGTGCCCCGGTTCCCATGCTGACCATCAACACGGTCGGCCCGACCCTGATGGACTACGGCACCCAGGAACAGAAGGAGTTCTTCCTCCCGAAGATCCTGGCCGGGGACATCCACTTCTGCATCGGCTACACCGAGCCCGAGTCGGGGACCGACCTCGCCTCGCTGCAGACCCGGGCCGTGCGCGACGGCGACGAGTACATCATCAACGGCCAGAAGATCTACACGTCCCTGGCCGGCGACGCCGACTACATCTGGCTCGCCACCCGGACCGACCCGGACGTCGCCAAGCACAAGGGCATCTCGATGTTCGTGGTCCCGATGGATACGCCGGGGATCAAGGTCGTGCCGATGCACCTGCTCGGAGACCACAACATCAACTACACGTTCTACGAAGACGTCCGGGTGCCGGCGGCCAACCTGGTCGGGGGAGAGAACCAGGGTTGGTCGCTCATCACCAACCAGCTCAACCATGAGCGGGTCACCCTGTGCTCGTCGGGGATCATCGAGCGGGCCATGACCGATGTCCGGGCGTGGGCCCAGGCCACCAAGCTGGCCGACGGCCGTCGGGTGATCGACCAGGAGTGGGTGCAGGTCCACCTGGCCCGAATCTACGCCCGGCTCGAATTCCTCAAGCTGATCAATTGGAAGGTGGCGTGGACCGCCACCCAGGGTCACCTCGACGTGGCCGATGCCTCGACGATCAAGGTATTCGGCACCGAGTTCTACCTGGAGGCCTTCAAACTGATGATGGAGATCATCGGACAGGCCGGTTACCTGGCCAAGGACTCGCCCGAGGCCGTGCTGGCCGGGCGCCTCGAGATGTATGCGCGCAGCCTGGTCATCTTGACCTTCGGCGGCGGCACCAACGAGATCCAGCGGGATCTGATCGCCATATTCGGACTGGGCATGCCCCGGTCGCTGCGCTGACCCAGACCCGCACGACGAGAACCGACGAAAGAGGACACACCATGGACTTCTCATTCAGCGAGGAACAGGAAGCCGTCCGCGAGCTGGCCGACCGCATCTTCACCGACCTGTCCACCCAGGAGCGGCTCCGCGAGATGGAGATCGACCCGACCAACGAGCGATTCGACCGCAAGCTGTGGTCCGAGTTGGCCGGCGCCGGACTGCTCGGCATCGCCCTGCCCGAGGACGTCGGAGGTGCCGGGCTCGGCTACCTGGAGACCGGCCTGCTGGCCGAGGCCGCAGGCCGTACCGCCGCCTACGTGCCGGTAGTGGAGTGCCTGGCTGCCGCCGCACCGGCCGTCGCCCGATTCGGCAGTGCCGACCAGCAGCAGCGGTGGCTGCCCGGCGTGGTGGCCGGCGAAACAGTATTGACAACCGCTCTGGTCGAACTCGGCGGCGTCCCCTCCGCTCCGGCCGTCGTGGCCGAGCGTTCGGGTGATGGCTGGGCCCTCACCGGGGTCAAGGCGTGCGTGCCGTCGGGCACCTTCGCCGACGCCGTGCTGGTCAGCGCCCGCATCGAACCCGACGGGGTGGCCGTATTCGTCGTGCCTACGGATTCCGACGGTCTCGCCGTGGACGTGCAGACGGCCAACAACGGGCAGCCCGAGGGCCTCCTGACCATGTCCGGGGTCCGGGTGGGTGCCGACGCCCTGCTCGGATCCGTCGAAGACGGACCGGCGATCGTCGAGTGGCTGGTCCAGCGCAGCACCACCGCACTGGCCCTCGAGCAGGCCGGTGCCGCTGCCGCGTCTCTCGCCCTGGTGGCGGAGTACACCAAGACCCGCGAGCAGTTCGGCAAGCCGATCGCCACCTTCCAGGCGGTCGGGCAGCGGGCGGCTGACGCTTACGTCGACGCCGAGGCCATCCGTTTGACGGCCTGGCAGGCCGCCTGGCGGATCGCCGAAGGGCTCCCGGCGGACAAGGAGATCGCGGTGGCCAAGTTCTGGGCGGCCGACGGTGGCCAACGCGTCGTCCACGCCGCCGTCCACCTCCACGGCGGTGTCGGTGTCGACCGTGAGTACCCACTCCACCGGTTCTTCCTCAATACCAAGCACATCGAGCTCACCCTCGGCGGGGCGACCGATCAGTTGCTCCGCCTGGGCGCGACCCTGGCCGCCGAGCCGGCGTGAGCGCTGGCCGGTGACGGATTCGAAGCCGATGTACCGCCGGTGAGCGTCACCGTCTCCCACCTGGGCGTCTGTGTCTCCGACCTCGAAGCCTCCCTGCGCTTCTACACCGGGGCGCTCGGATTCGAGCAGGTGGCCGCCCACGAGGTCGGTGAGGAGTTCTCGGACTTGATGGAACTCGACGGGGTCCGCCTGCGGTCGCGGATGATCGCCAAGGACGGGGTCACACTCGAGCTCCTCGGCTATGACGCCCCGGGAACCACCGGGGACGGCCACAGGCGGCCCATGAACGGGCTGGGACTGACCCACCTCTGCTTGCGGGTCGATGATGTCGAAGCGACGGCAGATGCCATCGAGGCCCTGGGTGGGGCGGTCGTGCGAACGACCCGCACCACCATTCCGATGGGGGAGTCGTCGCTGGAATTCCTGTACTGCACCGATCCGGACGGGGTTCGCATCGAGCTGATGGATTTGGGCATCTGGGCCAGCTGACAGTTCCGGAGCGCGCGCGTCGAGCACTGCCGCCTCCGCTACCGTGAGAGCGTGCCCACCTCCCCTCCCGAGCCCCAATCCGAGCCCCAGTCCGAGCCCCAATCCGAGCCACTGTCGGTGTCCGACATCGAGCCGGATGAGGCTGACCGTCTGGTAGCTGCCGGGGCGATGCTGCTCGACGTACGCGAGGACGACGAATGGGCGGCCGGGCACGCGCCGCCAGCTGTGCATCTGCCGATGGGCCAGGTGGTGGATCGACTGGCAGAGGTGCCTACCGACCGGATCATCGTCTGCATGTGCAGAGTGGGCGGACGGTCTGGCTCCGTTGCCCTGCACCTGGCCGGCGCCGGCTATGACGTCCGCAACGTCGCCGGTGGGATGCAGGCCTGGGCGGCGGCGGACCTCCCCGTGGTCGATGGCTCGGGCGGCCCCGGCCGGGTCATCTGACCGCGAGCGACCCAGGGAACCAGGGACGGTGACGGTCTACCTCGACGACTGGCGTCAGTCGGCCCATCTGGGCCCGGTCGATGACCGATGGTCCCACCTGATCGCCGACTCCGAGGACGAGCTCCACGAGTTCGCCGCCGAGATGGGCATGCGGAAGGCCTGGTTCCAGGAGAAGCCGGGCCGTCCACACCATGCGCACTACGACCTCCCCGAGCGGGCCCGTTCCGAAGCCGTCGCCCGGGGTGCGGTCGAGATCACCTGGCGCGAACTGGGGCGGAAGTTGCGGGACCGCCGGGTGGACACCGGACCTGCTGCGGGACGGTGACCCGGTGAGCCCCCGAGCCCCTCAGGTGCCCCGGCGCCCTCGATCGGTTCGCTTGACCCCCGGATGCCCGTCCTGGTGGGTGTGGGGACCTCGTCGGACGACGCCGAGGCGTGCGATTTGATGACGTCGGCCGCCCTCGGGGCCCTGGCCGACGCCGGCGGACGTGAGCTGGCCGAGGCGATCGACCGGATAGCGGTGCCCCAGGGCAGTTGGACCTATCCCGACCCGGCCCGCCTGGTGGCCGATCAGGTCGGTGCTACCGGTGCCACGACGCATCTGGTGGAGTTGGGCATCCCCCAGCAGAGCTTGATCAACGATGCGATGGCCGCCATCTTGTCGGGCGCTTCGGAGGTCGCCCTGGTGGTCGGGGGGGAGGCCAAACGGTGGGCACGCGATCAGGAGAAGACCGGTCATGTGCCCAGCGAGACGCCCCAGCCCGGGGCGGTGCCCGATGTTCTCCGTCAGCGGTCCGGCCCTCTCCTCGAGCCGGTCGAAGTCGCCAACCGACTGTGGGATCCGGTGCAGCAGTACGCCATGATCGAGAACGCGCTGCGGTTCGCCGAAGGGCGGTCGATCGGGGCGCACCGGGCCGAAGTCGCCGAGTTGTGGGCCCGGTTCGCAGGGGTGGCGGCCGGGAATCCCGATGCCGCCTTCGGCCGGCGGCTCGACGCCGATTGGATCGCCACTCCCTCGGCCGAAAACCGGCCGTTGGCGTTTCCCTACAACAAATGGCATTCGACGCAGTGGACGGTCAACCAGGCCGCGGCGTTGGTGCTGTGCTCGGTCGGGACGGCGCAGCGCTATGGGATACCGACCGACCGGTGGGTCTTCCCCCGGGTGGGCCTCGAGTCGAGCCACGCCGTGTCGGTCATCTGCCGCCAGCGCATCGATGCCTGGCCGGCTATGGAGATCCTCGGGGGCACGGCGGCGGCGTGGCTCGGTCGACCCCTGGACGAGATCGAGGTGGCGGAGGTCTACAGCTGCTTTCCGGCGGCCGTCCGGGTCCAACAGGGGGCACTCGGCCTCGACGGTGACGGCACGCCCACCATTACCGGTGGCATGGCGTTCTCGGGGGGCCCCTTCAACAACTTCGTCCTCCAGTCCCTGGTGGCGGTGGCCGACCAACTGCGGGCCCATCCCGGTCACCTGGGCCTGGTAACCACCGTCAGCGGACTGCTGACCAAGCCGGGCCTGGGAATCTGGTCGGCTCGTCCCGACCCCCGCCCGCCGCTCCTGGCCGATCTGGCCTTCGAGGTCGAGTCGGCCACCGGGGTGGTCGAGGCGGTGGCGACGCTCGACGGGTATGACGGTGGGGGGACCGTAGCCACGTACACCGTGACCTACGAGGGGCTGGATCCGGCGCGGGTTGTGGCCGTGTGCGACACCGACGACGGGAGGCGCTGCGTCTCGATCAGTGAGGACCGATCGTTGGCGGCGTCGGCCTGCACGGAGGAGCTGATCGGAACCCGGGTGCGGATCGGATCGGGGGAGTTCGCGCCGGTCTGAAGCCAGCGGCGAACCGGACGGCGAACCGGACGGCGGACCGGACTGCTGGCTCCGGTGTCGACGTCACCCTCGTCACCCTCGGCGGACCTGGGGGCCCGGCGCAACGGGCCGCTCAGGAGGCCCGGCTGCTCCAGGACGACTCGTCGGACCACTCGTGGCCGCACCGTCGGCACTGCAGACTCGTCCCATGGTTTCCCTTGCCCGTTCCCCGGACGATGAGCTTCGGTACGTCCGCCGAGCGGCATTTCGGACACGCCTGATCGCTGCGCACTCCATCCACTGCACAACCTCCGACTCGTGACCGCCCCCCTTCCACCACGGACGGCCAATTCCGTCCGAACCCTAGAGCGGACCGTTCGAACGCGCCAACGGGCTTGCTCCCGCTGGTCAGGGGGTCGCGAGCGCCCTCGCGGCCCGTAAGGTGAATCCCGTGACCGCCGCTGACTCGCTTCGCGACACCCGCTCCGGGCTCTGGACTGGCGCCCTCGAGGCGCTCCCCGGCCCCGCCGCCTGCGAGGCTGTCGCCGAACTGGATGAGCTCGGATTCGGGTCTCTCTGGTACGGCGAGGCCTATGGCCGGGAGGCATTCTCGACCGCCTTGGCCTATCTGGCCGCCAGCCGTCGGATGGTCGTCGGGACCGGGATCGCCAACATCTACGCGCGGGGCGCGATGACAGCCAACGGAGCCATCCGGCTCATCGAGTCGCTCAATCCGGGCCGATTCGTTGCCGGACTGGGAGTGAGTCACAAACCGTTGGTCGAACGGGACCGCAAAGAGACCTATCTGCCGCCGGTGCAGGCCATGTCCGACTATCTCGACGCCCTGGACGCCGCTCCCTACTTCGGTCCCGACGGCGTGAGACCGCCGATCGTGCTGGCGGCGCTCGGACCCAAGATGCTCGGCTTGGCCCGCGACCGCACGGCAGGCGCCCATCCTTACCTGGTCATGCCGGAGCACACCCTTTCGGCCCGAGCGACTCTCGGACCTGATCCGCTACTGATCGTCGAGCAGGCGGTGGTACTCAACCAGGATCGGGAGGAAGGGCTCCGGCGGGCCCACGACCATCTCACCATCTACACCGGCCTGCCGAACTACCGGAATAATTGGTTGCGACACGGATTCACCGAGGACGACCTGGTCAAGGGCGGGTCGGACCGGCTGGCCGATGCCCTCGTGACGCAGGGCGGCGAGGAGGCGATCCTCGAACGGGTGCGCGGGCACCTCGACGCCGGTGCCGACCACGTGCTGCTCCAGGTCCTCGGCGCCGATCTCGGCGACGTTCCCATGGACGAGTGGCGGGCGCTGGCCCCGGCGCTGGCCGGGATGGTTCGCTGAAGCTGGCCGGGTTCAGGTACCGACGCCGACGCTCTCGGCGTCGATACCTGCCGGACGCACGAAAGCACGGAGCAGCCCCACTTCTCGGAAGTTCATCCTGCGGTAGACCGGAAGCCCGTCGGGACTGGCTTGAAGTGTCGCCGTCCGCAGTCCCTCCTCCCGACCACGCTGCATCACGGCGGTGAGCAGCCTGGTGGCGAGTCCCCGTCGCCGGTACGGTGCCTCGGTGGCGACATAGTGGAGCCCGAGGTCGTCGCCGAGGGTGAGCGTCATCGCCACGCAGGCGAGCTGGTCGTCGACGACCAGGCCATGAGTGGAGATGCGTTCGTCGCGCAACCGGCCGGCAATCGGCTCGAACAGTGGGGCGGCGATGCCGTAGGCGCGATCGTTGGCGGCCCCGACTTCGGCCAGAGTCGGTGAGACCATGTCGACCGCTGCGTCGACCCCGCCCACTGCGTCGGCCCCGCCCACTGCGCCGACCCCGCCCACTGCGCCGACCCCGCCCACTGCGTCGGCCAGGTCCACTGCGCCGGCCAGGTCCAGTCCCATGCACGGCATGGCGATCTCGGGGTACTCGACCCGGCCCTCGACCTGGTCGGCGAAGGTCCAGACGCAGAGGGGGAGGCGTGGGTCATCCGGCGGCGGGACGGCGCCAGGAGGAACAACGACGGCGTCCAACCACGGGCTCCTGGCGGCCTGCCCGATTCGGCCCCCGACGACATTCGGACGCCGGATGACGGCGTCGGGGCCGACTGTCCATCGGGCCGCCGCCGCCAGTACCTCACCGAAGGAGGCGACGGACAGGCGTGCGAACTCGGAGTCGTCCATCGACCTCCCGTCGTTGTTCCACGTAGCGGTCGGACGACGACCCGACCGGCTCAGGTCCTGCCCAGGGCTTCCGCCTCCTCCGAAGAGTCCCAGACCCGCTGGAGCAGTCGGAGGAGGACATCGGGGGGTTGTGCCCCGGGTATCCCGAAGCGGCCATCGATGACGAAGAACGGCACGCCCGTCGAGCCGAGTTCGACGGCCCTGGCCTCGTCGGCCCGGACCTCGTCGCCGAACTCATCGCCCGACAGGACCTCCGACACCCGGACCGGATCGAGCCCCACCTCGGCGGCGAGCACGGCCAGCACCTCCGGATCGGACACGGAGAGCCCCTCGGTGAAGTACGCCCGGAGGAGGCGCTCCTTCATGGCTCCGCCGATACCTTGATGAGCGGCCAGGTGGATCAACCGGTGGGCATCGAACGTGTTCCCGATCTGGACCTGGTCGAGGTGGTAGTCCAGGCCGACCGTGGCAGCCAGCTCGGTCATCTGTTGGTTGGCCGTCGACGCCTGGTCACGGGTCATGCCGTATTTGCGCTCCAGGACCTCATCCATCGAGAGCTCGACCCGAAGCGGTGTGGTGGGGTCGAGCTCGAAACTCCTCCACTCCACTTCGATCTGGTCGGCGTGTGGGAACGCGGTCAGCGCCGCTTCGAAATTCCGCTTCCCCACGTAACACCAGGGGCAGACCACATCCGACCAGATCTCCACCTTCACGACAGTGCCTCCATGTTTACGCCTCCGTCCACGACGCTACCGGGAGAGTGGCCGCTAGCGTTTCGCCCATGGTCCTCGAGCACGCCCTCATCAATGTCCGTCCCGGCACCCACGACGAATTCCAGTTCGCCATCACCAAGGCCCGCGAGGTGATCTCGGCGTCGCCCGGGTTTTGCTCGTTCGCCCTCCATCGGGGGATCGAGTCCCCCGACCGCTATCTCCTCCTCGTCGGCTGGGAGAACGTCGAGGCGCACACTGTGGGCTTCCGAGAGTCCCCGGCCTTCCTCGAGTGGCGCTCGCACATCGGGCCGTTCTTCGACTCGCCGCCCGAAGTCGACCACTTCAGCCCGCTCCCCGGCCTCTCCTGAAGGGACTGCCGGTTCGCGCCTTCGGGGCTCCCGTCAGACTCCGGCAGTACCCAACTCGGCCACGGCGGCCAGGTGACCTGCGAGCTCGGACAACGATGTCCGAGCATTGAGCCCGCTGGTGGACGGCATCACATAGACCGGTCGCCCGGCGACACCGTGAGGTTGCGGTCCGGCGACCGAGTGGGGGTCCATCACCGTCCGCCATCCGGACAGGCCGACGAAGCAGATGGCGCCAGGTTGCAACCATGCCACCAGTCGGGAAACCCGATCGAAACCGGTCCCATACTCGGCCCGGGTCACTTCGGCGGCGGTCCTTGTCGGCCGCTTGGAGAAGTCGGTCATTCCGACCCCACGGGCAAGCGCGGCGACCGGATCACGATCGGCGTCGACCAGCCCGGCTTCCAGTGCGGCGGGCCAGAAGCGGTTGCCAGGTCTGGCGTACCCGACCCCGGCGGCGGCCGAAAAGGGTGACGGATTGACCCCGCAGATGAGCAGGTGCATTCCGGGTCCCACCGAATCAGCCAGCGTCGGCTCGCGCACCACACGGGCCCGGAACATGCCCTGGCGATCGGTTCGAACCGTCGATGCCAGAGCGAAGCCGGCGCCCGTGATCAGATCCGGGAGCAGTTCTGAGAAGGCACGGTGGGAGTCGGTGCCGCGGACGGCCATCGCCACTTCGGTGCCTTCCGGCAGGGACCGCTGGGCCACATGGAACATGAGTGGCAGTTGGTCGACGGGAACGTCCGGGACGGTCCACGGCCGGGCGGCACCCCGACGAGTCGGCACGCCGGGCAGCTCCGTGGGGGCGCCGGGGTCGACAGCTGCGGGCACGGGGTGAGCGTACCGGGAGGACTCTGAGGCGGTCGTCCCTCGGACCGGTCAACCCGCCCACCACCCGCCTGCCCTGCTCGCCCGTCGGTGACCACGGTGATTGACTGGCGCCCATGCCCGCCTGTCCGACCCTGGTCACCGAACGCCTGATCATGCGCCCGTTCCGGGCCGACGACCTGGATCCGCTCTTCGCCATCATGTCCACCGAAGAGGTCCGGGCATCGCTCCACTTTCCGGATGACCTCAGACAGGCAGCGGCATGGGGGGTGATGGTCTCCCTGGCCGGCTTGTGGGAGCTTCGCGGCCTCGGCCAGTGGGCACTCGAGGAGCGATCGACCGGCCGGTTCGTCGGACGAGCCGGCCTCTACTGGCGGACAGAGCCGGAGTGGCCCGGGGTCGAGGTCGGCTGGATGCTCGACCCGTCGACCTGGGGA
This sequence comes from uncultured Acidimicrobiales bacterium, assembly GCA_963699085.1. Lineage (GTDB taxonomy): Bacteria > Actinomycetota > Acidimicrobiia > Acidimicrobiales > RAAP-2 > Bog-756. Next base: position 798,130 of record CAVOTH010000003.1, read on the forward strand.
CAGGGGTACGCCACCGAAGCAGGGGCCCGGTCGGTGCGTTTCGGGTTCGAAGAGGTGGGTGAGGACACCTTGTTCAGCGTCATACTTCCCGAGAACGTCCGGTCCGAGGCCGTGGCCCAGCGACTCGGGTTCGCGCCGTGGGAGGAGCGGGTCCTGCCCCATTTCCCGTCTGCTGCCCACATGGTGTGGCGGCTCGGCCGTTCAACCTGGGAGGCCGGACTCAGCGCAGGCTGAGGCCGCCGTCGATCACCACCACCTGGCCGGTGACGTACTCCGCCCGGGCCAGTCCCATGATGACCTCGGCCACGTCCCCGGGAGTGGCCGTCCGCTGCAATGGGGCCTGGGAGTTCACGAACTCGCGGACGAAGGTCCAGTCGGCCGTCCACGGGGTGTCGACCAGCCCGGGCGCCACGGCATTGACCCGGATGTCCGGTCCGAGGGTATTGGCGAGCAGCCGCGTCATGTGGCTCATGGCGGCTTTGGAACAGGCGTAGGGGATGGAACTTCCCATCGGGCGCTCACCGGCGACCGAGGAGACGTTGAGGATCTGCCCGTTGCCGGATGCCCGCAGGTGGGGAACGGCGGCGACGGTCACCTGCCAGGTCCCGATCACGTTGGTGTCGTAGATCCGGCGCCACACGTCGGGGCTGGCGGCCTCGAGGTCGTTGTGAGGGATGACCGCGGTGGTGCCGGCGTTGTTGACGAGGACATCGAGGCGGCCGTGGGAGGTCACCACTTCCTCGATCAGGCGGACGGCGTCGGCCTCGACGGACACGTCGGCCCGGACATAGGTGGCATCCGGCAGTTCGGCGGCCAGTGCCCGACCCGCCTCGACCGAAGTGACCGAGTTGACCACCACGGTGGCGCCCGACGCCGCGAACCGGTGGGCCGTCTCCGCTCCGATGCCGGACGACGATCCGGTGATCAGGACTACCTGGCCGATGAAGTGGTCGTCGGAGGAGCGTCTGGAACCGGTCGGGGCACTCATGCCCGGAGTGTAGGACGGGTGCCCGGCGTGGCGGTAGGTTCGTCGCGTGCGCCCGGTGACCCTGCTCGAGGACGACCGGGGCAGAGCCGGTCCGGTCGACCGGTGAGCCCGGTCCCGGATCCGGCGTCGGGGGCGGGACCGGAGGTGGTGCGGGTCTCCTCGTCGTTGCGCATCCCGATGGCCGAGCTGCAGTTCCGGTTCAGTCCCAGCGGCGGGCCCGGCGGCCAGCATGCCAACAAGGTGGCCACCCGCGTCGAGCTGCGATTCGATGTCGCCGGCTCACCCTCGCTCGGGCCCCATCAGCGGTCCCGTCTGCTCGAGCGGCTCGGGCCGGAGGTCCGCATAGTGGCAGACGACGAACGGTCGCAGCTGCGGAACAGGCAGCTGGCCGTGGCGCGGTTCCGCGAGCGGGTGGCCGGCGCTCTGCGGGTGGAGAAGACCCGGCGCCCGACCCGGCCGAGCAAAGGGGCCAAGGAGCGGCGTCTGGCCGAGAAGCGACGACTCTCCGAACGGAAGCGGGCGCGGCGGCCCGATCACGACGACTGAAGTCGGCAGCCGGAAGTCGCAGCCCGGTCAGCCGGCCTTGCGGGAGCGCCGCGCCGGCGCGGCCCATGCGGTGTCGAGCAGCCGGTTGATCTCCCCGGTCAGCCGCTCCGGGTGGACCCGCAACTCGAGGACAGAACTGGCCTGGATCAGTTGTCCCTTTGGGAGTCGGCGGGCCAGCTGTTCTGCGTCATGGAACGGGTGGACGTGGTCCACCTTGTGGCCGATCACCAGGGCGGGGATGTCCATGGCCGCCCGCTGGTCCACTGTCGGGGCGATCGGTCCGGCCAAAATTCCATGAAGGACGGCGGCGGTCTCGCGGGGCTCCGCCGCGAACATATTCATGACGCTGTCCAGGGGCCCGTTGCCGGTGCGGGGCAACCAACGGAATACCTTGGCCACCCGCCCCACGACCGGCCGGGCGAAATGGACGGCGAGCAGCAGCGGTACGAAGGTGGTGGCGGCTGCCGGCAGGGCCCACTCGAGGACCGGCATCTCGATCACCATGCCGCGCACCCGATCGGGTGCTTGTGCTGCGACAAGGAGACTCACGTTCCCGCCGAGGGACACGCCTCCGACCACCGCCTGATCGATTCCGAGGTGGTCCATGAGGGCGATCACATGTCCGGCGTAGGTGTCCATCCGGTGATAGGAAGCCCGCAGGGGACGGGCCGACAGCCCATGGCCCGGGAGGTCGAGGAGGATGACCCGGTTGCCCTTGGCCGCCAGGTCCGACGCGAGGCGCCGGTTCATGTTGGCGTCCATGAGGATGCCGTGCAGGAAGATCAGGACACGTGGGCCCTTGCCGTGGACCTCGAAATAGAGCTCCAGGTTGTCGTGGACGAACTGTCCCACCTCGTAGGGGTGCACCGATCCCGGATTGTCGTCGGGAAGATCCTTCGGGGCACGCAGAACGCGAGACGGTGCGATCTTCTTCCGATCAGGCCCCTGTGCCTTTGCCGCCGGTGCCCCTGTGGTCCCCATGTAGTCCACGGTACGCGCCAGGCATGCGGTTCGACAACACGGGGAGGCGGGTTCTGACATCCCTGAGCCCGGCCATGTCGAGATCGGCGATCACGACGCCGGGGCCCGGCTCGGATCGCTCGGCCAGTACGACGCCCCAGGGATCGACCACCATCGAATGGCCGTGACCGCGGGGCATCCCCGGAGGGAGCTCACCGACCTGACCGGCGGCGATGACGAACACCTGGTCCTCGACTGCCCTGGCCCGCAGGAGGAGCTCCCAGTGGGCCGGCCCCGTCGTGTCGGTAAAGGCGGCGGGAACGGTGACCACCGTGGCACCGGCGAGGGCCAGCATCCGGTAGAGCTCGGGAAACCGGACGTCGTAACACAGGGTCAATCCGAGGACGACTCCGGCCGCGGATTCATCGGCGCCTTCTCCAGACAGTGGCACCACGCAGATCTCGTTGCCCGGGGCGAACGTATCGGACTCCCGGGACGCGACCCCTCGAAGTGCCACGTCGAAGAGATGGATCTTCCGGTAGGCGGCCACCATGGCTCCGTCCGGTCCGAACAGGCAGCTGGTGTTGGACAACCTGTCGTCGGTGCCACGACCCCGTTCCGGGAAGCTGCCCGCCACCAGGTGGACCGACAGGCGTGAGGCGAGCGACGAGGCCCAGGCCACGGTCGGACCCTGCAGTGTTTCGGCCCCGGTCCGGAGGACATCAGGGGTGCCCGCCACCGAGAAGTACTCGGGAAGGACGATCAGCCTGGCGCCGGCGGCCGCGGCCTCCTCGACCAGGGCCTCGGCGGCGATGAGGTTGGCCGCCCGGTCATTCCCGGCCGTCGTCTGAATGGCGGCGACGCGCATGTCACAGGGTAGGCCGGTGATCGGGCACAATGACCCAGGGCGGAGCCCACCCAGGCCGGGCCAAGACCGACCCAGACCCACGGTGGGCCGCTCCATCCGGATCGGTCCTGCCCCGAGGAAGAGAGTGCCGTGTCCTTCGAAGACTCCGATGTCGTCCGCAGCGCCGTCCGGCTGGAGGGCTTCCGGGACGACGAGTTCAACTACCAGCTGATACGGGCCCTGGGCATGGCCGACTATGGCGGTTCGGCTGTCGGAGAGTGCCTGTCGGTGGTGGCTCAGATCACCGACGGAAGCCCACAGAGCTGGACGCGCACGTTCGAGCACCTGGCCCAGCGGGTCGAGGAGCAGGGCCGAACCTGTCTGGCGGAGGGCCGAAACGTGAGCGGTCGGGATCATCTGCTGCGGGCTTCGACCTACTACCGGACGGCCGAGTACTACGGGGGCGGCTCGGGCGTGGACGGGCCCGGGGCGCGCAGCCAGGCCTGCTTCTCACTGGCGGCCGCGCTCATCGACCCGCCGGTGGAGCCGCTGGGTATCCCTTTCGCCGGCGGGATGCTCCCCGGGTACCTGGTTCGCCCGCCGGGAGTGGGCGCCGGAGAGAGAGCGAGGCTGCGGCCGACGGTCGTCGCCGTGGGCGGGTTCGACTCGAGCGCCGAGGAGCTCTACTTCCAACTCGGTGTGGCCGGCGCCGAACGGGGGTGGAACGTGGTGGTATTCGACGGTCCCGGCCAGCTCGGTTGCATGCGCACAGAGCCGGATATGACGTTCCGGCCCGATTACGAAGTCCCGTTGTCCGCCGTCCTCGACGCCGTCGTGGGTCTTGAAGGGGTGGACCCCGACCGTGTGGCGCTCTGCGGCCAGAGCTTCGGTTCGTACTTCGCCGCCCGATCCGCGGCCACCGACACCCGGGTCCGGGCGCTGGTGGCCAACCCCCCCGTGGTCGACATGGGCCGATACATGGAGGCGTGGGTGGGCACCGACGTCTACCGCATGGTTCGCGACATCCGGCCCGAGGATGTCACCGGGGTTCCCGAGGATCTCATGCCCCGCCAGATGCAGTGGGGGATCGAAGCCATCTGTACCCGCTTCGGCGTGCCCTCGTTCCACGCCTGGCGCGATGCCATGGAGTCGTACCGACTCGGCGACCTGGTAACGGCCATCACCTGCCCGGTGCTCGCACTGGTGGGCGAACGTGAGGGGGATGAGCCGAGGGCACAGTTCGATGCGCTGATCTCCGGTGTCTCCGGGGCCGTGAGCTCGCGCATCTTCCGGCCTTCGGACGGGGCCTCGACCCACTGCCAGTCCGACAATTTGCGGCTGTCGGCCCAGGTGACCTTCGACTGGCTCGACTCGCTACTGGCCTGACCAGGGGGAGGGCGTGACCGGAGTTCAGCTGGCAACCGCGGGGAGGTGGTGAGGCAACGTTGCGGAGGAACCCGGGACGGTGCGCTCAGGTCCGGTGGCTGGCCAGCGCCGCGGTCAATGTCACCGCACCGTCCTCGGTGACGTTCTCGCGGACGCCCACCAATGCGGTCAGGGATGCCCAGCCGTCCTCGACAAGCGCCAGGTCGGAATCAGGCTCCAGTTCCGAGCGCTCCTTCGGCCGGTCCGGGTTCTCGGACATGCCCCGCATTGACAGGACGATGGCGCCACCGGTGCGGTCGACGCCCGATCCGTCGGCCGGGATCGGGGTGTGCTCGGGCCGTACGGAACGGATCAGTCCGACTTTTCCGAGCCGACCATGGCGGAGCCCCTTGAGTGCGCCGGGCTGCACGGCCGGCACATTGAGGTTGAGCACGGTGGCCGGTTCGGCCTTGGCCAGCACCGGGACGATCCCGCAGGCGAGGCCGACGGCAGTGTCCCAGAAGTCGGGCTCCGTAGCCCAGGCGATACTGACAGCCAACCCCGAGACGCCGAACTGGGCGCCGGTCAACGCGGCACCGACGGTACCCGAATGGAGTGCCGACCGGCCGGCGTTGACCCCGTGATTGACGCCGGAGACGACCATGTCCGGACGAGGCCCGAACCCTTCGATGCAGGCCAGGATCACGGAAAGGGCCGGCGAGCCGTCGATGCCGTAGGTGGGGATGCTGGCCAGCCCGGGAACATCGACGTGCTCATAGGGGATCGACTCCCGCTCGTAGACCGGACCCACCGAGGCTCCGGCACCGCTGTGGTCGGTCAGCGGGGCCACGATCAGCAATTCGTGCTCATCGCCGAAGGCGGCGTGCAGACCCCGCGCCAGGGCCGCGATCCCCGGAGCGAAGACACCGTCGTCATTGGTGATCAAGATGCGCATGGCGGGGAGTTCCGTTCGTCGGCCGGCACGGTCGGCCTCCCCCGCCAGAGGGCGTGGGTTCGTCGTGACAGGGTCTCGGCGGGCCGGTGCGGCCTCGTGGCCTACCATACCGGGCGACATCGGCCACCGATCGTGTGCCACCCAGACGGGCGACGATGGAGTGGATTCCGCACTCCGGCCGCGACCCCGAGTCCTCACGGCACCGGGGACGACCGGTCCAGCGTCTGCACCCCGACTCCACGACCCAGCTCCACAGCCCGCCATCGCCACCAAGGAACCAAGGCCCGAACCCATGACCCCACCTACTCCGCCGACCGACCAGCGTCCGTCCGAGACGACCGCCGCCACCGGCGACCAGTGGGTCATCGGACACGGCCACCAGCGGGCGATCATCACCGAGATCAGGTGCGACGCTCCGGTCGCTGACCATCGGCGACCGAATCGGTGGTCGACGGGTTCGGACCAGGGGAATGGAGCCACGGTGGGAGGGGTCAGGTCCTCGCTCCGTGGCCCAATCGCCTGGGCGACGGTGCCTACACATTTCAGGGTGTGGCATCGCAGGCCCCGCTCAACGAAGTCGACCGCCGCAATGCCATTCACGGCCTCGTCCGCTGGCTTCCGTGGCGTATGACGGGACGGGCGCAGAACCGGGTGGGGCTGCTGTGTGAGCTCCGACCCACACCGGGGTACCCGTACGCGCTCCGAATCGAGATCGAGTACAGGCTCGGTCGTGAGGGCCTGACCGTATCCACGGATGCCGAGAACATCGGGCCCGATGACCTTCCCTTCGGACTTGGATTCCACCCCTATCTCACCGTGGGCACCTCGACGGTCGACCAGGCCCTTTTGCGGGTGCCCGCACACCGGCGCCTCGTGGCCGACGAACGAGGACTGCCGACCGGCGCTGTGGGGGTGGCCGGCACCGAGTACGACTTCACGTCCGGACGGTCGATCGGGGTGACCCGGCTCGACACCGCCTATTGTGACCTGACCCGCGATGGGGATGGCCGGGCCAGGGTCGAGCTCGACCACCCCGACGGCGAGGGAGCTGTCACCCTGTGGGCGGATGAGCGGTTCGGCTACCTGATGCTCTTCACCGGAGACACACTGGACCCCGGCCTGCGTCGATCCGGGCTCGCCGTTGAACCGATGACATGTCCGCCTGACGCCTTCCGCTCGGGTACCGATCTGACCGTGCTGCGGCCGGGGGCCCGGTGGACCGGGTCCTGGGGGATCACACCACGCTGATCTGGAGCGACGTCCACCACCGTGTTCGCTCCCGGCGCGGGTGCGTTTCCGTCGCCTCGGCCTGAGTCATCGTGCTGCAACCACAGGAGAGTCCGTCGGTCCGATCCGACCGAACCAACGAATTTGGCCTCGTCCGTCGGCCTTGGCGTCGTAGAGGGCACGATCGGCCCGCTCGATCAGTGCCTGGATGGTCCTGTCCGAGGACTCGGATGTCGCCACCCCGATACTGCATGCCAGCGCGATGGGGTGTACGTCGTCGCCTATCTCCGATTGGGCCACACAGGCACCGATCCGCTTGGCGAGATGCTCGGGAATATGTGAGTCGCGGTTCCCGAGCCAGCCCACGACAAACTCGTCACCACCGAATCGGGCGATGACATCCGATGCCCTGGTAGTCACTCGTAGGGCATCGGCAACCGCCCGGATCGCCGCGTCGCCGCCTTCGTGTCCGATCGAGTCATTGATCGTCTTGAGGTCGTCAAGATCGATGAAGAAGAGAGTGAGGAGCAACTCGCCGTTACTCCGGTTGGCACTGGCCAGGTCGAGTTCGAGGGCTTCGAGCGCCGCACCCCGGTTCAAGAGCCCGGTGAGCGAATCTCTCGTCGCCTGTTCGAGCAGGGCCTCGCGTTCAGTCTCGCTGGCCTGCACCGATCGGACGAGTTGGTTGAGGGCCATCTGTAGGGCAGCGCCGGTCCGACCGGGCAGCTGGCGCTGGAGGACAGGGTCATCGAGGTCGCCTTCGGACAGGACGATGGCCTGTGTCTGCATGGCGCGGAGGGTGGAGGCCATCTCGTTGAATGCCGCCGCGGCCAGCGCCAACTCCTTTGGCCCGGACTCGTCGAGGACGGGAATATCGAGCTCACCCGCTTGTACGGAGGTGGCCGCGGCGACGATCCGGGCCAGGGGGCGTCGGACCTGTCGACTGAGGACGAGCACAGCACCGACAGCCAACAGTACGAGAAGGAGCACGAGGATGACCGTGATGACGAGAGACTGGGTGGCCGAGTTGGCTTGACTGGTCGAGGCCACCCGCAGATCGGCGGAACTGGCGAGGACCAGGCTGGCCAACGAGTTCGCCCAGGCCACCTCGGACTGTGCGACTTCGCTGATCTCGCTCGACTTGATGGCGACCGGGGGAGCCAGGTGGTCCAGACCGACGGTGATGCCGCTCTGGACGAACCCGGCGAACTCCTTGTTGAGAGTGGCACCGGTCAGCGACTCCCACTCGGCAGCCCCTTTCGGACCGAGCGATCCGGGGAACGTATTCGTGGATGCCTTGAACTGCTGTTGGCTGACGATGAGGCTCTGCAGCTGTGCGGGTGTCGGCGTAGCGGTGAGCAAGGTTTCGAGAGACGATCCGTCCTGCAGGTTCTCCTCTCCGAGACCGGAGGTGAAGGCGGCAAACGACAAGCCGAGAGCGGTGAGCCGGTCCTTCGTCGTCGCCGTGTCCCACGAAGCGCTGGATTCCGACTGGTGGGCAAAGGTGCTCATCCAGTCGGCTTCGATCCTCGACCCGACTCCGTTGAAGACGCCCGCCACCTCCGTCGACGACGCTGTCCCTTGGTCGATGGAACGACGGAGTCGGACAATTTGGAGGTACGCATTGTGGAACGGACCGGTTGGCCCGAACCCCGCCTGGTCGTCGACGGTCTTTCTGGAGTCGATGAGGTCGGTCTCGACGTCGACGCCGAGGAGCGAGTCGAGTTCGGCCGAGGAGATGTGGTACGCCCGTCCTTCGACGATCGCCTGGCTGGGGATGAACTCCGCGTAGATGTCGACCCGGGCCAGTAGAAGCGAGTCGAGGGTCAGCGTGGACTGGTGGGCGGTCACTGCCTGGTGCCGTATGGATAGCTGGTGGGCGACCAAGGTCGACGCAAGTCCCACGGCAATCAGCAGAGGCACGAGCAGGACGACGATGAGCGACGTCCGGATGCTGAGTGGGAAGAGCCCCCTGAGGCGGTCATGCCAGTCCGTCGATCCGGTGCGACCATCCCGGTCCTCGTTCGAGGGCACCGCTGGTCCGCCCTGGAGTTCATTGTCCACGTTTGGTCCGCTCTGACGTGGAGCGCCCATGGCGTGACACGCCGTTTGCACTGGATTGAGAGGCGCTCCGTACCTCTGTATCGGCACGATGCGACCTGAGCCGAAGGTGGTGAACCGGCAATATCGTGCCTGGATGCCGGTTTTCTCACCCGATTGTCGCGTGGAACTCCGCATCATCCCTCTTATGCGGGCTCCGACTTGACCGCTGATCGGCCCCCTGGCCCTGTCACGAGCCACTCACCGGACACGCGTCTTTTCGTGACCTGCCGACGGGACGCCACCGCCGCTGGCTGCGCTGGACAGGGGTCAAGTGGACGAAGGGCCCACCTCGGTCGGGGAGGAGAATCGAGAGTGCCGATACGGAGGTTCCGGCTACCTGACCGCCGGTGATGCCTGCCTTCGCCGGAACCTCGAGGACGGAGTCCCATGTTCGCCTCCCGTGGTGAGGGCGTCCCACCCGAGCTCGGTGTCGCCCGATCTTCGGACTCGCGTGGGGAGCGGAACAGATATGGCCATCCATGCCGCGGACGTGATCCTGCTGAGCGACAGTCCCACAGTCGTGCCGAAGGCGATTGGACTGGCACGAAGGACTTTCCGCACCATTCACGACCTGGTGCGGGCGTTCGCCAAAACCTTGCAGCCATGGCACTGGCCGCTGCCGGACTCGCCGGCGCATCGATGGCCCTGTCGCCGTTTTTCGTCATGTGGAACAGTTCGAGATTTAGGAAATACGGCGGAGACGTCGAGGGTGCGGGCCTCGAGGAGCGCGGTCCACGAGCACCGGCTTCGGAACCGGTCATGACGCCTTTGTGACGAGCGATGACCTGACGTCACCCGATCCCTGCACCGAGCTTCGGTGGTCTCCGAGCATCTCAAGACACGTGTGCGCTTGATTGGACGATCGGTCAGTGCATCCCGATGATCTGACACAAGTGGGCGCCTCAATTTCGACGCCCGGCGTCATCACTTGGCGTCCAAGTACTACAAGTGGTAGTACTTCTCCCCGAGAGCGAAGGGTGGAGGGAAGATGGCACTTGCCCAGGCCGAGTTCGACGAGGCCCCGATCTCCGGCACCGCCGATTTGAGACCCGGGCAGAGCGGGTATCCACGTGACCTCCAGCGCACGTTCCAACTCCTGCTGGCAACCGTCTGGCTCCTCGATGCGGTACTCCAGCTGCAGCCGTTCATGTTCACCCGTGGTTCCAGGGGGTTCAGCGGGATGCTGAATGGGATGGCGAGTGGGAATCCCGGGTGGGTGGCCCACACCATCACCTGGAACGGTTCGATCGTCTACCACCAACCGATTCTGACCAACGCCACATTCGCGTCGATCCAGTTCCTCATCGCCTTCGGCATCGTGTGGAGGCGGTCGACGAGGTATGCACTCGGGCTCTCCGTCGTCTGGGCGCTCGGTGTGTGGTGGTTCGGCGAAGGGGCAGGCGGGGTCTTCCTGGGCGGCGCCACTCCCTTCGGTGGTGGCCCGGGCGGTGTGCTGTTCTATGCCGTCCTGGCCGTTCTCCTGTGGCCGAGCGAGGGATCGGATGAGCCCTTCGTGGCGGCCCGCACGGTGGGCGTGACGGCGGCCAAGGGCATCTGGGTGGCGGTTTGGGGAGTCTTGACCGTCCTGGCGCTCGTCGGTTCGGGCCGTTCACCGCAGGCACTGGCCGGCCTGGTCGTCAAGCTCGACAACGGGCAGCCCGGCTGGCTCACCCACATCGATCGGTCGTCCGCGTCACTGCTCCTGCACCACGGAACGACGCTTGCCATCCTGCTCGCCCTCGTGTGCGTCGTCGTGGCCGCGGGCGTCTTCTTGCCGCCCCAGGTCACCCAGGTGACCCTGGTCCTGGCCATGGTGGTGTTTGCTGCGATCTGGGTGGCCGTCCAGAACTTCGGCGGCATCCTGGCCGGGGGAGCCACCGATCCGAACTCGGGACTGCCGGTCCTGTTGTTCGCCACCGCCTACTGGCCCATCGCCGGCTCGAAGCCGGCAGCTTCGAAACCGACGACAGCGCCGGTGACCGTTACGAGAGAGGCCTGACCGGTATGGGCACCCCGACCTGGCTCTACTATCTGTTCGGCGTGCTGATGCTCGCCGTCGCCGCCTACTGCTTCGCACTGCTTGTACTTTCGCTGACGGCGCGCCGGCCCGCTGGCCGGGACGTCGACATTTCCCACACCTTCATGGGGGTGGCCATGGCCGGAATGTTCGTCCCCGCCTGGACGTTCGGCCCGAACGGCGCCTGGGTGTTGACCTTCGCCGCGTTGATGGTCTGGTTCATCGTACGCAGTGTCCAGTCGATCCAGCGGTTCGGTCTGCACATCCCCCACGCCCTCGTGCATGCCGTGATGAGCTTCGCCATGATCCTGATGTACTGGTTCCCCATGGGGATTACCTCGGGCTCCGGATCGATGTCGATGTCGGGCACGCCTGGAGGGGTGCACCTGGATGCCGGTCTCGGACTTCTGCTGGCGCTGGTGTTCCTCGGATCGGCGATCTTCACCCTGGCCTCGCCGAACAAGGGTGCTTCGCACCACGGGACCCACGTTCCTGCCTTCGCCATGAGCGGTGCTCCCGGATCCGGCACGACGGTGAGCCCGCACGGCGCAGGATCCGTGCCGACGGGGACCCTCGAGGCACGTGTCGCCATACCTTGGCTCGAGGACGTGAGCCACGTCGTCATGTGCATCGGCATGGCATTCATGCTGATCCTGATGATCTGACGGGAGCAACGAAACGGACGGTTGCCCAAACGTTGCAAACAGACTGGTGATGGCGATGGCAGAAAGTGCCACTGACCTGG
>CAVOTH010000004.1:0-587500 GCA_963699085.1 uncultured Acidimicrobiales bacterium
GTGCGCCCCCTGGGATTCGAACCCAGAACCTGCGGATTAAGAGTCCGTTGCTCTGCCGTTGAGCTAGAGGCGCGTGTTCCTGCAACTTACGGTAGTTCGCCACGTGCCACGGGCAGAATAGCCGTGACTCGTAGGACTGAGGGTGGCCGACGGGGCTCGAACCCGCGACCTCCGGGATCACAACCCGGCGCTCTGACCAGCTGAGCTACGGCCACCAAGGAGCCTCTAGTGTGGCACAAGCCAATGGTGAGCCGGACTCGATCCGGATGAAAGTGCTCCGCCCCTGTAGCTCAATTGGATAGAGCAGGTGGTTTCTACCCATCAGGTTGCGGGTTCGACTCCTGCCGGGGGCGCTGAAGCCGAGGTCAGCGATCGACCACGTCCTGAGGGCGGCTTGGTCCCGGCCGACCAGTCGGCGACGACAGGTGCCTCGGTCACATGGCAAGCAGTTGGTGTCCGGCCAGTTGCGTCTTCGTCGGCCGGAGTGACCTTGTCCGTCAGGTTCGGGTCGAAGCAGGGCTCGAGCAGAACACCCAGCTCGACCTCCTTTGCTGGCGACACGGGCCGCGATCGGGCCACCATCAGGCCCGGCGCAACCCCATCACAGGCACATGCTCCCTTCGATATGTAGTCCTCCCGCTTCGAGCAGTCAATACTGTGAATGCAGTAGAAGCTAATAATGCAACCGCAGGTGCGGACCGTACAATGCGAGCTATATGGTGTTGGTACCGTTCGGCGCAAAGGGCGAAAAGGCTTGCACGCATCACCACCCGGTACCGACCTCAATGCCACGGCAGAGATCGGAGAGATTGCGTAGCTGTCCAAATTGAATAAGAGAGGTACCATGACTCCTGATCACGCAAACAATGTTCGTTATGAGCCTCGTGGCGTAGTGAGTGGTACCGAATCCTCTTCCGGAATAGAACCCACAAAAGTAGGTGAAATACAAACAACTTCCGCGGGTCCGGAGGTGTCACAAGGAGCCCGGACACCTACTCGGAGAGAGTCAGAGATATTGCGTGTGGTCATCGTCGATGATGATGCATCAACGCGCCGGTTTCTCAAAGGAGTGCTCCAGCAGTGCCAACAACTCGACGTCGTGGGGGAAGCTGGCGATGGAGTCGTAGCGATCACAATGGTCAGCGACCTGCAACCGGATCTGGTGGTCCTCGACCTTGCCATGCCGCGCCTCGATGGCTTCGGGACGATCGAGGGCCTAAGGCTCGTTGCGCCGAACATCATGATCATCGTCTTGTCCGGCCTGGGGTCTGAGGCAGCCGATGCCGTTGCTCGTGAAGGTGTGACCGCTTTCCTACCCAAAGGCATTCCTCCCATGGAGCTGCTGGATCGATTTGAGGCCATTCTCGGCCGAAAACTCACTGTTGACGTCGTCGAGTTCTGCGGTGGCGGGAACCCTCCAGAATCCCCATTCGGATCGCGGACAAGGTGCTCCAGATGCAATTCGCACCCGCGCAGTCGTATGTGACGACGATGCTGCCGTACGCCATTCGATCACCCGGGTGCTGGAAGACGGCGACGTTGTTGTCACCGCCGAGACGGAAACATCCTCGACTCTGCTCGCCCTGGTGGATCTGGCGCAACCAGACTTGGTGGTGCTCGACCTCTGGCTGAAGGGGGCCGTCGACGGAGCCCTCATCCGCGAGATCTGTCACCGATCACCGCGCTCGAATTGTCGTCGTCTACTCGGAACTCGCGGAGTGGAAAGCCAGAGCAGTGGCCGGCGGTGCGAAGGCATTCGTTTTGAAGCCGGACTTCGATGAACTCACCAGACAACTCGAACGCCTGTCGGTCAGCCTCGTGGCATGAGGCGTGCGGAGGCATCCATCTACGAATCTGACCGTAGAAACTACGCACGCCTGAGTCGCGGCGAGGTACTAGCAGGGTGGAGATGAAATCGTGAAAAGCAGACCGATTCTGAACACGCTTGGCGATGCATCTGCTGAGGTATCCAAGTCTCGAATGGCTCGTCCCAATCGACTGCACTTGTCCACTGGTGCATCGGCTCTCGCACACAAAGCATCTCGTACACTGGGAGCCCGGCCATGGTAATGGCACCGGAGGAAGTCGACACCCGGGTGTTGCTGAATGTCCTGGCGCAAATCAAGGCGGGTGACTTTACTGCTCGCATGCCCCTCGAATGGACGGGCATAGCTGGCAAAGTAGCCGACGGCTTCAATGATGTCATCATCGCCAACGAGAGACTCGAGGTCGAACTGGCCCGTATCAGCCGCGTCGTGGGGGAGCAAGGAAAGCTGTCGCAACGAGTCATGCTCGGAGGGGCCACGCACAGTTGGTCCGACAGCGTGGAGTCAGTCAACAGTCTGATCGATGCTTTGGTGCGCCCCACCAGTGAGATGCAACGAGTCATTGGTGCGGTGGCTGACGGAGATTTGAGCAAGAAGGTGTCTGCCGACGTCCACGGCGAGATGCTGGAGCTCAAGAACACCATCAACGCCATGGTCGACCAACTGAACGGGTTCGTCTCCGAAGTGACGCGAGTGGCCCGCGAGGTGGGCACGGAAGGCAAGCTCGGTCAGGCTGCGGCTGTCACCATCGAGGTCGGTGGGGTCTGGAAAGACCTGACTGACAACGTAAACCTGATGGCCGGCAACCTGACCGGACAGGTTCGCAACATTGCCGAAGTCACCACGGCGGTTGCGAACGGAGACCTGAGCAAGAAGATCTCGATTGACGTGAAGGGCGAGTTCCTCGAGCTCAAGAACACCGTCAATGGCATGGTCGACCAGCTCAATGCGTTCGCCGGAGAGGTCACACGGGTCGCTAAAGAGGTCGGGGTCGAAGGAAAGCTGGGTGGCCAGGCCCAATCGAAGGAAGTGGGTGGGGTCTGGAAGGACCTGACTGACAATGTCAACCAGTTGGCCGCCAATCTCACCAACCAGGTGCGAGCGATTGCCGAGGTCGCCACCGCTGTTACCGAGGGCGACCTCACCAGGCAAGTCAGTGTGGAGGCAAGCGGTGAAGTGGCCATCCTGAAGGACAAGCTCAACGAGATGATCCGCAATCTCCGGGAGACCACCAGGCAAAACGTCGAGCAGGATTGGTTGAAGACCAACCTGGAACGCTTCACCCGCATGCTCCAAGGTCAGCGTGACCTGAACACCGTGTCGAACATGATCCTCTCCGAACTCGCACCGCTGGTCCTCGCTCAGCACGGGGCCTTCTACACCATGCCCGCATCCTCGGATACCGAGTTTGGCAGCAACGACGTGTTGCAACTGAAAGCCGGGTATGGCAATGAGGAGCGAAAGAGCCTGTCGACGGCATTCCATCTCGGTGAGGGTCTGGTCGGTCAATGTGCGAAAGAGAAAAAGCGGATACTGCTCACCGAGGTTCCAAGCGACTACGTGAGAATCAATTCGGGTCTCGGCAACTCCGCTCCCCTCAACATCATCGTCCTGCCGATCCTCTTCGAGGGATCAGTTCGCGCAGTCATCGAATTGGCCTCGTTCTCACCATTCAGCGTGACCCACCAGTCGTTCCTCGAACAACTCACCGAGAGCATCGGTTTGGTGCTCAACACCATCGAAGCCAATACCCTCACGGAAAGTCTCCTCCGGCAGTCACAGTCCCTGGCCGAGGAACTCCGGGCACAGCAAGAAGAATTGCGCGAATCCAACGCCGATCTGGAAAGGCAAGCTGCGCTTCTCGCCGACCAGAACAGGGAGTCCGAAGAAAAGACCCAGGAGGTCGAGCAGGCCAACCTCGAAGTCGAGGAGAAGGTGAAGCAACTGGCGATCTCGTCGAAGTACAAGTCCGAGTTCATTGCGAATATGTCGCACGAGCTTCGCACCCCGCTCAACAGCCTCCTGATCCTCGCCCAGCAACTCGAAGAGAATCCCGACAACACCATGACGGAGACCCAAGTCGAATACGCGACCGTCATCCGCTCGTCCGGAAAGGACCTCCTGAGCCTTCTGAACGACATTCTGGACTTGGCCAAGGTCGAATCCGGGACCGTCACAGTCGAGTGGAGCGATCTCCCCCTGGTACAGGTGCAAAGCACCCTCTTGCGCGATTTCGAGCACGTTGCCAGCGATAAGGGCCTCGGGTTCTCGATCGAGCTCGCCTCAGACTGCCCCGATCGAATCGTCACCGACCCGAAGCGTCTCTGTCAGATCCTGAAGAATCTTCTGTCCAATGCGATCAAGTTCACGGAGCATGGTTCCGTCGACCTCCAGATATCCAGGCCCAAGACCGGCTGGAACAGCGACTCGAAATCGCTCACCGATGCTTCGGCAGTAGTGGCGTTCTCTGTAGGTGACACGGGAATCGGGATCGACAGTCATCAGC
Source organism: uncultured Acidimicrobiales bacterium (assembly GCA_963699085.1). Classification (GTDB taxonomy): domain Bacteria; phylum Actinomycetota; class Acidimicrobiia; order Acidimicrobiales; family RAAP-2; genus Bog-756. The sequence continues at coordinate 4,333 of CAVOTH010000004.1, forward strand.
AGCAGTTGGTCTTCGAGTCGTTCGCGCAAGGTGACGGTTCTACCGCGCGTCGATATGGTGGCACAGGGCTCGGCCTTTCGATAAGCCGAGAGTTGGCCGAACTGCTCGGTGGCGAGATCACTCTGCACAGCGCGTTGGGCCAAGGCAGCACGTTCACCCTCTACATTCCGGTTGCAGGGGTGTCGCCGGCGACGACCACCGTTGCAGCAATGGCACCGTTGGCCACTCAGCCTCTTGTCATCGAGGTGAATGCCGCCAACGGCGCTGGGCAGACTGACCCGGAAGTCGATGGAAGCCGATCTGGCGATGGTGAGAAACCCGACTTCAATGGGATGCGGATCCTCGTGGTCGATGACGATTTCCGCAACACCTTCGCCATGTCCGCGCTGCTCGAATGGGGCCATGCAGTCGTCGTGGTGGCCGAGAGCGGCCCCGAGGCCCTCGCCCAACTGGAAGAGTCGTCTGATTTCAGTGTCGTCCTCATGGACATCATGATGCCGGGCATGGACGGCTATGAGACGATCCGTTCGATTCGGAGTTGCGATGGTCTGAAGGATCTCCCCATCGTTGCCATCACCGGCAAAGTCATGTCGGGCGAGCGTCAGCGCTGTGTCGATGCGGGCGCCAACGACTACGTCCCGAAGCCGGTTGACACAGCTGAGCTCTTCGCGGTCCTCAGGCCCTGGATGCCAACCAGTTCGCCTTCGCTGCCGTGATGGGGGCGACAACCCAACTTTCAGTGGAGTCTCGGCATTCTCCGACGAGTCCGGATGCATCTACGGATATCAGGAAACCTGTTCCGATCCTCATCGTCGATGACGATGCCTCGAAACGGCTGGCCCTGAAGGCAGCACTCTCGCGGTCCGGCTACTTGATCGTTGAAGCCGACTCCGGAGTGGCTGCATTGCGCTGCGTCATGGCCCAAGACTTCGCTGTCATTTTGCTCGACGTCTGCATGCCCACTATGGGCGGGTTCGAAACCGCCGCACTCATCGGACAGCGCCGCCAATCCCAATTGACCCCGATCATCTTCATCACTGCATTCAGTGACGATGAGATCGTGAGCACCGATGGATACGCCGCCGGTGCGGTCGACTTCATCTTTGCGCCCGTCCAGCCTGACGAGTTGAGAGCCAAAGTGGGAGTCTTCGCCAGCTTCTTCGTCTACGCCACCGACCTTGCCAACCAAGCCCGAGACGTACAAGCCTCCGCGGATCTGCTGAAGGACCTAGCCGACGTGGCTCCCATCGGCATATTCATGACCGATTCGGAAGACAATTTCGTCTACACCAATCCTCATTGGTCCGAGATCACAGATATTCCAGCCGACGAGGCGATCGGCAGATCATGGGAAACCCTGATCAGCTCAGAGCAGCGGTCCGGACTCGTGGTCGAGTTGGCAGATCGTCACATCTATGAGTCGGAGTCCTCCCGTCGATTCGAGATAAAGCCGACGGATTCGCCTTCGCGCATCGTGCTGGTGACGTCGGAGTCCATCCCCGATAATGCCGGCGGAAGAATGGGCTGGGTCGGTACTCTCTCCGACGTGACCGCCGAGGTGGGGGCTGAAGCCGCCATGTCGGCCGCTCGAGATGAGGCAAAGGAGGCGTCGCGACTCAAATCGAACTTTCTGGCCAACATGAGTCACGAGATCCGCACCCCCATGAACGGGGTTATCGGTATGACCGACCTTCTGCTCGAGACCGACCTGGATGACCGGCAACGAGATTACGCCCAAACGGTGCGCAGCTCCGGGGAAGCGCTGATGACGATCATCAACGACATTCTGGATTTTTCGAAGATCGAATCCGGGATGCTGGAATGCGAAGACATCTCATTCAGTGTTCGATCTCTCGTCGATGACGTCGTTGACCTATTGGCCCGGCCGGCACAGGCCAAGGATCTCGAGCTGATCGCAGTCATCGAAAGTCCCGTCCCGCCCACCGCGAGCGGAGACCCCGGCCGGGTTCGCCAGGTACTGACCAATCTGATCGGCAACGCCATCAAATTCACCGAGGTTGGCGAGGTCGTCGTTCGAGTGACATGTGAAGATGCTGAGGACCGACGGGGCACCGCCTATGTCCGCTTCGAGGTGTCTGACACCGGCGAGGGCATTGCCGCCGAGAAACTCGATGCAATCTTTCAGCCCTTCGTCCAGGCCGACACCTCCACATCGCGTAAGCACGGTGGGACCGGTCTCGGATTGGCGATCAGCCGACAACTGATCGAGCTGATGGGAGGCGATTGCGGTGTGGACAGCCGTTCGGGAGAAGGAAGCGTGTTCTGGTTCACCATTCCGACGCACCGTGCAGCAGAGGTGGATGCCTATGACCAGTTGTCGGGCGAAGGTGGTCTGGCGGGCCTAAGCGCCCTCATAGTGAGCGATAGCCCCACACTTCGCAACGTCTTGGCCGCCTACCTGGGTGAATGGGGTATGAGCGTACATACAGCCGAGTCCAGCCAGACCGCAGGAGCAATGATGGATCCGCCGGTCGCCGATGGTCAGAAGTTCGATGTCGCCCTCTGGGACTCGTCCATCAAATCATTGGAGGTTCCAGAACTCGAGAGAGCGGCCCTGGGCGATCCTCCACTGGCCACACGAGTGGTCCTCCTGACCGTCTTGGGCTCGGAGGGTAACTCTGAAGGCGTATCGGAGGCCGGTGTGGACGCGTTGTTGTCCAAGCCGATTTGCCAGGAGGACCTTCTGTCCTGTCTCCAGGTTGTTCTGGGAATAAGTGTCGAGGGAATGGTTCGTCACCCAGCCTCAACAGCATCGGTGTTGCTGCCCGAAAAGGGAACTGGCCGGCTCCTGTTGGCCGAGGACAATGTCATCAACCAAAAGGTAGCCATTGCGATGCTTTATGGCGCCGGATATGAGGTGGACACCGTGTCCGACGGTTTGGCGGCGGTCGAAGCAGCCGCTAGCAATCGATACGACGCGATATTGATGGACTGTCAGATGCCCGAGCTGAATGGTTACGAGGCAACCGCCGCCATTCGAGTTCAGGAGGGTCCCGACGACCATGTCCCGATTATCGCCTTAACGGCCGGGGCACGCTTCGAGGACTGTCAGCGCTGCCTGGCTCAAGGCATGGACGGTTACCTTGCTAAGCCAATCAACAAGGGCGCGCTGCTGGCTCTCGTCGCCGGCCTGTTGAAGGACCGGAGGTCGAAGGACGAACGGGCTGTGCCAGGCAACGATGATGCACCTGCGGTCGAAGCCATTCTCGACCCGGCAGTCTTCGCCGAACTTCGAGCCCTTTCGATTCCGTCCAATGAACGTTTTCTCACCGAACTCATCGGCCAATTCGTCCACGACACGGAGTTACGTCTCACCGCGCTTCGCCACGCACTTGTGCTCCAAGATGCCGATGCCGTCAGCCTCATCGCTCACAGCATCACGGGGAGCGCGAGCCAGTTGGGTGGTCGACGCTTGGCCTCATCTTGTAACCGCCTGAAACGACGTGCGGAATCTGGTTCATCGTCCGACGCTCACTCGGATATCGACAAGGTGGAGGGCGACTTCCAAGACCTGCGCTGCTCCCTTGAAGAACAGCTCGCGTCAGTTGCGCCATGAGAATACTGGTCGTCGATGACGACACCACATCCCGGCTCATTACGCAGGTGACGTTGCAAACTCTCGGCCACGATTGTCTTGCCTTTCACGGAGGTGCTCCGGCCTGGGATGCTTTCCGATCTGATCCTGGTGATGTGGTCATCAGCGACTGGATCATGCCGGGGATCACCGGGCTTCAACTGTGTCGCAAGATCCGAGCCCACCCCTCGGGTGACAGCACCTATTTCATCGTTGTTACCGGCCAGGGTTCCCCTGAGGATGTCCTCGAGGGGATGAATGCCGGTGCTGATGACTATCTCGTCAAACCACTCAACTTCAACGAGCTCGAGGCTCGACTGATCGCGGCGGCCAGATTCACGACGTTGCACCAGAAGCTGACCCACGCTCGAGCCACGTTGGAGGCTGCGAACCTCAAACTGAATGCCATGGCGTCGCGAGACCCACTCACTGGGATCGGTAACCGTAGGGCTCTTGAAGAGGACGTTGACCTGCTAGAAGCGAGAACAACGCGTTATGGTCATCACTACTGCATGGCATTGGTCGATATCGATCACTTCAAGTCCTACAACGATACCTATGGACACCAAGCCGGTGATTATGTCATCAGATCGGTCGCGGCCCAGCTAAAGGCTCAGGCTCGTCGTGGAGACGCACTCTATCGGTACGGTGGGGATGAGCTGCTGTGCATTTTCCCCGAGCAATCCTTGTCTTCCGCCAACATCGCGGTCCAACGCATGCTCAAGGCGGTGGAACAGCTGTCCATTTCGCACGCCGGCAACTCTCTCGGTGTCGTTACCTGTAGCGCGGGCCTGGCCGTGTTGGAGGCCGGTCAGATCGGGTCAGCGTACGAAATATTAGGGGAAGCAGATAAAGCCCTCTATCGGGCCAAGGCGCTCGGCCGCAATCGAGTGGAATTTGCAGCACCTCTGCAGAGAGAAAGAGCGTGACGGCCCAGTTGCAGCTGTTGGACCGTCACCCAATTGCTGAATATCGGTGGCCATCTGGCCAGAAGCCCCGGTGTCTGACACCTGAATCCGCCAGAACTCCTTGCCGGTAGAATCACAGAGGGCCGATCACGCCTTCTCGTATGGCAATCACTACGGCCTCGAGTTTTGAATGGGCCCCGAGTTTTTGGATAATGCGTTGCGAGTGCGTGCGGGCTGTGTTGAGTGAGATGAAGAGCCTGTCAGCAGTTTCCTTGTCGGTTCCACCTTCAGCCATCACGTTGAGCACTTCCAGTTCACGCTTGCTCAAGTTTGCCTGACCTCGATCGTCGCGGCTTCCAACCTGTGGAATGAGCCGCAAAAGTATTGACGCGGCGATGAGCACGTCATCGGAATGGGCGGCTCGAATAACTGCCGAGTAAGTCGTCAACGGAACAGCGAGCTCCCGACGAATCCCGCGCACCCCACTTCGAAGGCACGCCGCGCCAGGCGCCCTTCGTCTCCTGAGCCCGTCAGCATCACTACGTGTGCCGTCGGATACTCCCGTTTCATTCTGGCCACGGCCGTCTCGCCATTGCCGTATGACAGCTGATAGTCCATGAGGATGACATCAGGACGGAGAAGTGCAACTTCTGAAACGGCATCGCCGACCGTTCCGACCACCCCGATGACCTCGATGTCCGTGCACCCATCGAGGAGGCGCCGAAGTCCTTCCGCCAAGATCGTGTGGCTGTCGACGACGAGAACCCGAATCGGCGAGCACGAGGTCTCCAGCAATTGGCTAGACATTTTGTGACCCATGTTGGTCAACGGCTGCCGTAGGTCCCGCCGGAATGCGCCTTATCGGGTGTGGATCCCCCCTGGTCGTGCCCGCGATCCGCATGGGCAAGATTTCGTATTCGAGGGAAAACCTGGGCCTGTTCATGACACGTTCCGCTCTCCGCGTCACCAGGGTCCCGAGCGACTAATACTCTACGCCTGCCCAATCCTACCACATGGTGGGTGGAGCGGAGTCAGGTGGGCGGTGCCTCGCTCTCGGGTAACGAGTCCGACGAGGTCGGTCCCACATGTTGCACACGGGGTAGGGGGTCCAGTCCGATGATGGGCGTCGTCCCTTCAGCTATCCCGAGCGCCAATTCGGTAAGGCGCAGGTTGTGGTTCCTCGCATGGTTCCGGATGCGTTGAAACGAGCGGTCCATATCGAGTCCGGACGCCTCACTCACCTTGCCCTTGGCTTGCTCAATGATGATCCGACTGTTGAGCGCCTCACCGAGTTGTCTGTTGAGCTCTGCCGCACTCACCGACGCCTGGTGCTGGATGATGGCAATGGTGGCCACGTCGGCGAGAGCCTGGGCTACCAGGACGTCCTCGGCCTGCAGCAACCCCGCCTCGACCCGGAACATGTTGAGCGCACCGACCGTCACATTTCGGAGATGCATCGGCAACGCGTACACAGAATTGATTCCGTCGTCCACTGCCCGTCGGGTGAATTGAGGCCAGCGGGCATCGACTGAGGAGAGCTCGAGACTCACGATTGGCTCGCCGGTGAGGAAGCATTCGACGCACGGACCCTCGTTCGCCTGGAGCTCGAACAGCTCGAGTCCCCGCATGGCGGCGCTGGACGAAGCCACCACCTGTAGTTCGCCACCGGGCGTGGACAGCATCACCCCGGCCGAGTCAACGTCGAGGACCTCAACGCATCGGTCGCTGAGCACGGTCAGAACGTCGATGACATCAAATTCGTCGACGAGATTGTCAGCCAGCTCGACGAGCGTTTGGGCCAGCAGGGCTTCGCGGGTCATCGCTCCTCCGATCGAGGCGGTTCAGACTCGTTGGCAACGCGAGCGGGAGTGGGAGCCAATTGCAGACTACTCATCGGGTTTCGCAGTCGTCCCGCGGACCGGTCCTATGGCCGTTACGCTGGCCAGACGGAGCTTTCGGTCGACGACGTCCTGGCTGACCTCGTCAATGGAGCGTTCAGTCAGGAAGGCGTGGGCACGGAGCCTGACGAGTGCCTCGGTGACGCCGATCTCTTGTTGGACGGAGACCATTCCTGCCGCTTGGTGCACGACGAAATGGAAGTTGGAACCCTTCTCGAGTTCTGCCGCGACGGAGCCGGGGGGAGCGTCGGCCTGGAGAGCAAGAATCGTCCGGAAGGAGACGACGGCCATGAGCAAGGCATCGGTGTACTGCGTGTCCTCAAGGGGGCCGGGCAGGTCGCGGAAGAGCGTCACCGCTCCCAGGCGCACAGCGCCGATCCGTAATGGGAAGGCGTACAGTGCCTGCACGCCGGCACGGATCGCCAGCGGGGCGAATGCCGGCCACCGGGTCGACGAGGAAGTGTCAAGCTCTGGCGCCAGGATGGGAGTGCCCCGCATGTGGGCATCGAGCGCCGGTCCCTCGCCCAAGGTGAACTGCAATTCGTCGAGGTAGGCGGCGATACCGTCGCTGGTACAGAGGGATCCCCGGGGAAGCGCGTCGGACAGGAGCATGATGCTGGCTCCGCTCGTCCCGGTGAGCTCGGCAGTCAACTCGCACAACAATAGGGTCCCCGAGCCCGTGAAGTCGTGGGACGCAAGTCGCTTTTGGATGGCGAACATCCGGTCGTCAGGTGCCGTCACCGCCGCAACCTGTGAACATCGGGCGTATGCGGGGGGGCCGGCTCGCCACGCGCCATCGATCTTCTCCTGGGTTCAGGGGAGACGCTCAACGAGGTCCGGATTCAGCGAGATTCGGCCGCAGGTGCGGCTAGCCCGACCTCACCCTACACTCGCAGGTCAGCGCGACGGCGGGGCTCGAAGACGGAGGAATGACATCGGCGAGGGAATCGAGATGTGCGGGGTCTTCTCTTCCACGATATGCGCTGACTCTCCTCGGGCAAATCGAGAGAGGGATCACTGGGGTAAGCCAGGACGGATCCACTTCGCCGGAGTCACATCGAGCGTTGATTCCACCTTCCCTCGGTGGTAATATGATCGCGGCTTCACTGCGGGCATTGTGAACTAAGTCCTGACCGCCCAGACCCTGCGGCCACTGCGTGGCAAAAGGGGTTGTGGCAGATGTCGGACGAGCAGCAACTGTCGGAAGTCCTCAGCGAATTCGCCCGGACCTTGGTGACGGATTTCCCGATTCACGGAATTCTGGATCATCTGGTGAAGCGCATCGTCGATGTTCTTCCGGTTTCGGCGGCGGGAGTGACGTTGATCGCTCCAGATGCAAGCCCACGTTACGTCGCCGCATCGGACGACGCCGCACTTTGCTTCGAACGACTTCAATCAGAGCTCGGGGAGGGCCCATGTCTCGTGGCCTTTCAGACGGGCGACGCCGTGGCGACACCAGACTTGCGATCGGAGGATCGCTTTCCGAGGTTCACGAAGCGTGCGCTGTCGGAGGGTCTCCGTGCAGTCTTTGCGTTCCCGCTCAATAACGGGCAAAACCGTATGGGGGCACTTGATCTCTATGGGACAGATCCCGGACCCCTGGATACCAGGTCCATGAGCGCAGCTCACACCCTGGCCGATGTGGCCTCTGCATACATGTGCAATGCGCAAACGCGAGCAGACCTCCAAGAATCCTCAGACAAGGCTCGGGAAACTGCATTGCACGATCCACTGACTGGGCTTCCCAATCGAACTCTCTTGCTGGAACGGTTGGATCATGCCGTTGATCGCGGGCGGCGTTCGGGGATGATCTCCGCCGTTCTCTTTGCCGACCTCGACGAATTCAAACAGATCAACGATCTCCATGGGCATCTTGTCGGAGACGAACTACTCGTCGCCATCAGCGAGCGTCTGACCGCGGCGCTGCGCCCCGGCGACACGTTGGCCAGGCTTTCAGGCGATGAATTCATCATTCTCTGTGAAGATCTCGGTAGTCCAGCAGAGGCCGACGGAATCGCGGCACGTCTGGTCGATGCGGTAGCTGCGCCGTGTGTTTTGTCGTGTGCACAAGTCGAGGTGACCGCCAGCGTGGGCATTGCTTTTTCGGGAAACAGCGATCAAAGCTCCGAGCAGGTGCTTCAGGAGGCGGACACTGCGATGTACCAGGCAAAGCGGAGGGGCGGGGCGCGACATCAAACGGTCGATGCGCGCGAGCAGCATCTGGCCGGACAGCGGATCAACCTCGAGCGCGATCTCCACGGTGCATTGCAAAGAGGGGAGTTGCGCTCCCACTACCAGCCGATCGTCGATACGGCCACCTGTCGGATGGTTGGGGCTGAGGCGCTCCTGCGATGGGTACACCCCACCCGGGGTCTGGTGCCGCCCACACTTGCCATCCCGCTGGCTGAGCGCTCAGGGCTCATCGGTGACATCGGTCATTGGATCCTCGATCAGGCTTGTAGGGATCGGCACAACTGGATACGTCTCAACCAAGCGAGTGAGCTGGCAATTGCGGTCAATGTATCGGCCACCCAACTCATGTCGCCGGGATTCACAGCTTCAGTCGAATCTGTTCTCGCCACAACAGACACCGACCCCCGCTTGGTCACGCTCGAGGTGACCGAGAGTGTATTGATCCAGGACAGCGAACAGGCTCTTGTAGTTCTGGACGAGTTAAAGCGCATTGGGGTCACGCTTGCTCTTGATGATTTTGGCACTGGGTATTCATCACTCAATTATCTCAAGAGATTTCCCATTGATGTCGTTAAGATTGACCAGGGATTTGTGTCAGATCTGGAATGGAAGTCCGTGAGTTACTCAATCGTCGCCGCAGTCGTCGATTTGGCGCATGTCCTCGGCATGACGGTGGTGGCCGAGGGAGTCGAGAACATCGACCAGCTCAATGATCTGGATTCAGTCGGCTGTGACCAGTGTCAGGGCTACTACTTGGCGCGTCCCATGTCCGATGACGCTCTGGAGTCACTCATCCAACGACCCCACCCAAATGGAGGCGTCTATCTGCCGGCAGTCGCCTCAGCGGATCCTCCTCGTGCCGGTGATCCTGTGGTCGCCGCATTCGGAAAGTGTGAGGAGATTCCCGCGCCGATCCAGGGCTGACCGGCCGGGTGATCGGGACAGAATATGTGGGCGCGACTGGAGGTCAAGGCATTCGCGCCGTAGGGTCTGACTAGCGCATGTGCCTCGTACCTCGGTTTCGCCCACGCTTCCGCGCCGTGCTCGTCTTCCTCGTGGGGGCGTCCGTCGTCACCGCCTGCCTTCCCGCAGGAGGAGTCGACGCCGCCGGTGCAGCCGGTGGACCCGTCCACCGGGCTTCGTCCCATGCGGGCGGTAGGTCCCTCCGCCGAACTCCCTCCCATTCGGTGATCCTTCGGAATCTCCAGGGGTCGCCGACCATCACCGAGACATGGTCGACCGGGCCGCTCGACGACGCCGGCATGCCAATCGCCGAGTCGTCGCCGGTGCCGATGACTCTGGATGGGCAACCGTCAGTGGTCGTGGGCGACCGTGAGGGAAACCTCTTCGGATTCGAGCTCGCGGGAGCCAACCCGTCGACGCCACCGGCCCTACCGACGCCCGTGGTACCGGCCGGTTGGACCAACGTGCACGCCAACGCCCCCATCGACTCGACGCCCTCGGTCGCCACGGTGAGCGGAGGAACCCAAGCCGTCATCGTCGGCTCCGGCAACGACGCATTTCCCGTGGGAGGCGCGTACCAGTCCTATGGGTCCAATGGCGCGCTGCGCTGGATCACGTCTGTGGTGAATCCGTCATCGGACAGCGCACCCTACGGCGGGGTCTTCGCCGGTGTCGCCGTCGGAACACTCCAGGCTGCGGACACCGATGGTCCCTCGGCCGTGGCCGGCTCACTCGGGCAGGTGGCCGACGCCCTCGACGTATCGTCCGGATCGGTGCTCCCTGGCTGGCCCTTCCTGAACACCGACAGCACCCACGCTACCGATGCGCTCGCCGACCTCTACGGCACGGGGCGAGACGAGGTGATCGAAGCCTCCGACCAATCGGCTGGGGTGGCCGACGGGCAGACATACCAGAGCGGCGGTGCACTGCGGGTGCTGTCAGGGACCGGCAACGTGATCTGTCGGACCTTCACCGACCAGGTCCTCGACTCGTCACCCGCCGTCGGTGGCTTCCTGTTCGGCGGCGCCGCCGGGATCGTCGACGGGACAGGAGATTATTTCTCCGGAGCGGCCGATACCGACTCGGTGATCGCCTACAACACCAACTGCCAGCCGGTGTGGAGGTCCCAGTTGGACGGCAACACATTTTCGTCGCCGGCCCTGTCCGACGTCATGGGAAACGGGTCGCTGCAGGTGGTGACGGGGACGGACACCGGAACAGCGGGCTCGGTGTATGCACTCGACGGAGCGACCGGTGCGACGCTCTGGTCGACGGCGCTTCCCGAGCGGGTCATCGGGTCGGTGACCACCGCCGACCTGTTCGATCAGGGCTATGACGACGTCCTCGCACCAACCATCGATGGGCTCTACATCCTCGATGGCAAGACCGGGTCGATCGTCACCGAACTCGACGGTGCCGGCGATGGGAACTTGGGTATACAGAACTCGCCGCTCGTCACCGACGACCCCAACGGAACGGTCGGCATCACCCTTGCCGGCTACATAGGGCCCAATCTCGCTGGCCGTATCGACCACTTCGAGATCGCCGACTCCGACGGCGCGGAGGCCGTGGGTCCCGGATCGTGGCCCATGTTCCACCACGATCCACAGCTGACTGGGGACGCCGGCGGCACCCCCGCACTGGGATCGGTCCCCGCGTGCTCGATCCCTGACGCGGCTTTCGGGGGTTACGACCTGGTGGCCGCCGACGGCGGCGTCATGTCCTACCCGAGTCCCGGTCAACCCTTCTGTGGTTCCACCGGAGGGGAACACCTCAACAAACCGGTGGTCGGGATGGCCATGGCCCCATCGATCGGCGGGTACTGGCTCGTCGCCTCCGACGGCGGCATATTCGCCTATGGCGACGCCGGCTTCCACGGCTCCATGGGAGGGATCCCCCTCAACCAACCGATCGTCGGTATGACGGCCACGCCGGACGGGGGCGGCTATTGGCTCGTCGCCTCCGACGGTGGCGTCTTCGCCTTCGGCGACGCCGCCTTCTACGGTTCGATGGGAGGGACCCACCTCAACCAACCGATCGTCGGAATGGCCTCGACGGCGGACGGCGACGGCTACTGGCTGGTGGCGTCCGACGGCGGGGTTTTCGCCTTCGGCAGCGCCCGCTTCGACGGCTCGCTCGGTGGGCGCCACCTGAACCGACCGATCGTGGGCATGGCCCGCGATCCGAACTCCGGCGGCTATTGGATGGTCGCATCCGACGGTGGGATCTTCTCCTTTGGAGGAGCCCCGTTCTACGGTTCGACCGGCCAGGAGGTGTTGGCCGCCCCGGCCACCGGCATGGCCGCCACGGCGGACGGCTCCGGCTATCGAGTCACCGCGGGGGACGGCGGGATCTTCAGCTTCGACGCGCCGTTCTTCGGGTCGGCGGGCGGCGAGACCCTGGTGGCCCCCGTGACCGGGATGGCCGGGTACTGATTCCCCGTGCGCTGACCACCGGGTGGAAGGGCTGGGGCTGAGCCGCAAGGTCGCCACCGGCCGGAAACCAGGGGTCGGCAACCGCGTAGACTCCACGCGTGACCGACGTCCTGGCCGTGGCCAATCAGAAGGGCGGTGTGGCGAAGACCACTACCGTGCACTCGCTCGGTGTGGCCTCGGCCGAGCTGGGGCGTCGCACCCTGGTCGTCGACCTCGACCCCCAGGCGTGCCTCACCTTTTCGCTGGGATTCGACCCCGACAAACTGGAACGCTCATTGCACGACGTCTTCGTCCGACGCACGGGTGTTGCCGAGGTGACGCTGCCGGTACCCGGGGTAGGCGGACTCGACCTGTTGCCCGCCACGATCGACCTGGCCGGCTCGGAGGTCCATCTCCTGACGAGGACAGGGCGGGAGCACGTGCTGGCCAGGGCACTCGAGCCCGTACTCGACGGATACGACCTCGTGTTGATCGACTGCCCTCCCTCGTTGGGGGTGCTGACCATAAACGGTCTCACGGCGGCCCGGTCAGTGCTCATCCCGCTGCAGTGCGAGGCACTGTCTCACCGGGGAGTGGGCCAGCTCCTCGAGACCATCGAGGACGTGCGGGCCTTCGCCAATGGCGACCTCACCGTGCGCGGCGTCATCGCCACCATGTACGACGACCGCACCAAGCACTCCCGCCACATCTTCGAGGAAGTGCAGACTCGCTACGGCATACCGGTGCTGCAGCCACCGGTGCGGAAGTCGATCCGTTTCGCCGAGGCTCCGGCCCGCGGCAAGTCGATCCTGCAGCATGCACCGAACTCGCCGGGCGCCCAGGCCTATCGAGCCATCGCCGCGGCGCTGCTCGAACCTGGTGTGGTGGCCGGCGCGCCGAGCTGATGACAGGCGGGTCTGATCCCCTGGGCAAGCGGGCGCTCTATTGGATGCCGGTCGAGGCTGAGGCGGAGGTCGACGACGCCGCCGCTGATCGGTACCACCGGACGGACACCGGCCATCCGTCGGCTGGCCGAACCCCACATGCCCGCCCGGCCGGCAGACGAGCGCTCTTCTCAGATGCCACGCCGGCAGACGAGCCCGAGCCGGAGCTGGCCACGGCGACCGCCACCGACCCGCGTCCACGTACGGGGATATTGGCAGTCGCCTGTTCAACATGCGGGTCGGTCACCCGGGTAGGGGCTATCGAGTTCCTGATATTGCAGCTCCCGGTAGGGGTATGGCTGCCGCGGCGCACCTACGACCGGTGGATGACCTGCCCGTCGTGCCGGCGCCGTACGTGGACAAGTGTGACGCTCCGCCGGTGACGGCGGCGACCCTGCTGGCTGCGACGTCGAATTCGTCCGATCCCGGTGGTGTCACCGGGTGGTTGCTGCACTTCAACGGAACGATCGCCTACCTGGTGGTCGGCTTTCTGGTCTTCGCCGAAGCGGCTCTGATGGTGGGCTTCTTCGTTCCCGGGGAGACGGCGGTTGTAGTCGGCGGTGTACTGGCCGGGCTCGGACGGGTCAATCTCGGCGTCATGATCGTCGTGGTAGTGGTGTCTGCTGTGATCGGCGACTCCGTCGGGTTCGAAGTGGGAAAGCACGCCGGACCGTGGTTGCTCCAACGGCGCCCACCGTTCTTCTGGAAGGACGAACGGCCCAGACTCCGGGACACGACCGCAGTGAACTACACGCTCGGACTGCTCGAGCGATACGGCGGCCCAGCGGTCTTCCTGGGCCGCTTCATCGCCTTCGCCCGGGCAGTCATTCCTGGACTCGCAGGTATGAGCGGACTCCGCTACCGGACGTTCCTGTTCTGGAACCTCCTCGGCGCCATCGTATGGGGGGTCGGCTACACCCTCCTCGGCTATGTGGTCGGGCTCTCCTTCCAGCACGTGCTCAGCCAGATCGGCCTGTGGTCGTTCGTCGTCGTGGCCGTAGTGGTCGCTGCGATCGTAGTCATTCAGCTGCGGCGAAAGCGCAAGGATCGCTCCCGCATCCGTGATCAATTGTCGGACACTGGACGAGTTGTCGGATGCGGATAGTCCCGGGAGGACCCGTCCGGGTGACGAAGCGTAGGAGGGCGATCCGGCCGGCGGATCCGACGTCGGGACCCGCTGACCGATTCAGTGGTCAGATCACCGTGGTCCGACCCGGGCGCCTAGTGCCGATTACGGTCCCGCCTACCCATCCCACCGGTCCGGCCGCCCGGGGCTCTTGCGTCCGGTGGGGGCGAAATCCTTGTACCGAGGGTGCCCGCTGCCTAGATTGACCCGGAACAGCTCCTCGCAAGTGGGGACCTGTAACGGAAGCCGGTTGGAGCGCACACCCATGGTCGACGATCTCGGATGGTTGCATCAGCGGCTCCCAAGTCGCTCGGAACGGTGACCTCCGCGGCGCGGGGCGAGCGGGCAACCGCCGGAACGTCGGCGTCCGCAAGGAGTGGGTCGACGGAGGACCGGCGACTGGATCGACTGATCGCCGGGTGCCCGGACGGATTCGTGGAGGTCGATCGGAGCGGCATCGTCGTCGAGTGGAACGCTGCCGCCGAGGCGGCCTTTGGCTGGTCGCAAGGGGAGATGGTCGGGTCCTTCATGGCCGACACCATTTTGAGCAGCACGTTCTCCCGCTCGCCGTTCGGGCTCCTGATGGCTGACACCACCGGTTCCGTGGGCGGTCCGGTCACCTACCCGGTTGCAGGGGCGGACCTCGACCTCGTGCTCGAACTGCGCCACCATGACGGACGCCGGGTCAGGTCTGCCGGCCGCCTCGTCGTCATCGGACAGGGCCGCGATCGGTCGGTCGCCGCATTCCTTCGACCACCCGTCGACCTGGAAGCTGACCGGGCCGGCGATCGAGGCCTTCACTCACCCGGGACTCCCTGACCGGGCTCGCCGACCGGTCCACCTATCTGATGCGCCTCGCCGGCGCTGCGGAAACCCACGCCGGCACGCCGGGCAGTGTGGCCGTGGTTCTGCTCGACCTCGACCGATTCAAGGCCATCAACAACTCGATGGGCCACACTCTGGGCGACTGGGTACTTGCGTCGGTCGCTCGGCGATTGGAGGGGATCGCCGGCGACGTCGATCTCCTGGCTCGATTCGGAGGCGACGAGTTCCTGGCTCTGGTGACCGACAGCGCGGGCAATGCCGAGCAGAAGGCGGTCTCGTTCGCGGGCCGGGTGCAGACGGCGCTGGCGTTGCCGTTCCCCGTGGAAGGCGCCGAGGTGTTCCTCGATGCCTCGGTCGGTGTGGCGCTCAACACGTTCGGGATCGACGACCCGGCTGACCTGCTGGCCCATGCCGAGGCGGCCATGTACCAGGCCAAGCGGCGGGGTGGCTTCGGTGTCGAGACGTTCGGCGAGTCACTCCGCATCGAGGTCATCGACCGCATGGCCACCGAGCATTCGTTGCACCGGGCGCTCGAGCGCAGCGAGTTGACGCTGCACTACCAGCCCGTCGTCGAGGTGGAGGGTGCGACCTCGGTCGCCGTGGAGGCGCTCATCCGTTGGCGTCACCCGGAACAGGGCATGGTCTCCCCCGGGCGATTCATCCCGGTGGCGGAGGAGAGCGGGCTGATCATCCCGATCGGGGCGTGGGTGCTCGAGCAGGCGTGCAGCCAGGCACATGACTGGCACCAGCTCGGCCGGGTCGGTCCGCAGGGGTCGGTGGAGGTCAACCTCTCGGCCCGGCAGATCGACGATCCAGAGATCGTGCAGACGGTGGCGGAGATCCTGGCCCGGACCGGGCTCCCACCCGAACACCTCACGTTGGAGATCACTGAAAGCGCCCTGATGCGGGACGCAGCCTCTGCCCTGGTCGTCCTGTCGGCACTCAAGGAGATCGGCGTGTTGCTGGCCATCGACGACTTCGGCACGGGATACTCCTCACTCAGCTATCTCCAGCGATTCCCCCTCGACATCGTCAAGGTGGACCGCATGTTCGTCCAGGAGCTGGGAATGCGGACCGGCGGGGACGAGATCGTGTCAGCGGTGATCCAACTTGCTCATGCACTCGACCTCGAGGTGGTGGCCGAGGGTGTCGAAACCGAGCAGCAGCTCGACGTGCTGCGGTCGCTCGAATGCGATTTCGCCCAGGGCTTCCTCTTCTCCCGGCCGGTGCCGGCGAGCGAGCTGCGATCCCTGTTCGGTCTCCAACTCAGTTCTTCGACCTGAACCCGCGGAGCCATCGTCGGGACGACACTACAAGCGTCGGGACGACAGGATTTGAACCTGCGACCTCCTGCTCCCAAAGCAGGCGCGCTACCAAGCTGCGCTACGTCCCGTGTGTACCGCAATGGCGGTGCCGACCAGCGTACGACACGCGACGGTTGGTCCCCGACCCCCTTGGCCACGGGATAGCGTCGCGGCGATGCCCACCGTCCGAGTAGCCGTATTCGACCTGGGCAGCAGCTCATTTCACCTCATGGTGGTCGACGCATCTCGCGATGGCCGACTCGACCCGGTGCTGCGCCGACGGTCGTTCCTGCATCTCGGGACCGAGGTGGCCCGGACCGGCGGAGTCCCCGGTGACCGTTCCGCCCTTGCCGTCCGCACCGTCAAGCGCCTCCACATCGCCGCCGAGGACGCAGGGGCCGACGTGGTGGTGGCCATGGCGACGGCCGCCTTGCGGGATGCCGACAACGGCGACCGCCTCATCAGCCGGATGGAGCGGATCCTGGGTAGTCCGATCAACCTGTTGTCGGGCGAGGAGGAGGCCCGGCTCTGCTTCCTGGGACAGAGGGCTGGCGTGTGGGTGGGGAAGGCGCCTGTGCTCGGCCTGGACCTCGGTGGAGGCAGCCTGGAGGCCGGCATCGGAAGCGTGGATTCCGTGCAGTCGGTGGCCAGCGTGGCCCTGGGGACCGCCCGGATCCGGGGAGAGCTCGACAGTGGGGATCGCCTGTCGGCGGGGGAGCGGGCGGCCATCGGCGCACTGACCGTCGAGCGCTCGGCGCCCATCGCCACCATGCTGGCCACGTGTCCTCGCGCCGCCGATCGGGTGGTCGCCAGCGGAGGCACGGTTCGGGCGCTGGCCCGGCTGGCCATGGGACTTCACCGACCGCCGCCACGGTCGGGCTCGTCAGGAGCTCCCTCTGTCAACCAGGTGGAACTTCCCGCAGGACAGCTTCACGAGCTGGCGGACCGCCTGGCCACGCTTGACCTGGACGCCCGTATGGCACTCCCGGGCATCCAGGCACGACGGGCGCCGCTCCTTCCGATCGGGGCGGTCGTCTTCTCCACGCTGGTCGAGCGTCTGGGACTACCCGGCCTGGTCGTGAGCGAGTGGGGACTGCGCGAAGGGGCGGTGCTGGACAGCCTCTCGTTGCCCGCCGTTGCAACCTGAGTTCCGCCACCGACTGACCGAGGCGGCGCGAGGCCGGGCCGGAGAGGGCGGCGGACCCGAGGTCCGCCGCCGGATCCCCCGGTCTAGGCGTTCTTTCCCAGGATCCTGTTCATGCCGGTCCCGCAGACCGGACACTTGCCTTTGGCCGACCGACGGCCGTTGGCCATCTCGACCACCTCGCCGTCGAACTCCCGCTTCTCCCGACACTTGACGCAATAGCCCTCGTACGTAGCCATGGTTCCTCCTCATGCTCCGAGTGGCGTCCATGCGGACACCTGATGGAGCGACGGTATCGGCCTCCTCAGCGTGAACGGGGGATGGGAGTCGGTTTTGCTTGCAAAAGTTAGCAGTCGTTCGCGCACGGACATCACCCCTGCGGCCCCCGAGCGCCTAGTCAGCCGGTTGGTCCACTGGCTGGCGGTGTCCCATTCGACGGGTCGCCGAAGGAGTCGGGCACCTCGGCGGGGGAAGGTGATCTCAACATCGCCTCGATCCCCTCTGCCGGGAGAGGCGGGCTGAAGTAGCGGCCCTGGGCGGTGGTACAGCCCCGTTCGAGGAGCACGCGGCTTTGGAGCAACGTCTCCACACCTTCGGCCACACAGGACAGGCCGAGCTTGCTGGCCATGGCGATTATGGCCGTCACCAGGTTGTTCTCCTCGTCCTTGGGCCCGAGGACCTGGACGAAGGATTGGTCGATCTTGAGGGTGGTCACCGGGAAGGTACCGATCCGGTCGAGTGACGAGTTGCCCGAGCCGAAGTTGTCGATGGTGAAGCGGACACCGAGCCTGCGGAGCCGGTCGATGGTATCGACGGCGGGCCCGGTCTTGTCGATGACCACCCGCTCGGTGATCTCGAGCTCGAGGAGCGAAGGGTCGATCCCGGTGTCGGCGAGGGTCCGCTCGACGCTGTTGAAGAACTCCGGGCTGGACAGGTCGCGGGAAGCCAGATTCACGGACAGGCGCAACGGTCCCACCCGGTGGTCCTGCCATGACCGGAGTTGGCGGCACGCCTGCCACAGGACCCAATTGTCCAGAGCCACGATGAGATCGCTGCGCTCGGCCATCGGGATGAACTGGGGCGGCTCGAGGATGCCGAGCGTGGGGTGGCGCCAGCGGATGAGGGCCTCGACGCCCACGACCTGGGCGGTGCGCAGGTCGATGTAGGGCTGGTAGAGGAGGAAGAACTGGTTCCCATCGAGCGCACTGATGAGATCGGCATGAAGCCGGCGGTCGTCGATCGCCCTGCGGCCGGGATTCGCCGGATCGGGGGTGTGGCGGAACATCTCGAATGCGTCGCGTCCGTGATCCTTCGCCCGGTACATGGCCTCATCGGCCCGGTTCAGGAGATCGTCATAGGTGTCCCCGTGCTCGGGGGCGATGGCAATTCCCACCGAGGCGGACGTGACGATCTCGTCGCCGAAGATGTCGAACGGGGTGTGCACGGCATCGAGCGTGCGCTCGGCCAACTGGTTGATGGAGAGCTGGTCGACCAGGCCGGGGAGCAGGATGGCGAACTCGTCACCACCCACCCGGGCCACCGTGTCCTGGCTCCGGACGGTCTCTACGAGGCGATGGGCGACCTGCTGGATCAGCATGTCACCACTGGCGTGGCCATACGTGTCGTTCACCGTCTTGAAATTGTCGAGATCGACGAAGAACATGCAGACCGGCTCGCCGACCCGCCGGGAACGCACGAGTTCCTGCTCGACCCGGTCCTCGAACAGACGACGGTTCGGCAAACCGGTGAGGGCGTCGTGCCAGGCCATGTGGGAGACCTTCTCCAGCAGTTCAAGGTTCTGAATTGCGGTCGCGGCCTGGTCCGCCAGTCCGCTCAGTCGCTCATGGAGCACGGGGTCGTGGCTGGATGCGGGGGATGATTCTTGGAAGTTGGCGGCGATCACACCAAGGAATTTTCCGGCGGCGAACATGGGCGCAACGGCTGAAGCCGAAATCCCCGAGGACTCCATCAGGTCGATCAGGAGTGGGTCCCCGACCGTCGAGGCGTCGAGGACGATCACCTGGCGGTCGTTGATCATGCGTTGGAACAGCGGACTTTCGATCTTGACCGAAATGGGCACATCCCCGTGGTCGCCGCCGGCTCCGAACTCTGTGCCGCTGGCGCCAGGCGCGCCCTCGGGGTCGGTGACCGGTGGGTCTTCGCCGGGTCGGACGGCCTGGAATTGCATGGCCGCCTTCGGTGTCGCCCACTGTGGTCGGATCGCACCGAGGTCTTTGTCGGGTGGTGCCAAGCCGGCACTGAACGCACCGAGTACCAGCCGTGATGCCTCTTGATCCCACAGATAGACGGTCGACTGCCCGCATCCCGTGACCTCCGGGACGGCGTCGGCCAGGATCTGGAGCGCCTGGGCCAGATTGGTGAGTCCCGACAGTCGTTCGGAAAAGGACAGGATCGTTCTCGCCGTCGTGTCGCTCCGACGGGCGTCGGCCAGGACCATGAACACATCGAGGACGTTGGCGGCGTAGTGGGCGAAACTTCGCAGGACGCGGTCGTCGGTGTCCGACCGGGAGGTTTCCGGTTCGTCGAAGACGGCCAGCCGACCGTACCGTCGCCGGGGCGACGCGATGTCCACCACCCGTGGGCCCGAGCTGTCGTCAGTGTCTGCGCCCCATAGCTGCGGGGCGAGTGCTCGCGCCTCGTCGTCACTGAGGCCCCGATGGTGTAACTCAATGGGGATTCCCGCTCCTACCCGAACCATGAGCAGGAAGCGGTTGGCCGGTATGACCAGGTCGGCGCGAGTGGCGAGTTCGGACAGGAGGGAGTCCATGTCGAGTTCGAAGAGATCGAGAGTGGTAGCTGCGGTCCCCTTCAGGAGCTGCTCCAGTCGCTCGACATCCAACCTCGCCTGTGCGGCCTCGGATTCAGCTTCGGCTCGGTACCGGGCGCTGGCGGACTCGCGATCGGCCCTCCCGCGAGTGGCCTCCTGCTCCCAGCGGACCGCTTCGGCCGTGGCGTCGGCCAGTGCGGCACGTGCCTCGGTGAGCTGCTCGGCCAGGATCTGGGCCTCTCTCCGTCGATTCAATTCGTCGATCCCGGCGTCTTCGTGCCCTTGACGGGGACCGGGAGACACGCCATTCCCACCGGCCCAGTCGTTATGGCTGAACCGCCGGGCGAATCCCCGGCTACGTCGGGTGATCCGGCGAGATTCGGGTGCGCCGATGCGCCGTTCCCACCGACCGACCGCGGGCCGAGAAGCCGACCAGCGGATCTCGTACCGGCACGCCCGGCCGCCCCGGGCCGCACATTCGTGTTCGGTGACGTGACCGGGCTCGAGGTCGAACAGTGCAGGCAGTTCGCTCAACAGGCCACGGGTCAGTTCGCACACATGGGCGTGCCGGCTCTCGCCTGCGACGGGGGCCACCTGGACCAGGGCTCGGTCAGGCCCCACTTCGAGGGAGACGGCATCGGTGCCGCCGGTGAAGTGGCTCACGATGACCCCGACGTGGCGGAAGGCGTCGTCGATGGACTCGAGCGCCCGGATACGAGATGCGAGGACCGAGCCGTCGCCGACCCAGAGCAGCTCCTCGCCGACGTGGAGGGAGACGGCGTCGTCGCCGGTGACGGAGCCGGCCGCGTCGAAGAGGGCGATCGCCTCGTCGAGCGGGGTCCACTGGTGGGACTCGCCGGGTGCAGCCAACGACAGGTCCTCCGAGGCCAGGTCGAAGGCCCGGGCCAGGCCAGTGTCGCCGGCTTCGGCTCGAACAAGGGCGACCAGCGCCTGGACGACGGCCCCTGACACTCCCGGACGCGATGCTCCGGCGTGCTCTACGTCGTCAACCTCGAACGCCATACTCCCCATCCGATCTACTCCGACACCGCGGTCAGCACTACGCGGCCGGTTCTTCCCTACTCATCGTCCTGGACTACCTGGCGCTTTAGCTCCGTGCTCAGATACGTCCCAAATGCACTGGACGGATGTGCCATCTCCTGATGGGAATCCGGGGCGCGTGCATACCAGGCCTCCGGTGCCGCTCCTGGCGGGCCTCCTGTCCTGGTCCCGATCTCGTGCCCCCGGCCCGGTCCCGATCTCGTGCCCCCGGCCCGGTCCCGATCTCGTGCCCCCGGCCCGGTCCCGATCTCGTGCCCCTGGCCCGTCCCGATTTGGACGAGTCCCCCTAGACTCGGCCTATGACAATCCACGATGTGTCCCTCCACACGCTGCAGGGCCAACCGGCTTCCCTCGGCGACTACAGCGGCAAGACGCTCCTGCTGGTCAACGTTGCCTCGAAATGCGGGCTCACCCCGCAGTATGAAGGTCTCGAGCGGCTCCAGAAGTCCTACGGTGACAAGGGATTCACCGTCCTCGGCTTCCCGTGCAACCAGTTCGGCGAACAGGAGCCCGGGACTGCTGACGAGATCGCCACGTTCTGCTCGGCCACCTACGGGGTCACCTTCCCGATGTTCGAGAAGATCGACGTAAACGGTGATGCTCGTAACCCGCTCTACGACGACCTCACCGCTTTCCCCGACGCCGACGGCGAGGCTGGTGACATCCAGTGGAACTTCGAGAAGTTCCTGGTGTCTCCCGATGGGACGATCCTCCATCGTTTCCGCCCGATGGTCGACCCCGAGGCACCGGAGGTCATCGACGCCATCGAAGCCAACCTCCCGTCCTGAACGGGTCGCGCCGCGGGTGACCGTCGGATCTGCCAACCGCGAGCCGGTGGTCGACGGTCTGGCGGAGGTATGGCGCTCGCTGGCGGCCGTGTGCGAAGACATCCGATCCGATGAGTGGGATCTGGCGACGGACTGCCCCGGTTGGACCGTCCGTGACCAGCTCTCCCACATCGTGGGTGTCGAGCGGATGGTGATGGGTGACGAGGCCCCTCCGGCGCTCGAGGATGTGCCCGTTCACGTCCGCAATCCATTCGCCGAGTTGAACGAGCCCTGGATAGATGCCCGCCGAGCCCAATCCGGGTCCGAAGTGCTGGCAGAGTTCGTCGCCATAACCGAGCAGGCGCGTGGCGCAGCTCCGCGAACTGCCGCCTGAGCAGTTCGATGTCGTCGGGTGGGCGCCGGCCGGTCAGCTCCCCTTCCGCGACTTCATGGTGACCCGGCTCTTCGACAGCTGGGCGCACGAACAGGACGTGCGCCGGGCGCTCGGGCGCCCCGGGGGTCGCAACGGCCCCGGCGAGTCCTCAGCTCTCGACTGCTGTGTGTCGTCGATGCCCTTCGTCATCGGCAAACGCGTGGCGCCACCCGACGGGACCACCGTCTACTTCGTTGTCACCGGCGTCCTGGGTCGCCAGGTGCCGGTGACGATGTCGGACGGCCGGGCCGAGCTCGGGCGGGGGCCGGATGATCCTGCAGCCACGCTGTCCATGGACCAGGAGGCATTCTGGCGGCTCGGATTCGGCCGGGTGGACGCCGGCCGGGTGTTGTCCGCCGGGCAGGTGCGCATCGAAGGCGACGTCACCCTCGGCCGAGAAGGTTCTCGAGTCGATGGCCTTCATGATCTGAACCCCGCCCGGGTCGGCCGCGGTCGCCGCCGCCCGCACGGCAATCGGCATGTCGACCAGTGGTTCCCTGGGTCCGCGGCAACCTCGACGCCTGCGGGGAAGTGGCCCCCCGAGGGCCGGTACACTCCTCTATTCGTATGCAAGCGACAGCAGCGCCCGAGGAGGGCAACAAGGTCCGTCTTACCGTCGAGGTCGACGAAGCGGAGATGGACGACGCCCTCGACGACGTGTTCCAACGGCTGTCGCGTGAGGTCCGGGTCCCCGGGTTCCGTCCAGGAAAGGTGCCCCGCAAGGTCATCGAAACCCGGATGGGTGGGAAGACGGCCCTGCGGAGCGAGGCCATCCGCGAAGCGATCCCCGGGTTCTACTCGCGGGCCGTGTCGGAGACCGAGATCGACCCCATCGATCAACCGGACATCGACATCACCGCGGGCGAGGAGTCCGGGCCGCTGTCGTTCGAGGCGGTGGTCGAGGTCCGGCCCACCGTGGCCATCCCCGGCTACGGCGGTCTGGTCGTCACCTTGCCGAACCTCGCCGTCTCCGACGAGGAGCTGAACGCCCAGGTCGACCGGCTACGGGCGACATCGGGAGAACTGGTGGACGTCACCCGGCCAGCCCTGACCGGCGACCAGGTCACGATCGACATCCGCGGCGAGCGGCCCGAGGCGGACACCGACGGTGACGACAACGACCTCACCGCCGACGACTACATGTACGAGATCGGAACCGACGGTCTGATCCCCGGCCTCGACGATCAATTGATCGGGACGAAGGCCGGCGACTCCGTGACATTCGACGCCGAGCTCGAGGCGGTCGCAGCAGACCGTTACGTTCACCGTCGCCGTCAAAGAGGTCAAAGAGCTGTCGCTTCCGGACGCCGACGACGCATGGGCCTCCGAGGCTTCCGAGTTCGCCACGTTGGAGGAGCTGCGGGCCGATATCGCCGAACGGCTGCACCAGCGCCGGATCGTCGAAGCCCAGATGGCACTGCAGCAGAAGACGGTCGAGGCATTGGTCGAGCTGGTGACCGAGGAGATCCCCGAGCAGCTTGTCCTGGAGGAGTTGCGCGAGCGCATCCACGATCTCAACCATCGGCTCGAGGGCCAGGGAATGAGCCTGGGGCAGTTCCTCGGGGTGACCGGTCGCAGCGAGGACGAGTTCCTGGAGGAGCTCCGGGCCGGTGCCCTGCAGAGCGTCAAGGCCGATCTCGCCCTCCGGGCGCTGGTCGAGGCGGAGGCGATCGAGATCACCGACGAGGAGCTCGACGAGGAGCTGACCGCCATGGGCAGCCGGCTGGAGATGGACGCCGACCAGGTACGGAGCCAGCTGGAACAGGCCGGGCGGCTGGCGGCGGTACGCTCGGACCGACGCAAGGCCAAAGCGATGCGATGGCTAATGGATTCCGTCGAATTGGTCGACGAGGACGGGAAGCCCGTTTCACGGGACGACCTGAAGGTGAATCAGGGCGAGGAGGACTCGGAGTGAGTTTCACAGAGGCAAGTCGATCGATCGAAGCTCAGGGGTACAGCGTGCCGTGGGTCGTCGAGTCCACCAGCCGGGGGGAGCGCAACTACGACCTGTTCTCCCGCCTGTTGAAGGAACGAATCATCTTCCTCGGCACGCCGATCAACGACACGGTGGCCAACCTGGTCTGCGCCCAGCTGCTCTTCCTCGAGTCCGAGGAGTCGGACAAGGACATCCACCTGTACATCAACTCGCCGGGTGGCGACATCACGGCACTGTTCGCCATCTACGACACGATGAAGTACATCAAGCCGGACATGTCGACCTTCTGCTTCGGTCAGGCGGCCTCGGCGGCCGCCGTCCTGCTCGGCGCCGGCACCAAGGGGAAGCGGTTCGCGCTACCCCATGCCCGCATCCTCCTGCACCAGCCGTTCGGCGGGGTCGAGGGCCAGGCCAGTGACATCGAGCTCCAGGCCCGGGAGATCCTCCGTATGCGGGACCTGTTGAACGGGATGCTCGCCGACGACACCGGCCAGAGCGCCGAGCGGGTGTCGAAGGATACCGACCGCGACTTCATCATGACCGCCGCCGAAGCCGTCGAGTACGGACTCATCGACGAGGTCATCTCGGCTCGGGACACGCTTCCCTTGGACGCCATCGGCGCGGCCTAGGCCCGGCGCGGTCACGAGGTCAGGCTCGCGCCGCCCCAGCCGCTAGGGTTGGTGGTCCGGACGGCCGGGCCGGGGGGAGCAGTTCGCACAGGCAGCAGTTCGCACAGGCAGCACAGCGTTCGGTCGAGCAGCAGGGACCGCCGACAGAAGGACACGAGGAACCGACGTGGCGAAATTCGGAGACGGTGGCGATCTGGTGAAGTGCAGCTTCTGCGGGAAGTCGCAGAAGCAGGTGAAGAAGCTGATCGCCGGTCCCGGCGTCTACATCTGTGACGAGTGCATCGAACTCTGCAACGACATCATCGCCGAGGAGCTGGCCGACACCACCGAACTCAGCTTCGACGAACTCCCGAAGCCCAAGGAGATCTACGAGTTTCTCAACGACTACGTGATCGGCCAGGAGTACGCCAAGAAGATCCTGTCGGTCGCGGTCTACAACCACTACAAGCGGGTGCAGGCCGGCAACAACGGGGCCCACGACAACGACGTCGAGCTGGCCAAGTCGAACATCCTCCTCCTCGGTCCTACCGGCTGCGGCAAGACCCTCCTGGCCCAGACGCTGGCCCGGATGCTCAACGTGCCCTTCGCCATCGCCGACGCCACCGCCCTGACCGAGGCGGGCTACGTGGGCGAGGACGTGGAGAACATCCTCCTGAAACTCATCCAGGCCGCCGACTACGACGTGAAGCGGGCGGAGACCGGGATCATCTACATCGACGAGATCGACAAGATCGCCCGCAAGTCGGAAAATCCGTCGATCACCCGGGACGTGTCCGGCGAAGGCGTCCAGCAGGCCCTGCTGAAGATCCTGGAAGGTACGACCGCCTCGGTGCCGCCCCAGGGTGGGCGCAAACACCCGCACCAGGAATTCATCCAGATCGACACCACCAACATCCTGTTCATCTGCGGCGGGGCGTTCGCCGGGATCGACACCATCATCGAGAATCGCATCGGTCGCAAGGGCATGGGCTTCCGGGCCGAGGTGCGCAAGGCATCCGAGCGCGACGACTCGGAACTGCTCCGCCACGTGCTCCCCGAGGACCTGATGAAGTTCGGACTCATCCCCGAGTTCATCGGCCGGCTCCCGGTGGTGAGCGCCGTCTCCCATCTCTACAAGGAGGCGCTGATCCGCATCCTGGTGGAGCCCAAGAACGCACTGACCCGCCAGTACAAGCGGACCTTCGAGCTGGACCACGTCGAACTCGAATTCACCGATGACGCCCTCGAAGCCGTGGCCGAGCAGGCCTTGTTGCGCGGGACCGGCGCACGCGGTCTGCGTGCCGATCCTCGAAGAGGTGCTCCTCGAGGTCATGTACGACCTGCCGAGCCGGACCGACATCTCCAAGTGCGTAGTGGACCGGGCCGTCGTGCTCGACAAGGTCCACCCGACACTGGTCCCGCTCAGCCCGCCGGCCAAGGCGAGCCGCAGCCGCCGGGCCGCCTCGTAGAGCCGTACCCTCTGTCGCCGCGGTGACTCCGGCTCCCCGTGACCCCCTTCGTCCCTTTGTGAGTTTCGCCGATCTTGGCGGAAGCGCTCGGCTGGCTCGACAGTCACTCCGACTTCGAGTCGAAGATGCCGACACGGCGGACCCTCCCCTCGCTGGAGCGGATGAAGACGTTGGCCGCGCTCCTCGGCGACCCCCAAACCGCCTACCCGGTCATCCACATCACCGGCACGAATGGCAAAGGCTCGACGGCGGCCATGACCACGTCGCTGCTGGCGGCCATGGGCCTGACCGTCGGTACGTACACCAGCCCGAATCTGTCCCGGGTGAACGAGCGCATCGCCCGCAACGGCGAGCCCATCGACGACGATTCGTTCACCGATGTGCTCGACTCGCTGGCCCGCACCGAGTCGTTGATGGACGAACCCCCGACCCGGTTCGAACTCCTGACCGCAGCCGCGCTTCACCTGGTTCGCCGACGAAGCCGTCGACGTCGCCGTGGTCGAAGTGGGGATGGGTGGCACATGGGACTGCACCAACATCGTCCATGGGGTCGTGTCGGTGGTAACCAACATCAGCTTCGACCACACCGAGGTGCTGGGCCCGACGCTCGAGGACATCGCCCGCGACAAGGCCGGCATCTTCAAGTCCGGGGGACGGGCGGTGGTGGGGGAGACCGACCCGACCCTGGTCGCACTGTTCCGGGCCGCGGCCGACGCCGCCGGTTGTCAGGAGTTCTGGGCCCGGGGTGTCGAATTCGCCTGTACCTCCAATCGGGTGGCCGTCGGCGGCCGGCTGATCGATCTCCGCACCCCTGGTGCTGCCTACGGTGAACTACTGATTCCGCTGCACGGAAGTCACCAGGGGGACAATGCGGCCTGTGCCCTGGCTGCGGCCGAGGCCTTCTTCGGCTACCCCCTCCAAGAGGAGGTGGTCGAGGAGGGCCTGGCCACGGTGCGGGTGCCGGGACGGCTCGAGGTCATCGGCCGACATCCGCTTGTCCTGGTCGATGGGGCCCACAATGCCGCGGGGATGATGGTTCTCGCCCGCTCACTGACCGAGGAGTTCGCCACTGAGGGGGAGACCATCGCCGTGGTCGGCATGCTCACCGGACGGGACCCGATAGCGATGTTGGATGCACTGGTGTCGGCCGGAGTCCGCTCGATCATCGCCTGCGCCCCCGACAGTCCACGGGCCATACCGGTTGGCGACCTAGCGGCGTCGGCGGCGTCGCTAGGTATGGAGGTGTCCACCGCAACGTCACCGGCCGAGGCGGTCCGGCTGGCCGTCGAGCGGTCCACTCCTGATGACCGGGTGGTCGTGTGCGGGTCGCTGTACGTCGTCGCCGACGCCCGTGAGGCCCTGCTGCCCCGAGGAATCTGACACCGCGCATGCGATGCACGGCGCCGCCGCGATGGCAGGCGAGAACGCGGACGAGATGACGGGCTGACAGTACATTCGGTCGGTGGACACCAAGCGGTGGATCGGAGCCCTCAGGCAACGGAACTTCCGCGTCTTCTTCATCGGCCAGACCGCGTCCCAGATCGGGACGGGAATGGTCCCGGTGGCCATTTCGTTCGCTGTGCTGGCTCATGGATCTGTGAGCGACGTCGGATTCGTCCTGGCCGCCGGAACGGTGCCGTTGCTCGTGTTCCTTCTGGTGGGCGGTGTGATCGCCGACCGGGTGAGCCGGCGGCTGGTCATGCTGGGATCCGACGTGCTGCGATTTGCGGCCGAAGGTGTCCTGGGCGTGTGGATCCTCGTGGGGCAGCCCCCGCTCTGGGGCTTCATCGTGCTCGTCGCACATGGTGGGTGTGGGCCAAGCCTTCTTCAGTCCGGCAATGACCGGGCTGGTGACCCAGATGCTGGATGACGAGAACCTGCAACAGGGGAATGCCCTGAACGGTCTCGCCGAATCAGGTGGCGGAATCGTCGGTCCCGCGCTGGCGGGGGTGATCGTGGCCACCTCCAGCCCGGGCTGGGCCGTGCTTGTCGACGCACTCACGTATCTGATCAGTGTGGGATCCCTGGCGATGGTTCGGGTGAACTGGAGCGTCGTCAGGCCCAGCGACGTCGTTCTTCGTCCTGCTGGCCCAGGGTTGGCAGGAGTTCTGGAGCAGGACCTGGCTGTGGGCCGTCGTCGTGGCATCGTCCCTGTTCAACCTCGTCGTCTTCGCCCCGTATCTCGTGCTCGGCCCGGTGGTGGCGAAGGACCATCTCGGCGGCGCGGCATCGTGGGGAATCGTCCTGGCCTCGCTCGGGGTCGGCGCCCTGGTCGGTGGGATCGTCTTGCTGCGGGTGCACCCCGTCGGCCGCTCTTCGTCGGTCTGGTGACCTCCTTCGTCTGGGCGATCCCGTTGTTGACCATGGCGTTGCGACCATCGACCGCGCTGATCGCCGTTGGTTCGTTTCTCGGTGGCGGCTCGATGTCCGTCTTCAATGCGCTGTGGAACACGACGGTGCAGCGGGAGAGTTCCGACCGAGGTACTTTCGCGGGTGAGCGCCTATGACTGGTTCGGGTCGCTGGCGTTCCTTCCGATAGGGATGGCTGTTGTCGGTCCGTTGGCGAATGGGTCGGCGACACCGCCGTACTGGTCGCGGCTGCACTGCTGACGGTGGTCTTGACCGTGGCGGTGTTGATGGTCCCATCGGTCACGAGGCTCCGGTCACCCGACCCCGCTTGCAGCCGACGATCGAGCTGTCCCGAACATGACCGTCGGAGCGACACCCATCGTGTCCGTGCGATACCGTCCGACCAGCGGTACCGCAACGTGGGGTATGTGTCACCCGACCCCACCGGACGAGCGGGCCGCGTCAGGACCGATCCGGATGTCGGCTAGCCTGCCCCGCTTGTGGGACGAACTCTTGTCATAGCCAAGCCCGACGCCGTCGAACGCGGACTGTCCGGTGAGATCATCGCCCGACTCGAGCGCAAGGGTCTCCGCCTGGTAGCCGCCGAGCTGCGGACGATCACCACCGAGACGGCCCAGGCGCACTACGCCGAACACGATGGAAAGCCCTT
Source organism: uncultured Acidimicrobiales bacterium (assembly GCA_963699085.1). Lineage (GTDB taxonomy): Bacteria > Actinomycetota > Acidimicrobiia > Acidimicrobiales > RAAP-2 > Bog-756. The sequence goes on from CAVOTH010000004.1 coordinate 33,729, forward strand.
CTTCGATGAGTTGGTCATATTCATCACCCGGTCGCCGGTGCTGGTGATGGTGGTCGAGGGCCCGGACGACACCTACAAGGTGGTGCGTAATCTGATGGGCGCCACCAATCCGGTCGACGCCGCTCCTGGCACCATCCGGGGAGATCTCGCCCTCGAGATGGGTGAGAACCTGGTGCACGGGTCGGACTCGAACGAGTCGGCCGCCCGGGAGATCGCGCTGTTCTTCCCCGACCTCTAGGGCAGTTTCCCGGGACCTGAAAGCTCCGATCCAGGGGCCGACCGACCTGCGGCCTCGCCCATTCAGCCGGACAATGCTGCTGACCTGGGACGGGAGACGGCCCAGGTCCGCGCGTCGCCGGGCCCGCCCTTGTGTCGACCTGCCGATTCCCGTAGCCTGAGGGCACATGCCAGCTGCCTCGAAATGCCAGCGCAGCGGAAGCCCGGCCTGGTCACGCGCCCCCGTGTCCTCCAAGCCGATGATCGACAGAGGAGTGCATCTCTGATGCGCGACAACAGTTTCTCCCTTTTGGGACGCGATATGGCCGTCGACCTCGGCACCGCGAACACCCTCGTGTATGTGCGTGGCCGTGGCATCGTCTTGAACGAGCCGTCCGTGGTGGCGGTCAATACCAAGGACGGGCGGCCACTGGCCGTCGGCGCCGAGGCCAAACGGATGATCGGGCGGACCCCGAGCCATATCCAGGCCATCCGCCCTCTCAAGGACGGAGTGATCGCCGACTTCGAGATCTGCGAGAAGATGCTCCGCTACTTCATCCACCGGGTGCACCAGCGGCGGTTCGCCAAGCCGCGCATGGTGATCTGCGTCCCTTCCGGCATCACCGGCGTCGAGCAGCGCGCCGTGATGGAGGCAGCCGAATACGCGGGGGCCCGCAAGGCGTACATCATCGAGGAGCCCATGGCGGCGGCGATCGGCGCCGGACTTCCCGTGCACGAGCCGACGGGCAACATGGTCGTCGACATCGGCGGTGGGACCACCGAGGTGGCGGTCATCTCGCTGGGCGGCATCGTCACCAGCCAGTCCATCCGCATCGGCGGCGACGAACTCGACGAGGCGATCGTCTCCTTCGTCAAGAAGGAGTACAGCCTGGCTCTGGGCGAGCGCACCGCTGAGGAGATCAAGATCGCGTTGGGTTCTGCCTACGAACTCGAAGAGGAGCTCCACGCCGAGATCCGCGGACGCGACCTGGTGACCGGTCTGCCGAAGACGGTGGTGATCTCCACCCAGGAGATCCGCCGGGCCATCGACGAGCCGGTGTCGGCCATCGTGGACGCCGTCAAGGTCACCCTCGACCGGACGCCGCCCGAACTGGCGGCCGACATCATGGAGCAGGGCATCGTCCTCACCGGGGGCGGCGCGTTGCTGCACGGGCTGGAGAGCCGGCTCACCCAGGAGACGGGCATGCCCATCGTGGTGGCTCGTGACCCGCTGAACTGCGTCGCAATCGGAAGTGGTCAGTGCCTCGAGGAGTTCGAGGCCTTGAAGCAGGTTCTCATCACCTCGTCGGGCCGCTGACAGTCGGGACGGCCGTACTCTCGTGGCGATGCCGCGCCGCTCACGCCGTCCCCGGACGACGCTGCTGATCCTGGTCCTGGCCGCAGTCACCATCATCACCCTGGATGCCCGGGGAGGGCTGCATGTGGTGACTTCCGGTGTCCGTTCGGCGGCATCGGATACCTTCGCGCCCATCCGGTCCGGGGTGAACGCCATCGTGGAGCCCATCGGGAGCTTCCTCGCCGGGTCCGTCCACTACGGCGCCGTGCGGGAACAGAACCAGAAGCTCCAGGCCGAGATCGGCCAGCTGAAGATGGAGCGGGCCGCCCAAGTCGATCAGGCCCAGGCTCTCGGCACAACTGTCCGCCCTGCTCAACCTGCCGTTCCTCTCCAATCTGCAGACGGTACCGGCCGAGGTCACCGACTTCGGTACGAGTGATTTTGCCGCCACCATCGACATCGACGTCGGCCGGAGTGACGGCGTGCAGCTGGACATGCCCGTCGTCGGAGCCGGTGGTCTCGTCGGCCAGGTGGTGGAGGTGAGCCATCACACGGCCACGGTCCGTCTGATCACCGATGGGCAGTCAGCGGTGGGCACCCGGTACGGCCCGGCGCCCTGGGTCGCTCGCCGTGCTTAACGGCACCGGCCCGGCAAGCCGCTCAGTGCCGACCTGATCCCGAACAACACACCGTTGACCGATGGGTCGAGATCTTCACCACCAGCGGCCTGCAGGGCGCCCTGTTCCCGCCGGGCATCCCGGTGGCCTCGGTGCAGACCTCTCACACCGGGAGCTCCGCCTCCGAGGAGACCGGTCACCCTCCAACCGCTCGCCGACCTCACCCACCTCCGGTATGTATCCGTCGTCCTCTGGGGGGCGGGCGGATGACCCCACGGGATGCGGCACGCCTCTCGCTGGTCGTCCTCGGCTTCGTCGTGGTCCAGGAGACGTTGATGCTGGACCTGCGTATCGGCGGGGTCCACCCCGACATCTTGGTGCTCCTCCCGATCGTCGCCGGGATCATCGGCGGCCCGTCGCGGGGCGCCACCATCGGCTTCGGCACCGGGCTGGTGTCCGACCTGTTCCTGCCGACGCCGTTCGGGCTCTCCGCCCTCGTCGGCACCCTGGTGGGATTCGCCGTGGGCCTGGCCACGGTGGCTCTGGACCGGACGGCCTGGTGGCTGGCCCCACTCGCCGCTCTCGGGGGCAGTGCCCTCTACGAGGTCACCTACGGGGCCCTCGGGTCAGTTCTGGGCCAACCTCAGATGCTCCACGTGGCCCTGACCCGAATCGTGGTGGTGGTCTCGGTCACCAATGCCATCCTCGCCATTCCCGCCATGCGCCTCATGTCATGGGGGATGGCACGGGCCTCGACCGAGGGGATGCCCACCTCCGACGTCGGGGTCGGCGCCGCCCGGTGAGCGATATCGGACCACCCCGCGTACCGACGGGGCGGCCTGGTTGGGATACTGGACGCCCGTGAGCCGATCCCTCCGCCACCCCTTCGGCAAGAAGAGCATCTTCGAATCCCCCGACAACTCCAGGCCCAACCGCGCCAGGGCCCGTCAGCCCCGTATGCGCCAGCGCCAGAGCCGGTTCTCGGTCGAGTCGACTACTCGACGCGCCCGATTCCACCGAAGCCCGTCCCGGGCTCCGGCTCCGTATCGTCGGGATCGCCGTGGTCGCCCTCTTCGCCCTGCTCGGCCTGCGCCTGTGGGCCCTCCAGGTCCTCCAGGCCCCGGCCGCCGCCCAGGCGGTGGTGGCCAACCAGATCCGCGTCGTCCCGGTGACCCCGACCCGGGGCCTCATCCTCGACCGCAACGGCAACCCGTTGGCCGACAATGTGGTTGACGAGGAGATCACGCTGTCCCGAGAGGTGGCCGATCAGGACCCGGCGGTCATCGGTCGGCTGGCTGCGGTCGTAGGGGAGACCCAGGCTCAGGTCCAGGACTCCATCAACAACGACCAGTACAGCATCTACAAGCCGGTCCCCATCCTCAACGATGCTCCTCTGAGCGACGTCATCTACATCAAGGAGCACCAGTCCGAGTTCCCCGGCGTCACCAGTCAACAGACGACCCAGCGCAGCTACCCCCAGACCGAGCTACCCGGCCCGGCCCAGGGAACGTATCCGGCGACCCAGGTACTGGGCTATGTGGGAACGATCAACACGGCTGAGCTCGCATCCCGAGCGTCCCAGGGGTACATGGCCGGTGACGCCTTCGGGCAGGCCGGCCTCGAGTACCAGTACGAGAGCCAGCTGCACGGCACTCCGGGAAAGCAGGAGCTCGAAGTGAACCCGCAGGGACAGGTGGCCGGCGTGCTCAAGACCACCGCGTCCACGCCGGGCGACAACATCGTGACCAATCTCGACACCAACCTCCAGCAGGTGGCGGACAACGCGTTGGCCACCCAGATCCAGAACCTGCGGAAGACCTATGACCCGGCCTGCAACAACAAGGCCGGCTGCTACCCGCAGCCGACCGGGGGCGCCGTGGTGGTCATGAGCCCCCAGACCGGTGCCGTCTATGCCATGTCCTCCTACCCGAGCTACAACCCGTCGGTGTGGGTCGGCGGCATCGCCAGCTCGGAGTACGCCAGTCTGTCCAACCCGGCCAACAACGAGCCGCTTCTCAACCGGGCCATCGACGGTCTCTACATCCCCGGTTCGACCTTCAAGCTCAACACCGCCACCGCCGCTCTCCAGACCGGGCTGATCACTCCCAACTTCACCTACTACGACAAGGGCTCCTTCACCACCCCTGACTGCCAGTACGGCAGCACCACCTGTACCTTCCACAACAGCGCCGGTGACCCCACCGGTGACTACAACGTGTCATCGGCGCTGACCGTCTCGAGCGACGACTTCTTCTACAACCTCGGCTACCTCTTCTACGCCCAGCAGGGCAAGTTCGGCCCGACCCCGATCCAGAACCAGGCAGCCGAGTACGGCCTGGGCGAACTGACCGGGATCGACCTGCCCGGCGAGGCCGAAGGCCGGGTCGACAGCCAGGCCGAACGGGTCAAGTTGCACGCCGAGGCGCCCAAGGCGTTCCCCAACACGACCTGGTATACCGGCGAGAACATCGAGATGGCATTCGGCCAGGGCGGTACCTACATCACCCCGATCGAGCAGGCCGTGGCCTACGCCACCTTCGCCAACGGCGGCACCCGCTATGCCCCCCAGGTGGCCGCCGCCGTGGTCACCCCGTCCGGCCAGGTGATCAAGCGGTTCGCTCCGCAGGTCACCGGTCATGTAACCCTGTCGCCGTCGACGTATCACGCCCTACTCACCGGATTCACCGGCGTGGTCCAGAGTCCCAACGGCACTGCGTATGGCACATTCAGGGGACTCAACTTCCCGGGCGGGATCGCCGGCAAGACCGGGACGGCGGACGTCGCTCCCACCGAGGAGCCCACCGCCTGGTTCGTCGGCTTCGGACCCACCGCTGACCCCCAGTACGTGGTGGTCTGTGTCATCGACCAGGCCGGTTACGGGGCCACGGCCGCCGCCCCGGTCGTCCGGGACATCTACAGCTACCTGGCGACGCACCCGATCGGGCCGGCCGCCATCCCCCCGCCGACGGCCGCGGTGAGGAGCACGACCCCGGTGTCGCTGCCGGTGACCCCGACCACCCCGGGATCGACGACCGCCCCGGGATCGTCGACCACGACCACCACGACTCCGGGCTCGGCCGGGTGACCCCGACCGTTTAGCCCCCGGACCCTGTCGCCTCTGCCCTCCTGACCTGGGCGTCTCGTCGAGCGGCTCCTCATTCGCCACATGGCCCGGACCGATGACCGGCGGACGGAATCCCAGCCGAGGGGCGCGGTCGGGGACGACCCCGGGGTGCCCCTAGGATGGAGGGGGAGATGGAGTCTCTCTGGCCACAGATCGAGCCGCTCCTCGCCCAGGTCACCAAGCCGGCCCGCTACATCGGGGGGGAGCTCGGCGCTCAGCAGGTGGAGCACGGCCCCGATTCGGTCTCGTGGCTACTCGTGTACCCCGACGCCTACGAAGTGGGCCTGCCCAACCAGGGTCTCCAGATCCTCTACGAGATCCTCAACGAGCGGGACGACGCCGTGGCCGAGCGGTCCTATGCACCCTGGGTCGACATGGAGGCATCCATGCGCTCGGCGGGCATCCCGTTGTTCTCCGTCGAGAACCACCTGCCGGCCGGCGGATTCGACGTCGTGGCGTTCAACCTGTCGGCCGAGTTGGTCTACACCAACGTCCTCAATCTGATCGACCTGGCCGGAGTGCCGGTCCGGGCCACCGAGCGCACGGTCGACCACCCGGTGGTCATGGCCGGCGGCCACTGCGCATTCAACCCTGAGCCTCTCGCCGACTTCGTCGACTGCTTCGTGCTGGGCGACGGTGAGGAGGTGGTGGGGGAGCTGAACGAGGTCCTCGCCCGCTTCCGCACCGGTGCAGCCGTTGCCGACGATGCGGGTCGCGAGCAGTTGCTGCGGGCGCTGTCCCGGGTCCCGGGCGCCTACGTGCCCTCCTGTTACGAGGTCACCTACGACCAGGCGACCGGCCGGCTGGCCGCGGTCACGCCCCGGTTCGCCGACACCCCGGCCCGGGTCGAGAAGCGGACGATCACCGACCTGGGCGAGTGGCCCTACCCGCGCCAGCAGCTGGTCCCGCTCATCGAAGTCGTCCATGACCGGCTCAACGTGGAGTTGTTCCGGGGATGCACCAGGGGCTGCCGCTTCTGTCAGGCGGGCATGATCACCCGGCCGGTCCGGGAGCGTCCCGCCGACCAGGTCCGGACCATGGTCAGTGCCGGTCTCGAGCGGACCGGCTACGACGAGGTCGCCCTTACGTCGCTGTCGAGTGCCGACTACTCGGGCATCGAGGAGACGGTGACCGGAATCATCGACGACCCGGCCTGTTCCGGCCAGGTCTCGGTCAGCCTCCCCAGCCTGCGGGTCGACGCCTTCACCGTGGGGACGGCGGCCCAGATCCAGCGGGTACGGCGCACCGGCCTGACGTTCGCCCCCGAAGGCGGCACGTGGCGCATGCGCCAGGTGATCAACAAGCTGATCCGCGAGGAGGACCTGTACGCCGCGGTCGACGCCGCCTTCAGCCAGGGATGGAAGCGGGTGAAGCTCTACTTCCTCATCGGGCTGCCCACCGAGACCGACGAGGACACCCTCGGGATCGTGAACCTGGCCAAGCAGTGCGTGGCCATCGGAAAGCGGTACCACCCGTCGGTGACCGTGACCGCCTCGGTCGGTGGATTCGTCCCCAAGGTTCAGACGCCGTTCCAGTGGTTCGGCCAGAACACCGTCGAGGAGCTGACCCGGAAGGTCCACCTGCTGCGCGACGCGGCCCGGCCGGTCCGGGGCCTCACCATCCGGTGGCACGAGCCGAAGGCCACGGCGGCCGAGGGGATCGTCAGCCGGGGGGATCGCCGGATGGGCGGGGTCATCGAGCAGGTGTGGCGAAACGGCGGGACGTTCCAGGAGTGGTCCGAGTACTTCGACATGGACCTGTGGACCGAGGCGCTCGGCGCGCACGGGATGAGCCTCGAGGACGCCGTGTACCGGCACAGGACCGAAGACGAGGTGCTGCCCTGGGACCACATCTCGGCCGGCCTCCACCGCGACTTCCTCTGGCAGGACTGGAAGGACGCCCTGGCCGAGCACGGGCTGCCCGACTGCCGCTGGACCCCGTGCTACGACTGCGGCGCCTGCACCGGATACGGCGTCGAGCACGTGGTGGCCTCGGCGGTACCCCCGGCGGGCGGGAGCCAGGGAACCGGGCAGGATCTCTCTACCGGGGGCCAGGTGCCGGTACGATTCCTGTCCACGGCGCCGTCCGGCGCAGCCCCGGCCCCAGGTGGGAACGCCGTGGCGTTGGCGACCGAGGGGAGGATCTGACATGCGCATCCGGTTCCGCTTCTCCAAACTCGGCAGGATCCGCTTCACCAGCCAGCGTGACGTTGCCCGTATGTGGGAGCGGGCCCTGCGTCGGGCCCGCCTCCCCCTCGCCTACACGGAGGGGTTCTCGCCCAGGCCCCAGCTCAGTTTCGGTCTGGCGCTGCCCACCGGTGCCGAGTCACTCGCCGAGTACCTCGACGTCGCCTTGCATCCCGAGCGGGCGGCAGAGGCCGGAATCGAAGCCGCTCAGCTCCCGGCTGCGCTCAACCCGCTGCTTCCGGACGGGATCGACATCGAGGACGCGGTCGTGGTGGAGCGGTCGAAGGACTCGCTCCAACAGATGGTGACCTCGTGTTCTTGGACCATGCGGCTCACCGGTTGGACCCGCGAGGAGCTGGCCGTGGGTGTGGACGCCCTGTTGGCGGCCGAGACCGTCATCATCACCCGGGAGCGCAAGGGGCGCGAGGAGCTCGATGACCTCCGTCCATCGGTCCTCGCCCTGGCGGTTGCCGAGGGTGAAGCCGAACACATCGCCGACCCGACCGGTCGCACCATTGGGCTGGTCGCCGAACTCTCGACCCAGCCACGCGGGGTGCGCCCGGTCGAATTGGTGCGCGGTTTGATCGCAGTATCGGGCGGATTGATCGCAGTATCGGGCGGAATTGCCGACCGATCGATCGAAGGGGCGGCCGTCGACGGCAGCCTCGTGAGTATCCCGGTCCTCGACCGGGCCTGCAGGACACAACAGTGGATCGAGCGCGATGGGCTCCGACAGGAGCCGCTCCTCGGCCGGGTCGTCCCGGCCGGAGCCGACCGCGCCGCGCACGCCATGGAGCGTGCGTCGTGAGCAGTTTGAGAAGGGAATTCGATGTCAGAAGCACCTACTGGGCAGACGCCGGGGGCACAGCCGCCCCCCTCGTCGCCGACGCCCCCCGCCGACCGGGCACCGTCCCAGGTCCCGTCCCTCGAGCCGAAGGCGCCGCCACTCGCTGAGGTGGCGAGCTCGGCCTCCGTCGTCGACGATCAGGTTGGAGGCACCACTGCCGGTAACGGATCGTCGAGCTCCGCCGGCGGCGGCCAGGGTTCGGCCAACCGACGCCGTCGCGGGTCGCGGGGTGGCCGGGGCCGGGGTCGAAGCGGAACTCCGGGAGGCGCCGACGACGTCGGTGAGGCACCGGTCGGCGAGTCCGCCGAGGGCACCATGGCCCGTCAGGCCCGAGGTGCGGTGGCGCCTTCCACAGCCACCGCGGGGGCGGCCACGGCCACGGCCACAGCCGATCCGGCTACTGCACCCTCGATAACGACCGACACGGAACCGGTGCCGACCATGGGTGCCACTGCACCCACTGCACCCACTGCACCACTCGAGCGACCGAAGATCGGCGACACCCGCCCGGCCATCGGCGACACCCGCCCAGCACCCGCCGGTTCGATGGCGCCCGCTCCGGCCCAGGCGCCCTCCCGTTCCGGTGGCGGACGCAACCGCAATCGTTCCGGCGGCGGCCGAGGGGGAGGTGGGACCCGGTCGACCGGTTCGGCATCGTCCGCGACCGCGGAGGCGTCCGAGGACCGGTCTGCCACACCGAAACCCCGGTCGGCGCAGTCGGCCGCCAAGTCCGAGAGCGCCACCAAGGGCGAGGGCCGGCGGGGCGGCCGGGAGCGACGGGGCAAAGCCGTCGGCCGGTACCAGATCTGTGTCCACGTCCGCCCGGAGATGACCCAGATCGCCCTCCTCGAAGGCCGGACCCTGGTGGAGCACTACATCTCGCGTGCGTCCGACGATGCCACCCAGATCGACGGGAACATCTACCGGGGCCGGGTCCAGAACGTCCTGCCCGGGATGGAGGCCGCCTTCATCGACATCGGGACACCGAAGAACGCCGTGCTCTACCACGGCGACGTCCGCTACGACACCGACGACGTGGAGTCGGGCAAGGGCGGGGGCCAGCCCCGGATCGAGCAGCTGCTGAAGCCGGGCCAGACCATCCTCTGTCAGGTCACCAAGAATCCGATCGGGGCCAAAGGTGCCCGGCTGACCCAGGAAGTGTCGCTGCCTGGGCGGTTCGTCGTCCTGGTGCCGAACTCGACCGCCTACGGGATCTCCAAGCGCCTGGAGGATGGCGAGCGCAAGCGCCTGCGACGGATCGTCGACGCAGTCCGGCCGGAGGGCCACGGCCTCATCGTGCGCACGGCGGCGGCCGGGGCGAGCGCCGACGAGCTCGAGCACGACATCCAGCGGCTGGTGGAGCAGTGGGACACCATCGCTGCCGCATCGCTGAAGGGCCAGGGCGCCTCCCTGCTCTACCGCGAGCCGGCCATCGCCGTGCGGGTCATCCGGGAGGAGCTCAACCGGGAGTACCGGGCGGTGGTCATCGACGACCTCGCCCTCTACGAACAGGTCCGCGACTACGTGGGAGCGGTCAACCCCGAACTGGCCGACCGGGTCGAGTACTACGACCCCGAGGTCGAGGCCCTCCCCATCTTCGAGCGGTTCCACGTCCACGAGCAGCTCCACAAGGCCCTGGACCGCAAGGTCTTCCTGCCGTCGGGCGGTTCTCTGGTGATCGACCGGACCGAGGCGCTGACCGTCATCGACGTAAACACGGGCAAGAACGTGGGCACCACCAACCTGGAGGAGACCGTCTACCGCAACAACCTGGAGGCGGCCGAGGAGGTGGCCCGCCAGCTGCGCCTGCGGGACATCGGTGGGATCATCGTGATCGACTTCATCGACATGGAGATCCGGGAGAACCGGGACAAGGTCGGAGCGGCCCTCCGCACCGCCCTGGCCAGGGACAAGACCCGGACCCAGGTGTTCGACATCTCGGAGCTGGGCCTGGTGGAGATGACCCGGAAGCGGGTCTCCGAGGGCCTGATCGAGTCGATGTCGACGACCTGCGAGCTCTGCGAGGGTAGGGGAATAGTATTTGACGACCCCGAGCTGTAGGCTGTCATCCCTATGTACGCAGTCATCAGAACCGGAGGCAAGCAGGAGCGAGTGGCCGAGGGCCAGGAGCTCCGGGTGGAACTGTTGGGCCAGGAGCTCGGCACCGAGGTGACGTTCGAGCCGGTGCTCGTCGTGGACGGTGAGACCGTCCTGGCCACGCCGTCCCAGCTGTCCGGCGCCACGGTGACGGCCACGGTGACCGGCGAGGAGCTCGGTCCCAAGATCCGTGGCTATACCTACAAGAACAAGTCGAACCAGAGCACCCGGTGGGGCCACCGCCAGCGGTACTCGACCATCGCCATCACCGGCATCTCCGCCGGCTGAGCGACCGACAGCCCCCGACCGGTCCGTGCGCCTGGCGCCGGTTCGGTCCGACTGACCCCGATCCCTACAAGGAGTACCTCACATGTCCAAGACCAAAGGTGGCGGTTCCACCCGGAACGGGCGCGATTCGAACGCCCAGCGCCTCGGCGTCAAGGTCTTCGGCGGCACCGACGTGCGCACCGGCGCCATCATCGTCCGCCAGCGCGGCACCAAGTTCCACCCCGGCCTGAACGTGGGCCTGGGTAAGGACGACACCCTGTTCGCCTTGGCGGACGGGACCGTCCAGTTCGCGAGCCGCAAGGGCCGCAAACTGGTCGACGTCGTCCCGGCCGACTGAGTCTCCTCCCCCGTGCCCACCCGGAACCTCGAGTTCGAGGGCTGCGTCAACTTCCGCGACCTTGGTGGCTACCGGACCTCCGACGGTCGCACCGTGGCGTGGCGCCGGCTGTTCCGGGCCGACGGCCTCAACAAGCTGACGCCGGCCGACAAGGCCCAGCTGATCGACCTGGGGCTGTCCACCGTGATCGACCTGCGCACCCTCGACGAGGCCGAGCAACGGGGATCGTTCCCGGTCGACGACGTTCCCGTCCGCTATGTCGCACTACCCCTCACCGACGTCCTGCCGGCCACTGAGGAACTCCCGGACTGGAAAGAAGCGGCGTACGTCGCCACCCGGTACGGGGCGATGGTGTCCGAAGGTGGTCCCGTTCTGACCACGGCGATCGACGTTCTGGGCTCCTCCGGCGCCCTTCCGGCCATCGTGCACTGCAGCGCCGGCAAGGACCGCACCGGGGTGCTGTCGGCCCTGATCCTGGCTTTCCTGGGTGTTCCCGACGAGACGATCATCGAGGATTACGCCCTGTCCGCTTTGGCCATGGAGCGCCTCCTCGAGCGCCTGAAAGCCGAGTACCCCGAGGCGGTGGACCAAGTGGAGAAGTTCGCCCCGGCCATCCTCCATGTCGTCCCCGAAACCATGGAACAGTTCCTGGCTTCGATCCGCCTCGAGTACGTGACCTACGACAGGCTGGCGGCAGCGCTCGGCGTCGTCGAGGCGGTGGACCGCCTGCGGACCACCCTGCTGGTCGACGGCTGACCCACCGAACCGGTCCGGGTGGCCATCCCCGCCGCCCGCCACCGTCCGCCTCACCACCCCATCCGGCGCCCCCTGGGGCGCAGACCCCCGATCGGTAGGATCGTTCCCATGTCCGGCTTCGTAGACGAGGCACAACTCCATGTGAAGGCGGGCGACGGCGGGGCCGGTGCGGTCGCCATGCGACGTGAGGCCCACGTCGACAAGGGCGGCCCCGACGGTGGTGACGGCGGACGAGGCGGCAACGTCTGGCTGGTGGCCAGCACCAACCAGTCGTCGCTCCTTCCCTTCCGAGACCATCCCCACCGGGGCGCCGACAACGGGGGCCACGGGGGCGGAAAGAAGAAACACGGGGCCCGTGGCCAGGACCTGGAGGTCCCGGTGCCGGTCGGTACCCGGGCCCGACGGGCCGACGGCACCCTCATGGCCGACCTCGCCAATCACGGTGACCGGTGGCTGGCCGGCGAGGGCGGCCGTGGCGGAAGGGGCAACGCCAGCTTCCTGTCCAACAACCGCCGGGCCCCCACGTTCGCCGAGCAGGGGGAGAAGGGGCACGAGGAGTGGTACAACCTCGAGCTGGCCCTGGTGGCCGACGTCGCCCTGGTGGGCTACCCCAACGTGGGGAAGTCGACCCTCATCTCGCGCATCTCGGCCGCCAAGCCCAAGATCGCCGATTACCCGTTCACCACCCTGGAGCCGCACCTGGGTGTGGTCCGGGCCGATGACGAGACCAACTTCACCGTGGCCGACATCCCCGGCCTGGTGGAGGGTGCGGCCGAGGGTAAAGGCCTCGGCCACCAGTTCCTTCGCCACATCACCAGGGCCCGGGCCCTGGTCATCCTGGTCGAGCTCGACCCGGTCACCGGCGTCCCGCCCGCCGAACAACAACGGGTGCTGGTCGATGAGCTCGGTCGCTACCAACCCGACCTGCTGGACCGCCCCCGTCTGGTGGTGGGATCCAAGGCCGACATGGTCGCAGCAGAAGACATGCCCCAAACGACGGCGGCTGAGTCGTTCGACCGCGACCGGTCCGGCGGCGATGCGTCGACCGAGGACGGCGCGTTCCGGCCCGACCTGGTCATCTCGTCGATCACCGGACTGGGTATCCCGGCACTGATAGGGCGTCTGGCCACCTTGGTCGAAGGTGTCCGGACGGCCGAGCCCGAGGCCGAGGGGACCATCGTCATCCACCGGCCGCTGCCCGAGGGGTTCGTCGTCGAACGGGCCGGCGAGCACGAGTTCGTCGTGCTCGGCAAGGTGGCCGAGCGGGCCGTGGCTCTCAACGACGTGACCACCGACGAGGCCGCCGACTACGTGCAGAGCCGTCTGCGGCGCCTGGGTGTCGACCGGGCCCTGGCCAAAGCGGGCGCCCGTGACGGCGACACGGTGCGCATCGCCGAACTCTCGTTCACCTGGTACCGGGATCAGCCCGAGTTCACCGGTGAGCCGTCCAGCCGGCGCCGGAACAGGTGATGGCGGGCGTGGGCGGCGGGCGCACCCTGGTGGTGAAGATCGGCTCTTCCTCGGTGACCACCGCCGACGGCCGGGTCGACATCGCCGCCATCGACAAGCTGGCCGGCGAGGTGGCCCAGGCCCGTGGCCTCGGGCACCAGGTGGTCGTGGTCACCTCGGGCGCCATCACGGCCGGATGGACCAGTCTCTCGAAAGGGCGGCCCCGTCCGTCCGACACGGCCACCCTGCAGGCCGTGGCCGCCGTCGGCCAGCCCCTGCTCATGCAGGTGTGGAGCGAGGCTCTCCAGCGCCGCGGGCTCACGGCCGGCCAGGTCCTCCTCGCCCCCCTCGACTTCGTGCACCGCAGTCAGTATCTGTTCGCCCGCCAGACGCTCAGGCGCCTGCTCGAACTCGGCGTGGTCCCGGTGGTCAACGAAAACGACGCAGTGGCCGACGAGGAGATCCGCTTCGGTGACAACGACCGACTGGCGGCCCTGGTGGCCCACCTGGTCGGCGCCGGGCTGCTGGTGCTGCTGACGGACACCGCCGGACTGCTGACCGGGGATCCCCGTCGCGATTCCGATGCCTCGCTGATCGAGGAGGTGGTCGAGATCGACCACGAACTCGAGGCCATCGCCGGTGGACCGGGATCGGCCGCCGGCAGCGGGGGAATGGGGTCCAAACTAGCGGCGGCCAAGATCGCCGTGTGGTCCGGCATCGAGGCGGTCATCGCCGATGCGTCGCGGCCCGGCATCCTGGAGTCGCTGGCCTCCGGGACACCCGGTGTCGGCACCCGGTTCCGCCCCCGCGAGGCGGTACTTCCGGCCCGCAAGCTGTGGATCGCCTTCGCCATCGGGGCATCGGGGTCGATCGTGGTCGACGCCGGTGCCCGCCAGGCGTTGGTCGAAAGGGGTAAGTCGTTGCTGCCGGCCGGCATCGTCTCGGTCCGGGGCGATTTCGGGGTGGACGACGCCGTCGAGCTGGTGGGTCCCGATGGTGTGGTATTCGCCAAAGGACTGGTCCGTCACGCCTCGGCCGACGTTGCCGGATGGGCCGGGCACCGCACCGAGGACCTGCCCGAAGACCTGGCGTCCGAGGTCGTCCACCGGGACGACCTGGTCGTCCTGGGCTGACGTTCCCCGAGGACCGGTGCTGACTCGCCGGGCACTGTCCACCCCCCGGACCCTGCGCTCGTCAACGGAGCCCGAATCCCGGCCACTACGCTGACCTGCGTGCCTGACAGTCCCTCCCTCCCTCTGATCGAGCTCGGTCGCCGCGCCAAGGCCGCCGGGCGTGCCGTGGCCGGATCGTCCTCGGCCGTCCGTGACGACGCCCTGCGTTTCGCCGCCGACCTCCTCGAAGAGCGGTGCGCCTCGATCCTGGAGGCCAACGGCACCGATGTCGACCGTGCGGACGCCGCCGGGGCGGACGCCACTTCCATCGACCGCCTTCGACTCGATGCCGACCGGGTCGCCTCGATGGCTGTCGGTCTGCGGGATGTCGCCACGCTGCCCGATCCGGTCGGTGAAGTCGTCGCCGGTTGGGTCCAGCCCAACGGACTTCGGGTGCAACGGGTGCGCATCCCCCTCGGGGTGATCGGCATCATCTACGAGAACCGCCCCAATGTCACCAGCGACGCCGCCGGCCTCTGCCTCAAGTCGGGCAACGCCGTACTCCTGCGCGGTTCGTCGGGCGCCATCTCATCCAACACGGTGATCGCCGGCGCCCTCCGCGACGGCCTGGCCAAGGCCGGGCTCCCGGCCGAGGCGGTAGGCCTGGTGGAGGACACCACCCGGGCCGGTGCAGTCGAGTTCATGCAGCTCGGCGGCATCATCGACTGCCTGATCCCCCGGGGCGGCGCATCGTTGGTCGCCTCCATCCGAGAGCATGCGACCGTGCCCTACGTGATCGACGGGATCGGCAACTGCCACGTCTACGTGGACATCGCCGCCGACCTGGACATGGCCGAGTCGATCGTCGTCAACGCCAAGACCCAGCGGCCAGGAGTGTGCAACGCGGCCGAGTCACTGGTGGTGCACCGAGGTGTGGCCGACGTATTCCTGCCCCGGATCGCCGCCGCCCTCGACGGGGTGACCCTGTTGGGCGACGCCGCATCCCGGGCGATCCTGCCCGGGATAGGAGAGGCGACCGAGCAGGACTTCGCCGCCGAGTTCCTCGGTCCGACCCTGAGTGTGGCGACGGTCGACGACCTGGATGCCGCCCTCGACCACATCACCCGCTACGGCTCGGGTCATTCGGAAGCCATCGTCACCCGGGACATCACCACCGCCGCTCGCTTCACCACCGAGATCGATGCGGCCGCCGTCGTGGTCAACGCCTCGACCCGCTTCGTCGACGGGGGCCAACTGGGACTCGGCGCCGAGATCGGCATCTCCACCCAGAAATTGCATGCCCGCGGGCCGATGGGCCTCCGTGAGCTCACTTCGATCAGATTCGTCATCACAGGAACAGGCCAGGTGCGTACATGAGCAGTGACCAGTCCGACACGGTACCGGGATCCGGTGCCCTGCCTGAGCAGATCACCACTGGCTTTCCGGAAGCGGGTCCGCCGCGGTTCGACTCGATCGAGGCCGTGCGCGCCGGCCTCGCCGGGGTGGACTACCTGGCCGACGACGGGATCTCCGGAGTCGTGTATCTGGCCGACCGTCTGGCGAAGCCGGTGCTGGTCGAGGGCCCGGCCGGGACGGGCAAGACCGAGTTGGCCAAGTCAGTGGCCAGGCTCACCAACAGCCGTCTGATCCGGCTCCAGTGCTACGAGGGCCTGGACGAGTCCAAGGCGCTCTACGAGTGGAACTACAAGAAGCAGCTCCTCCGCATTCAGGCCGACTCCGGGCAGTCGTGGCAGGAACTCGAAGAGGACATCTTCTCCGAGGAGTTCCTGCTCACCCGCCCGCTGCTCGAGGCCATCAAGTCGACCGAGCCGGTGGTCCTGCTCATCGACGAGGTCGACCGGGTGGAGCTCGAGACCGAGGCACTCCTGCTCGAGATCCTGTCCGAGTACCAGGTGTCGATCCCCGAGCTCGGAACCGTCCGGGCCCAGCAGATCCCCCTGGTGTTCCTGACCTCGAACAACACCAGGGAGCTGTCCGAGGCGCTGAAGCGCCGCTGCCTGTACCTGCACATCGACTACCCCCAACTGGAACGCGAGCGGGCCATCATCGAGACGAGGGTGCCGGGCATCAGCCAGGCGCTGGCCGACCAGGTCGCCCGCATCGTGCGCTCCATCCGCTCCCTCGACCTGAAAAAGGCCCCGTCGGTGTCGGAGACCCTCGACTGGGCCCGGACGCTGGTCGTGCTGGGAGTCGAGTCGATCGACGCCGAACAGGCCAAGGACACGCTGCACATCCTGCTCAAGTACCGCTCGGACATCGACCGGGCCTCCAAAGAGCTCGCCGGCCTGGACACCACGGGCTGACGAGGGGCGACCGTGCTCGACCTCCTGACCGGCTTCGTGGCCGAGCTGCGTGCCGCCGGCATCCCGGTGTCCCTGTCGGAGCACCTCGACGCGGCCGAGACGCTGAGGCACGTGCCGCTCGAGGACCGGGAGTCGATCAAGTACACCCTCGGGTCCACCCTGGTGAAGTCGTCGACCCACTGGCCCGCCTACGAGACGGCCTTCGAGATCTACTTCTCGCTGCGGGGTCCCGGGTACGCCATCGCCGGCGAGGACGAAGAGGATCCCAACCGTCCCTCGGCCGAGGACGACGGGTCGAGCCAGCCGGGTGAAGGTGGGCGCCAGGGCAAGGGTCGGGGCGGTGGTGGTGGCGAAGGCATGACCCCCGAGGAACTCGCCGACATGCTCTACAAGGCACTGCTGGGGGCCAACAACTCGATGATCCAGGCCGTCGCCCGCCAGGCGGTCAGCCGCTACGGCGGCATGGAGGCCGGGCGCCCGGTCGGCGGCACCTACTACCTGTACCGGACGCTGCGGAACCTCGACCTCGACAAGGTCATGGAGCGCCTGATCGACCAGGCCCGCCAGGCGACCTCGGCCGAGAACGCCGATGCCGGTCACGCGGGACCGGACGTGACACTGACCCCGCTCGAGGAGCGGCTGCTGCGCGACGAGTACCAGTCCCGGATCGACAAGTTGCGCAAGGAGATCGAGAGCGAGATCCGCCGACGGCTGGTGGCCGACCGGGGGAGCGAGGCGCTGGCCCGGTCGATCCGCAAGCCACTGCCCGAGGACATCGACGTGATGCACGCCACCCGCGACGAACTGGTGGCCCTACGCCGGTCGCTGGCCCCGTTGTCCCGCAAGCTGGCGGTACGCCTGGCCCGCAAGCGCCGCCATGGCCGCAAGGGCCCGCTCGACTTCCGTTCCACGGTGCGCCACTCGCTGTCGACCGGCGGCGTGCCGGTGGAACCCAAGTTCCGCTACCCGAGACCGTCCAAGCCCGAGATCATCGTGATCGCCGACATCTCGGGGTCGGTGGCTTCGTTCGCCCGTTTCACCCTGCACCTGGTCCACGCCATCAGCTCCCAGTTCTCGAAGGTGCGGAGCTTCGTGTTCATCGACGGGATCGACGAGGTCACCAGCTTTTTCGAGGGGGTGGACGATCCCTCAGAGGCGGTGCATCGGATCAATACCGAGGCCGACGTGGTCTGGGTCGACGGGCACTCGGACTACGGGCACGCCCTGACCGTGTTCTGGGAGAAGTGGGGCGAGGAGATCACTCCCCGTTCCAGCGTGCTGCTGCTCGGCGACGCCCGCAACAACTACCACTCCTCGGGGTCCTGGGTCGTCAAGGAGATCCGCTCGCGGGCCCGGCACGTCTACTGGCTGAACCCCGAGCCCCGCGCCTACTGGGACTCGGGTGACTCGATCGTCGGCGAGTACGCCAACTACTGCGACGAGGTCGTGGAGTGCAGGACCCTGCGCCAGCTCGAGACCTTCGTCGGGGAGTTGGCATGACCGGTCCTGTCCCGCCGGCCGGCGCCGGGTTCGACACGCTGACCGGCGCCGGGATCGGCGCCCCCGAAGGGCCCTCGCCTCTGGTTCCGCCGTCCGGTATCCGGACCATGGGCCCCCGTGGATCCTCGGCGACCACGGTGGTGCTCATCCGTCACGGCGAAGCGGTCTGCAACGTGTCCGGAGTATGTGGCGGGCCGATCGGCTGCGAAGGTCTGACCGACCGGGGCCGGGCCCAGGTGGCCGTGTTGCGGGACCGCCTGACCGAGACCGGTGAACTGGCCGGGGCGGACGCCCTCTACGCCAGCATCCTGCCCCGGGCCATCGAGACGGCGGTGGCGCTGGCCCCGGCACTGGCCGCCGTGGACGCGGATGGCGTGGCCGGTGAGCCACCGGTGGTCGTCGAGGAGTGCGGATTCTGTGAGTTGCACCCGGGCGAGGCCGACGGCCTGAACTGGTCCGAGTTCAGCGCCCGGTTCGGGAACCCCGACTGGGATGCAGAGCCGGGTCGGGCCATAGCCCCGGGAGGTGAGAGTTGGACGGGCTTCGTCCGCCGGGTGTCCGACACTCTGGACGCCGTCGTGGCCCGACACCCCGGGGAGCTCGTGGTGGTGGCCTGCCATGCCGGAGTGGTGGAGGCGTCACTGCTGGCCAAGACGCCGGTGGTGGATGGACTGGACGGGGCCCGGATGCAACTACGGACCCAGCACGCGTCGCTGACCACATGGGAAGTCGACGCCGGGAGCTGGAAGTTGATCGGCTACAACGACGGGGCCCATCACCTGGGAACCGAGAGGTCGGTGGCATGGGGGGCGGCGCTGTAGGCGCCAACGTCGCCGGCCGCTCGTAGTCGAGCGCATGGACAGGCGAGAGAATCGGCTGAGCCCAAGTCCGCACGTGTAACCATTTCGCCTCCGGTGACGTTTGTACCGTGGAGTGCGACGAGGTCGTGCGCCGACAACCGTCCCGCCAACCGGGGCGCCAACATGGAGGTAGCTGCCATGCGTCATTCGTTCGGGGTGTCCGTAGCCGCGGCCCTGGTCGCCGCGGGAGCCATGGGCGTGGTAGCCCTGACCAGCACGGTGGCGTCCAGCGTTCCGGCGGCCGCATCCAACCCCCCGGTGGTGACGCGGATATCGCCGATCAGTGGGCCGGCGGACACCTCGATCCCGGTCGTCATCCACGGGCACGGGTTCGACACCGCGGCCGGAGCGGTCACGGTCTCGTTCGGCTCGACGCCGGCGGTGTCCGTCTCGTGCCCCTCACCGAGCTCGTGCACCGTCGTCACGCCGAACCTCCCGGAGGGTGTCACCAGCGTCACCCTGGTGACCAACGGCACCACGTTGAACTCCGAGCCCTTCACGGTCAATGCCTACAGCCCGCCGTTGGTCCGGCTCGTGCTCAGCGCCAAGGGCCATGTCGAGTTCAGCTCCAGGCGGGTGACGGACAAGTATCCGGCCCAGGGAGCCCCTGGAAACGACTACATCCTGATCGAAAACCAGACCGCCGTGTCCCAGTCACTGACGACCAATCTCCTCGGCCCGGCCACCATCGCCGCCGGGGCTGAAGAGGGGTTCTCGATGCCGGCGGACAACGGTCCCTACATCTTCTTCACTTCGGGGACGCCTACCTCGGCGCTCACCGTGGACACCAAGAACCCGGCCTGACCGCAGACCCGGGCTCCGGCCTGGTGCCGGGGGAGGTCTCCCCGGGGGGCGAGTGAGAGACTCTGGACATGGTTGACCATGGACTGCGGTGGAGAAGGGCACCCGGACCGGTGACCAAGGTGTTCGGCTCCATCGGAACGGCCGCTCTGGTGAACTCGCTCGGCGATCAGGAGCTCGACGAGCCCATGCCCAAGGTCGTCTGGTACGCCGACCGGTCGTCGCACCTGCGGGCATTGGCCTTGGGCCTGGCCGAGGCGGGTCGGGACGACCCGGAGGCGGTCGGTGAGTTGGGGCGCGCCGCCGGACGGCACACCAAGGAGCTGAGGCGGGCTGCGGCCACTATTCGCGCCGACGGCCTGGCCCGGGAGGATCTTGCCGCATTCCGGGCCAACCGGCTATTGGTGGCGGCAGCCACGGGGAAAGTTGTCGAGCCGATCTCCGCCGAGCAATTGGCGTGGTTCGCACAGGTGCAGGTCCTGGCCGATGTGCCACCTGATGCTGCCCTCCTGGCGTCGGCCTTCGCCGACCTGGCCGCCCTCGAGCCCGGGCTCGCCGACGTCGAGCAGGAGGTGCGATCGGCAGCGGGCACGCCCGAGTGGGCGGCGATGGACGACCATCAGCGCCACCGGGAGGTGACAGACATCTGCAACCACTGCCTGGAGGCGATCGAAGAGATGACTGACCACCCGTTGGTCCGCACCCGGGCCGCCCGCCACGTGGTGTGGAGCCACCTGTCGGTGATCGCCGGCCAGTCGGTCCCGGGCCCAGATGAGGCGGCCACCTGAGGCCGGAGGTGAGGCCGAGACCGCTCGGTCAGCAGGCGTAGTCGTCGTCGTACTCGACGTTCATCCCACCCAGGGGCTCCGGCGTCGACGGTGAGCTGTACTGCACGATCTGCACCGGGCCGGTAGGCAGCCCGGGGTAGGTCGCCTGTACGTCTGCGCAGGTTGTCGTCGGGGCGATCCCCCAGCTGGCGGCCCAGTAGGGCACGGCGGGCTGGTAGTTGCCCACCAACTTCATCCAATTACCGGGACTGGCGTAGATGCCCACGCTGTTGAGCCCGGCATACTTCAGACCGTCGATGGCCCCCTGCACCAGGTCCTTGGTGCCGGATTGACTCCCTTCCAGGGAGGAGTCTTCGACATCCAGCCACCACGGCACCGCCGCATTCACCCCGGCCGCCACGGCATCGTTGTAGGCCTGCACCGCCGAGTTGAACCCGTAGTTGCATGTCAGGGGCGAGGCCGACGTGGCGCACCAGTTGTCCGCACTCGTGACATCCGTCCCGTAGTCCACATAGATGTAGAGGTTCAGTCCCCCGCCGGCCCAAGCCGCCTCCTGGGCCAGGCACGGATTGACGGGGTAGCCGGGCTCCTCGACCTGGACCAACCCGATGGTGTGCGGCGCAGCGGGAAGTGAGCCACCCAACGAGGGGCACTGATACTTGGAGATGTCGTAGCCGTAGCTGCCCGATGGATACGACGACCCGGTGAAGGAGCCGCTTCCGGCTCCCTCGGCCATTCCGACGACCGGGGCGTTCAGCACCTGGGGCGTGGAGCCCCAGTAGGAGGCGTCCCCGAAGGCGGTGACCGCCCCATTGCTGTTGGTGAACCAGTAGCCGCCGCCGTCGGCGGTGGCGGTCATCGACACGATCGGGTGGCTTTGGGGAACGCCGCCGAGCGAGCCGTAGAAGGCGGCGTCGCCGTAGGCGAAGATCCCGCCGTCTGCCGCCACCAACCAGTAGCCGCCTCCGTCATGGGTGGGCGCCATCCCGACGACCGGCTCCTGGAGCGTCAGATTGCCGGTCGAACCGTAGAAGGCGGCGTCGCCGTAGGCGAAGATCCCGCCGTCCGCCGCCACCAACCAGTAGCCACCGCCGTCGGCGGTGGCGGCCATCCCGACGATCGGCTTGTTGAGGTGGCTGCCCCCCATCGACCCGTAGAAGGCGGCATCGCCGAACGAGAAGATCCCTCCGTCCGAAGCCACCTCCCAGTAGCCGGCACCGTCGGCAGTGGCGGCCATCCCGACGACCGGCTTGTTGAGGTGGCTGCCCCCCATCGACCCGTAGAACCCGGCGTCGCCGAAGTCGAACATGCCACCGTCGGTGGCCACTTCGCGGTAGCCACCCGAGTCGGTGAGTGAGGTGGCGGTCATGGCTACGACCGGCTTGTTCAGCTTGATGCCACCTGTCGATCCGTAGAACGGGGCACCGCCGAACGCGAACACACCTCCGTCGCTCGCCGCCAACCAGTACGCCGACACCTTGGACGTCTGAGACACCTGCGCCGGTGCCAACGGTGCCGAAACTGGGGGCGCGGTGGTCGATGTGGTCGTGGGGTCAGCCCCGGCGACGGTCGGAAGCGCCATCGAGGCGATCACCGCCAGCACCGCCAGCACCGCCGGACAGGCGCGTTTCGCCCGGATGCTGAGGGGGATGGGGGAATGGCGATGTTCGGCTAGGGGCATAGGTCTACGGGGCTCCGAGGGTCAGGGTGTGTGGTCCGTGGTCGCCGACCGGGGTGTCGTCGTGCCGAGGGTCGAAGCTGGCGCCGGCTCCATTGTGGATGCCAGGAGGGAGGGACGCAATGACCCCCCTGCGAGCAGCGCTTACGCACCCCCGAAGGTGGGAACGGCCCTCGACTGGCTCAGTTGCGCAGCAGCTCGGCGATGCGGAAGGCCAGGTCGAGCGCCTGGCGTCCATTGAGCCGGGGATCACAGGTGGTGGTATACCGCTGCCCGAGTTGGCCTTCGAGGATATCCTCCACCCCACCCAGGCACTCGGTGACATCGTCGCCGGTGAGCTCGACATGGACGCCGCCGGGCCAGGTCCCCATCTCCCGGTGGATCCGGAAGAAGCTCTGGAGCTCTCCGATGATGTCGTCGAAACGACGCGTCTTCTGCCCGCCCTCGGCCGTGAACGTATTTCCGTGCATCGGGTCGCACATCCACACCACCGGATGGCCTTCGTCCTGGACGGCGCGCAGGAGCCGCGGCAGGTGGTCGTCGATGGCGTCGACCCCGAACCGGGTGATCAGGGTGAGCCGGCCCGGTACGCGATCGGGGTCGAGGCGCTCACACAGGGCCAACACGTCGTCGGGGGAGGCCGACGGCCCGATCTTCGAGCCGACCGGATTGTGGACGCCGGCGAGGAAGTCGATGTGGGCACCGTCGATCTGGCGGGTGCGCTCGCCTACCCACAGCATGTGGGCCGAGCAGTCGTACCAGTCGTCGGTCAGCGAGTCCCGGCGGGTCAGGGCCTCCTCGTAGTCGAGGATGAGCGCCTCGTGGCTGGTCCAGAAGTCGACTTGGTGGAGGGTGTCCTCCGAAGTGAGGTTGATCCCACAGGCGTCCATGAAGCGCAGCGCCCGGTCGATTCCCTCGGCGATGTCCTCGAAACGCCGACCCTCGGTGGAGGTGGCCACGAACTGCTGGTTCCAGGCGTGTATCTGGCTGAGATCGGCGAATCCGCCTTTGGTGAATGCACGCAACAGGTTCAACGTGGCCACCGACTGCTCGTAGGCGGTGACCAGTCGGATGGGGTCGGGCACCCGCGCCCCCCGTTCGGGAATGTCGTCGTTCACCATGTGGCCGCGGAACGAGTCGATGACCTGGTCGCCCACCAGCTCGGTGGCGGAGCTCCGGGGCTTGGCGAACTGGCCGGCGATCCGGCCGACCTTGACCACCGGCAGGCCGGCACCGTAGGTCAGCACCACGGCCATCTGGAGAATGACCTTGAGCTTGTCGCGGATTCCGTCGGCGGTGAACTCGGAGAAGGACTCGGCGCAGTCGCCGGCCTGGAGTACGAAGGCCTCTCCATTCGAGACCTGTCCGAGGGCACGGGTCAGGTGGCGGGCCTCACCGGCAAATACGAGAGGCGGAAGGCCGCTCAGCTTGGTGTGGACCTGCTTGAGGACGCCCTCGTCCGGCCACGTCGGCTGCTGGGCCGCGGGGCGCGATCGCCAAGAATCCGGCGTCCACGGTGTGGTCGTCTCGGGGGAGGGGGTCACTGGTGCCACCCCCACAGCGTAAAGCCTCCGGCTCTAGGCTCGCTCTATGCCTCCGTTCCGCTTCGGCGTCCAGCTTTCCAACGCCTCGTCCGGGCCCGCCTGGCGGGACCTGGCGCGCTCGGTCGAGGCACTCGGGTACAGCAGCCTCTTCATTCCCGACCACTTCGAGGACCAGTTCGGCCCACTGGTGGCCCTTACCGTGGCCGCCGAGGCCACCATCGAGCTGCGGGTCGGCTCGTTGGTGTTCGGTAACGATTACCGGCACCCGATCGTGTTGGCCAAAGAGATCGCCACTCTGGACCTGATGTCCGAGGGGAGGGTCGAGTTCGGTATCGGGGCCGGGTGGATGACCACCGACTATGACCGATCAGGAATCGCCAACGATCCCCCGGGTGTCCGGATCGGCCGGATGGCGGAGAGCCTGACCGTGATGAAGGAACTGTGGTCGACCGGTGGATGCACGTTCGAGGGCGAGCACTACCGGATCACCAAGGCGGTCGGCGCCCCGCTACCCCATAGTCGACCCCATCCGCCGGTCATCATCGGAGGGGGAGGGCGTCGGGTCCTCGGGATCGCCGCCCGCGAGGCGGACATCGTAGGTGTCAATCCGTCGTTGGCCGCCGGCGTCGTAGGCGCCGAGGTTCTGGCCACGACCACGGCCGAGTACTACGACGAGCGGATCGGCTGGATTCGTGAGGCAGCCGGCGACCGGTTCGCCGACCTCGAGCTGCAGGTGCTGACGTTCCTGGTCCAGATCGTTCCGGACCGTGAGGACGCCACCGAGCGCCTGGCCCGGATGGTGGGGGTGTCGGCCGCCGACGTGGCCGGGACACCCATCGCCCTGATCGGCACCGTCGAGCAGATCATCGAGCGTCTGGTGGAACGGCGGGAGCGATTCGGGTTCAACTACGTGGTGGTCCACGAGGCCGAAATGGAGGCCTTCGCCCCAGTGGTCGCCGCGCTCGCCGGTAACTGAGGTGACCGGCGCGGGTCGGCGCATCGGACTCTTCGGCGGTACGTTCGATCCGATCCATCGCGGTCATGTGGAAGTGGCGGAATCGGTGTGGAGGGCGCTCGGCCTCGATCGGATGCTGGTGGTGGTGGCGAACGAGCCGTGGCAGAAGCAGGACCGTCCGGTGACCCCGGCCGAGGACCGGTTCGCCATGGTGTCGGCCGCCCTGGCCGGTCGGCCCGGGCTCGAGCCCTCGAGGATCGAGCTCGACCGGGGGGGACCCTCCTACACCGTCGACACCGTCCGGCACCTCCTCGAACTGGAGCCGGAAGCCGAGATCGTGGTGGTGGTGGGGGGCGACGTGGTGACCGGGTTGGACGGCTGGCACCAGCCCGAGGCGCTGCGCCAGCTGGTCACTCTGGCCATCGTGGACCGGCCCGGGGTTCCGGTGGCCGACCCCCCGCCCGGATGGCGGTACGTGCACGTGCCGGTGGCCCCGCCCGACGTTTCGAGCACCGATCTGCGAGCCCGACTCGAGGCTGGGGAGCCGGTCCACGATGATCTGCCCGAATCCGTCATCCGTTGCATTTCTGAGCGCGGTCTGTACGCTACGAATAGATGAGCGTGCGGCTGACCACCACCGAGTCCGACAGCACCCCGCCGCCTCCGCTTCCCGCCCCACCCAATCCATCTGGCAGTCGCATGACAGATCCGGTGGCGTCGGCCATCCCGGACCCGGTTCCGCCTCCACCTCCCACCTCGCCGGAACCATCGGCTGGGCCCCGCTCGGACCCCGGACAGCCAACGGAGGACCCGGAGTCGCCAACCGGGGACCTCGAGTCGCCGACCGTGGTCGACGGCCGTCGGGCGATGCGCGAGGCCCGGGCGCACCGGCGTCGCCTGGCCTGGGTGTGTGTGGCGGTCGTCGCACTGTGCCTGGCGCTTACGATTGTGACAGTGACCCTCGCCCGTTACCGTTCGGCGGCTCCGTCGGCCCCGATGGCCAACTCCACCGAATTCTCCGTCCGCTCCAGCGTCTCGCCCATTTCCGCATCCCGTGTCAGCTCGTCAACAGCCAGTCTTGTCGACCGCTCCGTGCGGCCGACTGTCCCGTCCCGTGGCGCCCCGGCGCCAGAAGGAGGCAACCCTTGACCACCACAGATCCCACCCCCGCCGCACGGCCCGCCGTGCCTGACGTCCCCGATGAGTGCCTGGTGGCCGCCCGCGCCGCCGACGCCAAGTCGGGGGAGGAGACCGTCATCCTCGCCATGGGTGACCTCCTCGGGGTGACCGACGCATTCGTCGTGACCAACGGGCACAACACCCGTCAGGTCAAGACGATCGTCGATGAGGTGGAGCGACAGGTGAAACTCACCAGCGGGCGATCGCCGTACCGGATCGAGGGTATGGACGACGCCTACTGGGTACTCATGGACTACGGGGACTTCCTGGTCCACGTCTTCATGGATGACGCCCGCTCGTACTACGACCTCGAGCACCTGTGGAACGACGCCCCGCGGGTGGCGTGGTCCGCCGCCGCCTGACCGGCCCCCTTTGACCGGGCGCGGCAGACCTCACGACGGTCACGCGAGGGGGCCCTGCGGCAGGTAGTCGGCCCTGCCGACCGGGCCTTCGACCTGGGCGGCGGCGGTGGCCGTGGGCACCTCGATCGGCTTCCCGCCGATGGCGAACGTCACTCCGGTGATCCCGGGTTGCTGCGTCACCGTGTAGACGACCTGGGCGATGGCCAGGGTCTGGTCCGGCCCGACCACCTGGATCGGGCTCGTGCTGAAGTGGACCATGGCGATGCCGCCGGCTTCGGTGACGCTCGCCCGGACGCCGTTACCGCTGAGGAAGGACTGGATCCCGGATGCCGTCTCGGTAGCCGTGGGGCCGGCCAGCAGGGCCCCGAGCACCTGGCTCGACGAGGCCGGCACCGCCACCTCCCGGTCGGCGGCCACCAGATGGCCGTCGGGCGATACCAGATAGATCTGCTCGGCCACGCCGACGGCCGGGGGTGTGCCCGGTGCTGTGGTCGTGGTGGGCGGCGGGTTCAACAGGTGGTACGGCACGGCTGACTTGGCGATGGGGGTGGGCGAGGTGGCCGTGGGGAGCCCGCACGCTCCGAACCCCAGGGCGACGCACAGGACAGCGGCAGTGGATATCCACCGGGCGCGTCGGCGCATCACGCCGGCACCCCACCGTCGAGCGGGCCCTCGGTCCCGTCGTCCCCCACCGGGAACAGCGGGAGCTCGACGACGAACCTGGTGCCCCCACCGGGGGCGTCCTCGCTCCACACCCGGCCGCCGTGGAGGCGGACGTGCTCGGCCACCAGGGACAGGCCGAGCCCGGTTCCTTCACCGGCGGCCCGCTGGCCGGCTCGGGCGCCGCGGTAGAACCGCTCGAACAGGTGGTCGCGCTCGGTGGCCGGGATCCCAGGCCCGTGGTCTTCGACGACGACCCGGATCGCCGTGACCTGGACCGGTGTGGCGCTGACCAGCGGTGGTTGGCGTTCGACCAGCACCCGGGTGACTCCGCCGGCGTACTGGGCGGCGTTCTCCACCAGGTTGGCCATCACCCGCTCGAAGCGGCGCTTGTCCACCCGCAGGCGCAGCCCGTCGACGCCGGGTCCGACCTCGACCGGGAATTTCACCGGCCCCCGCACCCCTTCGTTGTCCACCGGAGCCGTCGCCGCCACCGCCCGCCGGACCAGCTCACCTGGGTCGACCTCGTCGAGCGAGAGCTCGGCCGAGCCGGCGTCGAAGCGGGAGATCTCGAGGAGGTCGTCAACCATGCGGGTGAAGCGCTTGAGGTCCCCGTCGAGCAGGTCGAGGGCACTCTGGGCCCGGGGGGCGAGCTGTTCCCGATGGCTCTCGAGCACCGACACGGTGGCGGCCAGCGTGGTGAGCGGCGACCGGAGCTCGTGACTCACATCGGAGGTGAACCGGGCTTCGCGCTCGATCCGGTCCTGGAGGTTGGCCGTCATCCGGTTGAAGGCGGATGCCAGTTCCTCCAGGTCGGCGTCGTCCCCCGCTTCCACCCGGGTGTCCAGCTGCCCACCGGCGATGGCCACGGCTGCGTCGGTCAGACCGGCGAGTGGGCGCAGCGCCCGTGAGGCGGCCCATCGTCCGACTGCCGCACCGGCCACAGTGGTGACCAGAGCTGCGGCGGCCAATGCCACGGCGAGCGCACGCAACGTGCCGGCCAGCTCGTCGAGGGTGAAGACCTCGAAGTAGAAGGAGTGGACGGCCGGCAGCGGAATGCCGATCACCTCCTGGGGCGACCCGGCCAGATTGAACAGCTGGGACGCCGGTGTCCCCGAAAGCACCAGCGCCCGCTCGCCGGCCGGTATGGCGCTCTGCCCGACCGAGATGGACGTGGCGTACCACTGACCACCGGTGAGCAGTACCGATCGGGAGCCGGGAAGGGTGTCGACTGACTCGATGAGCTGGTTCACCTGGGTGACCGGTGAGCGCAGTGCATCCTGGACCAGGGCGGCGTTGGCGAACGACTGTCGCTGTTCGGCGGACTGGCGTTCACTGAGGAAGGTCTGCCGGGCGGTGAAGTAGGTGATACCGGCCATCAGCGTGGAGAGTCCGAGGGCGCCGATGGCGAAGGTCAGGGTCACCCGGGCCCGGAGGCCCAGTCCCCGTGACAGCCCGGTCCGTCCGGACCGAGTGGGACGGGCGGCGGCTTCGGTCCCCTGGGTGCCGGCGGTGTCGCTCGGGGGGTCGGGCCGTCCGGCGGTGGCGGGAATCCCCCTGCCGGTGCCGACGCCGGTCGTCGCGGGCGGCACGGGTCAGACCGCCAGCTTGTAGCCCATGCCCCGGACGGTGAGGATGAATCGAGGCGAGGCCGGGTCGGGCTCGACCTTGGTCCGCAGGCGGCGCACATGCACGTCCACCAGGCGTCCGTCGCCGAAGTAGTCGTAGCCCCAGACCCGCTCCAGCAGCTGCTCGCGGCTCAGCACCTTGCCCGGGTGGTTGGCCAATTCGCAGAGGAGTCGGAACTCGGTTCGGGTGCAGTGGACCTCTTCGCCGGCGCGGCGGACCACACCTGCTTCGGGCTCGATTTCGACATCGCCGAAGCTCAGGAAGGTGCTCTCCTCGTCCTCGTGGCGCGAACGACGGAGCAGGGCGCGGATGCGGGCGGCCAGTTCCTTGGCCACGAACGGCTTGGTGACGTAATCGTCGGCCCCGGCCTCGAGCCCGGCCACCACGTCGTGGGTGTCGGACCGGGCGGTCACCATGATGACCGGGACGGTCGACGTACGACGTAGGGCGCGGCACGCCTCGAAACCATCCATGCCGGGGAGCATGAGGTCGATCAGGACAAGTTCGTAGGGCTCGGAACCGAAGCGGTCCACGGCTTCCTCGCCGCTGCCCACACCGTCCACCGTGTAGCCCTCCTCCTCCAGCGCCAGGCGCATGGAGGAGCGGATCCGCTCGTCGTCCTCGACGATCAGGATGCGACTCATGGCCTGATCATGACACGGCCGCCCCACCCTCAGCGGGCAGGCCGGCCGTCTTCGACCGGCGGTCGGATCGGATCAGGAGATCCAGATCTCCTGGGGCCAGACCGCTCCGCCGATGAGTCCGAACGCCGGGCTGCCGGCCGGCGTCGTCGGGTTGTCGAAGTTCTGCACATTGGACATGGCGCCGATGGCCCAGACGGTGCGGTCGTACCAGACGTAGGGGATGTCCTGGGAGAGCAGCTTGTTGACCTGCTGGTAGGCGGCGACCTGATCGGCGGAGGTTGTCGCCTCGCGCCCCTGGATGAGCGCGGTCTGCATGGCCGGGTCGGTATTGCGGGCCATGTTGATGGCGAATCCGGGGGTACTCGCGTTGGTCGGTGTCCAGAAGATGTAGTTGAGGTCGGGGTTGACGGCGCCGAACTGCCGCCAGGTGAGCGCCTGGTATGCGCCGGTCAGGGCCACGTTGATGATGGAGTCCTGCAGGATCGGCACGAGGGTGACCTGCATACCGGCTTGTTGCAGCACCTGCTGGAGGTACTGGCCGATCTGACTGCCCTTGGGGTCCGGGGTATGTCCCAGGTTGAACGAGACACTGGCCCCCGACGCCTTCACCTCGGACACCAGCTGCTTGGCCTTGTCGAGGTTGTAGGCCGGGTAACCGTTGTCCGACAGGTAATACGGCGAGGACGACGTGAAGGCCCCGTTGGTGGTCGGGTTGACCCCGTTGTCGATCACTTTGACGTACTGCTCGGAACTCGTTGCGTAAGCCATGGCCTGGCGCAGCTTGAGGTTGTTGAAGGGCGCTTTCGACAGGTTCAACTGGATGCATCCCATGTCCGGTTCGCCGGCGATCTTCACCGTGTCGTCGCAGTAGGCGAGTGAGGTGTCATCCCTCAACTCGATGATGTCGGAGCCGGTATCGGTGTGCATGATGTCGACGGCGCCCGATTTGAGGCTGTTCAGGATCTGGTCGGTATCGGGGATCGGCTTGTAGGTGATGGTGTCCAGGTAGGGCAGACCCGGCCGCCAGTACTTCGGGTTGCGGGTGGCGGTGAAGTGGTCGTTCGGCACCCACTCCTTGAAGACGAATGGTCCGGTCCCGATCGGATTGGTCTGACTGCCCGACGCCAGCCAGTTGGGCTCGGCGATGAAGGCGAACTGGCTGCCGATCCCACCGGTCAGGTAGTAGTTGAAGGGCACCCACGGCGTCTTCATGGTGATGGTGACGACGAGTGGGCTGGTCACGACGACCGACTCGATCGGGGTCAGTGCCGGCCCGGTCAGCAGCGAGGCCTGTTGGGCCTTGAAGTTGGCGGCCACGGCGGCGCCGTCACAAGGAGCACCGTTGTGGAACAGCAGGTTCGGCCGCATGGTGATGGTCCAGACCGTGCCGTTCGGGTTGGACGTGACCGACTCGGCCAGGTTCGGTTGCGGTGTCCCTTTGGCGTCGAGGATCATCAGGGTGTCGAAGATGGTCCGGGCATAGAGGATGCCCACTTCGTCGAAGGTGCCCTGGGTGGGGGAGAAGCCCTTTTCCTCGGCATCGACGCCGAAGACGAGCGATCCGCCGGGCTTCGGTGTGGCCGACGTGACGCCGTTGTTGCGCGAAGTGGACGAACCGGCGGCGGTGGTCGACGAGCTCGAGCTGGAACTGCCGCAGGCGGCGAGGAGCCCACCGGAGACGCCGGCTACCGCGAGGCCCGCCCCGGCCACAGCGCTCTTGGCGAGAAAGGAGCGGCGGTCGATGCGATCAGTCATGGTTCCCCTTCTGACGTTGGCGCCCGGCTCCTGCCGGCCCCCTCTTGCTTGTCGTGCTCACTGGTGACTGCGGTTCTGCACCGTGCCCTGCATCGAGCGCAGAATCAGGGTTTGTCGGTCGCCCACGGTCCCCCCCGATGAGCCGATACCGCTGTTGTCCCGGCCTGACGTTAGCCCTCCGCGCTACGCCATGGGTGCCGCCAATGACCCCTTTGACGGGAATGCAGAGATACGCTCGGCTTCGTGGAATGGGAGATCGAGGCCTACCGGCGCTCGGTCGCAGGACTGTCCCCGGACACGGTCCGGGCATATGCCTCCGACGTCGAGCGCTTCGCCGAGTGGGCGGAACGCGGCGGGGCGGGAGGGCCGGGGGATGTCGACCGGATCACCCTGCGCCGCTATCTCGCCTTCCTGGCCACCCGCCGAAAGGCCAAGGCCACCATTTCGAGGACGGCGGCGTCCCTACGGTCCTACTTCTCGTGGTGCGCCCGGCGAGGTGTCATCGCCGCCGACCCGTCCGTTCGCCTGTCGGCTCCGGCCCCCGACTCCCGGTTACCCCGTGTACTCGGACACCCCGAGCTCGAACGGCTGCTCGAACCACCTCCCCGGGAGGAAGGCGGCCCGGCAGATGGCGCCACATCGCACGAAGGCCCAGCCCCGCGGGACGTCCGGGACGATGCCGTCCTGGAGCTCCTGTACGGGAGCGGGATGCGGGTTGCCGAACTGTGCGGGCTCGACATCGGGGATCTCGATCTGGAGCGGGGCGTGGTGACCGTCACCGGCAAGGGCTCCAAGCAGCGCCAGGTGCTGGTCCACGACCGGTGCACCGCTGCCGTCCGTGCCTGGATCGCCGGTCCCCGTGCGTCCATGGTCCGACCCTCGTCCACGACCGGTGCGCTGTTCTACAACAGCCGGGGAAATCGCCTCGGATCCAGGGACGTGCGGCGGATCCTCGACCGGCGGTCACCGGTCCCCACCCACCCCCACGCCCTCCGTCATACCTTCGCCACCCACCTGCTGGACGGAGGTGCGGACCTGCGCGTGGTGCAGGAATTACTGGGGCATGCCAGCCTGCAGACCACGCAGGTCTACACTCATGTAAGCAAGGAGCGCCTGCGTTCGGTCTATTCGGGGACGCATCCACGGGCCTAAGGGGAGAATTGGCGACGCAACTCGACACGGCCGGTCACGGGATCGACGCCCTGTGGGCCGAGTACAAGAAGTCCGGCGCCAAGGCGCTGCGCGACCAGTTGATCGTGCACTACGCCCCTGTCGTCAAGTACGTGGCTGGCCGGGTGTCCGTCGGGCTGCCCCGCCACGTGGACGAAGCCGACCTCGCCAGCTACGGGATCATCGGGTTGATCGACGCCATCGAGCGGTTCGAGCCGGCCCGGAATATCAAGTTCGAGACGTACGCCGTCCCCCGCATCAAGGGTGCGATCATCGATGAGCTCCGCTCCATCGACTGGGTGCCCCGTTCGGTGCGGGCCAAGGCGCGAGCCGTCGAGCAGGCCTATTCGAAGCTGGAGGCAGCCCTTCACCGGACGCCGACGGATGCCGAGGTGGCAGCAGACCTCGAGATGAGCGACGAAGAGTTCCAGACCACACTCCGCAAGATCTCCTTCGTCGGCGTTGTCGCCCTGGACGAGGTGTTCCGGGGCGGGGATCACTCGGACCGCTCGACCTTGGGGGAGACCCTCCCGGACTCGACGTCCGGCCCCCTGGACACCTTCGAGGTCAAAGAGACAAAAGAGGCGCTCGTCAAGGCGGTCAACGACATGGCCGAGCGGGAGAAGACGGTCCTCACCCTCTATTACTACGAGGGCCTGACCCTCGCCGAGATCGGCGACATCCTCGGGGTGACCGAGAGTCGGGTCTGCCAGATCCACACCAAGGCCGTCCTGCAGCTGAGGGCCAAGCTGGCTGACCGTCCCGAGGGAACGGGGCGCAAGCTGGCCGGCGACGCCAAAGTCGGCGTCGCCCCCGCCGGCGCCTGACCGCCGGGTCCGCGACCGCGGACGGCATCGACCGGGTCCCCGCCTGACCCGAGTGGAGGGCGGCGGACAGAGGCGACTAGCATGGTGGGGTCCCACCGTCCGGTGGTACGTCCAAGCGGTACTCACACGCACCCGGCCGCGTCCACGGTCGCCCCGATCAATCGGGGTGCTGCAGTCGGGGATCAACCGTTACAAGGAGCAGTCAGATGGCAGTTGTCACCATGAAGCAGTTGTTGGGCGCGGGCGTCCACTTCGGACACCAGACCCGCAGGTGGAACCCCAAGATGCGCCGGTTCATCCTCGGCGAGCGCAACGGGATCTACCTGATCGATCTCCAGCAGACGATGAAGGGGATCGAGGAGTCCTACGGGTACATCCGGGACCTCGTGGCCGGCGGCGGCACCATTCTCTTCGTCGGCACCAAGAAGCAGACCCAGGGCCCGGTGGCCGTGTACGCAGATGCGTGCGGGATGCCCTACGTGAACGAGCGCTGGCTGGGCGGAATGCTGACCAACTTCCAGACCGTCTCGACGAGGGTGAAGCGCATGAAGGAGTTCGAGGCCATGCAGAAGGCCGGCGACTTCGACGCCATGCCGAAGAAGGAGGCGCTCCGCCACACCCGTGAGCTCGAGAAGCTCCAGCGCAACCTGGGCGGGATCCGCGGACTCGACAAGCTTCCGGATGCCATCTTCGTGATCGACACGAAAAAGGAGCACATCGCGGTCACCGAGGCCAACAAGTTGGGCCTGCCGGTTGTAGCCGTGGTCGACACCAACTGCGACCCCGATGTGATCACCCATGTGATCCCGGGCAATGACGACGCCATCCGCTCGGGTGCCCTGCTCTGTCGAGTGGTGGCTGACGCTGTCACAGAGGGTCGCTTCATCGCCCAGAACCGTCCAGCCGCCAACGCGGCGCCGGCGCCGGCTCCCGCGCCCGCCGCGCCTGCGCCGGCTGCCGAGGCTCCCGCGGTCGAGGCACCGGAAGCCGAGGCTCCCACGGCCGAGGCACCGGCTGCGCCTGCGCCTGCGCCTGCGCCTGCGCCAGATGCTGCACCCGCTGAGACTCCCGCCGCCGAGGCTCCGGCAGTCGTGGCCACCACCCCCGAGGATCCGGCAGTTGAGGTGCCGGCCGCATCGACGTCGACCGAGGAGGTCTGAACGTGCCCGCATTCACCGCCAAGGACGTCCAGAAATTGCGTCAGCTCACCGGGGTCGGCATGCTCGATGCGAAGCGTGCCCTCGATGAGAACGAAGGCGACATGGACAAGTCAGTCACCTGGCTGCGCGAGCAGGGTCTCGCCGGCTCGGCCAAGCGGGCCGATCGCGAAGCGTCCGAAGGTGCCGTCGCAATCGGCGTCGCCGACGATGCCGTGTCCATCGTGCAGCTGCGTTCCGAGACGGACTTCGTCGCCAAGTCCGACCAGTTCGTGAGCTTCGTCAACGAACTGGCCAACCTGGTGGCGGCCAAGGGTGTAGACGCCGTGGCCGATCGAGCTGAGGAGCTCGACTCGATGAAGATCACGCTCAAGGAGAACATCTCCCTGGGTCGGGTCGTCCGGATCGAGGCGCCGGCCGATGGTGCCGTCGATTCCTATCTCCACCTGCAGGCCGGCCGGGGCGTCAATGCCGTGGCCGTCGCCGTAGCCGGCGGCTCGAAGGACCTCGCCCACGACATCGCCGCCCACATCGCCTTCGCCCGCCCCCTCTACATCAACCGGGAGGACGTACCCGAGGCCGAGGTGGCCGCCGAGCGCGAGACCATCGAGAAGATCGCCCTGAACGAGGGCAAGCCCGAGGCGTCGTTGCCAAAGGTGATCGAGGGCCGGCTCAACGGGTGGTACAAGGAGCGGGTCCTGGTCGACCAGCCCTTCGTGAAGGACGAGAAGCAGACCATCGGGAAGCTGCTCGGCGACGCCAAGGTGACGGAGTTCGCCCAGGTAGTCGTCGGCGACTGACGGCACGGTGGGCGAGCGCCAGCGGATCATCTTGAAGCTGTCGGGCGAGGCGCTGGCCTCGTCCGCGTCGGACGAGACGATTGACGCCGCCGCCGTGGAGCAACTGGCCCGGGAGATCGCCCAGACCCGGGACGAGCTCGACCTCGAACTCGCGGTAATGGTCGGTGGCGGCAACATCTGGCGCGGCACGACCGGAGCCGGCGCGGGCATGGATCGGGCGACGTCGGACACCATGGGGATGCTCGGGACCGTGATCAACGCCCTGGCCCTCCAGGACGCCCTCGAGCATCACGGCCAGGCCACCCGGGTCCTTTCCGCCGTACAGATGGCCGAAGTGGCCGAGCCCTACATTCGGCGTCGGGCCATCCGGCATCTCGAGAAGGGCAGGGTCGTCGTGTTCGCCGCCGGGATGGGCAACCCGTACTTCACCACTGATACCTCGGCCGCCCTGCGGGCGGCCGAGATCGAGGCGGTCCTGTTGTGCAAGGGGACCCACGGAGGGGTGGACGGTGTGTATTCGGCGGACCCGCGGATCGACCCCGCGGCCACCCGTTACGACGAGGTCTCCTTCATGGAGGTCGTGGCCAAAGACCTGCGGGTCATGGACCTGACCGCCATCACGTTCTGCAAGGACAACGGGCTCCCGATCCGGGTGTTCGACCTGATGGAGCCGGGCAACATCCGCAAGGCACTCAGTGGCGAGCCGATCGGGACGCTGATCCGATGATTCCCCTGTTCGGGGACGTCCCCGGGTGCGCCCGGACCACGATGACTACGCTGTTCCGCTAATGGATGACGACCTGATCGCACTCGTGGTTTCCGACGCCACCGAGCACATGGCCAAGGCGGTGGAGCACACCCAGTCGGAGTTCAGCGCCATCCGGACCGGACGGGCGACACCGGCGTTGGTGGAGCACCTGAAGGTCGATTACTACGGCACCGAAACCGAACTCCGCCAGATGGCCGGGTTCTCCGTGCCCGAAGCCCGTCTCCTGGTGGTATCCCCATACGACAAGAGCTCACTGGCCGCCATCGAGAAGGCGATCCAGAGCTCCGACCTCGGCATCACACCCTCGAACGACGGAACGGTCATCAGGCTTTCCTTCCCCATCCCGACCGAGCAGCGCCGCAAGGAACTGGTCAAAGTGGTCAAGCAGAAGGCGGAGGAAGGGCGGGTCACCGTGCGGAACATGCGGCGCAACGCCCGCCAGGAGCTCGAGGCGATGCAGAAGGACGGCGACCTCTCCACCGACGAGTTGGAGCGGGTGGAGAAGGATCTGGAAAAGGTCACCCAGGACCACGTGGCCGCCATTGACCGGCAACTCGCCCACAAAGAGCAGGAGCTCCTGGAAATCTGAGTTCGCACCGACGGCGGTCCGGAGATGACACCGGGCCGATCGACGACCTGGCACCGACACGGACCGGCCCCTGGGCCCGTTCGTGGAGAGGAAACGACAGCGTGGAGCAAGGCCCGGATGGGGATGAGGACGAAACGGACGACCGGGAGTCGTCGGCGCGCCCCGAATCCCCTGGCCCGACAACCGGAGGCGTGCGAATCATCGGGGCTGAAACTGCCGCCGACATCACGTCCGAGGTCCCGGTCGTCCCGCCCGCCCAGATCGTCAAGGACGGCGGATCGCACGGATCGGTCCGGATCATCGATGAACCGGCTGAAGCCGACGAGCCGCCGGCTGACGCGGCCCATGCCGAATTGCCGCACTGGACCGAGCCGGCCACCGGCCAGGTGCCTGCGGTCCTGGCCCGGGACGATGACGGGCCGACCGACGGGATCCTTCCGCCCACCTGGCGCGAGGAAGACGCCGACTGGGTCGCCCACGAGGAGGAGTTCGAGCCGGCGATGTTCAGTGACGATCGAGCGTCGCTGGGTGCATTGGACGAGACCGACGACACCGACGAAGAACGACGCCCATGGGAGTTCGACCTCAGCTCGGTGAAGCCCGGGCAGCCGGGCCCCGGTTCGTCGTGGGCCGACCCGATCACCGAACCGGTCGAAGTGGTCCGATCCGGCGACAGCCCCGACGATCCGACCAGGCCGGGCGACACCCCCCGGGACGAGCCGGTGTTCACTGGAGAGGCCACGGTGGCCGTATCGGCCGCCGAGGTGGCCGCCGCCGTCAGTTCGGGGGCCCCAGGCCCGTCGGCAGGCGGCGGGTCCGATGACACGCTCGCCGCCGGTGAGGCGATCGTGCCGGCGGACGCCACACGACCGTCGGGTGCAACCCGGGTGGGACGGGCGAGGCGGAGCGGTCTACTGCCGGCCCGACTGAAGGCCAAGCCTCCGGACGATATCGATGCCCTGCCCGAGCCTCTGGCCGCCGAGCCTCCGGGGGCATCGGTCGCCGACGTGCCCGGTGCCGGCCGACGGAAGACCGGACTGGCCGGACTGGCCGCGGCCGACCGCATCGCCGAACAGGAGCACGCCACCGAGGAGTCGATGGCCAGCCGCGACCCCGGACCCCTCCGACCCCGACGGATCCGGACGGCGAGCGTCCCGGCGCCGGTCGGCGGCGGAGCGCCCGCCCCGGTCGAGTAGCAACTACACCCCGGAGGTGACGGGGGGTGGTCCCCCGGTCCAGACCGAACGGGTGCGCCACGAACGCGAGGGGGGCGGGGGCAGCACCGGAGTCCGGGTGGGAACCGGCATCGCCGTGGCCGTGGTCGCGCTCTTCGCCTTCAAGCTCGGGACGGTGACCGCACTGATCCTCTGTCTGTTGGTGGTCACCTTCGCCGCCGGCGAGGCCTTCGCCGTCCTTCGTCGGGCGGGCTGGCGGCCGGCGACGCTGCTCGGACTGGTCGGGACCATCTCGCTGATGGTCGGCGCGTACACCAAGGGTGTCGCCGCGCTGCCGCTCGTCCTGGTGCTGATCACCGCCTTCACCTTGCTGTGGTACCTGTTCGGGGTGGAGCGGGGGTCGGCAGTGGCCGGCACGGCGTCGACGATGTTGGTCGTCGGATGGGTGGCGCTTCTCGGCTCGTACGCCGGCCTGCTGCTGTCTCCGTCGACCTTCCCTGATCGGCACGGCATCGCCTTCTTGTTGGGTGCCATCATCGCCACGGTGGCCAACGACGTCGGTGCCCTGGTGGTGGGGCGCTGGGTGGGCAGCCACCAGCTGGCCCCCAACATCAGTCCCGAACAAGACATGGGAGGGCCTGTTCGGCGGCGCGATGGCGGCGATCCTGGTCTCGACGATCGCCGTAGGCGAGATCCACCCGTGGACGGCGGCCAACGCCGCGCTGCTCGGCGTGGTGGTGGCCGTGGTCGCACCGCTGGGGGATCTGTGCGAGTCCCTGCTCAAGCGTGACCTCCGCCTGAAGGACATGGGGACCCTCCTTCCCGGTCACGGCGGGGTCCTGGACCGGGTGGATGCCCTCATCTTCGTGCTGCCCGCCACGTACTACCTGGTCCGCGCGCTCAATATCGCCTGATAATCGGGCAGGCTGGTGGGATGACATCATCCGACCGGCGGGCCCGCACAGACCGCCGCCAGCGGCGATCTGAGCCGGTGACGGTGAGCGTGGTCGGGTCGACCGGATCGATCGGGACCCAGACCCTCGATGTCATCCGCGAGGAGCCGGATCGCTATCAGGTCGTGGCACTCGGCGCCCAGCAGTCGGTCGATGCGCTGGTGGCCCAGGCTCTCGAATTCCGCCCCCGGGTCGTGGCCATCGGGGACCTGTCCCTGGCCTCCGGGCTGGCGGCCAGGCTCCCGGCCGGCACCGAGCTGGTGGCCGGGGTCGACGGCCTCGCCTCCATCGCCACCGTGGCCGATGTGGTGGTCAACGGGGTGGTGGGTTTCGCCGGGCTCACGGTCACCCTGGCCGCGCTCGAGGCCGGCAGCCGGTTGGCGCTGGCCAACAAGGAGTCGATCATCGCCGGGGCGCCGGTGGTCTCCCGGGTGCGCCAGACCCCCGGGGCCGAGATCATCCCGGTCGACTCGGAGCACTGCGCCGTCCATCAGTGCCTGCGGTCCGGCCGCCACGAGGACGTGTCCCGACTACTGATCACGGCATCAGGTGGACCGTTCCGGGGCCGCAAGGCCGACGAGCTTGCCAAGTGGCGAGTGGAGGAGGCACTGGCCCATCCGACATGGTCAATGGGGCCGAAGATCACCGTGGACTCCTCCACGCTGATGAACAAGGGACTCGAGGTCATCGAGGCCCATCAGCTCTTCGGTATTCCCGTACGACGACATCGACGTGGTGGTGCACCCCCAGTCGGTGGTCCATTCGATGGTGGAGTTCGTCGACGGGGCCATCATCGCCCAGCTGTCGATGCCGGACATGCGACTGCCGATCGGGTACGCCCTGGCGTATCCCCGGCCGACTGCGCACCCCGTTTGGCGCGATCGACTGGGCCGCCCTCTCGGTCCTCGAGTTCGAGCCCCCCGACCGGACCACGTTCCCGTGCCTGGACCTGGCCTACCGTGCCGGCCGGACCGGGGACCTCGCACCGGCGTGGCTGAACGCGGCCAACGAGGTGGCGGTGGGGGCGTTCCTCGACGGGCGGATCGGCGTGGTCGGCGATCGCCGCGGTCGTCGAGTGCACCCTCGACAAGTACGACGCACCTACCAGTGAAGGCGCCCCTGGCATCCGCACGGTCGACGACGTCCTTGACGCCGACGCCACCGCCCGCCGCCTGGCCGGGATCGGGTGTCGCCGAGCGGGAGGCGTCTAATGAGCTCCGCCGATATCCTGCCCGCCGACATGCCTGACCCGGAGCCCGCGGATCCGCCTTCGTCGCCCGATCGTGTGAAATCGCCCCGACGCTCGGCCGTCGAGCTGGTCGTGGCGCTCGCCGCCATCGTGGCGGTGGCCGTGGTCACCGGCTATGTGGACTTGCTGATCGTCATCGCCTCGATCATCGTCATCGTGATGCTGCACGAGCTCGGGCCACTTCCTGACGGCGAAGCACGCGGGGATGAAGGTCACCGAGTACTTCGTCGGATTCGGGCCCCGGCTGTGGTCGTTCCGGCGGGGCGAGACCGAGTACGGGATCAAGGCCCTGCCCTTGGGCGGGTACGTGAAGATCCCCGGGATGACCAATTTGGAGGAGGTGGACCCGGCCGACGAAGGGCCGCCTCTACCGGGACAAGCCGTTCCACTCGCGGATGGCCGTGGCCGTGGCCGGCTCGACCGTGCACTTCATCCTGGCGTTCGTGATGCTGATCGCCCTGTACTCCCTGGTCGGGATGCCCAACTCCAGCCAGGTACAGATCCAAGGGCTGAACCAGGTGGGCGGTGTGGCGGGTCCCGCCGCCGTGGGG
This sequence comes from uncultured Acidimicrobiales bacterium, assembly GCA_963699085.1. Classification (GTDB taxonomy): domain Bacteria; phylum Actinomycetota; class Acidimicrobiia; order Acidimicrobiales; family RAAP-2; genus Bog-756. The sequence goes on from CAVOTH010000004.1 coordinate 73,974, forward strand.
GGCATGCGGTCCGGTGACATCGTGGTGTCCATCGACGGCAGGACCATCGGCGGCAGACTGGAGACCCTGACCAGGGCGGTCAACGACCATCCGGATCGGCCGCTGACGGTGGTGGTGGAGCGCAACGGCACACACGGCACCCTGACCGTCACCCCGGTCAACGGCCGCGCACTTCACGAAGAGGGTTCCGCAACCGCCGGCCGGGACCGCCCCCTACGGGCTCATCGGGGTGAGTCTCGGTTGCCCACCGGACCCGCCCGGTCGTCCGTGCCGTCGACCTCAGCCGGTTCGGAGTTGTTGAGCGTGGCCTGGGCGTCGGTGTACAGCATCGCCCACCTGTTCTCACCCAGCGGGATTCGCGCAGCGGTTCGACCAGGTCGCAAGCGCCAAGGCCGCCGCGTCGGCGGCGGCCGACGGCACCCGGGCCCATCGATCGTAGGGATCGGCCAGACGGCCACCGACGCCCTGCAGGCCGGCATCGGCGCCTACCTCTACATCCTCATCGTGATCAACATCTTCTTCGGGGTCTTCAACCTCTTCCCCATGCTCCCCCTCGACGGCGGTCACGTGGCCATCGCCGTCTACGAGAAGATCCGCACCGGCGGACGCAAGGTCATCTACCACGCCGACGTGGCCAAACTGATGCCGTTCGCCTGGGTGTTCATGCTGTTCCTGGCCGTCCTCATCGTGCCCGCCCTGTTGACGGACATCCTCCATCCTGGCCAACCCCTTCGGCTGAGGGGGGCGACACCCGGCTGCCCCGACGGCTGGCGGCAGCAGGGGATGCGAACGGGGGAACGGGACAGGCGGCCGTAGCATGGGGGAATGGGCACGTACGAGCCTGGAGCATGACGGATCGACGTCCGACCCGGCAGATCCGCGTGGGTGACGTCGCCGTCGGTGGCGGTGCCCCGGTAACCGTCCAGTCGATGACCACGACCAAGACGGCCGATGTCGACGGGACGCTGTCCCAGATCTACGCCCTGGCCGCGGCCGGCGCCGACCTGGTCCGGTGCACCTGCAACGAGGAGGCTGCGGCCGAGGGACTGGCCCGGATCATTCCCCGGTCCCCGGTGCCGATCATCGCCGACATCCACTTCCACGTGGAGATGGCACTGGCCGCACTCGAAGCCGGCGTGCAGGGTCTGCGGCTCAATCCGGGAAACCTGCGCAAGCCCCACGAGATCAAATTGGTGGCCGCCGAGGCCAAGGACCGGGGTGTGCCGATCCGCATCGGCGTCAACGCCGGCTCGCTGCACCCTGACCTCTACAAGAAGTATGGGGGTGCCACCCCCGAGGCACTGGTGGAGTCGGCCCGCATGGAGCTCGCCTACTTCTCCGAGGTGGAATTCGACGACGTGAAGATCTCGGTGAAGGCCTCGTCGGTGCCGCTCATGATCGAGTCGTACCGGCTCGCCTCCGAGACGTTCGACTTCCCGCTCCACCTCGGGGTGACCGAGGCCGGCCCCCCGCCCGGTGGCCTGTTGAAGGGGACGGCCGGGATCGCCACCTTGTTGGCCGAGGGCATCGGCGACACCATCCGCTACTCGCTGACCGCCGATCCGGTGGAGGAGGCCCGAGCTGGCCGCCAGCTACTGGAAGCGCTCGGTCTTCGGGAGCGCAAGGGCCTCGACCTCATCGCCTGCCCGAGTTGTGGGCGGTCCGAGATCGACGTGATCGCGGTGGCCCAGGCCGCGCAGGAAGCGCTCGGCGATCGGAACCTCCCCATTCAGGTCGCGGTCATGGGATGTGTGGTCAACGGACCGGGGGAAGCCCGCGAGGCCGACCTGGGCATCGCCGCGGGCCGCAAGCGGGGACACCTGTTCATCAAGGGAAAGATCGTGCGGGTCGTGCCCGAGGACGAGATGGTCGAGGCCCTGGTGGCCGAAGCCGAACGCCTGGTGGCTGAGGGCGTCGAGGCCCGGCTGGCCGCGGCCGATGCCGGCGCCGAGGCCGAGGCGGAGGCCGACCGCCGGGAGCTGCTCGACGCCAAGGGCGCCGATGCCAACTCATCAGAGACCAAGGTCGACCTCATCCGCAAGCGTTTCGGTGACGAGGGAGCCCCTGCCGGCTGAGCCGCTGGCTCCCGGGGTGCTCGTTTGCCGGACAGTAGGCTCTCCGCCCATGCGAATGTCCCGCCTGATGGTCCGTACCCTGCGAGAGGCTCCGGCCGACGCCGAGGTGGCCAGTCACCAGCTGCTGGTCCGGGGTGGGTACATCCGCCGGTCTGGCTTCGGGTGTCTACTCGTTCCTGCCACTCGGTCTGCGGGTGCTCCAGCGCATCGAGACGATCATCCGGGAGGAGCTCGATGCGTCCGGGTGCCAGGAACTGCTGCTGCCCGCGCTCCATCCCCGTGAGCTGTGGGAGCAGAGCGGTCGGGCCGCGTTGTTCGGGAGCGATGCGCTCCCGGCCATGACGGTGGAGGCCAGGGGCGGCTCGTTCGTCTTGGGGCCGACCCACGAGGAGGTGGTCACCGTGACCGTCGGGGCCGAGGTGGAGTCGTACCGCCAGCTACCCCTGACCGTCTATCAGATCCAGGTCAAGTTCCGGGACGAGGCGCGCCCCCGGTTCGGGCTGCTCCGCACCCGCGAGCTCATCATGTGCGACGCCTACTCCTTCGACGCCGACAAGGAGGCCATGCAGGTCTCCTATGCCGTCGTCTACGACGCCTACCTGCGTATCTTCGCCCGGATGGGCCTCAACGTCTCGCCGGTCGAGGCCGCTTCGGGCGCCATCGGGGGCGACGTCAACCACGAGTTCATGGTGCCTTCGGACGTGGGCGAGGATCACTTCGTCCGATGCGTCTCGTGCGGCTACGCCGCCAATGTCGAGGCGGCCGAGCGTGGTGGATTCACGGATCCGCTCGAGCCGTCCGGCGACGCTGCTGCACTGATCGAGCACCACACGCCGGATCGTCCCGGGATCGAGCAGGTGGTCGCCTTCTTCGACGACCCCACCATCACCTCGGCCCAACTGCTGAAGAGCCTCGCTGTGGTCGACACGGACGGCCGACCGGTGCTCCTGCTGCTGGCCGGCGACCGGGAGGCGCCGGCTGCCGGGTGGTTGGCGGCTCTTCGAGGATGACGACTTCGCCGCCAATCCGTCGTTGGTCAAGGGGTACATCGGGCCGATGGGCCGCCAGGAGTCCGGGATCACCGTGATCGCCGACCTCGGAGTGGCCCGACCCGGCCCGTGGATCACCGGTGCCAACCGTGCCGACCACCACGTCAGCGGGGCGCTGCTCGGGCGCGACTTCACCGTCGACGAGTGGGGATCGTACGCCGAGGTGGCCACCGGCGACGCCTGCCCCCGGTGCGGCCAGCCGGTTGATCTGGTGCGCTCGGTCGAGGCGGCCCACACCTTTCAGCTGGGCACGAAGTACTCGAGCGTGATGACGGGCTCGTCGTTCGTGGCCGAGGACGGAAGCGAGGCGATCTTCTCGATGGGCTGCTACGGCATGGGGGTCTCCCGGCTGCTGGCGGTGGTGGCCGAGGAGAATCACGACGACCGGGGCCTGGTGTGGCCGGCCGGACTGGCACCCTTCCAGATCCACCTGGCCGCCCTGGGCGCCGGTCGCTCCCCCGAAGTCGCCGAGGCCGCCGACGCGCTCTACGGCCGTCTGGTGGCGGCCGGGGTCGAGGTGCTCTACGACGATCGGGATGTGTCACCGGGGGTCAAATTTGCCGACGCCGACCTACTGGGGGTGCCGGTCCGTCTGGTCGTCGGGTCCAAGGGGGTGGCCCGGGGCATGGTCGAGTGGCGGTCCCGGGTGACCGGTGAGGAGCGCGAGGTGGGCCTGTCGGCCCCGACCGGGGACCTCCTGGGCGTCTGACCACGGAGCGGGGGACCGACCATGGCACCGAGGGCGTCGACGGGCGGTGCCGGAGGGCGCTAGAGGGCGCGGATCGCCTGTTCAGGGGTACCGCGCAGCCTGGTGCGCTGCTATACTTTTCACTCTGCCGTTCGGTTGGGGTGTAGTGACGCTGATGAGGCGTGGGCGGCTAGCCCACGCTTTTGTTTTGGTCGAAAACACCTCCACCGGGTGTGCAGCACCGGTCGGGACCGTCAGGTCGCCGGCCACTGACATCACCAGTACAGCACGATTCACCAGCACAACGCCACGATCGACGTCACCCACACGACACGGAATCCACACGGAGAGGAGGAAGCGCAGATGGTCCAGGATCTCTTCGCGGTCCTCCAGCCGGTGGTAACCGGAGCCGGTCTCGAACTGGTCGACGTCGAGATGAAGTCCGGTGTCCTCCAGGTGACCGTGGACCGCGAGGGCGGCGTGGACTTGGAGGCGCTGACCGACGCCAACCGGGCCGTCTCCACCCTGCTCGACGAAGTCGACCCTATCCCCGGTCGGTACTCGCTCGAGGTCTCGAGCCCCGGGATCGAGCGCACACTGCGCACCCCGGCCCACTTCGCCAAGGCGGTCGGGGCCACGGTGACGGTCAAGACCCGTCCCCAGGTACCCGGCGAACGACGCCTGCAGGGCACATTGGTCGCCTCGGACGAGGACGGGTTCGTGCTCGCCGTCGACGGTTCCCCGGATGGACCGATCGCGCCTCGCATACGGCGACATCGACCGGGCCCGCACGGTATTCGTGTGGGGTGACCAGAAGACGACAGGGGCCCGGAAGCCTTCCGGGGCCCAGAAGCCCTCGGGAGCCAGCTCCCCGGGCAAGAACGCGCGGACGGCGCAGAAGACGACGCAGACGCAGAAGAGGAAGCAGGTCCCAACCCCATGAGCAAGACGAACTTCGAATTCCTCGACGCACTCGGCCAGATCGCGCGGGACAAGGGGATCTCCGTCGAGACACTGCTCGATGCCCTGGCCAACGCGCTCGTCGCCGCCTACAAGCGCCGTCCCGATGCCGCCGAAGAAGCTGTGGTCACCATCGACCCCGACTCGGGGGAGATCCGCGTCTACGGCCAGGAGCTCGACGAAGAGGGCAATGTCATCCGCGAGTGGGACGACACCCCGGACGACTTCGGCCGCATCGCCGCCCAGACAGCCAAGCAGGTCATCCTCCAGCGCATCCGCGAGGTCGAGCGCGACCTCAAGTACGAGGAGTACGCCGGCCGTGAGGGCGACATCGTCACCGGCATCGTCCAACAGACCGACAACCGCTACACCTTGCTCGACCTGGGCAAGGTCGAGGCGCTCTTGCCCCAGGCGGAGCAGGTGTCCTATGAGCGCTACGAGCACGGCGCACGCCTGAAGGCCTACATCGTCGAGGTGCGCAAGACGACCAAGGGTCCCCAGATCGTGGTGAGCCGCAGCCATCCGGGCCTCATCAAGCGACTGTTCGAGCTGGAGGTCCCCGAAATCTCGTCGGGTGCGGTGGAGATCAAGGCCGCCGCTCGTGAGCCGGGCCACCGGACCAAGATCGCCGTCTGGTCGAACGATCCGAACGTCGACCCAGTAGGCGCCTGTGTCGGGGCCCGGGGCTCGCGCGTCCGGATGGTCACCAACGAGCTCCGCGGGGAGCGGGTCGACGTCGTCCCCTACTCGGACGATCCGGTCGAGCTCATCCAGTCCGCTCTGGCCCCTGCCCGGGTGCGCGAGGTGCGCCTCGATGACGAGACCGGAACCGCCACGGTCATCGTGAGCGACTACCAGCTGTCACTGGCCATCGGCAAGGAGGGCCAGAACGCCCGTCTCGCCGCCCGGCTCACCGGCTGGCGGATCGACATCAAGAGCGAGACCCAGCTGGCCGAGGAGGAGTCGGGCTACGCCGGCGAGGAATGGGCCGAGGGCGAGTGGATCCAGAACGAGGCCGGTGAGATGGTCTGGCAGCCGGCCGAAGGTGGCTCGGCCGTGTCGGCCACCGAATGGGCCGAAGGTGCCGACGGCGCCGACGAGGTTGTGGCCGTCGTGGTCGAAGAGGCAGTTGAAGAGGCCATCGAAGAGGCCGTCGAGGAGATCATCGAGGAAGCCGTCGAAGAGGCTGTGGTGGAGGTAATCGAAGAGGCCATCGAGGAAGCCGTCGAAGAGGCGATCGAGGAGTCCATCGAGGCCGAGGAAGCGTCGGAGGCAGCTACAGGCGCCGCGGCGACGTCGCAAGACGGTTCATCGGCCGAGGGAGCTCCGGCATAGCCCCTCAGCGGACCTGCATCGGGTGCCGACGGACCCAATCGACGGACAGCCTGGTGCGGGTGGTGCGCCTCGGGGACGGATCCCTGGTAACGGGGCGTTTGCTCCCGGGCAGGGGCGCCTGGTTGTGCCGGGAATCGGCGGCCTGTGTCGACTTGGCCCAGAAGCGCCGGGCGTTCGAGCGGGCCCTTCGGGGCCAGGTGGGCGCCGGGGCGGTCGACCGCCTCAGGCAGGAGTTCGGATGGTCCACCGGGGGTGCAGGCCGGGTCGATCCGGAAAGTCCGGCGTTGTGATGTGCGAGGATGGAGGGTCGTATGTGCGCATTGGCACATTCGACATCGAAGGAAGGGCAGTAACAGCCGTTGCCGAAGAAGATCCGGGTATACGAGCTCGCTCATGAGCTTGGCCTGACCAACAAAGAGGCCCTTGACCTCTGCCTGTCCCTGGGGATGGGCGTCAAGAGCCATTCGTCGTCCATCGAGGACGCGCAGGCCGACCGCGCCCGCCGCAAGGCCGACCGTGAGGGACTGCGCCGACCGGTGCAGCCCGAGGAGCCCGAAGCGCCGGCCAAGAAGGTCGCCGCCAAGAAAGCCCCGGCCAAGAAGGTGGCGCCGGCCGCAGAGTCGGTCGAGCCGCCTGTGGCCGATGGACCGGACGCGGACGCCCCGGTCAAACCCGCCACCGTCGCGCCCCTGAAGCGCACCGGAGCGCGACTCGTCACCAGCCGCCCGGCATCCGAGCAGCCCAGCGCCACCCCGGCTCCGCTCCGTCCTGCCCCGGTGGCACCGGCGGCGGCTCCTGCGCCCGTGGCTCCATCACCTGCGCCGGCCCCGGCGGCCCCGGCTCCAGCCCCAGTCGCCGCCGCCCCGGCGCCTGCTGCTCCGGCTCCCGCCAGTGTCCCGGCTCCCGCCGCACCGGTGGCTCCGGCCGCCGCCCCAGCCGCCCCTGCTCCCGCTACGCCCCGGGTAGCGCCTGCTGCAGCCCCGACCGGCGCACCCCCGGCAGCCGCCTCGCCGCCCGCCGCCCCGGCCCCGGTAGCGCCGGCGGCCCAGGCTCCTGCGGCGACAGCCCCGGCTGCACCCACCGCTCCCGGGTCGGCGCCGACTCATGCACCGGTCAGTGCCACCGGCCGGCCGATCCCGCCGCCACCCGGAGGACCGCCCCGGTCGGTCACCGGCAAGCCGATCCCACCACCTCCTGGAGCCGGCGGACGCCGACCTCCGCCAGGCGCCCAGCGTCCCGGCTTCGCCGGTCGTCCCGGCGGCCCCTCGGGCAGTAGCAGTCGTCCTGGAGCACCCCGTACCGGTGGACCCCCCGGGGCGACCGGTGGCGGCTACGGCGGCCGTCCTGGTGGTGCCTCGACCGGCGGGTACGCCGGCGGCCGTCCCGGCGGCGGTCCCGGTGGGGGCCCCGGCGGCGGACCCGGTGGTCCCGGTGGCCGTGGTGGTCCCGGTGTCGGCCGTGGCCGGCCCAATCAGCGCCGACCCCGCCGTCGGCGTCGGAACCTCGAAGAACTCGAGCCGACCACCCTGACCGCCTATGCACCATCCACCGCACCGGTGCCCGAGAACGAGGTCATCATCGAGCGCGGGTCGACGGCCCGCGACCTGGGCCCCAAGCTCAACCGGTCCGCCGGTGACGTGGTCCGATTCCTGCTCCTCCAAGGGGAGATGGTCACGGCCACCCAGTCGTTGACCGACGACATGATCGAGCTGTTCGCGGCCGAACTGGGCGCCGACGTGCGTCTGGTCGACCCGGGCGAGGAGCGCGAGGCCGAGCTGCTGGCGAAGTTCTTCGACGAGGAGGACGACGAGGAGGACGAGGAGGACCTGCGTCCGCGGCCGCCGGTCGTCACCGTCATGGGTCACGTCGACCACGGCAAGACGCTGCTGCTCGACCGGATCCGTTCGGCCAACGTGGTCGCCGGCGAGGCCGGTGGCATCACCCAGCACATCGGCGCCTACCAGGTCGAGTGGCAGGGCCACCCGATCACATTCATCGACACCCCGGGCCACGAGGCCTTTACCGCCATGCGCGCCCGTGGGGCCGAGGTGACCGACATCGTGGTGCTGGTGGTGGCGGCTGACGACGGGGTCATGCCGCAGACGATCGAGGCCATCAACCACGCCAAGGCCGCCGACGTCCCGATCATCGTGGCCGTCAACAAGATCGACCGCGACGAGGCCGATCCCAACCGCGTGCTCCAGCAGCTATCGGAGCAAGGACTGGTTCCCGAGGCCTGGGGTGGCGACACCATCGCCGTCGAGGTCTCGGCCCTGCAGTCGCTCGGCATCGAGGACCTGCTGGAACAGATCATCCTGGTGGCCGAGATCGAGGAGCTCGTGGCATCGCCCGAGGGTCGGGCCCGGGGCGTCGTCCTCGAGGCCGAACTCGAGATCGGTCGGGGCCCGGTCGCCTCGGTCATCGTCGAGCGCGGCACGCTGCGCGTCGGCGACCCGATCGTGGCCGGTGCGGCCTGGGGCAAGGTCAAGGCCCTGGTCGACGATCACGGACAGCAGATCAAGGAAGCGCCGCCTTCGACTCCCGTGCAGGTGCTCGGCTTCTCCGAGCCACCGGAAGCCGGTGACGAGTTCCGGGTCGCCCCCGAGTTGGCGCAGGCCCGCACCATCGGCGAGGCACGTGCCCATCGCTACCGGGTGGCCGGCCATGTGCCCGCAGCCACCTCGGCGCTGGGCGGCGCCAAACTCGAGGACCTGTTCGAGCAGATCCAGCGGGGCGAGACGGCCACGTTGAATCTGATCCTCAAGGCCGACGTGCGTGGCTCGCTCGAGGCGGTCACCGAGAGCCTCCGCAAGCTCGAGCGCGACGACGTCAAGCTCAGCTTCGTGCACCGGGGGGTCGGCGGCATCACCGAGTCCGACGTCGAGCTCGCTCAGGCGTCGAACGCCACCATCATCGGATTCAACGTCCGCCCCGACCGCCGCTCGCGGGAGATGGCGGCCAAGGCCGACGTGGAGATCCGGACCTACGAGATCATCTACAAGCTGCTCGAGGACCTCGAGGCGGCCATGCTCGGCATGCTCTCCCCGGTCTTCGAGGAGGTCGTCACCGGTGAGGCAGAGGTTCGCCAGGTCTTCCGGGTCCCGAAGATCGGCGCCATCGCCGGCTGCTACGTCCGGGAGGGCGTCATCACCCGCGGCTCCAAGGTCCGGTTCCTCCGCGAGGGCGTGGTCATCTGGAAGGGTGCCATCACCTCGTTGCGGCGCTTCAAGGACGACGCCCGCGAGGTCCAGGCCGGATTCGAGTGCGGCATCGGGCTCTCGGACTACCAGGACCTGAAGGACGGCGACATCATCGAGACCTACGACGAGCGGGAGATCCCCCGCACCTGACCGGATACGCCGGCCCCCGAGCGGGCCGGCGCCGGCAGGTCGTCGTGGACGGACCGGAGGACCAGTGGCACGTCGTCAGGACAATCGGGGGGCCGCCCCCTATTCCCGCTCCCTGCGGGTGAACCAGGTCCTGCGCCAGGTGGTGGCCGAGGAGCTCGAGCGGCTGGCCGACGCCGACGAGCGGCTCCGCATGGTCACGGTGACGTCGGTGGACTCGACATCTGACCTGCGCCAAGCCAAGGTCTACCTGAGCTCGCTGTCGGAGGACGCCTCCGCCGCGCTCGATGAGCGCCGGATCCAGGTCCAGCGGGCGGTGGCCCGCCAGACTCAGCTGAAGCGCACTCCTCAGCTCTCGTTCGCCCAGGACCCGGCCGTGGTGGCGGGGGGCCGGATCGAGGACCTGCTGCGCCAGATCCACCTCGAGGACGACCAGGATGCCGACGGGGGCGACCGGGAACCGTGAGCCCGCAGGCCGTGGACCAGGTCAACGGCCTGGTGGTGGTGGACAAGGAGTCCGGGTGGACCTCCCACGACGTCGTGGCGCGATGCCGTCGCATCTTCGGGCAGAAGCGGGTCGGTCACGCCGGCACCCTCGATCCGGACGCCACCGGGGTGCTCCTGGTCGGTCTGGGACGGACCACCCGGCTGATGCGGTTCCTCACCGCGTTGCCCAAGACGTACGAGGCCGAGGTCGTCCTGGGCACGGCCACCTCCACACTCGACGCTTCGGGTGACGTCACCGGGACCTGGGACATGGGGGACGTCTCGTTGGCTGCCGTGCGCGAGGCGGCGCTGGGACTCACCGGCGAGATCGACCAGGTTCCGCCCATGGTGTCCGCGCTCAAAGTGGACGGACAGCGGCTGCACGTCCTGGCCCGTCAGGGGATCGTGGTCGAGCGGGCGGCCCGGCCGGTCACCGTCCATCGCTTCGACGTGACCCCGGGGATGACCCCGGGCGTGTTCCGGATCGAGGTGGAGTGCTCGTCCGGCACCTATGTCCGGGTGCTGGCCGCCGACCTCGGCACCGCCCTGGGCGGCGGTGCCCACCTGCGGAACCTGCGGCGCACCCGCATCGGCTCGTTCACCACCGAGGACGCCCGGCTGGTCGACGAACTCACCGCCGCCGTCGTGTTGACCCCGGCCCAGGCCATGCGCGACCTCGACCAGGTGGTGGTGCCGCTCCACGCCCAGAAGTTGGTGGCCCGTGGCCTCCCGCTCGATCGGGTACCGCTCGGCGTGTCGGGCGAGGGTCCATGGGGCCTGGTGGACGACGCCCACCACCTGTTGGCCGTCTACGAGGCGACGGAGACGGACCGGATCAAGCCCGCGGTGGTGGTCGAGGCCGCCGGCTGATCGCAACAATGGACGGCCAACGCCGGAATCGGGCTGACTCGGCAGTAACGTGAAGGTTTGTGGAGATCGTCACTGAGCGCGCCCCGCTCCCGCGTCCCGTCGGCGGCTCCGCCGTCACCATCGGCGCCTATGACGGCGTCCACCTCGGGCACCGCGCCCTGCTCGCCGAGCTGAAGGAACGAGCGCAGGCCAGCGGTCTGGCCACCGTCGTCGTCACCTTCGACCGCCACCCGGCCGCGGTGGTGCGACCCGAGTCGGCCCCACTGCTGCTCTGTGACCTCCAGCAGAAGCTCGAGCTGCTGGCATCCGCCGGTGTCGACCGGACGGTGGTGGTCCGCTTCGACGAGGAGCGGGCCAACGAGACGGCCGAGGAGTTCGTGACCCGGGAGCTGGTGGACGGCCAGGACGCACGGCTGGTCGTGGTGGGGGAGGACTTCCATTTCGGACACGGGCGGAAGGGCAATGTCGCCCTGTTGACCGAGATGGGCTCTGTCGCCGGATTTGACGTGGACGGCGTGGCGCTGGCCTCGGCCGGTCCCGACAACGGCGCCCGGGCCATCTGCGGTGTCGTCGACCCGGGTCCGCAACCTGGTGGCCCAGGGCCAGGTCGAAGAAGCAGCCACCCTGCTCGGCCGACCCCACCAGGTGCGTGGTCCGGTGGTCACCGGTGACCGGCGGGGCGGGACCGAACTCGGCTTTCCGACGGCCAACCTCGACATTCCCGGCGATATCTGTCTGCCCGGCCCCGGCATCTATGCCGGGTGGTATGAGCGGCCGGACGGCTCACGGCACAAGGCGGCGGTGTCGGTCGGTCGACGACCCACCTTCTACGGCGACGACGGGGAGCTACTGGTCGAGGCGTTCCTGCTCGACTTCACCGGCGATCTGTACGGCGAGCCGGCACGCCTGTCCTTCGTGCGTCGGCTCCGCGACGAGCTGGCGTTCGACTCGGTCGACGCACTGGTCGCCCAGATGGGCCGCGACGTCGATCAGACCCGCACCCTGCTCGACGTCCCGTAGGAGTGCTCTACGGGTTGGGCTTGCGGCCCAGCACCTTGAGAACCCAGGCGCCGAATCCGGTCGGCTTGTCGTAGTGATGATGGTCCGAGCCGTGCCCGGCCCGGCCGAAGCCGGTGCCCCCCTGGGCCCCTTCGAGCCTGTTCGGCTCCTCGTACTTCGGCACCTTCGGGAGGTGCGTCGACTTCTTGCGGGGCTTGCTGCCTTCGGATCCCATATGGCCATCTTGGCAGAGGCGGGCACCAGCCCGGGAGGGAACCCAGGCGCCGAACCGGGAAGGAATTCGAAGAGGGCACTTGTCAATTTTGACTATTTGGGCGAATGGGGGAGTAGACCTGCCAGAAGGGTGGAATTTCGCGTTTCGGTATAAAACGGGAGGACTACCCATGAATTCGAGGATCCGCAGGTTCAGCGTGGCGATCGCAGCGGTAGTACTGCTGATCGTCGGAGCGGTGGTGGTGCTGGGCCAGCAGCCCACGGGGTCGGGAGCAGTGGCCACGTTGAGCGCCCGATTTGCCTCGGCGACCCGGGTGGCCCAGATCGATAACGGGAGCGGCTACTGGCTGGTCGGCTCAGACGGTGGTGTGTTCGCCTTCGGGACCGCACAGTTCTACGGTTCCCTGGGTTCGGGCCATGTCGGTTCGCCGATCACCGGCATCGTCCCGACATCCGACGATCGCGGCTACTGGCTGGTGGCCGAAGACGGGGCGGTGTTCCCCTTCGGTGACGCAGTTGCCGACGGCTCGATGGCAGGCGAGGCGCTCAACGCGCCTGTGGTCGGAGCGGTCTCGTCCACCGGTGGCGGGTCCGCCCCGGGCCCAGAGGGACCCGCCGGAACACAAGGTCCTCCCGGCCCGCAAGGAGCCCAAGGCCTTCCGGGGTTGACCGGTCCCCAGGGATTGCCGGGCATTCAAGGGATGCTCGGTCTGACGGGCGCACAGGGGCCCACAGGACTCACCGGGCCAGCGGGACCCATTGGACCCACCGGTCCTGCAGGACCCACAGGACCCACAGGACCCACAGGATCCACCGGACCCACCGGTCCTGCGGGGGCGCAGGGCCAGGCCGGCACTCCCGCCGTGTCGGACTATGCCGAGTTCTACGCCATGATGCCCAACGACAACACGGCGACCGTCGCCGCCGGAGCACCGGTTTCGTTTCCCGAGAACGGGCCGACGGTCGGTACGATCACCAGGTCCGGACCGGCGGAGTTCGAGCTGCCGGCCGTGGGTACCTACCAGGTGTCGTTTCAAGTGTCGGTCGAAGAGGCTGGTCAGCTCGAGCTCTCTCTGGACGGAGTGCCGCTGGTGACCTCGGTGGTCGGTCGGTCCACGGGTGATTCGCAGCTCGTCGGCGAGTCGCTCGTCACCACCACCAGCGCTGGTGAGCTCCTCCAGATCATCAACCCGACCGGGAACAGCAACGCCTTGACCATCACCCCGGATGCCGGGGGAAACGCCGCGGTGAGCGCATCGCTGGTCATCCAACAGATCGCGTGACCACCGGGTCACCGGTCGATACCCCGGTCCTGCCGGCGGCGCAGTTCGGGCTTGATGCCCCCGGGGCTCAGATGGCCGGGGCGTCGCCCAGCAGCTCGGTCCGCAGCTCGCGCTTCAAGATCTTGCCCGCCGGGTTCCGGGGCAGCTGCTCGCCGCGGAACCAGTAGCGGGACGGCACGTTGTAGGCGGCCATCCGCTCGCGCACGTGCCGTGAGAGCTCGTCAGCGGCCACGTCCATCCCCGGTCGGAGCACGATGACCGCCCCGACCTCCTCGCCCAGGACCGGGTGGGGCACGCCGATGACGGCGCAGTCGGCCACCGCCGGGTGCTCGTGCAGGACGGCCTCGATCTCGACGCAGTAGACGTTCTCGCCTCCGCGGATGATCATGTCCTTCGCCCGGTCGACAATGTGGACGAAGCCTTCGTCGTCGATGCGGGCCACGTCGCCGGTGTGGAGCCAGCCCCGGCTGAACGAGGCCGCGGTGTCCTCCGGCCTGTTCCAATAGCCCCGGACAACGTTGGGGCCCTTGATCCACAGCTCACCGGTACGGTCCGGATCGGGCGGCAGATCGGGGGGCTCCTCGCCCGTCCAGTTCTCCGGAACCACGGCGACGTCACACACCGGTGCCGGGGGACCGACGCTGTCCGGCTTGCGCACGTAGTCGTCGCCCGAGTTCATGGTGGTCATGGCCGAGGTCTCGGTCAGCCCGTACCCGTTGCCGGGGGCGCCGGTCGGAAAATGCTCCTTGATGCGCCGGACCAGGTCCGGCGGGCACGGCGCGCCTCCGTAGGAGATGGACTGGACGGACGACGTGTCCCGTTTGGCGAAGTCGGGCGAGTCGATCACCTGCATCACCATGGCCGGGACGCCACCGAAGACGGTGATCTTCTCGCGTTCGATGAGTTCCAGGGCCCGTTCCGGATCGAAGTGGTGCATCATCACGATCTTTCCGCCGGCGGCCGTGTTGGTGACCAGCAGCGCATGGCAGCCGGTGGCGTGGAAGAGCGGTACCGACAGCAGGTTGGCGTTCTGTCCTCCGGGTGAGGCCGCGGCCTCGGCGGCGGTGCGACGCATGCTGCCCACCGTCGACACGAAGAACAGGTTCATCAGATTGGAGCAGCTGTTGCGGTGGGTGCCGACGGCGCCCTTCGGCCGACCGGTGGTGCCCGAGGTGTAGAAGATGGTGGCGTCGTCGTCCGGTTCGATGGTGACCTCGGGCAGGGTGGCGTCCTCGGACGGCGTGCCGACGACCTCGTCGAAGGGGACGACCGGCAGCGGGTCGGGACCGGACCGGTCCAGTTGGCAGCCGACCGCGGACCGGCGCCCACCGCCGTCGGGATCGTGCTCCTCGCAGGTGACGATCATGGCTTCGAGGCCGGGGATGTCGGCCAGATGGTGAGCGATCCGGCCTTGACGCTCCTCGTCGACGAAGGCGACCTTGGTATCCGAGTCGGCCAGTCCGTAGGCGAGCTCCTCTCCCGTCCACCACGCGTTGAGGGGGACGACCACGGCGCCCACGGCGATGGTGGCCCAGAACGCCATGACCCACTCGGGCAGGTTGCGCATGGCGATGGCGACCCGGTCACCGGGGCGCACCCCGAACCGGTCGATCAGTCGGCGGCCCAGCTCGGCGACGATCCGACTGTGCTCGGCGAAGGTCACCCGCTCGTCCTCGTAGACGAGGAATACGGCGTCCCCTCCGCCGTGGCCGCCGGAAGACTCGAGGACAGCTCGCAGAGTGGCCGGCGCCGAGGCCCAGGCGCGAAGCGGAACGCCCCGGACCACGATGTCCTCCATGGCGAAAGGTTGCCCCGGTGCCGTCAAGGCGGCCACCACCTCGGCCCGGGTGGGAGCGGCCGCCACGTCCCCTACCGCCCCTGACTGTTCGACCGACTCGGCCATGACTGTTCCCTCCGTGGTGATGATTCTGGTGAAGGTGCTGCGTGTCCGCCCCCGATTGCACCGACCGGTGCGGTCAGGGAGCTTCCGGGTCGCGGAACACGGTGGCCCGGTAGTAGGCCAACTCCGCCAGCGACTCCTTGATGTCGTCCATGGCCCGGTGCCCTCCCGCCTTCTTGGGTGCCGCGGCCAGTGCTTCGGGGTACCACCGGGCAGCGAGCTCCTTCACCGTCGACACGTCGACCGACCGGTAGTGGAGGTACTCCTCGATATCGGGCAGGTAAGCGGACAGGAACCGCCGGTCGGTCCCGATCGAGTTGCCGGCCAAGGGGACGGTACGGGGCTTCAGGACGTGCGCCCGGATGAACTCCCCGGTGATCTTCCCGGCATCTTCGAGGGTGATGTCCGAGTTGCGGATCTCGTCCAGCAGGCCGCTCGCGGTGTGCATGTCCCGGACGAAATCGTCCATGTCGGCCAGCTGGGCGTCCGTGGCCCCGACCACCAGGTCGGGGCCTTCCGCCACCACGGCGAGGTCGTCGTCGGTGATCAGCGTGGCGATCTCCACGATGACGTGGCGTCCCGCGTCGAGCCCGGTCATTTCCAGATCCATCCATACCAGCACTCAAGTCACGCTACCGGTTGGGCGCACCGGCACCGGCACCTGCGCCCATGCTCCGAGAGCGGTAGCGTCCGAGGCCATGAGCGGAGCGATCAGGTGAGCGTGCGGAGCGACCAGGTGAGCGTGGAGCTGGCCGGGGGCGCGGCGACCTCGGACATGGACCGGCCGGACACGCTCCGGATTCGGATTGTGCGCCTCGACCCTGACCTACCGGTGCCCGGCTACGCCCATCACGGGGATGCCGGGGCCGACCTGGTCGCACGGATCGGGATGCTCCTCCAGCCCAACGGCGGTCGGGCCATGGTGCCCACGGGGATCGCCCTGGCCCTGCCCTTCGGCTATGCCGGCTTCGTCCAACCCCGTAGTGGGTTGGCTCTGCGCCACGGCGTCACCTGCTTGAACACTCCGGGTCTGATCGACTCCGGCTACCGCGACGAGCTGTCCGTTCTTCTGGTCAACACCGACCCGGAGGTCCCCTATCAGGTGCAACGGGGCGACCGAATCGCCCAACTGGTGATCCAGCGGGTGGAGTCCGCCGAATTCGTGGAGGTCGAGCACCTGTCCGACTCCGAGCGGGGTCTCGGCGGTTTCGGCTCGACGGGTCGATAGGAGTGCCCCGACTGACCGGGCTCGACGGCGCCTTCCTGGCGCTCGAGTCGCCCACAACCCATCTCCACATCATGGGGGCGATGGTGTTCGATCCGGCCGGGGTGCCCGGTGGCCTCGGTTTTCGCCGGATCCGGGCGTTGGTGGACGAGCGGGTCCCTCTGGTGCCCCCCTTCCGCATGCGGATGGCCGAGGTTCCCTTCGGCCTCCAGCACCCCACCTTGGTCGACGACCCTGAATTCGACCTCGACTATCACGTGCGACGGGCCAGCCTCCCGGCCCCGGGGGGCGGGGTCGAGCTGGCCGAGCTGGTGGCCGACCTGGCCTCGCGCCCACTCGACCGGTCGCGACCGCTGTGGGAGTTCCACGTGGTCGAAGGGTTGACGGAGGGCCGGATCGGCGTCGTCTCCAAGATCCACCACGCCATCATCGACGGAGTGTCGGGCGCGGAGGTCCTGGCCGCATTCTTCGACCTCTCCCCGGACCCGACCCCCCGGCCGCTGTTCGGCGCCGAAAACGGACGGGGAAGACTGCGGCTCGGATCGGAGCTCCCGCCCACGGATGGGGGGACGGACGGGGGCGCGATCGCGGCCGGCCAGGAAACGTGGTCGCCGGATCCGGTTCCCGGTGACCTCGAGCGGATCCGCGGCAGTCTCGGAAGCCTGCCCGACCAGATCGACGCCGTCACCCGGACGATCGTGCGCACCGTCCAGACGGTTCGCGCCCTGACCGCCCGCAACAAGGAGGTGACCGGCACACTGCCACCGGCCCCGTTCGAGGCCCCGCAGACGTCGATCAACGGGTCCATCTCGCGACACCGTCGGGTGGCCTTCGCCGATCTGCCTCTGGCCGAGATCCGCCGGGTCGCCGAGGTGCTGGGCGGGACGACCAACGACATCGTGCTGGCGGTCACGGCGGGAGCGCTGCGGACGTTCTTCGCGGCCCGGGACGAGGAGCCGGATGCCTCGTTGGTGGCGCTGGTGCCGGTGTCGGTCCGTACCGAGGCCGAGCAGGGCGCACTCGGCAACCGGGTGTCGGCCATGCTGGTCTCCCTCGCCACCGGCGTCGCCGATCCGGTCGCCCGGCTCGGTCGCATCCGGGAGGGCGTGGGGGTGGCCAAAGAGCAGAATCGCACGGTCGGACCCGAGCTCTACTCGGACTGGGCCGGGGCCGCCCTCCCTGCCGTCGCCACCCGGCTGTCCCGATTGGTGACCAACCTGCGTCTCTTCGACCACGTGAGGCCACTGTTCAACCTCATCGTGTCGAACGTGCCGGGCCCGGACGTACCGATCTACATGGCTGGAGCCCGGATGATCTCGCTCCATCCCATCGGCCCGATCATGGAAGGGGTGGGGGTCAACGTGACCGTCTTCTCCTACCTCGATTCCGTACATGTCGGTGTCCAGGCCTGTTGGGACCTGGTGCCGGACGTGGACGTCCTGGCCCGGTCGATGGAGGAGTCGCTGTCGGAGCTTGTCGTCGAGGCGGAGCGACGGGACCGTCCGGTGCCGTGGTGGCACGCCGAACTACCTGCCTGAGGTACCGGCGGGCGGGAGCGCCAGGGACCGGTATGTCCTCGGTTCAGCCATGGTCCAGGCGTGGTTGCCTTTCGGATCCGGGCGGTCCTACTGCTAGGGTGTGAGCCTCACGCGGACGTGGCTCAGCTGGTAGAGCACAACCTTGCCAAGGTTGGGGTCGCGGGTTCGAATCCCGTCGTCCGCTCCAAAAAAATTGGCTCAGGGGCAGTGCCCGAGAGAAATTGCTGGGTGTTCGGAAGTAATCCCCTTACCGGTCGGTCTCCGATGGGCGTGGAAGAGCACCTTCGTCCCCTTCGGGGTACTGGCCCGACTCCAGTCGAGCAAGAAGGTCAAGTAGCCCGGTCGCTTCCCATGCTCGATTGCGCTTGTTCTCCGACAGAGGCCGGAGAACTCCGGCGTTCACGAGCTGATTGATCCCACCGTTGACGGCTGGCTTGGTGCGGTTCACCTTTGCCACGCCGACCGCAACGGTGATGACCGGATGTCCCGGCAGTATCTCGATGACCTGCCACGCCGCTGCATCTTGTCGTACCGGTCCCTGTGAGGTCAGCTGACCTCGCCATTCGTCTCGGAGGTCACGAACTTGGGTGAGATAACGGCTTGCGAGATGAGCGGCGCGTGCCGCGGCTGAAGCGAAGACTTCGAGCCATTTCTCGAAGTTCCCTTCTCGGTACGCGATGAGCCCGTCGATGTATTCCCCTTTGTTCTGTGCGAGCACCACGCTGATCGGGGGGACGAAGTTCGCTGCGACATTCCGGCGCTTCAAGAGGATCTGCATCAGAGCGCGACCCGTTCTTCCATTGCCATCCTCGTGCGGATGGATCGTCTCGAACTGTGCGTGTGCTAGTGCCGCCTGGGCAAGAGGGGGCAGCGTCTCGTCGTTGCAGAAGGCGCAGAGATCCTCGAGGAGGGGATTTACCTCTTCGGGTGGCGGCGGGACGAAGTCCGCGCCGCATGGGTTGTAGTTGTTGCCGCCGATCCAGTTCTGCCGGCTTCGCGTCTGGCCGGCGATCTCGGGTCGCTCAGACGCCGCCATGAGGATGCGGTGAATCTCGATGATCTGTGGCAGATCGATCTGCTCCTGCTCGGTTGCGTTCCCGATTGCAGCTTGCATCGCGTCGATGTTGCCGAGGATTTCGAGCGCCGTTGCCGATGCCTTCTGTCCGGTGTCATGGCGGACCTCGGCCTGTGCCAGGATGCGCGCGTCGACCTGCACGCCCTCAACCTTTGACGATGCGATCGACTCAGTGCGAAGCAGGAGACGCGACAGCGGGGCGAGCCCTGGGTTGGCTTGCTCGTTGAGTGCCTGGATGGCGGACTCGGCATCGGCGATCACTCCGGCGACCGAGCCGGAGATCGAGAGCTTCAGGTTCGTCAGCAGTTCAGGGATGAAGGCGTCGTAGGCGCAGGCGCGTCGGTACTCCGCCGGCGCATATGCCGTGGGATCGTGGAGCCAGGTCTGTCGTGTGAACGTTCCGAACACGGTCGATCCTTTACTAATCAGGCTCCTTAGTAAAGGATAGTACCTCTTCCTTTACCTCCGGTACCGCCAAGGAAAGGATCGGCTGCGTCGCAGCCTTCTCGCCACAGAAGTCGCCTCGAAGCTCTCTTGTCGGTCCTGAGCTGGCAAAACACAATCCAAGCTAAGGCCTGATCTTCGCCGTGGGGAGCCGGACTCCGAGTAGACCGCTCTACAACAGGAGATGGATCTGATGGATTTCCTGGAAACTGGGTGGACGCAGTCGCAGGCCAGCGGACTGGGAATTACGACAAAGACCCAGGTCAGCACCTTGCCAGGTTGGGGTCGCGGGTTCGAATCTCGTCGTCCGCTCGAACGTGATGTCGCGAGACATCGGAGAGGCGGAATCAAGGGGTCACCGCACGGAGAAGGCGAGTCACCGACACTTGTCGGGACGAGCTGAGGAGGTTTTCCGTGGGCGGTCCCTCGTTAACGCTGGAACAGCGGCAGATGGTGCACCGTCTGCGAGGCAAGGGCTTTAACTGGGACAAGATTGCTAGGGCTGTTGGATGCTCGCTTTCGGGTGCATGGACCTGTGATCGGACACCCCGTCAGGCGCAGCCGACAACCTGGGTGCCCCGCCCTGGGCGCCCCTCTGAGGTCCGACCGCCATCGAGCTCTGGCCTGAGAGGATTCCCTACGGGCCTCTGGCTGATACCATGTGTAGCAGATTGTTACGCGAGGGAGAAGTCCCATGTCATCAACATCCTCGGTTACCAGGGTCGACAGCGATGTGGTCGAATCCGCACGGCACTTTGGCACGGCGATGAACCGCAGTGTCTCTCAGCAGGTGACGCATTGGGCCAGAATCGGACGCGAGCTCGAGTCGGGTTCAAGTGTGTCCCAGCGTGAGATCGTTCAGGTGCTGGCAGGACACCGCTCCTATGACGAGCTCGACTCGGTGCAGCAGGCAGTAGTCCGAGCCGACTGGAGCGAGGGTGTCGAAGATCGCATCGGTCAACTCGACCTCGCTGAGGAGTTCAGGGGCCAGGGGCGTGCTTACTCGGAAATCGATCAGCACGGACAGGTCGTTCGACGGCAACCCTGAGTCCAAGCCGAGCATCCAACCGTCAACTCAAGGGTCGGGGATGCCGGCGTGCCTGATCCGGTTATACAGCTCGTCGTCGGTCCGAACGGGGCAGGCAAGAGTACGCTTTACGCCCGGGTCTTGGAGCCGATCACGCACTTGCCGTTCATCAATGCCGACGCAATTGCGGAGCAGGAGTGGCCCGGCGAAGGTAGCGCCCACTCCTACGAAGCGGCCAGGATGGCCGCAGTCGAGCGAAGTCAGTTCATTGTTGAACGAAGGTCCTTTGCGTCGGAAACCGTCTTTTCGCATCCGTCCAAGCTCGAGCTGATCGAAGAGGCCAAAGCGGCTGGCTACATAGTCGGACTGCACGTTTGCATGGTGCCAGAGGACCTCACCGTATTGCGGGTCGAAGACCGAGTGGCCGACGGAGGGCACGCAGTACCCGAAGCCAAGATACGCGAGCGATACATTCGACTGTGGCCCTTGGTGGTCGAAGCGATCGGCCTCGTCGATGAGGCGGTTGTCTATGACAACTCGACGGCAGTTGCACCCTTCCACATGGTTGCCAAGTTCCGAGCGGGCCGACTGGTCACCGCCAGCTCGTGGCCCAGTGGGCTCCGAAAGAGCTACAGGTCATGGTGACCTGACAATCGCTATTTCGGCTGGACCCTGCGACTGGTGTTCGAGCATCCGATTCAGCCATCTCATGGACCGTTCGTCGGCTTCACGTCGTCGCCGGCTGATACCGGAGATCTCCTTTGGTTGACATCTGCTTCGCGTGGGGCCATAATCAATCAAGCAGTTGATTAACCTAGCAGTTGAATACACATGACAAACGATCCACTGAGTCAGACATTCGCCGCCTTAGCCGACCCGACCAGACGGGCCATCTTGGTCCGACTGGCCGAAGCTGAGGCGACAGTGAATGAGCTCGCCGAGCCCTTCGACATAAGCCTGCAGGCCGTGTCCAAGCACCTCAAGGTGTTGGAAGCGGCCGGGTTGATTTCACGGGGCCGGGACGCGCAATACCGACCCTGCCATTTCGAACCGGCACCCTTAGACGCCGCTACTGACTGGATCGCCAGGAACCGAAAGATCTGGACGGAGCGATTCGACCAGCTCGAGGAGCATCTGAAGCACATGACCCACGACAAGGAGAAGGAGCAAGAACAATGAACGACGCACCCGCTGCACCGGGGGAACTGACCATCACTCGCATCTTCGGGGCCCGGCCCGAAGTCGTCTTCGAATGCATGACCACACCATCGCACCTGACCCACTTCTGGGGTCCGATCGGAATGAGCACGCCGCTCGAGGGGATCACGGTTGAGCCCCGACCAGGCGGACGCTTCGAAACGGTGATGGTCAATGACGAAACGGGGGAGGAGTACCCGACGCGAGGTGTGTTCGTGGACTTCGATCCGCCTCACACATTCTCGTTCACCGAGCCCGATGTCGAAGGCGGCATGATGACGTCCATCGTCTTCAACGACCTCGGTGACGGCCGCACGGAAACAGTTACGCACCAGACCAATGTGCCCGCCATGCTGATGAGTCCGGAGGCCCAGGCCGGGTTGGAGACCAGCTTCGTCAAGTTTGATGCCTATCTCGCCAGCTTGTAGAGAGGTAGAAATTTTCGGGAGTGTCACCGAACCTGGATGCCACGTCAGGCGGGTCATGGGCCCACACTGAAGGCGGTCACGGCGGCCGACCACGCACCAGCACCCGACTGAACGTAGGTGTAGCCCTCGGGCGAGGTGTTGGGGTCAACCAGGTACGACCCGAAGCCCTGGAACGGGGTCACGAGATTGAGCAGAACGAACGGGGACACCTGGGTGGCGAGCGTCCCGAGGGTGGCCCGGTTGACGAATGCGGAGGAGACCACCAGCTCTCCGGCCGAGGACGGAGTACTCAAGACGGGGCCGACGTCGGAAGTGGAGCCGATGGTGGCACCGGTGGCTCCGGCTCCCTGGTCGAAACCGGTCACGCCGGCGTATTCGGCGACGTTGAGGTACGGCATGGTGACCGGGGCTGCGAGAGTCACGGTCACCGTGGTGGCGTTGGTGCCCGAGGCTGAGCCGGTGCCCACCAGGTACCAGAGCTCGGCGTCACCGTTGGCGCCACATCCGGTGGCCACCGCCCGGGTCAGGGCCTCGCCGTCCCAGCGTCGCGCTGATCACGGGCGAACTCACGTAGGTTCCGGTCGAAGTTGCACACGGCTGAGCGACTGACAGCACCAGAGTGTCTCCAGGCGTCACCGGGTAGTTGAGGACAACCGAAAAGGAGGCATGGTTACCAGTGGCCCGCGGGATGGTCATCTGCTGCACCATGAGGTCAGTGACGTTGATGGTGAATTGGCGCGCATCGGTGATCCCGTTGGCGTCGGTGACGGTCACTGTGAAGGTCCGTGTTACGGCACCAGGGTCGAGATTGCCCGAGATGATCCCTGAAGTCGGATCCAGGGATAGCCCGACCGGCAGCGACCCCGACGTCAGTGCCCACGACAGGTCGGGGGCACCTCCGGTGGCGGCCAGCGTCTGTGAGTATCCGGCCTCGGCGCCGGTGGCCGGCAGCGAGTGACGAGGTGGTGATCGTCGGTGCGTCGTCCACCTGCAGTCTGTAGGTGGCCTGTGCTGTCGCTCCTGACTGGTCGACGACCTGAACGGTGAAGGTCTCGGTGGTGGCCGACGTTCCGACGTCGCCGGAGATGGTCCCGCTGGCGCTGTCGAGCGTCAGCCCGGCCGGGAGGGTGCCCGATACGACCGACCAGTTGTACGGCCCGGTACCGCCGCTGAGGTCGAGGGGCTGGTCGTAACCGGTCTGGGTCAAGGTGGCATCGGCCAGCGCCGGTGGTGGTCACCGTCGGTGTGGCCGTCACGGTCAGGCCCGACGCCCATGAACCCGACGAACCGGTGAGGTCGCCGTCACCGGCGTAGGTACCGGTGACCGACCAGGGGGTGGCGTCGACCGCGAGCGACGAGGCGCCGATCGCACAGGATCCTGCGCCGCCGCCGACTTCGGGGCGCCAACGTGGCGAAGCAGGAGGTGGCGCCGACGTCGATGGTGACCTGCTCGCCGGCCGATGGCAGCGCCTCGCCATTACCGGTGGCGACCGTGGCCGACAGCAGTGCGGTCTGTTCGAAGCCGGTGGTGACGGTGTCGGGCGACGCGGTCACCGTGGTGGTCGTCGAGTCGGAGCCGACAGTCAGACCCTGGCCGGTCGACGACGAGCCCTGGTACGCGGCGTTCCCGCTGTAGACGGCGGTGACCGTGTACGGGCTGCCCGCGGCGTCGAGGGCGGTCGCTCCGGCCGAACACGTCGTAGCGGGAAGTGTGATCGTGCACAGACCGGTCCCATCGGCGGCGACGGCAACTGTGCCGGTCGGCGCCATCGCCGATCCGGAGGAGACGGCAGCCATATAGGTGACCGAGTCCTCGGTACCGTAGGTGGCCGATGTCGAGGACAGGGACAGGGTCGTCGAAGTGGTCAGACTGGGGACAACCACCGGGCTACTGGGCGCACCGGTGGCTGTCCACGTCCTGAACATGGCGGTGACCGAGTAGGAGTAGGTGCCGGCGGCGACGGGGGAGTCGGTGCATGACGTCGGTGTCGCCGACAACGGGTCCGACGGCGACCCGCAGACATCCACAGGACTGCCGGACGACCCGGCCGTCCGGGTGACGACGTAGTTGACCGTGCCCGGTGCGGTGATCCCGGTCCAGTGGACGGCGACGGACGTACCGGTGGGCGTTCCGGTTACTCCGGTCGGGGCGGCGAGCATCCCGACCGACACCGAGCCCGTACCGGACCCACTGGCGTGTGAAGAAGGCCCACGCTACGGACGAACATGAGCACGACGGGCACGACGGCGAGGATGACGACGATCAGCAGGCGGCGCCTCATCCGATTGCCTCCCCCTGGTAGTGCAGCGTCAGCTGCACGCCTTGGCAAGCGTTCTGGTCGGACCCCGTGTCGAGCATTCCGACAGAGGGCCAGTCATCTGGTGGCACTCCGAGTGACGACAGTGTCGCCGTTGCTCCGGCCGGTACCGTGACAGGTACGTGAAGCTCCTGGGCCACGTCGAAGTTCGACAGGGTGCACGACCCACTCGACGTGGTGATCGTCGTCGACTCGGACACCACGGTGATCGGCACCGGGTTCGGATTGGTCAACTGCAGGTCGATCGACGAGCTGGTGCCGGGCATCAGGGGAACTGAGGAGTTCCCGGTGATCCCGAAGTCCTTTGAGCTGATACCCGGGGTGAGGACCGTCGCCATGCCCACGACAGGATCGGTCAGGACGATGCCCCCGGCAGAGCCGAAGTAGACGGCATCACCGAACGTGAACACACCGCCGTTGGAGTCGACCGCCCAGTAGCCGGTGCCGTCGGGGGTCGCGTCCAGTCCGACGGCGGTCCCGGTGCCGGTGAGGCCCGCGGCCGATCCGGCGAAGGTGGCGTTACCGAAGGCGAAGATCCCGCCATCGGCAGCCACCAGCCAGTAACCCAGACTGTCCGGAGTTGCAGCCATGCCCACAACCGGCCGGTTCAAGTGTTGTGCGCCCGTCGATCCGGCGAAGGTGGCGTTACCGAAGGCGAAGATCCCGCCGTCGGCAGCCACCAGCCAGTAACCCAACCCGTCCGGTGTGGCGGCCATGCCCACGACCGGTCGGTTCAGATGCTGAGCGCCGGTCGAGCCCCAGAATGCGGCGTCGCCGAAGGCGAAGATCCCGCCGTCCGATGCCACCAGCCAGTAGCCCCGTCCGTCCGGTGTGGCGACCATACCCACGACCGGCTTGTTCAGGTGCTGAGCGCCGGTCGATCCCCAGTAGTTGGCATCGCCGAAGGCGAATACTCCACCGTCGGACGCCACCAGCCAGTATCCCTGCGCGTCCTGAGTGGCGGCCATGCCGACGACCGGCTTGTTCAGGTGTTGCGCGCCGGTCGATCCGAAGAAACGGGCGCCGCCGTAGGAGAACACCCCACCGTCGGATCCCACCAGCCAGTACCCGTCAGGTGCCTGTTGACTGACCAGATCGGTGGCCGGTCGCGCCGTCGAGGGCGGAGGCGAAGACATCGGGTGCCGACTGGTTGCCGCCAGGGCTGCCGACCCGACAATCAACAGGAGAGTGGCGGTGCAGATCACCAGGGTGACGATGCGGTGGGCTGTCGTTCCTTCGACAGTGGGAATGTCGGCGGTGTTGTCATTGAGTGGTGTCATTACGACCGTCCGGTGGATTGATTGGTGGGAATGATTGGTGGGTAGTTCGATCCGGTTGCCCCGGATGAACCGTGCGGCGGCGGTCCGTCCGGGGTGGAACCGGTTCGAGCCCTTGTCACACCGGATCCGATGTGGCGAAGATGAGTTTCACGACAGCGCCCTGGCAGGCGTCCTGGTCGATGCCCAGCTCAGTCAGGCCGATCGTCGAGTCGACGTCGGCGGAGTCGCCACCGGGGCTGAGGGTTGCGTCGACCACGATGGGAGAGCTGGTGGTGAACCAGCCCGCCAAGCATCCGATGATCGGGGTGCCTTGAGCGTCGACCGCATTGCCCGATCCGTCGCTTGCCACCGTGACGGTGATGTTGCTGACGTGTTCGTCGCCGGCCCCTGTATTTCGGACCTCGATGGTGAACCCGACAGGAACGGCTCCCGGGTAGATGCTGCCCGCGGGGTCGGAGCTGGTGATGACGAGATCGGTGCCGCCGACTGTCCCGATCGTGGCTGACCCACTGCCGGACCCGGCCGAGGTGAAATAGGCATAGGCGATGCCACCGCCACCCAGGAGGAGTGCTGTGGCCAGCGCGACTATCGACAACCTCTTGCCGATGGAGTGGATCATCTCGGGGTCCCTCCCTCATCGATGCTGAAGTGGTCCGGCCCGGTTGCTTTCACGTGGGCTCCTTCGGGAGCACGGCGCGACAACTTGACGCCACCGCCGGCATTGAGGGCTTTGGTCCCAGCGATTCGGATCCGAAGCTCGTCGGGGACGGGACGATGGTCCTGAAAGCCCACGCTGTGTGAGGTTCGGCGGTCCATGAGATCGGGCGGAATTCCCCTGGAACACCGGGTGCATTTCGGCCCGCACCATGAGGCGCCAGGGGTTGGCTACCCTCGGACTACGCAGGACCCACCCGCTCCGTCGCCCCAGCGCGGCTCGACTGCGGGTGACGTCCGGTACCGGATTGTCCGACAGAGGAGTGAGCCATGAGTTTTGAGCCGAGCCCCCGCGGGGCGGATCTGCGGCAGCGAGTGACCGAGTTTGTCGACACGGTCGTCGTTCCGGCCGAGCCTGTCTACGAGGAGCAGATGGAGGCGTCCGGTAACCCGCACGCCCACCCCCAGGTGATCGAGGACCTGAAGGCCGAGGCGAGGGAGCGCGGCCTGTGGAACCTGTTCATGCCCCATGTCACCCCGTGGACCCCTGACCCGGTTCCCGAACCTCGACTACGCCTACCTCGCCGAACTGGCCGGCCGGAGCCACCTCGCCTCCGAGGCCATGAACTGCTCGGCCCCGGACACCGGCAATATGGAGGTCCTGGCTCTGTTCGGCAGCGACCAGCAAAAGGACGAGTGGCTGGTCCCACTGCTCGACGGCCGGATCCGCTCGGCATTCGCCATGACCGAGCCCGACGTCGCCTCCTCCGACGCCACCAACATCCAGCTGTCGATCGTCCGTGACGGCGACGACTACGTGCTGAACGGGCGCAAGTGGTGGATCTCGGGGGCCGCCTCCGAGCGTTGCCAGATCTTCATCGTCATGGGCAAGACCGACCCGACCGCGGCCCGACATCAGCAGCAGTCGATGATCCTCGTCCCACGGGGTACAGCGGGCCTGACCATCGTCAGGAACCTTCCTGTGTTCGGGTACACCGACCGCGAGGGCCACTGCGAGCTCCGCTTCGAAGACGTCCGGGTTCCTGCGACCAACCTGATCGCCGAGGAGGGGATGGGTTTCGCCATCGCCCAGGCCCGCCTCGGTCCGGGCCGGATCCACCACTGCATGCGTTGCATCGGGATGGCCGAGCGCGCCCTCGAGCTGATGTGTCGAAGGGTTCTCGGCCGTGAGGCATTCGGAAAGCCCCTGGCCGCCCAGGGCGTCATCCGGGAGTGGATCGCCGACTCACGTATCGAGATCGAACAGGCCCGCCTGCTCACCCTCAAGGCGGCCTATCTCATGGATACGGTGGGCCACCGCGGTGCGGCTACGGAGATCTCCGCCATCAAGGTGGTGGCCCCGAACATGGCGCTGCGTGTCGTGGACCGGGCCATCCAGGCCCATGGTGGCGGCGGCGTGTCCGACGATTTCCCGCTGGCACGGATGTACGCCGGCCTACGCACCCTCCGGTTCGCCGACGGGCCCGACGAAGTCCACCGTCGCCAGCTGGCCCGGGCCGAGCTCGGAAAGTACGCCTCCTGACCAGGGACAGGCCGGAGCAGTCGGTCGGCGTTGTCGCCGATCGTCAGGGTGCCACGTAGCGGGCCGCCAGCGCGGCAAGTGTGGCCTCGCATCCGTCGGCGCACGACTCGATGATGTCGGCCACCGGCCGACTGGTGCCGATGCGTCCCGCCACCTGCCCCGACAGGGCGATCCCAGCTTCGAGGTCACCTCCGAAAATACACATCGGCGACCGAGCCGAACGATGCCATGGCGTTGCGCTCGTGGTCGAACTCGAGCGCAGTGGTCCAGTCGGTGCGCAGGGCCCGCAGTGCTGGTGACGAGTGGCTGTTGAGGAACACGGTGTCGGTCTCGGCCGCCTCGATGATCGCCTGTTTCCAGTTCGGGTGCACCGGCGACTCGGCCGAGCTGACCATGGCCGTACCGAGCTGGATTCCCTCCGCCCCGAGGGCGAAGGCGGCCGCCATGGTCGGTCCGTCGAGGAAGCCGCCCGCGGCGATCACC
This sequence comes from uncultured Acidimicrobiales bacterium, assembly GCA_963699085.1. GTDB lineage: Bacteria > Actinomycetota > Acidimicrobiia > Acidimicrobiales > RAAP-2 > Bog-756. The sequence goes on from CAVOTH010000004.1 coordinate 102,412, forward strand.
GGCAGGTCGAAGGCCGAAGTGACCGACGGCAGGAGCACCATGGTCGACACCGGCCGGGGGCTCTTGAATCCGCCACCCTCGCCTCCTTCGACGATGAGGCCGTCCACCCCGGCCTCAACCGCCTTGGCTGCGGCCCGCAGTGTGGGCACCACATGAAAGACGGTCAGTCCGGCGTCCTTCAGTTGGGCCGTGTACCTGGTGGGGCTACCGGCCGACGTGGTGACGAAGCGCACGCCCTGGGAGATCACGAAGTCGACGATCACCGTGGGATCGGCCACGAAGGCCTGGGCGATGTTGACGCCGAACGGTTTGTCGGTCAGGTCCTTCATCTTGGCGATCTCCAGCCGAACCGCGTCGAGCTCACCCGAGGAGGTCTCGATGATGCCCATGGCCCCGGCGTTGGAGACGGCCGACGCCAGTGCCGATCGGGCGATCCATCCCATGGGGGCTTGGACGATGGGGATCTCGATGCCGAGGAGCTCGGTTACGCGGTTGGTGAGCATCCGAGGATCTTGGCACGCAACCGATGACGTGCCGCCGGCCGTCACGGTAAATCTCAGCCGCCAGCCGATTCCTCCCGGCGCAGGCCGGCGCTGCGGCTGGCGGTCCCGAGGATGAGCCGTACCACCACGGCGATGACAGCCAGGTCGGCGAGCATCTGAACCGTCGTCACCAGACGGGCCAGGTCGGTCTTGGGGGTGATGTCGCCGAATCCCACGGTCGAGAAGATCGTGACGGTGAAGTACAGCGCGGTCATGCGTGTCATGTGGCCACCGAAATCGACCGCGTCGGACGCCGACATGTTGAGGTAGATCCAGGCGAAGAAGATCAGGAAGAGGGGGATGACCACGGACATCGCCACCCCGGCGCGCAGCATCGGATGCTTGGCCCGGGTGATCCCGCGTATCTCGAACATGAGCACGGAGATGAAGAGGGCGGCGGCGACGCCCAAGCGGGCCATGGTGCCGACGTCACGGATCAGGCTGTGGCCGCTGTGCCGGATGTTGATGGGCAGGAGGAAGTAGGCGGCCAGGAGGGCTCCGGTACTGGCGGCGGCGCGAAGTGCCGGAGGTGAACAGCTCCTTGCGCTCGACTTCTCCGATCCCGGCGATGGATGACGTGGCCACGGATCCAGCCTGTCAGGCCCCGGGTCGCCCGGGATGGACCCTGCTCCGGTGGTCAGCCCCGCAGTGGGTCGGACAGGTAGGCGACCAGCGCGTCCCGACGACGGGCGATCAGCCGCAGCCCGATGCGGTGACCCGCCAGAACGGCCACCATGGCGATGACGCAGGCCAGACCGATTCCGAGGCCGAGGTGGTCGTCGGGGATTTTCTTGCTGAGGCCGTCCGGTGACAGCAGGCCCCACAGGAGCAGGGAGGGAGCCAGCAACACGACCGTGAGCGCGGGCACCAGGGCGTAGGGGAGGAGAACGAGGGTTCCCCACCGCAGCAGCATCCGCTTCCACTGGCGCCGCTGGCTCCACCGGTAGCGGATGGGGACCGGGTGATACGGAAAGAGGATCCCGAGCCAGCCGGAGATGGCGAGGACGCCGAACGGGATCACCCCGATTCCGACGGCCGAGTAGGCGGCGGTGACCTTGTTGGTCTCACCGATCGCCGTGATCAGGGCGACCACGAGGCAGATCGGGGCGACGAAGCACCACAGGACGATGTTCTTGGCCAGCAGCAGCCGGCGCAGCACGTCGGGTCGGTCGATGGCGGCCCGCACCCGCAGTCCGTCGGGGGCGAGGACGTTGGTGGCGGGGACGTCGGAGTACATCCAGCCCGAAAGCACGAAGGCGAAGGCAACGCTGCCGTGGAGCGTGAAGAGATCGTCTTTGAGGGACGTCGGTAGGAAGAACCAGGCCGAGCTCATCAGGGCGGCATTGACCGCCACGGTCAGCGGGGTCTCGAACGGCGGCCGGAGAACCCGCGAGAACTCGAGCCGCACCGCGCTGCGCAGGTCGACGGGGAGCTCGGCCTCGAACGTGCCTGATTCTGTCGAATCGTACGCCGGCGTGGTCGGGACCATTCGGCCGACCCTACACACTGGATGCCCGCTGGCTGTGGGTCCGCACCGGGACCGGGCAGGCCGTACGCCAGGTGGCGGTGGCGCAGGGCGGTGCCCGACGCGATGATGCGGAGGTGCGCAGCCTCCGAGACGGCCCGATCCGGCGGTGACCACCTACCCCGAGTTCTTCGCGGACATCGGCCCGATCCGCTATGCCGGCCCGGACAGCGACGACCCGATGACCTTCCGCTGGTACGACGCCGACCGGGTCGTGGCCGGACGTCGCATGGAGGACCACCTCCGCCTGGCCGTCTGCTATTGGCACAGTTTCGTGTGGCCCGGCTCCGACGTCTTCGGCGAAGGGACCTTGGACCGACCGTGGAACGAGCCCGGAGTCGACCCAATGGATGCGGCACGCCGGAAGATGGCAGCCGCCTTCGAGTTCTTCGCCAAGCTCGGCACCCCGTTCTTCACGTTCCATGACCGGGACATCGCTCCGGCCGGTGACACGTTCGCCGAATCCTGCGCCCGGCTCGACACCATGGTCGACGAGGCGCTGATGCACATGGAGCGGACCAGGGTGCGCCTCTTGTGGGGGACGGCCAACCTCTTCGGCCACCCGCGCTACGCGGCTGGTGCGGCCACCAACCCCGACCCGGAGGTCTTCGCCGTTGCCGCCGCCCAGGTCTGCCATGCGCTGGAGGCGACCCAGCGGATGGGCGGGGCCAACTACGTCCTGTGGGGAGGTCGTGAGGGCTACGACACGCTGTTGAACACCGACCTGGTCCGGGAGCAGGCCCAGTTCGCCCGGTTCCTGCACCTGGTGGTCGAACACAAGCACCGGATCGGTTTCACCGGGACCGTGCTCATCGAGCCCAAGCCGTCGGAGCCGACGAAGCACCAGTACGACTTCGACGCCGCCACCGTGGCCGGTTTCCTCACCCGTCACGGCCTGGAGGGCGAGATCCAGCTCAACTTGGAGGGGAACCACGCCACACTGGCCGGCCACAGCTTCCACCACGAGGTGGCGACGGCGCTGTCCCTCGGGATCCTCGGCTCGGTGGACGCCAACCGGGGCGATCCCCAGAATGGATGGGACACCGACCAGTTCCCCAACTCGGTGGAGGAGTGCACGCTGGTGCTGTACGAGATCCTGGCTTCAGGCGGACTGACAACCGGGGGCTTCAACTTCGACACCAAGTTGCGTCGCCAGTCATCGGACCGTGACGATCTGTTCCACGGTCACATCGGGGCGGTCGACACCTTGGCCCGGGCGCTGCTGGCCGCCGCATCGCTGCATGAATCCGGGGAGCTCGCCGACCTCCGGGAGCGTCGCTACGCCGGTTGGGACGGTCGGTTGGGTACCCGGATCCTGGACGGGGACGCCGCGCTTGTCGACCTGCACCGGATGGTCCTCGACGAGGACATCGAGCCGACTCCGGTCTCCGGACGCCAGGAGCTCTTGGAGAACCTGGTCAACCGCCACGTGGAGCGCGCCCGTTGAGCACTCCCTCCGATACCACGCCGTTCGCCATGGCCGCCGCCCGGGTGCGTGACGGTGCTGACCACCATGTGGAGGCGCGGGCGCTGGTGGCCGAAATGACCGACGAGGAGCAGCTCGGCTGCCTCGATGGCGACACCGAGTTCTGGTCCGGGATCATGGACATGGTGGCGGGCGGGTACCACGGCCACCCCTGGCCGGCCGCCGAGGTGGCTCGGCTGGGCATCCCGGGGATCCGCTTCGCCGACGGTCCCCGCGGGTGCGTCATCGGGCCGGCCACCTGCTTCCCGGTGTCGATGGCCCGTGGTGCCACCTTCGATCCCGGGCTCGAGGAGCGGATCGGTGAGGTGATCGGCACCGAATTGCGGGCGATGGGAGCGACCTACACCGGTGCGGTCTGTATGAACCTGCTCCGACACCCCGGGTGGGGTCGCGCCCAGGAGACCTATGGCGAAGACCCACACCACGTCGGCGAGATGGCGGCCGCCCTGACTCGGGGCCTGCAGACCCGGGTCATGGCCTGCATGAAGCACTTCGCCTGCAACTCGATGGAGGAGGCCCGGTTCCGGGTCGACGTGACCGTGGACGAGCGGGCACTCCACGAGGTCTACCTCCCGCACTTCCGCCGGGTGGCCGCCGCCGGCGTGGCATCGGTCATGTCCGCCTACAACTCGGTCAACGGGCACTGGTGCGGCGAAAACACCGTCCTGTTGACCGACATCCTCCGCACCGAATGGGGATGGGATGGGTTCGTCACCTCCGACTTCATCGCCGGGCTGCACGATCCCGTCCTCTCGGTGACCGCCGGCCTGGAGATCGAGATGCCGTTCCGCCAGCAGCGGGCCCAGCACCTACCCGATGCGGTGGCATCGGGGACCTTGGCCATCGGGGATGTGCGCGACCGGGTCGAGGCCACCGTGTCCACGCTGCTCCGATTTTCCCACGTGTTCGGCCCCGCACCGGATCCATCGGTGTTGGCCGCACCCGAACACCGGGCCCTCGCACGCGAGGCCGCCGCTCGGTCGATGGTGCTGTTGCGCAACGACGGAGCGCTCCTGCCGGTGTCGTCGGGCCCGGGTCGGGTGGCGGTGCTCGGGCGATTGGCTGCCGTGGCCAACCTCGGCGACGGCGGGTCCAGCGACGTGTTTCCACCGGAGGTGTCCACGCTCCTCGACGGCGTGCGTGCGGCTTTTCCGGCGGACCGAGGTCGCCCACCACGACACCGACGTGTCGATCGCCGCCGGGGCCGACCTGGCCATCGTGGTCGTGGGCTTCACGAAGGAGGACGAGGGCGAGTTCATCGACGTGGGGACGAGCGAGGCGATGATGACGATGTTCCCGCCCGCACCCGCACCCCCGGCGGAGGAGAGCGAGCTACCGCCGGCAGCGCTCCCGCCGGGTCCGAGCCGGAATCGGAGCCCGTCCAGGATCAGGAGACGTTCTCCCCCGGCGGCGATCGGCGCACGCTCCGACTGGCGCCCGATGACGAGGCCCTGATCCGGGCGACCGTCGCCGTGTGCCCCCGCACGGTCGTGGCGGTAATGGGCGGGTTCGGCCGTGGTGATGCCGTGGCTCGAAGAAGTTCCCGCCACCGTGGTGGTCTGGTACCCGGGGATGGAAGGGGGAGCCGCCTTCGGCGAAGTGCTGAGCGGTGCCCGCGAGCCGGGCGGTCGGCTCCCGTTCGCGTTGCCCCGGGACGAGGTCGACCTTGTCCCTTGGGACCCCGGCGTCGACGCCGTGGTCTACGACCTCTTCCATGGCCAGTGGAAGCTGGACAAGGACGGCCTCGTGGCCCACCGTCCCTTCGGCGCCGGCCTGGGGTACACCCAGTTCGCCGTGGACCGGGACTCGGTCCGGCTCCGGCCGGGCGCTGCTGGTGCCACCGCCGGCACGGTCGAGTTGACCTTGGCCAACACCGGGGCCCGGGCCGGCTCGACGGTGGTCTTCCTCTTCGCCGGGCTACCCGGGTCGACCGTTGAACGCCCGGTGCGCCGACTGGTCGGATTCGCCCGGGTCGAGTTGGACGCCGGTGCCCGCGGCAGGGTCGATCTGGCCTTCGACCTGGCGGCACTCGCCGTCCGGCGCGATCGGAACCTGGTTTCAGGAGCCGGGGCGGTATGTGCTCGACGTGGCCACCGATGCCGACTCGGTCGTGACCTCGGTCGTGGTCGACCTGACGGGTCCGGGGTGAGCCACCGGTTGGTCGGTGGGCTCGGGGCGTTCTGAGCGTGCCCCTGGTGCTGGGTGTGGACAGCTCGACCCAGTCGACGAAGGTCGAGCTCCGCGACGCCGAGGACGGCACCTTGGTGGCTTCGGCGCGGGCGCCGCATCCGGACGTCCATCCACCCCGGTCGGAGCAGGATCCCGCCGCGTGGTGGGAGGCGCTCTGCCTGGCCACAGCAGAGGTGACCGCCGACGGATCACACGCGGTGGCGGCCATCTCGGTGGCCGCCCAGCAGCACGGGATGGTGGTACTCGACCAAGCCGGTCGTCCGCTGCGGGCGGCCAAGCTGTGGAACGACACCGAGTCGGCCCCTGAGGCGGCAGCCATGGTGGCGGCTCTCGGCCCGCAGAGTTGGGCGGACCGCACCGGTTCTGTCCCGGTCGCCGCCTTCACCATCACCAAACTGGCCTGGCTGGCCCGCCACCATCCGGACACCGCCGGCGCGGTGCGGTCGGTCCTTCTGCCCCACGACTACCTGACCTACCGGCTGACCGGTCGGCGGGTCACCGACCGGGGCGACGCCTCGGGCACCGGCTACTTCGAACCGGTGTCGGGGGCATGGCTCACCGACCTGCTCGACCAGGTGGTCGGACCGGCCGACTGGTCGTCCCGGTTGCCGGAGGTCCTCGGTCCGGTCGAGGCGGCCGGTCCGGTCGGCGTCCAGGGTGCTGTGGATCTCGACGTCGGTGGAATAGGCGTCGTCGGTCCGGGGACAGGGGACAACATGGCGGCGGCCCTCGGACTCGGGTTGGCCCCCGGACAGGTCTGCGTCTCCATCGGCACGTCGGGCACCGTCTACACCCGCAGCCCGTATCCGGCCGCTGATCCCAGCGGAGCGGTGGCCGGCTTCGCCGATGCCGCCGGTGGGTTCCTACCCCTGGTCTGCACCCTCAACGCCACCCGGGTGACCGGGACGGTGGCCCGCATGCTCGGGATCACTCCGGTCGACCTGGACGACCTGGCGCTGGCCGCCCGTCCCGGGGCCTCGGGTATCACCCTTGTGCCCTACTTCGACGGGGAGCGGACACCCGACCGTCCCGGGGCCTCCGGCACCATCGTCGGAATCCGCTCCGATGCCAGGCGCGAGGACCTGGCCCGTGCCGCTGTCGAAGGCGTGGTCTGCGGACTGCTCGACGCCCTGGACGCGCTCGGATCGGTGGCGGTCATCGACGACGGGCCGCTCGTCATTGTCGGTGGCGGTGCCCGGTCGCCGGCCTATCGGCGGGTGCTCGCCGACCTGTCGGGTCGGCCCGTTCTCGTACCGGCGGTCATCGAGGCGGTGGCCACCGGCGCCGCACTCCAGGCGGCGGCGGTGCTGTCCGGTCGGCCCCTCGACGAACTCCGGACGGCGTGGGGACTGGGTGAGGGCACCCTGGTCGAGCCGGACGGGTCCGTGGACGCCGCCACCATCCGGGCCGCCTATGCCGAGGCCCGGGGGTAGGCGCCGGCGCCGGCCGGGACCCTGTAGGCGGTCCGGCCGGTCAGTAGGGTCGGGGGATGCCCCGGGTCGTCGTCGCGCCGGACAAGTTCCGGGGCACCGCCTCGGCGGTCGAGGTGGCCGAAGCCATGGCCTCGGCGGCCGAGGGTCTCGGATGGGAGGCGATCCGGCTCCCGATGTCCGATGGGGGCGAAGGCCTCCTCGACGGCTGCGCCGCCGTCTGCCCCGAACTGGTGGTGACCCGGGTCACCGGGCCCGACGGGACACCGGTCGATGCCGAGTGGCGGCTGGGGGACGGGTCCGCGGTGGTGGAGATGGCACGTGCCTCGGGCCTCACACTGGCCGGTGGCCCGGACGGCAACGACCCGGTGCGGGCGACCTCGCGGGGGACCGGTGAGCTCCTGGTGGCTGCGGCCCGCCGGGTCGGTCCCGGGGGAACCGTGGTGGTCGGTCTCGGGGGCTCCGCCACCACAGACGGGGGCCGGGGCGCGTGGGAGGCCGTCGTAGCCGCAGGCGGCCTGGGGGGCGCCACGCTCATCGGGGCGTGCGATGTCGAAACCACGTTCGTCGATGCGGCCGCCGTATTCGGCCCGCAGAAGGGTGCCGGGCCGGCCGAGGTGTCCGAGCTGACCAGTCGCCTCGAGCTCCAGGCTGCCGCCTGGGCCGAATCAACCGGAGTGGACGTGACCAGGGTGCCCGGGTCCGGGGCCGCCGGCGGTATGGGCGGCGCAGTGGTGGTCCTGGGCGGCCAATTGCGTTCGGGCTACCGGCTGGTGGCCGACCTGGTGGGGCTGGTAGGGGCGATCGACGGCGCTGACCGGGTCGTCACCGGCGAGGGCGCCCTCGACCTCGGCTCGTTCGCCGGGAAGGTGGTGGGTGGGGTGGTCGGCGACGCCCGTGCCCAGATGGTGCCGGCACTGGTCGTCGTCGGCCGGTCGACGCCTGAGGCAGCGACCCAGGCGGTCCGGGCCGGTGGGGAGGTGGTCTCCCTCGTCGTGCGGTTCGGTTCCGTCCGGGCGTTCGGGGATGTGCTCGCCTGCGTGGGGGAAGCGGTCGCCGGGTGGCTGGGTGCCCCATCAGAGTGACGCCCGGGAAGGTCGGAGTGGGTGCTGGTAAGGTAACGGGGTCCAAACATGAAGTCCCCAGGCGGGGAAGCCGGTCGGAGTCCGGCGCTGGTCCGCAACCGTAGGCCGCACGTCCACTGCCGTCAGGCAGTCGTGCTGCGAGTCGGGATACCGCCTGAGCGCTTGATGAGTCCCATCCGTCGAGAACAGCGGCGCGGACTCGGTCACCGGGCTGCATTCCGCTCGTCCGGTGCTCCCGGGTCGATGCCCGGAATCGAGAAGTCCTCCATGTCCGTCATTCGCCGCCGGTCACCGGTCGACGTCAGTGCGGACGTGTCGCGCCCCCGGGGCGGTGGACGACGGGCCATCGGGCGACGGCGGGATGCCGGGCGACCTACATCATGGACCGCTCTGGCCATGCGCGGCTCGCTGATCGTGGCCGGCGGCACCGCGGCGCTTGCCCTCGCCGGGCCCTTCGCCCTTCGCCCATTCGTCGACGCAGCCGGCGCTGCCGGGACGGCCGGCGAGACGAGCGTGGCGTTCGTCCTCGATTTCGGCGGCTCGCCCGACAGGGAGGTGACCGGCTGTGTGACGGTTCCAGACAGCGACAATGACTACGACGCGCTGGCCGCATTCACGGCCGAGCATGGCCTGGCCGCTCCCACCTACAACACGAGTCAGCTGCTCTGCTCGATCAACGGCGATCCGGCAACCGGCTGCGGGCAGGAGGTGTCGGACGGCTACGTCTACTGGTCCTACTTCACCGGTGGAGCCGATCACTGGACCTATGCGGATTCGGGTGCATTCGGCTCCGTGGTCAAGCTCGACGGCGCGCCCGATGTGGAGGGTTGGCGGTTCCAGGATCCCGGTACCGGTCTGCCCAATGACCCGCCACCCCACACCGCGCCCGACTACAGCGCGCTGTGCTCGAGGGCGCACCCGACGACCGCCCCCACCACCCCCGCCCCCACGCCGGCCTCCTCGGGCGGTGGTCCGAAGAAGACCGGCGCCGTCGCGACCGGCAGGACCCGTGCTCTCGCCCGAGCAAAGGCCAGACGGGCCAAGGCGGTGGCCAAGGCGGCGGCAACCCCTTGCCCCTCGAGCTCGTCCACCACCACCTCGACCTCCCGGCCCCTCACGCCCGTCACAACCACCACCCTCCCGCCGAGTTGCGGGTTGAGCTCGACCACCACCACCACGGCGATTCAACAGCCCGTCACGACCACCTCCCCTCCGCCGGTCAACATCCCCGCCGATCCCGAGACAGGTCTGGCCTCAGTCTCCAAACCGGAGAAATCAGGTGCCGGCCCCGACCCGCTGATCCTGGGTGGGCTCGTGGTGGCGATATTGGCAATCGCCGCCAGCGCAAGGTGGCGCAAACGTCCGCGCTCGCCGTGACGTCTTCCGCTCGATGACCCGCTTTGCTGCGGCCGGCCCGGGCCGTCGAGGGCTTCACCCCGGTGCCTGGTGGCTATGGGCGGCCTGCATGGCCGGGGCCGCCTCACGCACGACCAATCCGATCCTGCTCCTGCTGATCGGTTGCGTGGTCGCCTTCGTGGTGGCCGCTCGTCGGACGTCGGCCCCGTGGTCCCGCTCGCTCGTCGTCTTCCTCCGGCTGGGAATCGTCGTCATCATTCTTCGGGTGGTCCTGGTCATCGTGTTCGGGGACCGCCTGCCCGGCCACGTCCTGTTCACCCTTCCCCAAGTGCCGCTCCCGTCGTGGGCGGCCGGTGTGAGCATCGGTGGTCCGGTCACCGCCGAGGCGGTGCTGGGGGCGGTGGTCCAGGGTCTCCGGCTGGCCGTGGTCCTGCTGTGCTTCGGGGCGGCGAACTCGCTGGCCAGCCCGTACCGGCTCCTCCGGTGCCTGCCGGCCGTGCTGTACGAGGCCGGTGTCGCCATCACGGTGTCACTCGCCTTCGCCCCGGAGCTGGTCATCGCCATCGGTGACGTCCGGGACGCCCGCCGACTCCGCGGCCGACCGGTCCGGGGGGTCGCCGGTCTGCGAGGCATGGCGGTCCCGGTACTCGAGAGTGCATTCGACCGGTCGTTGCAGCTGGCCTCGTCGATGGACACGCGGGGCTATGGACGACGGGTCCTCGTCCCTCGGGGCGTGCGCCGGTGCGCCACCGGAGGGACGGCGGCCGGGCTGCTCCTCGTGGTGAGCGGCATCTACGGAGTGCTGGTGCCCGGATCGCTGCCCGGTGGGGGGATCCCGTTCGTGGCGGCCGGCGCCATCCTGGTGGGGGTGGGTCTGGCGGCCGGAGGTCGGCGCACCGTCCGCACCCGGTACCGGCCGGACCCCTGGGGGAGGCCGGAGTGGCTGGTCGCCGCCTCCGGGCTGGTCGTCGTAGGGTGCATGGTCGCCTCCGCTGCCCTCGGTGTGCCGGGCCTCCAGTTCGTGGTCTACCCGCTCGGTCCACCGACGCTTCCGCTGCTGGCCGCCGGTGGGATTCTCCTCGGGCTGCTTCCGGCCTGGGTCGCCCCGGTGGAACGACGGTCGGGCGCCGCCGGCCGGCCCTCTCGGCCCCCTCGGGGCCGCAACGGCAACAAGTCGGACGCCGTCGCTGCGCCGGCCCCGCCGGCCGCCGCTTCGGTGGCGCCCCTGTCTCCCGGGCCACCGGTTTCACCGGTTCCTTCCGGCACCCCGACGGGCCATACGGGGGACCGGGTCGCGTGATCCGATTCGACGGGGTGACCTTCACCTACGACGGCGCCGAGCGCCCGACCCTCGACCGGGTCGACCTCAGCGTCGGCGAGGGTGAGCTGTGCGTCGTGGTCGGGCCGACGGGATCCGGCAAGACGACCCTCCTGCGTGCCGTGAACGGTCTGGTGCCCCATTTCACCGGGGGCCGGCTCTCGGGAGAGGTGACTGTCGATGGCCGGTCGACCCGTGACCACCCGCCCCGTGAGCTGGCCGACGTGGTCGGCATGGTCGGACAGAACCCGGCTGCCAGCTTCGTGACCGACGCGGTCGAGGACGAGCTGGCCTACACCATGGAGAACCTCGGTCTGGCCTCCGATGTCATGCGCCGCCGGGTCGAAGACGCCCTGGACCTCCTGGGGCTCCACGAACTGCGCGACCGCCCGCTGGCCACCCTGTCCGGGGGCCAGCAGCAGCGGGTCGCCATCGGTGCCGTACTCACCGCATCGCCGAGGATATTGGTCCTTGACGAGCCCACCTCCGCCCTGGATCCGGCCGCCGCTGAGGAGGTCCTGTCGTCGCTGACCCGCCTGGTCCACGATCTCGGCCTCACCGTCCTGTTGGCCGAGCACCGGCTCGAACGGGTACTGCCATTCGCCGACTCGGTGGTACTGATCCCCGGCCTCGGGACGCAGCTCGTGGTCGGTTCGGCCGCCGAGGTGATGGTCCATTCGCCGGTGGCACCGCCGTTGGTCCATCTCGGGCGCCTGGCCGGCTGGGATCCCCTCCCACTGTCCATTCGCGATGCTCGCCGGCTCGCCGGGCCACTTCGGGTGCGCCTCGAGGGCGCCCGGCCGGTCGAGCCGACCGATACCGTCGCCGGTGCAACGGTGGCATCGCTGGTGAAGGTCAGTGTCCGCTACGACGACGTGACCGCCCTCGACGCGGTGGACCTCGAGTTCCGGGCCGGTGAGATCGTCGCCGTCATGGGACGCAACGGGTCCGGCAAATCCACGCTGCTGTCCCGGCTGGCCGGCGTGCGACCACCCGACGTCGGAGAGGTGGATGTCGGTGGTGACGATCCGGCCCGGCTGGAGCCCCGGGCGCTGGTGGCCCGGGTCGGCCTGGTGCCCCAGGATGCCGGTGTCCTGCTGTACGGCGAGTCGGTGGGCGAGGAGTGCTCGGCCGCCGATCGTGACACCGGGCTCCCCCCGGGGAGCACGGCGGCCGTACTGGAGCGGGTCCTACCCGGTCTCCCAACGGGCCGGCACCCCCGGGATCTGTCCGAGGGCCAACGACTGGCCTTGGCATTGGCCATCGTGCTCGCCCCGGCACCCCCCCTCCTGCTCCTCGACGAACCCACCCGGGGGCTCGATTACCCGGGAAAGGCCCGGCTGGTGCAGCTCCTGGCCGAACTGGCGGCCGACGGTCACTGTGTGGTGGCCGCCACCCACGACGTGGAGTTGGTCGCCCAGGTGGCGACCCGGGCGCTGGTGCTGGCCGAGGGGGAGATCGTGGCCGACGGGCGCGCCCGAGATGTGGTCTGCCACTCGCCGGTGTTCGCCCCCCAGGTGGCCAAGGTCCTGGCTCCCGACCTGTGGCTCACCGTCGACGAGGTCCGGACCGCCATACTCGGGGAGCCCATCTGTGGCTGACCGCTCGCGTTCCGTCACCGCCGTGCGTCTCCGACCCAAGGCATCGGTGCTGCTGGCGGTCACCTCGCTGGTCGGACTGGTCGGGTTCTGCTGGCCGTTGATGATCCACGGGTCCGTCGCCGTCAACCAGGCCCACTCTGCGGACGCCCCGTGGATCTTCATCGCTGTCCTGCCACTCCTGCTGGCGGTGATCCTCAGCGAACTGGCCGAGGGATCGCTCGATGCCAAGGCCATCGCCCTACTCGGGATCCTGGCCGCATGCGGGGCGGCGCTGCGGGTGCCGAGTCCCGGGGTCGCCGGGTTCGAGCCGGTGTTCTTCCTACTGATCCCGGCCGGCCGGGTGCTGGGGAGAGGGTTCGGGTTCGTGTTGGGGGCCCTGACCATCGTGGTGTCCGCCCTGATCACCGGAGGCGTCGGACCATGGCTCCCGTTCCAGATGTTCGGTGCGGCCTGGATGGGCTTCGGGGCCGGGTGCCTGCCACCGGCACGGGGCAAGGCGGAGTTGGGGATGCTGGCGGCCTACGCCGCCGTCGCCGGAGTCCTCTACGGGACCCTCCTCAATCTGTGGTTCTGGCCTTTCGGCGCCGGCACGGCGACCTCGTTCTCGTACGTGCCGGGTGCAGGGCTGCTCCACAACCTGCACAGTTTCATCTTCTTCGATCTGACCACTTCGCTGGGGTTCGACATCCCCCGGGGACTCACCAATGCCGCCCTGATCCTGGTGCTCGGCCGCCCGGTCCTCAACGCGCTGCGCCGGGCCAGCCGCCGGGCCGCATTCGACGTGCCGGTGATCCACGACGGACCGTCCCCCGGCCCCATGGAAGCGCTGGTCGGGAGTGGCCCCCCGGTGTGAGCGCCCGATCCCTCAGGGCCTCGACAACCAGGGAGATCCGTCGACGTGCGGACAAGGTGTCGTCGCGACCTACACTTCGTTACCCGCCGGTCACTTGTGATCCGGCACCGACGTTTCCGTGAAGGAGGTGGTTGCGTGCCGCTCACATACGACGAGGCACTGGAGAAGGTCACCGGACCCGGTCAGGCGTTCGAGGTGGTCGGCACCGCGGTCGACGGACACCCGGTCCGGGTATTCAAGAACGCTCCCGCCAACCTGGGCGACCTGTTCGCCGGCGCCCGCGACGACGATGCCGAGTTCGTGATCTACGAGGACGAGCGCTGGACGTTCGCCGAGATGATGCGCAACGTCGACGCGCTGGCCAGCGCACTTGTCTCCACCTACGGGATCGGCAAGGGCGACCGGGTGGGGATCGCCATGCGCAACCTGCCCGAATGGATCGTGTCGTTCGCGGCGGTGCTCTCGATCGGTGCCGTGTCGGTGTCGCTCAACGCGTGGTGGACCGAGGCCGAGCTGGACTACGCCATCGAGGACTCCGGCCTGGCTCTGCTGATCGCCGACCCCGAGCGGGTCGAACGTGCCCATACCCCGGCCCACGCCCGGGGCGTCCCCATCATCGTGGTCCGGGGCGACCAGCTCGATCCGACGCCGACCGGGGTGCGCCGCTACGACGAGGTGGTGAACCTCGGCGATCCGATGCCTGCGGTCGAGGTAGGAGCCGATGACGATGCCACGATTCTCTATACATCAGGGACGACCGGGTTCCCCAAAGGGGCTGTATCGACGCACCGGGCTGTGATCAACGGCCTGATGGCGTTCTGGTGCAGCTCGACGATCCAGACGGCACGCAAGGGCGACGACCTGCTGGCCGGTGGGAAATTCCCCCCGTGCTTCATCCTCATCGTGCCGCTGTTCCACGTCACCGGATGCGTGCCGGTGATGCTCTCGTGCTTCGGGATGAAGTTCAAGCTGGTGATGATGCACCGCTGGAACCCAGACACGGCTCTCCGGCTCATCGAGACCGAGCGGGTCACCGCCTTTGTCGGGGTGCCCACCCAGAGTTGGGACATGCTCGAGAGCCCGTCATTCTCGAAGTACGACACATCTTCGCTGGCCACCATCGGAGGCGGTGGGGCTCCGGCACCGGCCAAGTTGGTCGACCGGGTGGAGAAGGGGTTCACCGGGGGACGACCGAACATCGGTTACGGAATGACCGAGACCAACGCCTTCGGCCCGGGACACTCCGGTGACGACTATGTGACCCACCCGACGTCGACCGGGCGGGCCCACACCTCGATCATGGACATCGAGATCAGGGACGCACACCGAATTCCGGTCCCCACCGGTGCCAGCGGCGAGATCTGGATGCGGGGACCGAATGTGATCCGCTGTTACTGGAACAAGCCCGAGGCCACAGCGGAGACGATCATCGACGGCTGGTTGGCATCGGGGGACCTCGGGCGGATCGACGACGAAGGCTTCCTCTACATCGAGGACCGGGCCAAGGACATGGTGCTGCGAGCCGGCGAGAATGTGTACTGCGCCGAAGTGGAGAGCGCCATCTACGAACACCCCGACGTCTACGAGGCCGCCGTGTTCGGCGTGCCCAACGAGCGACTGGGGGAGGAGGTGGCCTGTGTGGTCCTGCGCCAGTCAGGTTCCGACCTCGACGCCGATGGGCTCCGGGACTTCCTCTCCAAGTCACTGGCTCCGTTCAAGGTGCCGACCAGGATCGCCTTCGCCGACGAGCAGCTGCCCCGGAACGCCTCGGGCAAGATCCTGAAGCGGACGCTTCGCGAGGAGTACTTCGGAGAAGATTCTTAGCGCCCGGACAGCCCGGCCCGACGGCCGAACGTCAGTGATGCCCGGGCAGCTCCCAGGCATCGTCCCGCAGGGTGGAGAACCGATGTGGTGTCGACCGGCTCCGCTCAGTGATCGCAGTCTTGAGGGCTTCGAGCGCAGCGTTGGCCTGTGAGTGGGAGGCCCGGGTCGACCAGGCACTGATCGACCTCACTTCCACCGGTCCGCCGTAGCGCTTGACCAGCACCAGATCGAACGAGCCGACGGTAGGCTCGCTGGTGACGAAGGCCAGAACGGCATCGAAGGCCCACCAGGCCGCGGCGCCCAAGAGCCCGCCCCCGAGCAGGCCCGCCGAAGCGCCGCCGGATGCAGGCGAGCCTTTCTCGACGAGGGATGCATCCACGAGTTCCTCGAAAGCCAGCTCGTGTCGTGCAAAGGCCCATACCCAGACGACCCCGCTACCGGTGACCTCCAGTCGGGCGGTCATCCGACCGAGCCCGGACAGCAGCAGCACCACACCGACGACAGCCATCGTCAGGCCGAGGGGGAAGGGCGACGCCGCTGTGTCCCAGTGCCGCCGCACCGACGCCGAACGCGAGCACAGCGAGCCCGGCCACGACGTCGACCAGCCCGGCCACGACGACAGCCCGGCTCTTGAACACCTGATGTGGCGCGGGGCGGAGATTCGCATCAGCTGCCATGTCCAGTGATCGGCGGAGTAGCCGTCGGTCTTGAGCCCTTGGGCCTACCGGTCGGCTGCGGGCGGCGGGCGGCCCGCCTCATCGCTACCCGAGTGCCGTCGGATGCCTCGGTTCATACAGGCCTACCTGCCCACCCCCGGGAAGGTGGATCTTGGTCACCCAGCCCCACCGGGCCTCTTCGACCTCCGAACACCGGACGCCGTTCTGCTCGAGCGCAGCGATCTCGGCATTGAGGTCGTCACACATGAGGTACAACTCATGAGCGATCTGGTCGTCCGATGGATGCACCGCCAGTTCCGCCGGGGGGAGTGTGAAGATCAGCCAGTCGTGACCGGCGTCGACCGACGGATAGCCGAGTACGTCGCGGAAAAATGCACGATCAGCTTCGGCATCCCGGCTGTAGACGATGATGTGCGCACCGAAGATCATGGACCCACTCCTCGGGTTGGGGATGTATCCGTGACGAGCCTGCCACACGGTGTCACCGTGCCGGTGGGTCAAAGCCGGGCGAACCGGCCCGCCTCCATTGCGAACTGTTCGGCCGAAGCTGCGGTGACCGACGGCCTGGTGAGATTAACGGCCCGGAGCACGTCGTCAGCGGTCACTTCAGCAGTATCACCGTCGAGAGCGCGGTCGAAGGCCAGCTGGGCGGCGCCGCTGGGCGACCAGGGCGAAGTCGGCCGGTGTGAACCCTGGGGTGCGCGCCGCCACCTCGGCCGGGTCGCCGGCCGGTAGGAACTCGTCGGCCAGTTCGGCGCGCTCCGCTTCGTCCGGCGCCCCCACCGGGATGATCAGGTCGAACCGTCCGGGTCGCAGGAGCGCAGGATCGATGGCGGCGATCGAGTTCGTCGCCATGACCACCAGCCGGTCGGGGCGGGACTTGAACATCGGCACCGCTTTGAGCAGTTCGTTGACCAGCGGCTGGCTGTCGGGCCGCTCGGTACGGTCCGAGGCGATTTCGTCGGCCTCGTCGATGAAGCAGACCAGGCGGTCCACCTTCCCGAGCTCGGACAGCGCGTCGCGCAGTGCCCGGGCCCCCTCGACGCCCTGGCCGAGCAGCGAGGGGTGCAGTTCGACGAACGCCCAGGAGAGGCGCGAGGCGATGGCCCGGGCGAAGGATGTCTTGCCCGTGCCCGGCGGCCCGAAGAGCAGTACCGCCGCCGGAGGGCGCAACCCGAGTCGGTCTGCCAACTCGGTGTGGGCCAGCGGGGCCACAACCCGTCGATCAAGGATTTCCTTGGCTGCGGAGAATCCCTTCATGGACTCCCATAGCCCTTCGATGGGCACGTAGCCGCCGAAGCGCTCGACCAAGGCGAGCTCCTCGGGCACCATCGAGGCGTCGCGTGCGTAGAGGTGGAGCCCCTCCAGGTGGGTGAACCCCTGATTGACGAAGGCGCCCTCGCCGACCTGACCGGCCTGGACCACGGCGAGGAGCCGGCTCGCACCCCGGTGGATGATCCCCTGATCGAGCTGGCGCAGCAGTGCCGAGCCGATGCCCTGACGGCGCCACTCGGGATGGAGTGCGAAGGCCAGCAGGTGGGCGTCGGGCCCGCTCACCCGGGCCACCACCGCCCCAACCAGCTCACCGGACGGCGAAAGGGCGACGACGGCGGGCTCGTGCTCGTGGAGGGCTTCGACCACGTCGCTGCGACCGTAGGCGGCGCCGGTGGAGGTCCCGGCGAGGTCGATCAGCCGGACCACATCCTCCACCGGGGCGACCGGGTCCCGGTCGCCGAGCGTGTGGACCTTCCAGGCGATGGTCATGTCGGTGTCCTTCCCGTCGTCCGCAGCGACCGCAGCGTAGGTGAGCGGGCCTGGCTCCGCTCGGCGGTGGCCCTCGGTCGATGGCCGTCGTTGACCGGCGGTGCCTGGCGGCCCACACTGTGGGCGTGGCCCGCCGGGCCGATGAGGAGTGATCGTGGGACAGTGGGCCCGAGACGAGATCGAAACGGCGTTCGTCGAGTACCAGCGGCGGGCGGCCGAGGCGGGGGCGAGCGGCGACTGGCGGCCGTGGGCCGACCTGTTCACCGAGGACGCCGAGTACATCGAACACCTCTACGGGGAGATGCACGGCCGCCAGGCCATCTACGAGTGGATCCAGGCCACCATGTCCGCGTACCCGGGCAGCGACATGCCCGAGTTCCCTATCGAGTGGCACATGGTGGACGAGGACCGGGGGTGGGTGGTCTGCCAGGTGTGGAACAGGATGCGTGACCCCGGCGACGGGTCGGTCCACCAGGAGTACAACATCACCATCTTGAAGTACGCAGGTGACGGCCTCTGGTCGTCGGAGGAGGACGTGTACAACCCGATGCACTTCGCCGCGATGATCAAGGCGTGGGAGTCGGCGCGGGACGCCGCCACGGCGTCCTGACCTCCACAGGCCATGTCGTCCGGCCCGAACTAACGTCGTCGGTGTGGAGACGCGCAGGCTCGGCCGCACCGGCCACCACTCGTCCGTTGCCGTACTCGGAGGCGCCGCCTTCTGGGATGGCGACCCCGACGCCACCGCCACCGCCTTCGCCCTCGCGGAGGCTGCCGGGGTCAATCACCTCGACGTCGCTCCCCAGTACGGACGGGCCCAGGAGGTCCTCGGGCCGCTGATCCCCGATGTGCGGGACGACCTCTTCGTGGCGTGCAAGACCCTCCGCCACGACCCGGACGGCGTCCGGGCCCAGCTCGAGGAGTCGCTGACCCTGCTCCGATGCGAGGCGTTCGACCTCTACCAGCTCCACGCCGTGACCGACCTGGCCGAACTCGACGCCCGGGACCGGGCCGTCCGGGCCATTCTGGCCGCGCGTGATGAAGGACTCACCCGGTGGGTGGGGATCACCGGGCACGAACACAGCGCGCCGGCAGCCCATCTCGAGGCATTGCGACGGTACGACCTCGACACGGTGATGTTCCCGGTCAATCCACGCCTGTGGTCCGATCCCGACTACCGCCGCGATGCCGAAGCGCTGCTCGAGTATGCGACGGCCAACGATGTCGGGGTCATGGCCATCAAAGCCGCCGCCGCCCGCCCGTGGGGGGGCCGTGACCACACTGCGTCGACCTGGTACGAGCCGTACACGTCCGATGACGAAGTCGGGCGAGGTGTCCGGTTCGCCCTCTCGACACCCGGGGTCCATGCCTTCTGTACGCCGGGTGATACCACCGTGCTGGCCACCGCGCTGGCTGCAGCAGCGGGGGATACCTCCATGGACCGGTCCGAGCGGGACCGGGCCATGGACGGCACGGCCGCCGAGCCATCCATCTTCCCGATGTCCAACGCCTGAGCCACCGGGATCGCACGATGACGAGTTCGGAGTCCGAGGGGCCGGGTGCGGTGAGCGGGGAAGAGGTCGGCCTGGACGCCCCGCTGCAGGGCACCGTGGTCCAGCTGCCGTTTGCCGTCGGCGAACCGGTGCCGGCGGGGGGTGTCGTGGTGGTGCTCGAGTCCATGAAGATGGAGCACGTGGTCCGCTCGCCGGTGAGCGGTACATTGCGGCGACTCCTCATCGGGGTGGGAGGCCTGGTGGGCGAAGGAGACCGCCTGGCGGTGGTCGAAGCGGGCGATGCCGGCGACGGGCCCGGTGGTGAGGCCGAAGCCGTTGATCCTGGCCTGGTCCGGGCCGACCTGGCCGAGCTGTTCGCCCGGCGCGGTCTGCTGTCCGACGAGGGGAGGCCCGAGGTGGTGGCCCGGCGCCATCAACTCGGCCGCCGAACGGCCCGGGAGAACATCGCCGACCTGTGCGACCCGGGGAGCTTCAGCGAGTACGGCGGATTCGCCATCGCCGCCCAGCGCCGGCGAAGGGCGGTGGAGGAGCTCCTCGAGCGCACCCCGGCTGACGGTCTGGTGGGTGGCATGGCCCGGGTGAACGGGGACCTGTTCGACGACGGGCGGGCCCGGTGCGCCGTGGTCTCCTACGACTACACCGTGCTGGCCGGTACCCAGGGCCAGCAGAACCATCGGAAGAAGGACCGGCTGTTCGAGTTGGTTGAGCGGCTCCGACTCCCGGTCGTGCTGTTCGCCGAGGGCGGGGGTGGCCGACCCGGAGACACCGACTACGCCGTCATCACGGGGCTCGACACCCAGGCGTTCTCCCTGTTCGGTCGCTTGAGCGGCCTGGTTCCCCTTGTCGGGATCGCGTCAGGCTTCTGCTTTGCCGGTAACGCCGCCCTGCTCGGCTGCTGCGACGTGGTCATCGCCACCGAGGGGACGTCGATCGGGATGGGAGGACCGGCCATGATCGAAGGAGGGGGACTCGGCACCTACCGGCCCGAAGAGGTCGGTCCACTCGAGGTCCAGGTCCCGAACGGGGTCGTCGACCTGGTGGCCGCCGACGACGCCGAGGCCACAGAACTGGCCCGGCGCTACCTGTCCTACTTCCAGGGCCCGGTAGTGGAGTGGACGTGCGCCGACCAGCGATTGCTGCGGTCGGCGGTTCCCGAGCAGCGTTTGCGCGCCTACGACATCCGGGCGCTGATCGGGATCATGGCCGACACCGACTCGGTGCTGGAGCTCCGACGGGGTTTCGGCATCGGAATGGTGACGGCACTGGCGCGTATCGAGGGGCGTCCGGTCGGGGTGGTCGCCAACGACCCCACCCACCTGGGCGGGGCCATCGATGCCGACGCAGCCGACAAGGCGGCCCGGTTCCTCCAGCTCTGCGATGCCCACGACGTGCCCGTCGTCACCCTGTGCGACACACCGGGGTTCATGGTCGGGCCTGAGGCGGAGCGGACCGGACTGGTCCGCCATGTCAGCCGGATGTTCGTGATCGGGGCGAGCCTGACCGTGCCGCTCTGCACCATCGTGGTGCGCAAGGGCTACGGCCTCGGGGCCCAGGCCATGGCGGGGGGCAGCTTCCGGGCCCCGCTGTTCCTGGTGGCCTGGCCGAGTGGGGAACTCGGCGGGATGGGCCTCGAAGGGGCGGTCCGGCTGGGATTCCGCCGAGAGCTCGAGGCGGTCGAGGACCCGGTCGCGCGCGAGGAGCTGTTCGCCTCGATGGTGGACCAGGCCTACCGGCACGGCCGGGCGCTCAACGTGGCCACCGCCTACGAGATCGACGACGTGATCGACCCGGCCGAGTCGAGGACCAGGATCATCGAGGCACTCCGGGCCTGCCCGCCTACCCCGATACGCACGGGCAAGAAGCGGGGTTGCGTCGACACCTGGTGAGTCCCGTCCGTTCAGTCGTGGGACTTGGGCTCCCGGTAGACGACCACCGGGCACGCGGCCATGGTGACGCAGTGCAGGCCGACCGAACCGAGCACGACGCCAGCGAGTGCCCGGTGGCCGCGGCTGGCGACCACCAGCAGACTGGCGTTCCGAGACGCCTTCACCATGACATCCCCGGCATGGCCCTCCACCACATGGGCGTGGACGTCGAGGGACGGATAGTCGGTGCGAAGTCGCGCGATCACCGGATCCAGCATGGTCTCGGCATCTTTGACGGGGTCGTAATCGGACGGCAGCGGCAGCGAGTTCCCCCAGGACGTCGGATACTCCCACGCCGTAACCAGGTCGAGGCGTCCGTCAGTGCGGGCCGCCTGCGCGGCCGCCCAGTGCACGGCGCCCTCGGACGCCGGAGAGCCGTCGTAGCCCACGACGACGGCTCCCTCGGTGATATGGGTGGCGGGGTCCTGCGGATCGCTGGGCAAATCGCTCCTCCAGGTGGGGTCGACAGTCACTCGGCTGCTATTCGAATCGTAGTGGTGATGGATCACCCAGCTGTCCCGTTGGGAGGTACTGCCCACCGGATCCCCTCGCAGGTGAGGTCAGCCGGCGTCCAGTGCCGACTGGCGTCGGCGCCCGGCCAGCTCCACGTGCTCCATCCCCGGCCCACCGGAAGTCGGCCGCTCGAAACCTTCGGGTGCGCCTGCCAGGCGCCCGAGTGTGGCCGCCACCGACATTCGAAGGGCGTCGAGGTCATACCCGCCTTCCAGGAAGAGGACGAGCCGCCCGGGGGCGGGGGCGTAGCCGGCGACGGTGGCGGCCAGATCGGAGAAGTCGCCGGCCGACAGGGCGAGATCGGCCAGGGGATCGCCACGGTGGGCATCGAAGCCGGCCGAGACCAGGACCCAGGTCGGGGCGAACGCATCGACCACCGGGGTCACCAGGGCGTCGAACGCCTGACGGATGACGTCGCCGGTGGCCCCGGGGGAAGGGGGACGTTGACGGTCGCACCCCGTCCGTTCACACCGCCGATCTCGTCGGCCCGGCCCGTGCCGGGGTAGGCCGGCCACTGGTGGGTCGAGACGTAGAGCACGTCGGGGTCGTCCCAGAACACGGCCTGGGTACCGTTGCCGTGGTGGACGTCCCAGTCGACGATGAGCACCCGCTCACCGAGCTCCCGCAGGGCCCCGGCGGTGATGGCGACGTTGTTCAGAAGGCAGAAGCCCATGGCCTGGTCGGCCAGGGCGTGGTGGCCCGGGGGCCGGGCGGGGACGAAGGCCGGGGCGCTGTGGATGGATGCGGCCTCGATGGCGACGAGCCCGGCCCCGGCGGCCATCCGGGCATCGTCCCACGACGAGTGACTGGCATAGGTGTCCTGGTCGATGGCGCCCCCGCCGGCGGCACTGAGCAGCTCGAGCCGCTCGAGGTGGCCGGTGGTGTGGACCCGCTCCAGGTGTTCGGTCGGAGCGGGCTGGGCCTCTACGACCATCAGGTCGGAGCCGAGATGGAGGTCGTCCACCCCCCGCATGGCCGCGCCGATTCGGGCCGGGCGCTCGGGATGACCCGGGTCGTCGTGCGACGCGGCCTCGAGTGGCTCGACGACGATCAGCACGCGCTCCTCCCCCGGCCACCGGACACGCGGGTCACGGCGTCGGCTTCTGCACCGAGAACCAGTCCGCGCGCCTCCAGGTACGGGGCGAATGCCGTCACGATGGCATCGATATCGGCCGGGCCCTTGGGACGTTGGACCTCGTACACATGAGGGAACTCGAGCCACCCGGTCACCAGGTCCCAGAGCCGCACGGCGGCGTCGCCCGCCGGGGGATCGACGAGGACCGGGCCGAAGAGGAACTGCCGGTCCCCGAACACCAGGGTCGGTACGCCGAAGCCGCCCGCGGCCACCACCCGCTCGTGCTCGGCGAGAACCTCGTCACCGGTGGTGGGATCGTCGACGGCGGCGCGGACGAGCCCGGGGTCGAGCCCCATCTCGGCCAGGATGGCCTCGGCCACGTCGGGACGGTGCGGCTTGCGACCGTCGATGTGCAGCGCACGTCCCGCTTCTGCGTACCAGCGGTCCAGAAGGGTCATGTCGGTGCGGCGGAGCAGCGCTCCGACCCGCATCATCGACCACCCGTACGACCAGTCGCGCTCCCAGGGGTGCTTCTTTCCGTCGGCGCGGTTGATCTCCTCGAGGCTGAAGAACCGCCAGTTGATGTCGAGGCCGGTCTCCTGGCGGACATTCCTGATCCACAACGACGTCTGGTAGGCGTAGGGGCACATGATGTCGAAGTGGAAGTCGACCGAAGCCGGTCGGCTGCCGGCCACAGAGCTGCTGGGGGCACTCATGATCAGAAGTGGCCCAGTACCGGGTGCGGGGCGTAGGGCTCCTCGAGGCGGGCCACCTCGGACTCGTCGAGGGTCAGCTCCTCGGCGGCCAAGGCATCGGCCAGATGGCCCGGCTTGGTGGCCCCGACGATGGGGGCGGTGATGCCCGGCTTCTGCAGTAGCCAGGCCAACGCCACCTGGGCCGGCGGCACGTCGCGGGCGGACGCGACCTCGGCGACCCGTTCGACCACGTCGAAGTCGGTGGGTTGGCTGTAGAGGTAGTTGGTGAAGTCGTCGGTCTCCGATCGGGTGGTGTGCTTCTCTCCCGACCGGTTGCGATTGCCGGCCAGCACGCCGCGGGCCAGGGGGCTCCACGGGATGACTCCGACCCCCATGTCCATGCATAGCGGGATCATCTCGCGCTCCTCCTCGCGATAGATGAGATTGACGTGGTTCTGCATCGAGACGAACCGGGTCCACCCGTGGGCGTCGGCCGTGAACTGGGCCTTGGCGAACTGCCAGGAGAACATGCTCGAGGCGCCGATGTAGCGGGCCTTGCCCGACCGGACCACATCATGGAGGGCCTCCATGGTCTCCTCGATCGGGGTGCGGTCGTCCCACCGGTGGATCTGGTAGAGGTCGACGTAGTCCATGCCGAGACGCTCCAGCGAGGCGTCGATGCCCGACAGGATGTGCTTGCGGGAGAGGCCGCCGCCGTTCTCGCCCGGGGTCATCGGCATGAAGACCTTGGTGGCCACCACCATCTCGTCGCGGCTCAGGTATTTCGGGAGCAGTCGTCCGGTGGCCACTTCGCTGGCACCGCCCGAGTAGGTGTCAGCCGTGTCGAAGAAGGTGATCCCGCCTTCGACGGCGGCCCGGACGATCGGATCGGCACCGTCCTCGTCGAGCACCCAGGGCCGCTCGGAGTCGTTCCCGAAGCTCATCATGCCGAGGCAGACCCGCGAGACGCGGAGTCCGGTACGACCGAGGTTTACGTACTTCATGGGGGGACCTCCAGGAATCGGGTGGGTGCGGCGCTCCCACCCTAATGGGGTTGGAAAGTGCCGCTTCTGGACAGGTCGGACGGGCCTCGGGCTAGCGTCGGCGTGGTGATCGACGACGACCTGATGGCCGAGACAATCGCCGACACCGGGGTCCGTCGGCTGCAGCATGCCTATGCCGACGTGGTCAACCGCCGAGCCTGGCCGGAGCTCGAGTCGCTCTTCCTGCCCGAGGCCGAGGTGGTGATCGACCGACGCGCCGGCGAGCCGCTGCGGCTGGTGGGTGGGGGTGAGGTCGGAGCGTTCATCGCCTCGGCCATCGACCACTTCTCGTTCTTCGAGTTCGTCGTGCTCAACGCCCATATCGCCTTTCCCGACGGGGTCGACTCCGGCCAGGCGGTCTGTCGCCTGTTCATGTGCGAACTCCGTCAGGACGCCACGACCGGCGCCTTCACCACCGCCTTCGGTCTGTACCACGACCGCTATGCGCTCGAGGGGAGGCGGTGGAGATTCGCCCAGCGCCGGTATCACTCTCTGGCCCGCCATGGCGGTGTGCTCGACGTCTTCGGGTTTCCGACGGACCCGGGGATGGTCGTCCCCGGCGTCGACGGCTGAACAGAGGTCCGCCATCTCCCCCTCCCGCGATCATCCCGCATCAGCCACCGCCCGGGAGCGGCGTGAGAGCATCGTTCCCATGCCGCTCCTGGTGGTCAGACATGCCCGCGCCGGTCGGCGCAGCGCCTACGCAGGGGACGACCTGGACCGTCCACTGTCGACCCGTGGCCGGGCCCAGGCGGAGGCGTTGGTGCCGTTGCTGGCCTCGTTCCGGCCCCGGCGGATTCTCTCGAGCCCGGCCCTGCGGTGCTTCGAAACGGTCCGTCCACTGGCCGATTCGCTCGAGTTGAACATCGAGTCGGTGGGGGAGTTGGGCGAGGGGAACGGTCCCGAAGCGCTGCGCCTGCTGGAGCGGATGGCCGGGGAGCCGGCGGTGCTGTGCACCCACCGGGATGTCGCGACCGAGCTCCTCGCCACCCTGGCAGAAAACCGGTCGGCTAAGGCCCGCCATCAACTCCGCCTCCTCAAGGGCGAGGTATGGGTGGTGCAGTCGAACGGCCCGACGCTCGAGATCGTGGATCACATCCACCAGCGGCCCCGGCGGTGAGCCGGCGGGCCGGAAGCGGGCGACCACTACGCTGACCGCCCGATGACCGCTCCCGTCCGCTTCGAGCCGGATTCGTTCCGCACCTTCCGGGTGACCACCCGGGCCTACGACCCCGTCAACCGGACAGTCACCCTCAACTACGCACTCGATGACCGGGCGGCATTCGTCGAGACCATCATCTTCGAGACCGTGCCGACCGGGGTCGCCGACCCGTCCGGTCCGGGATTCGAGCGGGCCCTGCTCCACCTGCATGTGGCTGCCGGGACGAGCTACTACAAGACCGCAGCCCCCGATGATGTAGTCGTCGAAGGGGATGCTCTCTCCTCCGACGAGCTGGCGTTCCACCGTCACCTCTACGACGACGGGCTCCGAGAGTTCGCTCATTCCAACGGGTTGCCGGTTCCCCGGCCGGTGGTGATCCGGGCGACCGGCACCGGGACACCGCCACCGGCACCGCCGGCGGGTGGGCTCCCTCCGGGGCTGGTGGTCCCGATCGGCGGAGGAAAGGACTCGATGGTCCTGATCGAGTCGGTCAGCCATCTCCGGCCCCGACTGTTCGCCGTCAATCCGCACCCGCTGGTGATCGAGCTGGCCGAAGAGGCCGGGCTCGAGCTGCTGATCGTCCGTCGACACCTGGACCCCGGGCTCGCCGCGCTGAACCGTGCCGGCGCCTTGAACGGTCATGTGCCGATTACCGCCATCGTCTCGCTCCTGGCCGTGGTCGGTGGGTTCGTGTACGGATACGACACGGTGGCCATGGCCGTCGAACGTTCGGCCAGCGAGGAGACCGTCTCGGTCGGCGGGGTGCCGGTAAACCATCAGTACTCGAAGAGCCGGGACCTCGAGCTGATGCTGGCCGAGGTCGTCACCATCACGGTGTCGCCCGATCTCACCTACGGCTCGGCTCTGCGCCCGTACTCCGAACTGGCGATCGCCAGGGCGTTCGCCGGACTCACCAGGTACCACCGCCTGTTCTGCAGCTGCAACACGGCCTTCCGCCAGGATGCCGCCACCGGGGACCGCTGGTGCGGGCAGTGCCCGAAGTGCCGGTTCGTCGGACTCATGCTCGCCCCGTTCCTGGAGAGGGACGCGCTCTCCCGGATCATCGGGCGCGACATGTTCGCTGACCCGGATCAGGTACCCGGATTCGCCGCACTGATGAGTGACGTCGACAAGCCCTTCGAGTGTGTGGGGGAGCGCCGCGAGTCGGCGGTCGCCCTCCTCCTGCTGGCCGATCAGGAGCAATGGCAGGACTCCCCGGTGGTGAAGGCCCTGGCTCCGGTCGCCGCCGAACTGGTCACCGACGCCGACGTGGCCGACCTCTTGGCCCCGAGGAACGAGCTGGGATTTGCCGACCCCGATATTGCCTTGGCCGTGGCCGAACTCTTGGCGGGTGACCGGTGACGCTCGACGAGGTCCTCGGACTGCGGTTGGCGGTGTGGGGCCTGGGCACAGAGGGGAACGCGGTGGTGGAGCTCGCCCGTGCCCGCGGCGTCGAGCCGCTCCTGGTCGACGACCGGCCCGACGGCGGAAAGGTGGTCCTTCCCGGTGACGTGGCCTGGGAGGACGTCGATGTGGTGGTTCGGGCGCCTGGAGTGAGCCGGTACCGACCGGAGTTCGTCGCCGCCGAAGCCGCCGGGGTAGTGGTGACGACGGCCATGGCCATCTGGCTCGAGGACCACGCCGACGCTCCGGTGATGGCTGTGACCGGTACCAAGGGCAAGAGCACCACCGCGGCCCTGGCCGCCGAGATCCTGCGTGCCGATGGGAACCAGGTGTCCCTGG
Source organism: uncultured Acidimicrobiales bacterium (assembly GCA_963699085.1). Lineage (GTDB taxonomy): Bacteria > Actinomycetota > Acidimicrobiia > Acidimicrobiales > RAAP-2 > Bog-756. Next base: position 129,733 of record CAVOTH010000004.1, read on the forward strand.
TCGGGAACATCGGGATCCCGGTCACCGATACCTACGGGGAGGCCCGGGCCGATGCCTATGTGGTGGAGGTCTCCTCGTACCAGGCCGCTGATGTCACCGTCTCCCCGAAGGTGGTCGTCCTGACCAGCTTGGCGCCCGATCATCTGGACTGGCACGGCGGGGTCGAGCCCTACTATCGCGACAAGCTCCGATTGGTCACGGCCGGTCGACCCGACGGTGCCGGTTCCTTGGCGGTCAGCGCCGGGAACCCCGAGGCGGTCCGCCGGACCGAGGACCACCCGGACCGGATGTTGTACGGCCCCGAAGGGCGGGTGCATCTGGGCGACGACGGGTGGATCGAAGTCGACGGCACCCGATTGGTGCAGTCCGATCGGTTGCGCATCCCCGGACGTCACAACGTGTGGAACCTGTGCGGCGCCTTGGCCGGTGCGCTGCTGGTCACCGGCCGGACACCCTCGACAGACGCCGTGTCCGGTGTGATCGACCGCTTCGCCGGGCTGCCATCACGGTGCCGGCTCATCGGCGAGCACCACGGACTCACCTACGTCGACGACGCCCTCGCTTCGAATCCGTTCGCCGCGGCCGCATCCATCGAGACCTTCACCGACCGGCCGCTGACCGTCATCGTGGGCGGGGCCGATCGCGGGGTCGACCCGGGCCCGATGGTGGCGGCGCTGGCTGCGCACCGGCCGGCGGCGTCGGTGGTCGTGCTGCCTCCGGACGCCGAGCGTGTGGCCGAGGCACTGGTGGTCGGCGGCCTGTCCCCGGGGGCGGTCCGGGTGGCACATAATCTGGCAGGAGCGGTGGAGCTCGCCTCTGCGCTGACCCGGGCGGGCGGGGTGGTCCTGTTCTCACCGGGGGCGCCGACGCCCGACGGTGGCGGAGGGTACCGCGAACGCAGCCGGCAGTTCGCCCTATCGTCCGGGCTGGATCAATAGCGGCGGTGGGTCCGGCCGCCCGCATCAACCCGGACGACGCCGCCGGGTTGACAGTGCTGCGGCACCGGGCAACGGTTGAGGTGAACCCAGGGGAGGAATGTTGCGCCGGATAGCCATCATCACGGACCATGTCGTCGAGGTCGACGCCGACGTAGACCAGGAGCGGGGGACCTTTCTGATCGACCCCGCGGCACTGCACGACGTGCTGGGTTGGGAGCTCGGGCCGAACGGACTCTGCCGGGGAGATATCTGCGTTCCTGTGCGCGACGTCGACGCCGTGATGGTGGGCGACCGCATCGACGTGGTGGCCGTCGCCGCCGTCGTGCGCCAGCCCGTCGTGGTGGACGTCGACGCCGGCATCGTGGCGGTGGCGCTGCCCGCCGAACTGCGCCGCCATGCGCTGGACGACCTCGACGCGCCCGGGTTCACGTTGCCGGACCTCGACGACGTGCCCCGTGCGCTCGACGAGTGGGCGGGGACCAAGAAGCTGCTCGTCACCTTTTCGAGCTGGTGCGGGTGTCGCTACGACCTTCCCGGCTGGCAGGCGCTGCACGACGAGCTGCCCCCGACGGGTTCACGGTGATCGCCGTGGCCATCGACCAGCGGGCTGATGATGTGCGTCCCTTCACCGAAGGCATCACCATGCCGGTGCTCTACGACCGGCACCACCTGCTGACCGAGCTGTACGCCATCTCCAATGTGCCCACCGTGGTGTGGATCGACGAGTCCGACCGGATCGTGCGGCCCAACGCCGAGGCGTTCGGGACCGATACCTTCGCCGAGTTCACCGGGGCCGAGTCGGCCCCCCACCTCGAGATGGTCCGGCAGTGGGTCCGCAACGGCGAGGTCCCGCTCGACGAGGATCAGGCCCGGGGTGCGGTGGACGATCTGTCCCACGACGAGGTACTCGCCCGGTTGCACTTCGGGTGGCCGCCGAAGCTCATCGCCGGGGTGATGCCACCACCACCCGTCTGCACGTGGACAGGGCGTCAGACCTCGCACCTGACGACCTGACCATCTGGCGGGCGGGGATGCCGCTGGTGGGGGAGGACCCATTCGGCGCCGGACTTCCTGACCCGGTATGAGGAGTGGCGGGCAAGGGCTCACCGGCCCACGCGCTGGCCGCAGATCCGCATTCTGATCCGGCCGATCCGACGTCGGCCGCGCTGGCCACATGAACGTCGAGATCGACCTGGAAACCTGCACCGGGCACGGCCGGTGCTACATGGTGGCGCCGTTGGTCTTCACCAGCGATGACAGCGGCTTCGGAGTCGTGATGACCCGTGGTCATCTCGACCCTGCCCAGCTGGCTGAGGCCCGGTCGGCCGTGGCCAACTGCCCCGAGCGGGCCATCACCCTCACCGGATAGGCATGGGTGCACAGTCGGAGGAGGTCGACCGACCGTCCTCTATCGTTCCTACGTGGCGACCGTCCGATCAATCTGCGTCTTCTGCGGGTCGAGCCCCGGGCGAGATCCGATGTTCGCGAACACGGCCGGAGCCGTTGGCCACCTGCTCGCCGAGCGCCGGATCACCCTCGTCTACGGGGGTGGCCACGTCGGTCTGATGGGGGTGGTGGCGGACGCCGCCCTGGCCGGCGGTGGCGAGGTCCATGGTGTGATCACGAGGACCCTTCAGGAGAAGGAGGTCGCCCATCAGGGCCTGACCCGGCTGGAGGTCACCGAGTCGATGCACGAACGGAAAGGGGGCCATGGCCGAGGCCTCGGACGGGTTCATCATGCTCCCTGGGGGTCTCGGCACCTTCGAGGAGTTCTTCGAGGTGGCGACGTGGACCCAGCTGGGGATCCACGACAAACCTTGCGGCATCCTCAACGTCGGTGGCTATTTCGATCCACTTGTCGCACTGTTGGACGACTCCGCCGAACAACGATTCCTCCGCCGCGAGCATCGCCAATTGATCATGGTGGAGACGGAGCCCGAATCCCTAGTCGATCGGTTGATCGCCTGGGAGCCGGTCGTGATCGACAAATGGGTGGATCGACCAGAAGGGTGATTTCGGCTGACGGCCCCTACGCCGTCCGCGGCGCGGGGAAGCCCGAGAGCCATCTCGGCGATGATGTTGAGGTTGATCTCGGTGGTCCCGCCGGCGATAGTCGCCTGGCGGGCCGCAGCCAGGGTGTAGGCCCACGGGCCGTCAACGACGCCGGCCGGGCCGACCATGTCGACGGCCAACTCGGCCAGCCGCTGCTCGGCGCGGCCCCACGCCAGCTTGGCCAGCGAGCCGTCGGGACCGGTCGGGCGGCCGCTGCGCATCTGGGCCAGTGAGCGGTTGCACATCCACCGCATGCAGGCGATGTCCGCGTAGACGCCGGCCACCCGGTCGCGGATCCGCGGGTCCTTGAGGGAGTCGGCCGCGTTCGGATCGGCGAGCAGTTGGTCGAGCTTGCGGGAGAGTCCGAGGTGGAGTCGTGCCACGCCGGCGCGCTCGAAGCTGAGGGTGGTCATGGCCACCTGCCAGCCCTGGTTCAGCGGACCGAGGAGCGCGTCACGGGGGATCCGCACGTCGCTGAAGAAGAGCTCGCTGAACGGCTCCTCACCGGTGATGGTGCGGACCGGTCGGATCTCGATCCCGGGCGTCCGGAGATCGACCAGCAGGCAGCTGATGCCTTTGTGTTTCGGGGCATCGGAATCCGTGCGTACATACAGCTGGCACCAGTCGGCCAACCCGCCGAGGCTGTTCCAGGTCTTCTGGCCGTTGACCACGAAGACGTCGCCATCGATCGACGCGCTGGTGCGGAGGGAGGCCAGATCGCTCCCGGCATCGGGCTCGGACATTCCCTGGGACCAGATCTCGTCGCCCCACAGCATCGGGCGCAGGAATCGCTCCTGCTGTTCAGTCGTGCCATAGGTCATGATCGCCGGGGCGATGTTGGCGACGCCGATGACGTTGACCGCCCCTGGGGCCGATGCCGCGCTCATCTCCTCCAGGTAGGCGAGTTGTTCGTCGATGTCCGCGCCCCGCCCCCCGTGCTCGACCGGCCAGGCCGGTGCCGCCCACCCTGCGTCGGCCAGCTGCCGGTTCCATCCTCGCAGGAGCTCCAGGTCCTGCGCCTCGGGCGACCGCTGTCCGGCCCGGGCCACCTCGGGAGTCAGATGGTCGGCCAGCCAGGCCCGCAGAGTGTGGCGCAGTTCCGTGGCCGGGTCGGCATCAGTGACGGGGGAGGCGTCCCGCCCGTCGGGAGGCGCGGCATTCATGGTCATGGGCGGGGTCTCCTGGAGTGCGGGGTCCTCGGCGCCGATCGCAGCGGGCGGACTCCGCACGTGGCTGGCGGCTTCACCCGAACACAGTAGTCAGAGGGATGTCGCCAGGCGCCACGCTGCGGCATCGAATGAGTGCTCTTCATCCTGGTCGCAGGTACCGGCGACGATATGCTCGTGCTCCCCGCCGACCCAACGCCCGAGGAGACCCACCGTGCCGGAGCTCGCCGAACTGCTTGCCGTATTCGACCTCGAGCCGACGGGGGAAGGTACGTTCACTGGTTCGAGCATCGTGTTCGGGGGAGGCTCCGTGGTCTTCGGCGGCCAACTCCTGGCCCAGTCGATGCTGGCCGGTGCCACCGCTGACCCATCCAAAGAGGTCAAGTCGATCCACACGATCTTCGCCCGGGGTGGGTCGACCAGCACTCCATTGGAGTTCGACGTGGACGTGATGCAGTCCGGGCGTTCGTTCGCCAGTGCCGCCGTCACCGCCCGGCAGGGTGACCGGCTGTGCACCCGGTCGTTGGTACTCCTCCACGCCCCCGACCCCGATCTCATCCGGCACCAGCCCGAGGCGCCGACCGTGGGATCCCCGGAGGAAGCCGTGGCCTCGGAGCACTCCAGCGGTTTCTGGGAGGTCCGCACCGTGGGAGGGGTCGACATCGCCGATCCCGACGCCATCGGGCCGGCCGTGCTCGATGTGTGGACCCGCTTTCCGGGGGCTCCGGCCGACCCGGCCACCAACCAGGCCCTGCTGGCGTTCGCCACCGATGGGTTCCTGATCGGGACGGCGATGCGCCCCCACCCGGGGGTAGGGCAGTCCTTGGCCCACCGGACCATCTCGACCAGTGTGATCACCCACACGCTGACCTTCCACGCACCGGTCGACGCCGGAGCAGTGGATGCTGCTGTCGCACGAGAGCCCGTCAGCCGGTCAGGGTCGTAGCTACGGCCGTGCCCACGTGTACACCGAGTCGGGGGAGCTGGTGGCGTCCTACGTACAGGAGAACATGATCCGGGCCTTCGCCGAGGGCCAGGCACCGGCCGAGGGGACCAAGGCCGCCCACTGACCGGTCAGATGTACATCCCGCCGTTGACGCCGATGATCTGGCCGGTGATGTAGCCGGCATCGTCCGAACACAGGAATGCGGTCGTCGCCGCGATGTCGTCCGGCAGTGGCGGCCCGGCCGATGGGGACCATCTGCCCGAGGACGTCGATGCTCGGGACCTCTCCCCGCTCTCCGGCCTTCCTCGCCATCGGGGTGTCGACGATCGTCGGCGGGATGGTGTTGACGGTGATCCCCTGCCCGGCGAACTCGCGGGCGAACGCCTTGGTGAGGCCGATCACGCCCCCCTTGGACGCCACGTAGTGGGCCATGTGGGGCGCACCGGACTGGGCGCTCGACGACGAGATGGTGACGATCCGGCCCCATCCCTCGGCGAGCATGTCCGCCACCGCCAGCTGCATGCAGACGAAGGTCCCGGTCAGGTTGACCGCCAGGATGTGGTCCCACTTCTCGGGGGTGATGTCGGCCACCGCGTCGAAGGACTCGATGCCGGCGCTGGTCACCAGGATGGTGACCGGTCCGAACCGCTCCCGAACGTCGGTGAATACCCGGGTGAGCGCTTCCCGGTCGGCGACGTCCGCCTCGTAGGCGGCTGCCTGGGAACCGCCGGCCGACAGTTTGGCCGCCTCGGCCTCCGCCCCGGGGCCGTCACGGTCGACCAGGGCCACGGCGTGCCCGGCCTCGGCCAATCGAAGGGCGATGCCCAGGCCGATGCCCGACGCCGCACCGGTGACGAGAGCCACCCGGGCGCTCACGACGGTGCCTCGGTCGGTGTGAACTCGATATGGATGTCGTGGAGGCCGCGCAGCACCCAGGTGGGCTCGTAGCCGAATCGGCGCTCCCCGGGCGGTCCGTGGTGCTCCTCGGAGAGCTTGATGTCCCGGGTGCGGTCGAGGATCCGTTCGATGCTGATCCGACCCTCCGCCCGGGCCAGGGGGCCGCCGGGGCAGGAGTGCGCCCCCCGCCCGAAGGCGAGGTGCTCCTTGGCGTTGGGCCGGTCGACCTTGAACACCGCCGGGTCTTCGAACCGCCGGGGATCGCGGTTGGCCGCTCCATTGAGGAGCATGACCGGGGTCCCCGGGGCGATGTCCACGCCGCCCACGGTGACCGCTCGACGGGCGAGGCGGAAGTCGGCCTTCACCGGGCTTTCGATGCGCAGGGCCTCCTCGATGAATCCGGGGATGCGATCGCGTTCAGCGCGGAGCTCGTCCTGTAGCTCCGGATACTCGGCGAGGTACTTGAGTCCGGTAGCCAGCAGTCGGGCAGTGGTCTCCTGGCCGGCGGCGAACAGGAATGTGGCGGTCCGGACCACGTTGACCACGTCGGGGGTCGACCCGTCCGGGTACTTGGCCAGGGCCAGGTCGGTCAGGACGTCGTGCTGCGGGTTTTCCCTCCGGTCCTCGATGTAGGCCGCAAATCGATCGTCCAGCGATGCCAGGAAGTTGGTCTCCTCCGGCGCGGCGTCCGCTTCGTCGTGGGTGGCGCCGATCTCACCGGGGGTGGCACTCACTCCGAAGATCCGGCGGAACGCGGCGTGGTCCTGTACAGGCACACCGAGCACGTCGGCGACGGCGAGCATGGCGAAAGGCTGCGCATAGGCGCTGATGAACTCGCAGTGGCCGTCGGCGATGAACTCGTCGAGTAGTTGGTCGACGGCGCCCCACATGAACGCCTCGTTCTCCTTGAGGCGCTTCGGGGTGAGCAGCCGCATCAGCAGGGCCCGTTCCTGGGTGTGCATCGGCGGGTCCATGGTCACCATGTGCTCGTTCATCGGGAGCTGGTCACGTTGACGCTCGATGAGGTCGCTCACATCGTCCCCCACCAGCGGCTCGGGGAAGGTGGCGAAGGGACCGATCACCGAGATGCACGAGGAGAAGGTGTCGATGTTCCGGTAGATCTCCGTCGCCTCCTCGTAACCCGACACCGCCACCACGCCGTAGTGCGGCGTCGCCACCACCGGGCATTTGGCCCGGAGGTACTCGAAATAGGGGTAGGGATCCTCGATCAACGACTCGTCCATGAAGAAGTCAATCGTCTCGTAATCGCTCATGCCCTGGCTCTCCCGTCGTCGATGCTGGGCGTGTGCTTAGCATCTCTCGCCAGGTGGGGTCAACACGCCCCGGCGCGGCCCAGGAGTGGGTGCGCAGGCTGTGGCTCTGGGATGCTGGGCGCGGAGACACCCACCACTGACGGGCGAGCAACGGAAGACAGGACATGGTTTCGAACCGCAGGATCGGCGCCGAGGACTCGAAAAGCCGTGCCGCGCTACTGGATGCCGCTGAACAGATCATGCTGGAGCAGGGCTATGCCGCGGTGAGCTCCCGGCGCATCGCGGAGCGGGCCAATCTCAAGCCGCAGCTGGTGCATTACTACTTCCGGACGATGGATGACCTCTTCCTGGCTGCCTTCCAGCGACGGGCCGAGATCGGTCTCGAGCATCTGACCAAGATCCTGGAGTCCGAGGAGCCCCTCCGGGCCCTGTGGGCGTTCGGGGACGATCCGACCGGCACCGCACTGAACATGGAGTTCGTGGCCCTGGCCAACCATCGCAAGTCCATCCGGTCGGAGATCGCCCGCTACGGGTCGCTGTTCCGGGCCAAGCAGGCGGCCGCCCTGGCCGTAGTGATGGAGGAACGGGGCATCGACACCGACCGGTTCCCACCGATCGCGGTCATGACCGTCATGACCGGTGTCTCACAGATCCTGGTGCTGGAGGAGTCGCTGGGGATGACCGCCGGCCATGCCGAGACGCGGGCCCTGGTGGCCCGCATCCTCGATGGCTCGGGACTGGGTGCGACGCCGTAGTTCGGGATCGGTCCCCGGACGCAAGGGGTGGGGTGCTCAGCAGGTGGTCGGCGACCGGTCACTGGGGTCGCCGCCGAGCTCGCGCTTGAGTACCTTGCCGGACGGGTTCCGAGGTAGCTCGGCGAGGAAGGTGACCTCCTTCGGCACCTTGTAACGGGCCAGCTGGGCCCGGCAGTGGTCGATCAGCTCCCCGGATGTCACCTCGGCGCCGTCGCGCAGCACCACGAAGGCCACCGGGGTCTCCCCCCACCTGTCGTCGGGACGCCCCACCACAGCGGCCTCGACGACCGAGGCGTGCTCGTAGAGGACCCGCTCGACTTCGGAGCTGGCGATGTTCTCCCCGCCGGACACGATCATGTCCTTCAGGCGATCGACGATGAACAGGTAGCCGTCATCGTCGCGGACGCCGATGTCCCCGGTGTGGAACCAACCGCCGGCGAACGCCGCCGCCGTCGCCTCTTCATCCCGCCAGTAGCCGGGGAACACCTTGGGCCCACGCATGACGATCTCGCCGCTGGTACCCGGTGACACCGATCCGCCTCGCTCGTCCCAGATGTCGAGTTCGAGGTAGAGGCATGGGCGTCCGACGCTCCCGAGTTTGGTGATGATGCTGTCCCGGTCGAGGAAGGTGTCGCCGGAGACCGTCTCGGTGAGTCCATATGCGTCGGCGAACCAGGCCGAAGGGAACGTGCGCTGGATCCGTTGGATGAGGGGGATGGGCATCTTCTCACCACCGTTGATGATCAATCGGACCGACGACAGATCCCGCTCGGCGATGTCAGGCAGCGCCATGATGGCGTTGACCATGGCAGGGGCCAGCCACACCGTGGAGACCTGGGACCGCTCGAGCTCCTCCACCACGGCGGCGGCGTCGAACGAACGATGGATGATCACCGTGGCACCAGCGGCGATGAGCGAGGTGGTGGTCAAGTCCAATGCACCGACGTGGTAGAGCGGACCGCAGGCAAGCCCCAGGTCGGCGTGGGTGAAGCCGAACTCGATCAGGTGGGCCATGTTCTTCCATGCCAGGTTGGCGTGGGTGATCATGACGCCCTTCGGGCGGCCGGTGGTGCCTGAGGTGTACATGAGCCGGTGGATGTCATCGGCGGCCACCGCCACCCGCTCCACACCGTCACCGTCGCCGTGGAGGTCCCCGAACGTCGTCCACCCCGAAGGAGCGGAGGTGGACACGCAGGCCCGTACCACCGCCGGTTCCAGGTCGAGCGTGGCTTCGGTGCCCAGACCCACCAGCGCCTCGTCGCACACCAGTGCGCGGGCCCGGGAGTGTTCCAGTATGTAGCGGACCTCGGGCGCGGCGAGCCGCCAGTTGATCGGCATGGCAATGGCGCCCAGGTAGTTGGCGGCGAAGATGGTCTCCAGGAACTCGGGGCAGTTGTAGGAAAGTAGGCCCACCACGTCCCCCCGGACTACGCCGCGGTCTTGCAGTCCGGCGGCCAGTTCCCTGCTGCGGCGGGCCATCTCGGCGTAGGTGGTCTCGGTACCCTCGAACACCGTCATCACCCTGTCGGGGGAGTGAACGGCATGGTGGTCCAGAACGGCGAACCAGTTCAGGTCGGCGGAGGCTGGCGTCATGATCGATCCTCGTCGTTCGGTGTGTCCTCGTTATTCGGAAATCTCATCTCATCCTCCGGATCTCCCGCCCCGGTCCAGGTCGGAGGCGCAGGCCTCGCCGGTAGGTGGTGGCTCCACCCCGGGGACGCTTGCTAGCGTCAACGTAGATGGCACGGGTCGATGCGACGAGCGATTCTCCAGGCCCGAGTAAGCGGGAAGTGCGACGCCAGTTGATCATCGACACGTCAGCGAGCGTGTTCGCCCGGCGCGGCTATCACGCCACGGGCATCAACGAGCTGTGTACCGCCAACGACCTCGGCAAGGGCGCCCTCTATCACTACATCGGCTCCAAGGAAGCGCTCCTGGTGGCCATTCACGACCGGGTGATGGACGAGGTCATGCTCGGGGCCGAACGGGTCGCCGAAGCGGGTGGTCGGCCGTCGGAGCAGCTGGCCATGCTCGGTGAGGAGCTGCTGGACGTGATCCATCGCTACCCTGACCATGTCTGGGTGTTCCTCCACGAGTTCCCGGCGCTCACCGGCGAACGGGCCAAGCGGTTCCAGGGCCGACGACGCGAGTACGAGCGCCGGGTCGAGGCGGTTTTCCGGGCCGGGGTCGAGATCGGCGAGTTCCGCCCGCTGGACCCGAGGTTGACCGCCCTGGCCTGGTTGGGCATGCACAACTACACCTATCTGTGGCTGAAGGCGGGTGGGCCGCTGTCGGCCCGCGACGTGGCCAAACCGTTCGCCGAGATCTTCATTCGCGGAGTCAGCACCGCGACCGAGGAGTAGGCAATGCATCCGGGTCAGGGCGCCGAGTAGCCGCCGTCGACGACCATGGCCGAGCCGGTCGTCCAGCGCGAGCCGTCGCCGGCCAGGTACGAGTAGGCGCCGACCAGGTCGTCGGGCGAACCGAGCCCTAGGGGATGGCGCTGGGCAATGGCGTCGACCGCCTCCGCCGGTAGGTCGTCGTGGATGGCGGAGCGGAACGAGCCCGGGCACACGCAGTTGACGCGGATGCCGTCACGGGCGTACTCGACGGCGGCGACCTTGGCCAGCTGGATCACCGCCGCCTTGGTGGCGCAGTAGGGCGCGGCGTGCGACCATGCGGTCAGGCCGGAGATCGAGGCGGTGAGAACGATGGACCCCGACTGTTGCGGCCGCATGACCCCTACGGCGGCACGGATGCCGTTGACGGCACCCATGACGTTGATCCGGAATGCACGCTCCCACTCCTCGGTGGCCAGGTTGTGGATCCGGCCGTTGGCCGAGAGCACCCCGGCATTGGAGATCAGCACGTCGAGGCGGCCGAACCGCTCGACGGCCAAGGCGACCACCGACTCGACCTGGTCGGCGTCACTGACGTCGGCCAGGATGGTCTCGACCCCTCCTGTTGCCGACGGCAATCCGCCGACGGTGGCCTCCAGTGAGGGTGCGTTGACGTCGCTCAGTACCAGGTCGGTGTCGGGCTCACCTGCCAGCTGGTGCGAGATGGCGGCGCCGAGCGCCCCTCCGGCGCCGGTGATCACCACCACCCGTCGCCGCGCAGTCATGCCGATTCCGGTCGTGGTCGGCACGCGTCGGTGGGGTGGGACATCGTTCTCCTGTTCGTTGTACCGACCAGTACACTACAGACCGTGACCGACCGTCTGCCCTCTGGATCGGGGCGCCCGCCCGCCGAACTGCTCGAGATGTACCGCCGGATGCTGGTGATCCGTGGATTCGAAGAACGGGTCTCCGCGCTCTACCGCGACGGTGAGGTCCCCGGATTCGTCCACCTCTCGACCGGGCAGGAAGCGGCCGCGGTCGGTGCCTGCTGGCCCCTCCGCTCATCCGACGTCATCACCTCGACCCATCGTGGTCACGGCCACTGTCTGGCCAAGGGACTCGATCCACTCGGGATGTTCGCCGAGCTGATGGGCAAGGACCGGGGCACCAACCGCGGCCGTGGTGGATCGATGCACATCGCCGACCCGAGGATCGGCATCTTCGGAGCCAACGGGATCGTCGCCGCCGGGGTGCCGATCGCGGTGGGCGCGGCGGCGGCATCGCAGCTCCGTGCCGACGGCGGTATCGCGGTGGCCTTCTTCGGCGATGGAGCGCCGGCCCAAGGGGCGTTCCACGAGGCGATGAACCTGGCGGCGGTGTGGCAGCTGCCCGTGGTGTTCTTCTGTGAGAACAACGGGTATGCCGAGTTCAGCCACGCCTCGACCCAGCACGGGGCGACCCTCGAGCACCGGGCCGCCGGGTACGGCATCCCCTACACCGGGGTCGACGGCAACGACGTCGTGGCTACGACAGACGTCATGGAAGACATCGTGGCGGCCGTGCGGGGCGGAGGAGGCCCCGCCGTGATCGAGGCCTCCACGTTCCGCTGGCATGGCCATTACGAGGGCGATCCCGAGCGCTACCGGACCGCCGCGGAAGTCGAGGAGTGGAAAGCCCATGACCCGCTCCTGGTGCAAGAGGAGCGGCTGCGTCGGGCCGGCGTGGGAGACGACGAGTTGAAGGCGGTGGAGTCGTCGGTGGCCAAGAGCCTCGACGCCGCTGTCGACGAGGCCCGCCTGATGGCGGTACCGAATCCGGCCACCGTGACCGAGTTCGTCCTGCGAGCCAGACCGGTACGCGAGGCGCCAGCGCCTCCCCCCGCCGACGCACCGGTGTTCCGGATGATGGACGCCGTGCATGACGCCCTCGAGATCGAGCTGGAAGAGGACGACCGGGTGTTCGTGGCCGGCGTCGACGTGGGGGAGGGGGGAAACGTATTCGGGCTCACCCGGGGCCTACGAGACCGGTTCGGCGATCGGGTACGCGACACGCCGATCTCCGAGACTGCGGTCATGGGGCTGGGGGTCGGGGCGGCCATGGCCGGCATGCACCCAGTGGTCGAGCTGATGTACCTCGACTTCGTCGGCGTCTGCTTCGATCAGCTGCTCAACCAGGCAGCCAAGCTGCCGTTCATGACCGGTGGAGGCGCCGAGATGGCGCTGACCGTGCGGACCCAGTTCGGAGCCGGGCGCTCCTCGGGCAGTCAGCACTCCCAGAGCCTGGAAGCGCTGTTGGCTCACATCCCCGGACTTACCGTGGTGATGCCATCGACGCCGGCTGACACGTACGGCCTGTTGCGTTCCGCCATCCAGGACCCCAACCCGGTCATCTTCATCGAGAACCGTCTGCTGTACGGCATGAAGGGCCCGAGGCCGCCGGCCGACTACGTCCTGCCGATCGGCAGGTCGGCGGTGGTGCGTGAGGGAACCGACGTCACGGTCGTCTCGGTCTCTCGGATGGTCCACGAGGCAGTGGCAGCGGCAGAGCGGTTGGCGGGGGAGGGGATCTCGGTCGAGGTGGTCGACCTGCGGACGGTGGCGCCACTGGATGTCGTGCCAATTCTGGAGTCGGTGCAGAAGACCGGTCGGATCCTCATCGCCCACGAAGCCGTCGTTCCCTTCGGCATCGGCGCGGAGATCGCGGCGACCGTGGCCCGGGAGGCCTTCTGGGACCTCGATGCGCCGATCCAGCGGGTCGGGGCGGCGGCGAGTCCGGCACCCTATTCACCGGGACTCGAGAAGGCGTGGCTCCCCGACCGTGACGACATCGCCGACGCCGTCCGCCGGCTGGCCGCCGTCTGACCCACCGACACGGCCCGGGATACGGTAGGCCGATGAAAATTCTCGTCCTCGGTGCAGGCTTCGGCGGGCTCGAATTGACCGCTCAGCTGTCTGACGAGCTCGGGAGCAGCGCGGAGATCACCCTCATCGACGAAAAGCCAGGTTTCGTCTTCGGATTTTCGAAGTTGGACGTCATGTTCGGTAAACGGACGGCGGAATCAGTGATCCATCCATACGAAGCGATCGAAAAGCCTGGAGTGCGCTTTGTCCAGGCAACGGTCCGGTCGATAGATCCCGACCGGAGGACGGTTACCACCGATTCAGGTCAGTTCGATGCAGATGTTCTCGTCGTCGCACTGGGGGCCGATCTGGATCCGTCAGCGACGCCTGGCCTGGTGGAGTTGGGGCACGAGTTCTACACGGTGCCCGGCGCGTTCGCACTCCGAGACGTACTCGAATCGTTTGACGGGGGGAATGTCGTCATCGGCGTAACGTCGACCCCGTTCAAGTGTCCGCCGGCACCGAGTGAGACGGCACTCCTCATGCACGACTACTTGACCCGGACCGGTCGAAGGGGCACATCCAGTATTTCTCTTGTGATGCCACTCGGCGTTCCGATTCCGCCGTCCCCTGGTGCCTCTGCCGCACTGCTCGAGGCGTTCGACGAACGAGGGATCGACTGGTATCCGGAGCGCATGGTGACCGCACTCGACGGTGACCGCAGACTCGCGGTTCTCAATGACAGTGAGACCCTGCCATTCGATCTGTTCCTCGGCGTTCCGGTACACAAGGCGCCGTCGGTCGTCGTCGAGTCCGGGCTCACGGTGGACGGATGGATTCCTGTGAACCCACAGACCCTCGAGACGAAGTTCCCTGGCGTCTATGCGGTTGGTGACGTCACGAGCGTCGGCACGCCAAAGGCCGGCGTATTCGCGGAGGGACAGGCATCGATCGTGGCCGACCAGGTCATCGCCGGGTTTCGCGACCAGCCGTCGACGAGATCCTATGAAGGTCGTGGGATCTGCTATCTCGAATTCGGGGGCGGTGAGGTCGCCACGGTCGACGTGACGTTCCTCAGCGGTGTGGCGCCCGTGGGCGAGATCCAGGGGCCTTCGACTGAATTGGCGTCCTCCAAGGAGGAGTTCGGATCGAGCCGCGTCACGCGATGGTTCGATCGGGATTGGGGACCAGACATCACGTCGGATTGACGACAGGCCCGGTCGGTAGTCGTTGCCACCGAACGAGCAGCCGACCCTGCGCCCGGTGACACCCTGCTACTTGCACGTCGCCAGGACCAGATTGGCTACCTCACTCGGCTTCTCCATCTGAGGGAGGTGTGCGACGCCCCTCAGTTCGACGAAACGGGCGGATGGGAGGCGCTCGGCAAGTTCCCGACTTCTCTCCAGGAGGAACGGCACATCGAGATCACCACAGGCCACGGTTACCGGCATCCGGACATCATCCAATCGACCCCAGGCGCCCGAATCACTGGTCCCAGCGTCCTCGGGCACATCGTTGCGAAGAATGATCTCGTTCATCTCGAGTGCGAGTGACCGGACGGGGTCTCGAACGCGGCCTTCAGCCTGCCCCGGTCCGTCCAACCACAGCCACGTCTCCAGGCGGTTGACGTCGTCGCGGCTTCCTCGCTCAATTGCCTTGTCGAGTAGTTGATCAATCCGGGAGGTGGCCGGATCCAGTTCGAACTCTGGGGCGCCACTGACGGCGGGAGCGATCAGCACGAGGCCTGCCACCAGCTCGGGCGCCATGAGCGCTGCATCGAGCGCCAGTCCGCCACCCATGGAGCAGCCCACCAACCACGCTGGTTGGTCCGTTACGGCGGCAAGCAGGGCGAACAGGTCGTCGAGGTGCGAGAACGGTGTAGGCGAGACGGGTGTCTGTCCAAATCCCCGTCTGTCGTAGGACACTGGGGACAGGGTCTGGGTGAGCTGTGGAACGACCTTTTCCCAACATCGGCGGTCAGTGACCCCGGCATGGAGAAATACGGCGACGGGTCCAACTCCGGGCCAATGCTCTCCGGCAATTGCCAGTCCATCTCGATTCACGATCAGTGGGGTGCTCATCGCCACCCGACCATTCTGTCTTCCTTCTCGGGGTCGGACAACGGTGGCTGTCCCGGCATCGGGCGCAGGGATTGTGCTGCCTCGGCGCAGGTGTCGGGACTGCGTGGGTGCCGAGTACAGGCACCTTACGGTGTGGCTGTGCCGCCGAATGCGACTCCCGGCCGGAGGCAGCTGAGGGCCGGGAAAATCAACTGCGCATTTGGATGCAATGATGGGCGTCCGTGGCTTCCCTTAAATCCGACGGGCGCGGCCTTACGGCCGATTTACATCGACCAAGGTTGAACCGAGACGAGCTGCGGTCGCTGCTGCTGGATGCGGGTCGGGCAATCTTGCTGGACCATGGTCTCCAGACCCAGGCCAGCTCGCTGACATTCAAGGCCGCCCTCGACCGCGCGCGGCGGACACGGGGTTCCGATTCTCCAATGCATCGATCATCGGCCGCATCTGGAAAGACCAGCGGGAGTTCCGACTGGATGTTCTGACTTCCTTTGCATCGGTCGACTTCCGGTCCGAAATTGATGCCGTGGTTGCTGCGATCGCTCCGGTATTGATCGACAGTGATCTGTCAACGGAGGCGTCTCGGGCCATCGCAATACGCGAGGTGTGTCGGGTGGGAGGTGCAAGGCATGTCGAGGCGCTCCGCAATTCGTCGACATTCGCGCTCTGGATAGGGATCTGGTCGATTGCCGCCTCCAGCGACTCCCCGACCGAACGTCTGGAACTGCATGAGGCGCTGGTGGACGAGTACGAGGTCATCAATGGCCACTTTGAAGACGCATTCGAGCATCTGATGGACGTTCTGAAGGTTCAAGTCAGGAAGCCTCTGACGGTGCGCCAGTTCGCCGACGCCGTAGGTGCTCTGGTAGAGGGATGCTCGCTTCGGGATCGGGTCACGGAGGGAATGACGAGCATCATGCGACCGACGGGGCCAAACGGGCAGATGCAGGAGTGGACCACGTTTTCCATCGGTTTGGTTGCGTTGGCGAATGAATTCTTCGAGCCCGTTCCATCGTCAAGCCCGTAGCCCTGCGGACTCCCGCGGACTGCAGACGTCACGTAGGCGTTCACCCATCCGGTGGCATGAGACCGGGCCATGGCAACGGGTTATTATCTCGTTGTTCATCCAGAGGGTCTGAGGGACCTGGCCCATTGAAGATCCGGCAACCTGCGAAGCGGCAAGGTGCCAACGCCAGGAACGATGAGGAGTTTCCGTGGCGCTGGTCCTCGATGTACCTGTCCTTCAAGGCAACCTTGTTCGGTTGGAGCCCCTGTCGCTGATCCACTCCACCGAGCTCGCTGACGCGGCCGACGCGGATCGGTCCACGTTCGGGCACACGTGGGTCCCCGACCGGGCAAACATCGACCACTACATCAGCCGCCAACTGGAACATGCACAATCGGGCAAGCTCACTCCTCTGGCCCAGATCCGGCTTGCCGACGATCGTGCCGTTGGCTGTACTGCCTACTGGGACCCGAGACCCTGGCCCGGACGTCCGGACGAGCCGTGCGCCGTGGAGATCGGCTGGACCTGGCTGGCCTCTTCGGCCCAGGGCACGGGAATCAACGTCGAGGCCAAGCTCCTGCTCCTGCGCCATGCGTTCGCGATGTTGGGTGTAGCCCGGGTCGACCTGAAGACGGATGTCCGGAACAACCGATCTCGTAAGGCAATCGAGGGACTGGGGGCGACATTCGAAGGCATCTTGCGAAAGTGGTCACCGTCGTGGGTACCCGGCGAGGAGGGCGGGCTCAGGGATTCGGCAATGTACTCGTTCATCGACGCCGAATGGCCAGATCGCGAGCATCATCTCCAGCGCCGCTTGAATGGGATCACGGCCTCGTAGCTCTTGGGTCGCCGACCTGGCGGTAAGCGGAAGGTTCGTGGTCGATGCCATTGCTGGCCAGCGGCGGACGGAAGATCGGTGCCAACGGTCCCGTTAGTCAGCCACTCATGCCCTTGGCTGCCACGAAGCGGAACTGATAGTCGCCTTTGTCGAGGTTGGTCAATCTGAGCCCAGCACTCTCCAGTCTTTCTCCCAGCGCGTCGGGGTCGATCGGTGTGAAGGTGTCCCCCTCATGCCCGCTGCGGATACGCTCGTTGTCCAGCGAGTCGGTACCCACGAAGATGCCGCCGGGGGCCAGGGCACGGCTCAATTCGGCAAAGACCCTGTCTTGGTGAGTCGGTGACGGAATGTGATGGAGCACCGAGAAGCAGGTCACGGCGGAGAACCGGCCCGAGTCGAGCCCACAGGTGGCGGCGTCTCCCTGGATCACATCTACATTCGTCCCCTCGAGGCGCTGCTGGAGCGCGACAGCCAGCACCGGGTCGATCTCCACGGCGGTGAGACGGTCGACACGGGCGCGGAGCAGATCGGTCGTGAGTCCCGGTCCGGGGCCGATCTCGAGGACGTCGCGACCGAGGTCTCCAGCTGCTTCAAGCCAGGGCAACAGGTCCTCTTCGAGCATCTTTGTCCACTGCGGACTCGACAAGAAGTCGATGTGCGATTGATTCATGGTTGCTCTTCTACATCCGATGGCATCTGATCGTTAACCCTAGACTCGCCAGATGGCCGTCAGAATGGACGACTCCCAGCGGTCAGGGCCTCGGGGCTTCGGCTGACAGGATTGGGAAATGCAACGATCCGTGAGGTCGCGATGGCCTTGGATGACCGGTGCCGCTCTGACCGTCCTGGCCGCGGTCGGACTCTGGGCATTCTGGGGTTGGACCCATCCCACCGGTGATCCTGGCGGGAAGGTGATGGCACAGCTCACGCCGACAGTGACAGCACTCCCTGGGTACGGCACAGGGTCCCTTCCGTGGGTGAGCCAGTTGCCTGCATCCCTCGCCGCTTCCTACGTCATCACGATGGAACCTCATCGGGACAGCTGCGACGGGATGGCAGGCACCCAGGGCTGGAGTCAGGTCGTCGTCCAGGCCAGATTCCAGTGGAGCACCGGTTTCGGAAATCTCGTCGCCTACATGGATCCTCGGCTTGCCAAGTTGGGCTGGTCAGTTGTGCAGCCCCGAGATCCCACGGGCCCACCAACCGGAGATTGGACCAAGGCATTGAGCAATGGGACAAGAGCTGACCTCAATATTTCGGAAGCGGGCCCACCCGTCTGGGAGTTCGTAGCCACGGCTCAGCCCATTGGCAGAGCAGCAAGCGGATGTTGATATCAGCCAAAGCAGCTGACGGGCGCGGGATTCCGCAGGTGGCGCAGTTGGTTGCCCTCCCGGTGACCCGGGATGCCCGTCACAGTGTCCCGTAGCCTCTCTTCGTGGCCTCAGACAAGAGTGGCACCCGGTCCACAGGATCTCAGACTCGACTTGTGCTGATCTGCGGCCTTCCAGCTTCAGGGAAATCAACTCTTGCTGGTCGGCTCGCAGTCAAGATCCCTGCCATCCGGTTGGACAAGGACGAGTGGGTCACACAACTCGGCGGTGATGTGTGGGACGACGCCTTCCGAGTACGTGTGGAGAGCGTGCTCTGGGCCCTCACCCTGGACCTCCTCGACCACGGGCAGAGTGTGATTCTGGAGTGGGGTCACTGGGCACGAGTTGAACGTGACGAGAAGCGCCTCGGGGCCCGCTCCTTGGGGGTGGGAGTCGAACTGCATTTCCTCGATGTGCCCTTGGACGAGCTGATCGCACGAGCTGACCGGCGCACTGCGTTGGGCGAGTGGACCGCCGCGCCGATGACCCGTGCTCACTTCGAGGAGTGGTCAACGATCTTTCAGCCTCCCGACGAAGACGAGTTCCGCCTGTTCGACGAACCTGTCGTCCATCCCTGAACTTGCTGGCTGAGGACTCTCGCCGAGGTGCCGCACCAGGTCGCCGACCTGACAGGCGCATTCCGTAACCAGGCTCTGAAACATGTGGTTGTGGTCGCAAGGTGGCCGCCGCCGATCGGCGAGACGTCCAGGACCGATCCGGGGGAGGGGCTCTCGCTCAGATCGCAGGCCTGGCGTGCGGGCTGTGACAGTGGTCCACCAAAGCCCGACCCAGGCGGGCAACGGCAGATCTTTCGGGTATGTCTCGTGCTCGCAGCTGGCCAGGACGCCCGCCATCGGGAAATGCGCTCCAGGTGCGACGGTGGCAAGTGTCGGCTACTTCCTTTCCCATGTCCTCGGGCACAGCTCGCACGCGTCAACGACGGTTTGGCCGTCCGCCCATCTATCGTTGGCAGAGACGGCGGACCTTCCCGTTGATGCCATCGTCGTGGCCACGGACGGAACGACGGGCTCACTCGAGCGGGTACGGACCACACTCGAGCGGGAATTTCCTTTCCAGGGCGGACCGGTCGCGATCGATGCACTCGATCCGTCGACCGCTCGGCTCCTCGCCATGATCCAAGACATGACCGACATGATCATCGTGGCCAGCCTCATCATCGCCGCCTGCAGCCTGGCCGTGAACATCGCCGCCGGATTGGGTGAGCGGAAGCGCCCGTTCAGCTTGCTCAGACTCACGGGCGTACCCATCGGTGTGTTGCGCCGGATCGTCGCACTCGAGAGTGCGCTGCCCCTGTTCATGGTCGCTGCCGTTTCGGTCGTGGTCGGCCTGGTGTCGGCGGCCCTCTATCTCCACTCACAATTCGGCATTGCATTTCGAATCCCCGGAATCGCATACTGGGTAACCGTCCTCGGTGGACTCGGTGCGTCACTGGCGATCATTGCCTCCACGTTCCCGCTCCTCAATCGGATGACAGGGCCTGAAGTCGCCCGAAACGACTGATCGCAAACCGTTCTACCGCGCCGATCAGGGGACCGCTCCAGGCGATCAGTGACTTCCTCCGGGAACGCGACGTATCGTTGGAGGATGGTGGAGCAGAAGTTCGAGATCATCTGCGAAGTGGAGCCTGCCACCCGTCCCGATCTGACACATGTCCGCCATCAGATCGGCGTACTGAGTGAGGTCGCCAACGCCTTCCTGATCCCCGACAACCACATTGGGCGGGCAACGATATCCAGCATCGCAGTAGCGCACGAGGTAAGGCTCATGGGTGGCCGATCGATCGCATGCATCAATGCTCGTGACCGGAATGTACTGGGTTTCCAGAGGGACCTGCTCACCGCAGCGGCCTATGGAGTGAATGAGTTCCTATTTGTATACGGCGACAGACCAGAGACAGGTGCTCGCTCTGACGATCTCACCGTCAAAAGGATGATCTCCGAAGCCCGGAAGTTCGCCGAGAGAACAGAAATGATCGATTCACTCCGGCTAGGGGCAGCAACGGGCCTCCGGAATGTTCCTGACTGGAAGCAGGGTGCCGACTTCCTCCTCACTCAGGTGACCTACTCAATCGATGACTTGCTTCGGTGGCGAACGTCAGTTGAGTTCGACGGTCCGATCTATGCAGGAGTGATGGTGCTCCCCAGTTCTTCGATGGCTCGCAAGCTGTCGACAGACGTACCTCAGTTGGCCGTCCCGGAGGCGATCGTCGCTGAACTCGATCGGAATCGTGGGTCGGGCGTGGACATCGCCTGCAATCACATCAAAGCTATTTACGAGTCCGGGATGTTCGATGGTGTACATCTGATCCCTGTGAACCGCTACCGAGAGATCGCCGCCAGGCTGGATTCGTTGCTGTAACAGCCCTCATCCGGTGATCTGGCCACTCAAACGGCAGCATGGCGAACCGAGGAGCATGGCTTCGGCAGCAGAGAACGCGAGACGTAACCGGCACTGCTGCATCGTGCTCTCGACTGAGATGATGGGTGCTCTTTGCCCGGTCCGGGGGATGCAGACCCGGCAGATCGTCTTGAACGGACCAAGCAGCAGCGGGGAGAGCACTATCGCAGTGGAGCCCCAAGCTTCCGGGTAGTCCTTCTTCTCTGAGCCACCGAATCCATCCGAAGACATGGTCTGGGTGGATGGCTCCGTCCATCCGTAAGTCGTTGCGCCGACTGCTTTACAAGGTTGACCCACCGCACGGACCCTCAGTGAACTGGTCGAACTCGCGTAGGCGGTGGGGCGTGCCAGCCGGTCGTAACAGAGCGCACACGAAACTCGTGCAAGCTATTGGGACCCGCCCCGAAGGACGAGGCGGACTTCTCGTGGTCCGAAACTCAGGAGTGTCAGATGAACGACGATGAGGCGAGCGGTGTTGTCCCGATTGACCCGGAGATTCGTGAGGTACTCCGGGAGTTTTCTGAGGCTCCGATAGCTCTTGCGTCTGAAATCGTCCGGCTGCGGTCCGAACTCAATTCAGTACGAGGTGAACGACCTCACGTAGGGATCGACATCCAGCCCCTGGAACCACCAGGTGACGCTCCTCCGCCAGCCCGCCTCGAAGTCTGAGCATCAACGAAATCCATCGTTGCCGAAGCGGCGAAATGGGCTAGATCAAGATCCATCAAGTCAAGGGGGCACTCATTGGTCAGGGAAGCAAGGGCCTCGCACAACGCCTAATTTCGGATTGGTCTTACCGAGCGCACATCGACCATCCCGCCAAAGAAGGGAGTTGTGATGCGAGCCATCACCGTTCAGGACCGCGACGCCGGTGTCGTTGGGCTGACCTTGGCTGATGTGGCCTACCCGCATGCCGCCCAGAACGACGTCATCGTAAAGGTGCATGCTGCCGGGTTCACCCCTGGCGAGCTGAACTGGTCGGGAACCTGGGTCGACCGCGCCGGGCGCGACCGGACGCCGAGCGTGCCCGGCCACGAAGCTCCTGCCGCGTGCGCCCCCGACCGGCGCATCCCCGGAAAGACGATCATCCGGATCACCGAAGGCGGATAACAGGCCGAAGGGTCTGCCATTCCGGCCATAGGATGCGCAGTGGATAGCGGCTGCAGATCCGGCGCTTCGGGGAGCCACTCGGAATAAGGGGCCAACGGTCCTCATCGTCTGGTTTGGGGAATGTTGTCCATTCGCTTCGTGTATCTCGGATGTACCGGTGAGCGACGGTCGGAAACCACCGCCTAGCCAGTCAGCGGCAAGTTGTGGACATAGAGCCGATGGCTTGGAAGACTCCAGCAGGTGAGCAACAGCGACGAAGGCAAACGGACCCGCAATGGGGTCCCGGGCGCACCGGATCGGCACGAATCCGTCAACTCCGAACCCTCAGTCATGTGGCCAGGGGCTGATTCAGGCTTTGAGGCAGACGTGAATAGCCCGGCCGGAATGTTGCAGAACGAGGCGGCATTCGCCCGAGGAATCGGACGCTTCCGATATGGCTGGGTGATTGTCTGGCTGCTCTTGGCGGTGCTATTCGTTCTTCCCATCACGCTCTCCATGATTGCGCTGTTCAGAAAGCACTGAATCTGATCAGCGGTGACCGTCAGCCGGCGTTGCGGGGCAGGGCAGGGCAGTACGTGATCCAGTGCCGTGGAAAAGCTTTTGTGCGGGGGACTCCCCGTTTTGTGCTGAAGGACTCGCTCAGAGGTGACTCCGATGGCCCCGTCTTCAAGGTGGAAGTGACGACCGTGAATCCGAAGTACGACTGGAAATCCGTTCCGCCGTTCTTCAAGTTTGTCGGCGCAGCCTGTGGCGATCACCACGCGATGCACCTCAGCTCACCGAAGCCATAGTCTCTCGATCCGTTTCCCCTCGAAGTGCCACGATGGGTCACTGTCCCCGTCATAGGGAGCAGTCGTCGCCCGGTGCCTAGCCGCTCAAGGGAAGACCATGTGCGTGGACTGAGCTACGGCTACGGCAAGATCCTGATTAACCGTGCTGTGCCCGTGGAAGCTGACCTCACATGTGACGCCGTCCTGCTTCCACTCGACCAGCTCGTGGCCGCTCACCGTCGCGCTGGGAAAGCGACCGGTCCCGGGTCACCGTGACCCGCCGGACGACGTTCTGGGGCAGCAGCTGCTCGGGTGGTCGTAGATCCGAAGAGTCAGATCAGCGGCACTGTCTGCTCAGCAACCGAGGGCGCGGGCGATCACCAGGTGCTGGATTTCGTTTGTCCCCTCGCCGATCTCTAGGACCTTCGAGTCGCAGTAGAACCGGGCCACCGGCGAGTCGAGCATGTACCCGAGGCCGCCGTGGATCTGGACCGCCTCCGACGCCGCCCACGTGGCCAGCCGGCTGGCTTTCAGCTTGGCCATCGCCGCCTCCTTCAGGAATGGGCGTCCGGCGTCGCGAAGTGAGGCGGCTCGGTAGGTGAGCCACCTGGCCGCTTCGAGTTCGGTGGCCATGTCAGCCAGCTTGAATTGCACCGCCTGGAACGACGAGATCGGTTGTCCGAACTGCACCCGTTGGCGTGCATAGTCGGTCGCCAGTTGAAGAACGGCCTGGGTGAGGCTGAGTGACAGGGCGGCGATGGAGATGCGTCCGACCTCGAGCGTCCGGAGGAACTGGCTGAGTCCGAGTTCCGGGTCCCCGACCAGGTGATCGTCGGGGACAGCGACGTCGTCGAAGAACAGCTCGCGGGTGTCGAGGCCCCGCCACCCGATGCCGCGCATCTTCGGGCCCATGGTGAATCCGGGGGTGTCCTTCTCGACCACGAAGCTGGCGAAGCGCGCTGGCGCGTCTGCACCCGTCTCGGTGCGGGCCAACAGCGTCACGCCGAACGACATGTCCGTTCCGGCGTTGGAGATGAACGTCTTGCTCCCGTTGATCACCCAGCCCCCATCACCCCTCACGGCGCGGGTGCGAATCCCCCTTGCGTCCGAGCCGGCATCGGGCTCGGTGAGCCCGAACGCCCCCAGGGCCCGACCCTCAGCCAGTGGTCGAAGCCACCGGTCACGCTGGGCGTCGTCGCCGAAGAGGAGCAGCGGCAGTGAGCCGATCGTCACGTGGGCCTGCCAGGCGGCAGCCACCGACTGGTCGGCCAGGCCGATCTGCTCCATGGCAGCGACGAAGCCGACGGTCGACATGCCGATCCCGCCCCACTCCTCGGGAACGAGCATCCCGAGGAGCCCGAGCCCGCCCATCTCCCGGAGGAGGTCGGTCGGGCACCTGGCCTCTTCCCAGGCCTGGGGAGCTCGGGCCGCTATCTCCTTGGTCGCGAAGTCACGGCACAGCTCGACCAGCTCGCGTTCGGGTTCGTTGAGCTCGAAGTCCATCGTCGAATCCTATTGGACCGACCGGTACAGCTGCGTACCCGGGCGGTACCATCGGGGGATGGCGTCCGATCGCACCCCACCCACATTCCCCAAGTTCGACACCGTGGAGGAGGAACGCACCCACCGCAAGCAGCGCCTGGCTGCGGCGTTCCGGATCTTCGGGCACTTCGGCTTCGACGAGGGCACGGCCGGGCACATCACGGCGAGGGACCCCGAGCGGACAGACCACTTCTGGGTGAATCCCCTCGGCATGAACTTCAAGCAGATCCGGGTCCGGGACCTCCTCCTGGTCAATGACCAGGGCGAGGTCGTCGAGGGAACCTGGCCGGTGAACAAAGCCGCCTTCGTGATCCACTCCCAGATTCACGCGGCCCGACCCGACGTCGTATCCGCCGCCCACTCCCACTCGGTATACGGAAAGGCTTGGTCGTCACTGCAACGGCCACTCGACCCGCTCACCCAGGACGCATGCGCGTTCTATGAGGACCACGTCGTCTTCGAGGACTACACCGGGGCCGTGCTCGACCTGGAGGAGGGTAAGCGCATCGCCCAGGCCCTCGGTGAGTGCAAGGCGGCAATCTTGGCCAACCACGGCCTGCTCACCGTCGGCCGCACCGTCGACGAGGCGGCATGGTGGTTCGTCACCATGGAGCGAACGTGCCAGGCCCAACTGGTGGCCGAGGCGGCGGGCACTCCCATCCTGATCGGCTCGGACGTGGCCCAGACGACCTATGGCCAGACCGGTGGGCACCGTACCGGATGGCGCCAGTTCCAGCCCCTCTACGACTGGATCGTCGAGGAGCACCCCGACCTGCTCGAAGAGTAGCGGGGCCGTTGCGCGGTCACGGGTCGACAGGCGGGTCGTCCTCCTGTAGGTGGGCCATGAAGGCGGCCGACCACTCCATGAGGTCGGCGGGTACGAAGTAGCCGGCTTCGTCGTTGATGGTCCCCCAGTGGGCAGCCACGTCCTCGATGGTCGGTTCCGTTCCGGGGTGGACGTAGCCCTCGGTCGAGGCGATGAACAGGCGGGCGAACCGACCGAAGCCGGCCGTGTAGATCTCGCCGGTCACCGGGCAGCTCTCGTGGGCCAGGTAGGCGGCCATCGGTGCGACCATTTCCGGCGCCATCCGGGGGTCGTCCGATCTGGGCCCGGCCATCCGGGTCATCGCCCCCGGGGCGATCATGTTGACCTTGATGCCGAGGCCGGCGCCGGCGGTGGCCAGGCTGCGGGTCAGCCCGAGGACCCCGCCCTTGGCGGTGGCGTAGGACGTATTGGTGGGTAGGCCCAGCATCCCGGTGGAGGTGGTCATGACGATGCGGCCGTAGCCCTGGTCGGCCATGTGCGGCCAGGCGGCGCGGGCGGTGTTGAACGATCCGCCCACGTGGACCGCCAGGTGCAGGGCCAGGTTGTCGGCGTCGACGTCGGGAGGACCGGCCCAGCGGATGACGCCGGCGTTGTTGATCACGATGTCGATGCGACCGAAACACTCGACCGCTGCGGCGATGAGCCCCTCCGACCCGGCGACCGACGACACATCGTTGGTGTCAGCGATGGCCACGCCCCCCGCTTCGACGATGCCGGCGACGGCGACCGTTGCCGGCGCGTCGTCGGTCCCCTTGCCGTCGATGGAGCCGCCGAGGTCGTTGACGACCACCTGGGCCCCGCGCTCGGCCAGGAGGCGCGCATAGCCCAGACCGATGCCGCGCCCTGCCCCGGTGACGACGGCGACGCGTCCCTTGAAGTCGAGCTGGCTCAGGCCGGCACCGGGGCCTGCATCCCGAGGATCCCGGCCAGGGTGCCGCCGACGATGGCGGCCCGCTCGTCGGCGGGAATGCCGTCGAGCTGGGTGGCGATGAGCTCCCGGCTACCGCGGAAGGTGCCTTCGGCGTGCGGATAGTCGTTGCCCCACACCAGGCTCGTCAACCCGGTGATGTGGCGGCAGGCGATGGCCACCGGGTCGTCCTGGAAGGAGATGTGGAACTGGCGCTTCACGTACTCGCTCGGCATCAGCGGATAGGGCCACTTCTCGTTGAGACGGAACAGCTGGGCCATGGAGGGCTGGTCATTGGAAGGGCGCTCGTCGTCCCAGTAGCCGAGCCACCAGTCGGGGTCCTGGCCGATGCCGGTGATCCAGCACTTGTCCATGGCGCCGACCAGGGAGGCCAACCAGTTGGCGTTGAACTCGATCAACGAGAAGTGGAGGTCGGGATAGCGCTCGGGGACCCCGCCGCCGATGAGCTCGCACATGATCTGCTGCGGGACGATCGTGGAGTAGATGCTCTGGGTGATCATCCGCTTCGACGCCGACTTCTCGGTCATCGGCTGGTTCACCTGCGCCGCCGATTCCATCACCACCTTCAACGTGGTCGACGCCGGGTCGTTGACCTTCACACCACCGGTCTGGGTGTGGATGAAGATCGACAGGCCGTTGGCCACGGCGGACTCCCACACCGGGTCGTAGTCCCGGGAGTAGTAGGGCTTGGGTGGAGTGGCCGGAAGCAGGATGGCGCGGAACCCGGAGGCGGCGACCCGCTCGATCTCGACCACGGCGTCGGCGATGTCGGTGATCGGGATCGGTGCGGTCGGGACGATCCGGGAGAAGTACGGCGTGAATCGCTCGACGACGTAGTCGTTGTAGACCCGGGCATGGGCCATCGAGAGCTCATGGTCGTCCGAGTAGAGGCCGAACAACGACAGGTTCGGGTGCATCACCTGGATGTCCACCCCGTCGAACGTCATATCGTCGAGGATGATCTCCGGATCACCCTCGGGCATCCGGCCGCCGGTCTGGCGGTAGCGGGAGATCGTCCAGCCCTCATAGCCGGGCGTGTGCAGACGGCGGAAGATCCGGGCGCCACCCTCGACCAGCGGCTCGATCTCGAAGTCCTCCTCCCAGACCCCCCGCTCCCGCAGATGCTTCGGCAGGCGGGTACGGAAGAGGTCGGTGGGCTCCAACAGGTGCCCGTCGGCGGACACCACCAGTTCGTTCTGCGACATCAGTCTGACCTCCTTGCGCCGGGCCAGGGATCGTCCCCAGGCCACGGAACGGTGCTTCGCGACTGAGCGCGAACTACGTTCACAACCTAACCCTAACGGTCGGTACAGTGCAACGCGTGCCTATGGTCGGGGCGACCGAAACGCCCGGAAGGAGCAGGAACGATGACGAAGCGGTGGAAGCAGCGCCCGCCTGGCTCGAACTGGGGTGACTGGGGCGATGACGACGAGTTGGGCCGCATCAACCTGGTCACCCCGGACAAGGTCCTCGAGGGTGTCCGCGAGGTCGAGGCCGGGATCAGCTTCTGCCTCAGCCTGCCGCTCGACTACCCCGGAGGGAACGCCCTCAACCAGCGGCGGTACCCGCCGGTCCTGGCACCGACCGAGGACATGGACGGCAACGCGGACACCTTCTACAACATCCACATGAGCGAGATGGCGGACTTCGGGGACCCCAAGTACGTCGACGTGTGGGCGGACGACGTGGTCACCCTGTCACTCCAGTACTCGACCCAGTGGGACTCGCTCGCCCACGTCGGCGCCGAGTTCGACGCCGACGGCGACGGTGTGGAGGAGGCCGTGTACTACAACGGGTACCGGGCCGGCACCGACCTGGTCGGACCGACGACCGACGCCGCCGGCGACGGTGGCTCCCACCGATGCTTCGCCCACCACCTGGGACTGGAGCACATGGCGTACCACGGGGTGCAGGGTCGGGGAGTCCTGGTCGACCTGGCCGCCCATCTCGGTGATGAGTGGCGGGCGGTGGACCGGGCCTTACTCGAACAGATCATGGCCGAGGACAACGTCGTTGTGGAGCCCGGGGACATGCTCCTGTTGCACACCGGCTTCGCCACCCGGATCCTCGAGTACGAGCACGAGCCCGACCCGAAGAAGATCTTCACGTTGTGCAGCTACCTCGACGCCCGGGACGAGTCCCTACTGGAATGGATCGCCGAATCGCAGATCTCGGCGCTGGTGGCCGACAACTACTCGGTCGAAGGACTGCTCGGCCGGGACCGTATCGACGGCCGGCACTCGTTCCTGCCCATCCACAACCTCTGCCTCTTCAAGCTGGGTATCCCTTTGGGGGAGTTGTGGTATCTGCACGAGCTTGCGTCGTGGTTGCGCGAGCACGGCCGCAGCCGGTTCCTGCTCACCGCGCCGCCACTGCGGATGCCCGGGATCGTAGGATCACCGGTCACCCCCATCGCCACCGTCTGACGCCCGACCCAATCTGAAGGCGGCGTAGTCGCTGTCGACGACTTTGGCGATCTCCTTGAACAGCTTGGGCCGGCCGCCCGAGTTGAGGAGGTATTTCTGGGGCTTGCCGGGGATGTTGGTGCCGAAGAAATAGCTGGCCTTGCCGAAGGTTGCGTGCTCCGCGCCCCGGTCGACCATGGAGGTCCACCCGGTTTCCGCCTCCGGTCGGACCTCGATGGTGTCGAAGCCGCGGTCGCGGACGAAGGTGAGCGCCTCGGTGATGAACTCGACCTGATCACCGTTGTAGCGCGGGTTGTTTCCGGCGGCAGCGTGCGGGCCACCGGGAAAGAAGAAATTGGGGAACCCGGTGGTCTGTATGCCCAGGAATGTCTTCGGGCCATCCGCCCAGTAGTCCGAGAGCGCGAGCCCATCCTTCCCTCGGATGCCCATCCGCAGGAGAGCGCCGGTTCCGAAGTCGAAACCGGTGGCCCAGATGATTATGTCGAACTCCCGCTCCCCGTCGGTCGTCTCGATTCCGGTCGTGGTGACTCGCACGAACGGCGTCTGGCGGAGGTCGACAAGGGTGACCTTCGGGTCGTTGAACATCTCGAAGTAGCCGGTCACGAAGGGAGGCCGCCGCTCGCCGTAGCCGTGGTCCTTCGGGATGAGCCTGTCCGCAACCGTCGGGTCCTCGACGATGCCGCGGATCTTGTTTGCGATGAATTCGCTCCACTCGGCGTTGGCCGCCTGGTCGAACAACACATCGGCATAATTGCTCGACAATTTCGAGAATCCCGGACTCCGCCACATCGTCTCGAAGAAGGCCTGGCGTTCCTCGACCGAGTCGTCGAAGGCCGAGCGCTCATTGGCCGGGTGGAGGAATCCGGCCACGGACGTATTGAGCACCTGGCGCATCTCCTCGAAACCGGCACGGAGCTCGGCCTGTTCCTCGGGTGTGATGGGAGCGTTGTTCAGCGGGGTGCACCAGCTCGCCGTCCGCTGATACACGGTCAACGAGGCGACCTGTTCGGCGATGGCCGGGGCGACCTGCACACCGCTCGAACCGGTGCCGATGACCGCGACCCGTTTGCCGGCGAGGTCGACCGGGGCCTTCGGCCACAGGCCCGTGTGATACGACTCACCGCGGAAGTCCTTGCGGCCCGGTACGTCTGGATAGAACGGCACGGACAGAATGCCGGTTGCGGCCACCAGGTACCTGGAGCTGAACTCGGCGCCGTTGTTGACCGACGTCACCCACCTACCCGACGGATCATCCCAGGTCGCCGACGTGACTCGGGAGTTGAAATGTATGTGGCGGCGGAGGTCGAACCGGTCGACCACATGGTTGAGGTAGCGCTCGGTATCGGGCTGCTCGGCGAACTGCTCACTCCACTCCCATTCCTCGAAGAGCTCCTTCGAGAACAGGTAGCCGTAGGTGTAGCTCTCGGAGTCGAAGCGGCATCCGGGATAGCGGTTCCAGTACCAGGTCCCGCCCACACCACCCCCGGCTTCGAGCATCAACGCGGAGAATCCGGCCTCCAGGGCCATGTACAGCTGGTAGATGCCGGTCACGCCGGCACCGACGATCAGGACGTCGGCGTCGAGTGGGCCCGGGCCCTGGTCAGGTGGGGATTCAGAGTGGGTCATGGGTGAGCCGCGTCCATCCAGTCGCTGTGTCATCGGAGGCTTCGGCACCACCACGAGCACATTCTCAGGTCTGTACCGACCGGTTAGTATACGGCGCGACACGTTCGGAAAGGGAAGTTGCGAAATGGCGATCACCGATCAGAGGCGTTCGAGGATTCCCGTCCCATTCGCGGTGGAGCTCCCGGACCGGATTCCCAAGGAGCGCTACTACGACCCGGGCTTCTTCCAACAAGAGGTCGATCTCCTGTGGTCCCGGACCTGGCAGATGGCGTGCCGGCTCGAGGAGATCCCGCAACCCGACGACTTCACCGAGTACCAGATCCTGGATCAGTCGATCATCGTGGTCCGCACCGAGGACGGGGGGGCCCGGGCCCTTCAGAACGCCTGTCGACATCGCGGTGTGCGGGTGGTCGAAGGGAGCGGGACCTGCGAGAACGGCTTCGTCTGCCCGTTCCACGGCTGGTGCTACGCCGCCGACGGGACCAACACGTTCGTTTCGAAGGCGCGGAGCTTTTCCGAGCACAATCTGCAGCCTGGTGACATCAACCTCACTCCGGTGCGCTGCGAGGTATGGGGAGGGTGTGCGTGGATCAATCTCGATGACAGCGCACCGCCGCTGCGCGAATGCATCGAGCCCTTCGCCACCACCCTCGACGCCTGGAAGATGGAGTCGTTCCGCGCCGAGTGGTGGTACTCATTCCGCCTGCCGGTCAACTGGAAGCTGGCCGAGGAGGCGTTCCTCGAGCAGTATCACGTCATCGAGACGCACCCCCAGCTGGTCATCCCCGGGAGGTTCCCGCCGCGGGACCCGACCACGTTCGACCCACGGACCTTCATCGATTCGGAGATCCACTACCTGCACACGATGAGTGACGGAATGGCCGGCATGGTCCACGCCAACGACGTGGCCATCGCCGAGGGCCTCCGGGACATCGAGCTCCCGGCGGACCCCGTCCTGGCCATGGCCACCTGGCAGCGCACCCTCAACGATGCCGTCGTCGCATGGCACCGCGAGCGGGGGTGTGACATCCCCGACCTCAACGAACTCGAGGAGGTCGGCCTGAACGAGCCGATGGGTTACTGCTTCCCCCATTTCTTCGTGCTCCCGATGTACTCCAGCGCCTCGGCGTACCGATTCCGCCCCTTGGCGCCGGAGGAGACCCTGATGGAGATCTGGTCGCTCACGCGCTTTCCCGTAGGAAGCACCGGGGAGAAGCCGACACCGCCCGAGCCATGGGTCCATGATGACCCGCGGGTACCTCCGATCCCCATCCAGGACTTCTCGAACCTCCCGCGGCAACAGCGGGGGCTCCACGCCAGGAGCTTCGAATACCTGCGCCTGTCGGAGGGGATCGAGGGCGGCGTCGCCAACTTCGAACGGACCGTCGACGGCTTCCTCGCCGGCCTCCCTTACGAACAGCTGCTTCCCGCACTTCACCAGATCAACCTCAACCCGCTCGAGCGGCCGGTCGTCGACCTCGGCCTCTGAGCGCGACCACCGACACCGGAGACGAGACCGATCATGAACTTCGCCGATGCCGCCGAAGGCATCCGTTCCGCCCTGGCCGCCTATGTACAGGCGCTGGACGACGGTCGGACCGACGACATCGTCGCCACCTTCTGCCCGGATGGCACCATCGAGATCCCGGGCCTCGGCACCCACGAGGGACACGAAGCCCTCCGAGAGGCGTACGCCCAGTGGACCCCGAAGCGGCCTCAACGTCATGTCATCGTCAATACCCTGGTCACCTCGTGGAACGAGGAAGAGAGCCGGGCCAGTAGCGACGTCCTGTTCCTCCTGAAGGGGAGGGAGGGGTGGTCCGTGCAGCTGGTGGGCCGCTATCACGACATCCTCCATTACGCCGATGGGACGTGGCGGTTCCATCACCGGAGGGCGGAGTTCATCGACTGACATCGCATCCGCCCCTCCCGGGTGGGTGCGTAAACAGCGTTCACATCTCAGTAGAGTGTCCGTATCAGAACAACGACAACCGGAGCCGAAAGGGGACCACGCGTGACCGTGCTCAAGACCGAGAAGCTGACATCGACGGTGGGCGCACTGGTGGAAGGCGTCGACCGTGACCAGTTGATCCACGACGACGACCTGCCGGAGGCGACGCTCGAGGCTCTGGAGGCGAACGGAGCCCTGATCTTCCGCGACCTCCACCTCGACGACGAAGCCCAGGTGGCATTCTCCCGCAAGCTCGGCAAGGTGGAGAAGTTGGGCCACGGGGCCAACCCCGAGATCTTCCTGGTCACGCTGAACCCGGACCGGAACCCGGCGGCGGCATACCTGAAGGGCACGTTCGACTGGCACATCGACGGTTGCACCGACGACGTCCCCATCATGGCCACCATGTTGAGTGCCCACGCGGTGGCCGATTCGGGCGGAGAGACTGAATTCGCGAGCTCGTACCAGGCCTACGAGGACCTCTCCGATGAGGAGAAGGAGCGCTGCGAATCAGTCCGGGTCGTCCACACCATCGAGGCATCCCAAAGGCTGCAGAATCCGAATCCTTCCCCCGAGGCCCTCGAGATGATGCGCCAGCGCCCGGCGAAGGAGCACCCGCTGGTGTGGACGCACCGCTCGGGTCGGAAGTCACTCGTGCTCGGGGCGACTGCCGACTACGTGGTCGGCATGGACCCCGTGGAGAGCCGGGCCCTCCTCGACGATCTCCTGGCCCGTTCCACGGTCGCCGAGCGCGTCTATCGGCACGAATGGAAGGTTGGCGACGTGGTGGTCTGGGACAACCGCGGCGTCCTTCATCGCGCTCTTCCCTACGACCCGAACTCACCCCGGGACATGCACCGCACGACCTTCGCGGGTGATGAGCCGATCCAGTGAGTGACACCGGTGCCGCCCCCGGCACCCGGGATCTCCAAGGAAAAGTCGTCGTCGTAACGGGTGGCGGCTCGGGGATCGGTCTGGCCATCAGCGTCCGGTTGGCCGCCGACGGAGCCGCCGTCGCCGTACTGGACCTCAATGCGGCATCAGCCGAAAAGGCCGCCGCCGCCATCACCGAGGGGGGCGGCACGGCGATCGGTGTCGAGGCCGACGTGACCGATCGGGCCGCCGTCGAAGCGGCCGTGGACCACGTGGCCGAAAGCCTTGGTGCCCCCACGATCCTCGTCAACAACGCCGGGCTCGAGCAGTTCGGCCCGTTCCTCAAGATCGATCCGGAGACGTGGCAGCGGGTTCACACGGTGAACCTCACCGGCACCTACCACTGTTGTCAGGTGGTGATCCCCCACATGCTCGGGGCCGGCTGGGGTCGCATCGTCAACATCTCCTCCTCCAGCGCCCAGGGCGGTCAGCCCTACATGGCCGCCTACGTGTCCTCCAAGGCGGCCGTCATCGGACTCACCAAGTCGCTGGCGCTCGAGTTCGGACCCAAGGGAATCACCGTCAATACCATCCCCCCGGCTTCATCGACACGCCCATGCTGCGGGCCAACGAGGAAAAAGGCCGTCTCGGCGGACCGGTCGAGGAGCACGAGAAGCGCACACCGGTCCGTCGGATCGGCCGTCCCGAGGACATCGCCGCAGCGACGGCATTCCTGGTCACCGACGAGGCCTCCTATGTGACCGGCCAAGTGATCGGCGTAAACGGCGGACGTAACACCTGAGATGGGCCGTGTCGAACCACTTCCCCCCGGCGAGTGGCCGCCGGGGATGACCGAAGCCCTCGCCGCACTCCGGCCCCCCAATCCCCGGTACCCGTACCCGTCGCGTGACCCGTCGCGACCGAAGGGGCTGAACGCGCTCGGGATGCTGGCCCACCATCCGGAGCTCACCACCGCCTACAACCACTTCAACGGTCACGTGCTGTTCGCGTCGACAATCACCCCACGCCAACGTGAACTGCTGGTGCTGCGGGTCGCGTTCTTGCGCGATGCGGACTACGAGTGGGCGCAACACGCGGTGCTGGCCGGGGATGCCGGGATCAGCAGGTCGGAAGTCGAGAGCATCCGGTCGGAGGTCTCGGACGGGAGCTGGTCGTCGTTCGAGGCGGCCCTGTTGACTGCAGCTGACGAACTGGTGCGGGACGCACGCCTCTCCGATGGCACCTGGTCCACCCTGGCGTCCGAACTCGACACCCAGCAGCTCATGGACCTCGTGTTCACCGTCGGCGCATACGACCTATTGGCCATGGCATTCCGCACCTTCGACGTGGAGCTCGACGACGACCTGCGGGACCGTTCCTGACCGGGCTTCAGTTCGGTGAGATCCCGGGGGGATCAGTCGCGAGGAGCAAATCCGAAAGCTTCTCCAGTGCCTGCTTGGCGTAGCTCAGCCACATCTTGGTGATGAGCGGCATGACGGATGCTCCGATACCTCGGGGATGCAGAGTCCAGTGCCAAGTGACCAAGGTGCCGGTGCCCTTGGACGTGAACTCCCAACGCCCGTCGATACGGTCGATCAACGGGCGCATCGGGCCGGTGATCTCGCTCAGCTGGTAGCCGAACGAATGCGGGGCGTCCACAGCCGTGAGCCGCTCGCGCATCGTTCCACCGTCTGTCGTGATGACGGTCCTCACCTGTCCGGTCTCACCCCAGGCTCCTATCTGTCCGCGGACGTCCTTGATGGGGGGAAGCAAGGCGTAGCGGCGACAGAAGAGGGCAGGCAGCGGTGTCGTCAGGGTCCCGTGGAACGCGTGCTGAACGTCTATCGGGATCGCACGCGATTGCTCGATCGAGATGGACCTGGCCATGGTTCGATCCTATGCATCCCAGAAGGCGGGGCCAGACCGATCAGGTCATCGGGGCGAACCCGTCGCCCGGCGCCTCCACGTGGACGATCTCGGGGACAGCGGCAAGCCAGTTACGGAGCTGTTCGCTGGCTGTCTTGAAGTGGTCCGACTGGACGTGTGCCTCGCCGGCCGCCGCGTCCTTGAACGCCTCGACCAGGACGTAGACGGTGGGATCGTCCAAACTCCGTGACCACTCGAAGCAGATGTTCCCGGGCTCGGCCCGGGTGGCGGCGGTGAAGTCCGCCACCAGGTTCACCCAGTCGTCGGCGAATTTGGCTCGTACCTTCTGCTTGACGACGATGAAGATCACGGTGGCGTCCTTCCGGGTATCGGGTGATGACGGTCGGAGTGTAGTGCCGGGCATCTCCGTGAGGGCCGTCGTTCGACCGCGGCCCGTGTGTTCTGTCGTTTCTGGTGTAGAACTCGCGTCCGATGACCGACAGCCGGGTCGGACGGCCACGAGGCCGTCCTGTCCCCGAAGATTGAGGAGACCCCATGTACACGATGAGGTTCGACATGCGGGCGCCGGCGAGCGGAGCGCCGACCAGCGATCTGTACCCGGCGGCCCTCGAGATGGCGGAGTGGACGGAGGACCGCGGGGCGCTGGCGGTCATCCTGTGCGAGCACCACGGGATGTCAGACGGCTATCTGCCGTCCCCGCTGATCCTGGCCACGGCCATGGCGGCCCGCACCACGACCCTGCCGATCATGGTGGCCGCCGTCGTGCTGCCGCTCTATCACCCGGTCCGACTGGCCGAGGAGATGGTGGTCATCGACATCCTCAGTCAGGGCCGGGTGAGCTACGTGGCCGCCATCGGCTACCGGCCCGAGGAGTACGCCATGCATGGAGTCGACTTCCACCGGCGGGGTGCCATCGCCGAGGAGAACCTCGGGTTCCTGCTCCGGGCCAAGTCGGGGGAGCCCTTCGAGTACGAAGGCCGGACGGTCCGGGTCACCCCACCCCCGATCACGCCGGGCGGCCCGGTCGTCGCATGGGGCGGGGGGAGTGTCGCCGCCGCCCGACGGGCCGGACGACACGGAATCGGTTTTCTCGCCCAGCGCGGTGGTCCGGCGCTCGAGGATGCCTACCGCGCAGAGTCGGTGGCGCACGGCCACGAGCCCGGCATGTGCCTGCTTCCCGAGGACGACTCGACCACCGCGTTGTTCGTCGCCGAGGACGTGGAGCTCGCGTGGGAAGAGCTCGGCCCTTACCTCATGCACGATGTCACGATGTACGCGGCGCTCAACGAGGGGGCGCCCCACAGCGCGTCGTTGAGCGCCGCTACCTCGGTCGAGGAGCTGCGGGCCGAGAACACCAGCCACCGCATCGTCACGGTGGATGAGGCCGTCGCCATGGTCCGGGCGGGAATGCCACTCCAGCTCCATCCTCTGATCGGCGGACTGCCCCCCGAGATCGGCTGGCACTACCTGCGGACCGTGGTCGACCAGGTGATGCCCGCGGTGACGGCCGGGTGACCCACCTGCACTATCCCCGGACCGACGCGCCTGTAAGACTGACCCTGTGGATTCATGGTCTGGCGTCCAGGTCGATGGGGAAGGGGAGGTGACCCCTGCCGGAATACCCATTCTTCAGGGTGGTCGGTGGCGCCATCCCCACCGCTGGTGGGTCCGGGCCGATCGTGGGTCGGATCGGCCCACGAAGGGTGGAAACGAACCTGCCCACCAGGGGCAAGAGCGCTTCCCATATTTGATATACGGTGTTCTGTCTCGGAAAGAACGTGTACGAAGGCTGTCGACGGTCGGGCCGATGGTGGCGTTGACCGGATGAACGGGTAGCCGACCCCTCTTCATGTTGGACGGGGGGACGATCGGCGCCACAGGGGGACTTCGAGTTGCTGCAATTTGTGATCGCGGGATTGGTGCTCGGCGGGATCTACACGATCGCGTCCGCGGGCCTGGTCATCACATACACCTCGTCCGGCATCCTCAACTTCGCCTTCGGCGCCATGGCCTACGTCATCGCCCGCCTCTACTACTACCTCCACACCCAGCAGAACTGGAGCATCCCGGCTGCCGGCGCCGTGTCCATCCTGATCGCGGCGCCCGTGCTCGGGGTGATTCTCTACGCCATCCTCTTCCGCCACCTGCGCCTCTCCTCCCCGCTGATCAAGGTGGTGGCCACCATCGGGCTCTCGGTCGCCCTCCCGTCCCTGGCCACCCTCATATTCGGCAGCGCCGCCATCCAGCAGGCGCCGGGGCTGGCCCCCGAACCGGTGCGGGTGTTCCACTTCCTCGGCGTACCCGTCACGCTGGACCAGGTCATCGTCTACATCAGCGTCCTGGTCATCGTGGTGGCCGGAGCGCTGGTGCTCAAGTACAGCGATGTCGGACTGAAGGTGCGGGCCATGGTCGACTCGACGGCCATGACCGATCTGTCCGGCACCAACCCGACGGCCATTTCGATCGGCGTATGGGCGGTGAGCACCTTCCTCGCCGGGCTCACCGGGGTGCTGGCGGCACCCATCATCGGGCTCGACCCCATCAATTTCACGCTGCTCATCGCCGCCTCGTTCGCCGCCGTCATCGCCGCCAAGCTCCGCAGCCTGCCCATCGCCGTGGCGGTCGGGCTCCTGATGGGCGTGGCCACCTCGCTGTTCCAGCGGTACCTGCCGCCGGCCAGCGCCTGGACGAGTGAGATCATCGACGCCGTCCCCTTCGTCGTCATCGCCGTGGTGCTCGTCTACAACCTCATCCGCGGCGGCCGGGTGGGGGAGACCGAAGGGTGGGGCGGGGCCCTGGACCGGGCGATCGCCCCGCAGGGTGAGAGCAGGCTGGCGGCCTCGACGTCCACCGTCGTCGATACCGCCTCCCTCAACTTCTTCGGGCGGTACGCGGGTCCGCTTGCGCTGGTCGCGGTAGCAGCGGTCCTGCCCCTGTTGTTGGGCGGATTCTGGGTGGGACTGACCTCCCAGGCCTTCGCCTTCGCTGTGATCTTCCTCTCGTGGACGCTTGTCACCGGAGAGGGCGGGATGCTCTGGCTCTGCCAGATCACCTTCGCCGGCATCGGGGCCCTCACCACGGCCGAGTTCGCCAACCACCAGGGTTGGCCCGTCCTGGCTGCCGTGATCGCCGGCGGGGATCGTCGCCATGGGGCTCGGCGCCCTCATCGGATTCCTGAGCATCCGCCTCGGTGACCTGTACGTGGCCTTGGTGACCCTGACCTTCGGGCTGCTCATCGAGAATCTCGTGTTCACCTTGCCGACCTTCGTGAACCAGGGCCTCGGGGTGACCCTGAATCGCCCGGACTTCGCCAGCTCGGACATCTCCTACGCCTACCTGTGCCTGGTCGCTTTCGTGGTCGTGTCCCTCTTCATCGTCAACCTCCGCCGTTCCACCACCGGGCTCGCCCTCAACGCGGCCCGATGGAGCGAGGCCGGTGCCCGGACATCCGGGCATCGCTGTGGTCCAGATGAAGGTGCTGGCCGGGGCCATAGCCGCCTTCATCGCCGGAGTGGGCGGCGGGCTCCTGGCCGTGTCGCAGTCCACAGTGGTGCCGAGCGAGTTCGCCACCTTCGCCGGGATCGTCTGGTTCGCCGCGCTGGTGACCATCGGCATCCGCTCCACCGCCGCCGCTCTGGTGGCGGGGCTCGCCTTCGTCATGCTCCCGGCGATCTGCCAGGCCTACCTCCCGACGTGGACGGCCAACGTGCTGCCGGTGGTCTTCGGTATGGGCGCCATCTCGGCCGCCAAGTTCCCGGATGGGGTCCTGGCCGAGCAGAGCCGCCGCCTGCGGCAATTGCTCGAGCCGGGTGGCCCCTGACAGCCTGGCCGACGACCATTTTGCGGAAGAGGTCCAGGCCGGGGTGGTCGAGGCCGAGACCGGCAGCACCGGGACCGAGCCCGAAGCCGTCAGCGTGCTCCCCGGCGTAGCGGGTAACGCACCGTGACGGCCATCGCCACCGATACCGGTGCGACAGGGGGCAATCGTGAAGGCGCGGCTCCCCCCGCCCTCTCGGCGGACAGCATCACCGTGCGTTTCGGAGGACTGACCGCGCTGTTGGATGTGTCCCTGGACGTCCGACAGGGGAGCATCGTCGGCCTGGTCGGGCCCAACGGCGCCGGCAAGTCGACGCTCCTCGCCGTGCTGTCCGGACTGCGCACTCCCGACGAGGGGACGGTACGCATCCAGGGCGACGACGTGACCGGCATATCCGCCCGGCGTCGGGCGACCATGGGCGTGGCCCGGACCTTCCAGCAGCCGGAGCTGTTCATGGGACTCACCGTCCGCGAGCACCTGGTGCTCGCCTACCGGGCCCGGGTCACTCCCCACCGGATGTGGCGGGACATGCTCGATCCCCGAGCCTTGTTCCGCACCTCCGCGGGGGAGACCGAGAAGGTCGACGGGCTGCTCGAGCTCCTCCACCTGACCCACGTGGCCAAGGCTCCGGTGGCCGCTCTGCCGCTAGGGGTCATCCGGCTCGTCGAGGTGGGGCGCGCCCTGGCCAGCGAGCCGCGGGTCCTGCTGTTGGACGAACCGCTGTCCGGACTCGACATCCACGCCTCGGAGAACCTGGTGACGGTGTTCGGAGAGATCGTCAAGCAGAGCAACGGCGGGCTTTCGGTGGTCATGGTGGAGCACGACGTCGCGGCCGTTCTGGCCCTGTCGGACTCGGTGGTGGTCCTCGATTTCGGGCAGCGGATCGCCGTCGGCACCCCCGAGGAGGTCCGCAGCGACCCGGCGGTGCGCACCGCCTACCTCGGCGATGTGGAGGCACCGACGCGCGACGGCCACCGAACCGGCAGCGACTGAGGAGGCAGTGCTCAGGACGGCATCGGCGGCGCCGCTGGAGGGGGACCCGGCATGACCGATCCGTTGCTCCGGGTGGAGGGACTCGACGTCAGCTACGGACCGTCCCAGGCGCTGTTCGGGGTCTCACTCGACGTGGCCCCGGGCTCCGTCCTGGCCGTCCTGGGGGTCGAACGGCGCCGGCAAGAGTACCTTCGCCCGTGCTATTTCCGGACTCGTTCCGCCGACCACCGGCCGGGTCACCTTCGACGGGCAGGACATCACCAAACTCCCTGCACACCGCATTCGCCGTTTGGGTCTGACCTATATCCCCGAGGGTCGGGGGATCTTCCCCCGGCTTTCGGTGACCGACAACCTGAAGATGGCGGTGGCCCAGGAGCCTCGCGCCGAGCGCTCGGTAGCGATCGAGCGGGCCATCGAGCGATTTCCCGTGCTGGGCAAGCGCCCTTCCCAGCGGGCCGGCAGCCTGTCGGGCGGTGAGCAGCAGATGCTCGCCCTCGCCCGGGCGTTCGCCGTGTCGCCCAAACTGGTCATCGCCGATGAGCTCTCGCTCGGCCTGGCGCCGTCGGTGACCGAGTCGGTGTTCCAGAGTCTCGACGAGGCCAGGTCTTCGGGCATGACCATCGTGTTGAGCGAACAGTTCGTCCACCGTGCGCTCAAGATGGCGGACAACTGCGTCATCCTCACCCGGGGCCGGGTCGGCTGGGCCGGATCGGCATCCGAGGCCGGCCAGGAGGTCCTGGATCGCTACCTGGGTGAGGCGGAGTCCGATCGGCCCCCCGTGGCGGCGGGGGCGGGCGAGTAACCGGCGCCACCCGGCCACACTGCGACCGTAGTGTCCGGCGGTCATCACCGTCCCCGTCCGGCGTGCTTTCCATGAGTTGCCACATCCGTAGTCACTAGGGAGGAAGAATGATCGCAAGCCGGACCAAGACCGGGGTGCTCCTGGCCGCCATCGTGGCGTTGCCGCTGCTGGCCGCCGGGTGTTCGAGCGGGAGCTCGTCTTCGGCCACCACCGGATCGACATCGCCACCGACGACGGCCGGCACGACCGGGACCCATGCAGCCACCGGCTCGCCCATCACCATCGCCTACATCTCCTCCCTGACCGGCGAGGGTGCCTCCCAGGACGGCTCGTCCCCGTCCGGGTTCACCGCCCGGATCGACATGCAGAACGCCGAAGGCGGTATCGACGGCCACAAGCTGGTGGGCGAGATCATCGACGACCAGACCAACCCGTCCGAGATCGCCACCGCCGTCCAGACGGCCGACGCCAACGCCTTCGGCATCGTGTCCCAGTCGCCGTTGTTCTTCCTGGCCGCCAAGTACCCCCAACAGGCCGGGGTGCCGGTGACCGGGTCCTATGACGACGGTCCCGAGTGGGGCACCCAGCCCTATACCAACATGTTCGCCTCCGACAACGGCAGCGTGAACCCGAGCTATCCGGTCAACACCCAGATCGGCGACTTCTTGAAGGCCCACGGCGGGACCACCCTGGGCGCCTACGGCTACTCCATCTCACCGTCCTCCAGCCGGGCCGCCATCGGCACGGCCCAGTCCTTCGAGCACGCCGGGGGCAAGGTCGGGGTGTTGGACACCACCGTCCCCTTCGGGGGCGTGGACTTCACCTCGGCCGCCCTGGTGGCCAAGCAGAAGAACATCAACGCCATGGTGCCGGCCTTGGACAACAACTCCAACTACGCCCTGGCCACCGCACTGGAACAGGCCGGGGTCAAGTTGAAGGCGGTGCTGTTCGCCACCGGCTACGAGCCCGACACCATCGGCTCCCCGGTGTGGAACACCCTCCAGGGCGACTACTTCATGGCCCTGTTCCGACCGTTCTCGTTTCCCAACGCCGGGACCGAGCAGATGCAGGCGGCCATGAAGAAGTACGCCGGGTTCACCTCCACCCAGTTCCC
Source organism: uncultured Acidimicrobiales bacterium (assembly GCA_963699085.1). Classification (GTDB taxonomy): domain Bacteria; phylum Actinomycetota; class Acidimicrobiia; order Acidimicrobiales; family RAAP-2; genus Bog-756. The sequence continues at coordinate 171,315 of CAVOTH010000004.1, forward strand.
CACCTTCGGCCAGTACGAGGCGTGGGCCGGGGCCGACCTGATGATCAAGGGCCTCTTGTTGGACGGGCCCAACCCCACCCGGGCCGGGGTCATCTCCAAGCTGCGCGGTGTGACCTCCTACAACGCCGACGGCCTGTTGCCGGTGACGCTCGACTACTCCACCAACTTCGGGAAGAACCCACCCCAGACCTGCGCGTGGATCATGCAGGCGGAGAAGTCGGACTTCAACCTGATCTCCCCCACACCGACCTGCGGGACGGACCTGCCGCACACCGACACGGCATCCAGCTCGTAGGGGTAATCCCGGCCGAGTATCGATGAGGGCGCACGGCCTCAGTCGGGTCCGGTCATCCGGCCCCTCCGAACCAACTCATAAGAATGGCCGGCGCTCTCGGGCCGTCGGCCCCGAACACCCCCTGGGGACCCAGGAGAACGAGGAGCGCCATGCGCGTGGTGGTGAACATGGATCAGTGTGAGAGCAACGCCCTGTGCATGGGCGTCGCTCCCGACATCTTCCTGGTCGACGATGACGACAACCTGACGGTGTTGAACGAGACACCCGACGAGTCGGCACGCGAGCGAGTCGTCGAGGCGATCCGGGTGTGTCCGAAGCAGGCCATCTCGATCGTGGAGGACTGACGCCGGCCTGAGCCGGCACACGGTGTCACGCTTCGAAGTCACCGTGGCCCAGGCGGAGCGTCGTGATCACCCGCTGTAGATCCTCGAGGTCCCGCTTTCCCAGCCCGCCTAGGCCGAATGCCGCGGCGTTGACAGCCGTGGTGGCTTCGAGGGCCAGGGTCCGGCCGGCCTCGGTGATCTCGGCCAACGTGGTCCGGCCGTCGGTCGGGTGGGGAATGCGTCGGACCAGGCCCTGGTCTTCGAGCCGGTTGACGATATTGGTCAGCGATGCCGGGTGGATCATGAGTCGCTGGCCCATCATCCCGAGTGGCAACGTGCCCCGACTGGAGAACAAGAGGAGGACCAGACCCTCGTAGCGGGCGAAGGTGAGTCCGAACGGACGAAGGGCTCCGTCGACAGCGGCCAGCACGATCTGTTGGGCCCGCATGATCGACGTGGCGGCCGCCATGGCCTCACTGACGTCGGGATCCCACCGGTCGGCCCACCGCGACCGCGCCTCGTCGATAGGATCGAACGGCAAGGGTCGGCGGGCCATCGCCGGAAGGCTATCCGACCGTCGGATTTGGCTCCGTGAACCGGACGGGTGACGATGGGTCGGAACTCGACCCCGGAGCGACCTGATATGCCTACTCTCCACGACGACCTGGGTCGATCACTCCACCTGGTGCGACCGCCGGAAAGGATCGTGTCGCTGGTGCCGTCGCTCACCGAGGCACTGGCGGAAACCGTGCCCGAGCGGTTGGTGGGAGCCACTGACTACTGCACCCATACAGGGACCGCCGAGCCTGCACGGGTGCGGGGCACCAAGAACCCGGACCACCTGGCCATCGGGCGGCTGGCACCGGAACTGGTTGTCGCCAATCGGGAGGAGAACCGAAAGGTGGACGTGGATCGACTGGCCGCCGCCGGCATTCCGGTGTGGGTGACCGAGATCGACTCGCTGGATGCTGCGTTCGGATCTTTCCGTCGGTTGTTCGGCGACGTCCTGGACGTCGAGATACCCCGGTGGGCCATCGAGGCCGAGGAGGAATGGTCGCGCCCCTCCGACCTGCCCGAGGTCCGTACCCTGGCCCCCATCTGGCGTGATCCGTGGATGGTGGTCGGCGCCGCCACCTTTGCCGGCGACGTGCTCCGGCGGCTCGGACTCGTCAACGTGGCCGAAGAATCACCGGAGCGCTATCCCAAGCGATCGCTCGAGGAACTGACCGAACCCGGACCGGAATTGGTCCTGCTACCCGACGAGCCGTATACGTTTTCGGCGACCGACGGGCCCGAGGCGTTCCCGGGAGTGGCGGCGGCGCTGGTGTCGGGGCGGGACCTCACCTGGTACGGACCGTCCCTGGTGACGGCCCGTCGCCGCCTGACCGACTCGGTCGTCGACGCCCTTTGCATCGGTGGGAGCGGCTGAGCGCAGGCAACGCTTCGGCAGGTAGCGTCCTCCGTGATGACCGCCGCCGCCCCAGTGGGCACTCCAGTCGACCACGGATTCCGGATGCCGCCCGAGACCGCTCCGCACGAGCGAATGCTGATGGCGTGGCCATGTCGGCGCGAGCTCTGGGGGAGCGAGTTGACTGCGGCGCGGCATGCCTATGCCGAAGTCGCCAACGCTGTGGCGGCCTTCGAGCCGGTAACCATGGTGGTGCCCGACAAGGCAGCTGCCGATGAAGCCCGGCCCCTGTTGGCTGGCGGCGTCGATCTGATCGAGCTACCGATCGACGACTCGTGGATGCGCGATAGCGGGCCGACCTTCGCCCTCGACGATGCCGGCCGACGGGCCGGGGTGCATTTCCGGTTCAACGCCTGGGGCGAGAAGTTCGCCGGCTGGGACCGCGACGAAGCAGCTGGCGGCGTCCTGGCCGAGCTGTACGGGGACGTCGTATTCGAGGCACCGATCGTGCTCGAAGGCGGCTCCTTCATCGTCGACGAGCGGGGGGTGCTCGTCACCACCGAACAATGTCTGTTGGCCCCGACCCGGAACCCCGAGCTCGACCGGTCCGCCATCGAGGACGCACTTCGCTCCTACCTGGGGGTGACAGGCGTGGTCTGGCTCGGGCAGGGATTGATCGAGGACCGCGACACTGACGGCCACGTCGACCTCATCGCCACATTCAACGATGCCGGTCAGCTACTCCTGCAGTCGAGGCCACCCGGTGACCCCGATCACGAGGCGATGGCCGAGAACCTCGAGCGGGCTGTTGCCGCCGGCCTCGACGTCGTGACCTTTCCACTCCTGGCCTACGGCGAGGTAGCCGGCACCCGCGTGCCCAATGCCTATCTCAACCTCACCCTCTGTAACGGAGGTGTGATCGTCCCCCTGGCCGGCGGCTCCTCTGCCGACGTAGACGAGGAGGCGCTCGAGCTCCTGAGGGCCGCTTTCCCCCGACGCCAAGTAGTCGGTGTCCCCGGTCTGGTCATCTCCCATGGCGGCGGTGGCCCACACTGCATCACCCAGCAGGTGCCGCGGCGGGCGAAGTCGAAGTGAGGCTGCTCAAAGCGTCCCCTGGTGTCTCCCACGCCCGGGTGGGGGCGGGCCGGTCGCGTCTGGTCCGGGTCGGGGCGGTCCAGCATCGCTGGCATCCTGACCCCGTGGAGCACCGTGCCGCCCTGGCCGAAGGGATCCGGATGGCTGCCGGCGAGGGCGCCCGTCTGGTCTGCCTGCAGGAGCTGACACTGTCCGCGTACTTCGCCGTGACACCAGAAGGACTCCGGCCGGGCGTCGAGCCCGAGGAGCTCGAAGGCGGCCCGACCGCAGCATTCGCCGCTGAGCTCGCCGTCGAAACAGGCGCCTTCGTGCATGCCTCCCTATGGGAGGCCCGGCCGGGCCGGGCGCTCGGGTACAACACCGCCATCGTCATGGCGCCCGACGGGACGCTCGCATCGAGGACCCGCAAGCTCCACATCCCGATCACCGCCGGCTACTACGAGGATCGCTACTTCGAGCCAGGGCCTGCCGAGGAGGCGGCCCGGCCACTGCCGATCGACGAGGCGCAGTTCGGCTTCCCCACCTGTTGGGACCAGTGGTTCCCCGAGCTGGCCCGGGCCTATGCCCTCGCCGGCACGGACGTCCTCGTCTATCCGACGGCCATCGGGTCGGAGCCCGACCACCCAGGGTTCGACACCGAGCCGCTGTGGGAGGCGGTGATCATCGGGAACGGGATCGCCAACGGTACGTTCATGGTCGCCGTCAACCGGATCGGTACCGAGGACCCGCTCACCTTCTACGGCTCGTCGTTCATCTCCGACCCCTACGGCCGCAAGCTGGTGCAGGCGCCGCGGGATGAGCCGGCCGTGCTCGTGGCCGACCTGGACCTCGGGCAGCGGGAGGACTGGCTCACGCTGTTCCCGTTCCTGGCGACCCGCCGTCCGGACGCCTATGCGGGGCTTTGCACCCCGCCGGGTTAGGAAGTACCCGCCGGGTTAGGAAGTAAGTGTTGGCGGCCCCGACGGGCATCCCTCGGGGAGAGACTCTCTGCAGTGCTGCGCTCTGGCCCGTCCGCATGACCGGCTCGGCGACCGCGAATGGGCACAGCTATCGACCTTTCTGTCCGCTCTGCTGGAACCAGCGCTTAGGCGGCGGGTAGACGGACCTGGCGATAGTTGCTGAGTTCCAGCACAGGGTCCACCCCGCGAAGACGAGAAGCACATCGTGGAACCGGCCACTCTTGGATTTAGCGGCAGAGAGTCCGATGAGGATGCCCCAGACGAAAAAGGAGGCGATGCTGTAGGTCCAGTAGTTCCGGTGCTTCAACAGGTCCGAAACCTCCTTGGGCGTCAACATCTCGAGCGTAGACCTCCAGATGGCACGACCATCACGGTGTCTGACCGGACGTTGAACCCGTGTCTGACCGTACGTTGAACTCGTCGCGAGGGCACAAGTGGCCGCTTGCGTCGCCAGTTCGATTCCGCGTCGACAGGCGTTGAAGGCGCTATCTAGCGCCGGAAGACCTGTTCGAAGATCCCGTCCACTCCCGATCCATGCAGGGTCATACCTCCATCAACGACGATGTTCTGCCCGGTGATGAATCGGGCCAGGTTCGAGCAAAGAAATACGACCACGTCAGCGATGTCGTCGGGCTGCCCGATCCGTCCGAGTGGCGTCGTTCGTTCGAATCGAGCTCGCTCATGGGGAAGGAACTGCAACAGGGGTTCGGTTAGGGCGGTGAGGATCATTCCCGGCGAAACCGAGTTCACGCGTATCTCCGGGCCGTACTCGAGAGCTGCGGACGCGGTGATAGCGGCTACTCCTGCCTTGGCTGCGGCATAGGGTGCCTCGCCAGCGGCCGGCCTCGTGCCGCTGATCGATGCGGTTGAAACGATACTGCCCCCTCCTGAGGCACGAATATGGGGTACGACAGCCCGGAAGCCTGAATACACCCCGGTCAGATTTACTGCCAGCAAGTGCTGCCACTCATCCGGAGCCAACTCGTGGAGCGGCGACAGAGCGCCCACTCCGGCATTGTTGAACATGATCGTGATCCCGTCCATCACCGATGCCGCGGCATCGACGGCGTTGCGCAATCCATCAGGGTCCGCCACATCGGCCGCGTGGGCGGATCCACCGAGCTCCTCGGCGACCTCGCGGGCGGCATCCCCATTGATGTCTATGACAGCCACCAATGCGCCCTCTTCAGTCATACGCCGTGCCGTTGCCCGTCCGATACCCGAGCCTCCACCGGTGATGACGGCACGCTGGCCCTCGAGTAATCCCATGATCGCATTCCTACCGTGTGTGGTTGATTCGTGCCAGTGAAACAGGCTCGGTTCGGATCGACGGGAGCGTTCAATGACGGTGTGGCACGGAACGGCGGCGCGTAACCGTCAGAGGAACGTCACACAAGTCGATTCCTACGTGCCCTGAGCGAAAGCGGCATGGGCGGCGGGGTGCGGGTCGCCGGATCCATCCGGTTCGTGCTCATTGCGGCTCGGGACTCGCCGTCAGGTGTGATCACGTCGGCATGGCTGCCCTGCCGGCGCAAGTCCTCGAACTGGCCTTCCGGTACTGTCCCGCTCCGTCCACCCAACGGCGAGAGCACCAGGACGGTCACATGTCCTGAGGCGAGGTCGACGTTGTCAGCGGACCGCACGCCACCATCGATGTAGCGAGTGCCGTTGAAATTCACGGTCGGGACCAGACCAGGCAGGGCGGTGATCGCGTTGAATTGACGGGCTTCGCCGAATACCCCGGCAGCCTCACCTGGAGCGGAAATTGGCACTCGACACACCGCCTCGGGAACCGGGATACGGTTGCCCGGCTGGATCTGTGTGCGTTGACCGAGGCGGACTCGTGACTGAACGGGGAAAGGTAACCATGCACCCTCACACTTGTCGTTACATGACCTGGGCCGTGCTGCCCGTCGCATCGCTGATGGCTGCCACGTCACTCACGAGTGTGGCGGATGCCGGGGTGGTGGGACAGGCGTCCCGACTGAGCACCGCAGCCGAGTGGCCGTCGGGCGGCCAGAACCTCTCAGACACCCATTCGAACCCCGACGAGACCGAGATCACCAGGTCAAACGTGGAGTCGCTCAGACTGAAGTGGACATACACCACCACCGGGGATGTCTCGGCCACCCCCGCCGTCGTCGGGAATGTCGCCTACTTCTCCGACTTCGGGGGCGAACTCAACGCCGTCAACGCGCAGACCGGAGCGCTGATCTGGCGACGATCTATCTCGTCCTACGACGGCATCGCCGGATCCGTCTCCCGCACCAGTCCCGCCGTATCAAAGGGTGTGCTCTACATCGGCGACCTCAACGGTGCCCACCTCATGGCGATTAACGCCGCCACCGGCAACCTGCTCTGGATCACCCAACTCGACACCCATCCCTACGCCATTCTCACGGCCTCTCCGATCGTCGCCAAGGGAGTCGTTTACGAGGGGGTCTCCTCGGGCGAGGAGGGTGCCGCCCTGAACCCCGGTTATCCGTGCTGCACGTTCCGAGGTTCGATGACCGCGGTCGATGCCACCACGGGCGCCGTCATTTGGAAGACCTACATGGTCCCCGACAACGGTGGTGTCCCGGGTGGCTACAGCGGGGCCGCCATCTGGAGCAGCACACCGGCCTTCGATAAGGCCTCTGACATGCTCTACGTCACGACCGGCAACAACTACACCGTCCCGGCCGGCTCCACCACGTGCCAGGAGAACGGCGGGACTCCGCAAGAGTGTCTCGACCCGGGCGACCACATCGACTCCATCGTGGCCCTGAACGCCTCGAACGGCGCCATCGTGTGGGCGGACGGTGAGGGGGGCTTCGACACCTGGACCCTCGGCTGCCAGGTGAACGGGAAGCCGAACTGTCCGACTGACGCTGGTCCCGATGCCGACTTCGGCTCCGGCGCCCAGCTGTTCACCATCACCGGAACCGACGGGAAGCCGGAACAAGTGGTGGGCGCCGGGCAGAAGAGCGGCGTGTACTGGCTGGCCGATGCCGCCACTGGAGCGATCTTGTGGGGTACTCAGGTCGGACCCGGCGGAGCGGAGGGCGGGATGCAGTGGGGTGCGGCCACCGACGGCAAGCGCATCTACGTCGCCGAGTCCGACTCCGACGGGATCTCGTACACGCCGGTCGGGCACGCGACGTCGGTCACCTACGGATCGTGGGCGGCGCTCGACCCGCAGAGTGGGAGGATCCTGTGGCAGACGCCCGATCCATCGGAGGGGATCGACATCGGACAGGTGACGGAGGCCGACGGGCTGGTCTACGCCGGGTCGCTCACCGGGTACATGTACGCCATCAGTGCCCGTACGGGCAAGGTCCTCTGGAATTACCATGGGTCGGGAAGTTCAAACGCCGGTCCGGCCATCGTCGGGTGCGACGTGTACTGGGGAAACGGGTACGCGGAGGTGACCTCCGGCGTGGGGAGCACGACGTTCTACGCCTTCGCCGTCCCGGGCTGTCGGACCTGACCGGCTGGTCCCCGGTTGTACGAGGGTCACGCTCACGGCGCGATAGGGCCCTGCGTCGTAGCAGGCACGGAAAGCAGTCGGATTGGACCGCCGTCGAAGCGCTGATGTGTTATGCACGCACCTGAATGTGCCAGCCGGTCGCTTTGGAGCCCGTCGGAGCACTAATGCGTGGTTGAACTCTCGCGTGAACCCCTTCGGCCCGGAACCATCCAGTGGGCATCAACGCTTACGCCGGGCATTCCTCGATTCCACTCGCTTCGCCTTGCGATTGCGGCGGCTGGCATCAGTATGGGTCGTGTGGCCAACTTGACTATGGGCCGTACGTCCTTCGGCGCTGTGGGTGGTCTGCCCCTCGTCCGTTGCCAGATTGTGTCGGCGACGGTTCATTGTCATTATGCCGCTGACGACGAGGACAACGGCGAGGAGGCTGAAGATCAAGATGTAGAACATGGGCCTATTAGACCATGAACTCCTTGATCGGAGTACATCGATCACCGGCTCCGCAGGGCCCGCTACACCCTGTTTGACCGAGTGCGCCTGGAGCTATGACGTCCAATCTCTTGGTACTTAGTGTCCGTTAGATGGCGGACTGCTCGTAGATGGCGGACTGCTCGTGATGAGTCGAGCACGGGACAGTTCGTCCCGGAAGACATCTCACGAAGGCGCAATCACTGTGATTCGCAAACTACTGGCGGGCAACACGGCAGCACCGTGAGGTAGTTCAGCCGGGTTGAATGGCGTACCTGGCGTACCTGGCGTCCCTCGTCCCGGTGATCGAGGACGCCCGCATGTCACCACGAGCATTCCCGGTGGCATCGTGGAAAGCTTCCCTTGTCCGGCGAGGAGACCGGCAGATCGAGGAGGCGAAATGCGCGTACCGAAGCACTTGGTGACTCTTGTCGCCGGGATCCTGGTTGGTGGCATCGTGGCCGTCAGTGCCGCAGCTGCCGTGGAGGCATCAGCCAGCACCACCGACACCACGTACTATGCCTGCCTGTCGAGCGGAAGGCTTAGCAACGTCGCCACTGTGCCGCCGACGTGCAACGCTCCCGCCACATCAATCTCGTGGAACCAGACCGGCCCCCAGGGGCCCGCCGGGAATACCGTGTTAAGCGGCACGGGTGCCCCGTCCACAACCATCGGAAAGGCCGGGAACTTCTATTTGGAGACATCGAACCACGAGATCTATGGCCCGGCGACTCACACCTGTAGCCCGTTGCCCTGTCACACGATCTGGGGAGCAGGAACGTCGCTGGTTGGCCCACCGGGACCTCCCGGGCAGGGCACCGCCTACGACACCCAAGCGAGCGGCCCGATCAGTGATCCGAGCGGGGCTTCCATCCGCGTGCTGACGCAAACGCTTCCCAGCGGGGGCGACTTTTCCGTGACGGGGCGAGTGGTGGGCGAGAGCGACCTTACTGGCTCGAGCCAGACGTTCTGGGAGTGTAATTTGGTCGGGGCCAATCCCGGTGGTCAGCAGGTGATTCTGGATACCTCCGACGCTTCAGGTGGGGATGAGGTTCAACTGAACGTCCAGGGCGTGGTGTCGCTCGCACCGAACGGCACCATCGGCATCAACTGCGACGAGACATTGCAGCAGACGAACGATTCGCTGGTGGATGTGCACATCACGAGCACACGGGTCTCTGGGCTTTCGATAGTGGCACCCGGCTGATTTCGATTACCGTGATGGCCAGACGCAGGTTAGGAATGCGAAGGTTTCCCGACCCTGTGGCTGTTGGTCATCCACCACCGGTCAGACGTTGCGACGGTAGGAGCCGCCGACCTCGAACAGTGCGTCGGTGATCTCACCCAGACTGGCGTGTTGCACGGTGGTCATCAGTTCGGCGAACAGGTTGCCGCCCTCGAGGGCCACCCGGCGCAGATTGTCGAGGGCCGGCCCGCGATCAAGCGCGTGGCGCTGGTGGAAGTCCCTCACCTGGGCCAGCTGCGCCACCTTCTCCTCCTCGGTCGACCGGGCCAGCTCGACAGTGGCGACGGGGACATCGCCGCCAGGGGCGACGAAAGTGTTTACACCGACGATGGGTAGCGAGCCGTCGTGCTTGCGATGCTCGTACAGCATCGAGTCGTCCTGGATGCGACCGCGCTGGTACCCGGTCTCCATGGCCCCGAGGACGCCGCCCCGCTCGCTGATGCGGTCCAACTCGGCCAGCACCGCCTCCTCGAGCAGGTCGGTGAGCTCCTCGACGATGAAGCTGCCCTGCAGCGGGTTCTCGTTGAGGGCCAGTCCCCACTCCTTGGCGATGATCATCTGGATGGCCAGCGCCCGGCGGACCGACTCGGATGTCGGCGTGGTGACAGCCTCGTCGTAGGCGTTGGTATGGAGGCTGTTGGCGTTGTCGTAGATGGCGCACAGCGCCTGGAGCGTGGTGCGGATGTCGTTGAAGTCCATCTCCTGGGCGTGGAGGGATCGGCCCGAGGTCTGGACGTGGTACTTGAGTTTCTGCGCCCGCTCGTTGGCGCCGTAGCGCTCCTTCATGGCGATCGCCCAGATCCGTCGGGCCACCCGCCCGATCACCGTGTACTCGGGGTCCATGCCGTTGGAGAAGAAGAACGAGAAGTTGGGGGCGAAGTCATCGACGTCCATGCCCCGGGCCAGGTACGACTCCACGTAGGTGAAGCCGTTGGCCAAGGTGAACGCCAGCTGGGTGACGGGGTTGGCCCCCGCTTCGGCGATGTGATAGCCGGAGATCGACACCGAGTAGAAGTTCCGGACCTCGTGTTCGATGAACCACTCCTGCATGTCGGCCATCACTCCGAGGGAGAACTCGGTGGAGAAGATGCAGGTGTTCTGGCCCTGGTCTTCTTTCAGGATGTCGGCCTGCACGGTGCCCCGGACGGTGCGCAGCACGTCGGCGCGGACCGTCGCCTCCTCGGACTCGGTGGGCGGTCGTCCGTGCTCGGCCTCGAAGCGGATGGTGCGCTGTTCCATGGCCACGTTGAGGAACATGGCGAGTATGGTCGGCGCCGGTCCGTTGATGGTCATGGAGACCGAGGTGGTCGGGTCACAGAGGTCGAAGCCGTGGAAGAGCACCCGCATGTCGTCGAGGGTGGCGATGGACACACCCGACGTGCCGATCTTCCCCCTGATATCGGGCCGCTCGTCCGGATCGAAGCCGTAGAGGGTCACCGAGTCGAACGCCGTGGACAGGCGGGTGGCGGGTTGGCCTTCGGCCAGGAGATGGAACCGCCGGTTGGTGCGGTGGGCGTCGCCCTCGCCGGCGAACATGCGGGCCGGGTCCTCACCGGAGCGCTTGAACGGGAAGACCCCGGCCGTGAAGGGGAAGTGACCCGGAAGGTGCTCGGCCCGCAGCCAGCGCACCAGCTCGCCGTGCTCGGTGAAGCGGGGGAGGGCCACCCGGGGGATCCGGGTACCGCTGAGTGAAGAATGGGCCAGCTCGCTCGACGGATCCTCCCCACCGAGTTCGTCCTCACTCTGATCGATATAGGACGGCCGGAGCTGGTCCCACTCCTCGAGCAGATTCCGTCCCGTCGGGTCGGCGTCCGCCGCCAGCCCGGCGGCGAGCTCTGTGAGCTGGCCGACATCGACGTGGCGGTCATTGCCCAAAGCCAGCACGGCATCGACCTGTTGGGCCCGGCGCGCCTCGTCGACCATGCGGTGGGTGGTGGCGTGGTAGTCGCGAACTGACGTGGCGACCTCTGCCAGATAGCGGTGGCGCTCGGGTGGGACCACCGCCGCTGTACGGGTGGACGTCCGGACGCCGACGGCCGGGAGCACCCCCTCGGACGCGGTGAGTCCAGCCGTCATGAGCGCTGCCTTCAACCGGTGGAAGAGGGCGGTGGTCCCGTCGTCGTTGAACCGCGAGGCGATGGTGCCGAACACCGGCTCCTGCCCGTGGGCGGCCGGATCGGTGCGGTGGTCACGCGACCACTGCCGGCAGACCTGACGGAAGGCGTCGTCGGCCCCCCGACGATCGAACTTGTTGATGGCCACGACATCCGCCAGTTCGAGCATGTCGATCTTCTCGAGCTGCGAGGAGGCGCCGTACTCGGGCGTCATCACGTACAGCGAGACGTCGGCGATCTCGGTGATGGCGGCATCCCCCTGGCCGATCCCCGGGGTCTCGGCGATGACCAGGTCGAACCCGGCGGCTGCGCAGGCGGCCACCACGTGGGGGAAGTGGCGAGGCAGCTCAGACTCCGAATGCCGGGTGGCCAGCGATCGGAAGAACACGTTGGGTGCGTCGATGGCGTTCATGCGGATGCGGTCACCGAGCAGTGCGCCTCCACCCCGGCGACGGGTCGGGTCGACGGCGAGCACGGCGATGGAGAGTTTGTCCTCCTGGTCCAGCCGGAATCGGCGGATCAGCTCGTCGGTGAGGGACGACTTTCCGGATCCCCCTGTTCCCGTGACGCCGAGCACCGGCACCGTCGCCTGCTCACAAGCGCGCAACAGCCGCTCCATGGTGGACTCGTCGACCGATCCCGACTCGAGGTGGGTGATCCACCGGGCCAGCGAGTGGCGGTCCCCGGCCACTAGGGACTCGAGCGTCGGTGACGGTCCCGTCGACAGGTCGCGGTCGCACTCCTCGACCAGGATGTTGATCATGCGCTCGAGTCCGAGCCGTTGGCCGTCCGACGGCGAGAAGATCCGCCGGACCCCGTATGCCTCGAGCTCCTCGATCTCGGCGGCCACGATGACGCCGCCGCCCCCGCCGTAGACGAGCACGTCCGGCCGTCCCTCGGCCCGCAGGCGATCCACCAGGTACTTGAAGTACTCGGTGTGGCCGCCCTGGTAGGAACTGACGGCGACCCCCTGGGCGTCCTCCTCGACGACGGCCCGGACCACCTCGTCGACGGAGCGGTTGTGGCCCAGATGGACGACCTCGACCCCTTGGGACTGGAGAAGGCGCCGCATGATGTTGATGGCGGCATCGTGCCCGTCGAACAGGCTGGCTGCGGTCACGAAGCGCACCGGGTGGGTCGGACGATGCAGGTCGGTCACCCGCGGTCTCCGGTAGTCGGGGGGGTCATCACCTCAGGTTACTACGACGTCGTAGTAAATTAGCCAGTGGGACCCCGCCGGGAGTGTGCCATGAAGCCCTGATAGGGGCGGAAATGGCGTTTCCACTCGGGAGAGCCTGGTTTGTCTCACCGGCTGGGGCATGGGATGCTGCCCACTCAAGTAGGTGTTCCGACGGACGGAACATGGACAGGGAGGACGTCGGTGGCAGTCGAGCTGAAGCCCGGGGCGAGGTTCCGGTCCGCGGTCGGTGAGACCGAGGTGGTGGTCATCAAGACGCCCGCCGGCGCCATAGATCTGCAGTGCGGCGGACATCCCATGGTCCCGATCGGGGACGAGCCGCCGGCCGGTTTGACGGCCGAACCGGGATTCGACGACGCCACGCTGATCGGCAAGCGGTACACCGACGGTACCGGTGAGCTCGAGCTGCTCTGCTCCAAGGGTGGGACGGGGTCGCTGTCCGTCGGTACGGAGCCACTGGCGCTGAAAGACGCCAAACCGCTGCCCTCCTCCGACTGACCCGCTGGACATGCACGTCGGGATGCTCCTACAGATGGCCGCCGATGGCATGGGCGAGCGGATCGCGCTCGGCTCGCTGGCCGACGGCATGACCATGGCCGAGTTGGCCACGAGGGCCCGGCGTGCCGGCACGGTATTGGCCACCATGCCCGGTGAGCGTGTGGCCCTGGTCGACGTCAACTCGGAAGCCGTCCCGATCGCGCTCTTCGGTGCCGCCCTGGCCGGAAAGCCGTTCGTCCCCATCAATTACCGCCTCACCGACGAGCAGCTGCGTGATCTGGTGGGCCGTACGGCCCCGGCCACGGTGATCGTCGGTGATGGCGTCGCCGATCGGCTCGGTCGGATTCCCGGGATCGAGCTCATCGAGCGCAAGGAGTTCCTCGACCGGACCGCCGATCAGTCGGTCGAGGAGGCCGATCCCTATGCCGGCGATCCCGACAGCATCGCCGTCCTGCTGTTCACGAGTGGCACGACCGGCGCGCCCAAGTCCGCCGTGCTCCGCAATCGCAACCTGACCTCGTACGTCATCGCCACCGTGGAGTTCGCCGGGGCCGGAGAGGACGAGGCGGCCGTGGTCAGTGTTCCGCCGTACCACATCGCCGGTATCTCGTCCGTCCTCTCGTCCACCTACTCGGGGCGACGCGTCGTGCACCTCGCGACCTTCGAGCCTCGGGCTTGGGTCGATGTGGTTCGGGGTGAGGCGGTCACCCACGCCATGGTGGTGCCGACCATGCTCAACCGCATCCTCGACGTGGTGGCCGAGGACGACAGGGGGCTCCCGTCGCTGCGGTCGCTCTCCTATGGCGGCGGCCCGATGCCGCTGGCCGTCATCGAGCGGGCGATGGCGCTGATGCCCGGTGTCGGGTTCGTCAATGCCTACGGGCTCACCGAAACGGCGAGCACCATCGCCCTGCTGGGCCCCGATGACCACCGCCAGGCCCACGCCAGCGGCGTCCCCGGCGTCCGGGCCAGGCTGGCCTCAGTGGGCCGACCGCTCCCCAGTGTGGAGGTGGAGATCCGGGATGTGGACGGCACCGTGTTGGACGCAGGGGCACGGGGCGAGATCTGGGTCCGGGGTGAGCAGGTGGCGGGGGAGTACGAGGGAGCCGGTGCCGGCTCCGACGACGGTTGGTTCAACACCCGGGACGAGGGACACCTGGACGACGACGGGTTCCTCTTCGTGCACGGTCGGCTCGATGACGTCATCGTGCGCGGCGGCGAGAACTTGTCGCCCGGGGAGATCGAGGCTGTCCTGTTGGAGCACCCGTCCGTCGCCGCCGCGGCAGTGGTCGGCATCCCCGACCCCGACTGGGGGGAGAAGGTGGTCGCCGCCGTGGTTCCGGTGGACCATGCGGAGATCGACGAGGACGAGTTGCGTGACTTCGTGCGCCGTGCGCTCCGCTCGACGCGGACGCCCGAACGGATCGAGATCCGCGACGACCTGCCCTTCAACGAGACCGGCAAGCTGTTGCGTCGGGTACTCCGCCAGGAGCTGACCGAACGGTTCGGCTGAGATACCGCTTGCTCGGCCCGTGAATTTCATGTCAGAGTACGACATGAATCTTCCGGTAGGTGCGACATGACGGTCCAGGGCGCCAGTGATCTGTACTACGACCCCTACAGCGTGGAGATCGACGCCGATCCCTACCCGGTCTATCGCCGGATGCGCGATGAGGCACCGCTCTATTACAACGAGCCCCACGACTTCTATGCGCTGACCCGCTTCGCCGACGTCGAGCAGTGCCTGCTCGACGCCAAGACGTTCATTTCGGGCCGCGGCGGCATCATCGAGCTGATCAGGGCCAACATCGAGATGCCGTCAGGCGTGCTCATCTTCGAGGACCCGCCGGTGCACACGATGCACCGCAGGCTGCTCTCCCGGGTGTTCTCACCGCGGCGGGTCGCCGAGCTCGAGCCGAAGATCCGCGACTTCTGCATCCGCTGCCTCGAACCTCTGGTAGGGGCGGGTGGGTTCGACTTCATCGCCGACCTGGGGGCCCAGATGCCCATGCGGGTCATCGGGATGCTGCTCGGTATCCCCGAACACGACCAGGAGGCCGTCCGCGACCGGACCGACGCCAACCTGCGGACCGAGGCCGGGCAGCCGATGGAGGTGACCGAGGACTTCGCCGACGGTGGGCATTTCGCCGAGTACATCGACTGGCGGGCCGAGCACCCATCCGACGACATCATGACCGAGCTCCTCCAGGCGGAGTTCGAGGACGAGACGGGAACGGTCCGGCGGCTCACCCGGGACGAACTGACCACATATCTGGCGGTGGTGGCCGGTGCCGGCAACGAGACCACCACCCGGCTGATCGGCTGGACCGGCAAGGTGCTCGGTGACCATCCCGACCAACGCCGGGAGCTGGTCGAGGACCGCTCGCTGATCCCCGGGGCCATCGAGGAGCTCCTGCGCTTCGAAACACCGGCCCCCCACATGGCCAGGGTCACCTCCCGTGAGGTCGAGCTTCACGGGCAGGTCGTGCCCGAAGGGAGCATCGTCCAGATGATCCCGGCCGCTGCCAATCACGACGAACGACGGTTCCCCGATGGGGACAGTTTCGACATCCACCGCAAGGACGGGCCGCCCCTGACCTTCGGGTTCGGCATCCATCTCTGCCTGGGATCGGCGCTGGCCCGCCTCGAGGGACGGGTGGCCCTCGACGAGGTCCTGAAGCGGTTCCCCACCTGGGACGTGGAGACCGACAAGGCCCACCTGGCCCCGACGTCGACCGTCCGCGGGTGGGAGAGCCTCCCGGTCACCACACCGTGAACGGGAGGGTCCGGGATGCCGTGCAACCGGTGGCGCGGGCGGTGACCACGCTTTCTGAGCCCGAGCCGACAGCGGCGGCCCGATCGAGCCGTCCCTACGACACATCGCTGCGACGCGAGCAGGCCGCAGCCACCCGGGAGCGCATCGTCACCGCCGGTTCCGAGCTCCTCCATGCCGGATCAGTCCGCGACTGGAAGCGATTGACGGTGCGGGCAGTGGCCCTCCGCGCCGGAGTCAGCGAGCGGACGGTCTACCGCCATTTCGGGAACGAGCGGGGCCTGACCGATGCCGTCATGCACCGGTTGGAGATGGACGCCGGCATCGATCTGGAAGGGATGGGGCTGGACGACATCGCCACCGTGGCCACCCGGATCCTGGACCACGTGGCGTCCTACCCGATGGAGCCGAGGCCCTCCCTGGACGCCACCCTGGTCGATGCCAACCGGCGCCAGAAGGATGCCCTCCTCGACGCCGTATCGGCCGCCGCGGACTCGTGGCCCGAGGACCGGCGGGTCCTGTCCGCGGCGCTGTTCGATGTGCTGTGGAGCGTCGAGGCCTTCGAGCGTCTCGTCGGTGACTGGCGGATCGATCCCGGTGATGCGATCCGCGGGCTGTCCTGGGTGATCGGGCTCCTCGACCAAGCGGTGCGCAATGGTGAGGAGCCCGGGTAGCCCACCCGCCGGGAGGGATGAGGTCAGGGTCGCCGACTTCAGTGCAGGGCGCCGTCCAGGGCAGCCACCTGGGAGGCCCGGAACTGCCGGACGACCGTCGCTTTGGCCACCAGGTCGAACCCGTGGAATGCCACCGGGCACCTCGACGACAGCGCACTCGACGCCGGCGGCCATCGAGCCGCTCGGCGTAGTCCAGGTCCTCGTCGTGGAAGAGGTCGAGTGTCCCCACCCCGACCCACGCCGGGGGGAGCCCGGACAAGTCGTCGCACCGGGCAGGTGCTGCCAGGCCGGTGATCCCGGGCGAGCCCGGTGCCAGGCCGGTGTAGGACTGCCAGCCGAAGCGGTTGGACTTGTTGTTCCACAGTCGGAAGTGGCGTTCGTCGATCCCGGTGCGGCAGCCGGTGCGGTCGTCGAGCATCGGGTAGGTGAGGAGCTGAAAAGCGAGCTGCACCTGGCCACGATCCTCTGGCCAGGATGGCCAGCGCCGCCGCCAGCCCGCCGCCCGCACTGGCCCCGCCCACCGCCAGGCGTGTGGCGTCGACGTAGGGCCGATCGGCCAACCAGGCCAGGGCGTCGTGGCAGTCGTCGAGCGGGACCGGGAACCGGGCCTCCGGCGCCAACCGGTAGTCGACCGAGGCCACCACGATCCCGAGCTCGTCGGCGAAGTGGCGACAGAGGGCGTCGTCTTGGGCCGCCGAGCCGATGACGTAGCCTCCGCCGTGGATCCACAGCATGGCGGGCTGGTGTCGGAGGAACCCGCAGGCCGGTGCACCCGCACCGTGATCGGGCCCACTGCCTCCACCGTCACCTGCTTGGCGGGGACCAGCGAGGTCAAGCCGGTCAGCAGCCGGACGGGCCCGATCGTCCACGGCCCGATGGGAGCGCGCGGCAGCCAGCGGGCCGTGCTGCGTAGCTCGGGATGGAACGGCTCGGGGGCGCCGGCGGAAACCGTCAGGAGAGGCGGCCCAACAGAAAGTTGGCGATGTCGGTGGCGGGGGGGAATACCTCGGTCACACCGGCGGCGAAGTAGCCGGAGTCGGTGACCATGGTGATCCCGTTGATGGCCGAAGCCGCCGCGCTGCACAGGAATACGAGCGGGTACGCCTGCTCCAGCGGGGTCGCGGTCTCGACGTCGACCTCGCTGCGGTAGTCGGCCCCGAAGGCCAGCCACATCTCCTTGTTGGCCTGAGCCAGCGGGGTGTCGGTGGGGCCGGGGCAGATGGCATTGATGCGGACGCCCCGTTTCAACATGGGCATTGCCTGCATGGCGACGTAGGCGCAGATGGCCTGCTTGGACGACATGTAGTCGGCGCCACCGTTGGCGGCGTTCCAGGCCACCGCGCTGTCGAAGTCGGGGGTCGCCAGGTACTCCTTGAGGCGGGGGAGGTTGGACTCCCAGCCCAGCCCGGCGGCCGACGAGATGAAGCCGATGGCCGAACCGCGGGGGAGGAGGTCCTTGGCCAGGAGCCGGTCGATGAGATGGCGGTGCCCGATGAAGTTGATCTTTTCGATGCCGGGGGTGCCGTCAGCTACGCCCGCGCATGACAGCAACGCGTGCACCGGGCCGTCGAGCTGGTCCACGGCGGCGTCGATGGAGTCCTTTTCGGCCAGGTTCACCTGTATGGCCGTGGCCCCTTTCAACGTGACGTCGGCGAAGTCCATCACCACCACGTCCGCCCCGGCGGACTGCAGCAGCTCGGCGGAAGCGGCACCCATGCCGGTGGCTCCTCCAACCACCAGCGCCCTCTTGCCGTCGAATCGGAATGCATCAAACGTGCTCATGTCAATGTCCTCTCGGAAGTCGGATTGGTGGGTGGTCGGGTCAGGCGACGACGCCGCGGACCTTCAGGTCGACGATGGCGTCCCAGTCATAGCCGAGCTCCTCGAGGATGGCGTCGCCGTGCTCGTTGAGGGTCGGGGCCCGACCGGCAGGGGAGGGCTGGCCGTCGAACTGCACCGGGGCCGCCGCCAGCTGGAACGGGGCACCCGATGCGGTCACGCAGTCCTGCACATAGCCGTTGGCCACCGCCTGGGGGTCCACCGCCGCCTCGAGCGTGTTCTGCTGGACGGCCCACTGCCCCGAAAAATCAGCCAGGCGCTCGCGCCATTCGGCCAGGGTGGCTCCTGCGAATATCTTCTCCAGTTCGGCCCCGGCCTCGCGGTTGTTGGCCATCAAGGACGCGTGGTCGGTGAACCGGGGATCTGTGGCCAGGTCGGGTCGACCGACCGACTCGCACAGGAGCGGCCAGTACTTGGCACCCTGGAGGCAGGTGAACCACAGCGTGCGGCCGTCGGCCGTCTGATAGGTCCGTGACAGCGGGTTCGATCCCATGGCGTCCGCCGGTGGTGGTGCCCAGGGACGGTCCAGGACGAGCGAGAGGGCCAGGGCCTGGCCCATCGCCCACATCCCGACGCCGAGCAGCGAGACGTCCACGGTGGTCGCCTCACCGGTCCGCTCCCGGTGGAAGAGTGCGCCCATGATCCCGCCGGCGATGGTCATGGCCCCGATCGAGTCACCGAATCCGGGGGCCGGGGGCGGAGGGACGAGGTCGTACTCGGGCCGTTGGGCGCCGGCGGCCACGCCGGACCGGGCCCAGAAGGCCAGCGAGTCGTACGAGCCCTTGTCGGCGTCGGGCCCCCGCTCGCCCTGGCCGGTGCCGCGGACGTAGATGATGGCCGGATTGTGGGCCCGGACCTCGTCGATGTCGATGTGCAGCTTGGCGCGAACGCCCGGGAGCTTGTTGGTCAGGAATATGTCGGAGGTGGCGATGAGCTTGTGGAGGATGTCCAGTCCGTCATCACTGGTCAGGTCCAGGGCGAGGCTCTTCTTGCCCCGGTTGGAGTGCTCGAGGAGGACGTGGACGTCGTTGGGCACGACGTTGAGTCCGGTCGAGGCCAGGCCCCGCATGGCGTCACCCCGCTCGACGTGCTCGATCTTGATGACCTCGGCGCCCCAGTCCGACAGGAGGGCGGAGGCCGCCGGAACGAAGGTGTGTTCGGCCACCTCGAGGACCCGTACTCCTTCCATGACCTGGCTCATCGGTGCATCCCTGTCCCTTCGGTGCGTCCCGGGCGGCGAGATGCCCCCAGGGAGTCGGTGGTGTCATCGGGTACGCGACGGATGGTAGTCCCGTCCCCTGAGTTGGCGACCGGTCGGTCTAGTCCACTGGCGACCGGCCGGCCTATTCCAGTGGCGACCGGTCGGCCTATTCCGCTGGCGACCGATCGGCCTATTCCACTGGCGACCGATCGGTCGACGGACATCACGACTGGCCGCCGCGAGGGACGTCCCGGAACGGGACATCCCGGTCGAGCGTGCGCTCCCGGGGCATACCGAGGACGCGCTCACTGACCACGTTGCGGGCCATCTCGATCGTCCCTCCCCCGATGGTGGAGACCTGACGCATCAGGAAGTCGGACCCGCAGTCGGAGATGGCGCCGTCGTCATCCGTCCATGCCCCGCCGTCGGCGCCGGCGATCTCGAAGGCGATGGTATTGGTGCGGGTCGCCACCACTCCCGAGAAGAGCCGCCCGATGGCGGCCGACTGGTCGGACATGACACCCGAGCGCATCCCGTCGGTGAGCCGTTGCTGGAGCGCTTCGGTCGTGCGATGGAGCATCCGGGCCTCACCCACCAGGTCGCGGACCCACGGGTCGCCGAGCCGGCCGCTCTGGCGGGCGACGCGGAGCACCGACGCGGCGCCGATGCCGGCGTGGGCGTCACCGGCCGGCATGGTGACGAAGGGGGAGTTGTGGAGCATCCGCTCATGGAACATCCAGCGGATGCCGACGGTCCAACCGTCGTCCACCTCGCCGATCCGATCGGTGTCGGGCACGATGACATCGGTCATGAACTCCTGGCAGAACTCCTTCGTCCCGTTCAGCATCTCGATCCGGTGGACGTCGACGCCCGGCTGGCGGATCGGGAGCATGAACACCGAGAGCCCGCGGTGCTTCGGAACGTCCCAGTTGGTCCGGGCCAGGCAGAGACCCCAGTCGGACCACCAGGCCCCGGTCGTCCAAACCTTCGATCCGTTCAGCACCCACTCTTCGCCGTCCTGTACCGCAGATGTCTGGGCCCCGGCGACGTCCGATCCACCGCTGGGCTCCGACAGGAACTGCATCCACAGCTCGTCACCCCTCAAGATGGCGGGCAGGTGCGACAGCTTCTGCTCCTCGGTCCCGAAGTCGAGGATCACCGCTGCGCACGGCGAGATGGTCGGCGCCTGGAGACGGACCGGGAATTCGTACCCGGTCAGTTCCTCGTTGAACGCCTGTTGGTGAGCTCGGCTCAGTCCCTGGCCGCCGTAGGCCTTCGGGAAGCAGATCCCGGCGAACCCGGCGTCGAACAGCTTGCGCTGGATGGCGCGCTCGTGGGCGACCTGGGCGAGCTCCTCCTCGTCGGTGCTGTTGTTGTTACGGAGGACCCCGGCCGAGGCGCCGGCCGCCGCCGTGGCCAGATTCTCCCGGATCCACGTGTGGGCCCGGGCCCGGAAGCTGGCGACGTCCTCCATGTCGTCCTCGACGACGGTGAGGTCCCGGTCGATGCCCGTGGCGCTCATGCCGCGTCCGCCTCGCCTGATGCGATTCCTGCGATCCGGGCCCGATGCTGGGACGGGGTCCCGTGCAGGGTCCGGTCGAGGGTGACCCGGCGGAGATAGAAGTGGATGTCGTGCTCGAAGGTCAGCCCGATCCCACCGTGCATCTGGATGCAGTCCTGCAGGAGCTCGGTGCCGTACTGACCCAAAAAGGCCTTGGCCGCACTGGCCAGCTCGCCGGCCTCCGACGATCCGGCGCTCACGGCCTGGGCGGCCATGTCGCTGATGGCGTGCCCGGCCTCGAGCCAGGTCTTCATATCGGCGAATCGGTGCTTCAGCTCCTGATAGGAGGCCAGAGGGCGACCGAACGAGTACCGGTCGAACGCCCATTCGAGAGTCATGGCGAATGCCGTCTGCATGGCGCCGACCGTCTCGGCGTTGGCCATCACCACCGCTTGGAGGAACTGGCGCTCGATCTGGTCGGCTGCTCCTCCGACCTCACCGAGGGCGGCGTCGGCAGGGACCCTCACGTCCTCGAAGGTGACCTCTGAGAACCGGCGGGTCAGGTCGACGGTATGCATGGGCCACACCGAGAGCCCCTCGGCGTCGGTCGGGACGAGGACCTGGGTCCACCCCGAGCCCGTGCGGCCGGCCACGAGGAGGTGGCTCGCCCGCCCTGCGGACTCGACCGGTCGCTTGGTGCCCCTCAGAACGAGCTCGGAACCGTCGACCCGGACCTCGAGGGCGAGATCGTCGAGTCCCTCGTGGGGCCGGGGCTCCAGGTGACCCCACGATGCGATCGAGGTCCCGTCAAGCAGGCCGGCCAGAAGGGCACCGTGGCGGTCGGCCCCCAGGTCGCTGAGGGCACCGGCCACGATATTGGTGGGAACCAGCGGGCCCGGGGCCGCGTGGCGGCCGAACTCGTCGGCCAGGAGGGCGAGGTCGCCGAGTCCGTCCCCGCTGATCGATCCTCCACCGTGCTCCTCGGTGACGAGCAACGACGTCCACCCGAGCTCGGCCCCTTGTCGCCAGTAGCGGCCGTCATAGCCGTCAGGCTCGTCGCGTAGCCGTCGGATCTCCAATGGTGTGGCGCGTTCGGTCAGGAACTTCGCCGTGTTATCGCGGAAGAACTCCTGGTCCGAAGTCAGGCTCAGCTGCACGGACGGTTCCGATCCGGGACGCGCTCCGACCTGGGCCGACGGCGGGTCGACATCGTCGAACGATCAGGCACTCGGCCACGCCAACGACTTGATCTCCAGGTACTGGTCGAATCCGGCGGTGCCGTTCTGCCGCCCGATACCGCTGTCCTTGAAGCCGCCGAAGGGCACGTCGGCTCCGTACCAGATGCCGCCGTTGACGCCCATGGTGCCGGCGCGCACCCGGCGGGCCACGGCCATGGCCCGGTCGAACGAGGCGGACACGACACCCCCGCTCAGCCCGTATCGGCTGTCGTTGGCCAGCCGGACCGCATCGTCGTCGTCCTCGAAGGGGATGACCACCAGGACAGGACCGAAGATCTCCTCCTGGGCGATGGCCATGGAATTGTCGACGTCGGTGAACATGGTCGGTTCGACGTAGTAGCCCTTTGGGTACTCCGTGGGTCGCTTGCCGCCCACGGCCAGCGTCGCACCCTCTTCGACCCCCTTGTCGATGTAGCCCATGACACGGTTGCGCTGCTTGGCACTGATGAGCGGACCCATGATCACATCCTCGCGCTGGGGATCGCCCCACGGTGCCATTCCGAAGTAGCTCTTCAGCAGCTCGACCCCCTCGTCGTAGCGCGACCGGGGTAGGAGCATCCGGGTGGGGATGGCACAGCCCTGGCCGGCGTGTGAGCACACGGCGAGTCCCATCAGCAGCGCCGAGGCGAAGTCGGCGTCGTCGAGGACGATGGTGGCCGACTTGCCGCCCAGTTCGAGGAAGAGGCGCTTCATGGTGGCGGCTCCCTTCTCCATGATCCGCTTGCCCACCGAGGTGGAACCGGTGAAGGAGATGAGGTCGACCTCGGGCGAGACGGTCAGCTCCTCGCCGACCAGGTGGTCCGAGGAGGTCACGACGTTGAGGACGCCGGCGGGGATGTCGGTTTGTTCGGCGGCCAGCCGGCCGATCAGGGTGGCGTTCCACGGTGTGTCCGGGGCCGGCTTGAGGACCACGGTGTTGCCGGTGGCCAGCGCCTGGCCCAGCTTGGCCAGGATCACCTCGAAGGGGAAGTTCCATGGGGTGATGGCCCCGACCACTCCGACGGGCTCCTTCACGATGAGCCGGGTGTTGGTGCCCCCGCGGAAGTCGGTGGCGTCAGGGAGCTGCTGCTCCCACTCGAACTCGTCGATGAGCCGCATCGGGTAGCGGAGGGAGTCGGTCAGCGGCGCTTCGAGCTGGGGTCCGGCGGTGAGCATCCGAGGGCATCCGACCTCGGCGATGAGCTGCTCCCGCAGCTGCTCCTTGTCGGCCTCGAGTGCCTCTTGGAGCTGGCCCAGGCAGTGCTTGCGGAACTCGCGGTTGGTCGACCAGTCGGTGTCGTCGAAGGCCCGACGGGCGGCAGATATGGCCCGGCGCATGTCCTCGGAGGAACCGTCGGCGACCTGACCGATCACCTCCTCGGTGGCCGGGTTGACGTTGTCGAAGGTCTTGCCGGTGGACGACTCGACGAGCTTGCCGTCGATGAGCATGTTCGATTCCGGATCGATGGTCACTCTGTCGCTCAAGCTGTCGCTCATGGCGCTCCCCCCGGGACGGCGCTGCGCTGAGCCCGACCACTGATATTGACGTTGGTTGTCCGAAAGAATACCGTTCCGGCCATGAGCCGCAATTCGCCTCCAGCCCGCGTCCGCGTTTCACGGTCCCGATCGGCCGAGGCGGTTCGACGGCCATCGACCGTCAGCTTTCGGGCCGACATCGGCCTCCGTGCTCGAGAAGGTCATTTCTCGGCGGAGGCAGCCCGATGAACCTCGAAGGGCGTTCAGCCATCGTCACCGGAGGTGCCGGCGGGCTCGGCTCGGCCACCGTGCGCCGCTTCAAGAACCTCGGTCTCGGGGTCGTGGTCTTCGACCTGGACAAGGACAGCGCCAACGCGCTGGCCGATGAACTCGGTGACGGTGTGGTGGGTGTGGGCGGCACCACCATCGAGGATGCGGACGTGGCATCCGCCATCGAGGCGGCCACTGCCCTCGGACCGATCGCCGCCCTGGTCAACGTGGCCGGGGGAGGGGTCGGTGGTGGCCGCATCGTCGGTCGCGACGGGACGCCACACCCCATGGACTCGTTCGTCAAGACCCTGGAGATGAACGCCACCGGCACCTTCAACATGAGCCGCTGGGTCTGTGCGGCCATGGGCACCAACGAGCCCGACGAGGACGGCAACCGCGGCGTGATCGTGAACACCGCTTCCATCGCCGGCTACGAGGGCCAGAGCGGGCAGATCGCCTACGGCACGGCCAAGGCGGCCATCCTGGGCATGACCCTGCCCATGGCCAGAGACTTGGCACCGATGGGGATCCGGGTGTGCGCTATCGCCCCCGGCACCATGGGCACCCCGGTGATGCTGAACGCCTTGCCCCACCTCAAGAAGGACCCGGCCGAGAACATCGTCTTCCCCAAGCGGATGGGACACCCCGAGGAGTTCGCCCTCCTGGCCGAGTCGATCGTGATCAACCCCTACCTGAACGGTGAGAACATCCGCCTCGACGGGGCCCTGCGGTTCAACATCAACTAGGGCTCCGACATCAACAGCTTGCGACACCATTTAGTCTGGGGCACCACAGACGTGAACCGTGCCACTACGATCCGATCCGGCCGGGGCCGGCGGGGAAGCGAGGGAACCGATGCCTGATGCCGTGATCGTCTCGACGGCGAGGACCGCCATCGGTACCTCGTTCAAGGGCTCGCTCCTGGACGTGGACGCCTATGAGCTGGGCACACTGGCCGTGGCCGAGGTCGTCCGCCGTGCCGGCATTGATCCCGAGCTGGTGGACGACGTCCTCCTGGGCGAGATCCTCTACGGCGGTGGCGACATCGCCCGCTACGCCGCCATCGAGGCCGGCATGGTGCACGCGCCCGGGGTGGCCCTCAACCGGCACTGCGCGTCGGGCCTCAGCGCCATCCAGGGTGGCGCGGCGTCCATCCGGTCCGGCATGGACCGGGTCGTGGTCGCCGGCGGGGCCCACTCGAGCTCGACCTCGCCGCGCACCATGCGGCGGGTACTGGGTGCCGACGACTGGGCGGAGTGGAACGCCCCCAGCCATCTCGACACACCGGACGCCCCCAACCGTGACATGTCGATCACCGTGGCCTGGAATGCCGCCGTAGCGGCCGATGTGACCCGCGAGGAGATGGACGCGTGGGCCCTGCGGTCCCACCAGCGGGCGATAGCGGCCATCGACGCCGGCAAGTTCGTCGACGAGATCTTTCCGGTCGATGTGGTCAACCGCGAGGGGGACAAGCGCGTCTTCGAAGTCGACGAGCACCCGCGGCGCGACTCGTCGATGGAGAAGCTGGCGTCGCTCAAACCCCTGCACCCCGAGATCGAGGGATTCAGCATCACCGCCGGCAACGCCGGCGGCATCAACGACGCGGCCGCGGCCGTGGTGCTCGCCGATCGGGACCTGGCCGACCAGCTCGGCCTCGAGCCCCTCGCCAGCATCCGGGCCTGGGCATCGGTCGGCGTTCCCCCGGCGGACACCGGGCTCGCCCCTACCGCTGCCATCCCGAAGGCGCTGGCCCGGGCCGGGATCGGTATCGCCGACGTCGACCTGTGGGAGATCAACGAGGCGTTCGCCTCCATGTGCGTGGCCACAACTCGCATCCTCGGCATCGATGACTCGCTGGTCAACGTGCTCGGCAGCGGCTGCAGCCTCGGCCATCCGATCGCCGCCACCGGGGCCCGCATGGTCATCTCCCTGGTCCACGAGCTGCGCCGGCGGGGCGGAGGCACCGGAGTGGCCGCCATGTGCGCCGGTGGCGGAATGTCCACCGCGCTGGTCGTCGACGTGCCGGCTCCGGAGTAGGGAGAAACCCGGGCCGGACTGCTGGTCAGCCCAACTGCCCGATCGCCGCGCAGACACCCCCGTCGACCAGGACATCGGTGCCAGTGACGAAGCTGGCCTGGTCGGACAGCAGGAAGTCGACCACGGCGGCGATCTCCTCGGCGTGGCCCGAACGACCCAGGGGCGCGATCGACTCGAGCTGACGCATTCCCGGCTGACGCTCGAACTCCTGGATGCCCATGGGCGTGTCGATGGTGCCCGGCGATACCGAGCAGATCCGCGCGCCCATCCGGCCGAAGGCGGAGGCCTCGCGTTCCACCAGTCGTCGCACCCCCCGCTTCGCCCATGAGTACGCCGTCCCCGAGTCCTCGGCGCCCGAGCCCAGCGCGGCCCGGTAGTCGTCCAGGAGGGTGGGGTTGAGCGGGGCGTCGATGATCCGGTCGATCACCGGGTCGGCCCGCGAGGCGATGAGCTGAGCGGCCATGGATGCGATGCACACGACGGCCGTCCCCTGGACGGCCAGCGGCCGCACGGCGTCGACCAGCAGTGCCGTGCCCACCAGGTCCACGGTGAGCATCCGGTCCCAGGTCGCCATGGTCGGTGAGATGCCGGCGGCGTGGGCCATCCGGTGCAGGGTGCCGTGCCCGGCGACAACGTCGGCGATATGGCCGACGGCGGCTGGGTCGCAGATGTCGGCGACCACCGGCTCGCACCGGGTGTCGGAGCCGCTCAACAGTGAGGCGGCCTTGGCGGTGGTCGCCGGATCGAGGTCGACCAGCACCAGGACATCCACGGTGCCGAGCATGCGGGAGGCGCAGGCGCTTCCGATGCCCCGCGCCCCGCCGGTGACGACGCCGACCCGGCTCATCCCGGACGCCGGGGTACGACGGCCACGTAGGGGATGCTCGCCGATGAACCCAACCGCATGACGCTCTGGACGACCCGGACCAGTTCGTCGACCTCGAGCAGCGCTCCGGCGAGGTAGTCGCGGGTCACCCAGGTCTGTGCCACTTCGGTCATGAGGTCCACGTCCCAGTCGGCGTTGAATCCGGTCATGGAGTCCCCTTCACCGCCGGCGCAGTCGCCCACGGTGATCCGGGTGAAGCCGATCTGGGGGTGTTCGGACCGCCATGCCTCGACCAGTTTGTCTAGGGCGGCCTTGCTCACGGCGTAGGCGCCGAGCCCGGGCCACGGGGTGGTGTGCGAAGCGCTGATCGACGACAGGTAGGCCGCAGTGCCCTTCGACACGTCCAGGTGGGGGAGCGCGGCTGCCGTGATCAACGATGCACCGATGACGTTGGTGTCGAACGTCCGGCGCCAGGTTCCGGCATCGGTATCGGCCAGTCGCACGAGCGGACCGATGCCGGTGGCGTAGACCAGCCCGTCGATCCCACCGAGTTCGCGGACGGCCTCGGCGATCGCCGCATGGCACGACTCCTCGTCGGTGACGTCGCAGGGGACGGCGAGGGCGCCGGGGCCGGCCTCGGCGGCGGCGTCCTCCAGGCGGTCCTTGCGCCGGGCCATCAACGCCACCCGTTCGCCGCGTTGTCCCAGACCGATGGCGATGCAGCGCCCCAGCCCGCTCGATGCTCCGACCACGACGACCCTCATGACAACGACCTCACCCTCATCGGTATCCATGCACGAACAACTTCCGCCGATTGGGGGCCGCCGCCCATGACTCAACCGAAGACGACAGGGAGCTGCTCCCAACCCCGAACCGTCGAGGTCCGGGCCTGCTTGGCGTGGTCCCAGTCGACGTCCCAGGTCGGGAAGCGCTGCAGCACCTCGTCGAGGGCGACCCGACCCTCGAGCCTGGCCAGGGCCGCACCCAGGCAGAAGTGCAGTCCATAGCCGAATGCCAGGTGGTGGTCGATCTGGCGGGTCACGTCGAAGCGGTCGCCGTCGGGGAACTTCCGGTCGTCGCGATTCCCCGATCCGTTGAGCAACAGGATGACGCTGCCCTCGGGGACCACCTGCCCGTGGATCTCGACGTCATTCATGACGTATCGGGCCTGGGTGGGGGAGGGCGGCTCGAAGCGCAGCAGCTCTTCGATGGCGTTGGGCACCAGGCTCCGGTCTTCCACCAATTTGCGACGCTCGTCGGGGTAGTCGGCGAGCGTCTTGCCGGTCCAACCGATGAGTCGGGTCGTCGTCTCATTGCCTGCGGCGGCCAGGAGGTTCACCAGGTTGCAGGTCTCGGCCCGGGTGAGTCGACGGGTGGTGCCCGTCTCGTCCTCGAACTCGGCCTGGAGGAGCTCGGTCATCAAGTCGTCCGACGGATGCTCGGACCGCCAGGCGATGTACTCGTCGAAGCTGGAGGACTGGAGGTCACCTCCGTAGCTGGCGGTATCGGGCATGGTGCCCTCCTGCAGCCGCAGGCCGTCGTCGATGACCTCCTTGAGCGCCTGCTGGTCCTGCTCGGGGATCCCGAGCAGCATCCCGATGACCCGCATCGGCATCTGGGCCCCCAGGTCGGCGATGAAGTCGAACCCGTCGGCGCCCATCTTCGGATCCAGAGTCTGGGCGCAGAACTCGCGGATCTTGGGTTCGATGGCGTTCATCTTGCGGGGAGTGAAGACCCGGGAGAGGAGACTGCGGTGCATGTTGTGGCCGGGGGGATCCTCGAAGATCATCGAACCCGCGGGGATCTCCATGCCGCTCTTGATGATCTCGAGCAGGGTGCCCTTGGCCGAGCTGTAGGTCTTCCACTCGATCAGGCCGCGTTCGACGTCGTCGAAGCGGCTCAGCGCGTAGAAGTCATAGCGATCGTTGTAGTAGAGCGGGCGCTCCTCGCGCAGGCGCCGCCAGACCGGGTAGGGGTCCGTGTCGATCTCGAAGTCGTAGGGGTCGTAGTAGATGTCGGAGTCGGTCGTAGTCACTGGTCTCCTCCTTGGTCGACGTCGAGACGGTAGTGGGCGGTGAGGCCCGGGGGAGGTTATCGCCCCGGGTCGGTGCGGCCGCCAAGTTCCCCCGGAAAGACAACCGATGGCCAGTGACGAATGTGACAGCTGTTGCTCGCAACCAAGAACTAGATTCTCACACGCCGGAGGCAGCCGCCAGTCCCGTCCCCACCCTTCGACGGCAGGGGTCTGGCCGCGGATGGCGACTCATCGCGAGTAACGGTACTCTCCCATCGGAGGAAGTGGATTCTCGGACTTCCCGGAGTTTCGGACTTCCCAGAGGAGGACTCATGACACAACGAGCGCTCGATGTCCCCGTGTTCGACGCGGACAACCACCTGTACGAGACCCGTGAATCGTTGACCAAGTACCTCCCCGACAGCGCCAAGCGCGCCATCGACTACGTCGAGGTCCGTGGCCGCACCAAGATCGTGGTGCGCGGACAGATCAGCGATTACATCCCGAATCCGACCTTCGACGTGGTAGCCCGTCCGGGAGCCCAGGAGGACTACTTCCGTCTGGGTAATCCCGAGGGCAAGAGCCGACGGGAGATCTTCGGCGAGCCCATGCGTGCCATTCCGGCGTTCCGCGATCCGGCGGCACGGATCGCACTCATGGACGAGCAGGGCCTCGACCGGACCCTCATGTTCCCCACGCTGGCCAGCCTGGTGGAGGAGCGGCTGCGGGACGACCCCGATCTCATCCACGTCGTGGTCCACGCCCTCAACGAGTGGCTCCACGAGACGTGGACGTTCGACTATGAGGGCCGGATCTTCACCACGCCGGTCATCAGCCTGCCCATTGTCGAAAAGGCCATCGAAGAGCTCGAGTGGGTCGTGGCACGTGGCGCCAAAGTGGTGCTGATCCGCCCCGCCCCGGTGCCCGGCTTCCGCGGCTCGCGCTCGTTCGGGCTCCCGGAGTTCGACCCGTTCTGGGAGAAGGTCGTCGAACACGACATCCTTGTCGCCATGCACTCGTCGGACAGCGGCTACGAGCGCTACACCAACGACTGGCTGGGCAGTAACAGCGAAATGCTCCCGTTCGAGCCCCAGGCGTTCCGCATGTTGTCGGCCTGGCGGCCGATCGAGGACGCGGTGTCGGCCCTGGTGTGCCATGGCGCCCTGTCCCGGTTCCCGACTCTGAAGATCGCCGTTGTCGAGAACGGCAGCAGCTGGGTCGCTCCGCTGCTGAAGAACCTGGCCGACGTGTACAAGAAGATGCCGCAGGACTTCCTCGAGGACCCGGTTGCGGTGGTCCGCCGCAACATCTCGATCAGCCCTTTCTGGGAAGAGGATCTCGGCGAGCTGGCCGAGGTGATCGGCACCGACAATGTGCTGTTCGGATCTGACTTCCCCCACCCCGAGGGCCTGGCCGACCCGGTGAGCTACGTGAAGGAGCTCGACGGACTGCCCGAGGAGACGGTCCGAAAGATCATGGGCGGCAACCTGGCCCGGCTCATGGGCGTCAACGACACCGTCCCCCGTTGAGCCGAACCGCTCGCCCGGGCGAGCGGGCCACCGTCCCTGGGATCGTCGCCGCCACCGTCGAAGAGGTCGGTGACCGCACCGCGGTCGTGGAGGACGGGGCCCGGCTCACCTACCGGGAACTCGCCGATCGGTCGCACCGGTTCGGCGCCGCCCTGATAGCTGCCGGCGTCGAGCCGGGGGATCGGGTCGCCATCTGGGCGTTCAACTCCACCGAATGGATCGTGGCGTTCCTCGGCCTGTCCGGTGCCGGTGCGGTATTGGTTCCGGTGAACACCCGCTTCAAGGGGGCCGAGGCTGCCGACATCCTCCTGCGCAGCCGGGCGAAGGTACTGGTGACCGTCACCGACTTTCTCGGCACTGACTACGTCGCCATGCTCCGGGCGAACGGCACCGATCTACCTGACCTGGCCACGGTGGTGGTCGCCCGCGGCCCGGCGACAGAGGGGACCGAGTCGTGGGACGCCTTCATGACGCGCGCCTCGGCGGAGGGAGTCGATGAGGTCGGCCGGCGGTCGACAGCGGTCACCCCCGACGACTTCTGCGACATCTTGTTCACATCGGGCACCACCGGCGTACCGAAGGGTGTGGTGCAGACCCACGGGGGCACCACCCAGGTTGCCGCCGACTGGGTGGCCATGACCGGTCTGGACGCCGAGGACCGGTACCTGATGGTCAATCCGTACTTCCACATGTTCGGGTTGAAGGCCGGGATCCTGGCCGCAGTCAGCGCCGGCGCCACCATGATCCCTGAGGCGGTGTTCGACGTCGACCGGGTGCTCGGGCAGGTGGCTGACGAGGGAGTCACCGTCCTGCCGGGGGCACCTACGCTCTACCAGGGGATTCTCGACCATCCCGACCGCGACCGGTATGACCTGTCGACGCTGCGGGTGGCGGTCACCGGGGCGGCCGACATCCCGGTGGAACTGATCCGCCGGGTCGACGCCGAGCTCCCCTTTACCGTCATCATCACCGGCTACGGGTTGACCGAAGGCGGCACGGCCGCGGCCACGTCCGCCGATGACGACGTCGAGACCATCGCCACGACCGTCGGACGCCCCCGACCGGGGTTCGAACTGCGCATCGTGGACGGCAGTGGCAGCGACGTCGAACCGGGGCAGACCGGCGAGATCCTCCTTCGCGGTGGCAGCATCATGGACCACTACCTTGACGACCCCGAGGCGACGGCCGAGGCCCGCTCGGCCGATGGTTGGCTGCGGACGGGGGACCTCGGGATCATCGACCCGGCGGGCTGTCTGCGCATCGTCGGGCGCTCCAAGGACATGTTCATCGTCGGCGGGTTCAACGCCTACCCTGCGGAGATCGAGAATGCGCTCCTGCGACACCCTGACGTGAGCCAGGCAGCCGTCATCGGCGTCCCGGACGCACGCCTGGGCGAAGTCGGCAAGGCCTTCATCGTCCTTCGACCCGATGCGACGGTCACCGGTGCCGACATCATCAGCTGGAGCCGCGACCAGATGGCCAACTACAAGGTGCCACGGGAGGTGGAGCTCATCGACGACCTCCCGCGAAACGCCACCGGCAAGGTGGTCAAAGAGGAGCTACGCCAACGGGCGGACGCTCCCGGGTCCCGGTCGTGAGCGGTCCCGGTTCCCACGGGCTCAAGGCGCTGGCGGACCTGCGGGTCGTCGAGCTGGGAGTGTGGGTCGCCGCCCCGTCGGCCGCCGCCCTGCTCGCCGACTGGGGCGCCGAGGTCATCAAGGTGGAGTCCCCGACCGGTGATCCGATGCGCAACGTGTTCGGTTCCCTCGGTATCGGGAGCGACCTGCCCAACCCGGCCTTCGCCCTCGACAACCGGGGCAAGAAGAGCGTCGTCCTCGACCTACGGGAACCGGACGACCGCGGACGCCTCGAGGAGCTCCTCGCCACCGCCGACGTCTTCATCAGCAATCTGCGGCCGGACGCCCTCGACAAGCTCGACCTCGAGGCCGAGGCGACGGTGGCCCGGCACCCGCACCTGGTGTACTGCAGCATCAGCGGCTACGGCCTCCGGGGAGAGGAACGCAACCGCCCCACCTATGACATCGGCGCCTTCTGGGCCCGATCCGGGCTCTCGGTCCAGATGGCGGACGAGCGTGGGAATCCACTGAACGCCCGGGGCGGCATCGGCGACCACATCACCGGTCTCGCCGCACTGTCCGGCATCCTGGCCGCGGTGATGGAGCAGCGTCAGACCGGGGAGGGTCGGGTGGTCGAGATCTCGCTGCTGCGAACCGGCGCCTATGTGCTCGGGTGGGACCTGGGACTCCAGATGCTGCTCGGCAAAGTGTCACCGGCCGAGTCCCGACAGCACAACCAGTCGCCGCTGATGAACCCCTACCGGGCCGCCGACGGGAAGTGGTTCTTCCTGACCGGACTCGAGGCCAATCGCCACATCGGCTCGGTGGCCCGGGCGCTCGGCCGGTCCGACCTACTGGAGGACGAGCGCTTCTCGAGTGCCTCGGCCATCCGGCGGAACCGCACCGAGTTCATCGCCCTCCTGGACGAGGCATTCGCAGAGCGTCCGCTGGCCGAATGGGCGGAGCGCTTCGACCGCGAGGGCGTGTGGTGGGCGCTGGCACAGACACCGGCCGACGTGGTCGGGGACCCGCAGCTGCTGGCCAACGACGGCTTCGTCGAGGTGGAGGGCGGTGCCGTGCGATCGGTCAACGGCCCGGTGACCTTCTCCGGTGTGGCACGGCGGGAGTCCGTCGGCGTTCCCGAATTGGGAGAGGACAACGACGAGGTATTCGCCGAGTTGGCCACCCGCACGCGACCCACGCCGGACCGATAGGGACCGTCGCCGGCGGCGTCCGTCAGTGATAGGCCAGCTCGTCCACGGCGCGCAGGCGAGCGACCAGGGCGCTCAGGAGCCTGCGGGTCAGTGCCGGAGACGTCTGCAGGATGCGCTGGAAGTGACGCTGGCGGATGACCAATAGAGTCATCTCGGAGTCACTGGTCACCGACGCGGTCCGGGGACCGCTGTCCAACAGCGCCAGTTCGCCGAAGTGGTCACCCGGGCCGAGCGAGGAGACGGGCCGACCATCGCGGACCACTGACGCATTTCCGGCGAGGACCACGAAGAAGAGGAGGCCTGCCTCTCCCTGCTCGACGAGCAGGGTCCCCGACGGCACGACGACCTTCTCGTGCACCTTGGTGATCTTGCGGAGCTCAGCCCGGGAGCATCCCGAAAACAGCCAGACGTGCCGCAGCTCCGGGTACTCGTCGCCATCCCCCACGTACCGCACAGTACCGGAGACGGGCCGGAGGCACTCCAGTCATTCGAACGAGCCGCAGCACGACTGACGCATTAAGGTTCGAACCGGGTCGCACTCATGGGCTCAACTGCGGCTCCCACGGCGGGGGCAAAGGAGATGACGGGAATGTTCGAGAACATCGTGGTGGGAGCAGATGGGTCTGCCACCGCCCAGAAAGCAGTCGAAGCTGCCGCCGATATGGCTCAGCTACACGGAGCGAGGCTGCATGTGGTGAGTGCGTCCAGTGCGGAGCAGGGGCCGCCTCGAAGTGCGGTCGGCGGCTACGTCGAGCCGGCTCATCCGGCCACGACGTTGTTGGAGTCCCTGGCCCAGATCGGGAAGGATCGGGGGATAGAACCGATCATGCATGCAGCGTCGGGCGCACCAGCCGACGCCGTTGTTGCGGTTGCCGACGAGGTCGGTGCCGACTTGATCGTGGTCGGCAACAAGGGGATGAAAGGGGCCAGGAGGGTTCTTGGAAGTGTCCCGAACTCCGTTGCCCACAGTGCGCCTTGCTCGGTGCTGATCTTCGACAGCATCGGAGCTGATTGACCGGAGGCTTCACCGGCAGCACAACAAGTGGAATGACGGACAACTGTTGAATACCGCGGTGGCGGACGCCTTTGACCGACACTCCAACGAGCCTCTGTGAATGGAGGCGGTGATCCCCGGACTCCTCAAGGGCGCGCCAATCCCGGACTCGCCTACGGTGTGAGGTCGAACCGGCTGACTGGGGGCCCCCATGGCCATTGAGAATGTCGCGATCCTGTTCACCGACATCGTGGGCTCGACGGAACTGTCCCAGCGGCTTTCGCCCGAGGGTGCTGACGAGGTCCGCCGGGGCCACTTCTCGATCCTCCGTCAGGCCATCGCCGAGACGGGTGGCACCGAGGTCAAGAACCTCGGTGACGGGATCATGGTGGTCTTCCCCACGGCTTCGGCGGCGCTGTCCTGCGCGGTAAGCATGCAGCAGGGCGTGGACCTGGACAACCGCGGGTTGGACCAACCCCTGGGGCTTCGTGTGGGCCTCAGCGGGGGCGAAGCGACCAAAGAGGCCGACGACTACTTCGGCGACCCGGTCATCGAGGCTGCCCGGCTGTCCGCGATGGCCGAAGGCGGGCAGATCCTGGCCGCGGACCTGGTCCGGGCCAGCGCCGGTCGACGCAGTGGACACCAGTGCCGTTCGATCGGCGAGGTACGTCTGAAGGGGCTTCCCGATCCGGTCCAAACCGTCGAAGTGCTCTGGGAGGCGCTCGGCGCTGTCGCACCAGGAAACACAGTCCCTCTGCCTGGACGACTCAGCGTCCGGACCGGTGCCGCAGTTGTCGGTCGTGAGGTCGAGTTGGCCACGATCGCCGAAGTGGCCAAGCGAGTCACTGGCGGCGAGGGTCGTGAAATCATCCTCATTGCCGGAGAGGCGGGACTCGGCAAGACCACGCTGGTGGCAGAGGCGGCGCGCACTGCCTTCGACACCGGATCGATCGTCCTGTTCGGGCATTCGGAAGAGGATCTCGCCATCCCCTATGGGGTGTTCGCAGAGGCACTCGCCCACTACGTCACCCACGCGCCCGAGGATCAACTTCGGGCACATGTGAAAGCGCACGGCTCAGAGCTGGCCCCGCTCGTCCCGGCTCTCCTCAGCCGAATCCCCGACCTACCACCGTCCAAATCCACCGACTCCGATACTGAGCGGTTCCTGGTCTTTGCCGCCGCGGTGGGTCTGCTGGCCCAGGCGTCCAAAGAACAACCCGTGGTCCTGGTCCTCGACGATCTGCAGTGGGCCGATAGAGGGAGCCTGTTGCTGCTCCGCCATCTGGCGGCCTCCGAGCAGGTACCGCGGGTGCTCATCCTCGGCACCTACCGGGACAATGAACTGTCACGGTCCGACGCGTTGGTCGATGCGCTGGCTGCGCTTCGACACGAAGGTCGAGTGCATCGGATCGATCTGACCGGCTTGGACGATGCCGGGGTGGTCGCCCTCATGGAGGCGGTCGCCGGGTACAGGCTGGAAGACGCTGCTGTCGGCCTCGCCCATGTTGTCCACCGGGAGACCGACGGAAACCCGTTCTTCGTGAGTGAGGTGCTGCGCAACCTCACCGAGACCGGGGCGATCTACCAGGACGCCACCGGCAGGTGGGTGGCCGACGACTCGCTGGACCAGGTGGCGCTGCCTGACAGCGTGCGGGAGGTGGTCGGCGCCAGGGTCGCACGCCTCGGCTCCGAAGCTGGACGGATCCTCTCGATTGCCGCAGTCATCGGACGGGATTTCGATCTCGATGTTCTGGCCCTCGCCACCAAGACCACCCAGGACGAGCTTCTGGACATCATGGAGGCGGCGGCCGCAGCAGCCCTGGTTCGCGAACCGGCGGACGTCTCCGGCCGGTACCACTTCGCCCACGCCCTCATCCGGCACACCTTGTACGAGGACCTGGGGCCGAACCGTCGGGCACAGGCCCATCGGCAGGTGGCTGAGGCCTTGGAGGACATCTGCGGATCGCGCCCCGGCGCCCGTGTCGGCGAACTGGCCCGCCACTGGGTCTACGCCGCACATCCGGACGCCCTCACCAAGGCTGTCGACTATCTGCGCCAGGCGGGCAACGCCGCCCTCAGTGCCCTCGCACCAGCTGACACGCTGAGCCATTACACCCAAGCTCTCGACCTCTACGCCCTGGCCGATGACCACGACCCCATCCTCGGGGTTGACCTGGCCATCGGGCTCGGTACCGCCCAACGTCAGACGGGCGATCCGAGCTATCGCGCCACCTTGCTCGATGCGTCTCGCCGGGCCGCCGACCTCGGTGATACCGATCGCCTGGTGGCCGCTGCCCTCGCCAACAACCGGGGTTGGTTCAGTGCCGCCGGTGTCATTGACACCGAGAGGGTGGAAGTCCTGGAGACAGCCCTCAATCGGCTTCCCACCGACCACAGTGCCAGGGCGCTGGTGCTCTCCACCTTGTGTTCAGAACTCGCCTACGGGAGCTCCCTCGAACGCCGCCAGGCTTTGGCTGACGAAGCCGTGGCCATTGCGGAGTCGAGCGGTGACGACGCCCTCATTGTGCGCGTGCTCAACAACCTTTGTGCCCCACTATTCGTGCCCTCACTGCACGAGCAATCACTGGCTCGGACGGCGGATAGCTTGGTTCGCGCCAAGCGGTTAGGTGACCCTGTACTGCTTTTCTTTGCTGTCTTCTGGCACTCATATGTTGCCTCTCAGGACAGTGATATCGACGAAATGGATCGCTGTCTCATCCTCATTGCGTCACTTGCTGAGAGACTCGAACAGCCGATGATGAGTTGGGGCGTTACCGGATATCGCGCTGCCGCGCAGCGTTGATTGCCGGGGATATCGACCGGGGCGAAGAGTTGGCCACGGAAGCCCTCGAGATCGGCACCGACAGCGGACAGCCAGACGCCTCCCTCTTCTTCGGTACACACCTCATCGGCGTGTACCAACGACGTGGGACCTTGGGTGAACTAGCGCCACTGCTGGAGCAGATGGTGGCCGACGCTCCCACTGTGTCCCGGGCACTAACTGCGGTGCTAGCTCTTGCTCCACGCGGAAGCGGATCGGATCGAGGACGCTGGTCGCCTCTTGCAGGAGCTTGCGAACACCGGCTTCGAGATCCCCATGGACAGTGTCTGGCTTACCGCAGTGGTCGAGTACGCCGACGCGGCCATCGAAGTTCGGGACCCGAAATACGCCCGTCCGCTGTTCGACCTGCTCCTTCCGTGGGCCGATCAGTTCTCCACTATCGGCATGGCCGGGGCTGAGGGCCCAGTCAGCTATTACCTCGGTGGTCTCGCCACCGTCCTCGGCCGGTACAGCGAGGCAGACAGCTATTTCGCCCGTGCCGCAAGGGTCAACGACCGGGTGGGGGCCAGATTCTTCGCCGCCCGGACAGGGCTCCGCTGGGGACAGATGCTGTCGACGAGAAACGCAGCCGGCGACGCCGAGATGGCTCGCGAGCTTCTGGCCAAGGCGCACAGCACCGCCGTGGAACATGGGTACGGGAACGTGGAGCGACGTGCTGCCGCGGCGCTCCAAAACCTGGACTGAGCCCTGGCGGCCGGTTCCCCCGAGTCTTGAACCCGCCCGGTTGCACCGGTTCTCCGATGGACTCGGTCGACAGATCAGTCGGCGTCGCGGGCGCGGGTCAGGAGGCCGCGAGCGATGACCAGGCGCTGGATCTCGTTGGTGCCCTCGCCGATGACCATGAGCGGCGCGTCCCGGTAGTAGCGCTCGACGGGTAGCTCGGTGGTATAGCCCATGCCCCCGTGGATCCGCATCGACTCGGTGGCCAGTTCGAGCGCGGTCTCACTGGCGAAGAGCTTGGCCATGCCGGCCTCGACGTCACAGCGGAGCCCGGCGGCTTTGCGTTCGGCGGCGTTCCTGGTGAGCAGGCGGGCCGCCTCGAGCCGCGTGGCCATGTCGGCCAACTTGAGTTGGATGGCCTGGTGCTCCGCGATGGGCTTACCGAAGGTTTCGCGCTGGCGGGCATAGAAGAGAGCGGCGTCGAAGGCGGCCCGGGCGACGCCGACGGCCCGGGCGGCGATGTTGATGCGTCCGACCTCGAGCACCCCCAGGATCTGGGGCAGCCCGCGTCCGGACTCGCCGATGAGGTTGGCGACCGGGATCCGATGGTCGACATAGGACATCTCGACCGTCTCGACCCCGCGGTAGCCCAACTTGCCGACATGTTTGCTGACCGAGATGCCCCCGGACCGGGGTCCGGGCTCTTTCTCCACGATGAAGGCGGAGATGCCTTCCTCGGTGCGGGCGGCCAGGGCGACGATCCCGGCCCGCTCGCCATTGGTCACCCAGGCCTTGGTGCCGTTGACCACGTACTCGTCCCCGTCCCGCGACGCCTTGCACGAGATGTTGCGGGTGTCGCTGCCGGCGTCGGGCTCCGACAGTGACAGTGCGCCGCGGCGGTCGCCGGCCGCCATGGTGGGGAGCCAGCGCTGCTTCTGCTCCTGGCTGCCGTGGGCCATGATCAGCGTGGCGGCCATGGTGTGGGTGTTGATGACACCGGTCAGGCTCATCCAGCCGTAGGCCAACTCCTCGATGACCCCGATGTAGGTCAGTAGGTCCAGGCCGAGGCCGCCGTAGGCCTCGGGGATGGTCACGCCGAAGAGACCGAGATCGCGCATCTGGGCCACGATGTCGGCCGGATACGTGTCGTCGTGCTCGAGGTCGGATGCCACCGGAATGACCTCGTTGGCCACGAAGCGGCGGACGGTGTCGATGATCTCGGCGTCGGACGTCCGGGTCGGTGGGAGCCGCGGTAGTAGAAGGAGAGGGCTCCGGGGTCATGGTGGAGAACGATACATTCCACCAGTGTTGACGTCGATCTCCCGGACGAGAAGAATCTTCCCGATGCCCCCCCTGATGCACGACGCGCTGCACCGGGCCGCCGTGCAGTTCGGGGATCGCGACGCCGTATTGGCCGGCGATGACCGTTGGTCCTTCCGCGACCTGGACGACGCCAGCACCGACTTCGCACGGCATCTCGCGATCCCGCGGGGTACGACGGGGCGACCGGGTGGCCATGATGACGTCGAACCGGCCGGAGTTCGTGGTGGCGATCAACGGCATCAGCAAGATCGGGGCCGCGGCGGTGCTCCTCAGCCCGGCCTGGAAGGCGGTCGAAACCGCCCACGCCCTGGAGCTCACCGGTCCCGTTCACGCGGTGGCCGACGGTCCGGCCGTCGATCTGCTGGCGGGGCTGATCGGCGAGGACAACGGTCACCGACCTCGACCAACCCGAGCCCAGGGACGCCGCCGGGGACCGGCCGCCGACGGCGCCATGCCGGAGGTCGCCATAGACGACGGGGACGAGGTGGTGCTGGTCTTCAGCTCCGGCACCACCGGCCTGCCCAAGGCGGTCCGCCACACCCACCGCTCGATGGGTTGTGCCACGGCGGACTGGTGCGCCACGCTCGGGGCTCGGCCCGGACGACCGATTCCAGGTGGCGACGCCGCCCTCGCACATCCTCGGCCTGCTCAACCTGCTGGCCGCGGCGTCGGCCGGGGCCACCGTGCGCCTGCACCGGCGGTTCGACCTCGACGAGGTGCTGCAGCGCATCGAGTCCGAGCGGATGACCCTCGAGATGGCCGTGGCGCCGATCGCGCTGGCCATGGCCAACCACCCGGACATCGAGCGCTACGACCTGTCGTCGCTGCGCTACATCATGTGGGGGGCGACGCCGGTGAGCGAGCACGTGGCCCGGGTCGTGACCGAGCGGACAGGGGTGCGGTGGCTCCCGGCCTACGGGGCCAGCGAGGTGCCGGTCATCGCCTGCAACCCGGTGCAGGACCCGGGATCCTGGCGGCTCGACTCGGCCGGCCTCCCACCCGAAGGGGTGGAGCTGCGGGTCGCCGACCTCGACACCGGCGAGGTCCTGCCGTCCGGGGGGATCGGCGAGATCCAGGTGTCGAGCCCGTCGGTGATGGCCGGGTACCTCCCCGAGGAGGAGACGGCGAGTGCCTTCGCCGACGGGTGGTACCGCACCGGTGACGTCGGCTGGCTGGAGCCCGAGGGATGGGTCCACCTGACCGACCGCTCCAAGGAGATGATCAAGGTCAACGGGTTCCAGGTGGCGCCGGCCGAGGTCGAGGAGGTCCTGCGCAGCCACCCGTCGGTCCTCGACTGCGCGGTCTTCGGCCTGGCCGACGAGCGGGCGGGTGAGGTGCCGGTGGCCGTGGTGCAGGTGGACCCGGACCGGCCTGCCACCGCCGAGGAGATCCAAGAGCTGGTGGCCGGATCACTGGCCACGTACAAACAGGTCCGGCACGTGGTCTTCGTCGACGCCATCCCCCGACTGCCCTCGGGCAAGGTCCTGCGGCGCACACTCCGCGACGAGTGGACGCCGGTCCTCCTGGCTGCGGGACGAGAACGCCTGATGGACGTCCGCCTCTCGTCCGAGCAACAGGCCCTCCGCGACTCGGTGGCCCAGGTGGTCGACCGCCTCGGGCCGGACACGGTGCGCGACCTCGACGACGCCGAGCGGTCGCGCCAAGCTCGACGCCGCCGTGGCCGCCTCGGGCTGGCGCGAGCTCCGGGTCCCGATCGAGGGATCGGGCGCCACTGGCGTCCGGGGTCGAAGCGGCGGTCGTCGCCGAGGAGCTCGGCCGTGGTCTGGCCGATACGGCGTTCCTCGGGCCCACGCTGGCCGCCGAACTGCGGAGGCTGGCCGGTGCGCCGCCGGCCGGCCCGGCCGAGACCGTCGCGTTCACCGGCTCGCTGGCCGCCGCCGCCGTGGCCGATCCCGGGGTGCCACCCGGCACCGTCGCCCCCGACGCCCAGGGGGCGACCACTGCGCTGGTGCTGGTACCCGACGGCAGGGGCCACGCGCTGGCCTCGGTCACGTTGGGCCCGGCCGGCCCCGGCACCGACCTGACCCGGCCCGGGGCCGTGGTGCAGCCGGGGTCGGCGATGCCGGTGGAGGGAGCGGGAGTGCACCCGCTTGACCGACGACGACCTGTCGACGTGGACGGCGCTCGGCCTGGCGCTCGGCTGTGCCGACCTGGTCGGGGTGATGCGTGGTGCGGTGGACCTCGCCGTCGGGTACGCGTCCGACCGTCGCCAGTTCGACCGGCCCATCGGTTCGTTCCAGGCCGTGCAACACCTGCTGGCCGACGCCTTCGTGCTCATGGAGGGATCACGCAGCGTGGCCCTCCACGCCGCCTGGTCGGTCGACGCCCTCGAGCCCGACGACGCACTGGCCGCCGCCGCGGCGGCCAAGGCCTACTGCGCCCGCGCCGGCGCGCACCGTGTGCGAGACCGCCATCCAGGTGCACGGGGGCATCGGCAACACCTGGGAGTGTCTGGCCCACGTCTTCTTGCGACGAGCGCTCCTGTCCGCCGATCTTCTCGGCGGTGTGGGTCCGAGCCTCGACCGGGTCGTCGCCCACCACGGGATCGGAGGTGACCGTGGACTTCGGTGACGCTCCCCGAAGAGGCCGAGTTCCGCCTGCGGCTGCGGGCCTGGCTCGACGTGAACAATCCGGGCCTGCTCGGCCTCGTCGACCGACGACGAGTACTGGTCGGCCAGGCGGCATGGCACCAGGTCGCTCTACGACGGCGGCTTCTTCGGGGTCGACGTGGCCGAGTTCCATCGGCGGTCAGGGACTCCCGAGCGTCTACGACGTCATCGTCGACGACGAGCTCGCCGCCGCCGGGGCGCCGCCCCGACCGAGCCTGGGCTATCTGGTGGAGGGAATCCTCGAGCACGCCGACGACGACGTGCAGGCCCGCTTCCTTCCCGGGATCGTCAACGGTCGGGACCGGTGGTGCCAGGGGTTCAGCGAGCCCGATGCCGGGTCCGACCTGGCGTCGCTGCGGACCCGGGCCGACCGGGACGGGGACGAGTACGTCATCACCGGGCACAAGGTGTGGACGAGCTACTCCGACGACGCCGAGTGGTGCCTGGTGCTGGCCAGGACCGATCACGAGGTCGCCCGGCACAAGGGCATCTCGGCCTTCGCCCTCCCGATGGGCCAACCCGGCGTCGAGCAGCGGCCCCTGCCCATGATCAACGGGATCACCAAGGAGTTCGGCGAGGTGCTCTTCGACGGAGCCCGGGTGCCGGCGGCCAACATGATCGGACGGCCGGGGGAGGGGTGGCCGCTGGCCATGACCATCGTGAGCCACGAGCGGGAGCCGCACGAGCTGGGGTTCGCCGGTCGTTACGTCAAGCAGGTGAAGGACCTGGTGGCCCGCGTGAGCGCCGACCCCGGGGCGTACGACGCCGAGCAGGTCCGGGATCTGGCCTGGGCTATCGTCGAATCGGAGATGTTGCGGCTGCACGTCCGTCGTCGGCTCTCCGACCGTCTCGACGGGATCGTGCACGGACCGGAGGGATCAGTGGACAAGTTGCTCATGACCTGGACGGAACAGGCGGTGGGGCATGCCGCACTCTCGATCGGCGGTGCCCGGGCGACCGGACCCGACGACACGCTCATGAAGGTGTACCTCTACAGCCGGGCCCAGAGCGTCATGGGCGGGACCTCCCAGATCCAACGGAACCTGGTGGCCAGCCGGATCCTGCGCCTCCCCACGTCATGAGCGCCTACCGACTCACCGACGAGCTCGCAGGTCGAGGACGACGGGCCGGTCCGGGTCGTCCGGATGAACCGGCCCGACCAACTCAACGCCACCAACCACGGGCTCCACCAGGGGCTGGCCGAACTGTTCCCCCAGATCGACGCCGATACCGACGCCCGGGCGGTCGTGCTCACCGGCAACGGTCGGGCGTTCTCGGCGGGCGGCGACTTCACCTACCTCGACGAGCTGTCCAAGGACGAGTCGCTCCGGCGGGAGACCCTCGTCCACGGCCGGCAGATCGTGACCGGCATGGTGAAGTGCCGGGTGCCCATCGTGGCCGCCGTCAACGGGCCGGCGGTGGGGCTGGGCTGCAGCCTGGTCGCCCTGTCGGACATCGTCTACATGGCCGAGAGCGCGCACCTGGCCGATCCCCACGTCATGATCGGTCTGGTGGCCGCCGACGGGGGACCGGTCACCTGGCCGCTCCTGACCAGCCTGCAGCTGGCCAAGGAGTACGCCCTCACCGGCGACCGCATCCCGGCCGAGCGGGCCGCCCAGATGGGGCTGGTCAACCACGTGTGTGCGGACGATGTCGTGCTCGAACAGGCCGCTGGCCTGTGCCCACCGGATCGCCGGGCTGCCACGTCAGGCGGTGGAGGACACCAAGCGCATCCTCAACCTCCACCTCGAGCGGGCCGTCGTGGCCACGCTGGACTTCGCCCTGGCCGCCGAGGACCGGTCGTTCACCTCACCTGAACTGCGCGCCAACCTCGACCGATTCCTCGCCCCGCGCGAGGAACGCTAGGCCCGAGGAAGAGGAGCGGTAGTGCTCGAGGAATAGGGAACACGTGTGGATGCGGGACCCGGGATGGATCGACCGCCGGCGAAACCAGGTTCCCGATCTGGTCCCGGAGTGTCGCAGACGGCGGAATCGGGGTGTCGCAGTGTGGGAATCCGACGATTCCGTCACCTCAAGTAGACTGGACC
Organism: uncultured Acidimicrobiales bacterium; assembly: GCA_963699085.1. Taxonomy (GTDB): domain Bacteria; phylum Actinomycetota; class Acidimicrobiia; order Acidimicrobiales; family RAAP-2; genus Bog-756. The sequence goes on from CAVOTH010000004.1 coordinate 215,033, forward strand.
CCGATGGCCGAAAGTGAACTCGACGTCGAAGAGCCAGTTGGCGGGGAGCAGGCGATGAGCCGGCGCGAGCAGGCCGTGGCTCGGTCGCTGTTCACGGCCAGGGCCCGGGCCGAGAACCGCCTGCAGCGGTTCCTCGATGCCGCCCTCGAGCTGATGACGAGGGCGAGTCGGGTCGGGACTTCACCGTGCACGAGGTGGTCGAGCGCTCCGGTCAGTCGCTGCGCCTCTTCTACCAGTACTTCGGCGGCAAGCACGAGCTGCTGCTCGCCCTCTTCGAGGAGGCGGTGCGCTCGACGGCGGAGTTCCTCAGCGAGAAGATCGACGAGGAGACCGACCCGCTGGAGCGCATCCACCGGTTCGTGATCGAGTACTACCGGTTGTGCCGTCCGCCGAGGCCGGGCGACCCGGTGGAGCCGCTGTCCACGGCCTGGGTGATGGTGGACTTCGCCCAGCAGCTGCTGACCAGCCACCCCACCGAGGCGGCGCTGGCCTTCGACCCGCTGGTCTCGTTGTTCGGCGAGGTGCTCGAGGACGCCGAAGCGGCCGGGTGCATCCGACCCGGGCTCCGCCGGAGCCCGATCGCCGGGATGGTGCTGGAGGCGATCATGTTCAACGCGTTCTCGGCCACCATCGGCGGAACGTCGGTCCGTCGGAGCGACCCCGATCCGGCCGAGGAGCTCTGGGAGTTCATCCTCCACGGTGTGGGGTCCGACAAGTCCGACACGTCGACCGGCTGGACCTGCGTAGCCACCTGTCAGGGCCACTCCGCAGTCACGACCGGGTACGTGAGGTGCAGGCGGCCAGGCAGAAGCTGACCAGGCGGTCCGTTTCGGCCCGGGTCGGTTTCCTCCTTCCCCACAGCAGGTCGTTGAGCCGCCCGATGACGGCGTGGGCCACGAGCTCGGCGTCGAGCTCGGGATCGACACCGTCCAGGTCGACGAAGGGCTGCCGGAGGAGCGCGGCCAGCCGGGCGCTCGTCGAAGTGTCGGGGTCGGCCATCGTCCGGCCCAGGCTCGCCGCGTTCCACAGGACGGCGAGGGTGGTGGCGGCGATCTCCTCGTCGGCCGCCTGGGACAGGATTCCCTCCACCCAGCAGCGGATCTTGCCCTCGGCCGTCGATTCCTTGGCCATCTGGTGGGCCAGGTAGCTGAGCAACCGCTCGGTTCCGTCGTCGAGGATGGCGGCCACCAGGGCGTCCTTTGAGGCGAAATGCCGATAGAAGCCCTCGTTGGACAGGTCGGCCTCGGTCACGATGTCGGCCACCCGGGGACGTGAGTCGGTCCCGCACCGGCGCATGACGGTGCGTCCGGCGTCGATCAGGCGGCGTACCTCGTCGGTGTAGTCCGGCCTCCGTCGGTCCAGCGTCTGGCGGGCGATCCGCGAGGCGACGTCGTTGCTCTCCTCCAGAGGTGGATTCTGCATATCCAGAATGTTATTCTGCCAGCTGACGAGAAGGGGAGACAACCATGGCCTGGGATTTCGAGACCGATCCCGAGTACCAGATGAAGTTGGACTGGGCGGAGGAGTTCGTGCGGACGGAGGTGGAGCCGATCGACATGCTGTGGCGTGGACTCGAGTTCACCCCTCCCGACGAGACGTTGCGCACCATCATCGACCCATTGAAGGAGCAGGTGCGGGCCCAAGGTCTGTGGGCCACCCACCTCGGGCCCGAGCTCGGCGGCCAGGGCCACGGACAGCTCAAGCTCTCGCTGCTCAACGAGATCCTCGGTGGCTCGTCGTGGGCCCCGGTCATCTTCGGGTGCCAGGCGCCCGACACCGGGAACGCCGAGATCATCGCCCACTACGGCACCGAAGCCCAGAAGGAGCGCTACCTGCATCCGCTCCTCGAGGGAAAGATCTTCTCCTGCTACTCGATGACCGAGCCCCAGGGTGGCTCGGACCCCGCTCTGTTCGAGACCCGCGCCTGATAAGGACGGGGACGAGTGGGTCCTCCAGGGTTGGAAGTTCTTCTCCTCCAATGCCCGCACGGCGGCATTCCTCATCGTCATGGCCGTCACCAACCCCGACGTGTCGGTCTACGAGGGCATGTCGATGTTCCTGGTCCCGTCCGACACCCCGGGCATCGATATCGTCCGCGACGTGGGCCTGGCCGGGGAGCCCGAGGACCACGGCTCCCACGCCCTCATCCACTACGACGACGTCCGCCTGCCGGCCGAGGCACTGCTCGGCGGCGAGGGTCAGGCGTTCGCCATCGCCCAGACCCGCCTCGGGGGTGGCCGCATCCACCACGCCATGCGCACCATCGGCATGGCCCGGCGGGCGCTCGACGCCATGTGCGAGCGGGCCCTCAGCCGCCAGGTGGCCGGCGGACTACTGGCCGACAAGCAGTTCGTGCAGGGTTTCATCGCCGACTCCTACGCCCAGTTGACGCAGTTCCGTCTGTACGTGCTCTATGTGGCGTGGCTGATCGACAAGCACAACAACTATCTCAAGGTGCGCAAGGACATCGCCGCCATCAAGGTACTGATGCCCGGCGTGCTCCACGACATCGCCTGGCGGGCCATCCAGGTCCACGGTGCGCTCGGCATCAGCAACGAAATGCCCTTCCATTCGATGCTGGTCGGGGCCAGTGTGATGGGCCTGGCCGACGGCCCCACCGAGGTGCACAAGGTGACGGTGGCCCGCCAGGTCCTGCGCGACCACCGGGCCACCGACGACCTGTGGCCGACCCAGCACCTTCCGAAGCGTCGTGAAGCGGCACGCGAGAAGTTCGCCGCCATCCTCGAGCACGAAGTGGGGAACTTCTGATGATCGACATCGAACGACTGGCCACCTGGATGGACGATCGCGGGCTCGGGGTGGGGGAGCCCATCGAGTCGGCGTTCGTGTCGGGGGGGACCCAGAACGAGATCTACGAGATCCGCCGGGGCGACGTGCACGGGGCATTGCGGATCCCGCCACCGTCGGCTCCCGAGAGCCGGGATGCCGGGATCCTCCGCGAGTGGCGGATCATCGACGCACTGGACGGAACCGACGTCCCGCACACGGCGGCCATCGCCGCCTGCGACGACCCGTCCGTGCTCGGACGTACCTTCTATCTGATGGGCTTCGTCGACGGCTGGTCGCCGATGAACACGGACGGCTGGCCGGCTCCCTTCGACACCGACCTCGAGGCCCGCAAGGGTCTGGCCTTCGAACTGGTGGATGGGATCTCGCTGCTGTCCAGGGTCGATTGGCAGGCGAAGGGTCTGTCCGACTTCGGCCACCCCGAAGGATTCCACGAGCGCCAGGTCGACCGGTGGACGGCGTTCCTCGAGCGGATCAAGGGACGGGAGCTGCCCGGCTTCGACGAGGCGTCGGCCTGGCTGCGAGCGCACCGGCCGATCGACTTCATCCCCGGTCTGATGCACGGTGACTACCAGTTCGCCAACGTCATGTACCGACATGGCGGGCCGGCGCGGATGGCCGCCATCGTGGACTGGGAGATGGGCACCGTCGGCGACCCGAAGCTCGACCTGGCCTGGGTGGTCAACGGCTGGCCGGAGAGTCCTGACGACACGCCGGAGATCACCTATGTCGATATGGCCGGGATGCCCTCACGCTCGGCCATGCTCGATCGGTACTCCGAAGTGTCGGGACGCCAGGTCGACGACATCGACTACTACTGCGTGCTGGCCAAGTGGAAGCTGGCCGTCGTGCTCGAGCAGGGCTACCAACGGGCCGGCGACAACGAGATGCTCCAGACCTACGGGCCGGTGGTGCTCAATCTGATGCAGGGCGCCGCCGACCTCGCCGAATCAACGGACTACGACAAGTGAGCGGCCCCGACGCCGAGCTGGTGTCCGAGCGCCAGGGTCCGCTGTCACTGCTGCGGCTCAACCGGCCCGAGGCCCGCAACTCCCTCACGACCAGCCTGGTCGGTGCGCTGGGCACGGCCATCCTGGAGGCCGAGGCCGACCCCGATGTCCGGGCCATCGTGCTTACCGGTACCGGTGACCGCGCCTTCTGCTCGGGCATGGACCTGAAGTCGTTCTCCGAAGGGGACGTGCCCGGGACGGCTCCCGGTGAGTCGACCGAGGCCTTCTACCGGCTGCTGCGGGGCGAAGTCAGCGTCCCCGTGGTGGGTGCGGCCAACGGATCGGCCGTGGCGGGCGGGCTCGAGCTGCTCCTCGGCTGCGACGTCGTCATCGCGTCGAGCGAAGCCCGATTCGGGCTGCCCGAGGTCAAGCGCGGCCTCTTCGCCGCCGGGGGTGGGACCCTGATCGGCAACCGGATCCCGACGGCGATCGCCCTCGAGCTGACCCTCACCGGCGACCTCGTCACCGCTGACCGCGCCTATCAGGTCGGCCTGGTCAATTCGGTGGTCGCCCCTGCAGAGGTATGGGAGGCGGCCGTGGCCATGGCCGGGCGCATCGCCGCCAACGGACCGCTCGGGCTCGCCGCTTCCAAGGAGCTGGTCCGACTGAGCGCCAGCGACCCGGGCGCGGCCCGCCAACGCCAAGCCCACTGGTCATCGGTGGTCTTCTCCAGTGAGGACGCCATGGAGGGCGCCCGCGCCTACATGGAAAAGCGCGACCCGGTGTGGAGGGGCCGCTGACGTGCGGGCCGCGGTGTGCCACGCCTATGGCGGGCCCGAGGTGGTGATGGTCGAGGAACTCCCCGCGCCGGAGGTCGGCGCGGGACAGGTGCGGGTCCGGGTACGGGCCGCCGCTGTCAACTTTCCCGATGTGCTGCTGGTGGCGGACCGGTATCAGGTCACCGTGCCGCCTCCCTTCGTACCGGGTAGCGAGTTCGTCGGCGTGGTCGAAGATCTGGCCGACGGTGTTGCCGGGCTGTCCATCGGTGACCGGGTGGCCGGCACCGTGTTGGCCGGTGCCTTCGCCGAAGAAGTGGTGGTGGGCGCGGCCGCGGTCCGGGTCGTGCCCGCGGGTGTCGACGACGGCCATGCCGCTGCCTTCGGGGTGGCCTGGCGGACGGCGTACCACGTGCTGCGGTCGGTCGCCCGCCTGCAGAGCGGCGACGAACTGGTCGTCCTCGGTGCCGGCGGCGGTGTCGGACTGGCGGCGGTCAGCCTCGGTCACCACCTCGGAGCCACGGTGACGGCGGTGGCCTCGTCACCGGCCAAGCTCGACGCGGCCCGGGAGGCGGGTGCCACCCACCTCATCCAGCACCCCACCGTCGATCTGCGGGCTGCGTTGAGAGAGGCGCTCCCCGGTGGGGCTGATGTGGTCGTCGACCCGGTCGGCGGCAACCTGGCCGAGCCGGCCCTGCGATCGCTCCACTGGGGTGGTCGATTCGTGACTGTCGGCTACGCCTCCGGGGAGATCCCACGGATCCCGCTCAACCTGGTGCTGTTGAAGGGCTGCCAGGTGCTCGGCTTCCAGTTCCGGGACTTCGCCGAGCACTGCCCCGACGAGCTGGTCCGCAACGACGACGAACTGTGGGCACTCCTGGCATCAGGAAAGGTGAGTCCACATGTGGGGGCGACCTTTGCGCTCGACGACGTGGCCGACGCCATGGCGCTGGTGGCCGACGGTCAGGTGGTGGGGAAAGTCGTCCTCGACATAGCCGCCGGATAGACCCAGCACTGGGTCTGTTTTTCCCGGTCGCCCCGGTCAGAGAGGCAGCAGGGGCGGCAGCCGCCCGCTGTCGATGATCGAGTTCCCGAGCTGGGTGGTGAGGGACGCCGCCGTACCGAACAGGGCGTCGAGCACCAGGGTGCGGCGGACGTAGCGGTGGAACGGGTGCTCCACCGTGAAGCCGATGCCGGCCAGAACCTGTTGGCAGTGCCGGGCCGCTGTCTTGGCCTGATGTCCGGCCACTGACTTGGCCATGACCGAGGCCTCCGGTCCCGGCTGGAGCCATGCCGCGTCGAGTATCGCCTCCGCCATGGACACGGCGACCAGGGTCTCGGCCAGCCGGTGGCGGACAGCTTGGAAGGAGGCGATCGGTCGGTCGAACTGGATCCGTCCCCGGGCGTGTTCGCATGCCAGATCGAGCATGGCCCGCGACGCGCCGACCAGCTCGTGGGCGACAGCCAGGCAGCAGAGACCGGTGGCCGCGTCCCATGTAGCGGTGGGGAGATCAAGCCGAGGGCCCGAGCCGTCGACATCACCTCTCACCCGGAGAAGCCCCATGTCAGGATCGATACCGATCACCGGATGGAGCTCGAGGTCGGCGGTGGGCACGGTGCACGCCGTCGTTCTGCCATCCCCTGTTGAGGTCACCACCAGGGCGAAATCCTGATCGGTACGGCCGGCGGGGAGGAGCCCGTTGACCAGCAGCCGATCATCGAAGAGAGTTCCGGGTGGGACGCCGACCCCGATGGCGGGAAGTATGACCGCCACTCCGTCCGCCGAATCCTCCGGCAGCCCGAGTCCGTGTCCCATCAACAGGGACAGTGCCGACGATGATGTGCACTCCTCCCCCTGGAGCCGGAACAGCACCGAGACGGCGGACCGCTCGTCGTCGGCCAGGGCGTCATCCCACCCGAGTTCGTCGAGCTCGGCGTCGAGGGCGGGTCCGGTGGCCCGGCCGGTGACGTCGCGCAGACCGCGCTCGAACATGTCGAGGTCGTCGGCGTCCATCAGCGGTCATTCCCGAGGTCGAGGAGGCGCCGGGCGATGATGTTGCGCTGGATCTCGGCGCTGCCGCCGTAGATGGAGGCGGCCCGGGAGTAGAGGTACTCCGAGCGCCACCGCCCGCTCACCGGGTCGTCGCCCATGGTCACTGCCGGGGCGAGGGCGTCGGCGACCAGGTCGAACACAGCCTGTTCCGCCGTGGCCAGCAGCACCTTGTCGATGGACGTCTCGGGTCCGAGGCGGTCGCCGTCGGCCATGCGGTGTTGCGTCGCCCGCGAACGGGCTCGGAAGGCGTAGAGCAGCTGGGTCACCGCTCCCAGCCGGGTCGGGTCGAGGGCGCCGGGCGGGGCGGCGTCGACCAACTCCTGGAGGCGGCGGTGGAGGAAAGCGGCCCGATGCCACAGCGACGTGCTGCGCTCGTAGGGCAGGAGGTCCATGGCCACGGCCCACCCTCCGCCCTCCTCGCCCAGGGTGCGGGAGTATGGGACGACGACGTCATCGAAGAAGAGTTCGGAGAACTCGGGGCTGCCGTGCATGGTGCCGATCGGCCGCACGGTGATCCCGGGGGAGTCCATATCCACGAAGAGGGCGGTGATCCCCCGGTGGGCCGACTCAACCGTGCCGGTCCGGGTGAGCAGTACGCAGCGGTCGGCGTACTGGGCCAGGCTGGTCCAGACCTTCTGTCCGGTCACCCGCCAGCCTCCGTCGCTGCGCTCGGCCCGACAGGCCAGAGCGGCCAGGTTGCTGCCGGTGTCCGGCTCGGAGAACCCCTGGCACCAGGTCTCGTCCCCGCGTAGGAGGGCGGGAACCATGGCGGCGGCCAGGTCGGGGTCGGCGTAGTCGATCATGGTGGGGGCGAGCACCTCGGTCATGGAGTACAGCCCGGGCTCCACCAGGTCGCGCGCCGTCAACGCCTCACCCAGGTAGGCCCGTGCCAGCGTGGACCCACCCAGTCCGCCGACCCGCTCCGGCCAACCGGCGCGCATCCATCCGGCGTCGAACGCACACTGCTTGACCCTGCCCAGCTGGGCCATCTGCTCGTCGAGCGTGCCCGCCCCTTCGAAGGCCGGGGCCAGTGCGGGGGTCTGGTCGTCGAGCCAGGCGTCCAGGGACTGCCGGAATTCCGCCAGTTCCCCGGAGTCGTCGCTGTCGGTCATGTGGGGTGGTCACTGGTTGGAAGGCTGGGGGCGGGTCGGGTCGTGGGCCCGGCCGGAGTCGCGGACCCCGCTCTTGCGGAGGAAGGTCATGGCCCGGGTCTGCAGGCGCCACCCGCCGGGCGTCCGCCGGTAGGTATCCGTGTAGTACCCGATGCGCATGTCGTGGGTGGTCTGCTCCACGAAGCACAGCGGTTGCTGACCTGTACCGGTGTCGCCGTCGATGGTGAGGGCCGGGGGGCCGACCAGGAACAGGCCCTTGGGGGCGGCGGCCACCAGAGTCGGGAAGTCGGTGAGCGGGTAGGTGTCCCCGAAGGCGCTGTAGGTGCCGTCGGGGGTGAACACCTCGATGACCGCGTCGACATCGTCTTTGGTCATGCCCACGGCGTATCGGGCCAGAAGTTGCTCGAGCTCGATGACGTCGGCGACGGGCGGGCTACCCATGACGGATCCTCCTGGTCGTCGTGGCCACACGCCACGGCGGCCGACGATAACCAAGTTCTCCTGGCCGGGCAATGACGGTGGCGGCTCCGCAGGGGACGTGGCAGAGTGACCCGGCGATCGATCGAGCAGGAGGCTGACGTGGGGGAGCAGGGCGACGGCCAGGCACGCTGGAAGCTGCGGACGGTGCCCGAGGACCGGGCACGCCGCTACCGGGACGAGGGATGGTGGACCGACCAGACACTGGGGGAGATGGTCGACGCCGGCCTCGGCCGAAGCGGTGACATGCCCTTCCGGGTCCACTCGGCCGTCCATCCGTGGCGGGGGACCTTCGCCGACGTGGACCGGTCGGCACGGGCACTCGCCGGCGCGTTGGCCGCCGACGGGGTGGGGCCGGGGGACGTGGTGGCGTTCCAGCTCCCGAACTGGATGGAGGCCGGCGTCACCTTCTGGGCGGCCGCCTACCTGGGTGCCGTGGTCGTTCCCATCGTGCACTTCTACGGGCCGAAGGAGGTCGAGTACATCCTCCGGATGACCTCGCCGGCGGTCGTGGTCACCGCCGACCACTTCGGTCACAACGACTACCTGGCCAACTACGGGGCGCTCCTGGCCGATCTCCCGAAGCGCGGTGGCTGGTGGTCCGGGGCACCCCCGGGACCGAGCTTCCCCCGGGCGCGGTGCCCTTCGAGTCGTTCCTCGGTGCCGATCCGCTCACCGGACCGCAGCCGGTCGACCCGGACGGGCCGGCGATCATCGGCTTCACCTCGGGCACCACCCGTGACCCGAAGGGCGTCATCCACTCACACCGGACCATCGGGTGCGAGACCCGCCAGCTCGACTACATGTATCCCGGGGGCGGGCCTCCGATGATCACCGGGGCACCCGTCGGGCACTTCATCGGGATGCTGAACGCATTCCTCACCCCGCTCCTCCGCGAGAAGTCGATCGACCTGGTCGACGTCTGGGATCCCACTGCCGTGCTCCGCCTGATGCTCGACGAAGGCCTGGGTGTCGGGGGAGGTGCCACCTACTTCCTCACCAGCCTGCTCGACCACCCCGACTTCACCCCCGAACACCTCGCGCTCATGCCCTTCGCCGGCCTGGGCGGCTCACCGGTGCCGGCGGCCGTGACCCGACGGGCCACCGACCTCGGGATCAAGACGTTCCGCTCCTATGGGAGCACCGAGCACCCGTCGATCACCGGCGCGCTGTTGGAGGAGCCGGAGATCAAACGGCTCACCACCGACGGGCGGGCGATGCCCGGCGTGGAATTCCGACTGGACGACGACGGCGAGATCTCGAGCCGCGGGCCTGACTGCTTCGTCGGCTACATCGATCCGGCGCTGACCGACGAGGTGTTCGACGAGGACGGGTGGTACCGCACGGGCGACGTGGGAGTGCTCGACGACGACGGGTACCTGACCATCACCGACCGCATCTCCGACGTGATCATCCGTGGTGGTGAGAACATCAGTGCCGCCGAGATCGAGGAGCTGGTGATGGGCATGGACCAGGTCGCCGAGGTGTGCGTGGTGGCCGAGCCCGACGAGCGCCTCGGCGAGCACGCGGCCGCCGTCCTCCGGCTGCGGGACGGCGCCGAATTGCCGACCATGGAGGACGTGCAGGCCCATCTGGCCGGGGCCGGGCTGACCAAACAGAAGTGGCCTGAGGCCATCTTCGCGGTGGACGAGTTCCCGAGGACGCCGTCGGGGAAAGTACAGAAGTTCGTACTCCGCCGCCTGCTCCGGGAGGGAGCGCTTCAGGGCGCTTCCCGCACCGGACCGGTGTGAGCGATCGGCGCGATAGCTCGGTGTGATAGCTCAGCGATAACACGCTTCTCTTTTTGAGAGATGAGTGATATCGTGCTCATTCAGGCCCGATAGGAGGACGTACCGTATGGCGCATTTCCCGAAACCAGCCGAGGGGAGCTGGACGGAGCACTACCCCGAGTTGGGCACGAGCCCGGTCAACTACGAGGACTCCATCTCACCCGAGTTCTACGAACTCGAACGTAAGGCCATCTTCAGCCGAACCTGGCTCAACGTAGGCCGTGTCGAACAGGTACCCCGCACCGGTCGGTACTTCACCAAAGAGCTCCAGTGTGCGGGAACGTCGGTCATCATCGTCCGGGACAAGGACGGTGGAGTGCGCGGCTTCCACAACATCTGCCGCCACCGGGGCAACAAACTGGTCTGGAACGACTTCCCCAACGAGGAGACGGCCGGGACGTGCCGCCAGTTCACCTGCAAGTACCACGGGTGGCGCTACGACCTCGACGGATCGCTGACCTTCGTGCAGCAGGAGTCGGAGTTCTTCAACCTCGACAAGGACGACTACGGCCTGGTGCCGGTGCAGACCGAGGTGTGGGAAGGGTTCATCTTCGTGAACCTCGACCCGGACAATACGACGTCCGTCGCCGAGTACCTCGGCAGCCTGGGCGCCGGGCTCGAGGGGTACCCGTTCGGGGAGATGACCCAGGTCTACAAGTACCGGGCCAACGTCGGGAGCAACTGGAAGCTCTTCATCGACGCCTTCGCCGAGTTCTACCACGCACCGGTCTTGCACGCGAAGCAAGCGGCCGACGAAGAGTCGCGCAAGCTTCAGGCCTTCGGCTTCGAGGCGCTGTCCTATTCCCTGGAGGGGCCGCACGGCATGGTGTCGTCGTGGGGTGGTATGGCCCCGCCCAAGGACCCTTCGATGGTCAAGCCGATCGAGAACGTCCTCCGCAGCGGTCTGTTCGGTCCCTGGGACCGACCGGACATCGCCGGGCTCGACCCGCTGCCGGCATCGATCAACCCGGCGCGCTCGCCCAGCTGGGGCGTCGACACCTTCGTCCTGTTCCCGAACTTCATGCTTCTGGTGTGGGCGCCGGGCTGGTACCTCACGTATCACTACTGGCCTACGTCCTACAACACGCACATCTTCGAGGGGACGCTCTACTTCGTCCCCCCGAAGAACGCCACCGAGCGACTGCGCCAGGAGCTGGCCGCGGTCACGTTCAAGGAGTACGCCCTCCAGGACGGGAACACACTCGAGGCCACCCAGACGATGATCGAGTCACGGGCCGTGACCGAGTTCCCCCTCAACGACCAGGAGATACTCCTGCGTCACCTACACCGGACGGCCCGCGGGTACGTCGCCGACTACGAGAAGTCCGGGACACCAGTCGACCTCCCGACCGCACGCTGAGCCAGGAGCCCCGATGACCCCCGTCCTTCCCGCCGAATTCGCCGACCTGGAGCCCTTCTCCGACTGGTGCCTCCCCACCGAAGCCGAGCGCTATGCCAAGCGCCTGGCCAGCTCGATGGAGGACATGCAGGCGTTCTACGACGCCGCCTTCCCGCGCTTGGAAATGATCCTGGCCTACCTCGACTCCATCCCTCTCGATGCACTTCCCGACGATGCTCGACTTCTGTTGGAGTTGTCCTATTCGCTGGTCAATGTGTCGTTTCCGGTTGAGGTATGGCGGCAGCCCCGGGTGCCGGACAGCGGCGCGGCCAGTGTGGATGTCGTCGTCGAGCCCGCCGTCTGAACTGACCGAACGCGATCATCCCGATCCGGACCCGGGGCACCTGGTCCGACCTGTGCTGAAAGGAACCTGCCCGTGCGCCTTGGCGTGATGGTGGGCCCCGAGCGGGGCCGCTATGCCACCAAAGTCGAACGCATGCTGGCCGATGCCGCCTGGGCCGAGGAGGCCGGGTTGGCGTCGCTGTGGATCCCGCAGATTCCCGACGACTTCGATGCACTGACCGCGGCGACCCTCATCGGCGCGGCGACCTCCACCATCGAGATCGGGACCGCCGTGGTGCCGATCCAGCCCCGTCATCCGATCGTGTTGGCGCACCAGGCGTTGTCCACCCAGGCGGTGTGCGGGGGCCGGTTGACCCTGGGACTCGGTGTATCCCACCACTGGATCATCGACGAGATGCTGGGACTCCCCTACGAGCAACCCGCCGCCACCATGCGCGACTACCTCGACGTCCTGGACCAGGCATTGGCCGGCCCGGGGATGGTCGATATCGAAAACGGGCACTTCCGGGTCCACCAGCCCATCGACGTCACCGACATCACCCCGACGCCGGTCATGATCGCCGCCCTCGGGCCGGTGATGTTGGGAATCGCCGGTGGGCGCACCGACGGGACCATCCTGTGGCTGGCCGACGAGCGGGCCATCGGGAGCCACGTCGCGCCGGTTCTGAACAAGGCGGCGGCGGCAGCCGGGCGATCGGCGCCGCGCATCGTGGCCGGCGTGCCCATCTGCTTGTGCGGCGAAGACGAGGTGGAGGTGGCGGTGGCCCGGGCCAACCGCGTCCTGTCCGAGTCGGAGACGTCGCCCAATTACCAGAGGCTGCTCGACCGGGGGGACGCCCGCACGGTCGGCGACATCCTGGCCGCCGGCAGCGAAGAGTCGATCAGAAAGCGGCTGCAGTCATTTGCCGACGCAGGGGCGACTGACGTATCCCTCCGGGTGGTGCCCATCGGCGAGACCCGGGACGACAAACTCGCCTCGTCGCGGCGCACCCGGGAGTTCATCGCATCGCTGGAGGGTTCGGTCTGACTTCTGTCGGCGGCCGCGTCCAACGGGTGCGACACCACTGACCGGAATCCGGGACCGCCGCCGGTAACGGGCGGTTCAGGTGATGGTCAGCGGGATAGTGTCCTCGACAGTCGCTTTCGCCTGGGCCACCCTCTCGGTCACCGTGACCGAGATCGAACTCTGACCGGCAAGCAGTTTGGCGTTCGGCGTGCCCGACAGCACTCCGGTGGAAGAAAACTTCAGTCCCTTGGGCAGGGTGACCTTCTTCCAACTGAAGGTGGCGCCTGACGCCGCCCCTTGGGTGGTCAGGGTGACCGGGCCGTAGGCGACTCCCGGTGTGGCGCCCGGGAGCGAGGCATTCGAGACCGCGAACGGTTCGGTCGCCCCGATGGTGCAGTTGCCGATGTTGGCCACCCCTCGCTGGTCGGTGCGCGGGCAGACCTGAAACCCGTTCAATGTGGTGACTGGTGACGAGGGGATCGCCCCGAGCGCCGGGCTGCCCAGCGAGGGCAGGAGGGTCTCCGTCGAACCGCCGTTGTTGGCCAGAGGCCCGAGTTCGGGATTGGCGCCGAGCTTGTCGGTGGATACGACGAGATTGCAGCTGTTCGCCGTCGAGAGGTCGCCGGTCAAGTTGTAGCCGACGCTGGTGATGGTGCCACCACTGCGATCGCAGTTCGACCCCGTGTTCCCGGTGATGATCGTGGCACCCATGGTGTCGGTACCCGCTCCCGCATCGATGCCGCCCCCGACGCCGCTGACACCGCCGACGCCGACATCAAATGTGTCACCGGTACCGGTTGCGTTCACATCGTCGCTTCCTTCGGTCCCGCCGGCACCGGTCGTGTTGCCTGCGACGGTGCTGTTCGTGACGGTGAGAACCCCGCTGTTGTAGATACCGCCGCCGGGGCCACCGTCACCGGCGCCGATCTCCAGGATGTTGTCATTGCCGGTGGTGGTGAGGCTCCCGTTGGCGGCAGTACCGCCGTTGCCGGTGCTGTTTCCCGAGACGGTGTCGTCGATGAGGCTGAGGGTGCCGCTGTTGTAGATACCACCACCGTCGCCGCCGTTGCCGCTGGAAAGCTCCAGTGTGTCGGCCAGGCCGGATGCCGTCACGGTATCGGTCCCCGCATTGCCACCGACTCCCGTGGAGTTTCCCGAGACGGTGTCGTCGATGAGGCTGAGGGTGCCGCTGTTGTAGATACCACCACCGCTGCCCCCGCTGCCGCCATCACCGATGACGACTTTTTCGGTGCTACCTGTCACCGTGATGGTGCCGCTCCCACCAACGCCACCCGCTCCCGCCGAGTTTCCGGTGACAGCGTCGTCCTCGAGGGTAAGGGTGCCGGAGTTGGCAATGCCGCCGCCGTTGTTGCCGACGCCGCCGCCGTCGGGCTTGGCGGTGCCGTTGCTGGCCGAGACGGAGACATTGCGGTTGGCACCGTTGGTGCCGGACCCTGCGTTTCCGTTCTCGATGTCGAGTCCCGAGATGGTTACTGCGCCGCTGGTGACATCGAAGACCTGATAGGTGCCGCCACCGCTCACCGACATAGTGCCCGCGCCCGGTCCGATGATGGTGAGGGATTGGGAGATGTCAATGGTCTGGGTAATGGTGATGGGCGCGGACGGCGGACAGGACAGGCCGGTCCCGAAGGTGATGGTGCTATCGGCCGACGCGTGGGTCACGGCGTAGGGAAGGGAGCCGGTGTCGGTGGGTGAGACACCGCAGTCGGTCACCGTGGACGTGGCCGCCGAGGCCGGAGTCGCACCGGCCAACAACGAAGTGGCGAGCGTGCCACCACACAACAGCGATCCGGCCAGGATCGTCCTCAGGTTCCGCTTCCACCGTGTGCCCATCAGACCAGCACCCTCCCGCTCGATGGGGTGCCCCAGGCTCACCCACGTGGGGAAGGTCCTACCACTGCATCGTCGACATCATCAAACGATGTCCAGTCCAGGGCAGAATGCCGGGTGCGGATCGGCTGAAGGCGGAAGCGCACGCTCGCAGCAACAGTTAGGTGTTGGTGGCGACAAGCAGTCGGGAACGGTCGGCGTCCTTGTCAATGTCGTCGGCCGGGGTCGACCGCTCGTTGCGATCGGTGACGACGGTCTGCTCCAGAGGGGGAAGCTGCATTTCGTTGTAGGCATTGGAGTTTGGTTGCATGGAGTGGTCCCTTCATCGGTGAGAGGCGGTCGTAGTTCCAGTCTGCGCCTCGCCACGGCATCGCTCTGTCGGTTTGGCGACAGATGGATTGTCAAGAAGCCGACAGTTGTCGGAGCGTCGATCGGGCCCGGCGCACGGTCGGACTTGACCACCGCGGCCAGCACGTCGTCGGGGTGGGTGGTAGCCGAATTGACTATCGCCTGGCCCGGTCCCATCGACCGGTCAGGTGCCCTCTGCCCTGCACTGGGAGAGAACGTAGTTCTCATGATGACTGGTAGGGTCGAGCCGGGTGAAGGCCGCGCCCGTCCCCGAGCCTGGACCGGCCGGTCCGAGCGGGCTTCATGGCTGAAGTCGACGAGGTGGCGCGCCGCCACGCCTTCCACCCGCTCCGCGTCAAGCAGGTCGTCCAGGAGACCGACGACACCCGATCGTTCGTGCTGGACGTCCCGCCCGATCTCGGCAAGACTTACCGCTACCGGCCGGGGCAGTTCTGCACGTTCCGGGTGAGGATCGGCGGCGACGAAGCTGTTCCGCTGCTACTCCATGTCGAGCGCCCCGGACACCGACTCCGACCTGGCCGTCACCGTCAAGCGGGTACCGGGGGGCTCGGTGTCCAACTGGTTCAACGACACCTTGTCGGTCGGTGACCTGGTCGACACGTCGCCGCCTTCGGGTGCGTTCTGCCTGGGGGAGGAGGACGAACGCCCGATCATCGCCTTCTGCGGGGGCAGCGGCATCACCCCGGTGCTGTCGATCACCAAGTCTGCACTGTCCTCGACCGATCGACCGATCCGGATCTTCTACGCCAACCGGGACCCGGAATCGGTCATCTTCGACCAAGTCCTGGCCGAGTTCGAATCCCGGGAGCCGCGAGCGGTGCAGCGTGCGGAGGCACGCCGACTCGGTGAGCGGGTACCCGTCGCCGGAGGCCGTCCTGGAGTTCGTCGGGGGCGACATCGACGCCGAGTTCTTCATCTGCGGGCCGGGACCGTTCATGGAGCTCGTCGAGCGGGTCCTGTCGGGAGCCGGGGTGTCGCCCGGGGACATCCGCATCGAGCGGTTCGAGACCCCGGAACCCGCCGACGACCCCGTCGTGGGCAGCGACGGCCCGGTGCCGGAGACGATCGTGCTGCAGCTCCAGGGCCGGCGCCACGAAATCGCCTACCACCCGGGCGACACCGTCCTCGAGACCGCCCGCCGGGCCGGTCTGGCCGCCCCGTACTCGTGCGAGGCCGGGAGCTGCGCCACCTGCATGGCCCTGCTCCACGAGGGGTCGGTCACCATGCGGACCAACAACGCCCTGACCCCGGAGGAGGTGGCGGAGGGGTGGATCCTCACCTGTCAGTCGGTGCCCGCCGGCCCCACGGTCCGGATCGAGTACGAGCAGCTCTAGACCGGCGGCCCGGCCGGGTCACGGTACCGGTTTGGGCGGACTAGGTTCTACACCAGCAATAACCACATTCTCGGAGGGCGCCATGCTCGATATCAACGATCTCGTACTGGTCAGTGTGGACGACCACATCATCGAGCCCCCGGACCTCTTCATCCACCACCTCGACGCCAAGTACCTCGACCGGGCGCCCAAGCTGGTGCGCAACGAGGAGGGGTCCGACGTGTGGACCTTCGGGAAGGTCGTGATGGAGACGGCCGCCCTCAACGCCGTCGCCGGCCGTCCCAAGGAGGAGTACGGCCTCGAGCCCCAGAGCCTCGACGAGGTACGCCCCGGCTGCTACGACGTCGACGAGCGGGTGCGGGACATGGACGCCGGCGGTGTGCTGGCGTCCATGAACTTCCCGTCGTTCCCGACATTTACGGCGCGCGTGTTCGCCTCCGACGACCCGGACCTGTCGCTGGCGCTGGTGCGGGCCTACAACGACTGGCACATCGACGAGTGGTGCGGTGCCCACCCGGGCCGGTTCATCCCGATGGCCGTGCCGGTCATCTGGGACCCCGAGCTGACGGCCGAGGAGGTCCGGCGCACGGCGGCCAAGGGTTGCCACTCGCTCAGCTTCACCGAGAACCCGGCCGCTCTCGGCTACCCGAGCTTCCATGACGAGTACTGGGACCCGGTGTGGCGGGCGTGCTGCGATACCGGCACCGTCCTCTCCATCCACCTCGGATCTTCCGGCCGCCTGTCGATCCCGGCGATCGACTCCCCGCCCGACGTGATGATCACCCTCCAGCCCATGAACATCCAGTCGGCGGCGGCCGACCTGCTGTGGTCCCGGGTCCTGAAGAACTTCCCCTCGCTCCGGGTGGCCCTGTCCGAAGGCGGCACCGGATGGGTCCCGTACTTCCTCGACCGGGTCGACCGGACCTACGAGATGCACCACGCGTGGACGCTGCAGGACTTCGGTGGGCGCCTGCCATCGGAGGTGTTCCGGGAGCACTTCCTCACCTGCTTCATCAGCGACCCGGTGGGGGTGGAGCTGCGCGACCGGATCGGCGTCGACAACATGGCTGGGAGGCGGACTACCCGCACAGCGACTCCATGTGGCCCACCGCGCCCGAGGAGCTGCATGCGGTTTTCGTGGCCAACGACGTGTCCGATGCCGACATCGAGAAGATGACCCACGAGAACGCCATGCGGTGGTACTCCTTCGACCCCTTCTCCCACATGCCCAAGGCCGAGTCGACGGTAGGGGCCCTCCGGAAGAAGGCCGCGGGTCACGACGTATCGGTCATGTCCCGCAGCACCCGGGTCCGGACACCGGACGAAAAGCTCGAGGGCTTCCGCAAGCGGGCGGAGCGGGCGATGGCCGCCGAAAGCCGCTGACCCGGATCGGAATCCAGGGACGCCCCGACCTACGGGGTGACGAGCGACCCGACTTCGGCGTTGGTCCGCATCCAGTCGCCCAGAGCGGCACCGGCGGCCAGCACGTGCGCCTCGGCGATCGAGCGGGCCAAGGGCGCGTGACCGCGCCCGATGGCGTCGAGCAGCTCGGAGTGCTCGACCCGGCTGCGGCGGCCCTGTTCCGGAAACAGGGCGAAGTAGCTCACCGGCACCACCCGCACGGCCTGGCGGAGGTATGTCAGGAGGCGGGGGGAACCGGCGGCGACGTTGACGGCCCGGTGGAACCGCCGGTTGGCCTCGACCACATCCCCGTCCTCGGTCACCGCGTCGGCCAGCCGGTGCAGCTCATCCAGCTGCGGCCCGGTGATCCGGGTGGTGGCCCACTCGGCGGCCTTGCCCGCCAGGGCGGCGAGTACGGCAAAGTTGTCCACGGCGTCTTCGGGGGTGATGCCGATGACCGTGATGCCGCTCCGCGGGGTGACGGTCACCAGACCCTCATAGGAGAGCTCGAGCAGTGCCTCTCGCACCGGGGTCCGACTGATGCCGAACTCCTCGGTGATCTGGTCGAGGTCGAGACGGTCGCCGGGGCGGAGTCGACCGGTCAGGACCCGGTCCCGCAGCTCGCGGGCGGCGCGGGAGCGGACGGTGCCGCCGATCGACTTGATATCTGACATATCACATTCTATATTTCAATATCCGTCCTCCGTCAACGACCGGACAATTAGCGCAATGGTGGTTCCGATGAAGCAGATGTCGCTCGTGGGGTTCATGCAGGCGGGGAACGCCACCGTCTACGCCGGGTCGTGGCGCCATCCGGCCACTGAGCACGGGTTCCTGCAGGCGGGCTACTACCAGAAGCTCGGGCGCACCCTCGAAGAGGGCTGCTTCGACATGATGTTCTTCGACGACCGCCTGGCCATGCCCTCCATCTACGGCGGTTCGGTGGCCGAGGCCGTGCGCCACGGCGCCCGCCCGGTCAAGCTCGACCTCACCATCGTGCTGGGCGTCATCGCCGGAGTCACCCGGTCGATCGGGCTGGGCGCCACCTACTCGACGACCTACTACTCGCCGTTCCACGTGGCCCGCACCTTCGCCACCCTCGACCACCTGACCGGGGGCCGGGCGGCCTGGAACGTGGTGACCTCGGTGAACGACAGCGAGGCGCAGAACTTCGGCATCGAAAAGGTCGCGGCCCACGACGCCCGCTACGACCGGGCCGACGAGTTCCTCGAGGCCACCACCGGGCTGTGGGACTCGTGGGAGGACGATGCGCTCATCCTCGACCGGGCCGCCGGCGTCTTCGCCGATCCGGACAAGGTCCACGAGCTCAACTACGACGGCGAGTGGATGAAGGTGCGGGGGCCGCTGACGGTGCCGCGGACACCGCAGGGGCGGCCCGTTCTGATGCAGGCCGGATCGTCAGGGCGGGGGAGGGACTTCGCCGCCCGCTGGGCCGAGCTCATCTTCACCGGCGACCCCAGCATCGAGGTGGCGCGGGCCCACTACAAGGACCAGAAGGAGCGGATCGCCGAGGGCGGACGTGATGCCGACTCGGTCAAGATGCTGCCCATGGCCTACACGGTGGTGGGGGAGTCGACCGCCCAGGCCCACGAGCGCGAGCAGATGTTCCTCAACGACCTGGTGGACCCGATGGCCTCGCTGACACTGCTGTCCGAGCTGATGAACTACGACTTCTCCGGACATGGCGCTCGACACCCCGATCACCGACGAGCTCATCGAGTCGGTGTCGGGTATCCGCGGGCTGGTCCAGAACCTCCGCGCCCACATCGGGGGGACGATCACCCTGGGCGACCTGGCCGGGCACCGGGCCACGCTGCTGCAGGGCCCGCGATTCGTCGGCACCGGTCCAGAAGTGGCCGACCAGATGGAGGAGTGGTTCGACACCGGCGCCTGCGACGGGTTCATCATCGCCGCCACCCACAGCCCCGGCGCCTACGAGGACGTCGTGCGGCTGGTGGTGCCCGAGCTCCAGCGCCGCGGCGTGTTCCGGGACCGCTACACCGGCGCAACCCTCCGCGACACCCTCGGGCTCGCCCGCCCCGAGTGCGGCGCCGGTGCCTGACCAATCGGTGCCTGACCGTCGACCCGGGCCCGCTCGCCGGGCTCCGCGTCGTCGACGCCGCCACCCTGGTGGCCGGCCCGATGGTGGCCACCATGCTCGGCGAGTTCGGTGCCGAAGTCGTCAAGATCGAGCAGCCCGGCGCCGGTGATCCCCTGCGGACCTGGGGTCCGGCCAAGGACGGCATCGGCCTGGTGTGGAAGAGCGTCAGCCGCAACAAGCGCTGTGTCACCCTCGACCTCCGCCAATCCGACGGCCAGGACATCCTCCACCGACTCCTCGACGTGACCGATGTGTTCGTCGTCGGCAACCGCCCGAGCGCCCTCGAGCGCTGGGGCCTCGACTACGAGTCGGTCCACGCCCTCCACCCTCGCCTGGTGATGCTCCACGTCAGCGGCTACGGCCGGGGTGGGCCGGCCAGCGACCGCCCGGGCTTCGGCACCCTGGCAGAGGCCATGAGCGGGTTCGCCCAGGTGGTGGGACAGCCTGACGGCCCTCCGACCCTCCCGCCCTTCATGCTGGCCGACGGGGTCGCGGCCCAGGCGGCGACCTGGGCGGTGATGATGGCGCTCTACCACCGCGACCTGCACGGCGGGACGGGGCAGCTCATCGACGTCAACCTGGTCGAGCCCCTGGCCCGCCTGATCGAGTCGTCGACGCTCGCCTTCGACCAGCTCGGCACCATCGCCGGAAGGGTGGGCAACCACCTGCCGGCCAGCGCCCCCCGCAACGCCTATCTGACGGCCGACGGCAAGTGGCTCGCCATCTCCAGCGCCTCGGCCAACATCGTCGTCCGGGTCTTCCGCTGCATCGGCCGCCCGGACCTGGCAGAGAATCCCGACTACGTGGAGCCGCTCGGCCGCCAGGCGCGGGGGACCGAGATCGACGCCATGGTGGGCGAATGGATCGCGGCCCGCACCCTCGACGAGGTGATGGCAGGTGTTCCTGGCCGCCGACGTGGCCGCCGCCCCCATCTACGACGCCGCCCAGCTCCTGGCCGACGAGCACCTGCGCTCGCGGGGGACCTTCCTACCGGTCGACGACCCCGACCTGGGTCCGGTCCGGGTCCAGGCGCCGCTGGCCCAGCTGTCGGAGACCCCCGGGCGCATCGACCACCTCGGCCAGGACCTCGGCGCCGAGAACGACGCCGTCTACGGTGGGCTCCTCGACATCACCCCCGAGCGCATCGCCGCCCTGGCGGCGACCGGCGTCATCTGATCACGCACGCAGACGGAGGCAACCGTGTACGAACCCCGAGCCCGACGATCTGAGCTGGCCACCCCGGCCAGCAGTGAGCGTATGTGTGCCAAAGCGCCCAGCTCCGGCGCCGATCTAGTATTCCTCGACCTGGAGGACGCCTGCGCCCCGGTGGTGAAGGAGTCCTCACGGTCGATCGTGGTCAACGCACTGGTCGGACAGGACTGGGGTCGAGTGGTGCGGGCCGTTCGGGTCAATGGTCTGGACACCCCGTGGTGCTACGGCGACGTCGTCGAAGTGGTCACCGGCGCCCGTGACGCCCTCGACGTGATCATCGTGCCCAAGGCCCGCACCGCCCGGGACGTGTGGTGGTTCGACGTCCTGCTCACCCAGTTGGAGACCAAGCTCGGCCTGAAGCGGCGCATCGGGCTCGAGGTGCTGATCGAGGAGGCCGAGGGCCTGTCCAATGCCGCCGAGATCGCCCGATCGAGCGACCGGCTCGAAGCCATCATCTTCGGCGCCGGCGACCTTTCCGCGTCCATGCACGCCAGGGTCGACGGGAACTTCGATCCGGTGGGGGAGTACCCCGGGGATTTCTGGCACTATGCCCGGGTGCAGATCCTGGCCGCGGCCCGAGCCGCAGGTATCGATGCCATCGACGCTCCCTTTCCGGCGTACCAGGACCCGGATGGCTACCGCCGATCGGCCACCCACGCCAGCCTCCTCGGCTACGACGGCAAGTGGGCGATCCACCCCGGCCAGGTCCCCATCGCCAACGAGGTGTTCGCCCCCACCGAGGCCGAAGTCAAGGACGCCGAGGAGTCCATCGCCACCTACCGGGCGTCGGAGGCCGACGGGGTAGGCGCCATCGGTCGGGACGGCCGGCTGGTGGACGCCGCCCACATGAGGTTGGCCGCCAACGTGCTGCACAAGGCCGAGATCGTCGCCTCCGAACGGGCCGAGCTCGTGACCGCGCCCGCCACCTCATCGCCCACCTACCGGGTCGTCCAGTGGGCCACCGGCAACATCGGGAGCCGCGCCCTGCGGGCTGTCATCGAACACCCCCGCCTCGACCTGGTCGGGGTGCGGGTGACCAACCCCGACAAGGTCGGCCAGGATGCCGGGACGTTGTGCGGACTGGACCCGATCGGGGTGGCGGCAACCGGCGAACTCGACGACGTCCTGGCTCTGCACCCGGACTGCGTCCTCTACATGCAGCAGGGCTACGACGTCGATGTGCTGTGCACGCTCCTTGGGCGCTGGGGTCAACGTCGTGACCACCACCGGTGGGTTCCACCACCCCGCGAACATGGAGCCGGGCATCCGCCAACGGATCGAGGACGCCTGTGCCAACGGAGGGACCTCACTGCACTGCACCGGCGTCAGCCCGGGGTTCATCTCCGAGGCGATGCCCATAGTTCTCACTTCCCTACAGCGACGACTGGACCGCCTGCACATCGCCGAGTTCGCCGACCTGTCCAGCCGCGACTCCCCGGTGCTGCTCTTCGATCTCATGGGATACGGCAAGGAGCCGTCTTCCTTCGACCCGATGCGGTGGTCGTACGGCGGCGAGTCCTTCGGACCCTCGCTCCGGCTCATCGGCGACGCGCATCGGGATGCCGCTCGACTCGATCGAGTCTTCCGGGGAGGTGGCGACGGCGGTCCGGGACATCGAGATCGCCGCCGGGACGATTCCGGCCGGCACGGTCGCCGGGCAGCGGATGAACGTCGTGGGCCGCCGCGGCGGCACCGAGCTGCTCAGCTTCAGCGCCACCTGGTACTGCTCGACCGAGATCGACGCGGACTGGGATCTGCGGCCGGGTGGATGGCACGTGACCGTCGAAGGTGACTGCCCCCTCGATATGGACCTCCGGTTGGACATCCCGCTGGAGCTGATGGCGGAGTCCACCCCGGGGTACACGGCCAACCGGGCCGTCAACGCCGTGCCCTTCGTGTGCGCGGCGGACCCGGGTATCCGGACGACGGTGGACCTGCCGCAGATCGTGGCAGACCTCGGATCAGGAGGATGACGGTATGAGTGACGCAGCCACGAACGACGAGGGAGTGCTCGACCCTTGGGTGTCCGAGTGGATCGTGGCCAACCCGGAACGGTCGACACCGTTCGCCGACCTGGTGCCCGAGCTGCTCGAGTTGGCCCGAGGCGACTACGGACCACAACTTACCCAGGAGATCGACCACGTCGAGGATGACCACGTGGGGGATGTCCCCATCCGCATCTACCGCAACGACGGCGACCCGACCGGCCTGGTGGTGTACTTCCATGGCGGTGGTCACGTGATCGGGAGCATCGGGATCATGGACGGTGTGGCCCGGGAGATCGCCCACGCCTCGGGTGCCGTGGTGGTGTCCGTCGGCTACCGCCTGGCACCGGAGGACCCCTATCCGGCTGCCGTCGACGATTGCGCAGCAGTCACCTCGTGGGCGCTCGCCGAGTGCGGTCGCTTCGGTCTGCCGCCCTCCGCCGTAGCAGTGGCCGGAGAGAGTGCCGGAGGGAACATGGCCGCCGCGGTCGCGCTCCGGCTGCGGGACGCCGGCGGTGCCGCACCGGTGGGCCAGGTGCTCATCTACCCGGCCGTGTCCGGGTCGAAGATCCTTCCGTCACGGAAGGAGTTCAGCGGCCTTGTAATCAGCCTCGAGGCAGGCGAGGCCTACTGGTCGGCCTACAGCGGCGGGCGCGACCTCGACGACGACCCGTATGCCGCCCCGCTCTTCGCTCCGTCATTGGCCGGGTTACCTCCGGCATTGGTGATCCTGGGAGGGTGCGACATGTTGCGGGACGAGGGACGCGCCTATGCCGAGCGACTGCGGGCCGACGGTGTCGACGTGGAGGAGGTCTGCTATCCCGGTCAGCCTCATGGATTCATCAACTTCGGATTCCCAGCGGCCGCCCCCGCCTTCGAAGTCACCGGCAAGTGGTTGAAGCGCACGCTGCAGGAGGCCCGCCAGGAAGGCTGAGCCTTCGGACCGCGCAGCGGGACAGGGAAGGAGTGGTCTGAACTTCTCCAGGAGTCGGACTGCGCGGTATCGCACGAAGGCCTAGGTTTGCGGCTGGCGGGTGCGTACCCGACCCGAAGAAGGAGTTGGGATGGCCAGGCTGGCGGAGTCGTTCGATGTCGATCGCCGCCAGCCCGACGACGGTTCGACCGACGATGGGGTTCCGAGTCGGAGCACATGGAAGTCCTGGCTCGTGCTCGCCCTGCCGGTTGTGATCCTTACGGTTGGTGCTTGGAACTATCGGTGGGTGCAAGAGGACGCATTCATCAATTTCCGAATCATCGCAAACCTGCTGGCCGGACACGGCCCCGTCTACAACGTGGGTGAGCGGGTCGAGGTGTACTCCGACCCCCTGTGGTTGTTCCTAGTCGCCGGTCTCCACGAGGTGACGCCGTTCCTGTCGATCGAGTGGCTGACCGTCCTGTTGGGGATCGGCTTCACCGTCACCGGAGTGATCCTCGGTGGCCGGGCCATCCAACGGCTAGGTGAGTCTCGGGGGGAGGACCTCGTTATCCCGGTGGGTCTGCTGATCTTCTCCGTGGTGGCCGGCGTGTGGGAATTCACCACATCCGGCCTGGAGATGGGCATGGTCTTCGGTTGGATAGGACTGTCGTTCTGGCTCCTGGTGCGCACGGAACAACACCGGAATTCAGCCCTGTGGTGTGCATTCGTGGTGGGTCTCGGCACGCTCATCCGTCCCGAGCTGGTGTTGATGTCGGGTGTGTTCCTCGTGGCCCTCGGCTTGGTGGTGGCGGCGCCGGGATGGAAGGGCCCGACAGCGTTGTGGCGGCGCTACGGCCTTCCACTCCTCGTAGCGCTAGCCCTTCCTGTTCTCTACGAGATCTGGCGCATGGCCTATTTCGCCATGGTCGTGGCCAACCCGGCCCTCGCCAAGTCCGGTGGTTCTGCATGGTGGTCCCAGGGTTTCATCTACCTCCGGAATTTCGTCATGCCATACGGTCTATGGATCCCGTTCCTCCTCGTCCTTCCATTTGCGGTGCCTCGACTGTCAAAGTGGTGGACGGCAGGTGACCGGATCGGTTTGGTCGTGCTCCTCACACCCCTCCTCGCCGGGATGGTCGATGTGCTGTACGTGGTTCACCTGGGAGGGGACTACATGCATGCTCGACTTCTCCTTCCGGCATTTCTGTCGATCTGCGTCGGCCTCTACGTCGACATCCGCCAATGTCGGTCGCTGCTGGCCGTCTTCTTTGTCGGTATTGCAATGTGGGCGGTCGTATGCGCGAGCCAGCTCCGCTGGAGCGTTCCGGATGTGGTGGTCTTCGGCTTCCGCGGAATCGGCACTTACCATGGGATCACCAACGAGCGGAGCTATTCGACACTCGTATCCGGGAAGTCGCATCCGATCACCCTTGCCGACTATGGCAATCGCCCGTTGGACGACGAGTACCGCGCGGCAGCCGAATTGGCGCAACGGCAGGGTCGACACCTGATGCTCG
The DNA here is from genome assembly GCA_963699085.1 of uncultured Acidimicrobiales bacterium. GTDB lineage: Bacteria > Actinomycetota > Acidimicrobiia > Acidimicrobiales > RAAP-2 > Bog-756. Next base: position 240,414 of record CAVOTH010000004.1, read on the forward strand.
TCGTGAACAATCCCTTCAAGCCGTTCGCGGTGGCCGATATCAGGAATGCACGCCCAATTCTACCGTCACGCTTCGCCGTCAATGCCACGACTATCGGGGTGAACGGGGTCGAATCCGGGCCGCAGGTGTACATCTATGACTCGCTGTCCCTCGCCAACCCGATCGGATCCCACACCAAATTGTCGGTCCGCGGTCGCCCCGGTCACGAAAAGGCGATCGGCACGGCGTGGATGATCGCACGCTTCGCCCCTGCGGGGGAGCAGTTTCCCGCCGGTTCACCTTCGACCACCTCAGTCAACGCAGCCCGCCGGGCATTGTCGTGCAATCCTCTGCACTCCTACCTGAACGCCATCACGGCACCACTTAGCTTTTCATTGATGTGGTCGAACATCGTGCACTCCATCGGGTACACCACGATGAGTTACAGCCCGACTCCGGATATTGCGGCCCGACAACTCTGTGGATAGCTTCTCGGACGCTGCATAGCGCCGTTGTCGATTTCCTTCCGCCACGACCTGTTCCGTGGTCGCTGACCGGCGGATCCGGGAAGCTCGCTTGCCTCGATAGAGAGATGGTGCCGTGGTGTCGGACGACCGACGTCCCGGGGGGGTTCGGCTGGCGTCACCGGCGCCGGATCCATCCCTGGTAGACGGCGTGCCGACTACGGCACATCTGGGTGTGTGAAATCCCGTACAACAACATCTTGGGGAGATTCAGCGCGGCTCGGATCGGCTTCATTAGATTCGGACCGTGGCCGACGACCTCAGCGATGGTCAGGGTAACCGGGAGCTTGAGCATGACCTGGTCGAATTTCGCCGGGCACCCGGCGAGAAGTACCGCTTTCGCCTTGGTCGATCTCGCTGCTTCGCCGAACACCAGGAGCGCCTTCATCGACGCTGGGCCTGAAACGCGCTTCGAGATCGGCTCGATCACGAAGGGGCTGACCGGTATGTTGCTTGCCGATGCCATCGATCGCCGTGAGGTCTCCCTGGAGACCACGGTCGGTGACGTTGTTCCTGAGGCAGCAGGGACTGCCTTCGGATCGATCACCCTCCGGGAGCTGTGCACACATACATCTGGTTTGCCGCGGATGCCTGAGGGTCCACTCGCAGTATTCCGAGGGTTTCGCTTCCTTGTTCTAGGAACACATCCGTATCGCAAGATGACAGCACCGGACGTGTTGACGGTGGCAGCTCATCAGCGCCTTTGGGGCCGGGGTGAGTTCAGGTATTCGAACCTGGGCGGTGCTGTCCTCGGACAACTGCTCGCACTCGTCGCGGGAGCTGAGTACGGGCAGTTGCTGACCGAGCGAGTCCTAGTTCCGTTAGGCATGACCGCCACGATCGTGGCAAGCCCAGAGCAGCCGGCCCCTCCGGGCTGGTCATCGAGGGGCCGCCAGCGTCCGCCGTGGACCACTAAGGGCGGCTTCGCTCCGGCGGGCGGTGTCATCAGCACGCTTAGCGACATGATTGGGCTTTCCGTGGGCTTGTTGAATGGGTCGGCGCCAGGAAGCGGTTCATTGAGGCCAATCGAAGGCGTGGCGACCCCCGGACCCAATCGGGACAGCGGCATGTTCTGGCGTATCGAATCGGACCCGGTCACAAACCGGAGAATGGTTGTACACAGCGGTCAAACCGGCGGATACTCATCCTTTCTGGGACTCACCGTCTCGGGTGGTCGAGCGATGATTGTTCTGGCCAACGTCGCAGAAGCGAGCAGGCAGCAGCGAATCATCACAGGATTGGCACGCCACTTTGGCACCCGAGTCCCCTCCGAACCTGAAGATTCAGATGGTGACGAGCTCAGGGCATGAACCCGGGGCCGCCCGTCCCGGATCACAGTAGATCAGGCCGATGCGATGACCTCACCGAACTCGATGGCTCGTACCGTCACGCCAGGTGCTTTGGCGCCTTCAGGAGGAGCGGTGGAGCGAGCCAGCTCTTCGGTCTCGAACACTTCGATCGAGATCCCTCGCACGTCGTCGACCGCTACGAAGTAGGCGCCAACGAATCCGGCAGCCTCCCGCAACCTTGGAATGACCTCGTCCAGCCCCCGCTTGGCCTCGCCCAAGTCGGCAATGTTGGCGTGAATCACTCTGGCGTGCATTGCTGGTCTCCTTGGCTTGTTTGTTGAGTCATCACGTGATCTTGACATTGGCATCTACGAACTCCAGATCGACCAAGCTTTCCTTCCTCCTCCAGTCGGTCTGCCGGGACGTCTTCCGAGGTGTGAGACCTCCGCATCCAATGCTGCGAGCAGTACAACCGCCACGATCATGGAGCTCCGATGGCATCATTCAGGTCGAAGAACTCAACAGCAGGCAAATGAGGCGTTCGGACAAGGGAGAACGATGGAACTGATCGATCGATACTTCGCAGCTTGGAATGCTCACGATCCCGATGCAGTCATGGCGTGTTTCACCGGAGACGGTACCTTCGAGGACCCCACCACGGGAGGACCCGTGACAGGAGCCGCCATCGGCGAGATGGCGAATGATCTGTTCGTCGGATTTCCTGATGTTTCGTTCACCGAGGTTCGTATCGAAGGCGGTCCGAACTCTGCGGCGGCCCAGTACCTCATGCGCGGGACCAACACGGGCGCAACCCCCCTGGGCCCGCCGTCCGGCCAGGTGGGGACCCTTCCGGGTTCGGATTTCTTCACGTGGGATCCCGGAAGCGAGCTGTTGACCAGCGTCCGTGGATACTGGGACCTCGGAGGCTTCCTGGCGACCATGGGCTTGCAGGTGCACCCCTCTCCGGCCGGGATCCCGGGGCTCGTCGAGTTCGGCATTGGAGTCCGGGCCACCAAAGGCGATCCCACCTCACCTGGATGCTTCACCGTCACGTCGATTGATGTCGACGGCCAGTCCGCATGGGAGGTCAATGACGTCACTGAGAAGATCACCACCGAACTGATGGCTCAGGATGGCTATTTGGGATCGGTCTTCGCCACAGCTGGCGGTCGTCAATATACGTTCACGGCGTGGCGTGATGTGGATGCGGTCGCAGGTCTACGACAGACCGTCCATCGGGATGCCATGCGATCCTTCAACGCGGGAACGCTGGGCACAAGGCTCATGACGAGCGTCTGGGCGCCGATTCGGCTAAATCCCGTCCACGCGTCCCCCGGTGACGGCGAAAGACCGCATCGGGAGGAGCCGCTGACCGGGCAGTGGTTGTAACCGCCGGAGACCGCAGCCGCTAACGAGCGGTATCTGAGTATCCAATAGCACCGGGTCGGTGGTGACTAGAGCTCAGTAAGCGGGCACTCACAGGCCTTATTCGCCAGCAAGCGTTGCTGCTCCTCAAGTGAGTCAAGAAACGTATCTTGCACCCGGGCGCCGAACGCCGCAGTCCTATCCAAAGGTGACCGGTGTTTATAGCCACGCCGCTCCATCTCGGTCACAAGCTGTTCGTGGCGTTCGAAAAGGGCGTTCGTCTTGCCGACCCAACGCTTGGTTTCGGGATGCGCCGAGTACCCGCCCACGCCATTGTGGACGGTCAGAATGTTCCAGAGTCCGTGTAGTTCTCGATGCTCCCCCAGCAGATGCTGTCGACAGAGCTGCCGAGGCGGTACGTCCCAGATCCGCATCCAGACATTCTGACTGCATTTACTCGAGGACCTGCTGATCGCACGATTCCCGGGGGTTATTCGCCGAACGCTCGGTAGAACCTGTTTCATTTCTGCATTCTGTGTGGCGAGCACCGATGGGTTGTAGTCCATCTGTAGTCCCCCGCAGGACGAAACGGGGTGAGCGAACTACGTCGCGCTCAAGACTCGACGCTGTCGAGATAGCGGTGGACTAGCTCCAACGTCTCCGCATGGCCAATGGTGAGGCCGAGCGCCTCCTCTAGGACGAGGGTCCGTGACACATACGCGAGTAGGGCACTTATCGCCACTGGCGGCACGTCTGGGACTCGACCTGCAAGCGACTCCGCGATGATCTTCACTTCAGCTTCGCGGAATCGCCTCGCGTGTGCCGCGATCTCACCCCGGATCGTCTTGCGATGGTTGGCTAAGGCAACGAATTCGATAGTGACGGCGGCGCCATCCCTGTGGCTGCCCCGCTCCCATAGGGCGTGCAGTGGACGCGCCGAGGCCGCGATTTCCCGAAGCGACTCCAGCTCGCGCTCGGCGTTCCGACGCAACATCGCGAGAAATAGATCGTCCAACGTGCGGAAGTAGTAGTGGATGAGTGCGGGTGCCACGCCCGCCTCACGAGCGACGCGCCGGACGCCCACCGCGGCGTAACCCTCGGAAATCATCAACTTCTCGGCGAGGTCGAGCAGCACGGAACGAGTAGGCGAGTCCTCGGCGCCCATGCGACGAACGCTCATGGGTGGGCGCTCGCTGACTCAGCGCGCACCCCGAGGCCTATGCTAAACACTTGTTCAGCATAGTCGACGAACGGAGAACCCCATGGCTGGAAAGCTCGAGGGCAAGGTCGCTTTCATCACCGGTATCGCGCAGGGACAGGGACGGGCCCACGCCATTCGGTTGGCCGAGGACGGCGCTGACATCATTGGCGTGGACAGCTGCGAGCAGTTCGAGACCGTGCCCTACCCTCTGCCTTCCGAGGAGGATCTGCAACACACCGTCAAGGAGGTTCAGGCGCGCGGCCGGCGGATCGTGGCACGCAAGGCCGATGTTCGCGACTTGGACGCGCTGCAGCAGGCTTACGATGCGGGCGTCGCCGAACTGGGCGCGGTAACGATTGTCGTCGCGAATGCTGGCATCGGCCCGGGTGGGATGACCCCACCAGACCAGCAGTGGGACGACGTGGTCGCCATCAACTTAAAGGGCGTATGGAACACCCTTCGCGTCACCTTGGAGCCCATGATCGAGAACGGCGAAGGCGGATCGATCATTCTGACCAGCTCGACCGGCGGCCTGATCGGGAACTCGGTGAACTGGCCCGGCATGATTGCCTACACAGCAGCCAAGCACGGCGTGATCGGTCTACTGCACAGCTATGCGAACATCGGGGCACCGCACTTCATCCGGGTCAACAGCGTCGCTCCCACCACAGTGGAAACGCCAATGACGACGGGACTCGAAGATGTCGTCAAGGACATGCCGGAACTCATGAGCGCGCTGACGAATGCAATGCCGGTATTCAAGGTCGAGGCGATTGACGTCGCCAACGCCGTTGCCTGGCTCGCCTCGGACGAGTCGCGCTATGTCACAGGCACAGTGCTTCCCGTTGATGCCGGCATGATCGTGAAGCATTGACCGACATACAGGTCGCAGCTGCGGTTCGACTGTGCCCGCTCGGCCCGGGTGTTCAACCGAAATACGTCAACGGAAAGCCAAGAATCGAAACCTGAAGGCACTTCGCTTCTCTCAGTCGGAGAGGCTCGGCGAAAGGATGAAGAACAATGAGCGACACTATCGAACTTGATCCGGCAGTTGAAGGGCATGGCTCGGGGGTCATTGCGGTCTTTGACCCGTCCTCCGAGGAACAGATCGCGGAGATCGTAGACTCCGACGAGGCGACCGTCGACGCGGCGGTGAAAAGGGCTCGCGAGACCTTCGAATCCGGCGTGTGGCGCAAACTGCCGGCGAAGCGCCGCGCGGAAATACTCTTCAATGCCGCAGAGATCATCAAGAGGCGCACTGACGAGCTGGCCGAACTCGAGGCCCGCGACAACGGTATGAACGCGGGAGCTGCCCGCCATATCATCAATGTGTCCCTCGAAATGCTGGTGTACTACGCCGGCTGGGTTGGGAAGATTCACGGTGAGTCGGCCCACCTTGTATCCGACGGTCTCCTCGGCGAGTACGAGACGTTCCACACCTATACCCAGCTGGAACCGATCGGTGTCGTCGGTCTCATCGTTCCCTGGAATGGACCATTCTTTGTCGCGATGCTCAAGGTAGCGCCAGCGCTCGCTGCCGGCTGCAGCGCCGTGCTCAAGCCTGCCGAGGAGACACCGCTGACCGCGCTGAAGCTGGAGGAGATCTTCCGTGAGGCGGGCCTGCCCGACGGCGTCCTGAATGTCGTGACCGGTTACGGCGAGACCGCTGGCGCAGCACTCACCGCGCACCCCGACGTCGACATGGTGTCGTTCACCGGATCGACCGAGGTCGGGCGGTTGATCGTCCAGGCGGCCGCCGGAAACCTCAAGAAGGTCGCACTGGAGCTGGGGGGCAAGTCACCGCTGATCATGTTCGACGATGCCAACCTCGACAAGGCGATCACCGGAGCCGGAATGGGCCTGCTCGCCGGCTCGGGACAGAACTGCTGCTGCACCTCACGCATGTACGTCCAGCGTGGCATCTACGATCAAGTCGTAGAGGGATTGACCGCATTCGCCCAGATGCTGCCCATGGGGGGTAGCGACGAGCCCAACTCCGTCCTCGGGCCACTGATCAGCGCAAAACAGCGCGCCCGCGTCGCCGGCATCGTGGATGAGGGCGTGGCCAGTGGCGCTCAGGTCATCACTGGTGGCAAGCCGATGGACCGGAAGGGCTACTTCTACGAGGCGACCATCGTCACCAATACCACGCCCGATATGCGGCTCATCACGGACGAGATCTTCGGGCCGGTCGGATCGGTGATCCCTTTCGACGACGAGGACGAGGTGATCGCCGCGGCGAACGACACGCGTTACGGGTTGGCCGCCACTGTCTGGACGGAGAACGTCGGCCGAGTTCATCGGGTGGTGGATGAGCTGCGAGCGGGTCAGGTATGGGTCAACTGCGCGCTTGCAACCGACCCGTCGATGCCGATCTGCGGTCAGAAGGAATCGGGTTGGGGTGGGGAGCGGGGCAAGATGGGAATCCTGGCGTTCTTGGACACGAAGGCGGTCTACATCGCCCAGTGAGGCGGTGCCTCGAGCCTCATCTTCGCCTCAATCCATGCGCACGACCCCGTATACCCCGGGGCGATCCTGAGGACGCATGCCGAATCGATGAGCGCGGAACTGACCTGCTCGAACCGACTGATGTGGACGCTCTCCCAGGTCACAGAGAGGTTCGAACGTCGGCATTTGCCCGGGCTCGGGAACTCAACGCAATACGGCCCTTGACCAGGGATAACGTTGCAAATCTGACAACGGGTGGAGGCAATGAGACTCGAACCCCGATTCGATTGACCCTGCCAGCCGAACACCGGGACCGGGACCGGGACCGGATTGCGGTACCGCCTCGATCTAGCCGTCAGCCCTCATGAGCTGTGTGACAACCAGCACCAGAAGTCCAAGGCCAAAGAGTAGGAAGCCCACTCGGATACCGACCTCATGCCAGGACGGCGGTGGCAGATAGGTGATTGTGCTCCGATAGGGATTCGGCCATGCGACGAACACAATGGTGGCGCCCATGCCGATGAGCGCGAGCAGCCCACCAATCCAATACAGCAGCTTCTTGGACACGACGCCAGGGTAGTCTCCGCACCTGAGGAGGCCGCTACCTCTCGGTCGCCGTCCGTCCCTGACCGCCGGACGTGGTCGGTTGTCGCTGTGACCGAACGGCACGTCGGAGAGTGTGCATAACCAGCTTGGAGAGGTCGGACCCAGGTATGGACCGCTGGGTTCGTTGGCAGAGTGACGTGAAAGGAGACAAGAGATGGCTGCGAGCGTGAAGTTCGACACGACGGTCACCGCGACGGGCAACAAAACAGGCATCGTCGTACCCGACGAACTCATCGAACGCCTGAACGCAGGGCATCGTCCGGCGGTCTTGGTGAACGTGAACGGCTACGAATACCGCAATACGGTCGGCGTCATGGGCGGCCAGCACATGATCAGCATCAGTGCTGCTGTCCGCAAGGACACTGGACTCAAGGGGGGCGATCCGATCTCAGTCAAACTGACGATCGCGGAGACCCCTCGGGAGGTCGACATCCCAGACGACCTGGCGAGCGCTCTCGCCTCAGAGCCGGGCGTCGCCGCCTTCTTCTCCAAGCTCTCGAACAGCTTGCAGCGGTACCACGTCGACAACATCAACGGCGCGAAGACGCAGGAAACACGGCAGCGTCGCATTGACAAGGCGATCACCCTCTTTCGACAAGGTAAACAGCGCTAGGAGGGTGGCGCGACGAACTCCAACGCGATGTTGTCGGGTCGCGGAAGGACAGTCCGCAACCGTAGTCAGCATCGACAATGCCGCCATGGGCGACGCCCAGTTCTTCCAGATGCAGGGCTCACGCTTCGAGGTCACTGACACTGTCGCAGCCAAAGGCCAGGTGGTCCAGACCGATTCGACGCTCATTGAACAGATCGCTGTCGGCCGAGTCCGGAAACTGGTGAAAGCCGACGAGAGTCCGGCCTCCAACCAGCCAGACGGCTCGCCGGAATGGACCTGGCCTCTCATCCAGGAACATCTCAGCCTCGAAGAGCCTCTCGTGCCACGAAACGCTGCGGTCGAGATCGCTGACGGCGAGAGTCACATGAGCGATCGCCGGAAACTCGGGCATGGAATCCTCCTTAGCGGTATCGGTGGATCAGGGAACAGAACAATTCGGTGAGCCTCGGGCGGTGGAGCGATCGAGGCGGCTTCCAGGCGACCTACTTGAACAGTCGCTCATTGAGGGTGACGACGACTTCGTCTCCTTCAACCTTGCCGATCTTCTCCCGAATCTCCGCCTTGATCGGGAGTTTGTGCGTGCCGTCACCGAGCGCCATGAAGGAGCTTTGGAATGGGTAGCCGTCTATCGTTCCACGTACCTTTACGAGGCCCTTGGTCCCGAAATACTCCGCTGAACCATCCATGACCACGAAGGTCCAGCCACCTTTGCCGTCGCTCTTCTGCATGGTTGCACGAAAGGTCTTGTCCATTTCAACGATTGTCCACCTCAATCGGCAATCTGTCGACTGTTGGGCCGGCACTTCATGCCGCCTCGGCGGTGGACTAGCCGGCAGGAGCGAGATCCGACCGGCCAGGACTGTCAATCAGATCCCGTCGCGTTGGAGTAGGAGTACCCCCGACGGCGTCCCCCCGCCGGTGGTCACGACGGCGGTCGTGGCATTCGCCACCTGGCGCCCTTCGGCTTGGTGCCGGAGCTGTTGGACCGCTTCGTAGATGAACCCGAAACCGTGGGTTCGGCCCTCGCTGAGCTGACCGCCATGGGTATTGACCGGGAGCTCGCCGTCGAGGGCGATCCTCCGACCACCCTCCAGCCAGTCCTGAGCCTCGCCGATCGGGCAGAACCCGAGCGCCTCGAGCCACGAGATCGCATTGAACGTGAAGCCGTCGTAGACGAGGGCCAGGTCGACATCAGCCGGTGTCAAGCTGCTCCGGGTCCAGAGGTGGGCGGACTGGCCGAGCACCTGGGGCTCATGGGTGATGGTTCCCTGATCCCATGAGACGCGCTCGAGGATCTGGGTTCCGGTGGCCTCGACCCGGATGGCCGTTCCGGGCAGGTCACCGGCCACCGATGCGTCCGATACCACGACGGCGATGGAGCCGTCGCAGGGGATGTCGCAGTCGTACAGGCCGAACGGGGTGGTGATCGGACGGGCCGCCATGTAGTCGTCCATCGTCATCGGTTCCCGGTAGATGGCTACCGGGTTGCGCCCGGCGTTGGTCCGGCCGTTGACGGCGATGATCCCGAGCATCTCCCGGGTGGCACCGTAGCGGTGCAGGTACTGGTTGGCGTTGACGCCGATCCAGTTGGCTGCCGACAGCGCGCCGAACGGCGATCGCCACTGGTTGGCACCCGAGGCCCGCCCGCCCCCGGGTGGTCGGAAGCCGAGCGTGGCGAACGTCGACTCCCACACCGTGCGGAAGCACAGGACGTGCCGGCAAAGCCCGCTCGAGACGGCGAGCATGGCCGCGATCAGCGCACCGCCCGGGCCCGGGATGTCGCCGCCCCCGTTGATCCAGGTGGGATGCAGGCGCAGCGCCTCCTCGACGGCGGCCACACCGCCCTCGCTCATCCCCATTCCGGCAGCTCCCGGGTAGGTCGACAGCCCATCGATATCTGACATCTGGAGGCCGGCATCGGCGACCGCCTTGAGGCAGGCGTCGACGGTCAGGGAGAGCGGGTCGACCATCAGCCGGCGCCCGAGCGCCGAGCGCCCCACGCCGGACAGCACCGACTTGTGTTCGAATCGGTCGTCCCCGAGCGGAGCCCGGGGCGCGGGGAGCTTCGGGCTCACGTCGGGTTCGGGGGTGGTGATCGACCCGGTCGGTTCGAACATGGGTAGCCACACATCTTCGTGCTGCTCGAAACGGACCTGCACCTCGATGCCCACCCGGACATCCTCGATGTCACAGCCGGTGATGTTGGTGGTCAAACGGACCCCCGGATCCTCGGCGAGGGCCACCACGGCGATGACGTAGGGAGGTGGGAAGTCGGGATGCCACTGATGCTGATTGACGGTGTAGCCGACCACCGTGGCCCGTCCCGAGACTTCGCTGGGCGACGAGGACGGGCTCCGGCAGACCGGGCATGCGGGGACGGGAGGGTGGACCAGCGTGCCGCATTCGGTGCAGCCCTGGATGCGCAGCGTCCCGTCGGCGCCGGACGTCCAGAACCAGCTGGTCCACGGGGTGAGCTCGGGCAGCGGCCTCATCGGTGTGTCGTGATGGGCACGGGCTCAGACGAACTCGGGTCGTGCCCCGGGGCGCACATCCCCGAGGGGGAGCTCGACCTCATCGACCCGGATCGGGACACCATTGACAAGCACGTGACGGAGGCCGGTGGGCTCCTCACAGGTCAGACGCTCGCCGCCCGCCGGAAAGTCCTGTACCCGTTTCATCGGGCCGGGTGACACGGTGGTCGGGTCGAAGACACACACATCGGCCCAGTATCCCTCGCGCAGGTAACCCCTCTGGTCGAACCCAAAGATGTCCGCCGGTTCGCCGCTGAGCTTGCGCACGGCTTGCTCGACGGACAGCACGTTTCGCTGGCGCACCCATGTGCCCAGTAGATCGGTGGGGAGGGGCGCGTCGCACAGCTGGCCGATGTGGGCGCCGGCGTCGGACAGTCCGAGCACCATCTGATCATGAGCCAGCAGTTCGCCCACGCTGGTGGGCTCGTCGTTGGCGATATAGATGCGGAACCGGGTCCCCAGATCTTCCTCCACCGCCAGTTGGCAGATGACATCGAACGGATCGCAGCCCCACTCCCGGGCGACGGCATCGACCCGTCGGCCCTCCAGTTCCGGGTGGCGGTCCGACTCGGACACTTCGCATGTCTCCCACCGCGGCCGCATCGGTTGCTCGGCCAGGTCGGCCGTGGCCCGGGCCCGCCACTCGGGGTCGGAGTAGGCGGCGATGCGGGCATCGCGGTCCTGGTCCATGAGCTCGGCCACCACCGGACTCACGTTGAGGCTGAACGGACTGTCCATGGTGAACTGCATGGTCAGGGGCCGGGGGGTCACCTGGGGCCAGACCTGGAGGCCGTTGGCCACAGCCTCATTCTGCAGGTCGAGCTGGGGCTGATTGCGCCCGTCGGTCAAGGCGAACATCGGATAGGTCAGCGGCCGACCGATCCGCGGCTGCAGCTCGTACATGTCGGCATAGGTGCATTGGTCGCCGGCCGTGGCCAGCACAACTCCTTTTCCGGTACTGCCCGCCGCCATGAACAGTGCCTCCACCTCGTCGCGCTCGGCGAAGCGACTCGGCACCGGCAAGCCGTTCATCCCCCGGTGGGTGTAGGCGAAGCTGGTCGAGAACCCGGCCGCCCCGGCCTCGATGGCCTCCACCACGATCCGGCACATCCGCGTGATCTCGTCCGGGGTGGCGGCCCGCTGGTAGGCGTCGTCGCCCATCACGTAGAGGCGCACCGAGCTGTGCCCGACGTAGCAGGCGAAGTTGAGCAGTGTTCCCCGTGACCGGACCAACTCGAGATACTCGGGATAGGTCTGGAAATCCCACACGATGCCCTCGGTGAGCGACGCGGCATTCATGTCCTCGACGTTCTCGAGTGTCTGGACGATCACGTGATGGTGCTCGGGCCGGGTGGGAGCGATGGTGAACCCGCAATTGCCCGCGATCACGGTGGTGACCCCCTGGTACGACGAGGGTCGCAGTGCCGGGTCCCAGAACACCTGGGCGTCGTAGTGGGTGTGGATGTCGATGAACCCCGGGGCCACGATGCAGCCTGCGGCGTCGAGTTCACGGGTCCCGTGCAGATCCGGACCGATCTCCACGATCCGACCGTCGGTGATCGCCACATCGGCCCGACGGCCCGGGTCTCCGGTCCCGTCGACGACAGTCCCGCCTCGAATTACCAGTTCAGCCGGCATCTCCACCTCCATTATCCCGGGCCTGGGCCACGAGCAACTGTGTCTGAGCGAACGAGGGTCCAGCCGAGGTCCCGCCATCGACCGGAAGCACGGTGCCGGTGATCTGGGCCGACCGATCGCTGGCCAGGAAGAGCACGGCATTGGCTACGTCGCCACCGCTACCCTGGCGCTGCAGCGGCTGGCTGAGCCGGATGACCGGCCCGAGGTCGTAGCTGGTGATTCCGGTGCTGATGTGGCCGGGGGCGACACAGTTGACCCGGATGCCGTACTCGGCCAGGTCCGACGCGGCCGAACGGTTGAACTGGATGATGGCCGCCTTCGACGTGCGGTAGACGATCGGGGAGGAGCCGCCGGTGAGGGCCCCCATCGACGTGGTGTTGATGATCGAGCCGCCGCCGTGGCCGGCCATGTGCAGCGCGGCGGACCGGCAGCCGTACATGACGCCGAAGAGATTGACCCCCATCACCTTGTGGACGTCCCTCAGGTCATTGTCCAGAAGGCGCCGGAACGAACTGGAGATTCCGGCATTGTTGAACATGACGTGGAGTCCGCCGAACCGGTCGACGGCGAAGTCGACCAGTCCCTGGACATCCTCGGCGTCGGAGACGTCGGTTCGCCGGAAGGCGACCGAGTCGCCCAGGCTCTTGGCCATTTCCTCACCCTGCTCGGCGTCGATGTCGGCGATGACCACCTCCGCCCCCTGCTCGGCGAACAGCTCCACCGTGGCGCGGCCGATCCCTCCGGATCCCCCGGTGACGATCGCCACCTTGCCGGCGAGCTCCTGGTCGATCAACTGGTGCCTCCTGTCGGGCTGTGTGACGTCTCCGCCGGTGTCCGGCGACGGTGGACGGGGTCGTCGTCCTGGGACGGACGTCGCTGTCCAACCCCTTTCTTCGACGGTACCTGCAAACACTATTCTCTCCGACCGGTCGTCGTCGCTCCGATCGCTCCTGGCACGAAAGCCGAGGCCAGCGCCGGGATTTCAGCCAGTTCCGATTCTGCTTGATCGGCCCTGCCATCCGATGGGGGCGTCCGGACGATTGCTTCGGATACGGCACTCTCCTACCATGCAAACCATGTCATCACCCATGAGAGGTCGGGAAGAGAAGTGACTGAGATCGACATCGACGCCATCGACTACTTCGCCACCAAGGACCTCTACGAAGATCCGTACCCCTACTTCGAGCAGGTCCGTGAGCGGTGCCCGGTGTCCCAGGAGCCGTACCAGCACGTCTTCATGATCACCGGCTATGACGAGGCGATCGCCACCTACCACGACCAGGTCTCGTTCTCGAACTGCAACTCTGCCATCGGGCCGTTCGCCAAGTTCCCGGTTCCGCTCGAGGGTGACGACATCAGCGAGATCATCGAGACCTACCGCGACAAGCTTCCCTTCGGCGACCAGCTGCCTGCGTTCGATCCCCCCAAACACACCGCCCAGCGCGGACTGCTGATGCGCCTGATCACACCGAAGCGACTGAAGGAGAACGAAGAGTTCATGGTGGTACTGGCGGACCGTCAGATCGACACCTTCCACGCCTCGGGTCAGTGCGAGTACATGAGCCAGTACGCCGGCCCCTATACCCTCCTGGTCATCGCCGACCTCCTCGGCGTGCCCGAGAAGGACCACGCCCAGTTCCTCGAGAAGCTCATGCGCAAGGAGCACCTCTCGCTGGAGCACAGCCCGCTCTCGTACTTATGGGACCAGTTCACCACCTACATCGAGGACTGCCGGGCCCAGCCTCGGGACGACGTCCTCACCGGTCTGGCCCTCGCCACCTTCCCTGACGGGACCCTCCCCCCGGTCGAGGACGTGATGAAGATCGCCTCCAACCTGTTCGCCGCCGGCCAGGAGACGACCGCCCGACTGCTCAGCTCCGCACTCAAGGTCATCGGCGACCAACCCGAGATCCAGCAGCAGCTCCGCGACGACCGGAGTCTGGTCCCGATCTTCATCGAGGAGATGCTCCGGCTCGAACCGCCGATCAAGGGCACGTTCCGCCTGGCCAGAAAGCCCACCACCATCGCCGGGACCGAGATCCCGGCCGGGTCGACGGTCATGGTGCTGCCCGCTGCGGCCAATCGCGACCCTCGGGAGTTCGAGTCACCCGACGAACTCCGGCTCGACCGCAAGAATGTGCGCCAGCACATCGCCTTCGGCCACGGCATCCACACCTGCGCCGGCGCTCCGCTCGCCCGCGCCGAGGTCGTCGTCTCCCTCCAGCGTCTGTTCGACCGCACCGAGGACATCCGGATCTCGGAAGCCCACCACGGCCCGCCGGGCGACCGCAACTGGGCGTACTCGCCGACATGGATGCTCCGCGGCCTGGACGAACTGCACCTCGAGTTCACTCCGGTCGGGTGAAGATCCTCCACCGGCACGGTCGGGCCGGAGGGTCGGTCCGGCGACGCAGGTCCGGTAGCCGATGACCTCCCAGGTGGACGTCCCGAGTTCGGTCGACCCCCTCGACCTGGTCGATCCGGGCCGCTTCGCCCGCAACGGGTACCCGCACGAACTGTGGGCCACGCTGCGGGCCGAGGCGCCGGTGGTGTTCCTCGAGCCCGACGGATACGTGTCCTTCTGGGCACTCACCAAGCACGCCGACATCACCGATGTGGCGTCCCGACCGGAGCTGTTCTCCAGCGCCCACGGTCTCATCCTGGGCCACCCGGGCGCACCGGCCCCGCCGTCGGAGATGGTGGTCATGCTCGACCCCCCGGTCCACGGGCCGCTCCGCCGGGTGGCCATGCCCCGGTTCACCCCCCGGGCCATCCGGTCGCGACACGAGGAGATCGACCGCATCGCGGTGAAGCTCCTGGACGACCTCGCCGCCTCGGGTGACGAGGAGTTCGACTTCGTCGAGCGGATAGCAGCACCCCTGCCGATCGGGGTGATCTCCTGGATCCTGGGTGTACCCGAGGACGACTGGAGCTTGCTGTTCCAGTGGACCAATGAGGTCATCGGCAAGGACGACCCCGAGTTCCGCCGACCGGGGGAGACCGCCGGTCAGACGATCCGTCGGGCCCGTGGTGAGCTCCATGCCTACCTCGAGGGCCTGATCGCCACCCGCAGACTCGAGCCGGGCGACGACATCATCAGTCAACTGATCGCCGCCGAGATCGACGGTCGGCCGCTCACCCCGGTGCAGCTCCTCAACTATGCCGAGCTCATGGTGGAGGCCGGCAACGAGACGACCCGGAACGCCATCAGTGGCGGTCTCCTGGCGTTTTCGGAACACCCGGACCAGTGGGAGCGATTGAAGCGCGAGCCCGAGCTCCTCCCGACCGCGGTGGAGGAGATCCTGCGGTGGGTCAGCCCGATCATCCACTTCGTCCGTACCGCCTCCGAGGACTGCCGGATCCGCGGCGAGGCGATCACGGCGGGGGACAAGGTCGCCCTGTTCTACGCGTCGGCCAACCGCGACGAGGACGTGTTCGACGAACCCTTCGAGTTCCGGATCGACCGCCAACCCAACCGCCACCTGGCCTTCGGGTCGGGCCCCCACTTCTGCATGGGCGCCAACCTCGCCCGGGTCGAACTCGAGACCCTCTTCCGCCACCTGCTCACCCGCCTCGAGTGGTTCGAGCTGACCGCACCGGCCGAGCGCCTCAATTCGGCGGTCAACGGCGGCATCAAGCACCTGAACCTGCGCTGTCGCCTCTCCTGAGTCGCAGATCGCACCGACGACGCACAGCAGGGGGAGCGCAGTTCCGTGGACACGATGAAGTTCGGTATCGCCTTCGCCAATATCGGCCCCAACATCGAACCGGATCGGGCGTGTGAGCTGGCCCGGTCGGCGGAAGCGGCTGGATTCGAGTCGATCTGGACGGCCGACCACATCGTGGTCACCGCCGGCTATCAGTCGACCTATCCCTACGACCCGTCGGGTCGACTCCCGTCGGGGGAGGACGCGGCCTTCCCCGAATCGCTGATCTGGCTCGCCTACGTGGCCCGGGCGACCTCGACCATCCGGCTCGCCACCGGCATCCTGATCCTCCCCGAGCGCAACCCGGTGATCCTGGCCAAGGAGCTGGCCACGCTCGACTACCTGTCCTCCGGCCGGGTGACCCTGGGGGTCGGCATCGGTTGGCTGAAAGAGGAGTTCGAGGCCATCGGCGTCCCCTTCGAGCACCGAGGAGAGCGGTTGGAGGAGAGCGTCGGGGCGATGCGGGCCTTGTGGACCCAGGAGTGCGCCACCTTCGAGGGGACGACGGTCCGGTTCAACGACGTCTATCTCCGGCCTCAGCCCCGGACGGGGACGATCCCGATCCACATCGGCGGACATACCGACATCGCGGCCGAACGGGCCGGTCGCATCGGCGACGGGTTCTTCCCCTTCGGTGTCGACCGGGGCAAGCTCCCGGGCCTGCTCGGGACCATGCGGAGGGCCGCCGAGGCGGTGGGCCGGGACCCGTCGTCCATCGAGGTGACGGTGAGCAGTTTCGCCACCGCTGACGATGCCGCGGCTATCGCCGACGTGGCCGAGCTCATCCAGCTGGGAGCGACCCGGGTGGTCATCCCCGCTGCCCTCTTCCCGGACGACATCACGGACTCCCTGGCCCACTACGGCGACCGGGTGATCGGCCGCTTGTAGATTGGGCGCACATCGCGCAACACGATCAGACGCGGCGCGGTCCGGCCGCACGTCGAGGAGGGAAACATGGCACTGAAGGACGACATCGCCGCACCGATCAAGCACGCCGACCGGTTCTTCATCGGTGGGGAGTGGGTGGCACCGAGCTCGGATGCCACCATCGAAGTGACCGACTCGGGTACCGAGGAGCACTTCTTCAGCGTGGCCGAGGCCCGGGAGGGGGACATGGACCGGGCGGTGTCGGCCGCCCGCCGGGCGTTCGACGAAGGACCGTGGCCCCGGATGAGCCATGCACGGCGTGCGGAGTTCCTTTCCGCCCTCGGCGCTGGCTTGGCTGCCCGCACCGAGGAGATCGGGCAGATCTGGCCCCGTGAGTCCGGTGTACTCCATCGGATCGCCAAGTACGCGGGGCTGGGTGGAGGTCAGATCTTCGACTACTACGCAAGCCTGGCCGACACGTTCGAATGGGAGCAGGAAGCGCAGCCGAGTCAGCCCGGGTTCGGCCTCTTGGTGCGCGAGCCGGTCGGCGTCGTGGGCGCCATCATCCCGTGGAACGCCCCCATGACCCTGATCAGTTACAAGGTCGCCCCGGCCCTCATCGCCGGTTGCACGGTGGTGCTCAAATCGTCGCCCGAAGCTCCTGGCGAGGCCTACCTGGTGGCCGAGGTCGCCGAGGAGATCGGGTTGCCGCCCGGGGTCCTCAACGTACTCACTGCCGACCGTGAGGTGTCCGAGCTCCTGGTGCGCGACCCGCGGGTCGACAAGATCACCTTCACCGGCTCGACCGCGGCCGGCCGGCGGATCGCCTCGCTGTGCGGTGAGCGCATCGCCCGGGTCACGCTTGAGCTCGGGGGCAAGTCCGCCGCCGTCGTACTCGACGATGCCGACCTCGAGACGACGGCGACCACCCTCGCCCAGGCCGAGTGCATGATGACCGGTCAGGTGTGTTCCTCGCTGACCCGGATCGTCGTCTCCCGTCAGCGCCACGACCAGCTGGTGGAGGCGCTGGCGGCCAAGTTCTCCCAGGTGAAGGTGGGCAATCAGTTCGACCCCGACTCGCAGATGGGACCATTGGCGGTCAGCCGTCAGCGCGACCGGGTCCTCGGCTTCATCGAAAAAGGAGTGGCCGAAGGGGCCACACTGGCCACGGGCGGGGGGCGCCCGGCCCATCTCGACCGGGGTTGGTTTGTGGAGCCGACCGTCTTCGGCAATGTAGACAACTCGTCGACGATCGCCAGGGAAGAGATCTTCGGGCCCGTCCTCAGCGTCATCCCCGCCGATGACGAACAGGACGCCGTGGCCATCGCCAACGACACCATCTACGGGCTGAACTCCTCGGTCTTCACCGCCGACGTGGACCGGGCCCGCGCCGTGGCCAGCCAGCTGCGGGCCGGGACCGTCGGGCACAACTCTTTCCGCACCGACTTCGGCATCGCCTTCGGCGGCTTCAAGCAGTCGGGGATCGGTCGCGAGGGCGGCACCGAGGGCCTGCTTCCGTTCCTCGAGACCAAGACGGTCATCCTGGAGGAGCGACCGTCCTCCGACCCGGAGTGACGACGACGGGAAGCACGCCCGCAGTGCCCGGGCCCGGGGATGGGGCCGTGTCCTTCAATCACATCGGTCTGTGCGTGAGCGACCTGGCCCGCTCCTGCCGGTTTTACGAGGACGTCCTGGGATTCCGCTACTGGTGGGCGCTCGACGTGCCCGACGAGGCGGCCGGACCGTTGATGCAGATCGACCCGCCGGTCGGTTCGTCGGCCGTCTACCTGGTGAAGGACCGCTTCGTGCTGGAGTTGATCCACTACGCCGGCGCCGGGGTACATCCATCCCCCCGGCGGGTGATGAACGACCTGGGGTTCACCCATCTGTCGGTGGCAGTCGCCGACATGGCCGCTGTCCTCAGCAAGGTCAGGCCCGGCGGCGGTGACATCCTCGAGGACACCGACATGGGGGGCCGGGCCATCATGATCCGGGACCCCGACGGCCAGCTCATCGAGCTGACGACCTTCGCCTTCCGATCCATGTGGCCACCCTGGCCCGACGGGGCCGAGCCCGAGTCATAGCGAACGCGATACGGGAGAGGTCGACCCGGACGTCCGGATCAGGCGGGCACGTCCATGCCGAGCAGCTCGAACATGTTGCCGCCCATGATCTTGCGCACGTCGTTGTCGGGATAGAGGGCCGACACTTCCGCCGCCCACTCGAACGGCTCGGCCAGTCCCTCGGGATGGGGGTAGTCCGATCCGAAGAGGATGTGGTCCGGGGTCATGACGTCGATGAGCGCCTCCAACGAGTCCTCCCAGAACGGGTTGATGTAGATGTTCCGGAGGAATACGTCCCTCGGATGCTCGGCGAACTCCTTCGGCATCTTGCCGTAGGTCTTCTCCATCGCCTTGAGGCAGTTCAGCGCCCAGCTCCCGCCGTTCTCCACGCTCAGCAGGCGCACTCCGGGGAAGCGGCTCAACATCCCGTGGCAGATCGCCGACGTGACCGCGTCGTTGATCGGTCGGCCCGTGTTGACGGCATCGCTGAAGGGGCGGGGGGCGAAGGGCATCATGGCCCGGTCCTCTCCCTCCCACTCGTTGGCGTGGCGCTGGTATCCGGAGTCGGATGCGTGCATGGCCACCAGCACGCCAGACTCCTCGACCCTGCGCCAGAACTCGTCGAAGGCGGGGAGGAACGGAGACCGGGTGCCTCTGGTGCCGGCCACCGCGCCGGGGCGTAGCAGCACCACCCGGGCACCGCGCTCGAGGACCCAGTCGAGTTCGGCGATCCCGCGCTCGGGGATGCATGGATTGACCACCGGTGTGGCGAAGATCCGCTGCTTGTAGTCGAACGGCCACTCGTCGAACAGCCACTGGTTGTAGGCGTGGATGATGGCGCAGGTCGCTTCGGGGTCGTCCAGGAGGTTTACCTCGACCAAGCTGGCCAGGGTGGGGAACATCAGCGCGGCATCGACGCCGAGTTCGTCAAGCAGGGCCAGCCGTGGTCCGGCTGACCGGAAGGCGTCGACGGAGCGCATCGGCGTGCCGGCCATCTCGCGGAGTGACTTCCCCTCGGGGTTGTTCCCGGAGAAGTAGTCGGCGAACGATCCCGGGGGAGCCACCACCTCGAATGTTGGGTTGGGGATCGACTCGTAGATCCGGCTGTTGATGGCGATCTTGGTGCGCCCGTCGACCTCCACGTACTTGACGAATCCCTCGTAATCCTTCGGGAGATAACGGACCAGGGCGTCGCCGGTTTCGTACAGATGGTTGTCGGCGTCGAAAATGGGACCTTCATAGGTGGACATGGACCCTCGCTTCGTGGAAGTGGGTGCTGGATGATGTGGGCATCGGGGGCATGGTCAAGGGTAGAACTCCTCGGCCCGGATCGCCCGGGTCGGGCAATTCTTGGCGGCGAGACGGACGTTCTCCTCGTTGCCGAGGAGATCACCCGTGACGATGGCCACGCCGGTTTCGTCGAGATCGAAGACGTCGGGCGCCCAGTACAGGCAGTTCCCCGACCCCATGCAGGCCTCCCGATCGATGATCTCGATGCTGGAAACGCCGTTCTCGCCCTGCGGGACCATGGTTCGACCATAGCACCGGACTGGTTCCGGAATCGGGCCAGAAGGGCTCAGAGGCCCCTCTCGGGGCACCTGGGGATCAGCGGCCGGATCTCGGGAGCCCCAGGCCCCGCTCGGCGATGATCGAGCGCTGCATCTCGCTGGTGCCCCCGTAGATGGTGGTCACCGCCGCGTGCCGGAACAGGTGTTCGACCCAGCCGTCGACCGGGGCTCCGTCCTCGCCCCGCTGCAGCACGCCTTCGGCGCCGAGCATGTCGACCAGTTCGGCGGCGTCGGCGGTCATCGATTCGGCGTAGAACAGTTTGTGCATCGAGCCCTCGACTCCGGGGAGGGTCCCGGTGGCCGCAACGAAGGAGGTGCGGTAGGCGAGGAGCCGGGCGACTTCGTTGTTCGTGCGCATGGTGGCGAGGCGTTCGCGGACGTGGGGGTCGTCGATGACCCGGGTCCCGTCGGCCCGACGGGTCTCCTTTGCCCACGCCACAGCCTGTTCCCAGACCCGGTCGGCCTCGCTGAGGCCGAAGCCGCCCCGTTCGAAGGTGAGGGCGACGGTCATCACGTGCCAGCCCTGGTCGACCTCGCCGATCCGGTAGTGATCGCTGATCCGAACGTCGGTATAGAAGGTGGCGTTGGTCCGTTCACCACCGACGGTGTGGACCGGGTGGATTTCGATCCCGGGTGAGTCGAGCGGCACCAGGAACATGGTCAGTCCCTTGTGCTTCGGCACGTCGTGGTTGGTGCGGGCCAGGAGGAAGACGTAGTCCGCCACGTGGGCGAGCGTCGTGAACATCTTCTGCCCGTTGATGACCCATTCATCACCGTCGCGGGTG
The DNA here is from genome assembly GCA_963699085.1 of uncultured Acidimicrobiales bacterium. GTDB lineage: Bacteria > Actinomycetota > Acidimicrobiia > Acidimicrobiales > RAAP-2 > Bog-756. The sequence continues at coordinate 261,598 of CAVOTH010000004.1, forward strand.
GCCGTGGTCTTGATGGAGGCCACATCCGAGCCGGAGTCGGGCTCGCTGTAGCCCAGCGACATGCAGATCTCACCGGCCAGGGCCCGGGGCAGGAAGTCGGCCTTCTGCTCCTCGGTGGCCACCCGCCGGATCGTCTGGCACACGATCACCGACAGGCCCATGCCGTCGGTCGGCGCCCCGGCCAGCCGGAGCTCGTCGCGCAAGGCGGTCATTTCGAACGGGTCCCGCTCCTGGCCGCCGTACTCGGCCGGCCACGTGGCCGCCAGCCAGCCCTGCCGGCCGATGGCCCGGTGGAACTCCTTGTCGTGGTTGGTGCCGGTCAGGTGGGCGCGCTCGATGGTCTCCTCATCGAGATGCTCGTCGAGGAAGGCCCGCACCTCCGCCCGGAAGGCGTCGCTCTTCGGTCCGAGTCGAAAGTCCATCAGTTGGCCTCGACCGGTCCGAACAAGGCATCGGCCAGGTCCGCGGCGCCCCGACGCGGGTCGCCGAGTCGGAGCGGCCATGCCTGGGCCCGGCGGTAGTAGAGCTGGATGTCGTATTCGAGAGTGAAGCCATAGCCCCCGTGTACGTGCAGCGCCACATTGCTGGCCCGCCGCGCCGCCCGGGTGGCGAAGAGAAAAGCCATCGCCGCCAACGGGGCGAACTGCCCCTCGTCGTCAGTCTGGGCCCACGCCGCCTCCCGGGCGAGGAGCCGGGCGCCGTCGACCAGGGTGGCCGCATCGGCCAGGTCGCGGGCGATCGACTGATACGACCCGATCGGAGCGCCGAACTGGACCCGGTTCTTGGCATACTCGACCCCGATGGCCAGGGCCGCCTCGCCCAGGCCGACGAGCGCTCCGCTCATCAGTGTGCGCCACTCGTCGAGTGCCAGCCCGTAGGCCGACCTGGCGATGTCACCGGTGGCGAGGACGGAGCGCCCCGGGCCTCCGAGGAAACGGTCGGCCAGAGACGACGACCCGAGGTTGGCACGGCCGACGCCATTGCCGGCACCGTGCGTCACGACCAGATCGGCGGCGTCCAAGGCGACGACGAGTCGGGCGACCGGTCCGTAGGGGACGAGCACCGCCGTACCGTCGACCGCCGGGCGGAGCGCAATGGTGGCGACCGTCGCCGGCGCGTCGATCATTTCGTCGAGGTATCGGCTGCCCGGTCCGCCTGACGCCGCCAGGGCCCGACAGGCCACTGCGCCCTCGATGAACGGCACCGGGGCGAGGAAGCTTCCGATCTGCTCACAGACGAGTTCGAGATCCAGCAGCGACGCACCTCCTCCGCCCAGCTTCTCGGGCACGCCGATGGTGGGCCCGGCCATGTCACAGAAGGCTGCGTAGAGGTCGGCATCGAAACCGTCGGACTCACTGGCCCGCACGACGTCCGCGGGGCAGTGATCGCTGAGGAAGCTGCGGACGGCCGAGACGACCTCCCGCTGTTCGTCGGTAATGTTCAGGTCCATAGTCGAATGCCGCCCCGTGTCGGAGAGTCCGGTGGAGAGTACCTGATCCTCTCCGGCGCACGCCCACACCGATGGTCGGCGCCACACCGGTGAGAGGGAGAGCAAACGATGGGTGACAACGTCGAGCCGTTCACGATCCGGGTGGACGAAGCCGACTTGGAGGACCTCAGGCAGCGCCTCGCCCGCACCCGATATCCCCAACCGATAGTGGAGATCGGCTGGGACGCGGGGATGCCGATCACCTACCTCCGTGAACTGGTCGAGTACTGGCTCGGTGCCTACGACTGGCGCCGGGAAGAGGCCCACCTCAACGAGTTCCCGCAGTTCACCACCACGATCGACGGGCAGTCGATCCACTTCATCCACGCCCGGTCACCTCACGAGGGGGCCCTGCCACTGCTGCTCACCCATGGCTGGCCGGGCTCCGTCGTCGAGTTCCTCGATGTGGTCCCCCGCCTCACCGATCCACCGGCGTTCGGCGGTCGGGCGGAGGACGCCTTTCACGTGGTCGTCCCGTCGCTGCCCGGCTACGGGTTCTCCGAACCGCCACGCACCCCCGGTTGGGACGTGCGTCGCATTGCCGTGGCGTTCATCGATCTCATGGCCCGGCTCGGCTACGAGCGCTACGGGGCCCAGGGCGGTGACTGGGGTGCCCAGGTGACCACCCAGATCGGCGCCCTGGATTCCGAGCACTGTGCCGCCATCCACCTCAACATGCCGATCGGTGTCAAGCCGTCGGAGCCGGGACCTCTCAGCGAAGAGGATCAGACCGATCTCGCCGACATGGGGCGCTTCACCCGCGACGAGGCCGCCTACGCCAACGAACAGGGGACCAAGCCCCAGACCGTGGGCATCGGTCTCGACGATTCGCCCGCCGGGCTGCTGGCCTGGATCGTGGAGAAGTTCCGGGGTTGGAGCGACTGCGATGGAGACCCCGAGAAGTGCTTCACGCGGGACCAGTTGCTCACCAACGTGATGCTCTACTGGCTGACCCGGTCGGCGACGTCGTCGGCCCGTCTCTACTGGGAGACGAACCGCAGCGGCGTGCTGACCGACCGGCTGCCCTTCATCGAGGTGCCGACCGGGGTGGCACGCTATCCGAAAGAGGTACTGCGGTGGCCCCGGTCTTGGGTGGAGGAGCAGTACAACGTGACCCGGTGGGTGACCATGCCCCGGGGCGGTCACTTCCCTGCCATGGAGCAACCTGAGCTGTTCGCCGACGATCTCCAGGAGTTCTTCCGGACCGTTCGCTGAGGAGGATCCAGGGGTGGGGACCCGGGGGCAATGTCGAGGATGGATCGTTCGGCGTCAGCGAACGATTTCTACGAGGAACACCCATGCATTGACCGAGGCCACGACGAAGGTCGAGACGGCGGCGGCAAGGACCCAGTACAACCCACCGCCGGAGCCGGCGATCAGACTGCAGCCTCCTCCCACCAGGGCAAGTGAGGGGAGCAGGAGCAGCGGAAGGTTCCCGAGTGTCCAGCGGAGTGGAGTTCCCTCGGTCCGCTTCCCCAGGGAAACCCAGATGGCCTGAGTCGCAAAGACGGCACCGGTCGCCAGGATCTCCACGCCGAGCGTTCGATTGGTCTGACCAGGCGCCAGGCCGAAGCTGCACACCACCAAGATGCTCAGCAATATTCCGAGGGCGCCGGCCGCCCTCCCGGGCAAGTGACGATGCTTGAGGATGTGCTCGAGGTTGATCGAGATGGTTACGAATAGCAGCCCGAGTAGAGCCGCCGAAGCCCCCACGGCGGCGACGAAGAACTCGTGCCAATCGGCCGGCGTGTATCCGCTCACACGGCCAGTTTGTCATCGTGACCGGAAATCGGTGGCTGTCCCGCGCTTGCGAATCGGCGCCGGGCACGCGTTAGGGATCATCTGGTGTCCCAGGTGGCCCTGATGTGTCGGCACGAACGGAGTATTCCGCCAGTGGGTTCGGATGCATCGACCAGTTGGAGATTCGGGAGTCGCGAGGTGAGAACCTGGAGCGCCACGGTCATCTGCCGTCGGGCCAGATGTGAGCCGGGGCAGAACTTCGAGCCGAACCCAAACGTGAGTGTCTCCCGCAGATCGCGGTCTGGATCGAATCGATCCGGGACCGGGAACACCTCGGGGTCACGGTTCGCACCCGCGATTGCGCACAGGACGATCGAACCGGCCGGGAGATCGGTCCCGTCGATGACGGCCGCATTGGCGACGAGCCTCGGCAGCACCGACACGGGGGGTTCGTAGCGCAATGACTCCAGGACGAGTCGCTCGCACATCTCCGGCCCCTCGCCTGCACGCTCCACCAGTTCGGGGCGCGAGAGCACGTGGTACAAGAGGCTGCTCAGGCCGTCCGAGGTAGTGGCGGCGCCCACGACATAGAGCAGTCGAATGTGGTTGATGATCTCGTCATCAGTCATTCGACTGCCTTCGTGTTCGTGCTCGAGCAGGTGGGACAGCACATCGTCGCCGGGCCGGCGCCGCCTCTGCTCGAGGATGGGTGCCAGGAACTCGAAGACTTCTTGCTTGGCCCGGGCCGCTCCGCTGGGATCGACCGGATGGGACAGCAGTGCTGCCGTCCAGGCCCGCTGGCGGTCTTCGCTTCCGATCGGCAGTCCTAGCCGTCGGGAGATCGCCATGAGAGGCAGCACCGACGAGTACGCCCTGACCAGGTCAGCTTCGCCCTGGCCCATGAAACCGTCGATGATCTCGTGGGCCAGAGGGACCAGTTCGTCGTCGACCCATCGGGTGACGAGCCGCGACCGGAAAGCCGGAGTGGCCAGTCGACGGAACTGATCGTGTTCGGCTCCGTCCATCGAGATGAAGGTCGGGCCGACCGCCGGCTCGACCATGAACTGATAGGTCGCGCCGCCGGGGAATCGCTCGTTGTCGGCGAAGAACGCCTTGAGGGCGGCGAAGCGGGCGATGACCCGGGCCGGGATCCCGAGCAGACTCGCTTCAGGAATCCCCGAAGACGTGCGCGCCTCAGCCAGGAGCCGGTGCAGCTCCTCGCCCGGAACCGGATCGGCGACCAGATCTACCGAAAGCCGCGCCGACGTCATCGGTCAAGCGTAGAAGACCGTGGATCCACCATGGTGAGGCCCGCCGGCGCTTTCTGGTCACGGGCGGATTCTCATGGCAAAACCGTCTGGACTACGTTGAGACAGGTGGTCGTCCTGCTTCAGGATCGATCGAAGGGGTAGCGGTGAACAGATTTCGGTTACTGGCGGGTGTGACTCTTTTCCTGATTGGCGTGGTGGCCGGCGCGGCTCCGGTGGGGGCCACACCGTTGCGAAGTATCCCGACCGGGACCACGGGAGCCGATGTGTCGTGGCCGCAGTGCAACGGGGACACCCTCGGCAGTCAGCCGTCAGGCGCGTCGTTCGGCATCGTCGGGGTCAACGACGGACTGGCGGGAACGGAGAACCCCTGTCTGTCTGCGGAGCTGGGCTGGGAAGACAGCCTTACCTACCATGCACCGGTGCAGGTGTACGTGAACACCGCTGACCCGGGCAACGGCGTGGCTGACTGGCCGACACAGAATCCGGCAGGTTCAGCGAATCCCTACGGATCATGCACCGATGTCACCCGAAGCGGTCATCTCGTCGGCGCAAACAGTCGGGCCTGCGCATGGGACTACGGCTACAACAAGGCGATACAGGATCTCGGGTGGGTTTCGTCATCGTCGACGGACCACTGGTGGCTGGATGTGGAGATCGACAACACCTGGCAGCACAAGAAGCTGTTGGGCTTGAACGAGGCTGACCTCGACGGAATGGTCGCCGCGCTCCCGGTCCATACCGTCGGCGTGTACTCGACAAGCGACCAGTGGGGCAAAATCGTCGGCGGCTCACTCGATTCTCATTCGCATGCACTTGGCGCCTTGCCGGAGTGGATTCCCAGCGGGGCGATCAGCCCCGGCGCCGGTGACTGCACCTCGCTCCCGGCATTCACCACCGGTGCCGTAAAATTCGTGCAGTACACAACAAGCTTCAACTACGACATCGCCTGTACCTGAGGAGCAACCGACTGAGCTCACAGCGCTTGCCCCTCCTCGTTTGCGACGCGCCTTCAGCCCTTGGGTCTACGCAACTTGTCGAGACTGGCCCTCGTCGTGTCCTGCTGCCACTGCGCCAGAACCTGCCGGTCGAGGGCGCGGGCTCCCTCGTCGGTGACCGACAGGGCATGTCTGCGAGTGGTGGCTTTGGCCAGGGCGTAAGCAGCTGGGTCGAGTGCGGCCAGCTTGCCGGCAAGCGCCATCGCCTCGTCGACGAGCTCACCGGCGGGTAGGACCCGGTGGGCCAGGCCACGCCGGCAGGCCTCCTCGCCGTCGAGCAGCGCGGCGTCGAGCATCAGTTGTTCGGCATCGGGGCCACACGCATGCCGGAGTAGTTCGACGGCGAAGACGGGGAAGGACACCCCCACCTTGAGCTCGGTGGCCCCGATCCGGGCGCCTTCCACGATCAGGCGCTTGTCACAGGCGCAGGCCAGGATGCAGCCGCCGGCAATGGCCGGGCCGTTGATGGCCGCCACCGTCGGCTTGGGAAATTGGAACAGGCGGACCAACGCAGTGTTGAGCGCCGCCAGCAACACCTCGGTCCGCTCCTCTTCGTTGTCCAGGACCTCGCCTACATTGAGACCGGCCGAGAAGATGGCCCCTTGGCCGGTCACCACCAGCGCCCGCACCTCGGCATCCCGCTCGCACTCTTCGACGTACGAGACGATCTCCACCAACGTATCCACGTCCAGCGCGTTCACCTTGTCACTGGCCAGGATCAGAACGGCAATGCCGTCAGTCTGACCGACTTCGATCTTCGTGAACTGCCTGGTGTCTGTCATGGTGAACCTTTCGTAGTCGGTCGCTGCACATACTGATCTCGAGGCGCTGTCGGGTGGGGCTTGCGGTCGCCGTGTCCGGAGCGTCAAGCTACCCGACACCCGCCGGTGCCGAGGACGGCGGGCCGCCGGTATCGGTGGTGATGAGACGATCGGAGAAGCGCCATCGACCATCGACCTTGGCGAAGCGGTCAACGTACTGTCCCGAGATGACCGCCTCTGATGGATGGTCGCTGTGGGCCGCCACGACACCCCAGTGGCTCCGGGCCGAGGCAGACGAAGAATCCGGCGCCACCGTCACAACCACGTCGGTGAGGAGGTGCCGAGTGCCTGCCGTTTCAGCAGCGGCCATCAACTGTTCGTATACCGGTCGCACCTCCGCTGCTCCGCGCCGGACTAGGTCGCTCCGGTCCGAATGCCAGGTGGCGTCCTCGAAGAGCTCCGTGACGGCGTCGATGTCACCTGCGTCGAGCAGGATCGCGTACCGATGGATGAGGGCGGTGATCTCCGCCTCATCCGATATTGCGTCCCTCACCGTGACCCGGACTCAGCCGGCATCGCCGAACCGGTAGAGCGCCTTGCAGTTGAGGGCGGTGATCTTCCGGCGGTCCCCGAGGGACAGTGTGCCCAAGGTCTCCTCGATGGCTTTGCGCGATTCGGGGAAGGTGCTATCGGTATGGGGATAGTCCGACGCCCACATGCAGGAGTCGGCACCCAGATAGGGGATGAACTGGTCGGCCAGCGTCTCCTCCTCGAAGGTGGCGATCACCTGGCGGTGGAACAGTTCGGACGGCGGGATGGAAGGCGCGTAGTCGATCTGGTCCCGGAGGTTCTCCCACTCCATGTCCATGCGGGAGAGGAAGTAGGGGAGCCAGCCGACTCCGGACTCGGCCAGGACCAGCCTGAATCCGGGATGTCGCTCGAGCGCCCCCGAAAAGATCATGATGGCGAGCATCTCGTCGAGCTGCAGCGGCAGCACGGTGGCGAAGGCGGCGGACTTCCAGGAACCCATCTGATAGCTGAGCCGCCCCGACGGGCCGCCTTTGATGTGGAAGCTGAGCGGCAGCCCGGTGGCATCGGCCGCCGCCCACAGCCGGTCCCACGCCGGATCGCCGGCGTCGAAATCGAAGGCATCGATGAGTGCGCCCCGGTGGCCGCGGGCGGCACAGCGCTCGAGTTCCGCCACCGCTGCCTCGGGGGCGTGACTGGGCAGGAACGGGAGAGCGCACAGCCGGTCCGGGGCGGCGGCGTTGAACTCCTCGACGGCCCAGTCGTTCCACGCCGCGTAGCAAAGGTCCTGCAGGTCGGGCTCGGGGATCGAGAGCGTGAGCGGAACAGGGCCGTAGATCACCGATGCCCAAACACCGTCCCGATCCATGTCCTCGAGCCGTAGCTTGGTGGTGCTGGCCCGGAAGCCGTCGTCCTCGAGCCCGGCTCGACCGATGGCACTCAAGTTGGCCAGCGCCTTCCCACTGGTGCCCAGCACCCGGTCGCCGCAGACCCACGTCGCCTGGCCGTCGCGGTCAACCACCTTGGGGGCCCGTTCGGCCACGCCTCGGGGAACCCGTGACTGCCACAGGTCGACCGGTACGGCCCGCAGGTCGAGATGGTCGTCACACGAGTAGATCATGTCGTCCATGGGTTGTCTCCTTCTTCTCGGTCACGTGATCGGTCGTCGTCGGCTGGTCTCGGATATACGACCGAGCAGTTTGGTGAGTACCCGGTACACCATGTTTCCGGTCGGCCACTGGGTCACCACCCGCCCGGAGCTCGACGTGAAGTAGTTGCGGGTGAGCATCCACGACGTCCCCGACATCCTCGATTGCAACCAGCGGTTCCACAGGGCATCGAACTGCGGTCGGACCTCGATGGCGGTCGCCCGCTCGCGACGCAGGCGCTTGACCGCCCGCACCGCGTACTCAGCCTGTGACTCGAGCATCGACACCAGTTCACCACCGTTGGTACCGGGCCCGTAGATCAGGAAGAGGTTCGGAAAGTCGGGAACGGTGATGCCGAGGAACGCCTGCGGTTCGCCGTCCCACTGTTTCTCAAGAGTCCGGCCCCCGTTTCCGACGATCTCCACCCGGCACAGGTAGTCCGCGGCCCTAAAGCCGGTGGCCTGGATGATGACGTCCACCGGATGCTCGATCCCGGCCGAGTCGACGATGCCGGTGGGGGTCACCCGGGTCACCGCCCGGGGGACCAGTTCCACGTTCGGCTCCTTGAGCGCGGGGTAGAACGTGGTGGCGAGGATCGGGCGCTTGCCGGGGAAGGGATAGTCCGGAGTGACCGCCTCGCGCAGATCGGGGTGATCGGCGAACTCACGATCGATGTACGACCGGCAGGTCGCCTCCCGTGCTGCATTGAGCGCGCTGCCCGGGCGGAACATGGCTCCGCCCCAGAGGTTCCGCTCCATTGTCCAGCGCTTGCTGATGCGGTCGAATCGGCGCCGGACCGGTCGCTCCAGTGACCTCCGCTCTGCGTCGGTGAGGTTGCGTTCGCCCTTGGGCAGGACCCACCCCGGCTGGCGCTGGAAGACGATGACCTTGCCGGCGACCGGTTGGATGGCGGGCACGACCTGGGCTGCGGTGGAGCCTGTGCCGACCACGGCCACGATCTTGTCGGTCAGGTCCTGGTCGTGCTCCCATCGGGCGGTGTGGAAGCTCGGACCGTCGAATGCGTCCAGTCCGGGCCAGTCGCGATCGTTGGGCAAGTTGAGGAATCCGACGGCGCTGATCAGGACATGGCACTCGTCGACTTCGCCGGAATCGAGGAGGACGGACCAGAGATGGAGGTCGTCGTCCCAGCGCGCCGAATGGACGGTGACGCCCAGTTGGAGGTGAGGCGCCAGCCCGTACTGGGCGACCGTGTCGGCCAGGTAGGCCTGGAGCTCCGCCTGGCCGGCGTGGGTCCGGGACCAGTCGTGGGACTTGAAGGAGTACCGGTAGAGGTTCGAGTCCACGTCGACCTCGGCCCCGGGGTAGGTGTTGTCCCACCAGGTGCCACCGACCCCGTGCGACGACTCGTAGATCGTGAAGGTCCCGATGCCGGCACGCTTCAGGTTCACTCCGGCCGCTATCCCGCCGAACCCGGCGCCGATGACCACCACCCGGGGCGTGCCCGCGGGCCCGAACAGCTCCTCGGCGGTAGGACGCGCCGATGACACTCCTAGTCGAAGACGACGACGCCGCGGATGTTGACCCCGTCGAGCATGTCCTGGTACCCCTGGTTGATCTGGTCGAGCGGGTAGGTGCGGGTGACCAGTTCGTCCAGCTTGATCCGCCCGGCCTGATAGAGCGCCAACAGGTTGGGGATGTCGAACCGCGGGTTGGCGGCACCGAAGACGACTCCTCGTACCTCCTTCTGCCACATGGCCAGTTCGAAGAGGTTGATGCTGCTCTCCGCCTGCAACTGGGGGGCGACCCCGGTGACCACGCAGGTGCCGTTCTTGCCGGTGAGGGCGAGGGCGGGACCCATCAGGTCGCCGTACATCACACTCGGTACGAGGATCACGGCGTCGGCCAGTTGGCCCCGGGTCAACTCGATGACGAGAGGGAGCGCCTCCTCCATGGACCCGGCGGTGTGGGTGGCGCCGAAGTCGAGGGCCGACTTCTGCTTGAACTCGACCGGATCGACGGCGACGACGTACTTGGCGCCGGCCATGTGGGCGCCCTGGACGGCATTCATGCCAACCCCGCCCGACACCGACGACGACCACCACGTCCCCCTGCGCGACCTCGGCCCGATACACGGCTGAGCCCCAGCCGGTGGTCACACCGCACGACACGAGGGCGACGATCGGCAGGGGGTACTCCTGGCCCACCTTGACCAGAGACGCCTCGTGGACGACGCCGTACTCGGAGAAGGTGCCGAGCTTGGACATCACATTGAGCGGCTTCCCGTCGTAGTGGTAGCGGGGCGTCCCGTCGGAGATCTGACCGGGGGAGAAGGTCTCGGCCCCGAGGTCGCAGAGGTTGGTGTGCCCGGTGATGCACATCTTGCACCGACCGCAGATGGGGAAGAAGCTGGCGGCCACGTGGTCGCCGGGCTCGAGCCCGGCGACGCCCGGGCCGACCGCCTCGACGACCCCGGCTCCTTCGTGGCCGCCGACGAGCGGGAACAGCCGTGGATCGGGCCCCGCGGCTGCGTCCCTCGGTGCTCCGATGTCGTTGGTCCGGAGGTGCTGATCGGAGTGGCACAGGCCGGCGGCCACCCACTTGACCAGCACCTCGTGATCCTTGGGCGGGTCGATGTCGATCTCCAGGATGTCCCAGTCCTGCTCCCGGCCCCACAGCACAGCCGCTTGCGATTTCATCGTCTCGAACTCCTTGTATCGATACTCGGCCGGGATTGCCCCTACGAGCTGGATGCCGTGTCGGTGTGCGGTAGGTCCGTCCCGCAGGTCGGTGTGGGGGAGATCAGGTTGAAGTCCGGACTTCTCCGCCTGCATGATCCACGCGCAGGTCTGGGGTGGGTTCTTCCCGAAGTTGGTGGAGTAGTCGAGCGTCACCGGCAACAGGCCGTCGGCGTTGTAGGAGGTCACACCGCGCAGCTTGGAGATGACCCCGGCCCGGGTGGGGTTGGGCCCGTCCAACAAGAGGCCCTTGATCATCAGGTCGGCCCCGGCCCACGCCTCGTACTGGCCGAAGGTGGGGAACTGGGTGGAGGTGAACCCGGCGTACTTCTTCATGGCCGCCTGCATCTGCTCGGTCCCGGCGTTGGGAAACGAGAACGGTCGGAACAGGGCCATGAAGTAGTCGCCCTGGAGGGTGTTCCACACCGGGGAGCCGATGGTGTCGGGCTCGTAGCCGGTGGCGAACAGCACCGCCTTCAACTTGACCCCGGCCTGTTCCAGTGCGGTGGCCAGGGCGTAGTTGGAGTTGTTGTCCAAGGCCGGCACCATGGCGTTGATGTTCTTCTGCTTGGCCACCAGGGCGGCCGAGGTGAAGTCCACGCCGCCGAAGGGGACGGTGGTGTCCAACACCCCGACCTTGCCCCCGGCGTGCTCGAAGGACTGGGCCGTGCCGATGGCGGCCCGGCTGGAGGACGGTGAGATGGAGTAGCCGTAGGCGCCCAGGGTGGTCCCGCCGTGGGCCTTCAAGAAGTCGCCGATCTGGGTGTTGACCGGATAGCTCGGGTTCACGCTGCCGTTGTCGGAGGCGAACATGTTGGTATAGGGCTGGGTGCCCCACTCGGGACCGTCGTCATAGGACCCGGTCACCGGCACCCCGGCCTGTTGGGGGTACTTGGCGGCCAGGAAGAACAACGGCGACTGGGACACGATGCCGAAGGCGTTGGCGTCGGCCGTCTGGACGGCGGTGGCGATCTCGGACGGGTTGGTCTGGTCGTCGATGATCTCGCCCACCAGCTTGTGGCCGTCGATACCGCCTTCGGCGTTCTGCATGTCGATCCGGGCGGTGAACCCGGACGGGGACGAGCCGTCCTGGGAGGCACCCTCGCCGGTCAGGGAGGAGATGTAGGCGATGGTGATGGGCGAGCCGGTCGGCTGCATGGGTCCCGGTCGTGCCGGCCGTCGTCGGTGGCGATGTCGATCCGGTGGTGGCCGAAGACGAGCTCCCGCTCGAACACCCGGCGGCCAGCAGCGGCAACGCCACGATGGCGGCCAGGAGCACCCCGGTCTTGGTCCGGCTTGCGATCATTCTTCCTCCCTAGTGACTACGGAACACGCCGGGCAGACGATTCAGCATCGGTGCAACCCGGCGCACGGAAGCGTGTAGGTCGGACGGATCGGACGGCCGGGCCCCCTGCCTGCTGCACCGCTTCTCCAGGTACTCCAACCACGTTCCCCTGAATCGCTACTCCCCTTCTCCCTTGCGGGTGCGAGTCACTCTAGCCATACCGGCGGTCGGACGCTGGATCGATCCGGCCGTCCGTATCGGGCGGATCCGACGGGAGATTCGTGCGGTCTCAGCCGCCGGCGACGGGACCTTCCACCTGGTCCTTCACCGAGAGCAGCACCGGCGGCGCCACCCGCCAGCTCGGGACGCCGTCCTGCTCCTCGGCCACCGGGTACTTGGACTCGTGGATCTCCGCCCAGTGGGAGTGGTTGAGTTGGTGGAGGGTGAAGCAGGCCTGCAGTGAGTTGTAGAAGCCCATGTTGTCCACCGTCTGATTGACCGACTCCTTGATGAGCAGCGCCGACATGGTGGGCAGCTGGGCGATCCGCCGGGCGTAGGCCAATGTGCGCTCGGCCAGGTCGTCCACCGGGAACACCTTGCTCACCATGCCGAGGCGGTGCGCCTCGTGGACGTCGATGGCGTCGCCGGTGAGCATGAGCTCCTTGGTCCGGCGAGGACCGAACTCCCAGGGGTGGCCGAAGTACTCGACGCCGCACATGCCGAGCCGCGTCCCCACGACGTCGGCGAAGTACACGTCGTCGGCCGCCACGATGAGGTCACAGGCCCACATCAGCATCAGGCCGGCGGCGTACACGGTCCCCTGTACCTGGGCCACGGTGATCTTGCGGAGGTTGCGCCAGCGCATCGTGTTCTGGAAGTAGTAGTGCCACTCCTGCAGCATCCGGTTCTCGGCGCCCTCGCGGGTGGCACCGTTGATGGTCATCGAGGGGTGCTGGTCGGGACCGGGCGCACGCTCGGCCTGGGACTCCTTGGACCCCATGTCATGACCGGAGGAGAACAACGGGCCGACACCTCCGAGAATGACCACCCGGACCTTGTCGTCCTTTTCGGCGCGGAGGAAGGCCTCGTCGAGCTCGACGAGAAGTCCCCGGTTCTGGGCGTTGCGGGTCTTCAGGCGGTTGAGCATGATCCGCACGATGGCGCCGTCGTCGAGCTCCTCGTAGGTGATGTACTTGGCGTTTTCTGAGGTATCGGGCATGCCCGAATCACTCCCTTTCTGGATGGTTACTGATCGGATCTACCGCGTCGTGACGTCTGCTCCGTCGGGTCCACTGCGGGGCGCGCCCGGATGGACGGACCACGCTATACCGGGTCACTGTCGCCGTCTTCGGGCGGTTCGCGCTCGGCCACCAACGCCGCCCGGTTGAACTTGGTGGCCTCGGTACGGGGGATCGACCCGACGAACTCCACCGACTTGGGCGCCTTGTACGGTGCGAGTCGCTCTTTTGCGTAGGCGATCACCGAAGCCCCTTCGAGTGACGGATCGGCGGGCTGGACGATGGCGTGGACCCTCCGGCCCCACTCCGGGTCCCGGAGCCCGATGACCACGACGTCGACGATGCCGGGGTGCTCGCTCAACGCGGCCTCCACCTCGGCGGGGTAGACGTTGGCGGCGCCGGTGACGATCATGTCGACCCGGCGGTCGACCATGTAGAGGTAGCCGTCGTCGTCCATCCGGCCCAGATCGCCCACGGAGTGGAAGCCGTCAGCGGTCTCCTCCATCGGCACCACATCGTCGCCGACGTAGGCGGCCTGCGGCCCGGTCGACGAGCGGAGGAAGATGCCACCGACTTCCCCGGTCGGAAGGGTGCCGCCATCAGGGCCGACGATTCGGACCTCGGTCTCGCCCATTCCCCGACCGACGGTGCCCGGATGGGCCAACCACTCGTCGCCACGGCAAACGACGACGCCGATCTGTTCGGAGGACCCGTACGTCATATAGAAGTGCTCGGCCCCGACCAGGTCGATCCAGTGTCGGCCGAGCCATTGGGGTAGGGGAGCGGCCCCCTGCTGGACCCAGCTCAGGCTGGAGAGATCACGGTCGTCGATGTCGGCGACCTGGGCCATCCGCTGGAGCATGGGTGTGGCCGCAATGAACCCGGTGATGCGGTGCCGCTCCACGAGATCCAGGGCCAGCTCGGCCCTGAACCGCTCCATCAGCACGATCGGGTCGCCGTGGAGCAGGGTGCGAAAGGCGGTGAACCCGTTGGTGTGGTACATCGGCGCCGGGCACAGCACCCGCTGGTCCGGATCCATCGGACCGTACGAGGACACCACCGCCGACGTGAACGTGGTGGAGTGCTGGTAGAGCGCCGGGCCCTTCTGCATGATGACCTTGGGGGTACCCGTAGACCCCGAGCTGCACACGCCCCACCCGCGCGGGGACACGGCATCGGGAAGCGGGTCGGACGACTCACCTTCGCTCTCCTCGAAGAGGGAACGGCGGTCGGAGTCGACGACCAGCGCCGGTCGGAGCACGGCCATGACCCGGTCATGCTCCCAATCGGGAAGATCCCAACGGATGGGGACCACCACGGCCCCCACCTTCCAGCCGGCAAATCCGGCAACGAGGTGATCCACCGAGTTCTTCAGGCAGATGGCCACCGGATCGCCGATGGCCACTTCGTGGGCCGTGAAGACGCGGGCGAGCTGATTCGACCTGTCCTCGAGTTCCTGCCAGCTGACCTCACGCTCGGTGCCGTCCTCGGCCACCAGGGTCACCGCGGTGGTGTCGCCCCGTTGCCCGGCCAGTTGGGCGAGCCGGGTCCCGTAGGGGATCGCCTCATCCGCATCGTCCCGTCCAGCGCCCGCCCCGGGGTCCTCTCCGGTCCGGCGCCCCCGGTCGATCACGTCTGGCACGCGGTGGATGGTAGCGCGCCCGGCCCGGGGCGAGAACGGTCCTCTGCCTCACCGAGAGGCTTCCTTCCGGTTACTCCAGCCGGAGCGACCGGCCGATGATCTCCTTCATGATCTCGGTGGTCCCGCCGTAGATGGTGGTGACCCGGGCATCGACATAGGCCTTGGCGATGGGGAACTCGGACATGTAGCCGTAGCCACCGTGGAGCTGGAGGCAACGGTCGACCACCCGGCCCTGCATCTCGGTGCACCACCACTTGGCCATGGCGGCATTCTCGGCCGTGAGCTCCCCGGCGTTGAGCGCTTCCACGCACCGGTCGATGAAGACCTGGCCCATCTCCACCTCGGTGGCCACCTCGGCCAAGGTGAACCGGGTGTTCTGGAACGAGCCGATGGGCGCGCCGAACGCCGTGCGCTGACGCACGTAGTCGGTCGTCCAGTCCAGGGCGGCCCGGGCGCCGGCGAGGCCACCCATGGCCAGGGACAGCCTCTCCTGGGGCAGATTGGCCACCAGGTGGACGAAGCCCTGCCCCTCGGTCCCGAGCAGATTGTCCACCGGGATGCGGCAGTCGGTGAAGAACATCTCCGCCGTGTCCTGGGCGTGGAGTCCCAACTTGTCGAGGTTCCGCCCGCGGGCGAAGCCGGGTGTGTCCCGTTCGACGACCACCAGGCTGATTCCCTTGTGGGCGAGCGTGGGGTCGGTCTTGACCGCCACCACGACCAGGTCGGCGTTGATCCCGTTGGTGATGAACGTCTTCGACCCGTTGAGCACGAGCTCGTCACCATCCCGGATGGCGGAGGTGGCGATGGAGGCCAGGTCGGAGCCGGTACCGGGCTCGGTCATGGCGATGGCCAGGATCTGGTCGCCCCGGGCGATGCCCGGAAGCCACCGTGTGCACTGCTCGGGGGTGGCGTAGTGGAGGAAGTACGGGAGGCAGATGTCGTTGTGCAGGGCGAACCCGAGGGCGGCTCCGTTCATCCCCACCCGATGGAGTTCCTCGGCCACGATCAGATTGAAGCGGAAGTCGTTGCTGCCCCCGCCTCCGAACTCGGCAGGAATGGCCATGCCGAGGAAACCGTGCTTGCCGGCCTGCTCGAAGGCGGTGCGGTCGACGATCCCGGCCTCGTCCCACTCACCGGAACGAGGGACCATGTCGGCCTCGACGAACCGTCGGAAGCTCGCCCGGAACTCGTCGTGCTCGTCGTCGAACAACTTCCGTCGCATGACCCTCCTCGATTCTGACCACCATTTCCGCGACCCCGGGCGGCCGGTGCCGGGGTCGGGAAACGCCGGGCGCTCAGTGTAGGTTCCCTGACGCCACAAGTATGCTCTTCCCCGTGAACGAGAACCCACTTCCGCCGTCGAACGGCCGGGGCCCGCGCCGATGACGACCGGCATCGTCTCCTGGGGTGTCTACATCCCGTACTGGCGCCTCCAGCGGAGCGCCATCGGCGCCAGTCTCGGGGGCCCGTCCGGACGGGGCAGCCGGTCGGTCGCCTCCTACGACGAGGACACCACCACCATGGCGGTGGAGGCGTCACGGCGGGCACTCCGCGCCCTCGATGGACCCCTCCCCGAGGACCTCTTCTTCGCCACCCCGGCGCCGGCCTATTTGGACAAGACCAACGCCACGGCCATCCACGGTGCACTGGAACTGCCCGGCTGGGCCGGCGCCTACGACATGATCGGCTCCGTACGGTCCTCGGTCGGGGCTATCCGTTCCGCCCATGCCATTTCTGACGACCACCGGGCAGTGGCCGTGCTGTCCGACCTGCGGACGGGGCTGGCTGGTGGGCCCGAAGAGCGTGACAGTGGTGACGGGGCCGTCGCGCTCGTCTTCGGGGGGCCAGACGACGCCGTAGCGGCCGAGTGGGTGGCCCATGCCGGGACGACCACCGAGTTCCTCGACCGGTGGCGCACGCCGGGAGAGACCGACTCCAAGGTATGGGAGGAGCGGTTCGGTCAGGAGGTCTACGTCCCCCTTGTCAACCAGGCCTGGGCCGATGCTCTCAAGTCGGCGAATGTGGTGGCCGGCGATATCGACCACGTAGCGGTCGTCGGCCTGCACACCCGCGCCGTGGCCGCCGTTCGCAACTCGCTCGGGGTCGGACCCGAAGCGCTGGCGAAAGACAGGGCGGCGTCGGTAGGGAACATGGGGGCGGCCGAGGTCGGGGCGGCGCTGGCCGACCTCCTCGAGCGGGCCGAACCGAACCAACTCCTCGGCCTGGTGGTCGTGGCCGATGGAGCCGATGTAATCCTCTTCCGCACCACCGACTCCCTTGCCGCCGCCCGGGAGTCCCGGCGCGCCGTCGGGCTCGCCGATGTGGCCGAGCTGGCTGCATCCGGTGGAGGCGATCTGCCCTACACCCGGTTCCTCACCTGGCGGGGAGAGCTCCTCCGGGAGCCGCCCCGTCGTCCCGACCCCGAGCGCCCGGGCGCTCCGGCCACGTGGCGCTCCACGTCGTGGAAGGGCGGGTTCGAGGCCAGTGACTGCCGTGCCTGCGGCTTTCGCCACCTCCCTCCGGCCCGGGTGTGCCTGCGGTGCCGCACCATCGACGAGATGGATCCGGTCCGACTCGCCGACGTCGGGGGTCGGGTGGCCACCTTCACCATCGATCGCCTGGCGTTCTCGATGTCGCCGCCGGTCATCGGGGCGGTGGTCGACTTCGACGGAGGTGGCCGCTACCGGTGCGAGATGACCGACGCCGACCCGGACGCCGTGGCCATCGGCACCCGGGTGGAGATGAGCTTCCGACGCCTCAACACGGCCAAGGGTGTGCACAACTATTTCTGGAAGGCACGTCCGGTGGACGCGCCCGGTGCTGTCGATGACGGAGGAGGAAACGCATGAGCTCGAACGGGATCCGCGACCAGGTGGCCATCGTGGGGATGGGCTGCACCCCATTCGGCGAGCGTTGGGACAAGGGTGTCGACGACCTCCTGATCGACGCCGCTAAAGATGCGATCGCCTCGGCGGGAGTCACCCTGGATGACATCGACGCGTTCTGGCTCGGGACCATGACCTCGGGCACCTCGGGTGTCACCCTGGCCAAGCCCCTGAAGATCGACTACAAGCCGGTGACCCGGGTGGAGAACTTCTGTGCCACCGGCTCCGAGGCGTTCCGCAATGCCTGCTACGCCGTGGCCTCGGGTGCCTACGACCTGGCCATGGCCATCGGGGTGGAGAAACTGAAGGACACCGGCTACTCGGGTCTCACCGGCATCCGTCCGGTGGGCGACGGCACTGACGCCGCCCTCTCGTCACCGGCCGCCTTCTCCTTCGTGGCCCCCTCCTACGCCGAGCGGTACGGGGTCGACCCCGAGGAGATGAAGCAGGTGATGAGCCGGATCGCGTGGAAGAACCACCGCAACGGTGCCGTCAATCCCCGGGCCCAGTTCCGCAAGGAGGTCTCCATGGAGACCATCACCAAGTCGCCGCTGGTGGCCGGGGACCTCGGCGTCTACGACTGCAGTGGGGTGAGTGACGGCTCGGCGGCGGCCATCATCTGTCGGGCCGAGGACGCCCACCGCTATACCGACCACCCCCTCTATGTGAAAGCGCTGAGTTTCGTGGCCGGACCGGGCGGGGGCCCCATCGATCCCGACTACGACTACACCACCTTTCCCGAAGTGGTCCGTTCCGCCGAGGACGCCTACCGCCAGGCCGGGATCACCGACCCCCGGGCGTCGCTGGCCATGGCTGAGGTGCACGACTGCTTCACCCCGACCGAGTTGGTGCTCATGGAGGACATGGGGTTCTCGGAACGGGGGCTCGGGTGGAAGGACGTCCTCGCCGGCACCTTCGACCGGGACGGCGAGCTACCGGTGAACCCGGACGGGGGCCTGAAGAGCTTCGGTCACCCCATCGGGGCGTCCGGCCTGCGGATGCTGTTCGAGTGCTGGCTGCAACTTCGCCAAGAGGCTCCGGCCGAGCGCCAGATCGCCACCGTGGCCGAAGGTCGCACCCTCGGCCTAACCCATAACCTCGGCGGCGCCCCCGGCGAGTGTGTGAGCTTCGTGGCCATCGTGGGACCCGAGCTGTCGGACTGAAGTCCGTCCGACCGGCCCCCTTTGACCGGAGCAGCGGCTCACAGGCCGGGCGGAATCCAGGCCGGCGGCCGCTTCTCCATGAAGGCCCGCATCCCCTCACGGGGTTCATCGGAGTGGGCCAGGGCCCAGAACATCGTCTGGTAGTCGATGAGCCCGTAGCGCTCGTTCAGCATCCGCTTCACCTGGGCCCGGGCCATCGGCGCCGTTCGCATCACCTGTCGGGCGGCCTCGGTGGCGGCCTCGTGCAGCTGGTCATGAGGGACCACGCGGGACAGCAGGCCGATCCGGAGCGCCTCGTCCGCATCGAAAGGGCGCGCCGAGAGCAGGAGGTCGCGGGCCATGGCCAGCCCGACGTGGGCGGGCAGGGCGGCTGCGTAGGTGGCATCGGGTATGCCGCGCAGCAGCTCGGGCACCCGGAACGTGGCCCGGTCGCTGGCCACGGCGATGTCGGCCATCATGGCCACCAACAGGCCGCCGGCCTGGCAGATGCCGTTGACGGCGGCGATGACCGGCGCCTGGCTGTCCCGGATGGTGAGGAACGGGAGGACGTCCTCGGCCATGGCGTCGGGCACCGATTCGCCCTCCTCGCTCCGGCCACCGAGGTCTCCACCGGGAGCGAAGACATCACCGACCCCGGTGATGATCAGGGCGGCGAGCTCGCTATCCGTGTTGACCAGATGCACGGCCCGCTTGAGCCCGTAGTACATGGCCGGGGTGAACGCGTTCCTGGCTGACGGCCGGTCGATGAAGCACCAGGCGATGGGCCCGTGGCGTTCGAGGCGGAGGTGCGGCGTGCCCAGATCGTCGCTCACCGGCCGGCACCCGTCCGTGGCCGGGCATCACCGGTCACCATGGTCAGCGCCTCACCCGGAATTGGCGGGGGAGGCCGCCGATCCGCCGCTGTCGGTGAGGCGTGGAGGCGAGATGGCGTAGGTAACGGTGCCCAGTGCGCACAACAGGCCGCTCCCGACATCGGACACTTCGACGGACACCACGGCGAGGGTGCGGCCACGACGGACAACCTTGGCCGTGGCCAACGCCGGACCGACAGTGACACCGCGTAGGTAGTGGATGGTCATGTCGGCCGTGGCCACGCTTTCGCGGGGGCCCTCGTCGACCACCGCCCGTCCGGCGACGACATCGACCAGTGTGGCCAGCAGACCGCCCTGGAGTGCACCACGCGGATTGGTGACCCGGTTGTGGATGTCCATCTCGATGGCCAGATCGGCATCGGGGTGCTCGACGTCACGGAAGTTGAGCTGCTGTAAGAGGTGCCCGTCCGAGTCGATGACCTCGTTGTGCTCGTCCAAGGCCGTCATGGCGGCGTCAGGCCGGCACGGCCACGCCCATGAGGCCGGCCAGGTTGCCGCCCATGATCTTGGCCTTCACCTCATGGGACATGCCGGCGAGCTCGTCCACGTAGCTGATCGGGTCGCCGAGTCCTTCGGGGTGGGGGAAGTCACTGCCGAACAGGACGTGATCGGAACCGACCAGGTCGACCAGGGCCTGCAGGTTGTCCTCCCAGAACGGGTTGACGTAGACGTTGCGGAGGAACGCCTCCCTCGGGTTCTCCTCGAACTGCTGGGGCATCTTGTGGTACACGTCCTCCATGTCGCTCAACAGGCTGCGGACCCAGTTGGCGCCGTTCTCCACGGCCGCCACCTTCAGCCCCGGAAAGCGGGTGAAGGCCCCGTGGCACACCATGGCGGCCATGGTGTCGTAGATGGGTCGACGTCCCTGGGACAGGGCGCGGAATGCCGAGGGTTGGAACGGCAGGAACTCCGAACTGTGCTCCCACCAGTTGGCGATCTCGGTGTAGCCGCTGTCCGATGCGTGCATGCCCACCAGGAGTCCCGCCGTCTGGATCCGCTCCCAGATCGGGTCGAACTCGGGTAGTCCCGGGGACAGCGTGCCCCGGAGCCCGGGTACCGGAGCCGGCCGGATCAGTACGCAGCGGGCGCCGCGCTCGATGACCCACTCCAACTCCTCGAGTGCTTTGTCCACCAAGCCCATGGCGATCACCGGGGTGGCGAAGATCCGGCCGGCGTAGTCGAACTGCCACGTCTCATACATCCACTCGTTGAGCGCATGGACGATGACCTGGATCAGCTCGGGGTCGTCCTTCAGGCGCTCCTCGATGAGGCTGGCCAATGTGGGGAACATCAACGCCCGTTCGATGCCCTGCTCGTCCATCAACTCGAGGCGTGGGGCAGGGGCGCGGAAGGCGGGAAGGCACTTGATGGGATCGCCGATCAGCTCGCGATAGGACTTTCCGTCAGGATTCCCGTTGCGGAAGTAGTCCTCCTGAGCGCCGGGAGCGGCGACCACGTCGAAGGTCGGATTGGGGATGTACTCGCTGATCGTCCCGCGCACCACGATCTTGGTCCGGCCCCGGACGTCGATGTAGTCGATCGCCTTTGCGTACGCCTTCGGGAGGAACTTGGTCAGCGCCTCGGCCGTCTCGTACATGTGATTGTCGGCGTCGAAGATCGGAAAGTCGAGGTCTCGCGATGGCACGGTGGCCCCCTTCTGGATGCGGCCGCGCACGAACCGGCGTGGAGCGCCGGACGGGAACGGAATATCTCCAATTTTGAGAATCATGTTATCAGGAGTGCGGCATATTCGACCTGGTGTGTCCGGTCCGTGATGGCCCGGCATGGCGGTCGGCGCCACCGTGCACTACAACGTGTGCCGATGAACCTTTCCCTTTCCGAGGAGTCCCGTCGATTCCGCGACGATCTGCGGACGTGGCTGGAGGCCAACGTAGAGCCCACGCCGACCTTCGCCGACTTCGACGAGGAGTTCGCCTGGGGACGGCGGTGGCAGGCCCGGTTGGCGGCTGATCGTTGGGTCGGTATCCACTGGCCGGAGGCGTTCGGCGGCCGCAGCGCATCGCCGGTCGAGGTGGCGCTGTTCAACATCGAGTACGGCCGGTCACGGGCTCCCCAGCCGGTGAACAGGACCGGCGTGAACCTCGTCGGACCCACGTTGCTGGCCCACGGCGACGATGCCCAGCGCCATCGGTGGCTGCCGGGGATCCTCGATGCCGGGGAGATCTGGTGCCAACTGTTCAGTGAGCCCGGCGCCGGGTCGGACCTGGCATCGCTCACCACCCGGGCGGTGGCCACCGAGGGGGGCTGGGTGGTGGAGGGCCAGAAGGTGTGGACGAGTTACGCGCAGTTCTCCCGGTGGGGGATCGCACTGGTGCGTACCGACCCCGACGCGTCCCGTCACCGGGGGATCTCCTGTATGGCGGTGGACATGACTGCGCCAGGCGTGGAGGTCCGTCCGCTGGTGACCATGACCGGTGAGGCCGAGTTCAACGAAGTCTTCCTCGACGAGGTGTTCGTCCCTGACGACCAGCTCATCGGGGGGGCACACCAGGGGTGGCAGGTGGCCAACACCACACTGGCCCACGAACGGGGCACGACCTTTCCCTTCAAGGAGCAGGTGGTCCACGAGGTGTACCTCGGGCAGCTGCTCGACCTGGCTTTCACCACCGGAGCCCTCGACGATCCGTTCGTCGCCGATCAGCTCGTCGACGCCTACGTGAAGCTGCGGGTGCTACGGCTCCACAACTGGCGGACGATGACCCGCCTGGCCCGCGGCGAGGAGCCCGGCCCCGAGTCGTCGCTGGTGAAACTGGCATGGACCGACATGACCCAGTCGCTGTCCGAGGCCGGACTGGCCGTGGTCGGTGACGCCGCCCCGCTGTGGGGACCGGCCGAGGGCAATCAAGAGGGCGGACGGTGGCAGCGTCAGTGGCTGTGGAGCAAGGCCTCTTCCATCGCCGGCGGGACATCGGAGATCCAGCGCACCATCATCGGCGAACGGATCCTCGGGCTACCCCGCTGACCATCGGGTCATGCCGTTCACACGATCCGGGAGTCGTGCCCTTCCCAGTACGGCTCTTTCAACAGACGCTTGAACAGCTTGCCGCTGGGGTCCCGGGGCAGGGATTCCACCAGGTCGATGGAACGTGGGCACTTGTAGGTGGCGAGGTGCTCCCGGCACCAGTCGAGTAGTTCGGCCTCACTGACCGGGTCGGACAACTCGACCACCCCCTTCACCGACTCGCCGAACTCCTCGTCGGGTATCCCGAAGACGGCGGCATCGAGAACCGCGGGGTGGGCCAGCAGCACCTGTTCGGCCTCGCGGGGATAGATGTTCACTCCACCCGACACGATCATGTCGGCCGACCTGTCGGTCAGGTACAGGTAGCCGTCACCGTCCACGTAGCCCACATCGCCGAGTGTCCGCCACCCGTGCCGGTCACGTACCGATGCCGTCTTGCCGGGGTCGTTGTGGTATTCGAAGTCGCGCCCGCCGGCGAAGTAGATCGTGCCGGCCTGCCCGGTGGCCACCTCGTCACCGTCCTCGCCCACGATGTGCAGTTCGTCACGCGGACGGCCCACCGATCCCGGGTGCTCGAGCCACTCGCCGGGGGTGATGAACGACGAGCCCAGGTCTTCGGTGCCGGCGTAGTACTCGAAGATGATCGGGCCCCACCACTCCATCATCCGGTGTTTGACGGGCACCGGGCACGGGGCGGCGGCGTGGACGACGTAGCGCAGGCTCGACACGTCGTAGGCCAGGCGTTGTTCTTCGGGCAGACGGAGGATCCTGATGAACATGGTCGGCACGAACTGCGCATGGGTCACCCGGTACTGCTCGATGGCGGCGAGGCAACCGGCGGCGTCGAACGACTCCATGATCACGGTGGTGGCCCCGAGCCGGTGCATGGCCATGGTGTAGACGAGTGGCGCCGAGTGGTAGAGGGGTGCCGGGGAGAGGTACACGGCGTCATCGGCGATCCCCATGGCACCGATCCCGAGGGCGATCGCCACCGAAGGGGCCTGAGGGTCGCCGGGGACTGTGACGCCGAGCGGCTTGCGCACGCCCTTGGGCACGCCGGTGGTGCCTGACGAATAGAGCATCTCGCGCCCTTCCGCTTCGTCGTCCAAGGGGGAGGTGGGGCTGTCTGCGACGATCTCCTCGAGAGCGCTGAACCCGGGTACCTGGCCATCGGCGGCGATCCTCAGTGGGACAGCGGCGAGGTCGAGTGAGGCGGCGACCCCGGACAGGCCGGCCGTGATCACGAGGGCCCGGGCGCCGCAGTCGTCCAGGATGTACTGGGCCTCTTCCCGCCGGAGGTGGGAGTTGAGCGCCGTGTAGTAGAGCCCAGCCCGCTGAGCGGCCCAGGCGGTCTCCACGAACGCCGAGCCGTTCTCCATCATCAGGGCGACGTGGTCTCCGGCCCGTAGGCCGGCGCGTCGGAAGACGTGGGCCAGGCGGTTGGATCGCTCGTCCAGCTGGCGGTAGGTGGTCACGGCACCCGAGCCGGCCATCACCACGGCGGGCCGATCGGGGTGGGCGGCGGCGTGGGGACCGAGGTGCGGCGCGGGTGGCTCGGTCGATGTTTGCATGGTGGCGCTCACCCAGTGGGCAGGATGTTCCCTACCGCGGACGTGGTTACGACCGGGCCGTGTCCTGGGACAGTCCCGCCGGCATGACCATGCCCACGGTCTGGAGGTGCTGACCCAGCATGTTGTCGAACTGCTCGGCAACCGACTCGGCATCCCAGCCGCCGTCCTTGTGCATCCAGGCGATCTGCTTGGGGTGCTGGAACAGTGAATAGCTGAAGTCAGTCCTCCCGAACAGCTGCCCGTTGACGTGCCCGGCCTGCTCCGAGGCCAGGAAGGCGACGAGGGGCGCGTTCATGGCCGGGTCCAGACGGGGATCGACTTCGCCCTCTCCGGCCAGAGCCGCCGTCATCCGGGTCGCCCCGGCCGGGGCGATGGCGTTGACGGTGATGCCGGCGCGGGCCAGCTCCAGTGCCCAGACGAACGTCATCCCCATGATGCCCGCCTTGGCCGCTCCGTAGTTGGTCTGGCCGAAGTTGCCACGCAGTCCGGCCGAAGAGGTGACGTTGATGATTCGGCCGTAGCCCGCCTCTTTCATCAGCGGCGCGGCGTGGCGGGTGCAGTTGAACGCCCCCTTCATGTGGGTGGCCACGACGGCGTCGAAGTCGTCTTCGGTCATCTTGACCAGCGTGCGGTCCCGGACGATGCCGGCGTTGTTGACCAGGATGTCGATTTGACCGAACGTATCCACTGCTGTGCCCACCATCCGCTCGGCGGCGGCGAAGTCGGTCACCGACTCGTGCGACGGTACCGCCCGGCCACCGGCCGCTTCGATCTCCCGGCACACCGAGGTGGCGGGGTCCTCACCCTCGTCGTCGCCGCGCAGGCTCACCCCCAGGTCGTTGACCACGACGGCGGCGCCCTGGGAAGCGAGCTCCAGCGCGAATTGACGGCCGATCCCTCGACCCGCACCGGTGACGAGCGCCACCCGATTCTCCAACAACATGGGACACCTCTGCTCTGTGATCATCAGGCGCCGACCCCCGGCGGGGGTGCTGGGCGCCGCCAGCGCGGGAATACTATGGCAACGCATCCGGCCGGGCCAGATGCCGCGCCGACAGTTCGCCCTCCGCATCCCTCTGCCAGAAAGCCGGTTCACCGTGGCCACCTCCCGAGGTACAGACCCGTTCGCCGAGACGGAGGATCAGCAGGCGCTGCGGGCGCTGGCCCGTGACGTCGGCCATCGCGCCGTGGCGCCGGTGGCACGCGACGCCGACCGATCGGGCGAGCTGTCGGCCGACGCGTTGGCCGCCCTGGCCGCCGCCGACCTGTTCCGGATCACCATCGGGGAGGAGTGGGGTGGGCTCGGACTCGGCGACGTCGAAGCCGCCATCGTGCTGGAGGAGATCGCCCGCCACGACGTGTCGACCGCCATCTGCTGCCAACTGGCGTTCAACGGTCCGTCCCGGGGGATCGAGCACCTCGGCGGCCAGGCGCTCAAGGACCGCTGGTTGCCGGCCGTGGCCGACGGCGAGGCGATCGTGAGCATCGGCATCACCGAACCCGATGCCGGCTCCGCCGTTCAGGACATGCGTAGCGCACTGGTCGCCGACGGACCCGGACGGTGGCGGCTCACCGGCTACAAGAACTACTCGACGCTCGGGCACCGGGCGGCCGGCATCCTGGTCTGGTGCCGGTGGCCCGGTGGAGAAGGTTCGAAGGGGATCGGGGCGGTGATCGTGCCGATGGACAGCGACGGGGTCGAGCTCACCGGCCGCCATTGGGGGATGGGCATCCACGCCGCCACCGAAGCCGAAGTGGCATTCGACGGCGTGCTGCTCACCGATGACGACGTGCTGATCGCCGGCGAACCGTCGAACACCGATGCCTTCAAGGTGCTCCTCGGCCACCTCAACCACGAGCGGTGCGGCAATGCCGCCATGTGCGTGGGCGCCGCCCAAGGTGCCTTCGAGCACGCCGTGCGCTACATGAGCGAGCGCAGATTGGGCGGCCGGCCCATCGCCGATCTCCAGGGATTGCGCTGGAAGCTCTCGGAGATGGCGGTGCAGCTCGAGGGAGCCCGGCTACTGCTCACCCGGGCTGTCCATCTGGCCGGACCCGGCGGGACCCCGCCTCCGCTCGAGACGGCGCTGGCCAAAACGGCGGCCAACCTGGCGGCCAAGTTGGTGTGCGACGAGGCCATGCAGATCCACGGTGGCTACGGCTACAGCCATGAGTACCCGGTCGAGCGGGCCTACCGGGACATCCGAGGGTTGTGCTTCGGGGCCGGCACGGTAGAGGCCCAGCGCAACTTCATCGGGGCCGCTGCTGTCGCCGGTCGCACGACGGTATCGCCGGGTTGGATGGACCCGCTGGCCGGATAGCCACACCCCGGGATCCAAGTCGTGGCCGGATACTCACCAACGCCGTTAGCCAGGAAGCTTGGCATCGTCGAAGGGTCGGTACTCGTGTTGGCGAGCGCGCCCGACGAAGTTCAACTCGAGCTGCCGCCAGGGGTCATCGTCAAACGGCAGCTGCGGGGGAGTGCCGACGTGGTGGTGGCATTCGTGACCAGTTCCAACCGACTCGACCAACGAATGGAGAAGCTCGCCGACGCAGTGTTCCCGGCTGGTGGGCTCTGGATCGTGTGGCCGAAGAAGTCGTCCGGGATTCCGACCGACATCACCGATCACATCGTGCGTCGGATTGCAATCCCTCTCGGGCTGGTCGACAACAAGGTCTGTGCGATCGACGACGTCTGGACGGCACTTCGTTTGGTGTGGAGGTTGGAGAACCGGACCTGACCGAAGCCGCCGGGCCGGCGCCGACCCGGGCGGCGTCGTGCTGTGGACTACCCGAATATCCCGCTGGGCAGGTAAGGGAGGCTCGGCGCCCACGAACCCCTCGTCATGACCGATTCGTGAACATGAATCGGCACCCCTGCCATCGCCAACGGGCGGAGCGCCCACTGGTGTCGGGAAGTCATCCAGCCGACGCAGACCGACTCGCCGGCCGGGCAGCGGGCGACGGCGTCCAGTAGTAGGCGGGTAGCGATGTCTTCGGTGAGGGCCGAGAGCATGGTGACAGTTCCCCCATTGGTGATGGCGTATCCGCCTTCCTCGTCAACGAGGAGCTGGTAGCCGAGGCCGAGTTGGAATTCGACATCTGTTCCGCGGGTGGATCCGCGGACCTCCCGGTCAACGCCGTCCACGATCTCCCGGTCGGCCGGGCCGCCGGCCCGGACGTTGTCGGAGCGAAGAACGGGCTTGCGGACCGGCCCGAATGCGGTCGCCGACGGGTGGACGGCAAAGCCGGCGCTCATGTATCGATACACGGCCCGGGGGTCAGGAGACGAGAAGATGGCGCCGGGGGAGGCCGGATCACCGTAGGCGAGTGCCCGGTCCAGAAGCTGGCGGCCGAGACCTGACTCCTGGTGCTCGGGAACGATTCCGAGGGTCGCGAGGACCCAGGTGTCCCCTCGGATGTGCGCCTGGGCGATACCGATGATCTGGCCTTCGGATTCGACGACCCAGGAACCCCCTGGATCCGTACTGAGCAGATAGTGCATTCGCCGCTGGCGCTGATCGATGGCCTCAGCTGTGCGCGGCGGGACCGGCAGGTGACTGTCGAGAAGCAATGTCCGATAGGCGTGGTCCCACGCCGCTTCGGCGCCGACCTCGTCGTCGTTCCGCATCGGTCGGATCGTTGACATGTTCCACAGTGTGGCCCATGGAAAACGGCCGGTGTCCGAGCGAGGTCAGTGTCCGGCTGTCACTTGGCCGGGATGGCGTACCACGTGCCGATCTGGACCTTGGCCACCGTGATCGTGCCCTGGTCCGCCTTCGAACCGAGGTCACTTCCCTCCTGATCGATCACGAATGCATAGGTTGGTCCTTGCCGATCTTCCCGGTCATGTGGACTACGTCGGCCGTCTCGGTCCACTTCCCGTGAAGTTCTTTCTCGAATGTGAACTTGCCGGCCGCTGTGAGGCTTAGCGGCGTGTGGATGGTGGTGGTGCCGTACGTGATGAAGGCCTTGTACTTTCCAGCCGGTGCGGTGACTGCCGTCGTCGCTCCTGCCGGACCGGCTTCGACCATGGCGATTGCAGGTGCGCCGACGAGCGATACCGTCGCCACACTTGCCACCAGTGTCTTGAGTACCCGATTCATTACTACCGCCCCTCTATCTCGTCGGTTGGACAAACGCTATCGGCCTTCGTCGCGTTCACTCCGTGCGGTTCAGTCTCGGCCACCCCGGTGGCGATGGGGGAACGGCCAGAGAGCCGAAGCCCTGATTGTCTGCGAATCGATGCCAGTCATCAGGCGGGAACTGGGTTCATCGTCCGCCGGTCCCCTAACCCCGAACCGCGTACCACGTGCCGAGCTGCATCCCTTTCACCTTGACCGTGCCCGGCTTGGCCGCCGATCCCAGATTCTTGCCCGACTGATGGACAACGAATCCCCAGGTCAATTTGTCGAGCTTGCCGGTCATGTGGACGACGTTGGCCGCCTCGGTCCAGGTCCCTTTGGGACCGCCCCCGGGGAAGACGAACGTACCGTTGCCATTGATCTTGAGCGGAACGGTGCCGGAGGTTCCATCCAGTGTCAGGGTGGCGGTGTACTTGCCCACGGGTGAAACGACTGTTGTCGCAGCTCCCGCCGTACCCATTCCGACCATGGCGATTGCAGGTGCGCCGACGAGCGACACTGTCGCAACACCGGCTACAAGTGTCTTGGTGACACGATTCATCAGAGAAGCCCCTCTGTTTGATTGGTTGGAACGAAGCTACCGCCGGGTCGAGTCGTTTCGTCGGGTAAATGAGAGTCGGTCACTCTCCGTGGCTGCATCGTGACTGGGCCGCGGATGAACACACGTCGTGGATATCACTCATAGACCAAATTATCCATGAACCGTCGCAGGTCGACAGACCACTGACCCGTGCGGGAATGGTCCGGGGCCGGTGCAGAATGGTTCGATGCAGGAGATCCGCACTCGACGAATGACCCAGACCGAGTTCGACGGTATTCGGGCCACGATGGCCAAGGAATATGCCGCCGAACATGTGGCGGCCGGCGACTGGAAATCCGAGGGAGCCGTAGCTCGGGCCGAAGCGGAAGCCGATGCCCTCCTGCCGCAAGGTGTTGACACCCCGGGGATGTTGATGCTCGTGGCGGAGACTCTCGACGGCGAACCTGTCGGACATATATGGGTGGCTCTCGAACGTCAATCCGGTGGCGGCGGCGCCTGGATCTATGACATCGAGGTCTCCCCGGCCCATCGTGGGGAAGGATTCGGTAGGGCGTTGTTGACGGCAGGCGAGCAGGAGGCGGCCAAACATGGAATCGACTCGATCGGCCTCAATGTGTTCGGCGGAAACCTGGTGGCGCGGTCCCTCTACGAGTCGGCCGGTTACGAGGTCACGGCCATGCAGATGAAGAAGCCTTTGCTATGACCGATGAGCATGCCGCTACGGCGGACAGCTCCGCGGTGCGGGTTGCGCTCTGGCGGGCGATGCACGCCCAGATCGATGCACCACCTCGCGTGCTGGAGGACGAGATCGGCCTGCAGATGGCCGCTCCCGACAGTGACTGGCGGCGGCGCCCGGACATGGACCCCGACGGCACCAGGTTGTTCCGGGCCAGCATCGTGGCCCGTGCTCGGTTCGTGGAGGATCTGGTCGTCGAGCAGATGGGCCGAGGGGTCTCCCAAACTGATTCGACTCCCTGCCGGCCTCGGACCCGAGCGGTGATGAACTCCGGCCGAATCAAATTCACCGTTGACCTATGTTCGGCCCGTGGAGTTCAGCAAGGAACTGCGTGCACGCGTGTTGTCCGGTGACATCACCGTGACGTTCCGGCTGTGGCGTCGGCTGCAGGTGAAGCCCGGCGGTCGCTACCGGGTCGGTGACGGTGAAATCGAGGTCGATTCGGTCGAACTGATCCCCTTCTCGTTCATCGATGACGCCGACGTCCGCCGAGCAGGCGAGCCTGACCTCGCATCCCTTCGACGACGGGCCGCTCATGCCGGGCCGATCCACGATGACACCCTGGTCTATCGGATCGAATTCCATGTACCTCGTTAGTGGGCGCCGAGCGATCGCCCCCGGACGCCCCCGGACGCCCGCTAACCGCCGGGGCGGAGGAACCGGCCTTCGGGGTCCCACCGCCGTAGCCGCTCGATGTGCACCGGGTCCGGGGGATCGAGCTCGATCACGACGTCGGCCACGTGCAGGTCCCACGGGCACAAGGTGCGAATGTCCGCCACCCGGTCCGCCACCGTGCCCGACCCGCACGCCACCGCGGTGAGGGCCAACTCGCCGCTGTCATCCCGTTCGAACAGGCCGAGATCGGTGATGAAGGCCCGGACGCGGTGCCCGGGCGAGGTCACATAGGGGACGCTGGCCACGGCGCGACGCCGGGTGAGCGTCGACATCACCACGACCTCGTCGGCAGTGGAGGCCACATCGTTGCCGCCCCCTGATCCGACGAGGAAGACCGAGTCCCCGACCACGGTCGAGTTGATGTTGCCGTGCCGGTCGATCTGGGCCGCCCCCAGACAGGCGACAAGAGTCGTGCCCGGGCCGGACACCAGGCCGCCGAGGACGGACTCCGCATCGTTCAACATGGTGGCCGTCGGGAAGCTGCGGTGGTTGAAGATGAACGGGTCAGCCGGCGTAGGACGGTACCCCCACAGACCCAATTCGGCGGCGAGGACGACCGACGAGCCCTGGGCGTGGGCGAGGTCGACGGCGAGCCAGGCGGCCAGATTGGCCACTCCGGCACCGGCCAGCACGGCGTCGGCGTCGATTGCCATCACCCGGTCGGCCAGGTAGCGGGCGCCATGGACGGCGGCGATCTCCCAGGGAACTGCGGGCGACTCCAGGTCGGGCGGGTGCAGTGCCTCGTCATCGCGCCACGAATCCGGCGATGCGCGCCGCCGCAGCCGTTCAATCCGGTCGGTCCCGAGCCGCTCGAGGTAGGCCTCTTGGGTCGCGGGTCCGAGGACCCACTCCTCGATCCAGGCGTCATAGTCGTCGCCGTGACTGGCGGCGCGGGCGTCGGCCCAGAACTCGAGGTCCTCGCCGTACGCCTCGACAGGCAGGTCCCGGGCGAACAGCCCCCCGGGATGGGCCCCCATCGGCGTTTCGGCCACGGCCAGCACCCGGTGGGCGGGGACCTGGACCAAATGGGACCAGGGTCTGATGTCGTCGACGACCCGATCGACCGTGGCCACCACCCCGCGCTTGGCGGCAAGGGCTCCCCATACGCCTTCGAGACCGGGGGGCTGAAAGGCGAGGTTGCCCTGCCGATCGGCCACCGGCGCATGCAGGAGGGCGATGTCCGGCGCGTAGGCCTCGAGGAGGCCGAGCCTGCCGAACGGGGAGTCCATCTCGGCGTACCCGGGATTGTCGGCCATGGAGGAGCCGGCCAGCGAGCTGGTGGTGACAGCGGGAAGCCCGCGGGCTGCCGCCTCCAATCTTTGGAGGAAGGTGAGGAACGACCAGTGCTCGACTTCGACCTGTCCGGAGAGGTAGGCGTTCGAAAAGTTCGGATTGGGCGAAAAGCTCGGGAACACGTCGCCCGAGTATCCCGTCACCACCTTGTCGACCAGGCCGCCCCGGAAGAATAGGGCCCCGAGGCTCGACAGGCTGAGCATGACCAGGGTGAACCCGGGATCTCGGCCCCACCACTGCCGCACCAGATGACGGGCGGCGGCGGTCCACCGCGAATGGTTGGTGACGATGTGGAGGGAATCGCCGGCGCGGACGTGACCCACTGCCTCGTCCAGCGAGCAGGTCTTGTCGACCGGCGGGGCCCCGTCGGGCGGGGCATGGTCGGTGGAGGGGCTGATCACCCAGGGGAAGCTAGCGGACGGGGGCGCCGGGTAGCATCCCGGGATGATCCACTACGACGTCGGCGACGATCGCGTCGGCCGCATCACGCTCGACCGCCCTGACGCCCGCAATGCACTCACCGTGGAGATGCGCGACGACCTGGTGGACGCGGTGCGTGCCGCCCGGGACGACGACCGTGTGCGCTCGCTCCTGGTGACCGGGACAGGGGAGTCGTTCTGCTCGGGGATGGACCTGCGGGCCTCGACCGTGCGCCGGGCCGGCTCGGCCGGACTGGACCCCCGCGCTACCAGCGAGGCCCTTCGCAAGGGGGTCCAGGCTTTCATCCGGGAGTTGTGGGAACTCGACAAGCCCACGGTGGCCGCCGTCAACGGGACGGCGGTCGGCCCCGGAGCACATCTGGCCCTGGCCTGTGACTTCGTACTGACCCAGGCGACGACCCGGTTCATCTGGTCTTTCGCCCGCTGGGGCCTGGTGGTCGATGCCGGTGGCGCCTACCTGTTGCCGCGACTGGTCGGACTGCCGCGAGCCAAGGCCATGGTGTTGCTGGGCGAGGAGGTGGTGGGGGCCGAGGCCGTCACCTTGGGCCTCGCCTACCGGTGCCTGGACTCGGTCGAGGAGCTGGCGGTGGCCGCCGATGAACTGGCGGTCCGGTTGGCCCAGGGACCGACCCGGTCGCTCGGGATGTCCAAACAGTTGCTCAACACCAGCTTCGAGTCGACGCTCGCCGCCTCCCTCGATCGTGAGTCCCACTTCCAGGCGCTGGGCACGGTCTCGCCAGAGATGGCCGAGGGCATGGCTGCCTTCGCCGAACGGCGAAAGCCCGACTTCGCCGGGGCGTCCGACGTGTCGACCGACTGACGATCAGCCCCCGGTGGCTGCGTCAATGGCGAGGCAGCCGCGCAACGCGGCGTCGGCCGCTCGATGGGCGGCCAGCTCGGCATCGTGGCCCAGGCGCTCGAGCCGCACCGCCAGCTCGGGTTCCTCGGCCAGGAGCCGGGTCAGGAGGTCGAGATCGATCTGCCCGTCGGAGCCGGTGAGGGCGACGACCTTCGGGTCGAGCAGACCGTCCACGTAGCGGTCGCTGATGCAGCGGTAGACCGACCACGGACATCCTCGGAGTTCGCACACCTCGGCCACGGCGGACGTCTCCATGTCGATCCCGAGCGCACCGTCGGCGGCCAGTCGCCGACTGAACTCGGGATCGAAGGTGATCTCCTCGGTGGTGACGAGGGTGCCCGAACGGGGGACGTCGTCGGGCGGGTGATGAGGGAACGTGGCACCGCTCTTCAGGTCCACGACCAGCTCGGGGGTGAGCACCGTGCCCACCTCGATCGCCGGGTCGAGCCCACCGCAGATGCCGACCACCATGACGTGGTCGACGGCCCCGGCCCGGGACCGGGGATCGTCGAAGAGCTGGGTCGTGGCTGACCGTGCCGCCGCCGGTCCCATGCCGATGCGTCGTGCCGACACTGACGATCCGCCGCACCGACCGGTCCACACCCGAGGTTCCCCGTCGGTCGACTGGAGGCCGAATGCCGCCACCACCGCGTCCAGCTCGAGCGGCAGGGGGGCGAGGACAGCGATGTGGGTCCGGGTGGGTTCGTCTCGCACCGTCCCAGCCTGCCCGACCGGTGCCGCCGGTGTCGGGCCAGTCAGGTGCCCACCACTCGGGTCAGATCACGCCATCGGCGCGGTGGGCCCCGAGCTCGTCAGCAGACAGGCCCACGAGGTCCAACCAGACCTCGTCGTTGTGCTGGCCGAGCAGGGGAGCGGGCCGGGGGGAAACAGGAGCGTTGCCATCGAACCGGGGGAACGGTGCCTGCTGGCGGTGGGGACCGGCCACCGGGTCGTCGATGGTGACCAGATCGCCCCGGGCCGCCATGTGGGGGTCGGCCAGGATGTCGGCCGCCGTGTAGGCGGTGGCGACCGGCACCTCGTGGGCGATGCAGGCCGCCTCGATCTCGGTTGCAGTGTGCTGCGAGGTCCACGATGCCACCAGGTCGTTGATCTCATCCGAGCGCGCCGCCCGCTTGGCCAGGACATCCCACTGCGGGTCGTCCGCCAACTCGGGCCTGCCCATGGCCGCGCACAGGCGCCGGAAGTTGGTGTCCGAGCCGGCCACCACACAGACATAGTTGCCGTCCGCGCACGGGTAGTTGTCGAGGGGCGCCGAGTTGGCCATGCGGTTCCCCTCGCGACCGCGGGTGATCCCCAGCCGGTCCTGAGCGGCAACCGTCCATTCGAGGACGCGCAGGATCGACCCGTACAGGTTGGCATCGACCACGCCCCCGCGCCCGGTGCCGCCCGGCCCGTCCCGCCGGTACAGGGCGGCGGCGACCGCCGAGGCGGCGAAGGTGCCGGTCAGGTAGTCCGAGATCGACAGTCCCGGGCGAACCGGCGGTCGGTCCGGGTACCCGGTCAGGTGGAGGAGGCCGCCGTAGGCGATGCCCATCCGGTCGAGACCGGTGCGCCCCGAGTTCGGGCCGTCCTGGCCGAAGACGCTGATCCGCGCCCACACCAGACGGGGATCGCAGTCGTCGGGGCCGATTCCCCACCGCTCCATGGCGCCAGGACGGAAATTCTCGCAGACGACGTCGGCTGAGGCCGCCAGGCGACGGAAGAGCTCCTGGCCGGCGGGGCGGCGAAGGTCGAGGGTCACTCCTCGTCGGCCCCGTCCCTCGACGGCCCACCACATCGAGTACCCGGGACCGTCGTCGTCGGTCGGGACGAACGGGCCGATGGTCCGCATGAAATCGCCGCCCCGAGGATCCTCGACCTTGATGACGTCGGCCCCCATGTCGCCCAGGAGCCCGGCACAGAACGGCGCACTGATCCGGGTCCCGACGTCGATGATCCGGACCCCAGCGAGCGGTAGCCGGTCGGCCTGGTCAGTCACGGTGTTCGGCGAACACCTCGGACATCGACTGCTTGCCCTGGCGGGCCTGCAGGGCCGATGTGGCCGTTTCGGTGTTGTGCATCCAGTGGTGGGCCATGAAGTGGTACTTCCACGACGCCTCCTTGCCCATCAAGGTGGCGGTGTTGTTGAGCGAGTCCTTCACCACCTGAGCGGTGGTCGGTGGCACCAGGGCCACCCGGTCGGCCAGCTCGTCGACCCGCGCGCCCAACTCCTCCCGCGGCACGACCCGATTGACCAGACCGAGGCGCCAGGCCTCCTGGGCATCCAGCTTCTCGCCGGTCCACAGGAACTCCTTCGCCTTGCGGATGCCCAACTCCCAGGGTTCGACCAGGAGCTCCACTCCGGCTCCCGTCATCCGCAGGACCGGATTCTGGAAGGTGGCGTCGTCGGAGGCCACGATGAGGTCGCACATACAGGCCAGCATCAACCCGGCGGCGACGCAGGCGCCCTGGACGGCGGCGATGGTCGGCTTGCGGAAGTGGTAGATCCGCTGGCACTTGTCGACGTACATGAGCTGCTCGTGGCGAAGCTTTCCCTCGGGCGTCTCGCGCATGAGGCGCCACTGGTCGGCCTCGGCGTCACCCACCAGCTCCTTCAGATCGTGACCGGAGGAGAAGTGTTTGCCGTTGCCGGCCAACACGACCACACGGACTTCATCGTCGGCGTCGGCCAAGTCGAAGCAGGCGTCTATCCCCTCGATGAGGGCGGTGTTCTGGGCATTGGCCATGTCGGGCCGGTTCATGGTGATGGTGGCCACGTGGCCGCGCGTCGTGTACAGCACCACTGGTTCATCCTCGGGCACCGATGCCCCCCTTCGTCTCGTGCGATCTGCCATCCGTGCCTGCGTCGCCCGCCACTTCGACTCGAGGCGGTCGGGGAAGCCCCAGCACCCGCTCGCCCAATATGGTCCGCTGGATCTCGTTGGTCCCCGCCCACACCGAAGACGCCTGATAGTAGAGCCACGACCGCTGCCACTTCCCATCGCCGACGGCGTGCTCGGCCCCCTTCCACAGTGGCGCTGAGTCGCCGAGGACGGCCATGGCCGTGTCGTGCAACCGCTTGCTCATCTCGCTCCAGTAGAGCTTGAGGGCACTGCCCTCCGGTCCGGGTTCCATTCCCTTGGCCAGTCGGCTGATACTCCGGAGGTTGTGGAGTTGGAAGATCCGGACCTCGACGTAGGCCTGTGCCAGCCGCTGCTGCAGGCGCACGTCGTCGAGGACACCACTTTCCGCGGCCAGTGTGAGCAACTCCTCCAGGAGCTGCATGTGGATCACCAGTTGGCGCGGGTTGGTCCCCCGTTCGTGGGAGAGCGTGGCATTGGCCACCGTCCACCCGTCGTGCTCGGCCCCGATCAGTCGGTCGGCGGGCACGAAGACGCCATCCAGGAAGACTTCGTTGAATTCGGCCTCACCGGTCAGCTGTACCAGCGGGCGCACCTCGACCCCCGGTGCATGCATGTCCACCACCAGGTAGGAGAGACCACGGTGCTTGGGGGCATCGGGGTCCGAACGGGCGAGGCACACCCCCCAGTCCGCGAACTGGGCGTATGAGGTCCACACCTTCTGTCCGTCGAGCACCCAGCCGCCTTCTACCGGTGTAGCCCGGGTGGCGACTCCGGCCAGGTCGCTCCCCGCACCGGGCTCACTGAACAGTTGGCACCACAGTTCCTCGGCACTGAGGATCCCGGGGAGCCAGCGCTGGCGCTGAGCCTCCGTGCCCTGGGCCAGGAGGGTGGGGCCGGCCAGGTTGACGCCGATCCTTCCCACCAGCTCGGGAGCCCGGGCCCGGGCCAGCTCCTCTTGGACGATGAAATGCTCGGTCGGCCCCGCCCCCCGTCCGCCGTAGACCTCGGGCCACGTCACACCCACCCACCGGTCCCCGGCCAGCTGCCCCTGCCACTCCCGGCCGAACGCGACCTCGTCGGCCAGATCGTCGAACCGGGGAGGGAGCCCCTTGCCGTACTCCCAGGGAAGGTGCTCCTGGAGCCACGAGCGGATGTCGGTCCTGAGTTCCTCTTCGTTGTTGCTGGGACTCAGATCCACGGGCCCCACTCGGACGGCTGCATCGCGGCCATACTAATCAGCCATGGACTTCGATCTCTCCGTTGACCAGGCGGCCCTCCAGGAGGAGGCCCGTCGGTTGCTCGACCGCTACAGCGGGCCCGACCAGGTGCGCGCCCACCTGTCATCAGGCGACCCGTTGGATTCGCAGCTGTGGGAGGCAATGGTGGCGCAGGGTTGGCCGGCCGTGGCCGTTGCCGAAGAGCGCGGCGGCGCCGGACTCGGATGGGTCGAGGCGGCGGTACTGATCGAAGAGGTCGGCCGGCACACGTCACCGGTGCCGTTCGCGCCCCAGTTGCTGGCTCTCGACCTACTGGCTGCGGAGGACGCGCATGCCGCGGCGGTCGGCGCCCTGATCGATGGATCAATCACTGCGGCGGTGGCCTGGTCGGGCCGGACCGACGCCCTCGTCTGCGAGACCGACGGCGACCTGGTCATGCTCACCGGGCGGCTCGGTCCTCTCGAGGGTGCCGCCGTGGCCGATATCGCCATCGTGGTGGTTCCCGACGACGTCTTCCTGGTCGACCTGTCCGTCACCGGTCGCCCCGCCCCGCAACCGGCCATGGATGTCACCCGGAGCCTGTCGTGGCTCACTCTGGACCGCACGCCGGCCACCCGCCTGGGCGGTGGACCGGAGTCAGCCCGCCTCAGCGCCCTCGGTGCACTGGCGACCTCGGCCGAACTACTCGGGGGAGCCGGTCGCGTGCTCGAAATGGCGACCGCATACGCCAAGGACCGCATTCAGTTCGGCGTGCCCATCGGTAGCTTCCAGGCGGTCAAGCACCGGTGCGCCGACATGCTGGTCGACGTCGAGGGCATGCGCTCCGCCACCTGGTATGCGGCATGGGCGGCGTCCACCGGCGAGCCCGGGTGGGAGTTGGCCGCGTCCACCGCCAAGATCTGGTGTGCCGAGGCGTCCAAGCGGGTCATGTCCTCGGGTCTGCAGGTCCACGGGGGAATCGGGTTCACCTGGGAGCACGATCTCCACCTCTTCATCAAGCGGGCACAGTTCTCCCAACTCGATTTCGGCGATGCCACCTACCACCGCAATCTCCTGGCGGCCGGATTGCGGGAGTCGGTGCTCGCCGGTCAGGACGTGATGTGAAGCCAATGGCGCCACAACGGTGACCACTTCCCGGATCGGCGACGCGCCCGCCCTGGGCGAGGCCACCCTGCCCGCTGAGAGCGCAGCGGCATTACTGCGACGCAACGCCGCCTCGCCCGACATCGGACATCGACCCGCCGTCCTGTTCGAAGACCGGGTCGTCAGCCATGCCGACTACTACCGGGAGTCGTGTCGCTGGGCCAACCTGTTCCTCCGGTTCCGTCGCCCCGGCCGCCCGCTCCATGTCGGGGTGCTCATGGACAACATCCCCGAGTACCTCTTCGCCTTCGGTGGGGCCGCACTCGCCGGGGGAGTGGTCGTCGGGGTCAACCACACCCGCAGTGGTGAGCAGTTGCTCCACGACGTCAGCCACACCGACTGCGGGCTGGTCATCTACGAGCCCCGGCACCATGACCTGATCGCGCCGGTGGTCGACCGCCTGGACCAGGTGCTCGTCGTGGGCGACAGCCTGGGGGAGGCACTGGGCGCCGTATCGGACGCCGACCCGGAAGCCGAGGCGGACCTCGACCGGCCGTGGGCGCTCATCTTCACCAGCGGGACGGCCGCCGCCCCCAAGGCCGTCATCTGCTCACAACGCCGCATCCTGGTGACCGGCAACCGCATGGCCCAGATGATGGGCGTCGGTCCGGACGACGTGGGCTATGTGTCCATGCCGTTGTTCCACTCCAATTCGGTGATGGTGGGATGGGCGCCATCGGTGGTGGTCGGGGCGTCAGTCGGCCTGGCCCGGAAGTTCACGGCGTCGGGCTGGCTCCCGGACGTTCGGCGCTATCGGGCCACCTATTTCAACTACACGGGGAAGCCGTTGGCCTACATCCTGGCCCAGCCCGAGCAACCCGACGATGCCGACAACACCCTGCGGGTCGCCTACGGGAACGAAGGGGCACCCCAGGTGGTCGAGGCCTTCGGCGAACGGTTCGGCGTCCGGGTGATCGACGCCTTCGGCGCCACCGAAGGCGGCCTGGCCGTGACCCGGGTGGACGACGCCCCGGCGGGCTCGGTGGGCCGGGCCGGGCCCGAGCTCCGGATCGTGTCCGAGGATGGAGAAGAGTTGGCGCGGGCGACGTTCGACGACGCCGGAGTCCTGGTCGATCCGGAGAACTGCGTCGGGGAGATCGTGAACACCTCCGGTGTCGGCGTGTTCGAGGGGTACTACAACAACGACGAGGCGAATTCCCGGGCCACCCGAAACGGCTGGTATTGGAGCGGAGACCTGGGCTACCTGGACGGAGAAGGTTTCCTCTACTTCGCCGGTCGCAATGCCGACTGGATCCGGGTGGATGGCGAGAACTTCCCGGTGGGCCCCATCGAGACGGTGGTGAATCGCCATCCCGACGTGCTGGCCTGCGCCGCCTACGGCGTGCCCGACCCCGAAGCCGGGGACAGGGTCATGCTCGCCCTGGTGCTGCGCGACGGTGCCCAATTCGACCCGGCGGAGTTTGCCGCCTGGATCGATGGTCAGGCCGACCTGAGCCCGAAGTGGCGCCCTACCCACCTGCGGCTGGCGACAGCTCTGCCGACGTCGCCCACCAACAAGGTCCTCACCAGGACGCTGGTCCACCAGAAGTACCGACCCGATCGTACTGACGGAGATCCGCTGTGGTTCCGAGCCAAGGGGGACGTTGCCTTCCGCCCTTTCGGCCCGGACGAGGGCGAGGACCTCCGTCGGCGAATGGACGAGTTCGGGCGCCTGCGGTTCTGGGATCTGTAGGGGCCGACCCGTTGTCGTGGTGAACGTCATGGGGCAGCCCTTGACCGGGACGGCTACTCCAAGTGGGAATCCACGTTAAGGAGTATCGTTCTCGCGCATGAGCGGTAGGTCTCGGCTGACTGTTGCGGTAGCGCTGGTGCTTTTGATCTCCGCTCAGGTCGGATCAATCCTGTCCACGGCGCAACCTGCGTCGGCGCAGACCTACGTCGGGACCACGGTGCAGCCCCTACCCTTCGGCGACGCGTCCACGCACGGTCAGGTATCGCTGAGGGCCCAGGCCGACTTCGTCGGGATGGCGGCCACCCCGGATTCCATGGGCTACTGGTTGGCCGGAGCTGACGGGGGAGTCTTTGCCTATGGCGATGCCGGGTTCTACGGCTCGGCCGGTGGACTCAGACTCAACCAACCGATCGTCGGGGTCGCCGCAACCTCTACTGGGAGGGGCTACTGGTTGGTGGCCTCCGACGGCGGGGTCTTTGCCTACGGGGACGCCGGCTTCTACGGCTCGGCCGGCACGCTCAGGCTCAACGCCGCGGTCGTCGGGATCGCCGCAACACCCGATGGGAAGGGCTACTGGTTGGTGGCTTCCGACGGCGGGGTCTTCGCCTACGGCGATGCCGGCTTCTACGGAAGTGCCGCCGGAGAGATTCCGTCCGGATATACCGGGATGGCCGTCGCCGGCGGAGGTCGTGGCTACTGGCTGGTGAACGGCGCCGGGCAGGTCGCGACCTTCGGCGATGCCCAGAACTTCGGATCGGCGCCGAACAATCTGCTCGGTTCATACGTTGATGGGATCGCCGCGTCACCCGATTCCGGCGGCTACTGGTTGGTCGGAACGGACGGCGGCGTCTTCGCCTTCGGCGACGCGCCGTTCGAGGGCTCGACCGGGGGTGAGCAGCTGTTCAGTTCGGTGGTGAGCCTCGCGCCCACACATGACGGACGTGGCTATTGGCTGCTCACCGGCACTCCGATCCCTCCAGCGGGTGTGCCGATCCTCGGACGATCACTCCTCCCCGACTCTGAGGGCCTCGGCCTCGTCGCACCAAGCGGCATATTCTTGGGCGGTGATCCGACTGGAGCGGTCGGGGACATCCAGTGGGGCTCGTGGGGTGGCTCGCAAGCTGTCGGGACAGGTGCCGCGGACTACGAAGCACCGGGCGAAGCTGTGTACCAGAGCACGCCTCAAGCTGCGGTGATCGTCGCCTATGACCTAGGAACCTGCAGCGGTCTGCTCATGTATCAGATGGTCAGCTGGTACTTCCCCCAGTTCGGGCAGAGCTTCACACCCAGCGACTCACCGAACTTCTGCTCGTGACCTGACAACGCAGGACCGAAGCCGCCGTCGAATGATTGGCTCGGGACGCGAAACACCCCCGGTCGATGCCGGGGGTGTTTCGAATCGCCCTCGAGTAGGGCTGGTATCGCCGTCTACAGGTGGATCGTTGTCCCCGGGAGCAGCGTGATGGCGCCGGCTGAGGACACACAGGCCAGGGCCTTGACCGAGTTGCCCACGGCCGGGATCCCGGTGCCCTTCGTCGAGGCGGCTGTCACCTTCCCCTTGAAGGAATACTCGGTGCCCTTGGTGCCACACTTGTTCGGCGTTACGTCCGACACCGAGGAGTCACCCACGGTTGTCGTCGCCCCACTGCTCTTCCAGGTGATGTTGCCGCCTTCGGCGAGGCTGACCGCAGGAGCGGTGGCACTCTTGTACCCCGCGCCGCCCGAAGGTGAGCATTTGCTGATGGTGACGGTACTGGAGATGGTTCCCTTCAGACTGCTGCAGGTGATGCCGGATTTCTTGGCTGCGGCTGTACCGGCGGCAGCACCGGCCGTCCCGGCAACGCCAAAACCGGCCGCGGACAAGGACGCCAAGGCGATCGCCGTGGGCACTACAACGGTCAAACGACGCATATCGATACTCCTCGTGCTCTGAAAACTGCACACGTTGCACAGATACCTTCACTGTCTCCGGGAATCGCTCCCGGTAAACATCAAAAACTGCCGCAGCGGGTTACCGGAGGGTCACCGACCCGGTTCCTCGTGCCTCGGAAAATTTCTGCCAACGTGGTGGTCGAACGCCCCCTGTTTCCGAAGTGTCGGTAGCCTGTGCCCAGAACCGACCCCGGAGGCAACCATGACCAGTGCGGACGATGCCGAGCGAATCGTCCGCGAGTTCTGTGACTCGTTCGACGGACGAGACGCCGAATCGTTGCGCCCGTACTTCACCGACGATGTCGTCTATCACAACATTCCACTGGATCCGGCGGTGGGCATCGACGCCACCATCGCCTTCATCGACGCCTTCTTCGGTATGTGCGACACCATGACCATCGAGACGGTCCACCTGGCCGTGCACGACAATCTGGTACTGACCGAGCGGATCGACACCTTCACCGATCGGGGATATCGTCGCCCCGTTGCCGGTCATGGGGACCTTCGAGGTCCGGGACGGGAAGATCAGCGCCTGGCGCGACTACTTCGACCTGGGCCAGATCACCGCCATGCTGTCCGGCGGGGCGTAGCCGCCCGGTTCAGCCACGTACGAAGCGGGCGGTAACGACGGCATGCGCCTCGGGCGCGGTCATGTGCAGGGGACCCCAGGTCATCCCGAAGGCAGCCCGCTCTACCTCTGCCTCCGCCCGTAGGGTGACGGCGTCAGCGGTGGCGTCGACGACCCGGACGACCGTATCCAGGGGCTGCTTGTGCCCTGCTGCGTCGAAGGTGACGCTTCCCCGTAGCTCTCCGCCCTCCGCGGGCGTGAGCCCGGCGGCCTCGATGGTGACCGTGGGGTGGTGCTCGGCGTCGAAGAAGTCATCGGAGCGGAGGTGCTGGTCGCGCTTCTTGTTCTTGGTGTTCACCGAATCTGCGCCGATCCTGATCCGACCGGAAACTGTTCCGGCCGCATCGACCTGCCCCTCGCCGGACGAGCGAGTCGAACCGACCATGCACGGTCATCAATCCCCAGAAGTGCTTCACATGGAACTCGACACTCGATCCTGCCGGGGTCGAGCGTCCATGCGCCCGATCCGTCCCGGACAAGTGCGGGAAGGTCGACGGGGGTGATTTCGGGACCGGTCATGGTCGGTGCTCCTTGTTCTGCGGGGCGAGGGTCGAAGTCGCCAGAGATTGCAGTTACTGGTTGAAGTAGTAGCGGAGGATGAGTTCGGCGACGCACGCGGGCTTGGACGAGCCCTCGACCTCGAAGGTCAGATCCATGGTGACCTGAACGCCCCCGTCTCCCAGCGGTTCGGCGCCGGTCAGGACCGCGCCGAGACGCAGGGTCGAGCCGACCATCACCGGGCTCGGGAACCGGACCTTGTTGAGGCCGTAGTTGACCCCCATCCGGATGTTCTCCCACGTCACGATGTCGTGGATCAGTGTCGGACCGAGCGACAGGGTCAGGTACCCGTGGGCGATCGTGCCCCCGAACGGTCCCTCCGCGGCCCGTACAGGGTCCACGTGGATCCACTGGTGATCGCCGGTGGCCTCGGCGAACGTATCGACACGGTCCTGGGTCACCTGATGTCCGGCGCTGTATCCGAGGTGCTGGCCGATGAGTGGGGTGAGGTCCTCGACCGAGGAGATCGTGATCATGCCCGAGCGTATCGCCGGTACCCCGCCGTCGGCACTGGCCACGCGTGAGACCATGGGGCGTGGATGCGCAACGGGTGGTCTTCACCGGATTCGAGGGCGTGCAGCTGGTGGCCGACATCCGGGGTGACCCCGACGGGTGGCCGGTGCTGCTGCTGCACGGGGGCGGCCAGACCCGCCACGCCTGGGGATCGGCGGCCGAGCGGATCGCCGACGACGGGTGGCGGACGGTCTCGCTCGATCTGAGGGGCCACGGGGA
Source organism: uncultured Acidimicrobiales bacterium (assembly GCA_963699085.1). GTDB lineage: Bacteria > Actinomycetota > Acidimicrobiia > Acidimicrobiales > RAAP-2 > Bog-756. Next base: position 305,321 of record CAVOTH010000004.1, read on the forward strand.
GAGCGACTGGGCCCCGCGTGGCGACTACTCGTTCACCGCCTTCGGCAGTGACGTCGTGTCGGTGGCCGACCAGCTGGGCCGTCCGCCCGTGCTGGTGGGCGCGTCGCTCGGCGGGTTGTCCGCCGTCTACGCCGAGGGGACCAGTGACCGGGTGGTCTCGGCCGGCCTGGTGCTGGTGGACATCACCCTGAAGACGAACATGGAAGGGATCCAGCGCATCAAGACGTTCATGGAGTCGGGGCTCGGCGGGTTCGCCACCCTGGACGACGCCGCGGTGGCCATCGCCGCCTACACGCCGGAGCGCACCCGTTCCGTCAACCCCGAAGGCCTGCGCAAGGTGCTGCGCGAGCGCGACGGCCGCTGGTACTGGCACTGGGATCCCGCCTTCATCGGCCAGGGTCGCAACGAGGCTGTCCCCGAAGTCCTGGTCGATCTGCTGGATACGGCCGTACACAACATCCGGGTCCCGACCATGCTGGTGCGGGGCCTGCTCAGCGACGTGGTCACCCAGGAGGGTGTCGACCATCTGCTCGAGTCGGTACCCGGGTCCACCGTGGTCGACGTGGCCGGCGCCGCCCACATGATCGCCGGCGACCGGAACGACGCCTTTTCCGACGCCGTCCTCACCTTCCTGCGCGACCGCATCCTCCCGATCATCGGGTAGGCGGCTCCGACGTCCAGGTCGTGCCGACCGGTCCAATGGCCCGTCGGTCAGGGAGACCCGGCGGACTGGGATCAGGGGCTGCGCCAGTCGTCCCGGGGTGGCAACGGATGGCGGAAGAGCCGCGACGGCGTTGCCGGCGGCCATGGCGCGCAAGGACGGCCTCGGGGAGCTGGCCGAACGATCGGGTCAGCACGGCCTGGGTGTCCGGCCAGGTCGAGTCGGCATGCGGATAGTCGCTCTCGACCATGACGTGGTCGATGCCGATCCGATCGAGTTGGGACGCCGCCGACGGCTCGTCGATGGTGCAGAACCAGAAGTTGCGGCCGAGCACCTCGCTCGGACGCAGGTCGCCCTCCCAGTCGGCACCGTCCGGCCCCGACGCCGAGTGGGCGAGCACATAGTCGACCCGATCCATCAGCATGGGCACCCACCCGATCCCACCTTCGGAGAGGGCGACCTGGAGCGACGGGAAGCGGAGCGGCACCCCCGACCACAGCCACTCGGCGGCGGCGAGCAGTGCGTTGACCGGGAACACCGTGGGAAGCAGGGCGAACGGCGGACCGGGAGACGGTAGAGGGGCCCAGGCCGATGCCCCGGTGTGGAGGCAGACGACGGTCCCGGTCTCCTGGCAGGCGTCGAAGAACGGGTCCCAGTGTCCGGTGAAGATCGAGGGGTAGCCGAGCTGGGACGGAAACTCGGGGAAGGTCACCGCCCGGAACCCGAGTGCGGCGTTGGCCCGGACTTCGGCGGCGGCCACGCTCGACATCGTCGAGCCACGGGAGCTGGAGGGGGATGATGCGGCCGGGGTGGGTGCCGGCCCACACCTCGCGGTGCCACTGGTTCCAGGCCCGGGTGCAGGCGAGCCCGAGCTCTTTGTCCGTGGCCCGGGAGAACACCGACCCGCAGAATCCGGCCACGAGGGACGGGAAGCAGAGCGAGGCCCAGATGCCGTCCCGGTCCATGTCGGCCACCCGGGCGTCGATGTCGAAGCAGCCCGGCCGCATCTCGTCGAAGCGGGCCGGTTCCATGCTCCATTCCTCCCGCGGCCGCCCGACCACGGCGTTGAGCCCGACGTTGGGGTACTCGGCGCCCTCGAATTGCCAGTACTGGTGCCCGTCGTCGGCCTCGTGGACCCGTGGGGCGCGGTCGGCCAGTCGGGCGGGCACCCGACCCTCGAAGAGGTCGGGCGGCTCGACCAGGTGGTCGTCGACCGAGATCACCGGGACCAGGATCGGCCGGGGCTCCGGGTCCGGCAGCAGTGTGCTCCCCACGGGGGCCGAGAGTAGCGTTGTCCGAACTCGACGACCCGGGGGGGTTCCATGGAGCGAGCGGCCATCGCAATGGCGGTTTGCCATCCGAGCGGCCAGTCGCGCCCGGGGGGTGCTGCCGTGATCGACCTGGTCGTGCGCGGTGGGACCGTCGTCGACGGTACCGGACGACTGGCCCGCCGGGCCGATGTCGGAGTGGACGGCGGGCGGATCGTGGCGGTCGGCGAGGTCGACGACACCGCCCGAACGGTCATCGACGCCGAGGGTGCGATGGTGGCGCCGGGGTTCGTCGACGTGCACACCCACTACGACGCCCAGCTCTTCTGGGATCCGAGCGCCAGCCCGTCCCCGCTGCACGGCGTCACCACCGTCTTCGGGGGGAACTGCGGCTTCTCGCTGGCGCCGGCCGGGCCCGAGCACGCCGAGTACCTGGCCCGGATGATGGCCCGGGTCGAGGGGATGCCCTTGGCCGCGCTCGAGTCCGGGCTCGACTGGTCGTGGAGCTCCTTCGACGAGTGGCTGGGCCGGCTGGACGGTGCCGTCGGGGTCAACGCGGGATTCCTGGTCGGGCACTCGACCCTGCGCCGCGTGGTGATGGGCGACGAGTCGGTCGAGGGTCCGGCCTCCGAGGCCCAGCTGGTCCGGCTCGAGGGCGAACTGCACCGGGCGCTGGCTGCCGGGGCCATGGGGTTCTCGACTTCGACCGCGCATACCCACAACGACGGGGACGGTCGACCGGTGCCGTCCCGGGCCGCCGGCCCGGGCGAGCTCGAACGGCTGGCCGCGGTGGTGGCCGACCACCCGGGCACGACCGTGGAGATGATCGTGCCCGGATGCATCAACGGGTTCTCCGACGACGAGATGGCGCTGCTGGCCCGGGTCTCGCTGGCGGCACGGCGACCGGTGAACTGGAACGTGCTGGCCGTCACCGCCGGAAATACCGAAGGCACCGCCCGTCAGTTGGAGGCGTCCAATCGGGCGGCCGAGGCCGGTGCCACCGTGGTGGCGCTGACCCTGCCCCACACCATGGCCCTGCGCCTGTCCTTCGAGCACGGGGCCATACTCGACGGTCTACCCGGGTGGCAGACCTTCTTCGCCGAGTCGGTGGACCGGCGGATGGCCGCCCTGTCAGATCCGGTATCCCGCGGTGCCATGGACGAACGGGCCCAATCCGACGAGGCCGGCATCCTTCGGTTTCTGGCCGACTGGGGCCGGCTGGTGGTGGCCGAGACGTTCGCCCCCGACAACGCCGGCCTCGAGGGTCGCCCGGTGTCAGACATCGCCGCTGAACGGGGAAAGGGAGCCTGGGACACCATGTGCGAGATCATGGTGGCCGATCGTCTGCGCACCGGATTTTCGGTGCCGATCCCCGAGTCCGACGCCGACTGGAAGGCCCGGTCCGAGGTCTGGCGCGACCCGCGGGCCGTCGTCGGCGGGTCCGATGCCGGGGCCCACCTCGACACCATGTGCGGGGCGGTGTATTCGACGTCGTTGCTCGGCTACGGCGTGCGCCAACGGGAGCTGCTCACCTTCGAGGAGGCCGTCCGCCTCCTGACCGATGTGCCGGCAAGGCTGTATGGCCTGATCGACCGTGGCCGTCTGTCCGTCGGGTGTTGGGCCGACATCGTGGTCTTCGACCCGGCGACGGTGGGCCCCGGTCCGTTACGTTCCCGCACCGACCTGCCGGCCGGGGCCAGCCGTCTCTACGCCGGGTCATCGGGCATCGCCCATGTCCTGGTCAACGGCGCCGCGGTGGTTGCCGACGGTGTGCTCACCGGGGCCGTCCCCGGGCGGGTCCTGCGCTCGGGTACCGACACCGAGACGGTGGGGATCGCAGCCCCGCCCTGACCGGATGCGCTCGGACCTTCAGGTCCGGACCATCAGGTTCCGCGAGGTTCGAGACAGTCAGGGTCCCGCCGCAGCTCGCGACGCGCCATGGCCTCGAAGAACCCGATGAACCCTTCGCCGTCGGATGTCCGGAAGAAGGACCGGGATGGATCAGGAAGCGGGCGACCGGGTGCGACCGCCTCCACGTACCAGGCCCGGCGACTGCGGTACTCGAGGGCGACGGCGCGTTGATGGGCGGCGCGGATGCTGGCCGCCGTCACCAGCACGCCGTGGTTGGCCAGGAGCGCGGACGCGGCATCGCCCAGGGACTCCACGGCCCGGGCGGCCGAGGCCGACGAGTCGACCGGGCCGTCGTACTCGTCGACCACTACCGGCTCTCCGCCACCCAATGCCGAACTCTGGTCGTAGCACTCGGGGACTTTCCCGAGGTCGGCCCAGACGGTGGCGAACCGGGGGTGGCTGTGCACGGCCACGACCACGTCGGGGCGCCGACGGTGGAGCTCCAGGTGGAGCGGGATCCCGAGCGGTACCGGCCACCGGCCTTCGAGCACAGCGCCGTCGAGGTCGATCCGCAGGATGTCGTCGGGTCGGAGCTCGTCCCACAGGAGGTGCCACGGGTTGCACAGGAGCGACCCATCGGCCTGGCGGTAGCTGATGTGGCCGGCCAGGTGGTCGTCGTACCCCTCGTGCCACAACGTCCGTGCCAGCAGGACCAGCTCTTGTTGCGGGGTGAGGTCCGGCAGTAACTGCCCAGGGGCGGGGGAGAACGGCATGGCGGTCACGGCATCACCGTGTCCGGTAGCGGCCACCGGTACAGGTGGGCGGCGTTCTCGTGGGTCAGCTTGCGTAGCTCGTCGATGGGCAGGTGGCCCCAGCAGCGCTCGATGACCTGCTGGGTATCGGGCCAGGTGGAGTCGCCGTGGGGATAGTCGACCTCCACCATGATGTGATCGATGCCGATCCGGTGGCGGGTGTCGATGGTGGACGGGTCGTCGATGGTGCAGAACCAGAAATTGCGCTGGAGCACGTCGGCCGGGTTCAGGCCGGACGGGTCGTACCCACGCCCGTAGCCCGAACGGTCGACGATGTTGTCGAGTCGGTCGAGCAGCATGGCCACCCAGCCGATCCCGCCCTCGCTCATGGCGATCCGGATGTCGGGGAATCGGGCCGGCAGTCCGGACCAGAGCCACTCGGCGCAGGCGGTCAGCGACATCTGCCCGAACAGCGTGGCGCCGAGGGCTACGAGCGGACCGTCGGGGGGAAGGTCGGGCATGCCCGAGGAGCCGACGTGGAGGGAGATGACCGTGTCGGTCTCCTGGCAGGCGGCCACGACCGGATCCCAGTAGCCGCTGAACAGCGAGGGCAGGCCGATCCGCTGCGGTCGCTCGGGCAAGGTCACCGAACGGAACCCGCGGGCGGCATTTCGACGGATCTCGGCCGCGGCCTGGTCGGCATCGGCCAGGAAGGTGATGCCGCACGGGATGATCCGCTCGGGGTAGGGCTGCCACCATGCGTCGTGGAGCCAGTCGTTCCAGGCCCGGGTCACGGCCAGACCGAGCCCGGGGTCGTCGGTCCGCGAAAACACGCTCCCCGAGAATCCGGTGATCTGAGAGGGGAAATTGAGTGAGGCCCACACCCCGTTGAGGTCCATGTCGGCGATGCGGGAGTCGATGTCCCAGCAACCGCGCCGCATGTCCTCGAACCGAGTCGGCTCGAGTGAGGCGTGCTCGGGCCGCCGGCCGGCCACGGCGTTCATCCCGACCTGTGAGTAGCGCTGGCCGTCGAACTCCCACACCTGACGGCCATGCCGGTCCTCCACCACCCGGGGGGCCTGGTCGGCATACCGGGCCGGGAGGCGCCCCTCGAACATGCCGGGTGGTTCGACCAGGTGGTCGTCGACGGAGATCACGGTGGCGCGCACCTGGCGGGGCTCGGGATCAGGGAGCAGGGTGTCCGGCCGGGTGACGATGGTCATGGGGCCACCTCCATGGGCCGAGTATGCCAGGCCGATGTGAGCAGGGGCTGCGTCGGTAGACTCCGCCTGGGTGCCCCGGAACCGGGACGACGGGAGACCGAGGAGGCGATGTGGCGGTTACCGGAATGGCCAATCTGGCCGTGAAGGTGGTGGACCTCGACGGTGCCGTCGACTATTACAAAGCGGCGGGGGCTGACGTCCGCGACCGGATGGAGTGGGGCGGGGGCGAGCGGGCCGACGTCTATCTGGGCCCGGTCATGATCACGCTCTTCACCCGGGCGATCTACGAGGACGAGGTCGAGCTTCCCGCGGAGGGATTCCTCCACCCGGCGCTGTTCACCGACGACCTCGACGCCGAACTGGAGGGGCACGTCGTGGTGTGGGGACCGGCGGTGGTCGAGGGCGCCTTCGGCACGCGGCGGATCGCCTTCGTCGAGGCTCCGGGCGGGATCAGGCTCGAGTTCATGGAGCAGATGGCACCGCCGCCGTCATCTCCGGCGGCGGGGGAGTGAATGAACCTCTTCGTACCGTGACACCCGACCACAACGTCCACTTCGGCCTCGGGCTCGAGACCCATGCCCACCAGGTGAACGAAATGCTGGGGCACGCCCGTCTGGCCGACGACGCCGGTCTCGACATCGTCAGCCTCTCCGACCATCCCTACTTTGCCGAGCGCATCGACGCCTACGCCGCGCTGGGGTTCGTTCTGGGGGCGACCTCCAACATCACCGCGGCGACGATCATGACCAATCTGCTGAGCCGCCCGGCTCCCGTGCTGTCCCGGACGGTCACCGGGTTGTCGGCTGTCTCCGGCGGTCGCTTCATCCTCGGTATGGGCGCGGGCGGTATCTGGGACGAAATCGTCGCCCTCGGCGTCCCCCGCCTGTCCCCCGCAGCCCGGGTGCGGGCGTTGGAAGAGGCGATCATGGTGGTGCGAGCGCTGTCCGGCGGGGGTGATCCGATCACCTTCGACGGCGAGTTCTACCAGGTCACTGAGCTGGCGCCCGCCGCCGCTCCGACTCCACCGATCTGGATCGGATCGCTCGGCCCGAAGAACCTGGCCGTGACCGGCCGACACGCGGATGGATGGATTCCCGGACACCTCGCCGACTGGCGGAGCGCGTTGGTCGCCGGGTCGCGGCCAATCGTCGACGAGGCGGCCGCCTCGGTAGGGGAAGACCCGGCTGCCGTCGACACCATCTACAACGTATCCGGACGGATCGGGCGGGATCCGTTGCCGAACACCCGCGACGACGATGGCACCTGGATCGGTGGCGGCGTGGCTCAGTGGGTGGAGGAACTGACGTTCGCCGTGCTCGAATGCGCCGCTGCCGCCTTCATCTATCTGGTCCCTCCCGGCGAAGTCATCGATGACACGACATTGAACCTGTGGGCCAACGAGGTGGTGCCAGCCGTCCGCGAGGCAATCGCCAAGCGCTGAGTTCGGCGGCCGGCGGACCATCCCTCCCGTGACGACAGTGCGTCGGGCGTTCAGCCGGTTACTTCGTCGACCAGACCCCACCCGAGCGCGGTGTCGACGCCGATCGGCTCCGGTGCGAGAGCGAGCTGGAGGGTGAGGTGACGGCCGATTCGACGGGGCAGGCTCACCGTACCGCCGGCACCGGGGATCAATCCGAGCCGGATCTCGGGTAGGGAGATCCGGGTGTCCGCAGTTGCCACCACCCGTCCGGCGAAGGAGGCCAGCTCGATCCCTGAACCGACAGCGTCCCCGTGGATGTGGACCACGGTGCGATCGCCCAGGCCGGCCAGAGCCCGGGCCGGGCTGGAGATCATCCGGACCAGATGGGCGGTGGCGGGATCCGAACGGGAACCGAATTCGTCGAGGTCGCCCCCGCTGCAGAACGACCGTCCCGCACCTCGCAGACGCACGACCGTGACCGACGGGTCGCGTTCGGCGACGATGAGGGCCTCGACCAGTCCGTCCCGCATCGCCGAGTCCAGGGCGTTGCGGACGTGGGGGCGGTTGAGGGTGATCGCCAGCTCGTCACCGTGACGCTCGACGAGGATTGGCGGTCCGCCGCCCTCGTCTCTATGAAGTTTCGGACGGTCCGCCCGCCACTGCGCGAACTCGGGTCCCGCCTGCAACAGGCCGTACGCCGTGGATTCGGCCACCAGACCCTCCTGGATCGACCGACCTTCGCCGGATCGCAACAGCAGCGTCAGGGTGATGGCCGCCAGCGGTCGGCTGCGGACCGTGTCGATCACCGAGTCGAGTAGCGGATCGTCGGGCGCCACCACCAGGTCGGCCCATCGGGGCCGGCGATCGGCCGCCGAGGTGCGGGCCACCACCACGGAGGGCAGAGTGACCAGTCGACCCATGGCCTCGGCGCCCAGCCCATCGGGCAGTTCGTCGGCCTCGACGACGACGACGCTCCCCGTGGTACCGGCGAGCTGCTCATAGACATCGCTGGTGGCAACGGCCCGCTCGAATGCAGGCCCGTCCAGCCAGGTGAGGTCCATGGGCCGAGGGTAACGTGTGCCGGGCATGGGTCGCAGTGGTAGGGGTGTCGAACATCGGACGGGCGCCGCCGGCTCCGCCATGGTCGAACCACCGTCGACGACCTGGTCCCGTTCCGGGCTCCGCGAGCTGACCGGGCGGGATGACGGTCCGGGGCTCGAGCCGCCCCCGGGGTTGGTGCCTGGACTGCGCTCACTGGCCGTCGTCATCGCCCGGGACTCGGCCCGGCTCGGTCGGACGGTCGAGGTCGAGCCTCTCGGGCTCCTGGCCGCCCGAGCCCGACTCGGTGGACTGCGCCGCCGTGGACCGGTGAGCTGTGGAGGGTCCACCCGCCTGCTGCCTGCGGCTGACGGCTGGCTGGCGGTCAGCCTCGCCCGGCCTTCGGACTGGGAACTCGTGGCGGCGTGGCTCGGGACCGTCGCACCGGTGGCGCCGGAGGACTGGCTTCGGGTGGCCGCCGCCGTGCGATCGTCGAAGTTGGACGTGCTCATGGCCCGGTCGACCGGGCTCGGATTGCCGGTGGCGCAGGTGGGGGAGCGCCAGGCCCGGACCCCACTACCGGTCGGAACGACTGCCGGGATCGCCGGGGTCCCGGGTCGCCGGCTCGCCACCGGCCAGCCCCCCGCGGACATCGCCGACCTGGTGGTGGCCGACCTGAGCGCGCTGTGGGCCGGGCCTCTGGTGGGTGCCCTGCTGGTTCGGGCCGGAGCCCGGGTGGTGAAGGTCGAATCGTCCTCGCGCCCCGACGGGGCCCGGCTCGGGACGCCGGCCCACTTCGACTCGCTCAACGCCGGTAAGGAACAGGTGGCCGTTGACCTGGCGACGCCGGCCGGGCGTCGCACGCTGCAGCGGATCGTGGATGAGGCTGACATCGTGATCACGTCGGCCCGTCCCCGGGCCATCGAGCAGCTCGGCCTCGACCCCGAGGGGTCGCTGCGGGACGGCCGGGTCCGGGTCTGGCTGTCGATCACCGGCTACGGCCGCGACCCGGGTTCGGCGGACCGGGTGGCCTTCGGGGACGACGCCGCCGCGGCCGGCGGGCTCGTCGTCCGTGACCACCGGGGCCTTTGCTTCTGCGCCGATGCCGTTGCCGACCCGCTGACCGGGTTGGCGGCGACCGCCGCCGTTTTGGGCGCCCTCGTGCAGGGGGGCGACCACCTCCTCGACGCCTCGATGTCGGACGTGGCCGGGAGCATGGTGGCCTGACAGTGGCTCAGTGAACCCGGCTCCGGCCCAGTCGTCGCCCGATTTATGCGACATTGGAAGGGAGGGTCTGGAAGAATCGACCTGACCACGCCCTGGGGGGCGAGAGGGAGTGCTCGCAATGGAGATCAACGAGATGGTGCTGGTGAGCGTCGACGACCATGTGGTCGAGCCGCCCGACCTGTTCGCCGGCCGGCTGCCGGCCAAATATGTCGACCTGGCCCCGCAGTTCATCACCGCCGACGACGGGACGAACTCCTGGCTCTACGAGGGCCAGGTCCTGTCCAATGTGGCCCTCAACGCCGTGGCCGGCCGGCCCCGCGAGGAGTACGGCATCGAGCCCACCTCCTTCGACCAGCTGCGCCCGGGTTGCTACGACGTCGACGAGCGGGTCAAGGACATGGACGCCAACGGTGTGCTCGGTTCCCTGTGCTTCCCGTCCTTCCCCCAGTTCTGTGGCCAGCTCTTCGCCCGCACCGAGGACAAGGACGTGGCCCTGGCCATGATCCGGGCCTACAACGACTGGCACATCGACGAATGGTGCGGAACCCATCCCGGACGCTTCATCCCCTGTGTCCTTCCGGCCATCTGGGATCCCGAGATCATGGCCGCCGAGGTGCGCCGGACGGCGGCCAAGGGCGCCCATGCCGTCACGTTCTCGGAGAACCCGTCGAAGCTCGGCTGGCCGAGTGTGCACAGCGACCACTGGGATCCGTTCTGGCGGGCCTGCAGTGAGGAGGAGGTGGTGGTGTGCATGCACATCGGCTCGTCCTCCGAACTGGTCATCACCTCGCCGGACGCACCGATGGACTGCCTGATCACCCTGACGCCGATGAACATCGTGAAAGCGGCCACCGACCTCGTGTGGTCCCCGGTACTCCGGAAGTTCCCCGATCTGCGGGTGGCGCTGTCCGAAGGCGGGATCGGATGGATCCCGTACTTCCTCGAGCGCATCGACTACAACTACGACCGCCACCACCTCTGGACCGGTCAGGACTACGGGAACGAGCTCCCGAGCGAGGTGTTCAACCGGAACGTACTGACCTGCTTCATCGACGACCGGTTCGGCGTGGCCAGCCGTGGCTTCCTCGAGATGGACAACGTGATGTGGGAGTGCGACTACCCCCATTCCGACTCCACGTGGCCGATCGCCCCCGAGACCCTGGCCGAGAGTCTGGACGGGGTCAGCGACCATGACGTCGACCGCATGACCCATCTGAACGCCATGCACCACTTCCACTACGACCCGTTCACCGCCCTGGGCGGCCGCGACGCCTGCAACGTGGGGAGCCTGCGGGCCCGGGCGGCGGGGCACGACGTGTCGATCCGGTCTCAGACCCGGGCCGGTGTGGCCAAGCGGGGCACGCTCGCCACCGACCTGGCCGCGGCGGCCATGTCGAACGACTAGTCCGGACCGTTCCGTCCGGGGGCGCCCGGGCCGTCCACACCCTCCATCGTCGGCCCATCCCGGCGATCGCCCGATCCATCGTCCGAACCAAGGAGCCACCACCCCATGTCCCAAGCCCTCGCCGGAGTCCGCGTCCTCGAAGTGGCGGCCTGGACATTCGTGCCGGCCGCCGGTGCCGTTCTGGCCGACTGGGGGGCGGACGTCATCAAGGTCGAGCATCCCGAGACCGGTGATCCCCAGCGAGGCCTGGTTTCGATGGGCCTCATCCCCGGCGGCCCCGACGCCGTCAACTACATCATGGAGCAGCCCAACCGGGGCAAGCGCAGCATCGGTATCGATATCAGCACGCCCGGGGGCCTCGAGGTCCTCTACAAGCTGGCGGAGTCCTCCGACGTGTTCGTGACCAGCTTCCTGCCCGCCGTGCGTCAGCGGCTCAAGATCGACGTGGACCACATCCGGGCGGTCAATCCGAAGATCGTGTACGCCCGGGGGTCGGGCCAGGGTCCGGTCGGCGTGGATCGCGAGCGGCCCGGCTATGACGGCTCGGTCTACTGGGGACGGGGAGGGATCGCCAACGCCCTGACGCCGGGGGACTCCAAGTTCCCGATCGGCGGCCGGGCCGCCTTCGGCGACCTGGCCGGAGGAATGGCCATCGCCGGGGGGATCGCCGCCGGACTGGTGCAACTGGCCCGCACCGGCGAGGCGCCGGTCGTCGATGTGTCGCTGCTCGGTCTGGCCATGTGGCAGCTGTCCCCGGACATCGTCGCCTCGTTGCTCTACGGGGGCGACCCGATGCCCAAGTTCGACCGCAGCTCCTCACCCAATCCGTTGGTCGGGAGCTACCGGACCAGCGACGACCGGTTCATCACCCTGATGATGCTGCAGTCGGACCGGTACTGGTCCGAGTTCTGCACCTGCATCGATCGCACCGATCTCATCACCGACGAGCGCTTCGTCGATGCCGGTGCCCGATTCGCCAACGGTGGGGCGTGCGTGGCGGCGCTCGACGCGGAGTTCGCCTCCAAGACGTACGAGGAGTGGAAGTCGATGCTGGCCGGGCTCTCGGGAGCGTGGGCGCCGGTCCAGATGGCCAGCGAACTGGTCGATGACCCGATGGTGGAGGCCAACGGTTATCTGGCCCGGGTCGACCGGGACGACGGCAAGAGCTACGACCTGGTGGCCAACCCGGTACAGATGAACGAGACGGCCGACCACCTCCGGCCTGCGCCCGAACACGGCCAGCACACCGAGGAGATCCTTCTGGAGCTCGGCCTCGACTGGGACGCCATCATCGCCTACAAGGAGGCCGGCGCCATTCTGTGAGGGCGTCCGGTGACCGTCTCCGGACTCAGGCGACGGGGAAGGTCATCGGGAAGTGGTCGATCGACCGGATGCCCGATGTATAGGCCAGATCGTGGCCCTCGGCCACGGCGTACTCGGGGATCCTCTGATGCCACTCGCGCAGTGCCACCCGGAGCTCGAGTCGAGCCAGGTGGGAGCCGAGGCAGCGGTGCACTCCGCCACCGAAGGCCAGATGGCGGTTGGACTCGCGATCGAAGCGGACCACGTCGGCGTCGGGCAACTCGGCCTCGTCGGTATTGACGGATCCGAGCATCACCATGACCATGTCGCCTTCGCTGACCGGGCAACCGGACACCTCGGTGTCCTGGAGGGCGACCCGGACGACCCCCATCACCGGTGTCTCCCACCGCAGCAGTTCCTCGATGGCGGCCGGGATGAGCGAGGGGTCGTCGACCAGCTGTCGTCGCTGATCGGGGTGGTCGGCCAGATAGGCGAACATGCAGTCGAGTGATGCGGTGACCGTGTCGAGCCCGGCGATCAGGAAGAGGAAGCAGATGTCGAGGATGTCCTCGCGGGTCAGCCGTTGCCCATCGACGCTGGCATCGAGGAAGCGGCTGAGCAGATCGTCGCGTCGCTCGAGCTCGCGCTGGTCGAGGATCTCGTCGAAATAGGCGTAGATCGAGTCGGCCGTCTGCTTCTGGAAGGCCACGCTCTCCGGGCTCCCGAAGGCATTGCCCATCACCACATGGGGACGGATGATCCCGTCCTTCATGGCGAGGAAGAGGGGGAGCTCGGCGATGGGCAGCCCGAGGAGGTTGAGGAAGACCCGGGTCGGGAACAGGGTGGAGAACTCAGCGGAAAAGTCCACCTCGCCCCGGTCGGCGAACCGGTCGACGAGCTCGTTGACGGAAGCGGTCAGTGACTCCTCGAGCTTGGCCACCTCCCGAGGGGCGAAGATGGGGTCGAGCAGCTTGCGGTACTTCTTGTGGTCGGGCGGGTCGATCTGCAGCGGTATCAGCGGCCGGATGTTCTGCAGGTCCACCGCGTCGGCGTTGGAGGAGAACACCTCGGGGTGGCGGAAGACCTCTTCGACGTCGGACCGCATGGTCAGGGCCACACCTCGGCCTTCGACCGGGACGACCGGCATCGACTCGCGCAGCATCTTGAACATGGGTTGCGGATGGGCGGCCATCTCGGGGTCCATGGCGGCGAACGGATCCTCGGCAGGTGGCGGCGGGCTGTCCATGGGTCTCCTTGTCGATCCGTCCGGTGACCCGGACTCCGGTGCCCATCCGCCTTCGGCCTCAGAACTCTAGGTTGGATCGACACCGTTGTGCGATGAGGTCGGCGGCCGGGGACTCGGGCCTCACGGGCCCAGGGCGGCGATGTCTAGAGTGGTGCTCCGTCGACCGGAGGAGCCGGACGACCGAGGTGGTGGGCCCTGGACCAGGGGAGGACCGTGGAAGACCGTGCAGCGCGTAGGCCCGTACATCCGACTTCCGGTCGGAGGTTCCTAGTGGTGCCGGTGGACCGATGAGGTTCCGGACCAGCTTCCACCAGGCCGATTCACTCCGATATCGCAGTGGGGGTGGGGCGTGGGACGTGCCCCCGCTCGACCGACTACTGGCAACACCGCGGCTGTCCTCGGCTCCCGCGGTCATCGACGGGGATGTCGTGCTCGACCACGCCACGCTCGACGCGCTGGCCTCCTCGGTGGCCGGCGGTCTCCGTGCCATGGGCGTCCGACACCGGGACGTGGTGGCCTGGCAGCTCCCCAACTGGTGGGAAGCAGTCGTGCTCTTCCACGCATGTTGGCGCAGCGGGGCGATAGCGGCCCCGATCCACCATCAGGTCGGTTCGGCCGAGGTCGACCGGATCCTGGGTGAGCTCGACCCCGCGGTCCTCCTGTCGGCCGGAGGCCTCCCGTTGGCCGACGCCGCCCGATCACGACCGGTGATCGGCGTACGCACCGGCGACCCCCGTTTCGATGCGCTCCTGGCCGGCAGACCGGTGGTCGGAGGCACCGCCCGCGGGGCGGACGTGGCGGCGATCCTGTTCACTTCGGGATCGACGGGCAATCCCAAGGCAGTGCTGCACAGCCACCGGGGCCTGTCCTGCAAGGCCACGAGCATGGCCGACGCCCATGGACTCAACCCGGACGACGTCGCCCTCATGCCGTCTCCGCTCGCCCACATCTCGGGCCTACTCAACTCGGTGCTCGTCCCCGGCGCCGCCGGAATGCCGGTCGTGCTCATGGAGAAATGGGACGCCGAGCGGGCGGCCGACCTCGCCGGCCGCCACCGGGCCAGCTTCATGATCGGTCCACCCACCATCTTCCTGTCACTGATGGACGTGCCCGGCTACCGCCGCCAGGTCGAGCACCTGCGGATCGTGTCGTGCGGGGCCATGGGGGTGACACCGGAGTTCATCGACTCCGCCCGCGAGGGGCTCGGGGCGTTGGTGAAGCGCACCTACGGGTCGACCGAGGCCCCGACGGTGACCACCAGTGCCTGGTGGGACTCGGCGGACAAGGCGCGGGACACCGACGGCCACTCGGTGGGCGGTGCGGTGATCCGAGTCGTCGACCCCGTCACCGACCGGCCCGTCGATCCCGGGGTCCGGGGAGAGGTCCAGGTGCGCGGCCCCGAACTGTTCATCGGCTACGGGGACGTGTCCCAGACCCGTGAGGCGGTGCGACGGGGATGGTTCGCCACCGGTGACATCGGCACCCTCGACGGCGACGGGTGGCTGACCATCGGTGGGCGGATCAAGGAGCTGATCATCCGGGGCGGCGAGAACATCGCCTCGGCCGAGGTCGAGCGGGTCCTCGAGCAGCACCCGGGAATCCGTCAGGCGGTGGTGGTGGGCCGGCCGGACGACCGCTTCGGCGAACGGGTGGCCGCCTTCGTGGTCGCCGACCGGGAGGTGGACGTCGCCGTCTGCCGCCAGTGGTTCGCCGACCAGGGGGTGGCCAAGTTCAAGACGCCGGAGTACGTCGTGCACGTGGACGAGATCCCCGTCCTGGGCGTCGGCAAGCCGGATCGGCCCGAGCTGAAACGGCGCGCCGAGAAACTGCCCGACACCCCGGCCGACCGGGTCCGGGAGAGCCAGAGGTCGTGACCCTCCGGATCGGGATCCTCGGCGCCGCCCGGATTGCCCCCGCTGCCTGCATCCGGCCAGCCCGTGCCGTCGACGGTGTCGAGGTGGTGGCGGTGGCGGCCCGAGACATGGGTCGGGCCCGCGCCTATGCCGCCAAGCACGGCATTCCGCGGGTGCACGAGGGCTACCGTCAGCTACTGGACGACCCCGGGATCGACGCCGTCTACAACCCGCTACCCAACGGGCTCCATGGTGTCTGGACGCGGCGGGCCATGGAGTCCGGCAAGCACGTGCTGTGTGAGAAGCCGTTCACGGCCAATGCCGACGAGGCGGACGTGGTGGCCACACAGGTCGAGCGCGGGGACCGGGTGGTGATGGAGGCCTTCCACTACCGCTACCACCCGATGCTGCTGCGTGCACTCGACATCCTGCGGAGCGGGGAGCTCGGAATCCTCGAACGGGTGGACACGGCGATGTGCATACCGCTCCCCATGCCCCGCGACATCCGCTACCGGGCCGATCTGGCCGGGGGGGCCACCATGGACATCGGCTGTTACGCCGTGCACCTGTGGCGGACCCTCGCCGGCGATGAGCCGACCGTGGTCCGGGCCCGGGCGAAACTCATGTCTGCAGAGGTTGACCGGGCGCTGTCGGCCTCCCTGCACACCGGAGCGGGGATCGATGGTGGGCTCGAATGTTCGCTCCTGTCGTCGAAGGTGCTCCGGCTGCACGCCCGGGTCATCGGGAGCGAGGGCACCATGACCCTGTTCAATCCGCTGGGCCCCCATGTCGTGAACCGGACGACGGTGATGGTCGGGCGCACCCGGAGGGTCGAGCACGCCGAACGGACCCACACCTATACCTTTCAGATGAGGGCCTTCCGGGACGCCGTGGAGTCCGGACTCCCATTCCCCACTACGGCCCGCGACGCCGTGGCCAACATGGCCGTGGTCGACGCCCTCTACCGGGCGGCGGGGATGTCACCCCGGGAGCCGACGCCCGCTGCCTGAACGGCGTCCGCTCAGCGCACCGGTGCGTCAGTGGCAGTGATCGGGAGGCGGAAGGTCGAGCGTCGGATTCCGGTCGAAGAAGCCGCTGGCCACAAGGTGGAATCCGCAGTATTCGACCGGCATGACCGGCCAGTCCTCGGGTCGGGGCGAGTGGGTCACCCCGAAGGTGTGCCACACCACGATCTCGGACGCCAACAGCGACCGGTCGGCCGACGTCCACTCCGGTAGCCCCGAACCGCCGGCGTGCTGATTGGGGTAGTCGCCCGCCGGACGCCGCTCGTCGGGCCGGTACGGCGTGACCCACAGGTTGTGGCGGGCGAATCCGGCCCGGCGTCCGATGCTCGAGTCAGGGTCGGCCAGCAGAGTCGGGGTCGGACCGGGGACGAGTTTGTAGGCCACGGGCTGGCCCAGTGCGTTGGTGTGGTCGGGATTGACCAGTCGCCAGTGGCGGCCCGATGCGGCGTCCACGTCCCGTTGGGCGGCCTCCTCGGATTCGAAGCGGTCGATCCGTCGCCCGATGGCGTTGCCGAGGGGATTGTCCGGGCCGACGGCCTGGCCGGCGAAGGACACCTCGTGCACCTCGTTGACCGGCCCGTCGACGGCGGTGTCGAGCCGGGCGCAGAAGAGGTGCTGATGGATGGGTGCGGCCAGGCCGGGGGCCACCACCGTCCCGTGGGTGGTGGTTCCGCCGACCGGGATCCCCTTGGTCGACATGATCCCGGTCAGCTTGACCTCGAGCTGCACGGTCCCGTCCAGATAGAAGTACCAGAAGAAGCCGTACTCGTAGTTGCCTACGGTGGCGATGGAGGAGACCACCAGGCGACGGGACCGGCGTACCTCGGTCCGGTCGGTGGACATGTCGGTGTGCTTCCACAGGATCCCGTAGTCCTCCTCGTGGATGCACACCGCGTGCTCGAGCACATAGGGCTTGCCGTGCTCGCTGGCGAACACGGCGTCGAGGTAGGTGATGTCGCCGAGGCAGTCGCAACCCTCGGTGAGCGAGTTGGCCATCCGTCCGAGGCCCCACTCGCCGACATCGAATGCGTTCTTCCAGTTGTGCATGGGGTCCGGGTCGCCGTAGGGAACCACCATCTCGCTGATGGCGGCCCGGTGGAGGATCGTCCGGACCGCACCGGTCGATTCGTCGACCCAGCCGACGTCGTGGAGGACCAGACCCTCGAGCGGTGTCATGGACACCCGCAACGTCCAGTGCTGCCAGGTCAACAGGTTCCCGTCCAGCACGAAGCTCACGCCATCGGGTTGGGTGACCTGGAGGGCCCGCAGGTCGGCCCGCAGTGGCTGGTTGTGCTCGGGCAGGTAGCTTCCCCGGCCAGGGGCGAGGGGCACCACCCCGTAGTCGGCCACGTCGAGGACGATCCCCCGGGCCGCGTCCACCGTTGCCACCACACCCTCCACCGGTCGGGCGTAGCCGTTGTCGGACGGCTCCTCGCGGTAGTAGCTGAGGCAGCGGGTGATCCGGCGCCCCCGTTCCACCTCCCGGTCGAAGTTGCCGGTCGGCCACGGGTCGATCTGGACCCGGTCGATGTCGGTGATCCCGCGGCGCTCCATGGCCGCCAACCAGTCAGGGTCGGCCTTCAGCGCCAGGATCGAACGGTAGGCATCGTCAAAGAGCAGGGCCGGGCGCACGTCGTCACGCTCGGTCCACTCGACCAGGTCGCCGTCCGGCACAGTGACGGTGGCCTCGACGACGGCCGCCTCGGGCCCGGGGAGCACCACCAGGTGGATCCGACGGGCGAGCCGCTCTCCGGCGAGATACGCGCGCATCGCCGCCCGGTCGGGCTCGTCTACGGCGACGGTGGCGAACAGGGCGTCGTCGGGGACCCGTCCGCTCCTCCTGACCGAGTCCACCGCCATGCGGACCTCGTCGGCGGTAAGCGGGTCGTGCGGATGGGCCGTCCTCGTCGACGGGTCGGTCACGGCGTGCACTCCTCCTGGGCGGGCATCCCCCTGGCCCCGTCGGCGCAGGCTAGCCCGGGATCCGGCCCCGACCCTTCCGCGGCGGTAGTGTCCCGGCGATGCCTGACGACCTGTCTGCCTGCAGCCGGACCCCCACCGGTACCGGTCCGTCATGACCACGGTCAGGGTCACCGTCGACCGCGATCGCTGTATCGGTTCGGGCAACTGCGTGTACTGGGCCCCGGCGAGTTTCGAGCTCGACGACGATGGGCTGTCGGTGCCGGTCGTTCCGGCGGTCGACACCGTCGAGGTGCTCCGGGTGGCGGCAGAAGGCTGCCCGACCCGGGCCATCACCCTCGAGGTGACCGACGCGGTCACGGCGCCCGACGACGGGGAGGGGTAGGGCCGGTGCCGATCCCACTGACCGACGAGCACGAGGAGCTCCGGCGCTCGGCGTCCCGGTTCCTGGCCAGCCACAGTGGTCCGGAGGTGGCCCGGGCGCTGCTCGACGTCGAGGTGGAGGAGCTCCAACCGGTGTGGACGGCCATGGCCGACGCCGGATGGCCGGGGATCCATCTGCCGGAGGCCCATGGAGGCCAGGGGTTCGGACTACTCGAGTTGGCGGTGATCCTCGAGGAGACCGGCTGGGCGATGTCGCCAGGCCCCCTACTGCCCACGGCGGCGGTGTCGGCACTCTGCTCCCGCTATCTGCCCCCGGACGAGGCGGCGCGGAAGCTGCCGGGCCTGGTCGACGGGACGACTCCGGCTGCGGTGTACCTGGGGGAGGAGAGCCTGGAGGTGGTGGACCGGATGTCCGACGGTGCCATCACCGTGTCGGGCACGCTGCGCCCGGTACTCGGCCTCGGAACCGCCGGGGTGGTCCTGGTTCCGGCTGCTGACGGCGACGGCACCGTCGACTGGTGCCTGCTCGACGTGGGCGTCGACGGTCCGGTCCGGGCCGTGCCACTTCCGAGCGTCGATGCCACCCGACGGGTCGGCGAGGTAGCGGTGGATGCCCAGGTGGTGCCGCGGGAGCGCCAGCTGTCGGGCCTACCGGCGCGTCGGGTCGGTGACGTCGTGATGGCCCTCATGGCAGCCGAGCACGCCGGTGGGGCCAGATGGTGCCTGGAGACGGCCACCGAGTACGCCAAGGTGCGGGTCCAGTTCGGCCGGCCCATCGGCCAGTTCCAGGCGGTCAAGCACCGGGCCGCCGACATGGCCGTGCGGGTGGACCAGATGACCGCCGTGGCGTGGGACGCGGTGATGGCCGTCGACGCCGTCCTGCGGGACGACGGGGACAGCGGGAACGTCGGGGGCACGACACCGGACGAGGGAGTGGTGCTGGCTGTCGCCACGGCCGCCGTCCTGGCCCTCGACGGTTACGTGACCTGCGCCCAGGACTGTCTCCAACTGCTCGGGGGGATCGGGTTCACCTGGGAGCACGACCTGCACCTCTACCTGAAGCGGGCCCTGGCCGACCGGCAGTTGCTCGGAGGGAGCGATGCCTACCGGCTGCAGTTGGCCGCCGCAGCTGCTGGTGGCGCACGGCGCGAGCTCTCCGCCGACCTGCCCGAGGGAGCCGACCGGTGGCGGACCGAGCTCGCTCCCCTGGTCGCCGAATTGACCGCCGTGGAAGGCGACGACCGCCGCCGGCTGCTGGTCGACTCCGGAATGGTCGCCCCGCACTGGCCCGCGCCCTGGGGCAGGGACGCGGGAGCGGTCGAGCAGGTGGTCATCGACGAGGTGCTGGGAGCAGCCGGAGTCCATCGCCCCCACCTCGGGATCGGGGCGTGGGTCCTTCCCGTCCTCATCGCCGCCGGCAGCCAGGAGCAGCAGGATCGCTGGGTCGGCCCGACGATGATGGGCGAGATCTCCTGGTGCCAGTTGTTCTCCGAACCCGGTGCCGGATCGGACCTGGCGGCGCTGTCGACCCGGGCCGAGCGGGTGGACGGCGGTTGGGCGCTGACCGGGCAGAAGGTGTGGACCTCCATGGCCCAGGCGTCCCGGTGGGGGATCTGCCTGGCCCGGACCGACCCGGACGTTGCGAAGCACGCCGGAATCACCTACTTCATCGTGGACATGACCTCGCCCGGGATCGATGTGCGCCCACTGCGCGAGTTGACCGGAGCGGCGATGTTCAACGAGGTCTTCTTCGACGATGTGTTCGTTCCCGACGACTGCGTCATCGGTGAGGTGAACCGGGGGTGGGGCCTCGCCCGGATGACCCTGGCCAACGAGCGGGTGTCCATCTCCTCGGGTGCCACCTTCGGGACCGGAGTCGAGTCGCTGGTGCGCCAGGCGGCGCGGAAGGTCGGGACCGTGCCGGACTCCATGTCGCTCCGGTTGGGTGAGCTACTGGCCGAGGCGCAGTCGCTCCGGCTCATGACCCACCGGTCGGGGCTGCGCTCGTTGGCCGGTGCCGACCCCGGTCCCGGCTCGAGCCTGCGCAAGCTCCTGGGTGCCGAGCACGAGCAACGGGTCCAGGAGCTCGGCCTGATCATGATGGGCGGCGAGGGGGCCGTTGCCGAGGGTCGGGCCGGCCGCTGGTCGCAGGGCGCGTTGGTGACCCGGTGCCTCACCATCGCCGGGGGTACCAGCGAAGTCCAGCGCAACGTGATCGGTGAGCGGATCCTCGGCCTGCCCCGCGACCTCGAACCGGAGGAGTTCCGATGACCGGTCGCTCGGGAGCGAACCCGGCCGAGCGCTTCGATCTGACCGGCCGGGTGGTCCTGGTCACCGGCGGCAGCCGGGGACTGGGCCGCGCCATGGCTCTCGGATTCGCCGACGCCGGGGCCGACGTCGTGGTGGCCAGCCGCAAACTCGATGCCTGCCTGGAAGTGGCCGCCGAGATCGAGTCCCGGGGCCGCCGGGCCTTGGCGGTGGCCGTCAACGTCAGCCGCTGGGATGAGCTCGACGGCCTCGTGGCGCAGGCCTACGACAGGTTCGGGCGGATCGACGTACTGGTCAACAACGCCGGGATGTCCCTCCTGTACGCCGACCTGGCCGACGTGGACGAGGCGATGTGGGACAAGGTGGTGGGACTCAACCTGAAGGGGCCGTTCCGCCTCACCGCGTTGGTGGCGCCGCGGATGGTGTCCGACGGCGGCGGCTCGATCATCAACGTGTCGAGTACCGGCTCGATCCGTCCGGCGCCGTTCATGCTCCCCTATGACGCAGCCAAGGCGGGCCTCAACGCCCTCACCGTCGGATTCGCCCACGCCTACGGTCCCACGGTGCGGGTCAACTGCATCATGGCCGGTCCGTTCTTCACCGACGTGACCAAGGAGTGGGACCTCGAGGCCTTCGACGTCGAGGTGCGCCGCCGCCACGCGCTCGGCCGGGGCGGCCAGCCCGACGAAGTGGTCGGCGCCGCCCTCTATTTCGCCTCCGATGCCTCGAGCTATACGACCGGCGCCGTGCTGCGCGTCGACGGTGGGATCCCCTGACAGGCTGTCGACGGCCGCCTGGCCCGGCCATAGCGGGCCTACCGGATGGCCTGCCCTCGCTCCTGTTGGATTTCTATGGTGTTGCCGGCGGGGTCGGCGAACCAGATCTGCACGACCGGGCCCTGGGAACCGCGCACGTAGGGGATGCCGTCGCGCTCGAGTTCGGCGATTGCCGCGTCGAGATCGTCGACGGCGAAGCACACATGGGGACCGGTAGGTTGGATCAGGTCCGCCCCGGCGTCGGCGTCCACCAGGTGGATCTGCACGTCACCGGCGGCGAACCAGTGCCCGTCCACCTGGATGGGCGGACGGTGCTCGTCGGTGAGTTGCAGCAGGCCTCGGTAGAAGTCGACGCAGTCGTCGAGGCGCCCCTCGACATTGAAGCTGTGGTGGAGCGTCCGGGTGACGTTCACCGTGGCCACCCGTCGGGGACCACGGAATCGGTGATCTTCCGCGGGTCGATGGCCTGACGGGTATTGCCGGCCTCGTACACGGCGAAGCAGAGTTGCAGTGCCTTCACCGCCTCGTCGCCGCTCATCTCGGGAGGCACGCCGTCGACCAGGGTGTCGATGAAGTGGACCGATGCCCGCCGGAATCCCGCGCCCCAGTCTTCGTCGACCGACGGGAACGACGTGGTCGTCTGCTTGCCCCGGGTGCCGTCGTAGTGCACGACGGCGGGGAGGTCGAGCATCTGTCCGGTGCAGCGGGTCACCCACAAGAAGCCCTCGTCGCCCTGGATCTCGAAGAACTCGTCGGCCCCGTAGTAGGCACTGCGTAGCCACATGGCCGGTGCGTAGCCGACGTCCATGGTGCCGAGAATCGACGGGTCCTCGTACTCGAAGATGGCGGCGCAGGGTTCGAAGTAGTGGTCCCGCCGCCGCACGACGGCCTGGACCGAGACGATGTCCTGGTCGAACATCCACAGCGCCACCGCGTATTTGTGGATCATGTCGTCGAACAGGTGGCCGCCGGGACTGGTGGCCGTCATCCGCCACAGGTAGCCCTCGATTTCGAGGCCGGCCTGGAAGGCCGAGTCGGTCTGACCCACCACGGTCCGCAGGCGCAGCTGGGTGGGGCGTCCGATGGCCCCGTCCGCCACCATCTTCTTGGCCAACTCGAGCGGTGGATAGTGGCGGAAGCACTCGCTGACCCGCAGGACGACCCCGGCCTCTTCGGCCGCGGCAGTCATCGCCCGTGCCTCGGAGACGGTGTTGGCCAGCGGCTTCTGGCACGAGACGTGCTTGCCGGCGGCGATCGCCGCCAGTACGTGGTCGTGATGGAGGAAGGTCGGGGTGAGGATCTCCACCGCGTCGATCTCCGGGTCGGCCAGCATCTCGTCCAGATCGGTGTAGGACCGGTCCGCCCCCCAGGCGAGGGCGGCCTCGGCGGCCCGCCCCTCCTTGGGGTCACATACGGCGATGACATCGCAGCGGGGATCGTCGCGGTACCCGGCGACGTTGAGTGAGGCGATATTGCCGGCCCCGACGATGCCTATCCGGGGACGGGGGATCAGCGCGGGCGTCGTGGGCATCGGATCAGGCTACCGCCGCATCCCTCCGCCGCGTCGGGTGGACGGGACCTCATCCGGCGGGTGGACCCGAGGCACAGCGGTCACCGATCGGTCACGGCATCGGTGTCCGGTCGGCACTTCGGGGAGGCCTTTGCGCAGTTCGTCCTTCACCACTTTGCCGGTGGCGTTGCGGGGGAGGGCGTCGAGGAAGTGCCATCGACGGGGCACCTTGTAGCGGGCCAGGTGCTCGAGGGTGTGCTGGCGGAGCGTGTCGCCGTCGGCCTCGTGTCCGGGACGCAGGACGACGCAGGCCACGATGTCCTCGCCCAGCACCGGATGGGGCACGCCCAGCACCGCCACCTCGTGCACGGCGGGGTGGAGGGCGATGGCGTTCTCGACGTCGGTGGGATGGATGTTGTTGCCACCCCGGATGACGACGTCCTTGCTCCGGCCCACGATGTACAGGTAGCCGTCGGTGTCGATCCGGCCCAGGTCACCGGTCATGAGCCACCCGTCGACCCAGGTGCGGGCCGTCGCCTCGGGGTCCCCGTAGTACTCGCGGGGCCGGCCCGGGATCCGCATGCGGACCTCCCCGACCTCGCCGGGCGGGACGGGCTCGCCGTCGGGTCCCGCACAGATGACTTCGGCGGGGGGCAACGGCCTGCCCACCGATCCGGGCCGCCGGACGGCCTCTCCCGGGGGCATCATGCAGTAGACCGAGCCGGCCTCGGTCATGCCGTAGTTGTTGGAGACGAGGGCCTCCGGCAGTTTGGCCTGGAGTTGCTCGAGGACGGTGGGGGCGAGTGGCGCGCTGCCCACGCGTGCACAGCTGTACCGAGCTCAGATCGGCGTCGGCGAACCGGGGGTGCTCGAGCAGGAGGTTGGCCATCGCCGGCACCAGGAACACCGAGCCCGGGCGCTCGCGCTCCACGGTGTCCAGCCAGGTGCCAGCGTCGAACGCGGCCAGATAGATGCCCCGCAGACCGAGCTTCATCGGAGTGAGAACGAAGGCGATTCCGGCGAACGTGTACGGCGGGCTGGCGTGCAGCCACGATCCGCCGCTCCACGTCGGCTCCCGGAAGGGCACCAGCGAGGAGTTGACGTGGCGCACGGCCACCGCCTTCGGGTGGCCGGTGGTGCCTGACGTGTAGAGGATGTCGGCCAACTCGCCCCGGTCGCGTGGGACCTGGAAGTAGGTGGTGTCGCGCTGAAGCATCTCCGACCACCCGACCGTGCCGTCCGTCGGTCCGGCACCGTCGTCGCCGGCCCCGGGTACATCCACCACCACGACGGCGGTCGACCCCGGTTCGTGACGGTCGACGAGCGAGTGCTCGACGAAGGCAACGGTGGAGCCGGAGTGCGCCATCATCCTGGCCACTTCGGGCCTGGTCAGCTGTGGATTGAACGGGACGGCCACCGCCCCCGATCGGTGGATGGCGACGTAGGCGGTCATCCACCGGAGGGCGTTGGCCGCCTCCAGGTGGAGGGCGACCCGGTCGCCGGGGGCCACGCCGGATGCCACCAGCCCATGGGCGAGTCGGGTGGCAGCGGTGTCCCACTCCTCGAAGGTGATCGAGTCGTCGCCGACCACGGTGTACGCGGTCTCGTTCCCGAAGGTCTCGGCCATGGCATGGAGCTGCTCGGACGGGAGGAGGGCCATGATCAGGGTCGTCCCGCCCGGCCGACGGGCGTCGGGATCCGCCCGGGTGCCAGCCCCGGCGTCACTGGACGGCCATGGCGTGCTCGGCCTCCGCCTCGGGGTCCACCCAGGGCGGACCGTCGACGTCGACGACGACATCGTCCAGCCATCCGGTGAAGCGGAAGGGGGCGGCATACCTGCGGGTCACCGGGAGGCCGTCGCTGTAGCCGCAGGTGAGGCCCGCCCCGGTCAACGAAAAACGGGTGAGGGTGAACCGGGGGATCTCGAGCCGTGCCGTCTCGTGGCCGTCCACCATCAGGTGTCCGATCCCCCGGTGCTCTCCGGTCCGTTCGAAGTGGAAGGCAACCTGGTGACGTCCGGGCGGAATCGGTTCGAGGCTCTCGACCTGGTGTTCCTCGAGGGCCACGAAATTGTGGGCGTAGGCGAGGCGCCCGGCG
Organism: uncultured Acidimicrobiales bacterium; assembly: GCA_963699085.1. GTDB lineage: Bacteria > Actinomycetota > Acidimicrobiia > Acidimicrobiales > RAAP-2 > Bog-756. Next base: position 330,547 of record CAVOTH010000004.1, read on the forward strand.
GTCATGTAGAAACTCCAGCCCCCGAGTCCCGACCCGAGGGCCAGGATCACCCCCTCCACCGGAGCGACACCGGGCCCGGGTTCGGGAATCTCCACCGTGGTCCGGATGAGATGCCCGCGGTTGCGGACGTTGACGGCCACCGGTTCCGGCACCACCGCCGTGTCCCGGCGGTAGACGTACCGGTGGCGGGGTGGCACCGCCTCGGGCCTTCCGAACACCAGGTCCGAGAAGGGCCGGTTGTCGAGGGGGAGCACCCCGTACCGCCTGGCCTCCTCCCACCAGCGGTCGACGAGCGCCCGGAGTCTCCCGGGCTCGGCATCAGACAGGTCGTGGCACTCGGAAGGGTCGGCGGCGACGTGGTAGAGCTCCCACTTGTCGTCCTCGAAGGCGACCGACGTGTCCTGGACCGGGTGGTAGGTGACCGCCTTCCAGCCGTCCTCGTACAGGGCCCGGCAGCCGAAGATCTCGTAGTACTGCACCAGGTGGTGGTCGGGAGCGACCGGGTCGGTGAGGCTGTCGGCGAACGAGGTCCCGTGAACGGGGTTCTGGGCCACCCCGGCCAGCGACGACGGGGCCTCGACGCCCAGGACCTCGAGCAGGGTCGGCAGCAGGTCGATGGCGTGGACGTACTGGCGCCGGATGGTGCCGGCACCATCGGTGCCGGCGGGCCAGTGCACGATCATCGGATCGGCCACCCCGCCCTCGTGCACCTCCCGCTTCCACCGTCGGAACGGGGTGTTGCCGGCGACGGTCCAGCCCCACGGGTAGTTGTTGTGGCAGAGCGGGCCACCGATCTCGTCGATGCGGGCCACACCCTCTTCGACCGAGCGGGGCGCCATGTTCCAGGGGCGGAGATCGTTGACCGACCCGGTGGGTCCGCCCTCGGAACTGGCCCCGTTGTCGGACACCAATACCAGGATCGTGTTGTCGAGGTCGCCGGTGCGCTCGAGGAACTCGATCAACCGGCCGAGTTGATGGTCGGTGTGGGACAGGAATCCGGCGAACGCCTCCATGTAGCGGGCGTACAGCCGCTGCTCGTCGGGCGAGAGGGTGTCCCACGCCGGAACCCAGTCGGGCCGGGGGAGAGCTCGCACCCGTCGGGGAGGATCCCCCGCTGGCGCTGACGGTCGAAGGTGGCCTGGCGCCACACGTCCCACCCGTCGTCGAACCGGCCACGATAGCGCTCGATCCACGGAGCGGGGGCCTGGTGGGGCGAGTGGCAGGCACCCGGGCAGAAGTAGAGGAAGAACGGCTTGTCGACGTCGACCGCCCGCAGATCGCCGATCCACTCGACGGCGTGGTCCACCAGGTCCTCGGTGAGGTGGTACCCCTCCTCGGGCGTGGCCGGAGGCGGCACCTGGTGGTTGTCGGACACCAGCGCGGGGACGAACTGATGGGTCTCCCCCTGGAGGAACCCGTAGAAGCGCTCGAATCCGCGTCCCAGGGGCCAACTCCGCCGGGAGGCGGCCAGGTGGCTGTCGTTCTCGGGTGACAGGTGCCACTTACCCACGGCGAAGGTGGCCCAGCCCTGCTCCTCCAATACCTCGGACAGGAATCCGTTGGCCCGGGGGATGGTGGCGTCGTACCCGGGGAAGCCGGTGGCGAGCTCGGCGATCCGGCCCATGCCGTTGCTGTGGTGGTTGCGTCCGGTCAGCAGGCAGGCCCGGGTGGGCGAGCACAGGGCCGTGGTGTGGAAGTTGGTGAACTGCAGGCCGGACGCCGCCAGCCGGTCGATGACCGGGGTGTCGAGGTCGGACCCGAAGCAACCGAGCTGGGCGAAGCCGACGTCGTCGAGCACCACCAGCACGACGTTCGGGGTGCCGGGCCCGGGACGGCGCGGCGTGGGCCACCACGGCACCGAGCCGTGGAAGTCGTCGGCGATGACACCCTGGAACTCCCCCGGCTCCACGTGACTACCGCCGTGGTTCGATCGGCGGTGCCGACAGGGCTCGGTGATTCATCGCCCCGCAATCTAGGCCAGCTGCGGCGTCCCGCACCGCCCGACGGGGACGTCCGTCGTCACCCCCCGGTCCGGGATGACGGTCCGGCGGTAGCATGACCGCGTCCCGACGGCCGACCTCCTGGTCCCTTCCGTCCGAGCTGAGCGCACCTGGAGGTCCTCGACATGACCCGTTCCGTGGAGAACGCACCTGCCGCAGTACTGGCCGCCGCCAAGGAGATGCTGGCGAAGGGACTGGTGGAGGGGACGGCGGGCAACATCTCGGCGCGCCAGGAGGACGGCAACATCTGCGTCACGCCTTCGTCGATCGACTACCAGGTGATGGCCCTCGAGGACCTGGTGGTCGTCGACCTCGACGGAACGGTCGTGTCCGGCTTTCAGTCGCCGTCGTCGGAGCTGCCCCTGCACCTGGCCGCCTACCGGGCCTACGACGACGTCGGCTCCGTCATCCACTCGCACCCGGTCTACGCCACCATGTTCGCCGTGGCCCGTCAGCCGATCCCGTCGTGCATCGACGAATTCACCATCTACGTGGGTGGCGACGTGCGGGTCACCGAGTACGCCATGAGCGGCCGACCCGAGGTGGGGGACAACGCCGTGGCCGCCCTCGAGGGTCGCGGTGCCGCATTGATCGCCAACCACGGGCTGGTGGCCGTAGGCCCGACCCCGGCCAAGGCGATGCACATCACCGCGCTGGTCGAGCGGAGTGCCTTCATCATCTGGGGGGCCAACCAGCTCGGAACGATCCATCACCTGCCCGAGGGGGTCGACCGGAAGTTCGCCGGCGTCTACGACTACCTGCGCCAGAACGCATGAGCGCCCCACCTGCCGATGGCAGGGTCCGGGGCCGGCTGGCCGAACTCGGGCTCCGGCTACACGGCCCCCACCCACCCCACGATCCTCTCGACGCGGTCGTGGTGCATGGCGGCACCGCCCGCACGTCCGGGCAGCTTCCCAGGATCGACGGGGAGCTGACCTGTGTCGGGACCCTGGGCGACACCATCGACGTCGAAGAAGGAGCCCGGGCCGCCGCGGTGTGCGCCCTCAACGCCCTGTCGGTACTCGAGGTGGCCCTCGGCTCCCTCGATCGGGTGGAGCGGGTCCTGACGGTCACCGGCTACGTCGCCTCCACGTCCGACTTCCACCGCCAGCCTGCCGTGATCGACGGGGCCAGCGACGTGCTGTTCCAGATTTTCGGCGAGGCGGGGCGCCACACCCGGTCGGCCATCGGGGTGGCGGCACTCCCGAGGGGTGGGGCGGTGGAGATCGAAGTGACCGTGGCGGTGTCCGGATGACCGGCGACACGTCGGCGGTGCTGGCCGCCCTGGGAGCCGCCACCCTGGGCGAGAGTGGGGCCCGGACCATGCCGCCGAGGATCCGTCCGGTGTGGCCCGGTGCGACGGTCGCCGGACCTGCCTACCCGGTCCGGTGCACGGCCGGCGACAACCTGGCGATCCACGTGGCGGTCGACCCGGGCACCCGCCGGCTCGGTCCTGGTCGTCGACGTGGGCGATGTGGCCGAGCGGGGGTACTGGGGCGAGGTCCTCACCACCGGCGCACTGGCCCGGGGGATCGGAGGTCTGGTGATCGACGGCGGCGTGCGTGACGTGGCCGCTCTCGAGGCCCTGGACTTCCCGGTGTTCTCGCGCGACGATCGCCCTCCGTGGCGCCAACAAGATGGCGCGTGGCTCGGTCGGTGTCCCCGTCGGCGTGGCCGGGGTGCCGGTCGCTCCTGGTGACTGGGTGGTGGGCGACGTCGACGGGGTGGTGGTCATCGCCGGGGAGCGGCTGGCGGAGGTGATCGAGGCCGGACGTGCCCGGGCCGCAGCGGAGGACGGCTACTTCGCCGCCCTGCGCGACGGAGCTTCGACGGTCGAGATCCTGGGACTCGACGCCGGGCTCATCGAGGACGGCGGCTGACGATCTGAGCCGGTCAGACCGGGAGCTCGCCGCTCAATTGTGGGTGTAATCGATGGTCCCGGCTCCTTTGACGCCGATGGCGAAGCAGAAGCAGTGGATCGGCGCATGGTCGGTGACCGGCCGGAGGCTGTGCACGACGTCGGGTGGGATGTAGACCAGGTCGCCCTGGGCGATGTCCCGGTCCTCGTCCCCGATGGTCATGATCCCCCGTCCTCGGAGCACGTAATAGAACTCATGGGTCGGGTGGGAGTGGGGGTTGACGTATCCGCCACCGGCGACCTCGAATTCGTTGACCAGCTCGAGGAACCCCCCGTCGGTGAGCTCCCGCATCTCCTGGGACTGCACCATCCACCACACCGGAACTGTGCCCGCGTGTTCGACGATGGGTGCGACGTCTTCGATGTTCCGTACGTCCATCTCGGTGTGCTCTCCTTTGTCGACCGTTCGCCGACCGGTGTCGATCCGGTGCGGGAGCCGCCTCGCGGCCCACCGGCGCGATGGTAGCTTCGCCGGAGGTCCCGCTACCTGAGGAGCGCCGGTATGGGAGCAGCCGCCCGCACGGTCACCCCGATCCAGTTGAGTGCCACGACGTGGGCGCCCTTCGGGTGGCTGCCCGTGGCCGACACCGATCCGGACGACGGCACCCACCGCCTCGAGTTCGAATGGGGCGACGTCCACATCAACCGGATCGGTCACCGCCGCGACGAGGTGCCCTCGGTCGCCGGGGGACTCCGCTGCCAGGAGCTGTTCCGCCACCGGACCCACACCCAGGTGGTGATGCCCCTGGATGCCAGGGCGGTGATCGCCGTCGCACCCCCCGGGCTGGCCATGGACTCCTCCGCTGACGTCTCGGCCGTGGTGGCCTTCATCGTGCAGCCGCTCCAGGCCATCGTGCTCCACCGGGGCACCTGGCACTGGGGCCCGTTCCCGGTCACCGCCGGGCTGGTCGAGCTCCTCAACGTGCAGGGGTTCCGCTACCGGGAGGACAACGAACGGGTCGACCTGGCCGCTCTGGACGCCCCGATCGACGTCCTTCTCGGATAGTCCTGGAACCGGCCGCCGAGGGCCACCGGACGGGCTGGTCACGCGCACCACCCGTGGATGTCGCTAGAGTCGCCGGAACTAGCAGCATCCATCGATGGGCCGCAGGTAGGGGATTCGGGTCGCAAGACCGGTTGCGGTCGGTCAGACACAAGGAAGTGTGTTGATGGGGAAACACCGGGGGATTCGGCTCGTTCCGATCGCATTGGCGATGGGGGTGGGACTGCTGGCTGCCGGGTGCTCGTCCAACGCGAGCACCTCGACGACCACGACCACGTCGGCCGTCACGACGACCACCGCCACCTCCACGTCCTCGGGGGGCGGCACCTCGGCGCCGGGCGTGACGGCGACGTCGGTCACCATCGGGGCCATCTCCAGCCGGACCGGAGTGTTGGCCGGGTACTTCGGCCAGTTCTCGACCGGGATGTCGGCGTACTTCAAGACCTTGAACGCGGCGGGCGGGGTGAACGGCCGCAAGATCCTGCTCACCTACAACCTGGATGACGGCGGGTCGCCGAGCCAGTTCACCCAGTTGACCCACACGCTGATCGACCAGGACCACGTGTTCGCCGTCGGGACCGCCTCGTACTGGTTCACTCCGGGCTACTTCGCCCAGACCGACACTCCGACGTACGGGTACAACGTGACCGGCAACTGGTCGCCGTATCCCAACCTGTTCGCGTCGGGAGGCTCGGTTCAGAGCTACACCAGTACCATCCCCACGTACGCCTACTTCTCCAAGCAGACCCACTCGACGTCGCTGGCCTTCATCAGCTATGGCCCGGAGATCGCCTCGTCCTACAACGCGTGCCACACCGCTGCCGTCGATCTCCAGAAGATCGGCATCAAGGTGAGCTTCGTCGACGTCGGGGCCCAGCTCGGAGGGAGCTTCAGCTCGGACGTCCAGCGGCTGCAGCAGGCGGGATCGGACGCCGTGATCAGCTGCATGCAGGCGTCCGACAACATCACCCTCTCCCGGGACATCCAGCAGTACGGGTTGACCATCAAGCAGCTCTGGCTCAACGGTTACGACCAGACGCTCCTCGATCAGTACCCCAGCCTGATGCAGGGGGTGTACTTCAACAACGCCGGCAACGTCCCGTTCGTGGCCGCCGACAAGCCCGCCGTCTACCCGGGGATGAAGGCGTATGTGACGGCCATGAAGGCCTACGATCCCCAGGACGTGAACGACAACGTCGCCATGGCCGGGTGGCAGTCGGCCGCCCTGATGGCCACCGGGATCCGTGCCGCCGGCAGGAACCTGACCCAGGCGGCGGTCATCGCTGCCACCAACAAGCTCACGGCGGACACCGCGGCGGGCACCCAGGCCACGACGAACTGGACGGTGGCCCACCATACGGTGACCTACCCCTCCTGCTCGGCGTGGGTCCAGGTGAAGGGTTCGTCATTCACATCGGTGTTCGCGCCGGGAAATCAGGTCTTCATATGTGTCGGCCCCAACGCCAAGGATCCGGTGCCTCTTACGGCCCCGCCCGGCACCCCGGGGGCATGAGCCGGGCCGCAGCCGGGCGGGACTGAGGGCCGACGACCGTGCAGCACTTCCTGGGGTTCGCCATCCCCGGCATCCCCTACGGGTGCACCTATGCGCTCGTCGCCGTGGGATTGGTGCTCACCTATCAGGCCACCGGTGTCCTCAACTTCGCCTACGGTGCCCAGGCCTACCTGTCGGCCTTCGTGTTCACCTACCTCGTCCAGAACGAACATCTCCCGGTGGCGCTGTCCTTCGTGATCTCAGTGGTGCTACTGGCCCCCGCCGTCGGCCTGATCTTCGACCGCCTGTTGTTCCGCAAGATCGCACCGGCCAACGTGATCGCCAAGCTGGTCACCGGAATCGCCATGCTGGTGGGGATCCCGGCCATCCTGTCTATCCTGTTCACCAACAACAACCAGTACAACCCGCCGAGCATCCTGTTCAATCCCGACGTCGTCTACTTCCGGGTGGCGGGGACGCCGATCAACGGGCTCGCGGTGACCGCCGTGGTGGCCACCGCGGCCACGCTGATCGCGCTGGTGGTACTCATCCGCTGGACGAGCCTCGGGCTGAAGATGCGCGGCGCGGTGGAGAGCCGACGCCTGGTCGAGCTGGACGGGATCAACGGGGGGCGGGTGGTCGCTTCGGCCTGGGCCATCTCCGGCCTCATCGCCGGCCTGGCCGGCGTTCTGCTCGCCCCTGTCTACAGCCAGCTGCAGTTCAGCGACTATGCCGACCTGATGGTGGCGGCCTTCGCCGCCGCGGCCTGGGCCGTGCTGCGGTCTCTGTCGGTGGCGGTGCTGGTGGGCGTCCTGATGGGTGTCACGGTCACCGTCCTACAGGGATATCTCCCGGCCGGAAGTATCTGGTCATCGGCCGCGCTGACCTCGCTCCCGTTCATCGTGCTCGTCAGCGCCCTGGTCTTCGTCCCAGGCATGCGGGCGCTCGGCGGAGCGAAGGACCCGCTGGCCTCGGTGGACCCCCCGACCCCACCGACCACGGCCACCCTCCGGGCCCCCGAGATCGATCGGGTCATCCGGATCCTCTGGTACGTCCTCCTCGTGGTCTTCTCTGTGTCCATGCTCACCTGGATGCCCAAGATCTGGGAGAACGTGTTCAATGCCGGCCTGGCCTACTCGGTCGTCTTCCTGTCCATCACCTTGATCACCGGGATGGGGGGGCAGCTGTCGTTGTGTCAGGCGACTCTGGCCGGAGTCGGGGCGTTCACCGCAGCACAACTGGCCAGCCATCTCGGACTGAACCTCCTTCTCGGCGGTCTGGTAGGAGCGGCCGTGGGCTCCCTGGTGGCCGTGGTGCTGGCGTTCGCCTCGGTGCGGCTCCGGGGGCTGGGCCTGGCCCTGATGACGATCGCCGCGGCCTTGGTCTTCGACAATACGGTCTTCTCCGAGGTCTCCACCGTGAACGGCCAACCCATCAATGTCACCTCCCGATGGGTCGGACTGGGCATCCTCAACCCGGACGGCCGGGCCTACTTCGTGCTGGCCATGGTCGTCCTGGCCGTGTGCGTCGTGCTCGTGCTGCGCGTCCGGCGAGGGTCCGTCGGTCGATTCCTGGGGGCCATGCAGGGGAGCAGCACCGCAGCACAAGGGATCGGGGTCAACCTGACGTGGATGCATGTGCTCATCTTCGGGCTGTCCGGTGCGGTGGCGGGCATCGGTGGCACGTTGCTGGCCATCAACCAGCAAGCGGTCAATCCGGAGCTGTTCAGTTGGACCTTCTCGCTGGTATTCGTGGTGGTGGTGGTCACCACAGGCGTGAGCACCCCGGAGGGCGCGATCCAGGCCGGCTTCGGCTACGTCGTCATACAGCAGCTTCTGACGTACGTGCCGGCACGGCTCGGCGGGAACAGCCTCCTCATCGTCATCTTCGCCTTTGGCGCCCTCACCTATGTCGCCCATCCCGAGGGCGTCCTGGAGTTTCAGAAGCGGCGGTGGACACTGCGGATGGAACGGGTGCTCCTTCGGGGACGGACCACACCGAACTCGTCGACTCCACCCAGACCTGACGGGAGCGGTCGCTCGTTGGCCCCGGCCGGGACCGACCCCGACCCGGTGGCCGGGTACTGAGATCGTGCCCGCCGACGTGCTCCTCCGGCTGCGGGGCGTCACCAAGACGTTCGGTGGGATCGCCGCCGTCGACGGCGTGTCGATCGACGTGGGGCGGGGGGAGAGCCTGGGTCTGGTCGGTCCCAACGGCGCCGGCAAGACGACCTTGTTCAACTGCGTGTGCGGCCAGCTTCGGCCCGAGCACGGCCAGATCGAGTTGGACGACAGGTCCCTGGACGGCATGCCCACGTTCGAACGGGCGAGGTTGGGCATCGGCCGGACATACCAGCGGGTCGAGGTGTTCCCGGACATGACCGTCCACGACCACCTGCTCGTCGCCCTGAGGGCCCGGTGGCGGAAGGGTCGGCTGTGGCGGGATCTGTGCGGGCTGTCCAGACCGACTCCCGACGAGTCGGCGAAGGTGGGCGGCGTCCTCGACATGGTGGGACTCGGGGATCGGGCCGACGTCCCGGTGGCATCGCTCGGCCTCGGGTCGTGTCGCCTGGTGGAACTGGCCCGGGCCCTGGTGGTCGATCCGGTTCTCCTCATGGCCGACGAGCCGTCGTCGGGCCTCGACATCCACGAGACCCGGGAGCTCGGCACAGTGCTGCGGCGGGTCCAGCGCGACCAGGGGATGACCATGGTGCTGGTCGAGCATGACCTCACCATGGTGGCTGAGGTCGTCGACCGGACCGTCGTGATGAACCTGGGCCAGGTCGTGGCCGAGGGAGCGTTCGACTCGGTCATGGCCGACCCGACCGTCCGCCTCGCCTACCTCGGGATCCAGGAATGAGCGCGGGAGCCGGAGCCCCGGCCACCGCCGACGGGACCCCATCGGTCGCCGGCATCACAGGAACGGCGCCCGCTCTGGAGATGATCGGGGTCAGCGCCGCCTACGGCCCCTATCGGGCGCTGTTCGGGGTGTCCTTCGACGTACCCGCCGGCGGGATCACCGCGCTGATCGGCTCCAACGGCGCCGGCAAGTCCACGGTATCCCGGGTCGTGTCGGGATTGCTGCCCGTATCGGCCGGATCGATTCGACTGGACGGCCGCGACGTCACGGGGTGGCCCGCCTACAAACTGGCCCGGGCCGGAATGGCCCACGTACCCGAGGGCCGGGGCGTGTTCGCCAGCCTGACGGTCGAGGAGAACCTGAAGTTGGCATTCCGACAGCGGGCCGGGCGCCGGGCCGTGACCGGAGCGTTGGAGCGGGCCTACGAGGCGCTCCCGCTGCTCAGTACCCGCCGCAAACAGCTCGGCGGCACCTTGTCCGGGGGAGAGCAGCGGGTGCTGTCACTGGCAAAAGTCTTGATCGTCCCACCCCGGGTGCTGGTGGCCGACGAGATATCGCTGGGTCTCGCCCCTCTGATGACCGACGTCGTCTACGACGGGCTGAAACGGATCAACCAGGGGGGCACGGCGCTGCTCATCGTCGAGCAGCAGGTCGACAGGGTCCTCGAGATCGCCGATACTGCCGTCGTGCTCGAGCACGGTTCGGTCGCCTACCAGGGACCTTCGTCAGGGGCCATGGCCGCCGCCGAGCGGCTCCTCGGATCCCGGGAGCGCGCCGAAGCGGGGTTTGACCCCGGATCGGCACCCGGACCACAAGAGTCGGCAACCGGAACGGACGGTCAAATCGGACCGGCCGAACGAGAGGACAGGACATGAGCAGCGGAACGAGGGACGCGGTCGTCGTCGACGTGGTGCGGACCACCATGGGCAAGCGGAAAGGGGCATTGGCCAACTGGCACCCCGCCGACCTACTGGGTCTGGCCCTCGGGTCGATCGTCGATCGCACCGGCATCGACCCGGGACTGGTCGATGATGTCATCGGGGGCTGCGTCAGCCAGGTGGGGGAGCAGAGCACCAACATCGCCCGCAATGCCTGGGTGTCGGCCGGGCTGCCGCAGCATGTTCCGGCCACGACAGTGGATCGTCAATGCGGGTCCTCCCAGCAGGCGGTGCACTTCGCCGCCGCCGGGGTGATCGCCGGCCACTACGACCTGGTGATGGCCTGTGGCGTCGAGTCCATGAGCCGGGTGCCGTTGGCATCCAACGCCCGGGGCGGGACCGGACCGTTCCCCCCTCCTTCCTCGAACAGATCGACGGGCGGCTGTGGGCCCAGTTCCGTGTGGCCCAGATACTGGCCGACCGGTGGGGTGTGACACGGGAGGACATGGACGCCTTCGCCCTCGAGAGCCATCGGCGGGCGGCGGCGGCGTGGGACGACGGCCACTTCGCCTCGGAGGCGATCCCGGTGGACATCAAGGACGAGGACGGGAAGCCGACGGGGAGGTACCTCGATCAGGACGAGGGCATCCGGCGGGGAGGCACCATGGAGGTGCTCGCCGGACTCCCGCCGGCGCAGTCATGGGAGCCCGAGACGGCACCGGACATCACCGCCGGAAATTCGTCGCAGATGACCGACGGGGCCGCCGCCATGCTGGTGGCCGAGCGTTCGGTGGCCGAGCGGCTCGGGCTTCCGATTCGCGCCCGCATCGCCCATGCGACGGTGGCGGCCGACGACGCGGCCATCGTGCTCTCGGCCCCGGTGCCGGCAACCCAGCGGCTCCTTGACCGATCGGGCATGAGCCTCGACCAGTTCGACGCCGTCGAGTGCAACGAAGCCTTCGCCGCCATTGCGCTGATGTGGCTGCGGGCCTTCCCGGTCGATCCGGGGATCTTCAACCCGAGGGGCGGTGCTATCGCCCTCGGACATCCGCTGGGAGCGAGCGGGGTGCGGCTGGCCGCCACGCTCCTCAACAATCTGGAGGCGACAGGCGGTCGCTACGGGTTCCAGACCATGTGTGAGGGTGGCGGGCAGGCCAACGCCATGGTGCTCGAACGGCTCGCCTGATCCTTCGCCGGCGAAGGATGACGTGCGAAGCCGGTGTAGCGGCACCGGACTATTGCTGGGTGGCGATTCCTGCTCGCTGCTGCTCGATGAACGTGTAGGTCAGGGCGGCGGAAAGTCCCTGGATGGTCATTGCCGGCGGGACACCGTTCACCGACTTCTCGGTTCCCACCAGGCCCAGGCTGACCCGGACATGGGCGACGCTGCCACCGGCGGCCAGGGCGGGGACGTTGGTGAGCGCCCTCGAGGTCGCGGCCGTGTCCATCGTGTCCACCAACCTGGTCGCCAACAGGCTCTTGGTCGTTCCGGAACAAGCTCCGGAAGCCAACGTCCAAGCGACCGAGCACTCGGTGAGTTGAACGGTCAGACCCTCACCGGCCGCGGAGCCGTTCGAGAGGGCGGAGGCCGGCACGGCGGCCACCCACAGGCGCATGCCCTTGGCCGAGGCGAGGGTACCGGTGTTGGTGAGGTTCACGAAGACGTTGTCCGTGTCGCCCGGGGCCATCTTGGGGGTGAACGCGCTGAAGCCGGCGCCGACATCCGCGCTCAGCGCGAGATCCAGGGTGCCACTCGAGACGGATTCGGTGCCCGTGGACCGGGCCGAGAGCGCCGCATACACACCTGGTGCGACCAGAAGGGCCACAATCAGGAGTACGAGTCCAACCACTGTCGCTCGAACCGGCCGACCGCTGCGCCGGTTTGAGTGCAAACTGGGGCTCATACTGATCCGCCTGTCTTTCCGTGGTTTGTGAACTCCACATATTTCGGCGGCGTCGCCGGTTAACTTGAGCCGACCTGAGCCCACACCAGGCACGGGTGGGGCGCTTGCCTGGTGACGTGCACACCTCCCCATGGTGGTTCGCCGGCACCTCGGCCCCCACCGTGAGTTGGGCGGATAATCGAGCGCCGCCAACCGGCACTTGCGGGCAGCGCCAAAGTCCCGAACCCCGTTCCCATGTGCCCGTACGATGACTCGGGCCATGTCCGATGCTCCGCCGGTTCCGTTCAGGACCATCGTCCGTGAATGGGGCCGGATCGGTGTCATCGGATTTGGCGGTCCGCCCACGCACATCGTCCTATTTCGCCACCTCTGCGTGGACGAGCGGGAGTGGCTCACCGCCCACGAGTTCGAGGACGGGATCGCAGCCACCAATCTTCTCCCAGGTCCCGCCTCGACCCAGCTTGCCATCTACTGTGCCTGGCGCCTCAGGGGATCGCCGGGTGCGATCGTCGGCGGCCTGTGCTTCATCATCCCCGGCCTGACCATGATTCTGGGCCTCTCGGCCGTCTTCCTGGCCGCCCATCCACCCATCTGGGTACTTGGAGCGGCTGCCGGGGCGGGCGCCGCTGTGCCGGCGGTGGCACTGAGCGCCGCCCTGGGCCTTGTCCCGGCAAGCTGGAAACGGGCAGGAACCGAGCGCCCGGGGCGGGTTCGCTGGATGCTCTATCTCCTGGCTGGAGGTCTCTCGGCTGCGACCGTTGGACCGTTTCTCGTTCTGGTACTCATCGTCTGCGGGGTCGCCGAGATAGCCATTCGGACGAGAGGTGGAGGTCCGCACGGACGACGGGTACCGACGCTGTTCCCGATGACGGTCCTCCCAGTCGTCACGGGTGGCACGGTGGCTCTCTGCTGGGTAGCCCTGAAGGTCGGCGCACTCTCCTACGGGGGCGGATTCGTCATCATCCCGCTCATGCAGCACGACGCAGTGGTGACGTACCACTGGATGTCCGGCGCTCAGTTCCTCAACGCTGTGGCACTGGGTCAGATCACGCCTGGCCCGGTAGTCCAGACCGTTGCTGTCGTTGGCTACGCAGCCAGCGGAGTGTGGGGTGGCGTGCTGGCAGCCGCCGTGGCCTTTGCCCCGTCGTTCGTATTCGTCATCGCCGGGGGGACTCACTTTGATCGGCTTCGTTCCGACGCCCGAATCCAAGCATTCTTCGTCGGGGCGGGTGCGGCGGTGATCGGAGCCATTGCCGGGTCGGCGATCCCTCTGGGCCGGGAGCTATCCCATCTCTGGCAGTTCGGCGTTCTGTTTTTGGCGGCACTCTGGCTCTTGGCACTGAAGCGGGGCATTCTGCCTGCGCTCCTTATGGCGGGAACTATCGGCATTCTCGCCGTGTTGGCGGGTGCTCCCTCGTAGCGGGGGCGCCCCGATCACCCGGGTGAGTGGGCATCAGAGGACCTCAGGCTCCGTCAGGCTTGCCATCTCCGCTGGACGCCGAATCGGTCCGGCCTCGATCCTCCATGACACCTCGACTGCCAACCTGACATCGCCGTGACAACGCCGTTCAAGTAGGGCCTCGAAGCGTGTCGGTGACATGCTCAGAGGTCAGGGACCAAAGGAGAGAATTATGATCGAAGATCAGATAGCAAGGCCTGTCAAGGCGCGTCACCTCTTCGCTAAAGCCGTCGGCATCGGTGACGTACGGGCGGAGATGGGAAGAGTGGACGGGGCCAACGCCAAGATCGCCGTTTTCCTCACCAACATTGTCGGGTCGATGTGGTGTGCGTACCTGTTCGCCGTGATTGCTCTGCTCGGTCTGCGTCCGGCGCTGCGCCCCGGGGGCGAGGGAATCATCGCGTGGATCGCACAAACGTTCCTCCAGCTGGTGCTGCTCTCCGTGATCATGGTGGGACAGAACGTGCAGAGTCAGGCAAGTGACATCCGGGCGCAGCACACCTACGACGACACACTGCTGATCCTCGACCGGCTGGACATCCACACCGAAGGTGGACTGAAGGATCTGGCGGATCGAATCGACAAATTGGAGGGAACTCTGCATGGAAAGTGAACCGATAGGTGCCTGACCAGGTCCGATCCTCCGGGGGTGTTCTCAGCGGCACTTAGTCGGCCAGCCCATGGCTCACAGGCCCGATCAAGGCACCTACCGAGCTCGTCAGGCTCGCGGCTCGGGGTTGCCGGCTAACGCGCGTCGATACCCCAGCCACCCGATTGCGCGGATATGTGGTTCCACGTGACGCCGACCACCTCCGGTGTGGTCGGAGCTTGGACTGGTCGCTCCGGCGATACCCGCCGGAGCGACCACATGCTTCGACGCCTACTCGCCTTGTTCCTCATCGTGACCTCGACAGATAAGGGGCTTGGCAAAAAGTGGAACATCTCGATCCAGCTACTCATCCCCGGTTCGATCGCATACGGGCTCCTCGGGGCACGCCTGCACTCCCGTGCAGGAGATCGTCACCGCGGAAGGGTTCGACCCGACGACCGGATACCCGTTCGCCAACGTGGAGATGGCCACTACCTGCAGTGGAAGCGGCAAAGACGGCGGCGGGCACTACACCTACACTGCCTTCTCCGGTGCCGTCTGGGACGACTCCGGCCATTTCGATTCGCTTCAGACGGTCCCGGCGAACCCGAACGCAGGTCCCAGCTTCACCGCGTACGACTCCTACGGAAACGAGGAGTACCAGTCCGGATCGAGCACGTATCTCCAGTGGGCTGCCGGCTTCGTGCCGGTGCCGAGGGTGACCGGGTTGTCGATTCCTGCCGGATCAACCATCGGCGGTGAGACCGAGACCATCTCCGGGACTGGCTTCACCAATGCCATTACCGTCATGTTCGGTGAGGTCAGCGTCCCGTTCACGGTTGTCAACGACACCACCATCACCGTGACCACACCGCCGGACGCGGTGACGGCGAACACGATGGTCGACGTCACTGTCGCCTCGTCGGAAGGTACGAGCACCACGTCGCCGGCCGACCAGTTCACGTACTCGCTCCCGCAGGTCACCGGGCTGTCGGTGTCGACCGGCCCAACGTCCGGAGGGACCTCGGTAACCGTCACCGGAGTCGGGTTCCTCGGCGCCACAGCGGTCAACTTTGGCACGCTTGCCGCCGCCTCGTTCACCGTGGTCGATGACACGACGATCACGGCCGTCACACCCGTCGACCCGGCGTCGGCCAACCAGACAGTCGACGCGTCCGTTACGTCGGCTGCCGGCACAGGATCGGGCTCGCCGGCCGACCAGTTCACATTCGTCGTCCTGCCGATCATCACGTCGGTCAGTCCCAATGTGGGTCCTCTAGAAGGTGGTACCCAGGTCACGATCACCGGTTCGGGCTTCTCGGGAGCGACGGCCGTCGACTTCGGCGGGATCCTGGCCTACGGCCTACCCACCAGTGACACGTCGATGACGGACCAGATTGTTTGGCAGGTGGCGGCGCCGAATTGCACAACCGGATGTCCCGTCCACGTGCTCAATGTCGGGACCGGTTCTGACCGGACGGTTCAGCTACCTCCTGGAGTGGCGGCGACCGGCGACGCTGCCATCTCACCCGATGGATCCACGATCGCCATTACCACGGCCCTGGGTGGCGCATCTCGCGTTGCCAATCCCCAGGCAATCTTCTCGATCCACGGCAACGATCGGGTCGCCAAGCTCGTGGCCGGCTCAGGGCAGATGACCAACCCCAACTTGGGTCCAATGGCACTCACATGGTCGGCCAGCGGTTGGCTGTTCTCGTTCACCGTAGGCATCAACAGCGTAAGTGCCGCCTGGAGACCCAGTGAAAGTCGAGCGCGATCGCTTCCAAACGTGAGGCCCCCCAAGGTCTCACAGCTCGTCAACGAGGATCCGGTTCTGATAGCGCTTTGACGGCAAGTCAATTTGCACTGCCCTCGATGCCCCGAATCGGACAGGCATGCCCATGATCACCGGGTCGGAGAGACTCGACTCGTCGGAATCATCGAGGCAAAATCGACGCGTGCCGATCGATGAAGCTGACGTCCGCCTGGCGCTAATCCGTCAGTGGGAGTTGATTGCGGGGGCCGTGCCCACAATCGACGTGACTAGGCCGAGCCGGATTGAGGGTTGGAGCAATGGAGAAGTCCTGGCCCATCTCTATGTCCAGCCTCACCTCGTCGGTCGGTTCCTCCGTACGGCTTCCAACGAGGAGCCTCTGTTGGGCGTTGCCGAAAACCTCGCAGGAACGAAGGCGCTCAAGGATGTAATCGACACGTCTGCCCGAGAGGGGGCGCGGCTGAACAAGTTCGATATCGCCGGTCCCCTCGCGGCTACACGGGTCTCGGTGCTCAGTGCCCCTCTGGCTGAAACGATCGAGACTTTCCAGGGCTCGATCTCCGTTGAAGATTACCTCGTGACGCGCTGCGTCGAGGCAGTGGTCCACGGAGGTGACCTCGTCGATCCAATCGCCCCAGATCCCATTGCAGAGGCAATCACGGCGACAGCACTTCTCGACCTTCTCGCAATCTCCGCTCCGAACCTCGTGGCTGAGGCACGTGCCTTGCCTCGAAGCGAATGGATCAACGCTGCTGCCGGTCGTGATGTTGCAATCGGACCACTTTCAGGAGCCACACCCGTCATGTCGTAGCGAGGCGATCCCTACGTCGATCTGAGCGTGAGGAAGCACTCATGCTAATGCGGGAGTGACTCAAGGCTTGGGCGTTCCCTGTTACCGGCTCGCGGGGACAGATCGGCATTCGGTCGACTATCGATGTCGCGGGGACAGCTACCGAATGCCCCCGCCGGCACGCACATTCTGGCCAGTCATCCAGGCCCCGTCCGGGCCGGCGAGGAAGGCGACAACGTCAGCCACCTCATCTGGTCGACCAATCCGGCCCAACGGACTCATCTGAGCCATCGCAACGAGTTCCTCGGTCGAATTGAGCGATCGGAGCATGTCTGTATCGGTGGCACCAGGAGAAACGGTGTTCACCGTGATTCCTCTGGATCCCAACTCATGAGCTGCGACAACGGTGAATTGCTCGATGGCTCCCTTGCTGGCCGCGTACAGTCCGATTCCGGGTTCAGGGAGCACGGTATTCACCGTGGAGACATTGACGATTCGTCCGTGATCTCGAATGCGCTGGGCAGCCGCCCGCAGGGCGATGAACGTACCCCTGAGATTCGTCGTCATGACGCGGTCGAAGTCCTCGTCACTTGTGTCGGCGAGGAGCCCGACGAACCCGATCGCTGCATTGTTGACGACGATGTCCAACCCACCGCCATGAGCCTCTGCCGCATCGAAGAGGGCCCTGATGTCGCCGCTCTTCCCCTGGTCGGCCTTCAGTGACCAGGCCGCGCCCCCGGCCGCTCTGACGGACTCGACTACCTCAGCAGCGGCCGCATCGTCTCGGAGATAGCTGAATGTGACAGTCGCTCCGTCTCGGGCGAGCCGCTCGACGATGGCTCGACCGATGCCCCGTGACCCTCCAGTCACGAGTGCTGACTTGTTTGACAACGCCTTCTCGGACACTTCGAGACCTCATCCTTCTGCTGGCCTGGATCGTCGCTGGGGTGGTTGCAAAATGCGCAACAGCTGAGACCCGCGACTGTTGATGGGTGATCGTACAAGAGCACTCTGGCAGCGTTCGGGCGAGTTCGCCGGTGTCGGCCTCTCGCTCGACATCTGGGACAATCCCGCCAGATACGGCCGCGCCAATGACTCAGAACCTACGCTGTGAGCCATGGCCGTTATCTGCACGTGCTGTTCGATGTCGGTCGATTGGTGGGTCCGATTGCGCTCGCACCCAGACCTGCCCTTCTGCCATGACTGCCTTGCCGGACTGAATAGGCAGCGGGATGGCCAGATGCAACTCATGACCGGAACGTGGGTGGCCACGGGATTCGAACCGGTATTCGGTGTTGCCGACGTGACTCGCTCAGTTGCGTGGTTCAAGAAGGCGGGATTTGAGGTGTCGCTACACGATGACACCTATGCGTTCGCTCACAGGGATCGGGACCTCACGATCCACCTTGCTCAAGCGTCCGATGGCGAGTTGCCCGGTCACGGAGTTCTCTACATCCACTGTCAAGACGCTGACAGGGTGGCGGAGGAATGGAGACAGGCCGGAATCGAAGTCGACGGTCCCCGGGATGAGGACTACGGCAAGCGGGAAGGATCGGTCACCGACCCCGACGGGAATCGCATTCGATTCGGCTCGCCCGTTCGTTAGACCGGTGAGCGCGTTGTATCCCTGACCATCGGGAGTGGGTTGTAGCAGGCACCTTTCACGATCGCTGATGTGGTTCAGGGATGCCTCAGTGAACGAGGCGCCCTCCCGGCTTACCTCGTGCCGGCCACCGATCTTCACTACTGTGAGTCGATGGCGAGGTCGAGCGGTGCCCGGTGACCTCCTCCCGGAGCGGCGCTGGCAATGGGGTCGGGACTCTGGATGCTGGTGATTGTGCTGGGTTGGCACGACCCGCTGTACGGACTACTGGTGCTCGTCGGTCTCTTCCTCGTCATCTGCTTTCACGAGGCCGGCCATTGGCTCGCTGCGCGATTCGTGCACGTCCGATCAGCCGACCTCGCGACGAGGATCGGCGCGGGTCCCGGCGTCTCGATCTTCTCGGGCCGCCTGCGCTTGGGGATTCTCCCTGGTCAGGTCGAGTGGACGTTTCCGGTGCTGGAAGCCTGCGACGCTCGCAGATTGTGGCCATTGCCGCTGCCGGCCCAATCTGCAGCGTCATTGGCGGCCTGGTCATGGTCGTCATTTCCCAGGAGTTCTTCGACGTCACCCAGTTGACGGGACCCGGACCGGCCTTCGGCATCACAGGTCTGTTCTCGATCCTCGCCGGGGTGGCGAACCTCATCCCTTTTTCAGGAGGGCGGTCCCTTCCTGCCACCGACGGCTACCAGATCCTCCAGGCGCTCCGCCGACGCAGCTCGACACTTTCGCTGCCAGCCCGATAAGGCGGCACTTGGCGGCGAGCAGAAGCTCGAGAGCTCCTCTGCCGGTGCACCTCGCTAGACGCGCTGCAGACGGGAGGCAATCAGCGCCGTCAACGATTCTCAGGGGTCTTGATCGCTCATGCGGTGCTCGGTACTGCATCGATCCACGCGCAAAGCCTACGAGGAGACGTTGACGACGATGAACGTGTGACCCTGTTTGTAGTTGTCGTCCCCCGAGTAGAGGAGGAACACCTCGTCGCTGCCGGTGGCCAGTCCTGAGACAGTGAAGGTTGCCGCGCCGTCCACGAGAGGCGCGCTGATCACGTCGAGGCCGTCCTGCACCGAGACGATCCCGGTCGGCGCATTGGCCGGTGCCACAGCCCCGGTGACGGTGGCGGTGAAAGTGACCGTCTGACCGGCCGACGGTGAGGTCGGATTGGCGGTCAGGTCCAGGGAGGCCTGGGCCGGGGCCACGTTGAAGGAAGTCTTGGCACTGGTCGAGGCCTGG
This sequence comes from uncultured Acidimicrobiales bacterium, assembly GCA_963699085.1. GTDB lineage: Bacteria > Actinomycetota > Acidimicrobiia > Acidimicrobiales > RAAP-2 > Bog-756. The sequence continues at coordinate 350,046 of CAVOTH010000004.1, forward strand.
TCGGTCGCCGTAGCGTTGAACGTGGCACGGAGGACATGGGTGCTGACGGTCAGGGCACTCTTCCAGGGGAACGTGGCCTTCCCCTTGCTGAGGGCCACTGTGGCGACAGGGGTGATCCCGTCCGAGAAGGTCACCGTGCCCGCTGGTTCGGCCCCGCCGGTGGTCCGCTTCACGCTGGCCGTGACACCCGGGTTCTGCCCGTAGGTCGGGGCGGTGTTGGACACCGACAGGGTCGTGACCGTTGGGGCCGTGCCCACCACCACCACGCTGGCCGGTGAAGTGGAAGCGTTGTCGTCGGTGTCTCCGGAGAACGAAGCAGTGACGGCGCTCGTGCCGAGCGGCAGGGCGGTGGTGCTCAAGGTGGCCGCGCCCTTGTGTACCGGGGTGGACCCGAGCGTGGTGCCGTTGTCGGTGAAGGTAACGGTGCCCGAGTTCACGGTGCCCGACGCCGGCTTGTGACGGAGGACGGAGGCCGTGAGTTTGGTGACCTGTCCATAGGTCGGGGCAGTGGGGGCGAGGACCAGTGACGTGGCGCTGGCGGCCCGGCCGACATCGAAGTTGAGGGTCGGGAGGTACTGTCCCGGAACCAGTCCCGTCGCGTTGGCCACGTCAGGTGCCACGTCGATGTCCAACGCCGAGTCGACCGGGAGTGCAGTGGTCTTGAGAGTCGCCACCCCGTCGGTCACCGTGGCGGTCCCGAGCACGACCGGTGGGGACAGACTCTCCTCGCCGGCGGCGAACTCAGCGGTCCCGTTGAGTGAGGAGGCCGGCACACCGGGGGACTCGATCACCGCGGTGAGGGTGGTCGACTGGCCGGCCACCGGGCTCGGCACACTCGAGGTCACCCAGGCGTCCGAGCCCGTCCCCACGTACCAGGTGAACTTGTGGGTGACGGATGACGCGGATTTGTAGTCGCCATTGCCGGCTTGACTGGCCTTCACGGTGCAGCTACCCGGGCCCGTGGCCTGCACGAGGACGCTCCCGGTACCCATTCCTGTGCACGCCCCTGCCGTCGTCAACGTGACCGGCAGGCCGGCGGTGGAGGCCGCGGTGAGGAGGAACGGACCCCCATTGACCTGGGGCGGCCCACCATTGGGGTTGACATTGGTGAAAGACACCTTCTGGGTGGACTTGGTCACCGTGAACGAGTCGGTGGCGCTGGCCGGCTGCCACTCGCTGCTGCCCAGCTGGAGACCGAGCAGCGTGCAGGTTCCCGTTGCCAGCATGCTCACCGTGGTGCCGACTACCGAGCAGACGGTGGGCGTCGTCGTGCTCACCGACACCGGTAGGTCGTCGTTGTCGAGGAAGGCCCCGGACGCGTCGAACTGGGCCCCGTAGGGCTCGGCGGAGATCGGTTCCGGGTAGAGGCTCTGGGCGTCACCCTCGATCAGGAAGTCGAGAACCACGGGGGCCGCCGGGGCGTAGGTGGCGTTGCCCGGTTGGCTGATCGTGATCTGACACTGCCCGTTTGTTACCGGCACCGCTTGCTGGTCGCCGTTGACGGTGCACACTTCGGGGGTGTTGGAGACGAGATCGAGCGGTAGTCCCGAGGAAGCCGAGTAGTAGTACCCGACGTCGAGTAGCTCGTTGGCCACACCGTTGGTCACCGGGTCGACGATCGGCTGACCGGTCGAGTTCCAACCGCCGAACTCGGTCTGGATGTCCTGGGACTGGGCGGCCACGGTGAACGACTCGCTTACGGTGACGCTCTGGTAGGTGAGGTCCCCGGGCTGCGTGGCCGCCAGTGTGCAGGAGCCCGTGGCCACGCTGCTCACGCTCCAGCCCCCGGTGACGGGGGCGACGGTGCACACCGAGGGCGTGCTGGTGGCCACCGTAACCGGGAGCCCCGAGGTGGCCAGGGGGTCCATGGTCACCGGGGTCGCCCCCACCGACTGGTCGGGCACCGGTAGGAAGTCCGAGATCGACTGGCCCAGGCTGATCTCGGCGAACGAGAGTGACTGCGTTGGCGCCGCCGCCACGTCGGCCGACCCGGGTTGGGTGGCGGTCACCGTGCACGTGCCCGCCGACAGACCGGTGACGAGGGTGCCCGAGACACTGCAGACCGAGGGGGTCCCCGATATGAAGGCCACCGGCAGCCCCGAAGTCGCCAGGGCATTCTGGGACAGGTCCCAGGCGGCGCTGCCGAGCGTCTGGGTGGGGACCGGGCTCTCTTGAATGCTCTGGGACTGCTCTGCCACCGGGAAGGAGCCGGTGACCGGCGTCGCTGCAGGATAGATACCGATCTCCGGCGCGCTGGCCTGCAGCGAACAGGTACCCGCACCAACGAGGCTGACCTGTGCCGTCGTGATGTCGTCGCTCGCGTCGAGGGTGCCCGCACCGACCGTGCAGACCCCCGGGGTCACCGAGGTGAGGGTGGCGATCTCGGGGGCGGTGTTGCCGACCGCTATGTCGAAGGGGGCGTCGCCGTAGGTGTGGCCCGCAAGGGGTTGGAAGTAGACGTACTGGTTACTCGGCGCGATGACCGTCAGGCTCCCGGCGGTGAAAGTGGGTGCGTAGTTGGCCGAGGCGGTGCCCGAGCAGGTCACCGGCCAGCTGCCGGCCTCGGTCAGGTTCCCGCCGCTGACCGGGGCCGTCGAGGTGCAGCTGAATGTGCCCACGGCGCTGCCCTCGTCGCCATTGACCACGCCCACCTCCACCGGGATGAGGCTCGGTTCGGAGGTCCCGACTTCGCCGACCTCGACCGGGGCCGCCACTGTCAGCGGCGCCGGGCCGATCGTGACGCTCCCGGTGACACTCCCCGCCGACGATTCGCCCGATGCGGCTTGGCTGGCCTTGAGGGTGCAGGTGCCGGCGGCCAGCGGCGAGACAAGCTCACCGGTCGCCGAGCAGACCGCTGGTGTCTTCGAGGTCACGCTGAAGGGTGCCGACGAGCTCGACGACAGGTAGGGCGCCACGCTGAAGTCGTGGCCGTCGGGCTGGCTCGGAACGGCGGCGAAGCTGGCTGTCGTCGATGCCGGGTTCATGACATAAGTGGCGGCTGAGGGCTCGAGGTCGGTCCCGATGACGCCGTCGTAGCCGCCGAAGACGACCATCTGGCCGGTGGCGGGGTCGAAGGCCATCTGGGGGTCGGCCAGGTTCGGGTCACCAAGGCCACCCGCCTGGACCTGCCACGGATCGGTCGAGTCCCAGGTGGCCAGGTACCCCTGGTTGCCACAGGTGACCGTGCTGGGGCACGGGTAGCCGACGGGATTCGGGGAAATGCTGCCGTCGGGGAAGCCGTCCCCGGCGTAGGCGGCGGAGTAGCCCCAGAGGGTGCCGGTGGCGGGGTCATAGGCCATGGTGGAGCCGTCACCGGTGGGGGGTGTCGTGAAAGCCGAGCTGCTAGTGCTGCCAATTATTCCGGGTATGCCGGCGCCCCAGCACACGATCCCCGTGAAGGTGTAGCCCGACACATTGCACGACGTCGAAGGCGAAGGCGTCTGCAGGTTCCACTGGGTGCCCGAGAACGTCCAGGACAGCATCTCCCCGTCGTTGGGAGTCGTCGAACCCGAGGTGAACGCAGAGAAGTCGATCTGCCCGGGGGGCAGGACGCAGGTGTCGATGTTGCTTGCACACGCGGTGTCAATCAGGTCTTCGGGTCCGGGGACCTTGGTGCCGCTCCACAGCACCATCTGATCAGTCGCCTGGTCGAAGGCCAGAGACGGGAACACCATGGGGGGCGGCGCAAAGCCCCCGCCGGCTGAGTCGTCGATAGCATCGGCAAGGAGGTCAAACCATTCGCCGTTGACCGATATCGGCACTCCCGGGGCCGCGCCCGCGCCGTCGTTCGTCGGCGGTGTGTCCACCTGTGTCCAGTCGGTGCCGTTCCACGTCCAGGTGTCGGCGAGGTCGACCCCGTTGGCGCCCATCCCGCCATAGAGGACGAGCTGGCCGAGGTCCGGGTCGTAGGCCATGGCGGCTCCGAGCCGCGCCGGCGGGGAGTCGGCCGGGGTCGCCTCGCTCCACCCGGTGCCGTTCCAGATCCACGTGTCGCCCAGTGCGTTGCCGTCGCTGCCACCGAAGAGCACGAGCTGATGGGAGGCCGAGTCGTAGGCCATCGCCGGGAACGCCCGCGCCGGAGGCTCGGCGATGCCGGTCATCTGGCTCCATGCCTGGCCGTTCCAGGTCCACGTGTCTCCCAGGGGCGCAACGTCGGCGGCGGCGGGGGCGTCGGGCTCGCAGAGGCCGGCGGTGTTCAGATAATCGACCAGAGGACCGTACGTGGGAAGGCTCGCCTCAATGGCCGAGTCCACTGAAGTCGCTGCCGCGCTCCACAGACTCTGCATACCGGCATCCAAATCCTGCAAGGAAAGCGGTTGACTCCCGTCCGAAGTGAGAGCATCCGACTCCAGCTGGTTCACGACATTCAGTATCTGGCCCGACACCGAAGGGCCGGTCGGATTGTTGGGCGGCGGCCCACAGTCCTGGCTCGAGGCGCCCGCGGAACTGGCGAGACCCTCGCCCCCGAACATCAGCATCTGGTTCGAGTTGCCGTCGAAGGCGAGTCCCTCGCCGAAGCGGGCCGGGGGTCCGTTGGTCTGGGCCGGCTCCTGGCTCCACCCCGGTGCCGAAGCCTGCGCCCCTCGACTGATCTGGGCCTCCTGGCGGGGACCACTCGCGCGCCTGACCGCCGCCGCTACATGTTTGGGTGCGGGGGAGGTTGCACCCCACGCCGGGATCGGCAGCGTCACGGCGCCGGCCACCAAGATGCTGGCCGTTGCCACGAGGGCGGCCCACGAACGGCCGCTTAGGTGACAGCCCACGACCCGCCGACGATTCCGCTCCAACGCCATGTGAATCCCCTCCATATCGCCGCCGACCCCATGCTCGGGTGCCAATGCACTGTCGAGACCGCCTGGGGTACCTGAAAATGCCCGTTGGCATAGTGCCAGGCGGAGAACCACAGTTCAAGCGCTGGGATCTCCGACCTATGACAGAGTCGGCGGTGTGCAACTATATGATCTGGCCGGAAGGCGGACCTGCTGTCCGACCATCCCGCAAAGCGCCTACCTCATGCCTCCGTTCGACTGGACATGGCCCGCCGTGGAGAAGTGGCCTCCGGTACCGGTGAGGTCCAAGTGAGCGAACCCAGGGATCCGTTCCCGGATACGACGATCGGCACCAGCCGGTTGGAGGCCTTCAGCGACGGCGTCATGGCCGTCATCATCACCATCACGGCACTCAGTCTCAAAGCACCTCTCAGCGGGTCGTTCACCGCGTTGAGCCAGCGCCTACCAGAGCTACTCGTCTATATCCTCAGCTTCACCTTCATCGGGATCTACTGGAACAACCACCACCACTTACTCCGCGTGACGCGACACATCAGCGGCGGCGTCATGTGGGCGAATCTCCACCTGCTCTTCTGGCTCTCGCTCATCCCTGTCGTGACGGAGTGGGTCGGCAGCTTCTACGGGGATCACTGGCCCGCTGCGACATACGGGATCGTGGCCTTGGGTGCGGCGATCGCCTTCTCGATACTCGTCGTGGCCATCATCCGGGTAAACGGCCGAGACTCCGCGGTCGGTCGGGCTGTCGGATCAGATCTCAAGGGAAACATCTCGATAGGGCTCTATGTATGCGGGATTGGGCTGGCATTCCTCAACCCTTACGTCGCCTATGCCCTGTATGTGTTGGTCGCCGTCATCTGGTTCGTCCCAGATCGGCGCTTCGCGCGGTCGGGAGTCGCTTCAACTGAAGATTGACGGTATGAGGCCGTTCAGGCGTCGCGGCGGACGAGGACCCAACAGCCGATCCCTAGGGCTGCCACTGCATAGCAGACGAGAAGTGCGAAGCCCGTCCACGGACTGAAAGCGGATGCAACGCGATCGGGTACACCCTGGGTGGAGAACATGACCAGACCGATGTTGGCTGGCAGGTAGCGGGCCAAGGCATTGCTCAGGCCCGTGGGTAGTGCCTCGACGATGATGGGCAGTACCAGAACCACCGCGACAAAGGCCGAGATGGCACCGGCAGTGTGCCGGATGATGGTGGCCAGTCCCAACGCCAGTAGGCCGAGAACGGTCAGATAGAGACCGGCACCGACAACTGCTCGGAGGACGCCCGCCTGCCCCAAAGACGCTGAGCCATTCGAGAGAAGAGACTGAATGTTGTGGGGGATCTTCAGTCCGAGTTGCTGGGCACGCTGTGCGGCCGCCGCCCTCGTCCCGACTGCATGCTTCGCCGACAAGATCGCCTGGCCGAGGGCGAAGGCGCTGAAGGTGAGAATCTCGCTCACCACCAGGGCCACCGCTCCGAACACGAGGACTTTGGCGGCCAGAACGACGGGACGACGGGGCACTGCCGACAACGTGGCGCGGATGGTGCCCGTGCCGTACTCCGCGCTCATGACCAGCACACCGAGAACCCCAAAGATGAGCTGTCCGAGGAAGACGCCGATCAGACTCCGGCGGGTCGGATCGTCGATGATCTCGGAGGGGCTCACCGTGCCGGTACCCAGTGCGCACAGGCCCACCACCGCCACTGCCGTGCCGACCAGCGTCCACGTAGTCGAGCGAACCGACCAGAGTTTGGTCCACTCGGCCGACAGGGCTCGGCGCAGACCGACGCGGCCCGGCGGCTGGTCGAAGGCGAACGGGGTCGGAGCCCCGACTACCGCAGTCACGATCCACCTCGGAACTCGACCGATTCATCAGTCCGCTCCATGAATGCATCCTCCAGTGAGGCGACGGGGGTGAGTTCATGCAGAGCGATACCCATCGACGCGGCCAAGTCGCCCACCTCTGACGCGGCAAGGCCGGTCACGGTCATGGATCCGTCGGGATCGGGAATGACGGTCCCGCCCGCATTGGTCACGGCGTCCGACAACTGGTGCGGAGCCGGCGAACGCACCTTGACCGATCGACGCGAGCTTCCGGCCACGAAGTCAGCAACCGAGGTCTCGGCGATCAGCTTGCCCTTGCCGATCACTACGAGATGGTCGGCCGTGAGCGCCATCTCTGCCATGAGGTGACTCGACACGAACACGGTGCGACCTTCGCTGGCCAGCGTCTTACACAGCGTGCGCACCCACCGGATGCCCTCAGGATCGAGGCCGTTCACGGGTTCGTCGAACAACAGCACCCCCGGATCGCCGAGCAGTGCGGCGGCGATACCCAGGCGCTGACCCATCCCGAGCGAGAACTTGCCCACCCGTTTGCCGGCCACCGAAGTGAGACCCACAAGTTCCAGCACCTCGTCTACGCGTGCACGAGCAATGGCATTGCTCCGTGCCAAGGTGAGCAGGTGAGCACGGGCGGAGCGACCGGGATGGATCGACCGTGCTTCGAGCAGTGCACCCACGGCACGCATCGGCCACGGAAGGTCGTGGTAGCGCTGGCCCAACACCGTGACCGAGCCCGATGCTGGCGAGTCGAGGCCCATGATCATTCGCATCGTGGTCGACTTGCCCGACCCGTTGGGCCCGAGAAAGCCGGTCACGACGCCCGGACGCACGTCAAAGGAGAGGTCATCGACCGCGACCACGTTGCCGAACCGCTTGGAGAGCCGTCGGGCCTCGATCACCCGTGTAGCCTCGCACGACGACGTGTCCCTTGGCAGTCGGGGGGGGAACCCCGACACGGGAGTCACTTTGTGTCGGCTCGTTCCGGAGATGAGACTCACCTGTCGAGCGAGGGGATCAGTCCAATTCAGTTCGGTGCTGCGGGCCCCTCAATCACGACTGTCCACTGCCGGACGACCCATTTCTTGACGAGGCCTTCCCGGACGTAGGGGTCATGGGCGACAAAGTCCGTCACGACCGAGTCGTCATCGGCCCGGAACACCAGCGCTGCGCCGTCGGGCGGGTCGGCGTAGGCACCGGCTAGGAGCAATTCGCCCCGGTCTTTTGATTCCCGTGCGAGCAAGAGGTGCTCCTCGCGGAACGCCTGGCGACGTTCGACGTAATCATCGACAACCTCGTAGAAGAGCAAGAAGTACATGGTGTTCATTCTCCCTCATCCGGACAGGACCGATCCCGAACTTGGACTATGTGTCTCGGTGCTCCCGCCACAAGAAGAACGTGCGGACGAGACCGACGGTTCCGATCACCGCTGCAACCCACCCGAACGGCGTACCCTGCAGAGCAAATAGCGATATGACAGCGATCCCGATGACCATGAAGACCGGCATCAATGCAATCATCGGTCTTGAGTACCCCGGCACCTTGGCGACCGAAGGAGCCGGACGACGCCAACCCCACAACATCCCAAATTGACCAGTGAGGGCACCGGCCGCGCGTCGTGACGTGGGATCGATCCGCACTCCACGTTGACGAAGCACCGTCAAGATCGCATCTTTGTCCCCAAGCGTCCAGAAGTAGGCGAGCTGACCATCCGAGAGTTCAATGCCAATTCCAGAAGTCATGAACGTGCCACGTAGCAGGAACGCGGCGGCGACCTCCTCGAGGGGTACCTCGAAGTCGGAAAACATCGCAAGTGCCCGGGGATGTAGCCGGAGATTGCCCTTGTCTATTGTCAGGACGACAAGAGGAATGGTCGCGTTCAGTCGACCGCCGAGTGCGGAGGGCACGTTCATCCCGCCTACGAACTCGACCTGGTCGCTCAGATCGACTTCCGACTTTGGTCCGCCGGAAGGTGGGGACACACTCCCGGTCCACGCGGCGCCATCCCACCAACGGTACGGGGCGACTTGCCACGGGTCGGGCTGCCAACCTGGTGGGGCCGTATCAGGTGACGGCACACGTTCGACTTGACCCTCATCCATATAGTCAACATCGTCCACGTATCTGCAGGGCTGTAGTGCGGAGATGGGGTGCCACCGGAACTCAACCGGTTCTACCGGCTTCGCCACAGGGCCTGCAGAACCGAGTGACGATCGGCCGGATCGCCTCCCCCCGGGTGGGCGGACACCGGGCCAGGGGGATGTGATTGGTGGAGAATGGCAGAGTGACTTGGAACGATGGCCTGTCAGGGGACGCGGAAACCGATGAGGTCATCCGGCGCGAGCAGATGCTCCTCGACGCGTCGGTTCGTTCTTCAGTCGAACGCATCGCCACACTCCTCCATGGAGACTTTGCCGAAGTCGGAGCCACCGGTCAGACATGGGACGCCACGGGTGCCCTTGTAGCTATGAGCGGAGATGCCGCCGAAGGAGAGGTGGCCCACGCCTTCGACCTCACTGCGGTGCGACTGGCCGAAGATGTGGTCCTCGTGACCTACGAAACCCGTCGTTCAGGCCGAGTGATCATGCGAAGCTCCATCTGGGTACGTGTCGGCACGGAATGGAAGCTCCGCTACCACCAGGGCACACCGGCAAACCCTGCGCACTGACATCTGATTGTTCAAAGTGATGGGTCTCAGCTATTGGTTGGTCCGGTCACTGGAGACCGCCGCTGATGGATCAAGCGAGCTTGACCGATCCATCTGATCCAATCGACCAACCCGGATTGTGGGCGACCTCCCACGGATGTCCGTCGGGGTCGATGAAGATCCCCGAGTAGCCACCCCAGAATGTGGTCGCGGCCGGACGCCCGATCACGGCGCCCGCCGTGGCGGCGTCGGCCAGCACCTGGTCCACCTCCTCCCGGGATCGGCCGTTGTAGGCCAGGGTGACACCGCCCCAGCCTCCGCCATCTTGGACCCCACTGTCCTCGGAGAGCTTTCCACGGTCCCAGAGGCCCATGATCATGCCGCCGACCTGGAAGAAGACGACCTCCCCATCCGGTGATTGCCCTTTCCAGCCCAGTGATTCGTAGAAAGCGGTCGACCGTTCGATATCGCGCACGCCCAGGGTGATCAACGAGACTCGCTGCTCCATCGGACAAGCTTGCCATCGCGCCGGTTCGCCTGCTCAGGCCGGCCCGGGGGGTGGCCAGTCATGCGCTGTCCGCTTGGGCATAAGGTGGGTCGTCGGTCCGCACTGTTCCGATGAGGTGCCGCTCGTGCCGTCCAGGCAGTCAACGAGGCTCTGGACCGCTGCGCCGGCCGATTGGAGACGCATGTCTCAACAGGACGAGATCCCCACCGGTAGCCAACTCGATCAGAATCACATGCCGGAGACGAATGGCCGCATGTCGGTCTGCCGCCGGTGCGGCTCCCAGACCGATGGCCCGAATGGCAACAGGCACATGCCGGCGGATCGTCAGATGACCCGGGTTCGTGAATGGCTCACCGCAGAGTTGACCAAGACGCACATCGATCGGGTCCGACAGGCGCGGGGAGGGTGACCACGGTCAGCTCCAGAAGCGCCCCCCGGCGTGCAATATCGAGAGTGCACCGGCGAGCACCGGTTACTGGTTGCCTATTTGGGGAGGCGCTATCCGCTCGACCTCAGACTTGAACTCATCGGACATCCACCGCGGCCGTCCACCGGGCGCGTCGATCTCAGCGCAGCCGGTGAGGCCCGCATCGACAACTTCCGACGGCTGCCCGCCCGGGTAGGCAAAGTAGAGGATGACCCCCGATCCATCGTCGGAGGGGCAGCCGTATGTCCCAGGCTGAACGTACGTGGCGATCCGAATGTCGTGGGCCAGGATGACCGCGACCGCCTTGTCGCCGTGGGTGATCTGCTCCAGACACGGATCGTTGGTGAGTCCGGGTAGCCAGAGGGCGGTGACTGCATCCGGGTTGGCGTCGACGATGACATGACCATCCACCCACCAACTGGACCGCTCGTGAGGCGGGGTCAGGGACCGGCTGTTCACACAGACCTGCAGTCCATTGCCTCCGGCGACGGCGTGCAGGTGACTGGCGGGCGGTTGGGAGGGGGGATTGGCATACGCCGGTTCGTTCACGTACTGCCGGACCCAGAGAGAGCCACCGAATAGAGCGATGGCCGCCGCCAGGAACCCTGCCAGGATCCATCTCATCGAATGTCGCACGAAGCCAGTATGTAGTGCCGTGCGAGTGGTTTCCGGTCGGCTCCGATCGAAGGGGGACTCCTTCCATCGGGGGTGGGTGCCGAGAGCTAGAAGCTCATCCTGGTGCCCGGAACCAGTGAGATCGACGCCGAATCCGACCGGAAGCAGAACTTGGCTTCGAACGTTCCGTCGGTCCCCGGGAGCGTGCTCTTGTCGACGACACCATCTCTCAGTGTGACCTCATTGGGGCAGGTCTTCGTCGCGTGGATGTGCACCTTGCCGTTGAAGCTCACCGTGGTTGATCGCCCGGAGTGCCACTTGATCGTGGTCGGCGAAAAGAATGGTGCCGCCACCTTGCCGGTTCCGCCCGTCTGCCCGGTGCATCCGCCAAGGGTCAACGTCTCACCAGGACTATTGACCCCTGCGATCGAGGTACAGATGACCGGATTCGCCGAGGACCCGGCACTACTAGCGGACGACCAGCAGCCCACGCCAACAAGTACCACTACGGCGCTGAGTCCCACCATGGCCGACCGCCGCATCTTCGACTCCTCACCCGAACGTCTCCGGTCATCGAATGCGAAGACTACTGCCTATGGTCGTCGACGACACCAGCAGAAGACACGCCTGGGTCGGCATGGAATAGCTCTGAACAAAGTGACTTCTCGCTCGGTATGCATTGGGTAGGCAGCCGGTCCCAGCCGGACCTGTTGCCTCGTTTTGCGAACTACTCGCAGTGAACTGCTGGCACTGGACGCCTATGTCGTCCACCGAGATGGAGGTTGAAGCAGACGATGAGACATCGGGATACGAGGCACAAAGATGAAATGGGGAACATGCGGGACCGCGGGCGACCGAGCTGGATAGGCGTGGCCGTGGCAGTTGTCGCCGTCACCGGTGCGACTGCCCTGGTACCGGCCGTATCTGCTCAGGCCACGACCGCCGGCAAGCAGCGTGTGGTGAACGTCGTCACCCGGGCTCCCTACGGGAAGATCCTGACCACGACCAAGGGCCTCAGCCTCTACACGACCGCATCGTCGTGCACAGGAGGCTGTCTCACCGCGTGGCCTCCGCTACTCATGACCAAAGGAAAGACCATCCCGACCGGGGTGAAGGGTCTGGGAACAGTGCCGCTGACGTTCAACGGCAAGTCGCACCTCCAGGTCACCTTCGACGGAAGTGCGCTGTACCGGTTCGAAGGAGACTCGGGAACGAGCGTGAACGGCAACGGAGTCGCCGGCTTCATGGTGGCCAAGGCCTGAGGAGGCCCAAGGGACATTTCGCCCTGCGATCCGACTCGGGGGATTCAGTCCGGCGGGGATCCGCCGGACTGAATCCGGACGTAATCGGCCATCCCGGCCAGGAAGCCATCGAGGTCACGTGCCTTTGTCTGGGCGAACTCGGCGAAGTACGCCGGCACATAGACGCCGTGGGACCCTGAGTCGATCCCCTCCAGGATCGCCCCTACCGCATCGGCGACGGAGATGGCATCCACACCGCCGGTGAACGGGTCGTTGTCCGGCAGGGTGAACAGCTCGGTGTCGACGACCCCGGGGTAGATCACGGTGACCGATATACCGGTGTCCCACAGGTCGACGGCCATGGCCTCGGAGAAGACGGCGAGTGCCGCTTTGGATGCGTCGTAGGCCGACTCACCCGGCGAACTGAGCGGCGCGGCCACCGAGGCGATGTTGACGACTCGCCCCGAACCCCGCGCCAACATGTGCGGCAACAGGGCGAGGGTGAGGCGCACCGGTGACAGGAAGTTGATGGCCATGACCGATTCGACGGTTCCCATGTCCAGGGCGGTGACGTGGCGTCGTTTGGGGATGCCGGCGTTGTTGACCAGGATGTCCACGCCACCCAGGCCATCGACGACGTCCACGGACAGCTGGTCGACGGCTGCCGGGTCGGCGAGGTCCGCCACCCACATCTTCGAGTCGGGAGTGTGGGCCCGGCAGCGCTCGAGGACCTCAGCCAGGCGCTCCTCCCGACGGGCGACGATCCCGACGGTGGCGCCCCGTTGGGCGAAGGCTTCGGCGAGACCGGCGCCGATCCCGGCCGAACCGCCGGTGACCAGCACCCGGGATCCCCGGTAGTCGCTGGCCGCGGTCATCGGTTCTTCCACTGCGGGGCACGCTTCTCGGCGAACGCCCTCGGACCCTCCACGGCGTCCTCACTCGAGAACACCTCGGAGGATATGGCCGATTCGATGCGATAGGCCTCCTTCATGTCGACGAGCAGCCCCCGGTGCACGGACTCCTTCGTCTTGCGTATGGCGTAAGGCCCGTTGGCCGTGATCCGATGGGCGTAGTCGTAGGCCCGTTCGAGGAGGTTTCCCGGGGGGCACACCTCATTCAGGAGACCCATGGCCAGGACTCTCGGTGCGGAGATGCGGTCGGCGCAGAGCAGGAGTTCCATGGCCGCCGGATAGGGGATCTGGCGGGGGAGTCGGACCGTGGTGCCCCCTCCGGCGAAGAGGCCGCGTTTCGGCTCGAGTACGCCGAAGGTGGCGGTGTCGGCGGCCACCCGGATGTCACACCCTCCCAGCATCTCCATGCCGCCGGCCACGCAGGTGCCGTTGACCGCGGCCACGATGGGCTTGTACAGCCGGACGTTGCGGAGCACCGCCTTCACCCCGTCGTCGAGCCGGTAGCCGTCGATCTCGGTGATCCCTTCCTTCTGCATCTGTGACTGCAACCGGGTGATCTCGGGTATGTACGTCTTGAGGTCGGCCCCGACGCAGAAGTCTTCGCCGACACCGGTGATCACGGCGACCCAGGCTTCGTCGTCATCACCGAAGCGTTCCCACGCTCCCCGGAGCTGGGCGAAGTGCTCCATATCCATGGCATTGCGGGCTTCGGGCCGGTCGATGGTGATACGGACGATGTGACCGTCGTCGAGCTCGTAGTGGATCGGCATGGCACTCCCCTTATCTGGTCGGTGTTGATGGCTGGGGCCGTCGTGGGCCCGGTTCGGTCAGCGATGGGCGGTGGAGGCTCCCCGTTTGCCGACTTCGAGGGTCACCTTGGCCCCGGCGAGTTCTTCGTCCGCCAGTGCCGGCTCGTCGAGCCGTGCGTAGCAGCGCGAACCGTCGGGCAGGTCGCAGATCAGCGCCGTCCATTCCGGGCCCTCGCGGTTGTAGGTGGTGGAGAACGTGGCGACGGCCGCCGGCCCTTCGGCCCCGCCGGTCACCGGCACGGTGATTGCGGCACGCCCCGGCCCGGTGGCCGGTGTCGGCGCCTGCGGCGGCGGCGTGGTGGACCACAGCGCAGCCGTGTGGCTGGTCATGTGCATTCCGATGCCGGTCACCAGTCCGTATGCACCTGGATCCCGGCGGAGGGTCTCAGTCATGACGGCAAGTGCGTGGGTGGTGTAGTTGCTTCCGGGACCACCGTGGTACGGGAGACCTCCGGTCACGGTCGGAAGCCTGGCGTCGGTGATGCCCAGAGCGTCACGGGCGAAGTTCACCGAGGCGGAAAAGCAGGAGTAGAGGTCGAGGTGGGCCACCTCGTCGATGCCGACGGACCCGAGCGCCCGGGTCGCAGCCGACGCCAGTGCCGGCGATCGCCACAGGTCGGGACGGGCGGCCATGGTCGGCGGATCCTCGTCCACGCCCACTCCCCACAGGTAGACCCGTCGGTCCGCGGGTACACCCAGTTCGTCGGCGCGTCCCTCGGTGGTCAAGAGAAGGGCGGCCGCCATGTCGACATCCATGACGGCGGTCATCAGCTTGGTGAACGGGGTGGACACCATGCGATTGGAGGCCTCAGGACGGATGATCTCCTCGGCACTCCTGGCCACCGGGAACCATGAATGCTCCGGGTCGGCCGCGGCCACCGCCGACAGCGGCGCCAGCAGCTGGCCGAGGTCTCGGCGGTACTCCTCGATCGCCTGGCCCCGGTGTATCCGGCGGGCCGTCTCCAGCAGGGCGAACGTCAGGTAGGCCTGGTAGATACCGTTCGCGGCCTCCAATGGGTCCAACGTGAGCGGGAACGGAGGGGGCTCGGCGGGGGCATGTGACCAGGCCGGCCCGGGATGGCTGCGGAGGGTGGCGAGCGCCTCGCCCCCGACGATCAGGGCCAGATCAGATCCTCCCCGGGCCATGTCGGCGGCGACGTCGGCCACCAGGTGCAGGGGGACCGACCCGCCCAGTCCCGAGTACCCCGAGGTTCCGGGCCGGGCACCCAGGCGCTCGGCCAGCCGCCCGGCAGGGTCGTCGTACTGCCAGGACTGGCAGAACACGACCTGGAGATTCCCTATCCCGGTCAGTGACCCCGGACAGCCGGCGTCTTCGGCGGCGGCGCGTGCGACGTGTTCCCACAGGTCGAGAGGCTCGGGGGCCGGCTGGTCGCGCCAGGTCCGGCGGGCGACCCCGATGATGCACGGCGTGCGCGGATCCACCGGCATCTCAGGACGGGACTGGACGACGCGGTAGGGCGATGGCCCGATCGGCGATGATGTTCTTCTGCACCTCGGTCGATCCGCCACCGATGGTGCTGTAGCGCTGGAAGGAGTACAGCCGGGTCCACTTGCCCCGGTCGACAGCGTCGGGACCGCCCCGGGCCAGCACGCCGGCCGGGCCGAGCAGGTCCACCGACAGTGCGGCGAGGGTCTGGGCCAGTGCCGACCAGCTGAGCTTGGCGAAGGGCACTTCCGGCCAGTTCTTCTCACCTTTGATGATCTTGGAGAGCGCCCGCAACGAGAGCAGGCGGGCCAGCTCGATGTCGGTCCAGGCCCGGGCGATCCGATCCTGCAGCGACGGATCCTCCAGAGCGTCCGGGTTGACCGACCGGGCCGCCGTCACCATGGCCCGCAGGTCGGCGGCCAGGATGGCCAGTTGGGTGGCGATTCCCACCCGCTCGTGTCCCAGGGTGCCCATGGCCACCATCCACCCCTCACCTTCGCCCCCGAGGCGGCAGTCGACGGGGATGCGGGCGTCGGTGAAGAACACCTCGTTGAACATCTCCTCGCCCGCCATGTCCCGGATCGGCCGGCGTTCGATGCCGGGCGTCTCGAGGTCGAGGATGAATGCGGTGATCCCCTCGTGCTTGGCCCCGCGTTCGATGGCGGTGGGATCGGTCCGCAGAAGGAACAGCCCCCATTTGGCCAGGTGGGCGGTCGAGATCCAGATCTTCTGTCCGTTGACCACGTATGAGTCCCCGTCCAGGATGGCGGTGGTGCGCAGGTTGGCCAGGTCGTTTCCGGCATCAGGTTCCGAAAATCCCTGACACCAGTGGTCGGTGGCGTCCAGGATCGAGGGGAGCCATCGGGCCTTCTGTTCCTCGGTCCCCCAGGCGATGATCATGGGTCCGATCTGCCACAGTCCGTTGGTGTTGAACAACCCCGGGGTGCGGTACTCGGCCATGATCTCGGAGTAGAGGATCCGCTGCATCGCCGTGGCGTTGCGCCCCCCGTACTCCTCGGGCCAGTTGGCTGCGGCCCATCGTCCCTTGTTCAGGACGCGTTGCCATGCCGCCCGGCGGAGCTGCGACTTCTCCCCTGACAGCGACGAGTCGTCGCCGAGCGCCTCGCGCTGCGAGGAATTCAGGGAGGTGGTCGTCGAGCCAATCTCGCAATTCGGCGGCGAATTGCTCGTCCTCGGGGGCAAGTGCGAAGTCCACGGGGCTGAGGATAGCCCTCAGGACCGTCTACGCTCGGGCCGTCACCCAGCCCTGTCGATCCCGAGGTGGACCGTGGACTTCACTTTCGATGCCGAGCAACTGGCTCTCCAGGATGTGGCCCGTAGGGCCATGGATGAGGTCGACGGCACCCTGCTACGCGCGCATGGCCGACGACGACCTCGGGTTCACGCCGGAGTTGTGGGACCAGTTGGTGTCGCTCGGCTGGACCTCGATGTTGATCCCCGATGAGGGTGCCGGTCTCCTCGAGATGTGCATCGTGCTGGAGCAGATGGGCCGGGTGCCGCTGCCCGGCCCGTTCTTCTCGTCGTCGGTCATGGCCACCTTGGCGGCCCGGGCGTTGGGTGAGCGCGGACTGCTCGAGGAACTGGCCGGTGGACGCGTCCGGGGGTCTGTCGCCGTGCTCGAGCAGGGCCACGGCGATCCGTTGGACACAGTGCGCGCACGTGCCACCCGCAAAGGGGCCGAGTGGACGTTGCACGGCGCCAAGCCGGTCGTGGTCGACGGGCACACGGCCGACTGGGTGATCGTGGCCGCCCTGGGCGAAGACGGGTATTCGCTCGTACCTGGTCCGCGAGCCGAAGGGCGAACTGGTGCCGTCACTCGACCCCACCCGCAAACTGGCCCGGCTGGTGCTCGACGGCACCCCGGCCGAACCGCTGGGTCCTCCCGGTGGCCAGGCCGATGTCTGGCGACGGGTGCTCGATGACATCGCCGTGGCGTTTGCCGCCGAGTCGGTCGGCGTGTCCGACCGCGCCCTCGAGATGGCCACCGAGTACGCCAAGGTCCGGGTCGTCTTCGATCAGCCGATCGCCACGTTCCAGGTGGTCAAACACCGCATCGTGGATATGTTCCACGCGCTCGAGCTGGCCCGGGTGGGCGTCCACTACGCCGCCTGGTCGTCGGACGGGGACGAGCCGGATCGGATCCGGGCCGCCGGTATGGCATCGGCCTACGCGGCCGAGGCGGCGGTGAAGGTGACCGGGGACGACATCCAGCTCCACGGAGGCGTGGGGTTCACCTGGGCCAACGATTCCCACTTCCTGTTCAAGCGGGCCAAGCAGAACGAGACGCTCATGGGTGGGAGCGGCCATCAGTGGCAGCGCCTGGGGGCCCTGTTCACCGAACTCTGACCCTGACCGGCCGGTCGGCCGTCGGGACTCGGACGTCGGGCGAGGGGAGCGTGGTCGGATCGGCGGGCGGCCGTCCCGCATGAAGGGCGAGATCTCAGTCGGGCCGGGTGCGCTCGAGCACCGAGGCGATCTCCTCAGCCCGGGCCCGGAATACGTCGGCGGACCCACGTCCTCCGTCCAGTACGCCGGCAACGTGCTCGATGACCAGGCCGACCAGCAGACTGCGCAGCATCCGGGCCAGCACCACCTCGTCGCCCACGGGACACAGCCGCGGTCGGTGGTCGACCAACCAGCGCTCGAGCGAAGCTTCGGTGGCGTCGAAGAGCTCGGTCCCGACGGCCCGGGCCGTCTGGTCACCCCGCATGACTTCGCCGAGCATGAGCCGGATGAAGTCCTCCACCTCGAGCATGGACAGCAGGATGTCGGTCAGCAGGTCGGCCAGGTTCGGGGCGAGGTCCCGGGCGAGGGACGGCGAGCTGTCGACGGCCTGGTCTTCCAGGAAGCCCTGTTCCTCGAGCACGGCGACCAACAGGTCGCGCTTGGACGGGAAGTAGTGGTAGAGCGTCGCCACATTGAGCCCGGTGGCGGCGGCCAGGCTCCGCATGCTGGTGCCGGTCACTCCGTGCTGTGACATCAGCGACAGCGCCGTGCGCAGGATGTGCTCACGCTGACCGGACCCTTCACCGCGGACTGCGGGCTCGGGCGGGGAGGGTGCCATCTGTTCATTGTGGCCCAGCCCGTCGTCCGTGGCCCGGAACGTGGCCGCCGTCGTGTTCCCAAACAAACGTTTGATCTATAGTCCTCCCCTGAGGCGTTGGCCGCAGGGGCCGCCGCCCGGACAGGACCGGTCAGCAACGTCCGGGACAGGGATGGGGACGACAATGGCACCACCGGTGAAGGACGCAGTCGACACGGCACCGACCTACGAGCGATTCGACCCATTCGAACTGCAGGACACCGTATCGGGGAACATCCGCGACCCCTATCCGCGCCTGGGTGAGCTCCGACGACAGCACCCTGTCCACCTGGGACCCGTCGACCTCGGCGACGGCCTGGACCCCGCCGACCCCAACCGGCCGACCAGGGTCACGGTGTTCGGGTTCGACGAGTCGGTCCAGGTCCTCCGCGACAACGTCACCTACTCCTCCTCCGTATACGAGGGGATCATGGGCCTGGTCATGGGTAAGACCATCCTGCAGATGGACGAGCCCGAGCACCGCCTGCACCGGGCGCTGGTGTCCCCGACCTTCCGGTCCAAGGTCCTCGAGCGGTGGGAGGGTGATCTGGTGCAGCGGGTGGTGGACGAGCTCCTCGACGACTTCGCCGGTGACGGGTCGGCCGACCTCGTCCAGCAGCTGACGTTCCACTTCCCGGTCCAGGTGATCGCCGAGATCCTCGGCCTGCCCCGTGCCGACTTCTGCCGGTTCCAGCGGTGGGCCATCGAGATCACCAGTGTCACCACCAACTGGGACCGCGGCGTGGCCGCCTCCGAGCAACTGCGCGACTACTTCGCAGCCATCGTCGAGGAGCGCCGGGCTAAGCCGGCCGATGATCTGATCAGTGACCTCCTGGCCGTCGAGGTGGACGGGCGTGGACTCGACGACGAGGAGATCTTCTCGTTCCTGCGCCTGTTGCTACCCGCCGGGGTCGAGACCACCTACCGGGCATCGGGCAACCTCCTCTACGGTCTGTTGACCAACCCTGACCAGCTGCAGGCCGTGCGCAAGAACCGCTCGCTGTTGCCGGCCGCATTCGAGGAGACCATCCGGTGGGAACCGCCGGTGACGGTCATCCTGCGCCGGGCGACGGCCGATGCCGAACTCGCCGGGATGCCGGTCGAGGAAGGTGCGGACGTGGGTCTCCTTCTCGGCTCCGCCAACCGGGACGAGCGGAAGTACGAAAACCCGGACCAGTTCGACCTCTTCCGGGAGTCTCGCCAGAGCCTCGGCTTCGGCTTCGGCGTCCACGTCTGCCTGGGCATGCACCTGGCCCGGATGGAGACCCGGGTGGCGGTCAACGCGCTGTTGGACCGGATGCCCGACCTCGAACTCGCCCCCGCACCAGGACAGGACCTGCACATCAAGGGCATGGCATTCCGCTCGCCCATAGCGCTGCCGATCGTCTTCACCGCCTCCTGAGTTCGCCGACCCCGGCTGACTACCGACACGCTGAGTAGGGTCTCCCCGATGCCGATCTGGTTGACCGACGCCGAGTTCGAGGTGCTCATCGCCGCCTGCGAACTGTCGGTGCCGGCCACCGAGCACGGACCTGGTGCGGTGACGGCCGGGGTGCCCGACTACATCGACGGCCTGCTCGGCGCCTTCACCGTCGATCCGCCGCGCATCTGGGCGCGGGGTCCGACGTCGGGCCGGTACGGCGGTGAGGCGGCCTTCGCCGCCTTCCACCCGCTGTCACCTCTCGACGAGCTGGCCTGGCGTACCAGGATCGAAGGCTCCCAGGGCCAGCCCGAGCGCGAGTTCAACGGGCCCGTGGTCGGGCTGCAGGAGCGCTACCGGTCCGCTCTGGCCGCCCTCGGTCCCGACTTCCCGTCGCTGGAGCCCGACGAGCAGGAGGCCCGGCTGGCTTCGGCGGACGGGTTCGCCGAGCTCCTGTTCCACCACTGCTGCGAGGGGCTCTACGGTGCGCCCGAGTACGGGGGGAACCGGGAGGGCATGGCGTGGGAGGCCATCGGGTTCGCCGGGGACGTCCAGCCCCGTGGTTGGACCGATGCCG
Organism: uncultured Acidimicrobiales bacterium; assembly: GCA_963699085.1. GTDB lineage: Bacteria > Actinomycetota > Acidimicrobiia > Acidimicrobiales > RAAP-2 > Bog-756. Next base: position 370,370 of record CAVOTH010000004.1, read on the forward strand.
AGGTGGCCGACCCGTGACGCTCGATGCGGTCATCGTCGGATCGGGCCCGGGTGGCTCGACCGCGGCCGATGTGCTCACCGCCGCAGGATGGTCGGTGGCCATCGTCGAAAAGGGCCGCAACCACCTGCTCGATCCCGACGACCTCACCCGACCGGCATCGGACTACTCCAACGACGAGATCAAGTTCCACAGCCGGTTCTTCCTCGGACCGGACCCGCTGGTGGAGCCCCGCACGTTCCGGACCGGCGAGGAGGACGGCGACCGGCTCCACGTGGGCGAGGTCAACTCGGTACCGACCACTGTGGGCGGCGGCGGAACCCACGCCGACGGCAAGGTACCCCGCTTCATGCCCGGTGACTTCCGCCTCCTCAGCGAGCTGGGACCCCAGGCCGGAGCGGAAGTGGCCGACTGGCCGGTCACCTATGACGAGCTCGAACCGTTTTACGCCGATGTCGAGCGGTCCATCGGGGTGGCCGGACTCGACGGTGCCAACCCGTTTGCCGGACCGCGGTCCGGACCCTTCCCCATGTCCCCGGGTGCGCCCATGTTCGGTGCCGTCCACTCGGTGGCGGCGGCGGAACGCCTGGGGTATCACCCCTATCCGGCGCCGACGGCGGCCAACAGCGTCCCCTACGACGGTCGGCCCGCCTGCAACAACTGCGGGTTCTGCGCCTTCTTCGGCTGCCCCATCCACGCCAAAGGTGATCCGGTGGCCATGCTCATGCGGGCCATGGCCACCGGTAGGGCGGAGCTCCTGGCCGAGACGTTCGTGTCGCGGATCCGCTTCGAGGGCAGGCGGGCCACTGGGGTCGACCTGGTGGAGGCCGATGGCACGGTGAGGTTCCTGGCGGCCCGGCACGTGATCGTGGCCGCAGGGGCCATCGAGACGCCCCGCCTGCTCCTGTTGTCGGACGTCGAGCATCGGGTGCTCGGCCGATACCTCATGGTGCACTTCCAGACCATCGTGGCCGGGGGCCTGCCCTATCGCACCTACGCCGAGCGGGGTCGCTCGGTGACCCACGTCCACGATGACATGATCATCGGCGACGAGCTGTCCCGGCAGGCGGCGCGAGATGCCGGCCTGCCCTGGATCCGCGGGGGCCTGGTCGAGCACTCGGGGGCGGCGATGCCCATCATGGAGGCCAAGCACTACCCACCAGGACCGCGCCACAACCGGCTGATGGCCGAGTCGCCGATCCGCCAGCGCCTGTGGGCGTTCACCATGCAGGGCGAGGATCTGCCCTACGCCGGCAACCGGGTCGACCTCGACCCGTCGGTGCGCGACGCCCGGGGATTTCCGGTGGCACGGATTACCTACCGTCCCGGGCACCACGAACTGGTGGCCCATGGGCACTTCGGTCCCCGATTGGCCGCGATATTGAAGGAGATGGGGGCGGAGTGGACGGCGGTGACGTCCTCGCCGGGAAGGGGCAACGCCGGCTTCACACCTGATTCGGTGCCCGAGAGCCGGCACAACATGGGAACGGTGCGGATGGGGACCGACCCGGCTACCTCGGTGACCGACCCGTTCGGGCGGCTGCATGCCTACGACAACGTGGTGGTGGCCGACTCCTCGGTATTCGTCACATCGTCCGGGTACGGCCCCACTCTGACCTTGGCCACCTTGTCAGCCCGGGCCGCGGACCACCTCCTCTGAAGGCGACGTCGGTGGTGCGGTCTCACGGGGCCTGACGGCCGGGCCTCAGCCCACCCCGGTTGATGTAGCCGGGCCTCAGCCCACCCCGCGGGTGAGTAGGAGTGACCCGGCGATCGGACCCCCACCGTTGCTGACGGCGGCGACCTCGGGCGGCCCGCCCCGTGCGGTGACCACCTGACGGTCACCGCCTTCGCCCCGCAGCTGCACACAGGCCTCATGGATGAGTCCGAAGCCGTGCAGTCGTCCGCCGGAGAGTTGCCCCCCGGCGGTGTTGACGGGCAGGGAGCCGGTGCGTCCGATGGTGGTTCCCTCGACGAAGGCCCCGCTCTCGCCCCGCCCGCAGAAGCCCAGCGCTTCCAGCCACACCATGACCAGGATCGAAAAGCCGTCGTAGAGCTGGGCCACGTCCACGTCGGCCGGACGCAGATCGGTCCGCTCCCACATGGATGCACCGGCGTCCCGCGCCGCCATGGTGGTCACGTCGTCGAACTGGTCCCAGCTGGGACGGCCCCGTAGCGCGGTCCCGACGGCGTTGACCTGACATACCGGGTGGGCGGCGTCGGGGGCGAAATCGCGGTGGGAGACCACCAGGGCGGTTGCCCCGTCGCTCGGGGCGTCGCAGTCGAACAGGCACAGCGGGGTGGAGATCATCCGGGCGCCGAGGTAGTCGTCCAGACTCATCGGATCGCGGTAGATGGCGGCCGGATTGACAGCGGCGTTGCGCCGGGCGTTGAGCGCGATCTGGGACAGCTGCTCACGGGTCAGCCCGAACTCGTGGATCCGCCGTTGGGCCACCAGGGCGATCCAGTTCACGGCCGACACCGCGCCGAAGGGGAGCGTCCATTGCAGAAATCCGGAGAATCGGGGGAGTCCGGCATCGCCCCCCACGCCCCCGATCCCCTGGCGCCCTCCGGCGCCCTGGGCGGTCGACTCGGTAACCGTCCGGTAGACGAGCACGTGACGGGCGAGGCCGGCCCCGACGGCGAGGCAGGCGGCGATGAGGGCGCGCATCTGTCCGGCACCTTCGCCGCCACCGTCATGCCAGTTCAGCCGCAGGCGGAGCGCGTCCTGCACCTCAGGCGTGGTCGGTCCGGCGAATCCTGCTGTCCCGGTGCCCATACCCGGGTAGGTGGCCAGGCCGTCGATGTCGTCACGGGTGAGCCCGGCGTCGGCCACGGCGGCCAGGCAGGCGTCCAAGGTGAGGTCCAGGTCGGTCCGCCCGAGCCGACGTCCGACCGCCGACTGCCCGATGCCCGAGATGACGGCACGCCGCTCCAGCGGTTCCTCGGACAGGAGGTTCACAGCCGGTCTCCAACTGCAGGGCGGAACAGCGGGAGGTAGACATCGTCGTGGTGGTCGAACACGACCTCCACCTCCATGCCGGAGTGGACGTCGTCCGGGGCCACGTCCACCAGGTTGGTGGTGAGCCTCACCCGCTCGTCCTCCTCGATGGCGACCAGGCCGATCAGATACGGCTCACTGCCCGGGATCCACTGCTGGACGTTGACCGTGTACGCGACCACGGAGGCCCGACCGCTGACCGGCTCGGGAGCGAGATCGGTCGACAGGCAGTCCGGGCAGCGCGGTGACGGCGGATGCACGTAGGTGCGGCACTCCTGACAACGGAGGAAGCGCAGCAGCCCGTCGGCCCCGCTGGTCCAGAAGAATTCGTTGTCGGGATCGAGCCGGGGGAGGAGGCGTAAGGCCGGCCCCCGGGCCGGCAACGTCGCGTCCGTGTCGGGGGTACCCGCTGTCATTCGCGGCCCAGGACCACGGGATTGACGATGTTGAGGGGTCGGGCTCCGGCGAGTAGGCGGCACAGGTCTTCGGCGATGATCCGGGTGTGGTTGGCCTCGGTGTCATAGGTGGCACCACCGATATGGGGAGTGAGCACCACCGAAGGAAGCCCGCACAGGGGGTGGTCCTTGGCCAGGGACTCCCCCTCGAAATGATCGAGCCCGGCCGCGGCCACCTGGCCCGACCGCAGTGCGTCGACCAGGGCGTCGGTGTCGTGGAGGGCGGCCCGGGCCGAGTTGAGGAAGACGACACCGGGACGCATGGCGGCGAACTGCGTCGCCCCGATCATGCCGGTCGTCTCGGGGGTCACCGGCGCGTGCAGCGAGATCACGTCCGAACGCTCGAACAGCTCGTCGAGTCCCACCGTGGGCTCGTCGGCATAGGGGTCGTAGGCGATGACCTCCATGCCGAGCCCGCGCAACCGCCATCGCAGCGCACGGGCCACGGCGCCGAGCCCAACCAGTCCGACCGTCCTGCCGGCCAGCTGCCAGGCACGGAAGCGCTGGTAGGGGATGGTCCCGTCCTTGTAGATGTCCCCACGTCGCACGTCGGCATCGGCGTCGATCACCTGGCGGGTGGCGCCGAACAGAAGGGCCACCGTGAGCTCGGCCACCGCGTCGGCGTTGCGCCCGGGCGCCCGTAGTACAGGCACCCCGGCCTCGGTGGCAGCGGCCACGTCCACGTTGTTGGGGTCGCCCCGACAGCTGCACACGGCGATGAGGGGTAGGTCGAACAGCGGACCGGCGCACCGGTCGCTCTCGACCACGGCGATGGTGGCGCCCTCGGCCCGCATCCGGTCGGCCAGCTGACCGGCGTCGTAGATGCGTAGGGAGGGTTGGTCGAGCCAGGAGTCGAGTGTGAGGTCGGCGAGCTCGCCGAGCAGGTCGAGCCCGGGGCCGCGCACGGCGGCCGTGACCAGCGCCCTGGGTCGTGGATTCGACATACGTTGACCCTCTCCCCTGGGTAGCGTTCTGACCGACCGGGACAGTAGCACCGACCTGAGGAGGCCTACCCATCGCATCGCAACCTGGCGAGCAGGCACGAAGTAGGACGGCCCGACCGCCGGGCGACCGGTGCACCATCGGCATCGACGTGGGAACCACGGCGGTCAAGGCGGTGGCTGTCGACGGGGACGGCACGGTGGTGGCCCGGTCCCGGATCCCCCACCGGGTGATCACACCGACCCCCGACGTCCTGGAGCACGATGCGCTCCGGGCGTGGCGCCACGGACCACGACGGGCCCTCGCCCAGGTGGTCGACGCCCTCGACGGCCCCGCGGCCGGCGTGGTGGTTGCGTCGATGGTCCCCTCCATGACGGCGGTCGACCGGAAAGGCATCCCCCGACTTCCGGGTCTGCTCTACGGGGACGTCCGGGCCCGGGACGACGGAGCGGACGGTCCTGTGGCTCGGCCCGAGGAACACGGGGGCGAGCGCGAGGAGGGGCGGCGGATGTTGTCCTGGGCCGTGGCCCAACTTCCCGGGGCCGCCGGCTACTGGCCGTGCCAGGCCGTGGCCACCCATGCCCTCTGCGGTGTGCCCGGAGTCGACTCGGCCACCGGCACCTCGTTCGGGAGCCTGCTCAGCCGGGGCCGCTGGGACCGGGACGTCCTCGCCGAAATCGGGGTGACCGATGATCAGCTGTCCACGTTGGTGCCGCTCGGACTCCCGGCGGGCTCTCTCCCCGGTTCGTCCACCGCGGTCGGCGGGGGATCGATCGACGCCTTCTGTGAGCAGATCGTGTCGGGGGCGGTGCATCCCGGTGATGTCCTGGTCATCTTCGGGGCCACGCTGGTGATCTGGGCTGTTGCGGGGGAGTGGGCGGAGGTGGAGGGCCTCACTTCGTTCCCGAGCACGGTGCCCGACCAGTTCATGATCGGGGGTCCGAGCAATGCCGGTGCCCTATTCGTCGACTGGGTCCGGTCGATCACCGGCGGGCCTCGGCGGCCCGGCCGACGGGGCGACGACCCCGAGCCTGACGGAGACGTGCGCAAGAGTGACCCGGCCCGGGTGCCGATCTGGCTTCCCTACCTGCGGGGGGAGCGGACCCCGTTCCACGACCCTGGCCTGCAGGCCAGCCTGCACGGGCTGGACATCTCCCAGGGGCCCGAGGCGCTGGTGCGGGCGTCGCACGAGGCTTCCGGGTTCGTGATCCGTCGAGTGGTGGAGCTGTCAGGGGTGGACGCCCGGCGCGTCGTCGCCACCGGAGGAGGCTCGCGCTCGGCCCCCTGGATGCAGGCGGTGGCTGACGCCACCGGGCTGCCGGTCGACACGGTGGCCGTTCCCGAGGGCGCGGCCCTGGGGGCGGCGTTCCTGGCCCGATTGGTGTCGGGGCTCGAGTCGGACTTCCAGGCGTCGGGGAAGTGGGCCCGGTCCGGACGTCGGTTCGAGCCCGACCCCAGGTGGGCAAAAGCCGCGGCGGGGCGCTTCGCCCGTTTCGAGTCGATGGGCCCCGGGAACTTTTAGGGAGCCGACCCGACCCGTGGTGTCCGGGTCGCTCAGCCGGCGTTGGGGCTGAAGGCGGCCTTCAGGACGCCACTCTGCTCGGGGCGGGACAGGGCGCCGAGCGCACCCCACCAGTCCTCGAGGGGGAAGCGGTGGGTGACCATGGCCGTCAGATCGATCCGGCCGTCGCGGACCAGGTCCAGGTAGTGGTCGATGGCGTGTCGGCGCCGCCCGTCGAACTCCTCCATGGCGAACGCGTTGGATCCGACGACGGTGAGCTCCTTGAAGTAGACGGGAGTCCACTCCCACCGTCCCGGGATCGCCACTCCGGTGTAGACGAGCTTGCCCCGCTCGGCCAGGATCCGTACGCCGACCTCGAACGTCTCCGGCTTGGCCACCGAGTCGTAGACGACGTCGATGTGGCCGGGATGGGTCATCGGGAGTCCGTCGAACGCCTGGTGCAGCACGCCGCCCGACCAGTCGGCCAGCTCCTCCAGTAACGCCAGTCGGGGCTCGTGCGCCACGACGACCGATGCCCCGAACTTCCGGGCCATCTCGAACTGGGCCGGAAAACGCGCCACCACCGCTACTTCGACGTCCGGATACAAGGAGGTGAGGATGGCCACACTGGCGAGGCCCAGGGCGCCGGCGCCGAAGACGACGACCTTGCCGCCGGGCGGTGGTGGGTGGCGGACGATGGCGTGGAAGGAGACCGAAAAGGGATCCGCCAGGACGGCGGCCGTGTCCGAGATGTCGTCGGGCACGTGATGGAGCATCGAGTCGTGGGCCGCCATCAACTCAGCCCAGGCTCCGGCGGCGCCCGTCACCACACCGATGTGGACCCCGGGTCCGATGTCTCCCTTGGTGAACGACCAGCACATGTTCACGTCCCCGGCGCGGCACGGAGGGCACCGGTTCTCGATGCCACGGGGCGCGCAGCTGAGCCACGGGTTGAGTACGACCCGCTGGCCGACATCGACCCCCCGAGCCTTCGGCCCGAGCGAGACCACTTCGGCCACCACTTCGTGGCCCGGAACGTGCGGCAGCGACGAGAAGGCGGCCATCGGGTTGTCGATGTCCCCGTCCTCGAAGTCCCCGAGTACCAACTTGGCGTCAGAGCCGCAGATGCCCGACAGGATCGGACGGGTCACCACCCAGTCGGGATGGATCGGCTGGGCGTCTTCCAGCTGATGGAGACCGAAGGGGAGCGAGGCCAGGTGCCGCTCGAGCTCGTCGGTCGGCTCCGGGCGGGGTTCTGCCTTATCGGGACGGGCCCCGAAGACGAGGGCCTTCACGCCTCGCTCCCGGGAGCGGGGTCGGCCATGGACCGCATGGCTGTCACGAATCCGTCGAAGTCCTTCGTCTTCATCTCGACCACGGCGCGCATGTCCGGAACGTAGTGCTCGAACCGCGGACTGTCGACGCAGGCCACGATCCCTTCGGCCACCTCGTCGGCCGGGGCGAGGGGCCCGGCGTAGTCCGGCGGGTCGTTGTCGGGTTGATCCCAGATCTCGGTGTCGATGGCCCCGGGCAGGACCAGTCGGACCCGGACCCCCGTGCCCATCAGGTCGGCGGCCAGCGACTCGCTCCATCCGGCCAGGGCGAATTTGGAGGCGCAGTAGGCGGCCTCGTGGGTGATGCCGAGACGGCCGCCGAGGCTGGACACGTTGACGATGGTGCCCTCCCCCCGCACCAGGAGCCGGGGGAGCAGGGCGAGGGTGATGGCCACCGGCGAGTAGTAGTTGACGGTCATGGCCCGCTCGACGTCGGCCATGGTGAGGCGCTCGGCCCTGCGTCGGAGTGGGATGCCGGCGTTGTTGACGAGGACGTCGATCGGACCGAGCTCGTCCCAGATGGCGATGGCCAGAGCGGCGGCGGACCCGGTGTCGGACAGGTCGGCCGACCACCAGCGCGAATCCGGTGCGTCGACCCGGCACTCGGCCGCCACCTGCTCGAGCCGGTCGGCACGGCGCGCCACCAGGGCGACCGTCGTGCCCGTCGAGGCGAATCGGCGTGCCGTGGCCGCGCCGATCCCCGACGAGGCCCCGGTCACCAGTACGACTCCCGCCCTTGCAGCCCCACCACCTCCCTGTGTTCCGTCCACAGTTCGCCTGTCAGCCGCCGGTGAGGTCATCGGCCGAGGTTAGAGCCTCCCACCCGGTCGGCGGGGGGTCGAGGCGCCAGTACTGCTCGGGGACGTTCGCTTCGAGTCGCTCGTCGAGCAGATGGTCGCGCCTCAGCGGTCCCAGCTGGCTCCGGTAGCACTCGATGGCGGCCCGCTTGGCGGACATGTCCGGAACGACGGGGACGATCGCCGGCGTGGGCCACAGCCCACTGCGGAAGAGCTTGGCCACCCGCCATGCGAGGAGCCCCGGCAGGTGCGAGTATCCCGCGTCCTCGTAACAGAACCAGCTGGGTCCGGACCCGTCGGTGCCGAGCCGGTCCCGGGCCAGCAATCCGGCGTCGTGGGTGAGTACGTGGTCCGGGTTGGCCAGCCCCATCGGGAGGAACACCGCCGTAGCGCCGGCCTCTGTTATGGCGCCGGCCAGAGCCGGGGCGACATGGGCCGGGGCGGGTCGGTGACTGGCTTCCAGATACTGGTGGTCGGCGAACTCCAACCACACGGGGCGGGCACCGAGTGACGCCATGGCGGCGCGATCCTCGTCGCGGCGGACCGCCACCACGTCGTCGCCGACCACGAACCCCCCGGCGGCGTCCCAGTCTGATACCGGGTTCGGGTAGGACGGCGGTCGGCCGGCCAGGACGGTGATCACCGTGCTTCCGGTGTGTGCCGACAGGAGATGGGAGGCGCCGAGGGCGGCGTCGTCGAAATGGGGCGACACCACCACCACCTGGTCGAGCTCGCCGTCGGCCAGGGCGCCCCACAGGCGTCGTCCGTCCATCACGGGAGCGTACCGGTCGACGGTGACATCAGCTCAACGCGCGTCGGTTGAAGCCGTACATGCCGATGAGCATCAGCACGAACAGATAGACCACGGCCACGACGAAGCAGGCCCAGGTGTCGATGTGGGGGACACTCGGGACCATCAGGCCCCGGAGGCCCTCACTGACGTAGGTCATCGGGTTGAGGGCGGAGACCACCTGGAACCAGCGGATGTGGCTCAGCGACGGCCACGGGTACTGGCTCGATCCGGTGAAGATCAGCGGGGTCAGGACGAGGGCGAACGTGACGTTGATCCGGTTGGGCGGGACGTAGGTGCCGAGGATGAGGCCCATGGCCGCGCCCAGCAATGAGCCCAGGATCATCATCACGACGACCGCCACTCCGGTCGACGCCTGCCACGGGATGGAACCCAGGATCCACACGCCGATCGGGAACATGACGGCGGCCGCCACCAGCCCCCTCATTGCCGCGAACACCACCTTCTCCACGGCCACGGCCCCGACGGGCAACGGAGCCAGCAGCCGGTCCTCGATCTCATTGCTGTAGGAGAACTCGATCACCAGCGGGAGGGCGGTGCTCTGCAGCCCGGTCAGGACCGCGGCCAGTGCCACCAGACCGGGGAAGAGGACCTGCTGGTAGCCGGGTCGGGCGTAGCCCAACTCGGTCAGCACCTTGCCGAACACGAAGAGCAGGAAGAGGGGCTGCAGGATCACCTGGGCCAGGAACACCGGGAACTCCCGCCCGGTCACGAAGAGGTCGCGCCGCAGTATGGCCAGCCCGGTCCGCCACGGTCCCCACCCGGCGATCGGCCCGGTGGCCACCGGGCCGGGTGTCAGCACGTCAGTCGCCTCCGGTCCGGCGTCCGGCTTCATCGGAGCGCCCTCCCGGTCAGGTGGATGAACACGTCCTCGAGATTGGGCTCGCCCAGGCGCACATCGGTCAGCCTGGCCCCGACGTCGGCCACCAGGGTGGCCACGGGGGCCACGAATGGTGCGGCCTCACCCTCCACGTCGATCCGGAACCGCCAGCCTCCGCCGGCCGGGTCGTCGAGCTGGTCGACGGCGCGGACGTCGTCGAGCCCGGCGAGCGCCAGGGCGAGGGATGCGGCATCACCGGTTGGTCCCGGCTCGACGGTGCAGTCGAGGGTGCGTTCGCCGCGCATCTCCCGCACCAGCCGCTGCGGTGTATCGAGGGCGAGGAGGGTCCCGTGGTCGATGATGGCCACCCGGTCGCTCAAGGTGGCGGCCTCGTCCATGTCGTGGGTGGTGATGACCACCGTCGTACCCGCCGCTCTGAGTTCGGTCACCTTCTCCCACAAGAACAACCGGGCCGCAGGGTCGAGCCCGGTGGAGGGCTCGTCGAGGAACAGGACCGACGGCGCATGCATGAGGGCACGGGCGATCATCATCCGTTGGATCTGGCCACCCGAGAATTCGTCGGGCCGTCCGTCGGGCCGATCGGCCAGCCCGAACTGGTCGAGCATGGCGTCGGCCAACTTGTTGCGCCGGGCCCGGGGGACCCCGTGGTAGCTGGCGTGGAAGAGCAGGTTCTGCCGGACGGTGAGCGAACGGTCGAGATTGTTCTGCTGGGGCACCACTCCGAGGACGCGGCGGGCCCCGACCGGGTCGGCCGCCACGTCGACCCCGGCGACGATCGCCCGGCCGCGTGAGGGCCGGATCCGAGTGGTCAGGATCCCGATGGTGGTGCTCTTCCCGGCACCGTTGGGCCCGAGGAAGCCGAACACCTCGCCGCGCTCGACCTGGAAGGTGACCCCGGCCAACGAGTCCGCCGATGCTTTGGGGTACCGCTTGACCAGGTCGTGGACCTCCACCGCCAATGACCCCGAGTCGGCCGGTCGGCTGGTGGACGCGTGTTCGACGGACGCCCCGTTCGAACCTGTGCTCATCCCCCGATGCTCCTTGCCTGCGGCGTGGTCCTGGTCGCCGGTGCGAGTGCCCTGTGCGCTGCAGCACCTGCGCCGGAGGCCGACGATACGGTACGGGAGCCGTACCGGCACGTTCCCCCGTCGAGGAGGGGCCCGGCGACGGCCCGGGGGAGGAGACGCCATGACGACCAGGGTCCTCGATGACAGCACGCGCCGAGCGACGACAGCATCGCATCCGGAGCGTCGCCGTCGATGAGTGCGGCCGGGAGATGGCATCCGCTGGCCGGACCCGCCCGGTCATGGGGGCACTTCGCCCGCCGGCCCCTGGCCACCCAGATCCGCACTGTCCTGCTGGTGGTGGTCGTACTCGGTGGGACGTCCGCCTGGATCGCCCTGTCGCCTTCGAGTTCCTCGCCGGACCCTGCGGCCACGTCGGGCAGTGCCGCGGCGGTGCCCGTCGATCAGGCGAGCACGTCGACCCGGGGTGTGACCGCCACCACGATCAACGTGGGATTTCCGGTCGTCTCCCTCAATTCACTGGCGGGCCAGGAGGGGTTCGCCTCGGACGTGGAGTTCGGCCAACAGGTCGAGGCGATCGATCTGTTCGTCGACCAGATCAACCGTGACGGGGGGATCGACGGTCGTCGCATCAACCCGGTCATCTCCACCTATGACCCGGCCAGCGAGTCGTCGATGCGCGCCCTCTGCAAGACCTGGACCGAAGGCTCACCGGCCACGTTCGCCGTAGTGGACGGAATCGGCGCATGGACGGGGGACAACCAGCTGTGCGTCACTCAGGAAGGCCACACTCCGTTCATCGGCGAGTGGAGCACCGTCACCAGTTGGACGGACCAGGGTTCGCCCTATCTGTGGTGGACCGGTCCCGACCAGTCGGTGATCCTGAGGGCGGTGGTCGACTGGGGGGTGAGGGCCCATCTGCTCGGTGGATCGCGCAAGGTGGGAGTGATCGCCGGAGACCGGGCGTCGGACCAGGCCGCACTCGACGACGTGGTCCTGCCCGCGCTGCGCCGGGCGGGTGTGACCCCGGTCGTGGCCACCATCGCCGCAGATCCCTCCGAGACGGCGACCACCGACACCGAAGCCCCGTTGGTGGTGCAGCGGTTCAGGAGTGACGGGGTGGACACGATCCTCCCGATCATCCCCTTCAACGTGTTCTTCCCGCTGCTCCAGGCCCAGTCGTCCCAGGGCTACTACCCGCGGCTGCTCCTGAGTGACTACGAGTCGAGCATCGAGGTCGCCCTCGGCTTGATGCCCGTGCCATTCGCCCGGTCCCTGAACGGGCAGGAGGGCCTGACCACCGAGACGCTGGGTGGCGTGGACGACGACCGGCCCACGGCCGCTGGCGGCTACGACCCCGGCCTACGGACCTGTTGGAGGGCATGGCACGCGGCCTACCCCCAGGTTCCCCCGGGAACACTGTCGGACTTCATCGAGGAGCAGGGGCCGATCGCCGACTGGTGCCAGGCCATCCACCTGTTCGCCACCGCCGCCGGTGGGGCGGGCCGGGATCTGAATCGACGGACGTTCGTCACCGCGCTGTCCAAGGTGACCAATTTCCCGGGCACGGTCACCCCGGTATTGAGTTATGGACCGGACAAGCACTACGGACCGACCGAGTACCAGGTGGTCCGGCTGCACATCAACAGTCCGACCTCCACCCAGTGCAAGCTCCCGCTCAATCGGATACCGCAGGGAACGTGCTGGGTAACCGTCGTTCCCTTCACACCTCTGCCGACCTCATGAGCGCCCTTGCTCCCGATCGGCGCTGGTAGACAGACACCATGACGTCGACCGAAGGAGGGGGACCCGCCGACCGCTGGCGAACCGACGGCTGGTGCGTCCTGGAGAACCTGTTCAGCCCTTCCGAGGTCCAGTCGGCCTGTGCGGCGGTGGCCGACCTGTTCCCTTCGGCCGCCGCGGTGGCCAGCGGTGACGCCGACGAGCGGGTCATCGACTGGGGCGCGGCGAAGCCGACGTTTCCGTTCGAGTCCGGCCACCTCAACCGGCTGGCGGTCCACGACGCCGTCATCGACCTGGCCGAGGAGCTGCTGGGCACCGACCGGCTCCGCCTCTACCAGGGTGTGGTCACGGCCAAGTACTCGGGTCTCCGTGACGAGTACGAGCAGCTGTTGCACGTCGACTACGGCAACCACACCCTGGTGGTCCCGCGTGCCGACACCGGCTACCAGCACCTCGAGCTGTTCGTCTACCTGAGCGACGTCACTCCGGACACGGCCGCCACCCGTCTGGTGTCCCGTCGGCTCACCGACGGCATCCCGGTGGAGCGGACCTACCTCAGCTTCGACGAGTACGGAGATCTGTACGACGCCGAAGTGCCGGCATCGGGCCCGGCCGGATCGGTCCTGGCCTACCGGCCCGATGTGTACCACCGGGGCACGGCAATGAAGATTCCGGGACAGGTGCGATTCCTCCTCCACGTGGCCTATCGGCCGGCGGACGCTGAGTGGGTCGGTTACAACGCCTGGCCGATAGCCGGCGAAGGGTTTGCTTGGCACCGGTTCGTGGGCCATGCCTCCGTGCGCCAACTGACCGTCCTCGGGTTCCCCGAACCGGGCCACCCCTATTGGACGCCGGAGACGCTGGCCGGAGTCGGGGCCCGTTACCCGTCGCTCGACATGGAGCCCTGGGCCAGGGACACGGGGCCCGGGGCCATGCGAGCGGGGGACGGGTCCTGAGTTCGACATGACAGACGGCACCCCCACGGAGGGCCGCTCGCCGAGTGCCGGCGGGGATCCGCGGGACGCTCCGTGGTGGCAGACCGGAGTCCTGTACCAGGTGTACCCCCGCTCGTTCGCCGACTCGGACGGCGACGGGGTGGGTGATCTGAACGGGATCATCGATCACCTCGATCACCTGCAGTGGCTGGGCGTGGACGGTCTCTGGCTGGGACCGGTGACCGTCTCGCCCAACGCCGACTGGGGGTACGACGTCGCCGACTATCTGGAGGTCGATCCCGAACTCGGCACCCTGGACGACCTCGACCGGCTGATCGCCGACGCCGGCAAAGGGGGATCCGGGTCCTGCTCGATCTGGTCCCCAACCACACCAGCGAACAGCACCCGTGGTTCGTCGACGCACGATTGTCGCCCAGGTCCGTCCATCGGAACTGGTACGTGTGGGCTGACCCTGGCCCCGAGGGGACACGTCCGAACAACTGGGTCTCTAGCTTCGGCGGGCCCGCGTGGACGCTGGACGAGGGAAGTGGCCAGTACTACCTCCACAACCACCTGGTCGAGCAACCGGACCTCAACTGGTGGGAGGAGGACGTCCGACTGGCCTTCGACGACATAGTCCGACGCTGGCTCGACCGGGGGGTGGCCGGCTTCCGCATCGACGTGTGCAACGGGATCATCAAGGACGCCCTCCTCCGGGACAACCCGCCGGCGGAGGACACCGATCCGCTCGACGTGCGCATCTTCGGGCAGCGCCCCATCTACAACAGCAATCGGCCCGAGGTGCATGAGGTCATCCGTCGCTGGCGCCGGCTCGTCGAAGACCGCCCCGACGTCGTCCTGCTGGGCGAGACCCCGGTGCCCACCGCCGCCGAGTTGGCCACTTACTACGGCGACGGGCAGGACGAGCTACACCTGGCCTTCAATTTCCCGTTCCTGACCGCGCCACTCGAAGCCGAGCCCATGCGCACGGTGGTGGCGGCCACCGAGGCAGCCCTACCGGCCGGGGCGTGGCCGGTGTGGACCGGCTCCAACCACGACCTCGGCCGCCTGGCCACCCGATGGGCCGGGGGCGATCCGGCCCGGGCCCGGGTCGCTCTGTTGATGCTGCTCTGCCTCCGGGGGACGCCGGTGCTCTACCAGGGCGACGAGATCGGATTGCCGGACACCGACGTGCCCCACGACAAGATGCGCGACCCGTTGGGCGTTCTGTACTGGCCCGCCTATGCCGGCCGTGACGGAGCCCGCACACCTATGCCGTGGCGGAACGCACCGGGCGGGGGGTTCACCTATGCCGGGGTGGAGCCGTGGCTGCCCTTCGGTGACATGGCGGGGAGCACCGTGGAGGACCAGCGGGCCGACCCGGACTCGATACTGCATCTGGTCCGTGACCTCATCGCCCTGCGGAGGGAGGATCCCGACCTCCATTCCGGTGGCTACCGCACGCTGGCCACGACCCCGGGTGCATGGGCATGGCGCCGCGGCGATCGGATCAACGTCCTCGCCTCACTGTCGGACGACGGAGCCACCCTGGAGGAAGTCACCGGGACGGTAGTGGCAGCCACCGACCGGCGACGGCTCGGCGAAGTGACGGGAGAGGTCGTCACCGTCGGCGGCTGGGAGGCGGTGGTGGTGGCGGCGGACGCCGACGACGGATAGCGCCCTTGGTGTGTGTGGGCTCCATGGAGGTTCCGGGTTCAGCCCTCTGAGGGGCCCACCTCGTCCGAGTTTCCCGTCCTGCTCGAGTTGCCTATGGCCCAGTCGAGCCCACCGGCCAGATGGCGGAGGTAGTCGGGACTCTCCCACGCGTGGGGGAAGTGCCCGAGCGACGTGGAGAAGACCCGTCCCCGCCCCTCGCTGAAGCACCACGAGAGCGGAAGGTCCGGTGCCGGTGCGTCGGCGTTGTCCTCGTCAGCCAGTTCAGCCGCTCGGGCGGTCAGGAGGACCCGGGCGTCGGCTCGGAGTCCCGAGAAGGTGTAGATCTCGTCGTGCCACGTCCAGGTGGAACCGAGGTGGGCGACTGCGGGATGACCGGGGTCGACCACGTCGAGGGTGAACGTCCGGGTCCAGGGATGGCCGGCGAAGCGGGCACCGATCAGCCGCCCGTACTCGTCCCACCCGTGGCAGGAGTCGGTGGCCGAGTGGATGGCGACGACCGAGGTACGCCCGGAACGCACGCCGTCGAGCAGGATCTTCTGCTGTATCGGCGTCCACGGCGTTTCGCCGATCGTGAAGAGAGACACCACCCGGACCGCCGCCAGCTCCTCGGGCTCGAGGGTGCGGACATCGGTGACCGTGCGGCCGGAGAGACCGGCGGATTCCGCCAATTGGGTGACAGCGGTGGCCGACTGGTCGAGCACCCCGTGGACACCGGAAGGCCCGTCGCGGTAGGGAGCCACCTGGGTGACGTGCAGGAGCGTGGGCGTCGCCATGCCCGGATCCTACTGGCGGCGTCCCGGTGGTCCCGGTGCCAAGATGGCCAGGTGAACGCCTCCCGTCACCCGGTCGGACCGCGGTGAGCACGCGCCATCCCGGCAGGTCCGTGGCGCTCCCCGATGACTTCCTGTTCGGCGTGGCCACGGCGGGGTTCCAGGTGGAGGGCGGCTTCAACGGCCCGGGCGAGCCCGCCAACAACTGGGCGCGCTGGGAGGCCGGCGGGCGCATCGAGCCGTCGGGTAACGCATGCGACTTCTGGCTGCACCCCGAAGAGGCGCTCGACCGGGCCGCCGGCATCGGGTGCAACGCCTTCCGCCTGTCGGTCGAGTGGGCCAGGATCGAGCCCGACGAAGGGGTCATCGACGACGCCGTCCTCGCCCGCTACGGCGAGATCCTCCAGATGTGCCATGAACGAGGGCTCGAGCCGATCGTCACCCTGCACCACTTCACCTTCCCGGCCTGGTTGGGCGAGGAATTCTGGCTGCAAGAGGATGCCCCCGAGCGGTTCGCCGCCTACGTCCAGAGGGTGATGCCGGAGCTGGCCGAGTGGTGCCGGACCTGGATCACCATCAACGAGCCCAACATCGTGGCGCTCATGGGCTGGATCCAGGGCGATTGCCCTCCGGGGCGAACCGGGGCGTTCGCGGAGGCGTTCACCGCACTGGACAACCAACTGGCGGCGCACGTGCTGGCCTACCGGGTCATCCATGCCGTGCAACCCGGTGCCCGGGTCACCGTCAACACCAGCTCATCGTCGATCTACGAGCACGACCGGCTCCTGACCGATCTGCTGGTGGCGCCGGCGGCTGGAGTGCCCCGGTCCGACGTCGACGCCTGGATCGACGAGCGGCGGGCACTCCACACCGAGCGTTGCCCAGCCCAGGGCCTGGTGGAGGTCGGGATCCGCCGCCTGTTCGGATCCATGTCGCCATACGGGACACGGAATCGGAGGGCGACACGATCGGGAAAGCCCCGCTCGACGGCGCGCCGGTCACTCGATGCCCTATACGCCGACCCGGCGCGGCCGCTCGACGCAACGGGATTCGACTGGTACGACCCGATCGCCTCACACGCCCTCCGGCTGCCGGGACATCGGACCTCCGGTGGGCGCCAGTGGGCGCCGACCACTCCGATCTGGGATGTCCCGGCGGACCCCGCAGCGATGGCGCGCTGGTGCCGTGACCAACATGAGCTGCTTCCCGGGCTGCCGTTGTGGGTGGTGGAGAACGGGCTGTGCACCCGGGTCCGCAACGGGCGCAGCTACCCCCGGTCCGACGGGTGGGACCGGCCTCGCTACTTAGGCGAACACGTGTCGGCCGTCGTCGACGCCGTGGGGGAGGGCGTCCCCGTCGGTGCCTACCTCCACTGGTCGCTGGTGGACAACTACGAGTGGGGGTCCTACGAGCCCCGGTTCGGAATCTTCGGCATAGACCGGGCACGTGGCCCCCGTGGATTCCGCTGGCTGGACACCGACTCGCAAGGGCGGGACTCGGCATCGGCCTACCGCCTACTGATCCGGTGGGCACACGACGGGGCCGAGGGTCCCCCGCCCACCTCATGACCGGACCCGTTCCGACGGTCCGGGGATGGGTACAGTGACCGACATGGCAGCCGGCCGGCCGGGTAACTGAGCGGCGTGCAGATCACCATCATCGGGGGCGGCAGCTACCAATGGACGCCGGAGCTGTTGGCCGACCTGTTGGGGACTCCGTCCCTCCACGGCGCCCATCTTGTGCTCGAGGACACCGATCCGGCCCCGTTGGTGAAGATGGAGGCGCTGGCGCGTCGGCTGGACGAGGCCATGGGCGCATCGGTCACCGTGGCCACGACCACTGATCAGCGTCGATCGCTCGAAGGCGCCGACTTCGTGATCGTGACCATCTCGACCGGCGGCTTCGACTCGATGGCCGTCGATCTCGAGGTCCCGGCGCGTCATGGCATCCGCCAGTCGGTAGGCGACACGGTGGGCCCGGGTGGGATCGCGCGGTCGCTGAGGAACGTACCGGTGCTGCTCGACGTCGCCGACGACATGGCCGAGCTGTGCCGCGGATGCCTGGCTCCTCAACATCACCAATCCGATGACCTGCCTCACCCGTGCCGTCTGCCGACAGACCGACGTCAAGGCCGTCGGCCTGTGCCACGAGGTAGGGAACTGGACCCTCGACCTGGCGATCGCCGTCGGACTGCCCGCCGAAGCGGTGCGGGCCACCGTCGCCGGAGTCAACCACTTCCCGGTGGTCTCCACCCTCGACGTCGACGGGCAGGACGGGTTCGAGATCCTGCGCGAGATGGTGGCCGAGGCCGGGGGCCTGGAGTCCCTTTCGCCCCACCCGGGCCAGACGTCGGCCGAAGACTTCTCTCGACTCGACTTCTGCCGTCGTCATACTCTGGCGCTCCACTTCCTCGACCGGTGGGGGGCGCTACCGGCCGCCGGGGACCGACACCTGGCCGAGTTCGTGCCGTGGGTCCTCACCGAGTCTTCGGGGTGGGGGGAGCGGTTCAACGTCGGCCTCACCGACATCGCTACCCGGCGCCGACACCAGGCCGGTTACGTGGCCGATGTCGACGGGTGGCTCGACGGCACCAAGAAGCTCCAGACGTGGCAGTCGGGCGAACTTCCGGCCCTGGTCATCGACTCGCTGGTGACCGGATCGCCACGGCAACTCCCGGTGAACATCCCCAATGCCGGCCAGGTGCCCGATGCTCCCGAAGGCGTCGTCGTCGAGTCGATGTGCGTGGTGGACGGGAGCGGTATCCGGGGGCGGGACGTGGCACCGTTGCCCGCTCCGTTCGCCGAGCTGGTCCGGCGGCACGCGTCGGTCACGGAGCTGACGCTCGACGCCGCCCTGACCGGTGACCGGGACACCGCCGCGGCGGCATTTCTGCTCGACCCGTTGGCCGGCAGGGGTGACCTGACCGATACCGAGACCATGGTGGGCGAGCTCCTCGACGGGACGGCACAGTGGCTCCCCCGGTTCGCACGATGACACGGTTCGCACGATGACACGGGTGACACGGGTGACAGGGTGACTCGGGTGACCAGGAGGAGATCATGAACCTCGGCTTCGTCGGACTGGGGGCCATGGGCCTGCCGATGACCCGGCACCTGGTGGAGTCGGGCCACGACGTGGCGGTGGCTTCGCGCAGCCAGGGGCCCATCGGTCGGGCCGTCGCCCTCGGCGCGGTGGACGGAGGGTCGCCAGCCGGCGTCGCAACGTCCGCCGACATCGTGTTCCTCTGTGTGCCGAGCTCGTCGCAGGTGGAAGAAGTGGTGACGGCGATGCTGGCCAATCTCGGTCCGGGCCAGGTGGTCGTGGACTGCTCCACCATCGACCCCGATGTGGCCCGGGCCCAGCACGAACGTGTCGCGGCAACCGGTGCGGCGTTCCTCGACGCCCCTCTCTCCGGGGGCACCGCCGGGGCCGAGGCCGGGACCCTCACTCTCATGGTCGGTGGCGACGAGGCGATACTCGACCGGGTCCGACCGACCCTCGCCGCGTTCGCCGCGCTGATCGTCCATGTCGGGGGCCCGGGGATGGGACAGGTGGTCAAGCTGTGCAACAACCTGATCTACGCCGCCCAGATGCTGGCCACCTCCGAGGCCACCGCCCTCGCCCGCAAGTCGGGCGTCGACATGGCCAAGCTCCATGACGTCCTGACCCACGCCACCGGCGACTGCGTGGCGGTGCGCACCCGCCTCCCGGTCCCCGGCGTCGTGGCGGCGAGCCCGGCCTCGAACGATTGGCAGCCGGGGTTCATGACCGACCTGATGGCCAAAGATCTCGACCTCGCACTGTCCTACGCCGGACGGATGGGCGTACCTGTCGCCTCGACGGCCACCGCCCGGCAGGTGCTCACTGCCGCCACCGTCGCCGGGTATGGCCGCGAGGACTTCTCCTCGATGGCCAAGATCATCTTCGGACTGGCCGGCCTCGGGGACGGGTCGAGATGACAGCACCCCATGGCGTCGGAGATGACAGCCGACTGCTGATCCTCGCTGCCGACCATCGGCCTCGCGGCGTGCCCACGATCGAGCGCTACGACGACTATCTGGCGGCGCTGCGTGCCGCCTTGGCCCACTGCGACGGGATCCTGGCCACGGCGCAGCCGTTGGCTGATCTGGCCGCCGACAGTGGGGGCGAGGACCTGCGCACCTACCTCTCCCTCAATCGGACCGGGCTTGCCGGCTCGGCGTTCGAACTCGACGACCGGCTGGTCGCCACCGTGGGGCGGGCCGCGGCCGACGGGTGCACGGGGGTCAAGCTGATGACCCGGATCGCCCCCGACGACCCGGACGGAGCTGCCGCCCTGGAGTTGCTCGGCCAAGTCCTCGAAGAAGCGCGCTCCGCGGGGATGGAGGCGCTCATCGAACCGATTTTCTGGCGGGACGGGCGCATGTCCCGGGCAACCGAAGACATCGTGTTCGCCGCGGTGATCGCCCACGACCTCGGCTCGCCCCTCCTCAAGGTTCCGGTCCCGTTCGTGCCGGCGGGTCCGCAGCGGATCGCCGCCGTCCGACGGGTGGTGGAGTCGGTCGGCGTCCCGGTCCTGTTCCTGGGAGGTCCCCTCCAGGTGATCGGCGCGCCGGTGGACGAGGTCGCCCAGGACATCATCGACGGTGGCGGTGCCGGCCTGGCTGTCGGGCGATCGGTCATCGAGGACCCGGACCCGGCCGGGGTGGCCGCCCGGTTGGCGGCCATCGTCCACCCGGGATGATCCTCACGCTCGACCTCGGGACCAGCCGGGTGAAGGCGGGGCTTTGGGAGTCCGACGGACTGATCGATCTGGCCGAAGTCACGCTCCACACGGCGAGCCCGGCGCCGGGGGCGAGCGAGCAGGATGCAGCTACCTGGTGGGACGGGGTGGTGGAGGCGTGCGCCGCGCTGGCGGGGCGGGTTCCGGGTCGATTCGGCGGAGTCGGGGCGATCTCGTGCACGGGTGCCCGACAGACGTTCGGGCTCTTCGACGCGACGGGCGCGCCGGTGGGCCCCGCCATCGTGTGGTCCGACGGCCGGTCCGCCGGGGTGGGGGATCGACCGGGCGGGAAGGACGGTGCGGGTCGGGCGACCTCGGTGGTGGATCGGCTGGCGTGGGTGGCGGCCACCCGTGCCGACCAGCTCGAGCGGTGCCAATGGATCTTGGGCCCACGCGACCGGGTGGTGTGGAAACTGACCGGGGAGGTGGCCACCGATCCGACGATGGCTTCACTGACCGGCTGCTACGGACCCGACGGCACGGTGGTCGAGGAGGTCGCCCGGATGGTGGGCCAACGGCTGCCAGTGGTCATGCCCTCCGAGACCGTGATGGGAACGGTGCCACCGGACGTCGCCACCGGCCTCGGCCTCCCGGCCGGCGTTCCGGTGGTGATCGGGGCGGGTGACCGCCAGTGTGAGATGTTGGGCACAGATGCCAGCGCCAGCACCCCGATGGTCAGTTGGGGGACGACGGCGAACGTGTCGATGCCGGTGGGGCTGACACCGGTGCCACCACCACCCGGGGTCGTTTCGAGCCGTGCCGTAGGCGGATGGCAGCTCGAGGGCGGGACCTCGGCCGCCGGTTCCCTCCTGTCGTGGCTGTCCGCGCTGTGTGGCCGGTCACTATCCGAACTGTCCGAACTGGCGGCTTCGAGCCCGCCCGGGGCGCGCGGCGTGACCGCCGTTCCGTGGCTGTCCGGTGCCCGCGCTCCGTGGTGGCGCCCGGGAGCCCGGGCCGGGTTCGTGGGCCTGTCCACCGGGCACGGACCCGGTGACCTGGCCCGGGCCGTGTTCGAGGCGGTGGCCCGGGACGTGCAGCGCTGTCTGGCCCGGATGGAAGCCCGCCAGCCGGCCGGTCCCTTGGTGACCGAGCTCGGTCTGGCCGGAGGCGCCGCCGATACGCCGGTGTGGATCGAGGTGCTCACCGGCATCACCGGGCTGCCGGTCCGGCTTCGCCGTTCGGGTCAGGCAGCCTCGGCCGGCGCTGCTCTGCTCGGTGCCGGAGCCGTCGGCAGTCACTGGGCCATCGACACGGTTGACCCGGTTGTCGAACGACATGGCGTGGATCCGGCGGTTGCCCGCTTCTACGCCGACCGTGTGACCCACGACAATGCGGTGGCCGGCATCCTCGTCGACCTCGAGGCGCCACCACCGTGCGGATGACGACGGTGGCGGACGCACGCCCGGACCACCGGCACCCATGCGGCGTTGCCGTTCGGCGGGCGGCCGTAGACCGGGCCCGACCTCGGGTACGCGGGTAGGGTTCCCCGGCAATGGGCGACCAGGTGCGGTTCGACTTCGCGGTCCCCGACGAGCTGCTCCAGGAGGTCGTGGCCCGATCGGGCCGACCTGAATTCATCGCCGACCTGGCGGTGATGCCCGGCACCGGCGAAGGCAAGCCACCTCCCCTCACCGGCATTCTGCGACAGTACGGCTACGCCCCACTGGTGCTCCTCACGGCGGCGGCCATCGTGCCCGATACGTTCGGGAACGGGATCTCGGTCATCGGACAGAATCTCGAACACTCCTTCCATATCCACGATGCCGCGCTGGGAGCGGTGACGTTCGTGGCGGCGATCGCTCAGTTGGCCTGGGCGGTGCCGCTGGCCCTGTGGGCCGACCGGGGCAGCCGAAAGGTGGTTGCCGGGGTCGCTCTCCTGGTGTTCTCCGTGGTCGCCCCCTTCATGGCCCTGGCGCCGAACGTGTGGGCGTTCACCTTCCTCTACCTGGTGGCCTCGGTGGGATTCAACGTCAGTGAGACCGTCCACAACTCGTACCTGTCAGACGCCTACCCCACCGAGGGACGCGGTCGGATTTTCAGTTGGCACAACCTCTCGGACCCGCTGTCCCTCACCATCGGGATCCTCGTCTTCTCCCTCGTCGTCGCCGTTGGGCACAGTTGGCGGTGGGGCATGCTCATCGCACTGGCCGGGGTGCCCATCGCCCTGTCGCTGTTCACCCTGCGTGAGCCGGACAAGGGACAGAACGAGTCGAGTCACATTTTGAAGGCATCGGGGATGGACGTCCATGCCCAACAGGGGAAGGCGCCCCGGGTCCTGCTCGGTGCGGCGACGACCCGCCTGCTGAGGATCCGCTCCATCTACTTCGAGCTCGTCGCCGTGTCGATCCTCGGTTTCGCCGGCACCGGGGGACCACTGTTCGGCAACCTCTACTTCGCCCGTCGTTGGGGCCTCGACACCGCCCAGCGGGGCGAGGTCACCTCCATCATCGGCCTGGCCGCATTCCTCGGGCTACCAGTCGCCTATGTGATCGGCGACCGGATGTTCCGGCGATCGCCCGAGCGGCCCCTGGTGGTGGCCGGGATCTGTATCTCCGTCTACGGCGTCGTATTCGTGACCTCCCTCTACATGCCGCAGTTGTGGATGGTGGTGGCCCTCCAGCTCGTAGCCACGGCGGCCATCTCGCCGCTGGCCATCTGCATCTTCTTGACCTTGGCCGCCACCGCACCACCCGAGATGCGAACGATCTGCTTCGCCCTCTTCGGCGTGGCCGCACTGGTGTTCGGGGGCTTCGCCGGCGGGGTGCTTCTCGGGGCGGTGAGCGACGCCGCCGGGTACCTGCACGGCCCGACGGTGGCGCTCACCATCATCGGCCCGGTGTGCGTCATAGGTGGAATCATGCTGCTGGTCGGTTCCCGGTACGTGAGGCGGGACATCTCGATGGTCATCGAGGACGTCCTCGAGCGCTACGGCGAAGGGAAGCGCCGCCAGGCCGAGGGTGGGGTGCTGGCACTGCAGGTGCACAACCTCGATGTCAGTTACGGCGCCAACCAGGTGCTCTTCGACGTGAACGTCGATGTGGCCGACGGGGAGATCGTGGCCCTGCTCGGCACCAACGGCGCAGGCAAGTCGACCCTCCTGCGGGCCGTGTCCGGACTCGAGCACCCCCACCGCGGCGTGATCCGCATCTTCGGGGTCACCTGCACCTTCCTCGAGCCGGAGCAGATCGTCGACCAGCACGTGGGCCTGCTGGTGGGCGGGAAGATGACGTTTCCCGGTCTGACGGTGCGGGACAACCTCCTCCTCGGGGCGTACTCGCTCCGGGGTCGGGGCACGGCGGCCCGGGTGGCGGTCGACGACGCCCTCGACCGGTTTCCCGAACTGGCCTCGAGGCTGCACCAACTCGCCGGCTCACTCTCGGGCGGCGAGCAGCAGATGTTGGCGCTGGCCCGGGTGATGATGACGGCGCCCCGGTTGCTGATGATCGACGAGTTGGGTCTCGGCTTGGCCCCGATGATCGCCGACCGGCTCATGGACATCGTGCGGCAGGTCAACCGTGAGGGGACCACCGTGGTGCTGGTGGAGCAGAGTGTCAACCGGGCGATGAGCCTGGCCCATCGGTCGATCTTCCTCGAGCGCGGCCAGGTGCGCTTCGACGGTCCCACCGCCGACCTGCTCGAGCGGACCGACCTGCTGCGCCCGGTGTTCCTCGGTGCAGCCATGGACGGACTGGGCTAGGGGCCACCGTGTCGGTGCCCAACTTCGTCCTCGTCCAGGGGGTGATCACCGGACTCGGGTACGGCCTACTGGCCATGGGCCTCGTCCTCATCTACAAGACGAATCGGGTCCTCAACTTCGCCCAGGGTCAGCTGGGGGTGGTGGCCGCCGTATTCCTGGTGAAGTGCTTCTACGACTTCGGGTTCAACTACTGGTTCTCACTGGTGTTGGCGCTCGGCCTGGCGGCCGCGGCCGGCGCGCTGTCCGAGCTGCTCCTGCGGCGGCTCGCTGATCGCCCGAGGGTTCTGGTCATGGTGGCCACCATCGGACTCAGCCAGGTGCTGTTCGTGTTCACCGCCCTCCCTTTCATCCGCCCGAAGAACCTCTACAAGCCGTTCCCGGTGCCGGTCGACGTGTCCTTCCACCTGGGCACGTTCATCTTCACCCCGGGTGAGGTGATGACGCTGGTGATCGCACCTCTCGTCGCCATCGGCCTGGCCGCACTGGTCAAATGGTCCACCTGGGGCCTGGCCATGCGGGCCATGGCCGAGAACAGGGACTCGGCCCGACTCTCGGGGGTGTGGACCCGGAGGACGTCCACCATCGCCTGGACGGTGGCCGGGGTGCTCTCGGCCTTCACCGCCGTCCTCACCTCACCCGGCCAGACCTCGTCGCTGACCGAAGTACTGAATCCTGAGCTGTTGGTCCTGGCGCTGACCGCGGCCATCGTCGGCGCCATGACCAGCCTGACGGTGGCCTTCGTATCGGCCATCGCCATCGGCGTGGTCCAGGAGGTCCTGGTGTGGAACCTGAACAGCACGGCCCAGGTGGACCTCGCACTGTTCGCCCTGGTCATGGTGGTCCTGCTCGTGCGGGTGGCGGCCCTGCAGACCGGTGGACGGCGCGATGAGCGCTCCAGCTGGCTCGAGGGGACCCATCCGGGCCTGCGCAACGACAGCCCTCGCCGTATCCGGGTGGGCAGCGTAGGGACCTGGTCGGCCGTGGTGGTGGCCGCGTTGCTGCCACTGGTGCTGAGTACAGGACGCACCTACCTGCTATCGCAGATCTGCATCTACGCGGTCATTGCGCTGTCGATGACCGTCCTGACCGGCTGGGCCGGTCAGGTGTCGCTCGGCCAGTTCGGCCTGGTGGCGGTGGGGGCGCTCATGGCCGCCCATCTGGGTTCGAGCGTGCCCCTGGTGCTCCTTCTCCCGCTGGCCGGGGCGGTGACCGCGGTGGTGGCCATCGTGGTCGGGCTCCCGGCCCTCCGGGTGCGGGGCCTGTACCTGGCGGTGAGCACCCTCGCCTTCAACCTGTGGTTCATGGGGTCGGTGCTGAACACGCCGTGCTGGAACGTCCCGCTGGTGGGCCGGCGGCTCTGCACCGGACTCCCCGAACCCCAGTCGACCCTGGTCGCCCGCCCGGACCTGTTCGGGGTGGGGCTCGGGACGGAGCGGGCATTCGCGTGGTTCTCCCTGGGGGTTCTCATCCTCACGGTACTGATGGTCCGGGTATGGCGGGACCACGGGGTAGCCCGTCGACTGATGGCGGTGCGCGACAACGAGACGGTCGCCGGGGCCACCGGCATCCCCATCGGTCGGACCAAGTTGTTGGCGTTCGCCCTCTCCGGATTCATCGCCGGCTACGCCGGGGTCTGCCTCGCCTTCGCCACCGAGCGGATCTCCTCTGCGACGTTCGACCCGTCCTATTCGGTGCTGGTCATCTCCATGGTGGTGATCGGCGGGTTGGGCTCGATCGACGGCGCCGTCCTCGGTGCGCTCTACCTGGTCGGGATCCCCGCCATGATGGGGACCACGCCCACCATCCAGTTCCTCACCAGCGGCCTCGGACTCCTGGCCTTCATCCTGTACCTCCCCGGTGGACTGGCCGATCTCCTCCACCGCCTCGGCGACCTGGTGACTCTCGGTGTCGACCGGATGCTCCCCGGGAGAGGCAGCCCCCCGGCACCGGAACACCCTGGTGCGGTCGAAGCACAGGTGGTGTCGTGAGCGTCGAGGGGTTCGCCGATGCCCGGGGGCCGGCCCGGCTCGAATTATCGGCGGTGGTCGTGGACTTCGGTGGGCTGCGGGCGGTGGACAGTGTCGACCTCACGGTCGAACCGGGATCGGTGATCGGCCTGATCGGGCCCAACGGATCCGGCAAGACGACACTGCTCGACGTCATCTCGGGTCAGGTCACTCCGGCCAGTGGGTCGGTGCGGCTGGACGGCCGATCACTGGGCCGGTACCTCCCCGAGCAGCGGGCTTCCCTGGGGATCGTGCGCTCCTACCAGGACTGTCGGCTCTTCCCCGAGCTCACCGTGGAGGAGGTGCTCCTGCTCACCCTCGACGCCAGACGGCCCGTCGGCGTCATGGCGGCGACGTTGCGTACGCCGTGGTCCCGGCACGCCGAACGGGACAAGCGGGCAGCAGTGGACGAGGTGATCGATTCATTCGGGATCGATCGATTCCGAGGGCACCAGGTGGTTCAGCTGTCGACCGGCACCCGGCGGGTGGTCGACCTGGCGTCGATGGTGCTGGCCCGTCCCCGGTTGCTGCTCCTCGACGAGCCCACTGCCGGTATCGCCCAACGCGAGGCCGAGGCGTTCGTCCCGCTTCTCCGGCGACTGCACCAGATCGCTGACACCACGGTGGTCCTGGTGGAGCACGACGTGCCGCTGGTATTCGCCCTGTGCACCCACGTCGTGATGCTCGAAACCGGGTCGGTGGTGTCGTCGGGTCCACCCGACGAGGTCGCCCGTGATCCACGCGCCCTGGCGGCGTACCTCGGCGCCAGTGCGGAGGCCCTGGCCGTGTCCGGGCCCGCGGCACCCGGCGCCGCCCGCCCGCCCGACCGACACGGCCGGGGTGTCGACTGACGGGGGTGTCGACTGAAGAGGCCGGCGCTACTCAGCGTCGGGGCATGGCCGGACCGAACGGGACGTCCCCCCGGATGGTGACCCGGTGGGCGACCCGCAGGGCGTCCCCGTAGTCGTCGAGGGCGTAGTGGAGGGTGGCCCGGTTGTCCCAGAATGCCACCGAGCCGGGGCGCCACCGGAACCGGCAGGTGAGCTCGGGCTGTTGGCAGTGGCGATACAGCATGTCCAGGACGGCGGCGCTCTCGTGGGTCGACAGGTCGAAGATCGACTGGGTGAACTGGGGGTTGACGAACAGGCCCTTGCGGCCTGTCTCGGGGTGCTCGCGGACCACCGGGTGGAGGGCGGGGAGCAGCTTGTCGTGGTGCTCGCCGTTCCAGTCGTAGCCGCCGCGGCTGTCGACATCGGCGGCGAACCACGGGTCGAAGTGGATGGCGATCAGCTCCTCGCACATGGCCCGGACCGGCGGGGACAGGCGGTCGTACGCGTCCTGGAGGCTCGACCACTCGGTGTCGCCGCCGTCCTCCGGACAGGTGATCATCGAGAGGATCGAGCCGAGGGGCGGAGTCTGGAGGAACGTCACATCGGTATGCCACCAGCTGGCCCGGTCCACCCGGCCGTCGATGGCCAGAACCTGAGGATGGTCGGTCAACGCCGGAAGGACGGGATGTCCCTCGGTGAGCTCGCCGAACTGCCGCCCGAACGCCGCCAGTTGCTCGTCGGTGAGGTGTTGGTCGCGGAAGAACACGACGTGATGGGTGTTGAGGGCGCCTCGGATGGCGGCCACTGTCGTGTCGTCGAGTGGCCGGGACAGGTCGACGCCGTGCAGTTCGGCGCCGATGATGGGCGACAGGGGCCGGACCTCGATCGTGTGGACGCTCGCCATCAGTCCAGTGTGACCCACCGGCCGGTGCCGGTTCCACCAGTCGCCGCCGGTGGCCGATCGGCGGCTGTGGCAACGTGGTCCCGGCGATCGGGCCCACGGCCCCGGGGAAAGGACGGACGATCATGGCCGCATCAGTGTCCGGAGAGCCCACTGAACGGAACTTCTCGCCGTGGTACCAGGTGGTGACCCGGCTGCTGGCCACCGGGGAGTCCGACCCGTTGCCCGACGACGCCCTGGCCGAGTTCACGGACTGGCGGACCCGGTTCCGGGAGCGGTTCGACGACCGCCTGGCCCCGTGGCCGTCGCCGGTGCCCCTCCGCACCGAGATCGACGACGGGGTCGCAGCCGTCGGGCACCGACGTCACCGAGTGGTGTTCGACACCGAGGACACGATGTCGGTGCCCGCCTACCTGCTGGTGCCCGACGGGAGGGAGTCGCCCGGGTCCGCCGTGCTGGCCATCCACGGCCACGGCCCGGGCAAGTCCCGGATCTGCGGTCTCGAGGCGGATGACCGGCCCGGTGAGGACTACGCCGCCGAGTTGGCCCGGCGAGGACACGTGGTGCTCGCCCCCGACCTGCGGTGCTTCGGCGAGCGCCTCGACTGGAATCCGGAGGACCACTACGCCTGTGACACCAATCTGGTGCACCAGGTGATGGCCGGATGGAGCCCGCTCACCCAGAACCTGTGGGACTGCGCCCGGGCGCTCGATGTCCTGGCCGACCACCCTCTGGTCGATCCGACCCGGATGGCGGTGGTCGGCTTCTCCTACGGCGGGACCATCAGCCTGTTCCTGGCCGCCGTCGACCCGAGAGTGGCCGCCGCCGTGGTGAGCGGCTACTTCTCCTCGTGGTCCGAGGCCCACAAGATGCCGTGGAACATGTGCGGGTCCCAAGTGCTACCGGGGATGCTCGGGATGATGGAGCATGCCGATGTGGGGGCTCTGATCGCCCCCCGACCCCTCTTCGTCGAGACCGGTCGGGAGGACCCGCTGTTCCCGGTGGCTGCCGCCGAGCAGTCGGTCCGTCGTCTCCGACGGGTCTACGAGCACCTCGGGTCGGGCGACGGCCTGGTGCACGAGGTGTCCGACGGTGAGCACCAGTGGTACGGGAGGGGTGCCTACGGATTCCTCGCCGACCACCTCGGGGCCGACGCGATCGTCGACTGAGGGCCCTGTCTCTCGGTCACGACCGGTCACGACCGGTCACGGAGCCCGTCACGGAGCCGGTCACAGCAGAGCGGCCGAAGCGTCGTCCAGGAATACGGTGGCGTGGGGCACACGTTGCAGGGCCGACGCCGGGCACTCATGTGACACCGGTCCCCGCAGGGCATCTCGGACGGGTAGGGCCTTGCGTTGTTCTGGCACCACGGCGATCACCCGGTCCGCTCGCAGAAGGGCGGGCACGGTGACGGTCATGGCCCGACGGGGGACGTCGGCCTCGGAGGCGAAATGGCCCTCACCTACCTGCTGTCGGCGGCAGGCGGCGTCGATCTCGACCATCTTGACGTCCAGTGGGTCCTCGAAGTCCGCCACCCCGGGGTCGTTGAAGGCGAGGTGGCCGTTTTCGCCGATGCCCAGGCAGCACAGGTCGAGAGGGTGGGCCGCCAGGAGCCCGGCATACCTGCGGCACTCATCGTCGGGATCTGCGGTGCCACACAAATAGTGCGCCGCCCGCGGGTGCGTGCGCTCGACGATGCGCGTCCGGATCCACCGCTCGAAGCTGGCCGGGTGGTCCGGTCCGATGCCCACGTACTCGTCCATGTGGAACACCACGACATCGCCCCACGGAACCGGGCGGGACGGATCGACCAGTGCGTCGACGAAGGCCAGCTGTGAATTGCCGGTGGCGAACATGACGTGGGCCACCCCGCGCCGGGCCACCGCTTCGCGCATCTCCTCGGCCGCCCGGGCGGCTGCCGACTCGGCCATCAGGACCGGATCGCCGACGACCACGACTTCCGGTCCCGGGGGTCGGTCGGGCGGCACTGCGCTCATGGGTGCACTGTAGGGGTGCGTCCACCGGGAGGAGCGGCCTAAGGTGACGCCGAGTTGACCGCCCGGGCGGTTCCACCGTGTATCGACCCGGAACCGAAGGGGAGGTGGCGTCCTGTCCGGACTGCCCGAGTCGATGCCAGCCGCCGTCTACCGGCGACCGGGGGTGGTGGAGGTGGAGAGCCGACCGGTACCCCGTCCCGGGCCGGGTGAGGTATTGGTCGAAGTCGACCACTGCGGGATCTGCGGATCCGACATCCATCTGCTGCTCGAGGGATGGGCGGGCAAGCCGGGCCTGATCGCCGGCCACGAGTTCACGGGCACAGTGGCCGCCATCGGGGCGGGGGTGACGGGTTGGTCGATGGGGGACCGGGTCGTCGGGGGCCCGTCCCCCCGGTGCGGTCGCTGCCGGCGTTGCCGCGAGGGAAAGCCGGCCCAGTGCGAGGAACGGGGCTCCATCGTCGATGAATCGGACGGAGCCTTCGCCGGTTACGTGCGGGTCCGTGCCGGATCGCTCCTCGGACTGCCGACCGGACTCACCACCCGCCAGGCCGCCCTGGCCGAACCGCTCGCCGTGGCCCTGCACGCCATCACCCGGTCGGGGGCGGCGGTCGGGGACACGGTCATGGTCATCGGGGCCGGTCCCATCGGGGCACTGGCCATCGCCGCGTTGGTGGCCCGGGGCATCGGCCCGGTCATAGCGGTGGAGCCGGGGGAGCGGCGCCAGCGACTGGCCGACGCGTTGGGTGCCACCGAAGTGCTCCACCCCGACGACCTCGAAACGTTCCCGGCCTGGGAGCCGGAGCGCCAGTCGGAGCGGGCGGTCCACGCCGTGCTCGAGTGCTCCGGTCACCGGTCGGCCATGGAGGCCGGGTTCAATCAACTGCGACGGGGTGGCACCCTCTGCCTGGTGGGAGCGGGGATGGAGCATCCCAGGTTCGACCCCAACCGGTTCATTCTCAACGAGCTGACGGTGGTGGGCTCGTTCGTCTACGACCTCGGGGGATTCGAGCAGGCACTGGCGCTGTTGGCGGAGGACCACTTCCCGACGGACCTGCTCATCGAGGCGGACGACGTGTCCCTCGACGGTCTGTCGGACGCACTGGCCGGCCTGGCCTCGGGCCGGTATGCCGGCAAGGTGATGGTGGCACCACGTTTGACCAGCCGGGAGGGGATCTGATGCCACACGAGTACTACCCGTCCGGGACGCCCCGACTCAACCACGTGGCGCTCAGCCTCCCGGCCGACCAACTCGACCAGGTCCACCGGGACGACCTCTGTCTCTTCTGGGGGGAGGTGTTCGGGTTCGACGAGCTCGAGGTCATGACCGAAGACCGCCGACGCCTGGTCCTCTCCTGCGTGCACTGGGACCAGTTCCTGTTCATCGTGTCCGACGACCAACCGATGCGCTGTCCTCCGATGGACCATTTCGGCTTTGCCGTGGGGTCGATGGACGAACTGCTCGGGGTCCGCGACCGGGCCGAGGCGTTCCGCCGCCACGACGACCGGGTCGAGATCATCGACGTGACCGCCGACGACCAGAAGGTCGTCACCATCCATTCGTTGTACGTGCGCTTCCTCCTGCCCATGTTGTGCGAAGTCCAATGGTGGGAGTTCGCCGGATGAGTAACACGGCCCGGGGGCCGCGTCCCCCGGGCGGTCTCGAAGTAGGCGTGTTCGTCCCCCAGGGCTGGAAGCTCGAGTACGCGGGCTGGTCGGGCTCGGACGCCTGGGAGCGATCGGTGGTCCTGGCCCAGCTGGCCGAGGAGCTCGGTTACGACCACCTGTGGGTCTACGACCATGTCGAAACCGTGCCCCGGCGCCGCCCCGACCACGTGTTCGAAGCCTTCACCATGCTGGCCGCGCTGTCGCAGCGGACGTCGCGGGTGCGCCTGGGCCAACTTGTCACCTGTGCCTCGTACCGTAACGCCGGACTGCTGGCCAAGGAGGCCGCGTGCGTCGATGTCTACTCGGGTGGCCGCCTGATACTGGGACTGGGTGCGGGATGGTTCCACGAGGAGTACCACTCCTACGGCTACGACTATCCGGACAACCGGACTCGGCTGGCCGTGTTGGACGAGACCCTCCAGGTGGTCCGCCGGCTGTGGTCGGAAGAGGCCGTCAGCTTTGCCGGAACCCACCTCCGGTTCGACGGCGCCTACTGCGATCCCAAACCGGTCCAATCGCTCCCGCCGGTCCTGGTGGGGGGCGGGGGTGAACAGGTGACGTTGCGCATCGCCGCCCGTCAGGCGGATCTCACCAACTGGCAGGTCGGACTCGACGGCTTCGTGCGGAAGTCCCGCCTACTCGAGCAGTACTGCGACGAGGTTGGTCGGACCTTCGGCGACATCACCCGGACCCACGGTCCGGATTGCCGCATCTTCGACAGCGACATCGAGGCCCGGGCATGGTGCAACTCCGATGCCGGCGGAGACCTCTGGGGTCACTCCGGTCTCGACGAGTACCTGGCCGACAACCTGGTGGGAACCGTCGAACAGGTGGCAGAGAAGGCTCAGGGGTTCATCGACGCCGGATGCCGGGGCCTCCTCCTGTGGCTTCGTGACTATCCGGGCGACGAGACGCTGCGTCGATTCGCCGCCGAGGTGATCCCTCGGCTGGACGTCCCCGCCTGACGCCGGATCAGCGGGAACCGGCTGCGAGCGGGCGTCGGCTGCGAATGGACGCGGGCGGTGCGACACTCAGGCCCACGGTGGAGTCACCACGTGTGCCTCGAGGACGTCGACCGCCACCGTGGTGGACGGCACGGCTGGCCTTGTCGGTCCGGGTCCAGCACGCAGTGCGGTGATGTGGGCATCGAGGTCGGCCATGGTGTCCCAACGTTCGGTCAGGCGCACCCGCCCCGGGTCTCCGGCATCGGCAGAGAAGGCGTAGTCGACGCACCCGGTCTCCTGCAGGGTGGCAGCCACCTGTGGCGCCTTGTCAGCGAGGAACCGATCGCGGTCCGCCGGGTCGACCTCGAAAATCCCGAGCACGATGATCATGTCGGTGGCCTCTTTCTGCCGTTCACCCGGGTTCG
The DNA here is from genome assembly GCA_963699085.1 of uncultured Acidimicrobiales bacterium. Taxonomy (GTDB): domain Bacteria; phylum Actinomycetota; class Acidimicrobiia; order Acidimicrobiales; family RAAP-2; genus Bog-756. The sequence continues at coordinate 403,426 of CAVOTH010000004.1, forward strand.
TCCCCGCGTCGCCTCAACGACCGAACACTACGATGATCCGAGCCGAAGGGAATCGTGGACTGTAGGAGGTGCCGTGGAGGACTCGGGATTCGTGGCCCGACCCGACTACCGGGTCGACATCCTGGCCCGGCGCAACCGGGTGACGGTGTCGTTCGAGGGGGAGGTGCTGGCCGACAGCGTCCGGACTCTCCTGGTGGACGAGCAGGATCATGGCCTCGTCTTCTACTTCCCGCCGGACGATGTCCGCCTGGAGCGCTTCATCGCCGATGATCGGACCAGCCGCTGCCCGTACAAGGGCACGGCCACCTACCGGCGCCTCGACCGGAGTGACGCCGAGGTAGTGGCATGGAGCTACGAGGACCCGTACCCCGAGGTGATCCGCATGGCCGGATTGGTGGCGTTCTACCAGGACGTCGTCGACGTGCGAGTGGGCGTCGCCGACCCGCCGGTATCGGGCCGATGAAACCGGAGGAAGGGCCGGTCGTGGGTTCGAGTGTCGACGGGATGCTCGAGGTGTTCGACGTGTCGCCCGATGGCGGGCACCGCTATGTGGGCACAAGCGACGGTGGGAACCGGCGGGTGGTCGACGGAAGTCAGCTTCTGGCCCAGGCCGTGGTGGCCGCCTCGAAGGAACTGCCCGACCACCGGGTGCGTTCCGCCAATGCCATGTTCACCAGGGCCGTGGACTCCCAGGGCCAGGTCGCATTCGACCTCGAGGTCGTTCATCGCGGGCGCACGTTCGCCGCGGCGCTGGTGGCGGTCAGCCAGGGTGACCGTCGCTGTGCCTCGGTGGATGTGCTGCTCGACACCCCGGCACCCGACGTCATCCACCACGCCGCCGCCCTCCCGGCGATCGGGTCGCCGGCCGACGCCGTCGCCTACGACATGCCCCTCGACGGGCGTGAACTCCGCATGGTGGGGACGCTCGACCCGAACGACCCCGACGAGGTCGGCCCTCCGATCCTCGACGCCTGGGTCCGGTACCGGACGGTGCCCACCCGGGACGATCTACGGCGCGCCCTGATCGCCCATTTCACCGGCCACCTGTCCATCTCCACCACCATGCGGCCGCACCGCGGCATCGGCACCGCGCTCGCCCACGAGCGGCTGTCGACGGCCGTGATGAACATCAACGTCGCCTTCCACGACCCGGTCCGGTGGGATGGCTGGCTGCTGTACCACCACGAGAGCACCCAGGTCGGCGGCGGGATGTCCTACGTCCGAGGCCAGGTGTTCACCGAACAAGGGGCGTTGCTGGCCTCGTTCAGCCAAGGGGGGATGATCCGGGCGTTCGGCGACGATCCGGTGCCCCGAGGCCTTCCCGCCGACGCCCGATTGTGACGGTCCGCTCGACGAAGGGAGGCGGGAGGTGCGGTCGGCCACGTCGGCCACGGCAGGCACTGGATCGAGGTGCATAGACTTCGGCCCCACGTCCCACCCCCCACACTCCGTCGAACAGGAGCACCCGTTGACCGTGACGCAGGCCGGCATCCATGAGGAACGAGCATCCGTCAGGGCACCCATGCTCCCGAACCGCGTGGTGACCGTCCAGTGAAGTTCGCGCTCTCGCTCGGCGTACTCAATCCTTCGGCCTGGGCGGCCGTCACCGTGGAGGCAGACCGACTGGGCTTCGACTCGGTGTGGATCCCCGAGCACCTCGTACTCCCGGTCGGCATGGGAGGGAGCCCCCATGATGGTCAGGATCATCCGCCCATCCCAGCCGACATTCCGGTCTACGACCCGTTGGTCTATCTGTCGTTCCTGGCGGCACGGACGGAGCGGATCCGATTCGGCACGCAGGTGTACAACATCGGCCTCCGTCACCCATTTTCGACGGCAAGGGCCGCCGCCACGCTCGACATCCTGTCGGGGGGCCGGCTGGACTTCGGGATCGGGGCCAGTTGGCTGCGCGGCGAGTGGGACGCCGTCGGCCTCGATTTCGACTCGCGCGGGGCCAGGGTCGACGAAGCCATCGACGTCTGTCGGCGTCTGTGGTCCGAGGACACCATCGAGCACCATGGCCGGTTCTTCGATTTCGATCCGGTGATGTTCGAGCCGAAGCCGATCCAGCGACCGGGTCCCCCCCTCCATATCGGTGGGGACGGGCCGGCCGCGCTCCGGCGGGCGGCCACGGTCGGCGACGGCTGGATCCCGATGAACCACAAGGTCGAGGAGATCTCGGAGAAGGTCGCACTTCTGGCGGAATTACGCGAGCGGGCGGATCGACCCGGACGCACCGAAGTCACACTGTCGGCAACGGTGAACAGTGCGGAAGACGTCGAACGCTGCGCCGATGCCGGGATCGACCGGGTGTTCGTCAAGCCGTGGCGGAAGACGTCAGATGCCCTGGAGTCGATCGGCCGGTTCGCCCAGGAATTTCTTTCCGCCTGACCAAGGGCCTCCCGGCTGGCGCCCGATTCTGTCCCGGCGGGAAAGTCCCAGACGGTCCCAGGTGCCGAATCCGAGACCGCACCGGCGGACTTGGGTTCTTCCTGCTCATTCCGCAACTGCATGGTTCCGGGGGCCCATCCCGTACAATGAGTTCGCCTGGGGTCGAACAACCGGTCGGGGGACACTGGAAGCTCCCGGCGGTCTAGGGATTGCCGGGACAAGGCGTTCCGGGGTCAACGGAAGAGGACGGCGGTCCCGGCGGTCGGGGCGCCACGCCGAGTGAAGTAGCAGTGGAGGCGCAGGTGGTCTACGTCTTGGCCCTGACGGCGGCGCTGGCGAACGCCGTCACCAGCATCTTGCAACGCATGGGGGTCGAGGACGCCCCGGATGACACGACACTGCACCTGAGCCTGATCACCCATGCCATCCGTCGCGGTGTCTGGCTGCTCGGGTTCGCCGTGATGATCGGTTCGTTCCTCTGTCAGGCCTTCGCACTGCACCTGGGCGACCTGAGCCAGGTGCAGCCAATCCTCACCACGGAGCTTCTGCTCCTCGTGCTGATTCTCTCCACATGGTTCCGGTTCACCATCACCTCGAGGGAGTGGGTCGGGGCGTTCGCAGCCGCGGGAGGCCTGGCCGGCTTCTTGATCGCGGCTCAGCCGACCGCCGGGTCGGAGTCGCCGAGCAATCTCGGTTGGCTGATCACGGGGTCGATCTGCGGTGGCGCGGTGGCACTCACCGTGCTGTTGGCCCTGCGGGGGCCGAGGTGGTGGCGGGCTGCCATGTTCGGCGCCGCCGGCGCAATCGGGTTCGCCTTCACCGCCGCACTCATCAAGTCGGTCGGCGACGTCGCCGCCGGCAACTGGCACCAAGTGCCCGAGCACTGGCAGACCTACGCACTCATCGCCTGCGGACTGGCCTCGGTCTTCCTGGCCCAGAACGCCTTCCATGCCGGGCCGATCGCCGCTTCGCAGACGGCGTTGGTCATGGTCGACCCCTTGGCCAGCCTGGCCATCGGCATCGGGCTGTTCGGAGACAACCTGCGGACCGCTGGCGCTTACGGGCCGCTCGAGGCCGTCTCGTTACTGATCATGTTCGTCGGCGCCATATCGCTGGCCCATTCGCCGCTGATATCGGGGCTGAAGGGGGAGGACGACCGGTTCGACGAGCTGTTGTCGACACGCTCCCGGTCCGATCGCCTGGCCGAACATGTCCAAGGTCAGCTGCACTAGTTGACCGTTCGACCTGAGCGGCACCACGGGTGAACGTCGGCCACTTGACTGATCCGGCACTGGACTCGGTCCCCGACCTCGCCGCCCTCGTGGTCGGCGACGAGACCACCACCTACCGGAAGTTGGAGTCACTGGTCCGCCGGACGGCGTCGCTGCTGGCCGCCACCGGAGTGGGTCCCGGGGACACGGTGGCCCTGGTCGACCTGGCCGGAGCGCTCCCGGTGGCCACGATCCTGGCCGCAGCTCGAGTCGGGGCGCGGACGGCCCAGATGAACGCCTATCTGACCGCGGGGGAACTCCGCCAGCTGGTCGGGGCCGTCGGCGCCCGGGTGGGGGTGGCCGGCGCCCCGTTCACCGACCGCCTGGAGGAGGCGGTCGACGGCCCGGTGCTGGGCTGGGCGGACATCATCGGGGCCGAGGAGTACACGGGTCCATCGGTCGGTGCCCGTGAGGACACCGCGTTGGTGCTCTTCACCAGTGGCACCACCGGCCTCCCCAAGCCGGTGTCGATCAGTCACGGTGTGGTGGCCGATCGGCTCGCATTCTGGAGCCGACCGATCGACCCGGCCGCCGAGCAGTCCGTGGACATGATGTCGGCCCCCATATTCCACATCGGCGGCACCCTCGGGCTGTTCGTGTCGCTGCACCAGGGCAAGCAACTGGTGCTGCTCCCGAAGTTCGAGGCCGGGCTGTGGCTCGAGTTGGTCGAGCGCCACCGGGTCTCCCAGACCTTCGTGGTGCCGGCGATGCTGATCCGCATCCTCGACCATCCCAGGTTTGCCGACACCGACCTGAGCTCGCTGCGATCACTGAGTTACGGTGCCGCCCCGGCCTCGGTTGACCTGGTCCGTCGGGCCATGGCGGAGCTGCCGGGGGTGGACTTCGCCAATACCTTCGGGCAGACCGAGACTTTGGGGGCCTACGCCTCCCTGACCCCGGACGACCACCGGAGGGGCGACCGGTTCGGATCGGTCGGTCGGCCACTGGCCGGGGTCGAGCTCCGGATCGTCGATCCGTCTGGCGATGCGGTGCGCCCGGGCGAACCCGGCGAGTTCTGGGTACGCGCCGCCCAGAACACCACGGCTGAGTGGCTGGCCACCGGCGACACCGGTTGGCAGGACGACGAGGGCTATCTCTTCCTGACGGGACGGCTCTCCGACGTGATCAACCGCGGCGGCGAGAAGCTGGGCCCGATCGAGGTCGAAGAGGCACTCCGCGCCCACCCGACCGTGCGCGAAGCAGGGGTGGTCGGGGTACCCGATCCGGTGCTCGGAGAGCGGGTCGGGGCAGTGGTGGTGGCCGATGGCCCGGTCACCGCCGCCGAGCTCACCGCCCACTGCGCCTCCCGGTTGGCCTCCTACAAGGTTCCCGATTACATCGGTTTCGCCGACGAGCTGCCGTTGACCGTTCTCGGCAAACTCGACCGGCGTTCGCTCCTCGACCTGCTCGACGTGGCCGTTCCGGGCGGCCCCGACGGCGACGGTCATCGGGGTGCCCGACCACCCGGATGACCGATGACCGGCGAACCGCTCCCACCGGGGCAGGTCGGGCCGCCGCGCTATTCTCCCGGGCGTCCACCCTCGAGGGTGGACGACGACAGCGGAGGAGCAGCAGGTGACCGACGACGACCTGAGCACCATCATCGGCACACCCACGGATACCACGGTGGTGACGGTGGAGCGGGGACAGCTGGCCGAGTTCGCGTCCGCCGTGAAGGACGACAGCCCCATCTACCGGGACCCGCGTGCTGCCACTGCCGCGGGGCTGGCGGGGATCCCGGCGCCGCCGACCTACCCCTTCGTCATGGGCAATTTCGGCGCCTTCCCCGAGCTCCAACCCGAGGACAGGCCGAAGGGCAACCCGATGGCCTCGGTGCTCGGCCCCCTCATGGCCAAGGGCGGGATCATCCTCCACGGCGAGCAGGAGTTCACGTACCACCGACCGGTGTTCGCCGGTGACGTGCTCGAGGGCCGGGGCACGGTGGTCGACGCCTACCGCAAGGAGTCCAAGGGCAAGACGATGACTTTCGTCGTCGTGGAGACGGCGTGGAGCGACCGGGCCACCGGCGAGCCGGTGTGCACATCTCGTATGAACATCATCCACCGCATCTGATGGTGTCCACCTCGGGCGATGGCTCCACCGTCGACGCCGACCAGGCCGTACTTCGGCGGCTGGTCGACGGCGTGGCGTGGATCACCCTCAACCGACCGGAGGCCGGCAACGCCATCACCGCGGCCATGCGGGACCAGGTGGTGGTGTGGCTCGAGGAAGCGTCGGCCGACCTGGCCGTGCGGGTCGTCGTGCTGACCGGGGCGGGGGAGAGGGGATTCTGCACCGGCGCCGATCTGCGATCGTCCGGGCCGGGGCTCCCCCGTCCGGAAGGAGCGCCGGACCGGGCGGTGGGCGACTCCGCCCGACTGATCCGCACCGGGTGGCAACGCCTGGTCAGCGCCGTGCTCGACTGTGAAAAGCCGGTCATCGCCGCCGTCAATGCCACCGCCGCCGGCGGCGGGATGCACCTGGCCCTCGCCTGCGACCTGGTAGTGGCGGCCGAAGAGGCGAAATTCATCGAGGTATTCATCCGGCGGGGTATCGCCCCGGACGCCGGCGGGGCCTATCTGCTGGCCCGGCTCATCGGGCCCCAGAAGGCGAAAGAGCTGTTCTTCTTCGGCGACGACGTTCCTGCCCGCGAGGCCGAGCGCATGGGACTGGTGAACAAAGTGGTCCCGAGGGCCGAGCTCCTGGACGAGGTGACGGCCTGGGCGGCCCGCCTGGCGGCAGCGCCGACCAAGGCCATCGGCGTCGCCAAGTACCTGACCAACCGGGCCCTCGACACGGACCGGGCCACCGCCTTGTGGGATGAGGCCGTGGGCCAGGAGTTGGTGGTGGGCACCGAGGACTGCCAGGAGGGCCTGGCCGCCTTCTCCGAGCGCCGACCACCGGTCTTCCGCGGCTGGTAGCGGTCACGGAGCCGAGTGACCGGACGCCTACCGGCCGGTCCGGGCCCGATGGACCATAAGTAGAACGAGTTCTGATTCCTGGCTTCGAGATGCTAGAAACTGGCCGTGCACATCGCGACGCATCGACCTGTCTGGTGACGACCACCCAGCATGCCTACGGGATGTCGGTGCCGCTGATCGGCCCCGAAGGCCCGGCCGTCCTCTCGCTCGACCACCCGTTCCACCACTTCGGGAGCTGACACCGTGGCAATCGGAATCAAGGACGAACACGACGAGCTGCGAACCGCAGTTCGGGGGTGGACCGAGGCACGGGGTGTAGCCGAGGCGGTACGGGTCGCCCTCGACTCGGACGCGGATGCGCTCCCGCCGTACTGGGGCGAGCTGGCCGGCCAGGGTCTCCTGGCCATCCATCTGCCCGAGGAGTTCGGCGGACAGGGTGCCGGGTTGGTCGAGCTGGCCGTGGTGGCCGAGGAGCTGGGCCGGGCCGCCGCCGTCGGTCCGTGGGACACGACGGCCATCGTGGCCGGGGTGATCGCTGCCGGGGACGGGGCCGGACCGGCCAAGGACATCCTGCCCGGGCTGGCAGACGGCTCGCTGACGGCGACGTTGGCGGTGCCGACCGCTACCGCCGACGGGCACCCGTTGGCGCCCACCGGGCTGTCCGGTGCCAGGGATGACCAAGGTGCCTTGGTGGTGTCCGGCACGGTCCGCCCGCTGGTGCACGGCGCGGTCGTCACCCATGCCCTGGTCGCCGTCGCCGTCGACGGGGTCGACCTCTGGGTGCTGCTCGAGCGGGACGACGCCGCAGCAGTCACCCCGCTGGCCGCGTTCGACCTCACCCGACCGTGCGCGGAGTGGTCGCTGGATGGGGCACGGATCGGCTCCGACCGGGTGCTCGACCGAGCGACGACCGGAATCGTTCGCGACCTGGCCCTCGTCGTGCTTTCGGCCGGCGCCGTGGGCGGCGCCCGCTGGTGCGTGGACACCGCGGCGGAGCACGCCCGCACCCGGGAGCAGTTCGGCCGACCGATCGGCCAGTTCCAGGGGATCAAGCACCGGGTGGCGAACATGCTGGTCTCGGTGGAGCAGGCGGTGGCCGCCACATGGGACGCGGCCACGGTCCTCGAGGCCGAGTACAACGCCACGTCGGGAGACGAGACCGACCAGGGCAGCCTGGCCGTGCAGCTCGCCGCAGCGTTGGCCCTGGACGGCTACCTGGAGGTCGCCAAGGGCGCCATCCAGGTGCTCGGGGGCATGGGCTTCACCTGGGAGCACGACGCCCATATCCATCTGCGCCGGGCCACCACGCTGCGCCTGCTCGTCGGGGGGACGGCTCCCCTGCGGGCCGAATCGGCCCGGCTCGCACTGGCCGGATGGCGTCGGCGCCTGACCATCGACCTCCCACCCGAAGCCCAGGAGCTGCGGGCCGCACTGAGCCAGCTGGTGGCTTCGATCGCAGCGATCGACGACCCCGCGGCCCGGCAGGTGGCGCTGGCTGACAACGGCCTCCTCGCTCCGCATTGGCCCGCTCCGTGGGGGCGCGACGCCGGCGCGGTGGAGCAGCTGGTCATCGACCAGGTCTTTGCCGAGGCCGGGCTGAAGCGGCCAGCCTTCGCCGTGGCGGCATGGGCCCTGCCCACCATCATCGCCCACGGAACGCCTGAGCAGACCGAGCGGTGGGTGGGCCCGACGCTGCGCGGTGAGTACATCTGGTGTCAGCTGTTCAGCGAGCCCGGCGCCGGTTCCGATCTCGCCGCCCTCACCACCCGGGCCACCCGGGTCGACGGTGGATGGTCGCTGACCGGGCAGAAGGTGTGGACGTCCGTCGCCCAACGGGCCCACTGGGGTATCTGCCTGGCCCGGACCAACGCCGACGCGCCGAAGCACCGTGGCATCACCTACCTCCTGGTCGACATGTCGTCGCCGGGCATAGAGGTCCGGCCATTGCGCGAGATCACCGGCGCCGCCCTGTTCAACGAGGTCTTCTTCGACGACTGCTTCGTCCCCGACGATTGTGTCGTCGGCGAGGTCGACGGGGGATGGAAGCTCGCCCGGACAACCTTGGCCAACGAACGGGTCTCGCTTTCCTCCGACTCCGCCTTCGGGGGGGCACTCGAAGGCGTACTGGCCCGGTTGGCCGCCCGCCCCGACCTCCAGGACCCGGTGACCCTGGACCGGCTCGGGCACCTGCTCGCCGAGGCCCAGTCCCTCGCCCAACTCGGGATGCGGGCCACATTGCGTTCGGTCGGCGGGCTCCAGCCGGGTCCCGAGTCGAGCGTTCGTAAGCTGGTGGGCGCCGAATTCGACCAACGGATCCACGAGTTCGGTCTGGACCTGTGCGGTCCTGACGGTGCGGTCACCGACGGAGACGCGGCCTTCTCGGCCTACATGGTCCTGCAGTCGAAGTGCCTGACGATCGCCGGTGGGACCAGTGAAGTACAGCGCAACGTGATCGGCGAGCGGCTGCTTGGACTTCCCCGCGACCCGGAACCGGGTCGGTGACAGGACCCGTGAAGTTGCCGAGGACGGTAACGTCATCGAAGATGACGTCACTGCCGCGGACGGTGGGCGCTCGGGACGACACGTGGGCGAACGGTAGCGACGAAGCCGGGCGCCGCCTGGCAGAGGGAGGTCAGGACGATGGCTAATGCAGTGCTCTACTTCGAGGACGTGTCCGAAGGGGATGAAGCGCCGGTCCGGACTCACGTCCTCACCCGGACCGACCTGGTCGCCTACGCCGGTGCATCGGGAGACTTCAACCCGATGCACCACGACGAGGTGAAGGCCACCGCGGCCGGCCAGCCCAGTGTGTTCGGGCACGGCATGTTCTCGATGGGCCTACTGGGCACGGCCGTCACCGACTACGTCGGTGTGGGCAACATCACCCGGTTCACGGTGCGATTCGCCCGCCAGACCTGGCCCGACGAAGAGCTGCAGTCAGCCATCGTGGTCACCGGTAAGCGAACCGACGGCGACCGGCATCTGATCGACCTCGACGTGCGACTCCACAACGCCGACGGCGAGGAGAAAGTGGTCGGCGAGGCGACGGCCACGGTGCCCTCGAAGGGCTGATCCGCCCGCCCCGACGGAGGTCAGGCGAGACTGAAGGGCGGCACGCCTGACGAGATGTTCTTGAACAGCTCACCCTTGGCCGCGGCCAGCTCTGACGGCGTCCACATCGAATCGCGGTGGATCTCGCCGACGGCGTGGAACCCACCCATGGCCCAGATGTCGCCGCCGTAGACGACGAAGTTCTGGCCACTGATGTCGGCGGCCTCGTCGGTGGCGAGGAAGGTGACCAGCTGGGCCACGTTCTTCGGGTCGAACTTGTCGAAGCCCTCGTCGCCCTTGGCCATATCGCCGAACAGGTTCTCGGTCATCCGGGTGCGGGCCCGAGGCGAGATCGAGTTGCAGGTGATCCCGTAGCGACCCAGCTCCCGGGCCAGGACCCAGGTGAGGGAGGCGATCCCCGCTTTGGCCGACGAATAGTTGGCCTGGCCGGCGTTGCCGAACAGCCCTGCCTCGGACGAGGTGTTGATGATCCGGCCAGTGACGTCCTCGCCGGCCTTGGCCCGACCCCGCCAGTAGACGGCGGCATGGTGGGCGGGGGCGAAGTGTCCCTTCAGGTGCACACGGATGACGTCGTCCCAGTCGGACTCGTCCATGTTGAAGCACATCTTGTCTCTGAGGATGCCGGCGTTGTTCACCAGGATGTCGAGCTGGCCGAAGGTGTCGACGGCCTGGTCGACCATGGCCTTGGCACCCTCCCACGAGCTCACGTCGGAGGAGTTGACGGCGGCGTCACTCCCAGCGGACTTGATCAGCTCGACGACCTCCTCGGCCGGATGCTTGTCGCCACCGTCGCCCTGTAGCGAGCCACCGACGTCGTTGACGATGACCTTGGCGCCCTCCGAGGCCAGGAGTAGGGCCTCCTCCCGGCCGATGCCGCGCCCTGCGCCGGTGACGATGGCAACTTTGCCGTCGAGCATTCCCATGATGTCCTCCTGTGGTGGCTGAGAGCCGTGGATGATCTGAGTGGTGGATGGCCTGTCTGCTCACCCGTCGGGGTCCGAAGGGCCGGCCGTGCACGCCTGTGGTGTGGCGGAACCGGGGAAGCATGGCCGAAAGCCACCCCCTCTGCAAGACGGGGCGCCGTTTACGGCGCCGGACCCCGGGACCACCGCTGGTAGGTTTCGGGGCACCGACAGCCCGGTGGGCCCGACGTAAGGAGACGGTGTGGGTCCATCAGGACACGGCGAGGGGGACGGGACCGCGAGGGTCACCACCCCGACAGACGTGGGTTCGGTGGCTGCCCGCCTTTGGGCGCGGGGCGACCGGAAGCTCCGCCGGGAGCTCACCCACTGGGCAGGGTTGCCCTTCTCCCGGTTGACGGCCCGCGACACGGTGAGGATGGCGTACAACGTCCTGTTGCGGCGTGATCCCGACCCGGATGCGTGGGTGAAGTACACCGGCGCCCTTTTGGCCAGTGAGCTGTCCCCTGACGAAATGGTCGACCGGATCCGCTGCTCCAGCGAGTTCCGGACCGCCGTCCGCCTGCACGAGTCGTCGCTGCACGCCTCCCTCCACACCAGCCGTAGCGACTTCATCATCGGGCTTCCCCGGGCATCGCGGATCGTCGACCTGGGCGGAGGCCACACCACGGACGCCCGGGGCGCCTTGGTGACCCTGGGCTATCCCTACTCGTTCGACGAACTGACAATTGTCGATCTACCGCCCGACGACCGGCATCCGCTGTACCACTCGGAGCGCTTCCTCGTGCAGGAGACCGAGCTCGGTCGGGTCACCTACGAGTACCGGTCGATGGTCGACCTGTCCTTTCTGGAGGACGACTCGGTGGATCTGGTCTACAGCGGGCAGTCCATCGAACACGTGACCGAGGCCGAAGGCGACGAAGTACTGCACCATGTCCGCAGGATCCTCCGACCGGGCGGCTATCTCGGTCTCGACACCCCCAACGGACGGGTCACCCGGTTGCAGCAGGCCGAGTTCATCGACCCTGACCACAAGGTCGAGTACACCCTCGAGCAGCTTCGAGCGAAGCTGGTGGCAGCCGGACTCGATGTGGTGTCGGAGCGGGGACTGAACTGGGGTGGACCGGGTGTGGAGGAAAACCGGTACGACTCGGCGGCGTGTGCGGCCAACTACGGCATCTTCCACGAGGCCGATGCCTGCTACCTGCTCGCCGTGTTGGCTCGGAAGCCGTCCTAGACCTCTTGTCCTAGATCCGACGGGCCACGTTGATTCAGCCGGCGACGCGCTCGACGACCAGGACCGGGATCACCCGATCGGTCTTCTCCTGGTATTCGGCATAGGGCGGATAGGCCGCCACCGCCCGCTCCCACCACTGCGAACGCTCGTCACCCTCGACTTCGCGCACCACGGCGTCCCACCGCTCGGCCCCGTCCTGGAACTCGATGTGCGGGTCGGCCTTCAAGTTGGCGTACCAGTGCGGGTGGGTGGGCGCACCTCCCTGGGATGCCACGAGGGCGTAAACCCCGTCGTGCTCCACCCTCATGAGCGGCGTCTTGCGCACTTTTCCGGAGGTGGCGCCGATACTGGTGACGATGACCACCGGCATGCCGGTGTCCATCAGGGTCGTGCCCTCGGTTCCCCCGGACGACTCGTAGAGCGCCACCTGGTCCCGCACCCACTCGCTCGCGCTCGGCTCGTATGTTCCGCTGACTGGCATGCATCCAGTGAACACCCGTCGTCGCCCGTCCGCCACCGGGACGTCGCCGAACGCCGCCGGACGTCGCCGAACGCCGCCGAACGCCGCCGGACGTCGCCGCCGACCCGGGTGGGCGGAGGTCCTCCGGCTGTCGTCGTCGGTCGGAGCGATGGGTGCGGGCGAGAGGATTTGAACCTCCACCCCCGAAGGGACCGGGACCTAAACCCGGCGCGTCTGCCGATTCCGCCACGCCCGCGTGCACGCAGCCTACCGAGGCCCGAACCGGTGCCGAGGTTGTCCGCCACTAGGGCCCGGGCTCACCGGGACCCCGGGCACCCCTGGCTATAGTCACCGTGTGCCGACCTCGCCCTCCGTTCCGTCTCCCGTGACGCCTGACGCACCAGGCCCGGCCGAGGGACCGGAGACCGAATCGATCGCCGATGTGGCCGCCCGGATCCGCTACCTCGACGAGGTGATGGCGGAGATCGACGCCGAGGTACGGCGTCGCCGGGCCTCGGGCGACTTGCCCGCCGGGCTCGAGGCGGAACTGGACGAACTGTTCCTGGAGTTTTCGCCGGTCGGGCTCCAGGGGCGGGCCCGGATCCGCGAGACGCTCTCGCTGGTCGACGGGTCGGCCTACGTCGACATCGCCGTGCCCACCGAGTCGAACAAGGTGGTGGGGAGCTACATCAAGGGGTCCATCCGAAAGGGCCTCGGCTGGTACATGAACTTCATCGTCGCCCAGATCGTGAAGTTCGCCTGGTCGGTATCGCGCATGTTCCACGTCGTGGTGGACCACATCGAGGTCCTGGAGGCGTCGATGGAGACCCACCGGTCGCCCGACCTGCCGGCCGACGTCGTGCCGGCCGCCGACCCCGGGTCGGCCTGGTGGGCGAAGAAGGCGGTCGAGGCACTGTCCACTGTGGGCGACAGGGTGCTGGTGGGGGATTGCGGCGACGGCTCGCTGGTGGCCGCCCTGGCCGCTGTCGGCGTCGACGTCTACGGGGTGGATCCCTCGGACCTCGTCCTGGAAGCGGCCCTCGACCGTGGGCTCGATGTCCGGGCGGAGGGGGTCCTCGACCACCTGGGCGTCGTGGCCGGAGAGGCCCTCGGCGGGATGGTGCTCACCGGCTCCTTGCAGTGGTTGCGGCCGAACGAGCGCGAGCGCCTGGTCGATCTGGTCTCCTCGCGGCTGGCCGTCGGGGGCGTGCTGGTCCTCCACTCGACGACACCGGAAGGGTGGGCGTCCTCGGCATCGACCATCGTGCGGGACCTGGCACCCGGCCGTCCGTTGCACGCCGAGACCTGGGCCCACCTGCTCGCCACCCGGGGTTTCGTGGTGGCCACACCGGAATGGGGCGGCACCGACCGGCGCCTGGCCCGGGTCGGGGACGGATCGGCCGACGCCGACTCGGTGAACGCGGCCATCGACACCATCAACGATCTGCTCCTCGGGCCGACGGAGTACCTCGTGGTCGCCACGCGGGAGCGGTGACCGCCGTCCATCAGTTCGTGCCGGCGCTGTTGCCGCGCGACGCCACCGGGGACCACACGCTGGCCCTGCGCGACACCTTCCGTGCCGCCGGGTGGGAGTCGGACATCTATGTCGAGGCCGCCCACGACGAGCTGCAGCACGAGGCCACGTATTTCGAGAAGTACCCGGGTCGGGCCCGGCCCGGAGACATCCTGCTCTACCAGCTGGGGACGTCGTCGCCGGTCGCCGAGTTCCTCCTCGGCCGGGCCGAGCCACTGGTGCTCGACTACCACAACGTTACGCCTGCTTCGTTCTATGTCGGGTGGGAGGACCACACGACCGCCAAGGTCACCCTGGCCCACGAGCAGGTGGTGTCCCTCGCTCCCCGTGCCGTCCTCGGGATCGCCGACTCGGCGTTCAACGCCGGTGAGCTGGCGGCATTGGGATGTCCGGCCACCGAGGTGGTGCCGATCCTGGTCGACCTCGGGTCCGAGGGGGGCGCAGCCGATCCCCGGGAGCTGGCCCGCCTGGCGGCGCGGCACGGCGATGCCACGGTGCTCCTCTTCGTCGGCCGTATCTCGCCCAACAAGGGGCATGAGCGCCTGGTCGAAGCCCTCTGGGTCTACCGCCACATCTACGACGCCGACGCCCGCCTACACCTCGTGGGTCCGGCCGTCACCCCCGACTATGCCGCCGCCGTGTTCGAATTGGCCGAAGAGCTGGGCCTGTCCGGAGCGGTGTATCACGGTGAGGGTCTGAGTCCCGGTGAGCTCGCCGCCTGGTACGAGGACGCCGATGTCTTCGTGTGCCTGTCGCGTCACGAGGGGTTCTGCATCCCTCTGCTGGAGGCGATGCGTGCCGGCACCCCGATCGTGGCGTTCGACGCAGGAGCGGTGGGGGAGACCCTGGGCGATGCCGGGATCCTGCTCCCCACGACGCGTCCAGCCACCGTCGCCGCTGCGGTCGACCGGGTGCGCCGGGACCCCGACCTCGCCCGGAACCTTGTGTTACGGGGACAGCGCCGGCTGGACGACTTCGCGGCGGTCGCCACCCGCCAACGCTTCGTGGAGGTTCTGGGCCGCGTCGCCGACCAGGTGCGGGTGGTGGCGTGAAGCTCGCATTCGTCACCCCCCGCTACGGGACGGAGGTGATCGGCGGTGCCGAGGCCGCCGCCCGGATGCTGGCCGAGCGGCTCTGTCAACGGCGCGGCTGGGAGGTCGAGGTCCTGACCAGCTGCGCCCTCGACCACCTCACCTGGCAGAACACCGAGCCCGCCGGCACCTCGGTGCTCAACGGGGTGACCGTCCGGCGGTTCCCGACCGCCTCCCGCCGGACCCTCGACTATTTCGAACTCGACGCCAAGCTGCGGGTGGCACCGGAGACGGCGTCCCTGACCGAATCGCGCCGGTGGGTGGCGTTGAACGGTCCGATGTGCCCAGGACTGGTGGATGCCGTGGCCGGCTCCGACGCCGACGTGATCGCCTGCTATCCGTACCTGTTCGCCACGACCGTCGACGCCATCGCCGTCGCCCGCGCTCCGGTCGTGCTGCATCCGGCGGCGCACGACGAGCCGGCCCTCTACCTGTCAGCGTTCCGTCGTGCCTTCCGTCACATCGACGGTCTCGTCTACCACACCCGGGCGGAGCGGGACCTGATGGAGCACGTCTTCCGGATCGGCGCCCGACCACAGGTGGTCCTCGGGCTGGGGGTCGATGACCCGGCCGGAGCAGGGCGAAACGGAGGTCAGATCCTGGGCATCGGTGACCGTCCCTACCTCTGCTATCTGGGCCGGGTGGACGAACACAAGGGTTGCGGCATGCTGGCCGAGTACTTCGCCGAGTACAAGGCACGCCACGCCGGCGATCTGGCCCTGGCCTTCGTCGGGCCGGTTTCGGCCAAGTCCCCGGAACATCCGGACATCATCGTGACCGGGACGGTGTCGGAGGCCGACAAGTGGGACATCCTGGCCGGCGCCCGGGTGATGGTCAACCCGTCGGCCTATGAGTCGTTCTCCCTGGTGGTCCTCGAGGCGTGGACACTGGGCGTCCCGGTGCTGGTCAACGGGGCCTGTGCCGCAACCATGGAGCACTGCACCCGTTCCGGTGGAGGCCTGTGGTTCGATTCGTACCGGAGCTTCGAGGCCACCGTCGACCGGCTGGTCGGCGATGCCGGGCTACGGGCCGAACTCGGTGACGCCGGGCGGCGCTACACGGCCCGGAACTACCTGTGGCCAGCCATCATCGATCGGTACGTCAGGTTCCTCACCGAGGTGGTGGCCAGAGGGCGCCAGTCTCCGCTCCGCACCGAGCGACTTGCCGTCCCCGCCGGTGGGACGACCTACGTCCGGGAGGGAGGCGGCCGTGCCTGAGCGGGACGGGGCGGGCGAGGGTTCGAAGGATCCGCGGGTGCCAGAGGATCCGGAGGGTCCGGGCATCGAGCGTACCGGCGATCGGCCGGGATTGGCCGATGACGAGCGCCAGCTGCTCGACGCCTTCTACCGGCTGGCGCCCGAGGACACCGTCGATTGGGAGTTCGAGGACACCATGCGACGGCTGTCGACCCCCGACTGGCGGGCCACCTGGATCGAACCCTGGCACGGACTCCCATCCGACCTGTGGGACCGCGGCCGCCTGGCCAAGGCCGGTGAGCGGGCCATCGGTGATGTCATCAAGAAAGTGGCGGAGGAGCTGACCGAGTACACCCAGCGAATCGTGGATGACGTCCGCCGGACCACCCCGGAGGAGACGACCGTGTCGCATGCGTTCCGGCTCCTCGCCGCCCGGGTCGAGCGACTCGAGTCGGCGGCAGACCCGACCGGGATCCGTCCGGCCGAGCTGGACCTCCCGCCTCCTGATGCGGGCGAGTGGGCGGCGGACGTGCCGGTCTGGCTAGGACAGCCCACCGGGCTTCCGGTCGTGGTCGGCGAGGCGGGGGTCCGACCCGTGCTCGACGCCGTCCTGTCCGGAGGCGCTCCGGTCGATGTCGTCGATCCGCGCGGCATGGTCGTGTGGGCTCTGGGGGAGGAGTCGCCGGGAAGCCCGGGGCAGGTGACGTTCCACATGGCCGAAGTGGTGGAGCATCTGAGCGGCGTGCCTGCCGGTAGTCGATCCGCTGTCGTCCTGTCCGGGTGCGCCGACCGGGCCCCGCTGGCCGGCAAGGTCGAGCTGGTGGACGCCTCGTTGAGGGCGCTGGTCCCAGGAGGGACCCTGGTCATACTCACCGTCGACCAGGCGGCGTGGGACGCCCAACTGGCGCCGAGTGTGCGGGACCTGCTGCCCGGTCGACCGTTCCACCCGGAAACCTGGGTGCTGATCCTGGGGCGCCGGGGGTTCCGCACCTCCGAGGTGCATCTGGCGGAGAGCGGGACGGTCCACGCCGTCGTGGCCCGGACGGAACTGTAGAGACCGATGGCCGCCATCCACCTGTTCGTTCCCATGCTCCACCGCCGAGACGCGGTGGGGGAGCACACCCGGACGCTGCACCGCCTTCTCCTGGCCGCCGGTATCCCGTCGACGATCTACACCGAGCACGCCGATCCGGAGACGGCGGACGAGACCCGGCCCTACCTCGAGTACGAGAAGGACGCAGCGCCCGGTGACCTCCTCGTCTACCAGGTCGCCACCCGTTCCGACATGGTGGCCTGGCTAGGGAGCCGACCCGAACGGGTGGTGCTGAACTACCACAGCATCACTCCTGCGGCCTTCTTCACCCCGTGGAACAACGGGATCGCCCGGATGCAGGCGGCGGCGTTGGTCGAGTTGGCCCATCTGGCGCCCCGGTCCGTCCTCGGGATCGGAGTGTCCGAGTTCGACGCCGCCGAGCTCCGAACCCTCGGCTGCCGGGTGACCCGGGTCGTCCCCGTGGCCAATGTGCCCTCGTCACCGGTCGAGCCCGATCAGGGTGCGTCCGAAGTGTTGGCCCGGCGCAAGGTGGGTACCGGACCGTGGTGGCTGTCGGTCGGACGGCTCGCCCCCAACAAGGCCCATGAGGACACCATCGCCGCGCTGTTCGTGGCCCGATCGAACGGCTGGCCCGATGCCCGCCTGACCATCGTCGGCGGGCCGATCGAACAGAACTACGCCGGCGCCCTCCGACGGTACGCGGCAGACCTCGGCATGTCCCGAGCGGTCGAGTTCGTGACCCGGCTCACCCCAGGTGAGCTGGCATCGCGCTACGAGGCGGCGGACGTGCTGGTGATGCTCTCCGAGCACGAGGGGTTCGGCGTGCCTCTCGTCGAGGCGATGTCCCACGGCGTCCCGATCGTGGCCTTCGATGCCGGGGCGGTCGCCGAGATACTCGGGGGAGCCGGGGTACTGCTCACCGACAAAGGACCGCGCCGGGTGGCCGACGCCGTCGGGGACCTCCTGGCCGATGATGGTGAGCGTGCCGCCCTGGTGGCCGCCGGACGGACCCGGATCGCCGAACTGGGCCTCGAGCACGCGGGATCCGACCTGGTGAGGGTCTTGGCGGAAGTCGCCGACGGAGAGCCGAAGAGCCTGGTCCGGCCCGTTGCGGGTGGTCCCCTGCGTCCCGGCAGACCCTCCAGCCACTAGGCTCACCCCTCATGGAATCCCCTTTCTCCACGTCGACTGCCGCCCTGTCCGCTGTATCTTCCGGCGGTGTCGAGATGAAGTCCGGCGCCGACGTCGGGCCCGGGTCCGACATCTTCCAGCGCCTCCTCAAGGAGCGCATCGTCTTCATCGGTTCGGCCATCGACCAGGACACCGCCAACCTGGTCTGCTCGCAGTTGATCCTGCTCGAGGCCGAGAACCAGGAGCGCGACATCTCGGTGTACATCAACTCGCCCGGCGGTTCGGTCACTGACGGCCTCGCCATCTACGACACGATGCAGTACGTGAGGTGTGACGTGCGCACCATCTGCGTCGGGCTCGCCGCGTCGATGGGCCAGTTCCTGCTGTGCGCGGGCACCCCCGGCAAGCGGTTCGCCCTGCCTCACAGCCGCATCCTGATGCACCAGCCGTCCGGCGGCATGCAGGGACAGGCGTCGGACATCGCCATCCAGGCCGAGCAGATCATCTACCTGAAGCGCATGCTGGCGGAGCGGATCGCCTTCCACACCGGTCAGCCGGTGGAGCGGATCGAGGCCGACTCGGACCGTGACCGCTGGTTCACCGCCGAGGAGGCGCGCGAGTACGGATTCATCGACGAGGTCATCCAGAAGGACGTCGTGCAGTCACCGGCAGCGGGCTCGGGTACCGCCAACTGATGAGTCTTGGTATCGACAGACCCGCATCTTCGGACCCGGAGCAGAGTTCGTCGATCGGTGGCGGCACCCGCTTCGTTCCCGGGCAGAGCCATGATCGGATCACCGTCGTCAACGGCAAGATCCAGCTCGGCCAGCGGCTGAAGGACCTGTGGATCAACCGAGACCTGCTGATGCTGCTGGTCCGTACCGAGTTGAAGGTCAAGTACAAGGACTCGGCCCTCGGCTACGCCTGGTCAATGTTGAATCCGGCCCTGGTGCTGTCCATCTACTACGTGGTCTTCAAGATCATCGCCCGGAACCACCAACCCAACTTCGCCATATGGCTATTCGCCGGTCTGCTGGTCTGGAACCTGTTCAACGGGTCGTCCCTGGGTGCCACTTCGGTCGTCGTCGGCAAAGCCGGCATCGTCAAGAAGGTAGCCTTCCCCCGCGAATTGCTCGCCTTGTCAGTGGTGGGCGTGAACCTGATCCTCTTCGGTATCCAGGTGGTCGTGCTGATCGCGGCCATGCTGCTCTTCGGGATCACTCCGGCGTGGCAGTTCGTCGCCATCCTCCCCCTGGCCCTGGTCGCGCTGTTGGTGTTCACCGGAGCGCTCTCGATCTTCCTGTCGGCGGTCAACGTCTACCTGCGGGACACCCAGCACCTGACCGAGGTGCTGCTCATGGCCTGGTTCTGGGGGACGTCGATCGTATACACCTACGGGACCATCTTCCTGTCCGGGCACGAGAAGGCCCATCCGGTGCTCAAGTGGCTCCAGTACGTCTACCTCCTCAACCCGATCACCCCCATCGTCCTGACCTTCCAGCGGGCGATCTACGGCGTCACCAGATACTCCTACCTCGCTCCCGGCACGAAAGTCCCTACCTGGTACAACGTGCTGCCCACCTGGAGTGTGGGTGGGTACGCCGCCATGTGCGTCGCCGTCCTGGTCGTGAGCCTCGGGCTGTTCCTACTCGCCCTCATCGTCTTCGGACGGCTCGAGGGCAACTTCGCCGAGGAGCTCTAGGCCGTGGCCGTCGCCATCGAAGTCAGCAACATCTCCAAGCAGTTCCGCCTCTACAACGAGAAGCACACCTCGCTCAAGGAGCGGGTCATCCACGGCGGCAAGATGCCGTTCACCCCCTTCTGGGCACTCCGCGATGTCAACGTCGACATCAACCAGGGGGAGACATTCGGGATCCTTGGACGGAACGGGTGTGGCAAATCGACCCTGCTCAAGTGCGTGGCCGGCATTCTCAAGCCGACCACGGGTGAGATCAAGGTGCGCGGCAGCCTGGCCGCCATGCTGGAGCTCGGTGCCGGATTCCAACCCGACCTGTCCGGCCGGGACAACATCTTCTTGAACGGTTCCTTGCTCGGCCTCTCCCGATCCGATATCGCCAAGAGGTTCGACGACATCGTGGCGTTCGCCGAACTCGAGGACTTCATCGACAACCAGGTGAAGTTCTACTCGTCGGGGATGTATGTGCGCCTCGGTTTCGCCGTGGCCGTCAACGTCGAGCCCGACGTCCTGCTGGTCGACGAGGTGCTGGCCGTTGGAGACGCCGCGTTCCAGCGCAAGTGTCTCGACCACGTGAAGAAGTTCCAGCGGGAGGGCCGGACCATCGTGGTGGTCAGCCACGGTGCGGACACCATCCGTCAGAACTGCGCGCGGGCCATGGTCATGAACCACGGCAAGGTCATCACCGTCGACGAGCCCGGTGAGGCCATTCGGGTCTATCTGGCCGACCTGCTGGGCGTGGGCACGCTCGAAGGCTCGGAGTCCGGTGGCATCGCCGGCAATGTGCTGGCCATCGGCACGGTGTTGGTGGACCACGGCGGTAGTGGGATCCGCAGTCACATGAACTCCGGCGAGTCGCTGACCATCACCGCCGATGTCGACAGCCTGGCGGCCGTTCCCAACGCCATGGCCACCATCGCCATCCACGATGATGAGAACGAACTGGTCTTCGCCTCCGACCCGGACGACCCGGCCTGTGCCATCGAGGTGCCGGAAGGTGGTGGGATCGTCAAATTCTTCTTTCCCGATGTCCCACTCCTCGACGGCACGTACTCGGTGAGTGTCGGGGTCCGCAGCGACACCGAGACGGCCATCTACGACTGGAAGGACCAGGTGACCAAGTTCGAGGTCGCCAACCCCGGTCGGGCCACCGGTCGTGTCCGACTTCCCCTCGACGTGAGCTTCCAACTGCGGTCCACCGGAGCGACCGGTGAAGTACCGGCCGTGGGCGCCGAGTTCGCGCCGCTCGCCCTACCCGGCTGGGAGGGGTCGCCGGCTTGAGCGTGACCAGGATCGACCAGGTCATTCCGACGCTGGCCAGCCGGGACGCAATCGGCGGACATGTGATGCAGCTCCGGGACCTGCTCCGATCCCGGGGGTACCGGTCCGACATCTACTACGGCAACGCTTCGCCCGACCGCCTCGACGAAGGGTTCCCGATCACCAGGATCGGCGACTCGCCGGCCGCCGGACGGGTACTGCTCTATCAGCTGTCGATCGGCAGTGGTGCGGCAGACATCTTTCGGGAGCGGCCCGAGCGGAAGTTCGTGAACTACCACAACATCACCCCGGCCGATCTGCTGGAGGCCTGGATGCCGGCAGTCGGCGAGGAAGTCCGGTGGGGTCGGGCCCAATTCCGCGATCTGGCTCCGGTAACCGAGTTCGCCATCGCCGACTCGGGGTTCAACGAGGCTGAACTCCGCGATGCCGGCTATCGGCATACGGCGACGGTTCCCCTCCTGATCGATCCGCAGGACTTCACCGGATCGCCCGACCCGGCGCTGGCCTCCCGGCTGGCGCGGCTGCGGGCCGGCGGCGGAGCGGACCTGTTGTTCGTCGGAAAGGTCTCCCCACACAAAGGCCAGCACGACCTGGTGAAGGCGTTGGCGGCCTACCGACGCCTGTACGATCCGCAGGCCCGCCTCCACATCGTCGGGGGCGCTATCAGCGAGGAGTACCGCGACGCGGTGCTGCGGTTCGCCGACGAGCTGGGCCTGGCCGACGCCGTCGAGATGGCCGGATCGATCTCCCACGAGGAGCTCATCGCCTTCTACGAGGCCTGCGACGTCTTCTTGTGCCTGTCCAATCACGAAGGATTCTGTGTCCCGTTGCTGGAGTCGATGTACCACCGCCTGCCGATCATCTCCCACCGCAATACGGCCGTCCCGGAGACGGTGCAACAAGCCGGGCTGATCCTGCCTGACAAGGATCCGGCGCGGGTGGCGGCGGCGATCCATCGTGTGGTGGCAGACGCCCGGCTGCGGTCGGAGCTGGCGGCAGCTGCGGCCGAGCGGGTCGACTGGTTCGCCCTGCCCCGCGTGCAGCAGGGCTTCGCCAGTGCCCTCGAGGCCGCCTGCGCCGCGTGACTCCCGAGATGGCGCCATGAGGGTCGCCTTCGTCGTGCCCCGGTACGGGACGACCATTATCGGCGGCGCCGAGACGGCGGCCCGACTTCTGGCCGAGCACCTGGTGGCCCATCGCCAGTGGGACGTCGACGTGCTCACCACGTGCGCCGAGGACTTCGTCACCTGGGAGGACGTCTATCCGGAGGGCGAGTCGTGGATCAACGGGGTGCGGGTCGTGCGGTTCCGCTCGCAGGCCGGCCGCCATCCGACGTTCCACCCATTTTCGGCCTCCCTGTTGGCCGACCCTGCGGGAGCATCTCTCCATGATTCCGAGCGATGGGTGGACCTGCAGGGTCCGATGACCCCCGACCTGGCCGATGCCGCCACCGCCTGGGTCGGTGATGTCGCCGTCTTCTATCCCTATCTGTACTACCCGACGGTCCGGGTGATCGAGCGGGTGTCGGTACCCACCATCCTCCATCCGGCAGCCCACGACGAGCCCGCCCTCCATCTGCCGATCTTTCAGGAGGTGTTCGCGTCGGCCGATGCCCTGGTATTTCAGACCGAGGCCGAGCGCCATCTCGTGGAGCGGATCTTCCCGGTGGCCAGCCACCACCAACTTCTCCTGGGGCTGGGTGTGGAGGACCCTGATCTGGGAGTGGCGGCGGTCGGCCCGGATCCGGACCGGGGCCGGGGCTCGGGCTCGGACCCAAACGACGTGGCGGAGGACACCCGGAGCCCGGTGCCCGTTGGGCCGTACCTGGCGTGTCTGGGTCGGGTCGACAGTCACAAGGGCACGACACTGCTGGCCCAGTACTTCGCCCGGTACAAGGAACGGCGTCCGGGACCGCTCCGTCTCCTGCTGGCCGGGCCGGTCGTCGACCGGCCACCGGACCACCCGGACATCGACGTCCTCGGCACGGTGTCCGAGGCCGTGAAGTGGCAGCTCCTCACCGGCGCATCGGCTCTGGTCTCGCCGTCACCGTGGGAGGCCTTCTCGCTGGTGGTGGCCGAGTCCTGGAGTGCCCGGACACCGGTGCTGGTCAATGCCGACTGCGCGGCGACCGTCGAACACTGCCGCCGCTCCGGCGGGGGGATCGCATTCGATGGCTACGGCGAATTCGAAGTTGCGGTCGACCGCCTCATCGGGGAGCCCGCTTTCGGGCGAGCACTGGGAGAGCGGGGTCGCGCCTACGTGGACGCCAGGTTCCGATGGCCCCACCTGATCGAGCGCTATGCGCGGTTCGTGGAGTCAGTCGTGGCCCGGGGCGATCGACGCAGGCAACGGGAGAGTCGGGTGAGCCAGACGCATTCGGCGGGCGAGACCACCGACTGAGTTCGACCTCGGGACCGATCAGGTCCCCAGACCGGCTCCGAGCGGGCGCGTACCGGGGACGGCGACCACCCGGACGCCGAGTATGGAAGCGCCGGGTGAGACCCGCCACACCAGGTAGTCGGCGATCGACCGGGTGTGAACCGGCACGGCGAGCACCTGCTTGGTGGTTTCGGCCAGCCCGGGGAGATCGGGCGGCGCGATCAGGTACACGTAACCCCCCGGACCGACAGGGACGGTCGAGGTGGACGTGTAATACAGCGAGCCGAACTGCTCGTTGTAGATCGCCGACCCGGGAGTCACGAGGGCGACCCGGTCGGCCGGCAACTCCCAGCCGGCATTCCGGTAGAAGGCCGTGCCCCCGTCGATCGAGTCGATGACGACGACGTCGCGGCGGGGATCGATGAGGGGCGCCAGCGCGGCCAACGAGGTGTCGATGGCGTCGGCGGACCGGATGGTGGAGCGGGTGGCCGGGTACGGCGCCTGGTACTTGGCCTGGGTCAGCCACAAGCTGTGGGACGACGTCGTGGGCTTGACCGACAGGACCCCGGTCCCGGCCAGGAAGCGCTCGGTCCCCAGTACGGCCATGGCGGCCACGGCGAGGGAGATCACCACCAACCAGGTTGTGACGAGAACGCCCCGGCTCTGTGTCCGGTCGGATCGACGGGACGGATCTCGCCTCAGCAGGGCGGCGGGCACCAGCAGCAGTGCGATCACCGACCCTGGCAGGTAGGCGAGCAGGTAGCCGCTCTTGGCGAACTGCACCAGTGCGACCACGGCCATCGCCGGCACGATGGCCGCCACCAGGATGACGGTACGCGACTGGTACCACGGACGGGACCAGTTGGCGGACCGGCCATGACGCCGACGGGAGTGGGCCCGGGTCGCCACCGTGGCCGGACCGGCAGCCACGGCCGGGGTGGGATCACCGGCGGGACGGTCGCTTCGTATCGTCCGGACCAGGCTACGGACCAGGAGCACGAACCCGGCCACCACAGCGAGGACCATCAGCGGGGCGAGGGCCACCAGCGTGTAGGCGGCAAACGTCCCGAGGTTGACCGATCCACTCTGGGCGTGATCGAGGATCGACGTCGCCTGAACCGCCCCCATGGCCTCCAGCCGGGTCGCATGCGCCCACGCCTTGATGCCACCAGGTTGGGACAGCGCCATGGGCACGAACCAGAGGGCGACAGCGGCCACGCCGACCAGCACGGCCCTGACCGCCTCGGTGACACGGCGGACCGAGCCGACCAGAGCCAGAAGGGCGAGTAGGGCGAACGTCTGCAGTTCTGACTGCCGGAACCCCGCCAGCAGGCCGAGTGCGCCGAGGGCCGCAGCCCCGTGCCACGAGTGGGGCCGGGCCCTCCAGGCCAGGATGATCAGCAACGGTCCGATCATCAGATCGAACGAGTAGGTGGACACGATCGAACCGCTGAACCACGCGAAGGGCGACGTGGCCACGAGTAGCCCCGCGGCCAGTCCGACCCAGCGACCGCCGAGGTCGCGACCGGCCACCACCACCAGACCGGCAGCGATGGCGGACGCGAGCGCGGAGACCAGCACCAGAGATCCGATGGTGCCCGGACCGAAGGAGTGGACCAGCCGCCCGGCCCCGACATAGAGGAAGTAACCCGGAGGTTGGGGACGACCGTGGGTGACGTCGAACCGGACGACGCCGGCCGCGAACTGCGACGAGTCCCAGTCGGTGGGGCCGCCGGCCGCGGTGAGGAGCCTCGCCACCAGTGTGGCCAACCCGACCAGCCACGGGACCATCAGGTCGACGACCTCGAGTCGGACCTTGCCGGCCCGGTCCGAGGCGATGCGGCCCGGTCGCGGACCGACTCTCACGGGGACGGTGTTCCCGTTCGACCTGGTGGCGCGGGTCCCGGTTGGGGGGTGGTCGATGTCACGCCAAGGGTCGAACGACTTGGGAACCAGGCCGGTGTCGAGGTCTGTCCCGGGGCCGGTGTGGAACGGTGTGCCATCGGTGTGCCAGTCCGCGGGGGACGGCGCGACCAGCGGGCGCGTCCCTATGACGGTCGGCGTGGGGCCCGTCTTCGGGTCCAACCGGACGGAGGCCATGCTTCAGGGTACCGAGTCGAAAGCCGAAAACCGGGTACTCTCCCGCCGCGCCGCCACCCATGGTGCCGGGAGACGGCACCGACCGTCCCCCGATCGCTCAGGTTAGAGCTCGATCTGCCGATACCAACGAGGAAGAGCCCGGGTCACGGCCGCTCCGCGCCCCGCAAGGTCGGGGGCAACAGCGGTGTAGCGAACCGGGCTTCGGGAACGAGGCAAGGGGAACCATGGACCAGTCGATGAGGGACCAGTCGGTGAGCGATCACTCGATGAAGGCAGGAGCTGCCATGCGGACGAAGGCGGCGCACGGGGGTGCAGGATCCCGGCGGAGGGCGACGACCCGTCTCGTCGCCGTCGCGGCCGTGATGGCGGGGATCGCCCCTGCGCTGGTGGCGCTGACGCCGACTCCGGCCGGATCAGCGGTGACACCCAAACTGAGCGGGATCTCCCTCGCCTGGCAACAGGTCCTTACCGACGCCGGTGGACCCATCGCCCAGAGCTCCCCCAATGTGGCCACCCTGGACGGAGGCGGCACGTCCGTCGTCGTCGGCGACCGTGCCGGGAGTGTCTACGCCTTCCACCTCTCCAATGGCTCAGCCGTGGGCGGTTGGCCGGCACGTGTCGGCGCACCGGTCGACTCCACCCCGTCGGTGAGCCCCGATGGTGCAGGCACCGACGACGTCTACGTGGGGACCGGTAACGCGGCCAACCCGGATACCGGTGGCTACGTCGGGCTCTCCAACAAGGGCGGGACCATGTGGTACCGGGCCGCCACCGACCCCAACGGCAATCACGGGGTGCAGGCTTCCCTTGCCGTCGGACCGCTCGAGGGGGCCCAGGCAGTCGTGGCACCTTCGCTGGGTCAGGATGCCTATGCGCTCAACGCCGCCAACGGCGCCGTGCTCCCGGGTTGGCCGTTCTTCACGGCCGACAGCGGATTCACCACCCCATCGCTGGCCGACCTCTACAACAACGGTGGGTCTGAGATCGTCCAGGGTGGTGACTCGACCGCCGGGGTCGCGTTGGGCCAGACCTACACCAACGGCGGCCATCTCCGGATCCTGGGTGCGAGCGGAAACCTGCTCTGCCATTACGACACCACCCAGACGGTCGACTCGTCGACCGCCGTGGGCAACTTCCTCGGAGGAGGCGCCGTCGGCATCGCCTTCGGCACCGGGTCCTACTACCCGGGCGCATCGGACTCGAACACGCTGTTCGCCGCCAACACCAGCTGCGGCATCGCGTGGCGGGACAACCTGGGTGGCAACACCGTCTCCAGCCCCGCGATCGGTGACGTGCTCGGGAACAGCGGTGAGCAGGTCGTCGAGGGCGTCAACACGGGAACCGGCGGAGAGGTCTGGGCGCTCAACGGGGCGAATGGCGCGGCACTCCCCGGGTGGCCGGTTTCGACACCGGGTCAGGTGATCGGCGGGGTCGTGCTCGCCGATCTGACCGGTGGCGGTTACAACGACGTGCTCGTGCCGACGACCGATGGTCTCGAGATCTTCGACGGACGGAGTGCACAGCTCGTGGCCACCCTCGGGTCCGGCACGATCGGCCTGCAGAACTCGCCCCTGGTGACCATCGATCCGGACGGCAACATCGGCATCACCATCGCCGGATACGGCTCGGGCAACGAGGGAATCATCCAGCACTATGTGATGCCGGACTCCCTGGGTCACTCGCTGGGACTGCGGTCCTGGCCCATGTACCACCAGAACCCGCAGCTCACCGGGTGGCTGAGCACCGGTTCGACGGGCCATCTGAATGCGCCGATCGTCGGCATGGCAGCGACCCCAGGTGGCCGCGGCTATTGGAACGTGGCATCCGACGGTGGTCTGTTCGCCTTCGGCAACGCCGCCTTCCACGGATCGATGGGCGGCCAGCCGCTCAATAAACCCGTGGTGGGCATGGCTGCAACGTCGAACGGCGGCGGCTACTGGGAGGTGGCGTCCGACGGCGGCATGTTCGCCTTCGGCAATGCCGGCTTCTACGGTTCGATGGGCGCGATGCACCTCAACGAGCCGATCGTGGGCCTGGCCGTGACGCCGAACGGCGGCGGCTACTGGGAGGTGGCGTCCGACGGTGGGATATTCGCCTTCGGCGACGCTCAGTTCTATGGCTCGATGGGTGCGGTGCACCTCAATCAGCCCATCGTGGCCATGACACCCACACCTGACGGTCACGGCTACTGGGAGGTGGCGTCAGACGGTGGGATATTCGCCTTCGGCGACGCTGCGTTCTACGGATCGATGGGTGGACAGCACCTCAACAAGCCGATCGTCTCCATGGCCGCCAACGGGTCGAAGGGTTACTGGCTCACCGCGTCCGACGGAGGTGTGTTCAGTTTCGGCTCGGCGCCGTTCTACGGCTCGACGGGCAGCCTGACGCTCCAGCTCCCGATCGTCGGGATGGCCTCGACCACCAATGGGACCGGATACTGGCTGGTGGCGGCTGACGGTGGTCTGTTCGCCTTCGGTACGGCCCCGTTCTATGGCTCGATGCCCCAGGTTCTGGCCGCTCCGGTCGGGTCCGACTGAACAGGTCCCGGCTGAGCCGGTTCATTCCGTCGGCACGCTCGGGTGACCCCGGCCGTCGGAGGTGTCCACCGAATCCGCAGGCGACCGTCGTATCGTTGTCCGACGTGTCGGTGGAGCGAACCAAGGGTGCGAACGGATCCTCCACCGCTGGGAGAAGGTCCGCGGGAGCGGTGGGCCGGCCCGGGTCGGCCGGCGAGAACTCGGTGAGTCGACGTCGACTTCGACTTGGGGCGATGATCGGTGTCGCCGTCATCGTCCTGGCGTCATGGGCGGGCGTGATCGCCCTGGCCCAGCCGGCGTCCGCCTACTCCTCATCTGTCGTGACCCTCGACGGGCATGGCTACGGCCCGGGGGTGGGAATGGGTCAGTGGGGTGCCTTCGGGTACGCCCTCGCCGGCACCGGCTGGCAGCAGATCGTCGAGCACTACTACTCGACCGCCCTTCCCGAGCCCTTGACCGCGCCGCAGGAGAGTAACGAGATCACCGTCGCCCTCACCGAGAACGACGACAACGACGTCTTCGTCTACTCGGACAGCGCTTATACCGTCAGCGGATTCCCGATCGCCGCCAACCAGGCGGTGTGGATGCACGCCACCGGCGGTGGTACCTGGTCCCTGTCCTCGGCGGAAGGCTGCGCTGGGCCGACCTGGACCCAGTTCGCCACCGGGGTATCCAACCCGACGGCGACCCCGGATGTGGACTCGAGCCTCGGTGCCTCGAATGCGGCCGAATTGGCGATGCAGCTGTGCTTCCCGGGCGGGAACATCTCCATGCGAGGTTCGCTCGGCGCCACATACAACAGCGCCGGGGCCGAGCGCACGATCAACACGCTTCCGCTCGAGGACTACGTGGCGGGAGTGGTGCCCAACGAGTCCCCGGCCTATTGGGGGACGATCGGCGGACCTGGACCGCAGGCCCAGGCCTGGGGCTTCCAGGAGCTCGAGGCGCAGGCAGTCGCCACCCGCTCGTACGTCATGTCCGGCCTCAACAGTTACGGCGGCTATGCCGACACGTGTGACCAGACGTGCCAGACCTACCGCGGTTTGACCAACGAGAATCCGCTCACTGACGCCGCCACGAACGCCACCGAGGGCACGGTCATGGAGTACGCGCCGGGCGGTGTGGCCAGCGGGGTCCCGCTCACCACCCAGTACTCTGCTTCGACGGGCGGATACACGGCACCGGGTACGTTCCCGGCCGTCGTGGACGCCGGTGATGCCGTCTGCCCACCGGGAGTCAACGGGGCGTGCAACCCGAACCACGATTGGCAGGCCTCGGTTCCGGTGTCGTCGATCGAGGCGACCTGGCCTCAGCTCGGCACGCTCGAGACCGTGTCGATCAGCGCCCGGAACGGCTATGGCGACTGGGGCGGCCGGGTCACCTCGATGACCCTCGTCGGCTCGGGGCAGAACGTGGTGGTGACCGGCGACCAGTTCGCCGCCGCCTTCAACCTGATGTCGGACTGGTTCATCGTCACGAACACACTGCCCACCCCGGCTGTGTCGATCACGCCCACCCCGGACGGCGCCGGCTACTGGCTCAACGGGTCGGACGGTTCAGTGGTGGGATTCGGTGACGCAAACTTCTTCGGCTCGATGTCCGGACTGGCGCTGGCCGCCCCTGTGGTCGGCATGGCGTCCACGCCCAGCGGGCAGGGCTATTGGGAGGTGGCCGCTGACGGTGGAATCTTCTCCTACGGCAACGCCAATTTCTACGGCTCGACCGGAGCCATCCATCTCAACCGTCCCATCGTCGGTATGGCACGCACCGGCGACGGTAACGGGTACTGGCTCGTGGCCGCCGATGGTGGGGTGTTCTCCTACGGCGACGCCAACTTCTATGGCTCCACCGGTGCCATGCACCTCAACCAGCCCATCGTCGGGATGGCCGCCACTTCCGACAGCAGGGGCTACTGGCTCGTCGCCGCCGACGGAGGGGTATTCGCTTTCGGGGACGCTGCCTTCTACGGATCGATGGGTGGTCATCCGCTCAACCGCCCGATCGTGGGCATGGCGTCCACCCCCAGCGGCACGGGCTACTGGATGGTGGCCTCCGACGGTGGGATCTTCTCCTTCGGATCCGCACCGTTCGAGGGCTCGGCGGGCGCCCTGACACTGGCTCAGCCCGTCGTCGGGATGGCCCGCACCAGGGACGGCAACGGTTACTGGCTGGCCGCCGCCGACGGTGGGATCTTCAGCTACGGAGATGCCGCCTTCTATGGTTCCGCCGCCTAAGCGGTTCCGGATGGCCCGCGGTTCGGCGCGGCGGCGGGTCGATTCGGCGGATCAGGGGCGGGGATCAGTGAACCTCCCAGGTCGGGCACCTAGTGTCAGGTCGGGATGGGGGACGAACCGATAGGCACATCCGACCCGATAGGCACGTCCGACCGCAGGGTCCCGGCGACGCCGAGCCGGTGGGGACATGGAGCATGGCGGTCGATCTTCTTCGCCCCGGTGGGCGATGGGCAGCGGCGGCGTCGGGGGAGCGATGCCATCCGGGCCGGCCTGAGCCTGCTGGTGATTCTCGTCTGCTGGCTCGCCACCCGCGTCAACTCCTCGAGCGAGCGGGTCATCGTGCATGCCCTGACCCCACCGCCTGACGGGATTCGATGGCTGGTGGACTCGGTGTGGTGGATCGGGTCCTTCGGTCTGATCGCCGTCGTGGTGATCCTCGCCCTGTTCTCGCGGCGGTGGACGGTGATCCGTGACTGTCTGCTGTCCGGTTTCGGCGCCTGGCTCATCTGTGTGCTGATCGGCTACCTTCTGGGGAGCGACGGGGGACGTCCGCCGTCGACCGCCCTGGTCGAGTTCTCGGCCGTGTTTCCGGTGGCGCGGGTGGCCGCCACTGTCGCCGTGGCCGGCACCGCCATCCCGTACTTCAGTCGATGGCTGCAGCGGGCTATCCGGGTGGTGATCGTGGTACTGGCGGTGGCCACGATCGTTGACCAGGCCGGCCTGCCTGTGGCCGTACTGGCCAGTCTGGGCGTCGGCGTCCTTGTGACCGCCGTGGTCCACCTGTCGTTCGGTTCCCCTCTCGGGCTCCCGTCGGCGTCTGAGGCGGCGGTGTTGATCGAAGCCCTGGGTATCGCCGTGACCGACGTGACCCCTGTTGCCATCCAGGAGTGGGGGGTCGGCCGGTTCGTCGCCAATTCGCACGGCGCCCCGATCGACGTCGCCGTCTACGGCCGTGACGCTTCGGACGCGCAGCTCCTGGCCAAGACGGCGCGCTTCATGCTCTACCGGGACTCGGGGCCGACATTGACGCTGACCCGGCGCCAACAGGTCGAGCATGAGGCGTACGTGACGCTCCTGGCCGAACGAGCCGGCGTGCGTGTGGCCCGGGTCCTCGCCGCCGGACCCGCGGGACCCGCCCGGGATGCCCTATTGGTGACCTCGATTCCCGCCGGTCGACCATTGGCGGCGCTTCCCATGTACGAGTTGGCACCGTCTCCAGACCTCGCCACCGACTCCGATCCGAACGATGCTTGTGCTGATGGCCCGGCTGATCTCGGTGCCAAGGCAGATCCGGGTGGGCCGGAGCCATCGGTAGTGGGGCCACCACCGATGTCGACCGACGGCGACGGGGCGGCGGCAAGTGAAGGATCGGCGATCGATGACGCAACCCTCGACGACATCTTCGGTCAGGTCCTCAACCTGCGGAACGCAGGGATTGCGCACGGCGGGCTGTCGGTGGAGTCGATCTTCGTAGACGACCAGGGACGGTCCGGATTGGTCGACATGCGGGCGGCGTCCACCATGGCGAAGCCCGAGCAGTTCGACCAGGACCTGGCCGCCACGCTGGCATCGACGTCCCTGGTGGTCGGACCCGAACGGGCCATCGAATCCTCGGCTCGGGTCCTGCCACCGGACGCGTTGGTGTCCGCGCTCCCGTTTCTCCTCCGCGCCGCGCTCAACCCGGTGGCATCGAAGTCGATGCGCGGCAAAAAGGCGCATCTCATGGCGTTGCGGGAGCAAGGTGCGAAGGCGGCAGGAGTCGAAGTACCGAAGCTCATCGAGCCGCGGCGCATCAGTTGGGTCGACCTCTTCCTGGTGGTCGGAACCCTGATCGGTGGGTGGGCCCTGATCGCCGTGCTGGTCAACGTCACCAAGTCATGGAGCACGATCACCGGGGCGAAGTGGGGCTGGGTCGCCGCCACGTTCGTCCTGGCCCAGGCCGCCTATCCGGCGCTGGCCATTGCCACCGTCGGCTCGGTCACTGACACCATGCCGTACGGAAGGACGGTATCCCTCGAGGTCGCGAACACGTTCGTCTCGTTGGCCGGTGGCTCGATGGGTGCCCTGGCCACCCGGGTGCGCTACTTCCAGCAGCAGGGCTACGACGCCACCTTGGCCGTGAGCTCCGGAGTCCTCATTTCGACGGCCAGTTGGATCGTCAAGGGCGGCCTGTTCCTCATCGCCATCCCGATTGCATTCTCCCAGTTCAACTTCCAGACCCCCGACGACACCGGCGGTGGGTCGGGGAGTAGTACCGCGGAATTGGTCTGGCTCATCGTCATCGCCATCGTCGTAGTCGGGGTGGTCGTCGGTCTGGTTCTCGCCATACCCCGTTGGCGGCGGCTGGCGGCCGCGAAGCTCCGCCCGAAGGCATCCGAGGTCTGGGCGCATTTCAAGGCCCTCTCGACCCACCCGCGCAACCTGGTCGAGATCTTCGGCGGCGAGATCGGCGGGCAGTTGCTGGTGGCACTGGCTCTCGGTACGTCGCTGCACGCCTTCGACGAACACCTCAGTTTGGCGGCCCTCCTGATCGTGTTGACACTCGGGTCGATGCTCGGTGGGGTATCTCCGGTACCGGGAGGAATGGGCGTGGTGGAGGCGGGGATGATCATCGGCCTCACCGCCGCCGGGGTGCCCGAGTCCGAGGCCGTTGCCGCCGTATTCGTGCAGCGCCTCTTCACCGCCTACCTGCCGCCGATCTGGGGTTGGTTCTGTCTGGTGTGGATGCGGAAGAAGGAGTACCTGTAGGTCGAGATCCGGCCGCCGAACGAATCGACCGCACGGTCCTCGGCGACCCCGCCAGCCTTCGGTCCCGCCGTCAACCGTTGAGGCGGAGCGGACCCGTCTCGTCCAGGCCCTTGAAGCTCCGCAGCTGACCGAGTCGCCCGAGGCGGCCCACATTCACGCCGGTATCGGCGGCACGGAGCATGCGGAGGTCCCCCCTGCTGTTCCCGTAGGCCCAGAGGCGGGCCGATTCCAGTCCCGACTCGCCCATCCACAACCGCAGCCGACGGATCTTCTCCTCCCCCCGGCAGTTCGCGCCTGCGTAGCGACCGGTCATCCGATCGGCCCCGTCCACCTCGAGCTCGGTGGCGATCGTGGCGTCGGCGGCCAGGCGGTCGGCAGCCACCGCCACATAGGCATCCGGAGACGCGGAGACGACGACGATCCGGTCGCCGCGGCCACGGTGCCAGTCGAGGCGACGCCGCACCTCCGGTCGGACGTGGCCGGCCAGGTGCCTCTGGGCAAACTCCTCAGCCACCTGGTTGAAGTAGGTCGCGTCAGTTCCGGCGAGCACCCGGATGAACAGCTGCTCCTTGGTCTCGTCTGCCACAGCTCCTCCAGCCAACGCGGCATGGGCGAGCCGCGGGGCGAGCGCGGCAGCCGCCCGCAGAACGGGACGGCGGCCGGCCACCGCCGTCAGGAAGCCGAACACGCTTCCCCTGTCGGTCAGCGTGCCGTCGAAGTCGAAGGCGGCGACGTCGGTCATCTCGTTCCCGTCCTCAGGATCCGGGGTCGACGGTCGACCCACCCCGGCCGGCCCCGCTGGCGAAACGGGTGGCCCCTTCCAGCGCCTCGCCCGAGTGCAGGCTGTCTATTCCGAGCCGAGTCTCATGGAGGATCGCATCCGGGACCGACAAATTCCACTGGTCGAGCGCCGAGCGGCGATCGTTGCGCATACACACCTGTGGGAGGGCCGCGATCTCCGCGGCCCAGGCGACGGCTGACTCGAGGGCCGTGCCGGCCGGGACGACCCGATTGACCAGCCCGATGGACAGCGCTTCGTCGGCCCCCACACCTCGGCCGGTCAGAATCAGGTCAAGGGCCCGTCCCTGACCAACCAGACGGGGGAGCCTGATCGTCCCACCGTCGACGAGCGGGACCCCGAAGCGCCGGCAATAGACGCCGAACGTGGAATCGGTGGCCGCCACCCGCAGATCGCACCACAACGCGAGCTCCAAACCTCCCGCCACGGCGTGACCTTCCACGGCGGCGATCACCGGCTTGGTCAGATCCAGGCGGGTCGGTCCCATGGGACCGGGGCCGTCCTCCGCCACCCGGTTGCCTTCTCCTGCGGCGATGGCCTGGAGGTCGGCTCCTGCGCAGAACGTCCCACGGGATCCGGTGAGGACCGCCACCGAGGCGTCGACGTCGGCCTCGAAGGACTGGAAGGCATCGAGCAGTGCCGTGGCGGTGGCCTGGTCGACGGCGTTGCGCCGTTCGGGCCGGTCGATGGTGACCACGGTCACGGGTCCGTACCGGTCGATGCGCAGCGCTCCACTCATGGCCTCAGCATGGCGGAGGGGAGGAGCGGGGGCCAGTTACCGGCGACCTCAGGGTCCCGGTCCGCTGTCGGCTACCGATTTGATTGAGGCGCCGGCTTGATGGGAGCGACAGGTGGAACCAGAGATGGAGCGTTGGAACGAGGTTGGAGATGAACTCCGAGAAGCGCAATTGGAGTGGCATGCGGAGTGGCATGAATACCCGACGGATCCGGTCGACAATTGATGCGGACCCGACTACTCTGGGTTTCCGACAAGTCCGGGTCATCCGTTGCCGGATAGAAGTGAGGCTGTGGGATGCCGGCACGATGTGTGCTCCTCCCACCGGCCGACTGGCAGTCTGCAACGGGTAAACCCTCACAACGAGACATCGAGCAAGGAGCTTCACATGGCAATCCGTCTGGGCGACGAGGCCCCCGACTTCACCGCCGACACGACCGAAGGCACGATCAACTTCCACGAGTACCTCGGGGACAGCTGGGGCGTGCTGTTCTCCCACCCGAAGGACTTCACCCCGGTCTGCACGACCGAGCTGGGCGCTTTTTCGGCCGCCAAGGCGGAGTTCGACAAGCGTGACACCAAGCTGATCGGCCTCTCGGTCGATGACGTCACCTCCCACGGCAAGTGGGCCGGCGACATCGAGGAGACCCAGGGCACGGCCCTCAACTTCCCGCTCATCGGGGATGAGGACCGCAAGGTGGCTGATCTCTACGACATGATCCACCCGAATGCCAACGACACCTTGACGGTGCGTTCGGTGTTCATCGTCGGGCCCGACAAGAAGGTCAAGCTCACCTTGACCTACCCGGCCTCGACCGGTCGCAACGTGGACGAGATCCTGCGGGTCCTCGACTCGCTGCAGCTCACCGCCGACTACAAGGTCGCCACCCCGGTGAACTGGAAGGACGGCCAGGATGTGATCGTCGTTCCGGCGCTGTCGGACGAGGAGGCGAAGGAGCGGTTCCCGAAGGGGTTCAAGGCGCTCAAGCCGTACCTGCGGGTGACCCCCCAGCCCAACAAGTAGCCCTAGCCCGCCCTCTGGCGGGTAGCACGAAGCGCCCGGACCCGGCCTTGACCGCCGGGTCCGGCCGCGCTCGGGCAGTGGGACCGACGGGCCCGGGCTTCGGCTCCGTATCGTCCGTTGGTCTCACCTCCGACCACCTCCGGGCACCTGCGAGCCAGAACCCGCAACCGGCGCGTTGCCATGGGTGTCGGGAGCCGGCGTCCGGGGCATTGGAGTCCGCCCCTCAGCCAGCCCCGGAGTCCGCCTGTGGTTGCGCCCGTTAGTCCGCCCCTGAGTCCGCCCCTGAGTCCGCCCCTGAGTCCGTCCCTGAGTCCGCCCCTGAGTCCGCCCTGGAGCACGCTTCCTGCTACCATTGCTGGGTCGACGTGTTCCGTCCGTCGGCCGCTACCACGATTCCAGAGGTCTACTTCCCACATGCCAGACAAGCAGGCAACCATCGCCGAATACCGCCTCCACGAGACGGACACCGGCTCCCCTGAGGTGCAGATCGCCATCCTGAGCGAGCGCATCATCCATCTGACCGAACACCTGAAGGTGCACAAGGGCGACCACCACACCCGTCGTGGCCTGCTCAAGCTCATCGGCCGTCGTCGTCGCCTGCTCGACTACGTCCGCAATAACGACGTCGAGCGCTACCGCGAGATCATCAACAAGCTCGGCCTCCGCCGCTAGGCGGTCCAGATCTTCCGCCCGGCTCCGGCCGGGCGGTTGCAATTCCTCCACCGGCTGCGTGCCGGGGGATCGCAGACCGGCGAGAAGCCGACCTGCGTAGAGGGGCGGCCCCCACACCGTGGGCGGTCGTCGAAATACCAAACGATCGGGTTCCTACCGAGGTCAGTCACCAGTTGCCGGCAACCGGGCCCTGAGCGGGTCGGGTGGCCGACAACTGGGAACTGGCTTGAGGAGCCCCCAAACCACAAGGAGCGTCATGTCCGACGCCATTTCCGTATCGGCCCCAATCAGCGGTACCGACAAAACACTCAGCTTCGAAGCCGGCAAGCTGGCCCAACTGGCCGACGGCGCCGTGGTCGGTCGCATCGGCGACACCGTCCTGCTGGCCACGGCCACGGCAGCGCGATCGGTGCGTGAAGGGGCGGACTTCTTCCCCTTGACCGTCGACATCGAGGAGCGGACCTACGCAGCCGGCAAGATCCCCGGCTCGTTCTTCCGCCGGGAGGGCAAGTCGTCCGATCAGGCCATCTTGACCTGCCGCCTCATCGACCGGCCGCTGCGCCCGTCCTTCCCGAAGGGCTTTCGCAACGAGGTCCACATCGTCGGCACGATCTTCGGCGCCGACCAGGTCAACCCCCACGACGTCCTCGCCATCAACTCGGCCTCCGCCGCACTGATGCTGTCGGGCATCCCCTTCGAGGGGCCGATCGGCTCCGTCCGGGTCGCCTACTCGACAGACGGCACATGGATCCCGCACCCGACCTTCGAAGAAGGCGACGAGTCCACCTTCGAGCTGGTGGTGGCCGGGCGCGCCCTCGACGAGAGCGCCGACGCCGAGATCGCCATCATGATGGTCGAGGCCGGCGGATCCGAGCGGTCGTTCCAGTACTACGAAGAAGGGGCACCCCAGGTCACCGAGGAGGTCCTGGCCGACGGCCTCGAGGCTGCCAAGACATGGATCCGCGAGTCCATCGTCCTCCAGCGGGAGCTGGTCGCCGCCTACGTGGCCGCCCGCGGCCCGATCGAGACGATCGAGTACTCGACGCAGGCCGACTACGGCGATGACGTCTGGGAGCGGGTGGAGGCCACCGGCACCGCCGACCTGGCCGCCGCCAACGTGTTGTCCCCGAAGGCCGCCCGCAACGCCGGTCTGGCTGAGGTCACCGACTCGATCCTCACCGAGCTCTCCAGTGAGTTCCCGGACCGGGCCGGCGAGATCAAGGCCGCCGTGCGCGGCCTGACCAAGAAGCTGGTGCGCAAGCGGATCGTGGAGGACGGCCTCCGCATCGACGGACGCACCACCACCGACATCCGCCCGTTGTCGGCCGAGGTCGACCTGTTCCCGACGGCTCACGGCTCTGCGCTGTTCCAGCGGGGTGAGACCCAGGTCCTCAACGTGACGACGCTCGGCATGCCCCGCATGAACCAGCTGCTCGACACCATCACCCCGGACGACCACAAGCGGTACATGCACCACTACAACTTCCCGCCCTTCTCCACCGGTGAGACCGGCTTCATGCGTGGTCCGAAGCGCCGGGAGATCGGCCACGGCCTGCTGGCCGAACGGGCGCTCCTGCCGGTCGTCCCCTATGAGGAGGACTTCCCCTACACGCTGCGGCTCGTCTCCGACGTACTGTCATCCAACGGCTCGACCTCGATGGCGTCGGTGTGCGGCTCGACCCTGTCGATGATGGCCGCCGGTGTGCCGCTCAAGGCCCCCGTGGCCGGCATCGCCATGGGACTCGTCTACGACGGTGGGACCTACGTGACCCTCACCGACATCCTGGGCGCCGAGGACGCGTTCGGCGACATGGACTTCAAGGTGGCCGGCACCCGCGACGTGGTGACGGCGCTTCAGCTCGACACCAAGATCGACGGGCTGCCCCTCGACGTCCTGACCAAGGCCCTCATGCAGGCCAAGGAAGCCCGTCTGACCATCCTCGACGTGATGGCCGGTGCGATCTCCGAGCCCCGCGGCGAAGTGGCCGAGTCGGCACCGAAGATCATCTCCTTCGAGATCCCGATGGACAAGATCGGCGAGGTCATCGGTCCGAAAGGCAAGGTCATCAACGCCCTGCAGCAGGAGACCGGTGCGGACATCGCCGTCGACGACGACGGCATGGTCGGGACCGTCACCATCGGCGCCAAGGACGGCGTGGCCGTCGAGGAGGCCCGTCGGCGTATCTCGACGATCCTCGATCCACCGCTGGCCGAAGTCGGTGCGACCTACCAGGGCAAGGTCGTCAACATCACCAAATTCGGCGCCTTCGTCAACATCCTTCCTGGTCGCGACGGGCTACTGCACATCTCGAAGATGGGCCAAGGCAAGCGGATCGAGCGGGTCGAGGACGTATTCGAGCTCGGTCAGCCGGTCGAAGTGAAAGTCGACGACATCGATCCTCAGGGCAAGGTGTCCCTGTCGCTCGCCGGAGAGGCCCCGGCTGCGTCCTCCTCCGGTTCCTCCGGTGGGTCCAGTGGGTCGGGTGGGTCCGGTGGGTCCGGTGGGTCGTCATCGTCCGGTGGGAGCAACGGTGGCGGGCGTGGCTCGTCCCGAGGCGACCACTCGGATCCTGACGCCGGCAACGACCGTGGGCCCCGCCGGCCTGCGGCATCCGCTGCTCCGGCCGGTGCGGCATCCTTCGAGGACGCCTTCGAAGAAGAGCTCGTCCAGCAGTTCGGCGACCTCGGTCCGGCGGCAACGGAGTCGGCCGATCGGCCGAGCGGTGGCGGCGGAGGCGGCCGGGGCGGTCGCCGCCGGCGTTGAGCACGCACGTCGCAGGTGGGCCGGTCCCCGTGACCGGCCCACGGCGGCGGCACTCCTCGAGTGATGGATTGGTCAGGCAGTTGGCCGGCGGGCGCGGATGATCCGCACGGACCGGCTGCCTTCGGGCCTGACCCTGGTCACCGAGGCAATGGCGGAAGCCCGTTCCGTATGCATCGGGTTCTGGGTGGGCACCGGCTCGCGTGACGAGTCGGACACGCTCGCCGGATCGAGCCACGTGCTCGAGCACCTCTTGTTCAAGGGCACCGACCAACGGTCGGCATCGGCCATCGCCGAAGCGGTCGATGAGGTGGGTGGTGATTTCAACGCCTTCACCACCAAGGAGTACACGTCGTTCTACATCCGGCTACTCGCCGAGAACGTCGAGCTCGGACTAGACATCCTGTCGGACATCATGTGGCGCCCCGCTCTCCGCTCCGATGACCTCGACGCCGAGCGCCAGGTGATTCTCGACGAGATCCTGATGCACGCCGATGAACCGGCCGACGAGGCGGCGGAGCAGAGTTCGGCGATCCTGTTTCCCGATCACCCATTGGGCCGCGAAGTGCTGGGCACCGAGTCATCGGTCACGGCCATGACATCCGAGCGGATCCGCACTTTCTTCGACGAGCACTACCTTCCCGGGAACATGGTCGTGGCCGTTGCCGGCGACCTGGACCACGACTCGTTCGCCGCCGGACTGGACGAGCGGTCCGGTGCCGTCGGGGGAGGGGCGACCCCGAGCCGGGACGCTCCCGATCGCCGAGTCGAACCCTTGGCGGTCACCCGCCGCGCGACCGAACAGGCCCACGTGGTGATAGCGGCCAGGTCGGTCGACCGGAACCATCCGAGCCGGTATTCGCTCGCCGTCCTCAACCACATACTCGGGGGCGGGCTGTCCAGCCGCCTGTTCCAGGAGATTCGTGAGCGGCGGGGACTGGCCTATTCGGTATGGTCCGAGCGGGTCGCCTATCAGGACGCCGGGTTCTTGAGCATCGGCCTCGGGACAGCTCCCGAGCATGTGCCCGAGGTCCTCCGCATCGTGACCGATCAGCTCGCCGCGTTGGGGGCGGACGGGGTGACCGAGCGGGAACTCGCCATCGCCAAGGGAAACCTCCGCGCCGAGACGCTGCTTGCGTGCGAGGACTCGGGCGCACGGATGAGTCGCATCGGCGCCGGCATGCTCCTCCACGGTGAGGTCCTGTCGGTCGATGAGGTACTCGACAGGGTCGAGGCGCTCACCCTCGATGACGTGCACGCGGCCGCCAGGGAGCTGACCGCATCGCCCCGCACCCTGTCGGTCGTCGGTCCCTTCGACGAGTCCGAGTTCGATGCCGCGGCGTTGTCTTTGGGCTGACGAGGATCACTCGTCTGACGGAGGCTCTGCTCTGACCGAGGCTGGTATCCCACCGGCGGGTCCTGTGGGCTTGGCTAGGGTGGCCGCCATGCGAGTCGGGGTGGTCGGCGCCGGTGGACGGATGGGTCGTGAGGTGTGCCGAGCGGTCCGCGCCCGTCCCGGCCTCGACCTGGTGGCCGCAATCGATCCCCACCACGCCGGAGCCACGGTGGACGAGCTGATCGGCGGATCACCCGGCAGCGGAGACATCAGCGCTGCGGCGACTTCCAGCGTCGTTTCCGTGGCGTCGTCGCTCGACGCCCTGGTGGCCGCGGGCACGGAGGTGGCCGTCGACTTCACCGAGCTCGAAGTGTCCCGGGCCACGCTGGCGTTCTGCGCCGGCGCCGGTATCCATACCGTGGTCGGTACGACCGGGTTCACCGAGGCCGACCTGGCCGGACTGGCCGCCACGTTCGATCCGGCCGCCGGCTCGGGAGCCAACTGTGTGATCGCCGCCAATTTCGCCATCGGTGCCGTCCTCATGATGCGCTTCGCGGCGTTGGCGGCACCCTGGTTCGACGGCGCCGAGATCATCGAGCTGCACCATGAAGCCAAGCGGGATTCGCCGTCGGGAACCTCGCTGCGAACGGCCGAGGGCATGGCCGCGGCCCGGAATGCCGCGTCCCGAGGTGCGTTCCCGCCCGACGCCACCAGAGTCATGGTCGTAGAGGGCGCTCGTGGTGGCGCCGGCCCCGGAGGTGTCCGCATGCACTCGGTCCGCCTGCCCGGCCTGGTGGCCCATCAGGAGGTCCTGTTCGGAGCCCCGGGTCAGGGCCTGACCATCCGCCACGACTCCTACGACCGGGCCTCGTTCATGGACGGTGTGCTCCTGGCCATCGAATCGGTGACGTCCCGTCCCGGGCTCACCCTCGGGCTCGAACCGTTGCTCGGAATCTGAACGGCTCCCGTGGACGGCACCCGCCAACGGATCGTCGAGGCGGCGTACACATGCGTCGCACGGCACGGTGTCGCCAAGACCACCATCGAGGATGTGGCCAGGGAGGCCGGGATGTCCCGGGCCACCGTGTACCGGACCTTCCCGGGCGGCCGCGACGAGGTGATCAACGCCACCGTGGCCTGGGCCACGCTCGACTTCTTCGGACGTCTCTACGAGCGGATCCGGGGTGCGGAGAGCCTCGAGGAGGTGATGGAGCGGGGCATCATGTTCGCCCACCGCTCGATCGTCGAGCACGAAGTGCTGCAGCGGGTCATGCAGACCGAGCCGGACAAGCTCCTCCCGATCCTCACTGTCGAGAGCATCCGGATCCGGGAGGGCATCGCCGCCGTGCTCTCGCCGTATCTGCAGGAGCGTGGACTGGCCGCCGGTGTCGACCTGCACGATGCCGCCGACTTCCTGGCCCGGATGGTCCTCTCCTACATCTCGGCGCCCGGACGTTGGGACCTGGACGATCCGGACCAGGTCGCCCGCCTGGTCCGGTCCGAGCTCCTGGCCGGAATGGTCGTACCGGCCCCCAGCACCTGAACCGGGAGGGTGCGGCTGAACCGGCCGTTCGAATGATTGACGGTGAAACAAATCCTGACCTACTGTTCCAGGAATGGAGCGTTCAGCGGGGGCCCTCCGGGTGGTGGACGCCGGTGTGGACGTTCCCCACGCCGGAGCGACCTCAGATCCGGAGATGACGGGGGCACCGGCATACTCGGCTGACCCGGTCGCCTCCGCGTCGGAGTCGCCGCACCGGGTGCGGATCATCGACGGAACGTTGGTCTGCCTAGCCCGCCACGGAACGGTAAAGACGACCGTCGACGACATCGCCCGTGAGTCAAGGGTGTCCCGAGCCACCGTCTACCGGGCGTTCCCGGGCGGACGTGACGAGATCCTCGGCGCGGTGGTGGACACGGAGATGGCGCGGCTGTTCTCGGCGCTCGGGGTGCGTCTCGGGACTGCGGGTGACCTGCGCGAGGCCCTGGTCGGTGGCATCGTCGAGGCATCGACCCGCCTCCGCGACCACGCCGCCCTGCACTTCCTGGTGGAGCACGAACCCGGGATGATCCTGGGTCATCTGGCCTTCGCCGACTCCGACCGGCTCCTGGCCACAGCGTCCCGGTTCACCGCTCCCTTTCTGGCCCGATGGATGCCCCCCCACGACGCCGAACGGGTGGCCGAGTGGGCGGTACGCATCGTCCTCTCCTATGCCATCGCGCCCTCTGACCGCACCGACGTGTGCGACC
Source organism: uncultured Acidimicrobiales bacterium (assembly GCA_963699085.1). GTDB lineage: Bacteria > Actinomycetota > Acidimicrobiia > Acidimicrobiales > RAAP-2 > Bog-756. The sequence goes on from CAVOTH010000004.1 coordinate 446,257, forward strand.
CGTCGCAGGCCGACCGCCTGGTGACGACGTTCATGCTCCCGGGGATCGACGCCCTGCAGTCCGCCGGCACCGGCCCCATCGACATCACCCCGTACGGCGGGAGCCGACCGGTCCAGGAAGGGCCCGTCTCCTCCCCGTAGAGGACCACGCACACACGCACACCGCATCGAACGTTCCGTCCCGCGGAATCGCACGCAGTCCAACCACCACAGGGGGTCCCGAAATGACAACAGAGATGAGCAGCACCGAGGACATCATCGGCCGCAAGGACATCGACGACCTGGAGGCCATTCTGGCCACCGTGGGCAAAGAGGAGGCCGACGGTCGCCATGTGGTCACCTCCGAATACGAATCCATATTCACCTGGGACTACGAAAAGGGCGCACGGCCGAAGCTCCACAAGCTCTACGAGAAGGCGAAGAACGCCCAGTGGAACGGCGAGACCGACCTCCCTTGGGACACCGATGTGGACCAGGAGAAACTGGTCATCGAGGCGGCCGCGGCCCAGGGCGGCCATGCTGTCGGCTTCGACATCTCGGGCACTCCGCTCGAGAAGTGGAGTGAGAAGGAGTGGGTCGCCTTCGGCGTGCAGAACCAGAACTGGACCCTGTCCCAGTTCCTCCACGGTGAGCAGGGCGCGTTGATCTGCACGGCCAAGATCGTCGAGTCGGTCCCGTGGATCGACGCCAAGTACTACGCGTCGACACAGGTCATGGACGAGGCCCGTCACGTCGAGGTCTTCGCCAAGTACCTGGACGAAAAGATGTCGGGCCACTACCCGGTCAACGCGCACCTGCGAATGCTGCTCGACGACATCATCGCCGACTCGCGATGGGACATGACCTACCTCGGCATGCAGATCATGATCGAGGGGCTGGCCCTGGCCGCCTTCGGATTCATGCACTCCATGACCGGCGACCCGCTGCTGAAGCAGCTCCTGCGTTACGTCATGGCCGACGAGGCCCGCCATGTGGCCTTCGGCGTGCTGAGCCTGCAGGAGTACTACGACGGCCTCTCCACCGCCGAGCTGCGGGAGCGTCAGGAGTTCGCCTTCGAGGCCGCCGTGCGGATGCGTGACCGGTTCCTCCAGCAGGAGGTGTGGGACCGGATGGGCGTCGACCCGAAGTCGATCCTGCCCGTCGTCCTGTCGGCCCCCGATCGCAACCAGTTCCAGGCGCTGCTGTTCTCCAAGATCGTCCCCAACTGTCGAAAGCTCGGACTGTTGGACGCGGCCGACGGCTGGTTGCGGACCAAGTTCACCGAACTCGGGGTCATCGAGTTCGAGTCGGCGGTGGACACCAGCGAGGAATATGACGCCATGGCCGCCCTGCCGCCTACGCAGCGCGAGCTGGTCTGACCTGCCGGAGCGAGCTGGTCCGGCCTGCCGGAGCGAGCTGGTCCGGCCTGCCGGGGCGAGCTGGTCTGACCTGCCGGGGCGAGCTGGTCCGGCCCGCCTCGCCGGCGCGGATCCGGTGCGGTCCCGGCGAGGGGCGCCGGTGCTGCTGGTAACCTGCGGTTTCGTGAGCCACCTTCCGCCATCCGTCCCGCGGAGCGCGCTGTGAGCGCCGCCGAGCGATCGATGGGCACTGCGCCGCTATTCGGATCGGTGGTCACCGCCATGGTCACCCCGTTCGGCCCGGACGGCGAGCTCGACCTCGACGCCGCCGCCACCCTCGCTCGGCACCTGGTCGACAACGGGAGCAGTGGACTGGTCGTGGCCGGCACGACCGGGGAGGGACCGGTCCTCACCGACACGGAGCGGATCTCGCTGTTCCGAGCGGTCATCGAAGCCGTCTCCGTCCCGGTCATCGCATCGACCGGCACCAACGACACCGCCCACTCCGTTCTGATGACCCGGGAGGCCGAAGCGGCCGGCGCCTCAGCCGTACTGGTGGTCACCCCGTACTACAACCGCCCGTCACCGGCCGGTCTGTCCGCCCACTTCCGTGCCGTCGCCGAAGCGAGTGACCTGCCGGTGGTGCTCTACGACGTACCGGTGCGGTCGGGACGCAGGATCGGCCCGGACCTGACCCTGCAGCTCGCCACCGATGTGGCCAACATCGTCGCCGTCAAGGACGCCACCGGCGACGTCGTCTCCGCTGCCCGGGTGGTGGCCGAGGCCCCCGAGGGATTTCAGGTGTATTGCGGCGACGACTCCCTCACCCTCCCGTTCGCTTCCGTCGGTGGCGTGGGTGTCATCAGCGTGGCCGCCCACTGGGCCGGTCCGGCAATCGTGGAGATGCTCGCCGCCCACCGGTCCGGGGAGGTGGCGACCGCCGCCGCGTTGAACCGGTCGCTGCTCGAGTCGTACCGTTTCGAGTCCGACCGACGAATACCCGAACCCGGTCCCCGCCAAGGCGGCCTGTCGGGCCCTCGGCCTGCGCTGTCGGCCAGTGTCGGTTGCCGAACGCACCCGCACCCCACTCGCTCGACGATCAGGCCCGCTCGGTCATCGCCGGCATCACGCGGATCACGCAGACGCGGCAATCTGTTGCCTGAGGCCCGGGGATCTCGTCAGCAGGGCGGATCGTCGGGTTCGGCGGGTTCGGCGGGTTCAGCGGGTTCAGCGGGTTCGGTGAAATCGTCGGGATCGGCGAAATCGACGGGCAACGGCAGGTCGAACACTCCGGTCAAAGCGAAGAGTGCCACCAAGTCGACAGGCGCCGGCAAGTCCGGAGGTTCCGGTAAGTCAGGTGGCACTGGTACGTCTGGTGGCCCCCCGAAGTCAGACAGCTCTTCCAGGTCCTCGCGGTCGACACCGAAGAAGTCGCGGTCCTCGGGTGCCGGCGGTGGGTCGTCCGTCCGGGTGGTGTTCCTCGGCGGCCTCGGGGAGATCGGCAGAAACTGCGCCTGCATCGAAGTCGACGGACGGATTCTGGTCCTCGACGTCGGGATCATGTTCCCGGATCCGGATATGCCCGGAGTGGATCTGGTGCTACCGGACTTCACCTATCTGCGGGAGAACGCCGACCGGGTCGACGGGGTCATCCTCACCCACGGACACGAGGACCACACCGGTGGACTCGCGTACCTGCTCCGTGATTTCCCGGTCGACGTCTACGGCTCGGAACTGACCCTGTCACTCGCCAGGAGCCGGGTCGACGAAGCCGGCATGGCCAGCCGCGCCACGTTCATCCCGGTACGGGATCACGAACGGCGCCGGATCGGGCCGTGTGATGTGGAGTTCATCCCGGTGACCCACTCGGTGCCCCACGCCTTCGCCACGGCGTTCCACACCCCTCAGGGCATCGTCCTGCATTCGGGCGACTTCAAGATCGACCTGCACCCGGTGGACGGGCGCCGCACCGATCTGGCCCGGATGGGCTCGCTGGCCTCCGACCCGGGGATCCGGCTCCTGCTGGCCGACTCGACCAATGCCGAGGAACCGGGATTTACCGCCTCGGAGTCGACAGTGGGCGCCACCTTGGACAAGGTGTTCCTCGCCCGGCCGGACCGCCGGTTCATCGTGACCTGCTTCGCCAGCCACATCCACCGGGTCCAACAGGTGGCCGATGCCGCCATCGCCGGCGGACGGGTCGTCGCCACCCTCGGTCGTTCGATGCAGAAGAACGTGGCACTGGCCCGCAAGCTCGACCTCCTCCACATCCCCGATGACGCACTGGTGGATATCGAGGACGTGGACAACTACCCGCCAGGCCGGGTCTGTGTGATATCCACCGGCTCACAGGGCGAGCCCATGTCGGCGCTCTCCCGACTGGCCACAGGGGAGAACCGTTTCTTCAAGCTCCAACGTGACGACGTCGTCGTGATCAGCGCCCACCCGATCCCCGGGAACGAGTGGTCGGTCGGCCGGGTCATCGACAGCCTCCACCGCCTCGGCGTCGAGGTCATCCACTCCGGCGTGGAGAACGTCCACGTCAGCGGCCATGCCCGCCAGGGCGAACTGGCCATGTCGATGACCGTCACCCAGCCCGACTTCTTCATCCCGGTGCACGGCGAGTACCGCCACATGGCCAACCACGTCCGGCTGGCCGCCAGCATGGACATCGCAGGTGACCGGGTGCTGCTGTGCGAGGACGGCGACGCCGTTCGTCCTCGACGACGCCGGCATGCGCCGCGACGGCACCGTGCCGGGTGGCTACCTGTTCGTGGACGGGAGCTCGGTCGGAGATATCGGCCACGGCGTCCTGAGGGACCGGATGGTTCTGGCCGAGGAGGGCGTCGTCATGGCCGTCGCCACCGTCGACCTGAAGCGGGGCGAGGTCATCGGCGTCCCCCAGATCGTCACCCGCGGCTGGGCCTACGACCAGGACACCGATGCGCTGCTCGACCAGGCCCGCACCCAGGTGACCCGGGCGCTCGAACAGGCCCTGTCCTCCGGTAATTCCGACCACGAGACGCTCAACAGGGTGGCCCGCAAGGCTCTCGGGAAGCTGGTGGGCGAGCGCACGCGCCAGCGCCCGATGATCGTCCCGGTCATCGTCACCGTCTGAGCGGGGTCGCCGGGCGCCAGTTTGGTCGGCGGTCCCCTCGATTGGGCTTGGGCGGTGGTCCGAGCTGCCCGGTGAGGTGCCGGGTGTCCGGCGGTGTCCCACTGATCGGGCTATGGCGGCAGTAGCGTGGTAACCACTGTGACGACCGCCACCAAGCGCCCGGCGCGTCGATCCGGGGCGTCTCGACCCAAGGGCAAGTCGACCTCCCCGTCTCGATCGAGCCGCAGCGCCTCCGCGAAGAAGAACCAGGCCGGCAAGGGCGGAGGTCGGTCAAAGGCGACCGGCTGCCAAGGCCGAGGAGCGCGGCGGAATGCTGGCCTCGATGGGCGCCATCGCCGCCGGGCATGCCACCGACCTGTGGGGTGTGGTCCTGGTCACGGTGGGCGTTCTCTGCGCGGTCGCCTTCTACGGCGGTTCGCATTCGCTCGGGCCCGGCCGGGAATGACGGCCGCATCGGTGTCGGGGATCTGCTCGGCTGGGGCCGGTTCCTGGTCCCGCCCGTCCTGATCGCCGTCGGCATACGGATGTTCATGGGCCGGGCGGAGGACGAGACCCTGCGGGGGAGACGCAGTCCGCGCCGGGAGCCGGCCCGCGCCGTGATCGGCGGGGTCCTCCTGCTCCTGGCGGCCACGGGAATGGCCGCGTTGGCCGGTGGCTCGCCGGCGATCGGGGCCTCGACCGCCGCCCTCTCTTCGGCCGGCGGCTGGGTGGGCGCCGTGATCGCCGACCCGCTCGGGACCGCCCTCGGCGGCTTCGGGGCCGCAGTGATCCTGCTGGTGGTGGCGGCGGTGGCGCTCCTGGTGTTCACCGGCGTAACCGTCCGCTCGGTGGCGTCCGCCATGGCTCGGGCCGTCCGCTGGGCGGTCAGTGCGGCCCGAGGCGACCGCGCCGCCGACACCGTCGACGATCCGGCTGGTGCCGATGAGCCCACCGACCCGTTCGGCCGAGCCCTGACCGAGGGCCGTCAGCCGTCGATGGCAGCGGTGGCGGCCATGGCCCTGGACGCCGGTGAGCTGCCGGGCCTGGCCCTGGACCCGGACCCCGACGGGGAGGATGACGCGGTCGCGTCACCCGATGACGACCTCGTGCCCGCGGTGCTGCCCGAGGCGGCCACCCGACCCGGCAAGGGCGAGCAGCTCGAGATGCGGGTGGGTCCTGCGCTGGGCGAGTGGAAGCTGCCGCCCTCCACGTTGCTGAAGCGGGCCAAGGCACAGATCATCGACGAGACCGAGGTCGACGCCGCCGGTGCCGCTCTGGTCCACGCCCTGGCCGCCCATGGAGTGGAGACCCGGCTGGTGGGCCGCACGGTCGGCCCGTCGGTCACCCGCTACGAGCTCGAGCTCGGCGCCGGGGTCAAAGTCGCCAGGGTGACCTCCCTCTCGAAGGACATCGCCTACGCCATGGCGTCTCCGGATGTCCGGATCCTGGCCCCCATCCCGGGCAAGTCAGCCATCGGTGTCGAGGTTCCGAACCGCCGCCGTCAACTGGTGGCGCTGGGCGACATCATGGCGTCGCCGGAGGCGGCACGGGCCACCCATCCGCTGGAGGTGGCCCTCGGACGGGACATCGCCGGTCGCGCGGTGGTGGCCAATCTGGCCGAGATGCCCCACGTCCTGGTGTCGGGCTCGACCGGTTCGGGCAAGTCGTCCTGCATCAACTCCGTGCTCACCTCGATCCTCATCCGGGCCACGCCCGACCAGGTCCGGTTCATCCTGATCGACCCCAAACGGGTGGAGCTCGGCCAGTACAACGACCTGCCACACCTGCTCACCCAGGTCGTGGTCGACCCGAAGAAGGCGGCCAACGCGCTGAGTTGGGCGGTGACCGAGATGGAGCGCCGCTACGACCTTCTCGCCGAGGTCGGCCAGCGGGACATCACCGGATACAACCAGGCCTTCGACTCGGGCGATCTGAGCGAGTACGAAGAGGACTACCGGCTGCGGATGCAGGGAACCGATGCCGAGGTGGACGAGGACGACGACTCACAGGTCCGCTTCCCCCGGCTGCCGTTCATCCTGATCGTGGTGGACGAGCTGAACGACCTGATGATGGTGGCCGCACGGGACGTCGAGGAGTCGGTGTGCCGGATCGCCCAGATGGCCCGTGCCGTCGGTATCCATCTGGTGCTGGCGACGCAGCGACCGTCAGTCGATGTCATCACCGGGGTGATCAAGGCCAATGTCCCATCGCGCATGGCGTTCTCGGTCTCCTCGCTGGCCGACAGCCGGGTCATCCTCGACCAGCCCGGCGCCGAGCGGCTGATCGGCAAGGGCGACATGCTGCTGCTGACCGCCTCGTCCTCCAATCCGCAGCGGATCCAAGGTCCCTGGGTGAGCGAGGAAGAGGTGCGGGCCGTAGTGGCGCACTGGAAGCGGCAGCGCCCGATGGAGATCGTGGCCGGGATCGAGGAGGTCGTGGGGGCAGAAGGGCCCGCGGCCCGGCACCGGGGACGACGGAGACGACGACGAACTGCTCGACCAGGCGATGGAACTGGTCGTCCGCTCGCAGCTCGGATCGACATCGATGTTGCAACGAAAGCTCCGGGTGGGTTTCGCCCGGGCCGGCCGACTGATGGACCTGATGGAGCGACGCGGGGTGGTCGGGCCGTCCGAGGGCTCGAAGGCCCGCACCGTCCTGATGACACCCGAGGAACTGGACGCTCGCTGAGCGGCACCGCACCTGGGCCGGAATCTGGCATCAAACTCAGGTATCAGGTATCAAAGTCAGGCATCACATCCAGAGACAGAATCAGAACCGGACCAGGACGCATCAGTGAGATGACCACGACAGAGGGTGGATCGTCGGGTGGATCGTCCGCTTCCGTGCCCGGGGTGTCGTCGACGGGGGCTTCGGCGGGAGCGGGGCTTGAGGGTGGGGCGGGTATGGAGGCGCCGACTGGTTTGGGAGCGGCGATTGGTTTGTCGGCCGAAGGTGGCCCTGGCCGGAGGAAGTGGTCGCCGGCGCCGGCATGCCCACGGACACTCGGCCAAGGACCATCGTGGTGAGACTGAGGAGAGTGGGGGCCGCCGACACGGCAAACTTCTGTGGACCCTCCTCGTCGTGATGGCGCTGCTGGTCGGCGCGGGAATATGGGTGGCCGTCGTCCGCATCACCACGCCGCTACCCAAACCGGTTGCCACACCCGGGCGGCCTCACCTCGGCGGTCGTGCCGGGAGCAGTCGCCGACGCTGCCTTGGCCGGCCCATGGACAAGGGGCGGTGGTGGTGCCATCCATCGGATACTCGGCGCAGTCCGGACCGGAGTCGTCGGTCCCGATCGCCTCACTCACCAAGATGACGACCGCGGTGGTGATCCTGCGGGATCACCCGCTGCCCGACGGGTCGGACGGTCCGGGGATCACGGTGACGCCGGCCGACGCCGCCGAGTACCAGACGGAGTTGCACAGTGACGAGTCGAGCATCTCCATCCAGGCAGGGGAGACACTGACCGAGCGCCAGATGCTCGAGGCCATGTTGACGCAGTCAGCCAATGACATCGCCTTCAGCTTGGCCATGTGGGACGCCGGGTCGATCCCTGCCTTCGTCGCCAAGATGAACGCCCTTGCCACCTCGCTCGGGACCACCGGCACCCACTACGTCGATGCCAGTGGCTACGACCCACAAACGGTGTCAACGGCATCAGACGTGCTGCGGATCGCAGCGGCAGGCATGGCCATCCCCGCGTTTGCCCAGACAGTGGCCCTGACCTCGGTCGATCTGCCGCTGGTCGGCACGCTCCACAACATCGTGTCCGAGATCGGGGTGAACGGAGTCGTGGGCGTCAAATCGGGCTACACCTCGAGCGCCGGCGCCTGTTTGGTGCTCGCCGCATACCGAACAGTGCAGCACCGGGACGTGCTCGTCCTGGTGGCGGTACTCGGCCAGCCGACACCTCCCCCGAGTGCGCCCAAGCCGGCCAGGACCACGACGACCACGACCACCCGCGTACCGGCAGCCACCACGAACCCGGCGAACCCGACGACCCCGACGACGCCGGCGAAGAAAACAAGCCCGACGACGACCACCACTACGACGACCACCACGACGATCCCGCTCAACGACCTTCCGATCGCCGATCCGTTCAAATACGCCGGACCCACCACCGACGCCCTCTTGGCTGCCGCCAGGGCGGCGGTGATCCCGGTGGAAGTGGCGGCGGCCGGCGAACCGGCCGGAACTGTGCACCGCGACCTGGGGTGGGGTGCCGCACGCGGCCAGGGTAGTGACGGGCGCAGGTGCCTGGCTGCCCGGTTGGCCCGGGCAGACCGTGGAATCCATGACACGCTTCACATCGGTCGCACCAGGGAGCCCGCCGGGGACCAGGGTGGGGGTGCGACTGTTCGCCATCGGTGCGCAGTTCGAGGCCGTCCCGCTGCACCTGTCCGAGACCATCCCTGAGCCGTCGATCTGGTGGCGGCTCGTGCATGCCTAGGTGCATGGGCTGCCAGTGGGCGGGAGCGCTGGGACGGTGGGTCAGGCGTTGAGGCGGGGGGCTGGTGGGTGTGCATTCTGCGGCACGGCCGATCCCGCCCGCCTATGGGCCCCGGGAGTACGTTGTTCACGTGCGAGCACGGGTACCAGCGTCGTCGGCCAATCTCGGCCCCGGATTCGACACTCTCGCCCTCGCACTGAACTGCTATGTGGTGGTCGACGTCGAGCCGGCGTCGAAGCTGATCGTCCGGTCTGTCGGGGAGGGCGAGGGCCTGGCCGAGGATTCGTCCCATCTGGCCGCACGGGTAGCGATAGACGTGGCCGGAACCGACCACCTGGCCATCTCGGTTCATTCCGACATCCCGATCGCCCGTGGCCTCGGCTCCTCCGCAGCTCTTGCGGTCGCCGCTGCGGCGGCCGCCGGAGCCGAGGACCCTCTCTCGGTGGCAATGGCGATGGACGGCCACCCGGACAACGCTGCGGCATCCATGGTCGGTGGCTTCGTGGCCGCCTCGGTGGTGAAGGGCGGGGTCCATGTGGTCCGCCTGCCTCTCGACGTCAGCCTGGCATTCGTCGTGATCGTTCCCGACATACAGCTGTCCACGGCGCGGGCCCGCCAAGCCCTCCCTGCCGAAGTGAGCCGGGAGAGCGCGGCGTTCAACCTGTCCCGCATGGCACTGCTCATGGCGGGAATGGCGGACTCTCGGCTTCTGATTCCTGAGGCGGCCGAAGACCGGCTTCACCAGGACTATCGCAGCCCGTTGTTCCCGGCGGCGCCGAAGCTGCTGGCAGCGATGAATGCCGGCGGCGCGCTCGCTTCGTGCTGGTCGGGCGCAGGTCCCTCCCTCCTGGGAATCTGCCGGGGCGTGGACGCACCCAAGGTCCAGGCCATCGGTGAACTGGCACTGGCCGAAGCCGGCCTGCCGGGTCAGGTACTCCTGCTTCATGCCGATATGGACGGGTTGATCCTCGACCGGGACGGGTCATCCGGGCTCTACGACGACCAGCGGTAACCTCGTCGGCGTCATGCCCACCCAACCGAGCAAGGACCTTCAAGCGGTACCCAACCCCTACCCCGACCGCGACTATCTGGTCACTTGCGATACCCCGGAATTCACGTGCCTGTGCCCGCTGACCGGTCAGCCCGACTTCGCCACGGTGCGCATCGCCTACGTGCCCGACCAATCGCTGGTCGAACTCAAGTCGCTCAAGCTCTACCTGTGGAGCTTCCGAAACGAGGGCGGTTTCCACGAGGACATGACCAATCGGATCCTTGACGACCTGGTAGCCGCCATCGGGCCGAGGCGAATGACCGTGACCACCGACTGGTTGGTCCGGGGCGGAATCCACACGGTCGTGGAGGTCGAGCACCCTTCTCCTGAGTGAGCCTCACTTCCTGGGTACTTGCTCCGGTGGCTCCGGCGGCTCCGGTGGCCGGTCGAGCCCGAGGTCGGGCTCCTGGCCGAAGGGCGGCAGGGGCGTGAAGGACCACTTCGGGTCCTGGTCGGTCGGCCCGGTGCGGCTGAGGATCCATCCTTCGTAGGTCTTTTTCCGGTGGTGGTGTCGACACAAGAGGGCAAGGTTGTCGAGCCGGGTATCGCCACCGAACTCCAGGGGTTCCACATGGTCGATCTCCAGGCCATAGGCGACCCGGCACCCCGGGACCACACAGCACCGGTCCCGGAAGACCAGGGCGGTGCGCAGGTGGGCGTTGATGGTCCGTCCCCGGTGGACGACCGAGCGGATGTCCCCGGCCTCGGTGAACACCAGGGACAAGAAGGCATCGTCGAGCAGGCTCTGGGCCACCGGCACCGGGACCGGTCCCTGGCCGTCCAGCTCACACAGCTCGCCGGGAAGGGCCCGACCCCGGCGCAGGGCCTCTACGTCGACCCGGACGATGATGGTGGCCGGGGGAGCCGCCGTCACCAGGTCCTCGGCCCCGCCCAGGTCGAGATCGTCGACATCGGTGGGGTCAGCGGGGTCGGTGAAGCCACCAGGGTCGAGCAGGTCGAGCAGGTCGAGCGTGTCGAGCGGATCGGTGGAGTCGGGGGCGACGGTGGGGTCGCGGGCGACGGTGGACGTGGTGGGACCGGTGGTCCCGTTGGACCCCTGGGGCCGGCCACGTCCGGTGGGGGTGGCCCGAGGGGAGGAGGCGGGCTTGGAATGGGGGCCGGTGGTGGCGGTGGAGGCACCCGGTGGGGGGGACCGCCTCGTGGTGACCAACAAGAACAGGGCATCGGCCCGCAGGGCGGCGTCGGACTCGGGTGTGGGGGTGGGGGAACCCTTCGGGACATCCCGGGCCGCCTCGGCTGCTGCCGCCCGCCTGTCGCTCCGCAGGCGGTTGGCCACCGGGACCAGTCGGGCCATCAGGGCCGCCCCCCGCTCGGGGGTGTCCCGACCCTCGAAACAGAACGCCCCCTCGGCGTCGTTCCAGGTCGTGAATGAACGGGTGGCGTGGATCCGGGACAAGGTGGCGACCGGGTCCTTTCTGGCCGAGGTGGCCCGGAGCCGCTGGCACCGCTCCTTGATGACCGGGAGGGACTCGGAGTCGATCCCGGCCAGGAGCGCACCTTCGCTATCGGGGTCCAACGAGGCGGCCTGGGTGACCTCGGACAGCTTGGGATCCCGAGAGGGACCCCTGGCGCAGGGCCGCTTCGGTGCCGGGCAGGTCGACCAGGCGCCTCCCGTTCTCCAACGTGCGCCGGGCCTGGCCCGTGGTGCCCCCCTCCAAGGTGGCCAGCAGGCCGGCGGCCGAACGGTGGCCGTCCGCCTCCCAACTGCCGGCCTCCTCGATCCGGGGGGCGAGCAGGGTCTTGGCCGCCGGTCACCAACCGCTCCAGACGACAGCAGTCGCCATAGAGGGACACGGCGTCCGATCCGAGCAGGAGCCCGGGATCGAGGTCGGCCACCACCGCGCCCAGGGTGGAACACAGCGAGGACATCCGGGCCGACAGGCCGGGCTGTCCGGAACGGGGGAGGGTGGCGAGGGCCATGGACGACATCGTCGTCGGGGGGTGTGACAGGGGGCCGTATCCTTGTCGTGTGACCGCGCCGGCCCCCAGGACCTTCCACATCCGCACCTTCGGTTGCCAGATGAACGAGCACGACTCGGAACGCCTGGCGGGCGCGTTGGTGGCCGATGGGCTGGTGGCGACCGATGACATGGAAACGGCGGACGTCGTGGTCTTCAACACGTGCTGCATCCGGGAGAACGCCGACAACAAATTCTACGGTCACCTGGGCAACCTGAAGACGCTGCGGGAGTCCCGCCCGGACATGCAGATCGCCGTGGGCGGTTGCCTGGCGCAGATGGACAAGGAGAAGGTCCGGGAGCGTGCCGGCCATGTCGACGTCGTGTTCGGGACCCACAATCTGACCTCCGCCCCGGCACTGTTACGGCGGGCATCGGTCGAAGGGCCGATCGTGGAGATCCTGAACGATCCTATTCCGGTGGGCGAGCCGACCGCTGCCGACCAGCAGACGGCGGCGTTGGCTGCGGTGCGTGACCTTCCGTACGCGGCGTGGGTGACCATTCAGATGGGGTGCGACAACAGCTGCGCGTACTGCATCGTCCCCGCGGTGCGGGGACCCGAGGTATCCCGGACCATCGGAGATCTGGTCGGTGAGGTGGTGGAGCTCGCCCGGCGCGGCGTCACCGAGGTGACTCTCCTCGGTCAGAACGTCAACTCCTATGGCCGTGACCTGACCAAGCGGCGTCCGCTCTTCAGCGAGCTGCTGCGGGCCACCGGTGCGGTCGAGGGGATCCGACGTGTGCGCTTCACCAGCCCCCACCCGAAGGATCTGAGACCCGAGGTGATCGAAGCGATGGCGGACACCCCTGAAGTCTGCAATCACCTCCACCTGCCCCTACAGTCCGGCAGCGACGGTGTCCTGGTGGCCATGCGCCGCGGCTATACCGCGTCGCGCTACCTCGACCGTCTGGCCGCGGCTCGAGCAGGGATCCCCGATCTGGCCGTCACCACCGACCTCATCGTCGGCTTCCCGGGCGAGACCGAGGACGATTTCGAACGCACCCTCGAGGTCTGCGCCGAGGCCGAGTTCGACAGTGCGTACACGTTCGTCTTTTCGCCGCGACCGGGGACCCGGGCAGCCGGCATGGAGGACCGGTTCCTGCCTACCGAGGTCACCGCTGAGCGAATGGAGCGCCTGCGTGCCGTCGTCGAGCGATCCGCAGCCCGCAAGCACGAGGCCCGGGTGGGTAGGTCGGAGGAGGTCGTCGTCGAAGGCCCGTCAAAGCGCGACCCGGCGGTCACCACCGGTAGGACAGGACAGAACAAGCTCGTGCATTTCGCCACGCCCGACGCCGGAAGTCGGATCTCCGCCGGCTCCTACGCCACGGTTCGGGTGACAGGTGCCGCCCGCCACCATCTCACCGGCGAACTCGTCGAGGTGACGGCCAGGCCGTTGCACCGGACGCGTATCCCGGTCTCCGCCGGCTGACCGGGTGGACGTCGCCCTGGTCGGGCCGACCGCATCGGGCAAGTCTCGTGTCGCCTTGGAGGTCGTGCGGGCCATCCGCACCGTCCGGCCCGTCGGTGGTGCTCGGGATGCACATGCGCGGGGAGAGGACGGCGAGGGAGACGTCGATCTGGATAGGGGCGTCGAACTGGATGGGGACGTCGAACTGGTCTCGGTCGATTCGATGGCCGTCTACCGGGGCATGGATCTAGGCACGACAACCCCGCCACCGGAGGTCCGGGCCGAAGTCCGATATCACCTGATCGACCTGGCGGACCCGGACGAGGAGTTCACGGTGACCCGGTTCCAGACTGCGGCCCGTGAAGCCCTCGCCGGCATCGCCTCCCGGGGCAACAGCGCCTTGTTGGTGGGTGGAACCGGACTCTACCTGCGGTCGATCACCGATGACCTGCAGTTCCCGGGGCGATTCCCCGAGGAGGCAGCCCGTCTCACCACGGAGCTCGATTCGGCGGGCCCGGAGGGCACCGAGAGTCGTGCGGTGGGCCTGTCGGTGCTGCACGCTCGTCTGGTCGAACTGGACCCGGTGGCCGCGGGCCGGATCGAACCGGGCAACGAGCGTCGCCTGGTCCGCGCGCTCGAGGTGACCATCGGATCCGGCCAGCCGTTCTCGAGCTTCGGTCCGGGTCTCGAGCGCTATCCGCGCTCCCGGGTGCCGCTGGTGGGACTCCGACCCGACCCGTCCGAGACGGATCAGCGGATCGAAGAGCGATTCGAACGTCTCCTCGACGAAGGTCTCCTTGACGAAGTCCGTGCATTGGCGAGCCGTCCCGCCGGCATCTCGCGCACCGCCCGCCAGGCCCTCGGCTACCGGGAACTGCTGGCCCACGTGGAGAAGGGCGTCCCACTGGACGAGGCGGTCAGTGAGGCGGTGCGGCGGACCCGGCAGTTCGCCCGCCGTCAGTGGGCGTGGTTCCGACGTGATCCCCGGATCGAGTGGGTGGAGGAGGGCGAAGACCCCGTGGCGGTGGTGGTCGCCCACCTCGCCGGTGGCACGGACGTCACCAGTGTCACGGACGTCACCGGTGGCACGGACGTCACCGGTGGCACGGACATGTCACACCGGTGAGAGAATGTCAGAACGCCATGACCTCAACCGCGGCCGACCGCCAACTCCTCCGGTTCACCAAGCACCACGGTGCCGGCAACGACTTCCTGGTCCTGATCGACCCTGGGTCTACCGGTCCGCTGCCTGGCGACCTGGTGCAGGCCCTGTGCGACCGGCAGTTCGGAGTGGGCGCCGACGGGGTGATCCAGATCGTGGCGTGCGGGACTTGGGCCGAAGTGGGGATGATCCTCCAGAACGCCGACGGGCGGGAAGCGGAGATGAGCGGTAACGGTATGCGGTGCCTGGCCCAAGCCGCCGTGCTGAGCGGTGTGGTGACCCCACCGGTGTTCAGGGTTGCCACTGCCACCGGGGTCCGGTCCGTGGAATACGCCGAGGGGGACGACATTTATTCGGCGGAGGCTTCCGTGGACCTCGGAACGGTGGTGCTCGGCCCGGATGAACCCCAGAAGTTCCCAGACCGACGGGCGCGGACGGTCGACATGGGCAACCCCCATCTGGTCATGTTCGGCCCAGGAGTGGGCGACGTGGACGTGACCGGTAACGGAGCCCACCTCCAGACCCTCTTCGAGGGCGGGATCAACGTGGAGTTCATCGCCTTGGGCGACGAACCCGACTCGCTGGTTCTGCGGGTGTTCGAGCGCGGGGTGGGGGAGACCCAGGCGTGCGGCACCGGGAGTGCGGCGGCCGCTGCCGCGGCGCGCAGTTGGGGCCTGGTAGGGGACCAGGTGACGGTGCACAATCCTGGCGGCACCCTATTGGTGACCCTCGACGGAGACTCGGTCCGCCTTCGGGGCCCGGTCCACCGCATCGCCTCGGTGGTCATCGACCCGGTGGCCGTACTCGACGGGGCCCGCCCCGTACCGTCCACCACCCGATGAGCCCCACCACCCGATGAGCCCTTCGGACTCAGCATTTACCGACACGCTCATCTCCCGCGAGGTACGGGAGCGGATCATCATCGTGGGGGTCACCTTCCCGCATGGGACCCAGGCTGCGACCGAGGCCGGGCTGGACGAGCTCGCCCTGCTGGTCGACACGGCCGGAGCAGACGTGGCGGGGAGGATCACGCAGCGACGCAACGCCCCCGATTCGGCGACCTATCTCGGAAAGGGCAAGGCGGAGGAGCTCCTGGCCATGTGCCTGGAGTTCGACGCCGACACTGTGGTGTTCGACGACGACCTCTCGCCCGCCCAGCAGCGAAACCTGGAGAAGATCCTCGGACGGACCGCCATCGACCGGACGGCGGTGATTCTGGACATCTTCGCCCAGAACGCCCGCACGCCCGAAGGGCGAGCCCAGGTGGAGCTGGCCCTGCTTCGCTACCGGCTCCCGAGGCTGCGGGGACGGGGACACGCCTTCAGCCAACAGGCCGGTGGGATCGGCACCAGGGGACCTGGTGAGACGCAGCTCGAGGTCGACCGGCGGCGCCTTCTCCAGCGGATGGCCCGGCTGGAAGCCGACCTGCGCCAACTGGATCGGACCCGCCGAGTCCAGCGTCGTGGGCGCCAACGGGGTCGCCAGCGCACCGTTTCGCTGGTGGGCTACACCAATGCCGGGAAGTCCACCCTCCTGAACCGTCTGTGCGAGTCCGACGTGCTGGTCGAGAACCGACTCTTCTCGACGCTCGACCCCCGTACCCGTCGCTTCGACCTGCCCGGCGGAGAAATGGTCCTGCTGACCGACACGGTCGGCTTCGTCCGCAAGCTGCCCCACCAGGTGGTCGAGGCATTCCGGTCCACGCTCGAAGTGGTGCTCGAGTCCGACCTCATCGTGCACGTGGTGGATGGTTCGGCACCCGACCTCCAGGGACAGATCGACGCCGTCCACTCCGTACTGGCCGAGATCGGCGCCGATGGAATGCCCGAGCTCCTGGTGATCAACAAGTCCGACGCCCTCGGCGGCGGCGAGGACGATACCGGCGAGGAGGCTCGCCGGTTGTTGGAGGCGCATCCGGGATCAGTGCTGCTATCGGCGCGGACGGGAGCGGGCATGGATGAGCTGTTGGTGACGATCGGCGATCGGCTGCGGGTCGGTGACCGGGTTGTCGAGCTCGAGATCCCGTGGGCTCGCGGCGACGTCCTGGCCGCAGTGCACCGGGAGGGAGAGATCGTGGGGGAGGAGGCCGGGGACGACGCCACCCGGATCCAGGTCGTGCTGGACGAGGCCGGTAAGGCACGCTTCGCGGCGTTCCTGGCCTCGTGAATCCCGGCGTCGCCGTTCCCGGCACTCCTGCAGGCTTCGCACCGCCGCCCTATCCCTACGAGCGCCTCAACGGCGCGAAGGCGATGGCCACTGAGCGATTCGCCCATCGAGGGGGACTGGTCGACTGCTCGATCGGCACACCTTGTGACCCCCCGCCCGCCTCAGTGCTGGCGGCGATGGCCACTTCGGGTACCGAGCGGGGCTACCCGACGTCCCCGGGATCTCCCGAGTACCGGCGCGCTGCCGCGGAGTGGATTCAGCGGCGGTTCGGCGTCGACGTCGACCCGGCTCGGCAAGTGGCGGCCTGCGTCGGGACCAAGGAGTTCGTGGCCACCACGGCCCAGTTCCTCCGCCTCCGGTCGCCGGACCGGGACACGGTCCTCTATCCGGCTGTGTCGTACCCGACCTATGCGATGGGGGCCACGCTGGCCGGGGTGCGAGCGGTAGCGGTGCCGGAGCTTGCTGGTGGCGGTCTCGACCTGGACAGTGTCGACCCGGTCGACGCGTCGCGAGCGCTGCTCCTGTGGGTGAACTCGCCTTCCAACCCGACCGGGCTCTTGACCGACCTCGGGCGCGCAGCCATGTGGGGACGGACGAGGGACGTGCCGGTTTTCAGTGACGAGTGCTACGCCGAGTTCACCTGGGATGGCCCGCCCCGGAGTGTCCTCGAATCCGGTGCTGAAGGGGTGGTGGCCGTCCACTCCCTGTCGAAGCGTTCGAACCTGGCCGGTGTGCGGGCCGGCTTTTACGCCGGGGATGAAGACCTGGTGACATTCCTCCTCGATGTGCGCCGCCACGCCGGGCTGATGGTGCCCGGCCCGGTGCAGGCCGGTGCGGTCGTGGCGCTCGACGACGACGCCCATGTGGACGAGCAGCGTCAGCGGTACCGGGAGCGCCTGGGATTCCTCGCCGACGTGTTGGGCGAGGCGGGCCTTCCCGTCAGGCAGCCGGCCGGAGGGTTCTACCTGTGGGTCCCGGTCCCGGAGGCATTCGCCGATGGGTGGGCACTATGCGATTGGTTGGCGCACGAGGCCGGACTGCTGGTCAGTCCCGGAGAGCTCTACGGCGAGGTCGGCCGTGGCCACGTCCGGGTTGCGGTCGTCCAACCCATGGACCGACTCGAACTGGTGGCCGAGCGGCTCGCCTCGTCCGTCTGACGGGATTGTCGGCGCCGGGGAGGATCGGCGGCGTCGGGACCGGGCGGTAACGTCTCCCCCCATGGCAGAGCTGGTGGATCGGATCGAGACACTGTGGGACCGAGCTCCTGAGCTCACCCCGTCGGACACGGAGGCCCTATCGGTGGTGACCGAGGCGGTCGACCTCCTGGACTCGGGGGAGGCACGGGTTGCCGAGATCGACCCGACCACTGATCAGGTGGTGGTCCATCAGTGGCTCAAGCACGCCATCCTCATGCTGTTCCGGCTCCGCTCGATGGAGACCGTTGAGGTCGGGGCCGTTCGAGTTCGCGGACAAGCTGCCGCTCAAGCACGACTTCGCCACCGCCGGGGTCCGGGTGGTTCCGGGCGCATCGGCCCGGTGGGGCTCCTACCTCGCCCCCGGGGTCATCTGCATGCCCAGTTACGTCAACATCGGGGCCCGGGTCGGGGCGGGAACCATGGTCGACACCTGGGCGACGGTCGGCTCGTGTGCGCAGATCGGCGAACAGGTCCACCTGTCCGGTGGCGTCGGGATCGGTGGCGTGTTGGAGCCAGCCCAGGCGGCACCGGTGATCATCGAGGACGAGGTGATGATCGGCAGCCGCAGCATGATCACCCAGGGGGCCCGGGTCGGCCGGGGCTCGGTGATCGGCGAGGGAACCATATTGAACCCCAGCATCCCGGTCATCGATGCGGAGACCGGCGACGAACTCGGACGTGGTCACGTGCCCCCGTGGTCGGTCGCCGTCCAGGCCAATCGCCGCCGGGATTTTCCCGGTGGGGAGTTCTACCTACCGTGCGTCCTGGTGCTGAAGCGTCTCACCGAGGGTCAGCGACACGACAAAGCCCAGCTCAACGACATCCTCCGGTCGCACGGAGTGTCGATGTGACCGAAGTGGATGGGGAAGTGGCTGTTGTGGCCGACTCCGTGCCGAGCGGTCTCCTCGGCCTGGCCACGGCCCTGGTCGGGATCCCCTCGGTCAGCCACCACGAGGGTGCCATGGCCGACGCCGTCCAGGCCGCCCTCAGCCTCTGCCCCTGGCTGACGGTCGAGCGGGTCGGCGACAACGTTGTGGCCCGCACCGAACTCGGTCGCTCCCGACGGGTGCTGCTCGCCGGCCATTTGGACACCGTCCCTCCGGTGAACGGAAACGAAGAGCCGCGGCTGGAAGGTTCCACGCTGTACGGCCTCGGGGCGGTCGACATGAAGGGTGGGCTGGCCGTCTTCCTCCATCTCGCCGGCAGTCTCGAGGCGCCGCCCGTGGACGTCACCTGGTGCTTCTACGCCGGCGAGGAGGTCGCACGGGAGCACAACGGTCTGCTGCGCTTGTGGGACGAGCGCCCGGACCTGCTGACCGCCGATGTGGCCGTACTGGGCGAACCGACATCGGGTTTCGTCGAGGCGGGCTGCCAGGGGTCGATGCGGATCCGCATAACCCTGGCGGGACTCCGTGCCCACGTGGCCCGTCCACACACCGGTCGGAACGCCATCCACCGACTTGCCGGGCTTCTCACCGCGGTGGACGGGTACGCAGTCCGTCGCCCGGTGATCGACGGATGTGAGTATGCCGAACAGCTGCAGGTCGTCGAAGTCGAGGGAGGAGTGGCGAGCAACGTGGTGCCTGACCGGGTCACCCTGGTGCTCAACCACCGGTTCGCCCCCGACCGGACCGAGTCTCAGGCGGAATCGTCAGTCCGGGAGCTGCTGGCGCCCTACCTCGAGGCCGGGGACAATTGGGAGCTGGTCGATTCGGCGCCGGCGGCCCCGCCGCACCTTGATCACCCGGTGCTCGCCGCCCTGGTTTCCGCCAGCGGATCCCCGCCCCGAGCCAAAGTCGGGTGGACTGACGTGGCCTTCTTTGCCGAACGGGGGGTGGCGGCGGCCAACTTCGGCCCCGGCGACCCGCTCCTGGCCCACACCCCAGGTGAGCACGTGAGCACCGAGGAACTGACCCGGGCGACCTCGGTGCTGGAAACGGTTCTCCGCACCGTCACCTGGGAGTGACCCGTCCTGACAGCGGGGAGTAACCCGTGCTGGTCATCCGATCGGCTCGCCCAGCCGGGACGCCTCCGAGTGACCGTTGCGGCCGGATCGGTAGGGTCGCTCCATGACTCTCACTTCACGGAATCTCGGTCGGGACGGACTGGTCGTGTCATCGCAGGGGCTCGGCTGCATGGGGATGAGCGAGTTCTACGGAACTGGTGACGAGGCCGAGTCGATTGCCACCATCCACCGCGCCCTCGATGCCGGTGTGACGTTGCTCGACACAGCCGACATGTACGGCCCCTTCCTCAATGAGGGACTGGTCGGCCGCGCTATCGCCGGGCGCCGGGATGAGGTGGTGTTGGCCACCAAATTCGGGATCGTCCGCACCGCGGATCCGGCCGTTCGCTCGATTCGGGGCGATGCGGACTATGTGCGCAGTTCCTGCGAAGCGTCACTGGGCCGGCTGGGTGTCGACCATATCGACCTCTACTACCAGCATCGCAGCGACACCGCGGTTCCCATCGAGGAGACGGTCGGCGCGATGGCTGAACTGGTGACCCGGGGCAAGGTCCGGTATCTCGGGTTGTCCGAGGCTGCGCCCGACACGCTCCGTCGGGCGTGCGCGGTTCATCCCATCGCTGCGCTTCAGAGCGAGTGGTCGTTATGGAGTCGTGACATCGAGGCCGAGGTCGTGCCGGTGGCCCGTGAGCTCGGGGTAGGCATCGTGGCTTACAGCCCGCTCGGACGGGGATTCCTCACCGGGGCGATCACCTCACCGGATGATTTTCCCCAAGGCGACTTCCGCAAGTTCCAACCGCGGTTCACCGGGGAGAATTTCGCCCACAACCTGGCGCTGGTCGACCGGGTACGCGAGCTGGCCGCGACCAAGGGCTGCACACCGGGCCAACTAGCACTGGCTTGGGTTCTCAGCCGGGGCGACGACGTGGTGCCGATCCCAGGGACCAAGCGGCGGACCTATCTCGAGGAGAACCTGGCCGCATCCGATGTCGTCCTCGACGCAGCAGACCTGGCCCTCATCGAAGAGGTGTTCCCGCCGGACGCCACCGCCGGCAGCCGCTATCCGGACATGGGCTCCATCGGGGTGGCCACGCCGAGCCCGTGACCCGAGTGGCGAGGAGTGTCCCGCATCGACACCGGGAGGGGAGCGGGTTGGGGACAAAGCTGAGGGCGCTTCTTGGAGTTGAGGTGCTCCTCAGAGTCGACGGAGGACGGTGACGACTTTGCCGTAGATGGTCACCTCGGACGGGTCGAACACCATCGGCTCAAGTGTGGGGTTGGCCGGTGTCAGCACGACGTTGCCGTCCTTCGTCGAGAAGGTCTTTACCGTCGCCTGCTCGTCAGGAATCCCGGCCACCACGATGTCCCCTGATTGAGCTTCGGGTTGCTGGCGAACCACGACGAAATCGCCTTCGACGATCCCCACATCGACCATCGAGTCCCCCTTGACCCGGAGCATGAACAGGGTGCCCGTGCCGGTGAAATCTTCGGGCAGCGGATAGAGCTCTTCCACGTTCTCCTGCGCCAGAACACCAGTGCCTGCGGCAACGTCGCCGACCAGTGGCACGTGACGGATCGGCCGGGAGTCCATGATCACCTTGGATGATGGGTCATAGCAGACCTCGATGGCCCTGGGCTTGGTCGGGTCGCGGCGTAGGTATCCCTCGCGCTGGAGCACGGCCAGGTGGGCGTGGACGGTCGACGACGATGCCAAGCCCACCTCTTCACCGATCTCGCGCACCGACGGTGGGTAACCGCGCTCGCGGACCGCCTCGGAGATGCAGTCGAGAATCTGTTTCCTCTTCGTGCTGAGTACCTGGGCCATGAGTCCCTTTCACTCTCCGGTTCGCCGCGCCGTCACACCCTCGTGCGAACGTCTGTTTGCATGAACGTAGCCCCGGATGACCCCCGAAGCAAACATCTGTTCGAAAAAGTTGTTGACATCGAACAGGTGTTCGTGCTGGGATGGCGGCATGACGAACACAAGTTCGAGGACCGACCCCGACCGACGGTCCGTGGACCGGGTGTCACACCCGGTCAGTACAACAGTGGCTATCGAGACGACAGGAAGGAACTCCCGATGACGGCGCTTCTCACAGCATCCCTGCCGGAGTACTTCGATGACGAACCGTTGGACATCGGTCGGCCGGATCTCCGGTTGGTCGAGGTGCCTCCATACCGGGCCCCAGGGTTCCGGCGGTCATCCGATCCCAGCTACGGGAAGACCGTCGAGCGGGTCCGGCCACCCCGTCGGCGGGTTTCTCCCGAAGTCCGCCGCAGGCGGGCCCTCCTCGCGATGATGGGCATTGCCCTGGCCCTCCTCGCGCTTCCGCTGGGCGGGTTCGGTGGCTCCTCCCACACCACCGAATCCGCCTTGGCGGCCAATGGCCACCCGGTCCTGTACACGGTCAAGGCTGGTGACTCCCTCTGGTCGATTGCCGAGCGGATGGATCCGACGGGCGACCCGCGTCCGGTAGTCGCTCAGCTGGCAGCGGAACTCGGCACCTATACGGTCGTCCCGGGCGAGCAGATCACCCTTCCCTGACCATGTACCGCCGCAGCGGGCGGAGGTTGGCTTCAGGGTGAGCCGACCGATCCCGGCCCGGCGAGCGATCGATGTTCCTGTGGCCACCACGACCGGTCCAGTCACCGACCCCCGACCGATGAGTCAACTGCTCTATGACGAGGACCCGATGGGCGGTAGCCTCCATTCCGTGCGTTGTCCCTGGTGCCTGGCTGACGACGATCGGGTCGTGGATTCGAGGGTGGCCGAGGACGGGGCCGCCATCAGGCGCCGTCGTGAGTGTTCTGAATGCGGCCACCGATACACGACGTTCGAGCGAATAGACGAGATTCCGCTCATCGTCGTCAAGCGGTCAGGAATCCGGCAGCCGTTCGACCGGGGCAAGCTGATCGACGGGCTGCGTGCTGCTACCAAGAACCGACCGGTGACCGAGGAGCAGCTCGATATCGTCGCTCGCGAGGTCGAGGACGAACTGCGCGAAGTCGGGTGGGAAGCGACTTCGGAGCAGGTGGGCCTGGCTGTTCTGGAGCACCTCCGGATGGTCGACGAAGTGGCTTATCTCCGGTTCGCCAGCGTCTACAAGGGATTTGAAGGGGTGGACGACTTCCGGCGCGAAGTCGGACTACTGACAAAGACCACCGCACCCAAGCGCCCCGAGGGCTGAGGGATGGCAGAGCTGTTCGATGTCGTGCCCAGTCGAGCCCTGGCCATCTATGCCCACCCGGACGACCCCGACGTCTCGTGCGGCGGCACACTCGCAGCCTGGTCCGCCAACGGATGCGAGGTGCACTCCCTGATCTGCACCGACGGTGGAAAGGGGACCGCGGATCCAGCTGTCGAATCGAAGGAGCTGGTCGCCATCAGAACCGAAGAGGCGGCGGCGGCGGCGGCGGTGATCGGACTCGCCGGTCAGATGTTCCTGGGCGCACCGGACGGCGAGCTCGAGGACGAGGCCTGGTTCCGCGAGGCGCTGGTCGCCGCGGTCCGCCGGGTGCGGCCCGAAATTGTGCTGTGTCCGGACCCCAGTGCCGTCTTCTTCGGACAGGACTATTTCAATCACCGGGACCACCGGATCACCGGGTTCGCGGTGCTCGACGCCGTGGCGCCCGCTGCTGCGATGCCGCACTACTTTCCCGAGGCGGGGCCGGCCCACCAGGTGGGCACCGTCCTCCTTTCCGGGACGCTCGAGCCCGACGTGTGGATCGACATCACCGCCACCGTCGACACCAAGGGCGAAGCCGTGGGCTGCCACCGGAGCCAGTTCGCCGAAGGCGGCGAGTGGGCGGCAACAGCCATGCGCCTGGCTGCGGAGGACGCCGGCCGCCACGCCGGTGTCCCTTGCGCAGAAGGCTTCCGGAGACTGCGCCTCGGGGGGTGAGCGTTCCGACCGGGCCCGAGGTATCGGCACCGGGGCATGAGGTGCCGGAGTCACGGCGCGGTGAACGGGTGATCCTGCATGTCGACATGGACTCGTTTTTCGCTTCGGTGGAGGTCCTCGACGACCCGTCGCTCGCTGGCAAGCCGGTGATCGTCGGAGGGAGTGGTCCCCGGGGGGTGGTGGCGGCCTGTACCTATGAGGCACGCAGGTACGGGATCCATTCGGCCATGCCCTCGTCGATCGCCCGGCGGCGGTGTCCGGACGCCGTGTTCATCGACGGGCGCTTCCATCGCTATATCGAGGAGAGCCGGCGACTCCACGGGATTCTGTCTGCGTTTACGCCTCTGGTGGAGGGCATCTCGTTGGATGAGGCGTTCCTCGACGTGACCGGCGGGGTCCACCTGTTCGGCGATGGCACCGGTATCGGACGAGTGATCCGGTCCCGGGTGCTCGAGGAAATGGGACTGCCCTGTTCCGTCGGCGTGGGACGGTCGAAGCTCATGGCCAAACTCGCCTCCAAGGTGGCCAAACCCCGAGCCTCGAGGGAGGGGATCGAGCCCGGCCCGGGCGTTGTGGAAGTCCGGGCCGAGGACGAGCTCAGCTTTCTCCACCCGATGCCGGTTCGGGCGCTGTGGGGCATCGGCCCGGTTACTGAGAAGCGACTTGCGGCCCTGGGTGTCACCACGATCGGGGAGTTGGCGGCGGTCCCGCCGGAGGCTCTCGAGCGTTACCTCGGGGTAGCCGCAGGCCGCCACCTGTCCGAACTGGCCCGAGGGATCGACGAACGACCGGTCGAGCCGGAGCAGGAAGCCAAATCGATCGGCCACGAGGAGACCTTCACCACCGACCTGTGGGATCGCGACGATCTGCGCCGTCGACTGCACCGAATGGTCGACGCTTCGGCTACGGCGCTGCGCGGAGCCGACCGCGCGGCCCGGACGGTCACGGTGAAGCTCCGATTCGGCGACTTCACCCAGATCACCCGGTCCCACACCCTCGACGGTCCGGTGGACGCAACGGCGGCCATCGCCGCAGTCGCCGGCGCCCTGCTCGACGCCGTCGACCTGGCGAAGGGTGTCCGTCTGCTCGGGGTGAGCCTCTCGGGGCTCTCGGAACCCGGTGGGGGTACCCAGCTGCGACTCGACTTCGCGGGGGACGCTGATGCAGAGCGTTCCGGCGGTGTCGAAGACCCTGACGGCGTGGGAGATGTCCGCCCGGGAGGTCGGGAGGATGCCGGGCAGATGGCGGCTCGGCTGCAGGAGACATGGGGTTCGGTGACCGATGCGGTGGACGCAATCCGGGCCCGCTACGGAGGCGAAGCCGTTGGCCCCGCATCGCTGGTGACCCCTGAGGGATTACGGGTCCGAAAGCGTGGTGAGGCCCAATGGGGCCCCAAGTCCCCAGGTGAGGGGCTATCCGAGGTTCGAAGGGACGATTCGGTTCCAGCACCCGAGTCGGGTCAAACGGGACAGTAGCCAGGGCCGGACGGGTTGAACGGGGCCTGGAGCCGGCGTTGCGGAACTGGCCGCGTTGAAGATCTGAGGGAAACCGTCCGACAACCTGTAACATGCAACCGGTGGCTGTTCCATCTGGATTCCTGTCGGCAACGGTTGCTCGGGGCGCCGTGCACTCGGGGGTCGGTTGCGCGAGGATAGGTCTGGTGACCGCCGAGAACTGGTGGAGGGGACGAGATAGTGCCGCTCTCTGAGCACGAACAACGGATACTGCACGAGCTGGAGCAGTCCCTCTATCAAGAGGACCCGGATTTTGCCGAACGGGTGCGTTCCGAGACCGTTTACCGCCATGCCGGTCGCTACTGCATCTGGTCGGCGCTGGTATTCGTCGCCGCTCTGGTATTCATGTTCTTCACCTTCGCCGCCAACCTTGCCCTCGGGTTCGTCGGCGTGGTGGTGATGTTCCTGTCCGGTGTGGTCTTCGCCAACAATGCCCGTCGCATGGGCAAGGCGGGGATTGACGACATCTCGCGATCCCTCCACACCCGCAGCATCAACAATCCGGTCCACGATCCCCGTGACTGGATCCGTGGGCGCTTCCACCGCGAGGACTGATCCGCCGGCACGGGAAGTCGGCCCGACGGCTGACGGTCCGCTGTCCCGTGGGACCGGCGCTGTGCCCGGTCTGCGCGTGAGATCCATGCCCGCCCAGGCCGTTTTGGCCGTCGATATCGGCGGAACCAAGATGGAAGCCGGCATCGTCGACGGATCCGGCGACATCCTGATTCGCGAACGTATCGCCACGCCCTCATCCGAAGACCCCGAGCAGGTCTTCGACGCGCTCCGCCGGGTCGTCATCGAGATGCTCGACCGGTCACCGGTACTGCCGGCGGCCTGCGGCGTCGGCTGTGGGGGCCCGATGGAGTTCGGCGGTGAGACGGTGTCGCCACTCAACATCTTCGGCTGGCGTCGCTTTCCGCTACGCGCCCGCCTGGCGGACCTGACCGGACTCGACGTGACGATCGACAATGACGCCAAGGCACTGGCACTCGGCGAGGGCTGGCGGGGTGCAGCAAGCGGCTGCTCCGACTACATGGCCCTGGTGGTCTCGACCGGGGTTGGCGGGGGCGTCATTCTCGACGGGCGGCTGCTCGACGGTTCCGGCGGGAACGCCGGCCATGTCGGACACGTGGTCGTCGAGCCGGACGGCCGCACATGCGCATGCGGCGGTCGTGGTTGCCTCGAAGCGGAAGTGTCGGGCACGGCTATCGCCGCCATCACCGGGCGCCCGGCCGCGGAAGCGGACCTGTCGATGCGTCGCCGGTGCGGCACCCTGGTCGGTCGGGCCGTGGCGTCGGTTGCCAATCTGCTCGACCTACAGCTGGCCGTGGTGGCGGGATCGGTGGCGCTGGGCTACGGGGAGGACTTCTTTTCGGCGGCGCAGGAGGAGATCGAGTCCAGGTGCGGACTCGAATTCGCCCGGTCCACCAGCATCCGAGCGGGAGGCCTCGGGGCCGACGGTCCGCTCGTGGGTGCGGCAGCGGTGGCGCGTCATCGGTCCACCGTGGGGGAAGATGGTCGGCGATGACCGCACCTGCTCCTGCGCCTGCTCCCGCGCCGTCCGGAGGCACGCCAATCGTCGAGAGCCCGATGACGTATCCGTCGGCGGGCCCAGGGCCTGGATCCGACTCAACCGTGCCGATCCTCGGACTGGTGACGGCGATCCTCACGCGCCCCGACCTGTGGTGGACAGCGCTGGGCGAGCTACGACGGATGGCGCCGAGCCGTTGGTGGCGCTCGGCACCCCGCCTGCCCTTGCCTGATGGGCGCCTGTGGGAGTTCAGGATGGTCACCGCCTACGGCCGTCCCGATGCGGCACCGGACAAGGCTGACGTCATCTCATTCCTCGAGTGGTGCCGGGCAACTTCGTCGGCGGCATCACGTCCGGGTGGGCACAGGTAGCAACGGGTCGATGGACCGTCCGTCGTTGCTGGGAGGCACATCGGCGTCTTCCGCCCCGCCACCCCAGGACGGGGCCACCCCGGTCCGCTCACCGATGTCGCCGACGCGTCGGGCGCTGGTCCTCAACGCCACCTTCGAGCCACTGGGAATCGTGTCATCGCGGCGCGCCGTCCTCCTCGTCCTCGACACCAAGGCCGAGCTGATCCACGCCACCGAGCGGGTGTTTCGGGCGGAGCGGGTGAGCGTGCCCGAACCGTCGGTGGTCAGGCTGGTTCGCTACGTCAGAGTCCCGTACAACTACCGGGTCGCCGTGAATCGCCGGACGGTCTTCGCCCGGGACGGCGGCAAGTGCCAGTACTGCGGGGCCTCGGCCGAGAACCTCGACCACGTGATCCCGCGTAGCAAAGGCGGCCCCCATACGTGGGAGAACGTGGTGGCTGCGTGTCGACCCTGCAACACACGCAAGGAGGACCGGTTGCCTCACGAGGTCGGAATGGTGCTCCGCTCCACACCGGCCGCACCCCGCCACCGGGTCCAGCTCCTGGCCATGTGCGGGAGCACCAGTGACGACTGGGTCGATTATCTCGGCTCCGACGTGGTCGCCAGGCGGCAGAAGAGCGCCTGAGTCCGGCCACCGCCGGCAGGTCCAGGGCGGGGTCCGGGGATTCGTCGAGGTTCGATGATCATGAATCGCCTGGGCGCCGGAGTACCGGTCGGGTGTCAGACTGTGTCGGTGCCGGATCGGTGGCGGATCGAAGAACGAGCCGAACCGGCATCACGACTCCACGACTCGTGGCCGTCCGTAGACCACGATCACCGGATCCCGACGGTGGCCGTCTGCCTGCCCACTGGCCCGGCCGTCGTACTCGGCTCGACCCAGGACATCGATGTGGTCGATGCCGAAGCAGCCGAAGTCGCCGGCCTCCCCGTTGTTCGACGGCGATCGGGTGGTGGGGCCGTGCTGGTCACCCCCGACGATCCGGTCTGGATCGACGTGTGGGTCCCGGTCGGGGACGCCAGATGGTCGGCGGACGTCGCCCGCGCCTTTGAGTGGCTGGGAGCCGTCTGGGCGGCGGTGATCCGTGGCACCGGAGTGGGCACCGTCGAAGTGCAAGGTCCGGAACCCGGGGTGTGCACCCGTTGGTCCTCCCTGGTCTGCTTCGGGGGGGTCGGGGCCGGAGAAGTCACCGTCGGTGGCCGCAAGGCGGTGGGACTGTCCCAGCGTCGGAATCGGTTCGGCTCCTGGTTCCACGGTGCGTGTGTCCTCCACTGGGACCCGACGCCGTTGCTCGACGTGTTGGTACTCCCAGGTGCGGAGCGGTCTGCGGCCAGGGAGGGATTGGCCGGTGCCGTGATCGGGCTGGTGGACGCCGCCGATCAGGCCGGCGTCGACCCGGCGCCCACCCGAGCCGCGGTGATCACGGCCTTTCTCGACCTCTTGTCGTAGCGGGTCGGGGTCTTGTCGTAGCGGGTCGGGGTCGATCGGGCATCGCTCCGAATCGTGGGCCTTCGGAGCCACCACCCTCCACCCGGCTCCACCTGGCCGGTCCGGCACCCATCGATGCTCAGCTCCACCTGACCGGGTGCCCGACGGCGCACGCGCGCCCTCCATTCCATGGGCCAAACGACCCACGGCCGGCGTACGGAGGCGGGCAACCGGTGAGGGCGATATGTCCAGATCAGCAACACCGATCACCGATCGGCGATAGGCCTGGGCCAAATGGGGGACAAGGGTGCCGAATGGTTGACGAGTGGAGGTGTGGGGAATAAGGTGGAGCGAAGTGGTGTGAAAGGGAGGAACCCGAAACAGTCGGGTACCGGGCACTGCGGGGAGCGCTGTGGGAGCAAGATCCAGTGGCACGGTTCTTCGGCAGACACGAGCATTCGCTCGACGAAAAGGGAAGAGTCATCCTGCCGGCAAAGTTCCGCACCCACTTCGAGCACGGCGGGTTTCTCGCTCCGGAGCAGGACGGCTGCTTGTCACTGTGGACCCCGGATCAGTTCGAACACCAGATGGACGCCATGATCGATCGGTCCACGACCAGTCGGAGCGACCGCAACCTGGTTCGCCTGTGGGCCTCGACTTCACACGAATTGGAGATCGACCGGCAGGGCAGGATGGCGATTCCGGCCCGGCTCCGCGAGTACGCCGGTCTCGAGTCCGAGGTTCTGGTCCTCGGCGCCATCGACCGGGTGGAACTGTGGGACCGGCAGACCTGGGACGAGAAGGTTCTTCCCGAGGAAGCCCGTCTCACCATGGGCGACGACGGCTGAGTGTCGCCATGCGCCTTCATCTCGTTCGCCACGGAGCGTCCGACCAGGATCGCCGCACCTCGAGCACACGACGTCCCCGCCGAGGGACGGCGGTCCTCACCGCCGTCACCGACCTCCCCGAAGCGTCGCCCGGTGACGTCGTTGCCGGTGACCCGACGTCCGGTGACCCCGCGCCGTACGCCCAGCCGTCCGGGCACGGAGTCATCGCTGTGCGACGCATATCGACGTCGTCCCACACCTTGTCTGCGACCCAGCTGGCCGAACTGGTCGGTCACCCCGCGGCGTTACCTCGCCTCACCCCTCTGCAGTCAGGATTGGCCGCCGTGTCTCGCCACGACGTCCACATCGAACGTGTCTGGCCCATGCGCAGTCCCTCGGCCGGAGCGCTGGGAGAATCCTCCTCCGCCTCCTCCCAGACAGATCGTCGCGGCGCTCCTCCCGCACGGCCCGAGCTGGCCGAGGGACTGCGGATGAGCGAGGCATTTCCCCATCAGCCGGTCATGGCCACCGAGGTCATCGACCTGCTCTCCGGCGTTCCCGGGGGGCTGGTCCTCGATGCCACCCTGGGAGGTGCCGGCCACGCACGCGCGCTGCTCGAGGCGCACCCGGGCATCCGGCTGCTCGGCATCGACCGTGACCCGATCGCCGTGGCTGCCGCCACCGGCGAGCTTGCTGTCTTCGGTGACCGCGCCATCATCCGACGGGTCAGGTTCGACTCGCTCGGCGACATCGTGCGTCAGGTCCAGGACGAGCTCGGTACCCCCGAGAACGAGCGCGGCATCACCGGCGCGCTGTTCGACCTGGGTGTCAGCTCACCCCAGCTCGACGTGGCCGAGCGAGGCTTCTCCTACCGGAGGGACGCCGCACTCGATATGCGGATGGATCCGACCGTCGGACGAACAGCGGCCGACGTGGTGAACGACTCGAGCGAGGAGTCCCTCGTCGAACTGTTCGCTGACAATGGAGAGACCCGGTTCGCCCGGCGCATCGCCCGTGCCATCATCGCCGCTCGGCCGATCACCACCACTGGTCAGCTCGCCGATGTGGTGAGGGAAGCCATTCCCGCCGCCACCCGACGCACCGGGGGGCATCCGGCCCGCCGGGTATTCCAGGCCGTCCGTATCGCCGTCAACGAAGAGTTGGACCAGCTCCGCACCGGTCTCGACGCCGCCCTCGAACTACTCCGACCGGGTGGGCGTTGTGTGGTGATCTCCTATCACTCGGGAGAGGATCGCCTGGTCAAGACCACATTCACCCGGGCGGTCACCGACGACTGCCACTGCCCACCCGGTCTGCCCTGCGTCTGCGGTGCCGATCCGCAATTCCGTCTGGTGTACCGGGGCTCGCGACGCCCCTCCGAGGCCGAAGTGACCCGGAATCACCGGTCTGAAGCCGCACGCCTGAGGGTTGTCGAACGCCTACCCCGTGTATCCGATACCAGCAAGAACGGTGAGGTGGCCTGATGGCTCCGCCCTCGACAAGTTCGGCCCGTCGTGCTGCGGTCGCTCCCCAGCGCCGCCCAGCCGCCCGCCGACCCCCACTGCGCGTCTTCGAGCCGGAACCGCGTCGCTCGCCCCGTCGGAGGCGATCGCGAAACTTCC
Source organism: uncultured Acidimicrobiales bacterium (assembly GCA_963699085.1). Lineage (GTDB taxonomy): Bacteria > Actinomycetota > Acidimicrobiia > Acidimicrobiales > RAAP-2 > Bog-756. Next base: position 477,264 of record CAVOTH010000004.1, read on the forward strand.
ACGTCTGGCTGTCCGTATCCGTGGTGGTGGCCAGCCTGCTGCTGGTGGTCGTCGGCGATTCCATGGTGGCGCAGGGCCAAGTGCGGATGGCCGATACCCAGATGGCGATCGCGGCCGCTCAGGCCAGCCAGAAGTCGATGCAGGTCGAGGTGGCCGAGCTTTCGGCGGCACCCCGGGTCGTGGCCGAGGGCCTCGCCAGCGGCTTGGTGGCGCCCCCCTCGGTCCAGGACCTCCCTTACACCCCACTCGACGTCCCGCTGCCGGCGCCCCACACGACGCCATCGGGCCCCGCCGCCACCAGTCCGACCACCGGCACCTCCCCCGCGACGACGGCACGGTGAGCCCCGCCGTCCTCCTCGGCCGGCGCACCCGCGCCATGCGGCTCGTCCTCGTCGCAGTGTTCCTGGTGATCATGATGCGACTGGTGCAGGTCCAGGAGTTCGGGAACCAGCACTACGCCGCCATTTCGCGGGCCCAGCTGACTCAGGTGGTTGCCGTCCCGCCGATCCGGGGAGGCATCTACGACCGCAACGGTGAGGTCCTGGCCGAGACGGTGACACGACAGACGGTGGTGGCGGACCCCCAGATCATCACCGATCCGACGTCCGTGGCCGCGAGACTGTCACCGCTGTTGGGCATTCCGGCGGGAACATTACGGGCCGAACTGACCGAGCCATCGGGATTCGTCTACCTCGCCCACAGGGTGCCGAATGCAGTTGCCGCCAAGATCACCAATTGGAATCTGAATGGAATCAACCTGGTGCCCGAGTCCCAGAGGGTCGTCCCCGTCGGCGACCTCGCCCAGCCTGTCGTCGGCGGCGTGGGATGGAACGGCAACGGGACCTCGGGTATCGAGTACCAGCTCCAGTCGCTCCTGGCCGGCCGTGCCGGGACGACGGACATTCTCCAGTCGCCCGATGGCGTCGCGCTGCCGAGCACCGACCGGTCGACACCGGCCGTTCCAGGGACCGGCGTGGAACTCACCCTCGACGAGTCGGTTCAGTACGTGGCCGAGCAGGCGCTGGCCGCCGAGATCGTCGCGTCCCATGCCACCGCCGGAACGGCAGTGGTGATGGACGTGAAGACGGGGGACATCCTGGCCATGGCCGATCTGGATGCCACTCCGCCGGCCACTGCGGGATCTTCGGCGTCCGGTACAGGATCGGCGACGTCCACAGGATCGGCGACGCTGACCGCCCAGGTCGGTTCTCCTCCTGACACATCCGGTCCGACATTGGTCGCCCAGGCCGACACGCTGCCGGCAGGAGTCGTGGAAGCCCCGTCCAATTCGGCTGTCACCCAGGTCTACGAGCCGGGGTCGGTGTTCAAGCTGGTGACCTTCTCGGCCGCCCTGGCCGACGCGGTGGTGACGCCGTCGACGGTGATCTCGGTCCCCGCCTCCCTACCCATGGGCCGGTACACGTTCCACGATGCCGAGGAGCACGGCACGGAAGACCTGACCCCCACTCAGATATTCGCCCAGTCCTCGAACATCGGGACCATCGAAGTGGCCCAGAAGTTGGGGGAGGCGCGACTCCTGCAGCAGATCTCGAACCTCGGGTTCGGGAAGATGACCGGGCTCGGAATCCCCGGTGAGTCCGAGGGACTGGTTCCCGGGGCCAGTCAGTGGACGGGTACCTCGATCGGGTCGACCCCGATCGGCCAGGACGATGCCGTAACCGCACAGCAGGTACTGGATGCGTACAACGCCGTGGCCAACGGGGGGATCTTCGTCTCACCCCGACTGGTACGGGCCACGGTGGCCTCCGACGGCACCGTCACGGCGGCGGCCCCCTCCGAGTCCCACCGCGTCATCGACCCGACCACGAACTCGCTGCTCACCGCCATGATGGAAGCGGTGGTGACCTCCGGAACCGGCACCAGCGCCGCCATCGACGGCTACACCGTGGCCGGAAAGACAGGCACGGCCCAGATCCCCAGTCCCAATCACCTCGGGTACATCCCGGGAGCGTACGTCGGCACATTCGCGGGGTTCGCGCCGGCCCAGAACCCGGTCCTCTCGGCGATTGTGGTCCTGGACCACCCGACGCCGATCTACGGTGGTGCGGTGGCAGCTCCGGTGTTCTCCACGATCATGGCCTATGCCCTCCACCATTTCGGCATCCCCACCACCGCCACGGCCACGACGGCCGCCTCGTCAACGGCAGTGGGCGGTACGGGCAGTGTCACCGTGCCCGCCGGAGCGGTCACGGAAGGCCCCTAGGTGGGGCCCGGTCCGCGCACCTCTCCCACCAACCAGCCAGCCGCCCTCCGTTCGGATGTTGACGTGACGATGGTGGGCGACCTGCTCGACGCGGTGCAGGTGGAGGCCGTCCGAGGTGACCCAACGGCCACGCCGGTGACTTCGGTCGAGTTCGACAGCCGGAGAGTGGGCTCAGGCGCACTGTTCTGCTGTGTCCCCGGTGAACGGACCGACGGCCACGACCACGCCGTCGAGGCCGTGTCCCGCGGGGCCACATCCCTGTTGTGCGAGCACTTCCTCGACCTGGAGGTGACACAGGTGAAGGTGGCGTCGGGCGGGGTGCGCCCGGCGATGGCGTCGGTGGCGTCCACATTCTTCGGCCACCCGTCCCGCTCGCTCCAGACCGTCGGAGTGACCGGGACCAATGGGAAGACCACGGTGACCCAGTTGGTCCGGTCGATACTCGAGGCCGACGGTCGCCCCACCGGTGTGATCGGCACCCTGGGTGGGGAGCGCACTACCCCGGAATCGCCGGACCTCCAGCGCCAGTTGTCGGCGATGGTGGACGAGGGATGCCGCGCCGCTGCTCTGGAGGTGTCGTCGCACGCCCTCACGCAGCACCGGGTTGACGGGATCGTCTTCGACGTGGCCACCTTCACCAATCTGAGTCGGGACCACCTCGACCATCACGGAACCATGGAGAACTACTTCGAGGCCAAGGCATCGCTGTTCACTCCGGCGTTCTGTCGGCACGCCGTGGTCTTCGAGGATGACCCGTGGGGTGCCCGCCTGCTCGAACGCCTCGAAGGCGGGAAGTTCACCGCCGTCCGGCGCGATGAGGCGGGCGATGTCGAGCTCGCCGTCGGTCTGTCTCGATTCACCTGGCGGGGCCAACGGATCGAGCTTCCCATGTCGGGCCGATTCAACGTGGACAATGCCCTGGTCGCCGCGGCAGTGACCACGGCGCTCGGCGTCGATGAGGGCACGGTGGCCGTCGGACTGGCGTCCTCACCGACGGTGCCGGGACGGATGGAGGTGGTCGGAGCGGGGGCCCCGGTGTCCCTGCTGGTCGACTACGCCCACACGCCGGCCGGACTCGAAGTGGCGCTGACCGCCGCCCGGGCGGTCGCCGGTTCCGGACGGGTCTTCTGCGTCTTCGGCTGTGGCGGCGACCGTGACTCGGGGAAGCGCCCCCAGATGGGAACGGTGGCGAGCACGTTGGCCGACGAGGTCGTGCTCACCTCGGACAATCCACGGTCGGAGGATCCCATTGCCATCATCCAGGAGATCCGAGCCGGTACGGTGGCCGGCGCCGCGGTCACCGTGGTGCCCGACCGGGCCGCTGCCATACGGGACGCCGTGGGGCGGTCCCGACCTGGCGATGTCGTACTCGTGGCCGGCAAAGGCCATGAAGATACCCAGACGATGCAAGGGGTCACCGTGCCGTTCGACGATCGCGAAGAGGCCGCCCAGGCCCTTGACGAGCGGTTCGGGGGTATCCCCAGGTGATCTCACTCATGACCTCGGGCGGCCTCGCCCTGTGGGTGGCCGTACTGACCACCCCGTTCCTCATCCGGTGGCTCCTCAAGAACAACATCGGGCAGCAGATCCGCGAGGACGGGCCACAGGTGCACATCGCCAAGGCGGGCACCCCGACCATGGGTGGGATCTGCATCGTCGGTGCGGTCCTGGTCGGCTTCCTGTCCGCTCACATCATCCCGGGAGTGAACTGGTCCCGCTCGGGTGCCCTGGTGATGCTGGCCATCGTGGGCGCGGCTGCCATCGGTTTCGCCGACGACTGGATCAAAGTGCGCCACCGTCGGAGCCTCGGTTTGAACAAGCGTGCCAAGTTCGGCTCGCAGCTGGCCCTCGGCCTCGCCTTCTCGATCCTCGCCGTCTACTGGGCCCATGCCTCCACCACGTTGTCGTTCACCCGGTACAACTCGATCGGCCTGCACATGGGCACCGTCGTCTGGATCATCTGGGCGACGGTGATTCTGGTCGCATCAGCCAACGCGGTGAACCTGACCGATGGCCTCGACGGACTCGCCGCCGGCTCGTCGACGTTCTGCTTCGCCACCTTGGCCATCATCGGGTACTGGCAGTACCGGCACTTCAGCATCTACCACGTCAGTGACGCCCTGGACCTCGCCCTGGCGGCGGTGGCCCTCGCCGGAGCCTGCGTCGGGTTCCTATGGTGGAACGCGGCGCCGGCCAAGATCTTCATGGGCGACACCGGCTCGCTGTCGCTCGGAGCGGGACTGGCCGGGCTGTGCCTGCTCATGAACCTCGACCTGTTGTTGGTGATCCTCGGCGGCCTGTTCGTCATCATCACCCTGTCGGTGGTCATCCAGGTGATCAGCTTCCGCGTCTTCAAACGGCGCGTATTCCTGATGGCCCCCCTCCACCATCATTTCGAGCTGATGGGATGGCCGGAGACCACCGTCATCGTCCGGTTCTGGATCCTGGCCGGGCTCTTCGCCGCACTCGGACTCGGGATCTTCTACGGGGACTTCCTGTCGGTGGGCACGGTCCATTGACCAGGGATCGATCGATGCCGCGCGGGATGGGCACCGGGTTCCACCACCTGGGCGCGCGCATCGGCGAGGCTGGTGGTATGCAGTCCGACGACAGGTGTTCCTCCGGTGCCCGCGGCCTGGCCCCGGTCGCCTCGCCAGAGGCAGGATGCCGCGGCCCGGCCAGGAATCGAACATGGCTGAGCGGCCGACAGCGATCCGACGCGACCGCCCGACGCCTGTCGGCCGATTGAACAGCATGCGCACCGCGCCCGCGCTCATCGTGCTCGTCACCGCCCTGTGCATCGCCGGCCTGGTCATGGTCGGCTCGGCGTCCCCGGTGATCTCGATGATCACCTACAACTCGCCGTGGACCATCTTCTTCCGCCAGGTGCTCTGGATGGTCGTAGGCATCGGGGCCCTGCTGGTGTGTGCCCGCATCGACTACCACTCGTGGCGCAAGTGGTCGATCCCTCTGCTCATCGGCACACTCGCCCTGTTGGCAGTCGTCCTCATGCCCGGCATCGGGGTGACGGCCGGCGGGTCGGCCCGGTGGGTCGGTTTCGGCCAGCTGCGCCTCCAGCCGTCGGAGTTGATGAAGCTGGCCATGGTCGTCTTCGCGGCCGACATCGTGGTCAAGCGGTCGGACCGCTCGGCTCCGGCCAAGCAGGTCATCGCGCCGGTCATGGGCGTGCTCTTCCTGTCAGCGGGTCTGATCATCGAGCAGCCCGACATGGGGACAGCCATGGTGCTGAGCTGCATCGCCTTCGGCATCCTCTTCATGAGCGGCGTGTCGCTGGCCCCGTTGACCAAGGTCCTGTTGGGGTTCGGACTGGTGGCCGTGGTGTTCGGACTCAGCGATCCGTACCGTCGGGACCGGATCCTGTCGTTCGTGAATCCCGGTGCGCACCAGGCCGGCTCTGGCTACCAGGTCTGGCAGTCGCTGGTGGGACTCGGGTCGGGACACCTGTTCGGCCTCGGCTTGGGGGGCGGCCGTGAGAAGTGGGGGACGCTCCCGAACGCCCACACCGACTTCATCTTCTCGGTGGTGGGGGAAGAGCTGGGCCTGGTCGGGGCCATCGTGATCCTGCTTCTCTTCTTCGCACTGGCCTGGTACGGGTTCCGGGCAGCCGGGCGGGCGCCCGATCGCTTCGGCTCGCTGGTGGCCGTGGGCGTGACGATCTGGATCGCCAGTCAGGCGATCATCAACATCGGCGCCGTGATCGGCGTCCTCCCGGTGACCGGCATCCCTCTCCCGTTCATCTCCTTCGGCGGCTCGTCGCTGGTCATCACCCTGGCGGCGGTGGGGATCCTTCTGAATATCGCCATGCAGGAACGCGCCGCCCCGCGCACGCATCCGCAGCGGCGACGACTCGTCCGGGCGTGACCGACCCGGACAGGATGAACGCTGCGGACGACATCGGACCCCGGCGCTTCGCGCTCGTAGCCGGTGGGGGAACGGCGGGCCACCTGCAGCCGGCCCTTGCCATCGCCGAGGCACTGGCGGCCCGCGGACATTCCCGTAGCTCGATCGAGTTCCTCGGTTCGGAGCGAGGCCAGGACGAGGCCACCTTGGCCGGACGAGGCTTCCCGCTGACGCTCCTGCCGGGGCGTGGCATCGTTCGCAGCCTCACCCTCAGGGACCTGGCGCAGAATCCGCGGTCCGTCTGTGAGCTCGGCGTGGCTGCCGCCCGCGCTGTCCGGGTGGTCGGGCGCACCCACCCCCGGGTCGTCGTGGCTGTCGGTGGGTACGCCAGCCTGGCGGGTTCGATCGGGGCCCTGGTGCACCGGGTGCCGCTGGTACTGGTGAACGTCGACGCCGTGCCCGGTGCGGCCAACAGACTGTTCGGCCGGTTCGCCCGGGCCAGTGCCGTCGGTTGGGAGGGGAACCCGCTCCCCCGGGCCGTCGTGACCGGTACGCCGGTTCGTCCCGAGATCGCCGCCGTCGACCGGTCGCCGGGCGCCCGGGCGGAGGCCCGCCGGACGCTGGGGCTGCCGGTAGGCCGGAACCTGCTGGTGGTGTTCGGCGGGTCCCTCGGGGCCAGGCAGATCAACCGGGCTGTGGACGGAGCGGCCACACGCTGGGTCGACCGGGACGACCTGGCGATCTACCACATCGTCGGCCGGCGCGACTGGGCGGCCTACAGCGACGATCCCACCGTCGACCGGGTCCCGGGGATGGGGGAATCCACCGCGGCAGACCGCCCCGCGGGTGGCCTCGATCTGGTCCGGGTGGCCTACGAAGAGCGCATGGCCACCGTGTACGCCGCTGCCGATGTCGTGGTCTGCCGGGCCGGGGCGATGACCATCGCCGAGCTGGCCGCTGCCGGGGTACCTTCCGTCCTCGTCCCTCTGCCCGGGGCCCCGGGAGACCATCAGACGGCCAACGCCCGGGTGCTGGAGCGCGTGGGGGCTGCCGTCCTGCTGCCCGACGCCGACTGCACCCCGGCGGGATTGGCCCGGAATGTCGAGACGCTGCTGGGCGACCCCGATCGACTGGAGACCATGGGCCGAGCTGCGGCGTCTTTGGGGCGTCCGGATGCGGCCGATGCCGGTGCCCGTGTCATCGAGGCCAACGCCAGACCGGACCGTGCCGCGGATCGAGATCCGCGGTGACGGTGCCCGTGAGGCCCGCACTGGGGGACCCGTCGACTCTGAATCGGGTCCACATCGTCGGCATCGGAGGCGCGGGGATGAGCGCCATCGCCACGGTGCTCCGCTCCATGGGCCACGAGGTGAGCGGAAGTGACCTGCGCGAGTCGGGCGTGACCGAGCGCCTCCGGTCATTGGGGATCGCCGTTTCCCTGGGGCACGACGCCGGAACATGTCGTGGGAGCCGACCTGGTGACCATGTCGACCGCGGTCCGGGCGGACAACTCGGAGGTGCTCGAGGCGCGCCGCCGCGGGATCCCGGTGTTGGCCCGGGCCGAGACATTGGCTGCCATCGCCGCGCAGCGGCGGTGCATCGCCGTCGCGGGGACCCACGGCAAGACCACCACCGCATCGATGCTGTCCCTGATCCTGGTGGAGGCGGGGATGCGACCCTCGTTCCTGATCGGCGGCGACGTCAACGAGATCGGGACCAACGCGGTGTGGGATTCAGGCGAGTGGATCGTGGTGGAGGCCGACGAGAGCGACGGTTCTTTCCTGCATCTGGTTCCGGAGATCGCCGTGGTCACCAACGTCGAGCCGGACCACCTCGATCACTACGGATCGTTCGAGGCGGTGCGGGCGGCGTTCAGGTCTTTCCTGGATTCGTCGGGCCGTAGCGTGGTCGGGGCAGACGATGCTGAGGCACTGGTGATCGGGCAGGCGACGGGAGCGGAGCTGGTCGGACTGTCCGACGACGCGGACTACGTCATCGCCTCGCCGTCTCTGGGACGGAGCTCCGTGACCTTCGAGTTGCGCGGCCCGGGCGGGTCACCCATCGCTCAGCTGGAGGTGGCCGTCCCGGGACTGCACAATGCGAAGAACGCCGCAGTGGCCGCGGTGGCTGCACTGGCCGCCGGTGCGTCACCCGAGGCCGCCACCCGCGCACTGGCCCGCTTCGGCGGTGTCGCCCGCCGATTCGAGTTCCGGGGCGAACAGGGCGGTGTCACCTACGTCGACGACTACGCCCACCTGCCCACCGAGGTCCGCGCCGCGTTGGCGGCCGCCCGCAACGGGGATTGGGGGCGGGTGGTGGCTGTGTTCCAACCCCATCGTTACTCGCGAACAGCTGATGTCGGCGAGCAGTTCGGCGATGCATTCGAAGACGCGGACGTGGTCATCGTGACCGACGTCTACGGAGCTGGCGAGCCGCCGGTGCCGGGGGTGTCCGGCCGACTGGTGGCCGATGCCGTGCGACGATCGCGACCCGACGTCGAACTGCACTATCTGGCCGGCCGTACCGAACTGGTGGGTACGGTGTCCGGACTCCTCCGGTCCGGTGACCTGTGCCTGACCCTCGGGGCAGGAGACCTGACATCGCTCCCCGACGAGCTGATGGCTGTCGAAGGGACGGTCACGTGACGGTCCAATCGGATCTCGCCGCGCTGGAGGTGCGCCTCATCGGGCGCCTCGAGCGGGACGCGCCTCTCGGGAGCCGTACCACCTACCGGGTCGGCGGCACCGCGGCACTGGCGTTCGAGGCGACCGGCGAGGCCGCACTGGTGGAGGTGGCCCGTGCTCTCCACGGTCTCGACGTACCGGTCCTGGTGGTCGGAAACGGATCAAACCTCCTGGTGGCCGACGCCGGCTTTGCCGGTCTGGTGGTCACCCTGGGTCCCGGATTCGCCGACCTGGTCATCGAGGGTACGGAGGTCCGGGCCGGCGGGGCCCTGGCGCTACCCGCCCTGGCCCGACGCACGGCCGCGGCCGGCCTGGCCGGGCTCGAGTGGGCCGTCGGTGTGCCCGGTTCGGTCGGGGGAGCCGTGCGGATGAATGCCGGGGGCCACGGCTCGGACACGGTGGCCACACTGGTCAGCTACCGGTCGGTCGATCTGGCCACGGGCATCGTGATCGAGCATCCAAGCGCCAACCTGGCCGCCTCCTATCGCCATACCTCGTTGTCGGCCACCGATGTGGTGGTCGAGGCCACCCATCGGTTGGCGCCGGGCCCCCCGGAGGTGGGGAAGGAGGCGATCGACGAGATCGTTCGATGGCGTCGGGCCAATCAGCCCGGTGGGGCCAATGCCGGATCGGTCTTCACCAACCCGCCGGGTGACTCGGCGGGGCGGCTGATCGACGCCTGCGGTCTGAAGGGCCTGCGGATCGGGAGCGCCGAGGTCTCCCCCAAGCACGCCAACTTCATCCAGGCCGACAAGGGCGGCTCGGCCGACGACGTGCGTCGGGTGATCGATGACGTGCACCGAAAAGTCCTTGCCGCCACCGGCATCGATCTCACCACGGAGGTTCGCATGATCGGCTTCGCCGACGAGCTACAGGGCGGCTTCGCCGACGAGCTACAGGGCGGCTTCGCCGACGAAATACAGGCCTGCACCGGTGACGGTCCAGAGCAACCGGGGCGAGCGGGATGACTCCTCCCACGCTCGAGAAATCGGCGATCGACCCGCGTATCCGCCAGCGCCGCGAGCAGATCGAGCGCAGCCGGACCCAGAAACGGCTTCGTTGGTTGGCCGTGTTCGCAGGGGTGGCCGTGCTGGTGGCCGGAGGTGTGTTCCTCCTGCACACACCGCCATTCGAGGCCAAGATCATCACCATCACCGGCGACCACCCCAACACGACCACCCAGGCCATCGAAGCGGCGGCGGGAGTGACCCACCACCCTCCCCTGATCAGCGTGGACCCCGGCCCGGTGGCGGCCCGGGTGGAGACGCTGCCGTTCATCGCCTCGGCTCAGGTCACCCGCCACTGGCCGGACGCCGTCACCATCGCCGTCACCGAGCGCATCCCGGTGGCCACGATGTCCGGCCCGTCCACCCAGTGGTCGACGCTCGACGGCAACGGCCGGACCTTGGCGGTGACACCGGCCCGACCCGCCCTCCCGGTCCTGGTGGTGACGGCCAAGGAGCCGGTAGCCCCCGCCCCGGTGGGCGCCGACATGGCGTCAGCTGCCGACCCCGGGCTGATGGTGGCCCGGACGCTCCCGCCTGCCTTCGTCGCCCAGGTGGACTCGATCACCGTGGCCGCTGATGGGACGGTCTCACTCGCCCTCACGTCTGGCCTGGTGGTTCTCCTGGGCACGGTCAACGATCTCCCGGCCAAGTACGAGGACGTGGCGGCGATCATCGCCCACGCATCCCTCCGGAGCGCTCACACGATCGACGTGACCGTGCCCCAGTCGCCCACTGTGGGCCCCTGACCCGGCCGAGTCAGGCGTCAGCCACGGTTACCCGCAGGTGACGGACGAGTGTCCCGCCCGTTCTCCCGGTGCTTGACCCTGGACGGTGTGAACCGTATCGTTAGCGCGAACTCGCAGGTTGGAACGGTTTCAACCTTTGGTCGAGGGTGAGGAACTTCATGACCGTTCCGGCACAGAGCAACTACTTCGCCGTCATCAAGGTGGTCGGGGTGGGCGGAGGCGGCGTCAACGCCGTCAACAGGATGATCGAATCCGGACTTCGGGGCGTCGAGTTCATAGCTACGAATACCGATGCCCAGGCGTTGCTGATGAGTGACGCCGACCTCAAACTCGACATCGGGCGGCAGCTCACCCGGGGTCTCGGCGCCGGCAGCGATCCCGAGGTGGGCCGACTGGCTGCTGAAGAGCACCGCTCCGAGATCGAGGAGGCGCTGAAGGGCGCCGACATGGTCTTCATCACCGCCGGAAAGGGTGGCGGCACCGGCACGGGTGCCGCACCGGTAGTAGCCGAGATCGCCAAGAGCCTCGGTGCCCTCACCATCGGGGTGGTCACCCGTCCGTTCACGTTCGAAGGCCGCCGCCGATCGGTCCAGGCCGAACAGGGCATCCAGAACCTCAAGGAAAAGGTCGACACCCTCATCATCATCCCGAACGACCGGCTGCTGACCGTGTCGAACGAGAAGACCTCGATGGTCAATGCCTTCAAGATGGCCGATGAGGTCCTGATGCAGGGCGTCCAGGGGATCACCAGCCTGATCACCATCCCCGGCCTCATCAATACCGACTTCGCCGACGTGAAGATGATCATGTCCAATGCCGGCACCGCCATCATGGGCATCGGTTCGGCCACGGGCGAGGGTCGTTCGGTGAACGCCGCCCGTGCCGCCATCACCAGTCCGCTGCTCGAGGCCTCCATCGAGGGTGCCCGCGGCATCCTGCTCAACATCGCCGGTGGACCGGACCTCGGACTGTTCGAAGTCAACGAGGCGGCGGAGATCATCCACGGTGTCGCCCACCCCGACGCCAACATCATCTTCGGGAGCGTCATCGACGAGGCCATGGGCGAAGAAGTTCGGGTCACCGTCATCGCCGCCGGCTTCGAACGGTGGGAAGCTCAGCCCCCCGCACGCAGCGGATCCGCCGTCACGGAGTCGACCGGGCGCGACGAGGCGCGCAGCCGGGTGTTGGGTGCCGACTCGACCCACGAGGACATCTTCGCCACCCCGGCCGACGACGACCTCGACATGGGTGACGACGACTTCGACGTTCCTTCGTTCCTACGCTGAGTCGGGCCGTGGCGCCGCCGAAGGGCGCACTGACACTCGACCTGCCGGGCAGGGTCCATGCCGCCTGGAGCGACGCCTCCCGTGGCGACCTCCGCCCTTCTGGCCGGGGACCCGACGATGCGGCACCCCTGGCAGGCCTGGCTGGTGAACTGGCAGCAGATTCCGGGGTCCGGATAACCCAGGTGGTGTGGGCCGCACAGGTGCACGGAGTCGAGGTCCTGGAAGTCGAGGCTCTGGAAGTCGAGACTTCGAGCCGGTCGGGTACGCCTGTGACCACCGCACCCCCCTCGGTCTCGACTCTTGGCGAGGGCGACGCGCTTGTGTCCGCCCTGGAGGGTGTCGCCGTCTGTGTCCTCACCGCTGACTGTGGAGCACTGGCGCTGTCCAGTCCGGAAGGGGTGTTCGCCGCCGTCCACGCCGGATGGCGCGGACTTGCGGGTGGCGTGGTCGAAGCGGCGGTCGAGCGGATGCACCTCCTGGGCGCCACCGATGTGGTGGGCTCGCTCGGCCCGTGCATCCATGCGGAGTGTTACGAGTTCTCGGCTCCGGAGCTCGACCTGGTGGCCACGACGTGCGGGCCTACGGTTCGGGGTCTGACGTCAAGAGGTCGACCCGCACTCGACCTGCCCGCTGGAATCGACACCGCCCTGGCCAGAGCCGGCGCCACGGTCGTCCCGGGTGTCGATGCCTGTACGGCGTGCGGCGACGGGTACTTCTCGCACCGGGCCCGCCATGACGTCGGCCGCCAGGCGCTGTTGGTGTGGGCGGGGGGAACCGCCGGATCACCGTGACGACCGAACCGGATGAGTTTCCCGGGTTCGGGGAGCGCCTGGATGCGCTGCGGGCCCGCATCGAGGCCGCCGCTCCAGAACCGGATCGGGTCACCCTGTTGGCCGTCACCAAGGGGTTCGGCCCCGAAGCCGTGAGGTTGGCGCTGTCGGCCGGGCTCACAGCGGTGGGGGAGAACTACGCCGACGAGTTGGTGGCCAAGTCGGTCGCCGTGGCCGATCACCCCGGTCCGGTGCCCGAGTGGCACTTCCTCGGCGCCATCCAACGCAACAAGGTGCCCAGGCTGGCGCCGATCGTCTCGTGCTGGCAGTCCGTCGGGCGGGTCGAGGAGGGCCGTGCCATCGCCCGCCGGGCCCCGGGCGCCCGGGTCCTGGTCCAGGTGGACGTGGCCGGCCTGCCCGGACGCGGCGGTGTGCGACCAGGCGAGACGGCCGGCCTGGTGGCCGCCCTGCGGGACGAGGACCTGGACGTGGCCGGCCTGATGGCGGTCGGGATGCCGGGGCCGCCGGAGGGCGCCCGTCCGGGGTTCCGGCAGGTCACCCGCCTGGCCGACGGGCTCGGTCTGGCCGTTCGGTCGATGGGGATGACCGACGATCTCGAGGTCGCCCTGTCCGAGGGGTCGACGATGGTCCGGATCGGGCGAGCCCTCTTCGGCGACCGTCCGATCCGCAGCTCGGACTGAGCCTCAGGCCTACCCTGGCGTCCACTGCGACGGGACGGAGCGTGCCACCCGGGGCCTGAGCCACGCACTACGCTGTCGCCGGGAGGAACTAATGGCAACTTCGTTCATCAAAAAGTCAATGGCCTATCTAGGCCTGGTTGACGACTACGACGACTACGACGACTACGACAACCGTCCGGCGCCCGCCAGCGCCAGGCAGCGTCCCGTCGCGGTCGAGACCGAGGACGAGGTGCCCCCTTCCCCGACAGGACGGATCCGGGTCACAGCAGCCACCGGGCCGACTCCCGTCGCCAGTGTGCCTACCGTCGCCGCCGCACGACCGGCGACCTCCCCGTCAGTCAAGATCTCCACCCCTGATGCCGGCGCACGGGTGCATATCGTTGCTCCCGCCCGATTTGCCGATGCCGTCGAGATCGCCAACCGGCTCATGAGCAACCAGCCGGTCATCGTCAACATGCAGACCGCCGACCGCGACCTTCAGCGGCGAATGATCGACTTCTGCAGCGGTGCCACGTACGCCTTGTCGGGTGGAATGGAGCGGGTGGCTGACGAGGTGTTCCTCCTCACGCCATCCAACGTCAAGGTGTCAGAAGAAGAGCGGCAACGCCTGGCCGACCACGGCCTGGTCTCCCCCTGACCCGCGGCCCGCGGTCGCCATGCGGCACCTAGGCTGATCGGTCATGCTGACATTGATCGGCGATCTGCTGTACCTGTTCCTTCTGATCCTCATCGCCTACTCGATCCTGAGCTGGCTCACGCATGTCGGGGCGGTTGGCCTACGACTCTCCTGTGTTCAAGGTTCAGAACGTGCTGAGTCGGATCTGTGAGCCGGTGCTCCGTCCGGTGCGCCGGATCATTCCGCCTGTCCGGGTGGGTGGGGTCGGCCTCGACCTATCGGTCCTGGTCGTCTTCCTGGTCATCGAGGTCCTGATCAACACCGTCTTCTGACCGCGAAGCCGGCCGACGGGTCCGGGCACGCCGACCTGGTCATACAGGGGGTCCAGGACGTCTCGGGCATCGACCCGGGCGGAGCTGGTGGCCCGACCGCATGGCCCCTGAGGTGGGCCGGGAGGTTCCTGGAGGAATCACTGAATCTCCCACGCTCCGCCGCTACCATGGCGGCATGGATGCTTCCCAATCAGCACTCGACTCGCTACGCACCGTGGAGTTCCGCGAGACCCTCAAGGGCTACCACCGGGATGACGTGGACGAGTACCTGGAGAAGGCGGCCGTCGAGGCAGAAGGTCTGCAGGAACAACTGCGCCAGAGTACCGAGCGACTACGCAAGGCCGCCGAGACGATCGCCAAGCTCGAGAGCGATCTCGCGGCCAAGCCGGAGATTCCGGCCCCGGTGATCGTTGCCCCGGCCGAGCCGGTGGTGGCCGACGACACGTTGCAGCGGACGCTGATCCTGGCCCAGAAGTTCGTCGACGAGACCAAGGCCGACGCCGAGTCCGAAGCCAAGCGAGTTGTCGCCGACGCCGAGGCCCAGGCCCGCAAAGTCCAGGCCGAGTCCGAGCAGCGCCTGCGCGAGGAGATCGCCAGGCTCGAATCCAATCGCAGCCACCTGTCACACGAGGTCGAAACGATGGCGCGCCAACTCGAGACGGAGCGCGAGCGTCTGCGTGCCGCCTTGGCGGAGATGCTGAGTTGGGTGGACGGCAACCTGGGCTCCTCCGCCAGCGATGTGTCCCAGGTGACCAGCATCTCTGATGTCCAACGGCCGTCCAGCTCGGGTGAGGTCACTCAACTGCGGCCGTCGGCCGCCACTTCGGGCTCACTGCCCAGCTGACGCCGGTCGCTCGGTGACACCGAGCGGACCGGACTCCACTGTCAGGGATGCCAGCGTCGACGTGTGCGCCGACCATTGCCGTCCCCGTGGCGAGGTGTCCTGGAATCCTGTCCGTGGCAGCGGACCGCCAGCGAGTCGTCCGGTCCCGGCCCGGCCACGACTAGGGTGCCAGGGACGTCCGGCCGGGTTCCCCCGGATTGCCGTGACCTCCCGGGCAGGGTAGGGTCACCCGCTCGTCGATGTCTGTGGCACGTCTGTGTCGCAGTGCTCGGGCGCCGTTCGCGGCACGACGGGCAGATCCCTCAAGGAGGTCGAGTTGACCGCAGTGAAGAAGTCGCCGGCGGGCACCACCAAGGCCGCACCGGCCCAGAAGAAGGTGACGTCGACCAAGGCCGCGCCGAAGAAGGGGACGGCCTCCAAGGCCGCCTCGACCGCCAAGCCAGCGGCGAAGAAGGGGACGGCCGCCAAGACCACGGCCGCCAAGTCGACCACCAATTCGAGTTCGAAGTCAACGGTCAAGAAGGCTGCCACCAAGGCACCGGCCACCAAGACGAGCGCGTCCAAAGCCCCCGCCAAGACCCCGACCAAGGCAGCAGCGACCAAGGCTGCCCCGACCAAGGCAGCAGCGGCCAAGGCTGCAGCGACCAAGGCTCCGGCCAAGACCGCCCCGACCAAAGCTGCAGCGACCAAGGCCCCGGCTCCCAAAGCTGCTCCGGCCAAGGTCCCGGCCAAGAAGATTCCCGAGGCCCCGAAGCGCCCCACGGTCGGTCCCTACGCCAAGGAGCAGAAGTTCCTCGATGCCCAGCGGGTCCTGCTGCTCGAGGAGCGCACCATCTATGCCGGCCAGGCCGTGGACCTGAGGGCTGATGCCGACTCGCTGGCTCTCGAGCGCGAGCCCGGTGACGTGCAGTTCGACGAGGAGTCCGGAGAGGGTGGAACCGTCACCGTCGATCGCGAGCGCAATCTGGCGTTGTCCGCTCAGGCCACCGCGGCCGTCGAGGAGATCAACGATGCCCTCATCAAGCTCGACCGCAAGACCTATGGCTTCTGCGAGCGGTGCTTCCAGGCCATCCCCAAGGCCCGCCTCCAGGCACTGCCCTTCGCCCGGCTCTGCGTCGCATGCAAGAGTGGTGGCCTGTCACGACGCTGACCGATGAGACCGCCCCGGTGACCGAGGACGACAGTCGAACCGTGGCGCCCTCTACCGGGCCGGCCCGGATGGCTGTGGCGGTGGGGGTGGTGGCCGCCGTGGTACTGGCCGACCAGCTCTCGAAATGGTGGGCGGTCAGGCGGCTGGTTTCCGGTCCGATCCACGTCTTCTGGCAGCTCGACCTGGCGCTCTCGCTGAACACGGGCTCGGCGTTCAGCTTCTTCCAAGGGGACACGCCGTTCATCGTGGTCGTGGCGGTGGCCTTGATCGCCATCCTGCTGGTCATGGTGTGGCGATCCCCGACCCTGGGACGTGCCGCCATCTTGGGCCTCATCCTCGGTGGGGCGCTCGGCAATCTTTCCGATCGGCTCTTCCGGGGCGACCACGGCGCCGTGGTCGACTTCGTCGACTTCCACTTCTGGCCGACGTTCAACGTGGCCGACGCCTGCATCACGGTGGGCTGCATCCTCTATGCCGTGTCGTTGTTTCGAAGCTCGGCGCGACGATGACCGCCTTCTCGGTCACGGTGCCGGCCTCACTCGACGGAGTCCGGGTTGACCGTGCGGTCGCCCTGTTGGCCGACGTGTCACGCTCATCGGTCGACGCCTTGGTGTCCGCCGGCCGGGTGGCCGTGGACGGGCGGGCCGTCACCAGCCGGAGCACCCGGCTGGCCGAGGGGCAGACGCTCGACGTCGACCGTCCCGACGAGGCCGTGACGCCCGGGCCCGAGGGCGACCCGGCTGTCGAGTTCACCGTCGTCCATGCCGACGACGAGGTGATCGTGGTGGACAAACCGGCGGGCCTGGTCGTCCACCCGGGGGCCGGACACCGGTCGGGCACGCTGGTCAACGGGTTGGTCGCGCGCTTCCCCGATGTCGCCGTGCTGCCCGACCTGGTGGGTTCTGACCGGGATCGGCCCGGCATCGTCCACCGGCTCGACCGGGGAACCTCGGGCCTCATGGTGGTGGCGCGGACCCCCGACGCCTACCGGTCGCTGGTGGCCCAGCTGACGTCACGGGAGGTGGCGCGCACCTACCGGGCCCTGGTCCTCGGCACGGTCGAGGGAGAGTCGGGTCTGGTCGACGCCCCCATCGGGCGATCGGTCAGTTCACCGACCCGGATGGCGATCACCCGCAAGGGCAAAGAGGCCCGAACCCGCTACCGGGTCGAGGGGCGCTTCTCCTTGCCGGCGCCCACGACGCTGATGCGGGCCTCACTCGAGACAGGACGGACCCATCAGATCCGGGTCCACCTCTCCGCCATCGGCCACCCCGTGGTGGGGGACCAGCCCTACAGCCAGGGCCGGTCGCTGCCCGGGTCGACGGTCACCCGACCGTTCCTCCATGCCTACCAGCTGGCCTTCGACCACCCGGGTACGGGGGAGCGGGTTTCGTGGACCTCGGACCTGCCCGCGGACCTGGCGGAGCAGCTGGCGGCGCTGGAATCCTGAAACCCCGCCCGGGCAGTGGCTTCGCCCGGGGCGTGGATCAGGCAGCCTCGTGGGCGGCCTCGAGCACGTCATTGACGGCCAGGATCTCGAGCGCCTCTGCCTCGGCTTGGCGAACCTTGCGGACGCCGATGCCCATGCGCTCGGCCGTCGTCTGCAGTGATGCCGGATCGCTGCCGTCAAATCCGAAGCGGTGGCGGATGACTTCGCGCTGGAGGTCGGAGAGCCGATCCACGGCCTGACGGACCAGGTCGAGCGTGAGCTCCACGGCGATCTCGTCTTCGAAGTCGCTCTGGTCGGTCGAGACCAGGTCACCGAGCGTGGCTGTGGAGTCGGTGGCGGCGGGCTGGTCGAGGCTGGCCACGACCCGCGCCGCCTTGGACAGATCAGTCCGGACTGTGGCCGTGGTGTTGGTGGCTTCGTCGAGCTCGGCGTCGGTCGGCGGGCGCTGCAGTTGATGGGTGAGCTCCCACAGTGCGGCGTCGACCTGCTGGTTGCGCTCGGCCACCTCCATCGGAAGGCGAATGGTGCGCCCGTGCTGCTGGACAGCGCGCTGCAGTGCCTGGCGGATCCACCAGGTTGCGTACGTGGAGAACCGGAAGCCCCGCTCCCAGTCGAACTTGTCCACGGCCCGCATCAGTCCGAAGGTACCTTCCTGGATGAGGTCGGGAAGGTCGACACCGCGGTCCTGGTAGCGGCGGGCCCAGTGGACGACGAGGCGGAGGTTGGCCGCCACCATCTCCCGGCGGGCTTCGTCGTCGCCGACTGCGACCCGCTTGGCCAGCTCGGTCTGTGCGTCGTGGTCGGGAAGCGGATGGTGGTCGAGGTCCCGCAGGAACAGGCCCAGGCTGTCTGCGTCCGATCCGCGATTGCGATTGGCAGCCGCCTTGGCCGTGGTGCTCGGGGAGCCGGCGGCCGGAGCCGTGCGGACCTTGGCGTTCGAGGGCTTGCCGTTCGAGGGCGCGGCTGCCTGATTCTTCGCTGATGCCGTGCGGGTGGTCATCCCTCTCCTTGTCCTGGTCGATAGCCCTTCATGGTGTGCAACGCCCGCAACCGGCCGTACATTCCAGCCTGGACCGGGGAATCGGTGCAATAGGCGGCTTGCGCTACGGGTATTCGTAGTGATCGGCTGCACGGATGACCACTTACCCCCCCCGGGTCGTTCTAATCCGCCACGGTGAGACGGCCTGGAGCCGGGATCGCCGCCACACCGGGCGTACCGATATCCCGCTCATTCCGGCGGGGGAGGCCGAGGCGGTCGCCCTCGCCCCCCGCCTCGCCGATTGGAAGTTCAGTCGGGTTCTGGTCAGCCCCCTCACCCGGGCCAGGGAGACGGCGGACCTGGCCGGGCTCGAACGGACGGAGGTCACCCCGGATCTGATGGAGTGGGACTACGGCGACTACGAGGGGCGCACCACGTCGGCCATCCGGGAAGACCGGCCGGGCTGGGACCTGTTCGCCGATGGCGTCCCCGGGGGTGAGACCCTCAGCCAAGTGGCCACCCGGACGGATCGGGTGATCGCCGCCATCCGAGCCGGGACCGGTGACGTGGCCTGCGTGGCCCACGCCCACGTGCTGCGGGTCCTGGCGGTGCGTTGGCTGGGTGTGGACCCGGTTGCCGCCCGCTACCTGACGCTGGGGCCGGCATCGATCAGCGTGCTCGGATGGGAACGCGAGCAGGCGGTCGTCGACCACTGGAATACCTGAACGGGGAGCCCACAGTGGAATGACCCGTGCTGTTCGCGCCGACCGGGGAATGTTCCGGCCCGACCGGGTCGGTGGCGGGGCTCACCCACCTCCCCGCTCGGGTTCCATGGGGATGGCACGGGGGCCTTGAGGCACCCCGGTCGGCCGGCGGTCCAGCGGCCGGCTCGGCTCGAGTGACTCCCCCCGGAACAGCCGCCGGGGTCCGGTCCACTTGGCCGGAGGTGCGTTGTACTTGGCCGCCACGGCGTAGGCGGTGGACTCGTAGTTGACCCGCCAACCCCGGAAATGGGCCCATGCCTCGTCCGCCGGGCGGGAGGTGGCGAACCCGACCGCCACCAATCGGTCCCGGGCTTGGTTGAACTGCGCTTCGGTGAGGACGAGGGGGTCGTCGGGCTGGGGATCGGGATCAAAGGGGATGCGGGTGGCCTGGGCGATGTCGCGTAGGCAGGTGAAGCCCATCCGGATGCACATCCGGGCTTCCATGGGAGCACCGTCGGGGTCTATGGAGAGTAAGAGCGCTCCTGCGTCCATCACGGCGATGAGGCTCACGATCCACGAGTTCAGCAAACGGGGGGACCGCAGATACAGGAGTGACGGGTAGGTGGTGTGGCTCTCGGCGACGTCGGCGGCCCAGCGCTCCCACTCGGCGAACAGGTTGGGGAGGTTGTCCACCGATCCGACCAGTTGGTGACGGATCAGGAGCTCCGGCCCCCAGGCGGGGGCCCCGGCCCGGCTCTCGAGCAGTGTCACCAGCGTCTCACGACGGTTGTAGGCGGCATAGAGGGTGGGGAGATAGGCGATCTGGAGGGCGACGAGGACCAAACCGGTAGCGGCGGCCACGAAGTCGACCACCTTCGAGCCCTCGCCGTGGGACAGGGTGAACCCGAGTGTGAAGACCGAAGAGCCCGCCTCGGAGAAGGCCTGGGCCATGGTCTGGCTCCCGATTCCCCAGTTGATCAGGGTGAACCCGAGCACGGCCATGGCCAGCCACGTCGTCAGGAGGACGATAAGGGCGACCGGTTCGCTCAGGGCCAGCACCTTGTCCTGGGAGGCGAAGGTCCGGGGGAGAAGGGCGAGGCGCCGGAACAACCCCCGCACCGCCATCATCGGATAGGTCAGTCGACTGGTGGCCGCCCGAGGGACGATCAACACGGTCAGGACGCTGTAGGCGTCGGCCAGGAGCACGACGACACCCATGACCAGCACGACCAGGCGCAGAGCGGTCACAGCCCGGTGACGAGGCGGATCAGACGACCACGTCGCGCGCCGCGGGCGCCCGGCCCTGGGCGCGGGCGACCATGTCCGCCAGGTTGAACGACTCGAGGTGGGTGCGCATGTGCTCGCCCACGTCGGCCCACACGGTCAGAAGGACGCATTGGCCCTCATGATCGCAGGCACCGTTTTCGTGGGGGACGCCGAAGTCGCCGGCCACGATGGGTCCGTCGACAGCGGACACGATCTGGGAGAGCGAGATCTCCTCCGGCGGTCGGGCCAGCACGTAGCCTCCGCCCACGCCGCGCTTGGATCGGACCAGCCCGGCACCTTTCAGGGCGAGCAGGATCTGCTCGAGATAGGGCTGAGGGAGCCCGGTGCGCTCGGCGATATCGCGGACCGCGGTAGGGGCGTCCCCTTCAGCGTCGGCGTGCAGTGCCAACGAGAGGAGGGCGCGACTCGCGTAGTCCCCGCGTGTGGATACCTTCACAGACCCATGCTATTGCCTGTACCCCGTTACCGGGCAGAAGCTACCGCCCCGCCGAGGCGGTGCAGCACGGCCCGCGGTCAGCGTCCGCCGAGCTTGCCGGCAGCGAGGTCCTCGGCCATGGCCCACCCGAAGGTGACCAGTCGTCCGCCGGCGGGAACATCGATGCTCTCGAAGAAGGCGCAGTAGGTCGACGCCGGCTCCGACTTGGGGCTGGCGAAGTCGAACCCACCGGCCTCGAGGCCGTCGGTGACTACCACGAAGGTGCGGTCGTCGATCCTTCCGTCGGCGCCGAAGCGCTTGGCCAGTCGGCGCCCCCAGGCACGTTCCTCGCCGGTTGCCTTCTGGTCAGGAGCAGGGACCACGTCGGTCAGCCCGGCGAAGGCCTTGAAGCCATCAGGCCCGAGCAGCCGGGTGCCGACCAGGACATCCTCGTCCGGGAAGGCCAAGAGGGCCCGACGGTACTTGTCGCCCATCATCGACCGGAGCACGGTGTCGGCCCGGGAGGTGCGGTCCACCGTGGCCAGTCCGATCAGGAGCGAGGGCGTTCCCCCGATTCGCTCGAGGGTGGAGAAGGAGTAGCCACGAAGCTTCGTCCCTTCGCGGGCACGGGTGACGAGCACCCATTCCTCCCGTTGTTTCGACAGGAATCCGATATCGAAGCGAGGCTCGCGCTCGGCGCACAGATCGGCCATTTCGGCCAACTCAGCGTCACTGATCGACGTGCAATCCTTGGTCTCCACCTGGATGGACATAGGCCGTTCCGTACTCCTCTATCTCCCTGCGTCCTCATCCCCCGCACCTGGTCGGCCGTAGAAACCGTGACGTGCCGCCGCAGGGCTGGGGCCTCGTCACGGATCATCCACGCCAGATGCCGTTCAATGATTTTACGGGATTTCGACGGCCCTGTCGTATCCGGGTCCGATTTGTGATGCCGCGACGCTCTGACCAGGGACGGGACCGGAAGCTGCAACGACGTCCGGTCGACAGAGCGTCCCGTCGCTGTGACCCGGAGTTCAGGATTGTATGGCGTGGGGACCGAGCAGCACCCGTAGTTCCCCATGAGTCCGCGGCTCGAGTCGACGTTGAACTCCGAGGGCAGGCGGAGCACCTTGTCGCCCACCAAGAGGAGAACCGACGAGTGCCCCGGATGCTCGGAGAGGAGTCGTTTGAGGTTCTCCACGATGCGATCGGTCAGGGTGCCGAGCGGCAAGGAGATCCGCAGGTCACGCAGCCCGTCGGCGACCAGCTCCGGCCGGTGGACCTCCATGGCGACCAGCTTCAGGCGCTCGTCGCGCATGTCGAGGCGGGCCTTCACCACGACGATGGCGTCGTCGTCGAGCAGCGCTCCGTAGTCGGCCATCGTCTTCGGGAAGACGAACGTCTCGATCGAGGCGTTGAGGTCCTCCAGCACGAAGGTCGCCATCAGGTCGCCCTTTTTTGTGTAGCGGCGCTGGAGCTCGGTGATGACTCCGCCGACCACCTTGACCCCTCCACCGTCGTAGCCGGAGACGGCCATGGCGTCCTGGTCGACGTCACGGAGCTCGGCCAGGCTGCAGTCGGTCAGGCGGGACAGCGAGCCCTCCAGGCCCATGAGCGGGTGGTCGCTGATGTAGAGCCCGAGCATCTCTTTTTCGAAGGCCAGCCGCAGCGCCTTGTCGAACTCGCTGTCGGGTATCGGGAGCCGGGTATCGGCGAATCCGGAGGTCTGCCCCTCGGCTTCGACCTCTAGCGTGGCGAATAGCGACATCACCCCGGCGTCGTGCTCGCGGCGGCGTTCGAGGGTGCGGTCGACGATCTCCTCGAAGACGAGGAACAGGCCTTGGCGGGCGTGTCCCATGGAGTCGAAGGCGCCGGCCTTGATCAGCGACTCGATGGTCCGCTTGTTTAGGACCTGAGGGTCGACCCGTTGGCAGAAGTCGTAGAAGTCGATGAAGCGTCCGCCGAGCTCCCGTTCGGCCACGATGAGGGCGACGAGGGCTTCGCCCACATTGCGCACGGCGGCGAGTCCGAAGGTGATCGCACCGGGGCTGTCACCGGAAGTGCCGATGGCACCCTCGCCGGCGGTGAAGTCCGGGGTGAACTCGCCGAGCGACCGGTTGACGTCGGGCACCAGTACCTCGATACCGAGCGACCGGCACTCACCGAGGTAGATGGCGGTCTTGTCCTTGTTGTCCTTGACCGAGGTGAGCAGGCTGGCGAAGTACTCCACCGGGAAGTGGGCCTTGAGCCATGCCGTCTGGTAGGCGATGAATCCGTAGCCATAGGAGTGGGACTTGTTGAAGGCGTAGTCGGCGAACGGCTCGATGATGTCGAAGAGCGTGGTGCCGAGCTCTTCGCCGTAGCCCTCGGCGGCGCAGCCGGCGACGAACTTTTCACGCTCTGCCTGAATGAGGACGCGGTTCTTCTTGCCGCACGCCTTGCGCAGGTTGTCGGCCTCCGCCAGCGTGTACCCGGCGAACTTCTGGGCGACCCGCATGACCGACTCCTGGTAGATCATCAAGCCGTAGGTGTCGGCCAGTATCGCCTCGAGGTCGGGATGCTCGTAGGTGACCGGTTGGCGGCCGTTCTTGCGGTCTGCGTAGTCCCGGTGCATGTTGGCCGCCATCGGGCCGGGCCGGTACAGCGCCACCAGGGCGGCAACGTCATCGAAGGTGGTGGGGGCGAGCGACCGCATGAGGGAGCGCATCGGGCCGCCCTCGAGCTGGAAGACGCCCATCGAGTCTCCCTTGCGCAGCATGTCGAACGTCGCCTCGTCGTCGAGGGCGACGTTGTCGATATCGGGACGGGAGCCGGTCGATATCTCGATCAGGTCGAGGGATCGCTCGATGACCGAGAGGTTGCGCAGGCCGAGAAAGTCCATCTTGAGAAGCCCCAGGTCTTCGACTCCGTGCATCTCGTACTGGGTGACGATCGGTGCGTCATCGGGATTGGCGTTGTCGGGCTTGCGTTGGATCGGGACGTACTCGGTGAGCGGTTGGTCGGTGATGACCACCGCGGCGGCATGGATCCCATCGCCCCGACGGAGTCCCTCGAGTCCTTTGGCCACGTCGATGACTCGCTTGGCCTCGGGGTCGGAGTCGTACATGGTCCGCAACTCGGCGGCGAGTGCGAACCCTTCCTCGAATCCTTCCGTCTTGGCCAGGCATGCGGCCAGTGGAGTGTCGCGGCCCATGAGAAGCGGGGGCATGGCCTTGGCGATCTTGTCGCCCACGATGTATGGCAAGCCGAGCACGCGCGAGGCATCCCGCACGGCGGCCCGGGCCTTGATGGTGGAGAAGGTCACGATCTGGGCGACGTGGTCGGATCCGTAGCGTTCGGCCGCGTACTTGATCATGTCGCCGCGGTAGCGCTCGTCGAAGTCCATGTCGATATCGGGCATCTGGATGCGGCCCGGATTGAGGAACCGCTCGAACAGGAGGTCGTACTTGATGGGGTCGAGGTCGACGATCTGGAGGCAGTAGGCCACGCAGCATCCGGCGGCGGAGCCGCGGCCGGGGCCGACGCGGATGCGACGGGACCGGGCGAACCGGATCAGGTCCCAGACCACCAGGAAGTACGCGCTGAACCCCATACTGGCGATGACGTCGAGCTCGTACTCCAGCCGTTCCATCACCGCTGACGGGATGGGCATGCCGTAGCGCTCCTTGGCGCCTTCGATGCTCAGGTGGCGGAGGTAGGCGGCGGCACGCAGCTCGTACACGTCGCCGGTGAACTCGGGAGGCACGGGGAACTGTGGCAGGCTCGGCTTGCCGAACTCGATCTCCACCGAGGCCCGCTCGGCGATGACCAGTGTGTTGTCGCACGCTTCGGGGAGCTCGCGGAAGAGGTGGCGCATCTCTGCGGCCGACTTGAGGTAGTGCTCCTCGCCTTCGAACTTGAACCGCTTGGGGTCGTCGATGAGGGCACCGGTCTGCACGCAGAGGAGGGCGTCGTGGGCGACATGGTCCTCACGGTGGGTGTAGTGGCTGTCGTTGGTGGCGAGGAGCGGTGCCCCGATGCGATGGGCTATCTCGACGAGTGCCGGGTTGGTCTTGTGTTGCTCAGGGAGCCCGTGGTCCTGTATCTCCACGTAGAGATTGCCCTTGCCGAAGATGTCCTGGAGGCGCCCGGCCAGCATTTCGGCCTTCACCTGATCGTCGGCGAGCAGCGCCTGGAGGACGACGCCACCCAGGCACCCGGTTGTGGCGATGAGGCCCGATGCGTGACGCTCGAGGAGCTCCCAGTCGAGGCGGGGTTTGTAGTAGTAACCCTCGAGGTACGCCGCCGAGGACAGCTTCAACAGATTGCGGTAGCCCTCGTTCGACTCGGCCAGCAGGGTCAGGTGGTAGTAGAGCTTCTCACCACCACCGGTGTCACCACCGGTGTCGTCGACCTTCCCCGACGCACCGGTCGCTCGTGCCGGGACTCGCCGGCCATGTAGGCCTCGGTTCCGATCACCGGGTTGATCCCGGCCTTGCGGCAGGCGGCGTAGAAGTCGAGGACTCCGTACATGTTGCCGTGATCGGTGATTCCGAGGGCGGGCTGACCGTCGGCGACAGCTGCCTCCACCAGGTCCTTTACCCGCGCCGCCCCATCCAACATCGAGAACTCGGTGTGGGTGTGGAGATGGGTGAACGAGCGTGCGGCCAACGTCCCTGTGCGCCTTCCTCGGTTCGGTCGCCTGGGCCTGTGGAGAGTGCCCCGGAAGGCTGTCCACAGGCTGTGGACGAGTTACAGCGTTGTGATTCCGACGATACGCGCGACCCGAACCCGCCCGAGGGGGTGGCCTGCTGACCTGGGCCGGGGCCGCTGTCGGGTGGCACCTTGGGGCTAGAGCTCCCGAACGACCCGGGCCGGCGCCCCGACGGCGAGCACCCCAGCCGGCAGATCGCGACTGACGACGGCTCCGGCGCCGACCACAGTGTCCGGCCCGATGGTCACGCCGGGCAGGACGATCACGCCGCCCCCGAGCCACACGTTGTCGCCGAGGCCGATGGGGGAGGCGTGCTCCCACTTATCGCGGCGAAGGTCTGGATCCAGCGGGTGGATCGGCGTGAGCAGCTGGACGTTCGGGCCGATCTGGCAGTCGGTCCCGATGGTGATCGGGGCCACGTCGAGGGCCACCAGCCCGAAGTTCACGAACGTCCGGTCACCGATAGCGATATGGGCGCCGTAGTCGCAGAAGAAGGGGGCGCGGATCGTGACGTCTACCCCGACCGAGCCGAGCAGGCGATCGAGGATTCTCCGCTGGCCGGCCTTGTCGGCAGCGGGTGTGGCGTTGAACGCCTCCATCAAACGGTGGGCGTCCGCCTGTTCGGCGACGATCCTGGGGTCGTCGGCGATGTAGAGCCCGCATGCCAGCATCTGTTCATACATGTTCGGTGGAACGGCAGCGGGTCCGGCGCTGTGGTCGTCAGTCATGGGCACCCATCTTCCTCCATCACCGCGCTCGACGCGACGACCCCGCTCACCGCGCTCGACGCGACGACCCCGCTCACCGCGCTCGACGCGACGACCGCGCTCACCGCGCTCGACGCGACGACCGTTGTCCGTGTCACGATCGGAAGATGGAATCAGAACGCATCGAAGTGGAACGCACCATCGGTGCCGAGCCGGCAGAGGTGTTCGCCCTGTTGTGCGACCCGAAGGGCCACGTGGCCATCGACAGCTCGGGGATGCTGATGTCCGCGACGGGCGACCCGGTGGGCGGTGTCGGCGACACGTTCGTGGTCCACATGGATCGTGAGGCTCTCAACGACTACCCGATGGGCCAGTACGACGTCACGGTCAACATCATCACGTTCGAGCTGGACCGGGAGATCGCCTGGACCGTGCAAGGCGCGATCAAGCCCCACATCGGTCATGTGTACGGCTACGTCCTCGAGCCGACGGAGGGCGGCACCAAGGTGACCTCGTACTACGACTGGTCGGGAATCGACCCGGTGTGGCGGGAGGCCGGAATCTTTCCGATCCTGTCGGAAGGGGCACTGCGGGCGACCCTCGGGATCCTGTCCCGGACCGTGGCCCCGACCCCGGGTTGACCCGCGCCAGCCTGTGCCTGCGCCCCTGATCAGTTCAGGCTCACCCGACCATGAGTGCCGGATCCCTACAGGTACGTGCCAGGACGTCCGTCAGTCGGGCTCCCACCGCCGGTAAGGGATCGCTGGCGCATCTCGTCGAGCTGGGCGCGGGCCGCCACCTGCTGGGCGACGAGCGTGGCCTGAATGCCGTGGAAGAGCCCTTCCAGCCAACCGACCAGCTGGGCGTGGGCGATACGGAGTTCGGCATCCGACGGGGTGTCGGAGTCAAAGGGGATGGACACCCGGTCGAGCTCGGCGGCCAGATCGGGGGAGAGGCCGTCGGCCAGCTCGCGGATCGACTGTTCGTAGATCTCGCGCAGTCGGCCGCGACTTGCCTCGTCGAGCGGGGCCTGGCGGACCTCCTCCAAGAGCTGCTTGACCATGGATCCGATCCGCAGCAGCTTGGCCGGCTGCTCGATGGATTCCTTCTGTTCCTCGATCGCCCCGTCGGCGGCGTCGCCTTCGACTGCGGTGGCTGCTGCTGCGTCCGGGTCGAGGACCTCGGGCCGCAGTGCCTCGAGGGCGTCCGGGTCGGTGGTGGTCAGGGGTGCGTCTTCGGTCACAGTCGTTCTCCTCCGAGTGCCACCAGGGGCACCAACATCTCGTCGGTGGTCAGGGAACCGTGGCGACAGGCCAGCCGGTTTTCCCCGGTGTCGGCGGGGTCCATGAAGGCCAGGGGCGCGTAGGGGATCAGGGCGACATCCCCCAGCCGCGACGTCAGGTTGGCATCGAGGGGTCCACCGAACCACCCCTCGTCCACGAGCTGTTCCCGGCGTCGGACCCAGGTGGTGTCTCCGTAGCATTCGCCGAGTGCGTCGGCGAGTTCGTCTGTGGCACCGGGCCGGGCATGGATCCAGCGGAACCGCCCCTCTCCCGAGAAGAACCGGACCATGGACATGACCTCCCGATGGAGGATCTCCACCCGTGGGCCGACGTCGATCTGTCCGTGGTCTGCCGTCACCACCAGGACGGCCCCGGCCGGGAGTACACCGACCAGGTCCGAGATCATCCGGTCGACGGCGCGCAGTTCGGCGTCGTAGTGGTCGCCCAGGCCGTGCGCGTGGGCCACCTTGTCGATGCCGTCGTAGTAGGCGTATACGAACGGCTCGCCGGCTTGCAGGAGGTGACCCACTTCGAGGGGTAGCGACGACGGCACCTTGTAGCCGTGGAGCGGGGATTCACCGAGATGGGCGGCGGTGAACCCGGTGCCTCCGAACTCGTCCTTCGACACCACCGGAACCGGTCGGGACGACCCGGCGAACGACGGGAATGGCTGGAATGTGCAGGCGGGGACGGACTGACGGGCATCGTTGTCCCACCCGCTGCCGAGGGTCCACCGCAACATGTTGAGGATCTCGTCGCCGGTACCGCCCACGAGCCGATAGCCGAGGATCCCGTGGTCCGACGGCGGGCGCCCGGTGGTGATCGAGGTGAGCGCAGCAGCCGTAGTGGTGGGGGCCACCGAGGTGATGGCCCGGTCGATTCCCTCGGCGGCGGACAAGGTAGGGACGAGAGAAGATCGTGCCCGTAGCTGTTCCCAGCCCAGGCCGTCGATCACCAGCAGTACCACCTGGGCGGCATGACTGGCCGACTGGGGCATCCAGTCCTCGATCGGATCGGGAGCGGTCGTCACGCCGAGGAGCCGGGGCACCACGTTGGTGATGCACCCCGATCCGTAGTCGGGCAGTAACGGCGCGACCTGGTCGACGGAGAGCTGGAGTCCGGGCATCGGGTCTGACTGTAGGCGAGATGTCCCGGGGGGCGGCAGGCGACGCCACAGGGTGGCGGGGATCCGACGGGTTCCTGATCCGTGGCGACTAACTGCGGGGTAGGAGGGCCCGGATCGTCTTGTAGCAGTGGCCATCCCGGGGTGAGCTCACCGCCGCCACCAGGTAATGGGGCTTGAACCCGAGTGCCGAGGCGAGGTCCTTGCCCTGGAGCCGGTCCCGTCGGGCGACGTCGAGCGTCCGCTCGAGCTGGGGGTCCTCGACCGGGAGCCAATTGTCGCTCCGTCCCCAGCCGAATCGGACCCACGCGGTGCGGTCACCGATGCGACGGAACAGCACTGGGCCCTTGGAGGGCTCGATCAGGGCGAGTGAGGGTCGGAAGCCCTTGAACTCCCAGTAGGGGGCCGCCGCCCCCGGAAAGCCCAGCACGTGGTCTTCGACCGGAGCGGCCAGCTGGTGGAGCAGGTGGCGGACCTTGCGGCCGTGGAGGGTGCCGAGGTGGCGGGGGAGCCCGGTGGCGGTGACGGCCTCGGGTTGGGCCAGGTCGTCGCGCTCCGGCTCATCGGCCAACCGGGTCTCCACCACGTCGAACGGATTGAGGTCGGGGCCGTGGTCGTCGGGCCAGTCGACCCGTACCCGCACCAGGGCGCCCGAGGCCAGGTCCACCCCGGTGGTGTCCTCCTCGTGGCAGGCCAGGACCAGGACGGTGAGCGACGTACCGCCTTCAACGGCGATCTGATCGCGGTGCTTGACCGAGCGGGCGACATCGCGGGCCGTCCCACTACGCGGGGTGCGTGCGGAGTGTGCGGCCATCACGGAGACCTGTCTATCAGTTCGACCCATCGAGCTGGCCGGCCAGGGTGGTGATGTCGCCGGCCGGCACCCGGCAGGAGTAATTGCGGCAGACGTAGGCCAAGTCGGGCGCCCGTCCGTCCCACAGGGGGGAGTCGGTCGGCTCACCCCAGGCGAGCACGGCATCGGGCCGCCAGGTCCGCCGGTACTCCGCCACCAGGTCGGTGCGGTCACCGGTCACGACGACCTCGGTGCACCCACCGGCCAACAGGTCGGCGGTGAGGACGGTATGGGCGAACGCGGTCGGGTGGCGGACCAGGAGGTCACCGATGAGGTCGACCACCCGTCGGGCGTGCTCGGTGTAGGTGGCGACCCCGGTCAGTGCGCCCAGCCGGGCGAGGGCGAGGGCCGCCACGGCGTTGGCCGACGGGGTCGCCCCGTCCAACACGTCCTTGGTGCGCACGATGAGCTGTTCACCGTCTGACGCGGTGGTGAAGAAGCCACCACCCTCGGTGTCGGCGAACCGGGCGATGAGGGCGTCAGCGGTGTCGGTGGCGCGGTTGAGCCACACAGCCGTACCGGTCAGCTCGGCCAAGCGGGTGAAGCAATCGATCAGCCAGGCGTGGTCGGCCGCATAGGCGAGGTGGCGGGCACCACCGTCGCGCTGCCAGCTCCGGAGCCACCGACCCTCGCCGTCCACGAGGTTGCGACAGAGGAATTCAGCTATCCCGACGGCGGCGGTGGCCCAGGAGGTGGAGCCGACCGCGGCAGCGGCCTCGGCCAGGGCGGAGGCGTACATGGCGTTCCATTCGGTGAGCACCTTGTCGTCGAGGCCGGGTCGCACCCGCTTCGAACGTGACGCCAGGAGAAGGTGGCGACCCAGCTGCACCGGTGGGGGACCGCCCAGGGGCGCACCCACCGGACGCCGCAGGATCGTCGACCCTTCGAAGTTTCCGGAACCTGTGATGTCGAACCAGGCGAGAACGTCGTCGGCGACCGGATCGACGTCGGGACCCTCCTCGCCGCCCGTCCCGACGGCTTCGCGGACCTGGTCGGGAGTCCAGACGTAGAACTTTCCTTCGATGCCCTCGGAGTCGGCGTCCTCGGCGGAGTAGGCCCCACCCTCCGGTGACGTGAGGTCACGGGCGACGTAGGTGGCGATGCCGTCCATCACCTCCCGGTAGCGCGGATCGCCGGTTACCTGCCAGCCGTGCAGGTAGGCGCGGAGCAGGCCGGCCTGGTCGTAGAGCATCTTCTCGAAGTGGGGGACCAGCCACTCACGGTCGGTGGAGTAGCGGGCGAAGCCGCCACCGAGATGGTCGTGGATGCCGCCCCCGGCCATGGCGTCGAGCGTGCGCACCGCCATCCGCTCGGCGACGTCCCCGGCCTCGGTGCCTTTGTCGCGGAGTGCTTGGCGCAGCGAGAGGTCGACCAGTGTGGGTTGCGGGAATTTGGGGAGCACGGCCGAATCCTCCCCACTCAGCGTCGAACTGCCTCCCCAACTCGGCGACCGCCGGGGTCACCAGGTCGACGGGACCGCCGTCTGTGCCATCCAAGAGTGACGGGAGGCCCGGTCGGGCCGCCATCACCGACCGCGAGCCGATGGCCGCGGCGAACTCGTCGGCCTGCTCCTCCACGTCGGCGCGCCGGTTGTCCCAGATGTCGGTCAGCGCATCGAGGATGGTCGTGAACGATGGGCGTCCGGGAAGATCCCGCGGCGGGAAGTAGGTGCCTCCGTAGAAGGGGCGCCGGTCAGGGGTGAGGAAGACGCTCATGGGCCATCCGCCCGACCCGGTCATGGCCTGGACCGCCTCCATGTAGACGGCGTCGACGTCGGGCCGCTCCTCACGGTCGACCTTCACACAGACGAACGAGGAGTTGAGGAGCGCGGCCACCACCGGGTCCTCGAAGGACTCGTGGGCCATGACGTGGCACCAGTGACACGCCGAGTACCCGACCGACAGGAACAGCGGTCGGTCGGTGGCCGCCGCCCTGGCGAAGGCCTCCTCGCCCCACGGGTACCAGTCGACCGGATTGTCTGCGTGCTGGCGAAGATAGGGGCTGGTTTCGTCGCTCAGGCGGTTGGGCGGGGCCACCCGGCCACCGTACCGGGACGGTTGGGCGGGGCCACCCGGCCACCGTACCGGGACCACCTCCGAGCCCGCGTGTGCCCGCCGATAGGGTGGTGCGCCATGGAACTGCGACTCGATGGCAGGACGGCACTGGTTACCGGCGGCTCACGGGGGATCGGTCAGGCGATCGCCCACGCGTTCGTCGACGCCGGAGCCTCGGTCATGCTCTCGTCCCGAAAGGCCGACGGACTGATCGAGTCGGCGGCCGCCATCGGTGCCACCAGGGGAAGCGGCTCGGGCGACGTGGCCTGGACGGTGGCCAATGCCGGCGACCCCGACCAGGCGGCGGCAGCCGTGGGCGCCACCGTCGAGCGATTCGGCCGCGTCGACATTCTGGTCAACAACGCTGCGACCAACCCGTACTACGGGCCGATCATCGACATCGACCAGGTCCGGGCGGACAAGACGGTCCGGGTCAACCAGTCGGGGTACCTGGAGTGGACCCAGGCCGCCTGGCGGGCCAGCATGTCCGAACACGGAGGCACGGTGCTCAATCTGGCATCCATCGGCGGGCTCGCGGTGGAGGGCGGCATCGGCTGGTACAACGTGACGAAAGCAGCGGTGATCCATCTCACCAGGCAGTTGGCCGGGGAGCTCGGCCCGCTTGTCCGGGTCAATGCCATCGCTCCCGGGCTGGTCAAGACCCAGCTGGCCCAGGCATTGTGGGAGTCCGGCGAGGAGAAGATCAGCAGGCGTTTGCCCGCCCGGCGTCTGGGCGTGCCCGAGGACATCGCCAACGCCGCGCTGTTCCTTTGTTCGGACGCCTCCTCGTGGATCACCGGAGAGACCCTGGTGGTCGACGGTGGCTCGCTCTGCATGGCCAGCGGCTCACTTTCATAGGGCAGGCCAGGATCCGACGGGCTCGCTCAGACCAATCCGGAGCGGGTCACCTTTCCCCCCGGGGTCCGCGGCAGGGCTTCCACGACGACCAGCTCGCGGGGTGCGGCCCATCGGGCGATCCGCTCGGCCACCAGTTCGCGCAGCTCGTCGAGGACGGGCGGGGCGGCAGCGTCAGCCGGCACCACCCAGGCGACCACCCGCTCACCCCACACCGGGTCGGGGCGCTTCCATACCGCCACCTCGGCCACAGCGGGGTGGGCCGAAAGCACGTTCTCCACTGACGCCGGCCACACCTTTTCGGCCCCGGTGACGATGACCTCGGCCATCCTCCCGAACACGGCGAGTGTGCCGTCATCGTCGAGTCGGCCTGCATCGCCGGTGGGAAGCCAGCCGTCACCGATACGGGGGTCGGAGCCGTCGCGGTAGGAGCGCAGCAGCATGGGACCCCGGACCAGCACCTCGCCCTCGGCACCGAGGGAACCGTCGCCGATGCGAATGTCGACCCCGTCGAGCGGGTGCCCGTCGTACACGCAGCCGGAGCCCGTTTCGGTCATGCCGTAGGTGGTGACGACGTTGGCCGCCAGGTCGGTCGGGGGAGCGGCCCCGCCCAACAGCACCGACCGGTAGCCCGAGGCGTCCATCCGGTCCAGGACGGTGGCGACCAGCGACACCAGGGTGGCGCCCAGGAGGACCTGGTCCTCCACGACCTGCGGGTCGAACCGCTCGAGCACCACCAACGGGGTACCGGTGACCAGAGCCCGTGTGATGACGGAGAGTCCGCCGATGTGAGCGAGCGGGAGGCAGGCCACCCAACGGTCGCGGCCGGGGTCGACGTCGAGCCCGGCCGACGTGGCCCGGGCGGATGCTTCCACCGCCGCATGGGTGTGCACGACACCCTTGGGTGCACCGGTGGTGCCGCTGGTGGCCACCACCAGGGCATCTCCCGGCTCGGTGGGGATACCGTCGGAACGGGCGTGGAAGCCGTCGGGGGAGACGACCCGGGACGGTCTGAGCACATCCAGTAGGACGTCGGCGGCGGCCTTCGGGAGTCTGCGGTCCACGGGCAGGACAGCGTCCCCTGCGTCCCACGCCGCCACCAGGGCATCGACGAAGCCGGGTCCGGCGGGGAGATCGAGCGCTATCAGCTCACCCATGCGGGTAGCCTAGGCGACCGTACGAGCAGCGACTCTAGGAGTGAATGGTCGAATGGTTGCAGACGATCAGGACGGAAGTGGGACGGCGGCATCGGAAGCGCAGGTGGGGACCGTTATCACCGGTGCGCCCCTCGATCCCGTCGACCGGTTCCGGGGGCTCGCCCTGCCGGCATGGGAGCCCCGTGGGGAGTACCGGGACATCCGGATGGACGTCGCCGACGGCATCGCCAAACTGACCATCTGCCGGCCTGAGGTCAGGAACGCCTTCCGGCCCCAGACCCTGTTCGAACTGAGCGACGCATTCAACGTGGCGCGCGACGACCCGGCTGTCGGGGTGGTCGTGCTGACCGGACAGGGCCCGGACGCCTTCTGCTCGGGCGGAGACCAGAAGATCAGGGGCGACGACGGCTATATCGGTGACGACGACGTGGCCCGCCAAGGTATCGGGCGCCTCAACGTGCTCGACCTCCAGATCCAGATCCGGCGCCTGCCCAAACCGGTGGTGGCCATGGTGGCCGGCTACGCCATCGGTGGCGGCCACATACTCCACCTGGTCTGTGACCTGACGGTCGCCGCCGACAATGCCCGGTTCGGACAGACCGGCCCCAAGGTCGGCAGCTTCGACGGGGGTTACGGTGCCAGCCTGCTGGCCCGTTCGATCGGGCTGAAGCGGGCAAAGGAGGTGTGGTTCCTCTGTCGTCAGTACGACGCCGCCACCGCAAAGTCGTGGGGACTGGTGAACGAGGTGGTGCCGCTGGCCGATCTCGAGGCGGAGACGGTGGCCTGGTGCCGTCAGATGCTGTCGCTGTCACCGATGGCGCTGCGGATGCTGAAGGGCGGACTTCATGCAGCCGACGACGGCCTCGCCGGGCTCCAGCAGTTCGCCGGCGACGCCACCATGCTCTTCTACATGAGCGAAGAGGGTCAGGAGGGACGCAACGCCTTCCAGGAGCACCGTCCGCCCGACTTCGGCCGCTTTCCCGCGCCGCCCGTGAACCCGGACGGGCCCCCGGGCCCGCCGCCCACCCCGGGTCCGGTCGTCAAGTGGTGGCTGGGCGCGAGGCCGCGGACGTTGCCGGCCGCCGTGGTACCGGTGGTGGTAGGGACGGCGGCCGCCCACGCCAAGCACGTGTTCGGCTTCGGGAACGACCTGGTGGTCCATGGGCCGAGGGTGGATCCCTGGTGGTGCGCACTGGGCGCGCTGGTCGTCGCCCTGGCCATCCAGATCGGCACCAACTACGCCAATGACTACTCCGACGGCATACGGGGGACCGACAACGTCCGGGTGGGCCCGGTGCGGCTGACTGCGAGCGGCCTGGCGTCGCCCGGAGCGGTCATACGGGCCGCATTCCTGGCATTCGGAGTGGCGGCTGTGGTCGGGCTCGGCCTGGCGTGGGCGACATCGTGGTGGATCCTACTGGTGGGCGCGGCATGCCTACTGGCCGGGTGGTTCTACACCGGGGGGCCCCGTCCCTATGGGTATGCCGGTCTGGGCGAGGTCTTCGTATTCGTGTTCTTCGGACTGGTGGCGACGGTCGGGACGTTCTACGTGCAGACGCTGTGCCTCGATGTGTGGCAGGTGTGGGTGGCGGCGGGGATGGTCGGATTACTGGCCACCGCACTGCTTCTGGCCAACAACCTGCGGGACATCGCCACCGATCGGGAGTCGGGCAAGCGCACGTTGGCCGTGCGGGTGGGGCGGCGTGCCGGTGGATGGTGCTACGTGGCGTGCAGCGGTGGACCATTCGCGGCCGTGCTGATCTGGGGACTGTTGGCCGTGACCGGAGTCGTGCACTGTCCCTGGCCGGTGCTCTTGTTCCTGCCCTTGGTGGCGGCGCCGCTGGCGGTGGCACCGTCCCGGTTGGCGCTCGGGGATGCCGAAGGACGTCTGCTGCTGCCGGTGCTCGCGGCGACGGGGCGCCTGCAGCTGGCATTCGGTGCACTACTCGCCGTCGCCCTGTGGGCGACCCTCCCACCGACGATCGTGTTCGGTTGAACCCCATGTCCCCGCCCGTGATCGACTACCGGATCGAGAGGTCAGCCGAGGAACGAACGGACGGCTTCTGCCACCTCGGCGGGTCGTTGGAGGTGGGGAGCGTGGTCGGCATCGTCGACCACCACATGGGAGACCGGACCGCCGAACGAATCCACCAGCCGTCGACCGAGCTCGGTGAACTTCGCATCGCAGGCGCCGGTGACCAAGAGCACCGGCATGGTCAGCTCGGACAGTCGATCCCACAGGGGCGCCTGGGTGCCGGTGCCCGCCAGTCGCAGGCTCGAGGCGAGACCAGCCGCCGTATTGGTGCACCGCTCCTCGATCGCATTGGCCGACGCCGGCACCGGGCCGAACATCGGATTGGATACCCACCGCACGACGAACTCGGCCACCGTGTCCACGGGTGGACCCCCTACGCGCGGGTCCAGCCGCTCGGCGAGGGCCTCGTCGGACAGTCGTCGGGAGGATCGCTCGCCCGGATCGTCCAGTCCGGCGGTGCCCGAGACGAGGACCAGTCGGTGCACGAGGTCGGGACGGGCCAGGGCCAGATGGAGGCAGAAACGGGCGCCCATCGAGTAGCCGAGATAGTCGGCCGGACCGCCGGTGGCACCGAGCAGGGCGGCCCCGTCGACCAGATCGGCCGCCACGTCGTGCGCACCGCCGTGGCCGGGGAGGTCCACCGCCACAACCGTGTGGTCTTCGCAGAGACGGGTGTCGAGCCCACCCCACACCCGGTGGGTCTGGGTGAATCCGTGGGCCATTACCAGGGCCGGGCCGTCGCCGCGACGCACCGAGTGGAGTGTGTCACCGGTGGACTCGCCACTGCGATCTGGACGGTTCATAGGAGGTGGCTGTGAGCGTACCGACCGGTCCGACGGTACCCGGCGATGGCGATCGGCAGGCGGCGTTCGCCACCACCGTGGTCGACGAATGGGTGCGGGCCGGCATTGCCCACGCCGTCGTCTGCCCCGGCTCCCGGTCGACCCCGCTGTCCGTCGCCATGGCGGCCGAACCACGCCTCGAGTTGCATATCCGGCTCGACGAGCGGTCCGCCGGATTCACCGCCCTGGGAATCGGGATGGCGACGGGCCGGCCCGCGGCGGTGGTGGTCACCAGTGGCACGGCCGCGGCCGAACTCCATCCGGCCGTCGTCGAAGCCTCGCTGGCCCGGGTGCCGATGCTGGTGTGCACGGCCGACCGACCGCCGGAGTTGCGAGACGTCGGCGCCCCCCAGACGATCGACCAGAACCGGCTGTTCGGGAACTCGGTACGTTGGTTTGTCGACCCTGGCGTTCCCGATGGCGCGTCCCGTCCGTCGTGGCGGTCCCTGGCCTCACGGGCGTACGCCGAAACGATGACCGGTCCGACGGGACCTGGTCCGGTGCACCTGAATCTTCCCTTCCGGGAGCCGCTGTTGGGCGATGCCGCCCTCGGTGGGGTGCCCGATGGGCGGCCGGCGGTGGCGGCGTGGCATCAGGTGGAGACGGGGCCGGTGGTCCCACCGGCCGGGGTGGTGGCCGGTCTGATGACGTCGGCCGGACTCGTCCCCGGATCCCGGGGATTGATCGTGGCCGGCGCAGGTTGCGGCGAGCCGGCAGCGGTGCGACGACTCGCCGAAGCGCTGGAGTGGCCGGTGGTGGCCGATCCCCGGTCGGGGCTACGTACCCCTCATCCATTGGTGATCTGTGCCGCCGACGGCATTCTGCGCGCCCCTGCGTTCGCCGCCAACCATCGACCGGACGTGGTTCTGGTCCTTGGAGAGCGGTGGGCGTCCAAGGTCGTCAACGCGTTCCTCACCGGTTCCCCGCGGGTGGTGGTCGCCCCATTTGACGGGTGGCCAGATCCCGAGCGGTCTGCCGAGTGGTTGATCCGGTGCGACCCGACACTGCTGTGCGAGGAGCTGGCAGCGACGGTCAAGGGAAAGCGGGGAGGTGGTGTCAGTCAGTGGGCGTCGGAATGGCGGGAGGCCGAGGGCCGAGCCCAGGATGCCATCGACGACGTTCTCGGCGATCACAGCGGGTGGACGGAACCGGCCCTGGCCCGCCGCCTGGTCGGCGGATTGCCTGCCGGTAGTTGCCTGTTCGTTTCGTCATCCATGCCGGTCCGCGATGTCGAGGCATTCGGAGCGCCGCGGGTCGACCCGCCGCGGGTGTTCGCCAATCGTGGTGCGAACGGCATCGACGGGGTGGTGTCCACCGCGCTGGGTGTGGCACGTGCTGTCGGCCCGACGGTGGCCCTGGTCGGCGACCTCGCATTTCTGCACGACGTGTCGGCGCTGGTCGGGCCCGCACGACAGGAGGCGCCACTGACGGTCGTGGTGGCCGACAACGGCGGGGGCGGGATCTTTTCGTTCCTCCCCCCGGCGACCAGTCTCGACCCGGTGGTCTTCGAGCAACTGTTCGGGACACCGCAGGCGCCCGACGTGGCTGCGGTCGCCGCCGGGTTCGGATGGTCCGTCGACGAGGTCGACGGGATCTCGGATCACGAGTCGCTGGGAGTCGCCCTCGAACGGGCGAGGGAACGGAAGGTGAGGACGGTCGTGCGGGTGCGACTGCCGAACCGTGTCACCAACGTGTCGGCCCACGACCGGGTCAACGCGGCAGTGGTGACTGCGGTCGACGGATGAAGATCGACTATCGGGTCAGCCTTGCCGGGCGACGCTGGTCGCCGGATTTCGTGCCTCCAGCCAGCCCTGCGCTGCTGTCGTCCCATCAACAGGGAGTTGGGTCCCAGGAGGGTGCTGAGTCCACCGGGGCGGCTGGTGGCGTGGTGCCGGTCGACCCGCTCGACCCCGTGGAACTCGCAGCCGTATCGGGGGTGCTCGGAGCGGTGGTGGTCGTCGTCGGCACGGTCAACGTGAGTGGATTTCCGTATGCGTCGATCGGCGGCGTGACGATGGGACCGAACGGACCGCCCAGGAACTGGGCGATGGTGGCCGCCGCTTCGTCCGGCTGCACGACCTCGACGTCGCCGGCGTAGTTGGAGACGCCCCCCGCGGTGGGGAGGGTGTACGACTGGAGCGACGTCCCGGAGAAGGCGTGGTACCGCTCGGCGAGGCTGATCATGTCGGAGATCGACAGGCTGTTGTCCTTGTAGAAATCGTGGACGACGGACGAGAGCAGTGAGTTGATGCGCAGCGGGTTGTAGGTCGACTTGGCCTTGTTCAGGGCCGCCTCGATGACCAGGTTCTGGCGCTCGATGCGCCCGATGTCCGATGAGGGGTCCGAGTGCCAATAGCCGTCGGTGTAGTACTGGTAGTAGCGGGAGCGGCTCAAGCTGAGTGCCATCGAGCCGTTCAGTACCTGACAACCGGCCGTCGGGATGTCGAGGCCCGAGTTGTTGTAACAGGTGCCCGTCGAGCAGTCCTGGTCCCGCACCGGGTACGGGAAGTTGAGCGAGATTCCACCGAGGGCGTTGACAGCGTCCTCGACGCCGAAGAAGTTGATCACGATGTAGTGGCTGATCGGGATCCCGAAGGTGTTCTCAATCGTCTTCACCACGGCATCGGGTCCAGCCGAGAAGGCGGCGTTGATCTTGTTCTGGGTCGACAACGCCGAGTTGGCCGGAAGCCCGGTGATGGTCACAAAGGTGTCGCGGGGGATCGACAAGGTCGACGCCGTGCCGGCACTCGGATCGACGTGGATGATCTTCAAGGTGTCGGAGCGCTGTCCGGCTGTCGCCGCCACCGATCCGAATTGTTGGGCCTCGGCCGCGGTCTCGCCCGTCCGGCTGTCCGAGCCGATCAGCAGCAGGTTGTACGGGGCTCCCGAGGCTTGGGCCACACAGACCGAACATGGTTCGGACGCGACCTGGGCCCACTGGTAGCGAAGGTACCCGTACCCGGCGGCCACCACCAACAGGATGACGACCACCAGGGCGATCAGGCCCCGCAGTATCCGCTCGCCGCCGCTCCGTCGACGCTTCCGGGCTTTGCGCCGCTCGCGCCGGGTCGGAATCGCCACCTCGCCTCCGAGGATCGGACCGGTGAAGGGCGAGGGCGAACGGCTAGAGCCCGGCGTGGTACCCCTCGGGCGCCCGGTGGGCTGGGGCGCGGGCTGCCCGGAGGGCCGGGGCGGTGTGGTGTCTTCGGGTGCCAAGGTATTTGGTGGTCAGGCGAGGGTGTCGGGGTCGGTCGCGTCCGGCGACCGCCCAATCTCCGGGGCCGTCATCGTCCGCCTCGGTCTAGCCCCACGAGTTTCCCATGATCGACGGTTGACCTGGTGTCACCCCGGACCCGGGGTGCAGCTACCGGTAGATGCGGCGGTCAGGAGTCGGACGGGACCCACGACCCGTGGAACCCGAAGGGAACCCGAACCGGCAGGTGCACGGTGGCCACCGGCGGGCCGGCGAACGAGGTTGCATCGAGGATCACCAGGTCGCTGGCGCCCCGGGCGGCGTCGAAGACCACCGACAGGACCCATCCCTCGTCCTCGCCCGTTCCGTCGGCGGCGCGGACGAAGACCGGCTCACCCGGCGCCCGACCTTCGCCCGGGTCGAAGCGGACCGTTTCGTCACGAGTGAGGTCGTACTTGATCAGTCCCTCGTACGACGGCTGCTCGGGGTCCGCACCGAGCGCGTACGGCGTAGGCATATCGGTGCGGGAGGCCCGCTACCGCCGGGTCGATCCGGGGTAGCTCGACCGGCGTGTCGTCGAGGCGCTCCTCGGTGACACGGTTGGCCGCAGGGTCGATCGTCCAGCGCCAGATTGACGGCGAGGAGCGCGAGATGACCTCTCCGGGGCCGGTGTCGAAGACCGAGTCGTAGCGGATGACGTCCACTACGGTCCGGTCGCCGTCGTCGAAAGCGTTGACCACGTGGAAGACGTAGCTCGGGTCCATCGAGATCCATCGGATGTCGTCTGACCGGCCGTGGCGGGGGAGCACGCCGACCCTGGAGCCGGCTTCGGGGGTCCACCGGAACGGCATCGACCGGCCTTCGGCCACCATGGCCAGATCGAACACGACCGGCTGATCGAGGAAGACGATCCGGTCGGCGGTCACCCCGAAGTCGTGCATCATCACGGCCCGGGGGATCTCGATGTCCTCGGTCCGGGTCAGTTGACCAGTGGCGTCGACCACGTGGTACCGGAGGAAGGGCGGCCCGAACAGGTCGTACCCGAAGAAGACCAGTTCGCCGGTGATCGGGTCGACCTTCGGATGGGCGGTCATGGGGGACGACAGCGCCGCGTCGAAGTCGTGGACACGGGCACGGTCCAGTTCGGGCGAGACGGCGTGGGGGAATCCGGACTCCACCAGAGCGAGGGTGGTTCCGGCGTGTCGGATCACGTGGGTGTTGGCCGATCCGTCGATCGGTTCGCTCGGACCAGTAGGGCGTGCCGTCGCCACCTTGGTCGCCAGGGCGCGGGTGCGTACCCATCGGTTCCGGTAGCCGGTGGCCTTGCCTCCTGCCAACTCGACGGCGTGGATCATCCCGTCGCCGGTGAACCAGTGGTAGTCGGTGGGATCGCCAGGTATCGACACGGGATTCGGACCGTTGCGGAGCAGCCGACCTTCGAGGTCGGGCGGTACGACCCCGGTCACCTCGAGCTCGTGATCGTCCGTCCGCTCCTCGAGCACGGGCGCGAAGTTGCCTTCGAGATACGGGTTCACCATCGGGTCCTCGCCCTCGATTGTCGGCCTCGGCGTTCGGGCCGGCAGGGCGATCGTAGCGTCCGGTCCGGACCCGCCGGCATGGCAGGCTGTGGCATGGCCCACTTCACCGAGGACCTCCGCTTCCGGGGATTGATCCATCAGATGACCGACGCGGCGCTCGAGACCCGCCTCGACGGCGAGACCATCACCGCCTACACCGGTTTCGATCCGACCGCCGACAGCCTGCACGTCGGCAGCCTGCTGCAGATGTGCACGCTGCGCCGCTTCCAGATGGCCGGTCACCGTCCCATCGCTCTCGCCGGGGGCGGTACCGGATTCGTAGGGGATCCCGGCGGTAAGTCGGAGGAGCGGTCACTCCTGACCGAGGAGCAGCTCGAGTCCAACCTGGCCGGGATCCAGCGCCAGTTGGCCCGTTTCGTCGAGTTCGACCGCGGCGGCGGTACTGCGGGAGCCGTGCTGGTGAACAATGCCGACTGGCTCAAGCCCATGTCGCTCTTCGACTTCCTACGCGACGTGGGCAAGCACTTCACCGTCAATCAGATGGTGGCCAAGGAGTCGGTGAAGTCGCGCCTGGCCCGGGACGACACCGGCATCTCGTACACCGAGTTCAGCTACATGCTGCTGCAGGCCGTCGACTTCCTCCAGCTCTACGACGACTTCGGGTGCACCCTTCAGGTCGGCGGCAGCGACCAGTGGGGGAACATCACCATGGGGATCGATCTGATCCGCAAGGTCCGCCGAGCGGAGGCCTTCGGGCTCACCACCCCCCTGGTGGTGAAGGCCGACGGCACCAAGTTCGGCAAAACAGAGTCCGGCACGGTATGGCTCGACGCGTCGCGCACCTCGCCGTACCAGCTGTACCAGTTCTTTCTTCGCACCGAGGACACCATGGTGGGCAGCTACCTGCGCTACTTCACCTTCCTGTCCCACGAGGAGATCCTCGCCCTCGACGACGCCACAGCGGAGCATCCGGAGCGTCGGGAGGCCCACCGGGTGCTGGCTCAGGAGGTGTGCACCCTGCTGCACGGAGCCGACGAGACCGCCCGGGCCGAGCACGCCGCAGCTGCGCTCTTCGGCGGCGAGATCGCCGGGCTTGACGAGCGCATGCTGCTCGATGTGTTCGCCGACGCACCGTCCACCGATCTGGCCCGCACCCGCCTCGATGGTGAGGGGGCACTGTTGGTGGACCTCCTGACCGAGACGGGTCTGGTCGAGTCCAAGAACAAGGCCCGGACCACGGTCAGCCAGGGCGGTGCCTACGTCAACAACGCGCGGGAGGACGACGTCACCCGCTACCTGACCACAGCGGACCTGGTCGCCGATCGCTACCTGGTGCTCCGCCGGGGAAAGAAGGACCATCACCTGGTCCGGTTCGCCTGACGGGCGGCCCTACGCCGGTGGTCCACCGGGCACTCAACCCGATCGGCCACCGGGGCCGCGGGAGGAGGGCAACGGTCGGGTCGTACACTGAGCGCCATGAGCGCCCCCGGTGACCACACCGACGTGTCCGCGGTCCGGTTGACGACCGGACTCCCCGAGACGGTCCTGGCCGATGAGCCGGTCGCCGTGACCGAGGCCTTGCGCGAAGCGCTGGCCCAGCCGGGGGAGCGCCGACGCCACGCCGTGTCCGACGTGGTGCGTGCCGACCCCCGGTCCCTCAATGCCTGGGCCGCCCTCGGCTCCCTGGCCCGGGACGACATCGAGGCGTACGCCTACTTCCGCGTCGGCTACCACCGCGGACTCGACGCCTTGCGCGGTAGTGGATGGAAGGGCTCCGGGCTGGTCCGGTGGGCCCACGAGTCGAACCGCGGGTTCCTGCGGTGCCTGGACGGATTGCGGTCGGCGGCCGGGGCCATCGGGGAGCAGGCCGAGGAGGACCGCTGTGCCCAGTTCCTGCGCCAGCTGGACTCGGGATGGAGCCCGGACTGGACCGGCTACCCGTCCTGATGCGCGGATTGATGCGCGGACCCGAGCGGCACCACGCTCCTCCGCATCGCTCTGCCGCCTCTCGGGTGGTGCCCCTGCTCGCCGCGGTCGTCGTCGTGGGCCTGCTCCTGGGCGGATGTGCCGGCCAGGAGCAGTCGGGCACGCCTTCTCACCGGGTGTTGACGTGGATGAACGCCGTCGGTGGTTCGGGTATCGGCAATGTGGAATTGGCGGCGCGCAATGTCGATTTCGCCATTTCCCGGCACAATTCGTCCGCCGCCATCCGGGAGGTGTGCGCCCTACTCAGCAACGAGGCCCAGACTTCCATCGGCAATCTGCCCGCCCCCGATGATGAGCTCACCACTCAGCTCAACAACGCCTACATGGAAGCCACGGCCGCCGGGAACGACTGCTACAACGGCACGTCGGGCAATGCCCGTCTCATGGCCCGCTCGGCCGCCGAGCGCATGAGGTTGGCCTCTCTCCTGGCCACCGCTGTGCAACTCGTCGAGTCGGTCACCGGGCAGATCCCGACCACGGAGACGACCGCACCCCAGGGCAGCGGTGACCCGTTCGGCGGTACATGAGCGAAGTTGACGGTTCCGTCGTCGG
This sequence comes from uncultured Acidimicrobiales bacterium, assembly GCA_963699085.1. Taxonomy (GTDB): domain Bacteria; phylum Actinomycetota; class Acidimicrobiia; order Acidimicrobiales; family RAAP-2; genus Bog-756. The sequence goes on from CAVOTH010000004.1 coordinate 521,191, forward strand.
CGGATCGGATGACGCTGATCGAGTCGATGAGTTCGATCGGCTCCGTCGCCGGGTCCTGTGGGCCATGCCGACCGGGCTGTTCGTCGTTGGCAGTCGCTCGGGTGACCGCCGTAACCTCATGACGGCGAACTGGGTCATGCAGGTGGCGACCTCCCCTAAGTTGGTGTCGGTCGCGGTGGAGTCGGGATCGCTCACCCGGGAGCTGATCGAAGGAGGCGGTGCGTTCAGCGTCGGCCTCCTGGCCCGGTCGGAGCGGGGCCTGGTCCGGCGGTTCGTCAAGCCGGTCCGCGACATCGTCCTCGACGAACACGGAGTGGCCGTGTCCCTCCAGGGCGAGCCGGTCTTCGAGATCGCTCACGGGCTACCCGTTCCTGATGCCGCCGTGGGTTGGTTGGCCTGCTCGGTCCGATCGGTCCAGGGGTGGGACGCGGGAGAAGGTGAGGCAAGCCACGTGCTCGTCGTCGGCGAGGTCGTGGGCGCCGGCGAGACCGAACGCCTCGGTGCCTCGGGAGAGGACGACTCCGTGCTGACCATGGTCGACACCCGGATGAACTACGGGGGCTGACCGCCGGAGCCCTGGCACCGGTGCAGCCTCCCGATCAGGAGCCGGCGTCGCCCTGGGGGCGCAGGTCGACCCGGAAGGTCAGCACGCCGTTCTCGATCGAGGCCTCGGCGTCGCCCAGCATGGCGTAGTCCATGAAGTCGATCTGAGCCTGCTCGATGAACCGCTGGCGGTCCGGTCCTTCAATAGGTGGCAGACCCCGGTTGCGGACCGCCTCGGCCCGGGCCCGGAAGCGGGCAACCATCTCCTGGGGATCGAATTCGTCGGCCACGGCGCGACTGTAGCGGCCCCGGTCGGGGGCGTCCGTGGTGCCACGAACCGGTGGAGGTCGCACTACACTCGGTGCATCGTTCTCAGGTGGTGACCCAGGCGCGCCGTGCGCCGGGAACAGTCCACCTCCGGTGGGGCAAGGAGTTGGTCTCGTGAAGAAGGGACGCCATCGCCGCTTCGAAGAAGCGCGAAGCATGAAGCGGTCGGTAGCCACGGCCAACCGTCGCTGCCCCGAGTGCGGGGCCGAACCGGAGGACAAGCACGCCTCCTGGTGCCTCGCCACCGAGGACGACTACGACGAGATCCTGGGGACCGCGCCACGGGCTGCGTCGACCGACGAGGACGACCCGCTGGCCGAGTAGTCCCGAGCGCCCGGCCCGGTAGGCCGCGGCCTACAGTCGGAATCGGCCGGCGGCCCCCGGTCAGACAGGGCTCAGCGGCGCACTGTCGGATGGGGGAGCAGGGCCACCCGGACCGACACCCCGGTGCGCTCGTCGAGGTACGCAGCCAGGCGCTTGTACACCTTCTTGCCGGCCATGGTCTCGAGCTCGGTGCGCATCGTCCGGTAGACCGGGTCGTGACCGGTGAACGCCTCGGGGGCTTCGGTGCACCACCAGTGGAACTCGGCCCCGCCGTCGCCCCAGTGCCGGCGGTCCCACTGACGCACCACCGACGTGACCCGACCGTCAGGTGCGGTCTCGTCCTCGCGGCGCAGGGGGAGCTGCCAGCAGACCTCCGGTTTGAGCTCGACGTGGCTCACCCCGCGGGCTTCGGCCTCCAGGTGGAGGGCACATCCTGGACCGGCCGGAAAGCCCGGGCGGTTGAGGAAGATGCAGGCGCCATCGACCAGGCGGGTCCCGAGATCGCCGTCACTGAGTTTCTTGACCACGCCCTTGCGGCCTTTGTTGTGGAACTGCCACACCTCGGGTCCGAGGGTCTTGGCCACCGCCGCGACCTTCTCGGCGTCCTTCTTCCCGGTGAAGTGGGCGCCGTAGGAGCAACACCCCTGCACCAGCTCTTCGGCCGGCCCGGTCAACACGCCCTGGCATCCGTTTCCGAAGATGCAGGTCCAGCCGCTGGCCAGGAACGTCACGTCGAAGAGCCAGGTGCGCTCCTCGTCGGGGTCGTCGAAGCTGACCCACTCGTGGGTTTCGTCGGGCACGTGCTTGTGGGAGGGGGACACTCCCTTATGATGACAGGCATGAGTGAAGACCGTGTGGACATCTCCCCCGTGCTGACGATCACCAGCGAGGCCCGCGCCACGGTGCTCGAGGTCCTGGCCAACGAAGCGGAGTCGGACACCCTGGCCCTGTGGCTCGAAGTGAGTGGCGAGGCCAACGGTGCCTACGCCTACGACATGTTCTTCCAGGCGGTGGCTGATGCAGGTCCCGGCGATGTCGTGCAGTCCGACGACGAGCTCCCGGTCGTAGTGCCGTCCTCCAGTGTGGACAAGCTCCAGGGCGCTTCGCTCGACTTCGTCACCGATGCTTCGGGTGAGGGCGGTCTGGTCATCGTCAATCCGAACACACCTCCGGCACCGACCTTGGCGGGGCTGGCCTCCATCCCCGAGGTCGATCTCTCCGACCCGTTCGCTGCCCGGGTGGTGTCAGTGCTGGAAGAGCAGGTCAATCCCAGCATCGCCTCCCACGGTGGTCGGGCCGACCTGGTCGCCGTCGAGGACCTGTCCGTCTACTTGCGCCTCAGCGGCGGGTGCCAGGGCTGTGGAATGGCCAAGGCGACGCTGTCGCAGGGCATCGAGGTCATCTTCCGCGAAGCGATCCCGGAGATCGCCAACGTCGTGGACGTGACCGATCACGCCGACGGCACCAATCCCTTCTACCAGCCAGCCTGAACCGACACGCCGGGTGCTGCACCTGGCCGGTCCGGGGTCAGGTCAGCCTGCAGGTTCGAGGTGTCCGTCGAACCACTCGATTGTGCGGGCCCACCCGTCGGTGGCGGCCTCCTCGTTGTACGAGGGTCGGGCATCGCAGTGGAACCCGTGTTCGGCGTCGGGGTAGCGGACGATGGCGGTGTCCACGTCGGCACCTGCGTTGAGGTCGTCACGTAGACGCTCGACCTCCTCGACCGGGATGCCCTGGTCGGCATCACCGAATAGGCCCAACCACGGGGTCCGCATCGAGGTGATGAGCGGTAGCAGTGACGGCATTGCGTCGCTCCGACCGTTGACGATCCCGCCGCCGTAGAAGCCCACTGCCGCGCCCAGGGCGAGGTTGCCGGCGACCAGGAAGCTCACCCGGCCGCCCATGCAGAATCCGACGATCCCGATCTGGCGATCCGCCCATCCGGCGTCGTGCAGATGGTTCACAGCGGCCACGACATCCGACAGCATGCCTTCATCGGTGAGCGCCGACATCTGCGGCATCACCAGTGAGAAGTCGTCGTAGCCGAAGGCGCCTCCACCGGAGCGGTGGAAGAGATGGGGTGCCACCGAGTGGTACCCGAGGGTGGCGAACCGACGGGTGACGTCCTCGATGTGGGCGTTCACCCCGAAAGCCTCCTGGATGACGATGACCGCACCCCGGGGGGAACCGTCGGGCAGGACCTCGTACAGCGGCATCGTGCCGTCGGGAACGTCAAGTTCGAGGGTGCGGGTCTCCATGGCCGCCCACGATGCCCCATCGGGCGCATGGCGTCCAGTACGTTGGCCGCGGTGCACACGCTTCTGGTCGTCTCGGGCACGGCAGTGGGTGTGGCGGCGGGCGTCGTGCTCGATCCGATCGGACAGCGGCTCGCCGAGCGGAGTCGATCTGCCGAGGAGCGTCGCCGGGCTGAGCGGGCCGAACGACGCAGGACCGAGGCGGCCGCCGTCGATGCCCCCGCCGACAATGACTTCGACGCTCCGGTGGGACCAGCGGCTGTCCCCGACTTGAACGCGGTGCCGTCGGCGCCGGCAACCACCGACCAGACGGCGAAAGAGGACACCCCAGCCGAACCCGTGCGCCATCTCCTGGCGGAGGGGCCGTCGGTACCCCGAATGGTCGGGGCCGGTGTCATTACCGGACTGCTGTTCGGACTGGTAGCGGGCCATCTGACCGTGCGCGGCCACTCCGCCGACCTCGTCCTGGTCCTGCCGTTCTGGGTGTTCCTGGCCGCGGCGGTCATGTTGTCGGTCACCGATCTGACCCACCGCCTCGTACCCCGACAGATCGTCTATACCGCGGTAGTGGTCGTCGTGCCGCTACTGGTGCTCTGTTCCGCCCAACTCCATCAGTGGCACCCACTCGTCGACGCCGCGCTCGCAGGCGTGGGTGCATTTGCGGTTCTGTTCCTGGTCTGGTTCTTCGTGCCCCGGGGCATGGGCTTTGGCGACGTGCGCCTGGCCGGGCTCATCGGGCTGACCGTCGGTTACCTGGGCCTCCTCCAGGCCTACATGTCCTTCCTGATGGGCTTTGTGCTGGGTCTGTTCTTCGGCCTGCTCCTCATGATCGGTTCCTCGTCGGGACGCAAGACCCAGATCCCGTTTGCTCCATCCCTGTGCATCGGAGCGGCGATCGCCATCGTGTGGGGGGACCCGCTGGTCCACCACCTCTTCCATGCCTCGAACTGACCTACCCGTCGCGGCCAGCGGTCCGTCCCACCTGCCCGAGTAGATTTGAGCGGATGCTGCGCTACCTGACCGCCGGAGAGTCTCACGGACGCGCCCTCGTGGTGATCGTCGAAGGGGTACCGGCCGGCCTACTGGTCACCGCCGAGGACATCCAGCGGGGCCTGGCCCGCCGCCGGCTCGGATTCGGCCGTGGGCCGCGCATGCGCTTCGAAGCTGACGAGATCAGCCTGGTCAGCGGGATCCGCCACGGCCGCACCCTCGGATCGCCCATCGCCATCGAGATCTTGAACACGGAGTGGCCGAAGTGGGAGGAGGAGATGTCTCCCGCCCCCGGGCTCCCCTCCAAAGTCCTGACCCAACCTCGACCCGGGCATGCGGACCTGGCCGGAATGCTCAAATATGGCCTCGACGACGCCCGGGACGTACTCGAGCGGGCCTCGGCCCGCGAGACGGCCGCCCGGGTTGCGGCCGGCACGGTGGCCAAGCTGCTCCTCGGCCAGATCGGGGTCGACGTCCTCAGCCACATCGTGCAGATGGGTACGGTCAAGGCGGCGCCCGGTCCGTTGCCCCGGTTGGCCGATCTTCCCCGGATCGACAAGTCCCAGGTCCGCTGTGCGGATCCGAAGGCGGAGAAGCAGATGATCGCCGCCATCAAGGCGGCGGCCAAAGTGGGGGACTCACTCGGTGGTGTGGCCGAGGTGGTGGCCCACGGAGTTCCGGTGGGATTGGGTAGCCACGTCCATTGGGATCGCAAACTCGACGCCTTGGTGGCCCAGGCACTGATGAGCATCCAGGCCATCAAAGCGGTGGAGATCGGTGAGGGCATCGAAATCGCCGGCCTACTCGGCTCCGAGGCCCATGACGCCATCCGGGTGGCCGACCCCGATGGCGACGAATTCGAGAAAGCCGCCGCCCTGATGGGCGGTGGTTACGTGCGTGACACCCACCGCGCGGGTGGGATCGAGGGCGGGATGAGCACGGGTTCGCCGATCGTCGCCCGGCTGTCGATGAAGCCGTTGGCTACGCTCAATCGGCCGACGTTGGGCACGGTGGACGTGGTGACCAAGGAATCGACGGTCTCGTTCAAGGAGCGGACCGACGTGACGGCCGTGCCGGCCATGGGCGTGGTGGCCGAGACGATGATGGCCCTGGTGCTGGCGTCCGAGTCGCTACGCAAATTCGGCGGTGACTCGGTCTCCGAATACCGGCGCAACTACGCGGGGTTCCTGGCATCGCTGGGGGAGACCCCCTCTGCGGCCGCACTGTTGATCGATGGCTGACCGGGTGGTCCTGGTGGGGATGATGGGTGCCGGAAAGACGACGGTCGGGCGCGAGCTGGCGCACCGACTGGGATGGCGGTTCCTCGACTCGGACGCCATGATCGAAGCCTCGACCGGCGCCACCGTGGTCGAGATCTTCGCTTCGCGGGGCGAAGGCGCCTTTCGAGCTGAAGAGTCCCGGGTGCTGGCCGAAGCTCTGACCGAGGGCGGACCGGCTGTGGTGTCGGCCGCTGGTGGCACGGTGCTGTCTCCCACCAACCGCGAGCTGATGGACGGCGCCGGACCGGTCGTCTGGTTGCGCGCCGATCCGGTGACACTGGCGGCCAGGGTGGGCTCGGGGGCCGGTCGACCGCTACTCGGGGCGGACCCCGCCGCCAGCCTGGCCGAGCTCGACGCCGTCCGCCGCCCGCTGTATGGCGAGGTGGCCGACGTGATCATCGATGTTGACGGACTGGACGTCTCGACCGTGGTCGACAAGATCCTGGCCGCCACTGCGTTTGCCCGGAGCCGGCCGTGACCGGGGACCGCGGACGTGAGCCGGCCGTGACCGGGGACCGCGGACGTGAGCCGGCCGTGACCGGGGACCGCGGACGTGAGCCGGCCGTGACCGGGGACCGCGGACGTGAGCCGGACGTGACCTGGGTCGTTCCGGTCCAGCTGGCAGAGCGCTCATACGAGGTGCTGGTGGGTGACGGAGTACGTCACGAGGCGGCCCGCGTGGTTGCCGAGACGGTGCCGGGAGCACGCCGAGCTGTGATTGTGACCCAGGAGGGAATCGGTGTCGAGATCGACCCCGGGCTTCCCCACGAGGTGTTCTTCGTACCCGACGGTGAGTCGGCCAAGTCGCTGGCCGTTGTGGAATCGCTGTGCCGTGATTTTGCCCGGTCGGGACTCAGCCGGGCCGACGTCGTGGTGGCCGTGGGCGGGGGCGTGGTCACCGACCTCGCCGGGTTCGCCGCCGCCTCGTTCCACCGGGGGACGGCGTATGTCAACGTCGCCACGTCCCTGCTGGCCCAGGTCGACGCTGCCATCGGGGGAAAGACGGGGGTCAATATCCCCGAGGGCAAGAATCTGGTGGGTGCCTTTTGGCAGCCGAGCGCCGTGTTGTGCGACACCGGGGTCCTCGCCACGCTCCCGCCCCGCGAGTGGGCGTCGGGACGGGGCGAGATCGCCAAATACGCGCTGCTGGGAATCTCCACCGCGTTGGGCGGCCCGCCGACGGCCGATCTCCCGATCGAGGAACAGGTCGCCCGGTGTGCGGCCGTCAAGTCGGCGGTGGTGTCGGCCGACGAGCGCGAGGGCGACCGTCGCATGCTCTTGAACTACGGGCACACGCTCGCCCACGCCCTCGAGGCCACGGCCTTTGACGACGAGGACTCCGATCTACGCCACGGTGAGGCGGTGGCGGTGGGGCTCGTGTACGCCGCTCTGTTGGCAAAGCGCCTGGGCCGGATCGACGACGGCCGGGTCGAACATCACCGGCGGGTGGTCGGCGCCTTCGATCTGGCCACCCGTCTTCCCCCCGTCATCGACCCCGGGGAGCTGCTGGAGTTCATGGGTCGTGACAAGAAGGCGCAAGGAGATCTCACCTTCGTGCTGGACGGACCCGACGGCGTCGAAGTCGTCCGTGGCATCGACCGTGGCGACGTGGTCGCTACCCTGGCGGACATGGAATCGACTCCGGCCGGATCGGCATGAGACAGTCCGGAGGAGGGTCATGAGTGCGAACGGGTTGATGTTGCTCCTTTCAGGGCCGAACCTCGACCTGCTGGGCGAACGGGAACCCGACATCTACGGGAGCGAGACGCTCGAGGATCACGTGGGTGCTGCCCGGGCCTCCGCAGAGGACCTCGGCTTCGACCTGGAACACTTCCAGTCCAACCACGAGGGCGACCTGGTCGAGGCGATACACGGCGCCCGTGGCCGCGCCGTGGCTCTCATCATCAACGCTGCCGCCCTGACCCACACCTCGTGGTCCCTGCACGACGCACTGGCCGCCTATGACGGCGTGGTGGTCGAGCTCCACCTCTCCAACCCGGCGGCCCGTGAACCGTTCCGGCACACCTCGACCATCGCCCCGGTAGCCGACGGTTGCATCGCCGGGTTCCGGGGTCTCGGATACCCCCTGGCTGTCGAGGCCGCGGCTCGCATGCTGGCCGGGAAGTCGTGAGCAGGATGGCCTACGACGATGTGGACCTCGATGAGCCGCTGCCACCGCTGTCCGTCGCCGGTCGCCTCGAGCGGGTACGGGCGGAGCTGGCCACTGTCGAGACCGATGACGGACGCCCCGACGGGATCCTCATCACCAACCCCGCCAATATCCGCTGGCTCACCGGGTTCACCGGATCGGCCGGGCTGCTGTTGGTGACTGAAGACGGCGCGCTCCTCACTTCAGATGGCCGCTATCGGACCCAGGCCGCCGAACAGCTGGCTGCCGCCGGTGTGGCAACCGACGTGACGGTGTGTATCGGCGGAGTGAGCACCCAGCGCGAGGCATTGGCCGAGGCCGCCGCCGCTGCGCACATTCTGGGACTCGAGTCGGTGCATGTCTCCTGGGCCGCGGTCCAGTCGTGGGAGACGGTTTTTGCCACCAGTCGACTGGTGCCGACCCAGGGAGTCGTCGAGGCACTGCGGGAGGTGAAGGATGCCGGCGAGATCGCCCGGATGGAGCGAGCTGCCGCCATCGCCGATGCCGCACTGGGTTCGGTCCTGCATCTGCTGGCCGACGCCGGAATCGGAAAAGGCGAGCCGCTCTCGGAATCCCACTTCGCCGCCTCCCTCGATCACGCGATGAGGCTTCTCGGAGCTGAGGACCGGGCCTTCGAGACGATCGTGGCCTCGGGGGAGAACTCGGCCAAACCGCACGCCCGACCGGGGTGGAGATTGCTCCAGCCCGGAGATCCGGTGGTTGTCGACTTCGGTGCCACCTACGACGGCTATCGGTCGGACATGACCCGGACATTCTGCCTCGGTGGTGCACCGACGGGCGAGATGGCGACCGTCTTCGCCGTGGTTGCCGCATCCCAGGCGGCGGGAGTTGGCTCGGTGGGGCCCGGAGTGGCCGCCGGCGACGTCGATTCGGTGTGCCGGGACATCATCGCCGAGGCGGGTTGGGCCGAGCGATTCGAGCACGGGACCGGTCACGGCGTGGGCCTCGATATCCATGAGGGGCCTTCGGTGGGTGCGGGATCGACTGCTATCTTGGAGCCAGGCACCGTGGTGACCGTCGAACCCGGCGTGTACCTCCCTACCCTCGGTGGGGTCCGCATCGAGGACACGCTCGTAGTGACCGGGTCCGGTAGCCGCCCACTCACCCGTTTCCCGAAAGAAGTCGCCGTCTGATGTCCGTCTCCACCAATGATCTTCGCAATGGCATGACCCTGAACCTGCCCGAGGGGCTCTTCAATGTCATCGAGTTCCAGCACGTCAAGCCGGGCAAGGGCGGCGCCTTCGTGCGCACCAAGCTCAAGAACCAGCGCACCGGCGCGGTCATCGAGCGAACGTATCGAGCTGACGAGAAGCTCGACCAGGCCATCATCGACAAACGGGAGATGCAGTTCCTCTACCGCGACGGTGGCGAGTACGTCTTCATGGACACCACCTCCTACGAACAACTCCAGGTGGAGACCGGTCTGCTCGGGGACGCCGCCAACTACCTGAAGGAAGGTGACGACGCGGTCATCCAGTTCTTCGGGACCGAGATCGTCGGTGTTGAGCTGCCGGCGGCGGTCGAGCTCACCGTTACCGAGACTGAGCCGGGCCTCCAAGGCGACCGGGTGTCGGGTGCCCGGAAGCCGGCCACGGTCGAGACCGGTCTGGTCATCCAGGTACCCCTCTTCGTCAATCCAGGTGAGCGTATAAAAGTCGACACCCGTACCGGCGAGTACCTGACCCGGGCCTGAGCCCGGGTGCCCGGCTGCTCCGTGCAGGACCGGACCATCACATACTCGCCATGAGCCCTGACACCGCCCCCCGCCACCAGTCCCGCGAACGCGCCCTCACCCTGCTGTACGAGGCGGATCTCAAGGGCGAATCGCCGACAGAGGTACTGGGGGCGCTGCCCATGGCGCCCGATCCCTATGTGGCGACGCTCATGACCGTGGTCGCCGAGCGGACCGATCAGATCGATGCTCTGATCGGCGACGCCGCCATCGGCTGGGACCTCCACCGCCTGGCCGTCGTCGATCGAAACGTGCTGCGGTTGGCCACCGCCGAACTGCTGGAGTGTGATGACGTACCCGTCGCCGTAATTCTCAACGAGGCCGTCGAGTTGGCGTCGGCGTTCTCGACCGACGACTCGGGACGATTCGTCAATGGGGTGCTGGCCACGATCGCGACGACGGTGAGAGCCTGAGGCTGGCAGCATCTCTTGATGGCGAGGCGTCCAAATGGTGCCTACCGTCGAACAACCTGAAGGCGTTCTGGGACCGTGACAGGCTCATCAGCGGAGGGTGGCCCGCTTCGGGGCGCCGGGGACCAGGGGAGGACAATCATGGGCTATCCGCTCGACGTAGGTGGGATCGACGACTATCCGGTCAAGGTAGGCAGCATGTTGCTCACTCTGGTCGAGCCGGCACCCGGGTTCGAACGGGCCTACAACCGCTGGTATGAGCGGGACCACTTCTACGGAGGCTGCATGGTCGGCCCGTGGCTGTTCGCCGGAAGCAGGTGGGTCGCCACCCGCCAGATGAAGGACCTCCGGTGGCCGGCGGAGAGCACGATCGCCCGGCCGACCGACGCCGGCAGCTATCTGGCCATCTACTGGGTGGAGCAGGGTCACCACCGCGAACACTTCGCCGAGTGGTCGATCCACCAGGTGCGCGATCTGTACTCCTCCGGCCGGGGTTTCGTCGAGCGCACCCACGTCCATACGTCGACCTTCCACTACGTGGGCAGCGTGTATCGCGACGATGACCCAGTGCCGGTCGAGCTGGCCCTTGACCGCGGCTACGACGGACTCATCGTCCTGTGGTGGGACGCGGCGGCGGGCACCGGTAAGGACCTCCATGCCACGTTGGCCGAGTCCCGGCTTCGGGCACTCCTTGCCGGGTCGCCGATCGAGATCGCCTCCTCGTGGGTGCCCTCCGTGCCCGACGAGGGTGCCCGTGATGCGCCCATGGATCTCGGCTCGTCAGCTGGGGGTACCGACCGGTTGGTGCAACTCCTGTTCCTGACCGGTGACGTGGAGACGGCTGTCGAACGGGTGAGGTCCTACACCGACATGGTGGAGGCCGACGGGACGGCGAAGCTCCAGTTGGCGGCGCCGTTCCTGCGCACTGTGGTGGGTACTGACACCTACGTCGACCAGCTCTGACAGCGGGGCCGCGGGCTGGACGCTCATCTCGTGGATACATGCGCTGCGGTCGGATCCTGTCCGTCGAGCACCTGTCGCAGGATACGGGCCAGCGCCTCCAAGTCCTCGGGCGGAAGGTCGACGAGGGCGGCAGGTGGTCGGCCGAGTATCTCGTTCGCCCGGTGAGCGAGTTCCGCTCCCTCCGGAGTCGCCACGACCAGACGGATCCGGCGGTCGGTGGGATGGGCCTGACGCTCCACCAGGCCGGAGCGCTCCAGGTCGTCGACCACGATGGTGAGGTTGGGTGGGTCCATTCCGAGCAGGCCGGCCAGTTCGCGCATGGACATCGGACGAAGGGCGATCCGGCGCAGCGCCTTCATCTTTCCGAAGCTCACGCCGGTTCGTTCTGTGACCTCACGCCTGCGCTGGTTGTCCAGCACCAGGCTGGCCATCGCGCTCCACGCCTCGTGGGCGGCACGGCTGTGATCGGTGCTCGCCTTCGTCATGCTGTGGTCCCTTCCAGAAACTCAGGGTTGATGGCCAGTGCCGTTCGCCGCGCGGTTCTCTTGGCCCAGGCCGATGTCCCGACCAGACCGAGGAGAAACACCGCTGTTCCACACCCGGCGAGGACCCACCAGCCGGCCCGGCTGGCCAGGGTGAAGTTCAGGTGATGCCCATTGCGTAACGAGGCGGACACCAGCGATCCGACCACCGCCACGCCGAGAGTCTGCCCGATCTGGCGTGAGGTGGAGGCGATGCCCGAAGCCACGCCGGCCTGGTCGCGGGGCATGCCCGAGACGGCGGTGTTGGTGATCGGCGCGTTCACCATGCCGAAGCCGACGCCGAAGATCACATACGCGGTGAACAGCCATGTGAACGGGGTGGTCGCGCTCAAGCCGACCAACATGAGACAGGAGATGGTGAGTGTGATTCCGGCAATTACCAGGGGGATCCTGCCACCCCGCCGTCCTACGATCCGCCCGGAGATCGGAGAGAGGAGCATCGTCATCGCTGCCATCGGCAGGGTGTCGAGTCCGGCTTGCAGCGCTGACAGTCCCCGGACCTCCTGAAGATAGAGGGTGTTGAGGAAGAGGAAACCCCCCAATGCGGCGAACCCGGCTACCGCGATCGCCGCTGCTGAGGAGAACGGAGCCGATCGGAAGAATCGGAGGTCGATCAGGGGCTGGTGGACCCGCCGCTCCCACATGAGGAGCGCCACCAGCGACACCGTGGAGATGGCGAGCGATCCGACGATGAGAGGAGACGACCAGCCCCGGCTGGGTGCCTCGATGATGGCGAACGTGAGAGTGAAGAGCAGAGTGATTACGAGGGCCTGTCCCGGAACGTCGATCTTTCTGGCCACACGGGCCTTGGACTCAGGAATGTAACGACGGGCCAGAACGACGGCCGCGAGGCCGATCGGGATGTTGATCCAGAAGATGGATCGCCAACCGACCGACGTCACGAGCACTCCGCCGACCACCGGACCCAACGCCATCGACACTCCGACGACAGCGCCCCAGATCCCGATGGCCTGGGCTCGCTCTCGGGGGATGGTGAAGGTGTTGGTGATGATCGACATGGCCACGGGATTGAGCATCGACCCGCCTACGGCTTGGACCATCCGAAAGACGATGAGCAGGTTCAGGCTGGGCGACAGGCTGCACAGGAGTGAGCCGGCGGCGAAGGTGAGCAGCCCGATGACAAAAGTGCGGCGTCGCCCCAGTCGGTCGGCCGTCGATCCGGAGAGCATCAGGAGGCTGGCCAGTACCAGCGTGTAGGCGTCCACCGTCCACTGGAGGCCGGACAGCGTGGCGTGGTAGTCCCGGCCGATCGAGGGCAGGGCGACGTTGACGATGGTGACGTCGAGCCCGACGATGAGAAGACTCATCGAGCAGATGAGAAGCACACCGATGCGGCGCCTACGGCTGAGCTGGTCGACCGTGGTCGGATCCGGCGCAACTAGTGGTGTAGTCATAATGGTTATTAAATCATTATGATTACACGGAAGTCAACCAGTTGCCACCAGGCGCCGAGGCCGGTGACATCTCGGTACCGCGGTTGGCCATGGCGACCGCTCGATCAGCGGTCAGCCCGACGGGTAGTACCGCCCGTCCCACTGGTAGGTGCCGTCGAATGCGTTGGGCTCGACCGTCCCGATGTACGTGCCCACCTCACTGCCGGCTGCCCCGTAGGCGATACAGGTGAACGTCGATCCGGCGGTCCACTGGGTCGGGCGCTCGCACACGACATCGCTGACTCCGCTGGCGTGAAAGTCACCGGGGCCGGTGCCCGTGATCTGGCTGTAGGCGTTGTAGTTCAGTAGGGGAAGTGGCGGGCCTGATCTGGTGACTCCGAGGAATGTCGGGATGGCGATGGCGAGCATGAACAGCCCGATCCATGCGAAGCCGACGATGAGAGCAGCGAGGGCGAGGCCCGACCCCCTCAGAGCGCCGCCACTCTGCCGGATCTTCGATCGGGCCACGAAGGCGAGTGGGATCGCCACGAGGGCGCCCAATGCACCGAGCACAATGGACAGAACCAGCGCCCAGACGGCCATCGAGCTCGTCTTCGGCACCGGCTGCCCCGGTCCCTGCAGATAAGGGTACGGGTAGGGGTTGGAGTAGCCGGGAGGGTAGGGCGTGGATCGGGCGTGAGGTGGATAGTCGGCACTCCACGGTGAGTAAGGAGCAGCAGGGGGGACCGGGGCCCCCGTCATCGGATTCTGGGCCGGGACGGCAGGCGACGGCACCGTTGGCAGCGTGAGCACCGGGAGTGCCTGAGCCTCCGCGGCCGATTCGGGCGGGTACCACTTACCGTCGCTGGCGAGCCACCAACCGGCGACGTCCGGTACCCGACTCACTGACCCATCTCCGCCTGTGGCGCCACCATTGGGGTTGAGCATCGGCACGTTTTCGTCCGAACCTGAAGCGACCATGCCGGGTGAACGCTCGGTGGGCATGTCCACCGAGCCTCTCGAATTGGGTCCCGTCGGGCCCTGTGGCTAAATGGTGAAGGTGGCAAACGATCAGATCGGTGCCTTCCCGGCACTCGCCGACCGAGGTGACCCCGTTCTTGTCTTCGACGGCGACTGCGGGTTCTGCTCGTCGGCGGCCAGATGGGCTGCTCGGGAATTTCACCATGGTGAGCGAGCTGAAGCGTGGCAGCTGGTCGGTTCGGAGTTCCTCGATGAGCACGACCTGAGCCTCGATGATGTGACTGAGGCCGCATGGTGGGTGGATGGAAGTGGACTAAAGGAGGGAGGTCACCGCGCCGTCGGCAGGGCACTGATGGCGGGCCGGGGGCTGCGGCGGATGGTGGGCGTTCTTGCCCTCACCCCACCGTTCAGCTGGCTTGCAGCCGGTGTCTACCGGATGGTGGTGCACTGGCGTTATCGATTGCCTGGGGGAACACCGGCCTGCAAGGTCGACAATCCGGGGTCGTCAGATCTCTGACCGGCGGTAGTCCACATCGTCCGACGATCGGACGTACCTGTTCACTCACCGGTAGCCGCGGGCTCGAGCCGTCGTCTCGCCTCTGCTGTATCGACGCCCAACGCCCCGAGAAGATCTGCGGCCGGATCGGGCGACTCCAGGTCGAGTAACAGGTCGAAGATCCGCACCAGCATCTGTTGAGGAGTGAGTTGCTTCCCTCGACGGATCGGCTTGCCGGTTTCCTTGAGCACCCGCTTCGCCGCCGGCGTCGTCCTCAGGCGATCGTTGATCACGGCCCTGAACGTGGGACGCACCGGCACCGGGTGCATTCGAAGCGGAGGCGCGTCGAGGTCCTGATCGATGCCGATCGCCGCCAGTGCCGTCCGGTCCAGAAGATCGAGCTCATCCCTGGCATCTTGGAGACTTACTCCCAGCGCTCCTTCGATAGAGGGCTCCTGGAGGAGTCCGAGCAAGAGGTGGTCCGTCCCCGCCTTTCGATTGCCGCGTCGACGGGCCTCTTCGCTGGCCCACATGAATGTGGTCCAAGGGTGATAGGTCGCTACCTCCGTGGTCATGGTCACTCCTTGCCGTATTTCGTATGCACGGACTGGCGGGTCACCCCGAGGGCGTCACCGATCTGTTGCCAGGTCCAGCCCTGCTTCCGTGCCGAGGCGACGTGACTGGCCTCGACCCGTTCGGCCAGCCGGTGCAACGCCGAAGACGCTCGCAGCCCGACCGCCGGGTCGTCCGACGAGACACTGCCTCCGATATCTTCGACATCCACGATTGTCAGTCTACGTTGACAGACTGAATGTTGTCAATCTGGATTGACAAGGTGAGCACCTTCGCTCCGCCGACCGATTCGTCGAGGCTGCTCTCGGGGAGCTCGAGATCATCGGCGGCGACGAGCCGATGTCAACGGTGGCCCGAGGACTACACCTTGGTGAAAAGGGTGGTCAGCTCGGACACGAACTCGCCGGTCATGGCGGGCGGCATGTCATGGCCCATGCCCGGAACGAGCAGGAGCCGCGCGCCCGGGATGGCGCCGGCCGTCGCCGTCCCGCCCGATGGGTTCACCAGGGGGTCGGCCTCACCGTGGATCACCAGCGTCGGTACGGCAACCGATTTCAGGTCTGTGGTGCGGTCCGGCTGGGTGACGATGGCTGCCAACTGGCGCGAGTTGCCCGCTGGATGGAATGCGCGGTCGTAGAGGGCTCCGGCGCGCTCGCGCACGGCCTCCTCGTCAAAGGGGAACCCGGGCGACCCGATGACCTTCCAGGTGGCCACTCCCTGATCCTCCGCCTCTTGGCGCGAGGTCGGAGGTGGCGGCACCAGCGCAGCGAGTGCTTCGGAATCGGGCTGGCCGACGGTCGGGTCTCCGGTGGTCGACATGATCGACGTCAGGGTCCGGGTGCGTTCGGGGAAGTCGAGGGCGAAGGTCTGGGCGATCATGCCTCCCATAGATACCCCGACGATGTGGGCGGAAGTGAGCCCGAGGGCGTCGAGCAGCGCAGCGCCGTCCGCCGCCATGTCGGCGATCGAGTACGGAGCTGTTGCCGTACCGCCCAGTAGCTCGAGGAGGTCCGGTTGGCCGGCGTCGTCGAGCCAGGTCGACAATCCGACGTCCCGGTTGTCGTAGCGGATGACGTAGTAGCCGGCGTCGGCCAGTGTCGTACAGAACACCGGGTCCCACATGGTGAGCTGGCACCCGAATCCCATGATGAGCAGGACCGGCGGCGACCCCGGATCCCCGGTGGTTTCGTACTCGATGGTCATCCCGTTGGCGGAGGCGGCTGGCATGTGCAGAACGTACTCCGGTCGGTAACCAGCCGCTGGGAGTCAGGTGGTCCTGGGCTGGCCGGAATAGGACGGTACGGGTCCGTGTTGTTCCTTTGGAGGGTATTGGTGCCGCGCGCTCCGGCGTACGGTGGTCCGTGCCCGACCGACGACCTCGAGGACGACAGTGACCACCCGCGACACGGCAGACACCACGCCCGACGTGCCGGCCGGACCTCCGGCCGGGTCGTCCACCGAGTCGTCCGGGGACGTCAGTTCGAAGGGTTTCCTCGCCGGTTTCGATCCCCAGTTGAAGCGCCTCGCCCTGGTGGTGGTGCTCGGCAGCATCATGTCGATCCTCGACACGACGATCGTCAACGTGGCCATACCGACCTTTCAGAAGGACTTCCGGGCGCCGCTGTCGACTGTGCAGTGGGTATCGACCGGCTACCTCCTGGCCCTGGCGATGACCATTCCTCTCACCGGGTGGGCGGTCGAGCGGTTCGGCGCCAAGCGGATGTGGATCGGCTCGCTGGTCCTCTTCCTGGTGGGGTCCGCCCTGTCGGGCGCCTCCTGGTCCATCCAGAGCCTCATCGTCTTCCGGATCCTGCAGGGGGTGGGCGGCGGAATGATCATGCCCATCGGCCAGTCGATCATGGCCACGGCGGCCGGGCCCCAGCGGATGGGTCGGGTGATGAGCGTGCTCGGTGTCCCGATGTTGCTCGGGCCGGTGCTCGGTCCGGTCATCGGAGGCCTCATCCTCGACAGCGTGTCGTGGCGGTGGATCTTCTATGTGAACATCCCGATCGGCGTCGTGGCCGTCTTCCTGGCTATGCGCATTTTGCCCGGCCACGACAGGACCGACAGGCTCTTCAAGCTCGATGTCGTGGGTTTCTGCCTCCTGTCGCCCGGCCTCGGCCTGATGGTGTACGGACTGTCCCAGGCCGGACAAGGCTCGCCCGACAGCGTCTGGATCCCGGCTGTCATCGGGGTAGTGCTGATCGCCAGCTTCGTGCTCCACACGCTGCGAACCAAGATCACCCCGCTGGTCGACGTGGCCCTGTTCGCCAACCGCCAGTTCAGTGCGGCGGCCGCCACCACGTTCTGTTTCGGTGCCGCACTGTTCGGAGGCATGTTCCTCCTCCCGCTCTATTACCAGGTGGTCCGGGGTCAATCGGCGCTGACCGCCGGGCTGTTGATGGCGCCCCAGGGAATCGGGGCGGCCCTGGTGATGCCGATGGCCGGAAAGCTCACCGACCGCTACGGCGCGGGCCGCGTCGTGCCGGCCGGCCTGTTGATCGCGTCGATCGGGACCGTGGCCTACACGCAGCTGGGCGCACACACCAACTTCGCCTTCCTGGCCGTGTCGCTGTTCGTGCGGGGGATCGGCTTCGGCTTCGTGATGATGCCGGCCATCTCGGCTGCCTACCAGACCCTGGCGCCACTCCAGGTGCCGCGTGCCTCGACGGCGATCAACATCGTCCAGAGGGTCGGTGGCTCGATCGGGACCGCACTGGTGGCGGTAGTCCTCGAGCACCAGATCCGGGTACAGGTCCATGCCCTGTCCGGCGGGTTGTCAGCGGTCTCGTTGGCTTCACCGGTGGCCTTGGCCAAGTTGGCCCAGCCATTGTCGACCGCGTTCGGGAACACGTTCTGGTGGGCACTGGGCTTGACCCTCCTGGCCCTGGTGCCAGCCGCGCTGCTCGCCCGCAAGGCCCCCGGGCGCTCGGTCGAGATCAACCCGATCCCCCTCGACTGACCCTGCCGTTCGGCGTGGTCGGGACCCGTATGCCCGACCGGTTCCCGGGCGGCTCCGGGGCGTGCGCGGTATAGTCGGGTTCTGACCGTGAAGCGGGTCCCGTGAGGCCCGTACGGACAGGAGGATCCAGTGGCCGAACGCGAACGCAGTCATACCCGCCCGCGGGGTGCTGTCTTCGTTCCCCGGGTCCAGGTGATGTCCGCAGACGATGTCCGGCGCGCCATCACCCGCATGGCCCACGAGATCGCAGAACGCAACCGCGGTCTTCACGGTGTCGTGCTGGTCGGATTGCAGACCGGCGGCGTCGGCATCGCCCGGCGCCTGGCGGAGACCCTCGCCGAGGTGGAAGGGGCCGACGTCCCCGTAGGGACTCTGGACGTCGCCTTCTACCGGGACGACATCGGACTCCGCCCCGTACTGCCCGAGGCCGCCACCGACATCACCACCGACCTGACCGGTGCCACCGTGGTCCTGGTGGACGACGTGCTCTACACCGGCCGGACCATCAGGGCCGCTCTCAACGCGCTGGGGGAGTACGGGCGGGCCCAGGTGGTGGAGCTCGCCGTCATGGTCGACCGGGGCCACCGCGAGCTGCCGATCCGGCCCGACTACGTGGGCAAGAACCTGCCGACCAACCGCGACGAGATGGTGGACGTCTCCGACGAGGGGGTCTCACTGGGCGAGCTGGTGAATCGGTGAGTCAGTTCCCGACCCACCTGCTCAGCATGGACGATCTCGATTCAGGGACCATCGGCGATGTCCTGCGGGTGTCGGACTCCTTCGCCGAGGTCGGCCGGCGGGCCAACCCCAAGGTGCCCGCCCTCCGGGGCCGGACCGTCGCCACCCTGTTCTTCGAGGATTCGACCAGGACCCGGATGTCCTTCGAGACCGCGGCCAAGCGGATGTCGGCCGACGTCCTCTCGTTTTCGGCGGGGTCGTCGTCGGTCAAGAAGGGCGAGTCCCTGCGCGACACGATCGAGACCATCCAGGCCATCGGGATGGACGCGGTGATCATCCGGCACAGCTCGTCCGGGGTACCGGCCCGGGTGGCTGAATGGGTGGACCACTGTGCGGTGATCAACGCCGGCGACGGCTGGCACCAGCACCCCACACAGGCACTGCTCGACCTCTACACGGTGCGCCAGTCCCTCGGTGGGGGAGACGAGGGGACCGACCGTTTCCGTGGACTGCGGGTCACCATCGTGGGCGACATCCGCCACAGCCGGGTGGCCCGGTCCCAGATCACCGCCTACGCCTCCCTCGGCGCCGAGGTGACCCTGGTAGCGCCGGCCACGCTTCTCCCGCCCTCGCTGGAGGGCTGGCCGATCGCCGGTGTCTCCCACGACCTCGATGCGGTGCTGGCCTCGACCGACGTCATCTCGCTGCTCCGTCTCCAGGCCGAACGGGGGAGCGGGGCGTACGTTCCGACCATGAGGGAGTACTCGGCCGGCTACTCCCTCACCGCCCGGCGGGCGCTTCAGCTGCCACCGGAAGCCATCATCCTCCACCCGGGACCGATGGTCCGTGGGGTGGAGATCGCCTCCGAGGTGGCCGAACTGCCCTCCGCGCGCATCACCGACCAGGTCGGAAACGGGGTGGCGGTGCGCATGGCGGTCCTGTTCCTTCTCCTCGGGCACGGTTCACTCGATGGAGAAGCGGCATGAATGCGCCCGAGCTGATCATCCGGGGTGGCACGGTCGTCGACGCCACCGGCGAGCGCCGGGCCGACGTGCGGGTGTCCGGGGGACAGGTCGTGGAGGTGGCCGAGGGCCTGGAGGCGCCGATTGGAACCACGGTGCTCGACGCCGGCGGCTGCATGGTGGCACCCGGATTGGTCGACCTGCATACCCATCTGCGCGAGCCCGGCCGCGAGGAGGCGGAGACGGTGGAGTCCGGAACCCGGGCCGCCGCCCTGGGTGGGTTCACCGCAGTCGTCGCCATGCCCAACACCGATCCGCCACTCGACTCGGCCGAATCGGTCCGCAATGTCTATGCGCTGGCCGATGGGGCCATGGCCCAGGTCGCGGTGGCCGGCGCCATCACCGTGGGCCGGGCCGGCGAACGGCTCGCCCCGATGGCCGAGTTGGCCGCACTCGGCGTGCGGCTCTTCACCGACGACGGCGACGGCGTGCAGTCGGCCGGCCTGATGCGCCGGGCGTTGCAGTACGCCACCGGACTCGGGGTGACCCTCGGCCAGCACTGTGAGGACCGCAGCCTCGCCGCCGGGGGGACCATGCACGAAGGCGCATGGTCGAGCCGACTCGGACTGCCGGGTATGCCCTCCGAGGCCGAGGAGGTCATGGTGGCCCGGGACATCGCCCTCTCACGGGTGACCGGCGGCCGGGTGCACTTTCTGCACCTGTCGACGGCGGGTTCGATCGAACTGGTCCGCCGCGCCCGCGCCGAAGGGGTGCCGGTGACCGCCGAGGTCGCACCGCACCACTTCACCCTCACCGACGCGTGCACGGCCGGCTACGACCCGGTGTTCAAGGTGAACCCGCCCCTGCGCCCCCAGGAGGACGTGGACGCGGTCAAAGCGGCACTGGCCGACGGCACGGCCGACGCCATCGCCACCGACCACGCCCCGCACGCCCCCGAGTTGAAGGACCTCCCGTTCGATCAGGCACCCCCGGGAATGCTCGGACTCCAGACCGCCCTGGCCCTGGCCACGACCGAACTCGACCTGCCTATGGCACGGATCGTGGCACTCCTCAGTTGGCAGCCGGCCGCCATCGCCGGTCTCGACCCCGGCCATGGCGGGTGCCAGGGTGGGCCGGTCACGCCGGGAGCGTTCGCCAACCTGTGTGTGATCGACCCCGAGGCGACCTGGACGGTCGTTCCGACTGCTCTTGCATCGAGGAGCAGGAACACCCCCTATACCGGCCGCACCCTTACCGGCCGGGTCCGCCACACCGTGCTGGCCGGTGAACCGGTGGTCGTCGATGCCGAGGCGCAGCGGTGAGCCCGCCGCGCCGGCACCGTCCGCCGCGACCCGGCCCTGCTGGTCCTGGCCGACGGCTCCGCCTTCGAGGGCGAAGCCTTCGGCGCGGTGCCCCCCGACGGGGTGTCCACCGGCGAGGCCGTGTTCAACACCGTGCTCTCCGGCTACCAGGAGGTGATCACCGACCCGTCCTACGCCGGCCAGGTGATCGCCTTCACCTATCCCCACATCGGCAACTACGGGGTGAACCCGACCGACGACGAGGCGGTCCGCCCCTACTGCCAGGGGGTGATCGTGCGCGATCTGGCCGACGCCCCGTCCAACTACCGCTCGACGGGCACCCTCGAGGCATTCCTGACCCGTCACGGGATTTCGGGGATCACCGGGATCGACACCCGGCGGCTGACCCGGCACCTGCGCGACCACGGATCGATCCCGTCCGCGTTCGGCACGGCCGGCGAATCCGACCTGCTGGCCGCCGCCCACTCCGCAGCCCCGACCAACGGGCGCGACCTGGTGTCGACGGTGACCACGCCGACGGTGCTCACCAGGGGGAGCGGTCCGTACCGGGTGGTGGCGTTCGACTTCGGGATCAAAGAGGCCATGCTGCGCCAGCTCGGCGACCTGGCCACGGTGACCGTGGTACCGGCCTCCACCTCGGCCGACGCCGTGCTCGGCCTGGAACCCGACGGGATCTTCCTGTCCAACGGACCGGGGGACCCGGCCGCCCTGCCCGGCATCATCGGCGAAGTCGGGCGACTGGTCCAGGATGGCTCGGTGCCGATCTTCGGGATCTGTCTCGGCCACCAACTGTTGGCCAGTGCCCTGGGAGCCACCACCTACAAGCTCCCCTTCGGTCACCACGGAGGGAACCACCCGGTCCGGCGGACAGCGACCGGGCAGGTGGAGATCACATCGCAGAACCACAACTACGCCGTGGCCGCCGACTCACTGGGACGGACCGAGGTCACCCACGTCAACCTCAATGACGGGGTCATCGAAGGGCTGCGCAGTACCGACGTTCCCGCGTTCAGTGTGCAGTACCACCCCGAGGCCGGTCCCGGCCCCCACGACGCCCGCTACCTGTTCGAGGAGTTCCGGATCCTGATGGATGCACACGGCGGACCCAGCGCCAATGGCCGGGGGGCCGTCTGATGCCCCGCCGCGACGACCTCGAGTCGATCCTGGTCATCGGGTCCGGGCCGATCGTGATCGGCCAGGCGTGCGAATTCGACTATTCGGGCACCCAGGCCTGCCGGGTCCTGGCCGAGGAGGGCTACCGGGTGGTCCTGGCCAACTCGAACCCGGCCACGATCATGACCGACCCGGGAATGGCCGACCGCACCTACGTCGAGCCACTGGACCCCGATGTCCTCACCGCCATCATCGAACGGGAGCGGCCCGACGCCCTCCTGCCCACCCTGGGTGGGCAGACCGCCCTGAACCTGACCATGGCCCTGTCCGAGCGCGGCGTGCTCGAGGCAAACGGGGTCGAGGTCATCGGCGCCAATCCGCAAGCCATCGCCACGGCCGAGGACAGGGAGCGCTTCAAGGAGGCGATGGAGGAGATCGGACTGTCGACCCCGGCATCGGGATTCGCCCACTCGCTCGACGAGGCCATGGCCATCGGGGCGTCGGTGGGTTATCCGATCATGGTGCGCCCGAGCTACATCCTGGGCGGCGCAGGCACCGGCATCGCCAAGGACCCCGAGGCGCTGATCCGCCTGGCCGCCGAAGGACTCGATGCCTCTCCCATCAGTGAGGTGCTCATCGAGCAGTCCATCGCCGGCCAGAAGGAGTTCGAACTCGAGGTCATGCGGGACCACGCCGACAACTGCGTGGTCATCTGCTCGATCGAGAACTTCGACCCGATGGGGGTCCACACCGGTGACTCGATCACCGTCGCCCCGGCCCAGACCCTCACCGACGTCGAGTACCAGGAGATGCGCGACGCGTCATTCGCATGCATCCGCCGGGTCGGGGTGGAGACCGGTGGATCGAACGTGCAGTTCGCCGTCGACCCACTGACCGGCCACCAGACCGTCATCGAGATGAACCCGCGGGTCTCCCGCTCCTCGGCACTGGCCTCGAAGGCGACCGGGTTCCCCATCGCCAAGATCGCCGCCCGTCTGGCCGTCGGCTACCGCCTCGACGAGATCCCCAACGACATCACCGGAGCCACTCCGGCATCGTTCGAGCCGGTCATCGACTATGTGGTGACCAAGATCCCCCGGTGGGCATTCGAGAAGCTCCCCGGTGCCACCGACGTCCTCGGCACCCGGATGCAATCAGTGGGCGAGGTGATGGGTATCGGGCGCACCTTCCCCGAGTCGCTGCAGAAGGCGGTCCGATCGCTCGAGCAGGGCCGGTCCGGCCTGAACGCCGATCAGGCGGAGTCGACCGTCGACGACGTCCCCGTCGACCGACT
Organism: uncultured Acidimicrobiales bacterium; assembly: GCA_963699085.1. Classification (GTDB taxonomy): domain Bacteria; phylum Actinomycetota; class Acidimicrobiia; order Acidimicrobiales; family RAAP-2; genus Bog-756. The sequence continues at coordinate 544,502 of CAVOTH010000004.1, forward strand.
GCTGGAGGACGTGGCCACGGCCACTCCGGAGCGACTCTTCCAGCTCGAGTCCCTCCTGCGCCGGGGCGTGTCGGTGGAGGACCTGCACGTGGCCACCGGCATCGACCGGTGGTTCCTGTCGGAGATGGCCAAGATCACCGACGCCCGCATGGCCCTCGACCTACAGGTGACACTCGGGGTAACCGTCCACGACCTCGACCGGCGTGAGTGGCGACGGCTCAAGCGGCTGGGCTTTGCCGACGCGCAGTTGGCCCACCTGCTGGGTGACGCGGTGTCATCGGCCGACGTGCGTGCGGCCCGCGTGACAGCCGGGGCCCCGGTGACCTTCAAGACGGTCGACACCTGCGCCGCCGAGTTCGAGGCGCACACCCCGTACCACTACTCGACCTGCGAGGACGAGGACGAGATCCGACCGTCGGATCGGCCGCGGGTCATCATCCTCGGTTCGGGACCGAACCGGATCGGACAGGGCATCGAGTTCGACTACTGCTGTGTCCACGCCTCGATGGCCCTACGGGATGCCGGGTTCGAGACCATCATGGTCAACTGCAATCCCGAAACGGTCTCGACCGATTACGACACGTCCGATCGCCTCTATTTCGAGCCTCTGACCGACGAGGACCTGTTCAACGTGATCGAGGCCGAGCAGGCCGCTTCGCGCGGGGGAGGCCGCCTGGTCGGCATCATCGTGAGCCTCGGGGGCCAGACCCCGCTGAAGTTGGCCGCGGGCATCCCCGAGGAGCTGGTGCTCGGCACGTCACCGGCATCGATCGACCTGGCCGAAGACCGCGAGCAGTGGAACGACCTGTGTGGGCGGCTCGGGATCCCTCAACCTCCCGGTGGCACCGCCACCACGGCGGCCGAGGCGGTGACGGTGGCCGGTCGGATCGGATACCCGGTACTGGTGAGACCGTCCTACGTGCTGGGTGGCAGGGCGATGGAGATCGTCTACGACGACGAGCGCCTGCTCGACGCGGTCGAGGCCATGTCCGGGGTGGACGGCTCACTCGGACGCGAGGGCGGGTTGTCGGCCGACCGGCCGGTACTGGTCGACCGCTTCCTGGAAGACGCGGTGGAGGTCGATGTCGACGCCGTGCGGGACGCCACCGGCGAAGTGGTGATCTGCGGAGTGATGGAGCACGTCGAAGAGGCGGGTGTCCACTCCGGCGACTCGGCGTGTGCCCTCCCGCCCCAGACGCTGTCATCCGGAGTGCTGGCCGAGCTCGAACGCCATGTCCGGGTGATCTGCGAGTCGCTGCAGGTCCGAGGCCTGTGCAACGTGCAGTTCGCGGTGAAGGACGACCGGGCCTATGTGCTGGAGGCGAATCCCAGGGCCAGCCGCACCGTACCGTTCGTGGCCAAGGCGACCGGCGTGCCCTTCGCCATGGTGGCGGCCCGGGTGATGGTGGGCGCGACACTCGCCGAGTTGCGTACCGAGGGGCTCCTGACCGAGCCGGTCGGTGGGCACGTCTCGGTGAAGGAGGCGGTGATGCCGTTCAACCGGTTTCCCGGCGTCGACACCCTCCTCGGACCCGAGATGCGCTCGACGGGTGAGGTGATGGGGATCGGGGCCACTTTCGGACTGGCGTTCGCCAAGAGCCAGATCGCGGCCGGCAACCGATTGCCGACGAGGGGCACCGTGTTCCTCTCGCTGGCCGACCGGGACAAGGCGGGTGGCCTCGAGGCCGCCCGCCAGTTCGCCGCTCTCGGGTTCGATATCGCCGCCACCTCGGGCACCGCCGCCCTGCTCGAGTCCGAGGGGATCGCCGTCGGGACGGTCGTGGCCAAGGTGGGGGAGTCCCAACCGGGCAAGGTGGACGCTGTGGAACTCATCGCCGGAGGCAAGGTCCAGCTGGTGGTCAACACCCCCCGGGGCCGGGGCCCCCGATCCGACGGACTGCACATCCGGGCCACCGCGCTGGCCCATCTGGTGCCCTGTCTCACCACCGTGGCCGCGGCCAAGGCCGCTGCCGCCGGCATCGCCGACTGGGTCAGCCATCCGCTGTCGGTCCGCTCCCTGCAGGAGTACCACCAGCGGTGACCCGGTGAGCGCCACGGCCGATACCGGTCGCCGGGGCCGGATGGGCCGGGCTTGGCACGCCGCCACCGGCGACGACGTCGACCTGACGGTTCCGGTGGGCTCGCTGGTACTTCCGAACCCGGTGATGACGGCGTCGGGCACCGCCGGGCACTCCGACGAACTCGAGGCCTATGGGCCGCTCGCCGCACTCGGCGCGGTGGTGGTCAAGTCATTGTCGGTCGAGCCGTGGCCGGGTAATCCGGCGCCCCGGGTACACCAGGCCGGTGCCGGAATGCTGAACAGTGTCGGACTCCAGGGGCCCGGTATCGGGGCCTGGGTCCGCGACGACCTGCCCCGTCTGATCGCGGCCGGGGCGAGGACGGTGGTCAGCATCTGGGGCCAGCGGGTCGACGACTACGCCGAGGCCGCGGTGATGCTTGCAGGAGTGGACGGCCTCACCGCGGTCGAGGTCAACGTCAGCTGTCCGAACATCGAGGACCGTCGCCACATGTTCGCCCACTCACCAGCGGCCACCGCCGAGGTGCTATCGGTGGTGGCGGCGCGACTTCCCGGGGTACCGCTGTGGGCCAAGCTCAGCCCGACGGTGGCCGACCTGGCCGAGATCGCCGGGGCGGCGCTGGCCAATGGGGCGGAGGCGGTCACGCTGATCAACACCGCCCTCGGGATGGCCATCGACCTGGAGCGGCGGGCCCCGGTTCTCGGGTCGGGACCGATGGGCGGAGGGCTGTCCGGACCGTCCATCCATCCGATCGCCGTCCGGGCCGTCTTCGACGTGCGGGCCGCCCACCCCGATGCCACCATCATCGGGGTCGGCGGGGTGGCGAACGGTGCGGACGCCATCGAGTTGCTTCTGGCGGGGGCGGATGCGGTACAGGTGGGTACGGCCACCTTCCGGGACCCGCGGGCGGCCTGGCGGGTGCTGGACGAGATCGGGGCGTGGTGCGGGCTCCACAAGGTACGGGCGGTGCGCACGCTGCGCGGGGCGGCCCATGGTTGAGCCCAACCGAACAGTGGATGGAACGGACGGGTGGCCCGGTCGACGGGCCGACCATGGCACGATGGGAGCACGGAGATGACGAGGAGATGGCCATGACCGAGGGATTCACCGACCGAGTGGTGCGGGCGGTAGCGGTCACCGGGCCGCTGTGCGCGGGGATCGACCCGATGCCTGACCTCTTGGACCACTGGGGACTCGAGGATTCGCCCGAGGGCCTGCGCACCTTCGGACTGCGCTGCGTGGAGGCGTTCGCCGGGGTGGTACCCGTGGTGAAGCCACAGGTCGCTTTCTTCGAGCGCATGGGGTCGGCCGGACTCGCCGTCCTCGAGGAGGTCCTGGCCGCCTGCCGTGATGTCGGGCTGCTCGCCATCGCCGACGCCAAACGGGGGGACATCGGCTCCACCTTGGCCGCCTACGCCGAAGCATGGCTCGACCCGACCAGCCCACTGGTGGCCGACGCCATGACGGCGGTCGCCTACCTCGGAACCGGTTCGCTGCAGCCGGCGTTCGACCTTGCCGCTAGCACCGGGCGCGGCGTGATCGTGGTGGTCCGCAGCTCAAATCCTGAGGGGCGCCTGCTCCAGGAGGCTCGCACCGCCGGCACCGGGGGCGCCGACGGCCCGTCGGTCGAGGACATGCTTCTGGCCGACATCGCCGGCCTCAATCACGGCGGCCTGGCGGTGCCGGGTACCGTCGGGGCGGTGGTGGGCGCCACCCGGTCGCCATCCGGGTTCGACCTGGCCGGGCTCGGCGGTGTGATCCTGGCACCGGGAGTGGGATTCCAAGGTGGCACGGCCGAGGCCGCGGGTCGGCTCTTCGCCGGGTGCCCGACCGGCACGGTGCTGCCCAACGTGTCGAGGTCCCTACTGACGTCCGGGCCGGATGTCGTCGTGCTGCGCGAGGCGGCCGCCAAGGAGTGCGCCACCCTGGGTTCGGCCCTCGACTGACGGCAACCGCCGGCGGGGTTCCGCTACCGGTCGGCCGTCGGCAGGTCCTTGGTGAAGTGGATGTACGGCGCCGGGGGAAGATACTCCTCGGGGATCTCATCGGGCGATTCGTACCAGTCGACGTCGAAGACGTTGGAGACCCCGTCGGTCTCGACCGTGCCGCTCAGCCCGGCCTCGTGAGAGGCCAGGAAGAGCTGACGTCCGTCGATGACTCCTTCGGCACACGACTTCCACGTCGGGAGGTCGATCCGGGCGATGAGGCTGTAGACGCACCCTTCCCCGACTGCCCCGACCGGCCGACCGATCATGCAGTGGTGAGGTCCATCGTCGATGGCGTAGACCCGACCGGAGTCATGACCGGCGTGGGCCCGGATCCGGGCCGGATGGCCGAAGATGTGGATGCCTCCGTGCGCCCGCTCCTTCATCGCCCACAGGGGGCTGGCCGGAATGGTGCCCTCCGGTTCGTCCTCGCTCAGAGGGGTGGGGTCGATGGGTGCGGCGACCGGGAACGTGTTGCGGGCCGTCCCCGGCTCGAAGTGGAGCTGGCCGTCGGCCCGCGACTGGAAAGGGCTGTCCCCTTCGTCCTGTCCGGTGTCGCTCACTGGCCGCTCCTCTCGTCGGGAGGCGCACCGCCTCGTTGTTCCGATATCAATCGGGTCCGGCCCCATCGTGCCACGGCTCACCGGTCCTTATGGCGTGTGGGTCAGGTACCGGCTTCGATCGGGAACCACCCCGACACCGACGACGCCCAGTCCGTCGGGGCCCGCGCCAGCTCGGCCGTCGCCATGGTGGCATCGACCGCCTCCAGTACCACCACGTCGCCGGGTGAGATCTGGCCGAGGAGGGGTAGGTCGGCGCTGATCACGCAAGCCACCACCGGGTAGCCACCGACGGTGGCATGGTCGGGGAGGAGGAGGATCGGCCTCCCGTCGGGCGGAAGTTGGACTGCTCCGGTTGTCATCGGCGTCGAGGTCACGGGCCTCGAACCGGTCGGATGGTTGCCGTCGAGGGCGGCCAGCCGCACCCCCACCCGATCGACGTCCGCCCCAGCCGACCACCTGGTCGAGGTCATCCGGTCGAACAGCGGGTCGGGTGACCTGTCGTGGCCGATGACGTGGGGCCCGGGAAGCACCCGTAGAACGACGGGTCCACCGGCCGTCCCCGTTCTCGGGACCTCGAGCCGGCCGCGCACCCGACCCGCCCGACCTCGGGCCAGTCGATCCCCGGCGCGCAGCGCGCCAGGCCCGAGACCCGAGAGGACATCGGAGGAGCGGGAGCCGAACAGCTGTGGGGTCTCCAGGCCGCCGGCGACCCCCACGTAGGCTCTCAGGCCACGACGCAACCGTCCCACGGTGACCACCTGACCGTCGTCGACGGGAATGACGGTGGCATCGGGCACCGATCGTCCGTCGACGGTGACATCGACGGACTCCGGTGCGGCCCCCACGACGGCCAGGTGCCCGTCGCCGGATACACGGAGTGTCGGACCCGAGGCCGTGCACTCGATGCCGGCCGCGGCCGGGTCGTTCCCGAGCAGCAGGTTGGCCAGCGCCAGTGCCCGGCCATCAACCGCCCCGGCCCGGGGGACGCCGATCCGGGCGGCACCGATCCGACCGCCGTCCTGGATGAGGTCGAGCAGGCCTTGTCCGAGTACCTCGAGGTACGGTCCGCCATCGGCCACCAGGAGGGACCGGTCGGTGCCGCCCGAGGCCGACGATGCCGGGGTGGTGATCGCATCGGCGACGACGAAGTGGACCCGGTCTCCCGGGCCCACCCGGGAGTACGGGGGTCGGTCGGGGTCGAACAGCGACTCGGCCGTCCGGCCGAGAAGGTTCCAGCCGCCGGGGGTGGCACGGGGATAGACCGCGGCGAATCCTCCGGCCACGGCGATCGACCCGGCCGGCACCGATGTCCGGGGGGTGTCCCGACGGGGGAGGTTGGCCAACTCGGGCGCAAGTCCGGTGAGGTAGGGGAAGCCGGGGGCGAAGCCCACGAAGGCCACGTCCAGTGGGGCGGCGATCATCCGGTCGACGACCTGGCCCGGTGTCAGGCCGACCATGGCGGCCACGTCCTCCACGTCCTCCCCGTCGAAGACCACGGGCAGGACGTGGGTGACACCCTCCGCCAGTTGGGAGGACCGCCCGGCACGGCTCCGGGCCAACTGCTCCAGCCACATCGCGTAGCGTTCGAGGTCGCCGACGCCCGGGTGGCGACCGAGGACGACCAATACGCAGGCGAATCCGACGACGACCTCGTCGAGTGGACCGTCGGGAGGATCACCGAGCCGACGGGCGATAGCCGCGGCCAGAGCATGGGCCGCGGCCACGTCCCCGGTCTGCACCAACAGGGCACGGTCGCCGAAGGGGACGACCCGGGCATTCGTTTCGGTCAACGCTTCATCCGCCGGTCGGGTCGACGAAGGACCGGACGGTCACCCCGGCCTCGGCCAGCGCGGCGCGTACGGCCAGGGCCCGCCGCTCCGCTCCCGGGTGGTCGCCGTGTACGCAGAGCGTCTGGACTTCGAGGTTCACCCACCTGCCGTCCACCGAGGTCACCCCCGAGTCGATGGCCAGTGATCGGGCCTGGGCACCGGCGGCCCCGGGATCATCGACCAGCGCGCCCTGGTGGTCACGGGGTACGAGCTGTCCCCGGTGGTCGTAGCCCCGATCGCAGTACCCCTCGGCGACGAGCCGGATGCCGGCGACCCGGGCCGACCCGACGGCGGCACTCGTCGGCGACGACACCAGCACGTGGCAGCGGGACGACAGGGCGTCGACGACGACTCCGGCCGTCTCGGCATCCACCGCCATCCGGTTGTAGAGCGCACCGTGTGGCTTCACATAGGCGACGACGGCGCCCGCGGCGCGGACCTCGTCGGTGAGTGCGTCCCATTGCTCGAGGAGGTCGACGGCCAGCTGCCCGGGTGGAACATCGAGGTTCCGGCGTCCGAATCCTTCACGGTCGCGGTAGGAGACATGTGCGCCGATGACGACGCCGCGTTCGGCGCAGGCCTCGGCGGCGGCGCGCATCACGGCGCGATTCCCGGCGTGGAATCCGCACGCGAGGCTGGCGCTCGTCACAAGGTCGAGGAGCGCGGCGTCCTCGACCGTCCAGGAGTCGTGCTCCGCCAGGTCCGCGTTGAGGTCGACGATGGGCACGTGCCAAGTATCGACCATCGAGCGGACCACCCACCGGCCATGGATCGGTGCGTACCGGAGACCTCATGCCCGGATGGTGCCGGCCGGGCGGAGCATCGTGAAATGGGTACCTTCGGGCGGGATGTGGGACGCCTGGTGCGGTGCTGGAGGTATGGCAGATGACCGGCCGCCACGGGCGCGCTATCGTCTGCGCCATGCCGCAACCGCCTGCACTTACGCCCGAACAGCGCCAGGCCGCACTGGCCAAGGCCGCCAGGGTCCGCCGTGAGCGGGCCGAGGTCAAGGAGAAGCTCAAGCTCGGGTCGATCGACCTGACAGAACTGCTCACCATGGCCGACGGCAATGAGACTGTCGGAAAGATGAAGGTCCTCTCCGTGCTCGAGTCACTGCCCGGGCTGGGCAAGGTGAAGGCTCGTCGCCTGATGGAGACCGTGGGCATCTCGGAGAGTCGCCGACTACAGGGTCTGGGCTCCAACCAGCGCGAGGCCCTGTTGCGCGAGACCGCCCGCTGACCGGAGCCGTACCGGGTTCCCCAGGGCCCGACGAGAGTTCCCGGCTGTTCGTTCTGTTCGGCCCCGGTGGGGCCGGAAAGGGCACCGTAGCGGCCCGGTTGGTCGAGTCCCATCCACAGTTGTGGCTGAGCCGTTCGTGGACCACACGGCCACGCCGTCCCGGTGAGCCGGAGGACGCCTACCACTTCGTGGATCGTGCCACCTTCGAGGCCCGGGTGGCCGCCGGTGGATTCTTCGAGTGGGATGAGTTTCTGGGCAACCTGTACGGCACCCCGGTCACCGACCCGCTTCCCGGTCGCGATGTCCTCCTCGAAATCAACCTGCCCGGGGCTCGGGAGGTGCGTCGGTTGCGGCCCGATGCCACCCTGGTGCTGCTGTTGCCGCCATCGCCGGACGTCCAGATCGAGCGTCTGCGGGGACGTGGCGACGACGAGGATCACATCGCCCGGCGCCTGGCCGAGGGAGCCGACGAGGAACGCCAGGGGCGCGAGATCGCCGATGCCGTGGTGGTGAATACGACCGTTGCGCAGGCCACTGCCGATGTGGCCTCTATACTGGTGGATCGTCGCTCGGGAACCCGCTAGGGTCCCGGCGCCCCGCACGGCCCGGCACCTCTGCCGGCACCCATCCCCCGACATGCCCGAAGGATCGTGATGGCCCAGAACCCGACCACCCTGATGGACCCGCCGATCGAGGAGCTCCTCGACAAGGTGGACTCGAAGTTCACCCTGGTGGCGCTGGCATCGCGTCGAGCCCGTCAGGTCAACAGCTACTACAACTCACTGGGCGAAGGCATCGGCGTGGTCGTGCCGCCCCAGGTGGCCTCCGCCTCCGGTAAGCCGCTGTCGATCGCCTTCGAAGAGGTCGCCGAGGGCAAGGCCACCTACTCACGCCCCGATCCCGAAGAGATCGCCGCCGCCGAGGCGGCCGAGGCTGCGGCTCTGGCGCTGATCGAGGGTGCGGTCGAACTCGCCGTCGAGGAGGCGGTGGCCGAGGCCATCGCCGCCGACAAGGACGGGTCCGCCGAGTGACCCGTCGCCCCGGCCGGTGCGCCGGGGCGGAGAGGCAAGGGGGAGTGCCGTGGACGAGTTGACACCGGTCGCCGTGCCCCCGGCCCGCGACGGGAAGCCCTTCGTGGTGCTGGGAGTCTCCGCCGGCATTGCCGCCTACAAGGCCGTGGAGGTCTGCCGACGGCTCGTCGATGCCGGGGTGCACGTGGCTCCCGTGATGAGCGAACGGGCCACCCGGTTCGTGGGTCGGGCCACCTTCGACGCGCTGGGCTCTGAGCCGACCCAGACATCGGTGTTCGACGAGGCATCACCGATTCCTCACACCCGGCTCGGGCAGCGGGCCGACGCCGTGGTGGTGGCTCCGGCCACCGCCGATCTCCTCGCCCGCTACGCGGCCGGGCTGGCCGATGACCTGTTGACGACGACCTTGGTGGCCACGGCTGCACCGGTCATCGTCTGTCCGGCCATGCACACCGAGATGTGGGAACACCCGTCGGTGCGTGACAATCTGGCGACGTTGCGGGCCCGTGGCGTGATCGTGGTCCCACCCGAAGTGGGGCGTCTCGCCGGGAGCGATGTCGGATCGGGTCGGATGGCCGAACCCACAACCATCGTCTCCGCGGTACTGGATCTCCTGGATGGGCGGAGTCGGGTAGCACCGGTCGGTGATCTGGCCGGTGTTCGTGTGGTGGTGTCGGCCGGAGGCACCCGTGAGGCCATTGACCCGGTCCGCTTCATCACCAACCGCTCGTCTGGCAAGCAGGGTCACGCATTGGCTGCTGCCGCCCTGCGCCGCGGAGCAGAGGTGGTGCTGGTCACGACCAGCAACCGTCCCCGCCCTGCTGGCGCCGAGATCGTCGAGGTGGAGACGGCGGCCCAGATGGAGGACGCCGTGCTCACCCTCGCCGCCGATGCCCAGGTGGTCGTGATGGCCGCCGCCGTCGCCGACTTCCGTCCCAAGGTGGCGATCGACACCAAGCTGCACAAGGCGGATGGCGTCCCCGACCTGGTCCTCGAGGCCACAAACGACATCCTGGCGGAGCTGGGCCGCCGCCGTCGCCCGGGTCAGGTACTGGTCGGGTTCGCCGCCGAGACCCACGAAGTGCCCGGGCGGGCCCGGGCCAAGCTCGTGGCCAAGGGCGTCGACCTGATGGTGGCCAACGATGTGTCCGCCCCCGAGGTCGGATTCGACCACGACACCAACGAGGTCACCGTCTTCGGGGCCGACGGGACGGAGACCACGGTGCCGCTGGCGTCGAAGGAAGCCGTGGCCGACGCCGTGTTGGACCGGGTGGTCCCGCTGCTGTCCGAGACGCTCTCGTAGCCGGACCGACCGGTCGTGGCATGGGCCTCCCGGCTGCGGGTAGCGTGGTCTGCCCGACCCGGCGCCGTCTACCGGACAGCACCGAACCCCCGGCCCGTGGGCCCGCCGCCCGCGCTCCGTTTCAACACCAGCAGCACCGACCGTCGGCGCCGCCCGGGCGCACGACGACCTGACAACCAAGGATGGGAAAAGCCGTGAGCAGCCGATACACCTTCACCTCGGAGAGCGTGACCGAGGGACATCCGGACAAGATGGCCGACCAGATCTCGGACTCGGTGCTGGACGCGCTCCTGACTGACGATCCCGACAGCCGGGTCGCCTGCGAGACCCTTCTGACCACCGGCCTGGTCCTGGTGGCAGGGGAGATCACCACCACCACCTATGTCGACATCCCGAAGCTCGTGCGCCAGACCGTCCTCGACATCGGGTACGACGACGACGCCTACGGCATCGACGGCAACACGTGCGGGGTCATCGTCTCGCTCGACGAGCAGTCGCCGAATATCGGCCAGGGTGTCGACAAGGCCTTCGAGGTCCGGGCCGGCACCGGTGGCGAGGACCAGCTCAACGCCCAGGGTGCCGGCGACCAGGGGATGATGTTCGGCTACGCCTGCGACGAGACGCCCGACCTGATGCCCATGCCGATCTGGCTGGCCCACCGGCTGGCCCAGCGCCTGGCGCAGGTGCGACGGGTCGGGACACTGCCCTACCTGCGTCCGGACGGCAAGACCCAGGTCAGCGTGACGTACGAGGACGGCAGGCCGGTCGCCCTCGAGACCGTCCTGATCTCCACCCAGCACGACCCGGGCATCGACCTGGAGACCCTCCTGCTACCCGACCTCAAGTCCAACGTGATCAATCCGCTGCTGCCACCGGAGCTCGACACGTCCAACCTACGGGTGCTGGCCAACCCCACCGGTGTGTTCGAATTGGGTGGTCCCCATGCCGACACCGGACTCACCGGCCGCAAGATCATCGTCGACACCTACGGGGGCATGGCCCGCCACGGAGGCGGCGCCTTCTCGGGCAAGGACCCGTCCAAGGTCGACCGGTCCGCCGCCTACGCGGCCCGGTGGGTGGCCAAGAACGTGGTGGCCGCAGGTGCCGCCAAACGATGCGAGGTCCAGGTGGCGTACGCCATCGGCGTCGCCCGTCCGGTGTCGGTACTGGTGGAGACGTTCGGCACCGAAGCAGTCGATCCGGCCGCCATCGGCAAAGCAGTGGATGAGGTCTTCGACCTCCGCCCGGCGGCCATCGTGCGCGACCTGGACCTGAAGCGACCGATCTACCGGAAGACCGCTGCCTACGGCCACTTCGGCCGGGCCGAGAAGGACTTCACCTGGGAGGAGACCTCCCGGGCCGACGACCTCAAGCAGGCGCTCGGCCTCTGACCGGCGCTTCCCGCCCGCCGGGCGCCGCCGGCGGGGGCGCTCCGTCGGGGGACGCCCCCCGTCGCGTTGTGCGGGTGGTGCCCGACGTCCCGGCGATCCACCGTCGGTTCGACTACAAGGTGCCGGACTCGCTGGGCGACGTGGTGACCTTGGGCAGCCGGGTGCGCATTCCGTTGCACGGGCGCCGGGTCGGTGCCTGGGTGGTGGAGGACGATGTCACGTCGGATCCCGGTGTGCATCCGATCGACCTGGCCGCGTCGAGCGGTATGGGGCCGCCCTCCGCCATCGTGGACCTGGCCGAATGGGCGGCCTGGCGATGGGCCGGTCCACTGTCGTCGTTCCTCGGGACGGCTTCCCCCTTGCGTGTCGTCCGTGCACTGCCGCCCGCGATGACGTCGGTCGCCGGCGGCCCGCCCTCGCCCGGGGGAGGGTCGGTGGCGTTGGTGGACGCGGCGCTGGCCGCCGGGGGGACGTCGGTCGTCCGGTTGGCCCCGGCACTCGACACCACGCTCCTGGTACTCGAGTTGATCAGCCAGCGTGGGGCGGACGGCGTGTTGGTGATGGCGGCGGCCCGCAGCCGCGCCGACCATCTGGCGGCGCGCCTGCGGGCCCTCGGTGTGTCGGTGGCCCTGCTCCCGGACGAATGGGCCGGCGCCCGTGCCGGGGGACGGGTGGTGATCGGCACCCGGGCCGGTGCCTGGGCCCCGATCGAGCGGTTGCGTGCGGCCGTGGTGCTCGACGCCCACGACGAGGCCTACCGGGAGGAGCGGGCACCGACGTGGTCGGCGGTGGACGTGGTCGTCGAACGGGCCAGGCGCGACGGGGCGCCCGTGCTCCTGGTCAGCCCGTGCCCGCCGCTGGCGATCACCGAGGGTCGCACCCTGGTGGTCACCGAGCGATCGGTCGAACGCCGGGGTTGGCCGGTGGTCGAGGTCGTCGACCGGACCGGTGACGACCCCCGGACCGGGCTGCTGGGGGAGCGCATGGCCATCGCCGCCCGCGCTGAGCTCGACCGTCCCGGCGGGCGGGTGGTCTGCATCCTCAACCGCACCGGTCGGGTGCGGGTGTTGGCGTGCAAGGCGTGTGGATCGGTGGCCCGCTGCACGCTGTGCGGCGGGGCGATGGCCCAGGCCGAGGCTTCCGGGCAGCTGTCCTGCGGGCGATGCGGCGACACCCGCCCGGCGGTGTGCGCCGTCTGTGACTCGGCGAAGCTCAAAGTGCTTCGGATCGGGGTGTCCCGGGCCACCGAGGAGGTGGCGGCACTCCTGGGCACCGAGGCCGTCGAGCTGACCGCCGAACGGGATGCGGCCCATGACCTCGGTGCCGCACCATCTGGTTGTCGGCACCGAGGCCGCCCTCCACCGGGTAGACCATGCCGGCCTGGTCGTATTTCTCGATTTCGACCAGCACCTGCTGGCCCCCCGGTTCGGCGCGGGGGAGGAGGCCTTGGCGCTGCTCGCCCGGGCTGCCCGTGTGGTGGGAGCCAGGGCCGGCGCGGGCCGGATCCTGGTCCAGACCCGCATCCCCGGGCACGAGACGCTGCGTGCCGCAGTCCATGCCGATCCCGGCCTGGTGGCCGAGGCGGAGGAACCGGTCAGACGACAGCTCGGGCTTCCCCCGTTCGGGGTGCTGGCCAAGGTGGTGGGCCCTGGCGCACCGGCCTACGCCGAGGGCCTGCAGGCGCATCCCGGCCTGGCGGTGTCGGCGGTGGACTCGGACCGGTACCTGGTCCGGGCCGACGACCACCACGTCCTGTGTGACGGACTGGCCGCCACATCCCGCCCACCCGGGCGGCTGCGGGTAGAAGTGGACCCGACGGACGTCTGACCCGAGCGGCGACAGGACCGGGACGGGCGGCCTGTGCCGTAGACTGGTCGCATGTCCTCCTACACCGTCCGCACCTACGGAGATCCCGTGCTGCGCCAGGTCGCGAAGCCCATCGACGACGTCGACGGCGCATTGGTGGAGCTCGCCGACGACATGATCGAGACCATGTACGAAGCGGTCGGTGCCGGACTGGCTGCGCCCCAGGTGGGGGTCCAACGGCGCATGTTCGTCTACGAGCTCGACGATGGGCCGAAGGCCGTCATCAACCCCGAGATCGTGGAATCCTCCGGCGAGCTGTGGCACGACGAAGCCTGCCTGTCGATCCCTGGCCTCCGCATCGGCATCCTCCGGCCCGAGAAGGTGCTGCTGAAAGGGTTCGACCTTGACGGCAACGAGCTGACCATCGAGGCCGACGACTTCATGGGACGGATGTTCCAGCACGAGGTCGACCATCTGAACGGGGTGCTGATGGTCGAGCGGCTCGACGACGAGATGCGCAATCAGGCCCTCAAGATCCTGCGCGACCGGGCCATGGGCCTCGACACGTCCGCCTTGGAGGCCAAGTTGGTGTCGGTCGGCAACGAACGCGCCGTCTGATCCCAGCGAGCGACCCCGACGCGGGTCGGACAGCTAGCCTCCCCCCTCGTGGCCCGCCTGGTCTTCCTCGGTACCCCCGACGCCGCTGTCCCCCCGCTGCGCACGCTGGTGGCGGCCGGTCATGACGTGGCCCTGGTGGTCACCCGCCCGGACAAACGTCGTGGACGGGGTGGCGCCAACGTGCCCAGTCCGGTCAAGGCCGCGGCCGTCGAGCTCGGTCTGACCGTCACCGACGACCTGGGCGAGGCCACCGGCGTCGGCGCCGAGCTCGGCGTCGTGGTCGCCTACGGGCGGATCATCCCGGTGGCCGTGCTGGATCAGCTGGCGATGGTCAACCTCCATTTTTCACTGTTGCCGAGATGGCGCGGTGCGGCACCGGTCGAGCGCGCCCTGCTCGAAGGTGATGCCGAGACCGGGGTGTGCCTGATGGCCGTGGAAGCCGGCCTGGACACTGGTGCGGTGTACGCCGTCGAGGCGACCGAGATCGACCCCGAGGAGTCGGTCGACGAGCTGCGGGACGCGTCTGGTGACGATCGGCTGCCGGCTGTTGGAGGTATATCTGGCTGACGGGAAGGCCGGATTACCGGTCCCGCACGACCAGGCGGGCAACCCCACCTACGCCGACAAGCTCCTGTCCCACGAGCTGGAGCTCGACTGGACCCGATCCGGCGGTGCATCTGCGACGGGTGGTCCGACTCGGAAGGGCGTGGACGACGTTCCGTGGCCGACGGGTCCGGGTGCTCGCCGCCGGTGCCGCCGCCGCCGACGGCACCCTGCTCGGTCCGGGTGAGATGCAGGGGACCGTGGTAGGTGCCGGCGACGGGACCCGCGTCGAGCTGGTCACGGTGCAACCCGAGGGCAAGCGCCCGATGGATGCGTCGGCCTGGCTCAACGGTGTCCATGCCGGGCCCGGTGACCGACTCGGTGGCTGACCACGCCACGACGCCTCCACACCGCGGAACCGGAGCACGGGGGCACTCGGCGATGGACCCACCGGTAGGCTCGTGCCCGATGGCCCCCACCGCGCACGTGACCCCGCCCCGCCTGCGGGTGGCCCCCTCGATCCTGTCTGCCGACTTCGGGAACCTGGCCGACGCCGTCGCCCGGGTGACCCCGGGGACTGAATGGCTCCACGTCGATGTGATGGACGGCCACTTCGTGCCCAACCTGACCATCGGTCCGCCGGTGGTCGCCTCGCTGCGGGCCCACAGCGGGCTGTTCTTCGACACCCACCTCATGATCACCGACCCGGCGCGCTACCTCGGACCTTTCCGCGATGCCGGTTCGGACGGTTGCACGGTGCACGTGGAGGTGGGGGAGACCGCCGGACTGATCGCCCAGATGCGTGATCTCGGCCTCCGCGTCGGCCTGGCCGCCAACCCCGACACACCCTTCGAGGCATTGGAGCCCTTCCTGGACCAGGTGGATCTGGTGTTGTGCATGACCGTCTTCCCCGGGTTCGGCGGGCAGTCGTTCATGGCCGAGGTACTGCCGAAGATCGCCCGGGTGCGCGCCGCGGCCGACGCCGCCGGGCTGGAACTCGACATCGAAGTGGACGGCGGGATCGACGAAGGGACGGTGGTGCAGGTGGTCCGGTCCGGCGCCAACGTGTTCGTCGCCGGCTCCGCCGTCTTCAGCCGGGACGACCCGCTGGCTGCGGTCGACAGGATCCTGGCCGCGGCCTCCGCCGAACGGGCCGGAGCGCCGTCCTGACCACCTTCCCGGTGGCACCGGTCGAGGACGATCCCGACGTCGTATGGATGCTGCGGGCCGTCGAGGCGGCCGAGCGCGTCCGCGGACGCACGTCGCCCAACCCGTGGGTCGGTGCCGTCCTGGTGCCGCCACCCGCCGCCGGGCACCCGTCGGGATGGTTCGCCGGAGCTACCGCTCCGCCCGGCGGGCCGCACGCCGAGGTGTCGGCGTTGTCGGCAGCCGGGGACCGGGCCCGTGGCGGCACCCTGTACGTGACTCTCGAACCGTGCTCGCATCACGGACGCACCCCGCCATGCGTCGACGCCATCCTGGCCGCCGGGGTCGACCGGGTGGTGGTGGGGATGGTCGACCCCGACCCGCAGGTGGACGGGAATGGGATCGCCGCTCTGCGACAGGGCGGGGTCGTTGTCGACGTCGGTGTGTGTGCCGACGTGGTGGCCGATCAGCTGGCACCCTACGTGACCCACCGGCGCACCGGCCGTCCATGGGTCGTGCTCAAACTGGCCGCTTCTCTGGACGGTCGCATCGCCGCCCCCGACGGATCCAGTCGCTGGATCACCGGGGACGAGGCCCGTATGGATGCCCATCGCCTGCGGGCTGTCTCCGACGCCATCATCGTCGGGTCGGGCACCGTGCGGGCCGACGACCCGGCGCTGACGGTGCGCCTTCCCGAGGATGACCCACTGTTCCGTGGTCCCGACGAACAGCCGGCACGGGTGGTCCTCGGCACGGCGCCGCCAGGAGCAGCCGTGCTTCCGGCGATCGAGCTCTCCGGCCCGCTCCAGGGCGTACTCGACGATCTGGGTGGTCGGGGGATGGTTCAGGTCATGGTGGAGGGCGGGAGCGCGGTGGCCCATGATTTCCACGCCGTCAAGGCCTGGTCGACCGGTACGTGCTGTACCTGGCTCCGGCTCTGTTCGGCGGCGACGATGCCCGGTCGATCTTCACGGGCCGGGGCGCTGCCACCATCGGCGAGATGTGGCGGGGCGAGCTCCGCTCGGTGACTAGCCTGGGGAAGGACGTGAGGCTGGAGCTGGCTCCGGCCGGACCGCCGGGCTGACCCCCGGGGAACGGCGCGCCGGAACAATGTGGCGCGCCAGGGCCCGAACGACCAGGACGAAGCATCGACCCGTCAAGAAGCCGACGGTACGGGCCGACAAGAGCAGTACCGGACCATTCAAGGGAGACACAGGGCGATGCCCTTCTCAGCAGTCGAGGACGCGATCAAAGCAATCGGACGGGGCGAAATCGTCATCGTCGTCGACGACGAGGACCGCGAGAACGAGGGCGACCTGATCATGGCCGCCGACGCGGTGACGCCGGAGAAGATCGCCTTCTTCCTGGCCCATACGTCGGGCCTGATCTGCGTGCCGCTCACCCCGGAGCGGGTCGAGCAGCTCGACCTCCCGCTGATGGTCACCTCCAACACCGAAGTCCAACGCACCGCGTTCACGGTGAGCGTGGACTTCCGCCACGGAACCTCCACCGGGATCTCGGCTGCGGACCGCTCGGCCACCATCAAGGCCCTGGTCGATCCCCACACCCGACCGACCGACCTCAATCGGCCTGGACACATCTTCCCCCTCCGGTATCGGCCGGGCGGCGTGCTGAAGCGCGCCGGCCACACCGAGGCCGCCATCGACCTCGCCCGCGCTGCGGGCATGTCACCGGCAGGAGTGCTGTGCGAAGTGGTGAGCGAGGACAAGGCCACCATGGCCCGGCTGCCCGAGCTCCAGGAGTTCGCCGCAACTCATGGTCTGTGCCTGATCTCGATCGCCGACCTGATCCGGTACCGGCGCCACAAGGACAAGCTGGTCCGACGCATCGCCGACGCCCGCATTCCGACCGAGTTCGGCGAGTTCACCGTGTACGCCTACGAGTCGGTGCTCGACGGCGAACACCACGTAGCCCTCGTGAAGGGCGACATCCAGGGCCAGCCCAACACGCTGGTGCGTGTGCACAGCGAGTGCCTCACCGGTGACGTCTTCGGATCGTTGCGCTGCGACTGCGGGCCTCAACTGCACGGTGCCATGTCGGCCATCAGCGAAAACGGAAGTGGTGTACTGGTCTACCTGCGCGGCCACGAGGGCCGGGGCATCGGCCTCGCCCACAAGCTCCGCGCCTACAACTTGCAGGAGGAGGGGTTCGACACGGTGGACGCCAACCTCGAGCTCGGCCTGCCGGCCGACTCACGTGAGTACGGAATCGGGGCCCAGATCCTGGTCGACCTGGGCGTGACCACGATGCGGCTGATGACCAACAACCCGACCAAGTACGGCGGGCTCGAGGGCTTCGGGCTCGACATCGTCGAGCGGGTGAACATCCAGCCGGTGCCCACTCCGGAGAACATCGAGTATCTCCGGACGAAGCGCGAGCGCATGGGGCACCTTCTCGAAGGCCTCGATGACGTCCTCTGACCGGACCGAGCTCCCCACCGACGCCAAATCCCGTGCCGCCTCCAGGGTGGGTTCGTCTCTCGATCCGGATGAACTGGCCCCCGGGACGGTCGGACGCATCCGTGTGGGTTTCGCCTGCGCAGAGTTCAATGGCGGCATCACCGACCGGATGTTGACGGCAGCACTCGACGAGCTCGAGCGGGCCGGAGTCGATCTCGACTCGACGGTGGTCGCCTGGGTCCCTGGCGCCTTCGAGCTACCGCTCGTCGCCCGGGCCATGGCCGCTACTGGCCGCATCGACGCCGTCGTCGCGCCTCGGAGCGGTCATCCGGGGTGACACCGGGCACTACGACTTCGTGGCCGGTGAGTGCGCCTCGGGCCTCCAACGGGTCCAGCTCGACGCCGGGCTGCCCGTCGTCTTCGGAGTGTTGACCACCGACACCGTCGAACAGGCACTGGTCCGGTCACTCCCGGACGAGACCAACAAGGGCGCCGAGGCGGCCCGAACGGCACTGGAGACCCTGTCCGTACTGCGCGGGCATCGAGGACCTGCCGAGCGGCAGCCGGGTCGGGTTCTCCGTGGGCGGTCGCTGACGTGCTGCGCCTGGTACTGCCCAAGGGCTCGCTCGAAAAGGCCACTGTCGACCTGTTCGCCGATGCCGACCTCTCAGTCAGTCCGTTCGTCGAACGTGGACTACCGCGGCTCGATCGACGATCCCCGGATCGACGACGTGCGCATACTGCGGCCCCAGGAGATTCCGCTGTATGTGGCCGACGGGTTGTTCGACATCGGGATCACCGGACGTGACTGGATCGAGGAGCGGGGGAGCAAGGTCACCTCGCTCGGCACCCTGCAGTACTCGAAGGCGACGTCCAACCCGATACGGGTGGTGCTGGCCGTTCCGGCCGACTCTCCGGTGACATCGGTCGCCGACCTGGCGGCGTCGGCCACCGGCACCGGCGGCGCATTGCGGGTCTCGACCGAGTACCCCGAGCTCACCCGCCGCTATCTCGAGACCCACGGGGTCCGGGCCGAGGTCAGTCTCTCCTATGGCGCCACCGAGGCCAAGGTGCCCGACATCGCCGACTGTGTGGTCGAGATCACCGAGACCGGTCGCGCCCTGCGGGCGGCCGGGCTCAAGATCGTGGAAACCCTGTTGGTGTCCCATACCGAACTCATCGCCAATCCGGCGTCGGCCGCCGATCCGGACAAGCGGCACGCCATGCAGCAGCTGCTCACCCTCCTGCAGGGTTCCCTCGAAGCCCGGGGCAAGGTTCTGGTCAAGCTCAACGTGGCCGCCGAGCAACTCGACGGGGTCATCGAGGTCCTGCCCTCCCTGCGATCGCCGACCGTGTCCGAACTCTTCGGCGGGGGTGGGTTCGCGGTGGAGACGGTCGTCCCGAAATCGGAGATCAACGTGCTCATCCCTGCCTTGCGCGACCGGGGTGCGACCGACATCATCGAACTCGCCCTCTCGAAGATCGTCCATTGAGCAACTCACCATGACCCCCTCCACCGCCGTCGGAACCGAACTCGTCCCGGTGGGACGCAGCACGCAGGTCGGAACGGTCGTCGAGTTCGACGACCCCCGCGGGGTCGGCATGATCTCGATCGGTGACTATTCGGTGCCGTTCCACTGCACGGCTGTCACCGACGGGTCGCGCCACATCGAAGTGGGTACCGTGGTGGCGGTCCGGATCGGCCCGGCGCGGCTCGGCCGTCTCGAGGCACAGTCCGTCCGACCCCTTCCCGGGGTGCGGTCCGGCACCGAGGCACCGGCTGCGGCGGCACTCGCCGTCGACCGGCCGGGAGCGCACAGTCCGAGATCCCCGGGCGGCTATGCCCCTGTGGACCCGCTGGTTCCGTTGCCGGGACCGTCGCCGGATGCGGCTCCGTCTTCGTCTCTTCCGGAATCATCTCTTGGGGAAT
Organism: uncultured Acidimicrobiales bacterium; assembly: GCA_963699085.1. GTDB lineage: Bacteria > Actinomycetota > Acidimicrobiia > Acidimicrobiales > RAAP-2 > Bog-756. The sequence goes on from CAVOTH010000004.1 coordinate 564,345, forward strand.
CGACGTCGGCACCCGAACCATCGCCCGAGCCCGAGCCCGTGTTCGACTGGGCGGCCGAGCCCGGGTCGGAGGCTGAGGACCCGTCCCAGCGGCCGATCGAGTCCGAGCCGGCGATCGGCTCGGAGCCGGCGATCGAGTCCGCAGCGGTACCCGAGCCGGTGTCGAACGTTCCCGGAGATACTCCGTGGTCGGCCGATGTGGCGGTCACCCCAGTCTCCGGCACGCCGCCGGTGACCGTCGGACCGTCGACCCCGCCGGCGGCCGAGGGGGTGCTGGGAGCGGCTGACGATGACGAGTCTGCTCCCCGGCCCGACTTCTGGTCGCCATTCGCCCGTTCCCCGGCCGGCCCCCCGCCGACCTGGTCGACGCCGGTCACGCCGAGGGATCCCCCCACCGAATCTTCCTGACCCGATCCGTCGTCGTCCGCTCCACCAGCGGGGAGTGCCGGCCGTTCGTCTTCGCGCTCGTAGGGGTTGCCCAGGATGTCGCGGGCCATGTCGATCACCACAGCGCTGTCGGCGTCCTCCTCGGTGACCACCCCGAGGAGGGGAGCGGCGAGCAGCCCGGTCACGATGCCCGTTTCGGCCATGGACTCGGCCTGGACGACCGCCCACTCCCACAGCCGTTTGACCATGTCCGGACTGGTCGACTTGCGGTCCGGGTACCGGAGTCTCGTGTTGACGGCGGCGTGGGCCAGACCGGTGGCCGCCGGGAACAGCCAGATCAGCCGGTAGTTCCCCGTGGCATCGACGGTGAAGGCGGCGATGTACGCGAGAACCACGCTGACCAGATTGAAGGGGGAGAGGAGGACCCCGAGCCGCTCGCCCAGCCCACCGGCCCGCGGCAGCAGCTGCAACAGCAGCGGTGCCATCACGATGATGTAGGCGCCGATGAACGGCGCCCCGATATAGCTGAGCACGACCGCCTGCCAGAGGTGGGTGTCGAAGTACTGCACCCCGGCCAGTACGGCACCGAGCAGCGGGGCACCCACAGCCAGCTGCATCGGGGTGAGGATGCGGCTGAGCGGCACGCCCAGGGCGATCCCGATGATAAAGACCGGCAAGCCGGTGGCGAGTCCGGCGATGGTCTGGGCGCTCGCCCCGGCGTGGAGGATTCGCTGGAAGAACAGGATGGCGACATATCCTGTCGACCCGATCCCGGCCCAGAAGAGCAACGAACCGGTCACCAACACCTTGGCGTTCGGCCCGGCCAGGATGTCCCGGAGCTCGTCGCGGGCCGGGCGGGCCCGGCGGGTACGGTCGGCCTCGGCACCGGTAGCTGCCGACGGCGCTTCACGCACGAGCACCAGGACGGCCAGTCCGGTGATGACCATGATGGCGCCCGCCACCTGGAACGGCAGATTCCAGGTGGACGGTTCCGACTGCTTCCACGTGGCGATCACCGTCCCCTTGATGGTCAAGCTGGCCAGCGTGCCGAGCACGGTCGTGAGCACCAGCGCCTTCAGCCACCGGCTCCGCCCGAACACCTCGGGTACCACGGCCACATTGGTGAGGGTGAACACCGATGCCGCCTGGCTGGCGATGACGATGAAGACGACCAGGGCCCAGTAGCCGCTCACCACGGTGAACATCCAGGTCGCCGCGCCCATGACCATCAGACTGACCGCCATGTACGGCGTGCGTCGCCCGACACGGGTCCGGGTGCGGTCGCTCAGTCTCCCGGCCACCGGATAGGTGATCCAGCTGAACAGCCGGCTGGCGGTCAGAGCGAACGTCACTGCCAGAGCACCGGTTGCCCGTTGCTGCACGAACAATGTGATCAGGACACCGGAGACGGCGAGGTTGGCCCGCGGGCCGACCAGGCCGATCGAGAGTCCGATGAAACTGCGGACCCGGGAGGCATCGACTCCTCCTGGCCCCCTGAGGGGTGCAGGCTCGGGGGAGTCCGTGGCGTCGGTCGGGCCGGTCACCCGTCGGTGTCGGAGTCGTCGTCGGCGGAAACATCCGCGTCGACCCCGACAACTGCGTCGACCTGGGCGCCCGCCCGTTGGGCGCCGTCGATCTGGACCCAGGCCAGCTGCAGGCTGGCGCGACCCTCCTTCAGGACCGACTCACCCTCACCCAGACGCCCTGCCAGTCCGTCGACCAGGCAGCCGAGCGCATCGATGGCCAACCGGGCCTGTTCGAGGTGCGGGGGCTGCTGGCTGAGATGCAGGGCGGCCAGTTCGAACAGGGCGTAGCAGTGGTTGGCGATGACGACGTCGACCGGTGCCTCGGCCAGCTCGGCCCGCATGGCGTCCACCTGGGCGGCCAGGGCGTCATCGTCGATCCGGTCGGCCGATCCGGCGAAGGGGTCGGGGGGCGTGCCGGCGGGAACGCCGGTCGAAGGTTCGGCGGCCCTCCCCACAGGTCGTTCGCCATCAGGTGTCCACAGTGAGCTCACGGCTGGTAGCCTAAAGCAACTGATAGACGAGGAAGCGGGGCTTCGCGATGCGAATCTCCCACCCGGCCACCGTGACCCGCCCCGGCGGACACCTGTGCGACGGGTCGATGGGACCGGAGGCCGACGATGTCGGTGGATCCGGTGCTGGCTCCGCTCCTTACAACGTCGGCCACGGCTCACCGTGGCCATGAGACAGGGAGTGAAGTCGAATAGCAACACCCACCACCACCGATCCTCGCATCAATGACCGCATCCGCGCCCGTGAGGTGCGCCTGGTCGATCCCGATGGGGAGCAGCTCGGCATCAAGCTCCTGCCCGAGGCGCTGTCCATCGCCCGTGACCTCGACCTCGACCTCGTCGAGGTGGCACCCGGGGCCAATCCCCCGGTCTGTCGCATCATGGACTTCGGCAAGCACAAGTTTGACGAGGCCCAGCGGGCCAAGGAGTCGAAGCGCAAGGCCATCCACGTAGGGATCAAGGAGATGAAGTACCGGCCGAAGATCGGGCCGGGCGACTTCGACACCAAGACCCGCCAGGTCGCCAAGTTCCTCGAGGAGGGTCACAAGGTCAAGATCACCATCATGTTCCGGGGCCGCGAGGTCTTCCATCCTGAGCTCGGCAAGAAGATCCTCGACCGGATCGCCGATCAGATGGAGGGACTGGGCAAGTCCGAGTCGATTCCCCGGCTCGATGGTCGGAACATGGTCATGGTGCTGGCACCGGAGAAGCGGGCCAAGCCGGCCGGCTCCCGGTCGGGAGGATCGAAGGGCGGAGCGTCGGCCGGGTCAACCGGCCCGGCGGCTCCGACGGTAACTACAGAAGCATCACCACCGGCGGGCGACCAGCCCGCACCGGTCGACGGGGCAGCAGTGGCCGTAGAGGCGACCGAGGTCCCGGAGACCGAAGCGGCGACTGCCGCCACGGTGGGGGACCCGTCCCCTGCCGCAGAGTCGAGTGAAGGAGAGGGATAGACACGATGCCCAAGATGAAGACGGACAGTGGCGCCAAGAAGCGCATCAAGGTGACCGGGACCGGACGGCTCCGCCGCCGCAAGGCGTTCCGCTCGCACCTGCTCGAGCACAAGTCGGCGGAGCGGAAGCGGCGCCTCGGGCGGGAGACGGACTTCGCCCCCGGCGATGAGAAGCAGATCAAGAGGATGCTCGGGATGTAGCCGGGGGGCGGCACCCACCGCCCCGCACGTCACCTCGACCGGATCTGCGCCGGGATCGGCCCGGCGCCGTGTCCCCGGAGCGCCGGGCGTCATCCGGACCCGCCCCGCACCGGGACCGTCCGTAACCGCACCCACCATTCGCAATCGGCCGAGAAAAGCGGCCCACCACACAAAGGAGTTCACCCATGGCCCGAGTAAAAGGCGCCGTTCACGCCAAGAAGCACCACCGCGCCATCCTCGAGCAGGCACAGGGCTATTACGGCAACAAGAGCCGTTCCTTCCGTGCCGCCAACGAGCAGGTCATGCACTCGATGCAGTACGCCTACCGGGACCGGCGGGCACGCAAGGGCGACTTCCGCCAGCTGTGGATCCAGCGGATCAACGCGGCCGCCCGACTCAACGGCATGAGCTACAGCCGCTTCATCGCCGGGCTCCACCGGGCCGATGTCGAAGTCGACCGCAAGGTGCTCGCCGATCTGGCCGTTACCGCCCCGGAGGCGTTCGCCTCCCTGGTGCAGGTGGCCAACGACGCACTGGCCGCAGCCGGCCCGAGCACCGAGGCCGGTTCCTGACCCAGTCGGGCCTGGCCTTCACCCATCAGCGGGTCCGGAGGCTGCGCCAGCTCCTTCGCAAGGCGGGTGCCCGTGCCACCGAGCACGTGGTGGTGGTCGAGGGTGCGGAACTGTTGTCGATGGCGATCGCCACCGGGCATGACGTCGAGGCCGTGTACGTGGCGCCGGTCGGGGGCGACGTGCCGGCGGTGGCGGAGGTCACCGCCCGGGTCCTGGAGACCGGGGGCCGGGTATTCGATCTGGCGCCCGGCGTGATGGAGCGGGTGGCGTCGACGGTGTCGCCCCAACCCCTGCTGGCCGTCGTCTCCTACGTGCCGGCCCTACCGGCGGCACTCGACGATGCCACGCTGGTCGTGGTGTGTGTCGACGTACGCGACCCGGGCAACCTCGGAACGGTGATCCGCACGGCCGACGCCGCCGGGGTGGACGCCGTCGTGTGCTGTGACGGCACCGTGGACCCGACAAACCCGAAGACCGTGCGGGCCACGGCGGGATCGCTGTTCCACGTTCCCGTGGTAGCGGGCGGCGCCGTCGGCGCCACCGTCTCCGAGCTGGCATCCCGGGGGTTCACCACCGTGGCCACTGTGGTGCGGGACGGCACCGACTACGTCTCGTTCGACTGGACTCGTCCGGTGGCGGTGATTCTCGGCAACGAGGCGACCGGTCTCGACGACGCACTGGTCCACTCACTGGATGCCCGGGTGACCATTCCGATGGCCGGGCGGTCGGAGTCGCTCAATGTGGGCGTGTCGGCCGCCGTGCTGTGCTTCGAGGCGTTGCGGCAACGGCGGGCCGGGGCGTCGCCAGGGGCCACGCCCGCCCGCTCTACGATGTCGCCCATGACCACGGCCGCCAACGACGCCGCGGTGCCTCCGGCCGGCACGGAAGGGACCTCTGGATGACGGTCGCCCCGGACGTCGCCAAAATCGTCGAGGAGGCGCGGGCCGCCATCGAGGCCGCCACCACCACCGAGGAGATCCGGGCCGTGGCTGCCTCGGTGTCCGGCAAGAAGTCGCCGCTCGCCGAAGTCTCCCGAACGCTGGGATCGATGGACGCCGAGGCCCGCAAGGATCTCGGCCAGCGGCTGCACGAGGCTCGGGGAGCGGTAGAGGAGCTGCTCGAGTCGCGGCGCGATCAGATCCGCTTCACCGAGCGCTCGGCCGAGATGGCCGGGTCGCGGCTCGACCTCACCGAGTACGTGCCGGGATCTGTAGCCGGTCCGGTGACGCGAGGCCACCTCCACCTGGTCTCCCAGACCAGGGACGCCCTCGAAGACGTGTTCGTCGGGATGGGATTCGAGGTGGCCGAAGGGCCGGAGATCGAGACGGACTGGTACAACTTCGGCGCCCTCAACATCCCACCGGCGCACCCGGCACGGGGGATGTGGGACACCTTCTACCTCGACCTGGGCGAGCCGGAGACGACCCTGTTGCGGACCCATACCTCCCCGGTGCAGATCCATCTGATGGAGCGCGCCGTAGTGGAGGGGACCCTGCCGATCCACTCGGTGATGCCGGGGCGCTGCTACCGGCGCGACACACCCGATGCCCGACACCTGGCCGTGTTCCACCAGATCGAGGGGTTGGTCGTGGATCGTGGGATCACCTTCGCAGACCTGGCCGGCACCATCGAGACCTTCACCACTGCGTACTTCGGGCCCGACATCCACTCGCGACTCCGGCCGGCCTACTTCCCGTTCACCGAGCCGTCGGCCGAGTTCGAGGTCACCTGCGCCATCTGTCGAGGAGCGGGGTGCCGGACCTGCTCGCAGACCGGGTGGATCGAGCTCGGCGGCTGCGGAATGGTCGATCCGGCGGTGTTCGCCTCGGTCGGGATCGACGCCGACGAATGGACCGGGTTCGCGTTCGGATTCGGCATTGACCGGTGCGCGCAGATGCGCCACCAGATCGCCGACATGCGGGCCCTGGTCGAGAACGACATCCGTTTCCTGCGCCAGTTCTGAGGCGCATACCCCGAGAGGACAGAGTTGCGCGTTCCCCTTTCCTGGCTCCGAGACTTCGCACCCTTCGCGGGTGAGGCCGCGGCCATCGCCGCCACTCTCGACGACCTCGGCCTCGTAGTCGAAGGCATCGAGCTGGTGGGCGAGGGACTGGGCGATGTCGTGGTGGCCAGGATCGAGGAGATCACCGCCATCGAAGGGGCCGACAGGATCCGCAGGGTGGTGGTGACCGACGGCACGGACTTGGTCGAAGTGGCCTGCGGGGCGAAGAACTTCGCCCTTGGTGACATCGTGGCGCTGGCCCCGGTGGGCGCGGTCCTACCCGGTGGCTTTGCCATCGGCCGACGGAAGATGAAGGGGATGGTGTCCAATGGGATGCTGTGCTCCGGTCGGGAGCTCCGGCTGTCCGAGGACCACGCCGGGATCCTGATCCTGAACGATGTCGACGGGGCCGAGCCCGGGTCGATGCTCGTCGACGTACTGGGGATCGAACCAGACGTGGTCTTCGATGTCGCCGTCGAGGCCAACCGACCCGACGCCTGGTGCATGGCCGGTGTGGCCCGGGACCTGGCGGCACGGATGGGTCTCGCCTTCGCGGTGCCAGACATCACCACACTGCTGGCCCATGTCGCGCCGGCGGATCAGGCGGCGGTCGTTGGACCGGTGCCGGGTCCTCCGGTCGGCTCGCTCACCTCGGTGCGGGTGGACGACCTCGAACTCTGCCCGCGCTTTACCGCACGTGTGCTCACCGGTGTGCAGGTCACTGATTCGCCGGAATGGTTGGCCCGTCGCCTCCTGGCTGCCGGCATGCGACCCATCAACAATGTGGTCGATTCTTCCAACTACGTGATGCTGGAACTGGGCCAGCCCACCCATCCCTACGACCTCGATCGGCTCGAGGGTGGGGGACTGGTGGTGCGCCGGGCTGTGCCCGGCGAGCAGGTGACCACGCTCGACGGCGTCGTCCGCACACTGGGCCGGCCCGGTCCGGGATTGGGCGACACCGGAGAGGACTGCCTGATCTGCGACTCCACCGGGGCGCCCGTCGGCATCGGCGGCATCATGGGAGGTGCGTCGTCCGAGATCGGCCCGGGGACCACACGGGTCCTGCTCGAGGCGGCCTACTTCGTGCCGATGGCCATCGCCCGCACATCCAAGAGGCTGACCCTGCGAACCGAGGCCTCGGCCCGGTTCGAACGGGGCTGCGACCCGGCCGGTATCGACCGTGCAGCCGTTCGGTTCGTCGAGTTGCTCAGCTTGACTGCGGGGCCCGGCCTGACCCTGGCCGACGCTGCCATCGATGTCACCGGCGACGTGCCGGTTCCCCTGGAGTTGACGGTGAGGCCGGCCCGGGTGAACGGGTTGCTCGGCACGGACCTCACCGCCGAGGCCATCGCCGATCTCCTGCGGCCGCTGGGCATGGACGCCCGACCCTCCGGCAGCGAGGGCGACCCGGTGACCGTGGTGGTCCCGACGTTCCGGCCCGATATCCGACCACTGCCGATGGGCGAAGCGGACGTGGCGGAGGAAGTGGCCCGCACCTTCGGATACGCCCGTCTACCCCGACGGGTGCCGGCGTGGCCACAACCCGGACGTCTCACCAGCTACCAGCGAGAGCGGCGGTACGTGAAGGACGTGCTGTGCGGGCTGGGGGCGAGCGAGGCGTGGACCACCGCCTTCGTCACCGAGGCCGACCAGCTGGCCGCCGGGTTCGCTCCGCCTTACATCGCGGTCACCAACCCGCTGGTGGATGCCGAGCGGTTCCTTCGATCGTCGATGGCGCCCGGACTGGTGCGAGCGGTGCTGTACAACGCCGAGCGGCGCCAGGGTGATGTGCGCCTATTCGAGGTCGGCTCGGTATTCAGTCGGCTCGAGATCCCGTCCGGGGACGGACCCGATGCCGACGAAACCGAGCGCCTGTGCACCGTCTTCGCCGACGACGGGGACGACGCCTGGTCGGCCGTGGCCGCCTGGCACACGGTGGCCGATTCGTTGGGACTGACCGGGTGGGTCCTGGAACAGGGTCCGCACGGCACCACTTCTATGAGGGTCATGCACGAGTACCGCTCGGGCGTCCTGCTGTCCGGGCCGGTTCCGGGGCACGACTCCGGCGGGCGTCGGGCGCTGCTCGGGGTGGTGGGCGAGCTCGACCCCACATTCGTCGAGGGATTCGGGCTGGTCGGTGCTGACGGCCGACCGCGGCGGGTGGGCTGGCTCGACCTGGATCTCGGCGTCCTGCTCGACCCGGCCCAGGCGGTCCGCAAGCCTCGGGAATCGGCGCCGATCAGCCGGTTCCCGTCATCGGACATCGACCTGGCTTTCGTGGTGCCTGACGAGGTTCCAGCCAGCATGGTCGAGGCCACGCTGGCTGGTGCCGGTGGTGAGTTACTCGAGTCGGTGCAGCTGTTCGACGTCTACCGTGGAGACCCGCTGTCCGGGGGCTCGCGCAGCCTGGCCTATCGGTTGCGGTTCTGTGCCCTCGACCGGACCATGACCGACCAGGAGATCGGCGAGCTACGCGCCTCATGCATCGCCTCCGTCGAACGGTCCCATCGGGCGACTCTGCGCTGAGCCCAGATGGTCGCCGCACCCGGCACGCGTACCGCGTGGCCGGTCAACCCCTATGAGGCGCGGATCGTTCCTCTACGGGTCGAGGTGCTCGGTCCGAAACTGCCGTTTCCGTCATAGGTGGCGGTGATCGACCATTTGGTGAACGGGGGAAGCCCGGCTTTCTTCGGAAGGACCAACCAACCGGCCGGCAGCCAGCATGTGGCCTGGCCGGCGAGCACTGGCTTCGTGTTGTTGGCCGTCGCCGGGGACTTCGTCCCTATGCAGTTGGCGGAGACGCCGCGACGGGAACGTCCGGAAATGACGATGAAGGTCGTGTGCCCCAGAACCATGGCCGTGCCGGACCCACCCACCGCGGTGGCAACGACCTCGGTACCAGCTCCACTGGTCGGCGGGTTCGGGAACGAGATGCTCATCCGGGTGCCGCGGGCGATCACGATCTGGGTGGCGGTACCGGAGCTGCCCTTGTAACTGGAGCTTCCGGTGTAGACGGCGACCACCGAGATCGGGCTCCCGTTGCCGCGCAGTACACCCCTGTCGATTGCACATATCGACTGACCGGTGCGACGGAACGTCGAGATCCGCGAGCAGTCCACTTGTTTTCCGTGACTGTTTCTCAGCTGCCAATTGACGGCCCCGGTGATCTTGGCCGGGCTGACCGCGGTCGGGGTGACCTGGGCGAGGAACCGTGCCGCGGCACCACTGGCCACGGTCGGGTTGAGCGTGGTCACGGTGGTGGTGGTGCCGACCCGTGCCACGCCGGCCACGGTGGCGCGGGTCGCCCGGGTATGGACCGCCCGGGTATGGACCGCCCGGGTATGGGCAACCGGAGCACCGAATGCCGGAGCACCGACGCAGACTGTCGCCACCAGAACGGTCATAACGGCCACGCCAAGCAGGGTCTTCGTCTTCACGGGAACTGTCCCCTCATCGAGTGTCCACCGGACTGTCTACGGTGATTGCACAAATAATCTTCCGGTACAGTAACCGCAAACCCACCCAGATGCAGGGTTCCTCGACCGGAGGTCACCGAGGGTGGGCGACGCCCTCGAATTGCCTGGTCAGGACGTCAAGAGTCGAAGCCGAGCCCAGCCGAGTCCAGGGCCCGCAACCACAGGTTCCGCTTCCCCTGGCGGGCGTCGGCACGGGCCATGGACCAGCGGGTGAGGCCGATCCCGATCGAGCGGACCGGCTCGGGAGGAAACGGAATCGGCTTGCTCCGGACGAATCGCATCCGGGTCAGGTCGGTTTCCGTACCGGAGACCAGGTCGAGAGCGACCCGTGCCCCGAACCGTGAGGCTCCAACGCCGAGCCCGGTGTAGCCGGCCACCGAAGACACCCGTCCGTCGTGTGAACGGTCGAAGAAGGCGCAGAACCGGGAGCAGGTGTCGATCGCGCCCGACCAGGAGTGGGTGAAGCGGACGTCCTCCAGTTGGGGGAAGGTCTCGGCGAACAACCGCGACAACAGGACGAATGTGGCCGGGCGCTGTTCGAGCTCCGGGCCCATGCCGTTGCCGTAGTGGTAGACGGCGTCGTAGCCGCCGAACAGGATCCGATGGTCGGCGGACTGGCGGAAGTACAGGAACTGGTTTCCGGTGCTCCCGATTCCCTGGCGCCGGTTCCAGCCGATGGCGCTCCGTTGTGCGGTGTCGAGCGGTTCGGTCATGAGTACGTAGTCGTAGACGGGGACGATGTACTTCCGCAGCCGCCGGATCGCAGACGGAGAAGCGTTGGTGGCCAGCACCACCCGCGAGGTGGTGACCTGCCCGTGGGTGGTACGGACGACCATCGGGGTCCGGCTCCCCGGTCCGTCGGTCTCGAGCCGCTCGACCCGGGAGTGCTCGAATACCCGCACGCCGGCCGCCAGGCAGGCCGACCGCAGGCCCCAGGCCAGACGAGCCGGGTTGACCAGCGCGCAACTATCCCGGTGCCACAGGCCGGCCAAGAAAGTGGGGGAGTGGATATCGGCCTGCAGCTCGTTGCGGTCGAGGAGAACCGGCGAGCCGCCATGCCGGCGACTCTGTGCCTCGGCATCGCGCAGCCACGCCACCTGGTGCGGCTCGGTGGCCACATCGAGCTCGCCGGTCCGCTCGAAGTCACAGTCGATGCCGAGATGGGACACCGCGGCCTCGACGGCATCGAGGTTCTCGAGTCCGAGCCGCTCCAGTCGGTCGATCTCGTCGGGGAACCGCTCAACCCCGTTTCCCAGACCGTGCGTGAGGCTGGCCGAGCAGAAGCCACCGTTCCGGCCTGATGCTGCCCACCCGCAGCGGTCACCCTCCACCAGCACCACGTCGGCCGAAGGATCGTCCTGCTTGGCCAACCACGCCGCCCACAACCCGGTGTAGCCGCCACCCACCACCACCAGGTCGGCCCGCTGCGGACCGACCAACGGGGGCGCCGGTTCGGGGGCGGACCGGTCGTCGAGCCAGAAGGCGAGCGGGAGGGCGTCGGCGAAGGCCGCATGTCGGTCGATGACGCTCAACCTATCGGCGACCTGCCCCCGGAACCGGATGCTTGCATATTCATGCGAAGGTACGCATATACTTGCAAGATGACGGGAACACCGAAGAGGGTCGGGATCATCGGTGCGTCCGGCTACGGCGGGGTCGAGCTCCTGCGTCTTTGCGCCGGGCACCCCGATCTCGAACTGGCAGTCGCCCAGGCCGGTTCTCACGCCGGACAGTCGGTCGCTGTCCACACCCCGTCCCTCGCAGCTGCGTATCCGGATCTGGTCTATGGGGTGACCGATGCCGCCGCTCTCGACGGGCTCGACCTGGTATTCCTCGCCTTGCCCCACGGACATTCTCAGAATCTGATGCCCGATCTGGTCGAGCGGGTCGGCGCCGTCGTCGACCTGGCCGCTGACTTCCGCCTCGCTGACCCGGCCGACTACCCGGTCTGGTACGGCGAAGTCCACCGGGCACCGGAGCTGCTCGGCAGCTTCACCTACGGACTCCCCGAGCTGCATCGTGACCAACTGGTGGGTGCCACCCGGATCGCCGCGCCCGGCTGCTATCCGACGGCCGCCCTGCTGGCCCTGGCGCCGCTGCTCGAGGCCGGTGCAGTCGCCCGGCCGGGACAGGGGGGAGCAAACGCCCTGGTGGTCGACGCCGCCAGCGGCACCTCGGGGGCAGGACGTGCGCCCAAGGAGAGCCTCCACTTCGCCGCCGTCGACGAGGATTTCGTCGCCTACGGTCTGCTCGATCACCGGCACACGGCCGAGATGGAACAGGGGCTCGACACCACCGTGTTGTTCACACCGCACCTGGCCCCCATGGTGCGGGGGATCCTCGCCACCTGTTACGCCCGACCGGTCGACCCCCGGTCATTCACCACGGAGGATGCGATGCAGCTCCTGCGCCAACGGTATGCCGACGAGCCTTTCGTCGTCGTCGCCGATACACCGCCATCGACCAAAGCGGCCAGCGGCTCGAATACCGCTCACCTGACGGTACGGGTCGACCCCCGTACCGGCTGGGTGGTGGTGCTCTCGGCCATCGACAACTTGGTGAAGGGCGCTGCCGGCCAGGCCGTTCAGTGCGCCAACCTGGCGCTCGGGCTGCCCGAGGTCACCGGGCTACCGGTTGTCGGGGTGTACCCGTGAGTATCACCACACCCCACGGATTCGTGGCCGCCGGGTTGGCCGCCGGCATCAAGGCGTCCGGTGCCTTCGACCTGGCCCTCGTGGCCACCGACGACGGAGTCGCGGTACCGACGGCGGCCACGTTCACATCGAACAAGGCCGCTGCCGCACCGGTCCAGGTCAGCAAGGACCATCTTGCCGCCACAGGCGGTCGGGCCGTCGCCGTACTGGTCTCCAGTGGCAATGCCAATGCCGCCACCGGCGAACGGGGCCGGTCCGACGCCGACACCATGTGCACCCTGACCGCCGAAGAGTTGGGTGTATCGCCCAACGAGGTACTGGTGTGCTCCACCGGACTGATCGGGATTCCGCTGCCGATGGGCCCGATCTCCGCCGGCATCCCCCGGTTGGTTGCCGCCCGGTCCGGCGGGCTCGCCGCCGGCGCCGACGCTGCCGCCGGCATTCTCACCACCGATTCGGCCCGCAAGGAGGTGCTGGTCGAGTACCCGGGGTTCACCGTCGCCGGCATGGCCAAGGGAGCAGGCATGCTCGCTCCGGACATGGCCACCATGCTCGCCTTCCTCACCACCGATGCCGTTGTGGAGCCGGCAGCGCTGGCGGGGATCCTTCGATCCGCGGTGGCCGACTCGTTCAACTCGATGTCGGTCGACGGATGCACCTCGACCAATGACACGGTGGTTCTCATGGCATCCGGGCGTGCGGCCGGCGGCGACCCGGCACTGGTGGCCGACGCCGTGGCCGAGGCCTGCGCTGACCTGGCCGGGCAGATGGCGGCCGACGCCGAAGGGTCCGACACCATCTTCCAGGTCCACGTAGTCGGGGCCCGATCGGATGCAGAGGCTCACCGAGCGGCCCGCAAAGTGGCCGACTCCTTGCTGGTGAAGTGCTCGATCAACGGGGAGGATCCCTACTGGGGTCGGGTGGCCAGCGAGCTCGGCTCGGCCGACGTCGACTTCGACATGGACCGGCTGACCATCGCTTACGGCGGCACGACCGTGTGCCGGGGCGGAGTGGAGATCCCCTACGACCGGGCCGCGGTGGCCACCCACATGGCCGGTTCGATGGTCAGGATCGAGTGCGGACTGGGATTGGCCGACGGGACCGGCGTCGTCATGGGCGTCGAACTCGGCTACGGGTACATCGACGAGAACCGGACGACATCATGAGCACCGTGGCCGCCGACAGAGGGATCACGGGAAGTCCCGGGGAGAAGGCCGCCGTCCTGGTCGAGTCACTTCCGTACATCAGGCGGTTCCTGGGGAAGATCGTCGTGGTCAAGTACGGGGGCAATGTCCTGACCGCCAAGCCGGGCATGGAAGCCGTGGACGAGGAGGAGGCACTGGCCAGTTTCGCCGAGGACATCGTCCTGATGCGCTCGGTCGGCATGCTGCCCGTGGTCGTCCACGGTGGCGGCCCTCAGATCGGCGCCCTGATGGAGCGGGTCGGCAAGGAGGTTGAGTTCCGCGATGGGATGCGAGTGACCGACTCCGACACCATCGACCTGGTCCGGATGGTTCTGGTCGGCAAGGTGAACCGGGACATCGTCAGCACCATCAACGTCCACGGGGCTCTCGCCGTCGGACTGTCGGGGGAGGATGCCAATCTGATCAGCGCCATCGCCCGCTCCGAGGCGCTCGGATTCGTGGGGGATGTGGTCGGGGTGGACCCACTGATCGTCCACCAGCTCCTGGCTCAGGGGCTCATCCCGGTGGTGGCGACCATCGGTACCGACGCATCGGGCCAGGCGTTCAACATCAACGCCGACACCGCCGCCGGTGCCGTGGCGGCTGCCCTCAAGGCCGAGAAACTGGTATTCCTCACCGACGTGGCCGGGCTGCGCTCCGTCCCCGACGACCCGTCCACTCTCATACACCGGACCACCGCCGAGGAGCTCGACGCCATGGTGCTTTCGGGAGCGGCCAGCGGCGGGATGATCCCGAAGGTGGAGGCATGTGCATGGGCCGTTCGTCACGGAGTCCGACGCGCCCACATCCTGGACGGACGGACACCCCACGCCCTGCTGCTCGAACTGTTCACCGACGAAGGGGTCGGCACCATGATCGGGGTCGACCTGTGACTGTCGCCGTGCCGGGAGGGAGACCGACGGAGGTCGCCGACCGCTCGGCGCTCATGCATACCTATGCCGAGCCCAACGTCACCTTCGTGCGGGGTGAGGGCAGCCTTCTCTACGACACCGAGGACCGCCCGTATCTCGACTTCCTGTCCGGGCTCGCAGTGACCTCGCTCGGGCACGCCCACCCGGTGGTGGGCGAGGCCATCGCCACCCAGGCCCGAACCCTCAGCCACGTCTCCAATCTGTTCGGCAACACCGTCGGACCGGAGGTGGCCGTGACGCTGGACCGGCTGATCGGCGGGGGAACCGACCGGGCCGGGGGACAGGTATTCTTCGCCAACTCGGGCGCCGAGGCCAACGAATGCGCCATCAAGCTGGCCCGCCGGTGGGCCGGGCCCGACCGGTACCACGTGGTGGCGACCAACGACGCCTTCCACGGTCGGACACTGGCCGCCCTGGCGGCAACCGGTCAGTTGGAGAAGCAGACAGCGTTCGCCCCGATGCCCGCCGGATTCGCCCATGTGCCCTACGGGGACATCGATGCCATGGACGGCGCCCTCGACCCGGCACGGGTCGCCGCCGTACTCGTCGAGCCGATCCAGGGCGAGGCCGGAGTGGTCGTGCCGTCCTCGGACTATCTCGGCGCCCTGCGCCAGCTCTGCACCGAACGGGGAGTGCTGTTGATGGTCGACGAGATCCAGACCGGTCTCGGTCGGACGGGCAGATGGTTCGCCTTCCAGCATCTGGGTATCGAGCCCGACGTGGTGACCATGGCCAAGGCACTCGGCAACGGGATGCCCGTCGGCGCCTGCTGGGCGCGGGCCGAGGTGGCGGCCGCCTTCGTGCCCGGTGACCACGGCAGCACCTTCGGGGGGCAGCCGCTGGCGATGTCGGCCGCACGGGCGACGTTGTCGGTGATGGAGGCAGAGCGGGTACCCGAGCGTGCCCAGGCCGCCGGCGCCCGTCTGCGCGACGGGCTTTCACGATTGCCGGGGGTGATTTCGGTGCGGGGCCAGGGTCTGCTGTTGGCCGCGGTGTTGTCCGACGATGTCGCCGGACCGGCGTGTGCCGGGGCACTCCGGGAGGGATTGATCATCAACGCCCCACGACCCGACGTGCTGCGCTTCGCACCGTCCCTACTGGTGTCCGACGCCGAGATCGACAGGGCACTGGCCGTTCTCTCGCGCGTTCTGGGCCGAGTGGGGGCCGTGTCCGGACCAACACGCGGCGGCCCACCAACGGGTGATGGGTCGTCGACCGGAGGTGGCGACGATGGCCGGTGACGGGACCAGCGGCTACAAGGCCGACCGGGCGGCCCGTCACGTGCTCGACGTGGACGACCTCGGCCCTGACGGCATCGAGCAGATTCTGGTCCTGGCCCAGCGCGACCCGCGTTCCCTGGTCCACAGTCTTGAGGGGGCCGGGGTCGCCCTGGTGTTCGAGAAGCCCTCGGCCCGGACCCGGAACAGTTCGGAGCTGGCCGTGGTGGCCCTGGGCGGTCACCCGGTCTACATCCAGGGCGCCGAGGTCGGTATCGATCAGCGCGAAACGGCCGAGGACGTAGCCCGCACCCTTGCCTGTTACCACCAGGTCCTGTGCGCACGGGTGATCGACCACACCAGCCTGGTGCGCATGGCGGCGGCCCTGGACAGTGCCGGAGTGCCGGTTCCGGTGGTGAACCTTCTGTCCGATCGGGCTCACCCCTGTCAAGCGCTGGCCGACCTGTTGACCCTGCGTCAGTGCTTCGGAGCCGAGGGGGCCCGGGGCCACCCGGTCGCATACATCGGGGACGCCAACAACGTGTGGCGCTCGCTGGCCCTCGCCGCGTCGATGGCCGGGATCGCGACCCGCATCGCCTGTCCCGACGGGTACGGTCCGTCCATCGAGGACGTCGCCGACATCACATCGTTCGGAGGCGAGCTCCTGGTGACGGACGACCCGGCCGAGGCCGCCGCCGGCGCCGGCGTCCTCTACACCGATGTGTGGGCGTCGATGGGCCAGGAAGACGAGGCTGCGACACGCCGCGCTGCCTTTGCCGGATTCACCATCGACGAGGCGTTACTGGACCGGGCGGCACCCGACGCGGTGGTCATGCACTGCCTGCCGGCCCACCGGGGCGAGGAGATCAGCGCCGGTGTGGTCGACGGGCCCCGAAGCGTCGTCTGGCAGCAGGCGGCCAACCGGATGCACGCCATGCGCGGCCTGCTGGCCTGGTTGACCGGTCCCGTTCCGGCGGTGGGGGGCGAAGGATGACCAGGATGACCAAGCCGCAGCGCCAGCACCGGATCACCAAACTGCTGGAGTCGAAAGGTGTGAGCAGCCAGGCCCACCTTGTCGAGTTGTTGGCCGCCGACGGGGTGGACGCCACCCAGACCACCGTCTCGCGCGACCTGGAGGAGCTGGGCGCGGTCAAGGTGCGCCTGCCCGGTGGCGACACCGCCTACGCCCTTCCCGAACTGCCCTCCCACCAGGTCGCTCCCGAGGACCATCTGCGTCGGGTGTTGGGCGAGTGGGTGGTGGAAGCCGATCACTCCGCCAACCTGATCGTGCTCCGGACCCCGCCTGGTTCCGCTCATGTCGTAGGCTCGGCGCTCGACCGGAGCGGCTTTCCCGGTGTCATCGGCACTGTGGCCGGTGACGACACCGTTCTGGTGGTGGCCTCCGAATCCACAGGGGGCGCAGCCGTAGCCCGTCGGCTGGCCGTTCTTTCGGGCCTCGTCGCACCCGCCGACACCGGCGGGGACGGTCACGAACCGGGCGACGGATCGACGACCGACGAGACGATATTCGGAGAGACAAGGGGTTCGAGATGACCGAGCGTGTGGTGCTGGCCTACAGCGGGGGTCTCGACACCTCCGTAGCCGTGCGGTGGCTGATGGAGAACCAGGGCGTCGAGGTGGTGGCCGTGGCCGTCGATGTCGGTCAGGCCGCCGAGTCGGGGGGCGAGGACTGGGACGCCATCCGAAATCGGGCCCTGGCTGCCGGCGCCGTCGAGGCCACCGTCATCGACGCCCGGGTCGAGATGGCCGAGGACTTCTGCGTGCCCGCCCTGCTGGCCAACGCCAAGTACGAAGGCAAGTACCCGCTGGTGTCGGCACTGTCACGTCCGGTCATCGTCAAACATCTGGTGGCCGAGGCCCGACGCCATGGCGCCAAATTCGTCGCCCACGGCTGCACCGGCAAGGGCAACGACCAGGTCCGCTTCGAAGTGGGTACCCGGGCACTGGCCCCGGACCTCGAGGTGCTGGCGCCGGCCCGGGTGTGGGGGCTCACCCGGGAGGACTGCATCGAGTACGCGGCCAAGTGGGACATCCCGCTGACCGTGACCAAGGAGAAGCTGTACTCGATCGACGAGAATCTGTGGGGCAAGGCCATCGAGTGCGGTGTCATCGAGGACCCCTGGAACCGTCCGCCCGAGGACGTGTACTCGATGACCGTTCCGACGGCCACCGAACCGACCGAGATCACCATCGGCTTCGAGTCCGGCGTGCCTGTTTCGCTCGACGATCGTCCACTGTCGCCCGAGCCGCTCATCGCCGAGCTCAACCGGGTTGTCGGTTCCTACGGCTTCGGCCGTCTCGACATGATCGAGAACCGCCGCGTCGGAATCAAGAGCCGCGAAACCTATGAATGCCCGGCGGCACTCGCCCTGCTGCTCGCCCATGCCGACCTGGAGGACCTGACCCTGGAGAGGGACGTCCACCACGAGAAGCTCCGCCTCGAGCCCCGCTGGTCTGAGCTGGTATACGACGGACTGTGGTTCTCGCCCCTGAAACAGGCTCTTGATGCCTTCTTCCACGAGACGCAGCGGCACGTCACCGGCCAGGTGCGACTCCGTCTGGATCAGGGGCGTTGCTGGGTGGTCGGGCGGCGCAGCCCGGTGGGCCTCTATGACCACGGCCTCGCCACCTACGACGCCTCGGACACCTTCCGTCACCAGGATGCCGAGGGATTCGTGCGGCTGTGGGGTCTCGGGGTGGCCACCTGGTCGGCCGTGCAGGAGGGGCGGGGCAGCCCGGACGCCGGACGATGACCCTCTGGCACGGCCGCCTGAGCGGTGGCACTGCCGATGTGGTGATGGACTACTCGGTCAGCATCCATTTCGACCAGCGTCTGGCCCAGGACGACGTCCTCGGGTCGAAGGCCCATGTCCGCGGGCTCGGGCGGGGTGGGTTGCTGTCCACCGATGAGGTGACGCTGCTGCTGGCGACGCTCGACGCCGTGGAGGCGGAGCTCGAAGGGGGCACGTTCACCTTCGAGCCCGACGACGAGGACATCCACACCGCAGTCGAGCGCCGGGTGACCGAACTGGCTGGCGACGTCGGGGCCAAGCTCCACACCGGGCGCAGTCGCAACGACCAGATCGCCACCGACCTGCGCCTCTACGCCAAGCGTGAGTTGGCCGCCCTGGCCGCCGCCGTGCTCGGGCTGCAGGACGTCCTGGTTGTGCGGGCCAAGGAGGCGGGTGACGCCTACCTTCCCGGCTACACGCACTTGCAGCGCGCCCAGCCGGTCCTATTGGCCCACCATCTGTTGGCCCATGCCTGGGCCCTCGCTCGGGACCTCGACCGACTGGTGGCTACCGTGGCCCGCCTCGACGTGTCGCCGCTGGGTGCGGGGGCGTTGGCCGGCTCGTCCCTTCCGCTCGACCCTGACGGAACCGGGGCCGACCTCGGCTTCGCCGGGCGGTTCGAGAACTCGCTGGACGCGGTATCGGATCGCGACTTCGTCGCCGAGGCACTCTTCGACCTGGCTCTGCTGGGGGTCCATCTGTCCCGCATCGGGGAGGAAATCGTCCTGTGGTCCACCGAGGAGTTCGGATTCGCCGTGTTGGACGATGCGTTCGCCACCGGCTCGTCGATGCTCCCCCAGAAGAAGAACCCCGACGTGGCCGAGTTGGCCCGGGGCAAGAGCGGCCGCCTGATCGGCAACTTGACCGGCCTACTGGTGACACTCAAGGGACTGCCGCTCGCCTACAACCGGGACCTCCAAGAGGACAAGGAGCCCTTCTTCGACTCGGTGGACCAGTCCCGGCTGGCCCTGGCCGCTCTGTCCGGCCTTTTGGCCACGGTGATGTTCGACACCAACCGGATGCAGGACGCCGCCAATGGCTCGTCGGTGGCCGCCGTCGACCTGGCCGAATGGCTTGTCGAGCAGGGGATGCCCTTCCGACAGGCCCACAGCGTGGTGGGCGGCCTGGTCCACGACTCGCTGGAGCGCCACGTCCCCCTGGCCGAACTGGTCGAGGCCCATCCGGCCCTGGGCTCAGAAGCCGTGGCGCTGTTGGAGCCGGGGGTTGCCGTCACCCGAAGGACGACTCCGGGCAGCGCTGGGCCGGCCGCGGTCGCGGTCCAGCTCGGCCGCTTCATCCACCGTCTCGAGGCCGACCGGATCCGGGTCCAGGCCATGGGCTGATTCGGCGGCGTACCCGGTCGGCGTAACGCGGCGACGTCGGCGGGGGACAGGACAGGGTGGACCCCTTGACTGATGACGTCCCCATACTGGCCAGGCGTCCCCCTAGTGAGGATGGACGGCCCCCCGTTGGCGATCTCAGCGGCGGGGCGAACCCCATCGGCGTCGACGCCCGCGCGAGGCTGGGCCGATGATCGTGTTGCTCCTGGTCGGGTTCCTCGGCGGGCTCGTTACCGGGATCTCGCCGTGCATCCTGCCGGTGCTGCCGGTGATCTTCGCGTCGGGTGCGGCCAGCGGGCTGGACGACGATAAGGACGGTTCGGCCCAGTCGACCCAGTCGGTTGCCGTGTCCGAACCGATGGCGGTGACCGAGGCGGTGGCAGGCACGGTCGGCGCGCCGTCGGGCTCGGTCGGGCTGGAGGATGCACCGGTGGAAGGGGAAGTGCCGAGTGCCCCGACGCCGTACCAAGAGAAGCAGCAGCGCATCGACGCGGCCAGGCGCCGACGCCGGCCCATCGCCGTGGTATTCGGTCTGGTCCTCAGTTTCTCGGTGTTCACCCTGCTCGGGATCTGGCTCCTCGGGGCCCTCGGGCTACCGGACGACCTGCTTCGGTGGATCGGGATCGTGCTGCTCGGTGTGCTCGGCCTCGGCCTGGTGATCCCGGTCGTCGGGGACCTCCTCGAGCGGCCCTTCGCCCGGATGACGGCCGGGCGGGAGGTGTCCGAGGGCGGCGGCTTCGTGCTCGGCCTCAGCCTTGGTCTCGTGTTCGTACCCTGCGCCGGCCCGGTGCTGGCCACCCTGTCCGTCGTCGGCAACAAACACCACATCGGGTTCTCGGCGTTGGTGCTGACGGCGGCGTTCGCCGTCGGAGTGGCCATTCCGCTGCTCCTCTTCGCGCTGGCCGGCCAATATCTGGCGTCACACATGCGGGCTGTTCGGACACACGCTGCCACTACCCGACGGGTGATCGGCGCCGTGTTGATGGTCACCGCGTTGGTGCTGGCGTTCAACCTGACCAACGGCATCCAAAATGCGGTGCCCGGCTACACCAACGCCCTCACCAACAACCTCGAGGCCAACCCATCGGCCATCCGGGCTCTGGACGGCGTGAAGGGGATCTCGGACGGTGGCTCCCTCTCCAACTGCACCCCGTCCAGTCCTGTGCTCCAGAAGTGTGGGCTCGCACCCAACTTCACCGGGATCACCCGGTGGCTGAATACGCCGGGTGGGCGACCGCTGACCATCGCCGGCCTGAGGGGCCGGGTGGTCCTGGTCGACTTCTGGACATACTCGTGCATCAACTGTCAGCGGTCGCTACCCCACGTGGAGGCGTGGAATGCCGCATACTCCCGGGACGGTCTGACCGTAGTGGGCGTTCACACGCCCGAATTCGCCTTCGAGCACGTGGTCTCCAACGTCATCGCGTCCGCCGCCCACCTCGGCGTGCACTATCCGGTGGCCATCGACAACGACTACGGCACGTTCAACGCCTACCAAAATAATTACTGGCCGGCCGAGTACCTGATCGACGCCTCAGGCAACGTTCGCCACATCGACGACGGCGAGGGCGAGTACTCGCAGACCGAGACGTTCATCCGCCAACTCCTGGTGGCGGCCCACCCGACGGTGTCTCTGCCGCCACGTACCGACGTACCCGACCGGACACCGCAGGATGAGATCACCCCGGAGAGCTACCTCGGCTACCACTACTACGAGAATGATCTGGCCGACGAGAGCGTCCAACCGGACACGATGGCCACCTACTCGCCGCCGTCCGACCAGCCTCAGAACTCGTTCTCCTTCGGCGGCCAGTGGAAGGTGGGGTCAGAGGGCGCGGTGGCCGGCAGCGGGTCCACGCTCGCGCTGCGGTTCCAGGCCCAGGATGTCTACCTGGTGCTCGGAGGGACCGGAACGGTGAAGGTCGACGTCAACGGGCGTCCGACCCGGACCGTGGCCGTGGGCGGTGTGCCGACCCTCTACACACTGGTCGGGCCGGGGGCTTACCAGGAGGGCCTGCTGACCCTTTCGGTATCCCCCGGGGTGACCGCGTACGACTTCACGTTCGGTTAGCGCGGCGCACCGGTTGCACCGTCGCACCGGTTGCACCGGCGGGCCCGAATCGAGTTGCCATGGCCGTAAAAGGCGACGGGACCGCCGTGACCAGGCCCGAAGCTGCCTGGTAATCGCAGGCGTGCCCCACGGTTGAGGATGGATCCGTGTATAGTCGACTTCCTCGCAAGAGGTCGCCCTTCTCGGTCCAGGAGCAGTCCTGTACTGATTGACACGCCGGCCTGGATGCGATAGTGTAACTAGTCCCGGTGAACGCCCTTAGGGGTGGCGCCAGGCAACTGCGGTCCCGAGGCCTTGCCTCTGTCTGCGGTCATTCCGGCACCAACGCCTTTTCGGTGCGTGCCCGGTTGCTCCTTGAAAACGGAATAGTGATAGCCAAAAGTCAGTGCGGGCGATCGCGGGGAAACTCGAGATCGCCAGTCAATTCAAAGCATTGAACGGACAATGTCTGTTCTTTGCCAGTATTCAGTTGACCGAGAGGATCAGTGTCCTCGAGGTCAGCTCTTCGATTTTGATCAGGCCTTCGGGTCTGGTCGAGGTCTCAATGGAGAGTTTGATCCTGGCTCAGGACGAACGCTGGCGGCGTGCCTAACACATGCAAGTCGAACGAGGTTCAGTCAGTAGCAATACTGACGAAGACCTAGTGGCGAACGGGTGAGTAGCACGTGAGCAACCTACCCCGAAGACCGGGACAACACCGGGAAACCGGTGCTAATACCGGATATCCCCATCGAGTCGCATGGCTTGATGAGGAAATGGATTCCGCTTCGGGAGGGGCTCGCGGCCTATCAGCTTGTTGGTGAGGTAACGGCTCACCAAGGCTTCGACGGGTAGCTGGTCTGAGAGGACGATCAGCCACACTGGGACTGAGACACGGCCCAGACTCCTACGGGAGGCAGCAGTGGGGAATCTTGCACAATGGGCGAAAGCCTGATGCAGCAACGCCGCGTGAGGGACGAAGGCTTTCTGAGTTGTAAACCTCTTTCAGCAGGGACGATTGTGACGGTACCTGCAGAAGAAGCCCCGGCCAACTACGTGCCAGCAGCCGCGGTAATACGTAGGGGGCAAGCGTTGTCCGGATTTATTGGGCGTAAAGAGCTCGTAGGCGGCTTGGCAAGTCGGATGTGAAACCTCCAGGCTCAACCTGGAGTCGCCATTCGATACTGCCATGGCTAGAGTTTGGTAGGGGACCACGGAATTCCTGGTGTAGCGGTGAAATGCGCAGATATCAGGAGGAACACCAGCGGCGAAGGCGGTGGTCTGGGCCAATACTGACGCTGAGGAGCGAAAGCGTGGGGAGCGAACAGGATTAGATACC